>OZ220677.1:0-1082500 GCA_965116335.1 Arenicellales bacterium
GTCAACGGTGATGAAATAGACGAACCGAATGAAACCATCATCCTGCGTCTGTCCTCACCGAGCAATGCCATGTTCACTGGCAGCGCAACCACTCTCGATGGCACGGGCACCATCAACGATGATGACACCAAAGGCGTAACCATAGCGGGTGATCCATTGAGCATGGATGAGGCAGACAATACCGAAACGGAGAGTACGACCGAGAACCAGGACAGCTATACCGTAGTACTGGATAGTAAGCCAACCAACAATGTACAAATCAACCTCACTGCGCCGGACCTGGTGACCTTGAGCACATCCAGCCTGACCTTCACGCCATCGAACTGGAACCAGGCACAAACGGTCACGGCCACTGCGGTGGATGACCCCATCGACAATGCGGGTAATGAACGCACGGGACATATTACCCATGCGGTAGTAGCGGGTTCATCAGACTATGGCGGTGTCACGGTAGATCGTGTAGCAGTCACCGTAACCGATGACGATGAAGCCCCCACCGGCATTACCCTGTCGGTAAACCCGAAAGAAATTGCAGAAGACGCAGACGAGACGAGTATTACTGTAACCGCTACGGTGAATGGCAGTACCCGCTATTCAGATGCCCAGACGGTGACCGTGACCATAGGTAAATCGACTGACAGCGCCGTATCCGGCACCGACTATACGCCAGTATCTACCTTGGAACTGGAGATTCCTGCTGGCGATGCGAGTGTTTCCAAGTCCTTTGATCTGACTCCCACGGATGACAACCTGGACGAATTGGATGAAACGATCAGTGTCACTGGTTCATCCAGCAGTCTGACCGTAGATGGAACCCACATCACGATTACTGATGACGATATACCGGAGATCAGCATGAGCGCAGGTACAGCCGTTACCGAAGGCACGGCGGCGAGCTTTACAGTCAATGCGGATATTGCGCCGGTTGCTGCTCTGACCGTCAATGTTGAGGTAGACACTACGGCAGGCTTCGCCGTAAACGGCACAACCGGCGCACAAACCTTGACCTTCCGTGCCGGAAGGACCGATGAGACCTACACAGTCAATACCCAGGCTGATACGACTGATGAGGCAGATGGATCCGTTACCGTAACCGTACAGGCGGGTACGAATTACACGGTATCATCCAGCGATGACTCAGATAGTGTAGGCGTAAACGATGATGATGCCACCACAGTCACGCTGGCGCGGGCTAGTTCGGGTGGTATTGCCGAGAACTCCGGTACAGAGGATATTACCATTACGCTCGGCAGAGCATTGGTAGCGGGTGAGAGTGTCACGGTGCCGCTTGCGGTAACCGGCGCGACCGTATCGACCCACTATACGCTCGGTCTCAAGAGTGGTGGCGGTACAGGTGTATCGCTGGATACGACCTCACCGCACAGTGCCCAGGATCCGGCGGTAAAACTTGAGGGTGCCGGAGCACGGACGGCGACCCTGACACTGACCGCAGTTGCCAATACGGACCGCATCAGCCGCACGGTGGCGATTGCTTATGGTGCGAGTACTCGCGCCCCGTCATCGAGTGGCTTGTCCGGTGGTATCAGTACCAGTGGCACGGCCTCTATAGCGATACTGGATGATGATGCCCGGATCAGTGTTGCCAATGCCAGCGCTGCCGAGGGTAGCGCCGTAGTATTCACGGTGACTCTGCCCGACCCGGCGCCGAGTGGTGGTGTAACGATTGACTATTCAACGGCTAACGGGCGCGGCACTAATACAGATACTTACCAGGTCGCCACCAGCGCTGATTACACGGCGGCGGCAGATAATGCCACGCTCACGATTGCCGAAGGCGATTCCAGTGGCACGATCAGTATACCGACCACACAGGACAGCACTTATGAAGGCGACCACTACTTCACGCTGACCCTGAATAGTACCAATACCTTCAATATCAGCACTACAGCCGGTTCCGCTACTGGCACGATTACCGATGCGGATGACACGCCGACCTTTGCCTTCTCCGCAGCCTCGACTATGCTTGACGAGGATGACGGTACTGCAACCCTGACCATAGAGAAGACCGGCACGACCCTGGTTGCCTCAACCGTGAGCTATGCAACTAAAGATGGCACGGCCACGGGTGGCAGCGACTTCACCGCTATTACCAGTACAGACCTGACCTTTGCCGCCGGTGATGACAGCAAGGACATTACGGTCACGATCACCGATGACAATACAGATGAAACTACCGAAGCCTTCACCGTAGACCTGACTGCCGGCGCTCATGCAGCACTGGATGGTACAACCAGTCACAGCATCAGCATCACCGATAATGATGCGACTACGGTAACGCTGGGTGTCCCAACCGCTGCCATTGACGAGAATGCTGACACCAAAACCATCACCGTCACACTCGGTCGCGCCCTGACCGGCGATGAGACGCTGGATGTACCGTTTACCTTCGGGGGTACTGCTGCATTTGGTGACGATTACACACTGGCAGCGCCGAACTCGACCCCGACTGGCGTTAGCTACTCGAACCTTGCCAGTAGCAATCTCGCAACCAGTCCGCCGACCATTGCCTTCTCCGGCGTAAGCGGTGCTGCGAGCAGCGCTACGGTCATCCTCACTGCCACCAGCGATGATATAGACGAAGGCGCAACTGAATCGGTCACGGTGGGACTCGGTACGCTCGACGAAGACTCTGGCGCGAACCTGCATGGCGGCGCATCCGGTTCTGGCACTTCAACCTTCAATATCACGGATGATGATGCCACGCCGACCGCAACACTTGCCTTGTCGCCTGCCTCCATTGACGAGGACGGTGGGGCGACCAGTGGACGGAGTACGGTGACTGCCACCTTGAGCGGTGCATCGAGCCAGGCGGTGACGCTGACGGTAGCTGGCGCGGCGGTATCTCCTGCGGTTGCGGGTGACTTCACACTCAGTGGCACGACTCTGACCATTGCAGCCGGAGCCACCACCAGCACCGGCACGGTGACGATTACGGCGGTAGACAATACGGTAGATGCACTGGACAAGACGGTGACTGTTTCGGCTACTGCGAGCGGTGGTGGGGTAGCCAACCCGGACAGTGTGACGTTGACGATTACGGATGACGATGTACCTGAATTGAGCATTAGCGCAGGTTCGGCAGTGACCGAGGGCACGGCGGCGAGCTTTACAGTCAATGCGAATATTGCGCCGGTTGCTGATCTGACCGTGAATGTGGATGTGGTAGATGCTACGGCTGGTTTCGTCGCAAGCGGTACAACCGGCGCACAAACCTTGACCTTCCGCGCCGAACGAAGAAGTGAGACCTATACAGTCAACACTCAGACTGATACGACTGATGAGGCAGATGGATCCGTTACCGTAACGGTCAAGGCGGGTACGAATTACACGGTGGATTCGAGCAACGATGAAGCGAGTGTAGCGGTCAACGATAATGATCCCACTACCGTCACGCTGGCACGCGCCGATTCTGGCGGTATTGCCGAGAACGCCGGTACAGAAGACATTACTATCACGCTCGGCAGGGCATTGGTAGCGGGTGAGAGTGTGACGGTGCCGCTTGCGGTAACCGGCGCGACCGTATCGGACCATTACAGTCTTGCGCTCAAGGGCGATGGTGGCACCGGGGTTACGCTGGATACAACCTCACCGCACAGCGCCCAGCACCCGGCGGTTAAACTATCTGGTGCCGAAGCGAAAACCGCGACCCTGACGCTGACCGCTGTTGCCAATAGCGACCGTATCAGTCGCACGGTGGCGATTGCTTATGGTACGAGTACCCGTGCCCCGTCATCGAGTGGCTTGTCCGGTGGTATCAGTACCAGTGGCACGGCTTCTGTACTGATACTGGATGATGATGCCCAGATTAGTGTCACGGCTGCCAGTGCTGCCGAGGGTAGCGATGTGGACTTCACCGTGACCCTGCCCGACCCGGCACCGAGTGGTGGCGTGACCATTGACTACTCGACTTCTGACGGTCGCGGCAACAATGCAGATACCTACCAGGTTGCCACCAGCGCTGATTACACGGCGGCTGCGGATAATGCCACGCTCACCATCGCCGAAGGCGATTCCAGTGGCACGATCAGCATACCCACTACACAAGACACGACTTACGAGGGCGACCACTACTTCACGCTGACGCTGGACGATACCAATACCTTCAATATCAGCACTACAGCCGGTTCCGCTACTGGCACGATTACCGATGCGGCAGATACGCCGACCTTCGCCTTCTCCGCAGCCTCCACTGATGCTGATGAAAACATTGGAACGGTAACCCTGACCGTACGCAAGACCGGCACGACCCTGGTTGCCTCAACGGTGAGCTATGCAACTAAAGATGGCACCGCCACCGGTGGCAGTGACTTCACGGCGATTGCCAGTACAGAACTTGACTTTGCCCACGATGATACCAGCCAGGCCATTACGGTCACGATCACCGATGACACTACAGACGAAGCCACCGAAGCGTTTACCGTAGACCTGACTGCCGGTTCTCATGCCAAACTGGGTAGTACAAACAGGCACAGCATCAGCATCACCGATAATGATGCAACTACGGTAACGCTGGGTGTCCCAACCACTGCTATTGACGAGAATGCGGGCACTAAAACCATCACGGTCACGCTCGGTCGCACCCTGACCGGCGATGAGACGCTGGATGTACCGCTTACCTTTGCGGGTACGGCTGCATTTGGCACAGATTACACACTGGCGGAGCCGAACTCGACTCCGACCGGCGTTAGCTACTCGAATCTTGCCAGTAGCAATCTCACGGACAGCCCGCCGACGATTGCCTTCTCCGGCGTAAGCGGTGCTGCGAGTAGCGCTACGGTCATTCTCACGGCTACGGCGGATACGACAGATGAAGGCGCAACTGAATCGGTCACGGTAGGACTCGGTACGCTCAATGCCAATTCCGGCGCGAACCTGCATGGTGGTGCCTCCGGTTCGGGTACAGCGACCTTCAATATCACGGATGATGATGCCAAGCCAACCGTCACGCTGGCCTTGTCGTCTGCATCCATTGACGAGGACGGCGGAGTGACCACGGTGACTGCGACCCTGTCTCACCCATCGAGCCAGGCGGTGACGCTGGCGGTAGCTGGCGCGGCGGTATCTCCTGCGGTTTCGGGTGACTTCACACTCAGTGGCACGACTCTGACCATTGCTGCCGGAGCCACCGATAGCACGGGCACGGTCACTATCACGGCGGAAGACAATGAGGTAGACACAGCCAACAAGACGGTCACGGTCTCGGCGACCGCGACCGGCGGTAATGGCGTTTCCTCTCCAGAAAGTGTGACCCTGACCATTACCGATGACGACACGCGCGGCGTAACCATAGCGGGCGACCCCTTGAGCATGGAAGAGGTGGACAATACCGAAACGGAGAATACGACCGAGAATCAGGACAGCTATACAGTAGAGCTCACCAGCAAGCCGACAGATGATGTACAAATCAACCTGACTGCGCCGGGTATGGTGACCTTGAGCCCGACTTCGCTGACCTTCACGCCATCGAACTGGGATGTGGCACAGACGGTTACCGCCACGGCCGTGGACGACGACACGGACAATGCCGGGGATGCCCGCACCGGTAATATCACCCATGCGGTGGTTGCGGGTTCATCGGACTACACCGGAGTCACGGCGGACAATGTAGCGGTCACGGTCAACGATGACGATGGCGCACCCACCCTCTCCATTGATGCGCCAACCGTTACCGAAGGCGACAGTGGCAGCAAGACCCTGACCTTCAAGGTCACCCTCACACCGGCCAGTGGCAAGGCGGTCAGTGTAGGTTACGCTGATACAACTGATGGCACCGCCACCTCTGCCACCGACTATGCCGCGATCTCATCGGGCACATTGAACTTCACCGCCAGAGATACCGAGAAGACGGTAGCAGTCACAGTCAACGGTGATGAAATAGACGAACCGAATGAAACCATCATCCTGCGTCTGTCCTCACCGAGCAATGCCATGTTCACTGGCAGCGCAACCACTCTCGATGGCACGGGCACCATCAACGATGATGACACCAAAGGCGTAACCATAGCGGGTGATCCATTGAGCATGGATGAGGCAGACAATACCGAAACGGAGAGTACGACCGAGAACCAGGACAGCTATACCGTAGTACTGGATAGTAAGCCAACCAACAATGTACAAATCAACCTCACTGCGCCGGACCTGGTGACCTTGAGCACATCCAGCCTGACCTTCACGCCATCGAACTGGAACCAGGCACAAACGGTCACGGCCACTGCGGTGGATGACCCCATCGACAATGCGGGTAATGAACGCACGGGACATATTACCCATGCGGTAGTAGCGGGTTCATCAGACTATGGCGGTGTCACGGTAGATCGTGTAGCAGTCACCGTAACCGATGACGATGAAGCCCCCACCGGCATTACCCTGTCGGTAAACCCGAAAGAAATTGCAGAAGACGCAGACGAGACGAGTATTACTGTAACCGCTACGGTGAATGGCAGTACCCGCTATTCAGATGCCCAGACGGTGACCGTGACCATAGGTAAATCGACTGACAGCGCCGTATCCGGCACCGACTATACGCCAGTATCTACCTTGGAACTGGAGATTCCTGCTGGCGATGCGAGTGTTTCCAAGTCCTTTGATCTGACTCCCACGGATGACAACCTGGACGAATTGGATGAAACGATCAGTGTCACTGGTTCATCCAGCAGTCTGACCGTAGATGGAACCCACATCACGATTACTGATGACGATATACCGGAGATCAGCATGAGCGCAGGTACAGCCGTTACCGAAGGCACGGCGGCGAGCTTTACAGTCAATGCGGATATTGCGCCGGTTGCTGCTCTGACCGTCAATGTTGAGGTAGACACTACGGCAGGCTTCGCCGTAAACGGCACAACCGGCGCACAAACCTTGACCTTCCGTGCCGGAAGGACCGATGAGACCTACACAGTCAATACCCAGGCTGATACGACTGATGAGGCAGATGGATCCGTTACCGTAACCGTACAGGCGGGTACGAATTACACGGTATCATCCAGCGATGACTCAGATAGTGTAGGCGTAAACGATGATGATGCCACCACAGTCACGCTGGCGCGGGCTAGTTCGGGTGGTATTGCCGAGAACTCCGGTACAGAGGATATTACCATTACGCTCGGCAGAGCATTGGTAGCGGGTGAGAGTGTCACGGTGCCGCTTGCGGTAACCGGCGCGACCGTATCGACCCACTATACGCTCGGTCTCAAGAGTGGTGGCGGTACAGGTGTATCGCTGGATACGACCTCACCGCACAGTGCCCAGGATCCGGCGGTAAAACTTGAGGGTGCCGGAGCACGGACGGCGACCCTGACACTGACCGCAGTTGCCAATACGGACCGCATCAGCCGCACGGTGGCGATTGCTTATGGTGCGAGTACTCGCGCCCCGTCATCGAGTGGCTTGTCCGGTGGTATCAGTACCAGTGGCACGGCCTCTATAGCGATACTGGATGATGATGCCCGGATCAGTGTTGCCAATGCCAGCGCTGCCGAGGGTAGCGCCGTAGTATTCACGGTGACTCTGCCCGACCCGGCGCCGAGTGGTGGTGTAACGATTGACTATTCAACGGCTAACGGGCGCGGCACTAATACAGATACTTACCAGGTCGCCACCAGCGCTGATTACACGGCGGCGGCAGATAATGCCACGCTCACGATTGCCGAAGGCGATTCCAGTGGCACGATCAGTATACCGACCACACAGGACAGCACTTATGAAGGCGACCACTACTTCACGCTGACCCTGAATAGTACCAATACCTTCAATATCAGCACTACAGCCGGTTCCGCTACTGGCACGATTACCGATGCGGATGACACGCCGACCTTTGCCTTCTCCGCAGCCTCGACTATGCTTGACGAGGATGACGGTACTGCAACCCTGACCATAGAGAAGACCGGCACGACCCTGGTTGCCTCAACCGTGAGCTATGCAACTAAAGATGGCACGGCCACGGGTGGCAGCGACTTCACCGCTATTACCAGTACAGACCTGACCTTTGCCGCCGGTGATGACAGCAAGGACATTACGGTCACGATCACCGATGACAATACAGATGAAACTACCGAAGCCTTCACCGTAGACCTGACTGCCGGCGCTCATGCAGCACTGGATGGTACAACCAGTCACAGCATCAGCATCACCGATAATGATGCGACTACGGTAACGCTGGGTGTCCCAACCGCTGCCATTGACGAGAATGCTGACACCAAAACCATCACCGTCACACTCGGTCGCGCCCTGACCGGCGATGAGACGCTGGATGTACCGTTTACCTTCGGGGGTACTGCTGCATTTGGTGACGATTACACACTGGCAGCGCCGAACTCGACCCCGACTGGCGTTAGCTACTCGAACCTTGCCAGTAGCAATCTCGCAACCAGTCCGCCGACCATTGCCTTCTCCGGCGTAAGCGGTGCTGCGAGCAGCGCTACGGTCATCCTCACTGCCACCAGCGATGATATAGACGAAGGCGCAACTGAATCGGTCACGGTGGGACTCGGTACGCTCGACGAAGACTCTGGCGCGAACCTGCATGGCGGCGCATCCGGTTCTGGCACTTCAACCTTCAATATCACGGATGATGATGCCACGCCGACCGCAACACTTGCCTTGTCGCCTGCCTCCATTGACGAGGACGGTGGGGCGACCAGTGGACGGAGTACGGTGACTGCCACCTTGAGCGGTGCATCGAGCCAGGCGGTGACGCTGACGGTAGCTGGCGCGGCGGTATCTCCTGCGGTTGCGGGTGACTTCACACTCAGTGGCACGACTCTGACCATTGCAGCCGGAGCCACCACCAGCACCGGCACGGTGACGATTACGGCGGTAGACAATACGGTAGATGCACTGGACAAGACGGTGACTGTTTCGGCTACTGCGAGCGGTGGTGGGGTAGCCAACCCGGACAGTGTGACGTTGACGATTACGGATGACGATGTACCTGAATTGAGCATTAGCGCAGGTTCGGCAGTGACCGAGGGCACGGCGGCGAGCTTTACAGTCAATGCGAATATTGCGCCGGTTGCTGATCTGACCGTGAATGTGGATGTGGTAGATGCTACGGCTGGTTTCGTCGCAAGCGGTACAACCGGCGCACAAACCTTGACCTTCCGCGCCGAACGAAGAAGTGAGACCTATACAGTCAACACTCAGACTGATACGACTGATGAGGCAGATGGATCCGTTACCGTAACGGTCAAGGCGGGTACGAATTACACGGTGGATTCGAGCAACGATGAAGCGAGTGTAGCGGTCAACGATAATGATCCCACTACCGTCACGCTGGCACGCGCCGATTCTGGCGGTATTGCCGAGAACGCCGGTACAGAAGACATTACTATCACGCTCGGCAGGGCATTGGTAGCGGGTGAGAGTGTGACGGTGCCGCTTGCGGTAACCGGCGCGACCGTATCGGACCATTACAGTCTTGCGCTCAAGGGCGATGGTGGCACCGGGGTTACGCTGGATACAACCTCACCGCACAGCGCCCAGCACCCGGCGGTTAAACTATCTGGTGCCGAAGCGAAAACCGCGACCCTGACGCTGACCGCTGTTGCCAATAGCGACCGTATCAGTCGCACGGTGGCGATTGCTTATGGTACGAGTACCCGTGCCCCGTCATCGAGTGGCTTGTCCGGTGGTATCAGTACCAGTGGCACGGCTTCTGTACTGATACTGGATGATGATGCCCAGATTAGTGTCACGGCTGCCAGTGCTGCCGAGGGTAGCGATGTGGACTTCACCGTGACCCTGCCCGACCCGGCACCGAGTGGTGGCGTGACCATTGACTACTCGACTTCTGACGGTCGCGGCAACAATGCAGATACCTACCAGGTTGCCACCAGCGCTGATTACACGGCGGCTGCGGATAATGCCACGCTCACCATCGCCGAAGGCGATTCCAGTGGCACGATCAGCATACCCACTACACAAGACACGACTTACGAGGGCGACCACTACTTCACGCTGACGCTGGACGATACCAATACCTTCAATATCAGCACTACAGCCGGTTCCGCTACTGGCACGATTACCGATGCGGCAGATACGCCGACCTTCGCCTTCTCCGCAGCCTCCACTGATGCTGATGAAAACATTGGAACGGTAACCCTGACCGTACGCAAGACCGGCACGACCCTGGTTGCCTCAACGGTGAGCTATGCAACTAAAGATGGCACCGCCACCGGTGGCAGTGACTTCACGGCGATTGCCAGTACAGAACTTGACTTTGCCCACGATGATACCAGCCAGGCCATTACGGTCACGATCACCGATGACACTACAGACGAAGCCACCGAAGCGTTTACCGTAGACCTGACTGCCGGTTCTCATGCCAAACTGGGTAGTACAAACAGGCACAGCATCAGCATCACCGATAATGATGCAACTACGGTAACGCTGGGTGTCCCAACCACTGCTATTGACGAGAATGCGGGCACTAAAACCATCACGGTCACGCTCGGTCGCACCCTGACCGGCGATGAGACGCTGGATGTACCGCTTACCTTTGCGGGTACGGCTGCATTTGGCACAGATTACACACTGGCGGAGCCGAACTCGACTCCGACCGGCGTTAGCTACTCGAATCTTGCCAGTAGCAATCTCACGGACAGCCCGCCGACGATTGCCTTCTCCGGCGTAAGCGGTGCTGCGAGTAGCGCTACGGTCATTCTCACGGCTACGGCGGATACGACAGATGAAGGCGCAACTGAATCGGTCACGGTAGGACTCGGTACGCTCAATGCCAATTCCGGCGCGAACCTGCATGGTGGTGCCTCCGGTTCGGGTACAGCGACCTTCAATATCACGGATGATGATGCCAAGCCAACCGTCACGCTGGCCTTGTCGTCTGCATCCATTGACGAGGACGGCGGAGTGACCACGGTGACTGCGACCCTGTCTCACCCATCGAGCCAGGCGGTGACGCTGGCGGTAGCTGGCGCGGCGGTATCTCCTGCGGTTTCGGGTGACTTCACACTCAGTGGCACGACTCTGACCATTGCTGCCGGAGCCACCGATAGCACGGGCACGGTCACTATCACGGCGGAAGACAATGAGGTAGACACAGCCAACAAGACGGTCACGGTCTCGGCGACCGCGACCGGCGGTAATGGCGTTTCCTCTCCAGAAAGTGTGACCCTGACCATTACCGATGACGACACGCGCGGCGTAACCATAGCGGGCGACCCCTTGAGCATGGAAGAGGTGGACAATACCGAAACGGAGAATACGACCGAGAATCAGGACAGCTATACAGTAGAGCTCACCAGCAAGCCGACAGATGATGTACAAATCAACCTGACTGCGCCGGGTATGGTGACCTTGAGCCCGACTTCGCTGACCTTCACGCCATCGAACTGGGATGTGGCACAGACGGTTACCGCCACGGCCGTGGACGACGACACGGACAATGCCGGGGATGCCCGCACCGGTAATATCACCCATGCGGTGGTTGCGGGTTCATCGGACTACACCGGAGTCACGGCGGACAATGTAGCGGTCACGGTCAACGATGACGATGGCGCACCCACCCTCTCCATTGATGCGCCAACCGTTACCGAAGGCGACAGTGGCAGCAAGACCCTGACCTTCAAGGTCACCCTCACACCGGCCAGTGGCAAGGCGGTCAGTGTAGGTTACGCTGATACAACTGATGGCACCGCCACCTCTGCCACCGACTATGCCGCGATCTCATCGGGCACATTGAACTTCACCGCCAGAGATACCGAGAAGACGGTAGCAGTCACAGTCAACGGTGATGAAATAGACGAACCGAATGAAACCATCATCCTGCGTCTGTCCTCACCGAGCAATGCCATGTTCACTGGCAGCGCAACCACTCTCGATGGCACGGGCACCATCAACGATGATGACACCAAAGGCGTAACCATAGCGGGTGATCCATTGAGCATGGATGAGGCAGACAATACCGAAACGGAGAGTACGACCGAGAACCAGGACAGCTATACCGTAGTACTGGATAGTAAGCCAACCAACAATGTACAAATCAACCTCACTGCGCCGGACCTGGTGACCTTGAGCACATCCAGCCTGACCTTCACGCCATCGAACTGGAACCAGGCACAAACGGTCACGGCCACTGCGGTGGATGACCCCATCGACAATGCGGGTAATGAACGCACGGGACATATTACCCATGCGGTAGTAGCGGGTTCATCAGACTATGGCGGTGTCACGGTAGATCGTGTAGCAGTCACCGTAACCGATGACGATGAAGCCCCCACCGGCATTACCCTGTCGGTAAACCCGAAAGAAATTGCAGAAGACGCAGACGAGACGAGTATTACTGTAACCGCTACGGTGAATGGCAGTACCCGCTATTCAGATGCCCAGACGGTGACCGTGACCATAGGTAAATCGACTGACAGCGCCGTATCCGGCACCGACTATACGCCAGTATCTACCTTGGAACTGGAGATTCCTGCTGGCGATGCGAGTGTTTCCAAGTCCTTTGATCTGACTCCCACGGATGACAACCTGGACGAATTGGATGAAACGATCAGTGTCACTGGTTCATCCAGCAGTCTGACCGTAGATGGAACCCACATCACGATTACTGATGACGATATACCGGAGATCAGCATGAGCGCAGGTACAGCCGTTACCGAAGGCACGGCGGCGAGCTTTACAGTCAATGCGGATATTGCGCCGGTTGCTGCTCTGACCGTCAATGTTGAGGTAGACACTACGGCAGGCTTCGCCGTAAACGGCACAACCGGCGCACAAACCTTGACCTTCCGTGCCGGAAGGACCGATGAGACCTACACAGTCAATACCCAGGCTGATACGACTGATGAGGCAGATGGATCCGTTACCGTAACCGTACAGGCGGGTACGAATTACACGGTATCATCCAGCGATGACTCAGATAGTGTAGGCGTAAACGATGATGATGCCACCACAGTCACGCTGGCGCGGGCTAGTTCGGGTGGTATTGCCGAGAACTCCGGTACAGAGGATATTACCATTACGCTCGGCAGAGCATTGGTAGCGGGTGAGAGTGTCACGGTGCCGCTTGCGGTAACTGGCGCGACCGTATCGACCCACTATACGCTCGGTCTCAAGAGTGGTGGCGGTACAGGTGTATCGCTGGATACGACCTCACCGCACAGTGCCCAGGATCCGGCGGTAAAACTTGAGGGTGCCGGAGCACGGACGGCGACCCTGACACTGACCGCAGTTGCCAATACGGACCGCATCAGCCGCACGGTGGCGATTGCTTATGGTGCGAGTACTCGCGCCCCGTCATCGAGTGGCTTGTCCGGTGGTATCAGTACCAGTGGCACGGCCTCTATAGCGATACTGGATGATGATGCCCGGATCAGTGTTGCCAATGCCAGCGCTGCCGAGGGTAGCGCCGTAGTATTCACGGTGACTCTGCCCGACCCGGCGCCGAGTGGTGGCGTGACCATTGACTACTCAACGGCTAACGGGCGCGGCACTAATACAGATACCTACCAGGTCGCCACCAGTGCTGATTACACGGCGGCGGCAGAGAACGCATCCATCACCATTGCCGAGAACGGGCGCAGTGGCACGATCAGCATAGCCACCACACAAGACACGACTTACGAAGGCGATCACTACTTTACGCTGACACTGGACCGTACCAATACCTTCAACATCAGCACTACAGCCGGTTCCGCCATTGGCACGATTACCGATGCGGATGACACGCCGACCTTCGCCTTCTCTGCCGCATCGACTATGCTTGACGAGGATGACGGCAGCGCAACCCTGCGCGTACAACGAACCGGCGATACCGAAGTGCCAGCCACCATTCGCTATGTCACGGCAAATGGCACGGCCACGGGTGGTAGTGACTTTACTGCCATTGCCAGTACCAACCTCGCCTTTACATCGGCGCAATCGAGCAGGACTTTCACCGTGAGTATCACGGATGACAGTGATGATGAGCCAGCGGAAAACTTCAGTGTCAATCTGAGCGCCGTCTCCCACGCTACCATTGGTTCCCGGGCGAGTCATACTGTCAATATCACAGATAACGATGCCACCACGGTGGCGCTGGACGCTCCCGCTGGCGACATCATCGAGAAGAACGGCGGCAAGGTCATCACCGTGACGCTGGGCCGTGCTCTGCAAGGTGACGAAGCGTTGGCTGTGCCGCTCACCTTCGGTGGCGCAGCGGCGTTCGGCGAGGATTACACACTGGCGGCGCCGAACACGACTCCGACCGGCGTTACTTATTCGAACCTGGCGAGTACCAATCTTACGGACAGCCCGCCGACCATCCATTTCTCTGGTGTCAATAACGCCGCGCATGAGGCGACACTGACTCTCACTGCGGTTTCCGACGTGATTGACGAAAACGGCTCTGAGCCGGTCACGGTGGGACTCGGTACGCTCAATGCCAATTCCGGCACGAATCTCGATGGTGGCGCATCCGGCTCCGGCAGCGCGAGCTTCAACATTACCGATGATGATGCCACTCCGGGTGGTATTTCTCTGAGTGTTGATACTGACTCTACTACCAGTGGCAGCCAGACCCACCTCGGCGAGGACGCTGGCAAGACATCGATCAAGGTGACGGCGACGGTGAATGGCGGCACCGCATATCAAGACGATAAAACCGTCGAAATCACGGTCGGTACGAGCAGCGACAGTGCCACCGAAGGGGATGACTATGCGACCATTGGGCAACTGACTCTGACCATTCCGGCGGGTGGGGTAACGCGCGAATTGAGCTTCGACCTGACCCCCACCGATGATGACGTTGACGAGGGCGATGAGATTATCCGGATCACAGGCGAGTCGGGTGACCTCTCCGTGAGTAACGCATCCATCACTCTGAATGACAACGATACCCGAGGCGTAACGGTCTCCAGTAACAGCCTCACTATCGAGGAAGTGGATCAGGGCGATACCAGTGGCATTGAGGAACATAAGGCGACCTACACGGTGAGACTTGACAGTCAGCCGACCGGCAATGTGCGGGTGACGATGAATGTGCCGAACGGCGCGCCCTTTACAGTCAGCCCGGCGCTACTCAACTTCACATCGTCCAGCTGGGGCACACAGACGGTCACTGTGACTGCGATCAATGACGACAACAATAATACCGGCGGCAAGCGTAGCGCCACCATCACCCATACGGTCAGCGCTACGGGCACCGACTATGACAGCGAGACTGCGGGCGCGGTGGCGGTCACCGTCAATGACGATGATGACGCGCCGATGTCGGCGACCTTGAGCGTGGATGCCGATGCCGAGACCAACGGCACACAGACGGCTCTGTCCGAAGGTGGTGGCGCGAAGAAGGTGAGAGTGACGGCGACTTTCGGTGGCAGTACCCGCTTCGATACGGCCCAGACCATTGCCGTGGAGGTTGGCGCGAATGCCGACAGCACCACCGAGGGCGCCGACTACGACACGGTTGGCACCGTCAACATCCCCATCGCCGCCGGCTCGGCCAGTGGCTACAAGGAGTTCACCCTGACCCCTACCGACGATGCCGTTGACGAAGCGGATGAGTCCATCAGCCTGTCGGGTACGCTGGCTGGCGTTACCGTTAGCGGCGCCAGCATCGGCCTGACCGATGACGATGAACGCGGCGTGACGCTTTCCAGCAGCAGTCTGACCATACGAGAGGCGGATAATCCGATGACCGCCCAGGTTAAGGAACATGAGGCGACCTATACGCTAGCGCTCGACAGCCAGCCAACTGACACGGTGCGCGTCAATCTGTCGCTGCCGAATGGCGCCCCGGTCACCATCAGCCCGACCAGCCTGGACTTCACGCCATCGGATTGGGACGCACAGACCGTGACCGTCACCGCGGTGGATGATGACATCGACAATCCAAACGATCGGCGCGATACCACCATCACCCATACTCTGGTGGCGGGCAGTTCCGACTACGGCTCGGTGACGGCGCCGAATGTCGCGGTGCGAGTGAATGACAATGACGCGGCGCCCGGCGGTATTGTCCTGTCCGCCGACCTTGCAAGTATTGCCGAGAATGCGGCTACCCGTAACGTTCTGGTGACTGCCACGGTGAGTGGTACGACTACCTACAGCGAGGCCAAAACCGTCGAGATTGAGGTTGGCGCGGACGATGACAGCGCTACCGAGGGCGCCGACTACGCGCAAGTCGCGAAGTTCAGTATCACGATCAATGCCGGAGAGAGCAGCGTTGCCGGGAGCTTCAGCCTGAACCCGACCGATGATGTGATCGACGAACCGGATGAGACCATCCGCATTACCGGCACAGCCACCGGCATCGACATTGATGCAACCAGTATTCGCGTCACGGACAACGATGCGGCGCCGACCGGCATCGCGCTGTCTGTGAATACTACCAGCATCAGCGAGAGCGCCGCCGCTACCGCGGTCACGGTTACGGCGGATGTGCAGGGTGGCACCACCTACGGCACGGCCACGGCGGTTGCTGTGACTGTCGGCGCCGATGCGGACAGCGCCAGTGAAGGTGCAGATTACGCGAGAGTGGATAAAGTGACCATCAACCTCCCGGTGGGCGCCGCCAGCGCCAGCGCTTCTTTCGATCTCGCGCCGGTCAACGACCTTATCGACGAGCCGACCGAGCATTTGAGTGTTAGCGGACAGTCGGGCAGCTTGACAGTCACGGGCGCCGGTAATATCGCCATCACCGACGACGACGCCACTCCCACGGCGACCCTGGTTCTGTCCAAAACGACCATCAGCGAGAATGGCGGCCTGTCGAATCTGAGCGCTACTCTCAGCGCCCCGTCCAGCCAGGATCTGACGCTGACAGTCTCGGCGCATCTGGTGTCGCCAACCACTACTCATGATTTCAGTATTGCCGCCGACCCGCAGCTGACCATTGTCGCGGGCGAAACCAAGAGTTCCGGTGTAGTTGCTATCCAGGCGCTGGACAATAGCGAGGATGATGCGATTGACAACCGGCCGGTGCGCCTGTCGGCGACGGCCAGTGGCGGGCGTGGCATTGCGGACCCCGCCGAGGTTACGCTGACAATCCAGGATGATGACAAGGCGGGCGTGAATTTCTCTGAAAACACGATTGAGGTGGAGAAGGATGAAACCACGGTCATCCAGGTACGCCTGACCTCACAGCCGACTATGGATACCACGGTAACGCTAACCAGTAGCGATCCGAACGTGGCCGAGTTGAGCGCCAGTCCGCGTGGACGCAGTGTGCAACTGCTATTCACTCCACAGAACTGGAACGTGCCGCAATCGGTCACCGTTCACGGTATCGAGGACGGTGATCTGTCGATTGAGACCCATATTCAAAGCGCCGACCCGATGTATGCCAATGCGCCACCGCCGCCGCCCTTGCAGACCAATGTTATTGGTGTGCCGACACTGACCCTGACGGCCAGCGAAGACTACATAGATGAAGGCGCGGCGGCGACGTTTACGATTGCGGCAGACCGGGTATCGCCGATTGATGTGCCGGTGCGGATTGATGTGGGCTACGGTTGCTGCATCGGCGTAGGAGAAGTCCTGGCCGAGGGCCAGAAAGGCATGCGAACGGTTATCCTGCCTCAGGGACGAACATGGGTCCGATTCGAGGTGCAGACTGCTGACGATGAGGTTATTCATGGCGAGGGTATCAAACGCGGCAACAAGTCGATTACTGCACAGATTGTCGAGAGCGATGCCTACCAGATCTCCCACACAGGCAATGATGCGCTGGCGCGTTTCATGTATTACGATTCCGTGATGGTGAGCGAAAATGATTCGGTGCCGCCCGCGGACATTGTGGTTTCTGTCTCTGGCCCGGAGCGGGTGATGGAGGGTGACACTGCGCAGTTCACCTTCACGGCATCGAAAGCGCCCCTGAACGATCTGAAGATCAGCTTTTTCCTGGATTTGTTTGGTGACTTCAATACCAACCCCGTTTATACCTTCGACCCGAATGTGATGAGTGGTCTTGAAAAAGATTTCGTGACCCTGCCAGCCGGAGCGCTGCAAACCACGTACAGCCTCACCATCCGGGATGATGATCGTACTCAGGGTCACGGCAGGATGTTGGTCAGAGTCACGGGCGGCTCCATGAAGTCCGTCGATGGTATCATCCATCGCAGTTATAGCATTGCGGGTCATCTCGACCGCGAGGTAAGGTTCGATGTTATTGACGATGAAACCTCACCCTCTGTTGAGTCCCAGGCTTCGCCCCAGGAATCGCCGCAGCAGGCAGAGCAGGCAGAGCAGGATGAACAGGAAGAGGATGGACAGGAGACGGCGAGGGCGCTGGCCGTAGCGGCTTGTGTGTCTGATGAACTCATAGAGAGGGGCGAGGACTATTATCAGGCAAACCGCAACAAGGCATCGAACTACGGGTCAAACTGGTTCAGTGTTCTGGTTGCGTTTGATCAGCGGACGCCGTCAGACTGGACTACTGACAGTCGCAGCATTGAACCGATGACTGCTGCCTCGTCTCGCGAGCGGGAGAGTAGCTGGCGCGGGTGGCGTCCCTTTACCAAGGCGCTGGAATGTGTGGAGACGGCAATAGCAGAAGCTGAAGTAGAGGCAGAGGCAGAAGCGCAAGCCGAGGCCGGGGCGCAAGCCGAACAACAGCCAGAACAACAGCCAGAAGCAGAAGCGCAACCGGCGCAGGTACAGGATGGACAGGTCGAGGTGCAGACTGAGCAGACCGAGGTAGAAGTACAGGCCGAAGTACAGCCAGAACCAGAACAGACACCCCCACCCACTCCTGCAATCCGTCTGTCGGCGGGTTCTGCTGTAGACGAGGGCGAGAGTGCTGAATTTATCCTGACCGCTGATCCGGCGCCGCTTGACGATCTGGTGATTACTTATGCGGTGGAGCAGACAGGCGATTACCTGGCTGATCCCGGAGTCGGGCAACGTACCATCACCCTGGCGGCAGAAGCGACCACTATGGTGCTTTCTGTAGACACAGTAGACGATGAAATGGACGAACCGGATGGTTCGGTGAGTGTCACGCTGGCTACCGGCGCTGGCTATACACTGACTACCCGGCAGAGCCGTACCGTGACCGTGAATGATAATGATGTGATGCCGCCTCCGGTGCTGTCGATTCGCGATGCCACCTTGCATGAAAACCAGGGCGGTGGATACTTTACCGTGACCATAGAGGAGCCAGCAGACTGGCCGGTACGTTTCCACTATGCGACCCGCGATTCCTCTCCGGTATCCGCGAGAGCCGATCAGGACTATCAGGCGCATGATCGTTCAGCACGGATGCAAAGCCAATTCGAGCCTGGAGAGACCGAGATGAAACTCTATATCGAGATCTACGATGACAGTCATGATGAGAACGCTGAAACCTTCGAGATCGAACTGTTCGATGCGGACGTAGGCAGTATGCCCGATGTGCCGGTATTGATTCCAGACGGTATAGCGGTTGGCACCATTGTCGATGATGATCAGATGCCCGCTGCCTGGTTGGCGCGTTTCGGTCGCAGTGTTGCCCAACAGGCGCTGGATGGTATTACAGATCGCATTGAGGCGCCGCGCACGGCGGGAACCGAAAGCACATTTGCCGGTATTTCCACTCAATCTTCCGGTCTGGATCAAGACCTGCCGGGGCAATCCGATGTCGTGCAGCGATTCGGTGTGGGTAATGACACGTATGGTTTTGGCACCGACGGTATGGAGAATGGTGGCGAACCGCAGTATCGTTCCATGACAATGTCCGATGCCTTGATGGGTGTTTCCTTTACGACCACCAGCCAGAAGGATGCCAGTGGTGGCAGTGTAGCCTTCTGGGGACGTACTGCCCAATCCAGCTTCAATGGCAACGAAGACAACCTCTCGCTGGATGGTGAGATCACCTCTGCCCTGCTTGGCATGGACTATGCCAGAGACAACTGGATGGGCGGCGTGACTCTGATGCAAAGCAGTGGCAAAGGCGGTTATACCGATTCTGGTGTATCGTCCAGCTGCCCGCAAGAGGATAGCACGCCATGCGCTGGCGGCGCATCGGCGGGTGCGGGTACACTGGAGTCTTCATTGACCGCACTGATCCCTTATACCTCCATGCAAGTATCGGATCGTATGCAATGGTGGGGTGCCCTGGGTCATGGTATTGGCGAGGTTGATCTGAAACCCGGAGCGGGCGATTCACTGACCTCTGATATTTCCTGGAATATGGCGGCTATTGGACTGCGCGGAGACCTGATTCAAGCGCAGGCAGGGCAGGGTCTTTCTTTAGCCCTGACTTCCGATGCACTATGGACCCGAACGGCATCAGAGCAGACACAAGAACTGGCGGCATCCGATTCAGACACTATGCGCTTGCGGTTGGGTCTGGAAGGCAGTTGGGCGTTTGAACTGAAAGATGGCGGTCAGTTGACGCCGAAGCTCGAGATGGGATTACGACAGGATGGTGGAGATGCGGAGACCGGTGGTGGCGTAGAGATTGGAGGAGGTATTTCCTGGTTGAATCCGGGACTTGGACTTTCCCTTGATCTATCTGGACGGACGTTGGTTTCGCATGACGACGAAGGGTTGGAGGATCGGGGTTATGCGGCCTCACTGGAATTTGATCCGGACCCATCCAGTGAGCGCAGTCCGTCCTTGACCTTGCGCCAGGATTGGGGGAATTCTTCCGGTGGTGGATTGGATGCGATGTTCACATCAAGCCCGCTCACACAATCAGGCGGAGGGAGTCAGGAGAGTCGCTGGACGGCGGAGGCGGCCTGGGGCTTCCCGGCATTGGGTGGACGCTTCACGGGGAGTCCTCATGCCGGTCTTGGTTTTTCTGGTGACAGTCGGGATTTCACGGTGGGTTGGCGTTTGAAGCCTGATTCCGAGGATGCGCCGAACCTTTCTCTGGGCGTACAGGCCACCCGGCGCGAGAATGGCGCAGACACCCCGCAGCACAGCGCCGGATTCGAAATGAGCATCCGATGGTAGGGGGAGCGGGTGGGGGGAATGATGTTGGCGTGTGGATCGGAATGATCTCGTAGGGGAGGGTCTCTGTGCCCTCCCGCGAATGATCGGACGGGTATCAACGGTAGCGGACACCCACAGAGGGGCGTGGGCAGGCTCTACGCATCGGTAATTGCGGGAAGTGGTCTTGCGGTGTGTGGCGTGGCGCGTTACAATTCGGTATGAAGATCAGGCACAAGGGATTGCGGGCACTGCACGAGAGGGATAATTCCGCGCGGGTGCCTGCCGATCTGGCGCCACGGCTCAAGCGCATCCTGTTCCGGCTGCAAGATGCAACGCATCCGCGAAGTGCAGACGCGCCGGGCTTCCGGCTGCACTCCCTGAAGGGCGACCGTGCGGGCTGGTGGAGCGTTCGCGTATCCGGCAACTGGCGCGTGGTATTCCGCTTTGAGGACGGAGAGGCCGTGGACGTGGACCTGATTGACTATCACTGACCGAAGGGGAGTGTTGACCATGAACGACATCGCAAACGAGCGCGTCGGCCCGATGCGAAACCCGCCGCATCTGGGCGAACTGATCCGCGAGAGTATGGACGATGTGGGCTGGAGCGTGACCGAAACGGCGGCGCGTCTCGGCTGTGAGCGCGGTACGTTATCGCGCCTGTTGAACGGCAAGGCGGGCGTGTCGGCGACTATGGCGCTGGCGTTGGAGGACATCGGCTGGGGCACCGCCGAGCACTGGATGCGGATGCAGGCGAGCTACGAGCTCGCGCAGGCGCGGCACGACCGGACGGCTTCGAATCGGCGCATGCGGGCGCTACACGCATGATCAAGGCTCGCGCCGTTTCGACGGTTTCGGGAGGGTACAAGACCCTCCCCTACGATGACAGGTAACCGCAACCGTATTGTTATGGATTCCCGCATCTGCGGGAATGACGGGTGGTTGGGGCATGTTCCGGCGGTTGTGTCCCCCCATCCAATCCGCAAGCGGATTGGATTCCCCCTCAAGGGGGGAATGATTTGGACGGTTCACTCCAACCTTGAGGGGGAATCCGCGATACAAGGGCGCAAGCCCGCCGGGGAGCGGGTGGGGGGAATGATGTGATGATGAGCGTGATTGTTCTGATAAAAGAAGCAGGGTATTATAGGGATATGAATAATTCATTTGTTGTTGAAAACTACAGGCTTTTCTGCTTGAAATTTCGGCCAAATTATCCAAAGCCAGATGCACACTGTAATCGCTGACAAGAAAGGGAAACTGGCAGAGATCTGCCAACGTTACGATGTTGTACGGCTTGAGGTTTTCGGATCAGCGGCACGCGGCACAGATTTCGACCTGGCCAAAAGTGACGCAGATTTTCTTGTTGAGTTTAACCCTCATAGCAATCTGTCACCTCTTGAACAGTTCTTCGGCCTTGTCGATGCGCTGAGCAACACATTGGAACGCCCCGTGGACCTGGTCGAAAATCACACATTTCGCAACCCGTATCTGAGTACATCCATCAACGAATCCCGCGAAGTTATTTATGCGTCGTGACGCTCGTGTCCTTCTGACCGATATCAAGCAGGCAAGCGCCGACATTCAATCGTTCACCGACGGCATGGATAGCGCCGCCTACTCCGCTGATTCACTGACCCAAGCTGCGGTCGAACGCAAGTTCGAAATCATCGGCGAAGCGGTAAATCGTCTGCACATCAACCATCCCAACCTCGCCACAAGAATTCCCGAAATGCGTCGCATCATTGATTTTCGGAACTATCTGGCTCATGGCTATGATCACGTAGCACCGAGACTCGTCTGGCTTTATGCTACCAGCAGCCTGTTGGAACTGAACGATGCGGTTCAGATGCTGCTTACCGAGATGGAAACACCTGACGAATGAATGACAAGCGCACGAACTATATGGTCTCCTGATCGAAATAGTCTTCGTCAATCGCTCCCGCAAAATTACGCAGGTCACCTGCACCTACAGTGTTGCCGTCAGCATACCTCTTCGCTTGGACATAGCGGTTGTGTCCCCCCATCCAATCCGCAAACGGATTGGATTTGAACTGTACTGAGAAAGGTGGACACACTAGAATGGGGATAGAATCCTTGGAGGTGTCTGATGCGGAAAAGAAATATTTACAGTAAAGAGTTCAAATTAGAAGCTCTTCGTCAATGGAAGCAGGAAGGTCAGTCTGCTACGGCTTTGGCGAAGAGTTTAGGTTTGCGTCCGAACATGCTATACAAATGGGAGGATCAGTTGAGTCGTCATGGTCGGCAGGCGTTTTTGGGTTCGGGTCGCCAGCCGGTAGTTTTGACGGATGAACTGTCTCGTCTCAAGCAGGAGTTGTCGGATGTCAAGATGGAGCGTGATATTCTAAAAAAGGCGGCGGCGTACTTTGCTCGAGAGCTGAAGTGAAGTACGCTTTTATTGAACGGTATCGTGGTTGTTTTCCGGTGGTTTGCATGTGTCGTGTGATTCGAGTGAGTCGTTCGGGTTATTATGCGTGGCGGAGTCGGGGTGCGAGCGCGGGGAGTTTATTTCGGCGCAATCTTTTAGTTGAGATTCGGCGGGTACATCAGCAGTTTCAGGGTCGTTATGGTGCGCTCAAGTGTTGGCGTCATTTGCGTCGGGAAGGGATTGCTTGCGGTCGGGATCAGGTCGTCAAGTTACGGAGTTTGCACGGCATATTCAGTCAGCGCCGTCATCGTTTTGTGGTTACTACCCGCTCTAGGCCGAGTGATCGGGCGGCGGCGAATCAACTCAATCGTGTATTTTATGCGAGTGCTCCGAATCGGGTCTGGGTGGGGGACGTGACGTTTATTGAAACCCGCCAGGGTTGGTTATATCTGGCCGTATTACTGGATCTCTATTCGCGCAAGGTGGTGGGCTGGTCCATGGCCAATCGCAATGATACCTCTTTGGTCAAAGCCTGTTTGGACATGGCGGTTGCACATCGCCAACCTGCGCCTGGTCTCATTCATCATACAGACCGCGGAGCGACCTACACTTCTGAACTCTATCGTTATGCGCTGAACTGTAAGGGAATCATCGCATCCATGAGTCGAACAGGAGATTGTTGGGATAATGCAGTCGCGGAAAGCTTCTTTGGTCAACTGAAAAACGAATGGGCCTGGCAGCAGGGCCGTCCGAATCGGGAACAGGCCAGAGCGAGTCTGTTCGAATATATCGAATTGTTTTACAATCGACAAAGACTCCACCAGACTTTGGGTTATATCTCACCCGTGGAGTATGAAAGCAATCAATGTGTTTCTTAATTAACTGTCCACTAAACTCAGTACACCTCAATTCCCCCTCAAGGGGGGAATGATTTGGACGGTATCACTCCACCCTTGAGGGGGAGTCCGCGATACAAGGGCGAAGCCCGCCGGGGAGCGGGTGGGGGGAATGATGTTGATACTTGGATCGAAATGATGTTGTAGGGGAGGGTCTCTGTGCCCTCCCGCAGATGTCGGGACAGGTATCAACGATAGCGGGCACCCACAGAGGGGCGCCCCTACGATGACAGTAAGCGCAGTATCTGAATGGTTGTGGATTCCCCCTCAAGGGGGGAATGATTTGGACGGTATCACTCCACCCTTGAGGGGGAGTCCGCGATACAAGGGCGAAGCCCGCCGGGGAGCGGGTGGGGGGAGTGATGTTGATACTTGGAGCGAAATGATCTCGTAGGGGAGGGTCTCTGTGCCCTCCCGCAGATGTCGGGACAGGCAACGGTAGCGGGCACCCACAAGGGGCACCCCTACGATGACTTTAATTGCAGATTCCGTATTATTGTGGATTTCCGCATTTGCGGGAAAAATATGCGGGAAAAATGTTTGTTTTTTGCTGTTTTTGGGGTAAGATTCGGGCTTGTTATTGAGACCCGGTGTCGGAAATCTGAAATAAAATGAGAGCGCAGGAGAGAAAAGTGGCAGAAAATATGAAAAAACCCTTGACAAGGGTTTTTGCGTTTTCTGACAATATTTGCCAGCCAGCCAGCCAGCCAGCCAGCCAGCCAGCCAGCCAGCCAGCCAGCCAGGCCGTTGTGTGCCATGACATTTGGCGGGTCTTTTTGGCGGCGGGGTCGGGCCGCTCATCCTGCGCTTCGATTTGACCGTTTAAGCTCCGATTTATCCTCTTTATTCCGCCTCTGCCGAGTCGTCGGTGGCGGGTGGTTTCCCGGCTTGCTGAAAGCCGGATTATCTGTAAGGGAAACTCTCTGCAACTGGCGGCAACGCAGAGTCTCTTTATCCTCCCACTTCTATCCTGATCCGTGCAACGATTCCACTCTCCGGCGCGGAGGTGGGGGCGTTGTGCGGGTTTCGATGCGGTAGTCCAATATGAAGAAATCGAGAAAAAGCTCAAGGCAGGCGGCGCAGGTCCGCCGTGATCTGCCGGAATTGCCGGTGAAACGGCGAAACTGGTATGGCCCGGTATCGGTCGGAGCCACTTCGTTGATGCTGGCAGGCGCCGCGGGGATGGCATCGGTCGCAGGGTTCTACTCGACTGAGGTACAGGCGCAGGAAATGCCGGGCCCACCGGGTCCACAGGGGCCGCCGGGACCAACGGGACCGCAGGGAGAACCCGGTCCAGCCGGGCCGCCGGGAGCAGATCAAGAA
This sequence comes from Arenicellales bacterium, assembly GCA_965116335.1. GTDB lineage: Bacteria > Pseudomonadota > Gammaproteobacteria > Arenicellales > Poriferihabitantaceae. The sequence goes on from OZ220677.1 coordinate 25,480, forward strand.
CAGGGGGCTACGGGCCCACAGGGGCCGCCGGGAATGGACGGTCCGCCGGGCCCGCCGGGCCCGCCGGGAATAGACGGCTCACCGGGAGCACGCGGCCCGGCAGGTCAACCGGGCCCGGTTGGTCCGGCTGGCAATCCAGGGCCACCTGGAGACCCGGGACCATCGGGACCTACCGGCCCGCAGGGCGACCCAGGTAATACGGGGGCCACCGGTCCAGTCGGGGCGCGGGGAGATACTGGTCCAACTGGAGACCCGGGGCCATCAGGCCCTCCCGGCTCGCAGGGGCCGCCTGGATCGGATGGTGATCCGGGACCGATGGGACCGCCGGGAAGCTCTAGTGCAGGCCCTCCCGGCCCACCGGGACCGCGGGGATTAAAGGGTGATACAGGCCCATCGGGAACAGGTGGCCCTCCCGGCTCGCAGGGGAGTCTGGGTCCTCCCGGCCCTCCCGGCCCGACGGGTCCACCGGGAGACACTAACATGGGACCATCGGGCCCTCCCGGCCCGCAGGGGCCGCCTGGATCGGATGGTGATACCGGTCCGCCGGGACCGGCAGGTACTGCCGGAGCGGGCAGTAGCCAGCCGGGACCACCCGGCCCATCCGGGCCGCCGGGACCGCCGGGAGACAGCAGTACATCCAGCGTTCCCGGTCCGCCGGGCCCACCGGGACCGCCCGGCCCGCCGGGGCCACCCGGCGCTCCGGAGGGCTGGGTTGTGAATCAGGAGAGGCGTATTGATACGATCGTGCAGGGGGTCAACGAGCACGGTCAGCGCATCCGCTCGCTACAGTTGTCGTTCGATACGTTGCGAGACGAGTCGAATGAGGGCACGGCCATTGCCATTGCGCTCGGTGGGATACAGATCCCCTATAACAAGGAGAGCGCTTTCTCGTTGCGGCTGGGTCATTATCGATCCGGCAACGCGGTTGCGGCTGCCGGCGCTTTCCGTCTGCCGCCCGGCGCCCTGCGTCTGCCGGAGGATGCCAGCGCCGTGGTGGATGTCGGGGTGGCACATGGCTTCGAGTATTCACAGACTGGCGCGACCGCAGGTATTACCTGGGGCTGGTAGGACAGGACAGGAAAGCGGTCATGCACAAGAAACCAGACAAGCTCGCCCAAAGCGGCGCGCCGGGTAGTGAGGACGCGCCGAATCTGCTGGCGAGGAGACGCAACTGGTATGGGCCGGTATCGGTCGGGGCTACTTCGCTGATGCTGGCAGGCGCCGCGGGGATGGCATCGGTCGGGGGGTTCTATTCGACCGACGTACAGGCGCAGGCGGGGCCACCGGGGCTGACGGGACCGCCGGGACCACCGGGGTCAGCAGGTCCGCCGGGAGAGCCGGGGCCGGATGGGCCAGCAGGAATGCGCTTTGGAGATTCAGCACCGGGTAATCCGGGACCGCCCGGCCCAGATAGCACAGTAGCCGGTCCGCCGGGTCCGCCGGGGCTGCCGGGACCGTCAGGCCCATCAGGTCCCGTAGGATACGACGGAGCACCGGGGATGCGGGGGCCAGCCGGAGCAGCCGGACCAGCCAGTACGACAGCAGGGCCGCCGGGATCAAAGGGATCAAAGGGACCACAGGGTGATCATGGGGCGCGAGGGGGGGCGGGGTCAACCGGTTCCAAGGGTAATCCGGGACCGCCAGGACCGCCGGGTGACCCGGGTGCTCCCGGAACGGATGGGGCAACAGGGCCGCAGGGAGCATCAGGCCCACCCGGATCGGGTGGCAGCAACCCAGGGCCGCCGGGTATGACAGGGCAGAAGGGTGCAACGGGTGACCGGGGATTTACCGGCCCGCCGGGGCCATCGGGGCCATCGGGAATCCAGGGACCGCCGGGGTTACAGGGTTCAGCCGGTCCACCCGGACCGGGTGGTAGTAACCCAGGCCCGCCGGGGCCGCCGGGGCCAGCAGGTCAATCCGGGATTCAGGGCCCGCCGGGGTTACAGGGCCCACCGGGCACGGCTGGCATTGGAGCGGGACCGGCAGGACCACCCGGCCCGGCGGGGCCAAAGGGCACCCCCGGAGAGGTCACTGTTCAACCGGGTCCGTCGGGCCCTCCCGGCCCGCCGGGACCACCGGGGGCGTTGCGTCTGCCGGAGGGTTGGCTTACGCATCAGGAAAAACGCGTGGATGAGGCGTTCAGTGAGGTCACTCGACACGGTCAGCAAATCCGCTCGCTGGAGTTATCGTTCAATGAGTTACGCGCCGAATCGCGGGAGGAAACCGCTATCTCCATTGCGCTGGGTGGTCTGCGTATCCCTTATGACAAGGATCGAGCCTTTGGGGTGCGATTGGGTCATTATGAGTCCAGTAATGCCGTTGCGGCTGCCGGAGCTTTCCGTTTGTCCAAAGCTTTTCTGCTGCCGGAGAAATTCCGCGCCGAAGTGAATATCGGTAGCGCCTATGGGTTCGATTATTCGCAGGCTCGTGTGAGCGCCGGTATTACCTGGAGATGGTAGAGGCGGTATTGCCACTTCAGCGGCAGCAAAGCGCACAGACCTCCGGGTCGTGTCCTGAAGCGCTGTGGCGAAACAGCCCGATGCTGCCGTTGGTCAGTGAGGGTGAATTCCTGTCGCCCGCGCAGTGCGCTATCCTGTCGGAGTTTCTGGAGGCGAATGTACGGCGTCTGGGGCGGGAGAATGTGGAACCGTTCTTTTCCTGGCGGCAGATCAATTACGCCCAGGTCGATAACTCCCGTGTACGGAAAATCATGGACGACGTGCGCTGTCGCATCGCCATGATCCTGTCGGATGGATTGCACGGCAGTACCGTGTACCCGGAATATACCGATCTGGTGCTATGGCGGGAAGGCCAGAATATGAATGTCCATCGGGACGACCTGCCGCCACATTTCGAGCATCGGCTGTATTCCAGCATCCTGTACTTGACCTCGTGTCACGGCGGCGCCACTGTTTTCCCGACTGTCGGCATTGAAGTGCCTCCACAAGCGGGGCGGATGATTGCTTATCCATCTGGCCTGCCGCACGGTGTGCGTCCGGTGGTGGCGGGCAAGCGACACACGCTGGCCTCTTGGTATACCGGGTTGATAGATAAACGGGAAGCGTAATGCGTAGTGAATGGGCTTATTATGACTCGCTGATTAGCGCGGAGGAATGTCAGGCGATCATCGACGACGCATTGCAGCGGGAGGTTGCGCTTGGCACGGTCGGGCTGGATGGCACTGAAATCAATCCGGGCATCCGTCACGGCGAGGTCATCTTCCTGCCGAGACGCGACCCGGCGTTCGTGCATGTTTTTCAGTTGATTGATTACTGCGTGGATGAGGCGAATGATGAATGGTTCGGAGTGGACTATAACCGACAGGGCGCGCGCAGCCTGCAATTCAGCATCTATCGGGGGGAGGATAGTGAAGACGGGGGGCATTATTACCATGCCCATCAGGACACGGTGCTGGTCAGTGGCGACCGTCCAACCCAGCGTAAGCTGAGCGTCACCGTGCAGCTGTCGGACCCGGATGACTACGAGGGGGGCGATTTCAAGATGCATTATGTGTCTGCCCAGCCGCCCGCCGATGCCCTGCGCCGACGTGGCACGGTACTGGTTTTCCCGTCTCTGGTGATGCACGAGGTGTCGCGTGTGACTCGTGGCACTCGCTATTCCCTGGTCGGCTGGTATCCGGGGCCGGGATGGCGATAGAATTTGAGAGGCTTGAACCGGCCATGATTCGCACAAACAAGCCGGTTCGTTCGCCGGATAACTGGAATGTGGTTCTGCATGATCGTTATATCAAGGATCTGTCGTTCGAGAATCCGGGCGCCCCGGTTGTGCCGCACAAGGACGAGCTGCATCTCAATGTGTCGGTGCGGGTAGACAGTCGGCATCATAGCGCCGAGGCGGGCAATGAGTTTCATGAGGTGACGTTGACGGTTGAGGTGACCGGCCACCATCATTCGCGGACTGTGTTTCTGGTCGAGCTGATGTATGCGGGTTTGTTTGAACTCACCGGGCTTGAGGAGGAGCCGCGTCAACGTTTCCTGTTGTGTGAGGCTCCCCGTATGCTGTTTCCCTGGGTCAATCGCATATTTGCAGACCTGACACGGGATGGCGGCTTGCCCACGCTGAATCTGTCGCCACCGGATTTCGTGACTCGTTATGAGGAGGTGGTGGAGGGGGAGAAATAGCTAGTTGGCTATCTGTTTGCTGCGCCGGGAGGAGATAATCCGGGTGTCCACTCCCATGAAATTCAGCCCGCCGAAGATGCGGCCATGCTCGATCTTGAGACATTTGTCCTCGACAAATCCGATATTGGCCTGCTCGGCAATCCTGCACGCTTGAGCGCTGGTCACGCTTAACTGAAGCCAGAGTACCTGTGCGCCGATTGCGACTGCCTGCCTGGCGTAGTCGGGCGCGGTTTGCGACCGCTGAAACAGGTCTACGATGTCAACAGAATGTGGGATTGAGGCCAGGTCGGGGTAGCATTTCTGTCCGAGCACCTGATCATAATTGGGGTTGACCGGAATTACCTCAAAACCATGATCCAACAGGTATTTGGCGACGAAGTAGCTGGGGCGATGCCACTTCGCGGACAGGCCGACGATCGCTATTGTGTGGCTGTCCGTCAGGATCCGGCGCAGGGTATTGGTATCCGTCATCTCTTTAGTTTTGTGATAAATTCACCTGCGTTGAATGTAAACCAGAACGGGTTTTGAATCCAGTGCAGCGCCATGTTGACAGAATGATGAGTGTAAGATTTCGATGAAAGACGATAATCCTTATTTGCAGGGGCTCGACAAATGTGCCGCTAACTATCGTGCCTTGACTCCGTTGAGTTTTCTGAGGCGGGTGGCATCGGTTTACCCGGATCGTATTGCGGTGATCGACGGGTCATCCAGAACCTCCTGGCGGGAGACCGATAGCCGTTGCAGAAAACTGGCATCGGCGCTGGTCAGGCAGGGAGTGGGTAAAAACTGCACGGTGGCGATTCTGGCGCCTAATTCGCAGGCCTGTCTGGAGGCGCATTTCGCGGTGCCGATGGCCGGAGCGGTATTGAACGCGATTAATACCCGGCTCGATGCTGCCACTATCGCATTCATTCTGGAGCACGGGCAGGCGGATGTGTTGCTGGTCGATGCCGAGTATTCCGGGTTGGCGAAACAGGCTCTGGCGCGCGTCAATCGTAAGGTGTTTGTGGTGGAAATCGAGGTGCCGGGCATGGCCTGTTCGCTGGATGCGGTTACCTGTTCTGATTTCATGCAACGCGGAGACGCTGATTTCCCCGGTTACTGGCCGGACGATGAGTGGGATGCGATCTCGCTGAATTATACTTCCGGCACTACCGGCAACCCCAAGGGGGTGGTCTATCATCATCGCGGCGCTTATCTGAATGCGCTCAGCAATGCGATTGGCTGGGAGATGCCGCACTTCCCGGTTTATCTGTGGACCTTGCCGATGTTCCATTGCAATGGCTGGTGTTTTCCGTGGACTCTGGCGGCACTGGCCGGGAGCAGTGTCTGTCTGCGGCAGGTCAATGCCAAAGCTGTTTTTGACGCGATTGCCGATTATCGGGTCACGCATTTCTGCGGAGCGCCGATCATCATGGGTATGTTGGTCAATGCGGCGGATGATGAGCGGCGGGAGTTTGATCAGCCGGTCAACATGATGACGGCTGCTGCGCCGCCACCGGCCTCGGTGCTGGAGGCGATGGATGCCCAGGGGTTCAGAGTCACTCATGTGTATGGGTTGACGGAAACTTATGGTCCGGCGGTGATCTGTGCCCGGCAACCGCAATGGGATGCGCTCGACTCCCAGGCCCGCGCCGACAAGATGGCCCGCCAGGGCGTGGCCTATCATGTGCTGGACGGCCTCGATGTGAAGCATCCGCAAAGCATGACTCCGGTCGCCAGGGATGGGTCGGAATTGGGGGAAACCCTGTTTCAGGGCAACATTGTAATGAAGGGTTATCTGTCCAACCCGGAAGCTACCCGGCAGGCTTTCGAGGGTGGATGGTTTCATTCCGGCGACCTCGGCGTGATGCATTCGGATCACTATATTGAGCTGAAAGATCGGTCAAAGGACATCATTATTTCTGGCGGGGAGAACATTTCCTCAATCGAGATCGAGAATTGCCTGTACGCTCATCCTGATATTATCGAGGCCGCGGTGGTCGCGAAGGCGCACCCGAAGTGGGGGGAAAGCCCCTGCGCTTTTGTCGGTCTGGCGCCGGGCAGGACGCTTACGGTACAGCAGGTGATTGACTTCTGTTACCAGAACCTGGCGCATTACAAGGTGCCACGTCATGTTGTTTTTTGTGAATTGCCGAAAACATCGACCGGCAAAATCCAGAAATTCAAGCTGCGGCAACGGGCGCACGATATATAACGCGATATATAACGCGATATATAACTGGATAATCTCAAGCCAGGCTGCGGTTCAGGTCTTCAGGGCAATCACCAGATCCATCACATTGGTGCCGGTTGGGCCGCACTGAAAGAGTGCCCCACGCTGTTTCAGGAATGTGCCGGAGTCTGCATTATCCAACGCCGCTTGCGCGTCCGGTGACCAGGTCTCACCGTCTACAATCGCGCCTGCATACGGAGTCGGCCCGTCCGTACCATCGGTTCCGGCTACAATCACCGCGACCTTATCCATACCCCGCATGACTCTGGCCAGTAGCAGGGCCAGATGCTGGTTCCTGCCGCCGCATCCGGGATGCGCCGGTAACTGGATGGTCGGTTCTCCTCCCCAGATACAGATGCCCGGCTGGTCTGGCCTGGTCAGCTGATCGGACATCATTTTCGCGATCTGGTCGATTGCCTGAGCTGGCTGATTTTGATTCAGGTGCTGATTGACGAGCACCCGGTAACCCTGACGCGCCGCCTGCTCTGCGACTGCGTTGCGAGCCATGCTGTTGGAGGCGATTATTCGTCCCTGATACTCAAAACCCCGGGTAGTGGGTGGTTGCCGTATTGGCCCGGCCTGGTCGAATATCGGGCGGATGGATGGCGGTATAGTCAGTGCCTGTTCGGGCATCGGCTGGTCGCTGCCAATACCTGAGCCGATGACGCGGATATCGTCATTCGGCACATCGGAAATGGCGTAAGCGAGCACACGCCTGCCGTGGAAGTTCTGTAGCAGTTTGCCGCCCTTGATACGCGACAATCGGCAGCGCAATGGATTGATCTGATCAATGCCATAGCCGTCGGCAATCAGCTTTTCGGTCAGCCGTTGCAGTTCATCGAGTGTCGTGTTTGCCGGGAGCAATTCAACCAGAGCGGATGCGCCGCCGGAAACCAGCATGACCAGAGAGTCCGTCTGTGGTATGGATTCAATAAAGGTGAGCAGTTGTTGACCTGCAAACAGACTGTTTTGATCGGGCACGGGATGGGCGGATTCAATGATCTGTATGTTTCCCGGTAATCGATCCGGCTCATGAATATGGTTGTATTTGGTGATCAGCAAGCCGCGTGATTGTGCGGATAAAAACCCGTCGGCGCCCTGACACATTGCCGCCGCTGCCTTGCCCACTGCCACCAGATGATGAATATCGCCGATGCCTGCCTCGCGCAGGGTAGCCCGGACCACGTGTTCTCCATTGACCGCAGCGATGCCTGTGCGCCATAAGGATTCGACCCTGTTCTTGATACCCGCTCCGATTTCGGGAGGGCACGCAGACCCTGTCTCCCGGTGATGGGCTGAGGCATGAGACGCCGGTTGTCGATTGTGATTCTTTTTCATCTCAAATTAGTAACCAAAATCAAGTATACTGTTTGTTGAACCCGGACACACAACTTTATGAATCGAATCCTTAACTGGTTTAAGCGACAGCTTTCTAATCCCCAGGTCGTATTCCTCACTCTGGTGGTCATCGGGCTGTTACTGGTCATATCTTATGCGGGCAGCATTCTGGCTCCGGTGATTGCCGCTGTGGTCATCGCCTATCTGCTGGAAGGTCTGATCGGTAGAATGACGCGATTGAAAATACCACGATTCCTGGCACTGTGGGTGGTGTTCTCCAGCTTCATGATATTCCTGGCCGGTATTACCTTTGGCTTGTTGCCGGTTCTGTACAAGCAGCTGACGGAAGTGGTTCAACAAATCCCCAGTATGTTGACTCAGGGGCAGGCGGCATTGATGGCTTTGCCGGAACATTACCCGGAACTGCTTTCAACCGGGCAGGTCAGGGAGTTGATCTTCGGCTTGCGGACTCAGTTGACCGATGCGGGTCAGGCTTTGATCACCGGCTCTATTTCTGCCACCGCCAGCATCATCACGGTAATGATTTATATCGTGTTGCTGCCTATTCTGGTTTTCTTTTTTCTCAAGGACAAGCAGCTCATCCTGCGCTGGGTTGCCGAGTTGATGCCCGGTGATCATGGGCTGGCGAGTCAGGTATGGCGGGATGTGGATATGCAAATCGGCAATTATATCCGTGGCAAATTCTGGGAGATTCTGGTGGTCTGGTCGGTAACACTGACGGCGTTCGTCTATCTCGATCTGCAATACGCGATGCTGCTCTCGGTTGTGGTCGGGCTTTCCGTCCTGATCCCTTATATCGGTGCTATCGTGGTGACTATTCCGGTGGCATTGATTGCATGGTTTCAGTGGGGCTGGTCTAACGAGTTTATCACTCTGGTGGTGGTGTATCTGGTGATTCAGGCACTGGACGGCAATCTTCTGGTGCCCATTCTGTTCTCCGAAGTGGTCAATATCCACCCGATTGCCATTATTGTCGCGGTCTTGTTCTTTGGCGGGTTATGGGGGTTGTGGGGGATCTTTTTCGCGATTCCTCTGGCTACACTGGTACGCGCTATTATTCTGGCATGGCCGAAACCGGATGAGGAACCTGTCTGAACAGCGACCTGGTCGGTGCGAAGAGTAGATGGCCAGGCGATCAGCAGCGCGGGGAGGCAATTTCTGGCTGTTCATTTCTACCCGTCTGCTGGCCGGGCTGTTTTTCGTTACGTTGGTCATACTGCTTTATTTCGATCTCGAGGTCCGGCATCGTTTCAGTGGCAACATCCAGGCCGAACCGGCCCATGTCTACGGACGGCCACTGTGGTTGTCGGTCGGCCAGAGGTATGCTCCGGGGGACATCGCGGAACGGCTTGAAGCCAATGGCTATCGCCGCGCCGCCACGCTGGTGGAACCCGGAGACTTCGTGGTTGGCAGTCGTGCGATGGATATTTTCATTCGTAGTTTCGGGCAGGGTGACGATTTTACTGAAGCGCGTGCGGTGCGGATTGCGTTCGACCGTGGCGTTCTCTCTGCAATCACGGATCATGCCAGCGGGGGTCCTGTCAATCGGGTGGAATTCGCTGCGCCGTTGATCGGTAGCCTGCAACTTAGGCCCCATAAGGACCGGATTTCTTTGAAGCCGCATCAGGCACCGGCGATGTTGCTGGAAGCGCTATTTGTCATGGAAGACCGTAATTTCCAACATCATCACGGTATTGATCCGCGCGGGATTCTGCGTGCGGTCTGGGCCAATCTGCGGCATGGCGGAACGGTTCAGGGCGCCAGTACGCTGACTCAGCAGCTGGTCAAGAATCTGTTTCTGAATCCACAAAAAAAGCTGACTCGCAAAATAGTCGAGGCGGTGATGGCTGTTATGATGGAGCTTCGTTTCAGCAAGACTACTATTCTCGAACTGTATCTGAATGAGGTATTCCTGGGGCAATCCGGCAATCGGGCGATTCATGGATTTGCTCTGGCCAGCGAATACTGGTTCGCCCGTCCGGTCAACCAGCTCAAGGTAGAGGAGGTTGCAATGCTGGTCGGGATGATCGCCGCCCCTTCCTATTATAATCCGCGCAAACACCCCGAACGGGCGTTGAAGCGTCGCAATCTGGTGCTCGATACTCTGGCTCGCACCGGATCAATCAGTGAGCAAAGCGCTGAACGGCTGTCGCAAAAGCCGCTCGGAATCGCTCCTCATAAATCGTTGTCAACCAGCGATTTCCCGTCCTGGCTGGATTATCTGCATCGCCAGTTGAGACAGTATTATCCGACCGAGGTATTACGGGAAAATGGATTGAACCTGTATACCACCATTGACATCGAGATACAGAAAACGGCGCAGCAGGCGCTTGCCGAGACACTGGTTCGCATTGAGCAGCAAAAGGAAATCACTGCCGGGGGGTTGCAGGGTGCGGTGATCGTGGTCGATCCGGAGCGTGGAGAAATCCTGGCGTTGGTGGGGGATCGCGCTCGTGGCTATTCAGGATTCAACCGTGCGGTCGATGCCCGGCGGCCGGTCGGGTCGCTGGTCAAGCCGGTGGTATATTTGACTGCGCTGGAGATTCCTGAAAAGTATTCCCTGACTACATTGCTGGATGACAGTCCGCTTACCCTGCACTCACAAGGCAGCGAATCCTGGTCTCCGCAAAACTATGACCGGGAGTTTCAGGGCGCCGTACCGTTGTATCAGGGATTGGTGTATTCCCGCAATCTGCCTACGGTACGGCTTGGTCTGGAGCTGGGCGTGGAGCGGGTGATTGAGACCATGCGCCGGCTCGGTATTCGGCGCGACATAGCCGATTATCCCTCAACCCTGCTCGGTGCCAGCCAGCACTCGCCGCTGGAAATGGCGCAGATGTATCAGGTTATCGCCAATCAGGGCAATCGGATACCGTTACGCACCCTACGCAGTATTCGGAACCATCGAGGTCACACGGTCGCCAGATTCCCGGTTTCGGCACGTCAGGTGATCGACGATGAGAGTGCTTTCCTGATTGATTACGCTCTGAGAATGGCGGTTCGGCAGGGTACTGCCGCGGGTTTGGGGCGGAGTTTTGACACGCAACTGAACCTGGCCGGGAAAACAGGAACTACCAACGACTTCCGGGATAGCTGGTTTGCCGGTTACAGCGCTAATTTGCTGACTGTCGTATGGGTCGGGCGGGACGACAATCAATCGGTCCATCTGTCCGGCGCGAGCGGTGCCATGCGGGTTTGGGGGGAGGTCATGTCGCGACTGAACCTGGAAAGATCAAGTCCCGCGCAAAATAATAACATTGTGACCGTCCGTATTGACCCCGATAGTGGATTGGTTGCCAATCAACGTTGTCCAGAGCGGTTGAATCTGCCATTCATAAGGGGGTCGGAGCCGGAAGGGTTTGCACCGTGTTCCGGCTTGTCGGAATGATATGGATACATGGATCGAAATGATCTCGTAGGGGAGGGTCTCTGTGCCCTCCCGCGAATGATCGGAACGGGTATCAACGATAGCGGACAGGCACATAGGCCTGTCCCTACGCATCGGTGATTGCAGGTTCTGTATTGTTGTGGATTCCCGCCTGCGCGGGAAAGACGGATGTTGTTGGGGGTGGGAGTCTGTGATAACCAAAGTTATAGTACAATGCGGTTGTTATTCCTGCGGAAACAGTGGGAACCCACAATCCATACTCTATAAAATATGACATAAAAATGAATTATTACCACTCGATTATTGAAACGATCGGCAATACACCTCTGGTCAAGCTCAATTCCGTCACTCGCGGTATCAAGGGGACGGTGCTGGCGAAGGTTGAATACTTCAATCCGGGCAACTCGATGAAGGATCGCATGGCGATCAAAATGATAGAGGACGCGGAGGCGAGAGGCGATCTGAAACCGGGCGGCGCCATTATCGAAGGCACCTCAGGCAATACCGGCATGGGGTTGGCGCTGGGGGCGATTGCAAAAGGTTACCGATGTATTTTTACTCTGGCTGACAAGCAATCCCAGGAGAAGATAGACATCCTGAAGGCGGTTGGCGCCGAAGTCCATGTCTGTCCGACTGCGGTGGCACCGGAAGACCCGAGATCCTATTACTCGGTGGCGCAACGGCTGAATGAGGAAATCGAAAATTCGTATTATCCCAACCAATATGACAATCTGTCCAATGCGGACGCGCATTATGAAACCACCGGCCCGGAAATCTGGCGGGATACCGATGGCAGAATCACTCACTACGCAGCCGGAGTTGGCACAGGCGGTTCGATGTGTGGCGTGGCTAAATACCTGAAGGAGCAAAACCCCGACTTAGTGACCGTCGGCATTGATACTTACGGTTCGGTGTTCAAGAAATACAAGGAAACCGGAGTGTTTGATGAAACTGAAATCTATCCCTATCTGACCGAGGGCATCGGCGAGGACATTCTCCCGGCCAATGTGGATTTCTCTCTGATCGATCATTTTATAAAGGTGACCGACAAGGATGGGGCGATCATGACCCGCAGGCTGTCTCGTGAAGAGGGTCTGTTTGTTGGCTGGTCCTGCGGCTCCGCGGTCTGGGGTGCGCTGGAGTGGGCGCGGGAGAATCTGACTGAAGACGATGTCATGGTGATCATCATGCCGGATCACGGCACCCGTTATCTGGGCAAGATTTACAATGATGACTGGATGAAGGATCACGGCTTTATCGAGGAACGCGACTACGGCTCGGCGGCCAATATCATCGCCAAGCAGGACGGCGAGGACGCCCTCACCACGATCAGCAGGGATGCCAGCGTGACCGAGGCGATTTCATTGCTGACCTCGGTTTCGGTTTCGCAGTTGCCGGTGATGGACGGGGATCAGTTTGTCGGCAGCCTGAGCGATACCCGGTTGCTCAAGCAACTGATCGAAGACCCTTCCATCCGGGAAAAGGAGGTCCATGAGGTCATGGATCAGCCGTTCCAGTTCGTGCCAGCCGATACCACACTGGATGTTCTCTCCTCGATGATCAACCGGAAAAATCCCGCGCTGATGGTTCGCGACCGCTGTGGTCTGCCACGCATCATCACCCAGCATGACTTGCTGGAGGCGATTGCGGAAGCGTAAGTTTTCTGTGGTGAAGCCTGAAATTGTAGTCGCTCTGTCGGCTGCAATATGGGGGCTGTTCTGGCTGCCGCTCCGGGCTTTCGAATCCATGGGGATGGATCCGGCCTGGGTTACGGTCGGGCAATTCATTATTCCGCTGATTTGTTTGTTGCCATTTGCCTGGGTTCGGCTGTGGCGTCGACAAGCAACTGGCACCGAGCAGATCATCACCGGATTTTTGATTGGCGGGGCATTGGCTCTGTACTGCGAAAGCCTGTTGCTGACCGATGTGGTGCGTGCTCTGATTCTGTTTTACGTGATGCCAGCCTGGGGCACGCTGGTGGAGATTGGTTTCATGGGCCGTCGGTTTACCCTGTGGCGCGGACTTTCCCTGTTACTCAGCATGGCTGGCCTGTTGGTATTACTGCGGGTCGGTGCTGATCTGGATGTGTCTCTGAATACCGGCGATGTGATGGCCCTGCTATCGGGCATGATCTATGCGGTGGGTGCGATGCGGGTTCGGCAGGCGCAGGCGGTTAGCGTGTTTGAGCAGGTATTCGCGTTTTTCCTGTACGGTGGTATTTTCGCTTTTGCGTTGACCTTCCTGCCAATACCCGGCTTCGGAGTACTGCCGTCCCTGTCGGTCATCCAGCAGGTTGTGCCCTGGATGATACTGGTATCCGTGGTATTCATCATTCCGGTGTCGTGGGGGTTGTTTTGGGGTAATCGGTCGGTTGATCCAGGCAGACTCGGTATATTACTTCAGCTCGAAGCAGTGGTCGGGATTGGCAGTGCCGCGATTATTATCGACGAGCCGTTCGGCTGGCGTGAGGCAACCGGGGCGTTGATGGTATTGGCTGCCGGATTGATCGAGGTTGTTGCTAATCGACCGCAACGGTAGTTACAGGTTCCGGATGGTTGTGGTGTGGGATGGGCGTGGGGAATGATGTGATGGATGCCAACCCGTTATCGTAGGGGAGGGCCTCCGTGCCCTCCCGCAACCGCCGGAACAGGTATCAACGATAGCGGGCACCCACAGAGGGGCGCCCCTACGATGACAGTAAGCGCTGTATCTGAATGGTTGTGGATTCCCCCTCAAGGGGGGAATGATGTTGGTTGTGGTACGAAAACAGTTAGAATTGAGGGGGTCGGTTACTATCTGAAATTATTGCCTGATAATGAATGCCATCCTGCTGCTTATTGCTTTTCTTGCCGGAATGGTTTTTCGTCGGCTCGGGTATCCACCGTTGCTCGGATTTCTGCTGGCGGGGTTTGTGGCAAACGAGATCGGAGTGGGGGATGTCGAAACTATCCGTCCACTCGCTGACCTCGGTATCACTCTGCTTCTCTTTACCATCGGACTCAAGCTGAATCTGCGGGAACTGGCACAGATACAGGTCTGGGGAACAGCCTCGGCGCATACCCTGATTGCCGTAGTTCTGACTGTGCCGGTGATACTTCTCGCGGGATACCTGTTGCCGGTGATGCAGCTGGAAAATACCTCTTCGGCCTGGGTGCTGGCCTTCGCTCTCTCGTTCTCAAGTACCGTTTTTGCCATCAAGATCATCGAGGAGCGTGGTGAAAGCGCCGCCCTGCATGCGGATATAGCCATCGGCATCCTGATCATCCAGGATATTTTTGCCGTCTGTTTCCTGGTCTTGACTGCGGACAAGGCACCGGGTCTCTGGGCGCTGGGACTCCTGGTATTGCCCTTCCTGCGACCCGTGATGATCGCTTTGCTGAACCGCGCCGGGCATGGTGAATTATTGGTCTTGTTCGGGGTGGCCGCCGCCATTGCCGCTTATGAATTGTTCGAGCTGGTGGATCTCAAGGGTGGGCTGGGCGCATTGATTTTCGGGGTATTGCTTGGGCGGGCGGAAAAGGCGTCTGAGCTTTACAAGAGTCTGGTTTCGCTCAAGGACTTGTTCCTGATCGGCTTTTTCCTGCAAATCGGATTCTTCGGGTTGCCTTCTCTGGAGATGGTGTTGGTGGCACTGGCATTGTCCGCGTTGATTTTCCTGCGTCCACTGATCTATTACTTTCTGCTGGTCGGTTTCGGGTTGCGGGCGCGGACTGCCTTTGTCGCTGGATTCGCTCTCTTCAATTACTCCGAGTTCGGGCTGATTGTCGGTGCCATTGCCGTCAGCGCCGGCCTGTTGTCACCGGAGTGGTTGACGACTCTGGCTCTGGTCATGGCCATGTCGCTCTTTATCGCCACTCCTTTCAATACCAAAGTGCATCGACTGTATGGAAGATTTTCCGCAATCCTTAACCGATTTGAGCGCAAGGAACGATTGGATCGGGAGAAAATGCCGAGTCTGGGTGATGCCGAGATTGTAGTGCTTGGTATGGGGCGTGTGGGGGTCGGTGCGTATGAAACGCTGCGTGAGCGGTACGGCGATGTCGTGGTCGGAATTGAGGAGAATACGGAAAGACTGAAATACCTGGTTGAGGGGGGGTATCGTTGCGTATCGGGGGATGCCAGTGACTCTGATTTCTGGTTGAACGCCGATCTGGTCAAGCGACGGGTGTTATTGATCAGTTTGTCCAGCCATCGGGAAAATCTGTATGTGGTTGATATTGCGAAAAGACTGAATTATTCGGGTACTCTTGCTGTAATTTCCCGCTATCCTGATCACAGAGCCGAACTGGAAAGTCTCGGCTGCGTTACTTTTAACCTTTATGCCGGAGCGGGACGCGGATTTGCGGAACATGTTTTGCGGCAAATGGATGAAACAGGTATCAACGGTAGCGGACAGGCACAGAGGCCTGTCCCTACGCATCGGTAATTGCAGATTCCGTATCGTTGTGTCCCCCCATCCAATCCGCTTACGGATTGGATTCCCCCTCAAGGGGGGAATGATGTGATGGATGCCAACCCGTCATCGTAGGGGAGGGTCTCCGTGCCCTCCCGCAACCGCCGGAACAGGTATCAACGGTAGCGGACAGGCACAGAGGCCTGTCCCTACGCATCGGTAATTGCGGATTCCATATCGTTGTGTCCCCCCATCACACCCGCTTTGCGCGATGTGATTCCCCCTCAAGGGGGGAATGATGTTGGTAATTGCAGATTCCGTATGGTTGTGGATTATGAGAAATCAAGTTAATATCGGTAAAAATTTAATTTATGCTCCGGCGGATTGTCGGTATTCCGACCGACAAGCCGGGAAAACTAACTGCGACCTGTCACCGATGGAGTCTGAATCGACAGAAGCTATTGGTATGCCGGTTCTTTAACCGGGCGATCAGGTTGTGACAACTACTTGAGGATAATGATATGGAACAACTGAATTCAGTCATCAGTTCGATCAATGCTTTCGCCTGGGGACCTCCGATGCTGGGGATGTTGGGGGTGACCGGGGTTCTGCTCACACTTGGCCTGGTATTCATGCCCTGGCGCAAGGTGGTGTATGGTTTCAGGATTCTGTTTGACAAAAGCGCCCCGGAAGGGGAGGGGGAAGTCAAACCGTTTAATGCCTTGATGACCGCATTATCGGCAACGGTGGGAACCGGCAATATCGCAGGCGTAGCGACCGCGATCGCACTCGGTGGGCCGGGCGCTATTTTTTACATGTGGGTCATTGCCCTGTTCGGTATGGCGACCAAGTACGCTGAGGCTGTGTGCGCGGTTACTTACCGGGAGGTTGATAGCGAAGGCAAGTATGTTGGCGGGCCGATGTACTATCTGCGTAATGGCGTGGGCGCTTTTGCCCCGGAACTTGGCAAATGGCTGGGATTGTTGTTCGCTATTTTCGGCGCAGTGGCGGCATTTGGAATCGGCAATGCCGTGCAAGTCAATTCAATGGCGGCAGCACTGGATGCCAGTTTCAATCTGCCGACCTGGATTACGGGTATTATTGTTGCAGTACTTGTTGCGTTCGTGATTCTCGGCGGTATTCGCCGGATCGGTGAGGTGGCCGGGAAACTCGTACCGACTATGATTGTCTTGTATATTGGTGCGGCGCTGATCGTTATTCTGATAAATATCAGCAAGGTTCCGGAAGCATTTGGCTTGATTTTTTATCATGCGTTCAACCCTGCCGCGGCTGCCGGTGGCTTTGCCGGAGCAGCAGTTGCTGCGGCCATTCGATTCGGTGTGGCGCGCGGTGTATTCTCGAATGAATCCGGTCTCGGTTCCGCCGCCATCGCACACGCTGCGGCGCAAACCAATAACCCGGTACGACAAGGCATTATCGCCATGCTGGGCACATTCATTGATACGCTGGTGGTTTGCACCATGACCGCTCTGGTGATCATCACCTCAGGAATGTGGACGGCGATGGGAGCAGATGGAATGGGGCTTACCGGAGTTGTCCTTACCTCCGAGAGCTTCGCCAACAGCATCAGCGGCGGTCAGTACATTGTCACCATCGCTCTGGTGGTTTTCGCCTTCACCACGATCCTCGGCTGGTCCTATTATGGTGAAAGATGCTGGCAGTATCTGTTCAGCGAAAAGAGCCTGCTGATCTATCGGATATTGTGGGTGTTGGCGGCACTTGGTTTTGCCAGCGTGAAAGTGGATTTTGTCTGGAATCTGTCGGACACTCTCAACGGATTGATGGCGGTTCCCAACCTGATTGGCTTGCTGCTGCTCGCTCCAGTGGTTTTCAAGGTGACCCGTGAGTACTTTGACAAGGAAGGTACGCCGCTGTCGAAGGCTGGCTGATGAAACAGCGTCAAGCCAATCGGTGCAATCAGATTGTGCGGTTTCGGTGACTGAAAAGGCCGGGGGTTCCCCGGCCTTTTTTTGGTTGTTCAGGTTAGCTCCGCGAACAGCCGGATTGCTTTTTCAATTCGCCGTAATGATCGGTCTTTGCCTACCAGCCATAGTGTCTGGTCAATCGAGGGCGTGGCGGATGACCCGGATACCGCGATTCGCAAAGGCTGGGCCACTTCGGGGAAGCGGATACCCTGTTCAGTAACAAACGACTGGATGGTGCGACTGATTTCGGTACTGTTCCAGTCCTCCAGTGCCGCAAGCCTGGTCATTACAAGTGACAGAATCCCGCTGGTCGTGCTGTTTACGTGTTTGTCCATGGATTGCGAGTCATATTGATCGAATTCAGTGTATAGATAAAGAACACTGTCGGTCATTTCTTCCAGGGTTTGCGCTCTCTGACGCACGACCTCAATCACTTCACTCATTTGAGGGCCATTGGATAACCCGATTCCCCGTTGATTGAGGCGTTTCGATATTTCCCTGGCTAATCGATCAGGAGCCATTGCCTGAATATACTGCTGATTCATCCACAACAGCTTGGCCGGGTCGAATGTCGCCGGAGCCTTGTTGATTTTATTAATATCGAACAGTTCGATCATTTCGTCCACGTCGAATATCTCCTGATCACCATGTGACCAGCCCAGGCGGACCAGATAGTTGAGCAGGGCAGAAGGCAGAATGCCCATGTCACGATATTCGAGAACGCTGGCAGCACCGTGACGTTTTGAAAGACGCTGCCCGTCTTCTGCCAGAATCAACGGCACATGGACATAGATTGGCAGCGGGGCTGCCAGTGCCTGGAGAATGTTTATCTGCCGCGGCGTGTTATTGATATGGTCTGCCCCCCGGATGACATGAGTCACTCCCATATCCATGTCGTCCACTACGGCTGTCAGGTTATAGGTGGGCATGCCGTCACTGCGTGCAATGACCAGGTCATCCAGTTCCTTATTGGCAAACTCTACTTCACCCCGCACTGCGTCATTGAACACAACCGAGCCTTGTTGAGGGTTCCTGAATCGGACTACGGTGGATTCGCAGGTATCAGGATTCAGTTGCCGGTCTCTGCAATGGCCATCGTATCTGGGTTTTTCTCCCCGGCCACGTTGTGCTTCACGGACTTGATCCAGCCGTTGTTTGCTGCATGAGCAATGATAGGCGTCTCCCTGATCCAGTAACTGCCGGATGACATCCCGGTATCGGTCCAATCGCTCGGTCTGGTAGTAGGCTCCCTGGTCCCAGGTCAACCCCATCCACTTCATTGACTCAAGAATCGCGTCAATGGCTTTCTGGGTTGAGCGCACACGGTCCGTATCTTCGATGCGGAGCACCATCTTGCCGCCGGTTTTCCTGGCATATAACCAGTTGAACAGGGCGGTTCGGGCACCCCCGATATGAAGCTCCCCGGTGGGGCTCGGAGGGAAT
Source organism: Arenicellales bacterium (assembly GCA_965116335.1). Classification (GTDB taxonomy): domain Bacteria; phylum Pseudomonadota; class Gammaproteobacteria; order Arenicellales; family Poriferihabitantaceae. The sequence goes on from OZ220677.1 coordinate 44,366, forward strand.
CGGGTAACGGTCTGCATTGCGAGTTCCGATCAGGACATCCTATATTCCACGGAGAAGCTCATTGATCCCCACCTTGTTCCGGGTTTTCTCGTCAACTGTTTTGACGATGACCGCGCAGTACAGGCTGTGGCTGCCATCCTTCGCCGGGATTGACCCTGAGACCACAACCGAACCGGGTGGCACGTAGCCATAGCTTAAGTCGTTCGTTTCCCGGTTCAAAATGCGAGTGCTTTGACCAATATATACACCCATGGATATGACGGCGCCTTTGCCGACGATCACGCCTTCGACAATCTCACTGCGCGCGCCGATGAAACAATTATCCTCGATTATGGTCGGTGATGCCTGCAGGGGTTCCAGGACACCGCCGATTCCCACACCGCCTGACAAATGAACATTCGAGCCGATTTGAGCGCATGAGCCGACGGTCGCCCAGGTATCTACCATCGTACCGGCGCCGACCCAGGCGCCGATATTGACGTAGCTTGGCATCAATACCACATTTTCTGCAATGTATGCGCCTCTTCTCACTGTGGCCGGTGGTACGACCCGGAAACCACAGCGGGAGAAATCGTCGTCGGTATACTGGCTGAACTTGGTGGCGACCTTGTCGTAGTATCGGGTAGCGCCATCCACGATCATTTGATTCTGTTCTATCCTGAAGGAAAGAAGAACGGCCATTTTAAGCCACTGATTGACCTTCCAGCCTCCCTGGTCGGGTTCAGCTACCCGGGCTTCACCTTTATCGAGTAGTGCGATGGACTGATTGATTGCAGTTTTCAGCACCGGGTCGACGTTCTGTGGAGTGATTTCGGCGCGCCGCTCCCATGCCCGGGTTATGGTTTGTTCAAGGTCATTCATGGTGATAGGGGGTGGATATTCCAGAGTCGCGATTATAAGCCATAATCAATCGGTTATTCGACAATTTCCTTTTCAATCATCGACTTGGCGGAGCGGTCGTGAGACTCTTCAGGGAGGGTCGCAGGTATACGGGCAGAGGCGCTTGCTTTTATCAGTTGCTCCACTCGCCCGATTGATTCCGGTTCGTCCTTGAGCAGGGGTTTCAAGCGGTTGAAGTATTGAATCGCTTCAGCGTGATTGCCGATGCTTTGGGCACCCAGCCCCGCCAGCCATAATGCAGTCGTGTGGAACGGGTCAATCGACAGGGCTTTTTCAATCTGTTCTCTGGCTTGGGTCGTATAACTTCCAGCATGCAGGATCGAGGCATCGGCCCAGGCGGTGAGCAAGTCCGGGTTGCCGACGACAATCCGGTTGAGTTTCTGGTATGCCTTTTCAGCCTTTGCATAGTTGCCGATTCGCATGTAGGTTGTGGCGGCCAGTTCCCAGCCTTTCGGATTGTCCGGGTCTTGGGCAATTTTCTCTTCGAGTTGATCCAGCAGGGTCTGGATGTCCGGGATTGCAGTCGGGGCCGGGCTGTCCTTTATCATCCCGGTATCAGCGAATTGCGGGTTGCCGATCCAGCTGTAAATGATCAGGCTGGCAACCGGAATCATCAGCAGCAGCGCGATATTCCAGAAAGCCGGAACCGTCGTTGTTGTTTCCCCGGGATTGCCCTGACTTTGTAAATCATCGAGCAGTGTGGCCTGCAACTCCTGTTCCGCTGCTACCCGGTCGTGGACGTTTTCGAGATGTTGCTGGACTTCATCCAGTCGACTCCGGGTGATCTCGATATTCATTTGATTGGCAAGTTCCTGATCGGTCTGCCCCACGTTGACAAGGTTGCGGGAATTCTTCCTGAGCAGGGAGGGCAAAACAATCACGACCGGCACGGCGGCAATGATCAGCAGGAATAGATAAAACAGAATCACCTGGCGGTCCGGTTCAATAATGATTTTGCCTGTTGTATCTGTTCTTCAGAGAGAGTGTGCGGGGCAGGTCTCGCGCCGGGCCGGACTCGAAACCAGGCGATGAGAACGATCATGATCAGTAACACGAACGGGGATAACCACAAAGCAACAGTAGTATTTTTGAATGGTGGCCGGTACAGGACGAAATCGCCGTATCGCTTGACCATGTATTCAACCACTTCTTCCCGGCTGTTTCCGGCACGTACCATTTGTTCGGTTTTGGTACGCAGATCCCGGCAAGGTCGGCGTTTGAGTCGGCCAGATTCTGGTTCTGACATACCAGACAGCGCAATTCGGCTAACAGATCCTGGTAAAGTTCTCTTTGTTCGGGTTGGTCGAACGGGGCCAGTTCAGCCTGGGCATAAACCGGGGTATTGAGCAGGAGTAGCAGAGCCACAGGCCAGAACAGTCGCTGAATCGCTTTCATGTTCCTGCTTGCTGTAGCATCATGGATTCCCGCGTTCGCGGGAATGACGAGTGGTGTGGGATGGCGGTTGTGTTCCCCTGTAGCGTCGTGGATTCCCGCGTTCGCGGGAATGACGAAGTCTTTGGGGTGCTTCCATATTCCTGCTGCAAGCGGTCGATCAGCGGTTTGATTGTCCCGCTCAACTCGGTTTCGCTGAGCGGCCCGATATGCTTGTAACGAATCACGCCTTCCCGGTCGATGACGAAGGTTTCCGGAACGCCGTATACGCCATAGTCGATAGCGATATCTCCTTCTGGATCGATGGCAATTACATGGTACGGGTCGCCGAATCTGGACAGCCAGTTTTTGGCGTCGGCTGGATCGTCCTTGTAGTTCAGTCCGACGATATGCACCACCTGATCGCGTTGCAGTTCAATCAGCAACGGGTGCTCATCCCGGCAGGCGGCGCACCATGATGCCCAGACATTAAACAGCCATACGTTACCTTTCAGCTCTTCACTGGTCAGTTGGGCGTGCGGCGTCAAAAGTGTCGGTGTGCTGAATACGGGGGCGGGCTTTCCAATAAGGGGAGAAGGCACGAGAGCAGGGTCTCGCTTCAACCCGACTGCCAGAAAGCCGGTGATCAGAATAAAAACGATAAACGGGAAAAATGCCAGCCGAAGCAACGGTCAACCCCCTCCCGGTTCAGGTTGTTGCCCTGCGGCCAGGGTTGTTGTGCGTGTTCGTCTGTACCGTTTGTCGGCGGCGCCAAGCAATCCGCCAAGCGCCATGATCAGGGCACCCAGCCAAATCCACCGGACATAAGGCTTGTAATATATTCGGACAGCCCAGGGTTGATTGTCTTTTGCAGTTGCCGACAGCGGTTCCCCCAGGGCAATATACAAGTCCCGAGTGAGACCGGAGTCAATCGCCGCTTCTGTCATCGGGTTTTTCTGAACCAGATAGGTTCGTTTCTCCGGGAAAAGCCGGGCAATCATTTCATCATTCTTGAAGATTTTGAAGTTGCCCTGCACGGACTGATAATTTGGCCCGGAAATTTGTTGCGTCCCATCGAAAACGAATTGGTACTCACCGATTGAGTATTGTTCGCCGGGGGCGAGACGGACATCCCGTTCGATGCTGTAGACATTGGTCATGGTCACCCCGATCACGAATATCCCCATGCCGAGATGTGCGGTCACCATGCCGAGCACTCCTTTTGGCGTGTTGATGATGGAGCGGATGCGATTGCCTGATCGGGTTCGGTCAATCAAGCCCTTCAGGCTGAGGAGAATAATCATGCTGCCAGCAAATAAACCGGCGGATGCGCCCAGAGAAGGATGGAACAGCAGATACGGTGCGCTGATTGAGACCATCAGGCTTAAGGACAGGCAGACCAGAATGCCCGGACTGATGCGCCTGAACCGATCCATCTTCCAATGCAGCAGTGCCCCGATACCGATCAGCAGGGCCAGAGGAAACCCGATTATGGCAAATACGAAATTGAAATACGGCGGTCCCACCGAAATCTTCCCAAGATTGAGTGCATCCATGATCAGGGGGTAGAGTGTGCCCAGCAATACGGCAAAACACAGAATGCCGAATATGATGTTATTCAACAGGATAGCCATTTCTCTGGAGACGGTGGCGAAGCGGACACTGGATACGATTCCAGGTGCCCGCCAGGCATACAGTAGCAGTGACCCGCCGATCACGACGCCGAGGAACATCAGTATGAATAATCCACGAGTGGGATCTGAGGCGAATGAATGTACCGAAATCAGTACGCCAGAGCGGACCAGGAAAGTGCCCAGCAGTGACAGTGAAAAGGCGATCACCGCCAGCAGTACAGTCCAGGCTTTGAATACGCCTCTTTTTTCTGTCGCAGCCAGAGAGTGGATCAAGGCTGTGCCGATCAACCAGGGCATGAAGGATGCGTTTTCCACCGGGTCCCAGAACCACCAGCCGCCCCATCCGAGCTCATAATAGGCCCACCATGAGCCCAGTGCGATACCAATGGTCAGGAACATCCAGGCGATATTGGTCCAGGGACGTGTCCAGCGTGCCCAGGCCGCGTCAAATTTTCCGGTTACCAGGGCGGCAATCGCAAAAGCGAAAGCAATTGAAAACCCGACATATCCCATATACAATATCGGCGGGTGCATAGCCATGCCGATGTCCTGGAGCAGGGGGTTTAAGTCTATACCGTCGGCTGGTGTGGGAAACAGCCGTTCGAACGGATTGGAAGTGAACAGGGTAAAGCTGGAAAACCCGGCAGTGACCATGCCGAGTACCGAGAGCACGATGGCGATGAGTCCCGCCGGGATGCCGCGCGAAAACAGGCTCACCGCTCCGGTCCACAGGCTCAATATGAAAACCCATAGTAACAGCGAGCCTTCATGCCCGCCCCATACTCCGGATATCTTGTAAATCAGGGGTAGCTGCGTATTGGAGTGATTGGCCACGTAAGCGACCGAAAAGTCATTCTGTAAAAACGCAACGGTCAGGCAGATATAGGAGAATCCGACCAGAGGAACCAGAGCCAATGCAGCCGGGCGAGCAAAACCGACCCACGCATGAACTCCCAGGTATCTGCCGATGATCGGCAGGGCACCCAGCATAACGCTGAGCGCCAGCGCCAGGGTCAACGAGAAATTTCCAAGTTCCGGGATCAATTCACCGGCTCTTGGGTCAGGTTATAGTCGCTTGTCGGATCAGGAGCCGAAAAGTTATTCTTGTTTGCTGCTTTAAGGGCCTCGCTCACTTCAGGCGACATGTAATTCTCATCATGTTTCGCCAATACCTGGTCTGCGACAAACCGGCCACCCTGCATACTGCCGAGGGCAACGATACCTTGCCCTTCCCGGAACAGGTCGGGCAGTATCCCGCTGTAAGTGACCGTGACTGCTTGCGCCGTGTCGGTCAGGTCGAAGGTGACCTCCAGATTGTCCGGGTTCCGTTCAACACTGCCGACGACCACCATGCCGCCAACCCGGAAGTTAATATTGTCGGGCGCCTCTCCAGCCGCGACTTGACTGGGCGTAAAAAACAGGTTGATGTTCTTCTCCAGGGCTTTCAGGGTCAAACCAACGGACACGCCGACTCCGGCCAGTATCAGAGCGACCATGATAAACCTTTGTTTTTTTTTGGGTTTCATGTCAGGGTTGTTTGTGCTTGTAGCGATGGGACAACTGCTGAATCAGTTTTCTCCGTTTCAGTACCGGCGACAGGAAATGGTAACCGAGCAGAGCCAAAGTAACAGCATAGCTCGTCCAGACGAAGAAGCCGTATCCCCCCATGTGGAAAAAATCAGCCACTGACCAATTCCCTGACCCATCGGGTTTGCCGCTCCGAAGCCAGCAACTCGCAGCGAATCCGGTTCAACAGGCAGGCGGCGAAATAAAAGTTGATGGCTGCGAACATGATCAGCAACGGAACCAGCATGTCCATATCCATGCTTGGCCGTCCCAGCCTGGTTATCGTGGAGCCCTGATGCAGGGTGTTCCACCATTCAACGGAAAAGTGAATGATCGGGATATTGACCACACCCACCAGAGCGACCAGCGCCGCCGCCCGCGAGCCTTTGGTTCTATCGTCAAATGCGTCCGCCAGTGCCATATAGCCGAAATAAAGGAACAGCAGTATCAACTCGGAAGTCAGCCGCGCGTCCCAGACCCAGTAGGTGCCCCAGGTCGGTTTCCCCCATAAGGAGCCGGTAACCAGAGCGCAAACGGTAAATGTCGCACCCAATGGCGCACAGGAACGGGCGACGACATGCCCCATCTTGATCCGCCAGATCAATCCAACCCCGGCGGAAACCGCCATCAACACATAGGTGGACATCGACATCCAGGCGCTCGGCACGTGAACGAACAGGATACGGTAACTGTCTCCCATCTGATAGTCGGGCGGAGCCACAACCAGACCATAGTACAGACCCGCAACCAGAAAAATCAGGGCAAGGACGGCAAAAACAGGCGCCCACCTCGACGCGAAATGGTAAAACCAGGCAGGGGATCCCATCCGATGGAACCACAACCACGATGCCTTCCCGGCTCTCAATCGAGTTTCAGGCGATTTCATTGTGGTCGGCTACTATGCTGGCACAAATTTCTTCACCTGAACATCTTTCGCGCGTTGGCGCATGTGACAAGCGTCATATCGCGCTTGCATACGTAAGAGTGTATCCATCTTTACGCCAAATGCCTTTTCGACTCGCAGCGCCATTTCAGGCGATAGAGAGGCTTTTTCATTCAGCAGTCTGGAAAGCGCTGGCCGTCCGACATTCAGAGTTTGGGCAGCGGCGGTAACGGATAAATCATCCGGCAAAATCGAGCGTCTGATAAACCCGCCCGGGTGTGGTGGTTTCATACCTGTTTTAATCGCCATCGTTCATATTCCTCACTGGTTAGTGATAATCCTCGTAATCCATATCATACAGTTGGTGTTCCACCGCATCATATCTGAAGGTGATTCGCCAGTTCGCCGTAACATGAAAACTGTATGTCCCGGCACGGTCACCGCCCATATAGTGCGGCTTGTATTTCCGAAGATGCATAACTTCATCAATATCTTCGATCTCGATAAGATACGCCATAATATCTGTGATCTTGCCAATATACTTTTGGGGCAATCCCTGTGCCTGGTTTTTCTCGATAAAGTTGCGGAGCCCCTTATGGCGTATGTTTCGAATCTCCATGAGTCACTATATCATTTTTGTACTATGTAGCGCAACAGGAAGAGTTGTCCAATGGAAGATGAGCCTGAAGGATGATCTGTATTTCCATCGGGAGATGAGCCTTTCGGCGTTGATTTTGGGATCATCGGAGGATGATCGTGAAATTACACAGCCAGCGTTTACAGACGGTGGAGGAGATTCGTTCCTTTCTGGACGGAGCCACCACTTTTGATTTTGAACCCCAATCCCGCAAACAAACCTACCGATGGCTCTGTGACAGCTTGCGGCAGGTACGGTATTCCTTGCTCAACAAGACCGACCGGGGGATCGTCAAGACCTATCTGGAAAAGGTCAGTGGCTTGTCCCGCGCACAGGTCACCCGGTTGATCCGACAGTATCGCGACAGTGGATGTATCCAGGATCGTCGGGGAAGACCCGCTAACGCTTTCTCCCAGCGCTATACGTCAGCAGATGTCGCTTTGTTGGTTCAAACCGATACCCTGCACGGCAACCTGTCCGGACCCGCTACCCGAAAACTGTGCGAACGCGCCTTTCTGGTATTCGGCGATACCCGATACGCGCGACTGGCTACAATCTCCAACGGCCACCTCTATAACCTGCGACACTCGGATGCCTACCAGCGCAAACGACGACACTTCCAGAAAACCCGACCTACTCCAGCAAAAATCGGAGTCAGACGAATACCCAGACCCAATGGCCGACCCGGCTTCTTGCGCGTCGATACCGTACATCAGGGCGACCAGGACGGCATCAAGGGGTTGTATCACATCAATGCCGTCGATGAAGTCACCCAGATGCAGGCCATAGTCAGTGTGCAGAGAATCTCTGAAAGCTATCTCATCCCGGCCCTGCATGAATTACTCCAAGCCTTCCCCTTCACTCTCCTGGGATTCCATTCCGATAACGGTTCAGAGTATATCAATCACACAGTCGCCAAACTATTGCAAAAACTCCATATCGAACAAACCAAATCACGACCCAGACAGAGTAATGACAATGCCCTGGTCGAAGGCAAAAATGGTTCCGTCATCCGTAAGCATCTGGGATACGAACACATCTCACAGCACTTCGCTCAACCCGTCAATGACTTCCTGGTTCATGTACTCACTCCCTACCTCAACTACCACAGACCCTGCCTGTTCGCAAAGGAAGAAATCAACCAAAAAGGAAAACGAATCCGTAAATACCCGCACTCACTCATTCAGACTCCTTACGAAAAACTCCGCTCCTTACCCAATGCACAACAATATCTCAAACCGGGAGTAACCTTCAAAAAACTGGATGACTTCGCTCACCAATACAGCGATAATGAAGCCGCAAAAAGACTCAACGAAGCACGCAATACACTATTCCAATCTTTTAACAATTCCCAAAATTACGCCGCCTGAAAAACTCTCTCAATGTCTAGCAATGTAATCACAATAGACAACACGCTCAGGCTCATCTCTGGATTGGAAAACGCTCAGGACACAGAACACAGCACTTCCGAACATAATACCTGTTCTCTATCGCTGGATTTGGGCTACACTCTTTCATTGAAACCAGGAGCAGCATCTGCGTCGAATATCTGATCAAGCTGGTTGTTTGTGGTCACAGTCAATACCTTCTTTCGAATTGCACTGTTCCCGACATCCAGACGAAATATCGCTCCACTCCATCAGTTCCTTTCTTCTTGCGAATCATTTGAATACGTGCAAACAAGTTCCAATCGGGATGGTGGTTATGTCCCCCCATCCAATCCGCGAGCGGATTGGATTCCCCCTCAAGGGGGGAATGATGTGATGGATGCCAACCCGTTATCGTAGGGGAGGGTCTCCGTGCCCTCCCGCAACCGCCGGAACAGGTATCAACGATAGCGGGCACCCACAGAGGGGCGCCCCTACGATGACAGTAAGCGCAGTATCTGAATGGTTGTGGATTCCCCGGTCTGCGGGGGGAATGATTGGATGACGGGCAGGCTCTGCGATGTCGTGTAGTTCGTTCAGGTCCGGTGGGTCATTCCAGGCTGATTTTCAGGGCACTGGCTATGGTGATCGGGGCCAGGGTGATGAAGAAGACTACGATGGCGGACAGGAACCAGATTTGTCCGGACCAGTCGAGTTGCAGCAGGCCGGACTGGATGGCACTTACGCCGAATATCAGTATCGGGACGTATATCGGCATCACGATCAGGGTGAGCAGCAGTCCGCTTCTCTTCAACCCTACGGTGAGGGCCGCGCCGATGGCGCCGGCTATGCTTAGTCCCGGAGTCCCGATCAACAGGCTTAAAAAAAGCGCCTGCAACGCGGAATCGGGCAGTTTCATCAACCATCCCATTAGCAGGGCGGTCAGAATGAGCGGGAATCCGGTCATCACCCAGTGCGCGAGAACCTTGGCACAGACCAGCAGGGGCAGGGGATATGGGCTTAAAATGAGTTGTTCCAGGCTGCCGTCGTCATAGTCGGATTTGAACATCCCATCCAGTGCGAACAGGGTCGCCAGCAAGGCTGATACCCAGATGATACCCGGCGAAACCTTTGTCAGCAGCTCAGAATCCGGGCCGAGCGCGAACGGATATAAACACACGGTAATCACAAAAAACAGGATCGGCCAGGCGAATTCACCGATATTCCGCAATGCCAGGAATGTATCCCGCCTGATTACGCTGATGAATACACGGACAAGGGAGGGGGAGTTCAATTTCAAGGCGGCCTGGTTGCCGGATTTCAGATATGGATGGTTGTAAGGCAACTGGCGGACAAGTGCAATGGTTGGTGCCCGGTATACAGGACCATGCCGTTCTTTTGCGCGTGTTGTTCGATCAGTCGCTGGAGTATCCGGATTCCATCGCTGTCCAGCGCGGTGGCGGGTTCGTCCAGAAGCCATAGTTGGGCATCCGTCCTGATTATCCTGGCCAGTGCAATGCGTTGTTTTTGACCGGCGGACAATCGCGCAATAGGTGTATCACAGTAATCTTTCATATTCAGTAAGTTAATACAGTAATCTACAGTACTGCATGAGGTTGTGCCCTGGATTGCTTCAGCGAATTCGAGGTTTTCTCTGGCCGTGAGGTTGCCCTTTAACGCGATTTTATGCCCCAGATGAGCAATTCTGGCCTGTTGTTCGGGGACGGGTTCTCCATTCAGCGTAATTTCACCGGATTCAGGTTGGAATAATCCTGCGATCGCGCGTAGTAGAGTGGTCTTGCCGGCTCCATTGAGTCCGGCGACATGGGCCATCTCCCCGGCTTCGAGCCTGAAGCAGAGCTTGTCAAACAAGGGCCTGAGCCCCCTTTCGCAGGATAAATTGGAAACTTCCAGGCTGGATTCAGAAGGATACATGACGTTACAGGCGTTATTGCGCTAGAATAGTTGCAAGTGTACCCCAGTCGATGATACCAGACAGCCATAAATAATCTTTCAGGAAACGGAGCCGAGAAACAGGTTGTCAATCAGTCTGACTTCGCCCAGCCAGGCGGCGAGCAACGCTCGTGGAGATTCAATCCCGGTGGCCGGGGGCTGTCGGGACCAGTTGGCGCCATCGCGAATCGCGCTATATTCCAGGCGGATTTGTGGATGTTGTAAGGTCTGGCGCATGATCTGTTCCAGTTTGACCGCGTCCTTGAACCCGTTTTGCCAGGCATCCCGGGCCGTACAGAGTGTCTCATAGAGTTTTGGCGCAAGTGTCCGCTGGTACGGTGACAGGCGCTGATTGCGGGATGACAGGGCTAATCCCGACTGCTCGCGTATGGTTGGATGTACAATGACATTGATTTTTCTGTTCTCGCGTGCAAGGTTCTTTGCCAGTTCCCCGACTATGAGGGTTTGCTGGAAATCCTTTTCCCCAAAATATGCCGAGCAATCGCCGACGGTTCTGAACAGTCGATCGACGATGGTCGCCACTCCTTCGAGGTGTCCGGGTCGCCAGTCTCCCTCCAGCCCTGCTGCGGCGTTGCCTGCATCAAGCAAGGGGATGTCGTCCAGGTCGGGGCTATCCGGGAAAAACTGCTGGAGACTGCCCGTGTAGACCATATTGCAGTTGGCTTTCTCCAGTAGCAGGTAGTCCCGGTCCGGGTTCGCGGGATATTTTGCCAGGTCTTCGGGGTTGTTGAATTGTAACGGATTGACAAAAATGCTGGCGCAGCAGACATCATTGTTTTTGGCCGCGTTCCTGACCAGTGCCAGATGTCCTTCATGCAGGGCACCCATGGTAGGGACATAGCCGATTGACCGTCCATCCCGGCGCATCTGACTGCACCATCTGGCTGCGTCCTGAGGGGAGGATAATCGGGTAATCAATGGTCGCGGATATTGCCAGTCTTACAGCCAGGGCAGAATGTCAGAGGCCTGGTTAATCACTTCATCGGCACCCCAGGTATGCGGGTCATCATGGGCAAAAATGTAGCCCCAGGATGCGGCCAGTGTAAGCATTCCCGCGCTTTTACCAGCCTTGACATCGCGTTCATCATCACCGATATAAATTGTGCTGGCCGGGTCGCCCTGCAGATGGTTGCAGGCATGGATCAAGGGTAATGGATGCGGTTTTTTGACCGCTAATGTGTCTCCACTGACTACCACTCCGGGAGTCGAGGGCAGAGTCAGGACGCTCAGCAGGCGATCGGTGAGATGGGCGGGTTTGTTGGTCACGATGCCCCATTTTCTTCCGCTTGCCTCTATCTTTTCCAGGATGGACTCCATGCCGGGAAAAAACCGCGTGTGAACTGCGATGTGATCGTAGTAGGTGCGGAGCATCTGTTCCGATAACCATTTCGCCTGATCGTCCTCGGGCTGGCATTCGAATGCCTGACATATCATGACCATAGCACCTCTCGATGCGAAAGAGCGTAGACTCGCCGTCGGCAGGGCAGGGCGGCCATGGTCTTCGAGTACCCGGTTCAGAGCGCCACTCAGATCAAGGTGGGTATCGAGTAAAGTGCCATCCAGATCGAACAGGAAAGTTTCAGGTTTTATCATGGGCAGGCATCAGTCTCAGGCGGGTTTTTCCATGCGGGCGATGTAATTGACTGCAATGCCGTTGCCCAGACGGAAAGTTTGCAGAATCGGGTTGTAATGTAATCCGATCAGATCGCGGATTTCAAGATCATCGCTGGCCCACTTGACCAGTTCACCGGGACGGATGAATTTCTCGTACTGATGGGTGCCTGCCGGTAGCAGATTGAGAATATATTCCGCGCCCAATATGGCAAGCACAAATGCTTTCGGATGGCGGTTGATGGTGGAAAACCAGACGCTTCCACCCGGTTTGACCAGTCTGCCGCAAGCCTGCACGATACTGGCCGGGTCTGGCACATGCTCCAGCATTTCCATGCAGGTCACGATGTCCCAGCAACCCGGTTTTTCCTCCGCCAGTTGTTCAACCGTGGTTTTCAGGTATTGGATGTTGTTGACCTGATTTTCCAGAGCGTGCAGTCGGGCGACTTCAAGCTGTGCTTCACCTACATCAATGCCGGTCACATCCGCTCCTTTTATCGCCATCGCCTCGCTCAGGATACCGCCACCGCATCCTGTATCGAGAACCCGGCACCCGGCGAGACGGGAATGCTGGTCAATATAATCCAGGCGTAGCGGATTGATCTGGTGGAGGGTTTTGAATTCGCCTTCAAGGTCCCACCAGCGTGCGGCTGAGCGGCTGAATTTTTCGACTTCCGCCGCGTCTATGTTTATCCGGTTTTGTTCGGTTGCGGTCATTATCGAAGGCTTCACGAAGCTATTTTGTCTCGCCATTGACGTGCGCTATGGCAGACCCGATCTTTATCTATTGTGGTTAACTCATGATTATCCAGTACGCGCTCGCCATTGATCCAGACATTGGAAACCTGGCTTCGGGTGGAGCTATAGACTATCTGGCTGACCGGGTTGAAAATCGGTTGAGTACTGCAATCAGATAGATCCAGGGTAATCAAATCAGCCTGTTTGCCAATTTCAATAGAGCCAACCAGGTGATCAATACCGAGCGCTTTTGCGCCATTCAGGGTTGCAGACTTCAGGGTGGACCAGGCGTTCAGCGCGGTCGGGTCTGCGCTAACTCCCTTGGCAAGCAAGGAGGCTGTACGCATTTCGGATAGCATATCGAGATCATTATTACTGGACGAACCATCCGTTCCGATAGCGAGATTCACTCCCGCATCAACGAGAGCATGGGTCGGGCAAAACCCGCTTGCCAGCTTCAGATTGGATTCCGGGCAGTGCACCACGTGAACTCCTTGTTCGGCCAGGGTATTGATTTCACCATCGAGAAGCTGGGTCATGTGTACCGCCATCAGACGCGGCCCGATCAATCCCAGTTGATTCAGTCTCTCCAGAGGCCGGATGCCGTATCTGGCCACAGATTCCTTGATTTCCTGTTCCGTTTCATGGACATGCATGTGTATCTGGCAATCGAGTTCCTCTGACAGTGCGGCAATCCGGCGCAGCGGTTCATCGGATACGGTGTAGGGGGCGTGGGGAGAAAAAGCGGCAGTGATTAGATTGGAATGACGAATGGCATCTTTCACTGACAGCCCCTTGCTAATGTACTCATCAGCATCTTTAGCCCAGACAGTCGGAAAATCAATCACGATCATGCTGATACAGGCTCTCATCCTGGCGCGTCCTGCTCGCTGCGCTACGATATCCGGGAAGAAATACATGTCATTGAAACAGGTTGTGCCTCCCTGAATCATTTCTGCACAGGCCAGGTCGGTGCCGGATTCTACGAAAGACTCACTTACCCATTTCCCCTCTGCTGGCCAGATCCATTCCTGCAACCATTCCAGTAGCGGTAAATCATCGGCATAACCCCTGAACAGGGTCATGGCCGCATGAGTGTGGGTATTGACAAGTCCGGGCATCAGGACGGACTGATCCAGCACCAGATCGGTTTTCGCCTTATACCGGGCTGAAATGGATTCGGATTTGTCCAGGCCAATAATCTGGCCCTGATCAACCGCGAGAGTGTACCCCGTAAGGACCCGCTCATCCGGAGCAATGGGGATGATCCATCCCGGTGTGATCAACAGGTCAATTTCTTGCATTGGAGAGTTCGTTCGGGGATGCTGTACTGGCATGATTGCCGATGAAACCGGTGAGCGCATGGAGGACTCCATCGGGAGACTCCGACATGATATTGTGACCGCAATCCGGGAGCATGATGATTTCAGCCAGTTGGTTGCGGTCCGCTTCAATTTTTGCCAGTTTGGCCGGTGCCATCTTGTCTCGTTGCCCACTGATAAACAGAATCGGGCAGGTCACTTTCTCGAACGCGGCTTCGCCGTTACGGTAGTTATCGCAGGCTTGCAGATTGCAGTGGATGGAGCCTTTCGGGCTGTTTTTCATCATGCTCATCTGCATCCCGGCGGACCAGAATCCGGGAACCGGCTCACCCCCGATTCTGGAAGTGTGACTCCATCCTGTCATCATGGAGTAAGCCTGCTCAGGGTTGTCCCGGGCAGCCTCCATTAATTGTGGCGTGACCGACATCGGATAACTGAAACCAACCAGAGAGAGGGTGTTGAGCTTGTGTTTGGCATGATTGAAGTCGGCGGCGGCTTGTAACACAACCAGTGCCCCCATGCTGTGCCCGACCAGATGAATACCGGCAGATGGAATCATCTCGACCATGGCATTCAGCCACTGTGCCATGTCTTCCACTCTGGACAACAGGGAGCCTTGACTGAACTTATGTCCTGGCAGGTCAAGCGCTGCAACGTTATATCCATGATAGGCAAAATATCGGCTCTGGTGCGACCAGACGGTATGATCCATCGACGCGCCATGCAGGAACACTACTGTTTCCCGGTTCTCATTGGGCTCGTGGGTGCCGGTATAAGCGTAGTAATCGGTGTTGTGGATTGTGATATACATGGCTCAAATACGGGTTGCTTTCTTCGCCAGATGAATCCCTCTGGAAAGATCTTCCAGCAGATCGTCAATGTCTTCCAGACCTACTGATACACGGATCGTACCTTCGCCGATTCCCGCCTTTTTCAGGTCTTCGTCGCTCATGCGGTAGTGAGTCGTACTGGCCGGATGAATGACCAGGGATTTCGCGTCACCCACATTGGCCAGATGTGAGAAAATCTCCAGTCCTTCGGTAAATGCGCGGCCCGCTTCGCGCCCGCCTTTCAGGTTGAAACTGAATACCGCCCCCGCTCCTCTGGGCAACAAGCGTTGAGCCAGCTGATAGTCGGGATGGTCAGGCAATTCCGGGTAACTGATTCCTTCCACCTGGTCTGAGGCTTGCAGGAGTTCGATAATCTTCCGGGTATTGGCTACATGGCGCTCCATCCTGATGGACAGGGTTTCCATGCCCTGAAGTATGTAGAAGGCGACGGTGGGTGACATACAGGCGCCGAAATCCCGCATTCCTTCGCGCCGGGCGCGTAGCAAAAATGCTCCCTGGCTCGATTCTTCGTCAAATGACATGTCATGGAAGCCTTTATAGGGCTCGGAAAGCGTGCTGAATTTTCCGCTTTTCTGCCAGTCGAAGCGGCCTTGATCAACCAGCAGGCCGCCGATCACCGTGCCATGACCGCACAGGAACTTGGTGGCGGAGTGCATGATCAGATGAGCGCCGTGTTCAAACGGTTTCATCAGCCAGGGCGTGGTGAAGGTGGAGTCAATCAGTAATGGAATACGGTTCTGCTCTGCAATCTCGGCCACCACCGGCAGGTTCAGGATGTCGTTGCCCGGATTGCCGATCACCTCGCCGAAGATCAGGCGGGTTTCCGGTCGAATGGCATTGCGGATACCGTCTATATCGCGTGGGGAGACAAAAGTCGTCTCAATGCCGAATCGGGGCAGGGTATATTGCAGCAGATTGTGCGATCCGCCATAAATCGCGCTGGAGGAAACCACATGAGACCCGGCATCCATCAGGGTGGCAATCGCCAGATGCAGCGCTGCCTGTCCACTGGCGGTTGCCAGACCGCCAACCCCGTCTTCCAGCGCTGCGATACGTTCCTCCAGTACGGCTGTGGTGGGGTTGGATAATCTGGAATAGGCGTGGCCGGGGCGTTCCATATTGAACAGCGAAGCCGCCTGCGAGCTATCCTTGAAAACATAGCTGGCGGTCTGATAGATCGGGACCGCCCGGGCACCGTGAACCGGGTCTGGTCGTTGTCCGGCATGCAACGCGAGGGTGTCAAAACGGGTATTAACAGGTCGTGCCATCTGTTTGCTCGAGGTTTATAATCACGGGTGCTTATCTTACCACTCATCTTTTCAGGAATCTGCCATGCCTCTGCATTTCGAGAAATCAGAACTTGCCGCCCGTCGCAATGCGACCATCCGTCTGCTTGAATCCAGCAATCTGGACGGGATTTTGATGTTCAAGCAGGAAAGTATGTATTATCTGACCGGCTATGACACTTTCGGTTATTGCTTTTTTCAATGCTTGTATCTGGGTGTCGATGGCCGCTATTTTCTGTTGACCCGGGCGCCGGACTTGAGACAGGCACAGCATACTTCGGACATTGAGGATATTCGGGTATGGGTGGACGGTGAGGGAGTGGATCCATCGAATGATCTGAGGCAGGCATTGCAGGATTACGATGTTGCGGGAAACCGGCTGGGTTGCGAATACAACGCTTATGGCCTGTCTGCGGCACACGGCAAAATGCTGGAAGCCGGGCTGGACGGGTTTTGTGCACTTGAGGATGCTTCAACCCTGGTCAATGAGCTTCGGGTGGTGAAAAGCGATGCTGAAATTGAATATGTCCGCAAGGCCGCGAGCCTGGCCGATGACGCGATGGATGCAGCGATATCGACTGCCGCAGCGGGGGTTTTTGAGGGGGATATTCTGGCGGCGATGCAAAGCGCTGTATTTCGTGGGGGAGGGGATTATCCGGGTAATGAATTCATCATCGGTTCCGGTGCTGGCGCGTTATTGTGCCGTTACTTTTCCGGCAGGAGAACGGTCGGTGAGCAGGATCAACTCACGCTTGAGTATGCGGGCGCTTATAGACGGTATCACGCTTGCCTGATGCAGACTTTCCTGACCGGCTCGCCGACTGTCGAGCACATCAATATGCACCGGGCCTGTGTGGATGCGATGGAAGCCTGTTTACAGGCGATCAAACCGGGCCAGACAATGGGCACTGTGTTCTCGGAACATGCCAGAGTACTGGATGAGGCCGGGTATCGAGAACACCGTATGAATGCCTGCGGCTACAGCCTCGGCGCGATGTATACGCCGGTATGGATGGATTTCCCGATGTTTTATGCGAACAATCCATATCCAATGCGAGTCAACAATGTTTTCTTCATCCACATTATCCTGATGAACAGTAATACCGGAAACTCAATGACGCTGGGGCAAACCGTGCGGGTCACTGAAACAGGAATCGAACGACTCAGCCGTCAGCCAACTGACCTGGTTGTTGTTTGATTTTCCGGATTGAGTCCTTGACCACTTTGGCATCGAAAACCTCTATCATTTTCTGCACGTTCGGGTCGTTGACGAAGGACTGGCGCGCGGCTTCTTGTTCCTCGCGCTTCTGTTGTTCGATTTTCCGGGCCGGGGTATTGTTTTCAGGAGTGGTCTGGCTCAAGTCTTCCAACTGAACCTTGAGTCGTATGTCGAGCGAGAAGCGCTCCTTGAAATGTTGTTCGATCTGACGCTTTCTGTCTTCAGTGAACAGGGCGCGGCAGGAGGATTCCAGCGCTATGGTGACTACAGTGCCGTCAACGCAGACAGGTGACATATTCATCAGCAGCGTTCGTTTGACACCGTTCAGCCCGGACTGGTCAATGAGGTTCTGCCAGCCTTGTGCAGTCCCGATATTCTGCAGATCGGGTTGCTCGATTTTGGGTGTCGTGGGTGCTGCGGGTGCCGCGGGTGAATCTCCTTTCGGGCGGGCAGCCGGGTCTGTGCCTGCTACGCTGGCAGGCGGAGAAGTCGCAGATGCCTGGCCCGCGGTGGAATCTGGCCGAGTGGTTTGCGGTTGCCGGGCCGGGGGACGACTGACATCGCGCTTGCCGGGCTGGAAGGCCAGCATCCGCAGCACTGTCATTTCAAATCCTGAAACCGGGTCAGGCGCGTAAGGGAAATCCCGTTTCCCGACCAGTGCGGTCTGGTACAGTAATTGTAATTCCTCGGCACCAATCCGGGTGGAAAACCGGCTGATTTCCTCCGTATCCATGCCTTTGTATTGCAGGGATGCGGGACTTACCTGGAACAGCGAAACGTTATGCACCAGAGACATCAATTCATCCAGGGCGGTCGCATAGTCTGCGGATTTCTCTGACATCCGGCCAATGGCGGCGAATACGCCGTCCGCGTCCCCGGCAATGATTCGATCAAACAGCTGATTGACCAGCTGGTCATCAATCATGCCAAGCATGGTACGGGTCTGTGCGGCAGTGACATCCCCGTTGCAATAGGCGATCGCCTGATCAAGCAGGCTGAGAGAATCGCGGACGCTGCCATTAGCGGATTTCGCCAGAATCAGCAACGCCTGGGGTTCGAATTTGATCTTTTCCGCTTCAAGTATGCTCGAAAGGTGGGTGCTGAGGCGCGTAATGTCAACGGCTTTCAGGTTGAACTGGATACAACGGGAAAGAATGGTGGTCGGCAGTTTCCGGGGATTGGTAGTGGCCAGCAGAAACTTGACGTGTGCGGGCGGTTCCTCCAGAGTCTTCAAGAGTGCATTGAAACTATGCGTCGATAGCATGTGCACTTCGTCAATCAGGTAGATCTTGAAGCGGCTGATGGTCGGCGTGTACTGAACATTATCCAGTAGTTCCCGGGTGTCCTCGACCTTGGTACGGGAGGCGGCATCCACTTCGATCATATCCATCAGGTTGCCCTGATCAATGCCCTGGCAGGCGCTGCATTGACCACAGGGCTCAGCGCTGATCCCGGAATCGCAATTCACGGCCTTGGCGAAAATTCTTGCCAGCGTAGTTTTGCCCACTCCACGAGTCCCGGAGAACAGGAAAGCATGATGGATGCGTTGATTGGTCAGCGCGTTGCTCAATGCGGACACGACATGCGCCTGACCGATTACCTCGGAAAAAGTTCTGGGTCGCCATTTTCGCGCCAGCGCAAGATAACTCATTGATTCAAACACTCTCCGACAGACAGGGGATACGGGTTGCGGCTATTATGGTGGCGGATCCAGAGCACCAGAGTCCTGACACCCGAAATGATCGCTGCGGCTGCTTCCTTCCGGACCTGACCGGGTTCACGACCTGTCGCCATCAGGGCGATCCTCTTTCACCGCCATAGAGATAATAACCGTTCCGCCTATTCTATGCTATTTTGAACAGTCCTGGAAATGTTACTGCTTGTCTGCTCCGCCCTGTGACCGGGATCAATGGTCTGAGTCTTGCCAGCCCAGGGCAGGCTTTAGCAATCCAGTGTGTGATCGCGCTCCCATTGTGACATGGAGCGGGAAAAATCGTTCCATTGGTCCATTTTCAGTTTGCAGTAGGCATCTACCAGTGGCGCGCCAAGCTGTGCCTTGAGTGATTCGCCCTGTTGGGTCAACCGAATCGCGTCCAGCAGGTTCAGTGGTAGTTTCTTCAATCCTTCTACGGTATGGCCCTCGGTATACATATTGATATCGAGACGTTTGCCCGGGTCGCGCTGATTGTCGATGCCATCCAGTCCTGCTGCCAGAATTCCCGCCTGAAGCAGGTACGGGTTGGCGGCGCCATCCATCAGACGAAGCTCGAATCGTCCCGAGTCTGGAATCCGCACCATGTGTGTCCGGTTGTTGCCGCCATAACTGACCGCATTCGGAGACCAGGTGGCGCCCGACAGGGTACGCGGCGCATTGATCCGCTTGTAGCTGTTGACCGTGGGATTGAAAATGGAGGTCAGCTCTTCCACATTGTGCATGATGCCGCCAAGAAACTGCATGGCCAGCCCGGAAAGCCCCATTTCATCTCCCTGATCGAGGAACAGGTTTTCCTTTCCTGATTTATCCCAGAGAGAGACATGGGCATGACAACCATTGCCGGTCAGATTACTGAATGGTTTGGGCATGAAGGTCGCGCGCAGACCATGATTTTCGGCAATCTGTTTGACCATGTATTTGAAAAATACATGCCGATCCGCTGTTTTCAGGCAATCGTCAAAGTCCCAGTTCATCTCAAACTGGCCGTTCGCGTCTTCATGATCATTCTGGTACGGCCCCCAATCCAGTTCAATCATGCAATCGCAAATCTGTGAAATCACGTCGTATCTACGCATCAGCGCGGCCTGGTCATAGCAGGGCTTGGATTGTATATCCCGGCTGTCAGCAATGGATGTGCCGTCTTCATTGATCAGGAAGTATTCACATTCAACTCCGGTTTTCAGCCGGTAACCTTTATCGGCGGCTTTCGCGATCTGGTTTTTCAATGCCACGCGGGGAGAGGCTTCGATGGCTTCTCCGTCTATGTATAAATCCCCGGCCAGCCAGCCGACCTCCGGTTTCCAGGGTAACTGGACCAGGCTGTCCGGGTCGGGGATTGCAAACATATCGCCATCTGCTGGACTCATGTCCAGCCAGGCTGCAAACCCGGCGAATCCGGCGCCGTCCCTTTGCATGTCTCCGATCGCCCTGGCTGGCACCAGTTTCGATCGGAGTACGCCGAACAGGTCAACAAAACTGATTAAAAAATATTTGATGTTTTTCTGCTTCGCGATTGCCGCTAAATCTTTTGCCATGGTCTGTTTACCTCATTTGTCCACTTATAACTGTACGATAATAACGTATATAACTAATACCTTGTTCCCGGAATCCAGTCTGTTCCCACCAGTGGAATCCGGGCCATTGCGGCCGCTTCGACCGTCAGGGCCACCATGTCTTCGGGTTCCAGATTGCGGACATGGGTTTTTCCAGCGGCCCGGGCCAGGGTCTGAGTCTCCAGGGTCAGCACTCGCAGATAGTTGGCGACACGCCTGCCAGCCAATTCCGGGTCCAGCCGTTTCCCGAGATCCGGGTCCTGGGTGGAAATGCCGCTGGGGTCCTGGCCGTCCTGATAATCATCATAAAACCCG
The DNA here is from genome assembly GCA_965116335.1 of Arenicellales bacterium. GTDB lineage: Bacteria > Pseudomonadota > Gammaproteobacteria > Arenicellales > Poriferihabitantaceae. The sequence goes on from OZ220677.1 coordinate 65,307, forward strand.
GCGCTGGTTCCCAGCTCATTGTATTGTTCTTCAAATTCCGGAGAATTGTCGCCCATTGCAATCAACGCGGCAGTACCGATGGAAACCGCATCCGCGCCAAGCGCGAGCGCCTTCGCGACATCCGCGCCGGAACGGATACCGCCCGACACGATCAACTGTACCTTGCGATGCATCCCCATGCCCTTGAGCGCGTCCACCGCGATCCGGGTTGCCGGAAGGGTCGGGATGCCGACATGTTCAATGAAAACATCCTGGGTAGCGGCTGTACCGCCCTGCATGCCGTCCACTACCACGACATCCGCGCCCGCTTTGACCGCAAGCTGCACATCAAAAAAAGTACGGGTAGCGCCAACCTTGATATAAATTGGTGTCTGCCAATCGGTTAGCTCCCTCAACTCCTGCACCTTGATTTCAAGATCATCCGGGCCTGTCCAGTCGGGATGTCGGCAAGCACTGCGTTGATCAATCCCTTTTGGCAGATTACGCATTTGCGCGACCCGGTCACTGATCTTTTGACCGAGCAGCATGCCGCCACCGCCAGGTTTTGCGCCTTGTCCGACCACTATTTCGATGGCGTCCGCCTTCCTCAAATCATTGGGGTTCATGCCATAGCGTGAGGGCAGGTACTGATAAACCAGGAGGTCTGAATGGCTCCGTTCTTCTGCTGTCATGCCACCATCTCCTGTGGTGGTGCTGGTGCCCACCGCCGACGCTCCCCGTCCGAGTGCCTCCTTGGCCTGGGCTGACAGTGCCCCGAAACTCATTCCGGCAATGGTGATCGGGGTGGATATAGTGATCGGTTTTTTGGCGAACCGGGTCCCCAGAGTTACCGATGTGTCGCATTTCTCCCGGTAGCCTTCCAGTGGATAGCGCGACATGCTGGCGCCCAGGAACAGCAGGTCATCGAAAGACGGCACAGCGCGTTTGGCGCCAAACCCCCGTATGTCGTAGATGCCCTCTTTTGCGGCCCTCTGGATTTCCCGGATAACCGGGCGGGAGAATGTGGATGATTCCAGCATCCAGGAATGATCAATCTTTTTCGTCATATCTGTCTGTCCCGATGATTCTCTTGCTATACAGCAGTCGCGCTCAATAGGCGCTGGCGTTGTCAACCGCGAAATTGTAAAGTCTGCGGGCTGAACCATATCTGCGAAAGTCGTTCGCGCAGTAGTCAAACTGTGCGGCCCGTAACAACCCGGCCACTTCCTCCCTGTGTTCATCGCGCATCGGTTTCTCAACGCAATCCGTGCCCAGGCTTGCCACGGTTCCCAATACGTAGAGACGCGCTTCGTATATGGAATCGCCCAGATCATTGCCGACATCGCCGCAGACCACCAGCCGACCGCTTTGCGCCATGAAAGCGCTCATGTGACCGATAGAGCCACCAATGACAATGTCCGATCCTTTCATGGATATACCGCACCGCGCGGCGGCATCTCCTTCTACCACCAGCAGTCCGCCATGAGAGGTTGCGCCGCAATACTGCGAGGCGTTTCCCTTGACTCGTACCGAGCCTGACATCATGTTTTCGGCCAGGCCGGGACCGGCATTGCCGTTGACCACGATATGGGCGGACTGATTCATGCCCGCGCAGTAGTAGCCTACATGGCCCTGGATATCCACCTCCGTGTTGTACATGGCGCCGGCGGCGACATTGTGTTTGCCGCCGGGATTCAGCGCCACAAACTGTTGTGAAGACGAGGCATCGCTGTGCAGCGCCTGATTTAATTCCCGGACACTGTCGCTGGCCAGATCAAAGGTTCTCATCAGTGTCTCTCCCAACTGTAGATTCTGGCCGGTTCCGGCTCCCAGATTCGAGCGTTCTGGTTACCCGGCAATTGCGCGATGGCGCGGTACTCCGAAGACATAGCTACCCAGTCATCGGTTTCTGCGATCACAGCCGGTTTGCAGGCGATCGGATCACGCAATACCGCAAACCCGTTCCGGGTTCCGATTGCAAAGGTGTAGAAGCCATCCAGATCGACCAACGCCGCTTCCATGGCTTCGTTCAATGTCGCTCCCTGGCTTAAGCGCCAGGTCAGATAGCCAGCGGCCACCTCACTGTCGTTATCAGTCTGGAAGCGGATGCCTTCGCTCTTCAGGTTCTCCCGGAGCCGGTTGTGATTGGATAGCGAGCCATTGTGTACCAGACACAGATCAAGCCCGGTATTGAACGGGTGGGAATGTTCGGTTGTAACGATACTTTCCGTCGCCATACGGGTATGGCCGAGCGCATGAGTCCCACTCATTGAATTGAGGTCGAATTTCTGGATAACCTGATCCGGCAGGCCCTTTTCCTTGAAAATCTCGATTGAGCTTCCGGTGCTGGTGATTCTCACGCCCTGGAGATTGTCTTCCATCCAGCCGCAAACCGTGTCCCCGTCCCCCCGGATTATGGCAACAGCATGATTGGCGGCCGGGCACAGAGACGCGGTCGAGTCAATGCCTGAACGGATGGACTCCGCTATCCGGTTCCAGTCGATATCATCGGCGCCCTGAAGCGTTATCTTGACGGAATCATCCGGCACGGGATCATGGTAGATCGCGAAACCGGCACTGTCCGGGCCGCGGTCCGTCATCTGCACCAGCATGGCGGAAACCAGGCTCCCCAGATTTTTCTCGAGCTCCGGCGATTTTGTATACAAACCGACTATTCCACACATAAGCAGTTACCCTGTCAGGGGTTGGTTGAAAGGACAGGAAACCCTGGCTTGTGGCCCGTTGGCCGACAAGTCCGGTCGCCAATAATGACAGGTATTGTCAGTCCAGTAAACAGGTTATGACCGGATCGGCTATAATCCGGTCAACCTCATAACGCGCATTATATCAAACCGTGCTGCTGTCGGAAAATATATACACTGCCGTGACAGCGGATTCTATAGAACCGGATAAGAAAGTTCACCTGTCACCATTCACCTCATCCGCCAGCTTGAACAACGAACCGAATTGCGGTAACCGGTCCTGGATTCCGGCGAGGCGCAGGGTATGCCAGGCCATGGCGTGGTTGGAGGACGTGATCGGCAGGCCAAGACTGCCTTCCAGTTTCCGGCAGGCATCAACCAGTCGTACCGAGGTACAAGAAACAAAAACGGCATCTATATCCGCATGTTTCATGATTTCCCGGATTCCCGATTCAATGGATTGCGGGGTGATGCGGGAAACATTGGAATCCCGCTCCTCATTGAATGATCCGAATACTGGGACATCCAGCCCGCGCTCGGTCATGTATCCGGCCACGATTCGATTTACTGATTCGCAGTAGGGTGTCAGAACCCCGATCCTCTTTACTTTCAGCGCACGAAAAGCCGCGAATGCGGCAGTGATCGGGGTAGTGTATTCTGCATTCGGTTGCGCTGCGTGGATGTGCTCGAAAACCTTGTCCTCGCCGATTGCCATGCTGGCCGAAGTACAGCCATAAGCGACCACATCCAACGGCGTACCCGGAGTCAATAGCCGGGCGCTCTGCGTAATTCGCGGAGCCATGGCACGTAGCGATTCAGGCGTGATTACATCGTCATTGGCAATGCGGTTGTGGTACAGTGCGACTCCGTCCACCTGATGAAATATCTGCCGCCATTCCTGCTCAATGGTATAGTCCGTGGACAGTACAATCAGCCCGATCTTCGCGCGTATGGCCAGTCCTTCATCCATCTCGAAAGGCAGGTTTTCGAGCAGTATCATGCGGTTCCCGGAATCCCTGTTTGAAGTATCGCAAGTATAAAGTGTATTTTGGCTTGCTTCAATACGGATGGTTGGGGCGTGGGATGGCGATTGTGTCCCCCCATCCAATCCGCAAACGGATTGGATTCCCCCTCAAGGGGGGAATGATTGGGTGTGTGCGACACGTCTGGCTTGGTGGGCAATGGCCTCCTCGACCAGTTGTTGACCGAACATATCTTGTTGCTCCTGTACAGAACTGGACTTGTTGACCAGTCTTTGCGTCGCATCCGCGTGTGACTCCAACCTGCCATCGGCATGAATATGTGTGATGTCCATGCCTTGTTCATCAATTGACCGTGCGACCAGAAGAGTTCTGTGGCAATCGACAGGTTCTTTCTCTGAACACATCAATACAATACGATGCTCCACCGCGCCGCGCATTACCCTCTCAATACCTTCGCGGAAATGATCTGTTTGTGCGAGGCGTTGGTAGCTAATGCGCCCGTCTTCTTCATAGTAGTCGGGGTCGTCTGACCGACCACCGAGTTCGCGACCGAGGTATACGTACCGGATTTGCCGCACCTTGAGAGCTGCAATGAGAGGCTCTCGATTAAAATGGGGAGTGAATTGGCTGTAGGGTGCCGAGCGTACATCCGCCAGCACCGTGATATGGTGCTGTATCAATAACTCCATGAAAGCATCCAGTGAATGATTGGAATGACCGATTGTAAAGATGGTGTTATATTGCAACCTCATTCGTATGCCAGAACTCTTATTTGAAGTGTTGCAAGTATAAAGTGCATGTCGATTTACTTCAATGATGGCTCGTCCAAGCTGGGAATTCTGGTGGTGGTGGACAACTCTGCAAACGGAAATCCAGGTTGACCTTGCGAAGCAAACCGGCCAGAATAGGAACACCAAGAAAGAACAGACAGGCACCGAACCATGACAACCGTAGCGATAGACACACTGGCCGCAATGCGGAAGCTGGAAAAGGCCGGATTCAAGACCGAGCAGGCCGAAGCAGTGGCCGAGGTTATGGCGAACCAGTCCAGCGAACTGGCGACAAAGGCGGACATTGCCGGAGTCCGGGGGGAAATTGCCGGGTTGCGGTGGACATTTGGGGTTGTCGCCGGGTTTCTGTTTACTTTGAACCTTGCTGTATTAGGATTTGTATTTGTAATCTGGCGCGATGTAACCACCTTGACGGCGGGTTAATCGACCGGAGCACTGCATTCTTTCCTGAGTAACTGTTTGAATATTCCGTATATATTTGGTATACAATGGATACACAAACAATTCTTTTCTTTGAGGTACTGTTATGAAATTTATTCTTGGCGCTCTGGGCGCCGCTTTATTCTTGCTGGTCACCCCCCCCCCCCCCCCCGCACAAGCTGACAGTGTTCAAATGCAATGCCCGTCCAGCGTCAAGGAGGGCGGACTGGTCGCCCATGCGGCTTTTGATTGCCCGGTAGATGGTTTACCGTTAGGAAAACAGTATTGCGAGTATCGGGACGGGCCGGCCCAGGATGATTGGGCTGATTTTGATGCGACGCCAACAGGTATACGGGCAAGACCGCGGGCCTATATCACGATTAACGCCACTACTGGCGGACAATGGGTGGTTGTTGAGCAAGGTGTGGCACTAATGGTTGAGTCCCTTGGCGGTACTGTGGGCTTACAACGCTACAGTGTACAGGCGGGCAAAACGAGAAAAATAGAAATACTAGTTTATGGAAGGGGAAATTATCGCAAGAACGGCAACACGACCGGGGATATTGTGGTACTTCCTCCCGGAAGTAGTGATTTTAATGATGCAATAGCATCTTGTACGGTTACGGTACAGGATGATGATAATACAGCTTATGTTGGATCACGATACTATCATCCTTATGGTGAAGTCTGGCAATCAATGCCACATTGTTATGATGAAGTGGGTTGCGCGTCCAAGCAGTAAGGGGAAGCAAGCCGGGACACAATATGGATGATGTGCTTACCCATGCGTAGGGGCGACCCTCTGTGGTCGCCCGCTATCGTGGATACCTGTTCCGTCGGTTGCGGGAGGGTACAAGACCCTCCCCTACGATGATGTTAAGCGCGGCATCCATAATGGTTGTGGATTCCCGCCTGCGCGGGAATGACGGCTGAGTCGTGCGATGACGGTTTGTGTCCCCCCATCCAATCCGCAAGCGGATTGGATTCCCCGGTCTGCGGGGTGAATGATGTTGGTGCATGGGGTGAAATGATGTTGTAGGGGAGGGTCTTGTACCCTCCCGCGAAGATCGGAATACTACGCATCAAACGATACTGGGCGGGCACGAGAACCGCCCCTATGATGTCGGTGGTGCGGTGATGATGGCTCGTCTGGGCTGGGAATCCACAAACGGAAATCCAGGTTGACCTTGCGAAGCAAACCGGCCAGAATAGGAACACCAAGAAAGAACAGACAGGCACCGAACCATGACAACCGTAGCGATAGACACACTGGCCGCAATGCGGAAGCTGGAAAAGGCCGGATTCAAGACCGAGCAGGCCGAAGCAGTGGCCGAGGTTATGGCGAACCAGTCCAGCGAACTGGCGACAAAGGCGGACATTGCCGGAGTCCGGGGGGAAATTGCCGGGTTGCGGTGGATGTTCGGGTTGCACTTTGCTTTTACGCTGGTCATGTTGGGCTTTTTGTTCGCTATCTGGCGCGATGTAACCACCTTGACGGCGGGTGGTTGAATATTCCGTATGTATTGGCATATACTGGATGCACAAACAATTCTTTTCTTTGAGGTACTGTTATGAAATTTATTCTTGGCGCTCTGGGCGCCGCTTTATTCTTGCTGGTCACCCCCCCCCCCCCGCACAAGCTAACAGTGTTCAAATGCAATGCCCGGCCAGTGTCAAGGAAGGCGGATTAGTCGCCCATGCGGCTTTTGACTGCGCGCCGAATGGATGGGAGTATTGCGAGTATCGGGACGAGCCGGGCGCAGATAACTGGACGGAGTTTCATGCGATAGAAGAGATACGGCAAAGACCGCGAGCCTATATCACGATTAGCGCCACTACTGGCGGAATATGGTTTGTTGGAACGATAGGCCCTGAAATCCTTATTGAGTCCCTTAGCGGTGGTACGGGCCTCATACGCTATACTGTAAAGGCGGGCGAAACGAGAAAAATAGAAGTAAAAGTTTTTGGAAGGGGAAATTATCGCAAGGAAGGCGACACGACCGGGCGCATTGTGGTAGCTCCTCCCGGAAGTACTGACGTGAATAATGATGCAATAGCCTCTTGTACGGTTACGGTACAGGATGATGATAATACAGCTTATGTTGGATCACGATACTATCATCCTTATGGTGGAGTCTGGCAGAAAACGCCACATTGTTATGATGAAGTGGGTTGCGCGTCCAGGCAGTAAAGCAGACTAACCGGAATACCATCTGGATGATGTGCTTACCCATGCGTAGAGCCTGCCCCCGGCTTGATCGGGGGGGTGCCCTCTGTGGTCGCCCGCTATCGTGGATACCTGTTCCGGCGGTTGCGGGAGGGCACAGAGACCCTCCCCTACGATGATGTTAAGCGCGGCATCCATACATGGTTGTGGATTCCCGCCTGCGCGGGAATGACGGCTGAGTCGTGCGATGACGATTTGTGTCCCCCCATCCAATCCGAAAGCGGATTGGATTCCCCCTCAAGGGGGGAATGATGCGGTGAGTTGATATGTGTTCCATCGGTTGTGGGACGGAACTGGAAAAGACCGGGTTCAACATTGAGCAAGCCAAAGCCGTAACAAAGTTGGGATAGTACTTGCCCGTGTTTTTGATGTGACTTAATAGCGCGTTTCCAGCCAAGTGATAACTTTCGGCACCAGGAAGTTCTTTCATTATCTTTCTCAGGTACTCGTTAATCACCAGTTTCCGCCAGTTTGATGATCCCGTCCCGGAAAACCTGGAAGCTCTTTGATCGATTGGATTCCGGGTCCAGATGGCGGGCGATCTTACCAGCCCATTCGGATTTCATGCGTCCGATGTGTGGATAGCCTGTTTTCCCCAGCCTTTGTGCCCCGCCTGGATAAATGGCATCGGCCAGTGTTTCCCATGTTCCACAGATGCTGTCCGGTATATAGTTGTTCAGTATTTGTTCGCGAGCACCAGGGTAAGGAAAGTCTGATCAATACAGGTTTTGTGATGGATTTTTTATAGATTCGGGATTTCATCAGACAGGAAGGACGAAATGGACTGAAATCAGCACCCCGGAGCGGGGAAATGCAGGGATTTTCTCTTTATTTCCCTATTTCAGGCGCACGTAGCCTGCGGTTTCAATCTTCCTGGTTTCAATAGCACTTTCTTCGCCATCACCAGATTGCTCAAGGCACAAGCCACCACCAGTCGATGCGTGTTCTTCTCCAAACCCCGATAACGCACTTTGGTAAAACCAAACCGTCGCTTGATGATGCCAAATGAATGTTCTACCTTCGACCGTACCCGGGACTTGGTGCGATTCATTGCGCGTTCCTTCTCCGTCAACTTTCGATTACGCGCCCCCTTCGCCTGGGTAAAGTCCTTCGCATCCGGCGCCACCCTTGCAATCACCGCCTTCTGACCCGTATACGCCGAATCTCCCCATACACGAGTCTCTTTCCCATGCAAAAGAACAGGCAGAACCTGTGAATCATGAACATTCGCTGGCGTAGCCGCTACCGAGTGAATCAACTTGCTGTGACTGTCTACACCAATATGGGCCTTCATGCCAAAGTGCCATTGGTTGCCCTTGCGCGTGGAGTGCATCTGTGGGTCTCGTGCTTTCTCCCGGTTCTTGGTCGAACTCGGCGCCTCGATAATACTGGCGTCTACAATCGTGCCTCGCTTCACTGCCAGTCCGTTCTCGCCCAAATACTCATTGACCAGAACAAACAACCGCCTCCCCAGATTGTGCTTCTCCATCAAATGACGAAACTTGCAAATCGTGGTCTCATCCGGCGCAGGTTCCCGACCCAGATCAATACCCGCAAAACAGCGCATACAACGAGAATCATATAACGCTTCTTCAACCGCCGGATCCGAAAGATTGAACCAGTGTTGCAAAAAGTGAATACGCAACATCCGATCTATTCCAATCGGCCTGCGCCCCGCTCCTTTGGGCTGCGGATAAAAGGGTTCAATCACTGCACACAAATCCGACCACGGAATCACTTCCTCCATCTCTTCCAGAAAACGCTCCTTGCGTGTCCTCTTACTGTATTTATCAAACCCAATCTCAGAAAATGTGCTCTGGCGCATCATGAAATATCTCCAGCCATAAAAAATGAAAAAAATCATTATACAATAGAGGATCAATTAATCAGAGATTCCGTAAGCCATTTTTATAGCATTTGGGTCGCCCAGGAGCCAGGCTTCAATTTCTTCTATCGCTATTCTGAAAAGTGTGGTCGGTTTCGGGTCACAGTTATCCAGAATGATTCCCCCTGATTGGTCTTCGACAAGTATCTCAAAGTGCACGATTTACTCTGAGTCCAGATAATTGCTGTACCATAGACTGCCGAGTGGCAATTCCTCCTCTACCAGAGCTTTAACAACCGGGTTGTCGCTGGCCCTTCGGATTTGTGAAAAACCGTCCGATTTTTTCTCCAGTATCCATGTTTCTGTCGTATCGAGCGCATTTACGAAATAGGGCTGATGGGTTGTAACGAATATCTGCGGTGCAGTCGTCTTGCCGGTTGCATGTGAACGAAATTCATCAGCCAGAATTTCAAGAAGTTGGTGATACAGGCCGTTTTCAGGTTCTTCAATGCAAATGAATGGGGGTGGTGTCGGGTCTTCAAGCAGAAGAAGATAGGCAAAGATTTTGAGCGTGCCGTCCGACATTTGTTGGGCATAGAACGGGTCCTGGAAATTTTTGTCATTGAACCGCAAAAGTAACCGTTTGTCCGGGCTTGTTTCTGTATCAATACTCTCGATGCCCGGGATTTTCCCGGCAATACGATTCAGAACATTTCTAAAACGGGTGGGGTGCTCACGTTCCATAAATTGCACTACGTTGCCGAGATTATCGCCGTGGGCATTCAAATGTCTCTGCGGGCCAGCCAGGGGCAGACTGCGTGCAGAATCGGGGGTAAAGTAACTCAGGTGCCAGCCCTCAATGAATTGCCGAAAAGCCGATATGCGCGGATGCTGTTTCAATGTGCCCAGAGTGGCAATTCCCAGCCTGCGTTTATCCTCTAACTCAGTCATTTCTACTGCACTGCTTTCTTCTGCCTGGTTCCCAAAAAAGAATTTCTCAAATTCATAAAAAGGCGAATCTTGATTGTTTGCCGCGCTTAATTCCTCTCCTTTCCAAGCCATCCCCCTGCCTTCGTTCAACCAGAGAAACGAAAGAGGCCGTCCGCGTCTTTGTCCTTGACGACGTTGACGGAGACGTTCTTCTTTGACATAAGGACGGCCAGTTTTGTCCGTATCAATAGAGAATTCGTAAGTGATAGGGCGGGAAGACTTACTCTGTCGGTAATAGATCTGAAACTCAATGGGGTCACTGCATCCCTGAGAGCGGATTCGGTCAAATCCTCCGCGACCTCTGGTGTCACATGCCTCTTCAACACCCAGCTTCAGGCAATCAGCAAGGAAACCGAAAACATCGAACAACGTACTTTTCCCGGAGCCATTCTTTCCGATAACGACTGTCAGGGGGGTTAATGGGTGGATTTTTTGTGTGTCCCACAATTTCCCCAGTGTTACATCCTTTAACACGCCGTAGTTTCTGATATTCAGTCCCTCTATTTTCGCCATGATCTTTTTCCCGTTCCCCACTACCGACTTATCTGTAACGGACAGGCACAGTGACCGCTCCCTGTGAGCCTGAGTTGTCTGCTGTTAAGAGGAGAAGCGTTTTTTGATATAGTGTTTTATGGAGGAGCGTTGCCACCAGGATAATTTCTGCCCGATCGTTCCTGACTTTTTCAGGTCGCGTTTCAGGTCGGGCCACACTTCGCCAACTTTTTCCGGGTTCAGTTCGAGACTGGCATACGGGCAGGAGTCGCAAACCACTCTCTCCAGAAATAATTTCTTGCCGGTGTCGTACTTGGAGACATAGTTGCCGGATGCTGCGCCATCTCCGCCGCCACCGGAACCCCCAGAGCCGCCGGAACCACCCCCGGAGCTACCGCCTCCGCCAGACGCCAGGGCCAGAGTACAGACCAGACAACCTGAAACTATGATACCTTTCGCGATGTTTATATTCTTGCTGTACCTGTATGCACTCATTGACATGGCTACCCCCTCTAGTGTCGGAGTTCAATCGTTGTGAATCAAAAGCAATAATATCATGCTGATTACTGAAATTGGACATGGTTAATCCGGTTAGTTCCATTCGATTGCCGTTTCTGATCCATATTCTGGCGGGGACGCTGGTTGCGACGGGTTACGTCTTCCTGGCTATCCGCTCAAACACTTCGTCTGGAGGTGCGGATCTGTTCGATTTTCTGACCGGATACTGGTGGGTCGCAGCGGTTATCGCGGGTTATTGGTTCTGGTTGCGGGGCAGGCAGATTTCCTTAAGTTTCTGGCCGATTTTCCTGTGGGCGGTGTTGTTTCGGCTGATCGGTGTCTGGGGACAGCCGATACTCGAAGATGATTTCTACAGATACCTGCTGGACGGGTGCCTTTTTATATCTACTGGCTCGCCTTATGGTATCGCGCCGTCTTCTCTTTTTATCGACAATTCCCTGTCGAGTGCATGTGAAGCCACATTGAGCGGAGTGAATAACCCGGGCCTGCCCACAATTTACGCTCCCTTCCTGCAATATGTATTCGCTCTGTCCCATCTGCTGTCGCCTGCGAATGTCGATGTTCTGCAGCTCATCATGGCGATTTTTGATCTGGCTGTAATCTGGCTGTTGGGCAGGAGCCTGTCTGTCCCTGTCCAGTATGTATTGTTGTACGCCTGGTGCCCGCTGGCGCTTAAAGAATTCGCCTTTACGGCGCACCCGGACATTATCGGCGCCTGCCTTTTGCTGGCTGCGTTTGTCGCGCGCAAAAACAGTCGTACTGTGGTGGCCTGTGTTCTGCTTGGTCTCGCCATCTGTACAAAAGTATTCGCGGTACTGGCACTACCTTTTTTCCTGTACCGGCAGCGGTTGCGTTATTGGGCTATCACATTGGGTGTCATTGCCCTGTTGTATTTGCCGTTTCTGTTCCAGGGGCAGACGGATATGCCTGTGCTTGGGACATTCATTGAACACTGGACTTTCAATCCATTGCTGTTTGATCTCGCGCTGACCCTGGCACCTGATCGGTTGGCGAGAATTTTGTGTGCGGCCCTGTTCCTTACCTGGTTTGGTTTTTATCTGGTGCGCTACAATCGGCAATGTGAGGCGACTGAAATACCCAGAATGGATTGGGTGTTCGGGATGTTTCTGTTGTTGTCGCCGGTGGTTAATCCATGGTATCTGATCTGGTTGCTGCCTTATGCGGCACTGTATCCATCTTGCTGGGCCTGGACTGCTTCTGTTTTCGTGTCGTTGTCCTACGTGACCGGGCTGAATCTGGCGGACCCGGAGTTGCGGGCTTACCAGGTTGCCGCGCCTGCCCGGATTATCGAGATGGCGGGCATCGCGGTCGCGCTGCTGACCGATTACCGGCGGGGCAGGTTTCGGTGAGGCGCGGGATTTAGTGGAGACTTTGCGGTTTGGGCGAGACCGCCAGGCGTATGATCCAGTAGAAAATCCGGTATCCGGCCATCAGCGAACCCCACAGTGTGCCGGATACTTTGGATTTTCCCATCCTGGGCCGGTAACGCACCGGCACTTGCAGAATTGTGGCTCCGGCTCGCGAAGCCTTTAGTTGCATTTCTGCTGTCCAACCGAAACTTTTATCTTCCACTTGCAGTCTGCTCAGTGTGCTTTTGCTCAGGCATCGCATCGGCCCTAAATCTTCGTAGTAAAAACCATGCAGCAGTCGAATGGCGCGACAAGCTATTTGTGTTCCCCATCTCTGGTGACGAAACAGACCGCCCGGAGCGTCCCGGTCCTCGCGCCTGCAACCGATCGAAAGATCACAATGATGATATGCCACCGGCCTCAGTAATTTGGCCAGATCCTGAGGATAGTCGCTGTAGTCACCGTCTATAAAAGCCAGGATGTCGGTATCGCCAGCTGCCAGAATCCCGGTCAAACAGGCTTTGCCGTAACCTTTCTGTGGTTCTCCAATTACTCTCGCTCCTGCCCGTTCAGCCCGGATGGCTGTTGCGTCCCGCGAGGCGTTATCGACCACCAGAACCTGATCCACGCAGTCGGGAAGATCATGGATTACGCTGGCTATGGATTCTTCCTCGTCCAGTGCCGGTATGATGACGGTAATGTGTCGATGATTGATCATGACTGTATTTCGTTCAGTTTCCAGTCGTATTCATAATCGCTGATTTTCCTGAAAGTTTCCAGTTCCCGTGCCAGATCGGGTTCGGCATACTGTATGAAATGCTCGATGATCTCGCGGTTGCTGTCACCGAAATCTCCTGCGTACCAGTCAAAAATACTGGACACGATCAATTTGTCTCCATCAATGGTGACTCCTCGTGGATGATTGATGTACTGCCTCGCGGCATCATCCAGCAGGTTCTCGATATTGTCTGCCGTAAAGGCCGTCGCCTGCAGGTTGGGGCAGCCGATGGACGCGCAATTCACTGCATAGTGAATCCGGTTGTCCTGAAAAACGGGGCGCAGGATTTCATGCTCGATATCATCCAGGCTGAGTTTCATCCCTTCGACTGTAACCAGTTTTTCTTTCCACGGGCCGCGCGACAGCAGGCTATAGGAAATCTTGCGAATGCTTTTTACCGGATAATTGTCGAGAATCACTTTTATCGTCACCGCGTTATACAGGTTTATCCAGTAGGCATACTGCTGTTTCCGGTTTAGGTCCGTTACGATTACGGACTGCAATCTGTCGAGATAGCCCTCCAACTCCTCCCGGTCTGCCGGAGTTACAGCCGAATAGCGGAAGTAATTCAATCCCTGTTCTTCCTCAATATAGGTAGTCAGTAGCCGATTCCAGCTGTTATGGTCTATCGTGATTTCACTGTCCGCGTTTGAGTGGCTCCAGTATTGCGCCAGTTTCGAGTCTGCATAAGAATTGCAGGATAGTGTAATGAGTAGGAGAAAAACACCTGAAAGGGTATGTCGCGCTGTATTCATAATATGTATATTCGTTGTGGGTCGGGATTATTTATGGTTCTGTCTGCATGGTATGACAGTGGAATCAGTGATTAGTGCATTTTATCCGCTTGACTCATGTAATCCTTAAATCTGGATGCGGAGGCAATGCCTGTGGCTACCTCAGGTTTCGGATTTGTCATGAATCCGGGGTGGCGACAGGCGGGTTTATTGACTATAGTCCGGTTATGAGTGAACGATTTGACTACATTATTGTCGGTGCTGGTTCGGCTGGCTGTGTGCTGGCTAACCGGCTTTCGGAAAATCCCGATGTCCGCATCCTGTTGCTTGAATACGGTGGCCGGGACAACAGTATCTTCATTCAGATGCCGACCGCATTGTCCATTCCAATGAATACGAATCGGTTTGCCTGGCAGTTTTATAGTGAACCGGAACCCTTCCTCGACAATCGAAGGATGCACTGTCCCAGGGGCAAGGCGCTCGGTGGCTCTTCTTCTATCAACGGTATGGTCTATGTGCGCGGGCATGCGATGGACTACGAGGAGTGGGCCGAGCAGGGGGCGCAGGGGTGGGACTATCGGCATTGCCTGCCTTATTTCAGGAAGGCGGATGACTGGAAGTTCGGTAGCGACGAGTATCGTAGTCAGGGTGGGCCGTTCGCGGTCAACAATGGTAATGAGATGAAGAACCCGTTGTATCGCGCATTTATAGAGGCAGGTATTGAGGCCGGTTATGCCCATACTGAAGATTATAACGGGTTCCGCCAGGAAGGTTTTGGCGCGATGCACATGAACGTCAAAAATGGCGTTCGCTGGTCTGCTGCCAACGCCTATCTGAAGCCGGCCATTCGGCGCGCCAACCTGAAAGTGGTGACGAGAGCGTTGACTCAGCGCATTGTCCTCGACAACAAAAAAGCCACCGGCATTGAATATCAGGTCGGTGACCAGCATCATGTCGTCAAAGCTGACAGAGAAGTGATCCTGAGCGCTGGTTCGGTCGGGTCTCCACAGTTGTTGCAGATATCCGGGATCGGTCCATCGGATGTGCTGAAGGAGGCCGGGGTCCAGGTGATTCACGACTTGCCCGGCGTCGGCGGCAATCTGCAGGATCACCTGGAATTTTACTTCCAGTTTCGTTGCAGGAAGAAAATCACGCTGAACGGGAAACTGGACATCTGGAATAAATTTCTGATCGGCGCCAGATGGTATCTGTTCAAGACCGGGCTGGGTGCCACCAATCATTTCGAGTCCTGTGCGTTTATTCGCTCCCGCGCCGGAATCAAGGCGCCCGACATTCAATACCATTTCCTGCCGGCGGCGATGAGATACGATGGCAGAGCCGCCTTTGATGGTCATGGGTTTCAGGTTCATGTGGGGCACAACAAGCCATCCAGTCGGGGACGAATCCATATCCGGTCTCGTGAGCCATTGGACAAGCCATCCATCTTGTTCAACTACCTGCGGACTGAAGCGGACCGGCAGGGGTTCAGGCAATGTGTCCGATTGACCAGAGAGATTATGGCGCAACCAGCCATGCGGGACTATCGTGGCGCTGAGATACAGCCGGGTGAATCCATATCCAGTGATGATGAAATCGACGCCTGGGTCAGGCAGAATGTGGAGAGCGCCTATCATCCCTCCTGTAGCTGCAAGATGGGAAATGATGAGTCGGCTGTGGTTGATTCCGAAACCCGGGTGCGGGGGATTGATGGCTTGAGAGTGGTGGATTCTTCTGTTTTCCCCGTCATTCCAAACGGCAATCTGAACTCGCCGACCATCATGCTGGCCGAACGCGCCGCTGATTTGATCAAGGGCAAGGGTATGCTCGCGCCAGCCGATGTCGAGGTCGGTATCGCGGACAACTGGCGGAAAAGCCAGCGTTAAGTCGGTTTGGCGGGCGCCCACAGAGGGACACCCCTACGCATCGGTAGTTGCGGTTTCCGTATGGTTGTGGATTCCCGCCTGCGCGGGAAAGACGGATGGTTGGGGCGTGTTCCAACGGTTGTGTCCCCCCATCCAATCCGCAAACGGATTGGATTCCCCCTCAAGGGGGGAATGATTGGGTGTTGCCCCAGCCCGTTATCGTAGGGGAGGGTCTCCGTGCCCTCCCGCGAATGATCGGAACAGGTATCAACGGTAGCGGGCACCCACAGAGGGGTGCCCCTACGATGACTTTACGTGCGGCATCCGTATGGTCGTTCCCCCCATCCAATCAGCCTGCGCTTCGCTGGTCTGATGTGATTCCCCCTCAAGGGGGGAATGATTTCGTAGGGGAGGGTCTTGTGCCCTCCCGCAAATGTCGGATCGGAAATCAGGCTGTCACTCCGGCATACAGGTCGGCAAAGCTGGAGTCAATCGCCCGCTCGAAAAAGGCGACATCCTCCATCTGGATACAAAGCGGCGGACAGATACGCAACACGTTCCTGAAGGAGCCGGATTTGGATGCTACCAGGCCGTGTTTCCGGGTAAGCTGGAAGATTTGGTGGGTCTCCTGCGTGGCTGGTTCCTTCGTTTCGTGATTCTTGACCAGTTCTGCCGCCATCATCAGGCCCCGCCCCCTGACATCTCCGATCAGATCGTATTTCTGTTTCATGTCTTCCAGTACCTGCAGCAGAGCCGCGCCGACTACCCGCGCATTGTCAATCAGGCCACATTCATCAATGACCCGTAATACCGCTCGCCCCGCCGAGCAGGACACCGGGTTGGCGCCGTACGTGTTGAAATAAAACTTGTCCGCCATCACTTCGGCGATGTCGCGCCTGGCGACTACTGCTCCCAACGGATAACCATTGCCAATGCCTTTGGCCAGAACCACAATATCGGGGACAACGCCGTCTCTCTCGAATGCCCAGTATCCTTCCCCGGTGCGGGCAAAGCCCGACTGAACTTCATCCACAATGCACAGGCCTCCGGCGGCGCGTACCCGATCAAAGGCGCCCTGAAGGTAGCCGTCCGGCGCGGGCACGATACCGCCGTAACCCTGTACCGGCTCGAAAAACATCCCGGCAATACGGCCGCTGGTGCCATAATGAATGGCACGATCAATGGCATCAATATACGGTTCGATGCCTGTTCCGTAAATGCCCCGGTACTGATCTGGATTAGGGACGAACTGGATATCGCCTAACAGGGGGATCGGGTGGCGGAAATTGCTGATTCCGGTCACCGACTGGGCACCGAAGGTGGCGCCATGATAGGCGTTGGTCAGCGAAAGGATACTGTTTCTGCGAGTGTGGGAGCGGGCCAGCAAGAGTGCGAAGTCAATGGCTTCGGCGCCGGAATTGGTGAAGTGAACGACCCATTCTTCTCCCTGGGGAAAGCGGGCGGCCAGTTCTTCGGCGAGATGGGCCGGCACCGGATGAAAAAACATGGTGGTGCAGTGCTGAATCTGCTCGGCTTGTGCCTGTACGGCGCGGGTGACCGCCGGGTTGTTGTAACCGATGCTGACGCAGAGGTTCTGGCTGAGACAGTCGAGATACTGATTGCCCTGTTCGTCCCAGAGATACTGGTCCTGCCCACGCCGGAATATCAGCGGGGTTTTGTAGGGTACGAAGGCGCGCTGTGAGGCGGCGTAATAACGTTCCCGGCGATTGACAATGGCATCGGTATCCCAGTCCACTGGCAAAATGAAGTGATCCGGGTCGTTGTTGATCCGGTCGGAGATTCGTGTAGTGGTCTTCATGGTTGTATTGGACATGGTTTTTGATGCAACCGACCGTTATTTCCTGATCAGGCAAGCTATATTTTGACGGTGGTCATGATTATGGCTATTATCCAATGATATATCACTTCCGACAATCCTGTTGTCATTATTATGCCCGATTCCCCGAAATCTACCCGCATGGGCAGAGAGCCCTCAAGTCCGCCAGAGCCAGCAGACCCTGTCGCCGGTTCCTCACGTTCAGGGCGCAGGGCAGGGCGGCGACGCACGAAGGCGCGTAAAAGTGCCCGTGGGCAACGGGTTCCCTATATTCATCGTCAGGTCGAGACTTACAATGTGCTTTCCGAGGAGGGCCTTTGCCTGATCGAACAAAACGCCGATGCCATCCTGCGGGATGTCGGTCTGGAGGTACGCAATGACCCGGTAGCGCTCCGTCTCTACCGCGAGGCGGGGGCGGACGTGCAGGGTAGCCGGGTGCGATTTGATCCCGGTTGTTGTCGTCAGATCATCACGGCCTCGGCGCCGCGGGAGTTCATCCAGTATGCGCGTAACCCGGATAACAATGTAGTCATCGGAGGCGACAACACGGTGCTGGCTCCATCCTGGGGGCCTCCGTTCGTGCATGATCTGGACCGTGGTCGGCGTTATGCCAGACTCGACGATTTCCATGAGCTGGTGAAAATCCACCAGACCATTCCCTGGCTGCATCATTCTGGCGGCGTCGTTTGTGAGCCGGTGGATATTCCTACTAACAAACGTCATCTCGATATGTTGTTCGGGCACTTTCGGTATTCGGACCGGGCCTGCTTTGGCTCTCTGATCGGCGAGCAACGGGCACAGGACTCGGTGGCTATGGCAAAGGTCGTGTTCGGCGAGGAATTTGTCGAGCGGCATTGCGTACTTTATTCCGTGGCCAATACCAATGCGCCGCTGGTACTGGATTCGGCCATGTCCGGCGCTCTGCGGACATACTCCGCCCATAACCAGGCAGTGGCCTGTACTCCATGGACTCTGGCCGGGGCGATGAGTCCCTGTACCGTAGCGGGCACTCTGTCCCAGGTCCTGGCCGAAGCCCTGGCAGTATGCGCGTTGACCCAGCTTGTGCGCCCGGGAGCGCCCTGTCTCATGGGCAGCTTCGCCACTGCCATTTCCATGCAGTCCGGAGCGCCCACTTTCGGCACCCCGGAAGCGGCCAAGCTGGTGCTGGCGTCGGGACAACTCGCACAGCGGTTAGGTCTGCCGCTGCATACGGTGGGCGCGCTGTCGGCCTCCAAGCTGCCGGATGCCCAGGCGCAACAAGAGGCGGTGATGGGTCTTATCATGGCGGTACTGGCCGGGGCGAATTTTATCAACCACGCCACTGGCTGGCTGGAGGGAGGGTTGGTGACCGGCTATGAGAAAACCATGATTGACGCCGATCTTTGCGGCAAGCTCATTGATTTCTGCAAGGGCATTGATCTTTCCGACGAGGCCCAGGCTCTGGATGCGATCTATGATACCGGGCCCGGGGCTCATTTCCTGTCGAGCCCCCATACCTTGCGTAACTTCGATAGCGCGTTCTACCGTTCCAGCGTGGCGGATAACAACGCCTTTGAACAGTGGCAGGCGGACGGCTCCATGGATACGGCGGCCCGCGCCAACCGACTCTGGAAGCAGGCCCTCAGGGATTATCAGGAGCCGGCCCTGGATCCGGCGGTTCTGGATGGCCTGGAGGACTATGTGGCCCGGCGCAAAGCACAGATGCCTGACCAATGGTATTGATATGACGAGTCATACACGGGTCGCCATCATCGGCGGGGGTATCTACGGCTGCGGCCTGTTGATGCAACTGGTGGAAAAGGGTTGGCGCGATGTGACTCTGGTCGAGAAATCCGAGCTGACTGCTGGTTCGACCTGGCATGCGGCGGGTTTCTGCACTCATTACAGCTTCAGCCCGACTCACCTTTTTATGCGCCAGTTCAGTACCGATCTTTATCGCCGGCTGGAGGAGGAGGGTATCGAATCCACGGGTTATCATCGTTGCGCGGGCTTGCGCGTGACTCATGATCGGGAGCGTATGAATGAATTTCGCCACGGGATTTCCGTGGGTCGGCAGATGGGCATTGAGTTCGAGTTGATCGGCCCGTCCGAAATTCTGGAGGTCTTCCCGCTGATGGAATGCAGGGGGTTGTCTGGCGCATTGTACGAGCCCACCGATGGCTATGTCGATCCGGCCCAGGCTACTCATGCCATGGCCCGTCGGGCGCGGGCGGGTGGCGCTCGCATTCTGCGGAACAATCCGGTGCGTGCCATTGAACGCACCCCTTCGGGGGAATGGCGGCTGCAAACGCCGGAGTATGAGATCACAGCCGAACATGTGGTGATCGCGGCGGGCTTCTGGGCCAATCAGGTGGGTCGGATGCTTGGTCTTGATCTGCCGATCACGCCGATGCTGCATCAGTATCTCGTCACCGAGGATCACCCGGATATCGCCGCCTGTGCACAGGATAGTATTCCGTTG
This sequence comes from Arenicellales bacterium, assembly GCA_965116335.1. GTDB lineage: Bacteria > Pseudomonadota > Gammaproteobacteria > Arenicellales > Poriferihabitantaceae. The sequence continues at coordinate 85,277 of OZ220677.1, forward strand.
GTGCGCCACCATGACTACCAATGGTATACCCGCCGCGAACGTGATGGCCTGATTCTCGGTGCTTATGAGGAAACGCCGCAGGTCTGGTCGGTGGATGGGGTGCCGGAGGATTTTGGCATGGAGCTGTTCGACCCCGAACTCGAACGGGTGTCCCACCTGGTGGCGGATGCCATGGAGCGAATCCCGGTGCTGGGGGAGGCAGGTATCCGCACTACAGTGCATGGCCCGGTCAGTTATTGTGCGGACGGTCAGCCGTTGATCGGTCCCGCACCGGGACTGCATAATGTCTGGCTCGCCTGCGGTAGCGGGTTCGGTATTGGTGAGGGGGCGGGGGCAGGCCGGTTGCTGGCGGAATGGATAGTTGAGGGGCAGTCGCCCATGCACATGGGTCTGTTTGATCCGCGGCGCTTTGGCGATTACGCCGACCGTGGCTATCGGGTTGATAAGGCGGTGGAGGTGTTCGCTCTGCAATTTGCCACTCATTACCCGCTGGAAGAACGCCCCGCCGGACGTCCGGCAAAAACCACGCCGATATACGACCGTCTGAGGCAGGCTGGCGCTCGCTTTGGTTGTGTCTATGGATGGGAGCGCGCCAACTGGTTCGCGCTCCGGGATGAGCCGCATACTCTCAGCTTCCACCGCACGGAATGGTTCGATGCCGTGGCGCGGGAAGTGAAGGCGGTATCGGAACATGCCGGTGTTATTGACCTTACCGGATTTGGCAAGCTGCTGGTCCGTGGAGCGGATGCCGCCGGATTTCTGGATACTCTGTCCGCTAACCGCTTGCCGGACAGGGCGGGCGGAGTTCGTCTTTGCCACTGTCTCAATGCGAAGGGTACGGTGGAGTGCGAGTTCACGGTCACGCGGCTGGAACATGACACCTGGTATCTGGTTTACGCGGCGGCTGCACAGCAGCATCACCTGGATTGGCTTCATGGACATCTGCCCGGGGATGCGGACGTGGTCATCGAGGATGTCACCCGGGAGCGCGGCGTGCTTGGACTCGCTGGTCCCGACTCGCGTGATATTCTGTCGCGGTTGACCGAGGCTGAGCTGGATCATGCGACTTTCCCGTGGTTGACCGCAAAAACCATCCAGGTAGCCGGGAAAACCGTGCTGGCCATGCGTATCAGTTATACCGGCGAGTCGGGTTGGGAATTGCATCACGATATGGATGATCAGGTCGCTTTGTACGATGCGCTGAAATCCGTTACCGGGAATCGGGTAGCGGTGCCTGCGGACTTCGGTTTTTATGCGATGAACAGTATGCGTATGGAGAAGGCCAGCAAAGCCTGGGGCAGCGAACTTACGGTAGAGGACACGGCCTGGGAGCTGGGTCTGGATCGGTTTGTGGTCTTGAAAAACCGTGATTTTATCGGTCGTGATGCGCTGCTCAGGCAGCGCGAAACCGGCATTGAACACCGCTTCTTTTATGCGGAAGTGGATGCTGTGGATAGCTACATGATCGGGGGTGAAGCGGTGTTCCGGGAGGGTGAGCCGGTTGGCACAGTGGTGTCCGGCGCATACGGGCATCGGGTGGGGCGAACCCTGGCGTTTCTGTCTCTACCAATGGATGCGGCGGAGTGGGAGGCCTCGCTTGCTGTGGAAACACTGGGGCAGATGTGTCCGGCGCGTTTGATCGGGGAACCCGCGTATGACCCGGACAGCAGGTTGCCCCGGAGCGGATGATGACGTTTCGGGGACTGAATGGGGAGAGACAGCTTGCTTGAATACGGGAAAAAGTCGATTCGGCGTCGGGTTTCTGCCTGTCGTCTTGACGATGATGGAAATATGGATGAACCGGGAATAGCACCGCTTTTGAGAAGGGTATTCGAGAACCGGCGTATCGGTCATGTATCTGAACTGAGTCTTTCCCTGTCCGGTTTGTGCAGGCCGGATTCACTGAAGGATGGTGCGACCGCTGCCGCTCTGGTTTGTCACGCGATTGAGACGGGCGGGCGGGTGCTGGTTATTGGAGATTACGATACGGATGGGGCGTCTGCGGTTGCGCTGGCATTGTCCGGGTTACAGGCAATGGGCCTGGATGAGGTCGATTATCTGGTGCCGAATCGTTTTGAACACGGCTACGGGTTGTCTCTGGAAATTGCTGAGGTGGCCTTGCGGAAAAACCCGGATGTCGTGATCACGGTAGATAACGGCATCAACAGTGTGGATGGAGCTGCCTTGTTGCGAGGCAACGGGGTCACTGTAATCATCACCGACCATCACCTTCCTGCGGGTGAGTTGCCAGCGGCGGATGCGATACTGAATCCCAACCAGCCCGGCTGCGAATTTCCGAGCAAGGTGATTGCCGGTGTCGGGGTGATGTTTTATCTGCTGCTATTGGTGCGGGCGAAACTCAAATCGGATGGCTGGTTTGAAAAAGCGCGACTCCCGATTCCCAACCTGGGCAGCCTGATTGATCTGGTTGCTTTGGGTACGGTCGCGGATATGGTGCCGCTGGATCACAATAACCGGATTCTGGTTGCCAACGGACTGTTGAGAATCCGATCCGGTAAATGCCGTCCCGGAATACTGGAGTTACTGGCAGTCGGGGGGTGCGATCATAGCGGCCTGGTTTCCTCTGATCTTGGATTCATCGTCGCTCCGCGATTGAATGCCGCCGGACGTCTGGATGATATTTCGACCGGAATTGAATGTCTGCTGGCCGGGGACGCCGACGTTGCGCGTAACTATGCCTGGCAACTCAACCTTATGAATGAACAGAGGAAAGGAATAGAAAAGGATATGCAGAACCAGGCATTGGAAATCGTAAAGCACCTGATGACCAGACAAGGTGAAACCGGATTATGCGGCAATGGAGCATCCACAGGATTCTGTCTGTATGACGCAGACTGGCATCAGGGAATCAGTGGGTTGGTCGCTTCCCGTATCAAGGAAAAAACCAATCAGCCTGTGATTGCCTTCGCGAAAACCCGCAATGGAGATATGACCGGCTCCGCCCGGTCTGTAGCCGGACTGCATATCAAGGACCTGCTGGAAAGCATTGCGACAGAAAACAACGGACTGATCGAGCGGTTCGGCGGTCATGCGATGGCGGCGGGTCTGACCATTCGATCGGCAGGTTACGACCAATTTCGGGAAAGATTCCACGCCAAAGTGGCTGAGCATTATGAGCGAGTCGGCATCAGCACCACTATTGAGACCGATGGTCAACTGGAGCCGGAAGAAATCAACCTGGCCAATGCGGAACTGATCCGGGATGCCATGCCCTGGGGTCAGGGATTCCCGTCGCCCCGGTTCGATGGTGAATTTGTCGTACTGGACTGTCGGGTGGTCGGGCAGGCTCATTTGCGGATGACGTTGCAGCCAGTCAACCGAATGATGCAGTTTGATGCCATCGCGTTCAAGGCACTGCAACCGGGTCAGGCTGAGCCTGATCTTGAAAGGGTGCGGGCGGTGTATCAGCTGGACGTTAATCATTTCCGGGGGAGGAAATCCCTGCAACTGGTCGTTGAATATATTGAATCGGCTTGACTGGAACGAGTATGGACAACCAATCTGATACTGATCTGGTTCTGGTTGAGCGGGTCCAGAATGGCGACAAACAGGCTTTCGATCTGCTGGTTCGCAAGTATCAATATCGCATCCAGAAGCTGGTCAGTCGATTTATAAGGGATCCGGCGGAACAGGAAGATATTGTTCAGGAATCCTTTATCAGGGCTTACCGGGCCATCGGGAAATTTCGCGGGGACAGCGCTTTTTACACATGGCTGTATCGCATCGCGGTCAATGCGGCGAAAAATCACCTGGTAGCCGCCGGGCGGCAGCCTCCCCTCCAGGATGTCGATGTACAGGAGATGTCGTACCGGCAGGGTACAGAGCGTTTGACTGAATTTAATACGCCGGTGCAGATGCTGGAAAATGACGAGCTGGTGGAGGCGATAAAAAAAGCGATTAACGATCTGTCAGATGAACTGAAAGAAGCCATCCTGCTGCGGGAAATGGACGGATTGAGTTATGAAGATATTGCGGTTGTCATGCACTGCCCGGTCGGCACTGTGCGCTCCAGGATATTCCGCGCCCGTGAAGCAATTGAAAAGTCCATCTCGCATCTTGTTGATGGGCGGTTCTGATCCATCTGCGAGAAAAAGTGTGCATAATTGCATAATACTGAGAACTTAAGTGAACTTGTTGCAACTGGATGGCTCTAACGCAGGTGACTGGAGGTATTTTGAAAAACCGGAAAATGAGAATAAGAATTTCACAACTGATTGATCAGGAACTGGACGCCAATCAACAAGGGCCGGTTATTGACGAAATGATCCACCATGAGTCGGCGGGCAGGACCTGGCAACGTTATCAATTGATCGGTGATGTTGTGCGTGGTGAGGTTGACCGGGTCGGGACTGACCTGACGGTAAGAATCCGTGAGCGTCTACAGATGGAGCCGACCGTAATTGCTCCGCGTCCATTGACCCGGGAAAACCGACCGGCCGGGCCTGATGCCGAAACCGGCCTGTGGAAGCCAATCGGATGGTTCGCGCTGGCTGCTTCACTCGCTGTGGTTGCGGTGATTACACTGGGCCCGACTGATGATTCATTCCGGCAGGGCACGGTTGTGACCGTTGATCAGGACGAGTCCGGGGCGCCCGTCCTATCCACTCAGGAACTGAACGAAATGCTGGCCGGACATGGGGAATTTACTTCTTCCCCGGCCTTTAATGGCTTGCTCGCTCATGTGATTCTGGCGAGCAATCAGACACCCACCCGATGAAATTCCATGATCCGGATACAACCCGGACAAGGTTGATATGACGGGGGCAGGTCTGGTTCGCCGGGTGATGGTTGCCCTTGCGGTCGGGTTTGCTCCGGCTCCTGTTTTCGCGGATGCGTTTGACTGGCTGATGAAAATTAATCAGGCGGCTACAGAGGTTAATTTTTCCGGTACGCTGGTTTATGTCAGTGATGGAGAGGTAAGGACGATGGAGGTTGCGCGCAGGATTCAGGATGATGTAGTGCGCGAGCGCATCTATTCGCTCGACGGAGAACCCCGGGAGATCATTCGTAACAAGGACAAGGTCTGGTGTTATATCCCGGATCAGAATATGGTTGTCCATGATTACCGGCAGGTTGTGGGAAGCGGGTTCCCTGCTATCCTTCCGGAAGACCTGAATCAGTTAAGGAAGAACTACAGTTTTGAGGAAGGGGGGGAAGAGCGTATTGCCGACAGGCTGGCAATAACAATAAAAGTAACCCCTGATGATGTCTGGCGCTATGGATATACTCTGTGGGCGGATAAGCGGTCTGGCCTGCTGTTACGGTCTGATCTGATCGACCAGAGTGGTGCGGTAGTGGAACGATACCTGTTTGCCGACATCGAAATCAACCGATTCATCAGCGATGCTCGACTGGAGCCGGTGAGCAGCGCCGAGAACTTACAGTTGTTCGGTAATTCAGAACCGATGCCTGAGTCCTCCGAATCTTCCGAATGGATGGTTACAGAGCTTCCTGACGGTTATCAACTGAATAATTATTTTCGCCGGATGTCGCCGATGGGGAAGGGTGAAATCGAGCACTTTGTCTATTCTGACGGGTTGTCGTCTCTTTCAGTATTCATCAAGGAAACCAGTCAGGAGCAGGATGAAATGACAGGCTTGAGCAGGATGGGCGCCGTGCATGTCTGGCGTACCCGTATCGACTCTCATCTGGTCACTGTGATGGGGGAGGTTCCCGCAGAAACCGTAAAAGTGGTTGCAAAGGGCGTTCAACCAGTCGGCTAATGGTTCCCGGGAGTGATTCGGGGTATGATAACCATGGATTATCCTTGTGCGTTTTTTGAATGGAAAAAGAGAGTTTTGTCGCTGCGGTAGATCTCGGGTCGAACAGTTTTCACATGGTCATTGCCGATGTGGGCGATCATGGCAGTATAAAAATCGTGGACCAAGTGCGCGAGATGGTGCGCTTGAATGCAGGACTTGACTCGGATCGAAATTTATCCAGGGAGGCCCAGGACCGGGCGCTGGAATGTCTGCATAGATTTCGGCAATGGTTGAATCAGATTCCCGCTCACCGGATACGGGCAGTTGGCACCAATACTCTGCGGTCTGCGCGCAACAGCGACGCCTTCCTGAGGCGTGCGGAGGCGGCCCTCGGGCATCCGATTTCCGTGGTTTCAGGGCACGAGGAAGCGCGTCTGGTTTATCTGGGCGCGGCGTTTGACCTGTCCACCCGTAGCAGACAAAGGCTGGTAGTCGATATTGGTGGTGGCAGCACCGAATTGATTGTCGGAGAAAGCCATAAGCCATTGCACATGGACAGTCTTGAAATCGGCTGTGTCAGTCTGACCCGAAGTGTTTTTGGCGATGGCTGTATTACCAAATCCCGATTCAGGCAGGCCAGGAATCTGGTTTCCATTGAGCTGCAGCCAGTCATCAGTGCTTACCGCAAGCTGAAATGGCAGGAGGTCGTCGGCACATCAGGAACGATAAAGGCGGTGGACAAGGTGGCAACGGAACTGGGCATTGAGCAGGATTGGCTTTCCACAAAAAGCATGGCAGCTGTGGAAAAATGGCTCCTGGCCTCGAAAAACAGTCACTCACTCAGTTATGTTTCCGATCAACGCAAGCCGGTGTTCGCGGCCGGATTTGTGATTCTTTCGACTATCTTCAAGGAACTCGGCATCCACAGGATGGAACTATCCCAGGGTGCCCTGAGGGAAGGGGTCGCCTATGACCTGATTGGCCGGTTACATAATGAGGATTCGAGATTCCACGGGGTGGCCGCTCTGGTCACCCAGTTCAAAACCGACCAGAGCCAGGTGAGACGTGTGCAGGAGTTGGCCGTTCGTTTTCTGGGTCAGGTCAGCGAGGATTGGGACCTGCAGGAGGATCTGAACCACAAATTACTTTGCTGGTCGGCACAGTTGCACGAGATCGGGATTTCTGTCTCTTACGATCAATATCACTTGCATAGCGCCTATATCATTGAGCACAGCAATCTGGATGGTTTTTCCCGGCAGATCCAGAAGATACTGGCACTGCTGGTCAGATGTCACCGGCTGAAGTCGGATAACGAGGCCATTGCGAAGTTGCCCGATGAATGGGTGGAGCGGGTGACTCGTCTGATTATTCTGTTCAGGTTGGCTGTGTTGTTTTATCGCAGCCGCTCGGATACGGAATTATCCGGTGTCCGGGTCAAGGTCAGTAACCGGCAGGTCATTGTTTCATTACCGAAGGGCTTTCGCCGAGCGCACCCCTTGACTGTGTTTGATCTCGAAAATGAGGAAACAGTATTTGAGTCAATGGGTTATGGATTGGAGTCAGGACGGGTTTAGCCATGATTTCAGCGATACAGATCGATATCAGAAGACTTGAAATTAGACAGGCAGCCCATCGCATCCAGTACCGAGACCAGAAAACCCTGTGCGGTTATTCTGCCGAGAGAGCCTGAAATACACCCGCTTTCGTTATATTGGTCAACCCGGTCTCTCCTGCCGAAGGGGTTGTAAATGATTACCGGCACCGGGTCTCCGGTGTGTTCCCCCAGACGGGAGTCGGTGGAATGATCCGCGCAAACCCCGACCACCAGGTCACGGGTATCCACTTGCCCAAGCGCTCTATCGAAGCGTGTAATCAGCTCCGCCTTTCCTTTCGGGTCGCGGTCATGCGCGGCGATATCCGGGGCCTTGATATGGATGTATACCAGGTCACGGGTTTGCAACGCCGCAAGGCCCAGTTCCAGCTTCCTGTCGAGGTCGGTATTGGGCAGGGAAGTGAAAGCGGGGTCGGTTATTGTAGAAAATCCGAGCAGTTTGCCTAATCCGAGGATGGTGCTCTCACCGGCGATGACAGCTACCGACAAATTCCGGCAGGCGTGCCGCTTCTCCAGGTCCCGGTGGATTCCGGCGCCACGGGTAATGACTGCATTGGCGGGCAATTTCCCTGTCTTGACTCTCTCAAGGTTGATCGGATGGCTGTCCAGTATCTGATGAGATAATCCGGTAAACCGGTTGATGGCCTGCGCGGTGCGGACGGCGTCCTGGTCCGTGACTGTGTGGGCATGACATTCAAGGACTCTTTTTTCTATGTGCTTTCCGCCTGGGTCGGTATCCCCGATGCGGGCGGAAAGCGCGAGTCCTCTCAATCTGAGTACGCAGCGATGCCCGGTAGCCGGGTACAGTGACGCAGTGATGCCATGCCCGACCTGAATATCGTTGATGGCCGCACAGAGTGTGCTGACTGACTGGTTGATTCTGCCAGCCCGGCGGTCACGAATGTGGTACTGCTCGCCGCGTTTTTCAACGGTTGCCAGATTGCACCGCAGCATCAGGTCGCCCACTCTCGAATCCAGCCCGATCCCGGCTGCCTCGATCGGTCCGCGATCCAGATTGGTCGCCTCATCCGGGGGTAGCCCGAACAGGATGCCGACTCCGGTATGGGTATCCACCGGCAATCCTGGCAGTAGTGGGTCCATCAGCCCCGACTGTCCGTGTTTCGCCAACCGATCCAGTGTCGGGGTACTGGCGTATTCCAGTGGAGTCAGTCCGCCGAGATGCGGGTTCGGGCGATCTCCCAATCCGTCCAGAATAATGATCAGGCCCTTTAGAGGATGATGCATTCAAGTGTCCCCAACCTTAAGCCTGCGGCTCATGTGTATTGATTCCTGAGGGATTCGATTTCCCCCTGATACCGGGTTGCCATAGTTTGAATAATGACCTTTATGATGTCTAGCGAAGTTTCTGTAATATCGCGGTTGTCGAGAATTTCGATGTCTTCGTTGTCCGCCTCGGAAAGCAGTACCGTTTGCAGGTGCCAGATCTTGTCCAGGTTTTGTAGATAGCGTTTTGCCCGGCGTTGCTTGTTTTCGGACGAACGGCCTTTTATGAACCGCCTCAGCCTGTTCTTTTCGAGCGCGGCCAGGCATACCGGCACGATCACTGCATCTCCCGCACAGTCAATTCGATTCAGCAGGGAAGGGCGAACATGCACGCCTTCTATGATCATCGACACATTCTCATTCAATGCCCGTTGTATAACCGCTTCGCAAGCGACTTCCACTATCTCTGATTGTATCTGGAATCCATATAAAAGACGGTCATCGGTATTGATGTCGGTATCGGGAATTTGTAGCGCCTTGCCAGCCTTGAAGGTGGAGGTATGCAGGGCCGGGGAGATTTTTTCCGGGATTGTGATTCTCATTACCTCCCGCAACATATCGGTGGACTGGGTTCGAACGATTCCGAGCCGGTTTGCGACCGCGGTGGCGATGGTGCTTTTGCCGCTACCGGGCGCCCCGCCGATCAATAACAGCAACGGGTAGCTGTTTTCCAGGAAAAACCTCCATAGCAGGTAATAGTCGGCATGTTTCTGGTCAACACGCTGCCGGATAACCGAGTAGGTCAGCCCGGTCAGGTCCTGCGTTGTGATTTCCCGGATTTTGTGGCTAACCAGATGGCTGTGGACATGACGGGTGATGGCATTGCATTGCGCCGTGTTGATGGCACAGCTTTGCAGTCTCTGGACATGAACGCCTCTGGAAAAGGAATCAATATTGCCGTCTGTGTCAATGACGCGGATATTTTCCCGGGTAATATCTTCCTTTTTGTATCGGGTCAGTACGGCATCGGGGTAGTCCTCCTGCAGAATCTCGACAATTCTCTCCCTTAGTTCGGTAGTGCTTACTTCACCGTAATCCTCGAACTCATCCCGGATATCACTGGCTACATTGTAGGCAGTGATGAACTCAAGCCCAGCCTGGTGTAATGACTTGGTCAGCATGCCCCGCAAGAAGGGGACTCGTGTTTCATCGTCCCGGTTGACTACGACCAGTTTTGACATCTTTACGGTTATCCACCGGACAGGGAGTTCTCATTACTGAACCGCTTCGCATAGTGCTCGAAATCCAGCAATATCCTGGCTCCCTCAATCAGAAGCGGGTCCGACTGGTCGACGGAAGAGTCACCCGATCCTGCAAGGTTGTCGTTTTGCTCTCGTTCGGCTTGTTCCAGTGATTCAACTGTCGGCAACGTTTTTTGACCGGACCCGGCGCGCCGGGCGTTTTCCAGCTCCAGCCGCTTCTGGTCCCGCACTGTTCTCAACTGTTGACGTTTCTCCTGAGACAGGGGAACGGTTTTCATTTGCCGGATACTGCGGTTGATTGAGTCCACCTCCCGGAAGTAGGTGAACTCCGGGTCGTCTCTTGCCCGATTGCGATGCAGGGAGGTGACCCGGTCCAGCAAACGGGAATCCGACTGGTGTCGAAAAGGCTCGAATGCGACCGATCCAATCTGGCGCCAGGGAATGGCGCTGTCATTCGCGCGTTCACCGGAGCGGTCGTCAATCTCACTGAAATCCCAGGTAATATCTGGAATGACTCCGCGATACTGGGTGCTGTCGCCGTTGACTCGGAAGAATTGGGCAATGGTCATTTTGAGTTGCCCGAGGTCTACCTCCGAGTCATGGTGGTGGTTCAGATTGACCAGGGTCTGGACGGTGCCTTTGCCGAAAGTTGGTTCGCCGAGGATCAGGCCGCGATTATAGTCCTGAATGGCTCCGGCGAAGATTTCAGAAGCGCTGGCACTATGACGATCAACCAGTACTGCAAGCGGGCCATCGTACAGGATTGCCGGATCCGGGTCGCGGTCTATCTGGGTGCCGTCGCTGAATTTGACCTGGACAACCGGGCCCTTGCGAATGAATAGTCCGGTCAATGAGATGGCCTCGTCGAGCGAGCCTCCGCCATTACCCCGTAAATCCATGATCAGACCATCCGTGTTTTCAGATTCAAGCCCGGCCAACAGTCTTTTGACATCGCGGGTAGTGCTTCGGTAATCCGGGTTGTTGATATTCCTGCCATTGAAATCGGTGTAGAACGAAGGCAGTTGAATCACGCCCACTCTGGACGTCCCGTTTTCGGCAGGAATGTCGATAATCTGGCTGCTTGCGGCCTGTTCCTCCAGTTTTATTTCATCCCGGATGATGAAGATTGTCTCCGATCCGCTGTCCAGGCCATTTTCGGCAGGAAGTACCTCCAGAATGACGGTGGAACCCTTCGGCCCCCGGATCAGTGATACAACATCGTCGAGCCGCCAGCCGATGACATCAACGATCTCCTCATTTTCCTGCCCGACTCCGATAATCCGGTCGCCGGAATCCAGTTTCCCGGACTGCTCCGCAGGGCCTCCGGCAATGACTCTCCTGATTTCTGTGAATTCGTTGTCGCTCTGCAGGACCGCGCCGATTCCCTCCAGTGACAATCGCATCTGGATATTGAAATTTTCGGCTCCCCGCGGAGAGTGATACAAGGTATAGGGTTCAATACCTGAAAGCCAGGAGTTGATGAAGCTCTGGAATACATCTTCGCTTTTCAACTGTCTGGTTCTTCGTGCGATGTGAATATATCGGTTGGTCAGGGTTTCCTGAATCTCATCGTCCGGTTTTTTTGACAGGCGTAGGTTAATTATGTCGTTTTTGATACGCTTGCGCCAGTTGTCGTTCAGCTGCTCGACAGTCTGTGCCCAGGGGGCATCTTCGGAGTCCAGCAGATATTCTTCATCAAGGGTGAAGTCGAAGGGTTGGCCCAGTCTTTCAACAGCAAATTCGATTCGCTGATTCACTCTTTCCCGGTATATCCTGAAAATCGCATAGGCCGGTTTCAGGAAGCTGTTTCTGATATAGTCGTCAAATTCATGTTCCAGAGCTTCGATCTGGTCAATATCCTCCTGCAGAAAATAACTTTTTGCCGGGTCCAGCCGATTGATGTAGTTCTCCAGAATTTTCTCGGAAAATTGGTCATCGAGAGAGGTGCGATGGAAGTGCCGGGTGTTGACGAGAGCATTGATCAGAGTCGTTATGGTCGCCTGCGTGGACAGATTCTCTGGCAATTCCGTCTGTTCGAGCTCGCTCAGTACAGAAGCTGCGGAATTGACAACAAGGAGCAGGCCCGCGAGGCCTGACATCAACAGAATTTTAAGGTATTTGGAGATCATCTCTGGATTGGGGAAACTCTGCGTTGCGGTTAGGTCTTCCTGGTCTATCATATCATTCTCAAACTCCACAAACCAATGCTGAGGCTGTCCCGGTCTGCCCCGGTCGCCGATAGATGTTCTGTGCAGACCAGGCTGAGACCGCACTGTTGTGCCCATTGCGAAATTGACTGCGGGGATATCCCCAGCCGACGGTGGGCATGTTTCTCCCTCAGGAATTCGAGGTCATGGGGGAGAAAGTCGACGACAATCAATTGCCCGCCCGTCCGCAATACTCTGGCCGCTTCCCGTATAATTTCATCTGGCCTGTCCAGGTAATGCAATACCTGATGGATGGTGATGGCATCGACAGAGTTGTCTTTAAGGCTCAGATTACCGATGTCCTGATGGCGCACCGAGCAATTCCTGGCGCCTGCCGTATCGAGGTTGGAGCGGGCCAGCATCAGCATCTCCCGGGTCATATCAATGCCGATTCCCTTCTTGATGTAGGGGGAGAATATTTCGAGTATTCTCCCGGTTCCGGTGCCCAGATCAAGGAACAGGTCGGGGCGCTCGATCTCCAGACAATCAATCAGCTTTTTCTCAACATAGCTATCCGGTATCGCGAGTCTTCGTATGGTATCCCATTCTGCCGCATTTTTGCTGAAATATTCTGCGGCCATTGCCGCATTCCGACTTTTGATCTTTTGCAGTTTTTGCTGATCGCGGGTAATATCGATATCCTGCTTGTCAATCAGCTCCAGAGCAGATGAGATCAATTCAGCCATTGTCCCGCTGTCTGTGAGCCGGTGAAAGACCCATGCGCCTTCCGGGTAACGCTGCACCAATCCGGCGTCACACAGTAGTTTCAGATGGCGGCTGACTCGTGGTTGGCTCTGTTGCAGTATTTCCATTAACTCGGAAACGGTCAACTCGCTGTCACGCAGAACCGACAGTATGCGTAATCGAGTGATTTCAGCGGCGGCGCGAAGTGCGGTAAGCAGAGGTCTCATGTGTCGGTATTCTGGATATATATCATATAAAAAGATATATATATCAATTTATATTGTTTTATATGGTTAATTGCCCACTGCATAATCTGCCACTTCCAAACTACTTTACTTAATCGATCAACTAACTGTGGAGGTATTCCATGTTAAAAAGTGTTATCCCGGTCGTTTTGGCAACCGTTATCGCCGGTACGGGTTCTGCCCAGGCTTCCCGCGATTATATCCAGATTGTCGGGTCATCGACAGTTTATCCGTTCGCGACGGTGGTGGCGGAAAAATTCGGTAGAATCAGCGGATTCAAGACCCCCATTATCGAATCAACCGGTTCGGGCGGCGGCATGAAACTGTTTTGTGACGGAGTGGGCGAATCGTACCCGGACATTACCAATTCGTCCCGTCGAATCAAATCTTCGGAATTTGAGAAATGCCAGGCCAATGGCGTGAAAGACGTGATCGAAGTCAAGGTCGGTTACGATGGCATCGTACTGGGTAATTCCAACGAGGTTGATCAACTGGAATTGACCCTGAAGGATATTTTCCTGGCGCTGGCCAAAGACGTTCCGAATCCCGACGGCAGCGAATCCACCGTACCGAACCCTTATTCCACCTGGAAAGAGGTCAACGCGGCGTTGCCGGATTCGGAAATAGAAGTACTGGGGCCGCCTCCTACATCGGGCACCCGTGACGCCTTTGCCGAGCTTGCTCTGGAAGGCGGCTGCAAGACATTCGACTGGATCAAGGCTCTGAAAAAGAAGGACAAAAACATGTACAAGTCGCTGTGCCATACGGTTCGTGAAGACGGGGCTTATGTGGAGGCCGGGGAAAATGACAACCTGATCGTGCAAAAGCTGCGGGAAAACGAAAAGGCGCTCGGCGTGTTCGGTTTCAGCTTTCTGGACCAGAACTCGGATGTCATCCAGGGTTCACTGATTGATGGTGTTCCGCCTGAGTTCGAGGCGATTGCGGATGGTTCATATCCGGTTTCACGCCCGCTTTACTTCTATGCCAAAAAAGCGCATGTCGGCCTGACTCCGGGTATTGCCGAATTCATGGCGGAGTTTACGGACGAAGCGGCTTTTGGAGAAGAAGGCTATCTGGTGGACAAGGGGTTGATCCCGATGCCGCCCAGCGAAAGAGAAAAATTCCGCTCCGATACGGCTAATCTGACTCCACTTCAGATGTGATATATACTTCTAGTTCGCATCAGTGTATCATGCGGCCACCTGATTCCAGGGTGGCCGCTTTTTTTTGAGAAAAAGGAAAACACAGTTAAATGAGTATTCTGGTACTGCTTTTTGTGTTTTTCATCCTGGCTCCGTGTCTGATGCTGATTGTATTGAGCCTGGCCAGGAAAAACCGGGTTTTAAGAAACCGGGTGGAAAGGGTGATCAAGACTTTCTTGATTGCCTGTACCAGCATCGCCATCCTGACCACGGTCGGTATCGTCCTGTCGGTGTTGTTTGAGTCCATCCGGTTTTTCAAAGTTATTCCGATCACCGACTTTCTGTTTGGTCTGGAGTGGTCCCCCCAGACCGCTATTCGTTCCGATCAGGTGGGATCGTCCGGCGCGTTTGGAGCCGTCCCCCTGTTCGCGGGCACTTTCCTGATTACCGGGATTGCAATGTGCATTGCGGTGCCATTCGGGTTGATGTCGGCCATTTACCTGTCGGAATACGCCAACCGGCACATACGGACATTCGGCAAGCCTCTGCTTGAGATTCTGGCCGGCATTCCAACTGTGGTTTACGGTTTTTTCGCCGCTTTGACGGTTGCACCGATGATTCGCAATTCACTCGAATCCTTCGGCATGAGTGTTTCCAGCGAAAGTGCTCTGGCGGCCGGGGTGGTTATGGGAGTCATGATTCTGCCGTTCGTGTCGTCGCTGTCGGATGATGTAATCAACGCCGTGCCCCAGGAATTGCGTGACGGTTCTTATGGACTCGGCGCGACCCGCTCGGAGACGATTCGCAGGGTGGTTTTGCCAGCCGCGCTACCGGGCATCGTCGGCAGTATTCTGCTGGCGGTTTCACGCGCAATCGGCGAGACCATGATCGTGGTAATGGCGGCGGGACTGGCGGCGAATCTGACTGCCAACCCGTTCGAATCAGTCACCACGGTGACCGTGCAGATTGTCACCCTGCTGATCGGGGATCAGGAATTCGACAGTCCGAAAACCCTGGCGGCGTTCGCATTGGGACTGACCCTGTTCGTCATCACTCTGATTCTGAATGTCATTGCATTGAGAGTAGTCCGCAAATACAAGGAACAATACGAATGACTCAGGTCGAGATCATCAAGGCGGGGCTGGCCAGGCGTTACGCGCGGGAAGCCCGATTCCGCCTGTACGGGCTGTGCTCCATTATTTGTGGGCTGGCCTTTCTGGTATTTTTGCTGGTTACCACTGGATCCAACGGCTATACTGCGTTGTTACAGACGCATATTGGTCTTGATATCCATCTCCTTGCAGAGGATTTCGGGGATGATCTGAGCCCGGAGTCATTGTCTGGAGCGGATTACTCTGGATTCATCAAGAAAGCACTTCGACAGACATTCCCGGAAGTGACCAGGCGCAAGGAGAAAAAAGCCCTCTACCGGATCATGAGTGGTGGGGCGCAATATCAATTGCGTGAGAAAATCATGGCAGATCCGTCTCTGATCGGCCAGCCGGTCACCTGGTGGCTGCTGGCCGATGACGAGGTGGATGTTTTTGTCAAGGGCCGGATTGACCGGGACATCCCGGAGAAGAACCGGCGGATCAAGGACATTACCATCGGATGGGTGGATCGGCTGGTGGAAGACGGCCGTGTGGAAAAGCGTTTCAATATACCGTTTTTCACAGCGGGAGATTCCCGTGAACCGGAGCAGGCGGGTATTTTCGGCGCCACGATGGGGTCGATTTTCACCATACTGGTGACCATGTTGCTGGCTTTCCCGATCGGGGTTGCGGCTGCCATTTATCTACAGGAGTTTGCGCCGAAGAACCGGATAACGGACCTGCTTGAGGTCAATATCAATAACCTGGCGGCAGTTCCGTCCATCATATTCGGATTGCTCGGTCTGGCTATTTTTATCAACGCCTTCGGTCTGCCACGTTCAGTGCCTCTGGTCGGCGGGATGGTGCTGGCGTTGATGACGCTGCCCACCATTATCATATCCAGTCGTGCCGCCCTGGGAGCCGTACCACCCAGCATTCGGGAAGCTGCACTTGGGCTGGGCGCTTCGCCGGTGCAGACTGTATTGCATCACGTGGTGCCACTGGCATTGCCGGGTATGTTGACCGGGACTATTATCGGTCTGGCTCAGGCGCTGGGTGAATCGGCGCCTTTGCTGGTCATCGGCATGGTGGCGTTTATTGTTGATATTCCCGCAGGTCCGATGGACCCGTCTACGGCGTTGCCGGTGCAGATCTACTTGTGGTCTGATAGCCCGGAACGCGCGTTTGTCGAACGTACCTCGGCTGCGATCATGGTTCTGCTCCTGTTCCTGATCGCGGTCAATGGCCTGATTGTTCTGTTAAGAAAGAAGTTTGAACGTCGCTGGTAATACTTATCCCCGATATGACACTATGAATACTCACACATTGACTGACAGCACAGACGACATGAATACGTCACCACAGAGCCACAAGCCAGCCGTTGACCCTGATTTTGATGATCCGGTTGTGAATCCTGATTTCGAGACGTTTGGTGATATTCATGTCGAAAATCCGGCAATGACCAGCCGCAATGTGAATGTGTCTTATGGTGACAAGCAGGCTATTTTCAATGTATCCCTTGATGTCGCGAAGAACGAGGTGATTGCGATGATTGGCCCGTCCGGGTGCGGGAAATCCACCTTTCTGCGTTGTCTGAACCGGATGAATGACACGATTGAAGGGTGCAAGGTATCCGGCAGCATCAAACTGCACGGTGAGGATGTCTACAGCAAGGACATGGATGTGGTCCTGCTTCGCGCCCGAGTCGGCATTGTCTTTCAAAAGCCCAATCCGTTCCCGAAATCGTTATATGAAAACGTGGCCTACGGAGTCAAGCTGCATGGGTTGGCGAGTAGCAAATCCGAGCTGGATGATATGGTAGAAAACAGTCTGCGTAGGGCAGATTTGTGGAAAGAGGTTTCCGACAGGCTGGACAAGCCCGGAACCGGCCTGTCGGGCGGTCAGCAACAGAGGTTGTGCATTGCGCGGGCCATTGCTATCCGCCCCGAGATCATTCTGATGGATGAACCCTGTTCCGCTCTGGACCCGATTGCCACGGCCGCCATTGAAGAGTTAATCGACGAGTTGAGAAAGCAATATTCAATCTGTATCGTGACTCACTCCATGCAACAGGCAGCCCGGGTTTCACAGAGGACAGCCTATTTCCACCTGGGCCGATTGATCGAAGTCGGCCCCACCGGCACTATCTTCACCAACCCCCGACACCGGTTGACAGAGGGCTATATCACCGGACGTTTCGGATGACCGGGTTCGTTTCAATCGTTTAGCAGGATTACACTATGAGCATTCAAGGCGACAGACACATTTTCAAGCGTTTTGATAAGGAAATGCAATATCTGCATGATTTAGTTATACAAATGGGGCGGCTTGCGGTGAGCCAGCTGAATGACTCGCTGGATACGCTGCAATCCGAGAATCCGGGGAAGGCGCATGAGGTTATCAAAAACGACAAAAAGCTGAATGATCTCGATTTGCGGGCGGATGATGAGATTATCCGCCTGATTGCGTTGCGCCAACCCGTTGCCAAAGATTTGCGAGTACTGATCTCGGTCGGGAAAATTGTTGCGGAACTGGAGCGTGCGGGTGATGAAGCTCGCAAAATTGCCGGCCTGACTATTCGCTTTTTCGAATCTGGTCAAAAACCACCGAGCGATGAGATATTGCAGGATATTTATTCCCTGTCTGGTTATGTGATCAATATGCTGGAGACAGCCATGCGGGCTTTTGATGACCTGAATCTGGAGCTTGCGGCAAATGTTCTGACCGAGAGCGAGCAGTTGGATAATCAACTGAAATCAATACTGCGGCGTTTGAGCACATTTATCATGGAGGACTCCAGAAATGTCGGTCATTTTGTGGATATTGTGCTGGGTATCCGGGCGCTCGAACGGTTCGGTGGACATAGCAGTAACATAGCCGGGCATATTGTGTTTCTGGAAAAAGGCGTTGATGTGCGCCATACAGACGACAAAACCATTTTGCGCAACATCCGGGATGTGGATACATAGGTCGAAATGATGTTGTAGGGAAGGGTCTTGTACCCTCCCGCGAATGAAATGATTGGAACAGGTATCAACAGTACCGGATACCGGGCATGCTATTATTGAGGCGAATTATAATGATCAACACACGATGACTAAATCAAGAAAACATGTCCGGGAAGAACTTCTGGGTCTCTGCGCCCGCATTCAGTTATTAACAGCAGAATACGATGGTGTTGAAGGGTATCTGGGTGAGAGTTTCTGCGAAGATGAATTCGGTATGTGCAAGATGCCTCGGGTAAATAAAGGCATAGATGGTTATATTGGCGAGAAATCTGTTCAGGTAAAATTCAAATGGATTGATGAGAGCAACTTTAATACACGATATGTCAGTATTCCGCGAGACCCCGAATTTGATTTATTGATCGTGACATACGCGAGACCGGAAGATATGGATGTTCGTTTCCTCGGTATATGGAGTAAAGAAGATGTTTTGTCGGTAACCAAATTCCCGCGTAACAAGGTGAGTTCTTCTGGCAGGGCAGATTTGAAGAATCTGAGGAAACTCCCTTTGGCGGAACAAAGTCTGCCGTTTGAAATGCGGACGCCTAACCGCCTCACCGTTGAAACCCTCACCAAGAGTGAACGTGGCGAGGACCTGCACCGCTCTAAAGATGCTGAAACTCTGTTTAATGACCTGAACATTTAGTGCGTACCCCGGTTTATTCCGGCCACGCTCAGTTTCAAGGACGTAATGCTATATCATCGAGTCGCGCCCGGTCGGGCTATATGCAACCAAGAACTACAAGCAGGGAAATAGAGTCATGAAAATCTTCAACGAAGGCAATGCGCCTTGGCTTATAGTCGTTTTCATTCTTTTCTGGTTTGTGGCGGGCACTGGACCACTGATCGTTCATATCGTCTGGTGCATCCAGACAGCATCGGAAACCGGTTCTGCCATTGCTTTGTTGATCGTCGGGCTGTTGTTCTTTCCGGTGGGGTGGATACATGGGATGAGCATCATTCTGGGGTTTGGCGGGTGGTTGTGAGTCAAGTCCCTATCCGAGTAAAAAATAAAATCACGGAAGGTTCGTTGATTAAACCAGAGTTTTACTCAATGCACGTGACCAACCCCCGCGGTGGGCAGAAAGTGTCTCCCGTATATGTTCGGGCGAGAAAACCCGGAGTTTATGGAACTTTTCTCCACAAAAACTGTTGGAAAGACTCGAAATTTAGTGGCAAAGAATCGCACAGGCCTGTACAAAAAGTCTCCTCACTTGGAGGAGGAACATTCTGTACGATTAAAAAGATGTCGGTAGCGGGCGCTTGTCAAGTGATGTGAGAACGATTCAGTTGTTTTTGGAATTTCCGCCCGTGGCGTTTCAGCATCTTGGCAAATCGATTCATATATCCGCGCAGTGCCAATTCATCGAGATATACAACGTAAGTGCTTGATGGGACGAATAAATGTCTGATGTCTCGAAAAACCAGTGTCTCGTCATCCACGGACACGGGTGATTTCGGTTGCGCCATTTGCGCCACGATTGCGATGCCGAGGTTCAACCGCACAAAGGTCTGGATGATGTCGGTGTCGCCCGCGCTGAAGGCGATGTTGATCGGGATACCGGCTTCACTGAAAGTATGTTCAATAATCTGGCGTTCGGCGAAGTCTGGCATGTAGGTGATGATCGGGTATTGCGCCAGTCTGTCGAGGTCCAGCGGAGTGTGTTCTAACGGGTGGCCCTGCGGCAGGATCAATACCCGGTGCCAGGAGTAGCACCGGGTTCTTGAGAAGTCGGCGGGCACATCTTCCTCGCTGGAGAAAACGGCGAAGTCGATCTTGCGCTGACGCAGCATGATCAGGAATTCCGAGGGGCTGCCCTGGTAGATGCTCAAACGCACTTCGGGGTATTCGGTTCTGAAGCTGCGGATTACCTCGGGCAGGAAATATCTCGCCTGGGTATGGGTGGTGGCAATCCGCAAGTCCCCCTTGTCGCTGGATGTATGTTCCAGGGCGAACGCCCGGATATTGCTTTCAGCGAGCAGAATGCGATTCATTTCCGGCAGTAGGGTTTCGCACAATGGGGTTAGCCTGACCAGGCGTTTGCCGCGGCGCTCAAACAGTTTCCCGCCGAGTTCCTCCTCCAGCAGGAGCAACTGACTGCTGATGGCCGACTGCACCCGGAACAGCTTGTCGGCGGTCACTGAGAGATTGAAGTCGTTGTCTATCAGCGCGGCGACGATTTTCAGTTGATGAAGGGTCATGTCGGTATTCCGAACATATATTATATAAAAAGATATATAAATCAGTTTACATCGTTTTACACGATTAGTCACCCTCTGCATAATCTACCATCAAGTTGAACCAGAAGTTGATCCATCGGAGAAAAAGCATGAAATTGCTGAAAGTTACAACGCTACTTATGCTGCTGGGTATGCCGGGCGCCGTGCTGGCTCAGGTCGATAGCGGAGATACGGCCTGGCTTCTGACTTCTACCGCGTTGGTCCTGTTTATGACCATCCCGGGGCTTTCGCTGTTTTACGGCGGTCTGGTCAGAAACAAGAATGCCCTGTCGGTATTGATGCAATGTTTCACCATTACCTGTCTGACGGCGGTGGTCTGGCTGGTTGCCGGCTACAGCCTGTCGTTCACCGATGGCGGCGGCTGGAATTATCTGGTCGGCGGGCTGGATCAGATGTTCTTGCAGGGCCTGTCCAGAGATTCGGTGTCGGGAACCATTCCGGAAAGCGTGTTTGTGATGTTTCAGTTGACCTTCGCGACCATTACCGTGGCGCTAATAGTTGGCGGTTTTGCGGAAAGGATGCGGTTTGCCGCCGTGATTCTGTTCAGTCTGATCTGGCTTTTCCTGGTTTATTTCCCGATCTGCCACATGGTCTGGGGCGGCGGCTGGATGGCCGATTACGGAGTACTGGATTTTGCCGGCGGTACTGCGGTGCACCTGACCGCCGGGATTGCGGCGCTGGTTTGCGCGCTGGTTGTCAAGAGACGCCACGGTTTCCCAACGACTCCGATGCCGCCGCACAATCTGGTGATTACCGTGATCGGCGCCAGTATGCTGTGGGTTGGCTGGTTCGGCTTCAACGCCGGCAGCGCTGTTGCCGCCGGAGCTGACGCGGGGATGGCCATGCTGGTCACTCATATCTGCACCGCGGCGGCCTCACTGACCTGGATACTCATTGAATACATCAAGCGCGGCAAACCCAGTGTTCTCGGTATTGTCACCGGCATGGTCGCGGGGCTGGTGACGATCACCCCGGCGTCGGGTTTTGTCGGGCCTGTGGGAGCGTTGGCTATCGGTGTCGCCGCCGGTTTTGTATGTTTCTTCGCGACCCAGTTGATCAAGAACGTGCTGCATATAGACGATTCTCTGGATGTTTTTCCCGTACACGGGGTAGGGGGCGCGCTCGGCACGGTACTGACCGGTATATTCGCCTCCGAAAGTCTGGGCGGCGCCGGTATGGAAACATCAATCGGCGAACAAGTGATGATTCAACTGGCCGCAGTGGGTTTCGTGGTGGTCTGGGTTGTGGTCTTCACCTTCATCACACTGAAGATAGTTGCCCTGATGACTTCCCTGCGAGTCGGACAAGAAGACGAAATCGAAGGCCTCGACATCACCCAGCACGAAGAAATCAATTATCACTTGTAGTGGAAACGGTATTCGATTCGCGGGCCGGTACGGAGATCGGCCCGCCTATCGTTGATACCTGTCCGGCGGTAGCGGGAGGGCACAAGACCCTCCCCTACGATTGGGTGGTAATCATTCCTTGGGTGGTGATTATTCGTTGTGCAGGTTCGGCGGTTCAATTCCGAATGGTTTTGCCCGAATCGAGCATACTGCCGATTCGGGCGCGTGTGCTGTCCGTATCGACCAGTGTCAGGAACGAGCGGCGTTCGGCGTCCAGTAAATCCTGTTCGGACCAGATTGTGCTCGATTCAATTTCCCCGCCGGACACGATGCGGGCGATTTCTGTTCCGACCACGACATCATGTGGCATTAACAGGCTGTCCTGGCGGGATTTGTGGAGCCATCTCACCATTTCCTCAAAAACAGGTTGTCCGGGCATGGCCAGGTCGGGGCGTTCAACCGGGTGCTGGTCTTCGTGGGAATCCAGCGCCCGGATTGCGGCATCATAGATGCGGTCACGGTTCATTTCGTAGCGGTCATTGCTCCTGACCATAGCCAGCGCCGCCGCTTGCAGGGGGGAGGTCGCGGTCTTGCCGAAGCCGATATTCATGAACGCCTTCCAGCTTGCGGCCTGTATGTCTGCGGCGCAGTCCAGTTTATCGGCCCAGCGGTACAGCATCTCCTTGCATCCTCCTCCAGACGGTACAACACCGACCAGAGACTCGACCAATCCCATCACTGAGTTAGCGTGCGATATGACCTGTTTGGCATGCAGAACGACCTCGAAACCACCACCGAGAGACAGACCGACCGGAGCCGCTACAACCGGAAAATCGGCCCGGTTCATGGCTATCACAGTCTGCTGGAATTGATCCAGAAAATGGTTTAATCCATCCAGATCATCGCGCTCATAATAATCCCGGACGGCGCCGAGATTGACGCCACAAGAGAAATGCTGTGCGTCATTATGTATCACCAATCCCTTCAGTTGCCGGGCTGGAATCTGTGCAACTGCATCTGCCAGAATCGCCATCGAATCGCCATCCAGCGCATTGGCCTTGCTGTGGAACTCCACCAGAGCAGCCTCGTCAGCGATATACCAGCTCGCCATCTCGTTAGAGTTTTGTGCAGACAGCGTACGTTTCTTTTCGTTAAACCGTACTACACCGGGCGGTCTTGTGATGGGGCGCCATTGTCGCTCATAGGTTCTGGCGCAAAGTTGCCGATCTGCAACCTGATAAAAGCTGCCACCTTTTGCCTGGCGCAGGTATGCGGGAATGTCGCGCTGTTCTGAGGTGAGTCGATCAATCATGTAATCCACACCCATCTCGTCCATCATCTCGAATGGACCTGATAGCCAGTTGTAGCCGAGTTTCATCGCGTCATCGACACCGACCGGATCATCGCCCACCTCAGGAATCAGGGAGGCCGCATAACACAGTGTTTTTGACAATACCAGCCAGGCGAATTCCCCGTAAACCGAGTCGTCTTCCAGCAAGTGCCGGATTCCGTTTTTCTCTGCATCCGCCGCGACCGGCAGGTTCAGTCTCTCAAACTTTTCGTATTCTCCGGTTTGCAGATTGAGTACCAATCGGTCCGTCGAATCTTCTCCCTGTCGATAAAACCCCTTGCCCTGCTTGTTGCCGGTCTGCCCGTTCGCAATCATGGTGGTGACCAACGGGTTTTCATTCGCTTCCAGATGGAAGGCATCGTCCGCCGGCAGGATATTGACCAGGCTCTTCACTACATCCGCCATCAGGTCTATCCCGATCAGGTCATACAGGCCGAATACGCCGGTCTTCGGAATACCCATCGGCCGTCCGAAAACCGCATCGGCCTGGGCTGGCGTCAAGCCAAGCTCGAATGCCGAGTGCAGGGCGCACTGGATTGCATAGACTCCGACCCGATTGCCGAGAAACCCGGGAGTATCGAAGCATCGAACCACGCCCTTGCCCAGTTGCCGCTCACAAAACTGATCCAGTTGATCAACGATTGCCGGATCGGTGTCATCACCTCGAACCAGCTCCAGCAGGCGCATGAATCGCACCGGGTTAAAGAAATGGGTGATGGCGAACCGCTTGCGGAAGGATTCCGGCATGTCCTCGACCAGTAACCGGATCGGTATGGTTGATGTGTTCGATGTGATAATTGCGCTGTGGTTACAAATTTCATCCAGGCGTTTGTACAGATCTTTTTTGATATCCAGACGCTCCACCACTGCTTCTGCAATCCAGTCACAGTCGGCCAGCTGGTCAAAGTCGTCTCTGGTATTGCCGAGGGTGATTCGTTCTCCTGCCTGTTTGCTCATCAAGCCGGGTTGATCCGGGTCCAGCAATCGTTGATAACCCCGCTCGGCCAGCGCATTGACCGCATCGAAGTCACCGGGCAAGTCCAGTAGCAATACTTCCACTCCGGCATTGGCCACCTGTCCTGCGATACCGGCACCCATCGTACCGGCTCCTATTACTGCCACTTTTTTAAAATTCATCAGTTGGTTCCAAGTCTCGAAGTTTTTTGGCGATTGTATGAGAAAAGAGGGCTAATTTGAAATGGGGCGTGGCGAGGAGGAGGGCAAGGACGAGGATGAGATTGTGATGGCGGGAGCAACTTGCGGGATTTTGTAGTATTGTTCACGGGTGACAAGATTACCGATACTAACCAGATTGAGCGAATGCGCCAGCCCAATGAACAGGCAGACCTAGTAAGCGTCCGCGACTTGTCGAAGCATTTCGGTGGATTGAAGGCAATTGATAATGTTTCGATCAAACTATCCAAAGGCTCCATTACCGGCCTGATCGGTCCCAATGGCGCGGGGAAAACCACATTATTCAATACAATCGCCGGGCTATACGCCCCTACTGGCGGAACCGTCCTGCTGGATGGCGAGGATATTACTGGTCTGAAACCGCATCAGCTTTTCGCCAAAGGATTGCTACGTACTTTCCAGATCGCACACGAATATTCCCGTATGTCGGTAATCGAGAATCTGATGATGGTTCCTGCAGGGCAGTCCGGTGAAAGCCTGATTCACGCATGGTTTCGTCGCGCTCAGGTTGCACGGGAAGAAGATGCGATCTATCAAAAGGCGCAGGAGGTGATCGACTTCCTGAATCTGGGGGCAGTCGCTGATGAGCTTGCCGGTAATCTCTCGGGGGGTCAGAAGAAACTGCTGGAACTGGGGCGCACGATGATGGTGGATGCCCGGATTGTTTTTCTGGATGAGGTCGGGGCGGGAGTGAACCGGACTTTGTTGCGTGATATTGGTGATGCCATCATCAAGCTGAATCGGGAGCAGGGTTATACCTTCTGTATGATTGAACACGACATGGAATTCATTCGGCGATTATGCGACCCGGTGATCTGTATGGCGGAGGGGACGGTACTGGCGACGGGAAGCGCTCAAGAAGTGCAGAATAATGAGGCAGTCATAGAGTCCTATCTGGGGCGTGGTATCAGCAACCCGGAGCGGTTGCAAGGCGAAGATCATGGTTCGCGGGCGGGCACAGGGATGATGAGTAACGGACGGCAGCGGGAGAATTGCATGCTGACCGGTGAGGGAATGGTCGGTGGTTATCATGGCAGTGATATTCTCAAGGGCTGTACGGTGAATGTAGATCGGGGGGAAATCGCGGTCATTGTCGGCCCCAATGGTGCCGGTAAATCGACTGCGATGAAGGCGTTATTGGGTATGCTGAAGTTACGATCTGGCAGCATCCGGCTGAACGGCGATGAGATATCGCATTTGTCGGTTCAGGAACGAATCGCGAGAGGGATTGCTTTTACTCCACAGAACGGGAATGTTTTTCTGTCGATGAGCGTGCGTGAGAATCTCGAGATGGGGACGTTTCTGCGAGAGGATGAACGGGATGAGACCCTGCGGCAAATTTATCGGCTGTTTCCGGCTCTTGCCGCGATTCAAGATCAAGTGGCTGGTGAATTATCCGGCGGGCAGCGCCAGCAGGTTGCCGTTGGGCGGGCGTTGATGTCCCGGCCTTCGGTATTGTTACTGGATGAACCGACGGCGGGCGTTTCACCGATTGTGATGGATGATCTGTTTGCCCGCATTCTTGAGGTGCGAAAAGCAGGCGTCGCGGTGCTGATGGTTGAGCAGAATGCCCGCCAGTCCCTCGCTATCGCCGATGTCGGGTTCGTACTGGTGGTGGGTGAGAATCGTCATACCGACACCGGCCAGGCGTTACTGGCCGACCCACAAGTACGCCGATCATTTCTGGGGGGATAGGGGGTAGATGGAGGCGGTTACCGATGCGCTCAACGCGGTCGTATTATTGCTGAATTTCGTCATTATTCCGGGACTCGCTTACGGCTCTCAACTTGCGCTTGGCGCTCTTGGGATCACACTGGTATTCGGTATTTTACGCTTCGCCAATTTCGCCCACGGCGATACCATGGCCTTCGGCGCCATGGTCACTATCCTGATGACTTGGTGGTTGCAGTCAGTCGGAGTCAGTCTGGGGCCGCTGCCAACGGCGTTGCTTGGGTTGCCGGTCGGCATTCTGGCAACGGTGGTTTTGGTGATGGTTACCGACAAGCTGGTTTATCGCCACTACCGCCGTCAAAAGGCCGCGCCAGTGACGTTGATGATTGCTTCTATTGGTGTGATGTTCATGATGAACGGGATCGTGCGTTTTGTGATCGGCGCGGACGACCGGAACTTCCTGGATGGCGAGCGTTTTATTATCCATGCGCGTGATTTCAAGGCCTGGAGCGGGCTGAACGAGGGGTTGAGCATCAAGGTTTCTCAAGGGTTGACAGTGGTAATCATGCTGGTCTGTGTTGCCGGGCTTTTCTGGCTTCTGCACAAAACCCGTACCGGAAAGGCCATGCGTGCTTATTCCGACAATGAAGACCTCGCCCTGTTATCCGGTGTCGACCCGGATCGGGTGGTACGGGTTACCTGGATACTGGCTGCTGTGCTGGCGACCATAGCCGGTACGCTTTATGGTCTCGACAAGAGTTTCAAGCCGTTTACCTACCTGCAACTTTTGTTGCCCATGTTCGCCGCAGCCATTGTCGGGGGTATCGGCAGCCCGATTGGCGCTATTGCCGGTGGTTATGTGATCGCATTTTCTGAGGTGGTGGTCACTTATGCGTACAAAAAGGTATTCATCTATCTGTTGCCGCAAAACCTTGAGCCGCAAGGGTTGATGCAGTTGTTATCGACCGATTACAAGTTCGCGGTGTCGTTCATGATTCTGGTTGTGGTATTGCTGATACGGCCGACCGGCATTGTCAAAGGCAAGGTACTGGATTAAGGCGGGCGGGTATGGGCAATACACAGAAGGCTTGCTGGTCATTCGCCGTGACTGGGGTTTTGTTCCTGGTTATCGGTTTTGCTCAATCCTGGTCGGTCTCACTCGGCATCTTCAATCTGTGTCTGATTTCTGCGGTGATGGCGCTTGGCGTCAATATGCAGTGGGGGTATGCGGGATTGTTGAATGTTGGCGTAATGGGTTTTGCCGCGTTGGGAGGGTTGAGTGTGGTTCTGGTATCCCGCGAGCCTGTGGTGGCAGCCTGGCAGGCAGGGGCGGCTAACCTGATGCTGACGCTGGCCTGTTTCGTGATTACCATTGTGCTGGCGCGATTGCTGATTCGAAGGTGGCCGCGTGGTAAAAAACGTATCTGGGCGATGGCGGTGACTCTCATTAGTGGCCTGTTCATGACTCGTTATTTTCTGGACCCGGCGGTGATTTCAATTGAATCGGTCGAACCAGCCAGGACGGGTTTCCTCGGCGGCATGGGGTTGCCGGTTCTGTTTTCCTGGGTGGTTGGCGGGCTGTTCGCCGCCGCCGCAGCCTGGCTGATCGGCAGGGTTGCGCTGGGCTTGCGTGCAGATTATCTGGCCATTGCCACACTGGGTATATCAGAAATTATTGTCGCGATCCTGAAAAATGAAGACTGGTTGACTCGTGGCGTTAAAAATGTGACCGGCCTGTCGCGTCCCGTTCCCTATGAAATCGAGTTGCAGAACAGCGCCTGGTTCGTCGATTTGATTGCTCGCTGGTATGCAGGTGGATTATCCGCGCTGAATCAGGCGGACCGCGCAGCCGCATTAAAGCAATATGTGATTGATGGTTCCAGTATATTTGTGAAACTCTGCTATACCGGATTATTTGCCTCGGTTCTGGTTGTTATTTTATTGCTCAGTGTACGAG
The DNA here is from genome assembly GCA_965116335.1 of Arenicellales bacterium. GTDB lineage: Bacteria > Pseudomonadota > Gammaproteobacteria > Arenicellales > Poriferihabitantaceae. Next base: position 113,232 of record OZ220677.1, read on the forward strand.
CATTGAATTCACCCTGGGGGCGGATGATGCGCGCCATCCGGGATAATGAAGTGGCGGCGGGCGCGATGGGAAAGAATGTAACGCGGCGTCATCTTCAGATATTTGTCATCGGTTCTGCCGTAATCGGGGTTGGCGGGGCGATGCTGGCTACTCTGGACGGCCAGTTTACTCCGACCACTTACAATCCCCTGCGTTATACCTTTTTGATCTGGGTTATGGTCATTGTTGGCGGTTCCGGCAATAATCTGGGGGCGGTTCTCGGCGGGTTTGTGATCTGGCTGGTATGGATCGAGGCGGAGCCGGTCGGAGTCTGGTTAATGGAAACAGCGACTGTCTGGATGGAGGACAGCAGCCCGGTCAGGCAGCATTTGATCAATAATGCGCAACACATGCGTCTGTTTTTTATGGGTTTTGTGTTGTTGCTGGTGTTGCGGTACAGCCCCGGCGGGTTGTTGCCGGAACGGGTACGGAAGAAGGTTTGAATCGCGGGGGCGGGTCTCGTGTACCCACATCATTCCCCCCTTGAGGGGGAATCACATCGCGCGTAGCGGGTGTGATGGGGGGTACAAAACCCGCTTGACAGGCGACAACCGCTCCAAGTACATTCACACCCTCAATATCCGGTAAAAAGCAGACTAACGCAATGAAAAAAATAGAAGTAAATTCGATTAAGTCCTTGATTTATGGTATAATTGACCGGATTACCGGATTACCGGATTACCGGATTACCGGATTACCGGATTACCGGATTACCGGATTACCGGATTACCGGATTACCGGATTACCGGATTACCGGATTACCCAGCCTGCGCCTGCCTTATCGAACCCTGACCGTTTAACTTCACCACCTGTTATTCCCCCCACCCGCTCCCCGGCGGGCTTCGCCCTTGTATCGCGGACTCCCCCTCAAGGGGGGAGTAATGCCGTCCAAATCATTCCCCCCTTGAGGGGGAATCCAATCCGCAAACGGATTGGATGGGGGGACAACAACCCGTCAACGTATGATCCACCTGTCATTCCCGCGAATGCGGGAATCCACCCCACCCGACGCGGCCTGTTTTCGGCTCTGCTCTGCTTGCCGCTACTACTCACCCTCGTCGCTCCGGTCGCCGCACAGACTGCTCACTCCCTGACGCTCAATCCCACCACAATCCAGGCTGGGTCTCTTGATGGGGCGAAAATCACGCTGACGCCCGTCAATGTCAGCTTCTTTGGTGCTTCCGGGATTGGCGGTGGTGGGTCCGGCGGCCTATCCAATGTTGATCCCCGCACCTATGTGAATTCGGCTGATCTTGTTTCCGGGGGCGCTGACGGCAGGGGAAAAATCCCGAACTCCGCAGTCCGGCTCAGCGCGCTCGGCCTTGAAAAGATCACTCTGTCCGGAGCGCCAGCCGGGCTGACCATCGCTAGCGGCCAGCTGCTTGCGCGACAATTAAGTGTTCATGGCGTGTTTGCTCATCGTTCGGTCGAGATCACGCTTGCCTATAGCGGCTCGGGCATCAGTGCGGACGATACGGTAACCGTCACGGTGGACGGGGATGCGCTTCGTCGTGTTGATGAAGGATCCAACAGGCAGAATTTGAGCAATATTTCTGCCACCATCACGATCAAGGAAGCATCCCAACCTGCCATCACTATCGCCGCCGTTGCCGATGCGATAACCGAGGGTACGGGTGCGGGCGCTCAATTCACCCTGACTGCGTTTCCAACACCGAGTTCAAATTTGACTGTCAATCTGGCGGTCAGCGAGACCGGGGGTTTTGTCGCGAGCAGCGATAAGGGTACCCAGACGGTAACCATCGACACATCGGGCACTGCGACTCACACGGTGCCCATAGTGAATGACAGTACGGCGGAATCAAGTGGCTCAGTCACGGTAACGATAAAATCCGGCAACAGCTACCGATTGGGCAGCACGACCTCGGCCACAGTCACAGTCAGCGACGATGACACACCCAACACCGCCCCCACCGTAGCCAATGCCATCCCCAACCAGAGTGCCACAGTCGGCACCGCCTTCAGCTATGCCTTCCCGACCAATACCTTCAATGATGCCGATAGCGACTCCCTGACCTATAGCGCACTGAAATCCGATAACAGCGCATTACCCTCCTGGCTGACTTTCACTACCGGCACCCGCACCTTCTCCGGTACGCCACAATCGGGCGATGTGGGCACACTATCGGTCAAAGTAACCGCCATTGATGGCAATGGCGGCAGCATCAGTGAACCCTTTAACATCGTAGTGAGTGCAGCGGCACCGATAATCCCCACAGTAGACTTCGCTTCCTCGTCTTCGAGTGTGCTTGAGGATGCCGGTACACATAACGTAACCGTCAACCTCTCATCCGCCGCACCTTCCGGGGGGCTTACCCTGACCTACACGGTAGGCGGCACCGCGACTGCGGGCAGTGATTATACGACACTCACCGGCACAGTACCGGTTGCGGCGAATGCCACTACAGCCACTATCCCGGTGGTTATCATTGACGACAGCAACCCCATCACCGAGCCAGTCGAAACCGTCATCCTGACCCTGACCGATGGTACAGGCTACACGCTCGGCAGTACAACAATCGTACACACCCTCACCATTACCGATAATGACACCACAACCCATCCAGGTACGACGACACCGACTACAAATCCCGGCAATAACAATAATAACAACAACACGCCCCCCACAGCCCCGGTCATTCCGCCGGTCTCGGTTTCTGCACAAGCCTTGACCCTGACCGAAGGTGCGATGGAGTCTTATACTCTGGTACTGGACAGTGCCCCGACGACAAGTGTCACTATAGAGATTACGCCACAAGACAGTACCCGGATTACGGTAACCCCGGCTACAGTAGTATTCACTCCCGATAACTGGCAAAGTCCACAAAGCGTAAGCGTGCAGGCACAAGCGAACGAGAATGCAACCGAACAAACCGTTCAACTGATTCATCGCATAAAGGGCAGCAATCAACGCATCGCCTCGGTCACGCTCACTATACAACCCGATACCACCCAGGCCACCACTCCCTGGCTTTCCCGTATGGGACGCACGGTAGCTGAACAAGCCATAGACGGTATCCGCAAGAGAATGGATGCCAGCCGTACCCCCGGACTATCTGCAACCCTGGCCGGTTGGTCGGTTCCCATGAATCCGTCGTCAGGAGAATTTGATCCTGATTCATACACCCTGAACCCGGCTTCTGAAACCCTGAATGCCCAGGATATACTCTCCAACAGTCAGTTCCTGCATACCACCGGACTGGACCTGCGAGGCGGCAATACTGCATTCTGGGGACAACTGTCTGAAACCGACTTCTCTGGTACACAACATAACATCCATACCCAGGGAGAAAGCCGTACCCTGCAAATCGGCGCAGACTACTCTGTGAATGACTGGATGATGGGTTTCAGTCTGCTATCGAGTACCACCGAAGGATTCAGTCAAAGACAAGCCATAAAAGAGCGCATGGAATCTGACCTAACGGCTCTGATTCCCTATAGCGCCAAGACAATCGGAGATACCCGGATATGGGGTGCGGCAGGCTTTGGACAAGGCACCGTGAGCCGGTATCGGGAAAACATCAAAAGAAATGAATCCGACCTGGACTGGCAACTGCTGAACCTGGGCGCAAGCAGTGAAATAAAAACCACAGAAACTGTCAATCTGTCTCTCAATACCGATGCCTTATGGGTACGCACCCAATCCGATGAGAGTAAACAGGATAATATGAATCCCGCCATCAGTCGCATCCGGGCGGGACTGCAAAGTACCTGGAATCACACGCTGTACAATACTGAACTGCAACCCACCTTCACGATAGGGGCAAGACATGATGGTGGCGGTGCAGAGAGTGGCTTTGGCCTCTATGCGGGTAGTGGTCTGCGCTGGACATCACCCACAGTACAAATCGACATTGAAGGGCAATATCTTCTGTCTCATCAACAAGAGATAGAAGAAAAAGGATTCTCGGCTTCACTGATCCATGATCGTACTCCGAACAGTGATCTGGGATTCTCCCTGTCGTTGTCGCAACGCCCGAGTCTTGATATAGACGGCCTTAATAGCTGGTGGATGGCGGAATCGGTCTTAACCCCCTCATCCTCCGACAACCGATGGGTGATTGATGCGGCGTATGGGTTGCCTGCATTTGATGGCAGATTCACGGGTATTCCGCATATTGGCATGGGACTGGATGGCGATACGACAGATATACAACTGGGCTGGCGCATGACGCCGCTTGCAACCCACCGGAATCTGTCATTGGGTATTCAGGCGACACGATTCACTCAGGAACAAACCGCACCGAAACATTGGTTTGGGGTTGAGGCCAGAGTGAGGTGGTAAGGTAAGAGCCTGTTCCGGCGGTTGTGGATTCCCGCCTGCGCGGGAAAGACGGGTTGGGGCGTGGAATGGCGGTTGTGTCCCCCCATCACACCCGCTTCGCGCGATGTGATTCCCCCTCAAGGGGGGAATGATTGGATGTTGATATGGGTCGAAATGATGTTGTAGGGGAGGGTCTCTGTGCCCTCCCGCGAATGATCGAACAGGAATCAACGATACCGGGCACCCACAAGGGGCGCCCCTACGATGACGGGTAACCGCAACCTCCATATATGGATTCCCGCCTGCGCGGGAAAGACGGGTGGGGGGAATGATGTTGATGACGGGTTGGGGCGTGGAATGGCGGTTGGTTTTTACAGATTGGGCGGGTTATACTTGCTGGCACCGGTTACTCCGGTCGGGCGTCTGCGATTCGGGACTATCAACACTTTGTATTGGAGAAGACATCATGAAAAAATCCATATTAATACCCGCGCTGCTGACTGTATTGTCTGCGCCGGTACTGGCTGATGAAATCAGGATCGGGGTTATTCTCGGTTATACCGGACCAATCGAATCGCTGACGCCGGACATGGCCAGCGGTGCCGATCTCGCATTCTCTGAAGCCTCGGAGTCTGGCAAGCTGCTCGATGGTAAAACCATTGTCGGTGTGCGTGGTGATTCCACCTGTATTGATGCTGCGGCCGCTTCTTCGGCTGCCGAGCGGCTGATCACTGCCGACGGTATTGCCGCCATTATGGGGGCTGACTGTTCAGGCGTGACGACCGCCATTGCAAACAACGTAGCGGTTCCGAATGGCGTGGTCATGATTTCCCCATCGGCTACTTCACCGGCTCTGTCGACGATAGATGATAATGGTCTTTTCTTCCGCACGGCACCGTCGGATGCCCGCCAGGGGCAGGTTCTGGCGGATATACTGGAAGAGCGGGGAATCAGCGAGGTAGCGATTACCTATACCAACAACGATTATGGCAAGGGGCTCGCCGATTCTTTTGGTGGCGCGTTCAAGGCCAATGGCGGTAGCATTGCAATTACTGCGGCGCATGAGGATGGCAAGGCTGATTACTCTGCTGAAGTCGGCGCTCTTGCGGCTTCCGGCGCCGAACATCTGGTGGTGTTCGGGTATGTTGATCAGGGTGGCAAGGGGATTATTCAGGCTGCGGTGGACGCCGATGCCTTTGGCGGCTTCGTGATGGCGGATGGCATGGTCGGTGAGTCACTGATAGAAGCCATCGGCGCTGATCTGGATGGTTCATTCGCGACCCTGCCGGGTGGGGCATCTGGAGCGGATGCCTTTACAGATTATGCTAATTCCAGCGGAATCAAGGGCGATGGCGCGTTTGTGCCGGAGTCTTATGATGCGGCCGCCCTTCTGGTGCTGGCCATTCAGGCGGCGGGCTCAGCTGATCGTGCCGCCATTGCCGGTAGCGTCATGTCTGTAGCTAATGCTCCGGGCGAGGAAATCGCCCCCGGTGAACTGGCAAAGGCCCTGCAGATTCTGGCTGATGGTAAAGAGGTCAATTATCAGGGCGCGACGAATGTCGAGTTCAACGAAGTGGGTGAGGTGTTTGGCACCTACAAGGAGCTTGAAATCAGTAATGGCAAATGGGAAACCATACATATTCATTAATCTCGCGTCATCAGATAAGGGCGTCGTCATGACGACGCCCTGTCCGCAGCCGATAATGTTTTGCGGGCCGGCACGGAGACCGGCCCCTACGATGATGGGTGGGTATTCATTCCGTCATTTTCGCACGGGAGTCGAGGAATAATTGCGTGACTGATGCTGACCGATATGCGGTTCTTTTTGAGCCGGTTGCCATCGGGCCGGTAACGGCACGTAACCGTTTTTATCAGGTTCCTCACTGTAACGGATTTGGCCACTTGAGACCGCGAGGCCATGCCGCGATGCGCGGTATGAAGGCGCAAGGCGGTTGGGCGGTGGTGTGTACGGAAGAGACCGAGATTCATCCGAGTTCCGACCTGTCACCATACGCGGTACAACGCCTGTGGGACCATCGGGATATTCCGGCATTAGCCCTGATGACCGAGGCCGTGCATCAACACGGTTCGCTGGCCGGGATTCAACTGGCCCATAATGGTCATCACGCGCCTAATCTGTTCTCACGCATCCCGCCACTCTCGCCGAGTGGTCGGATGATTGATGATCTGTATCCGCGACAGGCTCGGGCAATGACTCGATGCGACATCCGCGAGTTGCGTAAATGGCACCGGAATGCGGTTCGGAACGCCAAAATCGCCGGTTTCGATATTATCTATGTGTATGCCGGTCATCACATGACGCTGGCGCATCAGTTCATGAATCCAGAATTCAATCAGCGTACCGATGAATATGGAGGCTCGCTGGAAAACCGGGTTCGCCTGACCCGGGAGTTGCTGGACGAATCGCTGGAAGAGGCAGCCGGTGAATGTGCGATTGCGTTCCGTCTGGCGGTAGATGACATGGAGGGTAGTGCGGGTATGCAGGCTACGGTTGAAGGTCGGGAGATTGTTGAAATGCTGGCCGAATATCCTGATTTATGGGATGTCAATGTGGCGGGTTGGGAGAATGACTCCCAGACCGCGAGATTCGCGCCTGACGAAGGTTATCAGGAACCGTTTACCGCATTCGTTAAACAGGTAACATCGAAGCCAGTGGTTGGTGTGGGACGGTATACTTCACCTGACCGGATGGTGGCGTTGATCAGAAAAGGGCATTTCGATTTTATTGGCGCGGCCCGTCCGTCTATTGCCGACCCGTTCTTGCCGAACAAGATCAGGGAGAATCGGGTTGAGGATATTTGCGAGTGTATCGGCTGCAATATCTGTGTTTCCTGTGACACGACCGGTGTCCCCATTCGCTGTACCCAGAACCCGACCATGGGAGAGGAGTGGCGAAGAAACTGGCATCCGGAGAAGATCGAGAAGAAATCCGACGATGCTGCGGTGGTCGTGGTGGGAGGCGGCCCGGCCGGACTGGAATGTGCATTGCAGTTGAGTCGGCGCGGCCATGAGGTCACTCTGGCAGAAGCATCCAGCCAACTGGGTGGCCGGGTGATTGGTGAGTCTGGTCTGAAAGGGCTATCGGCGTGGAAGCGGGTGAGTGACTACCGAATCGCGCAGCTGGAACGCTCCGCCAATGTGGAGTTATATCTGCAAAGTGAAATGCAGGCCAGCCACATTGTTGATCTCGGTATTCCCCATGTATTTATCGCGACCGGAGCGCACTGGCGGCGTGACGGGGTTGGCAGAAGTTCCCGTACCGCGATAGACACCGATACCGGAGTTTGTATTATGACACCCGATGACATTATGGGTGGACAGATGCCCGCGCCCGGCGCCGTCGTCATTTACGACGATGAGCAATCCTATATCGGTGGAGTGATCGCCGAACAGCTTGCCACGACAAACCCGGAAGTAATCTATATTACTTCGGCGGGTGTGGCTTCTGCCTGGACCAGTTACACTCTGGAACAACACCGTATTCAATCGGCGATGGTCGCACAGGGAGTTCGCATTTCCGTCAACCAGAATCTGAAAGAAGTCGGCGATCGCGGTATTGTCACCGAATGTATATTCGGTGGCGGGGATACGACCCATGAGTGCGAGACGCTGGTCCTGGTAACCGAGAGGCAGCCGAACCATACACTGGTGGATGAACTGCTGGCGCTCAACCAGCGGCAGCAGAAATTTTCTACTCTTGAGGTGATCGGTGATGCCCTTGCGCCGGGGTTGATTGCAGATGCGGTCTTTTATGGTCATCTGGCTGCGCGTAATTTCCTTAAATGCCCGGAGCAGGTTGAAAAGCAACTGTTCATGCGGGAAATTCCTTCGCTGGCCGGATAGTGGTCGGTGGCGGTGTATTCTCCTGGCTTGAGTCCTGATTTGTGATGCCTGAGACAACGCTCACCGGAAAAAATCGAACGCCCCCGGAGCAGGCACGTACCCGGAGGAGGCGCGAAGGGGGGAGGGATGCCCGCAGAACCAAAAGACAGGAGCAAACCACATCGCGCGCAGTTTGGCCCGGTATGACGGGTGGCCGCTACAATCCGTTGAGCGAACACGACATGGAGCAGGTGCATCAGGCTGCCCTTGAGATTCTGGAGACAATCGGCATCAAGGACCCGACTCAGGATTTACTGGACACGGTTTTGCCTAAAGGAGCCCGGTTGAATGAGCATAACCGATTGTGTTTCCCCAGGTCCCTGATGGAAGACATCATCGCAGGGGCTGCCCGTCATTTCGTGGTACATGCGAGAGGCACCCGCAAAGGGACGGATGATATTGAATGCAGTGGTTCGAAAGTATATTTCGCGACCTCCGGGTCAGCGGTCACCACATTTGAACCGGAAACAAAAAGCTATCGTCCGTCCACGCTTCGTGATGTCTACGACTTCACCCGGTTGACCGATAAACTCGACAACATCCACATGGTCGGCGATACGGTGGTTCCGACCGATGTCACGGATGATTTCGAGCATGATATTAATATCCCGTACACGATGATCATGGCGACCGAAAAGCCTTTGTGCTTTGCTTTCAGAAGTTCGGCCAGCGTTCGTCCGGCGGTCGAAATGTTCGATATGGTTTTGGGCGGGGAAGGCCGGTTTCGCAAAGAACCGTTTGCCATCTTCGGCGGCTGTCCGATTGTTTCGCCACTCAGGTTCGGAGTGGAGAACTTGCAGGTTATGATGGAAGCCAGCCGACTCGGACTGACCAGTGATCTTGCGGTCGCTCCGCAGAGCGGTGCGACCGCTCCGGCTCCGCTGGCGGGCATCCTGGCGCAAGTGATCGCGGAAACCCTGGCCTGCCTGGCAGTCGTCAATCTGATCAACCCCGGTTGCCCGATGGCTTTCGCCGCATGGCCCTTTATTACCGACCTGCGGACTGGATCATTCTCCGGGGGTAGCGCCGAGGAGGCGTTGTTGTCCGCCGCCGCCGTGCAGATGGGCCGGTTTTATGATCTTCCCAATTCGGTTGCCGCCGGTATGACCGACTCGAAAATCCCGGATGTTCAGCACGGCTTTGAAAAGGGGGTTTCTCTGGCTTTGGCCGCCATGGCGGGCGCCAATCGTGTTTGTGAGGCAGCCGGTATGATGGGCAGCCTGATGGGTTGCAGTTTCGAATCGCTGGTGATTGATGATGAGATTCTGGGACTGGTGCTGCGGGCGACCCGCGGCATCGAGGTCAGCGATGAAACACTGTCAGTAGAGGTGATCCGCGAATCGGTGATCAACCCCGGCCATTTTCTGGGGCACAGCCAGACCCTGAACTATATCGAAACCGAGTACCTGTACCCGGAGTTATCCGACCGCATGCCGACTGACGCATGGGAGCAGGCAGGATCCAATGATCTGTATACGCGCAGTCAGCAGGTTGTGCGGGAAATTCTCGATCAGCATTGGCCCTGTTACATAGACAGTGCTCGCGATAACCTGATTCGGGATAAATTCCCGATCCTTTTGAAGAAACGGTGATAGGAGCGGTTATCGTCAGTTGCGGGCGGGCACAATGATATGGATGTTGTGATTACCGATGCGTAGGGGCGTCCCTCTGTGGGCGCCCGTTTTATTTTCGCATAGCGATGGTGGCCTCAATCTTCAGGGATCAGGTACGGCATAGTTATCCGTTCGAGTGGGTCGCCGTCAGCTGAACCGACGGTCAATATACCCTCATGGACAGCGCTTGCGGGCACCATGGCAGAGACCAGCCAGACTCTATCATCGAGCCCAACCGAGTCGACGATGAGCCCGGCTTTGGCATCGGGCCTGCTCGCGGTGTAGATTGCGTCACCCGGAGCAATCGGAGTGGAGGAATGAATCCTGGCAACAATCAATCGCTTTTTTGATTTGCCAAGATATTTCAGCCTCGCCACGATTTCCTGCCCCGGATAACAGCCTTTTTTGAAACTGACCCCGTCCACCAGTTCGAGGTTGATATTCTGTGGAATGAAGGTTTCAACCGTGCCCGGGTAGACCTGGGGTAGACCTGCGAGAATGTCCAACGCCCGCCAGTAATCGCCCGGCAGGACGGATGAACCAGCCTTGTCTGTGATTTGCCCGATTAAATCATGGCTACCGATCAGCAGGGAGCGGGACCGGACCGCGTCCACACAATAGACTCTGCAACCGGATTTGATGAAATCCGGTATGGTCGAGTCTGTCGCACCGACCCACCCGAGGCAGCGATAATCCCGCTCAGTCTCGACCGTCACTTTGGCGCGCATCACAAACATTTTTAGCCGCTTTGTGAAAGGCGCTACCAGATCATCCGGCAGCAATGCCCAAAAGCCGTTTTCATTCCGCATGATTCGCAGGATGGCGAGGATGCGCCCCTTGGGATTGCACCAGGCGTGCAACTGGGCTTGTGCTGTCCCGAGTTTTGAAATATCGTTGCTTAACTGTCCCTGGAGGAAGGATTCGGCATCTTCTCCCTGTATCTGGAGCAGGGATAATGCTCCCGGATCAACATAATGTGCCCCGGGATTCTGGTTGCCCAGCAGAGTGTCTAATTGCGCCTGTGTGATCGGGTTCATATTTTTTATATATGGTGTGCTTATCGGTTAAAATCAAGGGATGAAGATAACAGATAACAGTTCTCAACGCCCGCTTTCTCCGCATTTGCAGGTCTACCGGCCGCAACTTACATCGGTTTTGTCCATTCTTCATCGGGCAACCGGAATCATTATCGCCATGGGCGCAGTCGTTATCGCGCTATGGTTGCTGGGAGCGGCGCTGGGTAAAGAGGTTTACGAATGTTTTCGGCAAGGTATGGGTTCCCTGCCGGGAAAGACTGCATTGGTGATCTGGACAGCCTGTACCAGCTATCATTTGTGCAACGGCATCCGCCACCTGTTCTGGGATCTTGGTTATGGTTTTGATCTTTCCAGTGTCTATCTTTCGGGTCGGCTTACGGTAGCAGGCGCGATTTTGTTGACGGCAGGGGTCTGGCTGGTATGACTTCTTCAACGACAGGCTCCGGGCACTGGAAGTGGCAGCGAGTGACTGCGGTACTGCTGATTCCGCTTACGCTCTGGTTCATGTTCTCGATTGTCCGTTATATCGACAGTGGCTTTGAGGAGTTGGTTGCCTGGGTTTCGCGCCCGTGGGTAGCTGTGCTACTGCTGCTGTATCTCGCTACGATGTTCTGGCATGCCTGGCTCGGAGTGCGGGTGGTGATCGAAGATTATATTCACAGTGCGTGGCTGAATCGGGCCAGCCTGCTGCTGGGCAAGGGAACACTGTTGTTATCTGCGCTGGTATCGGGTTTTGCAGTATTGAGGATTGCCTTGTGAGTGGTGTCGGTACGTATAAAATAGTCGATCATCAGTATGATGTGGTGGTGGTCGGTGCTGGCGGTGCTGGACTGCGCGCCACCTTCGGCATGGCACTGGAAGGATTGAGTACGGCTTGCATCACCAAGCTGTTTCCGACCCGGAGCCACACGGTTGCCGCACAGGGCGGGATGAGTGCTGCGCTCGGCAATATGGGAGAAGATGACTGGCGCTGGCACATGTATGATACGGTCAAAGGCTCCGATTGGCTGGGTGATCAGGACGCCATCGAATACATGTGCAAGGAAGCTCCGAATGCGGTGATTGAACTGGAGCATTACGGCGTCCCCTTTTCGCGTACTCCAGAAAACCGCATCTATCAGCGTGCTTTTGGCGGTATGACGACCCATTACGGAGAGGGACAGGCGCAACGTACTTGTGCGGCGGCGGACCGCACCGGCCATGCGATCCTGCATACTCTCTACCAGCAGTCACTCAAGCATCACGCTGAATTTTTTATTGAATATTTCGCGATTGACCTGATCATGCAGGATGAGCAGTGTCAGGGAGTGATGGCCTGGGACCTGGAACGCGGAGAGTTGCATCGGTTCGCGGCCAAACTGGTTGTGCTGGCCACTGGTGGCTATGGTCGAACGTATTTTTCCGCAACGTCGGCGCATAGTTGTACCGGGGATGGCGGGGGTATGGCGCTGCGCGCCGGATTGCCGCTTCAGGATATGGAATTTATCCAGTTTCACCCGACTGGCATTTATGGTTCGGGCTGCCTGATTACCGAGGGTGCCAGAGGGGAAGGGGGGTATCTGACCAATTCGAAGGGTGAGCGATTCATGGAGCGTTATGCGCCGAATGCCAAGGATCTGGCGTCACGTGATGTGGTCAGCCGTTCCATGACGATGGAAATTCGTGACGGACTGGGTGTAGGAGAAGAAAAAGACCATATTCACCTGCATCTGGAGCATCTCGGGCCGGAAGTGTTGGCCGAACGGCTGCCGGGTATTTCTGAGTCGGCCCGCATCTTCGGCGGGGTGGACGTGACTCGGGAGCCGATCCCGGTATTGCCGACGGTTCACTACAATATGGGTGGCATACAAACCAATATACATGGCCAGGTGGTTACGCTGAAAGACGGCGACCCTGAACATATTGTGCCTGGTCTGATGGCGATTGGGGAGGCCGCCTGTGTATCCGTGCATGGCGCTAACCGGCTCGGTTCCAATTCGCTTCTGGATATCGTAGTCTTTGGACGGGCATCGGCTCATCGGGCCAGAGACCTGATTGACGCGGGCAGTGCCAGTGTGCGTTTGGCGAAGAATGTCGGGGAAGAGATCATCGACCGATTCGACCGGCTGCGTTATGCTAACGGGGATTCCACAACCGCCGATATCCGTCTCGAAATGCAAAAAACCATGCAGAATTACTGTGCCGTATTTCGCACAGAAGAGGTGATGCAGGAAGGAATTGATGCAATGAAACAGATTTGTGATCGGTTCTTTGATGTCCGGATTACCGACCGTTCCATGATCTGGAATACGGACCTGGTAGAAACCCTGGAACTCGACAATCTTCTTCGTCAGGCCAGGGTATCGATCCACTCGGCGATCAATCGCAAAGAGAGTCGTGGCGCTCATGCCAGAGAGGATTATCCGGATCGGGACGACCGGGAGTGGATGAAACACACGCTGGCCTGGCAACAGCAGATTGACAGTGATCCGGTGATTGATTATCGACCCGTACATGACTATACGCTGACCGATGAAGTTGAATATATCAAACCCAGAGAGAGGGTGTATTGATGGCTGAGTTCAGGCTGCCTGTCCACTCCCGTGTAAAAAAGGGAAAGCAATTCACCGATACGAGTGATGGCGAGCTGCGTAAGGTACATATTTATCGCTGGGACCCGGATACGGGAGAGAATCCCAGAATGGACACATACCATGTGGATGTTGCGGCCTGTGGGCCAATGGCGCTGGACATCCTGATCCGAATCAAGAATCATATCGACAGCACCCTGACTTTCCGGCGCTCCTGCCGGGAGGGGATATGTGGCTCCTGTTCAATGAACATCAATGGGGTCAATACGCTCGCCTGTATTTGTTCGGCGCGTGAAATTGAGGGAGATATCCAGATATACCCCTTGCCCCACCTGTCTGTGGTCAAGGACCTGGTTTGTGACCTGAATAATTTTTATACACAATATGCCTCAATCAAACCCTGGCTGCAGGCTGCGGACGGGGACGAGACACCCGATCATGAGCGATTGCAGTCCGAACAGGAGCGGACAAAGCTCGACGGTTTATATGAATGTATTTTGTGCGCCTGTTGTTCCACCAGCTGCCCAAGTTATTGGTGGAACAGTGACCGTTATCTCGGCCCGGCGGCCCTGTTGCAGGCCTGGCGCTGGATTGCGGACAGCCGTGACCAGGCGACCGATGAAAGACTCGATGAACTGGACGATACGTTTAAACTGTATCGTTGCCACACGATCATGAACTGTACCAATACCTGCCCGAAGGGACTGAATCCCGCCAAAGCGATCGGAGAAATCAAGTCGGCTATCCAGCGCAGGAAATAGTCGGGTGACCGGCGCCGGTAATCAGGATGAACAGTGGATGGCGGAATCCTTGATGCAAGAAGGGCATCATGAACTGAAACGGATTCTGTGGAAATGCCGGAGAGGCACCCGGGAACTCGACCTGACGTTAGGGGAGTTTGTCCGGTCGCACTATTCAGGATTGCCCGAGCAGGCCAGGGCGGAGTTTCAGTCGCTGCTGGAATATGACGATTCGCTGTTAATCGACTGGCTCTGCTACCGACAACAGCCGGATGTTCCAGATGTGCGGGACATCGTTTCTCGAATATGGTCCGCCGACGTCCGATGTGTGGGCGCCGTGACTGATGCGTAGAGCCTGCCCCCGGCTTGATCGGGGGGGGGGGGGGCGACCCTCTGTGGTTTTTGTATAAACTACGGGTATTATACAGGTAGCCTGGGTGATTGATGATGCAAGACGCGCGCGACGGGTATCCTCGATAACTGGAAGCAGCAATGATTGACCAACGCCGATTTTTGACAACGTCATTGAATTGGTGCAGGATAATAACCGGGAGGTATAGAAAATGAGCAATACAGATCTGGAATACCTGTTCACGCCCGGTGCCGGAGTGGTGCCGCCTTACCTTGCTGGCCGTGAACAGGAACAGGGGTATTTCGATAGGTGCATCAAAGCCCTGAAAAACCGGAAACCGATCAGCCAGGATCTGATCGTCTATGGCCCCCGAGGCAATGGCAAGACTGCCCTGCTTGGTTACTTGAAGAAAGAGGCCCTCCAAAAAGAAGGAGAGGCACTGGATATTCTGTGGGAAACCCCAGATGAGATGGAGACTCTGAGCGAGCTGCCTGATCGGTTGATAGCGGGCAGCAAACCAAAAATACAGGACTGGTTCCAGTCTGTCGAAGTTTCTGCCAATGCCGGGGTTGTGGCTGGGAAAACTCAATTAGGCAAACCCCGGCAGAAACCAACGGTTCGGGAATTGCTGGAGAAAAGAAGCCAGGACAAACCTTTTGTCCTGATCATTGATGAGGCGCATACGCTGAAACCCGAGATCGGAAAAGTCTTGCTGAACGCCAGCCAACAAGTGCGCAGGGAGGGCAAACCCTTCTTGCTGGTACTGGCGGGCACCCCGAACCTGAAATCAGCATTGGGAAAGTCCAACGCCTCCTTCTGGGAACGCAGTGAAAAAATACGTTTGGGTCGCTTATCACCCGATGAAGCTGCCCAGGCGATCATTGTGCCATTGGAACAGGCGAATATATCCTTTGCGCCCGGTGTCGCCGAAGAAGTCGCCGAACGCGCCCACTGTTACCCTTTTTTCCTGCAAGTCTGGGGAGACTGTATCGCCCAAAAGTTGGCTCAAACCGGCGACATAGAAATCAGCATGGATACAGTCAAGGAAGTAGACGCAACGGTGACCCGCAAACGTGACGACATGTATCAGGATCGATTCGCCGAGGTCACCAGACTGGGGCTGCTTGCCGTAGCCACAAGCGTTGCGGATGCTTTCATGCAAAGCGGTAAGCCGCACCTGCATGGAAGCGTACTAATGGAAGCGATTGCGAAAGGAATGGCAGGCCAGGATGAACCCGTCACAGATGGCCGCGTCATGGAAAACCTGGAGCAACTTTCTCACCTGGGTTATGTGTGGAAAATCGGAGGATATGATTACGAACCCGGTATCCCCAGCCTGATGACATACATACAGGGATATTCTCAGGTTCAGGACACTGCATCTGAATCGTCTCCACTGTCCGAACGCATTTAAGAATTCCGGTTTGTTCCTGTGACGCCGGTTGCGGGCGGGCACAGTGACCCGCCCCTACGATGACGGGTGGGAGTCGGGCCGACTGTCTGATGTGTGGACACCGTAAACGATGCGTAGGGGCGACCCTCTGTGGTCGCCCGCTGATATAGCGATACGGACGGGGGACACTATCCAGTTACGCCATCGGCCAGTTTCAATTTGTATGGGTTGATCGAGGTTTTACAGTTGGGTCATAAGTTACGGGTATTATACTATGGGTATCCTCGACATTTGGAATCAGCACTGCCTGACACCCCAATTCCCTGATAAGGGGATTTTTAGTTGATTGAAAGGTGTTTGTTATCAAGGGATTATATGGAAAAATAGGGTATCTGAAAACTCACTTTCTGGGTGACTATGAAAAAGCATCGAAAATCGGGGAAGATTGGCAAGGGTCGTGCGAGGAAGATTCGGAAGGTTCGACCGCCGAAGGTAACCTATGAGTTCACGGATTTGGATTTGACGGCCTTTGGAGGTTCCTCGATACTGGCACAGACAGCTCATCAGTTTGGTTTGTTTGATCTTCTGGACGGAGCGGTTTCGGTAAAGGTGAGGAACCGGGGCGCATCGGATATGGATACCCTGTGGTCGATCATTGCATCTTTGGCGCGTGGACAGGGTTCGTTATCGGACCTGGATGATTTGCGGTCAGACCGTGCGGCGAGTGTTCTTTTGGGTTTGCGTTGGGTTCCTGAGTCGCGCCGTGCGGGGGAATGGTTATCGCGGTTGGCTGTGACAGACATCCGGGGGCTATGGCATGCGGCGGTAGCCTTTGCGGGTCGGGTTGCGCCGTCCATCATCGCCCATGAGGTAGAGACGAAGGGGTATGTTCCGTTATTCATGGACGCTACGGGGATTGAGGTAGACGGACGCTTGTTTGAGCGGACGGGGAAGGACTACAACGGCAACCGGGGGTACTGGTTGCACGGGACGTTTGTAGGCGGTTTGTGGTCGGCGGGTCAGTTGCAACCGGGGGGTGGACGTGTGACGCTGAACTGGCGCAAGCTGCTGCATTGGACTGCGGGGATGCTTCCCAAGGACGCGCCGGTCTGGTTTCGGGCGGACAATGCCTATTATAAGGGTGCTCTGGTTCGTGAATGCGCGAAGCGGGGCTGGGACTATTCGATCAGTCTGACGAATGACAACTGGAGAAGGCCGGTACTTGCACAACTGGAAGGTCTTCCTGATTCGGTGTGGACGGATATAGGGATGGAGGAGGAAGCCATTTTTGCAACGCACCGTCCGAGCGGTTGGGAGCGGGAGCAGGATTACGTAGTGGTTCGATGCCGAAGTCAGAACGGCCAGGCTCTTTTGGCGCCGCGTCATACGGTCATTCTGGTGTCTCGGAGTGACCTGCCGCTGAAGGAGTTAGTGCTTCGTCACCGGGGCAAGCAGGGTCAGGAGAACGCCTTCAAGGGTCCGTTGCGGGACATGGACCTGCATCATCCGCCGTGCCGGAGCTACCGCGCCAATCAAGCCTTCTACGCGCTGGGCCAGATTGCACAGGTTCTGCTGCGGGCGGTACAGTACACGGCATTACCGAAGAAGGCGCGCCGTCATGGCATCCGACCGATTATCCGCTATGTGATGCAAACGGCGGCATATCTGGTTCGCAAGGCTCGCCAACTGTGTGTGCGTTTTGCCAAGAACAACTTCCGACTGGACTGGTTATACCAAGCCATGGTCACGCTGGAAGCCGGGATTCCTTGTCGTTCCCGGGAACCACCCGGTCAGACAGCCTGAATCTACTCTGTATTGACGAACGCTGCCCGGTAGCGGGGGTACACACGCCCGCATCATGGAACCTGGCATCCCCAACAGGCAATATGCACTGCGCAGGAAGGACTTTGTACTGTGTTTCCACCCATCTGACAACCAGAATCCCCGTCCATCCATCTACAGCCCAGCCAATCCAGCAGAAATCCCTAACCAGAACACTTATCAGGGGATTGAGGTGCCTGACAGCGCCGATTTTTTGACAACGGCATTGAATTGGTGCAGGATAACAAACGAGAGGTATGAAAATGTGCAATCAAGATTTGATAAAACTGTTCACACCAGCCCCAGGGAGGGTGCCGCCTTATCTGGCTGGCCGGGAAGAGGAACGGAAATATTTCCAAAGATGTGTCAGTGCATTGAAAAAGAAGATGCCACCCCCGCAGAATATGGTTGTTTACGGCCCCCGGGGAAACGGCAAGACCACGTTACTGCGTTACTTGCAGAATGAGGCACTTCAAAAGGATGCATCGAGGCTGGACATTATATGGAAAACTCCAGATGAGATAAGGACCTTGACCGAGTTATCCAGGCATCTATCCGGGGATTCAACGAAAATAAGGGACTGGTTCAAGTCTGCTGCTGTCTCTGTCAGCGCCGGTTTTGTGGCTGGAAAAACCGAAGTGGGGAGTCCTCGACGGGAGCCGACCATAAGAGAACTGTTGCAGAAAAGAAGTCAAAAAAAACCATTGGTACTGATCATTGATGAAGCGCATATACTGCAACCTGATGTTGGGAATGCCTTGCTCAATATCGGTCAATCGCTGAATTCAGAAGGTTATCCGTTTCTGCTAATCCTCGCGGGCACGCCGAATTTGCGGGCAACGCTGGCCAAGACCGATGCCTCCTTCTGGGAACGCAGTGAAAAAATACGCTTGGGACGCTTGTCACCCGATGAAGCCGGGCAAGCGGTCACCGTGCCGTTGGAACAGGCAGGTATATCATTCGCCCCCGGAGTGGTTGATGAAATTGTAGGGCGTGCCCACTGCTATCCCTTTTTTCTGCAAGTCTGGGGAGACTGTATCGCCCAAAAGCTGGCGCAATCCGGGCAGACAGAAATCACCCTGGATACAGTCAAGGAAGTAGACGTAACGGTGACCCGCAAACGCGACGATATGTATCAGGACCGCTTCGCCGAGATAAAAAGAATGGGATTGCTGTCCGCCGCCGAAAGCATTGCGAACGCCTTCATCCAGAGCGATGATCCGACTCTGCACGAGCACACACTGGAAGAAGCGATTGCGAAAGGAATGGCAGGCCAGGATGAACCCGTCACAGATGGCCGCGTCATGGAAAACCTGGAGCAGCTTTCCCATCTAGGCTATGTGTGGAGAGCCGGAGGATATGACTACGAACCCGGTATCCCCAGCCTGATGACATACATACAGGGATATTCTCAGGTTCAGGACACTGCATCTGAATCGTCTCCACTGTCCGAACGCATTTAAGAATTCCGGTTTGTTCCTGTGACGCCGGTTGCGGGCGGGCACAGTGACCCGCCCCTACGATGACGGGTGGGAGTCGGGCCGACTGTCTGATGTGTGGGCACCGTAAACGATGCGTAGGGGCGACCCTCTGTGGTCGCCCGCTGATATAGCGATACGGACGGGGGACACTATCCAGTTACGCCATCGGCCAGTTTCAATTTGTATGGGTTGGTCGAGGTTTTACAGTTGGGTCATAAGTGACTGGATATCACGTCTCCCTAATTCCGCGATAGAGAATTTATAAGGAGTGTAGTGGCCTTGTTGTATACTGTTATTTCTGTAAAAACAACATCACCGGATGGGTGAACAACAAGGCCGATGAAGAGTATACCGTATAAAGTGTCCTGCACGGATGATCAGTTGACCTCACGTAGTGGATTATTGCTGGTTACGGAGATCATGAATCGTTTGGGTTTGTCGCAATTAGCAGAGCGATACTTTCCGTCTGTGGGGAGTAATCGTGGATATGATGCCTGGGTTTATGTCCGCACCTTTCTTTTGATGTTGCACGAAGGGGCGGTTTGTTTGGAAGATGTTCGTAGTTTGCGTCGGGAATCGGCGTTATTGAAGCTGTTGGGGATTCGCAGGATACCGAGTTCGGATGCACTGGGAGACTGGTTGCGGCGTTTGGGTTGTGATGGAGTGGGCATACGTGCACTGGGAGGAATCAACCGATGTCTTTTGGGTACGGCCTTGCATCGTTGCCGGGAAGTGACATTGGACATGGATGCGACGGCGGTTCTGTGTAACAAGCGTGGAGCGCGATGGACTTATTTACAGGAGCGGGGTTATTTGC
Source organism: Arenicellales bacterium (assembly GCA_965116335.1). Classification (GTDB taxonomy): domain Bacteria; phylum Pseudomonadota; class Gammaproteobacteria; order Arenicellales; family Poriferihabitantaceae. The sequence continues at coordinate 133,280 of OZ220677.1, forward strand.
CGATGGTGGGTCACATCGAACAGACGGGTCAGGTTGTTGCGGTCGCGTTTCGTTCTGGCAATGTGTCCCCGAGCCAGGGTAATCTGGAGTTTATCCGGTGTTGTGAATCGAGGTTGCCTGCTGGGGTACGGGTATCGGCTATACGGATAGATGCGGCGGGTTATCAGTCACAGATACTGGATTATGCTTCAAAGCGGGGGATGGCCTATGCGATTCGAGCCCGTTTGACCGCCAGCATAAAAGAGATGATTCGTAGCCGACCGGAATCCTTCTGGCAACCGGTATTGGGTCGTGATGGTCAGGTGACCGGAGAGGAGAGTTGTCGTTTTGTACACGTGATGGAGAAATCGGAGCGTCCCTTCCTGGTGGTGGCACAGCGTCGCAAGAAGCGGGGTCAGCAACGGTTGCCAGAAGCGGATGATTCGGTGGGATTGGATACGGATTATATCTACCGGGCTATAGCGACCAACCAGGAGCGGATGAGTGACAGTGAAGTGATTCACTGGTACAACCAGCGCGCAGAACACTCGGAGAACCGCATCAAGGAGTTGAAGCTGGACATGGGAGCCGACCGACTGCCGTGCAGCGACTTCCATGCCAATGAACTGTATTTCCATTTGTGCGCGACCGCCTGGAACCTGTTTGCGCTGTTGCGGCTCACGCTCCCGCCACAGTGGCTGAACCGCCGAGCCGGGACGGTGCGTCACCGACTGTTCAGTGTGGCGGGCAAGGTGGTCTGTCACAGCCGCCAGTGGACGCTGAAGATTCAATCAGAACATTATGCGCTCTTGTCCGAAGCGCTGTATCATACCCGGCGATTCGCTCTGGCGCCCTGACTTCATACGGTGAGCCGGTTCGCGCCCCGGTCTGTCACCCCCATTCCTGTCCCCTCATGCAGGGTCTCTTCGGATGCTCAAGGCTTGCTGTGTCTGAAACAGTGGAAAATGGTGCCCAATCCTGCACAGGCACCCCTGCGAACCTGAAACTCCCCGAAAAATCCCTATACGGCGGTCTGATCAGACACAGAACTCTGGCTGAATCAGAATATGCACTCCCAATCCGTCAAAATACGACATCAAAATACATCACTGAATCTCTATCGCGGAATTTGGGGGTCTATTCTTGCTTGCAGTTCCTGCTTTAAATCAGCTATGTAGTCATCGGTAAGCGCCTGGCCTTTCCCGACTTTGGCGTCTACCAGCCCGGCCTTGACACCAGCTTTGATGGTCTCTCTCATATTGTCAGCAAGCTCAAAGGCCATTGGCGCGACCCGGATGCCGGGGCGTAAATTGCGGTAGGGTAATTCTTCGAGCTTGCACGACACTGCTCCCGGAGCGCAGACCAGCAGTGTTTCAGCCGAAACGGGATCAAAATCTGCGCGAAAGTGTACGGTGCTTTTTATTGCGAGTATGCGCTGTTCGGTGGGTTCGACACCGAGGTGCCGGAGCATCGCAAGGTCAAGGCATTGCGCCCGCTCACTGTTGACAATCACCCGCACATCGCTGTCAGGGTCAATGATCCGCAACAGGGCCATTGGCCCAAGCTGCGCCTCTATACCCCGGTACATCTCGCCGGTGCAGGTGAAGCGGCCGTCGCCGAGCGCCTCAACTTTAACCGTGCAATCATACGGCAATACACCCGGGAAGCCGGATTTCCCCCCCAACCGGATATGCAGTTGTTGTCCAGTGCCGGACTGATGAGCCAATTCAGCAACCTGTGGATCGTACAGCATGGCAAGTACCGCGCCTTGTGCTTGATTGGTTACTAATGCCGCCAGCAAACCGGTTGTGTCCGAGGTTCCGCCGCCGCCGGGATTATCCTGGACATCGGCCAGGACGACCGGTTTTTTCGGGTACAGGAGTTGAGCCTGCCGGATGGCCTCATCGAGAGAAAGCAGGTGGGAAACAAACTGTGGCTCGGCATTGACGATCTGTTGCAGGCAGTCATCCAGCGCGGAATCTACGGATGTCGGGCACTGGCCATGTATCAGTATCGAGGGGCCGCATTCAGCAATATCGGCAGAAGGAAATCCAGGAGCAAATTCAGCGCTGACAACAGCCGGGTTGGTTTGCTCCAGACGGGCAAGGTCGTAGTAAATCGACTGGCATGGTTGATGGTCGGTGCACTGGGAGGTCAACGGGATCAGGAAAGGGATTTTCCTCATGCCGATGATCATTTTCCCGGTTGATAGTATGTTGTTCAGTAAGGCATAAGCCCGCGCTCCGGTCTGCGCCATGTCGAGGTGCGGATAGGTACGGAAAACCGCGATCGCATCCGACTGTTCGATCATGGCGTCGGTGATATTAGCGTGCAGATCCAGACTGATCACCAGAGGCATATCCGGCCCGATCACCGCCCTCACACGACGTAACAATTCGCCTTCGCCGTCTTCGAAGCTTTCCACCACCATGGCCCCGTGCAAGTCGAGATATACTGCGTCCAGGTCCTCAGTAGCCTGCAACGATTCACAAATCCGGCTGGAAATCCTTTCGAATGCATCATCGGTGACCAGACCGCTCGGTTCCGCCGCACACCACAGGAGCGGGATGAGCAGATGATTGTCTGCGCGCGCCGCCTCGATAAATCCAGAGATCGGGATATTCAGTCCGGTGAACTGGGCAAGCAGATCGTCGCCGCAGGTCAACCCCGGCCAGCCATCAGCTTTGACGAAGGCAGGATAGTCCGCCTTATGCGGGGCAAAGGTATTGGTTTCATGCTGGAAACCGGCGATAGCGATACGGACGGGGGACACTATCCAGTTACGCCATCGGCCAGTTTCAATTTGTATGGGTTGGTCGCTGAAACTCTAGCGATTGTTCCAAGAATTTCGATAACCTGATCTTCCCTGAGTGACTGGTTGGCAATCTCTTTTTGCATATCTGCACGATCAAATGGTGGGATGCGGGTAGCGAAAAATGGCCATAGGGATTCGGATCGATATTCATTGGTAGTCCGGGGAAATGCTGATATTGGATTTCCCTTGTAGTCAGAATCATAACGAAACACAAACTCATCTTGTTCCTGGGAAAGCCGCCCCACCAGTGATCTTCGTCCGTTCGGTAAGTCAAGATAGACTTCCAGGATTCGTTCCGTAGGCACCGTCGAAGACGCATAGGGGCTGGTGCCCCAGACCTTTTGTTTGAAGAAAGATATCAGACTCATATACGGATCTCCTCTCGAAGACGTTTGATTCGAACTGATAGCAAATCTCTAATGAATTCAATTCGACTCTGTGTGATAATACGCCGGAACCGCCGTTGAAGCAAATGCTCGATGGACGAGATATCTACGGCTTCGAACACTGTGCACATGGCTTTCCTGGCTTTCTGGTCGTTATCCGTGCAGTTTTCAGAAATCCACCTCACTAACGAGAAATGATTGGGTTGCTGCGTTTCACCTGTGCTGAAAATAGGTCGTGAACGATTGGCATATCCTGCTATAAATTGATTCCTGCCTTGTTGTCCCGCTTTCTTAATCAGGTCTGTATCCGAATGCTCACGAAAGAGCCCTCGCGCCGTATCAAATATCGGGGAATAACGTACCAGGTTCGAATCGGCATCCAGATGAGTTAAAACTCCCCAATTCATAGCGTGTCGGTCAGGCGCTCCGATAAAGGCATCAAAAGCAATCATTTTGAAGAACCCTTCGTTTAATTTCAAAAAATCGTTTGGAAACAGGGATTCTAAAATTGTCAAAATAGTGTCGATCGTATAAAAATTCTGTTCAGCCTTTCTGTCCTGCAGGTTGAATACGGACTCCACCTCGGCTGGGCTGGTTTCGAAGTATTGAGCTACCAGTTCAATTCCGTGACGTAATTCATTCTGGCCACGTACAACGAAGTTTCGGGAGAGAAACCGAACATCATTCTTTGCGATTCGTACCAGTTTTGAATGAGCCATCTCCAGCGGCAACATTGCCCCGATCTTTGAAATAATCTCTTCAGTGACACATTCCCGTGCGTCAGCCTGGGTTCGCCCCTTCTTTGCAAAGTAACCGAATCCTCCGGGTAACTCAGGGTTGCCGTAAGCCAAATAATTCTTGGGTACTGTGCCAACAGTCGGGAATTCCTCAATGCTTAAAAGCCTCCATCCCGTTTGTTGGAGAATCGGTATTGCCCGAACATTCACTTCGATTTGACTGGGCGTCGCGGCGTATCGTTTTTTTTGTGAATCCCGAACCATAGCGTGCTCTTGAATACTATGGAATCTCTGATTAATTGATCCTCTATTGTATAATGATTTTTTTCATTTTTTATGGCTGGAGATATTTCATGATGCGCCAGAGCACATTTTCTGAGATTGGGTTTGATAAATACAGTAAGAGGACACGCAAGGAGCGTTTTCTGGAAGAGATGGAGGAAGTGATTCCGTGGTCGGATTTGTGTGCGGTGATTGAACCCTTTTATCCGCAACCCAAAGGAGCGGGGCGCAGGCCGATTGGAATAGATCGGATGTTGCGTATTCACTTTTTGCAACACTGGTTCAATCTTTCGGATCCGGCGGTTGAAGAAGCGTTATATGATTCTCGTTGTATGCGCTGTTTTGCGGGTATTGATCTGGGTCGGGAACCTGCGCCGGATGAGACCACGATTTGCAAGTTTCGTCATTTGATGGAGAAGCACAATCTGGGGAGGCGGTTGTTTGTTCTGGTCAATGAGTATTTGGGCGAGAACGGACTGGCAGTGAAGCGAGGCACGATTGTAGACGCCAGTATTATCGAGGCGCCGAGTTCGACCAAGAACCGGGAGAAAGCACGAGACCCACAGATGCACTCCACGCGCAAGGGCAACCAATGGCACTTTGGCATGAAGGCCCATATTGGTGTAGACAGTCACAGCAAGTTGATTCACTCGGTAGCGGCTACGCCAGCGAATGTTCATGATTCACAGGTTCTGCCTGTTCTTTTGCATGGGAAAGAGACTCGTGTATGGGGAGATTCGGCGTATACGGGTCAGAAGGCGGTGATTGCAAGGGTGGCGCCGGATGCGAAGGACTTTACCCAGGCGAAGGGGGCGCGTAATCGAAAGTTGACGGAGAAGGAACGCGCAATGAATCGCACCAAGTCCCGGGTACGGTCGAAGGTAGAACATTCATTTGGCATCATCAAGCGACGGTTTGGTTTTACCAAAGTGCGTTATCGGGGTTTGGAGAAGAACACACATCGACTGGTGGTGGCTTGTGCCTTGAGCAATCTGGTGATGGCGAAGAAAGTGCTGTTGAAACCTGGAAGATTGAAACCGCAGGCTACGTGCGCCTGAAATAGGGAAATAAAGAGAAAATCCCTGCCTTTCCCCGCTCCGGGGTGCTGATTTCAGTCCATTTCGTCCTTCCTGTCTGATGAAATCCCGAATCTATAAAAAATCCATCACAAAACCTGTATTGATCAGACTTTCCCTATCAATATACAGTTATATTCCGAACAGGCTGCAACCATACCCGGAAGATTAGTTTTGAAAGGCCGAAAAAAGAAAGCCGATGGTTTATTATGATAAACTAAATGATAGCTGGCAATACCGCGACGCTCGCCACTTCCAAGGCGGCTACTAAATTGATTCGACTAAACCATGGATATCGAAAGCACACTGAAAACAGTGGTCAAACATCTCCGCTCCGGTCACTTGAACAACGAAGCGCAGGTCAAGCAATCGGCTATCCTTCCGATCTTGCGAGCACTGGGTTGGGACGATACTGATCCAGAGGCGTTCAAGCCGGAGTATTCGGTAGGTCGTGGCTTGGTAGATTATGCATTGCTGCATCTGGGTAAGCCACAGATTTTCATCGAAGCTAAACGAATCGGCGCCATGGACGCCGGAGGCGAGGAACAACTGTTTGGATATGCTTCTAACAAAGGCGTCCCACTACTTATCCTGACAGATGGTGACCGCTGGGATTTCTATCTCAGTATGGCAGCTGGTATCCCAACGGAGCGGCGGTTTTACCGTCTGGAATTGCAGTTAGAACACAAGATTCAAGAATACACAGAGTTTTTGGAGAAGCATTTCCAGAAAGATCGTGTCGTTTCTGGGGAAGCTAGGCGTAACGCAGAGCAGCGTCATGCGAGCAACCTGGAGCGACACAGGGCTCACGAAGCGATTCCGGATGCCTGGCAGACCCTGTTAATGGAGCCAGACGAAATACTACGTGACCTGCTCGCTGAAAAGGTAGAAAGCGAATGCGGAACCAAACCAGAACTTGATGATATTGAAGAGTTTTTGCAGAACCTCCCGACTCCTTCCTCAAAAGAAAAATCTATAGCCGGATCGCTGGTTACACCATCAAAACCCAATAAACCAAATAAATCTCGGCTGAAATCAGTGCAGTTCAAGAAAGGTAGAATTGTTGGATTCGTCTTTGGAGGGAAGGAGTTTGATACCAGAACCTCGAAAGGAACTTTAGTTCAAATACTGACCATGTTCGGACACCAAGACCCGGGGTTTATGGAACGTTTTGCCGCAAAAACTGTCGGCAAGACTCGCAGTCTAGTGGCAAAGAATCGCACAGATCTATACAAAAAGCCTCACTTGTTGGAATATTCCGCACAATTAGAGAATGGCTGGTGGCTCGGAACGAACCTCAGCACTTCACAAATTCGAAAGTATATTGAAATCGCATGTGATGTGGCGGGGGTAGGGTTTGGCTCTCAGTTAAACTTGAGATACCAGGCTTGAGAAATTGCAATGACATTCGCAATCAATCCGTATAGCGCCTTTAATTTTCCTTAATGGATGTGGTCCCGTAATGGCAGATATGACTGAACGGTTCGGCGGGCGGGCACAGTGACCCGCCCCTACGATGATGGGTTGGTGCGGGGGTGTGATAGGTTTATTGGCGGGATTCCCACGGGCGCATGAACAGGCGGAAAAGTAACGGGATGTAGAATAATGTGAGCAGGGTGGAGACGACCAGGCCCCATACCATGGAGGCGGCTACTGGTCCCCACAGGAGTGATTCTCCGCCGAGGCCGGTGGCTAGCGAGAATAGGCCGGCGATGGTGGTCAGCGAGGTAATTATAATCGGGATAACCCGACGGCGGGAGGCGTAGATAATCGCGTTGGTGGTGCTCATGCCCGATTTCAATTTGGCGTTGGCGGTCGATATCAGGACGATCGCTGCGTTTACCGAGATGCCCGCCAGGGCTACGATTCCATAGAGACTGAACAGACTCAATGGATATTGGCTGATCAGCAGGCCGAGTACGACTCCGGTTGCCGCCATAGGGACCGTCATGATAATGAGAAAGGGCTGGAAATAACTGCGGAACTGGGTGCCGAGTATCAGGTAGATCAGACCCAGTCCCAGCAGGAAAAACAATCCGATAGTATTCAGGCTTTCCTGGATATCATCGATTATCCCGCTGAAATCAAGGTCTACATTGGGATACCGGTGGCGAATGGATTGCCAGAATTCCCGTATCATAAGATTGGCCTTGATTTCGTCTGTCATTTCCTTGTGAATATCCGCTTCAATGGTGATATTGCGACGATAGTTAAAGTGGCGAATGGTGGCCGGGCTGTTGGAATAACTGGCATCAACCAGTTGATTGAGAGGAATCAGGGTGCCTTCCTTTGTCGGCAGCCGAAACTCAAGAATCTCGTTGATCTGGTTGAAACGGTTTTTCGCCATCAGGCGGATGTCGATTTTTTCACCCAGATAGCGGAAATCAGTGATGATTTGACCGTCAACCAGGAGTCTGAGTGTTTGTCCAATGGCGCCCGGATCAATTCCGGTGCGTTGTACTGCGGCGCTGTTGATTCGCAGGTTCAGGGTATCTTGTCCGGGAAGATTGGTATCCGAGATGTCGTGAAAGATTGGCTGTTTTTCCATGAATTGCCTGATTTCTCTGGTGGCGCTGATCAGTTCGTCGAGGTCATCGCCGCGCACCTTGACACTGATTGCCTTGGTGACCGGAGGGCCGCCAGACAGGCGCAAGAAAGAAAGTTCTGCTATGCCGGGAACATGGTCCAGTCTTTCTTGCAGGGAGTGAATCAGGTCGTCTACCGAGTGATTGGTTTTGTCTTTTGGTCTCAGAGAGACCAGAACCTGCCCGTATTGCTCGTTGAATAAAACCTCAGTCTCGGCGAATACTTGCCCGGCATAGCTCACCACCGACCGGATTTCCTCAGGTTTGATTTGCTCTGTCACAACCTGTTCAACCTGCAGAACCTTGTCCATGGTAGTCTGTAGTCCGGTGCCCGCCGGCATTTCTATGTTGACATAAAATAACCGGAGCGGGTCGCTGGCGAAGAAATCAAGTTTAATCTTTTCGTAATAAACTGCGCCCAGAGCGCTAAAGAACAGGGTGAGCAGGGTGAGCATAGCGAGAATCGGGTGCCTGAAAACCCGGATGAGGAGGTGGATATAGATAGCTCTCAGGAAGTGGTGGAACTTTTCTCTAAGCCGATGGACTCGTGATTTGCGCCTGAAATTCACTTTTGCCGCAATAATATGCGCGGGCAGAATCCAGTAGGCTTCAATCAGACTGATGATCAGGGCGGTGGTCACGACCATCGGTATGATGAACATGAATTTGCCCAATATCCCGGGTAACAGCATGAGCGGCAGAAAAGCTGCGATCGTGGTCAGAACCGCTGTGGTCACCGGGCTGATGACTTCCTGCAGGCCCTGAACGGTTGCTTGTAGTGTGGCCACACCTCTTTGCAGGCGGTAATAGATCGCTTCGACCACGACTACGGCATCGTCAACCAGCATACCGAGACTGATTACGATACCCAGCAGTACAGTGACATTCAGTGTTTGTCCGATACTGCCCAGAAACCAGAATACACCGGCCAGTATGAAGGGGATCGCGATGCCTGTGAGTAGCGCTATCCGCCCGCCCAGGAAAATCCAGGTTGTGATCAGTACCATGACCAATCCCAGGATTGCGTTGATTTGCATGGTATCGAGCGCATCGCGGGTAACCTGGGTCTGGTCATCCACCAGTGTTACGGTGACTCCGGTATTTTTGAAGCGTGGTTGATTGCTGTCGATATAGTCCGAAACCCGTTCAACCAGTTGCAGTATGTTTTGTTTTTCCTGTTTGGTGACGGTAAACAATACGGAGGGTTGCCGATTAAACCGGACCAGTTCTGTGACCGGTTCCTTGGCTTGTATGATTGTGGCGACTTCTTTCAGTAAAATCTCCCCTTGTGAGGTGATAATGGGTAAATTATTCAGATAATCGAGGTCATAACGGCTGCCGGAAATGCGGATTGCCCAGTTGCTTTGCGCTATGTCCAGAGTGCCAGCGGAGATATTCCTGAAATAAAGCCGGATGGTATCGGCAAGGCTGGAAGGTACGAGACCAAATTGTTCGAGCAATTCCGGGTCGAACACAATATGTATCTCAGGGTCGGACAGACCATTTTGCAATACACTGTTTACGCCTTTCATTTGTTCCAGATCCTGTTGGATCAGGGCGGATTGCCGTCTCAGGTTCTCATCATCTGCAACTGAGCTGACTACCACCGTAGCCGTGGGCAGGGCGTTGTCGGTTGTGATTTCGACTATAAAGGGGTCCAGCGCGGTTTCAGGCAATTCGTCTCTGATGTTCTCAATCTCGCGTCTCAGATCGGTCACTCTTCGTTCAAAAGTTCTCGTGTTGATCTCCTCAAACCGGATCAGTAATCTGGAAACACCTTCCTTGCTGGTACCGGAGACGAAGTCGATGTCAGAAACCTTGCGTACCGCGTCTTCGATAACGTTGGTTACCCGCTGTTCAATATCCAGGGTGGATGCTCCTGGCCAGATTGTGTTTATATTAATCCAGTTAAAGTTGATAGACGGGTCCTGGGCTCTTGGCATCAGCATATAGGAGCCGGTTCCCATGACCAGTACCAGGACAAACAGCAGGTTTGCCAGAACATGGTTTTGAAGAATACGCTGGAACATGACAGGCAAGCGAGACGATCGGTCAATTGACGATTATCACGGCTCCATCGGTTAGCGCGAATCGTCCTTCGGTCACTATCAGGGTGGTTTCTGGCAGGTCAACCGTGACCGGTTGTCCCGGATTTGTTTCTGTGACCGGGACGAACCGCGCCGTTTTGTGGTTTTCGGAATCATCGACAATGAACAGGCCTCTTTGACCATTGCGTTCGACGGCCAGAGAGGCGGGCAGAATATCGCCGGGCAGTGACCACCGTAATCTTCCGATGGAGCCGGCCAGTGGCCTGGATTCAGTGAAGCTGAGTCGGACGGTACGGCTTTGAGAAGCTGAATTGACCACGGTCAGGGCGGAACGGACGGTGACCGGATAACTCTCGTTCTGGTGTTTGAACAGGAGAGACGGGGAGGCCATTACCTGTTTCAACTCGGCGTGATTGAGGTGCGTTTCCAGTTCAATGCTTTGGGTATCGGTCAGTGAAATGATTTTGCTTCCCTTTGTTACAAAGTTGCCCACTTCGCTGTGTATCTCGGTAATGACACCGGGGAAGGGGGCTTTGATGTCGCATTTTTCAACCTGTCTGCGGGCGATATTGATGCCGATTTTCCGGGATTTGATGCTGGCTGTTACCGAGTTCAGTTCAGCTTGCTTTTGATTGATGGCTTCCTCGGATGCGTTATTGGACTTTCTTAACTGATTGAGCCGTGAGAGTTGTTTGCTGGCGAGTTCTCTGGTCGCGGCCAATACATCCAGCTCTGCTTGTGCTTGTTTCAGAGTCAGTTGGTGGTCGATGCAATCAAGTCTGGCAATCAACTGGCCTTCATCGACCCGGTTGCCTACTTGTACGGGTAGTTGGTTGATTGTGGTCGTTAGCTGGGAAGCGACAGTAGATTGGCGCAGACTCAGGACTTCAGCGGGAGCCGAACGGATGATTTTGATGGTCAGCTGTTCCAGAGGTTGCGCCTGAACCCGGATTTCGGCACTGGAGCCAGTCGCATAAGCCAGGCATAAAAATAATAGCAGGCTCTTGCCAAATCGGTTGATGGCTGCTGGAGACATGGCTGTTTTGTTATGAACCCGGGTTTTCTGGCGGAGGCCGCATATTCAGTGTTGATGCAGGATTCTCAACATTCGGCGCAGGGGTTCAGCCGCTCCCCACAGTAGTTGATCGCCCACCGTGAAAGCGGAGATCAGCCCTTTCTCGATGTTCAGTTTTCTAAGTCGGCCAACCGGGATATCCAGTGTTCCAGAAGTTGCGGCAGGGCACAACCGGTTTAATGAGGCTTCGCGCTCATTGGCAATCAGAGTCACCCAATCATTAGCCATGCTCAGAATTTCCTGTATTTCATCCAGTGGCAGATCCTTCTTCAGTTTGATGGTAAATGCCTGGCTGTGACAGCGCATTGTGCCGATTCTAATACAGACGCTTTCAATCGGAATTGGCGAATCCGCTGGCCGCCCCAGGATTTTGTTGGTTTCCACCAGACCTTTCCATTCTTCCCGGCTGGTCCCGGAGTCAAGGTCCTGATCAATCCAGGGTAGCAGGTTGCCAGCCAGTGGATAGCCGATTTCACCTTTCATAAATTCATCAGAACGCATGGTTTCGGTCACATTTCTGTCAATATCGAGAATCGAACTGTCAGGATCAGACAGCAATCCACCGGCATTGTGATTGACTCTGCCCATCTGCTCCACCAATTCCCGCATTTGGCGGGCACCGCCGCCGGAAATCGCCTGGTAGGTCATGACTGTCATCCACTGGATCAGGTCGGCACTGAACAAGCCGTCCAGGGCCATCATCATCAGGCTGACCGTGCAGTTGCCACCGATAAAATCCCGGTGTCCGTCGGCCAGTCCCTGTTCGATCACAGGCAGATTGACCGGGTCCAGAATGATCGTGGATTGTTCCGCCATTCGCAGGGTGGAGGCTGCATCAATCCAGTATCCGTCCCAGCCTTGTTGGCGGAGTTCATGGTGTACTGCCGAGGTGTAGCCGCCGCCCTGACAGGTGACGATGACATCGAGTCGCCGCAGGGATTCGAGGTCGCGGGCGTCCGCCAGTGGTTTTACTTCACGCCCGATATCCGGCCCCGGTTGTCCGGTCTGTGAGGTGGTATAGAAGACGGGTTCATCTATCCGATCAAAATCCTGTTCCTCGCGCATTCTTTCAAGTAGTACGGAGCCCACCATGCCTCGCCAGCCGACGAAGCCGACACGATTTAGTTGCATTACAAATTCCTTGCTCTGGGTTATCTGGAAATGAACGGGTGATTATACTGATTTTCCGCTAAAAAATATGACTGATAACGGAATATCGGCTTGTGGATTGCGGGGTCGCCCTATAGAATACAGGCCCCGGTATTCCGGGGATACGGTGTTTCAAGGTTTGCTGGTTGGACCGAGTGGTTTTTAAGGTTATGGGTCGGTATTTACTTTGACACAGGTAATAATCTGTTAAAGAGGAATAAATTATGGCCCTGGGAGCCGAAGAGAAGGCCGCTGTTGTCAAGGAGCATCAGCGTTCCGAGGGAGATACGGGTTCTCCTGAAGTTCAAATTGCGCTGATGACAGCGCGTATCCTGGATCTGTCCAATCATTTCAAGACTCATATACATGATCATCATTCCCGGCAGGGTTTGTTGCGGCTGGTCAATCACCGCCGGAAACTGCTGAGCTATTTAAGAAAAACTGATATTGAGCGCTATCGTGCGTTGATCAGCAAGTTAGGCCTGCGTAAGTAGCGGCCAAACCCTACAGGAGACAATAAATTGAATAAAGTTGTAAAGACCTTTCAGTATGGTCAGCATGAAGTGCGTCTTGAAACCGGTGCGATTGCCAGACAGGCGGATGGCGCGGTATTAGCGAGTATGGGCGATACCATGGTTTTGGTCACTGTAGTTGCACGCAGGGACTATCGCGGGCACGATTTTTTCCCGCTTACCGTGGACTACGAGGAAAGGACGTATGCCGCAGGCAAGATTCCCGGTGGGTTTTTCAAGCGTGAAGGTCGACCATCGGAGAGCTCGATTCTGACCTGTCGGTTGATTGACCGGCCGATCAGACCTCTGTTCGCCAAGGGCTTCATGAATGAAGTGCAGGTTGTGGTTACGGTCATGTCGATTGATCCGCAAATCAGTGCCGATATTGTCGCGATGATCGGAACATCGGCTGCGATCGAGATATCCGGTATTCCGTTCAATGGCCCGATGGGTGCTGCCCGTGTGGGTTATGTCGATGGCGAGTATGTGCTTAACCCCGACCTTTCCGTATTGTCCGAACAGTCGTCTCTGGATCTGGTGGTTGCGGGTACTGAATCCGCAGTCCTGATGGTTGAGTCCCAGGCCAGCATTCTGACTGAAGAGCAAATGCTTGGCGCGGTCATGTTCGGTCATCAGCAAAGCCTGAACATGATTGACGCAGTACGGGAACTCGGTCAGCAGGCGGGCAAGGCGAAGTGGGACTGGTCTCCTCCTGCCGGGAGAGCACGGACACTGACTGATCAGGTGGCTGAACTGGCGACAAGCCGTATTGCCGAAGCCTACCAGATTACCGACAAGATCAAGCGGTTAGAGGCGATTGGGGAGATCAGGAGCAGTGTCGTTGCCGAGATTTGCCCGGAAGGTGGGGCGGACGATGTTGTGGCTGAGGTGATTGCAGAAATACAGTCTCTTGAAAAGAGCCATGTCCGCAGCAGTATCATTGCCGGCAATCCCAGGATTGATGGTCGTGACACCCGAACAGTACGTCCCATCCATATCGAAACCGGTGTCTTGCCGAGAACTCATGGTTCGGCCTTGTTCACTCGTGGTGAAACTCAGGCAATTGTTGTGGCTACGCTGGGAACCGAACGGGATTCCCAGATTATCGACGCTCTGGAAGGCGATTACCGGGATGGTTTCATGCTGCACTATAATTTCCCGCCATTCTGTGTCGGCGAAACCGGACGGGTAGGTAGCCCTAAACGCCGTGAGATCGGGCATGGCCGCCTGGCAAAACGCGGTATCATGGCCGTACTGCCAACCCGCGAGGAATTCCCTTATACCATGCGAGTGGTTTCGGAAATAACCGAGTCCAATGGTTCGAGCTCAATGGCCAGCGTTTGTGGAACCAGTCTGGCGTTGATGGATGCAGGGGTCTGCATCAAGCATCCGGTGGCTGGCGTGGCCATGGGCTTAATCAAGGAGGAAGAGAGTTTCGCGGTGCTGACTGATATTCTGGGTGACGAAGATCATCTGGGTGATATGGATTTCAAGGTGGCCGGAACTGCAGAAGGCATCACCGCCCTGCAAATGGACATCAAGATTGATGGTATTACTGAAGAAATCATGCGGCAGGCACTGGAGCAGGCGAAAGAAGGGCGGCTCCATATACTCGGTGAGATGAACAAGGCGATTGCGGCACCACGCCAGGAAATGTCTGAGTTCGCACCGCGAATCGTTACCATCCATATCAATCCGGGGAAAATTCGGGATGTCATTGGTAAGGGCGGAGCAGTCATCCGGGCATTGTCGGAGGAAACCGGCGTCAACATTGATATTGACGATGATGGTACAGTCAAGATTTCTTCTACCGATAATGCGGCGGCTCAAGAGGCGATTCGCAGAATTGAGCAGATTACCGCCGATGTCGAGGTCAATACTGTGTATGACGGTAAGGTCGTCCGATTGATGGATTTCGGTGCGTTCGTCAATATCCTGCCCGGACGCGATGGTCTGGTTCATATCTCGCAGATTTCAAATGAGCGGGTGAATCAGGTCAGTGACGTGCTCAAGGAGGGGGACCGGGTGAAGGTGAAGGTACTTGAGGTGGATAAACAGGGGCGTGTACGACTCAGCATGAAGGCGGTCGAAGATTAAGCCAGGAAACCAGTCCGGCGCACTGCATGACAGACCACGAAGACATATCAGACACGGATGACAAGGATATACAGCAGGAACCTGAAATATTCGCTTCTGCTGAAACGGTCGGCCAAAAGCTGGCCATCGTGCGACAGGGTGAAGGGATATCCGTACAGGAAGTGGCGGAACGTCTGAATCTGGGTGTCAGTGTGATTGAGGCGGTTGAAGCGGATGACTATGACAAGTTGCCCGGTTCTACTTTCACCAGAGGTTATGTTCGAGCTTATGCCAATCTTCTCAGGCTGAATCCGGATGAACTGATTGCGATGCTCGGCGCGAACCCGGATCAGGTGATGGATATTCCATTAGCGGAAGGTTCTCCCAGATTCAGGAGAAAAAAGCCATGGAGAATAAACAGAAAGCGCGGTTTTTTGTTTAAATTCTTCGTCTTTATTACTCTATTGGTAGCGACCGTTCTGGCGCTATTCGGGCTGAATCACTGGCTGGAACTGGAACTGGGGAAGTTTGTTTCCCGGTTTCTCCTGATGCTGGAATCGACTGGAAGCAACCCGGAGTGATAGCGGGCACCCAAAACAAGGGGCGCCTCCCGATCAAGCCGGGGGTAGGCTCTACGCATCGGTAGGTGCAGGTTCTTTATGATTGTGTCCCCCCATCCAATCCGCTTACGGATTGGATTCCCCCTCAAGGGGGGAATGATTGGGTGTTGATACACGCCCCAACCCGTTATCGTAGGGGAGGGTCTTGTGCCCTCCCGCGAATGATCGGAACGGGTATTAACGATACCGGGCACCCACAAGGGGCACCCCTACGACGGCGATTTGTTCCGGGATGATGGGTTGTGGATTCCCGCTTATCAAGGGAATGACGTTTTGCGGGCCCGCAGAGTCTCTCTACGACGGCGGTGATTGCCTGGGGAGGCTGATTATGGTGCGTAGTCCGGGCGTGTTGTTTTCTAGCTGAATTGTTCCGCCGTGCATACTGATGATCGCCTGCACCATGCTCAATCCCAGGCCATTGCCGCTGCTGCCGCGACTTCGGTCGAGACGGTAGAAGCGGCGAAAGACATTTCCTCTTTCTGATACCGGAATCCCCGGCCCGTTGTCTGCGATGGTGATGATCAGTTGATCATCCTCTCTTGTCAGAGTTACTGAAATCGTGCCCTGATCGGGAGTGTACTTGATGGAGTTTTCGATGACATTGGCAATCGCCTGAAACAGCAAATCCCGGTCGCCAGCAGACAGAATGCCGGTATCCAGCCGGGTTTCCAGGTTCTGGTGCTTCTCGTCGCTGAGTGGTTCGTAGAACTCGACAATGTCTGCCAGCAGTGTATGAAAATCGACTGTTCCGAAGCCGGATTTGATCTGTCTGGATTCAATCCGGGCAATACGCAATAAGGCATTGAAGGTGGTCAACAGGGAATCCGCCTCCTTGATGGATTGCTCCAGATTGGCTGCCGCTTTTGATGACAGGTCTTCTCGTAATCTGGCTTCCTCCAGGTGTTGACGCAGGCGGGTCAGGGGGGTTCTTAAATCATGGGCAATGTTGTCCGATACCCTTTTTATATCCTCCATCAACATCTGGATTCGATCAAGCATCTGGTTCAAGTTGGCTGCAAGCTGATCGAAATCGTCGTTGCGACCGGTGTCGGGTACACGTCTGGATAAATCCCCGGACATGATCGCTTGCGCTGTCTGGTTGATCCGCTCGATTTTGCGGACGGTTCTTCGGCTGAGTAGCAGTCCGCCAACCAATGCCAGCAGAACCATAATCGCCAATCCCCAGGTCAGTGCTTGCACAATGCGCCGTTTGGCCTCTACAAGTTGGTGGATGTCGCGCCCTACGAGCAGGCCGTATTGGCCGGGGAGTCGAAATATCTTGGCCCGGGCGAGGTGGGTTTCATTGGTTTGCCTGTTGATTTCAAGCCCGAACTCAATCCAGTCGTTGTTGATGGATGCGTTTTTCGGCCATCTGTCCAGGTTTCCCACCAGGGGTTGCAGAGTAAAGGTGGCTAATAAATAAATCGAGTTTGCCGTGGCTTGCTGCCGATTGATTCGTTCGGCGATCAGCTCAGTCAATCCCTGCAAGCCTTCCTGATCATAGCGCTCGGCCAGACCCTGGATTTCAGCCTGAATCGTATTGTCCATCTGCTCGGTCATGTACGAGACAGTGAACAGGTAGAAAAAGTAGAACAGGAGAAGAGTCGAGGCACTAAAAATAAAGGCGTAAAGTAGTGCCAGCCGGAGTGTATAGCTGTGAAAAAGATTATGTCTTTTCTGCACGCAGGATATAACCCGTTCCACGGACGGTATTGAGTAAGGGGATATCGAAATTCTTGTCTATTTTGCCGCGCAACCGACTGATATGTACGTCAATGACATTGGTTTGTGGGTCGAATTTATAGTCCCAGACATTTTCCAGTAACATGGTCCGTGTCACTACCTGGTTGCTGTGTCTCATCAGGTATTCGAGCAGACGAAATTCACGGGGCTGGAGGTCTATCACGCTGTCCCCGCGTTTTACCTCTCTGCCCAGCAGGTCCATCACCAGGTCTCCTGCAACCAGGACGGTTTCCTGGGTTTCCACTGCGGCTCTTCGGAACAATGCGTCAAGGCGCGCCAGCAGTTCTGAAAAGGAGAATGGTTTGGTCAAGTAGTCGTCACTGCCCGCGTTCAATCCTTCAACACGATCATTGACATCGCCCAACGCGCTCAATATCAAAGCTGGAGTATAATTGTTTTGTTGCCGCAGGTTTGAGACGATGGTAAGACCATCCATGACCGGCAGCATCCGGTCGACGATCCATGCCTGGTAGTCGCCGTCTCTGGCCAGAGTGAAACCGGAGTCGCCACTGGAGGCGACATCGACCTCATGGCCTGCTTCCACCAGTCCTTTTTGTATATAGGACGCAGTTTTCTGGTCGTCTTCAATGATAAGTATACGCATGGAGATGGGTTACAGCAGATAAGGCCGGTTGGAGCGTGGCATGCCGGGTTGTGGATTCCCGCTTGTCAAGGGAATGACGGGGCTTGGCACAGGAATGGCTAGTGTTCGAGAATCTGGCTGAGAAACAGCTTGGTGCGTTCGTGTTGTGCGTTGTCGAAGAATTCGTTCGGATTGTTTTCCTCGATGATTTCTCCGCCATCCATGAAAATAACCCGGTCGGCAACGGTTTTGGCAAACCCCATTTCGTGAGTGACGCACAACATGGTAATTCCTTCGCTAGCCAGCTCAACCATGACATCCAGCACTTCCTTGATCATTTCAGGGTCAAGCGCCGAGGTAGGCTCGTCGAAAAGCATGATGCGCGGCTTCATACACAAGCTACGGGCGATAGCAACACGCTGTTGCTGACCACCGGAAAGCTGTCCCGGATACTTATTCGCCTGTTCGGGGATTTTCACCCTTTCCAGGAACTGCATTGCGATCTCTTCCGCCTCTGCCTTTGGCGTCTTGCGTACCCAGATCGGGGCCAGTGTACAGTTTTCCAGTACGGTCAAGTGCGGAAACAGGTTGAAATGCTGAAATACCATACCCACTTCCCGTCTTACCAGCTCGATTTTCTTGAGGTCATTGGTTAATTCAACCCCGTCGACAATAATGTCGCCCTGTTGATGCTCCTCCAGTCGGTTGATACAACGAATGACCGTTGACTTGCCCGACCCGGACGGCCCACAGATGACTATCTTCTCTCCACGGGTTACGTTCAGGTTGATGTCTTTGAGCACATGAAATTCGCCGTACCATTTGTGCATGGCTCTGATGACGATGGCGTATTCAGGTTGTCCGGTGTTTTCCATCGTGGATGTTTGTTCGTTCATTGTCAGATTCCCGCCAGAGTTAGGTTGCCTTTCCGATCATTGCCCAGGCTCATCGTTTATGTCCGGTTTGCAGTTTGTTTTCCAGATACAGGGAGTACCTTGCCATTGCAAAGCAGGATATGAAGAAGAAAATAGCTACAAACAGATAGACCTCATTGGACAGGCCGGTCCATTTCGTGTCAGCCAGGGAGGCGCGTCCGACTCCCAACGGATCCAGCAGGCCGATGATCAGAACCAGTGTGGTGTCCTTGTATAATCCGATAAAGGTATTGACGATTCCCGGAATGGAGATTTTCAGGGCCTGAGGCAAGACTATCAAACGCATCGCAGGCCAGTACTTCAGCCCCATTGCATCGGCGGCTTCGATCTGACCTGAGGGTAACGCCTGTAATCCTCCCCGTATGACTTCCGCCATGTAGCCCGAAGCGAACAGGGTGACCATGATCAATACCCGTAGTAAAAGGTCGAACGACGTGCCGGGCGGCAGAAAGTAACTCAACATGGTTGAGGCTACGAATAACAGGGTGATGAGTGGAACTCCCCGGATAAATTCGATAAACCCGACGCAGAACAAGCGGATGATCGGCAGTTTTGACTGACGCCCAAGTGCCAGCGCAATACCTATCGGGAGTGAAAACGCAATGCCGGTTACGCCAACCACCAGGGTCAGCATGAAGCCGCCGAACTTATCGGTCGGAACCGGAGTCAGTCCGTATCCGCCAATCAGCAGCCAGCCTGCGATAAAAGGAAATGCCGCCGCAAAATACAAACCGTATTTACGGTATGGGAAGTTGTCGAACAGGACAGCTGCCGCTGCCACGAATAGCAGGACAAAGGACAGGTTGACGCGCCAACGTTCCTCAATGGGATAGAAGCCGTAGGCAAACAGTCTCATTCGTTCACCGATGAACGCCCAGCAGGCGCCGTCTCCTTTGGCTCTGCATTCATCCCGGTTTTCGCCGACATAGACTGCGTCTATAAATAACCAGTCAATTGCGGCAGGTAGTATCTTGTAGAGAAACCACACTACAAGAAGGGTCATTATAATGTTCGCGGGGGAGGAGAACAGGTTTCCTCTGATCCATGCAACCGGGCCGATGATATTCGACGGCGGCGGGAGGTCCGGATGCTCGCCAGGCTGATATGTTTTCTGGGTCATGGTAGGTATCCTTGAGTCCGTTACCGTTCAACCAGCTTGATCCGGTTGTTGTACCAGTTCATCACCGCAGAAATGATCAGCGACATGCACAGATACAGCAACAGAACAATCGTCATGCACTCCATTTCCCGCCCGGTCTGGTTGAGGGAAATCCCGCCGATGGTAGCGACAATATCCATGTAGCCGATGGCGATTGCCAGAGAGGAGTTTTTCGTCAGGTTCAGGTATTGGCTGGTCAAAGGTGGAACAATCACCCGCAGCGCCTGGGGAATGACTACCAGACTCAAGGTACGGCTGCGATTGATACCCAGCGCATAAGCGGCTTCGGTCTGGCCATAATTGACCGCGAGGATACCCGCGCGCACAATCTCGCCGATGAAAGCGGCGGTATAGAGCGATAGCGCAAGCCAGAGAGCGATAAACTCCGGTCGAAGAACCATCCCGCCAGCAAAATTAAAACCTTTCAACTCTGGAGTATCCCAGATGATCGGGCTGCCCAGTACGAAATACATGAGCAGAGGTAGCCCGACTATCGCGCCGAGGTTTATCCAGAATACCGGGTAATGCTTCCCGGTCTGATCCTGTACCTTTTTAGCATGTCGGATAAACCACAGACTGAAAAGAATGCCCGCAACGACCAGTCCGCCGACAATCCAGAACAAGGGTTCAAAAAGTGGTTTGGGTGTAACGAGCCCACGATTGGTTAAAAACGCGGTATCGCTCAGGCTGATAGCATTCTTCGGAACCGGCAGGCTATAAACGATAACGCCATGAATCAGAAGGATGTGGAGCAGAACGGGTACGTTCCTTACGTACTCTATATAAACATAAGCCAGTTTGTTGGTCAGCCAGTTCTTGGAGAGGCGCAATACACCCAGGACAAAGCCCAGAATGGTGGCCAGAACCAGCCCGCACACGGCGACCAGCAGGGTGTTGAGAATACCCACCGCCATCGCGCGCAAATGGGATGACCGGGAGCTGTATTCAATAAAATGTTGATTGATGTCGTAGTTGGAAGGCTGGGTTAGAAAACCAAAGCTGTATCCCTTGCCAAGAGCCTCCAGGTTGACTACAGCGTTTCGTATCAGATAAGCAAAGAAACCGAAGATCAGTACAACTGCAATAACCTGGATAATGACTGAACGCGCTTCCTTGTTATTCCACAGACGGGAAAGGGCGTTTTGCCGAGGCAGTGCTATTTCATTCATTGCAGTATGCTTTTAATAAAAAAAGGGGCGCCTGGGAAGCGCCCCTTTCTGGTTGTCATAGTCCGATGGACTCCGCGGTTCGATTAACGAATGGGAGCCGCATACAGGATGCCACCATCTTTCCAGGAAGCGTTCAGACCGCGTTCCAGAGCAAGAGGAGTGTCCGGGCCGATATTCTTGTTGAATAGTTCAGCGTAGTTACCACCGGCCTGAATTGCGCGAAGTGCCCATTGTGCATCCAGTCCCAGCATTTCGCCCATATTGCCTTCAGTGCCGAGCAGTCGGTTAATGCTTGGATTGTCGCCCGCTTCCATTGCCATTTCAGCAGCATTGTCCTGGGTGATGCCCAATTCTTCGGCAATGATGATTGCGTTGACCACCCATTTACCAATATCAGCCCACTCATCATCGCCATGGCGAACGGCTCCGCCCAGTGGCTCCTTGGAGATGATTTCAGGAAGAATCGTGTGTGCTGACGGGTCTTCCAGAGCGGCACGGGTGGAAGCCAGACCGGATGCGTCCGTTGTATACAGGTCGCAACGATTGGCGGAATAGTTGGCGATACCCTCTTCGTTGGTTTCGATAGCTACCGGCTCATAGTTCATACCATTGATACGGAAATAGTCGGCCAGGTTCAACTCTGTGGTGGTGCCGGTCTGGATACAAACCGAAGCGCCATCCAGTTGTGTTGCCGATGTTACTCCCATATCATTCCTGATCAGGAAGCCTTGTCCGTCATAATAGTTGACTGGCAGGAAGGTCAGCTTGAGGTCAACGTCACGGCTCAGGGTTTCGGTCGTATTACGGAACAGAATGTCGCCATCGCCTGAGTTCAACAGGGTAAAACGGGTTTTTCCGGTTGAAGGAACGAATTTGACTTTCTCGCCATCTCCCAGAACAGCGGCGGCTACTGCACGGCAAAAGCCGACATCAAAGCCGTCCCAACGACCGTTTGCGTCCGGTGCTGCAAAACCTGCAAGACCGGTCGTGACGATACAGTTCAACTCGCCTCTGGCCTGCACATCTTCCAGCGTACCCGCCTGGGCAGTCATTGTAATCAGTGATGACGCAGCGATTAGTGCTGCGGATTTGGTAAATTTCATAACGTTACGTTCTCCTAAAAGTTACAGTTGATAATTCAATCTAGCTTGTATTCAGTCGTGCGGCTATTATAGCCAAACTCAATCGGATTATACATAATTTCAATCAGACATACATTCCAATTATACAGGAGTTTTAATTATAAATGATTTCTTGCCTGCAAATCTGCGTGGTACGATGATCTGACCATGGCACCGGAGGCGACGTTGGAGAAGCCGATTGCTTCTGCAACCTCCCGCAGAGAGTCGAATTCGTCAGGATGCCAGTACCGGCGCACCGGAAGATGATGGATGCCCGGTTGCAGATATTGCCCGAGAGTCAGCATGTCAACCTGATGATTTACCAGATCTTCCATGACCTCAATGACCTCTGCCCTGGATTCGCCCAACCCCAGCATCAGGCCGGATTTGGTCGGTAACTCCGGGTGGCGATGCTTGACTCGTTGCAGGAGATCAAGAGAATATTGATAATCGGAGCCTGGGCGGACTTCCCGGTAGAGCCGGGGGACAGTTTCCAGGTTATGATTGAAAACATCGCTCGGCGCGCGCGCCAGAATATCGACCGCTTTCTCCATTCTGCCTCTGAAATCCGGAGTCAGGATTTCGATTCGGGTTTGCGGGCTGTGTGTTCGCACGGCCTGGATACAGTCCACAAAATGGCTGGCGCCCCCATCGCGCAGATCATCACGATCCACCGAGGTGATCACGACATATTGCAGTTTCATCGCGGCAACGGTTTGTGCGAGATTTTCCGGTTCTGCCGCATCCAACGGGTTCGGACGGCCATGCCCGACATCACAAAACGGACATCGGCGGGTACAGATGTCTCCCATGATCATGAAGGTGGCCGTGCCGTTGCCAAAACATTCTCCGAGATTGGGGCAGGCCGCTTCCTCGCAAACGGTATGCAATCCTTTCGATCTCAGTATTTTCTTTAATGCGACGACTTCCGGGGTGCCGGTGAAGCTGGCTCGAATCCATCGCGGCTTACGCAACAGTTTCTCTCTGGGAACCGGCTCGAACCGAATCGGGATACGCGCCATTTTATCCGCGCCCCGCAACTTTTCGCCCTGTATGATTTTTTTCGGCGGATTGTGACTCCCCCGCAAGGGGAGAGTGATGGGATCATTCATAATCACTCACAGCCGGGCAGGAGCAAACCAGATTTTTATCGCCATAAACCTGATCCACCCGTCCTGTCGGCGGCCAGAATTTGTTGTCGCGCGTTTCCGGGGTGGGGAAGAATGCGTGTTGTCGTGAATAGGGGAGCTCCATTCATCGTTGATCAGCAGATGCCAGGCGTGAGGCGCATTGGTCAACAGGTTATTTCCCCGCAGCGCCGGATCGTTTTCTATTTCCCTGATTTCCTCTCGAATCTGGATCAAGGCATTGCAAAACCGATCAATTTCTTCCAGGGATTCACTCTCTGTGGGTTCGATCATGAAGGAGTCGGGTACTGGCCAGGACATGGTGGGGGCGTGGAATCCATAATCAATCAGACGCTTGGCGACATCTTCGACTGTAATGCCACTGCGTGCCTTGATCGGCGCCAGATCAATCACGCATTCGTGAGCTACCCGGCCATTCGCCCCTTTATAGACAACCGGGAAACAGGGATCCAGACGATGGGCGATATAGTTAGCGTTCAGGATGGCTACCTGGGTGGAGCGTTTCAGTCCCTGTTTGCCGAGCAATCTCATATAGGCCCATGAGATCGGCAATATCAATGGTGACCCCCAGGGAGCCGCCGAGACGGTTCCCATCGAACTGGAGCCGCCGCGATTGCAACTGACTACCGGATGGTCGGGCAGAAAGGGCAACAGATGTTTTTTGACTCCGATTGGGCCCATGCCGGGGCCGCCGCCGCCATGCGGTATGGCGAAAGTCTTGTGCAGATTCAGGTGCATCACATCCGCGCCGATTTCAGCGGGGCGACAAATACCGACCATCGCATTCATGTTGGCGCCATCCATGTATACCTGTCCGCCATTGGAGTGGACGATCTTGCAGATTTCGCGGATGGACTCCTCGAACACGCCATGGGTAGAAGGGTAGGTCACCATAGTGGCGGCCAGAACCTGACTGTGTTGTTCCGCCTTGTCCCGGAAGTCGTCAAGGTCGATATTACCCTGACTGTCGCATTTGACCACGACCACTTTCATCCCCGCCATGACGGCGCTGGCCGGATTGGTACCATGAGCCGAAGAAGGAATCAGGCAGGTCATTCTCTGGGTATTGCCGTGTGATCGATGCCAGGCTCGAATACACAACAGCCCGGCGTATTCTCCCTGGGAGCCGGCGTTGGGCTGAAAGGAAAAGCCGTCGAATCCGGTGAGTTGGCACAGCATCGAATCCAGACGGTTGATAATTCGGTGGTAGCCTTTGGTGTGCTTGGTCGGAGCGAAGGGATGGATATGCGCGAAAAGCGGATTCGATATGGGTTCCATCTCGCTGGCGGCGTTGAGTTTCATCGTACACGACCCCAGCGGGATCATGGCGCGCGCCAGAGTAATATCCTTGCTGGCCGTCTTGCGGAGGTAACGCATGAATTCTGTTTCCGAGCGGTAGCGATGAAATATCGGGTGCGTCAGGAAATCACTGGTTCGCTGTAGTGACTGCGGGATAGATGGCTCCAGATCAATGTTGAACAGGTCGCCCTTGACCCGTCCCGGAGTTACGCCTTCAAAGACTTCCAGCAAGCCAGACACTTTTTCCCGTGAAAGGGTCTCGTCCAGGCTGATGCCGATGTGGTTATCGTCAATCAAGCGAAGGTTGTAGCGTGCTTGTTCAGCCTTGTCCAGAATCATTCGGGCCTGGTTGCGGGTTCGCACCACAATGGTATCGAAGAAATGACGATGGCTTATTTCAAAGCCCAGGCCGGTAAGCCCCTGCGCCAGCGCTCGCGCCAGCCGGTTGATGTTTTTGGCTATACGGGTCAGACCCTCGGGGCCATGATACATGGCATAGACCGTGGCCATGACGGCCAACAGAACCTGTGAGGTGCAGATATTGCTGGTCGCCTTGTCGCGCCGGATATGCTGTTCCCGGGTTTGCAGTGCCATGCGGTAAGCCAGATTGCCATTTGCATCAATGGTGGCACCGATCAGACGCCCCGGCAACAGGCGTTTATATTTCTCACGGGTAGCCATGTAAGCGGCATGCGGGCCGCCGAATCCCATCGGCACTCCGAAACGCTGGGTACTGCCTATGACGATGTCTGCCCCCATTTCCCCCGGAGGTTTCAATAAGGTCAAAGCCAGTGGGTCAGCCGCCATCACGACCACCGCGTTTTGTGATTTCAATTGATCAATCGCGGTTGTGTAGTCCCGTATCTGGCCGGACGCGGCGGGATACTGGAGCAGTCCTGCGAAAAAACCACCCGACTCTATATCAGTCTGATAATCCCCCACCACGACCTCTACCCCTAATGGTTCGGCGCGGGTCTGTATGACTGCAATGGTCTGGGGGAGACACTCCTGATCAACAAAAAACCGATTGGTTTTATTCTTTGATAGCCGAAGCCCCATCATCATGGCCTCGGCGGCGGCAGTGGCCTCATCCAGCAAAGAGGCGTTGGCCAGTTCCATTGCAGTGAGATCCATGATCATCTGTTGGAAAGTAATCAGGATTTCGAGGCGGGCCTGACTGATTTCGGGCTGATAAGGCGTGTATGCGGTGTACCAGTCCGGGTTTTCCATGACGTTGCGACGGATTACGGGCGGAGTGACCGTCCCGTAATAACCCAGCCCGATCATCGAAACAGCTAACGTATTGCCGGACGCGATTTGCCGACTCAATTTGTTCAGCCGGTTTTCACTTAAGGGAAGGGGCAGATCAAGTTCGCTTTGACTGCGAATGGACGCAGGGATGGTCTGTTCGATCAGTTCATCCAGGGATTCCAGCCCAAGCGTTTCCAGCATCCGGGCAATATCATCAGGATGGGGGCCGATATGGCGAGTGGTGAAATCATCTGCTTTGGACATGGTAGCTTCCGGAGTTGTTTTTGAGGTCTGGTTCGCGGTCTTACTCAAGTGATTGAACAAAAGATTGATAAGCGCCGAGGTCCATCAATCCATCCAGCTCGGACGGGTCGCCCGGTCTCATTTTGTATATCCAGCCAGTCCCGTCCGGGTCATCGTTAATGGTTTCCGGAGTATCCGCCAGCGTCTCATTGACCTCGGTGACGACACCGCTTACCGGCGATTTGAGTTCTGCCGCAGCCTTGACCGACTCGATGACGGCGGCCTCTTCTCCCTGTTCCAGCTCGCGCTCCAGATCCGGGAGTTCTATGTACACGACATCTCCCAGCTGCTGTTGGGCAAAATCGGTGATTCCGACTACGACCAGGTCATCATCCTGGCGCACCCATTCGTGGTCCTCGGTAAATTTAGTTGTCATTTCAAGCCTCTTCTTTGCCAGTTAATATATTTTTCCATAGTGAATATAAAGTAATCCAGACTATCAAATAATAATCCGGGCTATCGTTTCCGGTAGTAGTTCCGTTTGACAAAAGGTAAGCGGGTTACCCGTACAGGCAAGCGCTTGTCCCGGACTACTGCATACAGTCCGGGTCGTTCGGAGCCGTGTTCCGTGTCAATGTCGTCAATGTCCGCCGGGTTTGCATGTTCCAGCTCAACATAAGCCATGCAAACCGGCTTCCCCATACTCGGGCTGAATCCGCCGCTGGTTACCGTCCCGACCGTGTTGCCGTTGTTATCTTCGATCACTGCGCCTTGCCTGACCGGCATTCTGCCAACCGGCTGCAATCCAACCAGCAGCCGGGAAACCTGCCGGGGAATCTGCGGCAAAATGACATGATCTCCCGGAAATCCTCCGGCGCGTTCCCCGTGCAACCTTCTGGCTTTCGGGATTGCCCATGACAGACCCGCTTCTACCGGCGTGGTTTGCCGGGTAATTTCATGACCATACAGTGGCAGACCCGCTTCCATCCGCAATGAATCCCGGGCACCGAGTCCGGCCCACGCCACATCCGGACTGGACAAGAACAACTCAGCGACCGCGATCGCATGCTCATGGGGTACACTGACCTCGAATCCGTCTTCGCCGGTATAACCGGAGCGGGAAAACAGGCATGAAACGCCATCCAGGATTATTTCGCTGACTGCCATGAATTCCATATCAGACAAATCATGTCCCAACTGGTTCATTATGTCTGAAGATTTCGGTCCCTGCAACGCCAGTAAACTCCGGTCGTCAATGGATTCTACATTGAGTGACTTGCCAAGTTTATATCGCAAATAGCTGAAATCATTAGTCTTGCACGAAGCATTTACCACCAGAATAAATTCTGTCTGTGCAATACGGGCAACCATCAAATCGTCGATAACCCCACCATCTTCGTTTAACAGCAGTCCATATTTCTGTTTGCCAACAGCAAGAGAAACAAGATCTGCCGGTATCAGCGATTCGAGCCGGGTTGCGGCATCCGCTCCGGAAACGCGGACCTGCCCCATGTGGGAGACATCGAAAAGGCTGGCTTGCTGACGGGTATGAAGGTGCTCCCGGATGATCCCCGGCGGGTATCTGACCGGCATATCATATCCAGCGAAAGGCGCCATTTCTGCGCCCGCTTCAAGATGCAACTGGTGTAGCCGGGTTTTTTTTAACAGGGTGGGCTCACTCATCAATTCACCGCTTCATCCAGGGCTTACCCATAAATAAATCTTACCGTAATCTTAAAGGCGGAACATAACATAAAAGCGGATAGAGTTGTGCATTGAAAAATGCGCGGGCAAATGTTCCGGCGGGAGATGCTGTTTTCAGGCATCAAGGGCCAGAAAACGGGAGTGACATGATCCGGCCACAGCGAGAGCCATGCCCTGGAATCTGTATCTGGACACGGGTATCCGGTATGCAGTGGTCTTTATGGATCATCGCCAATGCCACATTGTTTTTGAAACGTGGCGACCAGATTGCGGTGGTCACTGCGCCGACGGGTTGCTTATCAGAGAAGACCAGCCAGGGTTTTTGGCACGGCGGGCAGGGGGCACCGTC
Organism: Arenicellales bacterium; assembly: GCA_965116335.1. Taxonomy (GTDB): domain Bacteria; phylum Pseudomonadota; class Gammaproteobacteria; order Arenicellales; family Poriferihabitantaceae. The sequence goes on from OZ220677.1 coordinate 161,324, forward strand.
AAACAATACTCCGCGAATGATCTGGCGCACTCCATCAGTTGCAATTTTGCGGAGCGCATCCAGCCCGATAAAATCAATCGATCCATCCAGCTGGCAGAAACGATCAAGGGCACATTCAAGCGGGTTGTTTTCGCGGGTCATGTCATTGCCGTAGGAAAGTAGTCCACTTTCGACCCGTTCGATCAGGTTCGGGCTGCCTGGAGCGATATTCAGGTCATGGCCTGCCTCCCATAAGGCATCCCACAATTCCAGTCCCAATGCCGGTTTTGCGGGATAGATCTCGAATCCGCCCTGTTTGCTATACCCCGACCGGGCTACGATATGCAGATGCTTGCGAAACTCGAGTTTTTCAAACCGGAAATAACGCATATCACGCACCGTATCGCCAAAAATACGGGCCATCAATTCATCGGACTGTGGCCCTTGCACTGACAGCGGCCAGACATCCGGTTCATCAATCTCGACATTCAGGCGCATGCCGGTCGCCAGTCCCTTGGTCCACAATAATATATCGGAGTCGGAAATCGACAGCCAGAAATGATCTTCGGCGAGTTTCAGGATAACCGGGTCATTCAGCATGCCGCCCTGGTCATCCACCATCGGCGCATACAGGCACTGTCCCGGCTGTGCCCGGCGCAGGTCACGCGGTGTCATGAATTGCGTCAGCCAGGCGGCATCCGGGCCACGCAGCTCAACCTGCCGCTGGCAGCCTACGTCCCAGAGTTGCACATATTCTTTCAGGTGCCAGTAATCTTCCGCGACTGACCGGCGAAACCCCTTGGGCAGAATCGTATGATTGACAACCGAATAACCGGAAACGCCGAGCGATTCGATACGCGGAGTATAAGGAGTCGCCCGTATCCGGCGTGATACCAGTAGTCTGGGCGTGGTTACTTCGACCACCATACTGAATAGGAATGAGGGGATAACATGACCGGGATGTGGCAGCGCGTCTTTGAAGCGGGTATGACGAAGCGTACAACCACTGTCTTGACGATTGATTGACCATCCATTTGTGGCATGGATCGGGAGAAATAATCGGCGCTGTGCAGGATGAGTTCATAGTCGCCACCGATGTCAACGGAGTCAACCGACTCGCAAATCCGGCCTTGTGCGTCCGTGAAAACGTCAAATACCAGTGTCTTTGTGCTGTTTCCCTGACAGCGGAAAAGACAGGCGCGAATTCCCGCCGCCGAAGCGCCCGTGACCGAATCGAGAATGTGCGAGGAAACTACAGTCATTGCCGGTTATTCGATGGATGCCTTGTCCCGTTTACTGGTTGTGGCCAGCACAATCGGGCTGATATGTCCGACTGTCCTGACATTCACGCAGGCGGTTTTGCCGCTGGCAATTGCCCGCCGGATTGCAGGTACGATATGCTGGCGTTGTTCCACCAGCTCGCCATACCCCCCAAGCCCCTCGAACATTGTGTGGAAGGGAATGTCGCGGAAATCCGTGGCAAAATGTTGTTGATTGGCAAACAGGCGTTCCTGTTGTTGGGAAATACAATCCAGACCACCGTTGTTGTCGATGACCACCACAATCGGCAGGTTTTCCTGAAAGGAGGCTTCGATACTGGAACCACCGGACAGAAATGCACCGTCTCCACTGATGACAACCACATTGCGCCGCGGATTATCAAGTTTTGCGGCGGTCGCGAACGGGACACCGACACCGAGCATACTGAAACTGCCGGGATGCAGGACATGATCGAGTTTCTGCCCTTTCCAGCCAGCGATGTTGATTGCGATTTCCGACCAGAAATGGGTGTTGCCGCCGTCAATCACCAGACAGTCCCGCTCTCCCATCGCGGTTTGCACGTCAAGAGCCAGCTGCAACGGATGGATGCCGTCACCGTCCAGTTGGGGAAGTTCGGTGATCGTTTGATCGACCCATTGCCCCCGTTTCTCCCGGTTGGCGTCGAGCCAGTCCCGACTGAAAGGCTCCAGCGTCTTCAGCGACTCGAAGAATGCTATGGGGTCACTCAACAGCGTATAATCGGCTGCGCGGTTGAACTCGATTTCCTCATGTGATCCGTTGACGCAGATCAGCTTGCTCGATTCAGGAAAAAGTGGCGGATTGCCGAAATTCATCTGGTTGTCGAGACGTGCCCCCACCATGATGATGACATCTGACTCATGCAGGGCGAACCCGGATGGCGCATACTGGTGGATGTCGGCCAGTCCCATATAAACGGGGCACTCCTCGCCCATAAGTTTCTGGTGGTATGGCACATTGAAAACCGGAATGCCAAGCAGGCGGGCGGTATCTTCGAGTTGTGATTCTGCCCTTGCCCACCATACTCCGTGTCCGCCGATGAGTACCGGCTTTCTGGCGTTGCCTATCAGGCTCAGGATTTCGGACAAATCATCCGGGCATGGCCAGGCTCTTGCAGGCGGTTGCATCGTGCGGTCAAACGGACGCTCGTCCCGCATCGCGTTTTCCGGGTATGAACTGAACATGATGTCCACCGGCACACTCAAATGTACCGCTCCCGGATAGCCGCTTAGCGCAATTTTCCAGGCGCGGTCGACAAATTCCGATATGCGTTCGCCAGCGGTGACTGATGCGCTGTACTTGGTCAGCGGAGCCGCGATCGCGACATCATCAATTTCCTTGAAGCCGCCGCTGCCCTGCCGCTTGAATGTGCTTGAGCCGGTAATAAAAATGACCGGAGAGCGCTCTCCCCAGGCTTCCATCATGGCTGGAACGGCATTGGCGAAGCCTTCCGGCCCGACCAGACAGACAGCCGGGTTACGGGTGAGCCGGGTATATCCGTCGGCCAGATGCCCGGCTACCTGCTCATGCGGAGCGTTCATCACTGCAATACCGCACTGCATGAATCCTTCAAGAGCGGGATTGCAAAAACCGCCGCTCAGGGTGAAAACCCGGGTAACGCCTTTTTCCTGCAAGGCCCGTGCCAGTAATATGCCGCCACGTACTTTCATCAGACTGTGCCGATCACCACGTTGCGATCCACCTCATTGATATCCGGCTTGCCGATTTGTGCCAGTGTGGTATCGACCTGTCGAGTCAGAGTCTCAATGACATCATTCAAACCGGGTTCTCCGCCGCCACCGATGGCATACAGGAATGGTCGCCCCAGCATCACGAAATCAGCACCGAGCGCGAGTGCTTTGACAATGGATTCTCCGCTGCGAACTCCGCTGTCGAAAAGGATAGTGAGGTCTTCACCGACAGTTGCCCGGATTGCAGGCAGCGCTTCGATCGCCGCAGGTGCTCCGTCGAGTTGGCGCCCCCCATGATTGGATACATAAATCGCGTCCACTCCGGCCTCCTGAATACTAGCGGCATCGTCTGGCGACAGCACGCCCTTGACTGCCAGCTTGCCTTTCCAGAGATCGCGTAGACGGTCGAGGAATTGCAGATCCACTTTGCCACGGCTCTCGTTGCGGACAAATTTTCCGCTACTGCCTGCGTTGTTGGCGACTGCTGGCACGCCTTTCAATAATGTAGAAATGGACCATACGGGGTGAGTCGCAAAATCCAGAAACTGTTTGACCCCGATTTTCAATGGCGCCTGAAAGCCGTTGCGTTGTTCGCGCGGGCGCGCCGCGACCATCGGCACATCAACGGTCAGAATGAGGGTGTCATAGCCCGCATCCCCGGCTCGCCGGACCATATCAAAAGCGATTTCCTCCGACTGGCCGACATACAGCTGGAACCAGGCACACTCGCCGGCGCGTTGCCGGGTGACTTCAATGTTGCTTGAGGCCATTGTGGACAGTCCCAACGGAATGTTGTACCGGCGCGCCGCCGCCGCCAGCATTTTATCAGCATCGGGCCAGGCGAGATCACACATACCCATCGGGGCAATGCCGAACGGCCGGTCCCATTCGCGGCCCAGGCATGTCTTCTTGATATTGCGGTTTTCGACATTCATCAATACCCGCGGTTGCAAACGAATTCGTTCGAGCCGCTCGCGATTCAGGTCAGCGGCAATCTCATCCCCCGCCGCCCCGTCGATATAATCGAATATGATCCTCGGTTGGCGACGCTTCGCCGCTGTGCGGGCATCATCCAGTGTGAAGAATCTGGCGGGCATCAAGCAGTCAGGATGCGGCTGCAAACCGTTGTGTATTTTCCCGATAGTTCGCGCATTTTCGCAGATAGCGGGCGGCACTGACCGGCATGGGCACACGAACGTTGGATATCCAGGTGATCAATTCCTTGCCGTCCTGGAGCAGTCTGGTTCCATGTTTGATATGACGCTCCAGCCCGGAGCATGCCGTTGCGGGAATCTTCGCCCGGAAATTCAATATCTTTTCTCCGTCGGCGACAAATTCCGGCCAGATGGTCAGATAATCCGGGTCGCTACGCAGGATTTCGCTTTCATTTTTCGCGATCAGGATGAAATCATCGATCAGTTCCCCGGAGCCTGCAAACCACTCCAGACAGCAGATTGAGCGTTTTATATCCAGCCCGATCTGGTCGATATCGCGCATTGCCTGTGCAATCTTCCGATAGCGGCTGCAATAATAATCGGCAATCGACATGGTAAATACCTTGACTGGCTCTCCCCAGAGTTCATCGACGCCTTCCTCGCCACTATGATGCTTGACATTACCGCTCAGGGATAGCGCTTCGGATAAGCAACTGGAACACTGGCGCATCAGATCATCGTCCGTAGTGACATGAATACCGCGTTGCTCCAGATCGACGATGGTTGTGAATATGTCTGTCGCCCGATTGAACAGGGCCCCGGCCAGCATAGCGGCGTTGACTCGCTTGCGCTGCTCATCGGTTTCCTGCTGCCAGGCGCGTCTCACCTCATCGAGTTTTTCGCCGGGGGTATTGATGCCGGGCTCGGTATGGTGGAAGGTTCTGCGAGTCAGGGCATCGAGCAGTTTCTTCTTTTCAGAGAGTGATTCCTCGGGGGGTTCGTAGTAACGAATCCAGTAACCATCGAAATAGATATGGTCGACCTTGTCGATCTGGCGGATCTGACCATTCTCGCCGTCGCCCGCTTTGCACGTAGCCATTTTGTAATTGTCCGCTATTTTGCGAAGGGTGACCAATCAAAAGCTAATGATCCAGAATTTGCAGGGTTTCATCGAGACTGACCCGGATCAGATCATGAAGATCGTCTATTTGCGCCTTGTTGATGATCAACGGAGGACAAACAACCATCGTGTCTCCAATGGCACGCATGACCAAGCCGTTTTTCATGCTCACGTCACGGCAGATGATACCGGCGCCGTCTTTGCCCTTGTTATCATATTTCTCCTTCGTTTCCTTGTTTTTAACCAGTTCAATAGCACCCAGGAAACCGACCCCTCGTGTTTCACCGACCAGTGGATGATCGCCCAGAGAAGCGATTTTTGACTGAAGATAATCCATCGTATGATCCCTGGCCTGCTCGATGATTCGTTCCTGACGCAGAATCTCGAGGTTCTTCAGAGCCACCGCACAGGCCACCGGATGCCCGGAATACGTGTAGCCGTGCATGAACTCGCCGCCTTTTGTATCCAGAACTTCGGCGACCCGATCCGCAATCATCACTGCCCCGACAGGCTGATAACCGGAAGACAGTCCCTTTGCCAGAGTCATCAAATCGGCCTCGATGCAGTAGGTATCTACACCGAACCACTCCCCGGTACGTCCAAATCCGCAAATGACCTCATCGGCGCACAGCAAGACATCGTATTTCCGGCAGATGCGGTTGATTTCCGGCCAATAAGTATCAGGCGGTACAATAACGCCTCCGGCACCCTGTACCGGCTCCGCGATAAAGGCCGCCACCCGGTCGGCGCCCACCTCCAGTATCTTTTTCTCCAGCGCCGCGGCACATTGCAGGCCGAACTCTGAACGGTCCAGACCGCCGCCCTCACGGTAGTGATAGGGTTGGGCGATATGCTCGATGTTCGGGATCGGCAGTCCCCCCTGGGAGTGGATGCCGTGCATGCCGCCGAGGCTACCTCCGGCCATGGTGCTGCCATGATAGGCATTGTGGCGGCTGATCACGATATTGCGGTCAGGCTTGCCCTGGCATTCCCAGAAGTACCGTACCATTCTGATTACGGTATCGTTGCCATCAGAGCCTGAGCTACCGAAAAATGTCCGGTTGATATGCGCCGGAGTGACGCTTGCCAGCATTTCGGCCAGCTCGACCGCAGGTAACTGGGCCGTCTGGAAGAAGCTGTTGTAATAGGGCAACTGCTCCATCTGTAGCTTGGCCGCCTCAGCCAACTCAGTTCTCCCGTAGCCGATGTTGACGCACCACAGACCGGACATCCCGTCCAGGTATTTTTTGCCATCGCTGTCATAAATATAGATATTCTCGGCACCGACAATAATCCGTGTCCCCCGTTTATACATATCGGTATGGTCGGTAAAGGGATGGATGTAGTGTCTGCGGTCAAGAGCCTGTAGTTCGGCTGTATCGTATTGTCGCATGGGGATGTATGTTAGTTGGTGGGGGCTGAATGGGTTTGCAGAATTATTCCGATTGGTTCGACTGGTAGTAATCCATCAGTATTCTGGCGACTTCCGGGCGCGAGAACTCAGGTGGAGGAGCGATTCCTTCGGACAGCATTTCCCGTACCCGGGTTCCCGATAAAATAACGAAATCCGAAAGTGTATGATCAGGTGCCTCGCGCATCATAACCACTTTGTTTAATTTTTTCGAGTATGCGGTATGGTCTGCATTGAATATCTCGATCTCAAGCACTCCCTGCGGAATTTCGTCCTCGAAAATCGTCTGGGCATCGAAAGCGCCGTAATAGTCGCCGATACCAGCATGATCACGGCCTATGATGAAATGGGTAGCCCCCATGTTTTGACGGAAAATGGCATGCAGCACAGCCTCCCTCGGCCCGGCGTAGAGCATATCAAAGCCGTATCCGCTAATCATCATTGTATTCGCGGGGAAGTAGTTTTTAACCATGCTCCGGATCGCGGCGTCCCGGACATCGGCTGGAATATCTCCGGGTTTGAGTTTGCCCAGCAACATGTGAATGACACAGCCATCCGCCCCGGTCCTGTCCATCGCGATGCGGCATAATTCTTCATGTGCGCGGTGCATCGGATTGCGAGTCTGGAATGCGACCACCCGGTTCCAGCCATTGGCTTCAATCTGTTTCCGGATTTGGTATGCGGTGCGGAATGTTTGTGAGAATACGGTCTTGAAATAGCTGAAATTGAGGACTTGTATCGGTCCGGATAACAGGATTCTGCCCTGGGCGAGAAATTCAGCGACTCCGGGGTGCGCCGTATCCCGGGTGCGGTAAACCTGCTCGCAGATTTGTGTCATGTCGTCTTCTGACATGGATTCGATGTCATTGACCTGCATGATCGCGAGAGCCGGATGACCGTCTACATTGGGGTCCAGCAAGGCGATGGTCTGCCCGACTTCAATACGCCCGGCCTGTTCCTGCTCAACCAGACAAACCACCGGCGTCGGCCAGAACAATCCATCCGTGGTCTGCATACGGCTGGCGACACTCATGCTGTCCGCCTTGTTCATGAACCCGTCAAGCGGTGTGAAATAGCCGGCCCCCAGCATAACGGCATTGGCCGCTCCGGCAGAACTCAACAATACGCTGTCCAGTGTGCCACAACGAGCTTCGAGCTCCTGTCGTTGTTCCGTGTTGCGAACATAAAGCGGGCGCAACTGATTGGAAGCGTGGGGTTTGATCATATTGGCTTCGGGTGAAATTCAGGCATCAATCCGGGTAATCCCTGAAATCGGTGAAATCCGACAATCCGGGTGAACGGCTGCATCAGGCACCGCGACGCTGCCGAACAGCGTCTGCAAGTGTAGCCAGCATCTTCTCAGTCGTGTCCATATCGGTACAGGCATCGGTGATACTCTGGCCATAAGTGTTCGCTTGACCATCCACCACTTCCTGGCGTCCGGCTACCAGATGGCTCTCGATCATGGCGCCGGTGATTCTCTGGTCTCCGCACGCTACCTGTGCTGCCACATCGGCACAGACTCCTTGCTGGTTTTCATGTACCTTGCCGCTATTGGCGTGACTGAAGTCAATCATCACTTGCGCCCGTAATCCGGCTGCGGTCAGCTTTTCACACGCCTCGTTCACGCTTTGTCGGTCGTAGTTCGGTGATTTGCCGCCACGCAAAATGACATGGCAGTCCGGGTTACCGGTGGTGCTGAAAATAGCGGATTGTCCCGATTTGGTCAATGACAGGAAATGGTGGGGTCTGGCGGCTGCCCGCAACCCATCCACGGCAATATCCAGATTACCATTGGTTCCGTTCTTGAATCCGACCGGGCAGGACAGGCCGGAGCTCAGCTCCCGGTGCACCTGGCTTTCCGTGGTTCTGGCACCGATCGCCCCCCATGAAATCAGGTCGGCGACATACTGTGGAGTGATGATATCCAGATATTCAGTGCCTGCCGGAACGCCCAGGTCGTTCAGGTCCAGCAATAACTTCCTCGCGGTTCTCAATCCCTTGTTGATGTCGAAGGTATTATTCAAATCCGGGTCATTGATCAGTCCTTTCCAGCCTACTGTAGTGCGCGGCTTCTCGAAATATACTCGCATCACGATGACCAGATCCTCCTGATATTTTTCTCTGAGAGGCAGTAACCGCCTGGCGTATTCGAGCGCCGCAACCGGGTCATGGATTGAGCAGGGGCCGGAGATAACCAGCAGCCGGTCATCGGCTCCCACCAGTATATTGTGGATGGCTTCCCGGGTGCTTACCGTTGTGGCGATCGAACGGCTGGTTACCGGCAGTTCGGCGTTGATTTTTGCCGGATTGATCACCTTCCTGATGTTGGCAATTCTCAGGTCGTCCGTCCTGATTCCCGGAGTATCTGTTTTAATGGATGTCACGTGCAGGTTCTATTAGTCAAATGATAAGGGCGGATTGTACTTTTATCATCATCAACTGTTAAGTGATTATTGCAATAAAATGCTCTTATAATTGATAATCCGGGTTCATTACAACCGATTCTTTCACAGCGAGCTATTATTATGGGTCGAAGAGCAGGTGGCCGAGAGGCCAGGAAAGCATTGCGAGCCGCGCCTCTGGCAGAGGAAAACAGGCCGGTCAGACCCGGTCAGATTGGCGGGCGATTCAAGCCATTGACCGAAGATCAGCTGAAGCGGGTGCATGAATCCATGCTGGACCTGCTGGAGAATGTGGGGTTTTCCCGAGCGATTCCGTCCTGTATTGAGGCGGTCACCGGTGCCGGAGGAAGTTATACCGACGACGGACGATTGCTGTTTCCACGGGATTTGATCGAATGGACCATGGAGAACTGTGCAAGGGATATTGTATTGTATGGACAATCCCCTGAACATGATCTGCATTTAAGCGGCAACAAGGTTCATTTCGGGACGGCGGGAGCGGCGGTTCATGTCACAGACGAGTGGAAGCGTCATGACCAATATCCCGATGCCGGGGTGTATCGGGAATCTACGGTGCAGGATTTGTATGATGCGGCACGCCTGATTGATCACCACGAGCATGTCCATTTCTTCCAGCGTTGCATGGTGGCGCGGGATATTGAAGAGCCAGCCGTGATGGACCTGAATACTACGTATGCGGCGGTATCCGGCACAACCAAGCATTGCGGAGTCAGTTATGTCGAGCCTGAGCATGCAGCGGAGGGTTTGAAAATGCTGTTTGAAATCGCCGGCGGGGAGGAACAATGGCGGGCCAGGCCATTTGCCAGCCTGTCCTGTTGTTTCGTTGTTCCGCCACTGAGATTCGCGGCGGACGCTTGCCGGGTCATGGAGGTTTGCATCCAGGGGGGGATGCCGATCCTGCTACTGGCGGCAGGGCAGGCGGGCGCGACCAGCCCCGCATCCCTGGCTGGTGCCGTAGTTCAGGAATGCGCGGAATCGCTGGCAGCGCTCTGCTATGTCAATCTGATCAAAAAAGGTCATCCCGCGATCTTCGGTCCGTGGCCATTCGTCTCTGATTTACGCACCGGCGCCATGAGTGGGGGTAGCGGTGAACAGGCGGTATTGATGGCAGCCTGTGGCCAAGTGGGTCGTTATCTTGATTTGCCGACCGGCATTGCGGCTGGCATGGCCGACTCGAAAATCCCGGACGCGCAATCGGGTTATGAGAAGGCCTACACTCTATCCCTGTCCGGTCACAGTGGCACCAACCTGGTATATGAATCAGTCGGTATGCAGGGTAGCCTGCTGGGTTTCAGTTTTACCGGCGCGACCATTGACAATGATATGCTGGGCGCGATCAACCGTAGTGTACGGGGGATTGAGGTCGATGAGGACAACCTGGCGCTTGAGACAATCACCGATGTCTGCCTCAACGGGCCTGAGCATTTTCTGGGTCATCGGGCAACCCTGTCCAGAATGGAAAGCGATTATGTGTATCCCGAAGTCGGCAACCGCCTGACTCCGGCTGAATGGATGGAATATGGCTCGAAGACGGTCGATCAGGTGGCCGAAGAAAAAACCAGAGAAATTCTGGATACACATTTCCCTTCGCACATATCGGATGAACTGGACACTCGCTTGCGCCATCGGTTCGATATTCGACTGCCTCGTGAACAGATGAAACGAGAAACCAACGGCAATGGCCGGGAGAAAAGCTGATGATCAGATATAACGGACGGAGAATGGTGCTATGAATGAGAAATCCCTGCCGGGACAAGCCCGGGTTGTCATTGTCGGCGGCGGTGTGATGGGGGCGGGACTGGCCTACCATCTGGCGCAGGAAGGCTGGAGCGATACGCTACTTGTCGAGAAGGGCGAGTTGACCTCCGGCTCAACCTGGCATGCCGCCGGACAGTGTCCGAGCTTTATCGCCGATTACAACATGGCAAAAATTCATGACTATGGGGTCCGGCTCTACCCCCGGCTGGAGGAATTGACCGGCCAGTATGTCAGTTGGCATGGTTGCGGCGGCATTCGCTTTGCCTATAACCATGCGGAAGTCGAGTGGTTTCACCGTGTTGCCGGAGTTGGCCGGATGATCGGTTTTGACTGCGAAATTATTGATCCGGCCAAGATTCGGTCGCTGATTCCGTATGCCAACATCGAAGGCGTTCTGGCGGGAGCGTGGACACACACAGATGGCCATGTCGATCCGGCTGGAGTCTGTAACGCTATGGCGAAAGGCGCGCGTCAGATGGGAGTCGGTATTGTCACGGGCAATCGGGTGACCGACATCAGGCAGCGCCAATCAGGCGACTGGGAGGTGTTTACCGAGCAGGGCAATGTGATCGCCGAGCATGTGGTCAACGCCGCCGGATGTTATGCCCGGCAAGTGTCCCAAATGGTGGGTACGGATGTACCGTTGATCAACATGAAACATACCTACCTCGTAACCGACACAGTGCAGGAGTTTCTTGACCGGGAAGACGAAATGCCGGTGCTCCGCGACCCCTGGCCATCATCGTATTATCGGCAGGAGCAGAAATCAGGATTGATCGGTATCTATGAGACACAGAATTCACAAGTCTGCTGGACTCATCGCGGCGGATGGCCGGAATGGGATTCGGAGAACGAGTTGTTCGACCCGGGCCTGGACAACATCATGCCGTATGTCGAGCGGGTGATGGAGCGCATGCCAATGTGGGGCGAACTGGGTATCAAGCGAGTGGTATGCGGCGCAATCCCCCATACCCCGGACAGCAATCCTTTCCTGGGGCCGGCAGCCGGGTTGAGGAATTTCTGGCACTGTAACGGCGCCTCTATTGGTATTGCCGCCGGGGCGGGCTCTGGCAAATATCTCGCGCAATGGATGGTGCATGGTGATGCCGAAATCAACATGGCGGGAGTCGATCCGAGGCGGTTCGGGGATTATGCTCCCGGTGATTACACCACGGCTAAATCCCATGAGGATTATGAGTGTATGTATAAATTGCACCTGCCCGGAGAAGAACGACCGGCAGGACGAAAAACCAGGATTACGCCATTATATGACCGGCTGGAATCTGCCGGGGCCGTTTTTACCGAGGTCAGTGGCTGGGAGCGCGCCAAATGGTTCTCGCTGGATGGGCGGCAGGAGGAAGTCGGCTTCCGGCATAACAATACTTTCGAGGTTGTGGCTGCCGAGTGCCGGGCGGTACGCGAGCGAGTCGGGATCATGGATCTGTCCACCTTCGCCAAATATGAAGTCACCGGCCGGCACGCCGAACAGTTGTTGAACCGGGTCAGCGCCAACCGGATGCCGGGGCGAGACGGTGGCATTGTGCTGACTCACTACCTGTCTCCTGAAGGTCGATTGAATGGCGAGTCGACCGTTACCCGTCTGGCCGATGATCGCTATTATGTGCTTTCCGGTGCTGCCTCACAAGATCGTGACCTGGATATCCTGACTCAGGCAATCCGGGCGAACGAGCAGGTTACGGTAACCGATGTCAGCGATGAGCGCGGAGCATTAGTGGTGGCTGGCCCACACTCACGAGATACCCTGTCCGGGTTGACTGGCACGGATCTGTCCAATCAGTCCTTCAAATGGCTGAGCGCGAAGGAAATCGAAATTGCCGGTCGGCAGGCGCTGGCAATGCGGGTGAATTATGTCGGTGAACTGGGCTGGGAGCTGCATTGTCGTATGGCGGATATGCCGGTGATCTATGATGCCGTATGGCAGGCCGGGCAGGACCACGGCATTGCCAATTTTGGCGGTTACGCGCTGAATTCGCTCAGAATGGAAAAAGCCTACAAAGGCTGGGGCGCGGAACTGACCAATGAAATCAGCATGGTGGAAGCCGATGTAATGCGGTTTTTCCGGGCTGACAAGGGTGAGTTTATCGGGCGCCAGGCAACCCTGGATATTGACCCGGACCAGATCGCGCTGAAATTGGTATACCTGGAAATATCCAGCGGGGATAATGATATTGCGGGTGGCGAGGCGGTACTCGCGAACGGCAAGGTTATCGGTGTCACCACATCGGGCGGCTATGGGCATTGCACAGGTCGCAGCCTGGGTTTCGCTTATGTCGATCGGTCCCATGCCGGGCCGGGCTCACAATTCGAGGTGCTGTTGATTGATGAAAGCAGAAAGGCTACGGTGCTCGGCGAGCCGGTCTGGGATCCGGCTAATGAACGCCCTCGCTCCTGATTTATCCGAGCCTTCCCGCTTTGTTCATGATAGGTTCATCCATCTGGTTTAAGGTTCGGCTCAGGCAAAGAGTTTGCTCCGTAAATGTAATGAACCCAATCTTGAGGAGTTGAAAATGAAATGTAAAAAAAGATTGCCGGTATGTCTGCTGGCGGGTATCGTTGTCGCGGTTTCAGCCACGGTTAATGCCTATGCTCAGTCCGTTGAGGTTCCGGTGGTTAGTTCCAGTCCGGTATATCAGGTGGTCCGGGTCAATACGCCACAGGAGGAATGTTGGCAGGAGGCCGTTACCGTCTCCAGCAAATCAAACTCCAATACACCGGAAATCCTGGGGGCGATTGTCGGCGCCGGGGTTGGCCGGTTGTTTGGAGACGGGCGTGGACAGGACGCGGCAACAGTGGCCGGAGCGATTCTGGGTGGTTCGATCGGGTCTGACCTGGAGAATAAAAATGCCTCGAGCCAGGTACAGTATCAGCAACGATGCAGGGTGGTGGATCAATATCGAGACGAAGAACGCTTGCAGGGGTACGATGTTACTTTCAAACTGAATGACCGACTGTATACTACCCGAACCAGAAATGATCCCGGCAGTTCGATCCATATCAATTTCACAGTTTCATCTGGCGAATGAACCGGGAGAGCTTTAAGGGGACTGAGCGTACTTGAAATACCTTTTTTACATCCTCTGTGTAAATTTGCTACTGACAGGTCATGCCCGCGGTGATGATTTGACGGCGAATGACAACGCCGCCGCCATCGGTAATTCGTCCGCGCTCCCGATCAGTTTTAATGAGGTTGTGGAACGGATTCGCCTCCGGCACAAAAGCTGGCAAATCCTGGATGCCCGCTCGAAACACAAGGAATCGGGCCTGCGTTACCGTTTCAAATTGATCAACAGCAATGGCCAGGTCCGGATTATCCTGATTGATCCGAGGAACCCCAATCTCGGAAATCTGGAACAATGAGAATTCTGATTGTTGAAGATGAGGCGACATTAAGGGGGCAATTAGCGGATAAATTCCGGCAGGCAGGGTATGTGGTTGATTGCGCCCCGGATGGTAAAAGCGGCCTTTACCATGGCCTTGAGTATCCGATCGATCTTGCCGTAATTGATCTGGGGCTGCCGGACATAACCGGCATGGAAGTGATCAACAAGCTGCGAGCCCAGGGAAAAACCTGGCCGATTATCATTCTGACTGCCCGTTCACGCTGGCAGGAGAAAGTTGACGGACTGGATGCGGGAGCGGATGATTATCTGACCAAACCCTTTGTCTTCGAAGAGCTACAGGCCAGGGTAGCGGCCTTGATTCGGCGTTCCGCCGGTCATGCTACACCGATATTGCATAATGGAGTGATTGCCCTGGATACCCGTACCCAGGACGTTTTTGTGGACGAGCAACGGCTGGAACTGACCGCTTATGAGTATCGGCTTCTGCACTATTTCATGAGCAATATCGGTAAAGTGGTATCCAAAACCGAACTGATGGATCACCTGTATGATGAAGATGCAGACCGGGACAGCAATGTGATCGAAGTGTTCGTCGGTCGATTAAGGAGGAAGCTCGATCCCGAAACCTGCATCAATCCGTTCGAGACATTGCGCGGACGCGGATACCGCTTTGTCTCGCTGACTGGACCTTGAAGTTCGGGTGAGCGCACTGTCTCTGAGAAATCGGTTGTTGTTCGCGGCAACCTTCCTGCTGGTTACATTTATTGGTCTGGCCGGTCTGGCTCTTGATCGTGCCTTTGTTTCTCCAGCCAGAGAGGCGGTACGCAATCAGTTGAGAACAGATGTATACACTCTTTTGCAAGTATTTGATTTTGAAGAGGATGGAGCGCCGATTATTCCAGATGTGATGCCACAAAGACTGGCTCGGTTAAGCAATCTGAATTCCCAGCTTTACGCATTCATACTGGACAGCGAAGGTGAGATATTGTGGCGCTCGAAATCATCCGTCGGCATCAGTTTAGGTGAATTGCCGGTTACCGAGAGTGGCAGGGAGAATTTCATCCAGGTCGGTGATGGCTTTCACTACAGTTATGGTGTCGAATGGGAAACAGGCCAGGACCGGCGTATTGATCTGACCTGGCTGATGGTTGATCAAAGCTCCTGGTATCGGGACACCATAGAATTGTACAGAAAGGAGCTGTTGTTGTGGTTAGGGCTGGCTACTGTGATACTGCTGGTCATGCAGGCAGTGATTCTGCGCTGGGGCCTGAAACCGCTCGGTGCCGTGACTCGGGAACTGGAACGGATACAGCAGGCGAAGCAGGACAAGATTCTGGGCCGCTATCCGTGGGAGATCGCTCAGTTAAGCCACAGGATTAACTCGTTCATAGAAAACGAGCGCCTGAATCTGACTCGATACCGGGATACTCTCGGCGACCTTGCGCATAGTCTGAAAACCCCACTAGCAATGATAAAAGGTATAACAGACAATAATTTACAGCCTGAACTTAAAAGTATTGATGAGACGGTGGATCGGATGAACCAGATTGTCGAATATCAGTTAAACCGGGCCGCATCCTCGCAATTATCAGTGATGCACAGAGCGGTTGATTGTGAGGAAGTGATGAAGAAACTGTATGCCTCAATGAAAAAGGTATACCGGCACAAGAATATTGATGGTATCTGGGAAATCGAATCCGGCGTGGTTTTTCATGGAAACGAAGGCGACCTGTACGAGTTTGTCGGCAATATCATGGATAACTCATTCAAGTGGGCACATTCCAGAGTCCGGTTTGTTTGCAAGTCGGAGCAGGTTACGGGTCGCGGACGCAAGGGGTTGATCATCGAAATACACGATGATGGGCCGGGAATTGATCGGGCGAAAAGAACATCGGTTCTGGAGAGGGGAGTGCGGGCGGACCAGCAAATTCCAGGGCAGGGTATCGGGCTTGCGGTGGTGCGGGAAATCGTCCAGCGTTACGGAGGTGAATTAACTATCGGATCCAGTGCGCTGGGCGGCGCGTTGATTCGTACCCGCTTCCCGGCAACCGATCAGGATATTCTGCCAGCGTCTAGCTGATCCGGCACTGCGGTATTCGGTCTGCAGGTAGCTCGCCGCTTTCTGCCTTTTTTGCCAATTCCTCGTCAATCACTGATTGAGGAAATTGACTCATGAAGCAACAGCACACATTTTCCCCGATCATGGTTCTTGGTCCGAGTGGGTGAGCAATGTGCCGGTACGGCGCATGATGATGCCCGTGATCATGGGTATGATTGTGGTTGTGGTCATGGTTATGGGTATGCCCACCTTGCCCATGTTCGTGTTCAGGCCGGAATTCAGCATGATGATGATGAATAGTAATCTCTCCGGCTGCCAGGCGCTTGTTAAAATCCGCCATCAAGTCATCGCGATTACCGTCTTCACTCACGGTTTCCTCGATTCGGGCGATAAAAGTGTTGATAACATGAGACTGATCCTTCAGGTAGTCGGCAACCCGGAACGAAGTTTCAGAGTGTTGTGCAGCCACCTTTTCAATGTATGCCCGGATTCGACCGATTAACCGCCCGGAAAACAGGAAATACGGCGCTACGACTATCTTCCTGAACCCCAGTTTGAGGGCCATTTCCAGCCCTTTGCCGACCGACGGGAAAGTAACCCCGGAATAGACTGTTTCAGACCAGCCGAAACCCAGATTCTCGGTGACAATACGAGTCAGTCTGGCTGCTTCTGCATTGGCTGTCGCCACCGATGTTCCGCGTCCCACGACGACCAGCATGGTATCGTACAGTTCTCCCGGCTGCGGTTTATGAGCGAGACCGAGAGCCTCGATTATTCTATGCTCGAATGCCTCAATCATTTGCGGATGCAGTCCAAGCTCACGCCCGTATCGGATGTTGAGTCCGGGGTGGTTTTTCATGTAAGTGGTCAGTACCGAAGGAATGTCATTCTGGGCATGAGTTGCGCGAAACAGCATACCCGGCACGGCATAAATATGTTTGACTCCGGCTGCTGTCAGTTCATCCAGCGCCATGTGGATATTGGGCGATGAATATTCCAGGAATCCGTATTTGACCAGTAATCCGGGGCAGCGGTCACGCAACCCATCAGCCAGCAAGCCGAACTCCTGTTCCGCCGTCTTCGCCCGACTGCCATGACCGCATATCAAAACACCGGAATCTTCCGGGAGTGAATCCAGATAGCTCATAATCGGTCTCTCGCAGGTCTTGACGGCACGCGATTATATCAGATGAACCCCGCCATCGACGGTTGTGTCCCCCCATCCAATCCGTTTGCGGATTGGATTCCCCCTCAAGGGGGGAATGATGGACAGGTTTTGCCCTTTATCGGATTATCGTGGATTTACGCTCCTAACCGTCATCGTAGGGGAGGGTCTCCGTGCCCTCCCGCTATTGTCATAACCGATCAACCCTTTAATTGTTATGGAGTTACGGATTTATGTAAAATAGATTTCATCCAGGTTTGATAAGGTATGCCTTCACGCATAGCCTGGGCTTTTAGACGGACAAGATCGGCGCTGGGTATTCTCAAGGTGATTTGTGTCGTTTTTTCACTGCGCCTGTTCTTTCCGGCTTCACGGAACATAGCCAGGCGTTCAGCGGTGAGATTACTCACAGGAACGTAATCATCTTTATTGATTGCATTCTCCATGCTTTCGATAAGTTTTTTTTCCTCATCGTCAAAGTAGTCTTTTATATAAGGTTCTTGTTTCATGTTTTTTATCATAGCATTCATTGCATATCAATGAATACAATTTCCAACCCTTTTCTAGCCACATAACCGCAATGAACCACCCGTGCCCGTCTCGACTCAAGAATGAGCTACCCGTCATCGTAGGGACAGGCCTCTTGCCTGTCCGCAGCTGTCGGAACGCGCACCAACCATAACGGGCGACCACAAGGGTCGCCCCTACGCATCTATGTAATCACACGCTCCGGCATTGAACGCCGGTTTTCCTTTATCGTCCTTATCGGATTATCGTGGATTTACGCTCCTACCATCATCGTAGGGGAGGGTCTCCGTGCCGTCCCGCAACCGACGGCACACATATCAACCATAACGGGCGACCACAGAGGGTCGCCCCTACGCATTGGTAATCACACGCTCCGACATTGAGCACCGGTTTCTCCTTTATCGTATTATCGTGAATCCTCGCGCCCGCCCATCATCGTAGGGGACGGTCTCCGTGCCGTCCCGGTTCAGGACTGCTAACTCGAGAAAATCAAGGAGGCTGTCT
This sequence comes from Arenicellales bacterium, assembly GCA_965116335.1. GTDB lineage: Bacteria > Pseudomonadota > Gammaproteobacteria > Arenicellales > Poriferihabitantaceae. The sequence continues at coordinate 179,561 of OZ220677.1, forward strand.
TTATGATGACATAAGAACAGCATTTGATGATTTTTTTCGATGTGCCATCAGAAAAATACTGTATTATTCGGATGCTGATAAACAAGATTGTGAATCACGACTTGCATAACCACGATGGTGAACTGCCGGATAGAATTGCCGAAGCCTTTATTGAGTGGGCGAAAAGTGAAAGCCTGAGTTTTTGGAAATGAGAGCGGGGCCGGTGCGTGAGGCAAATCGCCTCAAACAGTACGATTATTCACAGGCTGGGTATTATTTTGTCACTCTCTGCATACAGAGTCGTGTCTGTTTGCTTGGTGATATTGTCAACGACAACATGATTCCCAATGATGCAGGCAAAATGATCGAAAGCAGTTGGCGAGAATTACCTGATCATTGCGACGGATTAGAAATTGATTCCTGTCAAATCATGCCCAATCATCTGCACGGCATCCTCGTTCTGGCAGACACAAGTTTCCCACATCGAACGCCCGCTCCGGCTCACATCCGTCATCGTAGGGGCAGGCCTCTGTGCCTGCCCGGTTCAGACCCTGACAGTACCGGACAACCACAGAGGGTTGTCCCTACGGCATCATTATCCAACGTAATTGGAAGGTTTAAATCATTAACCACAAGTCGGTATATTGATAGTGTAAAGCATCATCAATGGTCTGCCTTTGGCAAAAAATTATGGCAGCGGTCGTTTCATGACCATGTCATCCGCAATGATCAGGACTTGGGCCGTGTCCGTGAATACATCCAGAATAATCCATTGAAATGGGCATTGGATGAGGATAATCCTGATAATTGGACGGAGGGCTAAGGATGCGACACTGTGTAATCGAATACTCTAAAGTGTTGCAATAATCACCCCCCCTCCACAGTTAATGTAGTGCCCAATTCCAGAAGAAAAAGAAAAGAAATTATATGTAATAAACCAACACGGGCGGGCACAGAGGCCCGCCCCTACGCATCGTTTAATTACGAGCACCGTCTACATTCCCGTTCCCAACCCGCCATCGTAGGGGACGGTCTCTGTGCCGTCCCGCAACCGACGGCACACATATCAACGATAGCGGGCACCCACAGAGGGGCGCCCCTACGATGACAGTAAGCGCAGTATCTGAGTGGTTGTGGATTTCCCCTCAAGGAGGGAATGATTGTTGGTGCATGGAACGAAATGATGTTGTAGAGACGGTCTTAAGTGCACTCCCGCAATCGTCGTACGCTGGATGTCTTTCATGAGGTTATAATCCCGGTTTTACTTGTGAGTAGTAAACCAGATGTCGAATCACTACCCGTTTTGTCGCATAGTCGGACAACCGTTGCTTAAAACTGCGTTGCTGCTGGTCAGTATTGACCCGAGAATCGGCGGGTTGTTGATCAGTGGCGCTCGTGGCAGCGCTAAGTCGACGATTGTTCGCGGCTTGTCGGACCTGCAACCGGATAAGCCCTTCGTGACATTACCCTTGGGTGCCACCGAGGAAATGATTACCGGCTCGATTGATCTGGAGAGTGCCTTGAGTGATTCCAGAGTCCGCTTTTGCCCTGGATTGCTGGCCCGTTCGCATAATGGTTTCCTTTATGTCGATGAAGTCAATCTGCTTTTTGATCATCTGGTTGATTTGTTGCTTGACGCGGCTGCGTCCGGGGTTAATGTCGTTGAAAGGGATAACATCAGTCACCGCCATGACGCGAATTTCGTTCTGATCGGCACAATGAATCCCGATGAGGGTGAACTCAGGCCACAATTACTGGATCGTTTCGGTTTGATGGTTGAGATGGAAACGGACTTTACAGTTGAGGAGAGGAAGGAAATTGTCCACCGCCGTCTCGACTTTGATCGGAATCCCGGGAAAATGATTGAGGACAGTCGGGCGGAAACCGAACAGATTCGTGAGAAAATACAATGGGCCAGAGATAATCTGCACCGGGTTGAGTGGTCCGACCGGATGGAAACAGAAGTCGCAAACAGATGCCGTCAGGCCAGAGTTGAAGGAATGCGCGCCGACATTGTGTTTCATCGTGCGGTAACTGCCTGGTGCGCGCTGAATCAAAGGCTGGAAGTCAGGACGGATGATCTGGACGTAGTGGAGCCGATGGTGATGAATCACCGTCGAAATACCCAACCGGATGGCGTGGCAGGGTCTGGAGGTGGGAACGATGGTCATTCCGGTAATAACAACCCCGGAGGCAGTGATCAGGACAGCGACAGCCAAACCGGGTCGTCCATTCAGGGCAGTTGGGGAGCCATGCAGCCCATGCCCTGCGAGTCGCTGCCAGCGTCCGCGTTCTCTTTGCCGACATCGCGGAAGATTACAGATAATTCTCCGGCCCGACAAGGCAGGGTCGGGCTTCATTCAGGTCGTAACCGGCATGGCCTGGGCGGCAGTGCCAGATATGGGGAACAGAACTCAACCGGAAACAGGAAGATAGATTGGGCGGGTACATTACGTACTGCCCGGTTCGGATTGCTGTCCCGTGCGGATAAAAGACGATCCATTAAATATCGGTTTCAACTTCCCGCAGAGGCCAGCCTGGACCTGGTTGCGCTGGATACTTCGGCTTCAACCCTGCACGGCCAGGGTCTCGGTCATGCGCGGGGTGCTATTCGGGCGTTTTCCAGCCAGAGCTACCGTGCCCGGAGGCTCCTGAGCCTGATCACATTCGGCAATGATCAGGTACGGGTGTTGTTTGAGGTGCAGCGAGCGCCCGGTAATATCGAGCCTGTGCTGGAGCGCATTCAAGCTGGAGGCGGAACACCGATACGCCAGGTGCTACACTGTATTGACAACATTCTGGTACGGCGGAAATATCGACACTTGAACTGTCATATCTGGCTGATTACAGATGGCCGCTTCAGTGAGTCGATGAGTGGGTATCGCTGCGTTCATTCACACCCGGTGACTCTGGTCGATATTGAATGTGGTCGAGCGCCATTGGGCCGGGGACGGCAGCTGGCACGGCAAATTGAGGCAGATTATCTTCATGTTTCAAGCCTGTCTCTGCCGGGGAGTACCCCGGGCTTCACACAGACGGGAGCGCAATCATGACAAAAGCAATGAAGCAGAACGAAATCAGCCCCGGCGCGGATGCAGACAGCAAAGATGCCCGACATGCTGCAAGGATGAAAAAGAAAAAAGCGGTGGTCGATCAACGGATTGCCAAAGCCACTGAACAGCGCGGCGTACTGATCCTGCTGAAGGGTAACGGCAAAGGCAAAAGCTCCTCCGCATTCGGGACGATGGCCCGTGCCCTCGGCCACGGTCAGCGGGCCGGTCTGGTGCAATTCATCAAGGGCAGGCGGGAAACCGGGGAATTTCTCTTTTTCAAGGATCACCCACAGGTTGATTTTCATGTCATGGGGCATGGTTTTACCTGGGAAACCCAGGATCAGGCGCATGACATAGCCGCCGCCCGGAAAGCCTGGCGGGTGGCTCAGAAGATGTTATCCAATGAGGCTTACCATATTCTGGTATTCGATGAAATGTCGTATATGTTCAAGTACGGGTATCTGGAGGTTGAGCCGGTGGTAGAGGCGATCAAGGCCAGACCGGTGCATCAGAATGTGATCATTACCGGGCGAACCATGCATCAGCAGTTGATGGGAATTGCCGACACGATCAGTGAGATTGCCGATGTTGAGCACGCATTCAGAAAAGGTGTCAAAGCGCAGCCGGGTATCGAATGGTGAGTCCGGCCAGTGTCCAGTGTCCGGCTCTTTTCTTCTGCGCTCCGGCATCCGGGCAAGGCAAGACAACGATTACAGCCGGTATTGCCAGATACCATAAAAACCAGGGTCGCGATGTACGGGTTTTCAAAACCGGACCGGATTATCTGGACCCTCTGATTCTGGAACGCGCTTGTGGGCACCCCGTGGCTCAACTCGATCTCTGGATGGTTGGTGAGAAGGAATGTCAGCAGATGTTGTATGAGGCGGCCACGCAGGCTGACCTGATTTTGATAGAGGGCGTCATGGGTATGTTTGACGGGTATCCGAGTGGTGCTGACCTGTCAGCCTGTTTTGGCATGCCGGTGGCAATTGTGATTGATGCATCATCAATGGCCGGGACTTTCGGCGCGATTGCCTTAGGCTTGGCTGGTCACCGCCCGGACCTGAGCATTGCCGGAGTGATCGGCAATAACCTGGCCAGCCAGCGTCATCAGGACCTGGTTGTCGAGGCGATGCCCTCCTCCATTCCACTACTTGGTTGTGTTCGCCGTCATACGGATGTCCGGCTTCCAGAGCGTCATCTCGGGTTGGTGCATCCGCATGAAGTAGGGGACATGGATTACCGACTGGATCGACTGGCCGAGATCATGGATCAGTCCGGGCTGACCAAACTGCCACCTGCGATTGAATTTCATCCGGGTGAAAGTCCGCTCATTAAACCGCAATTACAGGGCCGAGTGATTGCGATTGCCCGGGATGATGCCTTTACCTTCATTTATGCGGCTAACATCAAGCTACTGCAGGATATGGGTGCCACCTGCGTCTGGTTTTCCCCGCTGGTCGATGAAGTCCTGCCGGATGCCGACGTCTTATGGTTGCCCGGTGGCTACCCGGAATTGCATTCGGATCGTCTGTCAAAAAACCGGCGGCTGATTGAGCAGATTACCCGTTTTTGCAAAAGCGGAAAGACAGTCCTCGCGGAATGCGGTGGGATGTTGTACCTGATGGAGTCACTGACAGACATTCATGGTCAGCGCACGGAGATGCTCGGTTTGATAGCGGGACACGGGTTCATGCGCGAGCGCGGCGGATGTCAGGGTATGCAGACCGCGCCATTGCCCTGTGGCGATGTACGCGCCCATGCCCACCATCGTACCCGCTGTGAGGGAACCGCCGACCCGGTGGCATTCGGCAAACGCACACGCCATGAAGCACCCGGCGAGCCCATTTACCAGATAGGCAACATTACCGCCAGCTACCTGCACCTCTATTTCCCGTCCAACCCGGACGCGATTGCCATGTTGTTCACGGATAAAACTGAAGGGCGAGATAGATGTCGTCGGTGAACGATTGAATGTCGGTGCTTGCAACGCTCTTTAATTCGGGACTTTGGGTATTATGGCAATAACACAAGGACAGCTTGATCTGCGATTCATGGAGCAGGCGTTTGAGCTCGCCAAAAAGGGGCGAGCGCTTGGAGAAGTGCCGGTCGGTGCTGTGGTGGTTCAGGATGAACGGGTGATTGGTCAGGGATTCAACCGATCGATTTGTGATCACGACCCTTCTGCCCATGCCGAGGTTCAGGCGCTGCGTGACGCGGGCCGGTTCCTGACGAATCACCGATTCCCCGATTGTACACTGTATGTCACGCTGGAACCTTGTGTGATGTGTGCGGGGGCGATATTACAGGCCAGGGTGCGACGGATTGTGTTTGGTGCTTATGATGAGAGATACGGAGCCGGGGGCAGTCATCTGAATTTATTGGAATCCGAGTTTATGAATCACCGATGCCGTGTGGTTGCAGGTGTCATGAAGGAGTCATGCGAGCAACTGATCGGTGAATTTTTCAAGAGTCGGAGGTAACGACTGTAGCTGGATTCAACCCGGTTGGTTGCCGTTGCGGCTGTTTTCGATGTATGCGCGCCAGTTTACCGAGATCCCCGGCAGATTGAATCGCACCGTATTGCACTTGTTGTTTGGTCATAGAACGTAAACAAGAATTTATCGTACGGGAAAAAATAACATATCAAGCCCCCGAACACAATAAGTTTTTACCGTGCGTGAAAAATTCGTGCAATCCAGCCGGAATAATGCGTTTATGTCACGCATGGTTAATGTAGAATGTCGGGCTTTACACCCAATCAGATTTTCGAAATGAACAAGCTCAGAGAGTCCGAATCAAGACCTGCACAATCAGGCGCTTGATTTGTTCGGTCGATTGTAGTTATCTCTAACAGCCTGTTCCATTGTCGCGAGTTCGTCATCGGTTAGAAACGCGAAATGTGATTCTCTCTTCCATTTTTGAAAATGATTAAAACCAGATGTGTTGCACAAAAAAGTATTATTCTGGTTAACTGGCCTCAGTACTTGAAACCCTAATTCCGCGATAGAGAATTTATAAGGAGTGTAGTGGCCTTGTTGTATACTGTTATTTCTGTAAAAACAACATCACCGGATGGGTGAACAACAAGGCCGATGAAGAGTATACCGTATAAAGTGTCCTGCACGGATGATCAGTTGACCTCACGTAGTGGATTATTGCTGGTTACGGAGATCATGAATCGTTTGGGTTTGTCGCAATTAGCAGAGCGATACTTTCCGTCTGTGGGGAGTAATCGTGGATATGATGCCTGGGTTTATGTCCGCACCTTTCTTTTGATGTTGCACGAAGGGGCGGTTTGTTTGGAAGATGTTCGTAGTTTGCGTCGGGAATCGGCGTTATTGAAGCTGTTGGGGATTCGCAGGATACCGAGTTCGGATGCACTGGGAGACTGGTTGCGGCGTTTGGGTTGTGATGGAGTGGGCATACGTGCACTGGGAGGAATCAACCGATGTCTTTTGGGTACGGCCTTGCATCGTTGCCGGGAAGTGACATTGGACATGGATGCGACGGCGGTTCTGTGTAACAAGCGTGGAGCGCGATGGACTTATTTACAGGAGCGGGGTTATTTGCCGATGGTGGGTCACATCGAACAGACGGGTCAGGTTGTTGCGGTCGCGTTTCGTTCTGGCAATGTGTCCCCGAGCCAGGGTAATCTGGAGTTTATCCGGTGTTGTGAATCGAGGTTGCCTGCTGGGGTACGGGTATCGGCTATACGGATAGATGCGGCGGGTTATCAGTCACAGATACTGGATTATGCTTCAAAGCGGGGGATGGCCTATGCGATTCGAGCCCGTTTGACCGCCAGCATAAAAGAGATGATTCGTAGCCGACCGGAATCCTTCTGGCAACCGGTATTGGGTCGTGATGGTCAGGTGACCGGAGAGGAGAGTTGTCGTTTTGTACACGTGATGGAGAAATCGGAGCGTCCCTTCCTGGTGGTGGCACAGCGTCGCAAGAAGCGGGGTCAGCAACGGTTGCCAGAAGCGGATGATTCGGTGGGATTGGATACGGATTATATCTACCGGGCTATAGCGACCAACCGGGAGCGGATGAGTGACAGTGAAGTGATTCACTGGTACAACCAGCGCGCAGAACACTCGGAGAACCGCATCAAGGAGTTGAAGCTGGACATGGGAGCCGACCGACTGCCATGCAGCGACTTCCATGCCAATGAACTGTATTTCCATTTGTGCGCGACCGCCTGGAACCTGTTTGCGCTGTTGCGGCTCACGCTCCCGCCACAGTGGCTGAACCGCCGAGCCGGGACGGTGCGTCACCGACTGTTCAGTGTGGCGGGCAAGGTGGTCTGTCACAGCCGCCAGTGGACGCTGAAGATTCAATCAGAACATTATGCGCTCTTGTCCGAAGCGCTGTATCATACCCGGCGATTCGCTCTGGCGCCCTGACTTCATACGGTGAGCCGGTTCGCGCCCCGGTCTGTCACCCCCATTCCTGTCCCCTCATGCAGGGTCTCTTCGGATGCTCAAGGCTTGCTGTGTCTGAAACAGTGGAAAATGGTGCCCAATCCTGCACAGGCACCCCTGCGAACCTGAAACTCCCCGAAAAATCCCTATACGGCGGTCTGATCAGACACAGAACTCTGGCTGAATCAGAATATGCACTCCCAATCCGTCAAAATACGACATCAAAATACATCACTGAATCTCTATCGCGGAATTTGGGTGAAACAATCGTTTATGCTCATTCTCAAAATCTGGTATATAGTCACGGGTTTCGTTACAGCTATCCAGTGTCATTTGAGATGAGAGGACAAGCCATGGATCATAAATCCCCGAACCCTAATCATGTGCTTCGAAGTCCGCTGGAGCTTCCTTGTGGCGCGATCCTGAAGAATCGACTGGCAAAATCGGCGATGTCGGATTCGCTCGGTAACGGGGAGGGTGATTCCACCGAGGCGCAGGCTCGACTTTACGAAAGATGGGCGGAAGGCGGGGCTGCCGTGTCGATCATTGGTGAGGTTCGGTGACGGTCTGGTACACCATGCGTCTGACCGCATTGGGAGAGGATAAAGAGGACACTTTCACGCTGGACCCACAGGCCGCCATACGCATTTATGAAGAACGTGACGCGCAACGTTGCATCAAATGGCGGGAAAAATTTCCTGCCACCTAAACTTCAGGACCTGGACGATGAAACTGTGATACAAAACCAGCTTGATTTGCGGTTCATGACGCAGGCGTTAGAACTCGCCAAAAAGGCTGCGAGTGTCAGAACTTATGCCTTTTCGTTCAGCGTTCTCTGGCATTGTCTGGTGACAATTTGTTCAATTCGTTGCAGAGCGGCATAGTTTCCATACAGGCTTTCAAATGTTTCCCGTGTTGGTTGTAGCTGTTGCAGCAATCCGCCAGCTACCTCCTGAACCTGATTGTGCAGAAACCGGGATCGAATACCACAACGTTGAGCCAAATCTGCCCAGTGTTTCGATGAAACCATCCCGGGGGATCTTTCTTCGCCAACAGAAAACGCCAGGTGATAATCAATTCGTTCGATGGCTCGGGTACAGACCAGATCGTAGAAGGGCGCTAACCGGATTTCCCCATTGGGTTGATAAAGGAGCGAAAGGTTTTTGGCATGGCCATCCGAATTGCCGGCAAGGACATTGAAGATTTGCCAGCGCAGTAAGTGTTGCAGATCGTTGGCCGGGTCGTTGGAAACATCTTGAATCAGGCGATAACAGTCCGTGAAAGAGGGTCCGCCGTCCTCCTGGTATTTCCGTTCAGGCCCAAAGCCCAGCGCTTGGCAAAAATCCTCTTGATGTAATCTTGTGATCTGACCACGCCCATCCCGATTACGGTCATAGCGCTCAATCAACGCATAGTGTGTCTTTGCAATAGATCGTAACCGGATATTCACGACAGGCAAGCCGATAGCTCTGGCAAGCAGTGTAGTAAAGGTCTCGTAGGCCGGGATGTGGCGATAGTTGACCAGTTCGAACTTGAGGATATGGCTGGAAGGTGATTCTTTCCTGGGTAGCTTATAAGTATCATTTTCAACAAAGACAGGGCATTTGTCCTGGGCTCCGGCGAGGGAAAGTCGGGGACGTTCATTTATAGCCCAGGTATATCCCTGACCACGGCGCAGGACGAAATTGGTTAACTGATCGTCCGGGAACGTGTGATATTCGTGTTCAGTGGAAGGCTGGTGTTCAACCTGCAGCAACGAAAGCGCACCTGCGCATTCGCCACCTATAGCCCGGAGCAAGTCAAAATCGGTATTGGCAACTTTAAGGTCACGAGCAATTTGATCCCGAATACCGCCCTCTGGAAGCAGGTTAGCGAAGAAGCGATGAGCGAGGTCTTCTTCAGGAGCGAAATCCTCGTTTCGCAGAGGCAATGTGTGGGAAACGGCAAACCCGCCTTGTATCAGCCATTCCTCATCGTAACGAAAGCCAATTCGGCCCTGGGCATTTCGCCACAGGTAGCCAACGAGTCGTTGATTGTTCCAGACGTTCAGGCCGTCCGCATCAGGCATGGTTTTCTTCGTCTTGCGGTAATGGCGGTTTGAATACAGAACTCTCGCGGGGTTGGACAATCACTTCCAGTCCCAGAGTGCGTAATGCTTTCAGTACCTTGCCTACTTCGGCAGTTTCCTTGCCACGTTCGAATTCGGACAAGAAGCGGGGGCTCAGGTTGCCCAGGCCCGAGATGGTCTCTAATGTCAGCTTCCGCTGTTTTCGATGTATGCGCGCCAGTTTACCGAGATCCCCGGCAGATTGAATGGTGCCGTATTGCACTTGTTGTTTGGTCATAGAACGTAAACAAGAATTTATCGTACGGGAAAAAATAACATATCAAGCCCCCGAACACAATAAATTTTTACCGCGCGTGAAAAATTCGTGCAATCCAGATTGAATAATGCAGTTTATGTCCCGTATGATATAGAAAATATTATTGCTTCAGTTATGACAATGATACAAAACCAGCTTGATCTGCGATTCATGGAGCAGGCGTTTGAGCTTGCCAAAAAGGGGCGAGCGCTTGGAGAAGTGCCGGTCGGTGCTGTGGTGGTTCAGGATGAACGGGTGATTGGTCAGGGATTCAACCGATCGATTTGTGATCACGACCCTTCTGCCCATGCCGAGGTTCAGGCACTGCGTGATGCGGGCCGGTTCCTGACGAACCACCGATTCCCCGATTGTACACTGTATGTCACGCTGGAGCCTTGTGTGATGTGTGCGGGGGCGATATTACAGGCCAGGGTGCGGCGGGTTGTGTTTGGTGCTTATGATGAGAGATACGGAGCCGGGGGCAGTCATCTGAATTTATTGGAATCTGAGTTTATGAATCACCGATGCCGTGTGGTTGCGGGTGTCATGAAGGAGTCATGCGAGCAACTGCTCGGTGAATTTTTCAAGAGTCGGAGGTAAGGACTGTAGCTGGATTCAACCCGGCTGGTTGCCGTTGCGGAGGAATTCCTGTATCTGCATGAAACGGTCGGCAATCTCATCGGCTTCGTGTGGAGGTTGCCAGATTGAGGCGACGGTGGCCTGGGGTGAGATCAGGAAGACCGCGCCGCTGTGGCCGACCAGATAATCCTGGCCCTCTTCGTGTTCGTCGATTGACCAGGCTACGCCGAGTTGGGTGGTCAGCGATTCGATCTGCGCTTTCGTGCCGGACGCGGCGGTGAATCCTTCTCCGAAAAATCCAATGTAGTCCCGCAGGCGGTCCGGCGTGTCGCGCTCACCGTCCACCGAGACGAAAACAATGTCGATTGGATCCATATCCGGCCCGGCGTCCCGGAGGAGTTTTGTCCTGGCCTGGCGCAGAAGGTTCATCGTGATCGGGCAGATATCCGGGCAGTGGGTATACCCGAAAAACACGAAACTCCATCGCCCGGAGAGCCGAGGTTGGTCGAACTTCCGGTTTTCATGATCAACCAGGCCGAATTGATGCAGTTGCAGTTGGTCGGGCCAGAAAAAACCTTCGATCGGGGAGGTGACGGGTTGCACCTTGACAATCGGCGGGTTGAATCCGAAAAGCTGTAAATAAAGCCCGATAGCCAGAGCACCGACTCCGGCCAGGAGAATCCTGAAATTGAAACGCATCAGATTATATCAGGCAGGCTTGAACAATTAGTTTGAGTCTGGCACATTATACCGAGAGTTAAGAATTATACTGTGTTGTCAAGTTAATTAATGCCCGTGGGAGGTAGAAATTATGAAAAATTTATCTGGTTTGGTGAAAAACTGCATGGTTGGTGCTGCTTCTTCTGCGCTGGTTTTCGGGATGGCTTCGGTGTATGCAGGGGGGCAACTCAATGTGACCAACTGGGCCGAATATATCGCGGAAGACACGATCGATAACTTCGCGAAAGAGTACGATATCGAGGTGACTTACGATAATTATGACTCGGTTGAGGCGATTGACTCCAAGTTACTGGCCGGGAATACCGGATACGATGTAGTGAGTCATGCGGGAAGCCAGATCGCGCGTTTGATTCCAGCCGGAATCCTGCAGCCGCTGGATAAATCCAGGCTCGACAACCTCGAACACATGCGCGCTGACGTGCTGGGTCAGTTGGATGAACAATGGGATCCGGGCAACCAGTATATTGTCCCGTATATGTGGGGCACTCATGGTGTAACCTATAATGAGGAACTGGTGCTGGAAACCTATCCTGACGCTCCAATCGGCTCACTGGATTTGATTTTCGATCCGGCGCACATGGAAAAGATTGCTTCTTGCGGCGTTTCCTTTCTGGATTCTCCTACTGACGTAATACCTATGGCGTTAGCCTATATGGGGCTGGACCCGAATACCACCAACCGGGATGATCTGAAGGCGGTGGAAGAAATGCTGTTGAAAATCCGCCCCTATATCAAGACGTTTGACAACTATGCCTACCAGAGAATGCCTGAGAAGGAATTTTGCCTGGCTGTGACCTGGGGGCCGGATGGACTGCTCGCAGTTGCTGGTGCCGCGGAGGCGAATACCGGGGTCGAACTGGATTTCTTCCTTCCTCCGGGTGATGGAGCGTCCAACTTCTGGGTGGATGGCTGGGTCATTCCTGCGGATGCGAAGAATGTTGACAATGCCTACCTGTTCCTGAATTACATGATGCGTCCCGAGGTCGCTGCGAATGACAGTAACTTTACCTGGTATGCCACTGCCAATGAGTCAGCGATTGAATTGATCAATGAGGAAGTTACCTCGAGTCCGGCTGCATTCCCGCCTCCTGAAGCGGTTGAGCAGATGTATACATTGGCTGTCTTTCCACCCAAAGTGGAACGTATGCGAACCAGATTGTGGACCAATTTCAAGGCGGGTAATTAACCAGGACTGTGCCAGGGAAGCCTCTGTCCGACCCTGACCCGTCGTTCGTCCCCGGGAAACAGATCATGCCGGAGCAGGCAGATTATCAGGACAGGCCCTGGCTTGACCCGGATGCAGAACCGTTTATCCGTATCTCCGATGTCACCAAGAATTTCGGTGATTTCACGGCGGTAAGCGGCGTCAATCTGGATATTTACCAGGGGGAACTGTTCTGCCTGTTGGGGGGGTCGGGCTGTGGTAAGTCAACGTTGCTGCGTATGCTGGCCGGATTTGAGGTGCCTTCGTCGGGCAGTATCTATATTGACGGTACGCGGATGAATGATGTTCCGGCTTATGAACGTCCCGTCAATATGATGTTTCAGTCCTACGCGCTGTTCCCGCACATGGATGTCGAGAAGAATGTGGCGTATGGATTGAAAAGGGACGGTGTGGACAAGGAGGAAATCCGGTTGCGTGTGGCAGAAATGCTGGAAATGGTGGAGCTGTCCGAATTCAGCAGACGCAAACCCCACCAGCTGTCAGGGGGACAACGCCAGCGAGTCGCATTGGCGAGGGCACTGGTCAAACGTCCGAAGGTGTTGCTGCTTGATGAACCACTGGCCGCGCTGGACAAGCGTCTGCGTGAGCAGACCCAGTTCGAGTTGATGAATATTCAGGACAAGCTGGGCGTGACCTTCATCGTCGTGACTCATGACCAGGAAGAGGCGATGACGCTTTCGACTCGCATTGCCGTGATGGATGCCGGAAAATTCGTCCAGATCGGAACACCGACCGAAATTTATGAATACCCGGATTCACGGATGGTGGCTGACTTTATCGGTTCGATCAATATGTTTGAAGGGCGAGTTACGAAGAGTGGGGACGACCATTTGAATGTGCGATCCAGAGATGACGATGTCGAGTTTTTTATTGATCACGGTATCCCGGTCAATGAGGGAAGCAAGGTCTGGGTGGCAGTCCGCCCGGAGAAAATACGGGTCTCGAAATCGCCTCAGGAACCATCCGGTGTCAATCAGATCGGGGGGGTGGTTCAGGATATTGGTTATCTCGGCAATTTCTCGACTTACCGGATCAAGCTCGCCAGTGACAAGGTCATTGATGTGACCGTACCTAACCAGATACGCCCGAAAGGAGGGCGCCATGTCGTGTATTGGGAGGAGCAGGTCTGGTTGCAATGGGATGCTTCCAGCCCGGTCGTTCTTACCGAGTAGTCTGGCCTGAAATGAAAACCGGCGCTGACATCGTAGGCAAGCTGAAAAGTCAGACGGTCGGTGACGGGTTCGTGCCCCGGCTTATGCACCTGCTTCAGTCCAGATGGAAAACTGTGGTGGTGTTTATTCCCTTTTTCTGGTTATTGCTGTTTTTCCTGGCGCCCTTTTTCATTATTCTGAAAATCAGTGTCGCTGAGCCGTTAATCGCCAGTCCACCTTTCTCTCCGTTGTTTCAGTGGGCCAGCGATGGCGCGATGAGCATTCGCGTGGTTTTTGATAATTACTCTTACCTGTGGGAAGACGAGCTCTACCTGAATACCTATATCAGTTCGGTCAAGATTTCTTCGATTTCAACGCTGTTATGTCTGTTGATCGGGTATCCGATTGCATACTCCATTGTGCGGGCCTCGCATACGGCGAAACATATCTTGCTGATGATGGTGATTTTGCCGTTCTGGACCTCTTTTCTGCTCCGGGTTTATGCCTGGATGGGGTTGCTGGCGGACCAGGGCTTGATCAATGATGCCCTGATCTGGCTTGGCTTGATTGATACTCCGATTCGGCTGTTGTATTCTCATTTTGCGGTCTATGTGGGTATTGTATATACCTATGTCCCTTTCATGATTCTGCCGCTTTACGCGAATATGGAGAAGCTGGATATCACACTGCACGAAGCGGCTGCCGACCTCGGGGCGAAACCCATGACCACGTTCCTGACCGTTACGCTACCCATGACCATGCCCGGTATTGTGGCGGGTTGCCTGCTGGTGTTCATTCCGGCGACTGGCGAGTTCGTTATTCCTGATTTGCTCGGAGGTGGTAATGTATTGATGATCGGACGGGTTTTGTTCGGTGAGTTTCATTCCAATCATGACTGGCCGGTGGCTTCCGCCGTGGCTATCGCGTTGCTTCTGCTGTTGGTGATTCCCATTATGCTCTATCAGCGAGTACAGGCGCGGGAGAATCAGGGCTGATGCGTAAAAAACGATCCACGTTCCTGTTTTCGATGCTTTGTTTCGGTATGGCGTTTTTATACGTACCGATGGTCATGCTGATTGTCTATTCTTTCAATTACTCGAAAATCGTTCCGGTCTGGGGCGGTTTCTCGACCCGGTGGTATGTCACCCTGTTTGAAAGCGAGGAAGTATGGGATGCGTTGATCTTGAGTGTGCAGATTGCTATGGTCAATGCTACTTTCGCCACTCTGCTTGGCACGCTGGCCGGTCTTGCTATGGTGCGGTTCGGGAAGTTCAAGGGCAGAACCCTGTTTGGCGGCATGATCACCGCGCCTCTGGTGATGCCAGAAGTGATTACCGGGTTATCCCTGCTGATGCTTTTCATTACATTGAATGAGTTTCTCGGCTGGCCATCCAGTCGTGGATTCACCACAATCACGATCGCGCATATCACATTCTCGATGGCTTATGTTGCGGTCATCATCCAGTCCAGGCTGTCCGGTATGGGGCAGGACTATGAGGAGGCGGCGCAGGACCTGGGTGCCAAACCATTCAGGGTGCTGACCGATGTGACATTGCCGTTGCTGGCGCCCGGCATGATGGCGGGATGGTTGCTGGCTTTTACCTTGTCGCTGGATGATCTCGTGATCGCGAGTTTTGTTACCGGCCCTGGTGCAAATACCTTGCCAATGCTAATCTATTCCAGGGTGAGGCTGGGATTGCGCCCGGATATCAATGCGCTGGCTACTATCATCATTGTTACGGTGGCGGTCGGGGTGGTTATCGCCGGTTGGATTATGTTCCGGCAACAGAAGCAGAGGGAGCGCGACATGCAGCTTGCCGCAGGCGGGAAGAACTGATTCGGTCAAGGGCAGGCCCTACAACATCATTCCCCCCTTGAGGGGAAATCCACAACCACTCAGATACTGCGCTTACTGTCATCGTAGGGGCGCCCCTCTGTGGGTGCCCGCTATCGTTGATACCTGTTCCGGCGGTTGCGGGCGGGCACGGAGACCCGCCCCTACGATGACGGTCGGTGCCTTGTCTGACATCCGTCATTCCCGTGGAAACGGGAATCCACAATGATATGGATTGTGTGCTTACTATCATCGTAGGGGCGCCCCTCTGTGGGTGCCCGCTATCGTTGATACCTGTTCCAGCGGTTGCGGGAGGGCACGGAGACCCTCCCCTACGATAACGGGTTGGCATCCATCACATCATTCCCCCCTTGAGGGGGAATCCAATCCGTAAGCGGATTGGATGGGGGGACACGACCCGGCGTCGGTCATGGCGTTATTGATCTCGACCATTTTTTCCGCGCCGGGTGACTGTTTCAGTCGGGTTACCGGCAGGACTGACTGAATCTTGTGGTGGAATTCCCGGACACCGCTTTCCAGGGATGACAGTTCAGGCTCCGGGAAGGCGCTGGATTTCATGCCGTTGTGCATCCGCATGACAAAATTCACGTCTTCTTCACTCGTAATCCGGTTTATCCTGAGGTTAAGCCAGCGTACCGCATCCATCCCCCTGCGCGCATCAGGCAACGCGTAGCTCGCTCCTGTCAGGATGGTCTTCTGTGGTGAAACCGGGATCGTCATATAGTATTCAATACTGTCCGGGTAAAGTCCCAGCACCATGTTCGGGAAAATGGCGACATAGAACCACAGCCGTTGGCTGTCATCGGGCAGGTGGTCGAATCGTGGCAGCAACTTCTGATAGTTTCTGACACTCCAGTTCTTCGCTGGCTTATCATTCAGCCAGGCCGATGATACAGCATGGCCGCCGATGGAGTGATCCGTGTAATTTTTACCATACAATTCCTGCAGCATCGGATGCCCGACCGGGACATGATAACCTTCATTGTCGATGTCATGGATGACCTTCCAGTTGCAGGGCATCAACTGTCGATACCGGGAGTTTTTTATTGACCGCATTTCCGGCAGTCGGTAGGGACGGAGTCGGTCTTCAAGCGGCTTCATGGTTTCCGCCAACGAGGCCCCGCCAGAAGCAAAGCGGATGAATATGAAGCCCATCCAGATTTCCATATCGACCGCAACCAGGCTCTTGCTGGCCTGTTCCAGATTGGTGAAGGAGTTGGCGGCGGGAACGCCAACCAGATTGCCGTCAAGCTGGTAAGTCCAGCCATGGAAAGGACAGCTTAGCGTAGGCGCACATTGACCGGAGCGTTCATTCAGGAGCCGGGCGCCGCGATGGCGGCAGACATTATGAAAAGCTCTCAACCGGTTGTCATTGCCGCGTATTACGATGGCGGACTCACCAGCCACCTCAAAGGTAATAAAATCGCGGTTGTCCGGCAGGTCACTGACATGGGCGACCAGTAGCCAGTTGTTCCTGAACAGCCGCTCGCCCTCCAGATCAAAAAGCGCTTCGTCCTGATAGCACCACTTTGCCAGACAGTCGCTCAAATCGTCGGTCATATTGGTTCCTCTTTGTGACCCGCCCCTACGCATCGGTAATTGCAGGTTCCCCTTTATTCCTTATTTCAGGATGTATTTCAGACCGGGTGATTGTACAATTTGCCGTTCCTGTCTTCAAACGAACGCCCGTTATGTCATGAAATCCAGAACCTCGGACTATCCCCTGATCATTATCGGTGCCGGTGCTGCCGGCCTGGGGGCATCGTCGTTCGCGTCCGGGCAGGGCATCCGGCATATTGTGCTGGAAGCCTCGCACAGAATCGGTGGCCGGGGGTTGACTGAATATCTCGAAGAGTCAATCCCGGTTGACCTGGGTTGCCACTGGATGCATTGTGCGAGCCTCAACCCCTATGTCGCCTGGGCGGACCGCCTCGGGTTCAGCTATGAAACCGAAGCGACTCCATACTCCATGCACTTCAACGGCAACTGGCTGTCAACACAGCAGCGACAGGCGTATGAATCGTTTTGCGCCGATAACGATATTGCAGTCCAGCAGGCGTACTGCGACAACCCGGAATTATCGGCACTGGATGCGATTAGCGACCCGGATAGCCCCTGGATGCCGTATTATTGTTACTGGATGTCCCTGATGCACTCAAATGACGTGGATCAGGTTGGCATTGTTGACATTATGGATTTCAGGGAGACTGGCGAAGACTGGCCGTTGAAGGAAGGGTATGGCGTCCTGATTGCCAAGCAGGGCGAAGCGGCCCCGGTGCATCTGAATACCCAGGCGCTGTCGGTTGCCTGGGGAGACAGCCCGGTGCGGGTGACCACTAATCATGGAGTTCTGAGTGCCGACCAGGTAGTGATTACCGTATCTACCGGCGTTCTGGGCGCATCTGCGATTGAGTTCGTGCCGAAACTGCCCGCAGACCGGATTGAGGCTATTCATGCCCTGCCACTCGGCAACAGCAATTATCAGTTCTTCAGTTTTGATAAAGGCACATTTGAGGGTGACGTTCCGCAGAATATTCATTATCATGACGGTGAGGTATCCATGACCGTGAGAATCCGGCCGTTCGGTACGCCCTGTCTGTTCGCCAGTACCGGCGGCCGGTTTGCGTGGTGGCTGGAGAAACAGGGGCCGGCCGCTTCCGAGGCCTGGTTGACGGAGGCGCTGGTCAAAATCTTCGGCTCCGGTATCCGCTCCGGCCTGAGAGAGTTCAAGGTCAGTGCATGGGGCTATGACCCCTGGATACGGGGGGCGTATTCCTCAACCGTCCCCGGTTACCGGAATGTCCGGCAAACACTGGCCGAACCGCTCGACCGCAAACTGTTTTTCGCCGGTGAAGCGACTTCGACAGACTTCCTGAATACCGCACATGGCGCCTGGCTGTCCGGCCAGCGGGCCGTGCGGGAATGTCTGGCTTTTTAAGTCATGACTGTACTATTCTCGGCTCCATAAGCCTTCGTTGATGACATCCTCCATTGCCGCGGTGATGCTGTCGCGCAGGATGCGGACCATCTCGTCGATCTGCGCTTCGGTAATGATCAATGGAGGTGACAGGACGAACATATTGACAATCGGGCGGATCAACAACCCGGATTGCTGGCAGTATCGATCAATTCGTTTGCCGATTTCATGGTCTCTTGCCGATTCCTTACTGCCGTCCTGGTTAATGCTGCATTCGACACAGGCCATCAGTCCGATTCCGCGCACATTTTTGACGATCGGGAGGTCTTCCAGGGTTTTCAGTCGGGACTGAAAGTACGGTGCGGTTTCCCGCACGTGTTCGAGAATATTTTCCCGTTCGATGATTTCGATGTTTTTCAGGGCAGCCGCGCAGGCTACCGGATGCCCCGAATAGGTGAAGCCATTGGAAAACACCAGATCGGGTTCTGCCGCATCAATCGATCGGAGCAACGCATCTGAAACCAGAAACGCTCCCAACGGTACATAGCCGGAAGTAATGCCCTTGGCGCAGGTGATGATGTCCGGCACGATACCGAAAACCGGCTCTGATGAGAAATAGTGGCCGAGCCTGCCGAATCCGGTCACCACTTCATCCGATATGTAGATCACGTCATGTCTCCGGCATACCTCGAGACAGGCGGCGTGGTATCCCTGCGGCGCCAGAATAACACCGCCTGAAGCCAGAATCGGCTCGGCGATGAACGCGGCCACCCGGTCCGCTCCCAACTCCAGGATTTTCTCCTCAAGCTGGTCGGCCAGCAGCGCGCAATACTTTTTTTCATCCATGCTCGCAGGTTTGTTCAGCGGATTGGGGTCGGCAATATGATGGAAGCGGTCATCCATGAAATCCAGAAAGTTCTTGTCTGTGGATTTTCCCGAGGCCGATGCCGAAAGGTAAGTGCTGCCGTGATAGGCGTTGGTTCTTGAAATAATATGCTTTTTGTCGGGTTGTCCGATGACGTTGTTTCTGAACATGACAAAACGTAAGGCCGAGTCAACGGCAGTGGAGCCGCAGGTCGTGTAAAAGACGTGGTTCAGGTCTCCGGGAGATATTTCAGCCAGTTTCCCGGCCAGCAGTGATGCCGGTGAAGTCGTCAGACTCCATGGACTGACATAAGTCAGTTGCGTCACCTGATCGGCGATTGCCTTCGCCATCTCTGCCCGGCGGTGACCGATGTTGACGCACCACATCCCGGCTGGCCCGTCAATCATCCGGTTGCCGTCTGAATCCTCGATATAAATGCCATCGGCGCCGGATATGACGGTGCGCCTGTTTTCTCCGAGTTTGCGGATGTCTTCCCAGGGATGCAGGAATCGGTTGTCCTGCTTCTGTATGGATTCGGTGTCAAGTTTTGGCATTTTCTTTACCGTGTGATGATTTTCTCTGAATAATGATCCAGATTTGACTTTATTGTTTGTTGCGATTCGATTGTGGCCGAAGTATTATTTCTTCGCAACCTTACCCGGTTTTGAAGAGTGCCCGTGACCACCCTGCAATCCAACAATTTTACCAAACGCGCCGTCGATTCGCTTCCTGCTTCTTCAGGCGATACCGCTGGCTACAAGACCTGATATTCGATGACAGAAAAAAAGTGGAGGTATATGCCGATTGCCGCGCTGGTTCTGGTTGGCGGCATCTGTGTGATGGAGCCGGTCGAGTCAGGCTCCGGTAGAGACCCTGCTCTCCATCCTCCGGGAGGGCGTATCGAGTTTGACCGCAAGTGCGCGAATGAGGACCCCTACCGGGTCAAGGCTTATGCCCGGATGGAGTCGCTCGACGGGCGGGCGCGGGCAGTGGCGATGATCCTGGTGGGTTACCCATATAGGGGAGGCGAGGCGATCCAGGTCAATGTATGGCTACAGCGGCTGAAGATAGATGCAGGTGAGAACTGGAGAAATGTCCCCTACACGATACGGCTTCTTGCCGGCCATGATTCTCTGCAACTGCAAGGCCCGGCAGTCGGTAGTTTCCACGACCGTGAGCTGGCGCTGAATTTTTTCCGTACCGGGGATGACGGTACGGCGGACTGGATCACGTTTGTAGAACCGGGTGAAGAAGTGGAGGGTACGGAAAATCTCTACCATACAGGTCCCGATATGCGGGTTGCTGTCGCTGACCTGGGAGTGAGCGGGCCGAATGGAGAAATTGAGCTTGCGCTGGAAATTCAGAACCAGCAAGACGGAGAGACAATCCGGCTTCCGGGGCCTTATGTGCGAGTGCCGCAAAGAGTGTGGGCCATGAGCCCGCCTGACCTGAAACCGCTGGGTCTGGCGGAGACGCTGGACCCGACCGAGGAGGGCGGATTATTCCGATTTCTGGGGCGAGCCTGGAAATATCGTAAATGTATAGAGGAGCGGCGGGCTGCGAAGCGGTATCTCGGCCAGTATGTACCCATACAAAAACTGTAACTGAACCCGGTTATGGTATAAACTCGTTACCCACATAACAGCCCGTGTGAACACAGGAGAGGCTGTTTCACGTGATCTTTTAGCGAGGTACTCCATGATCGTTTACCCAGATATCGAGTTGCACAAGGGGCGGTGCGTAAATCTCAAGCATGGCAGCATCGAAGCCCCACAGGTATTTGACATATCCCCACTGGATGCAGCCAGGAAATTTGAGCGCGGTGGAGCGCAATGGCTGCACGTCGTTGACCTGGACGGAGTATTCCAGCATCAGGACCCTGCCGACAATTCCGACATCATCAAGCAAATTATCAAGCAGTCGAATATTCCCGTTCAGGTAGGGGGTGGTATCCGTTCCCTGACCGCAGCCGAGAACTGGATGGCAAGCGGAGCCGAGAGAGTCGTGCTCGGCACGGCGGCAGTGGTCGATCAGAGGCTGGTTGAGACATTATGTGCGGAGTACCCCGGTAAAATCATGATCAGCATTGATGCGCGTGGTGGCAAGGTGGTTTCCCATGGCTGGAAGCATACATCCACATTCACCGCCCAGCAGCTGGCCAAACGATTCGAGCGTTGCGGCGCTGCGGCGATTATTTATACCGATATTGATCGCTATGACGAGTTGGCGGAAAGCAGTATGGCGAACACTACCCAGATGGGCACCGAGCTGGAATGTCCAGTGATTTCCAGTGGTACGGTGCGTAATCTGGATGACATTTCAATACTCGCGAACCTGCCGAACATAGCGGGCGTAGTGATCGGATGGGCGTTGTTCAACGAAAAAATCTCGATTGAAGATGCGGTCCAGGTAGCCCGGCAAAGACCAACCAAAGCCGACTTTTTGTGACGGACTGACGTATCACTCCCCCCTTGAGGGGGAGTCAAATCCGCAAACGGATTGGATGGGGGGCACAACCGTCATCGTATGATCCAACCCGTCATCGTAGGGGAGGGTCTTGTACCCTCCCGCGAATGACGGAACAGGTATCAACGATAGCGGGCACCCACAGCCCTCTGCCCCTACGATGTCAGCCAACCGCCACATAATACCTCAGCCTGTTCCAGCACTGTCCGGGTCGCCTCCTCGAATCCGGTGTCGATGTTCGGCTTCTCGTTCTCATTCAGCGCCAGTCTGGCGAGTCGGCTTTCGTAATAGATCGGTACAGTCGCCCCATCCTGAACTGCTCTTTGAATATCATAAATGTTGATATAGTCGCCGAACACCGCTCGCGTGTTGGCATCCTGCAGTTCGATGGGTGTGCCGGTGAAGCCGACGAATGAAGCGTTGGGAAGCGCGTCTCGTATATGACGCGCATACCCGTCGATGAAATCGTACTGGCTGCGGTGCGCCTCATCGGCGATTACCACGATATTGCGGCGTTCTGATAGCCGGGGGTATTGGTCTCCCTTCTCATCCGGGAAGAATTTCTGGATGGTGGTGAACACCACACCACCCGCCTTGACTGTAAGCAGGTCGCGCAAATCTGCACGGCTTGCCGCTTGCGCCGGGGGTTGACGCAACAGGTCGGCGCAACGCGAGAAAGTGCCGAAAAGCTGGTCGTCAAGGTCGTTACGGTCAGTCAGTACGATAACCGTCGGATTTTCCATTGCCGGATCACGGATGATGCGCCCGGCATAGAAGGCCATAGTCAGACTCTTGCCGGAACCCTGGGTATGCCAGACGACACCGATGCGCCGGTCGCCCGGGTCGCCACCGGCTTTGCGCCCGGACTCGTAGTGTCCAGAGACGTATGCATCAGCAATATCTGTAGATCGCTGCATTCGGGCGGCGCGCAAGGTTTCAAAGACTGCTATCCCGACCGCGTGGAACTGGTGGTATCCAGCCATCTTCTTGGTCAGTGCGCCGCTACCGTCATCCTCGAACACAATGAAATTACGGATCAACTCCAGCAGCCTGCGTGGGTGGCAAGCGCCCTGAATCATCACCTGCAACTGGGGCAGGGTTGGTCAGCCAGCGCTTCGCCGGAGATGGTGCGCCATGGCTTGAACCACTCCCAACCGGCAGTCAGTGTGCCAACTCGCGCATCCACTCCGTCAGAGACGAAAAGTATGTCGTTGAAATCAAACAGTGAGGGGATTTCATCCTGGTAAGTCCGTAATTGCTGCCAAGCACTCCGCACGGTTGCGTCCTCGCTCGCCGGGTTCTTGAGTTCCATCACACCAAGCGGCAACCCGTTGATGAATAACACAATATCCGGGCGGCGTTCGTGCTTGTTCTCGACGACCGTGAACTGATTGACCGCCAGCCAGTCGTTGCGCTCCGGGTTGTCGAAGTCAATCACCTGTGCCTGCGCCCCTCGAATCGCGCCAGAGGCATCGCGATACTCCACCGTCACACCGTCCACCAGCATCCGATGGACTGCGCGATTGCGGGCTTCCAGAGTTGTTCCTTGCGGACGGGTCAGATTACGGCGGGCATCGTCCAGGGCGGCTTCGGGCAGATCAGGATTCAGCTGGCTCAGTGCATCACGAAGCCGCCACTCCAGCGTCACCCTGCCATAATCATCACGCTCCGCCCCCGGCGTATCAGGAGCGATATCCGGGCCGTGAACAACATTCCAGCCAAGACCCGCCAGCCACTCCAGCGCCGCTTCCTCGACCTCGCTTTCGGTGATGGTTTTCATTCGGGCGGGGGCGATAGCAGATTCATGGATCGCAGGGTCGATATTCCACCAACGCGCAATGCCCGATGATATCAACAATGGTTACCGACAACTCAACGCCGAATGCGTCCGTAAGCTTCATCGGCTTACCCAGGCGAAAATGCACCGGCTGTTGTCGCCCTTCCTCAATGGCGATATTATTTGCGTACAACCAGGTCCGGTCTGAAGTGTCGCGTTTCGGATTCAGCTGCCCATGCAGGCCAGGAAGATGCCCGGTGTTCTGAGGGAATATGGACGCGCCTCCGGCAGAAAGAGCGCAGAGCTCAAGCAGAAAGCCTCCATGAGCCGGTATCCACTCCCGTTTGATCCCGGCGGCATACCCCGGCATTGCAGCGTAAACCGTCATAGGAAGATGCGTTGTGTACAGGCTGAAGGTTGCTTCTCCAGCTTCATCGGTAGTCGCTCGTTGCCATGTCTTGTTCGGAAAGAGTACCAGGACATCAACTCCAGGGACAGGCGCTCCCTCCGAGTGCACCGTGACGGTAGAGTCGGCGGGAAACAATTCGATCCTTGCGGCAGGAATATTCAGTACCAGATTGGACTCATCGACGATCTCGTATTGTGGCGGGTTGCCGGTAGCCTCCCGGGTTTCATTGAGGATAATCGAGACACCATCCCCCCGGCGTTCCATCAAGTACAGACGGTGGTTTGATCCAGGGACATCGCCAACTGGAATTCTTCCGAACACAGAAGTGATTACTTCGTTGCGTGTTGCCTGGCTTGCGCCCATGCCTTCGATGGTCATGCCGTTGGGAAGCTGGCCGGGCGAATCAATCTCAAGGTGATTCTTGAACATCGACAACCTGATTCGCCGTGAGGAAATTGAGTAGTCACGGTGTACGATGGCATTGACTACGGCTTCAAAAACCGCGGCTGTGCTATATTGCGGCATATTTTCCCGTTCTGGTACTTTTCGTGCCGAGACGCGCATATTTCGCACGACGAACTTTACGGTATCTGCGACCTGGGCAGGCAATGGGCCGGTGATTTCCTGTGCGTCCAGCTGGTCAGAAGCGCGGTCTTGTCCACGATAATACGTTGCCATGATAGTAGCTTGTGGCAACCATTCCTGTGGTGACCGGGCGCAAAGTAATATGCCGGCAACTGTGGCCCGATTCACACCAGCTTCGTCCTTCGCCAGAAGCCGAAGATTGATCAATCCCTGGCGGGGGTCAGTGGCTCCAGCCACACTAAGGAGTGGTTCCCACAGTTGCTCATTGAGAGTCTCAAAGCCCGTTCCGGGCACAATTTGCTTGTCAAACCACAAATAGCGGTTCTGTGCGCGTTTTTGTGCCAAGCGCAAAAATTCATCCCCGTCCAGCCGTCTCCGGGTTGCTCCAACACGAATGAATGTACGTCCGGCTCGCTGATGAACCGCATCACCACGAGACACTTCTACGAGCACGAATGCCTTGCCATCCAGCTCCCTGTGATGAACATCAATACGCAGGGCAGGCTCTACCGCATCCGTACCCACCTCGACTAACAAGTTATCAAGGGCAGCCATTTGTTCCGGCGACATCCCCTGAATCTGGCCATCATCAGTGATGCCGCAAAGAAGCTTGCCGCCGTTCGCATTCGCGAAGGCAGCCATCTCATCAGCAAGATCGTCCCGTTTGGGACTTATCGGTCGGTCACCTTTGAACTCAATCTGTTTGAATTCCCAAACGCTGTCCTCTCCCAGACGCAAACGTTGCCGGATCTCCTCATTACTTACAGTCATAAATTGCCTCTGGGTGTAATCCGGTCCCGGATCGAACTACCAAAGTTTTCTTGGTAGTTGAACGTTTCAACCCTTCACTGAAAAAATGCATTGTGCAGTTGCATCGCTGTCAGATTATAGTGATCAATTTCCCGTGTGACTTCTCGCCCGCCCTCGGAGTGAACCTGTGCAAATTTTGCACAAGTTGCCTCAGCGGCGATTTCATCAAAGAGCTCCATACCATAGTAGAAGCACTCATAATTAAATCTCACCGTAAAGAATTATAGTGTACACTGGCTTTAATGTCCTTGATAGCTGATGTACAAAGGTCATATCTTTGGAAATAATGATTGAACAGACGGTGGAAGGCAGAGAGGTGGTATGACGATAACAGCGGAGTTATTCACCATCATTAGTGTGGGCGTGGCATTGGCCGGGGTGATTATGCTGTCCAACAGTCGCCACAGTCGGGATATTGGCGAGCTACGGCAACAGATGAGCCAACAAGGACAACAGATAACACAAATTGCCCAAGAGGTCGGGAGATTGGCCGGGTTGCTGGAAGGCTTGCGGGGAAGGCCGATAGTGGAATCAGCCCCCGATGGGAATTGACCCGGTAACCGCAGAAATGGTGGTGTTGAGGTTGTAGTGCTTAATGTTTCGTTGAACCTGGCGCTTACCCTCGGTCTGAACTACTAAATAATCCTTAGTGGTTGCTTCGGCCTCTAACTCTTTGTTGGAAAATACATTGCGCAGGTGCATCAAGACATTTTCAGTAGTGGTACTGAATAGTTCGGCCATCTGCCGTTGAGTCAGCCAGACGGTCTCCTGTTCCAGCTTCACATCCACCCGCACGTTGCCGTCAGGAGCTTCATAGACGGCGACCTCGCCAGTCGGGGATGGATTGTCAATATTGCGAGTCATTGTCTGGAGTATAAAGGCATAGGAAATCAGGTCGCGCTCTGGTATCAGGAATCGTCTTCCCCTTTCAGTTCATTCGAGAATAATTCGATTCGGTGGATGGCATGCTTGAATCCAATAGTGCGACGGCAGATGATAGGGTCTAAGGGAGCATGAGTGAGTTGAATTCTCACATAGTCAATGACAGCTTCTGCATTCTTAAGGTATTCTGTTACAGGACCATTTCCGAAGTCTGGATCTTCGAACAAAGCTCGATATTTTCTAAGCAGTGGTGAGTCTTTGCCGGATATTTCCTGATAGCCAAGTATAACTGTGCCTTCAAACAGGTATCTGTGGAGTTCGTTTAGCATGACTCCGTTTTCTTCACCCGGAAATATGCTGTCGATCACCTCAATGTCGGTTGCATTCTCCATGCAGAAGCGATGGTAAAGATCTTCATCTATAGTTCGTATGATGAGGGCTGTTACGGTCGCCGGTATAAAACCGCTGTTGTGTTCGGAGAGTGAAGCGAGCACTAGGCCAATTCGATGAATGGCTTGAGAAATCTGGCGAAGGCTAACCGTGGATTTTCCTAAACAGTTCCCTAACAAGATTTCGACAGAAGAAAATCCGTCATTTATTGCTCCTTGGTCATTGGTTTTTTCAAAGTATTGGCTGAGATTGATCTTGATAAGTAAGTCATTGATGAATTGCTTTCTATTGGGTGACGGTAGTACGAAATCTATATCAATAAACCGTTTCAAGTATCCGTTCGCATCAAAATCCTGACCATATAGCGATTTGACGGAATGGCTGAGTTCAGAGCGGTTAATTGCGAGTACAAAGATGATTCGGTCTACTGAAAAAAGATGTTTTGCGACTTCCAGAAACTCAATGGCATAGGATGGACGGCATCTGTCCAGTTCATCAATCATGACCAGTACCGGTTTGTCGCCATGCTCCTCCGATACTTTGTTCGTCATGGTTTGAAGGTTTTCTTTAAAGTCTTGCACAGAGTTTCTTGCTTTTCTGTAGGCTGACAGACAGTTTCCAGTAACCTCCGAAATGGATTTTCGGATTTCATTTTCCAACTGGGACTCTCCAGTCAGGATGCCGCCTGATACCAGTCGGAGTATATGGGGAACGGATACAAGGGCAATATCTGCCGCGCTCGCTTGTACAGTATGAATCATCTTCTGAACCGATGATTTGCTATGTTCCTGCAACCCGTCTGTCAACTCCGTGGAGAGCGTGACAAAGGGGTTTTCGGCATAATCCGTCTCCCACGCATTGAGTTCAACAATAGGAAAATCATCGTTTCGAAGGTGTTGGGACCACAGCCGGAGAAACGT
Source organism: Arenicellales bacterium (assembly GCA_965116335.1). Lineage (GTDB taxonomy): Bacteria > Pseudomonadota > Gammaproteobacteria > Arenicellales > Poriferihabitantaceae. Next base: position 206,955 of record OZ220677.1, read on the forward strand.
GGATTTTCCATTTCCCCATTCAGCATCCACCGCTAACACGCAGGGGCCCTCAATGGAGCCAACAAGGTTGGTCAGGATTTCGGCAGTGTCTTTTCGGCTGAGCAGATCATTTTGGAAAGGGTCATCCTCAGGGATTGGAATATCCTTCGGTTGTATACGAATGCCCATGTATGGTATTTCCTCAATCAGGATGTCGTAGCATTCACCAGCTTCTCCGCATCATGTATGCGAACTTCACCGGAAATGAGTTTGGGGAGGAGGGTGTCTCGAGTCTGGGTCAGGGTTTGGCTATGAGCAACCCCCTTCCTGATTTGTTCGTCGAGAGGTCCAACTTGACTCTCAAAGAGTGAAACAATTTCTGATGTCGGTTCCACCACGGTTAGATATTCGAATTGCTTTTTGTTGATCGCACCAAAAACCGTTCCTGTGTGTTCATATTGCTTCAGTTGTTGTTGTATTGTCCATGCGGAATAGTAGGTGAACGAGCGCGACCCTGATGCATGTCGGAGTGCTGCAACTCCCCGACCGGCACAGCATTTCTCCCAAGCCATATTGATGTCGCCAACTGGAGCCCGTACACTGACAAGTGTGTCGTCGCGTTCTGCGATTCTGGTCGGTGCCGTGCAGTATTTACGATTCTCTGGGTACCGAAATCTGAAATCTGTCCGACCTTGAAAGAAGGGCAATCCCTTCCGGTCGTCGTTGTAGGTGCTTCCAGGGGGTGATTGCCCCATGGTTAAATGGAAGCATTCGCCTAGTGTCTCGTCATATTTCCTGTGTCGGATATAGTCGTTTTAGTTTGATGCGTGCGTCCTCAGTTGTGAACTGCCAATCCACCTGAGTCTGTAGGCGGTCCCGTGAGGCTTGCCAGGCAGCGACTTCACGTGCGAGTATATCCATACGGTCGATACGCCGATTCAGGCATTGGCGGTTCATGACGTTGAGTTCGATTTCAGCCACATTCAGCCAACTACCGTGCTTTGGGGTATAAACGAACTCGAATCGGTCCCATAGTGCCTTGGCTTGTGCCGGTGGGTAGGCTTCATAGAATGCACCGGGACGGTGGGTATTGAGATTGTCCATGACCAGGGTGATGCGGGTGGCATCCCGATAGTGTGCGGCAATGTCGGAGAGGAACTGCGCCCAATCGGTTCGGGTTCTGCGTTCGGTCACTTGGGTCATCCGCTTGCCAGCCAAAGGTTCGGTGGCCATGAAGACATTGCAGGTTCCACAACGCTGGTACTCGTAGTCGTATCGGGCGGGCTGTCCCGGACCCATGGCAACCGGCGCACGAGTCTCCCGAATCAATTGGCGCGGTGTCTCGTCCATGCACACCACCGGGAAAGCGGCATCGTAGGGACGCCGGTAAACATCCAGAACCTTTTCCATCGCGGCGACGAACTCGGCGTTGCCTTGTGGCGGAATCACCCACCCGACCCGCCGCCATGGCTTGAGTTCGTTTTTTTTAGAACCCGGCGCACGGTTTCATGGGACACCGCATCAATGTAACCCAGTTCCACAACCCGGTCGGCCAAAAGCCGCAACGACCATTGCGCGTAACCCGCCGGAGCTTCACCACAGGCCAAAGCCACCAGACGCGCCTCGAATTCACCGTCAGCCTTACGAATATAGGTGAGCCTGCGCCCTTGGCGGCCTCCTAGCGCCGCATCCAGACCTTCTTCCACAAACCGCTTCTTCACTCGACCCACCTTGCGCATGCTGATACGGAGTATGTCCGAAATGGCTTCCCCAGTGGAATGCCGATCATTGAACTCCCCTGCATCGCAGTTGAGCAGGATCAATGCATTGATCACCTTTTGCGACCGATGCGAACCCTTGTTCGTGATACTCGTCAATTCATCCCGCTCCGCTTCGTCCAACGTCACCCTATAGCGTTTCATACATTCAACCTCGTCTTAACAAGAAAACGAGGAATCTATCATACTATATCCGACATATCATGCATGACGGGACACTAGCATCTTTACCCCCCAGCCCTCCGGTATCTCTCCCAATTCAGAGTCAACCAGCTTGTCGGGGAAGAGAGCGGCGATTTCAGGGTCCAGTTGATCGAGATAGGCACGGGCGCGTTCGACGGTCCAATCACTCCCCCCTTGAGGGGGAGTCGCAGAAGGCGAGCCGTCAGGCGATGACTGATGCGGTGGGGGGAGGTCGGGGTTTGTGGCCTGATCATTGTTCCCCCCACCAAATCCGCTTTGCGGATTTGACTCCCCCTCAAGGGGGGAGTGATTACCCCCCACCACATCCGCTATCGCGGATTGTGACTCCCCCTCAAGGGGGGAGTGATGTTGCGGTGGGGAGTGATTGAGTGTCTGGTATATTTGTTCCAGTACGGCGAAGCAGTTATCGAAGACTTCGTTGTTCCAGAAGCGTAGAACCCGGTATCCCTGGCTTTGCAGGAATTGGTCGCGTTGCTCGTCGTAGGTTTCCTGTTCGGCGTGTTGGCCACCGTCCAGTTCGATCAGCAGCTTTTCTGGCAGGCAGGCGAAATCGACAATGTATGGGCCGACGGGTTGTTGACGGCGGAATTTGTAGCCGTCCAACTGTTTGTTGCGTAGATAGTGCCAGAGTAGTCCTTCTGCGTCAGTCTGGTTGTAGCGCATGGATTTCGCCCGGTTCAGGGTTTTTTCGGGGTATAAGCGTTTGACGGTCCAATCACTCCCCCCTTGAGGGGGAGTCGCAGAAGGCGAGCCGTCAGGCGATGACTGATGCGGTGGGGGGAGGTCGGGGTCTGTGGCCTGATCATTGTTCCCCCCACCAAATCCGCTTTGCGGATTTGACTCCCCCTCAAGGGGGGAGTGATGTTGCGGTGGGGAGTGATGTTGTTTGAGGGTCATTTTGGCGCGGACGGGGTCGAAATCTACGAACCAGGATTTGAACAGGGTTTGGGCCATCGTTTCGATCGTCTCGTTCATACGGCGGTTGAGTTCGATCTTGTCGTCCAGCGTGCCGAGGATGTGGGCGATGGCGCGTTGTTCTGGGAGGGGAGGGACCGGAATCTCGATCGTGCGCAAATAGGTCACAGGTTGTGCAATGGACGGAACACCCACTTGGGATGTGTTAGCTAGAAGTTTGTGTTTACCTTCGTGTGATCTGAAATAGGCAGTGAGAAACTCTGGAATGACCTTCGAACGGTTGCATCGCATATAGAATTGACGTTGAGAGATGATATATCGGGAAAATTCCGAATGCTCTGGGATGTACGCTACTTGCCCAATATTGCCTGCATGTGTGAATACGACATCCCCTCGTTGGACATTGGCATTGGCAAGCTTCTGAGCATGCTCTTCAGTGATGAAGTTGAAACCTGATGTGTCGTCAACTTTAGCACCGTGCAGATGCTTGCCACTTATGATCGGCACGCCGTCCGGCACGAAAGTTTCGACTTTTATCGCAGAGCCAAAAGGGCCCATCGCGACTTTTTCAGAGACTTCTTCTATCGTAGAGACAGGCCATTTAAGTTTTGAGTGATTGCATTCCCCCTCACCCATCAACACCACATGATCGCGTTCAATCTCTCGATGAAATTGCTTTGGCACTTCACTCCAGACAAATAAATCCACCCGGAACGGCAGATTGCTTTCTTCGAATGCTTCCCGCAGGTCACCGATTTTGCGTGATTGCTCCGGGGTTGCGAATACTACCAGATCAAGGTCAGATTCTGGTCGGGATGTCCATTTCGCGCGGGAACCATAAACCCATACCGCCACGCCGGGCAAGTGCCGTTGAAGCAGAGCCAGCACCACCTCACGTTCTTCGGTGGTGATATCGATGGTCTGGTTTATTCCCATGTCTTTATGCTCATGGTTATTATGGCCTTTTCGCTGTTAATACGATGTGCGGCGAAAAATCAGAGCATCAACCACGGGTGAATTGTCCGGCGACTCACTCGGTGGGTCGTCAACGTCTCCATGACATCCTTCCCAGTCTGCTTTGCCGGTGTTCAGGCGGATGGATCTAACAGAAATCTGTTGTGGAGACAGGTCGTCGTAGCCTGCCTCATAGCCGTTGACAACAACCCTCATGTCGGCTGGATGGTTCTCGAGTAGCCGGATCAGTTCGTGTGCTGTCATCTGTCCCAAAACCCCAGTTTCTTGAGGTTTTCTGTGATTGCGGTATCCAGCCGAGCGCTTTCGGTTTGTTGTGTCTGTAATTCAGTGGTCAGTCGTTTCATTTTATCCTCGAACGGTTCGCCGTCGTCTTTTTGTGGTTCTGCGCCGACGTAGCGACCGGGGGTTAGTACGTGGCCGTGTTTGCGGATTTCTGCTAGCGAGGTGCTTCTGCAGAAGCCTGGAATGTCGGTGTAGTACCCCCCACCAAATCCGCTTTGCGGATTTGACTCCCCCTCAAGGGGGGAGTGATGTTGTTGGGGGGAGTGATGATCGGAGTGATTCCGCCAGACGTGGTAGGTGGTGGTGATGCGGGTGATGTCTTTGTCGGTCAGTTCGCGGTGGGTGCGATCTACCATGCGGCCCAGTTTGCGGGCGTCGATGAATAGTACTTCCCCTCGGCGATTGCGCTTTTTCGCCAGAAACCACAGGCAGGCGGGAATTGATGTCGAGTAGAAAAGCTGTCCGGGCAGGGCGACCATGCAGTCTACGAGGTTGGCTTCGATCAGGTTTCTCCTGATCTCGCCCTCGCCAGATTGGGCGGATGACATGGAGCCGTTGGCCAGCACAAAGCCTGCAATACCGGCAGGCGCCAGATGATGGACGATGTGTTGTACCCATGCGAAGTTGGCGTTGCTCTTTGGCGGTGTACCGTACTGCCAGCGTTTGTCGTCTGCGAGTCGCTCACCGCCCCAGTCGGAGAGATTAAACGGCGGGTTGGCCAGGATATAATCAGCCCTGAGGTCGGGGTGACGGTCGTTGTGGAAGCTGTCACCGTGGGCGACCTGCCCTTCAATACCACGAATGGCGAGATTCATCTTTGCCAGCCGCCAGGTAGTATGATTGGACTCCTGACCGAAGATCGAGATGTCACGCCTGGCTTTGCCGCCATTGCCGTTGCCCGTGCTGTGCGCGCGGATGAATTCGATGGATTGTACGAACATACCTGCCGATCCACAGCATGGATCGTAGACTCGGCCATAATACGGTTCCAACATCTCGACCAGTAGCTTGACCACACAGCGCGGAGTGTAAAACTGTCCGGCTTTTTTGCCCTCGGCGTTCGCGAACTGTGACAGGAAGTATTCATAAACACGGCCCAGCACATCGCGGGATCGGGCACCCTCATTTCCTACCTGGATATTGCTGATCAGGTCAACTACTCGTCCAAGCTGCTGTTTATCAAGCGCCGGACGGGCGTAATCCTTTGGCAACGTGTCCTTGAGCGCCGGGTTTTCATCCTCAACTGCTATCATCGCGTCATCAATGCTCTGTCCTATAGTGGGATTGCGGGCGTTCGCCTTTATATTCGTCCAGCGAGCCTGTGACGGCACCCAGAAGATATTTTCGGCGATATATTCGTCCCGGTCTTCGGCGGCTTCTTCGCCGTATTCCGCGAGCACCGTCGCTTGTCGTTCCTCGAAGGCATCGGAAATGTATTTGAGGAAGATCAGGCCGAGGACGACATGCTTGTATTCGGCTGCATCCATGAAGGGCAATAAGGCATCGGCCATCGCCCATAGTTCAGCCTCGTAGCCGGTGGTTGCGCTGTTGTCTGGTTTCGCGTTTTTCTTCATTTTGTTTCTCCTGATCTGTCGGTTTGTCCCCCCACCAAATCCGCTTGGCGGATTTGACTCCCCCTCAAGGGGGGAGTGATTATTCCCACCACCAAATCCGCTTGCGGATTTGACTCCCCCTCAAGGGGGGAGTGATATTGACCGGGTTATTTCAATCTTTTGTATTTGATTCTTTCGGGTTTGATGGTATCGCCAAAGCGGCGTTTGTAGTCTTCTTCGTAGTCATGATAGTTGCCGTCAAACCAGGTGACCTGTGAGTTTCCTTCGAATGCCAGGATATGGGTGGCGATTCGGTCCAGGAACCAGCGGTCATGTGAAATAATCGCCGCGCATCCGGGAAAATCCAGGATGGCTTCTTCCAGCGCCCGCAGGGTTTCCACATCCAGATCATTGGTCGGTTCGTCCAGCAACAGTAAATTGCCGCCGCTGGCTAACACTTTGGCGAGATGCACCCGGTTTCTTTCACCGCCGGACAGCTGCCCGACTCTCTTCTGCTGATCTGTACCCTTGAAGTTGAAGCGACCCACATAACGCCGTGAATGTACTTCGTATCCATTGACCAGCATGATGTCCTGATTGCCCGAAATCTCCTCGAACACGGTTTTACTGTCATCCAGTGAATCCCGGGATTGATCAATATAGCTGATTTTGACCGATTCGCCGATCTTGAAGTGGCCGGATGTAGGAGATTCCTGCCCCGTCATCATTCGGAACAGGGTCGTTTTGCCGGCTCCGTTGGGGCCGATGATGCCGACAATTCCGCCCTTGGGAAGGCTGAAACTGACATTCTCATACAGCATATTGTCGCCGTAGGATTTCGAGATACTGTTCGCTTCGATCACCTGGTCGCCAAGACGTGGCCCTGGGGGGATGTAGATTTCATTGGTCTCGGCACGTTTCTGGTAATCGGTCGAGTTCAGTTCTTCAAATCGCTTGATTCGTGCCTTGGCCTTGGCGTGGCGTCCCTTCGGATTGGAGCGTACCCATTCCAGTTCATTGCGGATGCTTTTCATGCGCGCCGCTTCAGATTTCTGCTCCTGTTGCAGACGGTTTTCTTTCTGGTCGAGCCAGGATGAATAATTTCCCTGCCAGGGGATGCCCTGTCCGCGGTCCAGCTCCAGAATCCAGCCCGCTACATTGTCGAGAAAGTATCGGTCATGAGTTACCGCGATTACGGTTCCCTCGAATTCATGGAGATAGCGTTCCAGCCACGCGATTGACTCTGCATCCAGATGGTTGGTGGGTTCGTCGAGAATCAGCATGTCGGGGTTGGATAGCAATAATCTGCAAAGCGCGACCCGGCGTCTTTCACCGCCGGACAATGTACTGATGCTGGTTTCCCATGGAGGCAGGCGCAGCGCGTCCGCCGAAATTTCAAATTTATGTTCCAGATTGTGCCCGTCCGCCGCTTGTACGATGTTTTCCAGTCGGGTTTGTTCTTTCGCCAGTGCATCGAAATCCGCATCCGGCTCACCGTAGGCAAGATAAACCGCATCCAGTCGCGAAAGAGCCTGTTTGACATCTGATATGGCTTCTTCCACAACCCCGCGCACGTCCTTTGATTGGTCCAGCGCCGGCTCCTGAGCCAGATAGCCGATTTTCAGGTCAGGTTGGGGACGGGCTTCACCAACAATCTCGGTATCTATTCCGGCCATGATTTTCAGCAAGGTGGATTTGCCTGCGCCGTTGTACCCTAAAACACCGATTTTCGCTCCGGGGAAGAAGTTCAGGTAAATGTCCTTGAGTATTTGTTTGTTGGGCGGGACTACCTTGCCCACTCCGTTCATCGTAAAAACGTATTGTGCCACCAGCGTACCTCATAGTCGTAAAAAACTGATGGTCGTATTATACGGCGGGAAGGTGGACAAAATTCAGTGCAGGCGAGTAAAATTACCGATACATAATTCCTGGGGGATGGAACATGAAGAAAATGGTTGGAATCGCGTTTTTGGTTTTGGTTTTTTGGTTTAGTGGCATTGTCGTAGCTCATGTAGCCCATGGATCCGGCAATGATCCTTTGCTGAAGGCAATCAAGGCGCGTCACAGCGAAATGGTGTTGCGCAGCTTCAATGCCGGGCCGTTGTTCGGCATGGCGAAGGGTGATATTGAATACGATGCGGAGTTGGCGTCAACCCTGGCCAATAACCTGCTGATCATGACCACAGTGAATAATGGTCGTATGTGGCCCGAAGGCTCCGATAATGAGGCTTATCCCGATGATAGCCGTGCCTTGCCGGAAATCTGGACAACCTATCCCGCTATTGCGGATAGTGGGAAGGCGTATGTGGAGGCGGTCACCGCTCTTGCCGGGGTTGCAGGAAACGGGCTTGGGGAACTCCGTTCGGTGATCGGTGATGTCGGGCAATCCTGCAAGGGATGCCATGATGATTTCCGGGCTGAAGAGGACTACTGACTCGCGGTTGTTCTGAATACGGTTGTCCGAGTCGGGACGGTCGAACCCGCCAGGCCTTCGCCAAAATGAGCCATTACCAAACCATGCCGGTATGGGATGGAGTTACACGGGTCTGGCATTGGCTACTGGCATTGACCGTGATTAGCGGCTGGCTGCTGGGTGAGTTCCGTACTTTTAGCCTGATGCAGTGGCATTTCTATGCGGGCTACTGTACAGGCGGGTTGCTGTTATTCCGGGTTTTTTGGGGAGTGACCGGACCACCGCCTGTCCGGTTTGTTGCATTAGTCCCGAACCCCCGGGCACTGGTTGGCTACCTGCGGGTATTGTTCCGGCGGAGCCCAAGCGGAGTAGCCGGACATTCCCCCCTGGGCGGGCTTTCCGTGTTAATCATGCTGTCTCTGCTGGCGGTACAGGTCTGCACCGGATTGTTTGCAGAGGATGATTCGCTTTTCCATGAAGGTCCGTTATCGGACATGATTTCATCGTCCACAGTACGCAAAATGACTGCCATCCATCACCAGAACTCAAGGTTGCTACTGTTCATGTTCGGACTGCATATCAGTGTCATGGTTTTCTACCATGTCTGGAAGAAGGAAAATCTGGTTCGGGCCATGTTCAACGGCCAGAAACTGGTGCGAGTGAAGCCGGATAATGATTGCAAATGACTCTTTCTGAAAGTCTGCTGGATAGTCTGATCTCGTTTCCTACGGTGAGTCGGGACAGTAATCTCGCGATGATCGGGTTTATCCAGTCGTATCTGGATAATCTCGGCATAGAGAGCACCTTGACGCATAATGATGGGCGTACCAAGGCAAACCTGTATGCCGTGTTCGGTGCGGGCAAGGAGGGCGGAGTGATGTTGTCCGGGCATACTGATGTTGTGCCCGTGGAGGGACAGGACTGGACGCGGGAGCCTTTCAGAATGAGTCTTGAAGACGGGCTGTTCTATGGTCGCGGGACAACCGACATGAAGGGTTTTATCGCATCAACGCTGGCGATGGTTGCCGAAGCGGTGAAACGTGACCTGAAACATCCGATCCATCTCGCTTTCTCTTATGACGAGGAGATTGGTTGCGTCGGAGTCCGGCGGATGATTGATATGCTGGAATCCGCACCGCAACGCCCCGGGTTTTGTATTGTCGGGGAGCCGACCTCGTTACGGGTGGCGATCGCGCATAAGGGCAAGGTCGGCGCCATTTGTCGTTGTCATGGAGTGGAAGCGCATTCGGCGCTGGCTGGCAATGGGGTCAATGCCATTTATCTGGCTGCCGATATGATCAATGGCATTCGGGAGTTGCAGGCCCGGATAAAATCGGATCATGCACAGGACGATCAGTTTGGCGTGCCGTGGACGACCTTGCATGTGGGGACTATTCAGGGCGGAACCGCGCTCAACATTATCCCGAATACCTGTGAATTCCGGTTCGAGATCCGCAATCTGAAATCGGACGATCCATTGCAAATCATGGAGAGAATACGCGCTCATGCGGAGCAGGTGAAAGCCCGATACACGGATGATTTTCCCCAGGTAGACATTGGGATCGAGATTTTTAATGAGTATCCGGCACTGGATACCGGTCTGGAGGAAGAGGTGGTTGAGTATGTGCAATCGCTGTTGCAAGCGAAAGGTACGACTGCACCAATAAAAATTGATTTCGGAACCGAGGGTGGGCTGTTTCAGACTCGCCTGGGTATCCCGACCGTGGTATGTGGCCCCGGGTCCATGCAGCAGGGGCACAAGCCGGATGAGTTTTTATCGAAGTCCGATCTCAAAAGGTGCGATCAGTTTCTGGCCAGGTTGCTGGACGATATGACGCCCCCCCACCACACCCGCTATCGCGGGATGTGACTCCCCCTCAAGGGGGGAGTGATGTGGATTCCCGCTTCCGCGGGAAAGACGGTTGGGGCGTGCGATGACGGTTGTGTCCCCCCACCAAATCCGCCTTGCGGATTTGACTCCCCCTCAAGGGGGGAGTGATGTGATGGATGCCAACCCGTTATCGTAGGGGAGGGTCTCCGTGCCCTCCCGCAACCTCCGGAACAGGTATCAACGATAGCGGGCACCCACAGAGGGGCGCCCCTACGATGACAGTAAGCGCAGTATCTGAATGGTTGTGACTTCCCCCTCAAGGGGGGAGTGATTGTGTTGAAGTGGTTAGTTCAGAATGTCGGGCCAGTTCATGTCGCCTTCCACGATAAACTTGTCCTTGTCTACGAGCCATTTTTTCTGTACATCGGCATCGTAGTTCAGATAGAGTTTGTCGTTGTGTACGGACCACTGTAAAGGGTCCCCGGCGTACAGATAGCCTTCGGCTACGGCCCACGCGCAATAACCACCATACTGTGGCAGATATTTATCCGACTCTGCCTTGAATAGCTCGAGATTGGCGGCGGTGGAGAAATACCATTTCGCGTTCTTGTATTCGGCCTTGAGTTTTTTATCCCCTTTTACCGGCTTGGAGTCGGTGAAATAGGCTACGACATCGTAGCCGCCAGCACCTGCCTTGCTTAGAAAAGAGGTATAGATTTCGTCCTTGCTGGCATGGGAGGCGGCAGAAAACAGAATCAGGGACAGAAAAACCAGGATGCGTTTGTATAGAATATTCATGAGTCAGGATTGAGTGTTTAGTGGTTACATATTATATCGAGAGTATCTCGTATTTTATGCTGTAACAGACCCATCCCGATAATGAAAGTTCAAAAGAGATACGCGCTGATTTATCAGCGTTTTCTCTGTTATCGCATATAAAATACTGATATACTCACCCGGTGGTTAATGCTTCATTATCTATTATTTGCATAAAGATTAGCGTATAACCTGCTTAATTTTAATGATTTTATCAAGTATTTTTGAGTGAGAATCGACATGCCATTGTCATCTGTCCGCTTCTGTCAAAGGCGCAAGGCGCAAGGCACCGCTCGTATGTTCTCATGGTTGCTGGTTGCGGCTTTCTTCATTGTCCCGGTTGATGTCGTGGCCGATACCGCATCCGACGAGACCCACTCTAATCCGGATGGCCCCGGGTTTTCCGTAGCTGCTGATGAGAACCTGTTTTCCCCCAACCTGAACTTCTACAGCCGGGCCGTGCTGGATCGCGGGAAGGACATTCAATCCAGTCTGGCAACCAATCTGGAAATCGAGATGTTGCCGGATATCGTCACTGACCCGGACAGTACCGATGCTCTGGACAGCCTGGCTACAAACTATCAGCCACAGGGCCAGATCAAACGGTTGAGTACATCCTGGAATTCCGGGGCAGGCTTATTGACGGTGGGTAGTGACTGGGCGAATTTCCAGGATCTGGTCAGCATGGATAAAAGCCCGGATGGTTCGATTGATCAGAGCAGCCGTAGCGTAACCAGCCAGATCAAATGGGTTTCTCCCAACGGGTTTTCCATTGCGCTGGAGAATCCACCGTCTTCACAGCAATCCGTCTATCTGGCCGATGAGAGTGAGTCCTCCAGAGACCTGTTTGAAAGCTCACCGAGTATCATTCTGTCCTGGCGCAGGGGGGCTGCTGACCATGCGGGCGGGGAATACCGGGTGACTGCGATGGGCAACAAGCTGAATGCGAATGCAAGCGGCCAGAAGTTCGATGGCAGTGATTTAACGAACTGGGGTTTGAATCTGGAGGGAGGCTGGCAGATCGGAGACCTCTTCTCAGCCCTGTCCATGACTTTCGGTAAGGGTATAGACAGCTATTTGCTACAGAAATTCGATAACGATATTCTGGTTACGCCCAATGAAGAAACCAACCCGGATGAACAGGCCCGAACCGGGGCATCGTTCGGGATTCAGCCGAGTCTGTATTACAGCCTGAATGACCACTCAACCTTCCATGTCGCTCTCGGTCATTATTCCACTGCCGGGGCAGACGATGAAGCGGGCATTGACACACTGGATACCATCCATATCGGGTATAGCTGGAATCCCTGGCCAAGTACGCGATTCGGGCTACAGCTGCGCGATCAGAGTGCACAGGGCGCACAGGGTGAAAGCCAGGATACCCAGGTCAAGTTTGAAGCGGCAAAACAGTTCTGATCCTTACAGAGGCTACGGGTTACCTACGCCCTGACAACCTCAACCAATCATTGGAACCTCGCCAAACCGCCGACTGAACCGATTGACCAGTGGTACAGGTTCCAGTGGCACAGGTTTTTGTGGCTCCGCTTTCGACTCTGCTTTCTGTGGTTCCGGCTTGCCAGGTTCGATGATGTCAAGCGCAACGGTTCCTTCCGTTTTTTGCTCTGACTGTTTGTGATTTAACGACGGGTTTTTGCCGGATTTTGTGCGCTTCTTCGGTTCTGCTTTCTGTGGTTCCGGCTTACGGAGGGGGGTTGATTTTCGCTCTCTGGGCCGCTTCGAGCTTACTTCCACATCCTCAATCATCCAGGGTTCTATGGATTTTTTCGGGATGCTGTGCCCGATGTAGGATTCGATATCCAGAATTGACCAGGAATATCTTTCACACAGGAAACTGATTGCCTTGCCGCTATTCCCGGCGCGGGCGGTGCGTCCGATTCGATGGACATAGTCATCGGCGTCCTGAGGCAGATCATAATTGTACACGTGGCTGACTTCGGGGATATGCAGTCCGCGGGCGGCTACATCGGTTGCCACCAGAACCTTGTATTTCCCGGTTTTGAAGCCTTCCAGAAGTTTTTCCCGTTTGGACTGCTGGACATCGCCCGACAGGGCGGCGGTGCTGATGTTATTGGCGGTCAGCAGGTTCGCCACATACTCAACCCCGGATCGTGTATTGATGAAAACCAGCACACGTTCCGGGTTGTCGTGATTGAGCAGGTTGACCAGAAGTTTCGGCTTCTCATCATCCGAGGGGTAATAGGAATGTTCTTCGATCTGGTTCGCGATCCGCACATCGGCGTTGATCTTGATTTCTTCCGGGTCGTTCATGTGCTCGTAAGCCAATTCCATCACCCGAAAGGAGAGGGTGGCGGAAAACAGCATATTGAGGCGATTTTCCGGCTTGGGCATGCGGCGGAGCAGGAATCGAATATCCTTGATAAAGCCGAGATCAAACATACGGTCGGCCTCGTCGAGCACGGCTACCTGGATGAATTGAAGACTGAACAGGTCCTGCTTGTAAAAATCAATCAGCCGTCCCGGTGTGCCTATCAGAATATCGACCCCCTTGGCCAGTATCTGTTTTTGTTCGTCATACCCGGTTCCTCCATAAATCAGACCCAGTGTCAGACCGGTGTGTTGTGCCAGTGTTTCTGCGTCCTTATAGATCTGGATGGCGAGTTCTCTGGTGGGCGCCAGGATCAGCGCGCGGGGAGTGGCAGTCTTTTTGCTTTTCTTTTTGTCCTCAGGCAGGGGAGTGGTCAGGAGGTAGTTACAGCAGGCCAGCAGAAAAGCGATAGTTTTCCCGGTCCCGGTCTGCGCCTGCCCCGCGACATCGCGCCCTTCAAGGGCAATCGGCAAGGCACTTGCCTGTATCGGCGTACAAAATGAAAATCCGGCATCGGCGACCCCTTTTTTCAGGGTGTCAGCCAAATTGAAATCATCAAATTTTTGATCGGTAAGATGTTTTTCGGTCATGTTCTCGAATGCAGGACAGCGTACTGAATCCTACCGCAGTTGGGCGGTGAATGATAGAGTATGTAATGGAATGGTTGCGATTCCCCGGACCGGTTGTTCTTGCAGGTTTTCTCCGGGACCCGCTCGATCCACTACGATGAAATCCCGCCTGCTCCCGGTCACGATCTGGAAATGATGCCAGGTATTGCGAAACAAATTGATCCCTTGATAGCCATTGGTATGGAACAGCACCAAGTCATCGGCGCATATATCATCTCCCGGCGGCGCGACCAGTATCAGGAACGGCTGCTGATCCAGCGGCCAGAAAGCCTGACTACCGAGCGGATGCCGTTCCATTATCTCTACCTTGTGCGGTAATGGCAGTGGTTCCGTGCGGAATACATTGACGCTGGGGTGTCCTCCCCGGGCACAGCAATCCAGTGTGAAGAGGTCATGGAAGCGTGTGGTAAGTCCCCGGTTGATCGGGATTTGTCTGGCACTCTCCAGATCAATAACCTGTCCGAATATCGCGAAGTTATCACGGCTGAGCGGCACAGGTTCCAGGACTCTCATATTGCCGAGCCGAAAAGGCGCAGGCGACTGATGCCGCCATCAGGAAAAATGTTCATACGTACATGGGACACCGGACCAACATCCGTTACTGTATTTGTGAAGTGGTGCACCTGGTCGGCTTCGAGCTTTGATTGCGGCAGCAGGGTCGGCCAGTCCTCGCTTTGCCGGGGCAGACTCTGTATCGTGACGGTGCCAGCCATGGCTGCGCGAATTTCGCAACGATCCGGGTAATTGCCTTTGAAGTGTGCCGTGTCAATCTCGACCCGGTGGATGCGCCCCGGATGAGCCAGGGCGATGATGACCCAATCATACCCCGGTTCCCGGCGGCGTCTCGTTTCCCAGCCATCGCCCATGTTTTTTCCACGCCCCGGCGCCAGCAGGTTGCGAATGTGACCATAGTGCTGGTCATTGCAGATCAGCGAAACCCCGCCATTCAGCGCTGCGGCCAGATCTACCGGCTCGCCCGCTCCGATTGCTGCCCAGTCCACTTTCGGCTCGGCATAGACTCGCAGGCGGGCAATCCCACCGTCTGGATAAATAGTCAGGCGAACATGGGTGAATGTAACGTCATGCTGAATCCCGAAGGCATACTCGCTGTCTCCCCCAAGCTCGCGCCGGGGGAGAATTTCGACCCACTTTGTGTTGTTGTCGGGTTCTCCGCTTTCCAGGAAACAGGCTTCCAGTGATGCAGCCGGGGCATAGTTGCCGGTGAAATACGTGGTTTCGAGCACGATGCCGTGAATGATGCCGGGCCGCGCCAGGCGAACAATGCACCAGTCATTGCCCGGTCCGCGTTTGCGCCGGGACTCCCAGCCGTCCATCCATTTGCCGTGCTGGTCGTACTTGCCTTCCTTCCATACCGGCGGCTTGTCTTGCAGCATACGGCGCATGGGCGCGAAAAAGTCGTCGCTACAGTCTACCGCGACTGCTCCCAGGCGGGAGGAAGCGAGATTAACCCAATGTTGAGCGAAGTCTGTCTGGTTCATGGTCATCTACGGTCGGGACAGGGAAAGTGCAGGGTCCAGTGTTTGGCAATATCAATGCGCCGGGTCAGCCAGACTTGCTCATGATTGAGCACATAGTCAAGAAACCTGGCCACAGCCGCGGCGCGTCCGGGACGTCCGGCAAGGCGACAGTGTAACCCCACGGACATCATTTTGGGTGCTGTTTCTCCTTCGGCATACAGAAAATCGAAAGTGTCCTTCAGGTAAGTGAAGAACTGTTGCCCACTGTTAAATCCCTGAGCGGTAGCGAATCGCATGTCGTTGGCATCCAGAGTGTAGGGCACGATGAGCAGGGGATTCTCATAATCCATGACCCAGTAAGGTAATTCGTCGGCATAACTGTCGGCGCTATATACGAACCGCCCATGCTCAGCGGTAAGTCGCCGGGTATTCGGACTGGTGCGACCGAGGTAGAAGCCTTGCGGCGCTTCTCCGGTCACCCGGGTATGGATATCGAATGCACGTTGCAGATGCTCGATCTCTTCGGCCTCCGGGATGAACTGGTAGTCAATCCAGCGCCAGCCATGACTGGCAATTTCCCACCCGGCAGCCAGCATGGCCTCCACGGCTTGCGGGTTGCGTTCAAGCGCCATGGCGACACCGAAAACAGTAGCCGGAACCTGGCGGCTGGTAAAGAGGCGGTGGAGACGCCAGAAGCCAGCGCGGGAGCCGAATTCGTAGATCGACTCCATATTGGGATGGCGGGTGCCCGGCCAGGGTCGGGCGTTGACAATTTCAGAAAGAAAGGCCTCAGAAGCATCGTCGCCATGCAGAATATTGTTCTCCCCACCTTCCTCATAGTTGATCACGAACTGCACTGCTATGCGGGCATTGCCCGGCCAGTGAGGCGGCGGCGGGTTATTCCCGTATCCGATCAGATCACGAGCGTAGGAGTTCGTCATTGGAGGTTGTCCGGGTCTTTAAGCCAGTGCCCCAGAGCCGTGCGCTCTTCGTCCAGCATGCCGGTGAGGTTGCCGGGAGGCATGATCCCGGTGAGTACGGTAACCTGGTGAATGGCATTGCGGTGGGTGCGTACCTGGTCCAGAGTGTCGAGCTCAATTCCCTTGGGCGCGGTCGTGAATCCGGGGAATGTGGGTTGTGCAGCATGGCAACTGATGCAGTGGGAGTTAATGATGGCGCTGGCAGTGGCATCGCTCACCATAACGTGGTTGCGTATGCTCTGGCGTGGCGCCGTCATCCATACCAGACCTGCTATCACCAGGAAGGCCAGCGGTAGAACCCGGACAGAGCGATTACCGAGGTGACGTACATTGAAGTAATGGCGTACCAGGATGCTCGCCAGCGCCAGCAGAATCAGCACCAGCCAGTTCAGGTGATTGCCGTATGTAACGGGGAAGTGGCCGCTTAACATGGTGAACAGCGTCGGCAGGGTAAAATAGTTGTTGTGGCGGGAGCGAAGCAGGCCGTTCTTGCCGTGATCCGGGGCCAATGGCCGCTTGTCCGCCAGTGCGGATACCATATCCTTTTGCGCGGGTATGATGACAAAAAACACATTGGCCACCATGACTGTGCCGAGGGCCGCCCCTGTGTGTATATAGGCGGCGCGGGCGCTCAACAGCTGAGTCAGCGTAAAAGCCAGCAGGGCGAACCAACTGAAAACCAGAATGGTCAGCACAGCCTGTTTTTCTCTGAGAACCCTGCACAGGCCATCATAGATGAACCAGGATATGAGCATTGCCGATAGCCCGATGGTGATGCCTTGCCAGGGTTCCAGCGCCCGGATGGTCGGGTCTATCAGCCAGGCGCTGGCATTGAAATAGTAGATGGTGATCAGCAGGGCGAAGCCGGATAGCCAGGTGGTATAGGCCTCCCACTTGAACCAGTGCAGCGGGGACGGCAGACTTGGAGGGGCGGTGGAGAATTTCCGCAGATGGTAGAAGCCGCCTCCATGCACAGCCCACAGGGTGCCGGCAATGCCTTCTTCTTGCCGGGCTTTACGCTCCAGATTGTTCTCCAGCCAGTTGAAATAGAAAGACGCGCCGATCCAGGCAATGCCCACGGTAAAGTGGAGCCATCGCAAAAGGAGATTCACCCACTCATGAATATGAGCTTCCATCAGACGGGTCGGTGCGGGTAAATGGATTGCAAGCCACAAATCCTGAGAACCATGCTGACCAGTGAGTCGGCCAGGCGGTCATGATCCCGTCTGGTCAGGCGCTTCTTGCGATAGATGGAGGCGACCTGCGTGCCGGATTCAGCATAATACTGGGTTGTACCCCAAATGACGAAGATCAGGTGATAGGGGTCCACAGGTAGAATGCGGTTCTGCCGGATCCAGTTTTCGATTTCCGCTGCCAGTTGATCGGTCCATTGCCGCATATCCTGCTCCAGTTGTTCGCTGATATGTTGCCATCCGGTGAGCATTTCCCATGAGAAGATTCGTGTGGCGGCAGGATATAGCCGGGTCAGTTCCACCTTCATGCGGATATAGGTTTCGAGCACAGTGGCCGGGTCGGCATCGGCGTCGATGGGCGCCAGAGCCGTATTCCAGATGTCCACCACATTGGACAGCACCGCATCATATAGCGCAGCCTTGTTGTCAAAGTAATAGTGTACGTTAGCCTTGGGCAGACCGGCGATGTCCGCTACCCGCTGGATGCGAGCGCCCTCGTAGCCATATTTCTCGAACTCCGTCTCAGCCGCCCGTAGTATCTGATCACGGCGGCGGTTGCCGAGCGGCGTAATCCGGCGTTTCGATGCGGTCATACTCATGCTTACCGCTCAGGCGGTGGGGTGGAAGGGTTTGCCGATACAGGCCGGGGCATTGCGTTTGATCTTGTTCTGGTCCCGGGAGATGAGCGCCAGCACCAGTATGGTGGCGAGGTAAGGTAACATGCTCATTATCTGGGGCGAAACTCCCACTCCGAGTGCCTGGGCATGGAGTTGAAGAATAGTAATACCACCGAACAGATAAGCGCCCGCCAGCACCCGCCAGGCTCGCCAGGTTGCAAATACCACCAGCGCCAGCGCGATCCATCCGCGGCCTGCGCTCATGTTCTCAATCCATAGTGGAGAGTAGGCGAGGGACAAATAAGCGCCGGCGATGCCAGCCATGGCGCCGCCGAACAGGACGGCTGCGAAGCGGATTTTGAGAACCGGATAGCCAATGGCATGGGCCGCATCATGGGAATCACCAACAGCGCGCAGGATCAGGCCGGGCCGGGTAGACTTCAGGAACCAGGCGACTCCGATAACTGAGGCCAGTGAAGCGTAGACCAGTATATCGTGGTTGAACAGTAATGGCCCGAGCAACGGAATGTCCGACATATAGGGGACAGGCAGTTTGGGCAGTCCATCGTAGGCCACTCCCACCAGAGTCTGTCCCAACAGGGCGCTGAGGCCGATGCCAAAGATGGTCAAGGCGAGGCCGGTGGCTACCTGACTGGATTGCAGTCCCAGTACCAGCATGCCGAATATGGCAGACATCCCGGCCCCCGCGAGGATACCAGCGGCAATGGCGAGCGTTGCGCTGCCGGTATAATGCACCGTGGCGAAGGCTACGACCGCGCCCATCAGCATCATGCCCTCGACACCCAGATTGAGCACCCCCGATTTCTCCGCCACCATCTCGCCGATAGCGGCAAACAATAGCGGCGTAGCCGCTGTGATAATCGTCAGTAAGGCGGGGATCAGTATTTCCATCAGGACTCCCTGAGTGCGATGGACGGGGTCGGCTGGATGCGATAGTGGATCAATACATCACAGGCTAAAAGAAAAAACAGCAACATACCCTGGAATACTCCGGTGACCGCGAGCGGCAGGTTGAGGGTGATCTGGGCAGATTCACCGCCGAGATAGCTGAGCGCCAGCAGGTGGCTGGCGAGCAGGACTCCCACCGGATGCAGACGCCCGACGAAAGCGACGATGATGGCGGTAAAGCCATAGCCCGGTGAAATAGAGGGTTGGAGTTGCCCGATAGGGCCAGCCACTTCCAACAGGCCGGCGAGCCCTGCGGCACCGCCACCGAGCATCAGGGTCAGCCAGATGGTTCGATTGATTCTGAACCCGGCGTAGCGGCCTGCCGCAGGCGCTTCACCGATGACCTTGACCTGGAACCCGATCAGGGTACGCGCCATGAGTATCCAGGCTCCCGCTACAGTAATCAGGGCCAGCAGCCAGCCCAAATGCAGCCGCGTACCATTCAGGATGATCGGCACGGTGGCGGAATCGTTGAATACCCGGGACTCCGGGAAGTTGAAACCATCGGGGTCGCGCCAGGGACCGTGTACCAGATAGCTGAGCAACAGGATTGCGACATAAGTCAGCATCAGGCTGACCAGAATCTCGTTGGCATTGAAGCGGGTACGTAAAAAAGCAGGGATCGAGGCCCAGATCATGCCCCCGACAATGCCGCCGAGAATCATCAGTGGCAGCACCCAGAAGCCTTCAACGTCGTGCAACCACAAGGCGATGCCGCCACCGCAGATAGCTCCCAGAGTGAGTTGTCCCTCAGCGCCGATATTCCAGACTCCGGCGCGAAAGCCGATGGCCAGCGCCATCGCGATCAGCGCCAGTGGCGTCGCCTTGACTCCAAGTTC
Organism: Arenicellales bacterium; assembly: GCA_965116335.1. Taxonomy (GTDB): domain Bacteria; phylum Pseudomonadota; class Gammaproteobacteria; order Arenicellales; family Poriferihabitantaceae. The sequence goes on from OZ220677.1 coordinate 226,753, forward strand.
ACCCCAGCCATACAGTGAGGTCAGTGGCTCGATAAAAAAGGCGTACAGGGCTTGACCCGGATGCACGTCCATGAGCATGAAAAGAACGATGCCCGACAGCAGAGTCAGCGCCAGCGCGATCAGTGGCGACAGCAGGATCATGCTTCGGGAGGCATTGGGCCGCCGCACCAGTTTAAGCGTCATGTTTTACCTCCGCTGCATTTGCCGGAGTTTGAGCACCTGCCATCAGCAGGCCGATCTGTTCCAGGGTGATCCGGTCTACCGACCAGGTTGCGGATACGCTGCCCGCGCAGATGGCTGCGATATGGTCGCTGATCTGCATGAGTTCATCCAGATCCTGGGAAATCACCAGCACGGCAGCGCCTGTGGCAGCGAGCTCACGCAGCGCATCACGGATAGCGCGGGCAGCGCCAGCATCCACACCCCAGGTAGGCTGGGATACGACCAAAAGCTCCGGGTTCTGACAGATTTCCCGCCCGACGATGAATTTCTGCAGATTGCCCCCGGAGAGGCTTTCCGCAGGCGCCCGGCAACCATTGGCCTTGACCGCAAAGCGTTGGATGACATCGTCGGTGAAGCGGTCGCGCGCGCCACGATTGATAAATCCCCCGAACAGCAGCCGGAGTCGAAGGAATGCCGTCAGGAAGCTGTTTTCGGCCAGGCTCATGCCGGGCACTGCGCCGTGACCGAGACGTTCTTCCGGGATGGTGGACAGTCCCATCATTCGTCGGGCATTGGGCTTCAAGTGTCCGCAATCCTTTCCGTCGATACGAACCTGGTCTGCGGCCACCGTAATTTCACCACTGATGGCCATGCGTAATTCATCCTGTCCATTGCCGGCGACCCCCGCAACTCCGACAATTTCTCCCGCGCGAACCGTAAGGCTGATATTCCTTAATGGAATGCTGAACTCACTCGCCGGTGTGACGTTCAGGCAGTTCAGGGCCAGGCGGACCTTGCCGGAGGGTCGGGGGCGGCTCTTTTGATCCGATTCTTTCGCGAACTCTCCTCCCATCATCCTGGCAGCCAGAGTATGGGGTGTCTCGCTCGCCACCGCTACCGAACCCACAACCCGACCACCCCGAAGTATGGTTGCGTGGCTGCACAGCGCCTTGATCTCATCCAGCTTGTGGCTGATATAGAGGATCGCCATGCCTTCGGCGGCGAGTCGGCGCAGGGTTTCAAACAACTTATCTACTTCCTGCGGAGTCAGCACCGAGGTGGGTTCGTCCATGACCAGAAGCGCAGGATTCTGCAGCAGGCAACGAATGATCTCGATACGCTGGCGTTCTCCCACGGAGAGCGTATAGACATGCTGATCGGGGTTCAGCGGTAGCCCGTAGCGTCGGGAAATCTCTGTAATTTCCTGGCGTAGATCAACGGGGTTCTCCCGGATGTCCATGCCGAGCGCGATGTTCTCGAACACGGTCAGGGAATCGAACAGCGAGAAATGCTGGAACACCATGGCAATTCCCAGTCTGCGGGCACAGGCGGGCGTGTTGATTGAGACCCGCTGACCTTTCCAGGCAATATGCCCGGCATCGGGCTTCAGTACGCCGTAGATCATTTTCACCAGAGTGGATTTGCCAGCGCCGTTCTCGCCGAGCAGAGCATGGATCTCTCCTGAGTTGAGCGTGAGATGCACGTCATCATTGGCGAGTACGCCGGGGAACGACCGCGTCATGCCACGCAACGCAAGCAGGCAGTCAGGCGATAATTCCTCTTTGGTTCCGGTCATCAGGTATAATTGCAAAAAAGCTGATTAAATAGTCAGGATATTGACAGTATAGATAAATTCCGGTAATTTTGCCAGTTTCTAATCATGCAATCGTCACCCCGCCGAATCTGGATACGAAATCCGCTCTCGATATTTTCAGACCTCCCTGCAAGCGGGGGTATTGTGACCGAAGGCGCGGTCATTGCCGAGGTACTGGATTGTGGTGAGGCTCCCGCAAAACCCGTAGACGAAACCATTGACGCATCACAATCGGTCGTACTGCCCGGTTTGATCAACACGCACCACCACTATTACCAGACCCTGACCCGGGCTTGCCCTGTAGCATTGGATAAGGCGCTGTTTCCGTGGTTGAAGAGCCTCTATCCGGTCTGGGCCGGGCTGGATCTGGAGATGGTCGAGGTAGCTACTGAACTTGCGTCCGTGGAACTCCTGCTATCAGGTTGCACCACCAGCTCAGACCACCATTACCTCTTTCCTGCGGGTGCCGCATCCGCTATTGATGCCCAGGTGACGGCGTTGCGGCGCACCGGCCAACGCGCAGTACTCACCCGCGGCTCCATGAGTCTGGGCGCGAATCAGGGAGGGCTGCCGCCGCAATCGGTGGTGCAGGGCCGGGACGAGATCCTGTCGGACTCGGCGCGACTGATCGACCAGTACCACGATCCTTTGCCCGGCGCCATGTTGCAGATTGCGCTGGCTCCCTGCTCGCCGTTCAGTGTGTCGCGGGAACTGATGATCGAGACGGCGGTGCTGGCCCGGGAGCAAGGCGTCCGGCTGCATACCCATTTGGCAGAAACAGAAGATGAGAACGCTTTTTGTCAACGCCAGTACGGTATGCGGCCATTGCATTATCTGGAATCTGTAGGATGGCTGGCGGATGATGTCTGGTTGGCTCATGGTATCCATTTCACGGAGACGGAGATCAATCGGTTGGGCAAGACGGGTACAGGGATCACTCATTGTCCGAGCTCGAATATGATGCTGGGCTCAGGACAGTGTCGCGCCCTCGACCTGGAGAGCGCAGGGTGTCCGCTGGGTCTGGGTGTGGATGGCTCTGCTTCCAACGACAGTTCCAATTTAATCCAGGAAGTCAGGCAGGCGTTTTTGTTGCAGAGATTGCATTATGGCGCGTCGTCGGTGAGCCACAGAGATGCATTACGCTGGGCGACTGCCGGTTCTGCCGCTTGTCTGGGCAGGGCTGACATCGGCGCGATTGCGCCGGGTATGCAGGCGGACCTGGCGTTGTTTCGATTGGATGAGCCGAATTTTTCCGGTGCCGGGGAGCCGTTGGCGGCGCTGCTCCTGTGCGGAGCCTGGCGCGCCAATGATGTGATGGTGGCGGGTCGGTGGCGGGTGCGGGATAGCGAAATCCCCGATCTTGATCTGGGTGCACTGAAGGCACGGCACGGGGAGTTGGCACGCAACCTGCAGGGCATGTCCGGCTGAAAACCTGTCTCAAAAACCCACTTGACAAGGGATGCCCCCTCAAAGTACATTCATACTCTCAATATCCGGTAAAAAGCAGGCTAATGCAATGAAAAAAATAGAAATAAGTTCAATTAAGTCCTTGATTTATGGTATAATTGACCGGATTACCGGATTACCGGATTACCGGATTACCGGATTACCGGATTACCGGATTACCGGATTACCGGATTACCGGATTACCGGATTACCGGATTACCGGATTACGCTTTGGCGCGTCGGCCATGAGCGCGTTCGCGTGGCTGCGCCGTTGCCTGGGTCCGTCCTCCCGGCCTGAATCTTTACCATCTGTCATTCCCCCCACCCGCTCTCCGGCGGGCTTCGCCCTTGTATCGCGGACTCCCCCTCAAGGGGGGAGTAATACCAACCCGACAATCATTCCCCCCTTGAGGGGGAATCCAATCCGCAAGCGGATTGGATGGGGGGACAACAACCCGTCAACGTATGATCCACCCGTCTTTCCCGCGAAGGCGGGAATCCACAACGATATGGAGGTTGTGGTTACCCCTCATGGGTGCCCGGTATCGTTGGTTCCTGTTCCAACGGTTGCGGGAGGGTACAAGACCCTCCCCTACGATAACGGTCGGGAATCATTCCAACGACATCATGTCGAAGCGGGAATCCGCGAGCGGATGCGGGAGGGCACGGAGACCCTCCCCTACGATAACGGGTTGGCGCGTCAGATGGCGATTGTGCCCCCCATCACACCCGCTTCGCGCGATGTGATTCCCCCTCAAGGGGGGAATGATGTGATAACGGGTTGGGGGGCGGGAATCCACCTCGCCCGCCGTCTGCGGTCGGGCCTGTCCCGCTTCCTGCTCGCCCTGCCACTGCTGACAATGTTTGCCACCGGAGCGCAGGCCCAGGTTGAGTGCTCCGGTGGCGGCCCGTATGAGGTGCCGCATGACTGGACCCTGAAACCCTCCGGTGTTTCCTCCGGTGACAATTTTCGTTTGCTGTTCCTGACCTCGGCGACACGCAATGCGAGTGCGACTGGTATCGGAACCTACAATACGTTCGTGCAGACCCGCGCCAAAGCCGGTCACAGCGCGATCACCGACAGTTGCGGCGACGAGTTCAAGGTCGTCGGCTCGACCAGTGCGGTTGATGCCCGGGACAATACCTCGACCACCGGAGCGGGTCAGGCGATCTACTGGCTGACCGGCGCCAAGGTCGCCGACAACTATGCCGATTTCTATGACGGAAGCTGGGATAGCTATGCGAAGAAGACGGAGGCAGGAACAAACTACACAGGCAGTGCCTTCGTTTGGACAGGCACTAATCAGGACGGTACAAAATCTTCCCAGCCACTGGGCAACAGTGTAGTTACGACTGGCAACCCGGTATCTACTGGAAACCCTCTTGGTGGGACTGTAGGTAGCGGAGCTAACAGCCTCTCCTTCTACGCCCTCTCCCCCGTCTTCACAGTAGGGGCGGAACCCATAACCGTATCCATCAGCGCCCCCACCGATGCGAACGAGGGCAATTCCGGCACGACGAACAAGCTCTTCACGGTGACCCTGTCGTCGGCCCATACGGCGGGTGTCTCAGTGCGGGTCTGCTACTCCGGCACCGCGACCCGAGGCGCATCCGCCGACTACCAGTCGCGTTTCAGCACGGCCATCTCTACTAACTCGTGCGCGACTCGCCTGATAGCCACTGGCAGTACTGGAACCAACGCTTACGGCATACAGATACGGGGCGACACCACTGTCGAGCCCGATGAGACAGTCATTGCAACGCTGTCCCTGGTCAACCCGCCCGCCGGCGTGACCCTGGGCACGTCCACCGCCACCTACACCATCCTCGACGATGATGATACGACTGCTCCGGGCGTAACCTCGATCGAGCGCCACTCGCCGACTGACCACTTCACCAATGCCGACAGCCTGACCTGGCGGGTGACCTTCAGCGAGGCCGTGCGCAATGTGGACACGACGGATTTCTCCCTCGTGATCGCCCACACCTCCGTTGCGTTCCCCGGAACCACCACCCTGGCCGTCTCGTCGGTCTCGACCAGCGTCTACGACATCACCGCCTCCGGTAGTGGAATTGAGAATGTCCTCGACAACAGCATCCAACTGGTCTTTGCGAGCGGCCACAACATCGAGGACCTGTCCGGCAACGCACTGCCCGCATCGCCCACCCCCACCGGCACGGATGACAACTCCTTCACTTTGGACAACACCGCGCCGACCGTGACCTCAATCGAGCGCCAGTCTCCGACCACCGCCATGACCGATGAAGACAGTCTGACCTGGCGGGTGACGTTCGATGATACCAGCGGCGAAGCAGTAGTGAACGTAGACACCACCGACTTCTCTGTCACCGGCACCACCGCCACGATTACCTCGGTATCGGAACACGCGACCAATACCTTCGACGTCACCGCCTCCGGTGGTGATCTGGACAGCCTCACCGGCACCGTAACCTTAAGCTTCGCCAACACCCACGACATCACGGACGATGTTGGCAACGCACTGCCCGCATCGCCCACCCCCACCTCGGGCACCAATGACAATACCTTCGAGGTACAAAATGCGGAAGTCACCTTATCAATCAGCGGCCCTGCCGACGCTAACGAGGGCAACTCCGGCACCAGAGACCTCGACTACACGGTGAGTTTATCACAGGCGCTTACGGGGTCAGACTATGTTGGATTTCAAATCTGCTTCACCGGCACCGCTACGATAGATTTAACAGAAGCTGCGACCATTCCCGCGAGTGCCGATTATCAGACGGTTTCAAATACCAATCCCCTGAATACAAATTGCTCGCCACTTGGTAGTTTCCTCCCAAGCGCATCCCTTACAAAACGCGGTGCAATTATCCGTATCAAGGGCGACACCGACGCTGAATCCGATGAGACCGTGATCGCGACGTTGTCTATCACCAGCCAAAGCGGCGGTATCACCCTCGGCACCTCCACCCATACCCATACCATCCTCGACGATGATGATACGACTGCTCCGGGCGTCACCTCGATTACGCGCCACTCGCCGACCGCGCTACATACCAATGCCGACAGCCTGACTTGGCAAGTGACCTTCAGCGAGGCCGTGCGCAACGTGGACACGACGGATTTCTCCCTGGTGGTCGCCACCACCTCCGTTGCGTACCCCGGAACCACCGCCCTGGCCGTCTCGCAGGTCTCGACCAGCGTCTACGACATCACCGCCTCCGGCAGTGGAATTGAGAATTCCGATAATCCGGTCCAACTGAAATTCGACAGCAGCCACGACATCGAGGACCTGTCCAGCAACGCGCTGCCCGCATCGCCCACGATCAGCGGTGTGAATCACGCCTTCTTACTCGACAACACCGCGCCGACCGTGACCTCAATCGAGCGCCAGTCACCGACCACATCCATGACCGATGAAGACAGCCTGACCTGGCGGGTGACGTTCGCTGACAGCGGCGGAACGATAGCGAACGTGGACACGGCTGACTTCCAGGTCACCGGCACGACTGCCACGATTACCTCCGTATCGGAACACGCGACCAATGTCTTCGACGTCACCGCCTCCGGCGGCGACCTGGACAGCCTCACCGGCACGGTAACGCTGAGCTTCGCCAACACCCACGACATCACGGACGAAGCCGGCAACGCACTGACCGACACCACCCCCACCTCCGGCACCAATGACAACACCTTCGAGTTACAGAATGTCATTGACCCCGACGCCCCGAAAGTAGTCTCCATCCATCGCTATGAACAGCCGGTTCAGGGTCTGGGCACCAGTCTGGTCTGGCGGGTGCGTTTCAACAAACATCTGCCCAATGTGTACGCCTCGGACTTTACCCTGACCGGCACCACGGCCGGACTGGATGTACGCCATGATCTGAGTAATTATGATCCGACCACCTACAAAACGATTGTTCACGTGTACGCGCAAGGCGGCGATCTGGACACCGTATCCGGCGCTGTCACCCTGAACTTCGCCAGCAATCACAACATCCGGGATTACGAAGGCAGAAGACTGGCCTCCACCACGCCCTCCGGCGCCAACCAGAAGACGTTCACGCTGGATCCCAATCAAACGCTGATCTACTTCACGCAACCGGAGTACTACGTCAACGAAGGCGAGGATGCCGTGCTCACTGTCAAGCTCTCGCGCCTGCAGGAGACCAAGACCACGATCCGTCTCTCCGCCACTCCGCTCACCGCCACCGGCAATGGCATCGACTATGGTGGCCAGACCTACGAAGTCATCATCCCGCGCAGGCGCAGCAGTGGCACCTTCAATATCGAAATAACGGATAAAGGCGGAAGGGAAGAAGAAGAAAATTTCCGAGTAGACATTCACACGTTCGACCTGACCGGCTTTGCCACGGCCCCTGCCCGGGGCAGCTCTACGCTCAACGCCGGCACCTACATTCATATTCTCGACAAGGAAACCGCCGACTATCATGCCAACAGAAAACCCGGCTTACTATTTGACACCCCCTCCATGCAATGGAACGAAGCCGATGGCTGCACCAGCAAAAGCGATGGCACCGGACCCGGACCGAGCTATCAGGTCAAACTGGAGAAACAACCCTTAGGTCCGGTAGAAGTCTGGATCAAAGACCCCGATGACGACTATCGCAGTGACCCGGTCGCTACAGGTCGCCTGTATGTCGCCAACAGACGATTCCTGAGCCGATACCTGAACGAGGAGAATGACCAAGTGCAAAAGTGGAAGGACGATACCCACACCGTCCTGCACTTCACCCCCGACAACTGGAATACCTACCAACGGGTTCAGGTCAGGATTCGATGCGCCGACCATTACACCGCACAGATTCCCATTGTGCATCGTCTGTATACCAACTACACCGACGACAAGGGCAAACTCAGTCATGCCTATCCCGGCTATACCGGGGTGGTCAATCAGACCTGGAGCGTCCAGGTTCGGGTACACGACTCTGATCCACCGATTGTAGTGAAAGGTCTGCCCCCAGAAGGCCAGTCCATTGCCATAGACGAAGACGGACATCAAGACTTTCAGATGACCTTGAGTCCATCGGCCTTTGCGCATGAAAGTTCACTGACGGTCTATCTGTCCGCCCGGGGCGGCAAGGCCGCCGGAGTCAAACGCAGGGATGGCGATGCCCAATCCTGTGGGGGTCCACTGGATGACTGTTTGATCTTCACGCCGTCCAATCGCACACAATGGGTGCGGGTTTTTGCCATCAATCCCGGTCTGGATCAACTGAAAGTAGAGATTCCGCAACTGCAATGGGGAGACCTCTATCATGTACGCGATTGGGAGATGACCTGGCCGATACAGGTATTGCAAGGACAGAATGCGCCACAGAATGCGCCGGCAGAAAGTGAACAAGCCAGCTATCAGCCGGTGACTTGTGTATCAGATGCCCTGCTATCCGATGTTACGGACTATTCGAACGAGACCTGGCGAAGTTCGGTCGATCATGTCGAGCGCTGGAGCCGGGTACTGGCGGCCTTTGGCGTGGATAATGCCTACAGCAATCATCCGATGACCATTGCCGAGGCGCAAGCGCAGGCAGACCGTGGCCTTCAACGTTGGCTGCCGATTGTTCCTGCCCTGCAATGTCTGGAGAACCCGCCACAGGAACAGCCACAAGTGGAAGAAGAAACCATACCACCCCCCACTATACCTGAAATCAGTCTGTCCTCTGGTTCTGCCATAGATGAGGGGGGTACTGCCACCTTCACCGTCACCGCAGATAGCGCGCCGCAATCTGATCTGACGATTGGCTATACAGTGAGTCAAAGCGGAGACTATCTCGATGCGCCGGGTAGTGGAGCAAGAACCGTGACTCTGGTGGCCGGAGCGACCACTGTTTCGGTCGCTATCGGTACAGTAGATGATGCGGCGGACGAGGTGGATGGTGCGGTGAGTGTTACAGTAGACACCGGCAACGGCTATACCCTAGCCACCAACCAGGACAGCGCATCGGTCCCGGTGCGTGACAATGACGAACCGGTCGTGCGGATTAGTGCAGGCAGTGGTATCACAGAAGGAGATTCCGCCACCTTTACCGTAACCGCCCATCCGGTGCCTGCCGTGCCACTCGATATGACTGTCACTGTGGCCCAGAACGGAGAGTTTGCGACCAGTGGAGAGACCGGCTCGCGAACTCTTACCCTCCCGGTCACCGGCAGCGCCACCTTCACGGTCGCTACACTGGATGACGCGGTAGACGAACCGGATGGTTCCATTAGCGCTACGATAAATACCGGTGCTGGCTACATAGTGGCGGAAGCGCCGAACCACACGGCAAGCGTTACTGTATCTGATAACGATGTCACACTATCCTCCGGCCCCACCCTCTCAATCGGTGATGCCACTTTGCATGAGAACCAGCGTACCGGGTACTTCACCATCACCTTGAGTGAAGCCATGCAATGGCCGGTCACCTTCTACTATGCCACGCAGGATTCCAACCCGGTATCGGCAAGGGCAGGGGAAGACTATATCGCCTGGCAACGCGCCTGGAAGTTACGCAGTACCATCAATCCCGGTCAAACCGAAAAGAAAATCTATGTGCGGCTGTATAACGACAATCATGATGAAGACCCGGAAACCTTCCAGATGGTGATATACGATGCCGGAGTCAGTGGAGCGGATGCAACGGTAGCCATAGCCGACAGTACCGCAACCGGCACCATCATCAATGATGATCCGATGCCGCAAGCCTGGCTGACCCGATTCGGTCGCACGATAGCCCAACAAGCCATTGATGGACTATCTGATCGCATCGCAGACAGCCGCACCGCAGGCACACAAGGCACGGTAGCCGGACAAGCCTTTACGCTGGGTACATCCAGCCAATCAGAATCCGTCCTGTCTCATTCCAGTATCCATTCGATGGATGATGACTTCGCTTACTCCACCGATGCGGTACATGACCGGCATTACTTCGGCGGCACACAGAGCCAGTCTTATGATATGACAGTACGGGAAGCCTTACTCAACAGTTCCTTTACCGCCACTGGTGAGAAAGATGCGACAGGCGGCAGTGTATCCTTCTGGGGACGGGCCACACAAGGTCACTTCGATGGACGGGAAGGCGCTTTCTCATTAGACGGAGAGACCACCACTGCATTATTGGGTACAGACTATGCCAAAGACAACTGGCTGGTTGGACTGACTCTGATACAAAGTGATGGAGAAGGCCGTTATACCGATACCGAACCTGACACCCGCACGCATTCACAACTGTGTACTCAGCAGATGTCCGCACAGGAAAGAAGTGTTCTGTGTGAAGGTGCGGTACGCGAAGGCGATGGCGAAGTCGAAGCCTCGCTGACCGCGATTACGCCGTATGCCTCCATTCAAGCCTCTGATTCAATCCGTCTGTGGGGTACGCTTGGACAGGGTAGTGGAGAAGTCACCCTGCAACCGGAATTGGGCGATGCCATCCCTTCTGATATGAGCTGGAGCATGGCAGCGATGGGAATGCGAGGGGATTTGTTACAACAAGAACAGGGACTCTCTCTGGCGCTGACTGCCGATGCCTTATGGTCGCGTACCGAGTCAGACCAGACTCATGCACTGGCGGCCTCCAATGCCAGCACAACCCGTATTCGGGCTGGACTGGAGAGTAGCTGGAAGAAGAATCTTGCAAACGGTCAAGTTACGCCCCGTCTGGAAGTCGGTATCAGGCAGGATGGCGGCGATGCAGAGACCGGAACGGGGTTAGAGATCGGCGGTGGTATTGCCTGGCAGGATACAAACCTCGGACTCTCTCTTGATCTGTCGGGGCGTACTCTGGTCTCGCATGATTCAGATGATCTTGAAGATCGGGGAGTTGCTGCATCGTTTATCTTTGATCCAGAACCACAAAGCCAACAGGGACTGTCCCTGACCGTCAATCAGGATTGGGGGGGACAGTCTACTGGCGGACTGGATGCCTTGTTTGCAGAGCAATCCATCAGTGAACGTACCGGCAGTGCATCAGAGAGTCGCTGGAATGCCCAGGCGGCGTATGGTTTCCCGGTATTATCGGGACGATTCACGGGCAGTCCGTATATCGGTACGGGGATAACGAATAGTACGCAGGAATATACGCTGGGTTGGAGATTGACTCCGGTTCATACCACCGGCAAGGCATTGAACTTTACGATGGATGTCAAGGCGACGCATCGGGAGACTGATGATGATGAACCTACGCAGTTTGTTGGGGTTGAGGTTGGGGTGCGGTGGTGAGTGCCTGATCCTTATGGTTGTGGATTCCCGCCTGCGCGGGAATGACGGGTTGGGGCGTCGGATGGCGGTTGTTGTCCCCCCATCCAATCCGTTTGGCGGATTGGATTCCCCCTCAAGAGCCTGTCCCCGGCTTGATCGGGGAGGGGAATGATGATGTTGGTGCAAGGTCGAAATGATGTCGTAGGGGAGGGTCTTGTACCCTCCCGCAGATGTCGGGCGGATATCAACGATACCGGGCACCCACAGAGGGGCGCCCCTACGATGACATCAGGCGCGCATCCATATCATTGTGGATTCCCGCATTTGCGGGAAAGACGGGTGGTTGGTGCGTGGGATGGCGGTTGTGGATTCCCGCCTGCGCGGGAAAGACGGGTTGGGGCGTCGGATGGCGGTTTTGTGCCCCCATCCAATCCGCTTGCGGATTGGATTCCCCCTCAAGGGGGAATGATGTTGATACATGGATCGAAATGATGTCGTAGGGGAGGGTCTTGTACCCTCCCGCAGATGTCGGGCGGATATCAACGATAGCGGGCACCCACAGAGGGGCGCCCCTACGATGACATCAGGCGCGCATCCATATCATTGTGGATTCCCGTTTGCACGGGAAAGACGGGTTGGGGCGTGGGATGACGATTGTGCCCCCCATCCAATCCGTTTGCGGATTGGATTCCCCCTCAAGGGGGGAATGATATTCGTCTGGGCACCCATACGATGAACGCGATGTGATTCCCCGGTCTGCGGGGGGATGATGCGATGACGGGTGGTTGGGGCGTCGGATGATGGTTGTGGATTCCCGCATTTGCGGGAATGACGGGCTGTTTCATGCGATGACGGTTGTGCCCCCAGGGAGCAGGCTTGCATACCACGCCCGGGATTTGCTAGAATCCTGACTAAATAGTCAGATTCTTGTAAAATGATCCGGTTTTTGCTCAACACTCAGGAGATCACGCTTTCCGACCTTGAGGCGCAGACCACCGTGCTGGACTGGCTCAGGCAGGAACGTGGTCTGTGCGGCACCAAGGAGGGGTGCGCCTCCGGTGACTGTGGTGCTTGCACTGTAGTCGTGGCGGAACCGGCGGAGGAGGGCCTGGTGTACCACTCGCTGAATAGCTGTATTACCTTCCTCGGCGCCCTGCATGGTCGGCAATTGATTGTCGTGGAGCATCTCGCGGACGGTGACAGCCTGCACCCTGTACAGCAGGCTATGGTGGATCATCATGGTTCCCAGTGCGGTTTTTGTACGCCGGGGTTCGTGATGTCTCTGTTTGCGCTGGGCAAGCAGCCTGCCCACTCTGGCGAGAAGGAGAGGCGGCAGGCTATTCATGAGCATCTTGGCGGTAACTTGTGTCGCTGCACCGGATACCGTCCGATTATGGATGCCGCGATGGCATTGACTGCGGCCGAAACACCGGATCGGTTTGATCGCGAATCCGGTACAATCTGTGAGCGCCTGGAGCGGATTCGGTTACAAGACGGTAATTTGGTCAATAACGGCGACAGGACTGGCCTTGCGGGATTTCTGATTCCCCGTAACGTTGCCGAACTCTCCCGGGCATACCTCGACTGCCCGGATGCAAGGTTGCTGGGTGGCGGTACTGACCTCGCGCTCGAAGTGACCCAGCAACTGAAAACCCTGGATCGGATCATTCTTCTTGAGCGGGTCACAGAGCTTCTGCAGGTGACGAAAAGCGACGGCTGGCTGACCGTAGGAGCGGCAGTGTCCCTGAGCCGTTGTCTGGAATTGTTCGCTACCCATTACCCGGTAGTTACTGACCTTCTTCTGCGATTCGGTTCGCGCCAGATACGCAACTCTGGCACTGTGGGCGGGAATATCGCCAATGCCTCACCGATTGGTGACTTGCCACCCGTTCTGCTGGCGCTTGGGGCCAGGCTTATCCTGCAACGCGGGGACGACCAAAGGTCGCTATCGCTGGATGATTTTTTCCGCAGTTACCGTGTGACCGCCCTTGCACAAGGAGAATTTATTCATAGCGTGTCCCTGCCGTTGCCGACATCCGGGCAGTTTTTCCGCGTCTACAAGGTAGCCAAGCGGATGGACGATGATATTTCCGCAGTCTGTCTTGCGGTGAATCTGACGCTGGCAGGAGAAGGACACGATGCCATGATCCGCCGCGCGAGAATCGGGGTTGGCGGAATGGCGGCTATTCCCGCCCGTGCGCTGGCCTGTGAAGCGGTGATGGTCGACAAACCGTTCAACGAGACTACGGTGACCTTGGCCGCCGATGCCATTGCCGGGGAATTCCATCCCATCGACGATGCTCGCGCCAGCGCCGCTTACCGCACGCAACTGGCGCAAAACCTGTTGCGCCGCTGCTTGCTGGAGTTTGGTGGAGCCGAATTTCCCTTGCGAGTGACCGATGTCCATTGAGAGACCCCGCCAGGTCGGGCAGTCCCTGAGCCATGACAGCGCACGTGGTCATGTTACCGGCGCGGCGATTTATGTGGACGATCGGGTGCCCCGGCAGGGTCAACTGTATGCCTGTGTAGGGGGCAGCGCGATCACCCGTGGCCGTGTCAAATCCATGAGTCTGGATGCGGTGCGCGCGGCTCCCGGCGTGGTCGACGTAATCACCGCGGCGGAAGTGCCCGGACAGCTGGATATTGGCCCGGTATTCCCCGGTGACCCGTTGTTGGTGGCTGAGGAGATCGAATATCATGGGCAGCCACTGTTCGCTGTTCTGGCGAGCAGTCATGATCTTGCGCGCCGCGCCCTTGCCCTTGCCGAAATTGAATATGAGGAGATGGAGCCGGTACTGGAACTGGAGCAGGCTATTGCTGATGCGTATTATGTGCGGCCTGCCTACCGGATGCGGCGAGGAGACGCCAGCGCCGTGTTGGGAAAGGCGTCCGGGCGATTCCAGGGCGAGCTTCGGGTGGGTGGGCAGGAACATTTCTACCTGGAGGGACAGGTTTCGCTGGCGATACCGGAGGAGGAGGGTGGCATGACCCTGTACACTTCCTCGCAGAATCCTACCGAGGCCCAGAAACTGGTGGCGAAGGTACTGGGCATCCCCATGCACAAGGTCAACGTCATCACCCGGCGGATGGGTGGAGGATTTGGCGGCAAGGAAACCCACGGCTCCCCCTGGTCCTGTATCGCCGCGGTCTTCGCAAGTCGCAACGGCTGTGCTGTCTCCTGCAGGTTGTCACGCCGGGATGATATGGTCATGACCGGCAAGCGGCACAATTTCCTGAATCATTATGATGTCTGTCACGATAAGCAAGGTCGGTTGGAGGCCATACAGTACCGTCTTGCCGGGCAATGCGGCAACTCACCGGATCTGTCGGACGCTATCGTGGATCGGGCAATGTTCCATTGCGACAATGCCTATTACATCCCGGATGTCCTGATTGACGGGTTGCGTTGCAAGACTCACACGGTTTCTGCCACAGCCTTCCGGGGTTTCGGCGGTCCCCAGGGGATGATCACCGTAGAGGCGATCATGGATGAAATTGCTTTTCGTACCGCTCGGGACCCGCTGGATGTGCGGCGGACGAATCTCTACAATACCACAGACCGTAACGTCACCCCCTATCACCAGCGGATCACTGACTTTTCGGTTCCGCGTATTCTGCAGCAACTGGAAGTGGAGTCTGATTACCGGGTTCGCCGCGAGGCAATCCGCGCATTCAACTGCCAAAGCCCGGTGCTGAAGAAGGGTATCGCGCTGACTCCGGTAAAGTTCGGTATTTCTTTCACCGTGCTCCATCTCAATCAGGCGGGTGCCCTGATCCATGTCTATACGGACGGTAGCATCCACTTGAACCACGGCGGAACCGAAATGGGACAGGGCCTGATGACCCGGGTACAGCAGGTTGTAGCAGAGGAGTTCCAGGTCAATCCGGCGCGTATCGTAATTTCTGCCACCCGTACCGACAAGGTGCCCAATACCTCGCCCACTGCGGCCTCATCCGGTGCCGACATCAACGGCATGGCGGCATTGAACGCGGCGCGTACTATTCGTCGGCGGATGACTTCTTTTCTGGCGGAGAAATACGGTGTCGACGAGTCGCAAGTCGTGTTCCGGGACGAGCGGGTGTATATGGGCGATCACGTGCTTGAGTTCGGGCAGGCGGCAAAGGAGTCCTGGATGGGCCGGGTCTCCCTGTCCGCTACAGGTTTCTATCGGACTCCCGAGATCCATTACGACCGGGCGCAAGCCTGCGGACGCCCGTTCTTCTACTACGCCAATGGCGCCGCCGTGTCAGAAGTGGTGATTGACACGCTCACCGGGGAATCCCGGTTGCTACGAGTCGACATCCTGCACGATGTCGGGCGTTCCCTCAACCCGGCCATCGACATCGGCCAGATTGAGGGCGGCTTTATCCAGGGCTTCGGCTGGCTTACCTGCGAGGAATTGAAATGGGACCAGGCGGGTCGGCTGCTGACCGATTCTCCGGCCACCTACAAAATTCCAGCCATA
This sequence comes from Arenicellales bacterium, assembly GCA_965116335.1. Lineage (GTDB taxonomy): Bacteria > Pseudomonadota > Gammaproteobacteria > Arenicellales > Poriferihabitantaceae. The sequence continues at coordinate 242,598 of OZ220677.1, forward strand.
TCTGACATGCCGCCGGTCTTTAATACCCGACTGCTGGCCGATGCAGATAACAGCGAACCGACCATCTTCCGCTCCAAAGCGGTTGGCGAACCGCCGCTGATGCTGGCTATTTCCGCCTGGTGCGCGATTCGTGATGCGGTGGCGGCAGTCGGTGAGTACCGGGTTTTCCCGGAGTTGCATGCGCCAGCCACGCCGGAGGAGATCCTGCGCTCGGTGAACGGTGTGCGGGAGCGGTCTTTATGAACTGGCTCCATGCCGCCGCCCGGTTGTCCGCAGACAACCAGGGTTTCGTGATGGTCACCGTGCTGGAGACGCGCGGTTCTACCCCCAGAGATCAACAATCCAGGATGGTGGTTACGGCAAACACGAGCTATGATTCCATCGGTGGCGGTAATCTCGAATTTTGCGCTATGAAACACGCAAGAGAATTGCTTTCACAGGGACGTTCTGGCAATGAACGCCAGCATTACACGCTGGGAAAAGACGTTCTACAGTGTTGCGGGGGGCAGGTGGAACTCCTCTACGAATGCTTCCCTGCCTGTGGCTTCCAGGTCGCTCTTTTCGGCGCGGGTCATGTCGGCAAGGCACTGGTGCGGATTCTGGCGGACTTGCCCTGCCGGGTTACCTGGCTCGATAACCGTGAGGATGTCCTGACCGCTTCGGTTGAGGAATCCGGCGCGCCGGCCAATGTTACTCCCCGATGGGTGGATAATCCGCCGCTTGCGGTGGAGCAACTGCCGCCCGATGTCTGGTATCTGGTCATGACTCACAGCCATGCGATTGACTTCGAGCTTGTGGAGGCCATACTGACACGCGGCGACTTCCCCTATTGTGGCCTGATTGGTTCCCGCTCCAAGTCTGCTAAATTCCGCAAGAGATTATCGCGCATGGGTTTCTCGGATGCTGAGCTTGAGCGGCTGGTATCTCCTGTTGGTATGGACCTGGGTGGCGGTAAAACGCCCATGGAAGTGGCTGTGTCGGTAGCTGCCCAGCTGCTCAGCCAATATCGGGCGAAGAGCCGCGAGTGACGGGCGTTCCGTCATCTGCCCAATCGCGCCGGTGGGCAATCTCTCCCAATATCCGGGTTTCCCGGATGGCGCGGTCATCACCGAGCATCTGTAGCGCGAACAATCGTTCCATCAGATTATTGCAGCGCTGTATGCGCCGCTTGATCAATGGAGTGGCGCGGTAGTCAAGCACGACGAAATCAGCCTCCTTGCCGGGCTCGAAATTGCCGATATACCGATCCAGGTCCAGCATTTTGGCTCCGCCCAGAGTGGCCAGGTAAAGTGACTGGAACGGCGACAGATTATAGTCCTGAAGCTGTTGTACCTTGTAGGCTTCGTTGATCACCCGGAGCAGGGAAAAACTGTCGCCGCCACCAACGTCCGTGCCGAGACCGGTATGGACGCGATGTTCGAGCGCGGCGCGATAGTCGAACAGACCGCTGCCGATGAACAGGTTTGACAGTGGACAGTGGGCGATACCGGAGCCGGAATCCGCGAGTCGTTGCCATTCGCTGTCGTGCAGATGGATGCCGTGAGCGAAAACCGACCGCCGACCGAGCAAGCCGTGCTGGTCGTAAACATCCAGATATCCGCTGGCCTCAGGAAACAATTCCGCTACCCAGCGACATTCTCCGGCGTTTTCCGCAAGGTGGGTATGCAGGTGCACTCCAGGATGCTCGGTAAGCAACTGGCTCGCCATGTCGAGTTGTTGCGGGCTGGAAGTGACCGCGAAACGGGGAGTTACCGCATATCCCAGACGGCCCACATTGTGCCAGCGTTTGATCAGTGATTTGCTGTCCTGATAGCTGGTCTTTGCCGTATCGCAAAGATATTCCGGGGCATTGCGATCCATCATAACCTTGCCACAGATCATACGCAGGTTACGCTGATGAGCCTGTGAGAAAAAGGCCTCGACAGATTGAGGATGTACCGTGCCGAAAACCAGGGCAGTTGTGGTGCCGTTGCGTAGCAGTTCGTCGAGGAAGAACGAGGTCACACTGTTGGCATGATCCATGTCTCCGAACTTCCGTTCTGCCGGGAAAGTATGGGTTTGTAACCAATCCAGCAGTTGGGTGCCATAAGCCGCGATAATGTCACATTGCGGGTAGTGGATATGGGTATCTACAAACCCCGGCGTTATCAGGGCATCCGGATGGTGCAGGATGGTTGTGTCCGGGGAAATCCTGGTCCGCAGACTGTCGAAAGGCCCCGCATCTACCACCAGTCCATCCTCGATGAGTAGCAGGCCATCGGGGAAATGTATGATCGCCTCTTGTCCGAACAGGGCGGGGTTGTCGAGGAAGTATAGGATTTCCCCGCGATGAGCAGTCATTGTCATACCATTGATTATAGAAAAAATTGACCAAATGGCCAAATTTTTTCTATAATAATCGGATTGCAGCCGGATATGATCAATGGATATCGAAACTTTTAACTTTCTCGGGCCTTTTCAGGCGAAGGAGGTTATGCGATACTGTTGCACTGCATCACGCTGGGTGGATCAGGTGGTGGACGGCAGGCCCTACTCAGGAGTTGCACAACTGCTGGCACAGGCACAAGAACACTGGTCAACCATGGTGGAGACCGACTGGCTTGAGGCATTTGACGGGCACCCCCGGATTGGCGACCCCGAATCTCTCAAGGCGAAGTACCGGGCTACTCTGGCCACTGCGAGCAGGGAGCAGTCGGGAGTCCGCCAGGCAGACGAGCAAACGCTTAACGGTCTGATTGAGGGCAATCAGGCTTATTTTGATCGTTTTGGTTTTATTTTTATCATTTTTGCCAGTGCAAAGAGCGCCCCGGAAATGTTGGCGCAACTGAGAGGTCGGCTGGACAATAACCGCCAGACAGAATTGACTATTGCGGCGGGCGAGCAGTGGAAGATTACCCGGCGGCGGTTGGACGATGTGTTCGCCGCTACCTGCAGCCGTGCCGCATGAACGTATTGCCGGACTCATAATGAGCCAGATCACTACACATATACTGGACCTGTCCTGCGGGATGCCTGCACGGGGAGTGGCGGCAACACTCTGGCGGGGTGCCGGGACGGACCGGGTCGAGCTTGCGCGGGGTGTGACCGATGCCGACGGACGCATATCAGGCTGGCTCGGTGGCGAGGCGCTGCCCGGCGGCGCCTACAGTATTACTTTCGCTTCTGGCCGCTATTTTGCGGAGCGGAGCGTAGACACGTTTTATCCACATGTGGAGATTTTCTTCGATGTGGCAGAGGGCGGGGCACATTATCATGTTCCCTTGCTAATCAGTCCGTGGGGCTACTCCACGTACCGCGGCAGCTGATTGAACAGGTAAACCGGAGAATTGTAAAAAGATCCAAACTGTCAACCGATACCCGGAGGTATTCACTATGCACAAAAGAACACTGATCAAGGCTCTCGCGGGAGTCACACTATCCGCTTCACTAGGCTTAAGCGTCGCTCAGGCCGAGGACATCAAGGCAGGGTTTGTCTATGTCGGTCCAGTGGGGGATCATGGCTGGACTTACCGCCACGACAAGGGTCGATTGCAGTTGGAAGAGGAACTCGGCATCAAGACCTCGTTTGTGGAAAGCGTGGCCGAGGGCGCGGACGCGGAACGGGTTATCCGCAAGCTCGCATCGAGTGGCCACGACATCATCTTCACGACCTCATTCGGCTATATGAATCCGACCCTGAAGGTGGCTGAGCAGTTCCCCGATGTGAAGTTCGAACATGCCACCGGGTACAAGCGCAGTGATAATCTCAGTACCTATTCCGCTCGTTTCTATGAAGGCCGCTCGGTTATTGGCGCGATTGCCGGTCATGTAACCCAAACCGGAGTAATCGGATATATCGCATCCTTCCCGATTCCCGAAGTCATTCGCGGCATCAACGCGTTCACATTAGCCATGCGTAAGGTGAACCCGGATGCGGTGGTGAAAGTGGTATGGGTCAACTCCTGGTATGATCCGGGCAAGGAGGGGGATGCCGCCAAGGCGCTGATTGATCAGGGGGCTGACATCATTGCCCAGCATACGGATTCTCCAGCGCCGTTGCAGGTGGCGGAACAACGTGGAGTCCACGCCTTCGGGCAGGCTTCCGACATGAAGGCGTTTGCGCCGACTGCCCAGCTGACCGCCATTGTCAACGACTGGGGGCCGTATTATGTGAGCCGGGTCAAGGCACTGATGGACGGCACCTGGGAGAGTATAGATACCTGGGATGGCATTGATCCCGGCATGGTGGTCATCGCGCCTTACGGTGATGCGGTGTCAGAAGATGCGCGCGCCGCTGCCGACCAGGTCATTGCCGGTATCCGCGATGGCAGTTTGCATCCGTTCCAGGGACCCATCCGCAATCAGGCAGGCGAGCCGGTAATCGGTGAGGGCGAAGTGCTGGACGATGGGGCTCTGCTCGGTATGAGCTACTATGTCGAAGGTGTGCAGGGCGAAATTCCACAGTAACTTTCCACCTGATCGCACAACAGGAAAGCCTCTGGATGAGGCTTTCCTGTTTTTATGAGCCGGACTGAAAAATTTATGTTGGCGAAGGCTTGATTAACGGCTGGTTTCACCTCATATTTGCATCATTCAAATAATCTGCAAGATAAACTACCATGTCTAAAAATATTGTACACGTAAGCGATGAATCATTTGAACAGGAAGTCCTCAATGCCACCGAGCCGGTGCTGATTGATTATTGGGCGGAATGGTGCGGGCCGTGCAAAATGATCGCTCCAATCCTCGACGAACTGGCGCAGGAGTACGGAGAAAAAATCAAGATCGCCAAACTCAACATTGATGAAAATCCGCAAACCCCTCCCAGGTACGGAATCCGCGGAATCCCGACTCTGATGCTGTTCAGGAACGGCAATGTCGAGGCAACCAAAGTAGGGGCAGTTTCCAAATCCCAACTCGCGGCATTTATCGACAGCAATCTGGAATAATTGTCGTAGGGGGGCAGGCTCTACGAGGACGTTAGGTGCAGATTCCGTATGGTTGTGGGTTCCTGCTTGCGCGGGAAAGACGGATGGTTGGGGCGTGGGATGGTGGTTGTGTCCCCCCATCCAATCCGCAGGCGGATTGGATTCCCCCTCAAGGGGGGAATGATTGCTGCAAGCGTCCGGCCAGCAGGTATCGGTACAGGGTGAGGGCCAGTTTTTCCTCGCTCCGTTCCAGCTGATCCTGGATTGCCGGTGTCAGCATCATCGTCCGGCAGTCTTCTTCGGCAACCACCGAAGTGGTCTCATCGTCCTTGTGAATGGTCGGCCAGACCGCATCGCCGGGTGCGTACTGATGGATACGGGCACCGCTGGAATCGCAGGCGGAAGCCCGACCGGAAATCAATAATTGCAGATTCTGGCGCGAAGCACCCGGCGTAAGGAGTGCCTCGCCAGTGGCGTAGCGGCAGGGAGTCAGCCAGTTGTGCAGCGATTCCATCAGATCCTCGAACTGAATCTGCCGTTCCAGATGTTGTTCCAGGTCGTCCGAGATGTGTTCCAGCAAGGATGCGCGTTGTTCACCGGATGCGCTCGCCTCTTTTCTCCAGGACTGGATGACTGCCTCCTCACAGCACTCCAGGGCACGCGCGGTGTCCGGCTCGATCTGGAGCGCGTCAAATTTTGCGGGCGGAAGATTGCGTTGTAACCCGTTCTTCAACGGTTCCGGTAATGCACAAAGGACTAACTGTACCCCGGCTGCATTAGCTGTCTGCAGGAACCTGCAAAGAACATTCACCGCCGAAAAGTCGGAGCCGTAAATGGCACCAAAATCCAGTATCAGGCAGTCTGGACGGGAAGCGTCTTTCAGGAGTTGCTTCAGGCGGTCGGCCAATGGACAGACGCTGCCGAAAAACAGGTATCCGCGCAACTGATAGACATGTATCCGGTCGCCCCTCTCCATCAGGATAGCGCGGTCGGGGACAGGACGCACCTTGCCGCTTCTGTGATTGCGTGCGGTAAACCACGATTTGATCACATCCGTGCGGCTCAAGTGCACGGCGAAGAATACGAGGGCCGCCGCCATGCCGGTGACTACGCCCTTGAACAGTCCAAAAACGATGATCGCGAAGAAGATGAGTACGATGATGCTGTATTCTGTCCACGGCAAGCGTTTGCGGCTTCTTATCAGCCCCTCATCCATCATGCCAAGACCAGCAAAAATCAGGATGCCGCCGACCAGCGGAACCGGAACCAGTTCCAGTATCCCGTCTCCGAGCAGTAACGCGCCACCGATGACCAGTGCTGCGACAACGCCGGTCAGGCGGGAGGTAGCACCGAACAGTTTGCTGCGAAGTGAGGCAGGTACGACCAGGGTGGCTACTGTGCAGCCACCAACACCGGAAACCACGCTCGCAAGTCCCGTAGTCTTGAACTCGTGATTCCAGTCCAACTCCTGATCGGTGGCCATTTCGAGGCCCGCGAAATTCATGACGACGCAGATGAGCGCGATCAGCACCAGCATCGAAATAGCTGGCAACTGCATGATCATCGCGCTCCAGTCTACGTGTATCAGGTCGGACGGCCACAAGGCCGGCCACAGGTTGCCCTGCGCCGTGCTCGTCAGCAACAGCCCCGCATCCCTCGCTTGTGCGCCGGAGATTTCCAGAACGTATAGCGCAAAATGCCAGCCACCGACGGCCAGCGCGACGCTCACCGGCAGAATGAGCGGGTTGCGCCATCGCCGCATCGCCAGATACAGGGCAATCCCGTACACCGCTTCGGGACTCCAGTTCCAGAATATCGGGGATTCTACAAGCGCCGAAAGCGTCCGCCAGTCGGGTTGCGCCCCCATCAGGGACATGGCCGCCAGGCACACCGTCCCCCCGATTCCGGCCACGAATCCGCCAGACACAGGATAAGGGATGAATCGCACCAGATTAGAGAGCCGAAAATAGCCGATCACAAGACAACACAATCCGGTTATGACGGCACCTATCATCAGCGCCACTACCGTGGTGACGAACAGGGTTTCTCCTTCGGCGTTCATTGTGAATCCGACCGTAGCCATTACGATGACCAGCGCGGGAGACAACCCGGCAATGGCGCCGCGCCAGCCGCCCAGCAGGGCGATGATCAGGCAGGTGGCAAAGTTGCCGAACAGTATCAGACCGATGCCCTGGGAGGAATATTGGGACAATGGCCCGGAAAATATGAAGCTGCCGAAGGAAATCTGGGCAACCAGCAGGCCAAGACCGGAGGTGAATCCGACCGACAGCGCCGGGACGGTTTCCCCGGCGAATATCTTTACCGATGATGGCATACCCTGATCATAAACCACGGTAAGCCAGCGCTGCACGAAAAAGGTTCAGTAACCCAGGTCGGGATTGACCCGGTTGTGTAATGGTTCGCCAGCCAGATAGCGTTTCATGTTCTCAAAAAATACCGACAGGGTCATAGGAACATAAGCGTTGCCGTCATCTGCGGAAATATGGGGGGTGACAATCAGGTTGGGTATGTTCCAGTAAGGGGAGTCCGGCGGCAGAGGTTCCTGATCGAATACATCCAGGATTGCGCCTGACAGGGAGCCGTCTTTCAGCTTTTCGGTCAGCGCCGGATAGTCGACCACTGCGGCACGTCCGATATTAACCAGCCCGGCACCGGGTTTCAGCAGGTCCAGTCGGCGCCGGTCGAGCAGATTTCTGGTCTCGTCTGTCAACGGAGTGACGACAAATACAAAATCAGCCAGCGGCAATACCTCATCGAGTTGCTCTACAGATACCATTCGATCCACTTGATCAACCGGTTGCCCATGGCGGGAAACACCAATCACCCGGATGCCAATGGCTCTGGCGTGAGCGGCCACGGACTTGCCGATGCTGCCAACCCCGATCAGAACCAGAGTCTTGCCCGCGATCGGTGTTGAATAAATGGAATCGTACAGCGCGGTGCGCTGATTGTGGACAATCGCTGGCATGACGTTATGCAGCATCAGAATCGACATCAGCCCAAACTCTCCTCCCTTGGCTGAATGTACGCCCTTGTTATTGGTCAGTTGTACCCCGTCGGGCAGCCAGTTCATCGGAGTCAGATGTTCAACTCCGGCACCAATAATGTGAATCCATTTCAGTTCGGGTGCTATGTCAGAGAGATTTTCGGTTGGCAGGTCCCAGGCGACCAACACTTCCGCATCGGCCATAGAGGTTGTGAAATTGTCTGTATCCCAGTCGATAAAAACATCCAGTTGTCGGGCAATATCGGGATAATCGCTGGCACTGCGCTGGTATCTCTGCCGGGTGATGGTGAAGACGGCTTCACCTTCCGGGGTATTCGGGAAGGTATCGGCGGAGAAATGATTGTTCTTGATGTGAACCCTGGTTTTGCGTGAATTGGTCACGAGCGGAGTCATTATGGGTGAATTAAAATAGAGGTTGCGGTCAGGTGGTGGAGGTGGTGGCCGTTGCTGCGGATTCTGTCAGTTCACCGATGATGAAATCGTCCCGCGCCTGGCCGCTATATTGGTCTCCCCGGAAGATGACTCCCATGACTTGATCGTTTATCCGCCGTAGCTGCTCGCTGTCGTCTGGTGCTCCGGCGGCGGGAGCATGGACCACCGTATCGCTGCCATAAGTCGCAACCGGCCCCGTCTGGAGATCGGCGGGCTGGGGCGGTGGCTGGCCCTTGGCCAGGTCGCGGGCCAGTCGCCGCAAGCGTCGCCGATAGAGAATGACGCCACGGTCTGCGGCAACCAGATGCTCTCTGGAATGTTCAGAAATAGTACCCATCCCCTCGACCGCTTCCACGTCACCCGGGCTGATTTGTTTCTCTTCGTAAGTGCGCTCCATGACCTCGCCCTGTTCGATTCGCTCGATGCCCTCTCGGTTATTAAATTCCGGTGGGTCGCCACGCGGCCCGAAGTTGGCCCAGGCATAAGCGATGCAGCACTCGTCATCGACCGGCACTACCCAGCGCGTAAAGGCGCTTCGACCGAAGTATTTCAGCTCGGTTCCATCGGTCGAGAAAGCGGCCCCCGACTGGGTAAAGTTCGGCAGGATCAGTTCGTTCACCCGCACCCAGGCATTCTCATTGACCCGCCGTGTCGCTGTACCCAGAAAGCGGATACGGTCACGCTCATAAAACTGATATTCCCCGACCACGCCAAACCCTTCGGTGAACTGGCTCTGGTGTAAAAATGCGGTGTGTACCGGGTCCACGATCGCGTCCAGCACCTGAATCCAGTTGCAGTTGAACACCGCCGAATAGGGAGTCATGATCATGTCGGGCAGATCATAAACATCGTAGTGGGGAAACAGGGGCTTTTCCTGCGGCGGCCCCAGATAGGCGAAGATCAAGCCCCGGAACTCAGTCACCGGATAGGCGCCGAGGCGTCTGGATTGCCGGATGCTGGCCGCCCCGTCAGAATCTTCGGGTTGTCCGGGGATTTCGAGTATGGAGCCATCGACATCGAATAACCAGCCGTGATAACAGCAGCGAATCCCTCTCTCTTCACAATGGCCGAATTCCAGCGAGGCCCTGCGATGCGGGCAGTTTTTATGAACCAGTCCGATACGGCCACTGCGGTCACGAAACAGTACCAGCTCCTCGCCCATCACCCGGATGCGCTTCGGATGGTCTTGCAGTTCTGCGGTTAGTGCTACTGGATGCCAGTAGCGGCGCATCAGTTCACCCATCACGGAACCAGGGCCAGTCTCGGCCAACTCACGGTCATGGTCACCCGCAAAGCTCTGATGGTAACCGCAATAAGACTGGAAGTTTTCTTTATCCCGTAGCATATCGACAACCTGATGCTTCATACGCCGACCCAAACCATACCTTCTTCGATCTTTACCGGATACACCGCCAGGTCAATGACCGCCGGCAGGGTGAGTGCCTTGCCGGTTCGTATATCGAATAAAGCCTGATGCAACGGGCACTCAATGCAGCCATCCTCGATAATTCCGTCTGAAAGCCAGGCATGCTCATGAGTACAGAGATCATTCACGGCAAAAGCCTGGTCGCCCAGCTTGCAAAGGGCGATCCAGTGATCATCGATCTTGACCTGGGTAGGCTCTTCGTCATCCAGTTGTGAAAATGGCACAGTCTGATGCCATTGAAGTGATTGGGTCATTGTGCTGTAAACCGATACTTGAAACATTCGGGAAGCTACTCCATCTTTTGTGCAGGGTCAAGATTTTTTATGCGATTTTTTATGCGTGAAAGTGTAATTGTTCCCGGAGCGGGTTCGGGGTATACTCCGGCGTTCTTTTCCCAGGAACCTCTTTTAATGCCATCATGAATATCCATGAGTACCAGGCCAAGGCTCTGTTGTCTGACTTTGGTGTTGCTGTCCCCAAAGGCAGGATTGCGTTTACTGTTGAGCAGGCGATCAGTGCAGCGCAGGAGTTGGGCGGCCCGGTCTGGGTGGTCAAGGCCCAGATTCATGCCGGCGGTCGCGGCAAGGGTGGCGGTGTCAAGGTGGTTTCCTCGATGGAAGACCTGCGTAGCGCGGCCAGTGATATTCTCGGTATGCAGCTGGTTACTCACCAGACCGGCGCCGAGGGTCAATTGGTCAAGCGGATTTATATTGAACAGGGCTGTGACATTGCTCGGGAACTCTATCTGGGTATGCTGGTGGATCGGGGGACGAGCCGAATCACGGTGATTGCCTCTACCGAAGGCGGTATGGATATTGAGGAGGTGGCCGCCAATACTCCGGAGAGAATCATCACGGTGGTGGTGGACCCGGCTACCGGCCTGCAACCCTTCCATGCCCGTAAACTGGCTTATGGCCTGAATCTGGAGGCCGGGCAGGTGCGCTCTGCGGTGCGCTTCCTGCAGGCAATGTATCAGGCATTTACAGAACTCGATGCCAGTATGGTCGAGATCAACCCGTTGGTAGTGACGGGCGATGGAGAGCTGCTCGCGCTGGACGCGAAAATGAATTTCGACAGCAACGCATTGTATCGCCAACCCGGTATTGTCGAGCTACGGGATGAAGATGAGGAAGATCCGGCAGAGGCGAAAGCCAGCGAATATGATCTGAACTATATCAAGCTCGACGGAGACATCGGTTGTATGGTCAATGGTGCCGGATTAGCCATGGCTACCATGGATATTATTCAGTTGTATGGAAGCTCACCGGCGAACTTCCTGGATGTGGGCGGCGGCGCCACCACCGAGCGGGTTACTGAAGCATTCAAGATCATCCTGTCTGACGATAACGTCAAGGGCATTCTGGTTAATATCTTCGGTGGTATCATGCGCTGCGACGTGATTGCCGAGGGCATTGTCGCCGGTGCCCGGGAGGCGAAACTCGATGTGCCGCTGGTGGTGCGTCTTGAAGGCACGAACGTGGATCAGGGCAAACGTATTCTGGCCGAGTCGCAGTTGCCGGTTGTGCTGGCCGACGACCTGGACGATGCGGCCCGGAAAGTAGTTCAGGTCGTCAATGGAGATGGATAGATGTCCGTATTGGTAAACCGCAACACAAAAGTCATTTGCCAGGGTTTTACCGGCTCCCAGGCTACATTCCATAGTGAGCAGGCGATTTGCTATGGTACGGGCATGGTTGGCGGCGTGACGCCGGGCAAAGGCGGAATGGTTCATCTGGGCTTGCCGGTTTTTAATACGGTGGAAGAAGCCGTGAGCGTTACTGGCGCAGATGCATCCGTTATCTATGTGCCTCCGGCTTTCGCGGCGGACGCCATTCTCGAAGCGATTGATGCCGGAGTTGCGCTGGTAGTGTGTATCACCGAGGGGGTTCCGGTACTGGACATGATCCGGATCAAACGCGCACTTGAAAACTCGAACACCCGATTGGTCGGTCCGAACTGCCCCGGCGTGATCACCCCGGATGAATGTAAAATTGGCATCATGCCCGGTCATATCCATAAGAAGGGCAGCGTTGGTATTGTTTCCCGGTCTGGAACATTGACTTATGAAGCCGTAGCCCAGACTACTGCCGAGGGCCTGGGGCAAAGCACCTGTATCGGAATCGGTGGCGACCCGGTGAATGGCACCAGTTTTGTCGATTGTCTGGAGATGTTTCTGGCAGACTCGCAAACCGAATCCATTGTCATGATCGGTGAGATCGGTGGTACTGCGGAGGAGGATGCGGCTGACTTCATCCGCCAGAGCAAAACCAGGAAGCCGGTGTGCGGTTTTATAGCGGGCGTCACGGCACCGCCCGGACGGAGAATGGGTCATGCCGGCGCCATCATTGCCGGTGGCAAGGGTAGCGCATCAGACAAAATCGAAGCCCTGAAAAGCGCCGGTATTGCGGTAGCCGATTCTCCCGCTTCGCTGGGGCGCACCCTGAAACAGATCATCGGTTAGTGTTACCTACCATGCGTCGTCATCCAGGCCGCGGCAAAGGCAAAGCGGGCACTCACCCGAAAGGCCGACAGGTTGATCCGGTTGCATTACAGGAAATCCAGTCCCTGATTCAGGACTTGCCGAGCAGACGTGATTTGCTGATTGAGTACCTGCATCGGATACAGGATAAATATGGGCACCTGTCGAGCGCTCATCTGGCGGCATTGGCATCCATCATGAATCTGGCTCAGACCGAAGTCTATGAAGTCGCCACTTTTTACGCGCATTTTGATGTGGTCAAGGAAGGGCAGACTGCGCCACCACCACTGACAATCCGGGTCTGTGACAGTATTTCCTGCCAGTTGGCCGGGGCGCAGGCGTTGCTCGGGGAATTGGAGCGCCAAGCCCCGCAGGATACGGTACGTGTTCTCCCGGCACCGTGCATGGGACGTTGTGAAATGGCGCCGGTCGCAGAGGTCGGGCATCATCATATCGGTCATGCGAATGCCGAAAAACTGTTGGTCGCCGCATCCGCCGGACAGATTCACCCGCAAGTGCCGGATTATACTGACTACCATCAATATGTCGATGACGGCGGTTACCGGCTGCTGCGCGAATGTCTGGCCGGCAGCCGCAGTCGTGAGGATATTATCGACAGCCTGAGTGAATCGGGATTGAAAGGTCTGGGCGGAGCCGGGTTCCCAGCCGGACGCAAGTGGAACATTGTTCGCGGTTTCGACGCCCCCAGACTGATGGCGGTCAATGCCGATGAGGGTGAGCCGGGCACCTTTAAGGACCGTTACTATCTGGAAACGGACCCCCATCGTTTTATCGAAGGCATGCTGATTGCAGCCTGGGCAGTGGGTATAGAGACCAGCTATATTTATATTCGGGACGAATATCCGGCCATCATCGCATTGTTGAGGACAGAAATCCACAAGGTGGAGAGTGCCGGTCTCGCGGATCATGTCGGGCTTGAGATTCGCCGTGGAGCGGGCGCCTATATCTGTGGAGAAGAGTCCGCGATGATCGAATCCATTGAAGGCAAACGTGGGCTACCCAGAAACCGCCCGCCTTATGTGGCGGAGCTTGGCCTGTTCGGGAGACCTACCCTGGAACATAATGTCGAGACCCTGTTCTGGGTCCGGGATATTGTCGAGAAGGGCGCACAGTGGTTTGCCGGAGCCGGAGTGAATGGAGCGACCGGCTGGCGCAGCTATTCGGTTTCCGGGCGGGTCAATAATCCAGGGGTCAAGCTGGCTCCGGCCGGAGTGACGATCAGGCAGTTGATTGATGACTATTGCGGCGGCATGATGGAGGGGCATACCTTCAAGGGATATTTGCCGGGAGGCGCATCAGGCGGTATCCTGCCTGCCTCGGTGAGTGAGGCACCGCTCGATTTTGGGACGCTTCAGGAGTACGGTTGTTTCATCGGGTCGGCTGCGGTTGTGGTGTTCAGTGAGCATGATAATATGAAGGATGTCGCGTTGAACCTGATGCGGTTCTTTCAGGATGAGAGTTGCGGGCAGTGTACGCCTTGCAGGGTCGGCACCGAAAAGGCGGTCAAGGTGATGCAGCAGCCACAATGGGATGTCGATTTGTTGAACGATTTGAGCGCAGTGATGACCGATGCCTCGATATGCGGTCTTGGGCAGGCCGCGGGCAATCCCATCAACTGTGTGCTGAAATACTTCCCGGAGGATCTGTGATGTCTGTATCTACGGCAGTGGATTTCATGCTGGACGGGCAGGCCGTCCAGGCCGATGCCGATGAGACGATCTGGCAGGTGGCAAAACGCCAGGGCACGGAAATCCCGCATTTATGCTATTCGCCAAAACCTGATTACCGCCCGGACGGGAATTGCCGGGCCTGTATGGTCGAGATTGAGAGTGAGCGGGTGCTGGCCGCTTCCTGCTTGCGTAAACCGAGCGCAGGCATGGTGGTCAGAACCAATACCGACAAGGCGGTGCGGTCGCAGACCCTGGTTATGGAGTTGCTGGTCGCCGACCAGCCCCCCCGCGAAGTGGCTCACCAGCAGGATTCGCATCTGTGGCAGTGGGCCGACCAGCTGAATGTCAGGAGCAGCCGTTTCCCGCAAAGAGAGGCGCCACCAGCTGATTCCAGCCATCCGGCCATGCGTGTAGCGCTGGATGCCTGTATCCAGTGCAATCTGTGTGTACGTGCCTGTCGTGAGGTGCAGGTCAACGATGTGATCGGCATGGCATTGCGCGGCCATCAGGCGAAGATTGTTTTTGATTTCGACGACCCGATGGGTGAGAGTACCTGTGTGGCTTGCGGTGAATGTGTGCAGGCCTGTCCCACCGGTGCCTTGATGGAGGCGACCATGGTGGATGAAAAGGGTATCGGGAAAACCGACTCTCTGGATGAGACTCACAGTGTATGTCCGTATTGCGGCGTTGGATGCCAGATTACCTATCAGACTCGCGATAACGAGATCGTCGCGGTTCAGGGACGGGAAGGCCCGGCCAACCGGAATCGATTGTGTGTCAAGGGCCGGTTCGGTTTCGATTACGTCAAGCATCCCCACCGTCTGACCCGGCCATTAATCCGGCTCGATGGAGTCCCCAAGACGGCTGATGATGACCTGGACCCGGCCAATCCACTGACCCACTTCCGGGAGGCTGACTGGGAGGAGGCGCTGGATCATGCCGCTCGCGGGCTGTCCAGAATCCAGCAGCGGCAAGGTGGCAATGCGCTCGCCGGATTCGGTTCGGCAAAATGCAGTAATGAGGAGGCTTACCTGTTCCAGAAGCTGATCCGTGCAGGATTCGGCACCAATAACGTAGATCACTGTACCCGGCTCTGCCATGCTTCTTCGGTAGCGGCGTTGCTCGAAGGGATTGGCTCCGGTGCGGTTTCCGCGCCATTCAATGCGGTTGAGGATGCCGATTGTGTGGTCGTCATCGGCGCCAACCCGATCAGCAACCACCCGGTGGCGGCGACCTTTTTCAAGCAGGCCGCGAAAAACGGCACTTTGATTGTGATGGACCCCAGAGGAACACAACTCCAGCGTCACGCGACCTGGACGCTACAGTTCAATCCGGGTACGGATGTGGCGATGCTGAACGGCATTCTGCATACGATTATTGATGAGGAATTGTATGACCGGGAATATGTTGAGCGACATACCGAAGGATTCGAGAACCTGAAGGCGCATATCCAGGATTTCTCCCCGGAGCGAATGGCAATCATCTGTGGTATCGAGGCCACCGTGTTGCGTACTGTGGCACGGACTTTCGCGACTGCCAAAGCGTCCATCATTTTCTGGGGGATGGGGGTATCCCAGCATGTTCACGGCACCGATAACGCACGTTGTCTGATTGCGCTTTCGCTGATCACCGGCCAGATTGGCAGGCCGGGAACCGGATTGCATCCATTGCGCGGCCAGAATAATGTCCAGGGGGCTTCTGATGCCGGTTTGATTCCGATGATGTTGCCCGACTACCAGCTGGTCGAGAGTGAGAATATACGCGCCCGCTTCGAGGATGCCTGGAAAACTCCGCTGGACCCCCGTAAAGGGCTGACCGTGGTGGAGGTGATGGATGCCATTCATGCAGGTGACATTACGGGTATGTATATCATGGGTGAAAATCCGGCCATGTCAGACCCGGACCTCACTCATGTGCGCGAAGCACTGGCCAGACTGGAGCATCTGGTGGTGCAGGATCTATTCCTGACCGAGACCGCGTTTTATGCGGATGTGATCCTGCCCGCTTCCGCCTGGCCGGAAAAGGACGGCACGGTGACCAATACCAATCGCCAGGTACAAATGGGCAGAACGGCGTTGAAGATGCCTGGAGAGGCCCGCCAGGACTGGTGGATTATCCACCAGCTTGGCAAACGAATCGGGATGGACTGGCACTATGGCGGCCCCGGCGATGTGTTCGCGGAAATGGCCGGTATGATGCCGTCGCTCGACAACATATCCTGGCAGCGGGTGATGGATGAGAGTTCAGTGACCTACCCGTGTGCAGCGCCGGACCGGAAGGGTGACGAGATTGTCTTTGTCGATGACTTCCCGACGATGAGCGGGAAGGCTTCGCTGGTTCCCGCTGACATCATTCCGCCCGACGAAATGCCGGATGACGAGTATCCGATGATCCTGACCACCGGACGCCAGCTGGAACACTGGCATACCGGCACTATGACCCGGCGCTCCAATGTGCTGGATCAGATCGAGCCCGAAGCCGTCGCTACACTGTCGCCGGCCGCATTGCAAAAAGCGAAGGCCCGCGTCGGCGGCAAGGTAGTGGTTTCCACGCGGCGCGGCACTATCGAGCTAAAAGCTCGTGTGGATGCTTCACTGCCCGATGACATGATCTTTATTCCGTTCTGCTTCGCCGAGGCGCCCGCGAATATCCTGACCAACCCGGCCCTGGACCCGGTAGGCAAGATACCCGAATTCAAGTTTTGCGCGGCCCGCGTAGAAGCATCCGGTTAGCCACCCGTTATCAATAATAACCCCTTAACAACTTAAAACCCGGTTACATCCAATGAGTGATATAGAAATTGCCCGTGCGGCAGCGATCAAGCCTGTTTCGGAAATTGCGGACAGGATTGGCATACCCGGCGAGGCGCTGTCGCCTTTCGGCCATACCAAGGCGAAAGTCAGCCTGGATTACATTGATTCACTGAAAGACAGGCCGGACGCGAAACTGATCCTGGTCACGGCGATCACCCCGACCCCCGCCGGTGAAGGCAAGACCACCACTTCGGTTGGCCTGACCGACGGCATGAACAAGATCGGAAAAAATACTATGGTTTGCCTGCGTGAACCTTCGCTTGGCCCCTGTTTCGGAATGAAAGGGGGGGCTGCCGGCGGGGGCTACGCGCAGGTCATCCCGATGGAGGACATCAATCTTCACTTTACCGGTGATTTTCACGCGATCACATCGGCGCACAGCCTGCTTTCCGCGCTGATCGACAATCACATTTACTGGGGGAACGAAGCGGGGATAGATACGCGCCGGGTGGGATGGCGCCGGGTCGTGGACATGAACGACCGTGCCTTGCGGCAGATTACCAATTCGCTCGGTGGTATCGCCAACGGTTACCCACGCGAGGACGGATTCGACATTACCGTCGCGTCTGAAGTCATGGCCATTTTCTGTCTGTCCAGAAACCTGGAAGACCTGCAGGAGCGACTCGGACGTATCGTGATTGGCTATACTCGTGAGCGTAAGCCGGTACTGGCCTCGGCGGTGATGGGTCCTGGCCCGATGACGGTGCTGCTGAAAGACGCGCTCGCGCCCAATCTGGTGCAGACTCTGGAACACAACCCCGCGTTTGTACACGGCGGGCCATTCGCCAATATCGCGCATGGCTGCAACTCCGTGATCGCGACCCGCGCGGCAATGAAAATGGCGGATTATGTGGTGACAGAGGCAGGCTTCGGAGCCGACCTCGGCGCGGAAAAGTTCTTCGACATCAAATGCCGTCAGGCCGGACTCGAACCGGATGCCGTAGTACTGGTCGCCACCGTGCGGGCGCTCAAGATGCACGGCGGTGTCGGCAAGGACGACCTTACGAAAGAAAATGTCCAGGCGGTCCGGGACGGCTGTGTCAATCTGGCGCGACATATTGAAAACATCAAATCATTCGGCTTGCCGGTGGTGGTCGCGATCAATCAGTTCAGCGCTGATACCCCGGCGGAACTGGCCGCGGTGCGGGAAGTCACGCAAGGATACGGCGTCCGAGCGATTGACGCCAACCACTGGGCCGAAGGCGGCAACGGCACCACCGAACTGGCTCAGGCCGTAGCGGATATGGCGGACAGCGGCGAAGCCCGGTTCACCACCACCTATCCCGATGACATGCCGTTATGGGAAAAAATCGAAGCCGTCGCCACCAGAATTTACCGCGCCGATGGTATCACCGCGGATCAGAAAACCAGGAATCAGATCGCTGATTTGCAGGCCGGCGGTTATGGCAACCTGCCCGTTTGCATCGCCAAGACGCAATACAGCTTCTCGACTGACCCCAACCGGAAAGGCGCGCCCACCGGACATACCCTGACCGTGCGTGAAGTGCGGTTGTCCGCCGGCGCCGGTTTCGTAGTGGTGGTATGCGGAGACATCATGACCATGCCCGGATTGCCCAGAGAGCCAGCCGCCAATCGCATCCGCATCAACGACCAGGGAGTCGTAGAAGGACTGTTCTAACATCATTCCCCCCTTGAGGGGGAATCCAATCCGCAAACGGTCCCCACACTCCAACCCTACTTCTGCTATAATCCGCAATCGCTACCCGTAAGGAATGTCAAAATGACCACCGCCACCGCACCCACTCCAGACGAAATCTGGGCAATCCTGAGAGAAGTCTCCGCCAGCCTGGATAAAACCGCCGCTGCCCAGAAAAAAGGCAGACAGGAAATGGCAGAATTTCGCGCCAGACAGAAAGAAATCGCCGCCAGGCAGGACGCTGACCATGAAAAGCTCATGCAGGAAATTAAGGAAACCAGCAAACAGATCAAAAAGACTGATGCACTGTTTAACACCCAATGGGGACGGTTAATGGAAAGTCTGGTAGATGGTGATTTGGTTCCGCTCTTGAATCAACGAGGCATTCCGGTTGATTATACGGTGACCAATGCGAAGAAAAGAGGGCGGGATGATAATTATGAATACGACATTATTGCAGTAAACGGCAAAGAAATAGTTGTAGTTGAAGTCAAGACCACCTTGCGCGTGCAGGATGTCAAGGATTTTCTGGAGAGTTTAGGTAAGGTTGCGACTCGAATGCCGCGTTTCAAGGATAACACCATCTACGGAGCGATGGCTTGGTTGCGTGTAGATTCGGAAGCGGATGTTTATGCAGAGCGGCAGGGATTATTCGTCATCAGAGCCACGGGTAGCAGTGCCAGCATCCTCAATAAGGAAGATTTCAAACCACAGATTTTCTCCTGACCACGCCCCACTGCAACCCATCACTCCCTCCTTGAGGGGGAGTCAAATCTGCGGAGCAGATTTGGTGGGGGCACAGCCGTCATTCCACGCCCCAACCCGTCTTTCCCGTGAAAACGGGAATCCACAGCAATATGGAACCTGCAATTACCGATGCGTAGGGGCGCTCCTTGTGGGTGCCCGGTATCGTTGATACCCGTTCCGGCATTCGCGGGAGGGTACAAGACCCTCCCCTACGATGATGGTTTCGACCACGCGCCAAAATCACCTAAAGTCTCCCCATTTTTCAGTTATGTACTATATAAGCGTTTGAAAAGGTTGTAGAAAGGTTGGTTATTTTGTGGGATCAGAGTTCTGCTTTTGGTACAATGGTTTTATCGTAAACTACTGAAACCAAAAGAGAACTCTGATGACGAATGATAGCCGGGAACGTAATAAATGGAAAGTCCGAATTACCGATTGTGTGAATCAATCGAGTGAAGTAATCAGTCAGCCGGTAGCCAAGCTGATGGCGGAGGTTATGGTGGGTATATTAAGCAGTGGGAGTTTGCAGTTATCGATGATTGGGCGGAGTTTGAAAGAGCCGACTCGTCTGCATCACACGATGAAGCGGTTATCGCGGATGTTGGGGAAACATGGTGAGATTGCATGGGCTGCGGAAGATTGTTTACTGGAGCAGATGTCGGGTCGGGTAACGGACGATATGGTGATAGCGATTGATGCGGGAGATTTGAACCGGGAGGGCAGTCGCGCCAGCGAAGGGTTATGCCGGGTACGGGATGGAGACCAAGGAGATATTGTGAATGGTTATCCGTTATTGAGTGTCGTTGCACGCTGTTTGGATAGTGGCCGGACATTTCCGTTGTTGACTCGCTTGCTGTCGTCGAATCGGGGTTCATACAAGAGCGAGAATCGGGATATTGTGAATGTCATGGAGCGGGTGCAGGGGAGTTTGGAGAGTCGTCCGTTATGGGTGATAGACCGGGGTGGAGACCGGGGTGGAGACCGGGGGGTGTTATGGGATTTCTGGTTGCGGGGAGATTGGAGGATATTGGTACGGTCAGCCAATCTTCGTCACTGGTTGTGGAGGGGTTCGAAGGAGACGGCCCAACAGATTGCGTGTCAGTTGCCCTTGAAGCACCGGGGCAAGTTGAGGAAACAGGCACGGGAGTCGGTTCGTTTTGGTATTACGACTGTATTCTTGAAAGAACATCCCGATACGCCGTTGTCGATGATTGTGGTGCGTCATGGCAAGCGACAACCGATGGTATTGGTCAGTACTGAGCGGATACGGGGTCGGTTGCAAGGGGAGCGTCTGATTCAATCGTACATTCATCGTTGGGCTTGTGAGGAAGGGTATCGGTTCAGTAAGCAGGGATTTGGATTGGAGCGGGTACAGGCGAGGAAATTATCCACCTTGCAGAATCTGGTTGCATTGGCGACCTTGGCCTGGGGATTGCTGGCCTGTCACCAGAATCAGGGGAATCGGTTGATAGACAAAGCCAAGCGGCAAAAGAGTCACCAACCCCTGATTTTCCCGTTCTACACGCTGTTATCCGGTTGGCAGGCGTTATTTGCCGATGCCAAAACCCTGTTCTATGACTGGTGGAGAAAACCCAAACGTCCCCCACCCAGACAGACCGACCTGTTCATCAATAATGGACGGCTAACCCCAATACTCTCATGAAAAAATGGGGAGAGTTCAGCAAAATCACCACTGTTAAGAGCAAATAGACTTGTCCGGTTTTATAGCAAATGAATTGTCCGCTTTTATGATACCTTGATTCTTGCTCCGGGTTAACCCGGAGCAAGAATCAAACCGAACGTGCGCGGCGGACCGGACGCGGCTGTTCGGATGCAAATTCATAGTAATCGCCCCCTGGCATCGTATCGAGCCAGTTCTCTGGGACCGTGATGAACCGCCAGACCCTGATCCAGATAATCCAGCACCTGGACGCGGGCTTTGACGTAATGGCAACGATGCCGGTCTGCCGGTATCTGTAACACCTTGCGCCGATAGCGCACACAGTTGTCTGCACCCACCATTCGCTCATGGCGCTCACACAGAATATCAGAAAGTACCGACAGGTCGCGGCAAGCGACAAAGGCGCTACCTGCCTCTCTCGCCGGTTTGCTGAACTGGGCATTGTAAGCCGGCAGGTACTCCTTTTGGAGATAGCGGTTGGCCGTGTCCATGTCGGTGATGCCTGCACTGGCCAGTTCCTTCACCAGACGATCCTGGTGGGTTCTAAAGACCCGCTCACAGCGCCCCCGCGCCTGCGGCGAGTAAGCCGGGATCATCTCAATGCCCAACTGCTTCATGGCACGCCCAAATTGAGTCGGATTCTTCTTGCCCACTTTGCCTCCCGCCTCCGGCGTATGCCAGTAATGACTGCCCCGATCCGTGTACAGCGAACAGAATAGTCCCTTCGACTCAATCACTTCGCGCACCCCCCGGAAACTGCTGCGAGTGCCTTCTTCTTCACAGAAAAACATCGAGTAATGCTCATTGGTCGCGTCGTCCATCGTCACAATCAAATCCCAACGCTGACCCACCACCCATTCATGCGTACTGCCGTCCTGATGCAACATCATCCCCGGCCACGGCGCCGCCTCCCGTCTCTTGCGGTGCGCCCCGCGCTTCGCGTACCGCTTCACCACACCCGCTCCCTGCAACTGGTTCTTCACCCACGTATAGCTCCTCTGCCCTCCATCCCGCCGATACCAGGAATGAAAATGACGAACGTTCCATCCCCGGTGATGAGCTCGATAACGTTCCACCAACCTCATCACTTCGTCTACCGGCGCACGACGATGCGACACTTCGCACATACGCTTGTCCAGCAACCCGTCCAGTCCTTCCTCCTCGTAACGATCTACATAACGACGGAATGTGCGACTACACACCCCCAACAAATTCGCCGCTTCTTCCTGCGTCAATCGACTCTTGTTCCACCCTTCATACGCTTCTTCAAATCTCATCTGTCTGGTCTCCTGTAACCACTGCGCCCGGATCATCAAACACCTCTTTCATTGTGTGTCAAAACCGGACAGTTTATGTGCTACTCAACCGGACAACTCATTTGCTCGCTACATTCAGCAAAATCACCACTTGACAGGCGATGACGCTTACAGCAAACTTACCCCCTCAATATCCGGTAAAAAGCAGGCTAATGCAATGAAAAAAATAGAAATAAATTCAATTAAGTCCTTGATTTATGGTATAATTGACCGGATTACCGGATTACCGGATTACCGGATTACGCTTGGCGCGTCGGCGTGACGGCCATGAGCGCGTTCGCGTGGCTGCGCCGTTGTCGGGGTTGGTTCTCCCGGCCTGAATCTTTACCATCTGTCATTCCCCCCTTGAGGGGGAATCCAATCCGCGAAACGGATTGGATGGGGGGGGCGCAGTGTCGAAATTAATATCAAAATTGCATTGCATTACCGAGCGTTTTAGATACAATCACGGTTCCTGTCGGATGCCCTGTTGGCCCGTTTGTTAATGTTACGTGTACCAGTCTAAAGAGCCAACTCAGGAACCGAACCCCCAAGTACGAACCAAAATGCAACAAGAAAGCAGACTGATAAAGAAGAGCGGGGAAATTCCCGTTCACCCCCCCCCCCCCCCCCCCCCCTCGATTCTGATTTCGAGACCTTCCGTGCCTTCCGTGAAGGAAGGGGCGGTGTTCTGCCATTTCGTAATCGCGCATGACCTCCCATGTGCATGACCGCCCCATTTTCGTCTCGGGTCTTTCCTGTTGCCCGTCCGTATTTTCCGGCATTCCGGTAGCCGGTGTGGTACATGACCTTTCGGTATCGGCTGTAGGGGGAGGTTCTCCAGCCCGGCGAAGCGGTAGCGAAAGTGGTGCCGGGGGTGGGCTGAATGGGCGGCTTCTGGTGATGCAGCTTCTTCTCGTGTCTGTGGCCATGCTGTTTCTGTTATCCGTTGCCGAGGCCAGTTTAGCGGCAACCGTGGAGGTGCAGGACGACGATGATGACAAGCCGGGCGTGGTGGTGTCTGAATCCAGCCTGGCACTGACCGAGTTGGGCGCATCCAGCACGGTCGCGAAGACCTATACCCTGGCGCTGGCAACCGATCCGGGGGCGGATGTTGGAGTGACAGTGACATCGGGCGACCCGACGGCGGTTGTGGTGGACACGGACAGCGTCAGGACGGGTAACCAGAACACGCTGACGTTCACCCACGGCAATTCGGGCAACTGGAAAACCGCGCAGACAGTGACGGTGCGCGCGTTGAACGACGGCAATGCGACGGGCGAGACGGTGGCCATATCCCATGCTGCCGCGGTGTCCTCGGACCCTGGCAACCCCTATCATCAGGTTCCGGTTGACAAAGTATCGGTGAGCGTTACGGACGCTGGCCACGGCGTAACGGTTTCGGATTCTGCCCTGTCGGTGCACGCAGGTGACGAAACGGCCACTTATACAATCGTGCTCAAGAGTGCGCCGGGCGGTACGCTGGAGGTCACGCCGACTTCAAGTGATTCTGCGAAGGCTGTTGTCAGCGCGGCGTTGAGTTTTAATGACAGCAACTGGGATGAGCCGCAGACGGTGACAGTGACCGGCAAGGGTGCCGGTTCGGTGACAATCACCCACAGCGTGACGGGGGCGACGACGGACTATCCGACCAGCACGACGATTCCCTCGATGGCGGTCACGGTCATGGCCGCCCGCCCGACGGTTGGAATTGGCCCCGTGTACGTCGAGGTCACTGAAGGCGATGATACCGAAGTCACCGTGACCGTGACGTTGTCCGCCGCGCTCACCAGCGATATCGTGATTCCACTGTCTACACAACACTTCGAGAGGGGCGCAACTGCCGGATCCGACTATACCGTGCCCAGCCCGTTCAGCGTCACGATCAGCACCGGCGCGACCAACAAGACGCTCACCATCCCGATCATCGACGATGAGATTGCCGAAGACAATGAACTGTTCAATGTCGTGCTCGACACGGCAAGCCTGCCGCCTGCGGTGCGGGCAGGCCCGAACGTGTCGGTGGCTGTGATTATCAAAGACATTGACGAAGCGGTACTCGTCTCGATCTCCCCTGAGAGCACGGAGGTCAAAGAGGGCGGATCCGTGGAAGTGACGGCCCGACTCGCAGAAGCGATTCAAGCCGATGCAACAATCGGAGTTTCACTGAGACAGGTTCGTTTTGCACAGGCGGGTAGGGACTACACGGATCCAGCCCCAGGCTCGACAGTTGACTTTAGTCTGAGCATTCCTGCGGGCAAGACCCGCGCCAGCGCGACCATCACGACGATCGACAATGGCGAGAGCCTCCTGAATACCGATGAGCTGAAAGGCAACTCGGAGATCCATGCCGCTCTGCTTGCTGACGGTCTGATCGAACATGGACTCAGGATTGATGGGGAAAACGCCTCTACACACATCACAATCCTGGAGAACGACGCCGTAATTGTGACCGAGACCGATTCCGCAACTGTGGTGTCCGAGCCGTCTGGAACGGACACCTACCAGATTCGCCTGGCGGGCGTGCCGGAGAAGGGAACCGTTTCGATTGAGGCGCGTGCGGGAGATGGCCTGCAGGTGAGCAGCGGAGGCGGTGTGGCAGCGAGCTCGGTCACGCTCGACTTCAACACTACGACCTGGGACACCCCGCAGACTGTAACCGTCAGTGCGGTGGATGATGACATCGACAATCCCGGCGGAAGGCGCATGGCGAAGATTGTTCACACGGTCACATCAACAATGGATGCTCCGCAATACGCCGGAATGATCGTCGAGGACATCGCCGTCGCCATTATCGACGACGACATGGCTGCAAGCGATATTGCGGTGACGTTGTCGGCTGAGTCGGGCGATCTGGCTGAGGACGGTAGTGACAAGGTCGTGACGGTGGAGTTGAGCCGTTTGCCAGCGGACGGTGAGAGCCTGGAGGTGCCCCTGACGTTCGGTGGCACGGCGCAGCGCGGCGTGGATTATGCGGTCAGCGCCGTTGTATCGGAAGTGACCGTCATCTCCGAGGACGGCGTCGGAGTGAAGCAGGCTGCGAACGGCGTGACTTACGCCAATCTGGCCTCCGGTTCGGCCTCGGTGACGTTTACTGGCGGGTCGGGGAATGCGGTCAGCGCGTCGTTTAGAATCGAGACGATTGCAGACGCGGTAGACGAGGACACGTCGGAGACGGTGACGGTCGAGCTTGGCGACTTGGGCGAAGGCGCGACCGGGTCGGGTTCATTGAGTTTTGTGATTACCGACGACGACACGGCCGGGGTTGCGGTGGGTGCGGCATCGGCTTCGGTTGCAGTGGGCGGAGAGACTTCGTATACGTTGCGTCTGACCAGCCAGCCGTTGGGTACGGTTGCGGTGACGCCGACCAGTGATGATGCTACCGTGGTTGCGATTGCCTCGATTGCCGGCACCCGTGCCAAATGGGCGGTATTCGATGCCGACAACTGGAATGAGGCGCAGACGGTGACGCTTTCGGGAGTCGCCACTGGCGGCCCGGTAAATGTGAGCCATGCGGTGACGTATGCGGCGGGCGGCGGTTACGGCACGGATCTTTCGATTGACCCGCTTGCGGTGACCGTGACGGCGGCGCCGGTGCCGGTCAAGCCGGTGCTGAACCTTGCGCTGTCCAAAGATACGATGGTCGAAGGCGAATCGACTGAGCTTACCCTGAGCGTGACTGGTGCGACTCAGGCTGTGACGGTGGCTACGGCCGATCTGCTGTCGGTGACGGGCGTGGCTGCGTCTGACTACCTGTTGCCCGATTTGCCAGCGCAGCTCACGTTCCGTGCGCCTGACTATGTGCAGACCTTCGGGCTGCTTGCGTTGTATGACGAGGCTGATGAGTCCAACGAGGCGTTGACGGTTGGCTTTGGCAGCGGCTTCCCGGCTACGTTTGACCAGGGCACGGAGGCGAGCGTGACGATCATTGACGCGAATCCGACAAAAGTGACTGTGCTCGCTGGTGAAGACGATATGGTCGATCTGGTCGAGGGCGACGAGACCGGTGTGACGGTCACTCTGAGCCGTGCACTGGCCGCTGGCGAGACGGTCACCGTGCCGCTGACAGTAGCCGGTACGGACGTCGACGCCAGCGACTACACACTTACGCTGGATTCCGGTGCTGTCAACCCCGGCGTATCGCTGAACACATCGGCACCGTACAGCGCCGCGCAGCCTGCCGTAGTATTTACCGGCTCGGACGATGCGGGGGTGACCACGGCTGCGCTTTCTTTCGCGGTGGTCGATGACGGCGTGGCGGAAGGCCGCGAAGTGCTCACTCTGTGGATGGGTACACTGGACAGCAATCTGGATCGCGCGAGCGGTACGGGTGCGGATGGCACGGTCGCTGGTGGCACCCCGGTACTCATCCGGGTACGTGACCTGGCAGTATCCGCCACTGCTCCTGCGGTGAAGGTCAGTCCGAGCTACCTGGAAGTGACAGAGAACGGTACGCCGGGTCTCTACTACGTGTGGCTGGCCAGCGACCCGGGGCAGGCGGTGACGGTGAACCTCACCTCCGGCGATGCGACCAGAGTGCGGGTTGAACCTTCGCAACTCACCTTCACATCAAGCGGAGAGACGATCTGGAGCCAGCCGCAGGCGGTTCGGGTCACCGCCCGCCCGGACGCGGATGTCATTCAGGGCAATAACGTTACCATCACCCATACGGTGAGCGGCTATACGGGCGTTTCATCGGTGAGCGATGTGATCGTCAGACTGCGTGATGCCGGGCACGGGGTGATAGCATCGAGCCGCACGCTTGACGTATCCGAAGGCGGTACGGCCGAGTACAAACTGCGTCTCAAGAGCCAGCCGACCCATGCGGTGACGATTACGCCACGGGTTTCTGATAGCGGTCAGGTACTCAAAGCGGGTGCGGCGGTGACCTTCCAGCCCAATGAATGGAATACAGACAAGGCGATTGCGCTATCCGGGCTGTCGCCGGGGCGTGCGACCGTGCTGCACGAGGTCTCTTCAACGGACACAAATTACGACGATATGAGTGGTATCGTGCGCATCGGCGTGACGGTTGCAGCGGCACCTTCGCGCATCAGCGGCGCGAGTTTCACGATTGTGCCGGTGGCAACCCGTGTGCCCGGTGGTACGGCTGCAGCCTTTACCGTGAGTGCCGCCAATGCGCTCACCGGCGAGGTAGCGGTTGAGGTAGTAATCGGTGATGTCGGCGGTGTAGTGGCTGCCGGTGAGTTCCTCAGCCGCAAGCTGATTGTGCCGGCGGGCGGCAGTGCGACATTCAATGTCAAGACCCGCTCCTTCACCGAGGATCGTCCAGACGGCGCCATCACTGCGACCCTGGCCAGTCGCTACGGCGGCGCCAGTGCCCGGATTGCGGTGGTTGACAATATCGCGACGGCGGTATCGCTGGTGCCGGGCAAGAAGTCAAGTCTGCTGGAGCAGACGCCGGCTGACAAGGCGCAGGTGACGGTGATGCTGGCGCGCGACCTGGTCGCCGGCGAGATTGTGGATGTGCCGCTGGTCTTTGCCACGACTGACGGCGTGGCCCTGCCGGGCGCGGCGCAACCACACATCGCGCTGAGTGCACGGGGTGTTGGCGTGACGCTGCGCGATGAGACCACGGCCTCGCCGAAGTTGCGTTTCACCGGCGGTGCAGGTAACGAACGGGTTGCCACTGTCGAGATTTACGCGACCACCGAGGACGATAGCAATTTGACCGATGATGCATTCACGGTCACGCTCGGTGATCTGGACGCGGCGACACTCGGCACCACGGTGTCGGGTGGTGCGGTGGCGGGTGCTGGAAGCAATCTGGCGACGTTAACCCTGGTCGACAACGATGCTTTTGTGACCGTCTCGGATGCTCAAGCGGCTGAGGGCGAAGCACTTGAGTTTATGGTGACGCTACCCAATCCGGCACCGGCGGACGGTGTGACGGTGGGCTACACGCTGGCAGACGGCAGCGACGGGGCGGTGTATTCGCGGGCCACGACACCGGATGATTTTGGGGGGCGCAGTGGCTCGCTGGAGATAGCACAAGGCGCATCGAGCGGCACGATTTCGGTGGCGACAGTGGATGACAATGTCTACGAGTCGGATCACCATTTCGAGGTGCGCCTGACCTCGACCACACACGGGACGCTGCACAGCACGCACTATCGTGCGACCGGCACCATCGAAGATGATGCCGATACGCCGGTGTTCGGATTCTTGAGTGGGCTGCACCGGGTGACCGAGGGCAACCGTATTCTGGTCAGCGTTGCGCTCGGCGGCAGTACCACCTCGCTGGTGCCTGCGACGTTGCACTACGCACCGGCTGGTGATGGCGACACGGCTGCGGCTGGCGACTACGCCGGTGCAAGCGGTATGCTCACCTTTGCAGCGGGCGCGACCCGGCAACAGGTTACGGTGCGCGCCATCGACGACAGCGTCCATGACATCGACGAGCATTTCACGGTGGTTCTGACGGCCGGCGAGCACGCCAGAGTCAGCGACACGCAGGTTGCCCCGTTCGGACGCACGAAGATCGAGATTGCCGATAACGACCCGGTCAAGGTCGGCGTCGAGGCACCCGATGAGGTGCGTGAGGGCGAGACCGTGACGTTTATGTTGCGCCCTGATATTACGGTGGAGAACGATCTCAACTTGAAGGTGCGGATCACGCAAGGCGGCGATTATGTGACCCCGACCGCGATCCGGCAGTACACGGTCGTGTTGCACGGTGGCACGAACAGCGTATCGCTGTCGATCAGCACCTCCGACATCGACAGCCATGAGAACGATGGCTGGGTGCGCGCCACGTTGTTGCCGGGCGCAGGCTACGGTATTGATGCCAGTCGCTTGCACGCGACGACCGTCATCGACGGGGCTGAGCCGAGCGTGAGCCTCCGTGCTGTGGCGGGCGAGGTAATCGAAGGCAACGATGCCGAATTCACCGTGAGCACTGACTTTGCGCCGGCGCGCGATCTGGATATTTCATTGAGGGTTGTGCAGGACGGCGATTACGCGGCGAACGGACAGATCGGCAGCAAACAGGTCACCCTGAGCGCCGGGCAGACCGAGGCGACCTATGCAGTGCAGACCGATGACGATGCCGTAGAAGAAAGTCCCGGCTCGATCACCGTCAGCCTGGTGCAAGGCGCAGGCTATAAGGCAGACGCCGAGTCGCAGCCAGCGAGTATTGCGGTCATTGACGACGAGACCCCCGAAGTGCGCATCGAGGCTTCTGATGCACAGGTCACCGAAGGCGACTCGGCGACCTTCACCGTGCGCTTGCTGGCCTCGATTGGCTCCCCGGTGACGGTTGCCTACCAGGTGTCGGGCACCAGCGGCTATGTCACGGCTGCGACCGATACGGTCGTAGTGCCGACCAGTGGCAGCGCACAGATCACGGTGCCCACGGTCAATGTGCCGGGCGATACGCCGGATGGTGAACTGACGGTGGCGGCTACCACCGGCGCCGGCTATCGGCTGACGGAGGGCAGTACGCACACCATCGAGGTGGCTGACGATGAGCCGACTATCGTATCGATCCGCGGCAGCGGTTCGATGATCGAGGGCAATACGGCAAAAACCGCCGAGTTGACGGTGACCCTGTCGCGCAGCCTGGTCGAAGGCGAGAAGGTGACCGTGCCGTTGCGTTTTGCAACCAGGGAGAGAGACTTCCTGTCCGGTGCGCTCTCGCGCCGCGATGTGGTGGTGCACGCAGCCGGCGCCAACATTGCCAGGCTCACCGACACCCAGCAACTGGGCTCGGGTGTGCGTCTGTTCGGTCCGTCCAGTAAGCAACTGGCGGGCCAGCGCACGCCGCCGAACGCGGCCAACTATGCGGTCGAGTTCACGGGCGGTGCTGCGACCCCAACCACAGCTACGCTGAAGCTGACCGCAAGAGCCGAGCGCACGCCCAATGACGAGAAGGATGCGAAGATCAATGTGAGCTTCCGCTCGTTCAGTTCGGCCGCGCTGACCAATGTCGGTGGCGGCATCCAGGCCAATAGAGGACATAACAGCGCACTCTTTATCGTTGAAGACAAGGATAAGCCGGACACCACCGCGCCGCAGGTGAGCTCGATCACCAGGCAGTTGCCGACCACTACCCCGACCCATGCCGACCAGTTGACCTGGCGGGTGACATTCAGCGAGCCGGTGGTCAATGTGGACGCGGCGGATTTTGTGGTGGCGGGCACGACCGCCTCGCTGAGCGTATCGCAGGTCTCATCGTCGGTTTACGATGTTAGAGCCTCAGGCGGCAACCTGGCCAGCCTGAATGACACGGTGACGCTGGGCTTTAACGCCAGCCATAACATCGCCGACGCCAACGGCAACGCGCTGGCCGCGAACCCGACGCCCACCGGCAGCCATGACAATACCTTTGTGGTCGACAATACGGCACCGACGGTAACGATTACAGTGCCCTCGACGAGTGGCGCGATTTCAGGGGCGGTGACGGCGACGTTCACCTTCGACGAGGCGGTGAGCGGGTTTGAAACCAGCGACATCGCGGTCACTAACGCCGCAGTATCGGGCTTTGCGCTCGACACTGCGGACACGATCTGGACGGCGACGATCACGCCGAACGTCAACGGCACGCCGGTGACGGTCGATGTGGCGGCCAACGCAGCCGATGATCGGGCCGGCAACGGCAGCGCCGCGGCGACGCAGGTTAGCGTGAACTACACCAAGACACTGGGTGCGCCGGTCAGCTTCACGGCGACCCCGGGCGACGGGCAGGTATCGCTTGCGTGGTCGGCGCCGACTGGCAGTGCTGGTACTGCGGCGGTGAGCAAGTACCAGTACCGCTACCAGGCGGGCGCGAGCGTCACCTCGGCCACCTGGACCGATATTGCAGATGGCACCGATGCCGGCAACAGCGCAGGCGACGAGACCTCGGTGACGGTGACCGGGCTGATCAACGGCACCCAATACGCCTTCGAACTTCGAGCGGTCAATGCCGCAGGCGATGGCGATGCGGCAACCAACACGGCGACGCCGGTGCCTTCCGGCGATATTGCGGTGACGTTGTCGGCTGAGTCGGGCGATCTGGCTGAGGACGGCAGTGACAAGGTCGTGACGGTGGAGTTGAGCCGTTTGCCAGCGGACGGTGAGAGCCTGGAGGTGCCCCTGACGTTCGGTGGCACGGCGCAGCGCGGCGTGGATTATGCGGTCAGCGCCGTTGTATCGGAAGTGACCGTCATCTCCGAGGACGGCGTCGGAGTGAAGCAGGCTGCGAACGGCGTGACCTGGACTAATCTGGCCTCCGGTTCGGCTTCGGTGACGTTTACTGGCGGGTCGGGGAATGCGGTCAGCGCGTCGTTTAGAATCGAGACGATTGCAGACGCGGTAGACGAAGGGGCGTCGGAGACGGTGACGGTAGCACTTGGCGACTTGGGCGAAGGCGCGACCGGTTCCGGTTCATTGAGTTTTGCCATCACCGACGACGACACGGCGGGTGTTGCGGTGGATGCGTCGTCGTTGTCTACGGTGATCTCAGTCGGCGGTGAGGCTTCGTATACGTTGCGTCTGACCAGCCAGCCGCTCGGTACGGTAGCGGTGACGCCGACCAGCGATGATGCTACCGTGGTTGCGATTGCCTCGATTGCCGGCACCCGTGACAAGTGGGCGGTATTCGATGCTGACAACTGGAATGAGGCGCAGACGGTGACGCTTTCGGGAGTCGCCACTGGCGGCCCGGTAAATGTGAGCCATGCGGTGACGTATGCGGCGGGCGGCGGTTACGGCACGGATCTTTCGATTGACGGGGTTGCGGTGACGGCGGTCAAGCCGGTGCTGAATCTTGCGCTGTCCCGGGATACGATGGCTGAAGGCGATTCGGCTGAGTTGAAGTTGAGCGTGACTGGTGCGACTCAGGCTGTGACGGTTGCTACGGCCAATTTGCTGTCGGTGACGGGCGTGGCTGCGGCAGACTACCGCCTGTTTGATTTACCGGCGCAGATCACGTTCCGTGCGCCTGACTATGTGCAGACCTTCGGGCTGCTTGCGCGGTATGACGAGGCCGATGAGTTCAACGAGGCACTGACGGTTGGCTTTGGCAGCGGCTTCCCGGCTACGTTTGACCAGGGCACGGAGGCGAGCGTGACGATCATTGACGCGAATCCGACAAAAGTGACTGTGCTCGCTGGTGAAGACGATATGGTCGATCTGGTCGAGGGCGACGAGACCGGTGTGACGGTCACTCTGAGCCGTGCACTGGCCGCTGGCGAGACGGTCACCGTGCCGCTGACAGTAGCCGGTACGGACGTCGACGCCAGCGACTACACACTTACGCTGGATTCCGGTGCTGTCAACCCCGGCGTATCGCTGAACACATCGGCACCGTACAGCGCCGCGCAGCCTGCCGTAGTATTTACCGGCTCGGACGATGCGGGGGTGACCACGGCTGCGCTTTCTTTCGCGGTGGTCGATGACGGCGTGGCGGAAGGCCGCGAAGTGCTCACTCTGTGGATGGGTACACTGGACAGCAATCTGGATCGCGCGAGCGGTACGGGTGCGGATGGCACGGTCGCTGGTGGCACCCCGGTACTCATCCGGGTACGTGACCTGGCAGTATCCGCCACTGCTCCTGCGGTGAAGGTCAGTCCGAGCTACCTGGAAGTGACAGAGAACGGTACGCCGGGTCTCTACTACGTGTGGCTGGCCAGCGACCCGGGGCAGGCGGTGACGGTGAACCTCACCTCCGGCGATGCGACCAGAGTGCGGGTTGAACCTTCGCAACTCACCTTCACATCAAGCGGAGAGACGATCTGGAGCCAGCCGCAGGCGGTTCGGGTCACCGCCCGCCCGGACGCGGATGTCATTCAGGGCAATAACGTTACCATCACCCATACGGTGAGCGGCTATACGGGCGTTTCATCGGTGAGCGATGTGATCGTCAGACTGCGTGATGCCGGGCACGGGGTGATAGCATCGAGCCGCACGCTTGACGTATCCGAAGGCGGTACGGCCGAGTACAAACTGCGTCTCAAGAGCCAGCCGACCCATGCGGTGACGATTACGCCACGGGTTTCTGATAGCGGTCAGGTACTCAAAGCGGGTGCGGCGGTGACCTTCCAGCCCAATGAATGGAATACAGACAAGGCGATTGCGCTATCCGGGCTGTCGCCGGGGCGTGCGACCGTGCTGCACGAGGTCTCTTCAACGGACACAAATTACGACGATATGAGTGGTATCGTGCGCATCGGCGTGACGGTTGCAGCGGCACCTTCGCGCATCAGCGGCGCGAGTTTCACGATTGTGCCGGTGGCAACCCGTGTGCCCGGTGGTACGGCTGCAGCCTTTACCGTGAGTGCCGCCAATGCGCTCACCGGCGAGGTAGCGGTTGAGGTAGTAATCGGTGATGTCGGCGGTGTAGTGGCTGCCGGTGAGTTCCTCAGCCGCAAGCTGATTGTGCCGGCGGGCGGCAGTGCGACATTCAATGTCAAGACCCGCTCCTTCACCGAGGATCGTCCAGACGGCGCCATCACTGCGACCCTGGCCAGTCGCTACGGCGGCGCCAGTGCCCGGATTGCGGTGGTTGACAATATCGCGACGGCGGTATCGCTGGTGCCGGGCAAGAAGTCAAGTCTGCTTGAGCAGATGCCGGGCGACAAGGCGCAGGTGACGGTGATGCTGGCGCGCGACCTGGTCGCCGGCGAGGTAGTGGATGTGCCGCTGGTCTTTGCCACGACCGACGGCGTGGCCCTGCCGGGCGCGGCGCAACCACACATCGCGCTCTCTGCGAGCGGAACCGGCGTGACCCTGATGGATGCGACGACCGCCTCGCCGAAGTTGCGTTTCACCGGCGGTGCGGGAGACGAACGGGTTGCCACTGTCGAGATTTACGCGACCACCGAGGACGATAGCAATTTGACCGATGATGCATTCACGGTCACGCTCGGTGATCTGGACGCGGCGACACTCGGCACCACGGTATCGGGCGGCGCGGTAGCTGCTGCGGGCAGCAATCTGGCGACGTTAACCCTGGTTGACAACGATGCCTTTGTGACCGTCTCGGGTGCTCAAGCGGCGGAGGGCAGCGACGTGGAGTTCGCGGTGACGCTACCCAATCCGGCACCGGCGGGCGGTGTGACGGTGGGCTACACGCTGGCAGACGGCACCGGCGGGGCGGTGTATTCGCGGGCCACGACACCGGATGATTTTGGGGGGCGCAGTGGCTCGCTGGAGATAGCACAAGGCGCATCGAGCGGCACGATTTCGGTGGCGACAGTGGATGACAATGTCTACGAGTCGGATCACCATTTCGAGGTGCGCCTGACCTCGACCACACACGGGACGCTGCACAGCACGCACTATCGTGCGACCGGCACCATCGAAGATGATGCCGATACGCCGGTGTTCGGATTCTTGAGTGGGCTGCACCGGGTGACCGAGGGCGACCGTATTCTGGTCAGCGTTGCGCTCGGCGGCAGTACCACCTCGCTGGTGCCTGCGACGTTGCACTACGCACCGGCTGGTGATGGCGACACGGCTGCGGCTGGCGACTACGCCGGTGCAAGCGGTATGCTCACCTTTGCAGCGGGCGCGACCCGGCAACAGGTTACGGTGCGCGCCATCGACGACAGCGTCCATGACATCGACGAGCATTTCACGGTGGTTCTGACGGCCGGCGAGCACGCCAGAGTCAGCGACACGCAGGTTGCCCCGTTCGGACGCACGAAGATCGAGATTGCCGATAACGACCCGGTCAAGGTCGGCGTCGAGGCACCCGATGAGGTGCGTGAGGGCGAGACCGTGACGTTTACGTTGCGCCCTGATATTACGGTGGAGAACGATCTCAACTTGAAGGTGCGGATCACGCAAGGCGGCGATTATGTGACCCCGACCGAGATCCGGCAGTACGACGTGGTATTGAAGGGCGGCACGGACAGCGTATCGCTGTCGATCAGCACCTCCGACATCGACAGCCATGAGACCGATGGCTGGGTGCGCGCCACGCTGTTGCCGGGCGCAGGCTACGGTATTGATGCCAGTCGCTCGCGCGCGACGGTGGTCATCGACGGGGCTGAGCCGAGCGTGAGCCTCCGTGCTGTGGCGGGCGAGGTAATCGAAGGCAACGATGCCGAATTCACCGTGAGCACTGACTTTGCGCCGGCGCGCGATCTGGATATTTCATTGAGGGTTGTGCAGGACGGCGATTACGCGGCGAACGGACAGATCGGCAGCAAACAGGTCACCCTGAGCGCCGGGCAGACCGAGGCGACCTATGCAGTGCAGACCGATGACGATGCCGTAGAAGAAAGTCCCGGCTCGATCACCGTCAGCCTGGTGCAAGGCGCAGGCTATAAGGCAGACGCCGAGTCGCAGCCAGCGAGTATTGCGGTCATTGACGACGAGACCCCCGAAGTGCGCATCGAGGCTTCTGATGCACAGGTCACCGAAGGCGACTCGGCGACCTTCACCGTGCGCTTGCTGGCCTCGATTGGCTCCCCGGTGACGGTTGCCTACCAGGTGTCGGGCACCAGCGGCTATGTCACGGCTGCGACCGATACGGTCGTAGTGCCGACCAGTGGCAGCGCACAGATCACGGTGCCCACGGTCAATGTGCCGGGCGATACGCCGGATGGTGAACTGACGGTGGCGGCTACCACCGGCGCCGGCTATCGGCTGACGGAGGGCAGTACGCACACCATCGAGGTGGCTGACGATGAGCCGACTATCGTATCGATCCGCGGCAGCGGTTCGATGATCGAGGGCAATACGGCAAAAACCGCCGAGTTGACGGTGACCCTGTCGCGCAGCCTGGTCGAAGGCGAGAAGGTGACCGTGCCGTTGCGTTTTGCAACCAGGGAGAGAGACTTCCTGTCCGGTGCGCTCTCGCGCCGCGATGTGGTGGTGCACGCAGCCGGCGCCAACATTGCCAGGCTCACCGACACCCAGCAACTGGGCTCGGGTGTGCGTCTGTTCGGTCCGTCCAGTAAGCAACTGGCGGGCCAGCGCACGCCGCCGAACGCGGCCAACTATGCGGTCGAGTTCACGGGCGGTGCTGCGACCCCAACCACAGCTACGCTGAAGCTGACCGCAAGAGCCGAGCGCACGCCCAATGACGAGAAGGATGCGAAGATCAATGTGAGCTTCCGCTCGTTCAGTTCGGCCGCGCTGACCAATGTCGGTGGCGGCATCCAGGCCAATAGAGGACATAACAGCGCACTCTTTATCGTTGAAGACAAGGATAAGCCGGACACCACCGCGCCGCAGGTGAGCTCGATCACCAGGCAGTTGCCGACCACTACCCCGACCCATGCCGACCAGTTGACCTGGCGGGTGACATTCAGCGAGCCGGTGGTCAATGTGGACGCGGCGGATTTTGTGGTGGCGGGCACGACCGCCTCGCTGAGCGTATCGCAGGTCTCATCGTCGGTTTACGATGTTAGAGCCTCAGGCGGCAACCTGGCCAGCCTGAATGACACGGTGACGCTGGGCTTTAACGCCAGCCATAACATCGCCGACGCCAACGGCAACGCGCTGGCCGCGAACCCGACGCCCACCGGCAGCCATGACAATACCTTTGTGGTCGACAATACGGCACCGACGGTAACGATTACAGTGCCCTCGACGAGTGGCGCGATTTCAGGGGCGGTGACGGCGACGTTCACCTTCGACGAGGCGGTGAGCGGGTTTGAAACCAGCGACATCGCGGTCACTAACGCCGCAGTATCGGGCTTTGCGCTCGACACTGCGGACACGATCTGGACGGCGACGATCACGCCGAACGTCAACGGCACGCCGGTGACGGTCGATGTGGCGGCCAACGCAGCCGATGATCGGGCCGGCAACGGCAGCGCCGCGGCGACGCAGGTTAGCGTGAACTACACCAAGACACTGGGTGCGCCGGTCAGCTTCACGGCGACCCCGGGCGACGGGCAGGTATCGCTTGCGTGGTCGGCGCCGACTGGCAGTGCTGGTACTGCGGCGGTGAGCAAGTACCAGTACCGCTACCAGGCGGGCGCGAGCGTCACCTCGGCCACCTGGACCGATATTGCAGATGGCACCGATGCCGGCAACAGCGCAGGCGACGAGACCTCGGTGACGGTGACCGGGCTGATCAACGGCACCCAATACGCCTTCGAACTTCGAGCGGTCAATGCCGCAGGCGATGGCGATGCGGCAACCAACACGGCGACGCCGGTGCCTTCCGGCGATATTGCGGTGACGTTGTCGGCTGAGTCGGGCGATCTGGCTGAGGACGGCAGTGACAAGGTCGTGACGGTGGAGTTGAGCCGTTTGCCAGCGGACGGTGAGAGCCTGGAGGTGCCCCTGACGTTCGGTGGCACGGCGCAGCGCGGCGTGGATTATGCGGTCAGCGCCGTTGTATCGGAAGTGACCGTCATCTCCGAGGACGGCGTCGGAGTGAAGCAGGCTGCGAACGGCGTGACCTGGACTAATCTGGCCTCCGGTTCGGCTTCGGTGACGTTTACTGGCGGGTCGGGGAATGCGGTCAGCGCGTCGTTTAGAATCGAGACGATTGCAGACGCGGTAGACGAAGGGGCGTCGGAGACGGTGACGGTAGCACTTGGCGACTTGGGCGAAGGCGCGACCGGTTCCGGTTCATTGAGTTTTGCCATCACCGACGACGACACGGCGGGTGTTGCGGTGGATGCGTCGTCGTTGTCTACGGTGATCTCAGTCGGCGGTGAGGCTTCGTATACGTTGCGTCTGACCAGCCAGCCGCTCGGTACGGTAGCGGTGACGCCGACCAGCGATGATGCTACCGTGGTTGCGATTGCCTCGATTGCCGGCACCCGTGACAAGTGGGCGGTATTCGATGCTGACAACTGGAATGAGGCGCAGACGGTGACGCTTTCGGGAGTCGCCACTGGCGGCCCGGTAAATGTGAGCCATGCGGTGACGTATGCGGCGGGCGGCGGTTACGGCACGGATCTTTCGATTGACGGGGTTGCGGTGACGGCGGTCAAGCCGGTGCTGAATCTTGCGCTGTCCCGGGATACGATGGCTGAAGGCGATTCGGCTGAGTTGAAGTTGAGCGTGACTGGTGCGACTCAGGCTGTGACGGTTGCTACGGCCAATTTGCTGTCGGTGACGGGCGTGGCTGCGGCAGACTACCGCCTGTTTGATTTACCGGCGCAGATCACGTTCCGTGCGCCTGACTATGTGCAGACCTTCGGGCTGCTTGCGCGGTATGACGAGGCCGATGAGTTCAACGAGGCACTGACGGTTGGCTTTGGCAGCGGCTTCCCGGCTACGTTTGACCAGGGCACGGAGGCGAGCGTGACGATCATTGACGCGAATCCGACAAAAGTGACTGTGCTCGCTGGTGAAGACGATATGGTCGATCTGGTCGAGGGCGACGAGACCGGTGTGACGGTCACTCTGAGCCGTGCACTGGCCGCTGGCGAGACGGTCACCGTGCCGCTGACAGTAGCCGGTACGGACGTCGACGCCAGCGACTACACACTTACGCTGGATTCCGGTGCTGTCAACCCCGGCGTATCGCTGAACACATCGGCACCGTACAGCGCCGCGCAGCCTGCCGTAGTATTTACCGGCTCGGACGATGCGGGGGTGACCACGGCTGCGCTTTCTTTCGCGGTGGTCGATGACGGCGTGGCGGAAGGCCGCGAAGTGCTCACTCTGTGGATGGGTACACTGGACAGCAATCTGGATCGCGCGAGCGGTACGGGTGCGGATGGCACGGTCGCTGGTGGCACCCCGGTACTCATCCGGGTACGTGACCTGGCAGTATCCGCCACTGCTCCTGCGGTGAAGGTCAGTCCGAGCTACCTGGAAGTGACAGAGAACGGTACGCCGGGTCTCTACTACGTGTGGCTGGCCAGCGACCCGGGGCAGGCGGTGACGGTGAACCTCACCTCCGGCGATGCGACCAGAGTGCGGGTTGAACCTTCGCAACTCACCTTCACATCAAGCGGAGAGACGATCTGGAGCCAGCCGCAGGCGGTTCGGGTCACCGCCCGCCCGGACGCGGATGTCATTCAGGGCAATAACGTTACCATCACCCATACGGTGAGCGGCTATACGGGCGTTTCATCGGTGAGCGATGTGATCGTCAGACTGCGTGATGCCGGGCACGGGGTGATAGCATCGAGCCGCACGCTTGACGTATCCGAAGGCGGTACGGCCGAGTACAAACTGCGTCTCAAGAGCCAGCCGACCCATGCGGTGACGATTACGCCACGGGTTTCTGATAGCGGTCAGGTACTCAAAGCGGGTGCGGCGGTGACCTTCCAGCCCAATGAATGGAATACAGACAAGGCGATTGCGCTATCCGGGCTGTCGCCGGGGCGTGCGACCGTGCTGCACGAGGTCTCTTCAACGGACACAAATTACGACGATATGAGTGGTATCGTGCGCATCGGCGTGACGGTTGCAGCGGCACCTTCGCGCATCAGCGGCGCGAGTTTCACGATTGTGCCGGTGGCAACCCGTGTGCCCGGTGGTACGGCTGCAGCCTTTACCGTGAGTGCCGCCAATGCGCTCACCGGCGAGGTAGCGGTTGAGGTAGTAATCGGTGATGTCGGCGGTGTAGTGGCTGCCGGTGAGTTCCTCAGCCGCAAGCTGATTGTGCCGGCGGGCGGCAGTGCGACATTCAATGTCAAGACCCGCTCCTTCACCGAGGATCGTCCAGACGGCGCCATCACTGCGACCCTGGCCAGTCGCTACGGCGGCGCCAGTGCCCGGATTGCGGTGGTTGACAATATCGCGACGGCGGTATCGCTGGTGCCGGGCAAGAAGTCAAGTCTGCTTGAGCAGATGCCGGGCGACAAGGCGCAGGTGACGGTGATGCTGGCGCGCGACCTGGTCGCCGGCGAGGTAGTGGATGTGCCGCTGGTCTTTGCCACGACCGACGGCGTGGCCCTGCCGGGCGCGGCGCAACCACACATCGCGCTCTCTGCGAGCGGAACCGGCGTGACCCTGATGGATGCGACGACCGCCTCGCCGAAGTTGCGTTTCACCGGCGGTGCGGGAGACGAACGGGTTGCCACTGTCGAGATTTACGCGACCACCGAGGACGATAGCAATTTGACCGATGATGCATTCACGGTCACGCTCGGTGATCTGGACGCGGCGACACTCGGCACCACGGTATCGGGCGGCGCGGTAGCTGCTGCGGGCAGCAATCTGGCGACGTTAACCCTGGTTGACAACGATGCCTTTGTGACCGTCTCGGGTGCTCAAGCGGCGGAGGGCAGCGACGTGGAGTTCGCGGTGACGCTACCCAATCCGGCACCGGCGGGCGGTGTGACGGTGGGCTACACGCTGGCAGACGGCACCGGCGGGGCGGTGTATTCGCGGGCCACGACACCGGATGATTTTGGGGGGCGCAGTGGCTCGCTGGAGATAGCACAAGGCGCATCGAGCGGCACGATTTCGGTGGCGACAGTGGATGACAATGTCTACGAGTCGGATCACCATTTCGAGGTGCGCCTGACCTCGACCACACACGGGACGCTGCACAGCACGCACTATCGTGCGACCGGCACCATCGAAGATGATGCCGATACGCCGGTGTTCGGATTCTTGAGTGGGCTGCACCGGGTGACCGAGGGCGACCGTATTCTGGTCAGCGTTGCGCTCGGCGGCAGTACCACCTCGCTGGTGCCTGCGACGTTGCACTACGCACCGGCTGGTGATGGCGACACGGCTGCGGCTGGCGACTACGCCGGTGCAAGCGGTATGCTCACCTTTGCAGCGGGCGCGACCCGGCAACAGGTTACGGTGCGCGCCATCGACGACAGCGTCCATGACATCGACGAGCATTTCACGGTGGTTCTGACGGCCGGCGAGCACGCCAGAGTCAGCGACACGCAGGTTGCCCCGTTCGGACGCACGAAGATCGAGATTGCCGATAACGACCCGGTCAAGGTCGGCGTCGAGGCACCCGATGAGGTGCGTGAGGGCGAGACCGTGACGTTTACGTTGCGCCCTGATATTACGGTGGAGAACGATCTCAACTTGAAGGTGCGGATCACGCAAGGCGGCGATTATGTGACCCCGACCGAGATCCGGCAGTACGACGTGGTATTGAAGGGCGGCACGGACAGCGTATCGCTGTCGATCAGCACCTCCGACATCGACAGCCATGAGACCGATGGCTGGGTGCGCGCCACGCTGTTGCCGGGCGCAGGCTACGGTATTGATGCCAGTCGCTCGCGCGCGACGGTGGTCATCGACGGGGCTGAGCCGAGCGTGAGCCTCCGTGCTGTGGCGGGCGAGGTAATCGAAGGCAACGATGCCGAATTCACCGTGAGCACTGACTTTGCGCCGGCGCGCGATCTGGATATTTCATTGAGGGTTGTGCAGGACGGCGATTACGCGGCGAACGGACAGATCGGCAGCAAACAGGTCACCCTGAGCGCCGGGCAGACCGAGGCGACCTATGCAGTGCAGACCGATGACGATGCCGTAGAAGAAAGTCCCGGCTCGATCACCGTCAGCCTGGTGCAAGGCGCAGGCTATAAGGCAGACGCCGAGTCGCAGCCAGCGAGTATTGCGGTCATTGACGACGAGACCCCCGAAGTGCGCATCGAGGCTTCTGATGCACAGGTCACCGAAGGCGACTCGGCGACCTTCACCGTGCGCTTGCTGGCCTCGATTGGCTCCCCGGTGACGGTTGCCTACCAGGTGTCGGGCACCAGCGGCTATGTCACGGCGAACACCGCTACGGTCACGGTGCCGACCAGTGGCAGCGCACAGATCACGGTGCCGACTCGCGCTGTGTCAGGCGATACGCCGGATGGCGAACTGACGGTGGCGGCTACCACCGGCACCGGCTATCGGCTGACGGAGGGCAGTACGAGTACCATCGAGGTGGCTGACGATGAGCCGACTATCGTATCGATCCGCGGCAGCGGTTCGATGATCGAGGGCAATACGGCAAAAACCGCCGAGTTGACGGTGACCCTGTCGCGCAGCCTGGTCGAAGGCGAGAAGGTGACCGTGCCGTTGCGTTTTGCAACCAGGGAGAGAGACTTCCTGTCCGGTGCGCTCTCGCGCCGCGATGTGGTGGTGCACGCAGCCGGCGCCAACATTGCCAGGCTCACCGACACCCAGAACCTGGGCTCGGGTGTGCGTCTGTTCGGTCCGTCCAGTAAGCAACTGGCGGGCCAGCGCACGCCGCCGAATGCAGCCAACTATGCGGTCGAGTTCACGGGCGGTGCTGCGACCCCAACCACAGCTACGCTGAAGCTGACCGCAAGAGCCGAGCGCACGCCCAATGACGAGAAGGATGCGAAGATCAATGTGAGCTTCCGGTCGTTCAGTCCGCCCGCGCTGACCAATGTCGGTGGCGGCATCCAGGCCAATAGAGGACATAACAGCGCAAGGTTCATCGTGGTCGACATAGATCGGTCATCCCCGGCGGCGATGATGCTGACCGTGGATGCGGATACGGGGACGGCTGGCGAGCAGGACTCGGTGGCCGAGGACGGCGTGGCCAGGACAGTTCGGGTGACGGCGACGATTGACGGCCAGGCGCGTTTCAGTTCGGACCAGTCGGTGACGGTAAAGGTCGGTGAATCCGGCGACAGTGCCACCAAAGGAACGGACTACACGAACATTGGCGACCAGACCATCCCTATCAGTGCCGGCAACGCGAGCGGTTATGTGGACTTTGTGCTGACGCCGACCGTAGACGTGCTGGATGAGCCGGCAGAGCGGATCAGTCTCAAAGGCACGCTGAGCGGTGTGACGTTTGCCAACACCGGCATCACGATCACTGACAACGATGCGACGACGGTGACACTGGCCGGTGACCCTGGCGATCTGACCGAGGGAGCGAGCAAGGATCTGCGCGTGACGCTGGGGCGCGGACTGGTCGCAGGCGAAATCCTGGAAGTGCCCCTGACGTTCGGCGGCACAGCGACCCGCGGCACCGACTACACGCTGACCGGCACCGCCGCAGCCGGAGTTGCCTACAGCAATCTGAACAGCGGCACGGCAACGGTGACCTTCACCGGCGCGGGCAGCGGCGCGACAGCGACCGTGGCCACCCTCACCTTGACGGCGCAGACAGACGGCGTTGTCGGGAACACTACCGAGACCGTCGATATTAGGTTGGGCACACTCAACGCTTCCGGCCTGGACGGTGGCACAAGCGAAACTGACAGTCTCGCCGAGTTCGATATTCTGGATTCTGGCACAGGCGTAACGGTGTCTGAAACCAGCCTGGTGCTCACCGAGCTGGGCGTATCCAGTGCGGTTGAGAAGACCTATACGTTGGTGCTGGCAAAAGATCCCGGGGCTAACGTGGAGGTGACGATCACTTCGGGCGACCCGACGGCGGTTTTGGTGGACGCCGATGCGGACCAGGTGGGCGATCAGGGTACGTTTACCTTCACCCACGGCAATTCGGGCAACTGGAACGATCCGCAGACGGTGACGGTGCGCGCGGTGAACGATGGCGATGCGACGGGCGAGACGGTGGCGATATCGCATGTCGCTGCGGTGTCTTCGGACAGAGGCAATCCCTATCATCAGATTCCGGTAAGAGACGTGTCGGTGACCGTTACTGACGCTGGACGCGGGGTGACGGTTTCGGCTGCCAGCCTGTCGGTATTCGAAGGTGGCGGTGCTGCCAGCTACACTCTGGCGCTGATAAGCGATCCGGGAGGCACGCTGGAAGTGACGCCGGCGAGCGATGCGACCAATGCTGTGGTCAGCGGCGCACTGACCTTCAATTCAAGTGACTGGCGCAGCCCGAAAATAGTGACGGTGACCGGCAAGCAGGCAGGCTCGGCCACCATCTCGCACACCGTTACCACGCCCACTACGGCCTACCCGGCGAACACGATGATCGATCCGGTGACGGTCTCTGTAATCGCCGATGGT
Organism: Arenicellales bacterium; assembly: GCA_965116335.1. GTDB lineage: Bacteria > Pseudomonadota > Gammaproteobacteria > Arenicellales > Poriferihabitantaceae. The sequence continues at coordinate 286,549 of OZ220677.1, forward strand.
GCGGCTCCCCGTCACGGCATCACCTTCATCGAAACCGACGGCGAAACCACTGTCGCAGAACATAACGGGCCGGATGCGCAGGACCGCTACCGAATCGTTCTGAACACCAGGCCGACTCATGATGTGACGGTGACGGTGACTGCGGGCGCGGGTCTTCGGGTGGCTGCCGCAGGCAGTGCCGCGTTCGGTAACACGGTGACACTCACCTTTACGCCCGGTGGCAGGAACCTGTGGAGCATCCCGCAAACCGTCCGGGTGTCGGTGCCGAACGACCTGATCGACAACGAGATCACCCGGCGCACTATTGATCTCACCCATGCGTCAAGCTCCGCTGACAGCAACTACCAGCAGGCCGATGCCGGCACCTTGAGCGTCACGGTCATCGATAATCTCACCGCCGGAGTGAAGATATCCCCGACCCGGCGCACGGTGGGTGAGGACGGCGGCACTGCCACCTACACCGTGGAACTTGCCTCCAGGCCTTTGTCCGACGTGGTGGTCACCGTCACCTCCGATGACGACACCGTGGTGAAGCTCGACGGACCGGATGCGGCGACTGCCTATACCGGCGCCGAGAATCTTACCTTTACGCCGTCGAACTGGAACAGGCAGCAAACCGTCACCCTCGAAGGCCAGGACGACGAAGCCGTCAATTATATCGCCCGTACTGCCACCATCACCCACAAGATCAGCTCTGCGGCCAACGGCGACGGCAGCCGCTATACTCCGGGCACCGCAATACACGACGTACATGTGACTCTCGCCGATGACGAAGCCAGCGACGTGTATGTGTCGATCGTCCGCACCAGCGAACCGCGCATCACCGAGTGCACGCCCGGCGGTTATGAGGAGCGTTGCGAGATAGCCTTCACGGTGAGCCTGTCGCGGCCGCTGGTCAAGGGTGAGCGTGCCGACATCGAACTGGCACTTGCCGGTGAAGGCATCAAGGCGGGCGATTTCAGTGATTTGACGCTGGCCGCCGGTGCGGGCCTGAACACCGGAGTTCGGTTGCAGCGCGCAGGCACTTTACGGCCCACGGTGATCTTCTCAGGCTCCGGCGCCCGGGTCGCAACCCTGAAATTCGATGCGACCGACAGGCAGCTTGAAACGCCTGTCGAGGAGACGCTGACCGTGGCAATCGCAGATGCGGCTACGCTGGCGGCCGATCCCAACACCAACCTGGGCGAGACACTCAGGCCGTCACCCGACCACGGCGAATTCGACGTGACCGTGATCGACGATGAGCATCTGCTGACGTTTTCGAAGAGCGTCTATACCGTGTCGGAGGGCGCGGGCGCAGCGACGGTCACCCTTGATCTTTCACGCGCCCTGGAGTGGGACGTAAATGTCAAGCTCGGTTTCGAGGATGGCACCGCGATAGCCGGGCAGGATTACGAGCAGGCCTGGGTCTTTCCGCAAGTCGCCACCATTGCCAGGGGGCAGACGCAAATCGAACTGGAATTCCCGATTGTGGATGACAGCCTTGTCGAAAATACCGAAGTCCTGACCGTGTACGTTCAGCAGCACGCTCTGCCCGCAGGCTACGCGCAGGACAGTGCGACGGTGCGCATCACCGATAACGAACCCACGGTGAGTGTCAGCGCCGATGCGCCGTCGGTGTTCGAGGGTGAAGGCGCCGGATTCACGATCGTGCGCAACGCGGTAACGGCCAGTGCCCTTGCGGTGAACGTGAACGTGGCCGAGGCGGATGCGACCGACACAATCGCCGCCGGCGACGAAGGCAGCCGCTCGGTGGTGATCGCCGCGAACCAGGCGTCTGCGACGCTGACCATCCCAACCCTGGACAACAGTGCCATGGCGAGCGGCGGCGGTGTCACGGTGACGCTCGGCGATGCCACTGTCGCAGGTGCCTACTTCAAGGCCGATCCGGATTTCGCCACCGTAGCGGTGGAGGACAACGATACTGCGGGCATCACCATTACGCCCGTGCGTGTCAGACTGCGCGAGGCGGATGATCCGAATACGGTTGCAGTGCAGGAGCACAAGGCCACCTACCAGGTACGCCTTAATGCTCCGCCGGACAGCGCGGTGACGGTCACACCAAACGGCGACGCCAGCATGGTTACGGTAAGCCCGGCGAGCCTTGAGTTTACGTCATCGGACTGGAAAAATGCCCGCACCGTCACTGTGACCGGCGTGCCGGATGCTGGCGAGAATCCAGGCCAGCGGCGTACCGCCATTGTCACTCATGCAGTGAATGCGAGTGGCAACTACTCAGGGGTCACGGCGGACCGCGTTACGGTGGACGTGGTCGATCGCGAGCCGGTGCTGTCGATGACAGGCGCACAGATTGATGAGGGTGACAGTGGCACGGCCGATCTGGTTTTCACCGTGACGCTCAGTCCCGAGAGTCTGCGCACGGTGACGGTGCGTGCCGACGTGTCGCACGCCGATGGCGACACCGATAGTGCCGACTGCGTGTGCACCGGAATCGCTACGATCACCTTCGCACCGGGCGAGACGAGCAAGCGCCTTACGATACCTGTGGTTGGAGACATCCTCGTCGAAGGTGACGAGGCTCTGGCGCTGAAACTGCTGGATCCGGTCAATGCAGTCTTCGAGGATGGCGGTGACAGCCTGATCGCTACGGGCGTGATCAGGAACGACGACGACCCACGGCCGGTGCTGTCGATGACCGGCGGGCAGGTCGATGAGGGTGACAGCGGCACGGCCGGGCTGACCTTCACCGTTAATCTGAGTGCTGCCAGCGGCGACACGATTACCGTTGACTACGGGGGTTCGGTCGGCGACGGTACTGCCACGCGCGGGGCTGACTACGCAGCCGTGACCGACGGCACCCTCACCTTCGAGCCGGGCGTGATCAGCAAGACGCTGATGGTGAAGGTGATCGGCGACCTCGATGCCGAGAGCGATGAGACGGTGGCGCTGTTCCTGTCCGATCCCGCGGGCGCGGTGTTCGCCGATGCGAAGAGCAGAATCGTAGCCACGGGCGTGATCAACGACAACGACACCGGCAAACCGGTACTTTCGGTGACTGGCGCAAATGTTGCCGAGGGTGATAGCGGCAGGCCCGAACTGACCTTCACCGTGACGCTCAGTGCTGCGGCCGCCGACCCGGTGACGGTCAATTACGCAAGCTCGGACGACGACGACACTGCCACGTCCGGAACTGACTACGTGGCCTTGCCTGTCGGCACGCTCACCTTCGCGCCGGGGCAGACCGTAAGGACTTTGGCGGTTGACGTGATCGCCGACAATCTTGCCGAGGACGACGAAACGGTGGCACTGGTCCTGTCCGAGCCCGTGGGCGCGGTCTTTTCGACGGGCAGCAATACGCTGGTCGCAAGGGGTACGATCGTGGACGACGACTACGACGTCGAGGTGTCGATCCACCGTACCGGCGCGGCTACCATCGAAGAGGGCACGAGTTACAATGACATCGAAGGCGGCAAGATCGAGTTCACCGTTTCCCTGAGCCGGGCACTCGGAGCCGCCGAACGTGTCGACGTGCCGCTGGCGATTTCCGGTACGGGGGTGGAGGCCGACGACTTCGCGGCGCTCGCATTGGCAGACGGCGAAACGTTGAATACCGGCGTGCGGCTTAAGGACAGGCAAACGCTCAGCCCCACCGTGGTCTTTGCCGGCGCCGGGGCGCGCACCGCGACGCTCGAACTGAAACCGGATGATCGCCGGCTCGAAGAGTCGGAGAGCGAGACGGTCACCGTCGCCGTGGGCAACAATGCCGCGCTGGCCGCGCAACGCCGCACCACCGTGACCGATCTGGCCCGGCATCCGACCGACAACCGCTTCGACGTCACCGTGTTTGATGACGAGCACCTGATGAGCTTTGCCGTCGCCAACGACCGCCTGTATGTACCCGAGGGGGCACACAGCGTCAAGCTTCAGGTCAACCAGTCGCGGGCACTGCGGCGCGACTCGACATTCAGGCTGTTCTACTACGACGATATCCGCCTGACAGCTATCGGTCCTGACACGGTGGGGTCTCCCGGAAACACGACTTCGGGAGATGATTACAGGCCCGCTTTCGAGTGGCCTGAATATGCGACCATCGAGGCGGGCGAAACCTCGACAACAGTCGCTTTCGAACTGGTTGACGATACGGACAGGGAAAATGTCGAACGGGTGCGAATTCAGCTCAGACCGTACCACGAGCCGGAGGGTTTTCTGCCCTATGAGGTGAGGGATGTGGTGGATGTCTACATCGTCGATAACGACAACCATCAGGACGGCGACGGCGTGACGTTCTCGACGGGCAGCCTGAGTGTCACCGAAGGCGGTGTGGCCGGTACTTACACCGTCGCGCTCAATACCAACCCGGTTGAGGACGTGACGGTGACGGTAGATGTGCCTGCCGCGCATCAGGATGTCTTGACCGTGCAGGCGCCGGGCGGTACGGCAGGTGCCAGTGCCACGCTCACCTTTACCGGCTCCGGCTCCGGCATCTGGAGTACAGCACAGACCGTGACCGTGACCGCCCTGGAAGATGCGGACACGGTGAGCGAAAGCGTGAGCCTGATGCACAGCGCCAGCGTCACCGACACCGGCAATCCCTACCACGGCATCACGATCGATCCGATGACCGTGACCGTGACCGACAACGATACCACGGCCGGTGCCGGTGTCAGCATCGTGGAGTCCGGTGGTGGCACCGCGGTCGGCGAGGATGGTACCACCGACACCTACACCCTGGTACTGAACACCCGGCCAGCCAGCGATGTGACAGTCACGGTGACAGCTGGCGCCGGTGCCGAGGTGAACAAGTCCGGCGGCACTGCCGGGTCTGCCCAGACACTGACCTTCAGCCCGGCCGGGGCTAACCTTTGGAGTACGGCGCAAACCGTCACGGTCTCAGGCGTCGATGACGACATCGACAATGCGGGAGACGAGCGCGCCGTGGTGATCAGTCACGCGGCGAGTTCCAGCGACAACAGCTACACCATTGCCAACGCCGGCAAGCTATCGGTGACCGTCAGCGACGATGATACCGCCGCAGTGGCTGTGTCGGAAACCTCGCGCACAGTGGCGGAGAACGGCGGCACCGCCACCTACACGGTGCAGCTCGAATCCGAGCCGCTGTCCGATGTGGTCGTCACCGTCACTTCTGACGATAACACGGCAGTAACGCTTGACGGGCCGGACCAGGCGACCACCTATACCGACTCCGAGAGCCTGACTTTCACGCCGGTGAACTGGAGCGTGCCGCAAACCATCACGCTCAAGGGCGAGGACGACAATTTCCCGAGCCCCGGCGGGCGAACGGCCACCATCAGCCACGAGATCAGGACCGGAAAGGGTGACGGCAGCCGCTACACGTCGGATACTCCGTCGATCGCCTCTGTGACGGTCACAGTCGCTGACGATGACACGCCTTCGGGAAGCATTCAGGTCATGCAGTCGGGCGGCGCCACTTCTGTGAGCGAGGACGGGAGCACTACCGACAGCTACGATATCCGGCTGTGGAGCGCGCCCGCCCACAACGTGACCGTTACGGTGAGCGCCGAACCGGGGGTTTTGGTGAACAAGGCCGGGGGCAGCGCCAGTGCCAGTGCAACACTCACCTTTACCCCAAGTGGCGCCGGTGTCTGGAGTGCCTGGCAAACCATCACCGTGACCGGCGAGAACGACGATATTGACAACGAGGACAATCGGCGCGTGCTCACCGTCAGTCATGCGACACGCTCTGACGACAGCGATTTCAACAACGCCGATGTCGGCGACGTGTTCATCTCGGTGACCGACGACGACACCGCAGGGGTGACCGTATCGCAAGCGGCGCACACGCTGGCCGAAGATGGTGCCACCGACACTTACACGGTGGCGCTCGATAGCGAACCCCTGTCCGATATAGTCATCACCGTGACCTCCGACGACGACACGGTAGTGAAACTCGACGGTCCGGACTCAGCAACTGCCTATACCGGCACCGAGAATCTGACCTTCACGCCGTCGAACTGGAATGTCAAACAGACCATTACCCTCAAGGCCGAGGACGACGATGTGGTCAACTCGCCGCACCGCACTGCGACAATCACCCACACAATCAGTTCAGCCGATAACGGTGACGGCAGTCGTTACACGCCGCAATCGCCGAGCATTCCCGGCGTTGCCGTGACCGTGACAAACGATGACAGGCACGCGCTCACGCTGTCGCTGGCTTCGCTATCGGCCGACGAGGGCGATTCGGGCAGCCGCGATGTAGACGTAGTGGTTGCCAAACCTGCCGACAGCCCGGCGGTGTCGTACAGCCTGTGCCTTTCCGGCGATGCGAGCCTTGACGCCAACGGCACGCAAGCGACCGGTGAGGATTACCGCATCATCGACATCAACGGTACCAGCACGGTGACAACCTTCGGCACGGGCAGTGCCGCTGGCTGTGTGGGTGCCCAGGGCACGGTCACCTTCGCCGGGAACGTGCACAGTCACACGTACAAGATTCGGGTGTTCGGCGAAACCGATATCGAGAACGACGAGAAGGTAATCGTTACGCTCAAGGAGAGTGCGTCCGCCGCCCTGCCGACAACCTTCGAAATCTCGGCCGTCGGAAACCCGGCGACTCACGTCATCGAGGACGACGATACCCCGTATGGTCTTGAGTTTACGGAGTCGGGCAGCGACACCACGGTGAGCGAGGATGGCAGCACCACCACCGACAGCTATGACATTGAGCTGCTGAACGAGCCCACCCACAGCGTGACCGTGATGGTTACTGCGGGCGAAGGCACACGGGTGAACAAGTCCGGCGGCAGTGTCGGAGGCAGCCAGACACTCACCTTCACGACCTCGAACTGGAATGTCGCCCAGACCATCACCGTGACCGGCACGGAGGACAGGATCGACAACGCGGACGACTCCCGCACCGTGCTCATCGGCCACTCGACGAGTTCGACCGACGCCAATTACGTGCTCAACGATGCTGGCAGCGTGAGTGTGACGGTCACCGACAACGACACCGCAGGGGTGACGATCACCGAGACGGGCGGCACCGTGGTGAGCGAAGACGGCAGCGATTCGGATACCTATACGGTGGTGCTCGACACCGAACCTGTCGAGAATGTGACGGTGACCGTGACCGCCGGTGCGGGTACGAAGGTCAATGTCGGCAGCGGCACCGCGGGTACCACAAAGACGCTGACCTTCACGCCGTCCGGCAACGGCATCTGGAGCACTCCGCAGACCGTCACCGTGACCGGCACGCCCGATGTCATCGACAACCCTGGTGACGCCCGTGCTGTGACCGTCGGCCACGCCGCAAGCTCGACTGATCCCAACTACGTCATCGCTGACGCGGGAGATATCAGCGTCACGGTGACCGACGACGACCCGACCTCGGTGACGCTCGCGCGATCGGGCTCGGGCGGCATTGCCGAGAACGGCGGCACGGCGGACGTGACTGTCACACTCGGCCGGACGCTGGTAGCGGGTGAGAGTGTCACGGTGCCGCTTGCGGTAACCGGAGCGACCGTATCGACACATTATACGCTCGGTCTCAAGAACGGTGGTGGCACCGGCGTATCGCTGGATACGACCGCACCGCACAGCACCCAGCACCCGGCGGTCACACTTTCTGGTGCCGGAGCACGGACGGCCACCCTGACACTGACTGCTGTTGCCAATACCGACCGTATCAGTCGCACGGTGGCGATTGCTTATGGTACGAGTGCCCGCGCCCCGTCATCCATCGGACTATCCGGTGGTATCAGTACCAGTGGCACGGCCTCTGTACCGATACTGGATGATGATGCCCGGATCAGTGTTACGGCTGCCAGTGCCGCCGAAGGTAGTAATGTGGACTTCACGGTGACTCTGCCCGATCCGGCACCGAGTGGTGGCGTTACTATTGATTACTCGACCTCTGATGGTCGCAGCAACAATGCAGATACTTACCAGGTCGCCACCAGTGCTGATTACACGGCGGCAGGCAACGCATCCATTACCATCGCGCATAACCAGAGTAGTGGCAGCATCAGCATAGCCACGACCCAGGATACTACTTATGAGGGCGATCACTACTTCACGCTGACCCTGAATAGTACCAATACCTTCAACATCAGCACTACAGCCGGTTCCGCCATTGGCACCATCACCGATGCGGCAGACAGGCCGACCTTCGCCTTCACTGGTGCATCGACCGATGCCGATGAAGATGATGGTACTGTAACCCTGACCATAGAGAAGACCGGCACGACTCTGGTCGGTTCGACCGTGAGCTACGCCACTACTGACGGCACAGCCACCGGTGGCAGTGACTTTACCGCCATCGCCAGCACAGACCTGAACTTCGCTGCCGGCGACACGAGCAAGGATGTGACTGTCACTCTCACCGATGACACTACAGATGAAGCGACCGAAGCCTTCACCGTAGACCTGACTGCTGTCGCTCATGCAGCACTCGGTAGTACAGACAGGCACAGCATCAACATTACGGATAATGATGCGACTACGGTAACGCTGGGTGTCCCAACCACTGCTATTGACGAGAATGCGGGCACCAAAACCATCACGGTCACGCTCGGTCGCGCCCTGACCGGCGATGAGACGCTGGCGGTGCCGCTTACCTTTGCGGGTACGGCTACATTCGGCACAGATTACACACTGGCGGAGCCGAACTCGACCCCGACCGGCGTTACTTACTCGAATCTGACGAGTACCAATCTCGCAACCAGCCCGCCGACCATTGCCTTCTCTGGCGTAAGCGGTGCTGCAAGCAGTGCCACGGTCATCCTCACAGCTACGAATGACACGACTGACGAAGGCTCGACTGAATCGGTGATTGTTGGACTCGGCACGCTCAACGCCAGTTCGGGAGGAAACCTGGCTGGTGGCGCATCCGGCTCCGGCACAGCGACCTTCAATATCACCGATGATGACACGCGGGGCGTGACCGTGACGGGTGGGCCGTTGAGTCTGGCGGAGGTAGATAATACAGGCACTTCGGGCAGCAAGGAGAATGAAGGTGCTTACACGGTCGTGCTCGACAGCAAACCAACAGACGATGTACGAATTGATCTGACTGCGCCGGACATGGTGACCTTGAGCGCATCGAGCCTGACCTTCACCCCGTCGAACTGGTCGGCAGCACAGACGGTGACGGTTACAGCGAAAGATGATGACATTGACAATGTGGATGATGTCCGCACGGGCAGTATTAGCCATTCGGTAGTAGCGGGTTCATCGGACTACACGGGAGTCAATGCGGCCAGTGTATCGGTTACGGTGAATGATGATGAAGGCGAATCGACGCTGAGTATCGACTCGCCGAGCATTGCCGAAGGGGATAGTAGCACGGTCACATTGACCTTCAAGGTAACCCTGGCGCCGGTCAGTGGCAATGCGGTGAGTGTATCGTATGCGGATGCGACCACGGGTACAGCGACTTCGGCTGTGGACTATGTGGCGATCCCATCGGGCACCCTCAACTTTGCTGCCGGTCAAACGGAAAAGACGGTGACGGTGACCGTGAACGGCGATACCACCGACGAGCCGCACGAAACCATTGTTCTGCGTCTGTCGTCACCGAGCAATGCCAGGCTCTCTGGTGGTAATGCCACGCTGGATGGTATGGGTACGATCACCGATGATGATGCCACCCCGACTGTGACACTTGCCTTGTCGTCTGCCTCCATTGCCGAGGACGGTGGAGTGACCACGGTGACTGCTACATTGAGCAGTGCATCGAGCCAGGATGTCACACTGACGGTAGCTGCCGCGCCGGTATCTCCTGCGGTATCGGGTGACTACACGCTGACTGCCAACAAGACCCTGACCATTGCTGCCGGTTCTACCACGAGCACTGGCGTAGTCACTATCACGGCACAAGACAACGATGTGGATTCCAATGATAAATCGGTCACTGTATCCGCCACCGCGAGCGGCGGTAATGGCGTTTCCGCCCCGGACAGTGTGACTCTGACCATTACCGATGATGATGTACCTGAATTGAGCATCGCGGCGGGTACAGCCGTTACCGAGGGCACGGCGGCGAGCTTTACGGTGGATGCGGATATTGCGCCGGTTGCTGATTTGACCGTCAATGTTGATGTAGACACTACGGCAGGCTTCGCCGCAAGCGGTACAACCGGCGCACAAACCTTCACCTTCCGTGCCGGACGAACCAGCGAGATCTACACAGTCAATACACAGTCGGATACTGCCGATGAGGTAGATGGTTCAGTTACCGTAACGGTACAGGCAGGTACGGATTACACAGTGGATTCGAGCAACGATGAAGCGAGTGTAGCGGTAAACGATAATGATGCTACCACGGTTACGCTGGCGCGAGCCGGTTCGGGTGGTATTGCCGAGGCTGCGGGTACAGAAGACATTACCATCACGCTGGGCCGGGCATTGGTAGCGGGTGAGAGTGTCACGGTGCCGCTTGCGGTAACCGGCGCGACGGTGGCGACGCATTACCGGCTCGCTCTCAAGAACGGTGGTGGCACCGGCGTATCGCTGGATACGACCGCACCGCACAGCACCCAGCACCCGGCGGTCACACTTTCTGGTGCCGGAGCACGGACGGCCACCCTGACACTGACTGCTGTTGCCAATACCGACCGTATCAGTCGCACGGTGGCGATTGCTTATGGTACGAGTGCCCGCGCCCCGTCATCCATCGGACTATCCGGTGGTATCAGTACCAGTGGCACGGCCTCTGTACCGATACTGGATGATGATGCCCGGATCAGTGTTACGGCTGCCAGTGCCGCCGAAGGTAGTAATGTGGACTTCACGGTGACTCTGCCCGATCCGGCACCGAGTGGTGGCGTTACTATTGATTACTCGACCTCTGATGGTCGCAGCAACAATGCAGATACTTACCAGGTCGCCACCAGTGCTGATTACACGGCGGCAGGCAACGCATCCATTACCATCGCGCATAACCAGAGTAGTGGCAGCATCAGCATAGCCACGACCCAGGATACTACTTATGAGGGCGATCACTACTTCACGCTGACCCTGAATAGTACCAATACCTTCAACATCAGCACTACAGCCGGTTCCGCCATTGGCACCATCACCGATGCGGCAGACAGGCCGACCTTCGCCTTCACTGGTGCATCGACCGATGCCGATGAAGATGATGGTACTGTAACCCTGACCATAGAGAAGACCGGCACGACTCTGGTCGGTTCGACCGTGAGCTACGCCACTACTGACGGCACAGCCACCGGTGGCAGTGACTTTACCGCCATCGCCAGCACAGACCTGAACTTCGCTGCCGGCGACACGAGCAAGGATGTGACTGTCACTCTCACCGATGACACTACAGATGAAGCGACCGAAGCCTTCACCGTAGACCTGACTGCTGTCGCTCATGCAGCACTCGGTAGTACAGACAGGCACAGCATCAACATTACGGATAATGATGCGACTACGGTAACGCTGGGTGTCCCAACCACTGCTATTGACGAGAATGCGGGCACCAAAACCATCACGGTCACGCTCGGTCGCGCCCTGACCGGCGATGAGACGCTGGCGGTGCCGCTTACCTTTGCGGGTACGGCTACATTCGGCACAGATTACACACTGGCGGAGCCGAACTCGACCCCGACCGGCGTTACTTACTCGAATCTGACGAGTACCAATCTCGCAACCAGCCCGCCGACCATTGCCTTCTCTGGCGTAAGCGGTGCTGCAAGCAGTGCCACGGTCATCCTCACAGCTACGAATGACACGACTGACGAAGGCTCGACTGAATCGGTGATTGTTGGACTCGGCACGCTCAACGCCAGTTCGGGAGGAAACCTGGCTGGTGGCGCATCCGGCTCCGGCACAGCGACCTTCAATATCACCGATGACGACAAGGCGGGCGTGAATTTCTCTGAAAACACGATTGAGGTGGAGAAGGATGAAACCACGGTCATACAGGTACGCCTGACCTCACAGCCGACTATGGATACCACGGTAACGCTAACCAGTAGCGATCCGACTGTGGCCGAGTTGAGCGCCAGCCCGCGTGGACGCAGTGTTCAACTGCTGTTCACTCCACAGAACTGGAACGTGCCGCAATCGGTCACCGTTCACGGTATCGAGGACGGTGATCTGTCGATTGAGACCCATATTCAAAGCGCCGACCCGATGTATGCCAATGCGCCACCGCCGCCGCCCTTGCAGACCAATGTTATTGGTGTGCCGACACTGACCCTGACGGCCAGCGAAGACTACATAGATGAAGGCGCGGCGGCGACGTTTACGATTGCGGCAGACCGGGTATCGCCGATTGATGTGCCGGTGCGGATTGATGTGGGCTACGGTTGCTGCATCGGCGTAGGAGAAGTCCTGGCCGAGGGCCAGAAAGGCATGCGAACGGTTATCCTGCCTCAGGGACGAACATGGGTCCGATTCGAGGTGCAGACTGCTGACGATGAGGTTATTCATGGCGAGGGTATCAAACGCGGCAACAAGTCGATTACTGCACAGATTGTCGAGAGCGATGCCTACCAGATCTCCCACACAGGCAATGATGCGCTGGCGCGTTTCATGTATTACGATTCCGTGATGGTGAGTGAAAATGATTCGGTGCCGCCAGCGGACATTGTGGTTTCTGTCTCTGGCCCGGAGCGGGTGATGGAGGGTGACACCGCACAGTTCACCTTCACGGCATCGAAAGCGTCTTCGAGCGATCTGAAGATTCGATTTATTCTGGATTTATTCGGTGACTTCAATACCAACCCCGTTTATACCTTTGACCCGAATGTGACGAGTGGTCTTGAGTTTGATCATGTGATTCTGCCGGCGGGAGCGCTACAAACCACGTACAGCCTCACCATCCGGGATGATGATCGTACCCAGGGACATGGCAGGATGTTGGTCCGAGTCACGGGCGGCTCCATGAAGTCCGTCGATGGTATCATCCATCGCAGTTATAGCATTGCGGGTCATCTCGACCGCGAGGTCAGGTTTGATGTCATCGACGATGAAACCTCACCCGCTGTTGAGTCCCAGGCTTCGCCCCAGGAATCGCCGCAGCAGGCAGAGCAGGATGGACAGGCAGAGGATGAACAGGAGACGTCGAGGTCACTGGCAGTGGCGGCCTGCGTGTCTGATGAACTCATAGAGAGGGGCGAGACGTATTATGAAGCAAACCGCAACAAGGCATCGAACTACGGTTCAAACTGGTTCAGTGTGCTGGTTGCGTTCGATCAGCGGACGTCGGCAGACTGGACTGCTGACAGTCGTAGCATTGAACCGATGACTGCTGCCTCGTCTCGCGAGCGTGAGAGTAGCTGGCGCGGTTGGCGTCCCTTTACCAAGGCGCTGGAATGTGTGGAGACGGCAATAGCAGAGGCAGAAGCGCAAGCCGAACAACCGGCAGAGCAACCAGAAGCAGAGGCAGAAGCGCAACCGGCGCAGGTACAGGATGGACAGGTCGAGGTACAGACTGAGCAGACCGAGGTAGAAGTACAGGCCGAAGTACAGCCAGAACCAGAACAGACACCCCCACCCACTCCTGCAATCCGTCTGTCGGCGGGTTCTACTGTGGAAGAAGGTGAACGTGCTGAATTTATCCTGACCGCTGACCCGGCGCCACTTACCGATCTGGTGATTACCTACACGGTTGATCAGACGGGCGATTACCTGGCTGATCCCGGAGTTGGGCAACGTACCATCACCCTGGCGGCAGAAGCGACCACTATGGTGCTTTCTGTGGACACAGTAGACGATGAAATGGACGAACCGGATGGTTCGGTGAGTGTCATGCTGGCTACCGGCGCGGGCTATACACTGACTACCCGGCAGAGCCGCACCGTGACCGTCAATGATAATGATGTGATGCCGCCTCCGGTCCTGTCAATCCGCGATGCCACCTTGCATGAAAACCAGGGCGGTGGATACTTTACCGTGACCATAGAGGAGCCAGCAGACTGGCCGGTACGTTTCCACTATGCGACCCGCGATTCCTCTCCGGTATCCGCGAGAGCCGATCAGGACTATCAGGCGCATGATCGTTCAGCACGGATGCAAAGCCAATTCGAGCCTGGAGAGACCGAGATGAAACTCTATATCGAGATCTACGATGACAGTCATGATGAGAACGCTGAAACCTTCGAGATCGAACTGTTCGATGCGGACGTAGGCAGTATGCCCGATGTGCCGGTATTGATTCCAGACGGTATAGCGGTTGGCACCATTGTCGATGATGATCAGATGCCCGCTGCCTGGTTGGCGCGTTTCGGTCGCAGTGTTGCCCAACAGGCGCTGGATGGTATTACAGATCGCATTGAGGCGCCGCGCACGGCGGGAACCGAAAGCACATTTGCCGGTATTTCCACTCAATCTTCCGGTCTGGATCAAGACCTGCCGGGGCAATCCGATGTCGTGCAGCGATTCGGTGTGGGTAATGACACGTATGGTTTTGGCACCGACGGTATGGAGAATGGTGGCGAACCGCAGTATCGTTCCATGACAATGTCCGATGCCTTGATGGGTGTTTCCTTTACGACCACCAGCCAGAAGGATGCCAGTGGTGGCAGTGTAGCCTTCTGGGGACGTACTGCCCAATCCAGCTTCAATGGCAACGAAGACAACCTCTCGCTGGATGGTGAGATCACCTCTGCCCTGCTTGGCATGGACTATGCCAGAGACAACTGGATGGGCGGCGTGACTCTGATGCAAAGCAGTGGCAAAGGCGGTTATACCGATTCTGGTGTATCGTCCAGCTGCCCGCAAGAGGATAGCACGCCATGCGCTGGCGGCGCATCGGCGGGTGCGGGTACACTGGAGTCTTCATTGACCGCACTGATCCCTTATACCTCCATGCAAGTATCGGATCGTATGCAATGGTGGGGTGCCCTGGGTCATGGTATTGGCGAGGTTGATCTGAAACCCGGAGCGGGCGATTCACTGACCTCTGATATTTCCTGGAACATGGCGGCTATTGGACTGCGCGGAGACCTGATTCAAGCGCAGGCAGGGCAGGGTCTTTCTTTAGCCCTGACTTCCGATGCACTATGGACCCGAACGGCATCAGAGCAGACACAAGAACTGGCGGCATCCGATTCAGATACGACGCGATTGCGGTTGGGTCTGGAAAGCAGTTGGGCGTTTGAACTGGATAATGGAGGCCATATTACCCCGAAGCTGGAGATGGGATTACGACAGGATGGTGGAGATGCGGAGACTGGTGGTGGCGTAGAGATTGGCGGGGGTATTTCCTGGTTGAATCCGGGACTTGGACTTTCACTTGATCTATCTGGACGGACACTGGTTTCGCATGGAGACGATGATTTTGAGGATCGGGGTTTTGCGGCCTCGCTGGAATTTGATCCGGATCCGTCCAGTGAGCGCAGTCCGTCCTTGACCTTGCGCCAGGATTGGGGGAATTCTTCCGGTGGTGGATTGGATGCGATGTTCACATCAAGCCCGCTCACACAATCAGGCGGAGGGAGTCAGGAGAGTCGCTGGTCGGCAGAGGCGGCCTGGGGCTTCCCGGCATTGGGTGGACGCTTCACGGGTAGTCCGCATGCGGGTCTTGGATTCTCTGGTGACAGTCGGGATTTCACGGTGGGTTGGCGTTTGAAGCCTGATTCCGAGGATGCGCTCAACCTTTCTCTGGGCGTACAGGCCACCCGGCGCGAGAACGGCACGGACACTCCGCAGCACAGTGTCGGATTCGAGATGAGCATCCGGTGGTGAGGGTCGGGACGGGTATCAACGGTAGCGGGCACCCACAAGGGGCGCCCCTACGCATCGGTAATTGCAGGTTCCGTATGGTTGTGACCCCCCATCCAATCCGTTTACGGATTGGATTCCCCCTCAAGGGGGGAATGATTTGATGGATGCCAACCCGTTATCGTAGGGGAGGGTCTCTGTGCCCTCCCGCGAATGATGGGAACAGGTATCAACGGTAGCGGGCACCCACAAGGGGCACCCCTACGCATCGGTAATTGCAGGTTCCGTATTATTATGGATTCCCGTTTGCACGGGAATGACGGGTGGTTGGAGAGCCTGCCCTCGATCTACGATGACGGCTGTATTACAGGGCGATTAATCGCCACTCCCTGTTGATGAATCCGAACATTGGTTTGAAATTGATCTTGTAGTGCATTTTCTTGCAATCCTTGATCCAGTAGCCCAGATATAGCCAGTCCAGGCCCATTTCATTGACATAGTCGAGTTGCTTGATGATGGCGTAGGTGCCCAGACTGCGCTTCTTCAGTTCGGGGTCGAAAAAGGTGTAAACCGCAGACATTCCATCGTCGGGCAGGTCGCAGACTGACAACCCGACCAGCCTGTATTCCAGCCAGTATTCGAGAAATACCGTTTCGACAGATGAATCGATCGCAAACTCCCGGTATCGCCCAATATCATTGTGGTCCATGATGTCGCCCGGATGGCGGTCGGCCTGATAACGTTGATAGAGCTCGAAATGCTCCTGTCTGAAAACCGCGGGAACCATGGTGGTATGGAGGTCAGTATTGATTTTTCTGCATCTGGTCTGGGCACGGTTGGGGCGATATTCGCTGGCTGGTATCCGCACCGAGACACAGGCCTCGCAATTCTGGCAATGCGGTTTGTAGATGGTTTTCCCGCTCCTTCGGAAACCGGAGCGGAGCAGAATGCTGAACAGCGCGTTGTTGACTGCGTAGTCCGGGTCAAGCAAGACCGTAGTGGCCGTTTCCGGCTCGATGTATGGGCAGGCGTGTGGCGCCGATATATATAGCTTGGGCTGGTTGGTCTGGATACTCAATTCGCTTGTTCTCGCTGGCAGAGGTATACAGGCATCATATATTGAAAGGGCACTACCGTCAAAGAACTGGATTGTACCCCCCATCTAATCCGCTTCGCACGATTGGATTCCCCCTCAAGGGGGGAATGATTGGATGTCGGAATGAATCCCAACCCGTTATCGTAGGGGAGGGTCTCCGTGCCCTCCCGCAAATGAAGGGCGGGTATCAACGATAGCGGACAGGCACAGAGACCTGTCCCTACGATGATATTCAGCACGGCATCCGAATTGTTGTGGATTCGCCTCTACGGATTATTATGATGGTAAAATCCGGCCTTTGACTTGTTTTTGGATAGACTTGCTTGATGCGTGTTCTTGGCATAGAGACATCCTGTGATGATACGGGCGTGGCTGTCTATGACAGCCAGCAGGGGATTCTTGCCCATCGGTTAGCCTCACAGGTTGATTTGCACAGTCAATACGGCGGGGTTGTCCCGGAGTTGGCTGCGCGTGACCATATCCGGACACTGTTGCCGCTGATTGATACCCTGCTCAATGACTGCCCGGACAGGAGGGTGGATGCAGTCGCGTATACGGCTGGCCCCGGTCTCGCTGGCGCTTTGCTGGTGGGCGCTTCTGTGGGCAGGAGTCTGGCCATGGCCTGGCAGATACCTGCGGTCGGCGTTCATCACATGGAAGGACATTTGCTGGCGCCGATGCTGGAAACCCCGTCTCCTGAGTTTCCGTTTCTGGCATTGCTGGTATCGGGTGGTCATACCATGCTGGTCGATGTTGCATCCCCTGGACGATACCGCATACTGGGTCAATCGGTCGATGATGCAGCCGGAGAAGCCTTTGACAAGACAGCCAAGCTACTCGGGCTGGGATATCCAGGCGGCCCTGCTATCGCGAAAGCTGCCCTGTGTGGTGATCCGGAACGGTTCGTATTCCCCCGTCCGATGACCAGGCGACCGGGGCTGGATTTCAGTTTCAGCGGGTTGAAAACCCATGTTTCCATGGTCTGTCAGCAACATCGGCTGGAGCAACAAACTATCGCCGACATTGCGCTTGCCTTCGAGCTGGCGGCAGTCGATACGCTGGTGATCAAATGTGACCGCGCATTGCGGCAAACCGGACGCAGCAGGCTGGTGGTCTCCGGCGGTGTCGGAGCCAACCGGCGGTTGCGTGATACGCTCAAGGAAAGTGCCGCCCAATCCGGTTTTGAAGTGTTTTATCCACGCCTGGAATTTTGTACCGATAATGGCGCAATGATTGCCTGCGCTGGTCATTTTCGACTGTCCCTGGGTGACGGTGAGGGCAACCGGAAGCGGCCTGCCTCTGGTTTCGAGTACGGCTTTGATATTCACCCCCGCTGGAGTCTGGAGAACATAGAGGCGTTGACAACTCATTGAATTTATGACAGATTTATTTCTTTATTACCGATCATATTAATAAGGCGTTGTATTATGCGGAGAGTATCGAGGAGAGAGGCACTTCAGGCTGGTATGGGTGGATGTCTGGCGTTGCCCTGGCTGCTGTCTCACGGCATGCTTTTGAAAACCGGCGGAGTGACGGATACACAGATTGTTCTGGGTATGTCAGCGGCGTTCTCCGGTCCTTCACGGGGGCTGGGCATTGAGCTTTATCGCGGTGCCATGGCCTGTTTCAGTCATGTCAACAGTACAGGTGGCATCAACGGCCGCAACATTACTCTGCGGACGTATGACGATGGGTATCAACCGAATCCTTCTGTTGAAAATACAGTAAAGCTGACGCTGGATGATCAGGTGTTTGCGCTGTTCGGTTATGTTGGCACGCCGACCGTGACACGGGTGTTACCCCTCTTGAAGAAATTCCAGGACGAGAAAATGTTCCTGTTTTTCCCGTTTACCGGGGCGCAACCCCAACGGCAGCCGCCCTACGGGGAATTTGCCTTCAATCTGCGTGCTTCCTACCGTCAGGAAACCAGAGGTCTGGTTGACAAGTTCGTATCCATTGGTCGGCGGCGTATCGCTGTGTTCTATCAGGCCGATGCTTATGGGCGTAGCGGTTGGGCCGGCGTGAGACGTGCTCTTGGCAGGTACGATGAA
Organism: Arenicellales bacterium; assembly: GCA_965116335.1. GTDB lineage: Bacteria > Pseudomonadota > Gammaproteobacteria > Arenicellales > Poriferihabitantaceae. Next base: position 305,311 of record OZ220677.1, read on the forward strand.
CAGATCGTCGGTGAGGCGACCTATCAGCGCGGCCAGAAATTCACCAGTACCATGCGTCAGCAGGTGGAGATTCTGAAAGCGACCAATCCAGATGCGATCATCTGCATCGGTGCTTATGCTGCCTGCGCTGCTTTTTTACGTGACGCGGTGGATCAGGGCTTGCGCGTACCGATTGCTAATCTGTCTTTCGTCGGCAGCGAGAATCTGCTCAATCTGATTACACAAAGTCAGGAAGACAGCCAGCGCTACACCGATCTTCTGGTCAATTCACAGGTTGTACCGAGTTATGAGGATACCTCGATTCCGGCAGTGCGGGAGTACCGTGACTTGATGGCGCGTTACGACCCGCAGCCGCCGGGTGAATTGCTGAAGGAGGATTACAGTCCGTTTCCGCACAGTTTTGTCAGTCTGGAGGGCTTCCTGGATGCCAGGCTGATGGTTGAAATTTTGCGGCGTCTCGGCAACAGACCGACTCGGAATCATCTGGAGTACGCCGTCTATTCGATCAAGAATTTTGATCTTGGAGTCGGTGTTCCGATCTCATTCTCCGCCAACCGCAGGCAAGGACAGGAACGCGTCTACTACACAGTCGTGGAGGGCGGTCAATTCGTCCCCCTGGACGATTGGAAAAACAGGTTTTAACGATTATGAAAATTCAAAAACTGTTCCAGAAAACCCTGTTCGGAATCTTTCTTCTGTTCGGCGTGATCGGTGTCTCGACCTCGGCGTTGTGTATTTATACGGTGGACACCCAGTTGTCGAAAGAGTATGAGGCCAATGCCAAAGGGCTATCGAAGACCATTGCCGATGCCAGCGTAGATATTATCCTGAACCGTGGATTATCGGCATTGCAGTCTCTGATTGACCAATTCGTTGAAATACAGGGTATCAGCTATATTTATGTGGTCAGCGACAGCGGAGAGATTCTCGCCCATACCTTCGTGCCGGGCATCCCTGATGAGATACAGAAGAGCGACCGCGACAGCAGCGAGTCGGTACAGCGCAACCTGCCGGAAATGGGCAGTTTCGTCGAAGTCAGTAGCCCGATTCTCGCGGGTGTCGCTGGCAGGGTTTATATTGGCATGGATACCAGCCTGATTGCTCTGAAAATCCAGCGTGCAATCGGTCAGCAAGTCTATCTGATCTCAGCCATATTCATTTTTGGCATCATTGCGGCGATCTGGCTGGTGAATCTGGCAGCCCATCCACTGGCCTCCCTGCTTGCCTATATCGTCGGTCTGGCGCGTGGCACGGCTGCCGAGCCGGTGCCGGATGGCGGCGTTCTGGTTCGTGATGACGAGGTCGGGCAGATTGCGCGTCTGGTCAAACATATCTCGGTAAGGGAGGAGTGAGGTATTCGCCATGAGGCTTCCCCGTTCTGTGATGGTTCTGCTGTGTACTTTAGTACAACTTTGTCTGGGTACGGTTTATGCGTGGAGTTTCTTCCAGACGTTGTTGGTTCGCCAACTCGGTTGGGCGTTTACAGAAACCGCGATTGCTTTCAGTATCACCATATTTTCACTCGGAATGTCGGCGGCCTGGGCGGGTGCTGCACTGCCACGACTGGGCCCGCAAAAACTGGCGATAATCGGCAGCTCGATGTTTTGTGGCGGTTATGTGATTGCCGGTCTGGCTCTGCATATTGATTCTCTGTTGCTCTTTTATCTCGGCTATGGCGTGGTCGGCGGCATCGGCATCGGGCTGGGCTATGTGACTCCGGTGGCGACGGTAGCGAAATGGTATCCCGACCGCAAGGGACTGGCAACCGGCATCGTGGTCATGGGCTTCGGCTTCGGGGCCTTTTTGTTGAGCAAGTTGCTGGCACCGGTGCTGATTGTCACTACTCAGGGCGACCTGGCGCAGGTATTTATCTGGCTTGGCGTACTGTTTGCAGCGATTCTGTTGCCATCCAGTTATTTGCTGCGCGACCCACCGTCCGCTTACCAGCCACCAGACAACCCCGCCATGGGGCATCAGCCGACAGCGGATGACCCGGGTTCCGTTTCACAGTGTCTTCGTACCCGCGAATTTACCGTCATGTGGATGGTCTTTTTCTTCAATATCGCTGCCGGAATCTCTGTCATCAGCTTTCAGTCGTCTCTGCTACAGGATGTTTGGGGGCTGGCCGACCCTTCAATCGAGCCGGAAATCCTGGCGCAATACGGAGCGACTCTGATTGCTGTCAGTTCGTTGTGCAACGGGTTTGGCCGGTTGTTCTGGGGATTATTGTCGGACCGGGTAGGCCGGGTGCGGGTATTTCGCTTCCTGCTGGCCAGTCAGATGATTGTTTTTGGTATTCTGATGACTGAAAGCAATCCGTGGGTTTTCTCGGCCCTGGTTTGTTATGTGTTGCTGTGCTTTGGTGGTGGTTTTGCGACCATGCCGTCATTCGTGCTGGATGTTTTTGGCCCCCGGAAAATGTCGGTCATCTACGGGGCGATCCTCACTGCCTGGGCGGCAGCAGGTATCTTTGGCCCGGTTTATGTCGGCTATCTGAAGGATCAGTACCCCGACCGGGCGATCATTTATTGTTTCCTCATTGGTGTTCTGATACTCGGCATCGGTTTTACCTTTTCCTGCCTGCTGAACGATGAACGGGTGCGCCTGACAAAGCCGACTGTCGAAGGTACATTGCGCCGGTTCGGCATCGTTGGGGTGCCGGGGTGCAAGACGCAGACGGCTGGCAGGCCGGCACGGTAACCTGCCTCTACGATTCCCCGGACGGGAAGACGATACCCGACAATTCCTTTCTGTCAGAGGAACTCATTTCATTAATCATGCCACGGTTAAATCGCCCGCCGTTCAGGTGGTGCAACGGGTTGTCCGGTTCAGTTTTTTGCAGATGGTTGAGCTCAGGCAGTGTCCATTGCCAGCACAACAGTGAACCCAGATCAGGCCGCTCCGACTGCTCAGGGCTGATGACAATGACGCGCCTGATGTGTTTCCGATTCATATCATCCTGTATTCCCGCATCCATTGGCTTGCCGAGAAACGCGACAACATCCAGCTCGATACCCTGATCCAAAACAGATGTTTTGATGTCGTCGTAGCGATGCGCGATGTAAAACAGATTGTCTCCCAGATCTTCCGGATTTCTGGAGTGCCTGTCCGCACCCTCCAGGTGGATATAAGGATAGGCTCTGCGGTCGGTTTTCCCGAAGCAATGTTCGAACTGGTCGCGCTCCACGATGATGGCGAACTTCTGCCCGAAGGAGGGGATGTTGACTTTCTGCCCCATAGCCTCCCGGAACAATTTGTGTATCGGCTCGAAGTTTACCGAAGTCATATTCGCATTCATGTTTAACGGCGTGTATCTCTCATTCAGATACTCCAGAGTCGGTTGGGTGGTCAGGTCGGAGCGATTGCAGTCAATGGCTTTCAGCTTTACTCCCGTATAACCGAGTTCATCCGTGTGTTCAGGATCAACGACCTCAAAGATATTCTTGCCTTTTTGATATTTATCGCCCTTTGCCGGTGATTTCCGGTTGCTTGCGACGTGATTTATCCGGAAGAAATGAACCGCCAGCGTAAACAGGACGATTTCGTAAAGGCTGTGTACAGAGGATGGATTGACACCGACCCACAGACTCTCGTCTCTGGTTTCCAGTGCATGGGTGATCAGACAGGAATTGAGCGACTGGAAGTTGTCGAATCGACTGATGGCTCTGCGGGATAACTTCCTGTTGTCATGGAAGCGGCTCTCAAGTTCATCGAGATACCTTGCCACTGCGTTTTGCATTTCCCGCTTCTCCTGTTTGTCGTGTTAAATCGCGCTATACTCCCGATTGTGTGCAGGTCGGGGCGGATTATATCATGAAAGGGTCAGGATTACCCGCTGCTGTTACGGTATCTTGAACATGCAATGGATATATAGACGAAAATGTATTAACCTGACAGGCAAGTGAGAATTGATTGATATCGATTTTCCCGGCAAGAAGCAGCGAACGCAAACAGGAACCTGGCAGGTAAGGAGAGAATAGTGGCTAGACAAAACCTTCAATACCTGCTGGTACCCGATGCTGGCGCGGCTCGCCGCTTGCGGCGCATCCTGGCGGAGCGAAGCGCACGCTCCGGTATGGTCGCAGGCACATGGTCGGAGTTGATGAAATGGGCGTGTCGTGCATATCTGATACCGGAGACGACCGATGACAACGACAACGGCTTCAGGAAAGCGCTGGAAGAAATCGAAGACGCATTCTGGACCAAGAGCTTGTCGGTTGCACCTGTCGAAACCGGCGAAGCGGTCAAATCGGCACTGATACAGATCGTATCTGCTACCGATCCCGCGAGTGATATGGGAATCGCTGGTCTGGATGGGCTTGCAGAAAGACCACGACGACACCTTCAGGATCTGTTCCGCCTGGCTACGTTACTCGAAGGACGATGGCCACAGGAACTGTCAATGATGCAATCGGTACTGTCGGCTGGCGCTAACGATGCCCTCCATACCATCCGTGTGTACCGCAGCGAGGGTATCCCCCGCTTGACCCGGTGGCAAACCGAAGTGGTCGAAAAACTGAATCAGGACGTGGATAGCTCCGAGGAACTTCGCGACCAAGAGTTACCCCGGATTTTGAACGAAGTGCTGGGCAGTGATTTTGTGGGGGAACCGGGAAGTACCCTGCGTTTCCTCCAGGAGCGTCTGTTCGAAGCGGTCACGGACAAAGTCGAAATGGACGGATCGGTACAGTGGGTCGGAGCCCGGGACTTCCTGCAGGAAGCAGAAGTCGCAGCCGGTATGGTGCAGACCATTCTGAGCAAGACTCCCGAACTTGAACCCGCCGACATCGGCCTGCTGATTCCCGATAGTTTCGAGTACACCACGGCGTTGGAGGATGCGTGTGCTCTGGGTGGCATCGCACTTTCGGGGTTGCCCGCGGAGCGCTGGTGCCGTGATCTTGGTCATGAAGTTGTCTTCCATTTTCTGTATTGCCGGCAAAAGCCTGCGCCCGCCATGGCTTTGGCGATCTGCCTGTCATCGCCATTGATGCCCTGGTCTCGTGAGGAAGGGGCGGTGCTGGCGCAAACGGTGATGGATGGTGATTATCGGTTGCGCCCGTTGTCCTCTACCAGTCGGGAAGGTCGAATCATGCTGAATTTATTGCGGGACGGTGATAGCAAGCCTGCCTCGTTAGCCAGGGCGCTGCTGGAGTTCGTGTCGTTGCTTCGAGGCGGTGAGGATATTGCCGGGCACATCCAGCAGGCAAAGGCAGCGGTCGAACAGCTGAATGACGCACTGAAAGGCGCGGCCTTCGTTGATTGGGCGGGATTGCGTAGAACCGTGAGCCCGAGATTCATTACCTCGGGTGAGTCACCCGACTTCAATCTCGAAGGCGTGACGGTGTGGCGAGAATCACAGGAGGGCTGGCGGTCCGTAAAGCACTTGATCGTCCTGTGTTTCGCACAGGGGCATTACCCATCAGCCCTGGCCAGAGATCCGGTTTTCTCGGCTGACGATCTTGGCTCCATTCACGAGCTGACTGGTCTTGCCGTCAGCTCGCCATCGGAAGCACTGGAAGACCGGCGTCTGCGCTTCAAACGGCAGTTGGGCGCTGTCGCCGAATCGGTGACCTTTCTCGTGCCACGCCGTGACCCGAGAGGGGAAAAACAATCGCCTTCGGAAAGTCTGGTGTTCATGCACCAGTTGTTTACCGGCCCGGAGTCAGCTGATGAAAGGATCGTCGAGCTCGATTCTGCAGATGATCGTGCACAGGTTGGACACATCGCTCTGGCTGCCCCTGCGCCTCCAGAATCACCGCGCACGCTTCACGCGGAAGACCTGAATTTTGATCGTGACTTACTGACCCTGAGAGCCGACAAGGAAGGTCAGTTAAAGCCTGAATCGCCGAGCAGCCTGGAAACTCTGATGGTCTCAAGACTGGCTTGGCTGTTGCGCCGCCTCAAGGCAGAGCCTCTGCTGTGGGCGCCGGAGTCAGCGGCCCCGACCTTGTTGGGGACGCTTGCGCACAAGGTGTTCGAAGACCTGTTTAGCCCCGGGGAAATGCTGCCCGATTCAAGCGAGATTCCAGGACGTGTGGAAACCCTGCTGGACAATGCCATCCGACGACTGGCCCCTTTTCTCCGATCTTCCCAGTGGCAGGTAGAGCGGCGGCATTTCACAGCCGAGACCATCAAAGCCGCACAGGCCTGGCGCAATGTGCTGGACCGATTGAGCGCCGAGGTCCTCGCCAGTGAAGTCTGGCTGCAGGGACCCTGGTCCGGTATTCCTATTCATGGTCAGACCGATCTGCTTTTAGGCTTGCCCGGGGACCGGTTGCTGGTCGTGGACTACAAACGCTCAAAGTCGACCAGTCGCCGACCACGCATGGAGAAAGGCTACGACTGTCAGGCAAACCTCTACCGGGCAATGCTGGAAAGTGGTGGCCCCAAACATGATACAGGGGATGACACAGACCCAATGCTGCTGAGCAGGATTCGTAGTGCGGCCCAGACAGGGATCGTTTACTACATGATGAACGATCAGATTTCCCTGTCCGATTCGGTACTGTTGGAATCCGGTGCCGTCCCGGGTTGGCAGACGCTGGGAAACGATGTGGCAAGTCAGGCAATGGCGCTGATTCAGCAGCGGCTTTGCGAAGTCAGTGTCGGAGAGGTGCGACTGAATCGGGAGAGTGACGCCGAGTTTTTCGAAAAGCAGGCCGGGATAAAACCTTACGCCTTGAAAAACAGCCCGCTGATCGATTTGTTTACTGTGGCGGGCGAGTCGGAGGAAGCGCAATGACTATGCCGACCTTGACTGTCATTCCAGCCGGCGCCGGTTCGGGCAAAACCCACACGATCCAGCAGCAATTGGGAGACTGGGTACGAGACGGCCTGGTTGCACCGGAACGGATCGTTGCGGTGACCTTTACCGAAGCAGCTGCAGCCGAGTTGCGAGAACGTATCAGCGCTAAATTGCTTGCCATGGGACGAGCGGAAGATGCGCTGCGTCTCGACCAGGCTTATATCTCCACCATTCACGGTTTTGGACTGCGGGTACTGACCGAGTTCGCCTTTGAGGCCGGTTCATCGCCTCATCCTCGACTGCTTAACGAAGATGAGAAAAATGACTTGATCCGCCTGGCCTTGTCGCGCACGAACAAGGCGGACGAGATCATGGCCAATCTCTCAGAACATGGTTACACTTATGACTTCGTCACCAAAAAAAGCACCGAGGATAGTTTCCGCGACGACCTGCTGCATATCGTCGAACTGTTACGGTCGCTGGGCTGGCAGGACTACACCGATGTCTACGCCACCCAGGCTGCAGCATGGATCTCAGAACGTTACGGGCCGACCTCGGATGGCGATGCGCTGAGTCATGCCCTGCGACGAAGCGTCGAAGTCTTACTCAAGACGTATCCAGAAAGCCTCGAATGGGAGTATGGAACCAGTGCCACCTCAAAGAGGGCGTTTCTCAATGATTTCAAGAATCTGAATCGGGCTCTCGACGGGGATACCCTGGAGCGGGACTGGAAACTCTGGAAGAGCCTGCGTGAGCTGCGCCAGTCAAAGCGGGGAACCGAACTGCCGGAAATGTATGACAAATTGTCGTCCGCAGTTATGGCGACGGCAAACGAGTTACCGCACCACCCTGGCCCGCTGGCGCAAGCGAATGCACACGTGCAGGCACTCTTGTCGACGGGACAGGAAGTGTTGGTCCACTACGACGAGGCCAAGCATGGGGCAGGTTTGGTGGATTACAGCGACATGATCGCTATGGCGGGTCAACTGCTCCGCTCGCGTCCCGATGTACTTCAGACGCTGGTACAGCGAGTGGACTGCCTGGTGGTCGACGAGTTCCAGGATACCAACCCGCTGCAATTCGCCTTGTTGTGGCAATTGAAAGAGGCCGGTGTCCCGACAATCGTGGTCGGCGATTTGAAGCAGGCTATCATGGGCTTCCAGGGAGCCGATCCCAGATTGTTCGATGCCCTGATCAGAAAACATCCAGAGGCATCTCAGCCGTTGACACAGAACTGGCGCTCACAACCCCGGCTGATGGATTTCATCAATGCGCTTGGGCAGGGTCTGTTCGGCGAAGACTATGACGCATTGGAGCCACAGAGTAAGGATAGTCTCCTGGCGCCACTCGATATAGTGTCATTCCCGGAGAAGGCCAGGAAGGGTCAGCACGCTATACGCGCTGTTGCCGTAGGCGAGCGTTTGAAGGCGTTGCTCGATGATAGTGACCAACAGATCAAGGATCGGCGAACGAATAAACCCCGGCGACTTCGTGGGGGTGATATCGCGGTACTTTGCCCGACTAACCCCATGTTGGGCACGTACGCTGAAGTACTGCGTGCGCAAGGACTGCGCGTACGGCTGCAAGCGGATGGCTGGTTCTCCTCGCGGGCCGTGCAGATTGCCTGGCACGCATTGGCTTACCTGGCTAACCCAGCAGATCGCCACGCGGCAGTGTACCTGGCGGTGACCGAGCTGGGTTCCCTCAGTCTCCAGGACGCGTTGACCCAGCTGATGGATCAAGGCCGTATTGATGAGCCATTGCTTGCCAGGCTTGACCAACTGGCAGAGGGTGTGACCGAGCGGACCGTTTACGCGCTGGTCGCGGACATAATCCACGCCTTGGGCCTGTTCGATGTGGTGGCACTCTGGTCAGATGGGGAGCAGGCTCGCGCGAACCTGTTGCGTCTGCTGGCGGAAGCCGGCGAGTTCATGGATGCTAACCGCGAAGCACTGGCTAGCGGTGGTTTTCACGGTTCCGGGATTCAAACCTTCCTGGCCTGGATAGCTACCAGAGTAGAGGAAAAGGATGGCGACAAGCAGCCAGACCCCCGGGTACTCGATGAAAACGCGATCGTGCTCACGACCTGGCATGGCTCCAAGGGGCGGGAATGGCCGGTGGTCGCGGTTTGTGGACTCGATCGGGATATCAAGGTGCGGTTACCCAACGTCAAACTGGGTTACAAATCCTTCGACGAATTGTCGCGATTGCTCGAACATGCCCGGATCGAATATACCCCGGTATTCGCTGCTTCGGAAACCAACGATCGGTTTCTGAGCGAGCTCCAGGACGACGAGGAAACCGGGGCACGACGGCTATTGTACGTTGCGCTAACACGGGCCAGGGACAAAATGATCCTGGAGTGGCCGTGCTATCTTGCGCAGAGAGAAAACCCGAAGACTACCTGTTGGTCAATTTTGGCGGAAGAATGTGACATCACTTTGGAAGGGGGAAATATCCGGGCCGGTGAACAGAGATTTCCCTGTGCTGTTTTCGAGGGACCGGCTGAGTTCCCGGATGACCTCGACATCGGCGCTGTTGCGGAGGATTCGGAATTGCAGGTCACGGGTCGACGCGCGATCCAGGCTGGCGCACTCCCTCGAACGCTCACCCCGGACAGCCGAGCGCCCTCAACAACGAAAGGGGTTGCCGATGAGCAGGCCAGGGCAGGTTTGATTGTTGAGCGGTACGGTGCAGGATTAGAGATTGATGTCGGTCTGACAGGGATGGGTTTCGGAACCTTTATTCACCGATGCTTTGAGGTATTGGGAGCGAAACCCGACCTCAAGGAGAGAATCCCCCGGATTACCGGCGTGGAAATCGGGCCGGATGAACTGGAAAAGATCACGGTTGCTGTGGGGCAATTCGAGTCCTGGTTGGCAGATCACCTTAACGGTATCCCGGTGCTGCGGGAGCAACCAATCCTGGCGCTGGACGAGCAGGGAACCGTCGTATCCGGAACGGTCGACCTGATTGTGGAAACGGAGGAATGTCTCTGGGTGATCGACCATAAATCCGATCAGGTCGATGATCCGGAGGCGGCGTTTATCAATTACAAACCACAACTTGAGTCTTACGCCAATGCTCTCACCAACGCTGGCAAGCAGGTATTGGGCACGGGGATTAACTGGGTACGGCGTGGTGAAGTGGTGCTCTCACGCGCGTAGATTTTATAAAGACATTTGGTATAGAACTCATATCTCGTACCGCAGACCGGGGAGTCAAATCGTGCGAAGCGGATTTGGTGGGGGGTTGTTTTCAGGCCGGGATGATCTTCACTGCGGCCAGATTCCGGTCTTTGGCACTGAATGCTATGCCGATCAGGTGGATGGGTTGGTTTCGGCTGCGGTACTTGTCGGCATAACCTTTCTCCTGTATCTGTTCAATCGCCTGTTGTGCCGTATCCTCACTATTGCTGTCTGTATCCGACATCTTGAACTCAAATACAAATACCTGACCGCCATGCAATACCACCATATCTGCCCGACCCCGGCTGGTGGAATCCTCTACCCGAAGGGTAAGACCAATCGTACAAAAGCAGGCATATAACATCCCCGCATACCATGCTTCATATCGAGCCGGACTCTGAGTACCCTGCCACTGATACGGAATCCCGGCGAAGAATGATTGTAGATGCTCCGTGAATCCATCGAAGTCATTGGCAACCAGCAGACGCGCCAGTTCATCGCCCTGATCTGCTGTTTCGATTCTGCGTCCTGTGATATAACCGAGTAATCCATGATTCAGACTCTGTCGTACCTCGAAGTTCGGATAATCCAGCGTGTAGAGAGTTCGTGCACCGCGTCTCTCCTTTCCCGTAATCGTCAAATAACCGGTCTGAAACAACAGGGCATCAATGGTGATGTCATCCACATCGAACTTTGATAACTCGGCGGCGTTCGTCGTCCGATTCTCCAGTTCCAGTGGACTGACTTCCCGCTCTACCATCATACGGAACAAGAAGGTTGGGGAACCGGTCTCGAACCAATGCGCCTCGAACTGGTGACTATTGAACAACAGCAACAGATCAAATGGATTATAGAGTTTCTCTTCTCCGAGCCAGTGATAGCCGTTATACCATTTACGGATTTGATCCCGGTCAAGACCGGGCAGTTCCGGGGCGAATACAGTATCGAGGTCTCTGTCGGTATAGCCGCAAATAGTGGCATATCTCGGATCCAGACTGATATTCAGGAGGTTGTTGAGACCGGAGAACAAGCTCACTTTCGAGAACATACTGATGCCGGTGACGAAGACGAAACGGACATCCCGGGCACTGTCCTTGATGATGCCGTAGAAGCCTCTCAGGTAATCCCGATTGGCTCTGGCCATTTCCGGGTTATCCAGTACATCCAGGATGGGCTTGTCGTATTCGTCTACCAGTACTACAGCCTGTTGACCAGTGGCCCGGTGCAGGCGGTGCAGAAGTGAGCGCAGGCGTTCCGGGGCTGAGTCGGGTTGCACTGACTCCAGACCGGCATCCTGCTCAATCATCGTCAGTTGGTTTCCGATACTGGTGGCGAGGTCGCCCGGTTCGTTGTACTTGCCACCAAAGCTCAATCGCACCACGGGATACTTGACTGACCAGTCCCAGTGTTGATGGATATGCAACCCCTGAAACAGGGCTTCGTTGCCCTCGAACAGTTCCTGTAATGTATCGATCAACAGACTCTTGCCGAATCGACGTGGGCGAGACAGGAAATAGAAACTGCCCATTTCGACCAGTCGCTGGATATGTGGCGTCTTGTCGACATAGTAGCAGTCCTGTTCCCGAATGGCGCGGAAGGACTGGATACCGATGGGGAGTTTATGGCGATTCATTATCCGTGTTCTTTTGAGGAAGGTTTCAGCCATCATGCCAGCCAACAGGATTATGTGCAAGTGCGATAAGCGTCCCCCCCGTTCGGAGACGGTGGCAGGCGGATTTAACGACTAGCTAGGGCCACCATAAAGGGTTTCAAATGAATTAAAATTCGAACCGCCAGCCGTTTGTTCCCCGAGACTCAACTCGCGTATGGAGGGCGTGGACCACGGCTGTTTGTGGGAATCACCTGTGTCGGGGGGGGGGGCGACATCACGGAATTTGTTGCCGGTTGAACGGCTGTATCCTGTCCGGCCTTCTGCTTCATCTTGATTAACCTCTCTGGATTGTCGGGTCTTGGTGGAGAACAAGTGGATAGCCGTAGTGTAGCAGAACCATCCGGTGGATGTCGTGCGTAACGTTATCGTAGGGGAGGGTCTTGTACCCTCCCGCGAATGTTGGGACGGGTATCAACGATAGCGGGCACCCACAAGGGGCGCCCCTACGCATCGGTAATTACAGGTTCCTTACGGTTGTGGATTCTCGCTGATCAGGAGGGAAAGACGGATGGTTGGGGCGAGGAAATCACTCACCCCGCAGACCGGGGAGTCAAATCGTGCGAAGCGGATTTGGTGAGGGGTTGTTTTCAAGCCGGGATGACTTTCACTGCGGCCAGATTCCGTTCTTTGGCACTGAACGCTATGCCGATCAGGTGGATGGGTTGGTTTTGGCTGCGGTACTTGTCGGCATAACCCTTCTCCTGTATCTGTTCAATCGCCTGTTGTGCCGTATCCTCACTATTGCTGTCTGTATCCGACATCTTGAACTCAAATACGAATACCTGATCTCTATGCAATACCACCATATCTGCCCGACCCCGGCTACTGGAATCCTCTACCCGAAGGGTAAGACCAATCGTACAAAAGCAGGCATATAACATCCCCGCATACCAGGCTTCATATCGAGCCGGACTCCGGGTGGACTGCCACTGATACGGAATCCCGGCGAAGAAGGATTGCAGATGCTCCGTGAATCCATCGAAGTCATTGGCAACCAGCAGACGCGCCAATGCCTTGCCATTCTCCGATACTTCACGTCCCTGTCTGCCCAGATAGCCCAATAGTCCCTGATTCAGACTCTGTCGTACCTCGAAGTTCGGGTAATCCAGTGTATAGAAGGTCTGGGCACCATCCCATTCTCGTTCGGTAATCGTCAAGTAGCCGGTCTGGAACAACAGGGCATCAATGGTGATGTCATCCACGTCGAATTTTGATAATTCGACAACGTTCGTCGTCCGATTCTCCAGTTCCATCGGGTTGACTTCCCGCTCTACCATTATACGGAACAAGAAGGTTGGGGAACCGGTCTCAAACCAGTGTGCCTCGAACTGGCGTTTGCGGAACAACAGCAACAGATCAAATGGATTGTACAGTTTCTCCTCTCCGAGCCAGTGATAGCCGTTATACCATTTACGGATTTCATCGCGGTCAAGACCGGGTAACTCCGGGGCGAATACAGTATCAAGGTCTTTGTCGGTATAGCCGCAGATCGTAGCAAACTCTGGATCCAGGCTGATATTGTCCAGGTTGTTGAGGCCGGAGAACAAACTCACTTTCGAGAACATACTGATGCCGGTAACGAAGACGAAGCGGACATCCCGGGCACTGTCCTTGATGATGCCGTAGAAGCCACGCAGGTAATCGCGGTTGGATTTAGCCATTTCCGGGTTATCCAGTACATCCAGAATGGGCTTATCGTATTCGTCTACCAGTACTACAGCCTGTTGACCAGTGGCATGGTTCAGGCGATTCAGAATATCCCGCAAGCGTTCCGGGCCTGAGTCGGGTGATTGCACCGGGTCAAGACCGGCATTTCGCTCAATCATCGTCAGTTGGTTTTCGATGCTGATGGCGAGGTCGCCCGGTTCGTTGTACTTGCCACCAAAGCTCAATCGCACCACGGGATGTTTGACCGACCAGTCCCAGTGTTGATGGATATGCAACCCCTGAAAAAGTGCCTCATTGCCCTCGAACAGTTCCTGTAATGTATCGATCAGCAGACTCTTGCCGAATCGGCGTGGGCGAGACAGGAAATAGAAACTGCCCATTTCGATCAGCCGCTGGATGTGTGGCGTCTTGTCGACGTAGTAGCAGTCCTGTTCCCGAATGGCGCGGAAGGACTGGATACCGATGGGGAGTTTATGGCGAATCATTATCCGTGTTCTTTTGAGGAAGGGTTCAGCCATCATGCCACCCAATGCAGGCGTATGCAAGTACGCATGGACAAGTACGCATGGACGGCCGTCATGCTGATCAGGAGGGAATGATGTTGGATGGTGGTTGTTGTGATGGATTGCCAGCCCGTTATCGTAGGGGAGGGTCTCTGTGCCCTCCCGCAAATGATCGGAACGGGTATCAACGATAGCGGACAGGCACAGAGACCTGTCCCTACGCATCGGTAGTTGCAGGTTCCGGATGGTTGTGGATTCCCGCCTGCGCGGGAATGACGGTTGTGTCGAATCGCCGCTCTCGCGGCTCCGCATTTTAGGATTTCCTGCCCAGGCTCTGTCTTTGTTTTTCAATCAGCGAATTGCATCCCTGAGCCGCGTAATCCAGCATCTGGCCCAGCATTTCCCGGCTGAAAGGAGAGCCTTCCGCAGTACCCTGGATTTCGACGAAGCCGCCCTGGTCATCCATCACGACATTCATATCGGTGCCAGCGTTGCTGTCTTCCTGATAGTCCAGATCAGTAACCACCTGGTCATCCACTATGCCGACTGAAACCGAGGCGATGGCACGGTAAACCGGGTTTTCCGTCAGCTTGTTCGCGTCAACCAGACCGCTGACCGCGTCCATCAGCGCAACCCAGGCGCCTGTTATCGAGGCCGTGCGAGTGCCGCCGTCCGCCTGCAATACGTCACAGTCAATGGTAATGGTTCTCTCTCCGAGTTTTCTGGTGTCGATGGCGGCGCGTAATGAGCGTCCAATCAGCCTCTGGATTTCCAGTGTGCGCCCGGACTGTTTCCCGCGAGCGGCTTCACGCGCTGTGCGTTCATTGGTGGCGCGTGGCAACATACTGTATTCCGCCGTCACCCAGCCTCGCCCGGAGTTTCTGAGGAAGTGGGGAACCCGCTTCTCCACCGAAGCGTTGCACAACACTTTGGTATCGCCGAAGCAGATCAATACAGAACCTTCGGCGTGTTTGGTGAAATGGCGAGTGATGGTAACCGGTCTTAACTCGTCCGGCCTGCGATTATCGGGGCGTGTCATTAACTTGGCATCGGTGGAATGAATGAAGCCGGATTATACTTTTAATTGGCGATTGATTGACGATTTGCTTGCCGGTTGCCCGTCTTGTTGAATGTGCCAGAAACGAGCTTCAGAGCTTCTTCTGATAAATCCCGGTATCATGGAATTTGCCGAATTTCTTGCCGACCTCATGCAGTATTCCAACCTGTTGAAAGCCGAGTTTCTCGTGGAGTTTGATGGAAGGTGCATTGGGCAAGGCGATCACTGCATACGCGCGATGAAAACTCTGTTGCCCGACCCGATCCAGCAAGGCTCGGTAAAGTGCCTCACCGCATCCTCCCGAGGTCATCTCGTGTGCAATATATACCGTAGTCTCGGTCGACCAGTTATAGCCCTGTTTCGGTTTGTAGCGTGTATTGCAGGCAAAGCCTACCACCTGTTCATCCTGTACACTGACCAGCAAATGGTACGGTGAACCAGCCTGGCAGAACTGGCTAATCCACTCAGACCGCTGTTCGACTGGCCAGGCACGGGTCTCGAAGTTGGCGATGGTGTTTTCGATATACCAGTTGGCGATATGATTGATTGATCCGGCGTCCCCGATGGTTGCGGCGCGGATGATTTCGGTCATGGCAAAGCGGTTTTGATGAGACGGGCTATGACATGGATTGTCGGTGATACACGATCAGGTTGATCATCTCAAACGCAATCGTGGCGGCGGCCAGCGCGGTGATTTCCGCATGGTCATAAGCGGGCGCTACTTCGACAATATCCGCCGCGACCAGATTCAGCCCCTTGAGTCCGCGAATGATATTGAGCAGTTCCCGACTGGATAATCCCGCGACTTCAGGCGTTCCCGTGCCCGGCGCATGGGCAGGGTCTAACACATCAATGTCAATCGACAGATAAAGCGGATGGTCGCCGACACGATCTCGAATGCGTTTGACGATGTGATCGATGCCCTCGCTCTGGAGTTCATCGCAGTGAATGACCCTGAATCCGAGTTCTTCATCGTTTTTCAAGTCATCCTTGCTGTACAGAGGCCCCCGGATACCGACATGCATGGAAGCATCATCATTGAACAGACCTTCTTCCGAGGCTCTGCGAAAAGGTGTTCCATGGGTATACGGAGCACCGAAATAAGTATCCCATGTGTCGAGATGCGCGTCGAAATGGACCAGCGCTACCGGGCCGGTCTGTTTATTGACTGCCCGCAGCAACGGCACCGCGATGGTATGGTCTCCGCCCAGACTGACAATGGAATCAGCCTGGGTAAACAGGTTAGTAGCCGCTGTTTCGATCTGCTGAATGGCCTCTTCTATACTGTATGGATTACAGCCCACGTCTCCCGCATCGGCAACCTGGATTGATTTGAATGGCTCGACCCCATAAACCGGATGGAAATTGGTACGCAGATTTCTGGATGCCTGGCGAATAGCCTGTGGACCGAACCGGGCGCCGGGGCGATAACTGGTGCCGGAGTCGAAGGGAATGCCGAGTATGGCTACGTCGCAATACGGCACATCGTCTAATTGTGGCAATCGGCAAAATGTGGAAGGCCCGGCATAGCGCGGTATTATGGTCCCGCTAACAGGCTCGATCGGGAGGGGTTTCTCAGACATGGGGCTAGTGACCGATTCAGAAAATTGGGTAGATCTACGATAACCATCGCAACATTGTTCTTGAAGTATATCCAATCCTGCCTTGCTGGTATACAATGTATTGTAATGTCCGGTATTGGCTGTCCAGATCACAGGAACAGTCAACGGGGACTTTCACCAATAACTAACCAGGAACCATGAAATGAGAATAGAAACCAAGGCCCTGCACACGGGATTTAAACATGATCCGACCACGAACGCCGTTGCAGTACCCATTTATCAAACCACAGCGTATGCGTTTGACAGCACTCAGCACGGCGCGGACCTGTTCAATCTGGCGGAATTAGGCAATATCTATACCCGGATCATGAATCCGACTAACGATGTGCTGGAACAGAGAGTAGCCGATATGGAAGGCGGCGTTGCCGGATTGGCACTCGCCTCAGGACAGGCAGCGACGACTTATGCGATTTTGACCATTGCCGAGGCCGGAGACAATTTTGTCAGTATGTCCACCCTGTATGGCGGCACCTACAATCTGTTCGCGCATACTTTCCCGCAGTTGGGCATCGAACCCCGCTTTGCAGACCCGGAAAATCTCGACTCGCTCGCCAGTCTGTTTGACGACAAAACCAAGGCGGTGTTCTGCGAATCAATCGGAAACCCGGCAGGCAATGTAATTGATCTGCAAAAGGTCTCGGACATTGCCCATGCGCATGGTATTCCAGTCATCGTCGACAATACCGTAGCAACGCCTTACCTGTGTAGGCCATTCGAGTGGGGTTGTGACATCGTTGTCCATTCCCTGACCAAATATATCGGCGGACATGGCACCATTGTCGCCGGTATGATTGTCGATTCCAACCAATTCGATTGGGTCGCGAACAAGGAACGCTTCAGACGCTTGAACGAGCCGGATGTTTCCTATCATGGCGTGGTATACACGGAAACCGGGTTGCCGCCCTATATCCTGCGGGCCAGAGTGGTTCCGTTGAGAAACATCGGGGCTGCCCTGGCTCCGCTCAATTCATTCCTGGCCATGCAGGGCCTCGAAACCCTGACCTTGAGAATGGACAGAATCTGTGACAACACGCTCACTGTAGCCAAACATCTGCAAGGCCATGAACGTGTTGAGTGGGTTCGTTACTGCGGCCTGGATGACAGTCCACACAAATCCCTGCTGGATAAATACATGGGCGGAAGAGGTTCCGGCGTAATGTGTTTCGGCATCAAGGGCGGTGTTGAGGCCGGCGCTCGATTTATAGACGCGCTTCAGATGGTGCTGCGGCTGGTTAACATCGGCGATGCCAAATCCCTCGCCTGTCATCCGGCTTCGACCACCCACCGTCAACTTTCAGACGAGGAACTGGCTTCATCGGGAGTTACCCCGGATCTGGTCCGATTGTCTATCGGCATCGAAAATGTGGCGGATATAATCGAAGACATTGATCAGGCATTAGCCGCATCCGCAGGGTAGGGGCAGAGTAGGGGGGAGTGATTTTCTCGTCCCAACCATCCGTCATCCCCGCATTTGCGGGAATCCACAACAATATGGATGCTGTACTTAACGTTATCGTAGGGGCGCTCCTCTGTGGGTGCCCGCTACCGTTGATACCCGTCTCCAACGATAACGGCCGGAAATCATTTCGATCAAGCACCGCCAGTCGCGTCCATCTGTCTCGCGGGGATGAGGAATTCGGGAACGGAGATACGGTAGGTTGGGTGGAACCTGCCGTCCCGAACCAGAGACCGCGGTCCGTTTCCGAGGTCAACCCGTCTGGGTTCCACGTGTTTTAGCCAGCCGTGTCCGTGTCTTTCCGCGAATACGAAAAACAGCCGCCGAACCTTGATGCTGCGACAGGCCGCCAAGAGCTCCATGAGTAGTCTGGGACGCAAACCTGTCAGGCCCTCAAATATCCGGTCAACGTGCTCAAAACTTGCTTTGTTCGGCAGTTCACCAATCGCTTCCAGGATAGCACGTTCGGGGCACGATAGCCTCATGGGCCAGCGCCAGACATGCGCGACCCACTCGTCCTCCCCATCCCGGCCATCGGTCTCTTCAATCCCTGTCAGACTCCCACTGAAAAGAACGGGGCGGTGCAGCGCTATCCGTCTCGTAGTTGGCAGGCGCTTAATCCACGAAGGTGTGTTTCCGTAAAGATGAACAGGTCCCATCACTCCCAGTTCCAAATAGTGAACATGGCCCGCGAATTCCAGCGCACTTTCCCCTCCCAGATGCACATCGTGGCCCATGAGTTGTTGCAGTGAGATAAGGACCACCTGCCAGGACAAGTCGTCAGCCCGTGCACCGTTTGGTGGTGGACGGCGGTATACGCCTCGGGTCACACGCTTGATCCATCCGCGCGCGACGTAATCATGGATGGATTTTGAGTCGATACCCCGAGCCTTCAGCCATGTCGTATCTACGATTAATCCTGGGGGGAACGCCTCAAGCAGTGGTTTTAATCTTGGTGTTCTTGGTTGGTTCATAACCATGAAACTAACACAAAATCAAAATAAATTTAAGGAAAATCTGAATATTACAGGTTTGTCTACACCAATAGGACCTTCATGCCAAAGTGCCGTGGGTTGCCCTTGCGCGTTTTCTTACTGTATCAACACGCACCAAATCACTAACAATATGAATGTCGCACCTGACGACACCGTAGGGGCGCCCCTCTGTGGTCGCCCGCTACCGTTGATACCCGTTCCATCATTCGCGGGAGGGCACAGAGACCCTCCCCTACGATGACAGGTTGGGGCGTACGATGACAGGTTGGGGCGTGCGATCACGGGTTGGTAATCGTTCCGGAGAACGGGAATGCAGTGGCTAATCCTGGCCGGGGTTTCAGTATTTTCTGGCTCCGGCCTCGGAGGCTACGCGCGGTACCAGTGCCTTGATCAGACGGGTCATGTCCAGAGTGCCGACCGGGCCGTCGTCTCCCATCACGATATATGCGTGTGACGTGTCGCCACCGGAGCGGGCAATGACGCTTTCCAGTGTATCGTTGTAGCCCACTTCGCCATGAGCGTCGGGTGGCACAGCATCGCCTGCGAGCGGAATCATGATCGAACGGACACGCAATACGCGAGCGCGGTTGATGTCGCTTACGAAGTCTTCAATGTAAGGATCGTTCGGATTTAGCAGGATGTGTTGCGGCTCGCCCTGCTGCACGATGAAACCATCCTTGAGAATCACGAGGTGATCAGCGATCTTGAGCGCTTCATCCAGATCATGGGTGATGAAGACGATGGTCTTGTGAAGCTCGGTCTGCAACTCCAGCAGCAGGTCCTGCATATCGGTGCGAATCAGAGGATCCAGCGCCGAGAATGCTTCATCCATCAGCATGATGGGAGAATTGGAGGTCAACGCGCGGGCGATGCCGACGCGCTGCTGCATGCCGCCGGAGAGCTGGTGCGGATAGCGATTGCCATATCCTGACAAGCCTACACGATCCAGCCACTTTTGCGCTTCGGCCAGATACTCGCTCTTGCCAATACCGCGCACCTTCAATGACGTGGCGGCGTTCTCGATTACCGTGCGGTGGGGCAGCAGGGCGAACCGTTGAAAGACCATCGACATCATGGAACGTCGAAGGTTACGCAGGTCTTCTTCACCATAACCCAGCACATTTTCGCCATCCACCTCAACCTGTCCGGCGGTGGGTTCGATCAGGCGATTAAAGTGGCGAATCAGTGTTGACTTGCCGGAGCCGGAAAGCCCCATGATGACGGTAACCTCACCATCACGCATATCTACATTGATGTCTCGCAGCCCCAGTACGTGATGATGCTTTTCCAGCAATTCAGTCTTGTCCATTCCCGCCATGACGTGCTCAAGAGCAGCTTGTGGCTCGGGGCCGAATACCTTGTACAGGTTACGGATTGATATTTTGACAGGTTCGTCCATGCAGCCTCCCGCGCTCAATGCTTTTGCGATTCGTTGACGCGGTCAAGGGCGGATTTTGTGACGCGGTCAAGAATAATAGCCAGGAGAACGATGCCAAGACCGGATATCAGGCCGACTCCCAACTCGAGATTGCGGATGCCGCGAAGCACCAGAACACCCAGTCCCGGCGCTGAAACCAGCGAGGCGATGACAACCATGGCAAGGCTCATCATAATGGTCTGGTTGACTCCGGCCATAATGTTCGGCAGCGCCAACGGAATCTGCACGCCAAAAAGTTTTTGGCGATCTGTCATGCCAAAGGCATTGGCCGCCTCAATCACGTCCTGATCAACCAGCCGGATACCGAGATCGGTCAGACGAATCACTGGAACAATGGCGTACAGGATGATGGCAATGCCGTAGAGTTTCGGCTCTGTCACCGAAAACAGAAAGATAAGCGGAATCAGATAGACGAATGGCGGCAGAGTCTGCAACATATCCAGTATGGGTATGGTCATGCGTTGCAGCGTATTGCTGCGCGACATGGCAATACCGATCGGCACGCCGAAAAGAACGCATAAAAAGGCACAGACGAAGATAATCGCCAGCGTCTGCATGGCGAATTCGTAGTGGTCAATCCCGGCCAGAAAAGCCAGACAAGCCGCTACAAAGACAGCAATACGAACAGATTTCGATGCCAGCCAGGCAATCAGGATGAGGACCGGAAGCATGATCCACCAGGGTGTCCATTCGAAGGTCGCAAGCGCGAATTCGAGTATCCAGCTGAGCGGTTGAGTCATCGGGTCCAGTACAAAGCGCAAGGCATCCTTGATCGCCAGAAACCCCTGCTCAACCCCCTTCGTCAGATCTCTGGACTGGATGATTCTCGCGCAGGAGTCATTCAGCGCATCCAGAGACGGGAAGGGGAGTTGCCAGAGCGAGGTGTCTGTGGTTTCGGTGCCACTTTGCGCGAGCAGGTCGGCCATCGACATCGGAGCGTCTCCAGCGCCGCCGGAGTCGCACCAGTCTCGCAGTCCGAGACCATCGAAAACAAATTCATACGTTGCCAATCTGGTTCACCTTGCCGAATGCCCGGGAGCCAAGCAGAAGCCCCCGGACATCCTGTTGCGTGATAACGGTTGGCGCGACCAGTAAAGAAAGCCGCGCCACGATAACCGCTCGCTTACTGGATCAGGGCGGACAGTTTCTCGCGGGCCGCGTCATTTACCCACTGCGCCCAGACATCGGACTGTGTAGAGAGGAAATACACCGCCGTTTCTTCGGCTGACGCTCCGTTTTGTTCCTGCCAGGCGAGCAGGGAACTCATCAGGGCGACATCAAAGCTCACATTGCCCATGAGTTCGGCGATCTCCGGCTTCTGCGCGGCCAGGTCGGCCGTGGCGACAGTCAATACAGGAGCAGGCGGAAAGTCGGAAACTCCGGGTGACGGATTATCCTTGTTCTGATTGCCTGTATGAATTTCAGTATCAATATCACCGAGGGATACCTTGGTCATCTTGTATTGCCCCAGCACAGAGGTCGGTCCCCAGTAATAACCGAACCACGGTTCTTCGTTTTCATAGGCGGCGGCAATTGAGGTGGCCAGCGTCTCGCCCGAACCATGATCAAAAACCTCGATTCCGGCGCCTTTTATATCGAGCGCCTTGATCAGGTTGTCGTTGACAATGCGGCAACCCCAGCCGTCGGGACAGTTATTGAAACGTCCGCCAACCAGATCAGGATTCGCCATGACTCCTTCGATCGTAGCCAGTTCCGGGTTGGCTTTTGTCAGATATTCAGGAACCCACCAGCCTTCCAGGCCACCCGGCGCAATGACATCAGCCAGACGAGATACCTTGCCATCCGCTTCCAGCTTCGCATAGACATCGCCAGTCGAGTTCAGCCACAATTCGGTAACAATGTCCGGCTCGCCGTTTTCGGCCAGGGATGCGACCGATGTGGTGGTTGCCGACGGCACCTTCTCAATAGTGCAGCCGTACCCCTGCTCCATCAGGAACTTGGAGACTTCCGTAATGATCTGCGATGAAGCCCAGTTCATCTCGGTAATGGATACTTCACCGCAATCGGCGGCGTGAGAAGGCCCCGCCATGGTCAGCATGGCAGCTGCTGCGATACCCGTGAATCCGGTGGCGATTTTGTGCTTATATTTCAAATACATTGATTTTCCTCTATTGGATGATTATTTTGATGTTCGCTATTGTGACATACTCGCGGACATTATTGAACCGTTAGCGTTAGTTTCGGTTCCGTTTTATGGTAGATTGCAATGCCGAATGATGAGTGGCGAATAGTAGCGAAGATTGCAGCGGATGAATGATTCAGGTATTCCATTAATCCAGGACGACAGCCCAACCCAGGACGATAGCCCAACGATTGAATCGGGAGTGGCGGCTATGGAGCGTTCGCTTCCGGTATTGAGCAATGCGGGACTGGAAGGTATTTATCAGGCGCCCTCTCGCAACCAGTATGGTGAAGACCGGGAAATCAATATTGTCGGCGAGTTGCCCCTTACCATAAAAGTGGACGGTCGGGAGCTGGTCACCCTGATGACACTCGGAACCCACCCGGAGCTGTTGACGCTGGGATATTTGCGCAACCAGACCCTGTTTGAAAGCCCGCTGGATATCCAGTCCATAGAGGTTGACTGGGAGCGTGAGCTGGCCACCGTCACTACCCTGGACGGGCACGGTATACGTGGACTCGACACGTCCAGAAGAACGGTCACCAGTGGTTGTGGACAAGGTACGATACTGAGCTGTACTCTGGATAAACTGTATCGGCACAGGTTGCCGGATGTCGAGATCAGGCAGTCCGATATTTACCGGGTATTGAAACAGGTGGCCGGGTTCAACAAGGCGTATCGGGCAGCGGGCTCGGTGCATGGCTGCGGACTGTGCAAGGATGGGGAGGTGCTGATCTTTATCGAAGATGTCGGTCGCCATAACGCGATGGATGCGATTTCCGGGGAAATGTGGCTGAACGGAATATCCGGTAACGACAAGATATTCTATACCACAGGCCGGTTGACCTCGGAGATTGTGATGAAGGCTGCCCTGATGGGTATTCCGGTACTGGTTTCCCGTAACGGAACCACCAATATGGGTTATGACCTTGCGGTCGACCTGGGCGTAACCCTGATCGCCAGAGCCAAAAGTCGGCACTTTACGGCGCTGAATGCCGATAATCTGATATTTGACGCCAGACCGGAGAAAACCCGATGAGTCGCCACGCTACACGCTGAGCAGGAGGTGCTCTCTCTCCCAGGCACTGATGACATTCAGGAAGATATTGTATTCATGGTGCTTGACACTGCTGTACAAGCGAACGAACTTCTCACCGAGCATTTCATGTAGTTCCTCACACTGCCGCAGTTCATTGACCGCCTCCCGCAGAGTATGAGGCAGGGTAGTCGTCACCTCTCCGGCATCCCCGGAAACCGGCTGTTTCGGGTCAATCCGGTGCCGCATTCCCAGATAACCGCAGGCCAACGAGGCGGCAATGGCGAGATACGGGTTGACATCCGCGCCGGCTATGCGGTTTTCCACCCTGCGTGCCTGAGGGTTTGAAACCGGGACACGCAACCCTGCGGTGCGGTTATCGTAGCCCCACTCGATATTGATCGGAGTGCCGAATTGGTCAGGTGCCAGTCGACGGTAGGAATTTACATTGGGCGCGATCAGTGCCATTGCAGCGGGCAGATATTGTTGCAAGCCACCGATATACCACCTGAAGAGTTCGCTTTCCCGTCCGTCCGCATCGGTAAAAACATTCGAGCCTGTGTCATCTACCAGACTCTGATGCAGATGCATGGCGCTGCCCGGTTGATTTTCCATTGGCGCGGCCATGAAAGTAGCGTACATTTCATGGCGCAAGGCTACTTCCCGCATCCCCCGCTTGAACAGAAAAACCTGATCAGCCAGCTCAAGCGCGTCACCATGTAGCAGATTGATCTCCATTTGGGTGACTCCAGACTCATGAATCAGAGTCTCTATGCCAATATCCTGGGTTTCGCAATAATCGTACAAATCCTCGAACAACGGGTCGAACTCATTGACTGCGTCAATACTGAAGGACTGTCTCCCGGCTTCCGGTCGCCCGGAGCGACCGACTGGCGGTTCCAGTGGATAATCGGCATCCGTGTTGCGCTTGACCAAGTAGAACTCCACTTCGGGAGCGATTACCGGCATCCAGCCACATTCATGGTATAAGTTCAGAACCCTTCGCAATACCTGTCGCGGAGAAACTTCTACCGGCTGGCCGTCAAAATGATAACAGTCGTGAATAATGACTGCGGTAGGGTCACTGGCAAAAGGCACGGAGCGCACGGTAGACGGGTCCGGCTTCAGGAATATATCGCCATCGGATTCATCCAGTACATCCCATTCATCGGGGTAATCACCATTTACGGTTTGCCCGAAAATACTTTCCGGCAAGCGCAGTCCGACATCTTCCTGATATTTTCTGGCTGGCAGGATTTTGCCTTTCGCAGCGCCGGTCATATCCGGGATGACCGCTTCTATCTCTTCGATGTGATTGCTGTCGAGCCAGTTTCGGAGGTCAGCCGGGAGCTTCCCTCTGGCCTTGTTCTCTGCAGGAATATCTGATGACATTTTCAGTAGCTTGGGAGGATACGGGCATATTGTACTACTGATCCCCGCTGCTGCGTGCAGTTGCGTTTGAACGGCGGTGATCCATGCGATGGAGTGGAGATGGTAGAATATCTCGAACAATCACGCAACGAATGGAAATGATGATGTATGACACGTCAGGCAAGAGTCGGCTTTGGTCGTGAATGATCAGGCAGCGCAGCGCGGTCACTCTGGAGGCGGTGTCCATATCCGAGCGGTCGGTTGCGATGAACAGGGTCAGAGAGTGGACAATTTCCTGATCCGGTATTTGAAAGGAGTACCGAAAACCCGGCTCTATAAAGCCGTCCGCAGTGGTGAGGTCCGGGTCAATGGAGCCAGAGTCAAGGTATCGTATAAACTGGCCGAAGGTGACCGAATCAGGATTCCTCCATTACGGGTGAGTCCGGCCAAAGACCGGGGCATGATTCCTCCGAAGCTGCTGGAAAGCATCCCGGTACTCTTCGAGGACGAGCATCTGATGGTGATTGACAAGCCTTCCGGTCTGGCTGTGCACGGCGGTTCAGGTTTGCTGTTCGGATTGATCGAGGCGGTGCGCCAGCTCCGACCCGGACTGCCCTTTATCGAGCTCGCGCATCGACTGGACCGGGAAACATCGGGTTGTCTGATGCTGGCCAAATCCAGAAAGGCCCTGTTGGCGATACAATCGCAATTCAGCGCTGAACATCCGGCGGAAAAAACCTATCTGGCCCTGGTGGAAGGGGACTGGAATGTGGCGCAGCGGCGCATCGACCTCTCGCTGTCGAAAAGGACAGTCGGCGATACGAAAAAGGTCCGGGCGGATGCGGATGGCTATCGGGCGGTCAGTGTGGTTTCCACTGTTGCCCGGTATGCGAGAGAGACTCTGGTGCGGCTTGAGCTTGAAACCGGACGGATGCATCAGGCGCGGGTACATTGTGCAGAGGCAGGTCATCCGGTTGCCGGTGACCGGGCTTATGGCAACCGGGATTTCAACCGGGCCATGAAAAAATCGGGGCTGGGCCGACTGTTTTTACATGCCAGCGCCCTTGCTATCGACCACCCGGATTCGGGCAGGCCAATGAAGTTCGAGGCGCCTCTGCCGGAACAGTTAGACACAGTACTGAAAAGACTCCGTCCGGTAGAACCTACTTGATGATAGAATCCGTATCAGTCCAATCCGATTGATTGTCCGGTGCGTAAAACCAGAAAGAAAATCCTGAAAACATTGAAATCCAGTCCCGGTTTCACAAAAAACCTCCACCCCATGTTACGGGAAACGGGAATCATCGCCCTTATGGTGGTGCTTGGATATTTGTTCATTTCCCTGTTTACCTGGTCTCCCGTTGATCCCGGACCCACGCATACAGGCAGTGCGAAGGAAATCGTCAATACCGGGGGCAAGGTTGGCGCCTGGATTTCTGACTTGCTGTTTGCCGTATTCGGTCGGATGTCCTGGCTGTTACTGGCTCTCCTGTGTATTACGGTATGGCGCAGGTATAGGGAACGGTCTTTGGACAGGGTAACGGATTTCAGATATTTCCTGACGATTTTCGGGTTTGTGACCGCACTGACAGGAGCCTGTGTGCTGGAACATATCTATTTCCCGATCCATGATCCTTTGATTCATTTCAATGCGGGTGGAATCATCGGCCAATATGTCGCCGGGGCTCTCCAGTTGAATTTTGGAACGGTTGGCGTCACGGTGATTATGCTCGGCCTGCTGATCACCGGGATTACGCTGGTCGGACAGGTTTCATGGCTTGTCCTGATGGATCGTATCGGTTACCAGACTTTAGAGGTCGCAGGCTGGTTCATCCGAAAAACCGCAGGCCTGTACAATAACCGGAAGAACAAAAAAACCGATAAGGTCAAAAAGCCAGCGGCGAAAAAATCTGCCCCGGTGCCGCCTTCCATCAAACCACTGAAAATAGAGCCCGGGATGCAGGAGATTCAAGGGATTCAGGACACCGTGCAGGGGCAACCGGAACCACCGCAGAGTTTGCCGGAGAGTCCGCCCGATTCGCAAGCGCGCAAAAGCGGTGACAGCGTACTGCCCGAACTGTCGTTGCTGGACCCGGTGATTACCGACGGCAAGGGCTACTCCACGGAAGTTCTGGAGAAAATGTCCGCACTGCTGATCCAGAAGTTGAAAGACTTTAATGTCGATATTACCGTGGAAGCGGTCTGTCCCGGCCCCGTCATCACGCGTTTCGAGATCGAGCCTGCGGCTGGTGTCAAGGCCAGTCAGATTGTCGGTTTGTCTCGCGACCTGGCGCGTTCCCTGTCAGTTGCCAGTGTCCGGGTGGTCGAGAATATTCCGGGTAAATCAACCGTTGGCATCGAGGTTCCGAACGAACATCGGGAAGTCGTGCGGCTGATAGAGGGTCTGTCCTCGACAGAGTATGAAAGTAGTGCCTCACCGTTGACACTGGTTCTGGGTAAGGATATTGCGGGTAATCCGGTGATTTCCGATCTGGCTACAATGCCGCATCTATTGATTGCAGGGACAACCGGGTCGGGGAAATCCGTCTGTGTCAACGCACTGATTCTGAGCCTGATCTATAAATCCACTCCCGAACAGGTGCGAATGATCATGGTAGACCCGAAATTTCTTGAGCTGTCTGTCTATGACGGAATTCCTCATCTGTTGACTCCGGTCGTGACCGATATGAACAAGGCGGCGAATGCGTTGCACTGGTGCATTGTCGAGATGGATCGCAGGTTCCGTCTGATGGCGGAACTCTCCGTGCGAAACATCGCGGGCTTCAATCAGAAAGTAGAAACCGCAGCCGATGCCGGCAATCCATTGCTACATCCTCTGGGGGATGATGAGGAAAATGCTGAGGCACAGATGCTGGAGGTATTACCCTATATTGTCGTTATCGTGGATGAACTGGCTGATCTGATGATGGTCGCGGGTAAAAAAATCGAGGAGATCATCATACGTATCGCACAACGCGCCAGAGCCGCAGGCATTCATCTGGTACTTGCCACCCAACGGCCTTCGGTGGATGTGGTGACCGGCCTGATCAAGGCTAACGTGCCTGCCAGGATGGCTTTTCAGGTCTCATCACGTGTCGATTCCAGAACCGTACTGGACCAGATGGGCGCCGAGCAACTGCTGGGGCAGGGTGATATGTTGTTTCTTCCTCCCGGGACAGGCTTTACCCGGCGGGTTCATGGTTCGTTTGTCTCGGATGGAGAGGTCGCGAAGATTGTGGCTGATCTGAAAAAACTGGGGCAGCCCGTGTATGACCAGGAGATTACTGAAAGTATTTCAGATAACGGCGCTTCGGGTACGGCAATGGAAGGGGAAGGGGAGGAGGACCCACTGTATGATGAGGCCGTTCGTTTCGTCACGCAAAGTGGAAAAGCATCCATTTCTTCCGTGCAGCGCGTCCTGCGAGTGGGTTACAATCGCGCGGCCAGAATGATCGAGACCATGGAGCGGAGCGGGGTGGTATCACCCGCAGTCAACGGTAAACGGGAGGTGCTCGCTCCCGGGCCGCCTGAAATCGAGTGAATCGAAAAGCCATGAGAAAATCAATCCTGACCTTGCTGTCGGTCATCACCTGCTCCGTGTTGCTGACGAGCAACGCTTCCGCCAACCCCGGAACCGAGGCGCTGTACCGGTTTTTTGATGAAATCCACTCGTTCAAGGCCCGCTTCGGACAGATTGTACTGGATGAATCGCTGACCGAAATCAATGATGGCCAGGGTACGGTGTGGGTGCAAAGACCCGGATTGTTTCGATGGAATTATGAGCTTCCCGAGGCCCAGGAAATCGTCGGTGACGGCGAACACGTGTGGATCTATGACGTTGAACTGGAGCAGGTCACAGTACAAAGCCAACCCCTGGTGCTGGGAAGCTCTCCGGCCCTGTTGCTGTCAGAGTCGGGAGATATTGAAAAAAGCCATATCATTGAGGAGATTGGCGCTCAGGGGCGGTTTGACTGGGTCAACCTGATTCCGAAAGACCCGGAAAGCGAGTTTCGGGAAATCCGCATCGGATTCGAAGATAATCGTTTGCGACTGATGGAACTGCTGGATAATCTGGGCCAGAGAACCCGAATCAGCTTTGTCGACCTGAAGGAAAACCAACCCATCCCGGAGAGTGTTTTCAACTTTGTTCCCCCGGATGGTGTGGACATCATTGATAACACCGAATAGTCCATGCACTGGCTGTTAATCGCCTCAGGCGGCGCTCTCGGTTCGGTTGTTCGCTTCTGGCTGTCGCTGACTGTCCAGCACCGGTTTTTGTCTTCCGGCTTCCCGATTGGCACCTTGTCCGTCAATATCCTGGGTTCTCTGCTGGTCGGCTTCTGCTATGCGGTGATCTCCGAGCGTTTTGCTGGCAACGAGCTGCTTCGGGCGTTTTTTATTTTCGGCCTGCTCGGTGGCTTCACTACATTTTCGACTTTCTCGCTGGAAACCATCAATCTTGTGCAGGCGGGCTTTTGGTTCAAGGCGTTGTTGAATATAATTGCCAGTGTATTGACATGCGTAGTGGCCGCGGCGGCAGGCTTGGCTGTCGGGCGGTTTTTTACAGCTTCCTGAACACTCAGGTTTTTCTTTGGATTTGAATGGATCATGTTGGACCCACAACTACTGAAGCATCATATTATTGAACTGGCGGAGAAGTTGCGAGTCAGGGGATATGCTCTGGATACAGAGTACTACCAGAGCCTTGAGCAACAGCGCAAATCGCTGCAAGGTGAGATCGAAAGCCTGCAAGAGCAAAGAAACCGGATATCGAAACAAATCGGAATAGCCAAATCCGAAGGCGAGGAAATTCAACCAATTCTGGATTCTATGGACGACCTGGGCGGGCAACTGAAGGATAAGAAAACCGGGCTCGGCGACATTCAGCGCAAACTGTCCGCATTGCTCAGTGAAATCCCGAACGTAGCGGATGACAGCGTGCCGGTTGGCCGTGATGAACAGGACAATGTCGAGGTTCGACGATGGGGCACCCCCCGATCATTTGATTTTCCGGTGCAGGATCATGCCGCTCTGGGTGAAAACCTGAATCTTATGGATTATGAAACCGCATCCAGACTGGCAGGATCAAGATTTGTCGTGATGACCGGCTCCCTGGCAAGACTGCATCGTGCGCTGGCGCAATTCATGCTGGACTTTCATGTTCGCGAACACGGTTATACCGAAGTCAACGTTCCATTGCTGGTCAATCAACAAACCTTGTTCGGAACCGGGCAACTGCCCAAGTTTGAGGATGACCAGTTTCGCACAGCCGACAGTCCGCAGTACTATTTGATACCGACCGCCGAGGTGCCCCTGACCAATCTGGTGGCCGAGCAGATTCTGGACGCTGATGCGTTGCCGCTCAGATTCGTCGCCCATACTCCCTGTTTTCGCAAAGAGGCGGGCTCTTATGGCAAGGATACCCGGGGTATGATTCGACAGCATCAGTTTGAAAAGGTCGAAATGGTGAATATTGCCAGGCCGGATCAATCCTCGCTGGCGCTGGATCAGATGACCTGCCATGCCGAGGCAATCCTGCAGGCGCTGGAACTGCCCTACCGGGTGATTACCCTGTGTACCGGAGACATGGGTTTTGCAGCCGCCAAAACCTTTGATCTGGAGGTATGGGTGCCCAGCCAGAATCAATACCGTGAAATCTCATCGTGCAGTAATGTCAGAGACTTCCAGGCTCGCAGGATGAAGGCGCGTTGGCGCAATCCGGTGACCGGGAAGCCCGAACCGCTGCATACCCTGAACGGCTCCGGTGTGGCAGTAGGTCGCGCTCTGGTCGCCGTGATGGAGAATTACCAGAATGCCGATGGCAGTATTTCCATCCCGAATGTCCTGATACCCTGGATGGGCGGCGTTGAGCGGATCACACAGACGCCTGATGGAGGAATAGCTGGAAAATGCTGAAGATTGTCATAACCGGGGCTGCCGGTCGAATGGGAATAGCGATTGCCCGTGAACTGGATCGGGCGGATGATCTTACCGTTGTTGGCGCACTGGAAAGATCGGACAGTGAAGCGATTGGCCGAACCATTGGCGAGGTAGCCGGGCTGCCTGAACCAGGCATCCGCATCACGGAGCGGATTGAAAACCCTGATTTTGATGTAATGATTGATTTCTCGAGTCCGGCTGCGACAGTTGATCATCTGGATATCTGCAAGGCGCACAATGCGGCGATTCTGATTGGCACGACCGGACTGGATTCGGCGCAAACCCGACAGATCACCGATGCGTCCGACTCAATTCCGACTCTGCTGTCCGCCAATACCAGTGTCGGCATCAATCTGTGTGTGGCGTTGGTTGAAACAGCCAGCAAGGTGATCGGCGGTATTGCGGATATTGAAGTGGTGGAAGCGCATCATCGTTACAAGGCAGATGCCCCATCGGGAACTGCGTTGTTACTTGGCCAGGCGGCGGCTCGTGCATTGGGGCGCGACTTCCCGGATTGCGGCACATTTACCCGACACGGTCAGACCGGAGAGCGTGAGGCTGGGACGATTGGTTTCTCTACGATTCGCGGCGGCGATATAGCCGGAGAGCATACCGTCCTGTTTATCAGTGAGAGCGAGCGAATCGAGATCACCCATCGGGCAACCGACCGCAAGATTTTCGCTAGCGGTGCAGTGCGTGCCGCGGCCTGGTTAGGGCAACAGGAAAAAGGCTTCTACAGTATGGCCGATGTGCTCGATCTGGATTGATTGAAATTCGCCCAACAGGTAGAATATGAGTCATCACATAACTCGTATTTACCGGCTCTGTGGGAGCAGGGGGAAACCACCCGGTTTCTCCCTTTTTTTGGGCGTGTTCCCGGCCCCGGTATGCTTGGGTATTAACTGGAGGTTTTGTTGAACACACCTGCTCTGCTGGTTCTTGAAGACGGCAGTTCCTTCCACGGTAAATCAATCGGTGCCGATGGCCTGAGCGTTGGGGAAGTTGTTTTCAATACCTCAATGACTGGCTACCAGGAAATTCTGACAGACCCCTCATACTCCAGACAACTGGTTACACTGACTTATCCCCATATCGGCAATGTCGGCACCAACTCCGAAGATGTCGAGTCCGATGCGGTTTTCTGCTCCGGGTTGATCGTGAGAAATGTGCCTGCCCGGTACAGCAACTGGCGTGCCGGGGAATCTCTGCCTGATTACCTGCATCGCCGGGGGGTAGTAGCCATCAGCGAGATCGATACCCGGAAGTTGACCCGTATCCTGCGTGAAAAGGGCGCTCAACGCGGCTGTATCAGCGCACAGGAATCCCCGGATGAGGCGGGCGCCCTGGCTGCCGCCCGGGCGTTTCCCGGTCTTTATGGCATGGATCTGGCCTCGGTTGTGACAACAGACCGGATTTATAACTGGAAAGGGGGCGTTTGGAGCCTGGAATCGGGCTATCAGGCAGCAGGGCAGTCCACCTGCTCAGTAGTCGCTTTCGATTTCGGCATCAAGCACAACATCATGCGGTTACTGGCCGAGCGGGGATGTGACATTACAGTGGTTCCGGCCACTACTACAGCCGAACAGACGTTGGCAATGAATCCGGACGGCGTATTTTTGTCCAATGGCCCCGGAGACCCCGAACCCTGTGATTATGCGATCAAAGCGGTCGCCCGAATCCTGGATGCCGGTGTTCCCGTCTTCGGCATCTGTCTGGGGCATCAGTTGCTTTCTCTGGCGAGCGGCGCGAAAACCGAAAAAATGAAATTCGGCCATCACGGAGCCAATCATCCAGTGCAGGACCTCGATACCGGCCAGGTCCTGATCACCAGCCAGAACCACGGCTTTACCGTGCAACCGGAATCGCTGGGAGACCATATCCGGGTCACTCATCGCTCCCTGTTCGATCACACGATACAGGGGGTCGAACGTCTTGATGTTCCCGCGTTTTCATTCCAGGGGCACCCGGAAGCCAGCCCTGGGCCGAAGGATATTGGTTATTTGTTTGACCGTTTCTTAAAGATGATGAAAACAACCCGGATACGAGAATCCAATGCCTAAAAGAGAAGACATCCAATCCATTCTCATCATCGGAGCCGGGCCGATTATTATCGGTCAGGCTTGTGAGTTTGATTATTCCGGGGTTCAGGCGTGTAAGGCGCTCAAACAGGAGGGATACCGGGTCATACTGGTCAACTCGAACCCCGCCACGATCATGACCGATCCGGGGTTTGCCGACGCCACCTATATAGAACCGATCCGGTGGGAGACAGTAGCCAGAATCATTGAGGCGGAGAGGCCGGATGCGATCCTGCCCACCATGGGTGGACAAACCGGGCTGAATTGCGCTCTGGATCTGAACCGTCATGGAGTGCTGAAACAATTTAATGTTGAAATGATCGGCGCGACCAGCGAAGCGATAGACAAGGCGGAGGACAGGGAACAATTTCGTCAGGCTATGGCGGCGATCAATCTGGATACCGCAAACGGTGACCTGGCGCATTCCCTGGCGGACGCTCATGAGATTGTCGATAAAATCGGCTTTCCGGTGATTATCAGACCTTCATTCACGCTGGGTGGAAGTGGCGGAGGGATTGCCTGGAATATGGATGAGTTCGATGAAATCTGTAATCGGGGACTGGATGCCTCGCCCACCAATGAGCTGCTGATCGAGGAAAGCATCATCGGCTGGAAAGAATATGAAATGGAAGTGGTTCGGGACAGGAACGACAACTGCATTATTGTTTGCGCGATCGAGAATCTGGACCCGATGGGCGTACATACCGGCGACTCCATCACGGTCGCGCCAGCACAGACACTGACCGACAAGGAATACCAGATCATGCGCGACGCCAGTATCGCTGTATTGCGGGAGATCGGAGTGGATACGGGAGGGTCGAACGTCCAGTTCGCCATCAATCCCGATAATGGCCGGATGATTATCATAGAAATGAACCCCAGAGTGTCCCGGTCTTCGGCGCTGGCCTCCAAGGCTACCGGCTTCCCGATCGCCAAGGTGGCTGCCAGACTTGCGGTCGGATTGACCCTGAATGAATTGAGGAATGAAATTACCGATGGCGCGATGCCCGCCTCGTTTGAACCGAGCATTGATTATGTCGTGACCAAGATTCCCCGATTCGATTTTGAGAAATTCCCGCAGGCGGACGCGACTCTGACCACGCAGATGAAGTCAGTGGGTGAAGTCATGGCGCTGGGGCGAACCTTCCAGGAATCATTCCAGAAAGCGTTGCGGGGGCTTGAGATTGGCAGCAGCGGGCTGGATGACCAGGCAGTGCCGGATAACGTCAACGCCCGCGACTATCTGATCTCGAAATTGAGAATCCCCGGTCCCGGGCGACCCTGGTATCTTGCCGAGGCTTTACGTGCCGGGCTGAGCATTGAGACAATTTATCAGACCTGCAAAATTGATTATTGGTTCCTGGCCCAGATCCAGTATCTGGTAGAAACCGAGCGAGAAATCGCCGAGTCACAATGGGACAGGCTTTCTCCCGTCATCATGCGAGGCTGGAAGACAAAAGGATTTTCGGATTGTCGGATTGCGAAGTTGATGCAGCTTGATGAACAGCAGGTCCGGGACTACCGATACCGCAACGCAATTCATCCGGTATTCAAACGAGTCGATTCCTGCGCCGCCGAATTTGACACGGCCACGGCGTATTTGTACTCAACGTATGAAGAGGAATGTGAAGCCAATCCGACCAATAACCAGAAAATAATTGTACTCGGCGGCGGCCCCAACCGGATTGGTCAGGGCATCGAGTTCGACTATTGCTGCGTGCATGCCTCCATGGCATTAAGTGAGGATGGGTATGAGACGATCATGGTGAATTGCAATCCGGAAACCGTGTCTACCGATTATGATACCTCTGACCGCCTGTATTTCGAATCACTGACTCTGGAAGACGTACTTGAGATTGTCCGGGTAGAAAAGCCGGTGGGAGTTATTGTCCAGTTTGGCGGTCAAACCCCGTTGAAGCTGGCCCGTGATCTGGAAAAGGCAGGAGCACCGATTATCGGCACAACACCGACCTCGATTCATCAGGCGGAGGATCGGGCGTTCTTTCAGAAACTGCTGGCTGCTCTGGACTTGCTGCAACCACCGAACCGCACCGCAAACAGCCGCGATGAAGCGCTTGAGCTGGCTTCTGATATTGGTTATCCACTGGTGGTTCGCCCGTCTTATGTGCTCGGTGGGCGAGGCATGGAGATTGTCTATAATCCGCAGGACCTCGATAGCTACCTGCATTTAACCGCCAGTTCCTCATTCGATTCGCCGATTCTGCTGGACCGATTTCTGAACGATGCGGTGGAAGTGGATGTGGACGCGATCAGCGATGGCGAACAGGTCATAATTGGCGGCATCATGGAGCATATCGAGGCGGCGGGAGTGCATTCGGGAGATTCTGCCTGCTCGCTGCCTCCGTACAGCCTGCCCCACGCCTTGCAGGAAGAACTGAAGGTACAGACGCGCTCGTTGGCACTGGCATTGAATGTGATCGGCTTGATGAATGTGCAGTTCGCCGTTAAAGATGGTAAGGTTTATGTTCTCGAAGTCAATCCCAGAGCATCACGGACGGTGCCATTCGTCTCCAAGGCGACTGCCAGGCCCCTGGCCGCGATTGCTTCACGTTGCATGGCCGGGCAATCCCTCGCGGAACAGGGGATTGTGAGTGAGCAGGCACCGAATTTCTATTCAGTCAAGGAGGCGGTATTCCCGTTCATCAAGTTTCCGGGAGTGGATACAGTGTTGGGCCCGGAAATGAAAAGTACCGGCGAGGTGATGGGCATTGGCGACAGTTTTGGTGAAGCCTTTGAGAAATCCCAGAGCGCGGCGGGATGCACTATCCCACGCTCTGGCCGGATCATGTTCAGCCTGCGCAAGGAAGATCAGCGCGAAGCCATACCGATTGTCCGGTATTTTTACAATGCCGGGTTTGAAATCCTGGCGACTGAAGGGACTGGCAGCGTAATTCGGCAAGCGGGCATTCCGGTCCAACTGGTTAACAAGGTCGTTGAAGGTCGCCCCCATGTTGTCGATATGATCAAGAATCAGGAGTTTGATCTGATCGTCAATACCACATCCGGCAAGCAGAGCCTGAAAGATTCCTATACAATTCGCAGACAAGCGTTATTGCACAAGGTGACCTATTACACGACTCTGGCAGCTGCCAGGGCTTCTTCCGAGGCGCATCAATATGCGGGTACAGTCACGGTTAATCAGTTGCAGGCATTGCATGAACAGTTGGTTCAATCTTCGGTGCCACCACAGGAACCGATCTGAAATACCCACTCGCTAAATATATAAAGAGACTTAGAGTTATGAGTGAAAGAGTAGTGCTGACCCGCAAGGGCGCCGATGCCCTGCGCGAAGAACTGAAAAAACTGAAGAGCGTCGATCGACCGGCAGTCATAGCCGCCATAGCGGAAGCTCGTTCTCATGGCGACCTTTCTGAAAACGCCGAGTACGATGCCGCGAAAGAGCAACAGGGTTTTATCGAGGGCCGGATTGCCGAGCTCGAATCCAGCCTTTCCATTGCAGAGGTCATTGACCCGGTAAAAATCGGCCGCGAAGATCGGGTAGTGTTTGGTGCTTACATTGATCTTCACGATGTCGGTGAAGACCAATCCGTTACTTATCAACTGGTCGGGAATCTCGAAGCCGACCTGAGCCAGGGGAGAATTTCGATCAGCTCGCCGATCGGCAAGTCACTGCTTGGCAAGAATACCGGCGACGAAATCGAGGTCGTCGCACCCGGTGGCAAAAGAATCTACGAAATTCTGGGTGTCAGTTACCAGTAGGATGATCACCGCCCTTGACGCAATCGCACGATTGAAAGAAGGCAACCGGCGTTTCGTCTCCGGTCAGCAACGAAGCAGCACTATCGAGCCAGACCGATGGGCGCGGCTCGCTGAAAGCCAGACTCCTTTCGCTATTATCCTGGGCTGCTCCGATTCACGGGTGCCGGTAGAGTTAGTATTCGATCAAGGGTTTGGCGATCTCTTTGTCATTCGCGTGGCGGGTAATGTAGCAGCGCCGTCTCAGGTGGGTAGCGTGGAGTTCGCCGTCGATAAATTTGGCATCGAACTGGTAGTGGTGCTGGGACACACTCGCTGTGGCGCCATTGAGGCCGCACTGAAAGAACCTGATCGCTCTGCCGGGAACTGTTCGGTCAGTCTGAATGCCATTCTGGAGCACATCCGTCCGACCGTCCAGCGACTAAAGGACGCGGCTGTACATACCGATCACGACACACTCATCCGCCAGGCAGTGCGAGCGAATATCCAGGCCCAGTTGACTACCCTCACCGATAGCTCAGAATCGCTGAGCAGACGGGTTGAAGCGAACAGGCTCATGCTGGCAGGCGCCCAATACGATCTCGTCACCGGCGAAGTGGACTTCCTTGATCATGGAACTTGATCGCTTTATCGCCCTCTGGAAACGGTGTGCAGAATCAGATGACTTTGACTGCGATGAAATTTTCCATGCGCTGAAAGCACGATACGATGAATCTCACCGCGTCTATCATACCGGCGACCATATCCGTCACTGTCTGGCAGAGTTTGATTCACTCCCCGCCACCCTGACGCGAACCAGCAGGGATATTATCGAGTTATCGATCTGGTTCCATGACGCCATCTATGAAATCGCGTCCAGCGACAATGAGGCCCGAAGCGCCCAGTGGTTTTCCTCCCTGGCGTCCGGGAGGATGAATCTGGATATCATCCACGCGGTCAACCGTTGCATTTTATATACCACTCATCAGGAACTGCCGACTGATCCCTGTTCGTTGTATGTAGTGGATATCGACTTGAGCGGCCTCGGTCAGGATTGGCAGG
Source organism: Arenicellales bacterium (assembly GCA_965116335.1). GTDB lineage: Bacteria > Pseudomonadota > Gammaproteobacteria > Arenicellales > Poriferihabitantaceae. The sequence goes on from OZ220677.1 coordinate 343,002, forward strand.
GATTCGCTGCGGACGGACAAAAAATACGGCAGGAAAACCATCATCTGGACGATGATGCGTTTGTCAGCGGGCAGATTCAATTCCTGAGCCGACTACTGAACAGAGACCGCATTTTTTATACAGAATATTTCAATGCCCGTCTGGAAAACCAGGCCAGACGGAATATGACCCGTCAACTGGAGATTTATCGGTAGGGTTTTTAGTCATTCAACCCCTCAACCACCCACCCGGAGACCCTGTTGGAAATTATCTCGATTCTGTTCCCTGTTGTCGTCATTGTACTGCTCGGATTCCTGTATGCCTACAAGTTCGAGCCCGATATGGGAGTGGCGAACGGGCTTGTTTTACGAGTGTTTTTGCCAGCGTTGATATTTGACGTCGTGGCGGGCGGGGAGTTCGCGATTATCACTTACCGCTGGCTGATTGTCGGCGGCATCCTGGTTATCGTCGGGTCGGGTCTGATCGCCTGGCCGATAGGACGGATTCTGAAATATCCCAATCGCGTTTTCGTGCCAAGCATGATGTTCAATAACTGCGGGAATCTGGGGCTGCCGGTGGCCGTCCTGGCGTTTGGCGAGCAGGGACTGGAAGCCGCGATCATATTGTTTCTGGTCAGCAATCTGGGGCATTTCACGTTTGGCGTTTATCTTTTCGGAGGAGCGGTGTCGTGGAAGAGCCTGCTTGGCAACGCGGTCAATATCGCGACCATACTGGCGCTCGTGTTCAATTTTACGGGGACCAGACTTCCTGAGGTCATCCAGTTCCCGATCACCATGCTCGGTCAGGTCGGGATTCCGCTGATGCTTTTTTCCCTGGGCGTTCGTATGCGAAGGACGCAGATGGAGCACTGGAAGATCGGAGTCGTATCCGGTCTGGTCTGCCCGTTGTCGGGGCTTCTGTTCGCGGCTATCGCGGTCTGGATATTGCCCCTGACCGCATTTCAGATCGGGATTCTGGTCCTTTTTTCGGCGTTGCCGCCCGCGGTTCTGAATTTCCTGTTTTCGGAACAATACAACCAGCAGCCGGAAGTGGTGGCATCCATCGTCCTGATTTCAAACACGATGTCCGTTGGCATACTGTCGGTTGTGTTGTGGTGGCTGTTGTGACTTTTGACCTGCGCTTCTCGTGATTCGTTATCCCGCAATGATGGTCAACTTGCCGTTGTCACAAATTATGCGTTGAGTTGGGCATTGTATCCTGCCCCGATATCAAAGACCTCACCGGACACGAGAGAACTGGCTTCTCCGAGAAAGAACCTGGCAGCTTTTGCTACATGTATCGGGTCGTAAAGACCGACCCCCATCGGGTGATATCCTTTTGCATACCCATCAAAGACCTCGAATTTCGGGTTGTCCGGAGAGATTGCGTTGAGGATATATTCGTTGTCGAGCAATTTAGTATGAACCAGGGTAGGGCATAGTGCGTTACACGTCACATTATACTTGGCCATCAGCAAGGCCGTGCTCTTGGTGAGTCCGATGACCCCCCATTTGGTTGAAGAGTAAACCGGGAAACGCTCACTACCGACCCGGCCTGTAACCGATGCCATTAGCAGTATCCGCCCTGATTTCTGTTCGCGCAGATAAGGTAACGCTGCCTGAACGGTCTTGATGGCTCCACCGAGGTTAATGTCAAGCACGGTCTGAACCTCATCATCGGTCAATTGATCCAGCACGCCTATCTGGGTTACACCGGCATTTACGATGATGTGGTGCAACCCTCCGAACTCGCGTACGGCGCGTTCCATTGATTGCTTGATCTTATGAGAATCTCTCACATCGCCCTGCACCGTCATGCAACGAACGCCATAAGCCTCAATAGCTGATTTGGCGTTTTGGAGATCTTCTACACTGGCCAGAGGGTAAGGGATGTGTTTGATTGGTTGAGCCACATCATAAAGGACGATGTTTGCGCCAGCCCTTGCCATCTCTTCTGCACAGGCGAACCCGATACCGCGGGCGCCGCCGGTTATGAAAGCGCACTGGTTATGAAATTCAGGGCTTCCGGTCTCTTTCCCGGATACGGTGTCCGCAACTGTGGCTCCCGCAACCGCCACTCCTGCAAGAGCCGCTCCTGCGGTTGTGGCACTCATGACAACATCTCGACGACTTTTGTTAATCAATTCTTCTACCAAAACACTACCTCCCGAATGATTATTCCATAGGTTATCTGACTGAATATTCGTGATGCTCTCTGCATGGTATTCATGCATCATATCATAGCACGAACCTCATCTGAATATATTGACCACTGTTCTCATGTTATGATGTTCAGATAATGAATGAGAATCAGGACAAGACCCGCCGCCGACTTCCGATCGGCATTCAGACTTTCCGGCATATCCGGGAGCGCAACTGCTACTATGTAGACAAGACCCCCTTGATCCGGCAGATGATTGATCAGGGTTCTTACTACTTCCTTTCTCGTCCGCGCCGTTTTGGCAAGAGTTTACTGCTTGATACCCTGCGCGAACTGTTCTCTGGCAACGAAGAATTATTCCGGGGGCTGGATATTCACGATCACTGGGACTGGAACCCGGTGCAAAAGCATCCGGTAGTGCGAATCAGTTTCGGTGGTAAACACACAGGATCAGGCGATTTGGAGAGTAGCATACTCAATCAGTTGAACATCATTGAACGCAATGCTGGTTTGACACCATCCCGCGAGCTTACGGATGGCCCGGAACGCCTGCGAGACATACTGGATCGTCTGCATGAACAGAGCGGACGTGAAGTCGTGGTACTGATTGACGAATACGACAAGCCCATCCTGGATGTACTGGAAAACCCCGAAATGGCCAGAGCCAACCGGGATTACTTGAGGGGATTCTACGGCATCATCAAGGACAGCGCCGAACATATCCGGTTTGTCTTCATTACCGGCGTCAGTATGTTCTCCAATGTAAACCTGTTCTCCGGTCTTAATAACCTGGAGAACATCAGTCTGGATCCCGTGTACTCCACTATCTGCGGTTATACGGACAATGACCTCGATACCGTATTTTCTCCAGAGTTGCCCGGACTTGATCGGGAAGAGATTAAACGCTGGTACAACGGCTATAGTTGGTCCGGTGAGGAGAAAGTCTACAACCCGTTCGATGTACTGCTACTGCTTCGAGAGCGGGAATATGAACCGCACTGGTTCCGCACAGGTACACCGACCTTTCTGTACCGGGAGTTAGTCAAGAATAAAATCAGCCCGATGGAACTTGAGCATCGTACCGCGAGCAAGGAACTGGTTTCTACCTTTGATGTAGAGAGCTATAACATAGATGCCCTGTTGTTTCAGACCGGGTATCTGACTATTGTGGGGAAAGAGCGACACGGCTCCCGTACACACTACCTTCTGGACTATCCGAACCATGAGGTAGAGTTGAGTCTGAATCATGGATTGCTGCGTTATATGACCCAGGATGATTATGCGGATAAGCAGGGAGACCGACTGCTTGAGTTACTGTCTTCTCAAGACTTTGCTGGATTTGCCGAAGAATTTCGTGCGTATCTGTCCGGGATACCGCATCCGTGGCATGACAGCGCTAATCTGAGTCATTATGAATCGTGGTATGCGAGTCTGTTATATATGAACTTCCGGGCGATTGGCGTAGATCTTCGGGTAGAGGAGTCTAGTAGCCGGGGTCGTTCAGACATGGTACTGATTCATGCCGGTCAGGTATTTATCATGGAATTGAAGGTAGCGGAAGATGAATCGGGTAAAGAGGCGGCATTGAATCAGGCGATGGCACAGATCAGGGACAAGGGCTACAGTGAGAAATACCGCAATCAGGGACAACCGATTCACCATATTGCACTTGCCTTCGGGCGGACGGAACGTAATCTGCTGGGGATTCGGGTGGAATGTGGCTGATACTCCAACTTGCTATCCGCAGGTTAAAAAGCAAATCTCCGGTTGTCATGATTTCCCTGGAAGATTATCAGTCCATGGAGGAAACTGCCTACCTGCTGCGTTCACCGGTAAATGCCCGAAATTTACTGGAGTCAATCGAAGAACTTGACTCTGGCAAAGGGGTTAAACGTGAACTGGCTGAGTGAACCTTATATTTTCATCTAAAGCCTGGGATAGTTATCTGTATTGGCAAAAAACCGACAGGGCTATCGTAAAAAGGATTAACCGGCTTATTGAAAATATCCAGCGCAGTCCTTTTAAGGGCATCAGAAAGCCGGAACCATTAAAACATGGTTTGTCTGGTTATTGGTCAAGGCGCATCAACGATGAGCTTGTATTTTCTGCTGTGTTTCTTTATCTACCATCGCGCTTTGGTGGTTGTGTAAATTCGTGTTGCGTGTAGAAGTCCCGTCCTTGATATGTAGTGCGAATTGCACTACAATGTGTTGTATATTGTTTTTCCAGAGGTAACCATGCTCCACTTCGAAACTACGTCAAGGGCTCCGGCGAAACAGACCAGGACGACTCAGGTGCGTCACGATGACCGCCTGGCGGTCTTGATTGAGCAGGCCGCGCTTGCGCTTGCCGTAGACAAATCGGTTTTCCTGCGAGCGGCGATTGAGCGCGAGGCATCCCGTGTGCTTGAATTGCAGTCCCGACATGTTCTGACATCAAAGGATGCCGAGATGTTCATTGCGGCTCTGGATGCCCCACCAGCGCCAACCCCGCGCGCGCTTGATGCGGCTGAAAACTACCGTTCATGTGTGGTTCATGCCGACTGAACCACCAGCTCTCAGAATTGAACACTTCGATGTAATGCGGCATGACCGAGCCGGTTTCGATTGCGGTGTTCCCCGTCTGAACAACTATCTGAAGATAAGCGCGAAAAAGCAACAGAAAGACGATATGACTCGCGTTTATGTCATCGTCACAGAGGGGAGCGCACAGATTCTGGGCTACCATTCAGTCAATCTGGGCATGATGAATGTGGACGAACTCAAGCGTCGGCCACGAGAGACTCCGGAACATGAGGAGATTCCGGTATTGTTTCTTGGGCAAGTCGCTGTAGACAAGGCGGCGCAGGATAGAGGCATAGGTGGTATTCTTATGCATCACGTCTTCGAAAAGGCGCGCATGATTTCCGACATGGCTGGCTGCCATGCAATCATTCTTGACGTTATCCAGGACGGTGGTGAAGATGCGTTCATGCGTCGCAAGGTATGGTACGAAAGCTTCGGTTTCGCTACCTTCTCGAGCAACCCTGCACGTATGTTTCTTGTAATGAAGCAGGTACGCGCAGTGGTTCAGATATCCAATGCCGGGGAGCAATGAGCATACTCCTGTAATTATTGCCAGAAAAAGTGAGTTTGGTTGGACTCGGAAGGAATGGCCAGAGACGGTCTGATTTCGTCTCTGGCCATTATTCCGATGGGATTAAATTTTCTGGTATACAGTCAGGATGTTGTGGAGCTCGCTGGCCGAATAAAGCGTATATGCGCTGGATAATGAATAACCAGTATCAAACATGGGCTCTCCCTCGTCATTCGTCATCTGGTTGCCTTCGTCATCCAGCTTTGGAATCGGAAACGTGCCATTTATGTATCCGTTGATTCGGGTGGGAGTTTCGGTATCAAGCGCGAGACCATATGCAGAAAATATTCCGTGCAACTCCGCTGCGCTCCAAACTTTATGAGCGCCCGAAAACACCAGACTGTACCTCATCATTTGATTCCCCTCGTCATCCAGAATCGGCACTCCCTGATCATCCATCATGCCGACTGTGGCTACCGAAGCATAGCTCTTGACACCATCAGCTGCGTTTTCAAAATCATACTCTGCGCCGTATGCACTCAAAATAGCGTGCAGGCTTGCGGCTTGACGAGCACGGGCGCCAGTTGAAAACACCAAACCCAATTCCATTATTTGATTCCCGTCTGCATCCAGTAGCGGCTTACCTTGATCATCCATGGCGGGGCCTGTTTCTACGACAGAAGCATGGCCAGAAACACCGGACGGGTTGTTTTCAAAGTCGTATTCCAACGCCAGCAAGGGATACGACAAACTCAACATGGACAACGTTGCAACGGCGATTAGTATTTTCATGAGTAATATCCTCGAATAAATAAATTGAATTTCAAAAAAACCTGACATTAATCTGAACCCCTCACTGCGCAAGCGCAGGCGATCAGCAGGTTTATATAAATATCCTAAAATGGGATAAATTTGACAATATCCCACAATAGGATATTTGTCAACATCAAGTCCAATATGACAAACAGCCCTTGGGGACGGTGGCAGGTTGCGTTCCAGCAGACGATCCGGCAGGCGCGAAAGAGTGCCGGATTGACGCAGATACAGTTATCGGAAAAACTGGCGAAACCGCAGAGTTATGTATCCAAATATGAAAGAGGAGAGCGACGTCTCGATTATCTGGAGGTGCGGGAGGTATGCGATTGTTGTGGGATTACGGTTGTTGATTTCGATGATTGTCTGGTGGAGTCAGAACGCAGTCTGTCTGTCAAAAGCAAAACCTGATTTGAACCGTCGAGAACATCAACAGGCGGCTTGCGATTGGCAGAAAGGACGTTTCCTGTACGGAGCAGGGAAAAATGGGTGATGATGTGTATAATCCCGGAAGTCGCATACCACGCGAAGATTATCCATTCACAATCAGATGAGGCGTTTTCCATGACTATAAAAATCGGGGACCGGATTCCTAATGTATCCCTTTCCACAATGACAGCCGATGGGCCGACAGATATTACGACTGATGAGATATTTGCGGGCAAGAAGGTTGTTCTGTTCGCGTTGCCGGGCGCGTTTACGCCGACCTGCCATGCGGCTCACTTGCCAGGCTATGTGGTTCACCACGACTCAATCAAGGCAAAGGGGGTGGATACGCTGGCCTGTTTGTCTGTGAATGATGTCTTTGTGATGGACGCATGGGGCAAGGCGCAAAATACGCAGGATCACATTCTGATGCTGGCGGATGGAAGCGCATCATTTACGGAGGCATTGGGGCTTGAGTTGGACTTGACTGCACGTAATTTCGGTATGCGCTCGCAACGCTATGCGCTGATTGCACAGGACGGAGTGGTCACGCACTTGAATGTCGAGTCATCCGGCCCGGAGCTTGAAGTGAGTGACGCCGAAACCATCATGGCGTTGCTGTAACCGGGACCGGAAACAGAACCAACTGATCAGCGTTTGAGCAGGTAGTTATCCAGCATCCGGTCGGTCAGGATACGCTTGAGTACCGCGAGTACTTTGGTCGGGGTCGTTACCCGGTAGCGGATTCTGGGACGGCGGCTTGCCAGTGCGTGGATGGCGGCTTCCAGTACCGCTTCGGGCGGTAGTGTGTAACGAGTCGGGAGATCGCTCTTCAGGCGTTTTTCCAGTTCCTGATACTCTGTCTGATGGGCGCTGTGGCTCCGATCAATGTTCTGGATAAACTTGTTCAGGGAATTGACTCTGAATTCGCTGGTGATCGGGCCGGGTTCGATCAGGCTCAATTCAATCCCGGACCCGGCCAGTTCCAGGCGCATGGTATCGGTTAATCCTTCCAGTGCATACTTGCTGGCGTTGTAGGCGCCGCGGTATTTCAGGCTGACAAAACCGAGTACTGAGCTAATCTGTATGATCCGGCCTGTATTGTTTTGCCGCATGACCGGGATCACCCGGTTGGAGAGTTCCTGAGTGCCGAAAACATTAGTCTCGAACTGCGCCTTCAAACTGGTCCGGGTCAGGTCCTCAACCGCGCCTGGTTGTCCATAAGCGCCGTTATTGATTAATCCGAACAGCTTGCCGTCCGTCAGTTCGAGGGTTTTGGCAAGGCCATTCCTGATGGAGTCGGAGTCGTCCAGGTCCAGTACAATCGCGTCCAGCCCGGATTCGGACAGGGCAGACCGGTCATTCGGGTTGCGGCAACTGGCTATGACATGGTAGCCCCGGGCCTGCAAGCCCAAAGCCAGACAATGACCAATTCCGGTCGAACAGCCGGTAATCAGAACTGCATTATTTTTATTCATAAATTTTTATTGAACCGGGCACATGGATTAATTCCCGATTGTCTACTAGAATCCGCTGATGCTCAAGAGTGCAGATAAAGGTGTGGCTTGGATAGTGATATGAAAACGAGGGTCGCGGTGATCGGAGTAGGGTATCTGGGTCGAATCCATGCCAGAATTTATCATGAAATGGACTCTGTTGACCTGATTGCGGTGGTGGATACCGATGCGACCGTGGCACGGTCTGTCGCGCAGGATTGTGACTGTCAGGCGTTGACTGACGCTGCGGAGGTTCTGGGGCGGATTGACGCGGTCAGCATTGTGGTTCCGACCAGCGCACACTTGCCGGTCGCGCGTCCTTTCCTCGAAGCCGGCATTCATACCCTGCTCGAAAAGCCGGTCGCTCCGACTGTGGAGGAAAGTGCACAGGTTGTCCGGCTGGCGAAAGCATCCGGCGCTATATTGCAGGTCGGTCATCTGGAGCGCTTCAACGCAGGGGTCATGAAAATAGCGGGATTGGCGCAACAACCCCGGTTTATCGAAGTACACCGGCTAGGGGAATTTAACGGACGCGCAACCGATGTCGATGTGGTTACCGACCTGATGATTCACGATATTGACATTGTTCTGTCACTGATTCAGTCAGAGTTGAAGTCCGTTTCCGCTACCGGCACTCCGGTGGTGACGGATCATGTTGATATTGCCAACGCGCGTCTGGAATTTGCGAACGGAGCAGTCGCCAATGTCACTTCCAGCCGGGTATCGACTCAACGGTTTCGCCGTATCCGGGTGTTTTGTGAGGATCGTTATCTGGGATTGAATTTCCTGACTCAGCAATTATCAGAAGTCAGGACGGGCAAAAAGAAAGCAGGCGGCAACTTCCCGGAGTTGGAGAGCCGGGATATTGAGGTCTCTCCCCAACAACCCTTAAATGTCGAGCTGGCTCATTTCATCCACTGTGTCAATCAGGGTTGTCGTCCTCTGGTCAGCGGCGAAGATGGTCTGATCGCAGTTGAGGTGGCAGAGAGGGTCAGAGAGAAAATTCTCCAATCCGGGAATTGACGAGGGTTTGGTTCGGGTTTCTATGGTTGCGGGCGGGTACAGCGCACAGTGATCCGCCTCCGCAAACCGTCAATCCCCGAGTGCCGTAAGTCTGTCTCGCATTCTGGTTGAAACAGCGAGTAATTGTTCCGGGGTGTTGATGTTTTCGAACATGTCTGGATGGTCGGAAAAATCGACCGTGCAAAAACCATGCCGTTGATACCAGCGGTCGATTTTTCTTTCCTCTGAGCGCAGGCAGGCAGCCAGGCTGTCCGTAAGGGAGCGGTGAAGCAGCGCGTATACCGGCTGGATTCGGTCCTGCAGCCGGGCTACCGCGATTTTGCGGTCTCCCTGGGTCGCCGCCGTCATCATCCTCCGGCAATAGTCCGCCGCCAGAATCGGTCCGTCGCACGGTATCGTAATCATCCAGTCGGTCATAATATGACTCAGGCCGGAATACATCCCCGCTAGTGGCCCCTGAAAATCGGGATGACGGTCTGGAACCACGGGATACCCATATTGCCGATATTGGTCAAGATTGCGATTCGCATTGATCAGGATGTTTTCACATTGAGGCGCCAGTTGTGTGAGGATCAGTCCGATCAGGGTCTGATCGCCCAGCATCAGCAAGCCTTTGTCCCGGCCCTGCATTCTGCTGGCCCGTCCACCCGCCAGAATGAGTGCCGTCAGATGATCCGTCCGCTCAGCCGGAATTTGATTTGGCACTGTTATCCCGGTGAATGGGGGTCACATTCCCGCTGTAGTCAAGGTCTTCCGCGTTGGTTAATCTGCCATCCGATAGAACCAGGCGTTGGTCGACATGTTCGTTGAAAAACTGGAAATTGTGGCTGCTGATCACGATACCTGTGCCGGCTTCTTTCAGACGTTGCAAAAGCTCAAGCGTACGCAGCGCGGAGGGAAGATCCATATTGGCCACCGGCTCATCCAGCAACAGGAACGGGGATTGTCGAAGCCAGGCGCGGGCCAGCGCGACCCGTTGCTGCTGGCCGCCGGAAAGGGATTTCGCCGGCGCCGATTTGTGTTTCGACAGCATAGCCCATTGCAATGCGTCGTTGATATCCCGCTCCCCATGTCCTGAAGCCCGAAAAGGTTTGAGGGCGACAGACAGATTTCTGGATACACTGCCCTCGAACATATAAGGAGTCTGGTGCATGTACATGAGATAGCGCAACAATTCCTTTCTGCCTTGCCGGATTGACTTGCTGTGAAATCCGAAATCCACCAAGCCGTGATCTGGAGTGAGTAACCCGGAAAGTATTTTCAGCAATGTGGTCTTGCCCGCACCATTTTCACCGGACAGCAGGTAAATCCGCCCACCACGCAGAGTGACTGTGACATCGGTCAGGATTTTCACGCCGGAAAATGATTTGGATATTCCTGTGAACTGTATGGCTGGATGTTCAATCATATCGACAGTTTACCCCGTCCCTGAAAATAATGCAGGAGCAAATTCAATAAAAAGGCCAGTGCAACCAGAACGATGCCCAGCGCTATGCCCTGGGAGAAATTGCCTTTGGTGGTTTCAAGCGCGATCGCGGTTGGAATGTTGCGGGTATGATGCAGGATGTTGCCGCCGACCATCATGGAGGCGCCCACCTCCGCTATGATTCGTCCGAACCCGGCGAGCATTGCGGCCAGCAATCCGAACTTGGCCTCGTTAGAGACAAGCATAAATGATTCCAATGGCTTGCACCCCATAGTTCGAGCTGTCTCCCAAGCCCTGACATCAATCGCCTGAAAGGCTGAATGCCCCATTGAAATCAGTATCGGCATACACAGTGTGATTTGCGCCAGTATCATCGCCGTTTGCGTAAACAGCAACTTCCAATCGCCGAGGGGCCCTTGTCTTGAAAGCAGAAGGTATAGAACCAGGCCAACCACGACGGCGGGGAATGCGAGGAAAGTGTTGGACAACGATATAATCAGCCGTCGTCCGGGGAAGGTGAAATAGGCCAGGGCAAAGGCGACGAACAATGCAAACGGACAAGCAATCACGATGGCGGTACCAGATACACGAAACGAGATACCGATAATCTCCCATAGCTCCCGGTCACCGCTCAATAGCAGTGAAAATGCTTCCAGTGTCGCGTCAGACAGTGATTCCACTTAAAATGTCATCCTGGGTTTTGTTGTTGAGTCGGGACGGTGATGGTATTTATCCGGTATTTGATATTTTATCCGAGGTCTACGCTAAAATACCCGTTCTGATTACTGGATAGCAAGTTCCGCCCACAATGGACGATCCTTATCGATCGGACGACCGATCTCCCGAAACCCTGTCAAACCAATCTATATGATGTTAAGTGATGTCTGAACCGATTCCCCGTAATTATGCCCCGGCCCGGATTCGGAACTTTTCGATTATCGCCCATGTTGATCACGGCAAGTCGACTCTGGCTGACCGTTTCATCCAGTTTTGCGGCGGCCTGGAAAAACGTGAAATGAAGGAACAGGTGCTGGATTCGATGGATCTCGAGCGAGAGCGGGGGATTACGATAAAGGCGCAAAGCGTGACTCTGGATTATCTGGCGGGCGATGGTCATTGGTATCAACTGAATCTGATTGATACTCCGGGTCATGTTGATTTCTCCTATGAAGTGTCGCGCTCATTGAATGCTTGCGAAGGCGCGTTACTGGTGGTCGATGCCGCTCAGGGCGTGGAAGCGCAAACTGTAGCCAACTGTTATGCCGCAGTTGATCTCGGTTTGACTGTCATTCCCGTACTCAACAAGATCGACCTGCCAGCTGCCCAGCCAGATCGGGTAATCCAGGAAATTGAAGATGTCATCGGCATCGACAGCAGCAACGCCTTGTCGGTCAGCGCGAAAACCGGGCAGGGGGTTCAGGAAATACTGGAGCAGGTCGTATGCTTGCTGCCCCCTCCCGGCGGTTCTGTGGAGGCGCCACTCAGTGCCCTCATTCTCGATTCATGGTTCGACAATTATCTCGGCGTGGTGGTCTTGATACGGATTATGCAGGGGCGGATGGCGACCGGCAAAAACAAGATCAGAATGATGTCGTCCGGACGCGAGTTCCAGGTTGAAAACATCGGGGTGTTCACCCCGAAACCGATTCATGTTGAATCTCTAAGTGTCGGTAATGTCGGCTATCTGACCGCAGGTTTGAAGGAAATCCGCTCTGCCAGAGTCGGCGATACCATTACCTCCAGCAACCGCCCGACGCAATCTCCGCTGCCCGGCTTCAAGGAAGTTCAGCCAACCGTGTTCGCGGGACTGTACCCGGTTAATGGCGCCGATTTCGAGGCTTTCCGGGTGGCCCTGAACAAACTCAGCCTGAATGATGCCTCCCTGTCTTTCGAGCCGGAATCCTCACAAGCGCTCGGGTTTGGTTTCCGCTGTGGTTTCCTGGGTATGTTGCACATGGAGATCGTCCAGGAGCGTCTCGAACGGGAGTATCGACTGGACCTGATCACCACCGCGCCCACCGTAGTTTATGAAATCCTGAAAAAGAACGGAGAATCCATATTGATTGACAACCCGGCGGACCTGCCGGACCCGTCTTCCATTGAAACAGTGCGGGAACCATTCATTATCGCGAGGATACTGGCACCGCACGATTATGTCGGCGCGGTCATCACGCTGTGCGTAGAAAAACGGGGGATACAGAAAAACATTCAATATCACGGGCGTCAGGTGATGATCGAATTCGAGATGCCCTTGACTGAAATCGTCATGGATTTTTTTGATCGGTTGAAATCGGCGAGTCGGGGTTATGGTTCTCTGGATTACGAGTTTATCGACAGTCGGCCTGCCGATATGGTGAAAGTCGATATCCTGATCAATGGAGAGAAAGTCGGGCCGCTGGCGGTTCTTGTGCATAAGGATCAGAGCCAATACCGTGCCCGAGAACTGGTTAAACGGTTGCGCGGATTGATCCCCAGACAAATGTTTGATGTGGCCATTCAAGGCGCCATCGGTACTCGCATCATTGCCCGCGAAACCGTGAAGGCTCTGAGAAAGAATGTCACCGCAAAATGCTATGGTGGTGACATTACGCGCAAGAGAAAACTGCTGGAAAAACAAAAGGCGGGAAAAAAGCGGATGAAGCAGATCGGTTCAGTTGAAATCCCGCAGGAGGCTTTTCTTTCCGTACTGAAAGTCAGTCGGGACTGATATGGGGTAGAATCGCCCTCATTTAATCCAGATTCTAATTCAAATTCAAACTCAAAGGGGTTGTATGGATTTCTCGCTCATACTGTTTATCGCGTTGCTGGTGACCGGAGGCATTGTGTTGCTGGCGAAATTATTTGGCCGCAGGAGACGAAAGTCGACTATCGTCGAATATGCCAGGGCACTGTTCCCGGTTATCCTGTTTGTTTTCGTCTTGCGCTCATTTGTGATCGAGCCGTTCCGGATTCCATCAGGCTCCATGCTGCCTGGCCTGCATATCGGCGATTTCATTCTAGTCAACAAGTTCAAATATGGAATCCGCCTGCCAGTAGTCAACAGGAAGGTCATTCCACTCGACAGTCCCGAACGTGGAGACGTAATCGTGTTTCGCTATCCACAAAACCCGAAATTGAATTTCATCAAGCGGGTGGTTGGCATACCGGGCGACACGCTCTCCTATATAGACAAGAAACTGACCATTAACGGCGAGCCAGTGGATACACGCGATGATGGTCGCTACGCTTATGTACAGGAAAAGCTGAAGGGCACATCGGCGGGTCAACGGGTGGAAACGATTGACGGCGATGAGCATCTCATCATACTGGACGATCAGGGTTTTACACGCAATCTTGAAGAGGTCAATGTCCCTGCCGGGCATTATTTCGTGATGGGGGATAACCGGGACCACAGCAATGACAGCCGGTATTGGGGTTTTGTGCCGGAAGAGAATGTGGTCGGTGAGGCCTTTTTCATCTGGTTCAGTTGGAAAAGCGCCAGCGGAGGCGGCGTGGAGTGGAGCCGCATCGGCGACACAATCGAATAAACCCATTGGATGCGAGTGGATCGTTTGGCTACCCATGTAATTGACATTGACGAGGTGGAACAGGCGCTCAACTATCGCTTCAATGATCGTGACCTGCTTTATCTGGCCTTGTCGCACCGCAGCAACATGGGAGCGGCGAACAATCAGCGCCTGGAATATCTCGGTGACAGCATTCTCGGATTCTTCATATCGCAATCACTGTACCGGCTTTTCCCGCGGTTGAATGAAGGCGACCTGACCGCGATGAGAGCGCGGCTGGTGCGTAATACCACACTGGCATCCCTGGCGCGGGAATTGAGCCTGGACCGTTATTTGATCATGGCCAGTGGCGAATTGAAAAATAATGGTCGCAACCGGGTTTCCGCTCTGGCGGACGCCTTCGAGGCGGTCGTCGGCGCTATTTATCTGGATGGCGGTATCGAGGCGGCTAATCAGTTCCTCAATGGAATGTACCAAACATTGCTGAAGGATATTCAACCGCATGATCTCAAGGATAGCAAAACCCGATTGCAAGAGAGGTTGCAGAAGGATGAGAGCCTGTTGCCTGTCTATCGGGTTCTCGGGCAAGACGGTGAGGCGCATAAATTGACCTTCGAGGTTTCCTGCACAGTACCCGGAATCAAGCGCGTGTTCATTGCCCGTGCCAGAAGTCGCAAAGCCGCAGAACAGGCCGCAGCCGAGCAGGCGCTGGCTGTGCTGAACAACCCCGGTTGTGATGACGGATAACCACAAATTCGGCTTTGCCGCGTTGATTGGCCCGCCCAACGTCGGAAAATCAACCTTGCTGAATCAAATGGTTGGACAGAAAATCTCGATTATTTCCCGACGCCCGCAAACCACATGGCACCGGATTCTCGGTATCACAACCACCCCGGATTACCAAATCGCTTTTGTCGATACGCCCGGACTGCACGATAGCCAGCATAAAAATCTCAACAGGCAGATCAACCGGGTCGCAATAAGCGCCGTGGAGGATGTCGATCTCATACTTTTCATGATTGATTATCGCGGCTGGAGTCAGGAGTTGCTCAGAGTTTTTGAGCCAGTAAAGTCCGGTAATACTCCGGCTATCCTGATCATCAATAAAATCGACCGGCTGAAGGATAAATCCCGATTGTTACCGATCATGCGCGAATCCGGGCAAATTTATGACTTCCGGGAAATCATCCCCTTGTCCGCATTGAGACTGGATGATAAAGACGCTTTTCTGGCATTGGTTGCCCGCCACTTACCGAAAAGCCCCTGCGGCTTCCCGGAAACCCAGGTCACTGATTGTTCTGACCGTTTCATAGCTACGGAACTGATCCGGGAGCAGATTTTTATCCAGTTGAGAGAAGAGTTGCCTTATGAGGTGGTGATCGAAGTGGCCCGATTCGACATTAATGAGCGCGACATCCTCTGTATAGACGCAGTGATACGAGTCGGGAAGAACAGCCAGAAATCTATCATTATCGGCAAGGGAGGCAATCAGTTGAAGCAAATCGGCGTGGATGCGAGATTCCAGATTGAAAAGAAGTTCTCTCGTCGCGTGTTTTTGAACTTGTGGGTCAGAGCCGGGAAGGAATCCAGAATCAGTCAGTTATGAGTCGGAAGAAGGTGGATCATCAGGCCGGTTTCATTCTGCATCGGCGATCATACAGTGAAAGCAGTCTGCTGGTGGAGGTGTTTACTCGTGAATACGGGCGGTTGACGCTGATTGCCAAGGGTTGCAGAAAGAAGAAAACGCAGCCCCAGGGGTTATTTCAGCCATTCAAACCGTTGTTAATCAGTTGGACCGGAAAAGGGGAGTTGCCCATCCTGACCGGGATTGAGCAACCCCGGTTTACGCCGCCCTTATCGGGGACGGGAATCGGGTGCGGATACTATATCAACGAATTGATCCTGAAGCTGTTGCACCGCCATGATGCCCATGAGACACTGTTTGAGAAATATCAGGAGCAGATACTGGCCCTGGCAGACCAGCAAGACCCGTTTGTCGTATTACGGATTTTCGAGAAACATCTGCTGCGGGAGATTGGCTTCGGTTTGATTCTGGATCGAGACGTTGAAACCGGGGAGGCGGTCAGACAGGACATGGATTACCGCTATCTTCCTGAGAAGGGCCCGGTACTGGCGACTGGTGGCGAAAACGACGTGATCAGTGGCGCTACATTGATCGCATTGGACACAGAACAATTCCCCACATGGGAAAACCAGCGACAAGCCAACTGGCTGACCCGGTATCTGATTGACCTGCAACTAAACGGAAAACCCCTGCGTACCCGCCGGGTAATCCGTGAAATGAAACGCCTGATAGAGTCAAGAACAATCTCTACAACATCATTCCCTCCTTGAGGGGGAATCCACAAGCATCATCCCACACACCAAAACCACTGCCAGCGTTTGCATTATTGTAGCCTATGAGCTACAATATGTGTGTGCGCTATCACATGGTTACCACCGATGACTTCAATCGCTGGCTGTCTCGTATCCGCGACCGCCGGGCTGCCAGGTCAATTGCTCGACGATTGGACCGGGCGATTGCAGGCAATCTTGGAGATATCAGGTCGGTAGGACATGGTGTGAGTGAAATGAGAGTTTTCACAGGCCCAGGCTACCGGCTCTACTTCTCGATTCGTGATGAACAACGAATTATCTTGTTGTGCGGTGGTGACAAGTCCAGCCAATCGCGTGACATTGCACGTGCACACCGGATACTGAGTGAATTGGAGGTTTGAATAATGACTAAACTGACTGACTATAATCCCTTCGATCATTTGCTGATCGAGGACGAGTTGCCTCAATACCTGACGGAGGCTTACGAAGATGAGGACCCTGCTGTCTTTGTCGTAGCTCTGGGCCATGCCATCAAGCACCGGGGGGTCGCTCAGGTTGCCGAAGCGACCGGGCTGAACCGGGAAAGTCTCTACAAGGTGATCAATGGTCAGGTGCAACCCAGATGGCATACCATCCATCGGCTGATGCACGCATTGGGCGTGCGCTTGTCAATTGCGGCATAGCACAAATGGATAGGAAAGTTAAACTGTTCAGGTATTATGCTGGTCTCGTGAAGCAGAACGAAGATGAGGCCAAAAAAGCACTCAAAGCACTTCCTCCTGTTTCAGGGGGAAAATAACCTTTTTACAGGTTAAGGGGGCCGCTGCCCGGTCCAATAAAATTCATGGTTTATCTCTTATCAGTCATGGTCTACGCATTAGATTGTACTCTTGTAAATCTGATATAGCAAACGCTACGCTGTCACAATCCGCGGAGCGGATTTGGTGGGGGCACAGCCGTCATCGCACGCCCCAACCATCCGTCTTTCCCGCGCAGGCGGGAATCCACAACAGCCGGAGGTTGCGGTTACCTGTCATCGTAGGGGCGCTCCTTGTGGGTGCCCGCTATCGTTGATACCCGTCCCGATCATTCGCGGGAGGGTACAAGACCCTCCCCTACGATGATGGTTTCGACCACGTGCCAAAATCACCACAGTGTCAAAATCACCACAGTGTCAAAATCACCACTGTCAACGCAATTCTAAAATGTCCCCTTTTCTGCACAGTTAAGATGTCCCCTTTTACTCAAAGGAATGTCCGGTAGGTTGGACGAAATGAGCGTAGCGAATGGAGTCCAACCTACCGGGCGAGTTCTGTTCTTCGCCTGGATTCATCTGGAATGCGCTCCGGCGGTTACCGGATACCGACGCCAGGGGTGATCCGGTGCAGGTTTATGGCGGGGTCGGCTAGCTTGTCTGGCTTTGGCCTGGTTGACGACTGACTGGACGCTTTTCTCATCGGCCAGTGGGATGGGAGGTTCTCCTTGTTTGAGGATTCGGTACGGTAGGGCGCGTCCTTTGTACAGTAGGGTAATGGTTCCATCGAAAGCCGCACACACGGTGATAGTGGCCTTTCGCAAGGCATAGCCGGGGGCTTGGGTCTGTATCTGATACTCGCGGTTTTGGAACTGGCAGGTCAGGTTCTTTGACAAGGTGCGGGTATGTTGTGGGCACAGGATCAGGGCGAGTTCGGATGGGGTGTGCAGGACGGGTCGGTGGGTATCGTGGGTGCTGTGGGGGGCGATGGCAAAGCGCTGGTTGTACGTTTCGATAAAGGCGGGCAGGAAGGCATTAGCGGTTTCCTGGTTCGAGATATTGCGAAGTCGCAGTTCTTTCACCAGTCGGTCCTGTAGCGTCTGGTTGGCTCGCTCCACGCGTCCTTTCGCTTGCGGGGTATGGGCGTGTATGGCCTGGATGTCCAGGGTTCTTAAGGCACGGGAGAATTGAGTCCGTTCTCCTTCGCGCTGGGGATGATTGACCCGGAAGATACTGTGTTTGTCACTGTACAGCGCGACCGGACGCCCATGTTGTTGCAGATACTGTGCCAGGGTCTCCAGGTAGGCTTGAGTGGTTTCAGCCTGTACAAAACGCAAGGCCAACAGACGGCTGGTGGCGTCATCAATGAATACGATCAGCGTGCACGCCTCTGCCCTGCCTTCAAACCAGTCATGCGGAGAACCATCAATCTGCACCAACTCCCCGAAACAGGGGCGACGCGCCCGACGTGGATGAATGCGAGCCTTGCGACGTGACTTGGGTTGCCACAACCCATCCGCGATCATCCATCGGCGCAGAGTCTCACGGGAAATGGATTCCCCATGAAGCTCCAACAACTTCTCACTCGCCAAAGTCGGACCAAAGTCCCGGTAACGTTCCCGAACCAAAGACAACACCGCCTGGCGCACAGACAAAGACCGGGCATTGCCCGGAGTCTTTCCCCGATGACCCGACACCAACCCCTCTGCCCCAAACTCCCGATAGCGGCGCACCAGACGCTTGACCTGCCGAACACTCAAACCCAAACGCCGGGCTGCCTGATGCTGACGAAGTCGTTTGCTAATGACATCTTGAATGACCGAAACTCGATCCAACTCCCCAATACTCAATGTGATGACCCCTTTGTCCATCAATCCCCCCTAATAAAAAAGGGGACATTTTAGAATTGCTAAAAGGGGACATTACAGAATTGCGCTGACAGTGTCAAAATCACCACTTGACAGGCGATGACGCTTACAGCAGACTTACACTCTCAATATCCGGTAAAAAGCAGGCTAATGCAATGAAAAAAATAGAAATAAATTCAATTAAGTCATTGATTTATGGTATAATTGACCGGATTACCGGATTACCGGATTACCGGATTACCGGATTACCGGATTACCGGATTACCGGATTACCGGATTACCGGATTACCGGATTACCGGATTACGCTTTTGCGCGTCGGCGTGACGGCCATGAGCGCGTTCGCGTGGTTGCGCCGTTGCCTGGGTCCGTCCTCCCGGCCTGAATCTTTACCATCTGTCATTCCCCCCACCCGCTCTCCGGCGGGCTTCGCCCTTGTATCGCGGACTCCCCCTCAAGGGGGGAGTAATACCAATCCGACAATCATTCCCCCCTTGAGGGGGAATCCAATCCGCAAGCGGATTGGATGGGGGGACAACAACCCGTCAACGTATGATCCACCCGTCTTTCCCGCGAAGGCGGGAATCCACAACGATATGGAGGTTGTGGTTACCCCTCATGGGTGCCCGGTGTCGTTGGTTCCTGTTCCAACGGTTGCGGGAGGGTACAAGACCCTCCCCTACGATAACGGTCGGGAATCATTCCAACGACATCATGTCGAAGCGGGAATCCACAACCGTCATCCTGCGCCCCAACCAGCCGTCTTTCCCGCGAAAGCGGGAATCCACAACGATATGGATGTTGCGGTTACCCGTCATCGTAGGGGCGCCCCTCTGTGGGTGCCCGCTATCGTTGATTCCCGTTCCGATCATTCGCGGGAGGGTACAAGACCCTCCCCTACGATAACGGTTCGATCACCACACAAAACTCACATCATCCGCCGTCTGCGGGCGGGGCTGTTCCGCTTCCTGCTCTGCTTGCCATTATTGCTGGGCCTCGCCGCCGGGGCGCAAGCACAAACCTTATCACTCAGCGGCCCTGCCGACGCTAACGAGGGCAACTCCGGCACCAGAGACCTCGACTACACGGTGAGTTTATCACAGGCGCTTACGGGGTCAGACTATGTTGGATTTCAAATCTGCTTCACCGGCACCGCTACGATAGATTTAACAGAAGCTGCGACCATTCCCGCGAGTGCCGATTATCAGACGGTTTCAAATACCAATCCCCTGAATACAAATTGCTCGCCACTTGGTAGTTTCCTCCCAAGCGCATCCCTTACAAAACGCGGTGCAATTATCCGTATCAAGGGCGACACCGACGCTGAATCCGATGAGACCGTGATCGCGACGTTGTCTATCACCGGCCAAAGCGGCGGTATCACCCTCGGCACCTCCACCCATACCCATACCATCCTCGACGATGATGATACGACTGCTCCCGGCGTCACCTCGATTACGCGCCACTCGCCGACCGCGCTACATACCAATGCCGACAGCCTGACTTGGCGGGTGACCTTCGATGAAGCGGTGCGTAATGTGGACACGACGGATTTCTCCCTGGTGGTCGCCACCACCTCCGTTGCGTACCCCGGAACCACCGCCCTGGCCGTCTCGCAGGTCTCGACCAGCGTCTACGACATCACCGCCTCCGGCAGTGGCATTGAGAATTCCGATAATCCGGTCCAACTGAAATTCGACAGCAGCCACGACATCGAGGACCTGTCCAGCAACGCGCTGCCCGCATCGCCCACGATCAGCGGTGTGAATCACGCCTTCTTACTCGACAACACCGCGCCGACCGTGACCTCAATCGAGCGCCAGTCACCGACCACATCCATGACCGATGAAGACAGCCTGACCTGGCGGGTGACGTTCGCTGACAGCGGCGGAACGATAGCGAACGTGGACACGGCTGACTTCCAGGTCACCGGCACGACTGCCACGATTACCTCCGTATCGGAACACGCGACCAATGTCTTCGACGTCACCGCCTCCGGCGGCGACCTGGACAGCCTCACCGGCACGGTAACGCTGAGCTTCGCCAACACCCACGACATCACGGACGAAGCCGGCAACGCACTGACCGACACCACCCCCACCTCCGGCACCAATGACAACACCTTCGAGTTACAGAATGTCATTGACCCCGACGCCCCGAAAGTAGTCTCCATCCATCGCTATGAACAGCCGGTTCAGGGTCTGGGCACCAGTCTGGTCTGGCGGGTGCGTTTCAACAAACATCTGCCCAATGTGTACGCCTCGGACTTTACCCTGACCGGCACCACGGCCGGACTGGATGTACGCCATGATCTGAGTAATTATGATCCGACCACCTACAAAACGATTGTTCACGTGTACGCCCAGGGCGGCGATCTGGACACCGTATCGGGTGCCGTCACCCTGAACTTCGCCAGCAATCACAACATCCGGGATTACGAAGGCAGAAGACTGGCCTCCACCACGCCCTCCGGCGCCAACCAGAAGACGTTCACGCTGGATCCCAATCAAACGCTGATCTACTTCACGCAACCGGAGTACTACGTCAACGAAGGCGAGGATGCCGTGCTCACTGTCAAGCTCTCGCGCCTGCAGGAGACCAAGACCACGATCCGTCTCTCCGCCACTCCGCTCACCGCCACCGGCAATGGCATCGACTATGGTGGCCAGACCTACGAAGTCATCATCCCGCGCAGGCGCAGCAGTGGCACCTTCAATATCGAAATAACGGATAAAGGCGGAAGGGAAGAAGAAGAAAATTTCCGAGTAGACATTCACACGTTCGACCTGACCGGCTTTGCCACGGCCCCTGCCCGGGGCAGCTCTACGCTCAACGCCGGCACCTACATTCATATTCTCGACAAGGAAACCGCCGACTATCATGCCAACAGAAAACCCGGCTTACTATTTGACACCCCCTCCATGCAATGGAACGAAGCCGATGGCTGCACCAGCAAAAGCGATGGCACCGGACCCGGACCGAGCTATCAGGTCAAACTGGAGAAACAACCCTTAGGTCCGGTAGAAGTCTGGATCAAAGACCCCGATGACGACTATCGCAGTGACCCGGTCGCTACAGGTCGCCTGTATGTCGCCAACAGACGATTCCTGAGCCGATACATTAACGAGGAGAATGACCAAGTGCAAAAGTGGAAGGACGATACCCACACCGTCCTGCACTTCACCCCCGACAACTGGAATACCTACCAACGGGTTCAGGTCAGGATTCGATGCGCCGACCATTACACCGCACAGATTCCCATTGTGCATCGTCTGTATACCAACTACACCGACGACAAGGGCAAACTCAGTCATGCCTATCCCGGCTATACCGGGGTGGTCAATCAGACCTGGAGCGTCCAGGTTCGGGTACACGACTCTGATCCACCGATTGTAGTGAAAGGTCTGCCCCCAGAAGGCCAGTCCATTGCCATAGACGAAGACGGACATCAAGACTTTCAGATGACCTTGAGTCCATCGGCCTTTGCGCATGAAAGTTCACTGACGGTCTATCTGTCCGCCCGGGGCGGCAAGGCCGCCGGAGTCAAACGCAGGGATGGCGATGCCCAATCCTGTGGGGGTCCACTGGATGACTGTTTGATCTTCACGCCGTCCAATCGCACACAATGGGTGCGGGTTTTTGCCATCAATCCCGGTCTGGATCAACTGAAAGTAGAGATTCCGCAACTGCAATGGGGAGACCTCTATCATGTACGCGATTGGGAGATGACCTGGCCGATACAGGTATTGGAAGGACAGAATGCGCCACAGAATGCGCCGGCAGAAAGTGAACAAGCCAGCTATCAGCCGGTGACTTGTGTATCAGATGCCCTGCTTACTGATGTTACGGACTATTCGAACGAGACCTGGCGAAGTTCGGTTGATCATGTCGAGCGCTGGAGCCGGGTACTGGCGGCCTTTGGCGTGGATAATGCCTACAGCAATCATCCGATGACCATTGCCGAGGCGCAAGCGCAGGCAGACCGTGGCCTTCAACGTTGGCTGCCGATTGTTCCTGCCCTGCAATGTCTGGAGAACCCGCCACAGGAACAGCCACAAGTGGAAGAAGAAACCATACCACCCCCCACTATACCTGAAATCAGTCTGTCCTCTGGTTCTGCCATAGATGAGGGGGGTACTGCCACCTTCACCGTCACCGCAGATAGCGCGCCGCAATCTGATCTGACGATTGGCTATACAGTGAGTCAAAGCGGAGACTATCTCGATGCGCCGGGTAGTGGAGCAAGAACCGTGACTCTGGTGGCCGGAGCGACCACTGTTTCGGTCGCTATCGGTACAGTAGATGATGCGGCGGACGAGGTGGATGGTGCGGTGAGTGTTACAGTAGACACCGGCAACGGCTATACCATAGCCACCCACCAGGACAGCGCATCGGTCCCGGTGCGTGACAATGACGAACCGGTCGTGCGGATTAGTGCAGGCAGTGGTATCACAGAAGGAGATTCCGCCACCTTTACCGTAACCGCCCATCCGGTGCCTGCCGTGCCACTCGATATGACTGTCACTGTGGCCCAGAACGGAGAGTTTGCGACCAGTGGAGAGACCGGCTCGCGAACTCTTACCCTCCCGGTCACCGGCAGCGCCACCTTCACGGTCGCTACACTGGATGACGCGGTAGACGAACCGGATGGTTCCATTAGCGCTACGATAAATACCGGTGCTGGCTACATAGTGGCGGAAGCGCCGAACCACACGGCAAGCGTTACTGTATCTGATAACGATGTCACACTATCCTCCGGCCCCACCCTCTCAATCGGTGATGCCACTTTGCATGAGAACCAGCGTACCGGGTACTTCACCATCACCTTGAGTGAAGCCATGCAATGGCCGGTCACCTTCTACTATGCCACGCAGGATTCCAACCCGGTATCGGCAAGGGCAGGGGAAGACTATATCGCCTGGCAACGCGCCTGGAAGTTACGCAGTACCATCAATCCCGGTCAAACCGAAAAGAAAATCTATGTGCGGCTGTATAACGACAACCATGATGAAGACCCGGAAACCTTCCAGATGGTGATATACGATGCCGGAGTCAGTGGAGCGGATGCA
The DNA here is from genome assembly GCA_965116335.1 of Arenicellales bacterium. GTDB lineage: Bacteria > Pseudomonadota > Gammaproteobacteria > Arenicellales > Poriferihabitantaceae. The sequence continues at coordinate 366,932 of OZ220677.1, forward strand.
ACGGTAGCCATAGCCGACAGTACCGCAACCGGCACCATCATCAATGATGATCCGATGCCGCAAGCCTGGCTGACCCGATTCGGTCGCACGATAGCCCAACAAGCCATAGATGGACTGTCTGATCGCATCGCAGACAATCGCACCGCCGGAACACAAGGCACGGTAGCCGGACAAGCCTTTACGCTGGGTAGCCGTCCAGCAGAATCCGTCCTGTCTCATTCCAGTATCCATTCGATGGATGATGACTTCGCTCACTCCACCGATGCGGTACATGACCGGCATTACTTCGGCGGCACACAGAGCCAGTCTTACGATATGACGGTACGGGAAGCCTTACTCAACAGTTCCTTTACCGCCACCGGTGAGAAAGATGCGACAGGCGGCAGTGTATCCTTCTGGGGACGGGCCACACAGGGTCACTTCGATGGACGGGAAGGTGCTTTCTCATTAGACGGAGAGACCACCACTGCCTTATTGGGTACAAACTATGCCAAAGACAACTGGCTGGTTGGACTGACTCTGATACAAAGTGATGGAGAAGGCCGTTATACCGATACCGAACCTGACACCCGCACGCATTCACAACTGTGTACTCAGCAGATGTCCGCACAGACAAGACAAGTCCTGTGTGAAGGTGCGGTACGCGAAGGCGATGGCGAAGTAGAAGCCTCGCTGACTGCGATTACGCCGTATGCCTCCATTCAAGCCTCTGATTCAATCCGTCTGTGGGGTACGCTTGGACAGGGTAGTGGAGAAGTCACATTACAACCGGAATTGGGCGATGCCATCCCTTCTGATATGAGCTGGAGCATGGCGGCGATGGGAATGAGAGGGGATTTGTTACAACAAGAACAGGGACTCTCTCTGGCGCTGACTGCCGATGCCTTATGGTCGCGTACCGAGTCAGACCAGACTCATGAACTGGCCGCCTCCAATGCCAGCACAACCCGTATTCGGGCTGGACTGGAGAGTAGCTGGAAGAAGAATCTGGAACAGGGTTCGGTTACGCCCCGTCTGGAAGTCGGTATCCGACAGGATGGCGGGGATGCAGAGACCGGAACGGGGGTAGAGATCGGGGGTGGCATTGCCTGGCAGGATACAAACCTCGGACTCTCTCTTGATCTGTCAGGACGTACATTAGTCTCACATGATTCAGATGATCTTGAAGATCGGGGTTTTGCTGCATCGTTTGTATTTGATCCAGAGCCACAGAGCCAACAGGGACTGTCTCTGACCGTCAATCAGGATTGGGGTGGACAGTCTACCGGCGGACTGGATGCCTTGTTTGCAGAGGAATCCATCAGTGAACGTACCGGCAGTGCATCAGAGAGTCGCTGGAATGCTCAAGCGGCGTATGGTTTCTCTATGTTATCGGGAAGATTCACCGGCAGTCCGTATATCGGTACGGGGATAACGAATAGTACGCAGGAATATACGCTGGGTTGGAGATTGACTCCGGTTCATACCACCGGCAAGGCATTGAACTTCACGCTGGATGTCAAGGCGACGCATCGGGAAACTGATGATAATGAACCGACACAGTTTGTGGGGGTTGAGGTTGGGGTGCGGTGGTAGGACGGGTTGGTAATCATTCCGGCGATTGTGTCCCCCCATCCAATCCGTTTACGGATTGGATTCCCCCTCAAGGGGGGAATGATACGGAATCTGCGATTACCGATGCGTAGGGGCGCCCCTTGTGGGTGCCCGCTGATCTGTGATTTTATTTCTTTGGTATGTACAAATCGGTGATCGTTCCTTCGAATGCTTCGGCGGCAAAACCTAAGGTCTCGGCCAGGGTGGGGTGGGGATGGATGGATAGCCCGATGTCCCGGGCATCGGCGTTCATTTCTATCGCGAGCACTGCTTCGGCAATCAAATCCCCGGCGTTGCTGCCGGTAATACCCGCGCCGATGATATGTTCTGTCGTCTTGTCGAATAACAGTTTGGTCAATCCTTCGCTGCGCCCCTGAGACAGGGAACGGCCACTGGCGGCCCAGGGGAAAACACCTTTGCCATATTCCAGTCCGTTAGCTTTTGCCTCGGATTCCGTGACTCCGGCCCAGGCAACCTCCGGGTCCGTGTAGGCGACGCACGGAATAACACGAGCGTCAAACCCGCTTTTCATGCCAGCCGCAACCTCAGCCGCGACCTTGCCTTCGTGAACCGCCTTGTGGGCCAGCATCGGTTGTCCAACGACATCGCCAATCGCAAAGATATGGGGAACCGAGGTTCGTTGCTGTCGGTCCACCTGGATGAATCCGTGTTGGTCAACCGTTATGCCAGACGATTGTGCGTTGATCCGGTTGCCATTGGGGGTGCGCCCCACTGCAACCAGGACCCGGTCAAACATCATGTTCTTTGGGGCATCTTTTCCCTCCAAATGAACCTTGATTCCATTTTTGAGTGGCGCAAGGCGGGTAACCCGGGTATTCAGCCAGACATGATCGTACTGTTTCCTGATTCTTTTCAGCAACGGCCTGACCAGGTCTGCATCGGCGCCCGCCATTAATCCATCTGTCATTTCAACCATACTGATTCGGCTGCCGAGCGAGTGGTAGACCGTCGCCATCTCAAGCCCGATGATGCCACCGCCGATGACCAGCAGTTTTTGCGGGATGTCGGCGAGGTCCAGGGCGTCGGTTGAATCCATCACCCGTTCATCTTCGACCGGGAATCCTGGAATTTCGATCGCTTGTGAACCGACTGCAATAATCGCCTGATCAAATGATATGGATTCGGTCTTGCCGTTCGATTCGACTTCCACCTGGTTCGGTCCGGTAAATTTTCCGATGCCCTGTACGATGGTGACCGCACGCTTTTTAGCCAGTCCCGCCAAGCCCTGAGTCAGTTGGCGGACGATGCCGTTTTTCCACTGGAGTGTTTGTTGCAGATCAATCTCTGGAGGCGGATAAGTCAGCCCGACCGCGCTCGCCTCCGAGGCCTCCGAGATGACTTTCGCGACATGCAGCAGCGCCTTGGAAGGGATGCAGCCAACGTTCAGGCAGACTCCGCCCAGACGCGGATAGCGTTCGACCAACAGAACCTCCAGTCCGAGGTCTGCCGCCCGAAATGCGGCGGTGTAGCCGCCCGGCCCCGAGCCGAGGACAAGCAGTTGAGTGTGACGCTCTGCCGACATATTATCCGTTACAGAGACAGGCGCCGGACATCGGCAAATAATTGAGTCAGGCAAGCGACGAACCGTGCCGCTTCGGCGCCGTCCACTACCCGGTGGTCATAAGACAGGCTCAGTGGCAACAGCAGTCTGGGAACAAATTCCTGACCCTCCCAGACAGGCATCGTTCTGGCGCGAGAGATTCCCAGAATGGCTACTTCCGGCGCATTGACGATGGGAGTAAACGCGATACCGCCAATCCCTCCCAGGCTCGAGATACTGATACATCCGCCTTTCAGATCATCCGCTCGGAGCCTGTTATTACGCGCCCGCTCGCTCAAGTCCGCAAGCTCCTGCGCCAGGTCGAAAATGCTTTTCCGGTCGGCATTGCGAATGACCGGAACCACCAATCCATCCGGCGTATCTATCGCGATGCCAACATTGAAATATCGCTTCAATATCAACTGTTCCCTGTCGGGTGCCAGTGAAGCATTGAAGTTCGGGTATTCTTTCAAGGCTCCGACCAGGGCCTTGATAACGAACGGAAGCAGGGTGACGCGGAATCCTTTGCTTGCAGCTTCCGCTTTCAGCGATTGTCGGAACGCCTCCAACTCGGTAATGTCCGCTTCGTCATGGTGGGTGACATGGGGGATATTCAGCCACGCCCGTTGCAGGTGGGGCCCGGATAATTTTTTGATGCGAGTCAAGTGGACGGTTTCGACCTCGCCAAATTCAGAAAAATCAATTTCCGGTATTGCTGGAATGCCGACTCCTGTCTGTTGTTCCGTTGGTCGGGGACTCGCCAGTTGTTGCTTGATCCAGGTTTTCACATCTTCTTTCAGAATCCTGCCTTTCGGTCCGCTGCCAGCGACCCGGGTTAAGTCGGCTCCCAGTTCGCGGGCGAAGCGTCGAATACCGGGGCTGGCATGGGGGAGGGGGGAGGGCTCGTCTGTCCCCCCTCCCAATCCGCTTCGCGGATTGGACTCCCCCTCAAGGGGGGAGTGATTGGATTTGGTGGGGGGAGTGACTGGGTCGGAGTGTGACTCCCTCTCCTGGGGGAAATGACTCTCCCTCTCTGGCTCTTTGGCGGGGATTGTTTGTCCCCCCACCAAATCCGCTTCGCGGATTTGACTCCCCCTCAAGGGGGGAGTAATTGGATCGGTGGTCTGCGCCTGCGTGATCTCTGCTACCAGCGCTCCTTCACGCACCCGGTCGCCGATTGCAACCTCGATACTCTTCACCACGCCTCCAACCGGACTCGGAATCTCCATCGTAGCCTTGTCGCTTTCCAGCGTGATGACCGGGTCTTCAACGGCGATTGTGTCACCGACACCAATCAGCACCTCTATGATCTCGACTTCATCGAAATCACCAATATCGGGGATTGTGACCTGCGTCATTTTCGTCATACCGTAATCGGGTTCGGTTTATCTGTGTCTATGCCCAACTTCTGACGCGCCTTCTCCAGCTCTTCCAGCGGGAACGACTCCATATCAGATAACGCCTTCAACGCCGTATGCGTGATATGTCTGCGGTCTACCTCGAAGAATTCGCGTAGCTTCTCCCGGGTATCACTGCGACCATACCCATCGGTGCCCAGCACATGATAATGGTTGGGTACAAACGCCCGGATCTGTTCGGCATATAGTCGAATGTAATCGGTGGCCGCGATAACCGGTCCTTCGGTATTGCCCAGACACATCTCCACATAGCTCTGCCGCGGCGTATCGGTCGTGCGCAATCGGTTTTGTCGCTGCACATCGTGTCCGTCCCGGGCTAACTCGTTAAAACTGGTCACACTCCAGATGTCGGCGCTGACCCCATACTCCTCGTCCAGCAATACAGCCGCCGCCTCAATCTCCCGCACGATGGCACCGCCACCCAACAACTGAACCTTGTGCACATTGTCCTCGCTTCCCGTGCGTTTGAGCAGATACATTCCCTTCAAAATGCCTTCTTCGGCGTTTTCGGGCATTGCAGGATGAAAGTAATTTTCATTCATCACGGTAATGTAATAATAAACACTTTCCTGTTTTTGATACATTCGACGCAATCCGTCATAGATGATCACGGCCAGTTCATAGCAGTAGGCGGGGTCGTAGGAAACACAGTTCGGAACCGTGGATGCCAGAATCAGGCTGTGTCCGTCCTGGTGCTGTAGCCCCTCGCCAGCCAGCGTGGTTCTGCCAGCAGTACCCCCCATGATGAACCCGCGCGCGCGACTGTCTCCAGCGGCCCAGCACAGATCGCCAATGCGCTGGAATCCGAACATCGAGTAGAGAATATAAAATGGAATGGTGAACAGGTCATGGTTGCTGTAGGAGGTGCCAGCGGCAATCCATGACGACATCGCGCCTGCTTCATTGATGCCTTCCTGGAGCACCTGGCCGGTCTTGTCTTCACGGTAGAACATCAATTGATCGGAATCAACCGGCTCATACAACTGTCCTTCCGGGGAGTAGATGCCGAGCTGCCTGAACATACCCTCCATGCCGAATGTGCGGGATTCGTCCGGGATGATCGGTACGATGTAATCCTTCAGTTCCTTGTCTCTGACCAATGCGGACAGGATTCTGACAAAAGCCATGGTGGTCGAAATCTTACGCTCGCCCGTGCCGGCAAACTGGGACTCGAAAATGTCTGCCTCCGGGAACTTGAACGCAGGAACGCATACACTTCTGCGGGCTGGCAGGAAGCCGCCCAGTTGTTGCCTTCGTTCCAGAATATAGCGCACCTCCGGGGAATCTCTTTCAGGACGATAAAAAGGCGCTTTGGCAATCTCCTCGTCAGTCAACGGAATGTTGAATCGGTCCCGGAACGCCAGCAGCGCTTCCTCCCCCATCTTCTTCTGCTGATGCGTGGTATTCTGGCCCTCTCCCGCTTCACCCATGCCATAACCTTTCACGGTTTTCGCCAGTATCACCGTGGGTTGGCCAGTATGATGAGTGGCTGCATGGTAGGCCGCATAGATTTTGTGCGGGTCGTGACCACCCCGATTCAAGCGCCAGATATCCTCGTCGGTCATGTTGGCGACCATGGCTTTTAACTCCGGGTTTTTGCCGAAGAACTTTTCCCGGACATACGCCCCGTCATTGGCCTTGAATGCCTGGTATTCACCATCCACAGCCTCTTCCATACGCTGTTTCAGCAATCCCTTGTCATCGCGTCTCAGCAGTTTGTCCCAGTATCCGCCCCAGATCAGTTTGATGACATTCCAGCCTGAACCGCGGAAATCGCCTTCCAGTTCCTGAATGATCTTGCCGTTTCCCCGCACCGGGCCATCCAGCCTTTGCAGATTGCAATTTACCACGAAGATCAGATTATCCAGTTTTTCACGGCCTGCGATAGCCAGCGCTCCCATTGATTCGGGTTCATCCATTTCCCCATCCCCCAGAAACACCCAGATTTTCCGGTCACCGGCATCAATCAAACCGCGATTATGCAGATATTTCATGAATCTGGCCTGATAAATCGCCATGATCGGCCCGAGTCCCATGGAAACCGTGGGGAATTGCCAGAAATCAGGCATCAGCCACGGGTGGGGGTAAGAGGACAGTCCACAACCATCGACCTCCTGGCGAAACAACCGGAGATCCTCCTTGTTCAGGCGTCCTTCGAGATAGGCTCTTGCATAAATTCCGGGAGCGGAATGTCCCTGAATGAAGATCATGTCACCCGGCTGCTCTGGAGTACTGGCACGCCAGAAGTGATTGAAACCGACATCGTACAGGGTTGCCGCAGATGCGAAACTGGCAATATGACCACCCAGCTCAGTGGAGATTCGATTGGCCCGGATGACCATAGCCATCGCATTCCAGCGAATCAACGCCCGGATTCGTCTCTCCAGCCCATGGTCGCCCGGACTCGGTTGCTCCTGATCCGCGGGGATGGTGTTCAAGTAAGCGGTATTGGCTCGATAGGGAATATGGATTCCCGTTCTCCTGGCATGGTCGATCAGGGATTCGATCAGGAAATGCGCCCGTTCATGACCGCCCGCCTGGACAACGGAGTTCAGGGCATCCAGCCATTCGTTGGTCTCGATGGCATCAATATCCGGTTTATGGTCAGAGTCAGGCATATCGGTCGCAAGTGTTTATATTATTCATTTTAGCATGACGGGGAGTATGAATGTGGGTGCATACAGGCAGCAGAGTCACATAAAATACACATAAAACAGAATACAAAAACAGAATATATATTTGTGAAACGGGCTTTGTTTCTGTACAATCCGCGACACAAATTTCTTTTAACTCCTTTCTTCACCTCCGGCCTGTAGAAAATCGGGTTTCAGGGGGAAGATACAGCCCACAGGGAGAATATATGCGACATTATGAGATCGTTTTTCTGGTTCATCCGGACCAGAGCGAGCAAGTACCGGCGATGATTGATCGTTTCAGGGATATGGTTATATCCGGTAACGGTGAAGTCCATCGTGTTGAGGATTGGGGGCGTCGGCGCCTGGCTTATATGATCCAGGACGTTCACAAGGCGCATTACGTCATGCTCAACATTGAATGCAGCCTGGATGTATTGCGGGATATCGAGCGGAACTTCAAGTTTAACGACTCGGTGCTTCGCCATCTGGTGATACGTCGGAAACACGCCATTACCGAGGAATCCAGCATGGCCAAAGCCAAGGCGCGAGAAGATGCGGCGGAAGCAGTAAAAGAGGCCGGTTCGTCCAGTGGTTCAGGTAGTCATAGAGCCAGAGCCGAAGAGCCTCCCTCGAAATCAGAGGCTCCCTCAGAAACTTCCCCAAAAACGGAAACGCCCCCGGATGCTCCCGGAGATAAGCCGGAACCTGAAAAAACAACCGAATCCGTCGATGACGACGAAATCGAGGAGGCAGCGTAATGGCAAGATTTCAACGAAGACCCCGGTTTTGTAAATTTACCGCCGAAGGAATCGAGTCCATTGATTACAAGGACCTCGATATCCTGATCGCAAATACAAGCGACACGGGCAAGATCCTGCCGCGAAGAAGTACCGGCACCAAAACACATTTTCAGCGACAGTTATCGACTGCGGTCAAACGCGCCCGCTTTCTCGCGCTGATTCAATATACGGACCAACACGAGTAATCAGGAGGCATTATGGAAGTCATTCTACTGGAAAAAATACCGAATACCGGGGATATTGGTGATTTGGTAAATGTTCGCAACGGTCATGCCAGGAACTTTCTGATTCCGCAGAAAAAGGCCATGCGGGCAACACCGGAAGCCAGGGCTCTGGCAGAGAAAAAGCGTCTGGAAATTGCTGCAGATCAGGCCAGCCGACTACAGAATGCACAAATACGTGCAGAGCAGGCGGTTCGGGAAATATCACTATCGCGGCTTTGTGGTGAAGAAGGCCAGCTCTATGGTTCGGTATCTCCGGCCGATATTGCACAAGAGATGAGTCAGGCCGGGTCAGATGTAGATAAAACTGAAATCCATCAACCCGATGGGCCAATAAAACAGATCGGCGAATTTGAGGTGGAGGTCATTCTCCACCCGGAAGTGCATTTCACTGTCCGCGTCCATGTGGAGGCAGAATAGAAGTATCCGGCAATGACTTGATCAACTGATGGCAGTTCCACCCAAGCTCCCTCCCCAGGCACTGGAGGCCGAACAATCTCTCCTCGGTGGATTGTTACTGGATAATATGCAATGGGATGAGGTCGTTGAGCAGGTGGGCGAGCAGGATTTCTATAATCAGAACCATCGTTTGATTTTCCAGGCCATCGGTGGTTTGCAGTACTCCGGACAACCGGCGGATGTGGTCACCGCTTCGCAATGGCTGGCTTCACAAGGCAAACTGGAAGCCGTAGGCGGCCTGACCTATATCGGGACCCTGGCGAATAATACGCCTAGCACGGCGAATATCCTTACTTATGCCCGGATTGTCCGGGATCAGGCTATTTTGCGGTCGTTGATATCGGCCGCCAATCAGATATCCGATTCAGCCTACAACCCGGAAGGGAAAAAGCCCCGGCAAATACTGGATCATGCGGAAAATCTGGTGTTCGATATTTCGGAGCGCGATGGAGCGCGTCAACGGGGATTTACCCCGCTGCAGGAACTGCTTGTCCGGTCGGTCAATCAAATCGAATTGCTGGCTGAGTCGGATAATGCAATTACCGGCATCCCGACCGGTTTTTCTGATGTTGATAACGAGACATCAGGGTTACAGAAAGGTGACCTGATCATCATTGCGGCCCGACCCTCGATGGGTAAAACATCCTTTGCGATGAATATTGCAGAATATGTCGCTGTGGAGAAGAAACTGCCGGTCGCTATTTTCAGTATGGAAATGTCGGGTGAACAGTTGGCGATGCGGATGTTGTCTTCGCTCGGCCAGATCAACTCCAACAAGGTCAGAACCGGTCGCTTGACTGATGAGGACTGGCCACGACTGACTTCTGCGGTCACCATGCTGGACAAGGCGCCGATCTTTATTGATGATTCCGCCGGGCTGAACACACTGGATTTACAGTCCAGGGCGCGGAGACTGAAGCGCGAGAACCCGGAGCTGGGGTTGATTATTATTGATTACCTGCAGTTGATGAATTCCCCGGACAACAATGAAAACCGCGCCACCGAGATTTCCGGCATTACACGAGCGCTGAAAATCCTGGCCAAGGAGTTGCATCTTCCTGTGGTCGCGCTCTCGCAGTTGAACCGGAGTCTGGAGCAAAGACCCAACAAGCGCCCCGTGATGTCGGATTTGAGGGAATCCGGCGCCATCGAGCAGGACGCGGATGTGATCTTCTTCATCTACCGGGATGAGGTCTACAACGACGATACCAATGACAAAGGGGTGGCTGAACTGATTATCGGCAAGCAGAGAAATGGGCCAATCTGCACCAGGCGACTCACTTTCCGGGGAGAGTTTACCCGCTTCGAGAATTTCGCGGCGCCTCATACAGGCTATCCGTAGCCTGATACGCTCGATAGCCACCCGGATAACCAGTTGCCACTGACCGAGACCCGCTCAGCACAAGACAATGGACTTCTACGCGCCTGGGCCGAGATTGATTTACAAGCGTTGCACCATAATATTTCCGTTATACGCAAGCTCGCTCCGAATTCCAGAATCATGGCGGTCATCAAGGCGGATGCCTATGGTCATGGTCTGGCCACCATTACTGAATCAATCTGCCGACAGGTGGACGGGTTTGCGGTGGCGACCTTGTCTGAAGGCATTCTGTGTCGTCAGATCCAGGATTGCAGGCCGATTGTCGTATTGTCTGAACTCTGGCGCGCATCGCAGCTGGCGGATTTTGCAAGATACGATATACAGCCTGTGATTCATAGCCACCAGCAGGCCGACTGGTTGCAATCCTGGTCGGGCAAGCCATTGGCTGTCTGGGTTAAATTCGACACCGGCATGAACCGACTGGGACTTCCCGGTCGGCAACTGGCGAAAACCTGTGCATCACTGCAAGCGCTGGGCTCAGTTCGGGAGGTGCGGGTTCTCTCGCATTTGGCCAATGCGGATGTTGCGGATGATCGGTATACAGACAGACAGATTGAAAACTTTGAATCCGCCTGTCTGTCGTTGCAATACGAAAAGAGTTTGGCAAATTCTGCAGGAATCATGCGCTCGAAAGCGACCCACAAGGACTGGGTTCGCCCCGGTTTGATGTTGTATGGCGTTTCGCCATTGGTTGGTAGCGGGGCAGGCGATGTGGGTCTGCATCCGGTCATGCAACTCAAGGCCAGGCTGATCTCGGTCAAGTTCGTCGACAGCAATCAACCAGTCGGCTATGGCGGCATCTACCGTACCCGACGCCGGTCGCGTATCGGCATTGCCGGGTTGGGTTATGGAGATGGCTACCCCTGGAATGTGGATGCAAGAGCCTGTATCCTGATTCACGGCAAGAGGGCGCCGGTCACAGGTCGGGTTTCGATGGATATGATTACGGTGGATGTTACACAGCATGACACGGTCAAGGTCGGTGATGAAGTGACCGTATGGGGCAATGGTTTGCCAGTGGAAGAAGTGGCCGGATGGGCACAAACTATTCCTTATGAATTATTATGCAAGGTGACATCCCGGATTCCCCGGATTGTGGTTTGAAAACGTACAACATGGCTAAATCATCATCGAAAACGGTTTTCCTCTGTTCCGACTGTGGCGCGCAAAACCTGAAATGGTCCGGGCAATGCGGGGATTGCGGTGCCTGGAATACACTGATAGAGCAACAGATTGAAACAAAACCGGCGGCGCGATTCTCCGGCTTCGCCCCAAAAGCACAGATTCAAAAGTTGGGCGATGTCCGAGTCAGTCAAACGCAAAGATTATCCTGCGGCAGCGCTGAATTTGACCGGGTGCTGGGGGGCGGACTGGTAGCCGGTTCTGTAGCACTCGTCGGCGGCGCTCCGGGAATTGGTAAATCCACCTTGCTGTTGCAAAACCTGTGTAGTATCAGCCGCCATTCAAAAGCACTCTATGTAACGGGAGAGGAGTCCGTAGAGCAGGTCGCGCTCCGGGCACAGCGGATTGGTCTGGACTCTGGTGGATTGAGTGTGATAGCCGAAAACAGACTCGAGAACCTGCTTGACATCGTGCGCGAGGAATCACCTGAGGTGCTGGTGGCGGATTCAATCCAGACTTTCTACAGTGATGCCCTAAGCGCGGCGCCCGGCAGTGTTTCCCAGGTCCGCGAATGCGCGGCCAGCCTGGTCAGATACGCCAAGCACAGTGGTTGCCGCTTGATTCTGGTCGGTCATGTGACCAAGGAGGGAGCGCTGGCCGGTCCCCGTGTACTTGAACACATGGTCGACAGTGTGCTGTACTTCGAGGGCGACAGTTCGCACAGCTTCCGCGTCATCCGGGCGATCAAGAATCGTTTCGGCGCCGTGAACGAGATTGGCGTATTCGCAATGACGGAGCAGGGATTGAGGGACGTAAGCAATCCTTCCGCGATGTTTGTCAGCAAATACGGAGCCGAAAAACCAGGCAGTGTGGTTCTGGCGACCCAGGAGGGAACCCGCCCCCTGCTGGTCGAAATTCAGGCGCTGGTGGATGACAGCGTTCTGTCGAATCCCCGGAGACTGTGTGTCGGACTGGAACATAACCGATTGGCCATGTTGCTCGCCATCGCTCATCGTCATGCGGACATCTCATTGAACAATTACGATGTATTCGTGAATGCAGCCGGTGGAATCAAGGTATCGGAAACCGGCTCCGATCTGGCTGTTTTGCTGGCTATCCTGTCGAGCGTCAGAAACAGGGCGGCAGGCAGCGACCTTGCCGTATTCGGTGAGATTGGTCTGTCGGGCGAGTTGCGCCCGGTACAACGAGGAATCGAGCGCCTGCGGGAAGCCCAAAGATCCGGCTTCAAACGTGCGTTGATTCCTGCGGCGAATAAACCGAAGTCCCCCATAGACAATCTGGAAATCATCGCGCCCCGTAGAATAGAAGACGCGATTCAAATACTGGAAGTCTGATCTTTCGAGTATAATCCGGCTTCTCCACCCTGGCCCCTGCCGGGTCGAAACAGAAAATAACGAGGAACAAAATGCTCAAGAAATTTCAGGCTGCCGGTTTTGCAGCCGCTCTGCTTCTCCCGGTCAGCGCACTGGCGCAAGAGGCGATCAATCTGGACACGGAACAAAAGACATACAGCTATGCAATCGGCCTGAAACTGGGAGAAAGGCTGCTGACGCAATTCAATGCCGAAAATGGTTTTGAGATGCAAGCCTTACTCGCAGGTTTGACAGACTCCGTATCCGGCAAAGACGGGTTGTTAAGCAGTGATGAAGCCGACTCAGCCATCCAGAAACGGGAACAGGAACTGGCCGCTGTGGAGAACCGGAAGGCCATGGAGAATCTGGAGGCTGGCAAGGCGTTTCTGGAGCAGAACAGCACGCTTGAAGGAGTGACCGTCACTGAAAGCGGCCTCCAGTATTCAGTGCTTGTTGCAGGGCAGGGCGATAGCCCGTCTCTGGTGGATACGGTTCTGGTCCATTACCATGGCACACTGATCGATGGTACTGTGTTCGACAGCAGCTATGATCGAGGACAGCCGGTTTCGTTTTCGTTGCAGTCCATTATTCCCGGTTGGCAGGAAGCACTGCAATTGATGAAACCCGGTGGCAAATGGCAGGTGGCACTACCACCGGAGTTGGCTTATGGCGACCGGGGAGCGGGACCGACCATTGGCCCCAATGAAGTGTTGCTGTTTGATATTGAATTGCTGGAAGTCGGCAAGCCGGAGAATCAAGCCACTGAATAAAGCCGTTCAGCAGCAACCCGGTCTGCCCCCGATTTATGAGACGCAGACTTTTGCTATCTATCCATCAGACTGACCAGTTTTTCCAGACCCTGCTGGATTCGGGATGTTCTGATAGAAGAGAAGCCAAGTCTGAAAAAATTCCGGGGAGGGTCGGGTTGATGAAAAAAGACCTCGCCCGCCTCGAACAAGATACCGGATTGAGCGGCCTTTTGCGCCAGTTGACGGGTATCCAGGCTGTCGGGGCCTTCCACCCAGAACGCAGAGCCGCCAAAAGTGGGGAGACTGCTTCCGGGGAAATAGCGTTCCAGCACCTCTCCCAGCACAGACCAGCGTTCATGCAGTGTATGACTGAGTTTGGTGATTAGTGCGTCGTGATACCCGCGTTTCAAGAATTCAGCGATGATGAACTGGTTATTGCCCGGTGGATGGCGCAGCATCAGTCTACGCAATGCACGAGCCTCCTGAATGAATTTGCCCGGCCCAACCAGATATCCGAGACGAATACCGGGTGCCAGAGTTTTCGACAAACTCCCGATATAGATCACGCGGCCATCACTATCCAGACTCTTTAATGCACGGGTAGGGTCGCCGATGTAATTGAACTCGGATTCATAGTCATCCTCAATAATGATGACATCATGCTGGTGGGCCTGCTCCAGCAATTCATTACGCCGCTCCCGTGGCATCGTCACCGTAGTCGGGTAGTGATGGCTTGGAGTGGTATATATGCAATGACATTGCGCGAATCGTTGGTCCGGGATCAAGCCGGACTTATCGACCCCCAGTGGCTGAATATCCGGCGTGAAAACGGCAAACGTATTTCTCGCATCGACATAGCCCGGATTCTCGAAGCCAACCGTCCTGTTCTGGTTGAGTAGAAGCTGCGCGGCGATATACAAGCCCTGCTGGGCACCCACTGTAACCAGTATTTCGTCTTCTTCTGCCCACACTCCGCGTCTGGGGAGTATTTTTTTGTGTATCTGGTCAATCAATTCGGGATAATCCTGGTCAATCAGGTCCTTTGCCCAGTTATGAATCGCATGGATGGTCATGGCCTCCCGGGCGCACTCCCTCCAATCGGCGATCGGGAAAATACTCCGGTCATACTGACCACAAATGAACGGATAAGGATACTGATTCCAGTTGCCCGGTTTCAGGTTCTGCCGGAAATTGTCCGGTTCGACAGTCAGTTTATTACTCCAGTTCACTGCGCTGTCAAACAGCCGGGATTGTTTGGGCGTGTTGACCCGACCTTTCAGTATTTCGATATTGACATAAAACCCGCTTCTTTCCCTGGAAATCAGGAACCCCTCATCGACCAGGTGCTGGTAAGCGTAGACCACTGTATTACGAGCGACAGATAATTGACGAGCCAGCTTTCTGGTCGAAGGCAACGGTGAATCCGGCGCCAGATGACCTCCCAGAATGGAATTGACTATCATCTCCTGGATCCGTGATCTCAGGGTCCCTTTACTATCGGAGGAAAGTTGAAACAGGTATTCAGCCACAATATCCAGATTTTAGTGTGATTAGTGGTTGTTTTACAGAGAATCAGGCTAATATTTGTTCGATTATTTAATGGGCAGGTGGACATCTGTATCGAAGCTCTATATGATCAGGCCTGAATTGCGATGCAGTTGTTCAGACTGCGTCTTGAATGACAGTTACTCCCTTAACACTCGCCCCTTGATCGATTCAGTGATGAATTCTTGATGTCGAGTGTGCAATGACCACCATATTACACTTTCCTTTCATGCCCATTAATATCCGCGATTTAAAGTTAAAAACTCCCACAGAGCTTGCCGAGCTCGCCCGCTCTCTCAATCTTGACAACATTGGTCGAATGCGTAAGCAGGATCAGATATTCGCAATCCTCAAGGCCCAGGCCAGACAAGGTGAAAGAATAGTTGGAGAAGGAGTGGTAGAGATATTGCAGGACGGATTCGGATTTCTGAGATCCGCGACTTCTTCCTACCTGGCGGGGCCGGATGACATTTACATGTCTCCCAGCCAGATCAGAAGATTCAGCCTGCGAACCGGCGATACAGTAGCCGGACAAATCCGCCCACCCAAGGATTCCGAGCGCTACTTCGCCCTGCTCAAGGTCGAGGAGATCAATTTCCAATCACCGGAAGACGCCAGGAAGAAGATTCTCTTTGAAAACCTCACCCCGATCCATCCCGAGGCCAGGATGCGTCTTGAGCGCCAAAACGGATCTGCGGAAGATTTGACGGGACGCATCATTGATTTGATTGCGCCGATTGGCAAGGGACAAAGAGGATTGATTGTTTCTGCCCCGAAAACCGGGAAGACGGTGATGTTGCAACAAATTGCCCAGTCAATCGCCACGGTCAATCCTGAAATCATGGTCATGGTACTGTTGATTGATGAACGCCCGGAAGAGGTTACCGATATGCAGCGCACCGTGCGCGGCGAGGTGGTTTCGTCCACATTTGATGAACCCGCGTCCCGCATGTGCAGGTGGCGGAAATGGTGATCGAGAAAGCCAAGCGGCTGGTTGAGCACAAAAAGGATGTCGTTATCCTGCTGGATTCCATTACCCGGTTGGCGCGCGCCTACAATACGGTCGCTCCGGCCTCAGGCAAGGTGCTGACCGGCGGTGTCGACTCCAACGCGCTACAGAGACCGAAGCGGTTTTTCGGCGCAGCCCGTAATATCGAGGAAGGCGGTAGTCTGACCATTCTGGCCACGGCGCTGATTGATACCGGATCAAAAATGGATGACATCATTTACGAGGAATTCAAGGGAACCGGAAACATGGAGATTCATCTGGATCGCAGAATTGCGGAGAAACGGGTTTATCCAGCCATGGTGATCAATCGTTCCAGCACACGAAGAGAGGAATTATTGACCGACCCGCTCGAACTCCAGAAAATCTGGTTGCTGAGAAAGCTGATTCACCCGATGGATGATTTGCAGGCAATGGAGTTTTTGATTGATAAAATGAAAATCACAAAAACCAATGAAGAATTCATCAAATCAATGAATCGCTAGGCGTTGATCCTTCAAGTTCAAGGAAAACGGCTATAAAAACTTGAATTGACCGTTTAATTCTCATATTATCGCGCCCAAAAATCCCGACACAAGAAAACACTGAGAGTCATCATGAAACCTGAAATACATCCCCAATACGCGGACACAAAAGTAGTTTGCGCTTGCGGCAATAACTTTGAGACCAAATCCACAATGGGGCGGGATATCCAGGTGGAAATCTGTTCTGAATGCCACCCGTTTTATACCGGCAAACAGAAAATCATTGATACCGCCGGTCGCGTAAGCAAGTTCCAGAGTAGATACCAGCGAGCCTGAACGGATGATTGATCGTCAGTTTTAGAGATTCGCGGCAGGACAAACCAGGGGTGCTTCGTCACAGAAGTGCCCTTTTCTTTGTGATGCACAGATAAACAGATTTCTTCCTTTGGGTTTTTGAGTCGATGACAACGAATTCAGAACTTTTTTCTGATGCCAGAAAATTTATCCCCGGGGGGGTCAATTCTCCGGTCAGAGCTTTTACGTCTGTTGGTGGAGACCCTGTATTTATCCGACATGCACAAGGCGCGATGATTTATGCGGAGGATGGCCGCGAATACATTGATTATGTGGGATCATGGGGGCCAATGATTCTGGGTCACGCAGACCAGGACGTAATCAACGCCGTTAAAAACCAATGTGATTCAGGATTGAGCTTCGGGGCACCCACGATCCTTGAGACCGAGCTTGCGAAGCTGATTTGTCGGCAGATGCCGTGGATTGACAAATTGAGAATGGTCAATTCAGGCACTGAGGCCACCATGTCCGCGATTCGTCTGGCGCGTGGCTTCACCGGACGCGACAAGATACTTAAATTCGAGGGCTGCTACCATGGTCATGCCGATAGCCTGCTGGTAAAAGCTGGCTCAGGAGCTTTGACTTTCGGGGTTCCGACCTCTCCGGGGGTGCCCGCCACAATGGCTGAACATACCTTGACTGCGACCTACAATGATCTCGATTCGGTGCAGTCGATATTTGATCAGGTTGGAGAGCAGATTGCGGCTATCATTCTGGAACCGGTTGCCGGCAATATGAACTGCATACCCCCCGTGCAGGGATTTCTCCAGGGATTGCGCGAACTCTGCGACCGCTATGACAGCCTGTTGATCATGGATGAAGTAATGACAGGGTTTCGGGTGGGCCCCGCGGGGGCGCAAGAGCTGTATGGAGTCCGCGGTGACCTGACGACTCTGGGGAAGGTGATTGGTGGCGGATTGCCGGTCGGCGCGTTCGGGGGCAGGGAAGACATTATGGCTTGTCTGGCTCCGTATGGCCCAGTCTACCAGGCAGGCACTCTTTCCGGCAATCCGGTCGCGATGGCTGCGGGTCTTGCGACACTGGTCAAAGTCTGCGCGGATGGATTCTTCGATAATCTTTCGGGTAAAACCAACCGACTGGTAACGGGTCTGTCTGACTCGGCTGAGCGGCATGGAATAAAAATGGTAATCAATCAGGTTGGAGGTATGTTCGGGCTGTTTTTCACGGATCAGGAATCCGTTGATTGTTTCGCGGATGTAATGGCCTGCGATCAGGCACGCTTCAATCAGTTTTTCCATGCCATGCTTGAGTCCGGTGTGTATTTTGCTCCTTCCGCATTTGAGGCGGGATTCGTCTCTTGCACACATACTGAAGAACTGATTGACCGCACAATCCATTGCGCTGATCGGGTTTTCAGTCAAACAGGGTAGACTTGCCTATACCTGTGGCGTATTATCACAGCATATAAGTGAGTAGCCGATGTCGATTACCGGCTATCTTGATTGAGAATCACAATGGGGGAGATTTAACTATGACAACCAAAACACAACTTACCAATCGACGAAGATTTCTTCAAACAGCAATAGCCGGTGCTGCGACTGTAACTACCGCGAGCCTTTTGCCCACTCGTGCTTTCGCACAAAACAAAACTCTGACCGTGGGTATGAACATCCCGATGACAGGCGATTATGCGCCGTGGGGACTACCCGGACTGTATGGTTGCGAGATTATTGCCAATAATATCAATGCTGCGGGCGGTGTCACCATTGGCGGCGAAACCTGGGATATCAACATTGCGTCTTATGATCACGGTTATGATACGGAGAAGGCCGTGCAGGGATTCAAGAAGCTGGTCAATGAAGATGAAGCCAAAATGGTGATGATGCTGGGCGGCTCCACAGTCGCCGCTGTGCTGCCGTGGGCAACACGCAAAAAAGTGCTGACCACGACCCTGCTGCCAAGTGATATTACACCGGATTCCAAGTACCTGGTGGCGACCTGCGAATCCCACCCGCTGTACAATGTGACCGGGGTTGAATGGCTGGCGAAAAACTATCCTGACGCGAAGAAGGCCGCAATCATTACCAACAACGATGTTGAATACGGCCTGCAATCCGCCGCAACCTACAGTGCCGCCTTCGAGGTAGCTGGCATCGAAGTGATCGATACCACCCTGCATGGATTTGACATCACTGACTTTGCGCCGGTTGTCAGCTCCCTGCTTGCCAACAAGCCGGACATCATCTGTATGGCGACCAGCTTCTATGTTACACCGATTATGGAGCAGTTGTTCCATCAGGGTTATGAAGGACTGATCATTTCCTGCACGCTGGATTACTATGAGGAAATTATCGCCAAGACGAGTGAGGAATTTGTCAATGGCACGATCTATCAGTTCCCGGATTTTGATGATCCGAAACTACAGGAAGACGGAGTCAACTTCCCGGACCCGGCAGGCTTTGATGCCGCATTCAGAAAAGACCATCCGAACGACTGGTCTGCCGTTGCCTGGGAATATCCTGCAATTCTGCTGAATTGGCTTGAAGCCGCGAAGGCTGCTGGCAGTGTGGAAACTGAAGCAGTCGCTGCAACCATGCTCGGACAGAAACAGGATTTCGTGTTTGGCGGCGGTGATTGGTGGGGCAGCCAGTTATGGGGGCTTGACAACGCTCTGGTCGGACGTTGGCCGGTGGTAAGAATTGTAGACGGCAAGGCGCGTATCCAGGAATACGGCGATGTGGCTGGCTGGCTGGCGCAGAACAAGGATGTGCTGATCAAACACATGAAAGCACTCGGCTTGCGTACTGTCTGAATCTTGCAAAAACCTGTAGAAGTAAAAGGGGAGGGGCGACCAGCCTCTCCTCGTAACATGGGGTTGTAATTTGGAACTGCTGGTGCAGTCCATCGTTTACGGCGTTATCCAAAGCGGCTTTTTTGCGCTGGCGGCGGTTGGGCTTGTTTTGATATTCGGTGTGATGGGCGTGGTTAATTTTGCCCATGGCGAATGGGTCATGGTCGGAGCCTATACCGTTTGGCTGTTGCATGCCCAGAACAATGTCCCGTTCCTGCTGACCATCGTCATTGCCATCGTTCTGGTGTCGGCGATCGGCCTGCTGATGGAACGTTTCCTGTTTCGACCGACGCGTGACGACCCGCTGGGCGGACTGATTTGTTCGATCGGAGCATTGTTCATACTTCAGGTGGTCGCGGCTCTGGTGGGTGGTGACGGACCATCGAAGCAAGTGCCTCCTCCCTTTGAAGGCACGATGACCCTGTTTGGTTTCCTGCACATACCGAACCAGCGTGTGTTCAGCATTGTCATCTCTGTAATCGCATTGACCCTGCTCTGGTATTTCCTGACACGGTCGAAGTTGGGCTGGTCCCTGCGCGCGGTTTCCGAAGACCGGGAAGCCGCCGAACTGCAAGGTATCAACAGTAACCGGATTTCCATGATTGCCATTGGCATCGGCGCGGCTATGGCGGGACTGGCCGGCGCATTGATGGCGCCGTTGACCAATATCAATCCGCACATGGGACACAATATCATCATTACCGCGTTCATCGTCACCATCGTAGGCGGGGTTGGCAGCTTGTCAGGCGCGGTCATTGCCTCCCTGCTGTATGCCCTGTTCCATACCCTGGTGACCACTTATTTCAGTGGTACGATTGCCACCATCTCCGGCCTGCTGATTATGGTACTGATGTTGATTGTCCGGCCCTCGGGAATCATGGGCCGGAGGGTAAGCGAATAGCATGACCACCGCCCGCCTCATCAAACCCTGGGGGGTGGTTGCAGGGATATTGGTCGTTCTGATCATTCTGCCACATTTCCTGAAATATCATCATCAGGATTTCTTGATTTTTCTGGTCATCAACGTCTTGGTGGTAGTCAGTTATCGGCTGGTTACCCTGACCGGGGAATGGTCATTGATCCATGCCGTGATGATGGGAGTCGGCGCCTATTCGAGCGCTCTTGTAACCAAAAACCTGGGGCTTTCGGTCTGGCTTGGCATGCCGATCGCAGGCGCCACCGCCGCAGTGATTGCCGCGCTCTTGTGTTTCCCCTTGTTCCGGATGACTCAGTTCTACTTCCTGATCGGTTCGTTTGCCGCCGGAGAGGCCATTCGGCTTTGCTGGATTCACTTCATCAAGCCCTTTGGCGGAACCGGGGGAATCAGCGGTATTCCGTCACCGGAGTTACTGAACATTGATTTCCTGGAACCCATTCCGTACTTCTATCTGGCGCTGATTGTCGTTTCCCTGTGTTTGCTGGTACTGTACCGTATTGAAATATCCAGAATCGGCCTGATCCTGAATGCTGTTCACTGGAAAGCTCCGCTGGCAGAGTCAGTCGGTGTTAATACCTGGAACTATCGTTCACTGGCTTTTATCATCGGCTCATTGTTCGTCGGCATCGCCGGTGCGCTCAAGGTCCACTATATCGGTACTGTGTCGCCCAAGCAGTTTGATATTGGTTTTATGGTATTTATCCTGATCTGGGTTATCGTGGGCGGATACAGAACCTTCTATGGTGCTATTCTGGGTGCCGTTGTGTTATCCGTTCTGGATGAGGTGTTCAGGGAGTTTGATGAACTCCGACCGGCGCTATACGGTGGGTTGTTGATTGCCTCCATCCTGTTCCTACCTGCCGGGCTGGAAAGCCTGCCACGAAAAGTCATGGATATTGTCCGACCGGGAAACCGGGAAACCGGATAATCCTGATGCCAATTCTCGAGATCAGAAACCTGACCAAAAAGTTTGGCGGCCTGACTGCGTTGAACCAGGTCAGCTTCACGGTGGAGGCGAACCACATACATGGCCTGATCGGGCCGAATGGAGCGGGCAAGAGCACCCTGTTCAAGAATATTGCCGGATTTCATGCTCCGACCACCGGGGATGTCCTGTTCAACGGAGTCAGCATAAAGGGGCGCAAACCTTCGGACATTGCAAAGCTGGGCATTGTACGTACTTTCCAGGAAGCCACCCTGTTTGCGGAACTGAGTGTTTTTGACAATGTTCTGGTCGGCACCCATAACCGTATGAAGAACAATATCGTTTCCGCCATACTGGGGCTGGACCGGAACCAGCACAGCGAAGCTGCCGAGTCTGCCATGCAGACGCTTGAATTCATGGGGCTTGCCGAGCGTAAGGATCAACTGGCATCTGAACTGCCGTTCGGTTCACAGCGTACTCTGGCAATCGCCATTGCACTCGTGTCGACCCCCCGATTGTTGCTGATGGACGAGCCCTTTGCCGGGATGAATCCGTCCGAATCCAATCGTATGATGGAACTGACTCGCAAGATATGTGAATCCGGTGTTACCATCATACTGGTCGAACATGACATGAAAGCCGTTATGGGGTTATGTGACCAGCTGACTGTATTGAATTTTGGCTCTTTGCTGGCCCAGGGAACACCGGAACAGGTAAGGAGCAATCCCGACGTGGTCAGCGCCTATCTTGGCAGCGGGTGAAGCTGGATGAAATTGTCCATACAAGACCTGGAAGTCAAATACAACAATGTGGCGGCACTCAAGGGCATCAGTTTTGAGGTCGATGACGGTGCATTTGTTACCTTGATCGGCTCCAACGGCGCGGGGAAAAGCACTATACTGAGAGCCATATCCGGCCTGATCAAACCAGACAGTGGGGCGATCAGACTGAATGACGAACGGATTGAACAGATGGGCGTGGATACGATTGTACGAAGAGGGGTCGCCCACGTTCCAGAGGGGCGCCGTATTTTCAAGGATCTGAGCGTACTTGAAAACCTGTTTCTGGGCGCCTATATTCATCAGAATAAATCTGAAATCACCCGACAATTGGAAAAAGTATTTTCCCGCTTTCCCCGACTGGTTGAACGTCAAAACCAGCATGCCCGCACCCTGAGCGGAGGTGAACAGCAAATGTTGTCTATTGGCCGCGCGCTCATGTCAAGGCCCCGGGTTTTGCTGCTGGATGAGCCATCACTGGGTCTTGCTCCCATTATTGTTCAGGAAATAGGGGAGTTCCTGAGAGAAATCAATCAGCAGGGCGTAACCGTAATACTGGTGGAGCAAAATGCTGATCTTGCCCTCAAGCTGGCGGATTATGGTTACGTGTTGGAGACGGGTGAAATTTCTCTGGAAGGTTCGGCCTCCTTTCTATCGGATAATGAACACGTCAGAAAGGCATATCTTGGAATCTGATTCACTCGCAAACCGAAAAGCCCACCCCATGAAACCCTGTGTCGCCCGGGATACTGCAATCGTGCGTATCCACAAGTGCTACATTAAAATGCGATCCGAACGTTGAAACCGAAGTCCAGCTCTAAATGGGTGGTCATGGCAGCCATGATCGGCAATGCCCTGATCGCCATTACTAAAATGATCGCTTCTGCGATAACCGGCAGTTCCGCAATGTTGAGCGAAGCCGTACACTCCATTGTAGACACCGGCAATCAGGCTCTGCTGCTCTGGGGCATCCGCAGGTCATCCAGGCCCGCTGATGAGCGTCACCCGTTTGGCTATGGAATGGAGTTGTATTTCTGGACTTTCGTGGTCGCAATCCTGATTTTTGCCATTGGCGCCGGAGTTTCACTATATGAAGGGATTAGCAAGCTCAACCAGCCCAAAGAGGTGAAATATATATATATCAACTATATAGTGCTGGGATTTGCGATGATATTCGAGGGCTTCGCATGGAGTATCGCATTCCGGGAGTTTCGCAAAAGAAAAGGAAAGCTCGGATACCTGAAAGCCGTGCAAGTCAGCAAAGACCCAACAGTTTTCACCGTATTGTTTGAAGACAGCGCCGCGATGCTGGGCCTGTTAGCCGCTTTTGTTGGTCTGTTGCTGACCCAATGGAGTGGCGACCCGGTCTATGACGCATTGGCATCCATCGTGATTGGATTGATCTTGAGCCTCACCGCCATGTTACTGGCTTATGAAAGCAAGGGGTTGCTGATTGGCGAAGCAGCCAGCCGTGAAGTGATTTCCAGTATTCAGGAAATTGTAAAACAACGGCCAGAGGTCTTGAGCATCAACGAAATCCTGACCATGCACATGGGGCCGGAAGATGTCCTGTTGAACATCAGTCTGGATTTCCATGACTACGACTATATCAACGCCGGTGTAGTGGAGAGAGTCATCACGCAGCTGGAAATTCAAATCAGGAAAAAGCACCCTGAAATCTCTCGTATATTCATCGAGGCACAAAATCGGATCGCGCATTTGAAGAATCTTGAGAACGACAAGAACGATCAATAGCTGATTCTCGATATGACTTTCACTATAAGTCATAAGATTTTGTATTAATTATATAAAACCGATCAAAGAACAGCTTTCTGTCCGGCGTCTTTCTGATAATAATACGATTTCGCATAATGTATGTTATGTAAAGTTATGAATAAATACAGCACAAGCTATCTACATTTGCCTGGAACCGTAAGGTCGGCATTGATCAGGTTCGTGTCTGGAACCCTATTGTGGTAAGCACGCTTCTTGCCACAGTCGGACTATCCCCTTCTATACTGATTTTCTGCCTGGTTTGCGTTTTCCTCGGTGGCTATCTCAAGGGATTTACCGGATTCGGCGCTTCCATGTTCTGGATGACCAGTCTTTCTCTCGTACTTCCTCCGCTGCAACTGGTGCCGATGGTGTTGATGTTCGAGGTCGCCTCCAGCATTTACCTTCTCCCCGGAATCTGGAAAAAGATTGACTGGCGCTCCATCGGGTTATTGCTTGCGGGCACCTGGGTTGCGACCCCGGTCGGAATTTACCTCCTCACCACATTACCGGCTGCGCCCGTACGGCTCGCCCTGGCTCTGGTCGTCCTGTACTCGGCAATCATGATCCTGCGTGGCTTCTCACTCGCGAAAGTCCCCGGCAAGACCGCTACGGTCGGTGTCGGCATGACAGCAGGCGTATTGAATGGCAGTATGGGAATCATAGGCCCTCCGGTAGTGCTTTTCTACTTCTCGTCACCAGTCGGCATAACCGTAGGCCGCGCCTCGATTATTGCCTATTTCCTCGGCACCGACAGCGTAGCTACACTCCTGTTCGCGTCACAGAGCCTGATTGACCCGATGATATACTGGCGAACCGCCCTGTTCCTGCCACTGCTTTTCATCGGTTCAGCACTCGGAGCCGCCGGATTCCTGAAAACCGATGCCGATAAATTCAGGAAAATCTCCCTCTATGTCCTGTTGGTTCTGTCGGTGATTCTGCTGGTTCGCGCTGTGCTCGGGGATTAGAGGCATCACCCGGACCTACAGCAGTGCAATCTCGTAATGATCAAGTAATTCAAACAGGTCATCACCCAGATAATCGCGAACCCACCGATTTTGCAGGCTCTTGCCAAGGTACATTGGCGCACAGGCACATTGGTGTATGCGTATCCAGCGGTGCGTCTTTGGCACGCGAATAATTGCCAGTTTCTGGTCGTTGAAGGCGGGAGTGGGTTGCCGATGCCGTACCTGGATGACTTGTGAGTCCCTATATGGCCGCAATCTTGATCGCCACGAAAAATTTTACGTCGCACTGAACTTTGATGTAGGATACAAGATCTATCCTTTTGCTTTCCAATTACTCACTACTATTCATCAATGACTAATGGCTTTCAGGAGGTACTGGATCACATCCGGTCAATCTCCGATTCTGAATCTGAAAAAGGTCGGCTATTCGAGCGTCTGATCAAGGCGTACTTCCAGAAGGACCCACTGTATA
Source organism: Arenicellales bacterium (assembly GCA_965116335.1). Taxonomy (GTDB): domain Bacteria; phylum Pseudomonadota; class Gammaproteobacteria; order Arenicellales; family Poriferihabitantaceae. The sequence goes on from OZ220677.1 coordinate 392,280, forward strand.
AAGACCGATTCTCCAACGTCTGGTTGTGGCCCGAATGGGCAAATATCCGACCGGATTTTGATGGCGCTGAAACCGGGGTTGATCTGGTGGCGGAAGAACATCGGGGCGGGTACTGCGCTATCCAGTGCAAATGTTACGCTCAGGGAACACGGATATCGAAGCCGCATCTCGACTCGTTCATTTCTGCTTCTGCACGCGACCCATTCACCGCGCGTATAGTTGTCGATACCGGCGATGAGTGGGGACCGAATGCAAAAAGAACGCTGGAACCGTTGAAGCCTGCCTGCTCGGTGCTGCGTTTCGGTGACCTTGAGGCGCGACCGTTTGATTGGCCGGACCTGGTCCGGGGTGAACCGGAGGACCTGTCGCTCCGGCAAGATCTATTTCAGTTACGTCCTCATCAACAAACAGCGTTTGACGATGTGACCCACGGGTTTGCTGAGCATGATCGTGGCACGTTGGTCATGGCGTGCGGCACAGGCAAGACTTTCACAGCTTTACGAATCGCGGAAACCGTTGCCGGTATCGGCGGGCGGGTACTCTATCTGGTGCCTTCGATTGCATTATTCCAGCAATCCATGCGCGAGTGGGCGGAGCAACAGGCCATACCACACCGCTATATCGGCATTTGCTCCGACACACGCGCCGGTCGGGATGATGAAGACGCCTCTCTGCGGGAACTGGAGATTCCGGTAACGACCAGTCCACAGGCGATCACACGCACGTTACAGGACGTGCCGCAAGGTGCGATGACTGTGGTCTTTTGTACCTATCATTCCCTGGCTCTGGTGGAAAGCGCCCAGGATGAAGGCGCCCCGGCCTTTGACCTCATTCTTTGCGATGAAGCCCATCGTACCACGGGCATTGAGCGACCCGGTGACAAGACCTCCCCTTTTGTGCTGGTGCACGATGAGCGAAGGATACGCGCAACCAAACGTCTTTATATGACCGCCACCCCGCGTTTGTATACCGAAAGCGCAAGATCGAAAGCAGTCCGTCATGACATAGAAGTATTCTCTATGGATGACCCGGCAACTTACGGACCGGAGTTCCACCGCCTGCCCTTCTCACGGGCAGTCGAACAGGATTTGCTGTCCGATTACAAGGTAGTGGTTCTTGCCGTATCCGAGCAACAGGTGGATGCCACGTTGCAAGCACATCTGGCGACAGGAGACAGCGAAATCAACCTGACTGACGCAGCCAAGATTGTTGGTTGCTGGAAAGCATTACAAAACCCGGAAAACCGGAAAACCAATCAGGATCAAGAACCAACTCCTCGTCTGCACCGTGCGATTGCGTTCACCAATACGATCAAATCCTCGAAGCTATTGGAAACGCATTGGGACAATATTGTCACGAAAGCGATTGATCAGCTACCCGACTCAGAACATCTGGAAGCGTTTCATTGTGAAATACGCCATGTTGACGGTCAGCACCATGCCCTGGATCGCAAGGCTCGAATTGAATGGCTGAAAGGAGACTCCGAAAGCGCCTGCCGTATTCTCTCCAATGCGCGATGCCTGTCCGAGGGTATTGATGTTCCTGCGCTGGATGCGGTGCTGTTCATGAGTCCGCGTAATTCACATGTCGATATTGTACAGGCAGTCGGACGCGCCATGCGTAAGGCACCCGGCAAGAAATACGGCTATATCGTGTTGCCTATCGCGATTCCAGCTGGCGTTGATCCCGCCTCGGTACTGGATGACAATGAACGGTTCGCCGTATTATGGGGCGTGTTGCGAGCGTTGCGCTCACACGACGACCGGTTCGACGCAGAAATCAATCAGATTGATCTGAATAACAAACCGACGGATCGGATTATTTTTAGTCACCCCCCCCCCCCCCCCCGCATGTTCGCGAGCAATCTCCTGCCTATAACCTGGATTTCATCGAATCACTCGGCCTGCCGCCCGGCGCCATTTTCGCCAAAATTGTCGAGAAGTGCGGCGACCGAAAATATTGGGAGACCTGGGCAAAGGATGTAGCTGACATCTTCTCACGTCTGGTAACCCGAATTAATGGACTACTGGACAATGCAGAAAACGAAGCCCTGCGCGAGTGGTTTGAGGCGTTCCATGAAGAACTGAAAGTCTCGATCAACGATTCGATTACTACCGGCGGCGCCATTGACATGATGGCGCAGCACATCCTGACCCGTCCGGTATTTGAGGCCCTGTTCGAGCAGTATGATTTCGCGGCAGGCAATCCCGTAGCCCAGGCGCTCGACTCCCTGAGGAATGACTTCGGGGAATTCGGACTGGAGAATGAGACACGTGACCTGGGACGCTTCTACGAGAGTGTGCGCCGGCGGGCGCGAGGTCTCGACAACAGCGAAGCGCGTCAGAGCGTGCTGATGGAACTCTACGAGAAGTTTTTCGCTACAGCGATGAAGAAAGATGCAGACCGACTCGGTATTGTCTACACGCCGGTGGAGATCGTGGATTTCATTCTGGCCAGCGCCGACCGGGTGTTACAGGACGAATTCGGCCGTTCCTTAAGCGATGAGGGGGTACATATCCTCGACCCGTTCACCGGCACCGGTATCTTCCTGGTACGCTTGCTGCAATCGGCGCTGATCCGGGAGCGTGATCTGGAAAGAAAGTATCGGGACGAACTGCACGCCAATGAAATCATCCTGCTCGCCTACTACATCGCGGCCATTCATATTGAGGAAGCGTTCCATGGGCGACGCGGAACTGGCAGTACGTATGAGCCATTTAGCGGTATCGTCCTGACCGACACATTCAACCTGCACACGGACAGAACAGGCTTTCCGATGGATTGGCTGCCACTGAACAGTAAACGCGCCGAGCGCCAGCAGAAACTACCGATTCAGGTTATTGTCGGCAATCCGCCCTGGTCAGCGGGACAAAGGAGTGCGGCGGACAACAATCCGAATGTAGATTACCCGGAGCTTGAGCGGCGCATTGCCCAGACCTATGCCGCCCGGTCCACAGCGGCTCGAAAAAGTAGCCTCTATGACACCTACAAGATGGCGATTCGCTGGGCTTCGGATCGGGTTGGGGAGCAGGGTTTGGTTGCACTGGTCACCAACGGTTCATGGATCGATGGCAACGTGGATTCTGGAGTGCGCGCCTGTCTGGCAGAGGAATTTAGTTCGATTTATGCTCTGACCTTGCGGGGCAATGCCCGAACATCCGACGAGCTACGCCGTGCGGAGGGTGATAACGTATTCGGTTCAGGCTCCCGTGCCCCGGTTGCGATCACAGTCCTGGTACGCAATCCGAATGCGGAGCATGACGGCTGCCGCATCTTCTACCGCGACATTGGCGACTATCTCAAGCGAGAAGAGAAACTCGATATTCTTCGTGAGGCAAAATCCACTGCGGGTATCAATGACTGGCGGGAGATTAAACCCGACCGGCACAATGACTGGATAGACCAACGCAATGAGGCGTTCCAAAAGCTCTACCCGATGGGATCGAAGGATGCAAAGGCGGGAAAAACCAGCGAAACGATCTTCAAGCTGTTCAGCATGGGCTACGTAACCGCCCGTGATGCCTACATCTACAACTTCTCTAGCGAAGCCTGCGCGAAGAATGCCCGTGCGATGATCGGTGATTATCAGGATGCCATGCAGACTCTGAAATCGCATTCTGATTATGCTGTTGATGACGTTATCGTGCAGTTCTGTTCGAATGTACGATGGGACCGGGAATTGAAGAATAACCTGCGAAGGCGGAAGGAAGTTTCCTACTCGCCAAACAATATCTGGAAGACGCAATATCGTCCTTTCGTCAAGCAGCGTTGTTACGTCGATTATGTGCTGGTTAACAATAAGTACCAGATGGACAGCATCTTCCCGGCCTCCGACACGGAAAACCGAGTGATCTGCGTACCGGGTATCGGTTCGACCAAACCGTTCTCCGTGCTTATTGCCGATACGATGCCGGACCTCGAACTTATTTCGAAGGGCCAGTGCTTCCCACGCTACCAATACGAAAGACGAAACGATATTCAGAGTGAATTGCCAGGTGAGGTGCGTGATCGGGTACGTATTGACAATATCACCGACACTGCGCTCCGTACTTTCCGTATCCACTATAACGACAATACGATCAGCAAGGATGCGATCTTCGATTATGTGTATGGCATTCTTCATGCACCCGCCTATCGCAATAGTTTCGCCAACAACCTGTCGAAAGAATTGCCGCGTATCCCGATGGCTCCGGATTTCCATGTCTTCGCCGAGGCCGGGCGGTTGCTTGCAGTACTCCATCTGAACTATGAAACCTGCACAGAATATCCGCTTGAAGTGGTGCATACGCAATCAGGTGAACCGAAACCGGAGCATTACCGCATGGGCACAAAAGCGATGCGCTTTGCGGATAATGAGAAATCAATACTGATCGTCAACGACTCTATTCGTCTGGCGGGAATTCCAGCCGAAGCGCACCACTATCCAGTCAACGGACGCACCCCGCTGGAATGGTTCATCGACCGCTACAAGATCAAAACAGATAAAAAAAGCGGTATCACCAACAACCCCAACGCATGGTTTGACGACCCGCGAGACCTGATCACAGCCATTCGCCGAATCGTCCATGTCAGCGTAGAAACCACCAAAATCGTAGAGAATTTGCCGGAACCGTTCAATACCGCACTGGACGAACTCACCAGGTCAGAAAATTAGACCCAGTTATCAAGGCGCAACCCTTCTACGCGCTTGAACTCTTGCAAGTTATTCGTCACCAGCGTCAAACCTGCACATCTCGCATGTCCAGCAATATGCAAGTCATTGACACCAATAGACATACCTTTACGTTCCAGCGACGCCCGAATATCACCGTAATGGGCTGCGGCTTTATTGCCGTATTCCAACACCGTTACACGAGAAACAAAGTTTTCGACTTTCCGCAGATTATGATCAGGTTTAGTACTTTTTTCTACACCATGCATCAGTTCTGCCAACGTAATTGAGCTTATGCAAAGTTGGCCGGTATGCTGATTAAAAGTTGCCAGCGCTTTCGGTGGGCGTCTCTTGATTACATAAATGACAATATTGGTGTCGAGCATGTATTTCAACATCAAAAAGCTTCTCGCTCAGACTGATCTTGGGAAGCGCGTTCTTCCATAAAATCATCGGTCACTTGATCATCAGAAAGAAAGAAACTGTCCCAGGAGCTATCTACAGGAGACAGCACCCGGTCCTTTCCAACAATACGGACAGTAACTTTCTTCACTCCGTCGGGGAAACGGACCTCAGCGGGCAATCTGACCGCTTGGGTGCGATTGTTAACGAATACAGATCCAGTAGCCATTGAAACCTCCCGCTTAACTATATACGCCCAGTATATAGCAACTATAATATATTGCAAGAGCCTTGTTCGGCGATAATCTGACATAAAAGTAGACGGACAGTGAAGCAAACCACTTCCCGATATGTTTTCCTGCAATCGACAGTGTCGGTTAAACTAACATGGGATACGCTTCGAATTGATAACTATGACCAGTCTAACCCATGTCTATTCCTGACTCATGTCCATTCCACTGAATAGCGAAGTTCTTGGCCCAGAAAACGATAAAACGATCCTGATTCTCCACGGGCTGTTCGGCTCGAGCACTAACTGGCGAAACATAGCCAGGCGCTTTGCGGACAATTATCGGGTGATCCGTCTTGATCTTCGAAATCACGGTCGGTCTCCGTGGCACAAAGACATGCGATATGTTGACCTGGCCGGAGATGTCGCGGCTTTTATGGAATCAAATTCGATACAAAAGCCCCATGTAATTGGTCATAGTATGGGTGGGAAAACACTGATGACCCTTCTGCAGTGTTTCAATATTGAGATTGACGTCTCTTTCGTGATTGATATAGCGCCTGTCCAATACAATCATGATCATAGTGCCTTGCTAGAAGCCATGGAGACCGTGGATCTGGTCAATCTGAAAACCAGAAAAGAGATTGACTCGCAACTCGCCAAATCCATTGCTGAAAACGCATTGAGACACTATCTGATGCAAAATCTAATCAGAAATAAAGACCGATATGAGTGGAGAATAAACTTAAAGTCAATCCGTCATAATATCGGTCATCTGATTGATTATGAAGAAAATAGAGTATCAGACTCCAGAATCGTATTCGTCCGGGGTGAACAATCCGAATATGTTCTGCCGGAGCATCACGATCAAATTCACAGCCTGTTCCCGAACGCACAAATCCGGTCAATCACGGATTGCGGGCATTGGCTGCATGTGGAAAAACCGGCGGAATTGATTGAGATTATTGAATCCTGTTTGTAACCGACTGGCCATTTCTCCGTGAGTTCCGGGGAACTCACCCTACCCTCTGTTTTTGATCAGATCATCCACTACCGCCGGGTCGGCCAAGGTGCTGGTATCTCCCAGATCGTCAAATTCCTGAGCGGCAATTTTCCTTAATATCCGGCGCATGATTTTGCCGGATCGTGTTTTCGGCAGGCCGGGTGCCCACTGGATAACATCGGGCTTGGCAATCGGCCCGATCTCCTTGTTGACCAGGCTTGATAACTCGGCCTGTAGCTGGTCCGAAGGCTCCGTTCCCACCATCAGGGTCACGTAAGCATAAATGCCCTGCCCCTTGATATCGTGCGGATATCCGACCACTGCGGCTTCGGCCACTTCTTCATGCAGTACCAGAGCGCTCTCGACTTCGGCAGTCCCCATCCGATGTCCCGATACGTTGATCACATCGTCCACCCGGCCAGTAATCCACCAGTATCCATCTTCGTCCCGCCGAGCACCGTCTCCGGTGAAATAGTTTCCGGGCCAGGTTTTGAAATAAGTATCTATGAAACGCTGATGATCACCATATACGGTACGCATTTGTCCAGGCCAGGATTGCTTGATAATCAAGTCTCCGGAGGCCGCTCCTTCCTGTTCAGTACCATCTGCCCCCATCAGCGCCGGTTGGATTCCGAAAAAGGGACGAGTGGCCGAACCAGGTTTCAGGCGAGTCGCGCCGGGCAACGGAGCGATCAGGATGCCTCCGGTTTCCGTCTGCCACCAGGTATCTGCAATCGGGCACCTGCCCTCCCCGACCACATGATAATACCATTCCCACGCCTCTGGATTGATCGGTTCACCGACTGTACCCAATATCCGCAAGCTGCTGCGGCTCGCCTGCTTGACCCAACGGTCGCCCTGTGCCATCAGGGCGCGTAAGGCAGTGGGCGCGGTATAGAAAATATTGACCTTGTGTTTATCAACGATTTGCCAGAACCGACCGGCATCGGGATAAACCGGCACCCCTTCAAACATCATCGTGATCGCGCCATTGGCCAGAGGGCCATAGACAATATAACTGTGCCCCGTCACCCAACCCACATCGGCGGTGCACCAGTAGACATCCCCTTCATGGTAGTCAAATACGTATTTATGAGTCATGGCGGCATACAGCTGGTATCCACCCGTAGTATGCAACACGCCTTTCGGTTTGCCGGTAGAACCCGAGGTATACAGGATGAATAACGGGTCTTCTGCATCCATGGGTTCCGGCGGACACTCGGCGGAAGCCTCATTCATGGCTTCGTGATACCATACGTCCCGTGCGGGGGTTTCGGTGACCGGGTTGCCGGTTCGCCGCACGACAAGGGTCGTATGTACGTTCGGACAACCTTGCAGGGCCTTTTCCACATTTTCCTTGAGCGGTACGTTTTTACCGCCGCGCGGTCCTTCGTCTGCGGTAATGACCACCTGACAATCCGAATCCAGAATTCGATCACGCAGCGCGTCTGGAGAGAAACCGCCGAAGACAATCGAGTGGATGGCGCCGATTCTTGCACAGGCCAGCATCGCCACTGCGGCCTCTGGAATCATTGGCATATAGATAGAGACCCGATCACCCTTATGCACACCGCGAGATTTCAGGACATTAGAAAACTTGCATACTAACTCGAATAACTGGTTATAAGTAATTGATAGATCAATGCTCGGATCATCTCCTTCCCAGATAATCGCAACCTGTTCCCCACGGCTGGGCAAGTGCCGGTCGACACAGTTATAGCAGGCATTGAGCGTTGCGCCGGTGAACCATTTGATGTCAGCCGAGTGATAATCCACCGACATCACACGCTCCCAGGGGCTGAACCAGTCCACAAAATTCTCTGCTTGCTCGGCCCAGAAACTCTCCGGGTCGTCGATGGATTTCTGGTACATTTCCAGATACTGCGCGTCTGTCAAATGGGCGTTCGCGGCAATATCGCTGTTGACCTCATAAACTTTTTCTTCGGGCATGGCTAAACTCTTGTTTGTATAATTCCGATTTTACTTTACGAATAATTACAGGATTTGGCAACCGTCAAGATTACCGATCACCATTCCTGTTATCCCACAATCTGATCTGCGGCAATGGCCTGCTCCTCCAGCATGACAGGAATACCCTGCTCAATGCGGTAGATGGTTTTATTGTTGCTGGTGATCAATGCTTCTGTCAGGGGTTGGGTAACGGGGTGTCCGCCCAGGGCTTCGATTGATTGCCCGGCGATCAGGTGGTTCAGTTTTTCCAGCCTGTCCGAATCCAGCATTGAAACAGGCAGTTTGGTAACCGGGCAGACCAGTTCCTTCAGTAATTCGGGGTGAATCGGCATTCTCTTACTTCAAGCTTGGTGGTCCCTGAATGGCTGGCTGATCAACCGGTCAAGCCGAGCCTCTGCGGGAGTATTGAACTCATCCAGGCCGATGATCATGGCACGATGCCCGTCTTTGGGTTGGGAAGTATAGCTGCCAAAAAGCCGATCCCAGACAGACAAACAAAACCCGAAGTTGTGATTGTATTCCTCCTCATGACTGGAATGGTGCACCCGGTGCATGTCGGGGGTGACGATCACCCAACGAAGGATCCGGTCCAGCCATAGCGGCATACGGATGTTGCTGTGATTGAACATGGCGGCGCCATTTAATATGATTTCAAACAGAATGACGGCCAGTACCGGGGCGCCAAGTAGAATGATCGCGCCTGCTTTCAGGAAGATGGACAAGAATATTTCTATCGGATGAAAGCGCAGGGCTGTAGTGACATCGAAGGCCGTATCGGTATGGTGCATACGGTGAACCCGCCACAGTACATGAAATTGATGAAACAGTCGATGTTGCCAGTAAATGACCAGATCCAGCGCGATCAGGCAAAAAATGACTTTCGGCCAGAACGCCGCCTCAACTCGTAGGAACAGACCGAACTTATATTCTATAGCGATCAGAGCGGCGGATATTGCGGAGACCGGCAACGTAACCAGCATGGCCACATCAATCAGGAAAATTCCGAAATTGGATGGCCACCTCAACAGACGCCCGGATTCTGCCCTTCTGGGGAAGACCAGTTCCCAGACGACCAGCAGAGCCAGAATCACGACAAAAGGAATCAGCCGCAACAGGGTCTCGAAATCCAGATAGTCAAGCATAGGCCGCTAGTTCCGTGCGGTGCTTAACAAACACCGGGCTGATTTCTGCTGAATCTTCTACTCGTTTCAAGGCCTGCTCAACCACTTCAAGACCGGCACTTTCCCCGGGGCCATACATGGACAGATAACGCCGCCAGGTCCTGGCACCGGGTTGACCGTGATATAGCCCCAGTATATGCCGGGTGATATGCCACAGGTGGGTGCCTTTGGTGAGTTGCTTTTCAATATAGGGGAAGAAGGCGCGAATCAGGTCGCCACGCGACAGGAATTCGTCCTGTGATGAAGCCGCCTCGTCTTGACCGGATAAGAAATACTGATCAATCTCTCTCAATATCCAGGGGTTCCGGTAAGCCTCCCTGCCCAGCATGACGCCATCCGTGTATCGCAAATGAGTTGCAATCTGGGCCACGTTGCAGATACCACCGTTAATGATGATATTCAGCTCCGGGTATTCTGTCTTGAGTCTGTATACCACATCATAATTCAGGGGAGGAATTGTCCGGTTTTCTTTCGGACTCAATCCCTTCAACCAGGCTTTACGGGCATGAACAATAAAGGTTTTGCACCCGCCGTCGGCCACCTGGCCGACAAATTCCGACAAATTCTGATAACTGTCCATATCATCAATCCCAATCCGGGTTTTCACCGAGACCGGGATGGATACGGCATTGACCATAGACTCCACACATTTTGCGACCAGTCCGGGTTTTGCCATCAAACAGGCGCCGAATTGTGCGTTTTGTACGCGATTGCTCGGGCATCCAACATTGAGATTGACCTCATCATAACCCCATTGTTCAGCCACCCTTGCACAGAACGCCAATTCATCCGGCTGGCATCCACCAATCTGTAGCGCCAAAGGACGTTCTGCGCTGTCAAATCCGAGAAATCGCTCCTGATCCCCATAAATAATCGAACCAGACACTTTCATTTCTGTATACAATCTGAAATTTCGAGAAAACAGTCGCAAGAATGAACGACAATGCCGATCCGTCATGTCGAGCATCGGCGCAACCGCGAAAGATTTTCGTAGAGGTGAGGGAGTCATGATATTGCTGATTTTATCATGCTGTCATCTGATTAGAGACTCTATGTAGTCTCAGTCTCAACCTGTTGCCATTAACAAAGGATCATAAGCCAAGTGACCACAACAATAGAAAAGACTCTGGATTCTCTGGTATCCCGCTCCATCGACCAACACTTGAAGTATCTGCAAAGAGGATTGGAGAAAGAGAGCCTGCGCGTGGCTGTGGACGGCGTGCTGGCGCAAACCCCTCACCCCAGGGCCATTGGATCCAGCCTGACTCACCCCTCGATTACGACTGATTATTCCGAGTCCCTGCTGGAATTCGTCACCGGCGTCCACGATAATATCGATGCTCTCCTGAAAGAACTCTACGATATCCACCATTTCACCTATCAACATATCGGTGAAGAAAAGCTGTGGGTCAATAGTATGCCCTGCATCGTACAGAGCGAGGAAAAAATTCCGATTGCCCGGTACGGCAGTTCCAACATCGCGAAAATGAAGGAAGTCTACCGGCAGGGGTTGAGCCATCGGTACGGCTCGTTGATGCAGACCGTTTCCGGAATCCATTTCAACTTTTCCATGCCCGATCGGTTCTGGAAGGATTATCTTGGACTGGATGACGGACAACCGCTTCAGGACGCCACGTCGGGCAAGTATTTTGACCTGATTCGGAATTTCCATAGAAACTCCTGGATTGCGACCTATCTGTTCGGTGCCTCCCCTGCTGTATGCAGATCATTTTTGAGAGGCCGGGAACATCAACTCAAGGAGATGGAAGGACACAGTTTTTATGCGCCCGATGCAACGTCATTGCGCTTGAGCGGACTCGGATACAGCAACGAAGCCCAGGCTGATATTCAGATTAACTACAATAGCGTCCATGATTTTGTGAAATCGTTGCGCCATGCCATCTCGACTCCCCATCCCGAATACCAGAAGACCGGGGTAAAGACCGTTAATGGCTATCAGCAACTGAACGCGAATCTCTTGCAGATCGAGAATGAATTTTATTCTTCCATTCGCCCCAAGCGAGTCACCCCCTCCGGGCAGAGTCCATCCCGAATATTGCAAAGGCAGGGCGTGCAATACGTCGAAGTTCGCAGTATTGACTTAAATCCGTTTGAACCGATCGGAATTCATGCGGATTGTGTCCGGTTTTTTGACCTGTTCCTGCTGTATTGCCTGTTTGAAGACAGTCCGCCGATGACCCCGGAAGAATTTTCCAGAGCCCGGGAGAACCAGCAAACCATGGTCATGTATGGCAGAAATAGCCAATCAACCATCGAATTACCCACAGGTGAAGTAAACGCCCGCGAACAAATGAACACGTTGCTGAACAAAATCTCTCCGATTGCCCGATTGCTGGATCAGGTGCATGGACACAATGATTACTCTACCACCCTCGAAAAACAATTCGCCAAGGTAGCGGATGCCAATGCCACCCCTTCCGCGAGGATTATCAACCAGATGTTTGAGCAAGGATTGAGCTTCTATGAGTTTTCGATGCAGGCATCCGGGATATCCGAAAGCAAGTTCAAGAAGGAATCGCTGTCTGACGAGATCAATCAAAAATATATTTCACTGGCACAGCAATCGCATATCAATCGACAGAAAATAGAAGAGAATGATACGCTGTCTTTCGATGACTTTCTGGAAGATTATTTTAATCGTCAAAACCAGGATTGATCTTTGCTCAGGCATACCCTATCCCTGATTGAATATCCCTTGAACAGGATGCACGGTGCGGGAACAGGTGATAGAATCGCCGCTTTACCGCCCACGATTATTACCATCCACGATTACCCCTAACATATTCAGGAAGCGCTATGAGTGACGACAGACAACCCGATTTCAAAACCCGAGAAGTGCACGCCGGCGTAAGTCCGGACCCGGTTACCGGCGCCATACTGACACCGATCTACCAGTCAACCACGTATGTACAGGAATCGGTCGATACGTATATGGAAAAGGGTTATTCGTACAGCCGATCGGGGAATCCGACAGTGGTCGCCCTGGAGAATCGGATCACCGCCCTTGAAGGCGGTTTTGGCAGCGCCTGTTTCGCCACCGGCATGGCGGCGACCAGTTGCACATTGATGGGACTCTTGAATGCAGGAGATCATGTCATATTATCCGATGTGGTTTATGGGGGCACACATCGCGTTACCACCAAAGTGCTCAATCGGTTCAACCTGCAAGCCAGTTTTGTGGACACCTCAGAGCCAGGCAATGTCAAGGAAGCGATTCGCGACAATACCCGGTTGATTTTCACTGAAACCCCTGCCAATCCTACCTTGAAGCTGACTGACATCGCCGCGATTTCCGAGATTGCCAGGGCCAATGGCATCCCCCATGTGGTGGACAACACATTCCTCACTCCCTACTACCAGCGGCCACTGGAATTGGGCGCAGATATTACACTGCACAGCACGACCAAATTCATGGAAGGACACAATATCAGTGTAGGTGGCTCCATTACCGCAGAAAGCGAAGCCCATCTGGAAGACATCAAGTTCGTCAGAAATTGCCTCGGCTCCAATATGTCCCCGATGGTTGCGTTCTATACCCTGCAAGGATGTAAAACCATGAGCACACGGATCGAAGCGCAATCGGCCAATGCGCTTGCAATCGCCACATTCCTGGAAACCCATCCGATGGTTGAACGCGTCGCCTACCCTGGCCTGGATTCCTTCCCGCAAAAAGAACTGGCGGACAGACAAGCAAGCGGTCACGGCTCCATGCTCTGGTTCGAGGTGAAAGGCGGAGTCGCATCCGGCAAGAAGCTGATGGACACACTCCAACTATGGAGCCTGGCCGAGAATCTCGGTTCAGTCGAATCCCTGGTCACTCACTCGGTGACCATGACTCACGCAGACATGCCCCGCGAGGAGCGTATGGCGGCAGGAATCACCGACGGACTGGTACGACTCTCCGCCGGGCTTGAATCGTCTGATGATCTGATCATTGACCTGAAACAGGCCCTGGACGGGCTGTGAAAACGAGGTTTTGACCGGGTTGCTGGAGTCCTGTAATACCTCTCTCGCTACCGCCTTGATTGGAGTCAATACTAACATTATTGTATCAGTACTATCAATTTATTGTATAATACTGATACAATGGAATCACTTATCAGCCTATCCAGAGCGCAACAACAGATTACAAGCCACCTGAGATCAAGGCGCTTGCAGCAGGGCTTGACACAGCAAGGTCTGGCTAAAAGAGCCGGAGTCAGTCTGCCGACATTACGCAAGTTTGAGCAGAAAGGCCTGATTTCCCTGGAGTCCTTTCTCAAGCTCCTGATGGTACTGGATGGACTTGAGGAAATCGTATCGGCGCTGGAACCGAAAAACAGGGATTTTCAGTCCATTGACGAGGTATTGCAGGCCAGCCCGGTAAAAAAACGTAAAAAGGGATGGCGTACGTGAGCTTTGACCCCATCAACCTGATTAAGGTCGCCCTCTCGTTTGATGACACGGTAATCGCTGTAGGCAAGCTGGCGAGTCGAGAGCATCGGATTTATTTTGAGTACGATGCCTCATTCCTTGATCGCGGACTGGAAATTTCACCAATCGGATGCCCACTGAAGCCAGGTATACAAACATTCGACCCTTTTTTGTTCGGAGGTCTTCCGGGTGTCTTCAGCGATAGTCTGCCAGATGGCTGGGGGCGATTGTTGCTGGACCGCAGTGTACGTTTGGACGGCATTATGCCTAACCAACTCTCGCCACTGGACCGTCTGGCTCATGTCGGAAACACGGGCATGGGAGCATTGGTCTATGAACCTTGTCATACCGGGAATACATCTCCGGGAAATATTAATCTGGATACACTGGCTACCCATGCCGAACAGGTTCTCGAAGGTGAAGCAACCAACATATTGAGAGAGCTTTTAATGCTCAACAGCTCATCTGCCGGGGCGCGCCCCAAGGCTATGATTGGTGTCAGCCATAACCGGGAACGGGTCGTTCATGGTATTTCCGGCCTTCAATCCGGGTATGATCCATGGCTGATCAAATTTCCAACGGTGAACGATGGACTCGATGCTGGCGCTATCGAGTACGTCTATGCACTGATGGCGAAAGATGCCGGTTTGCAGATGGAACCCGTCCACCTGTTCCCATCCGATAAAGGGCCGGGCTATTTTGCGGCGAGAAGATTTGATCGGTATGACGGCAAACGGTTGCATAGTCATACCGCAGGCGGGTTGCTTCATTCCGATTTCAGGACACCGTCTCTTGATTATGAAGACCTGATCGCATTGACCATGATTCTGACCAGAGATATACGAGAAGTGGAAAAGATGTATCGCCTGGCCGTATTCAACGTGTTGGCGCATAACCGGGATGACCATGCCAAAAACTTCAGTTTCCTGATGGGCCGGGATGGTGACTGGAGCCTTTCTCCGGCTTATGATCTGACTTTTTCCTGGGGGCCTCGTGGCGAGCAGAGTACCACGGTCATGGGTGAAGGAAAAAATCCAGGAAAAGCGAATCTTGTCCGGCTGGGTCTGGAAGCCAAATTACCCCGCAAGATCATTGATGAAGCGATTGATCAAACAAAATCAGCAATCGGACGCTGGCGTGAACGGGCAACCGCGCACAGTGTCGGAAGCGAGAATATCGAGTTCATCGCATCCAGAATGCATCTTCGAGATATTCCAGTGCATCCCTGAAACTGCTGTCGTTGTTACCGGTCGTCTCCGGTATCAAGTATGCACGACACGTCCATTCCATTTACCTGCCAGGTTACTGTTTATGTTCGCTGAGGAACCGGCTGTTGTATTCGTTCTCACTGTTCACTACCAGTTCAAGCCGGACTGTCGCTCGAGTCATTCCGCAAAACAGTATTCTTTCATCGCGCGTCAGGTCTTCTGTATTCGGATCTACATCCACCAGAATCACAGCGGGTGCCTCTTGCCCCTTGAATCGATAAACGCTGTCGAACATCAGTTGGCCCTCTGTCATCACCTGACGTCCGTCCTCATCGTACTCACCGGTGAAATGCCGCAGACCTACACCACCGACCTGATCACATTGACTGAATACGGAACTCTGCGCGCCCCGACACGTGATCACTACAATGTCAGCACGTGTAAAACCATAGCACATTAACTGCTGAATGATTTTTCCTACAATTTTTGGCTGCTCATCAGCATCTATATAGCCGTGAACAGCGACACTCAGACCCGGCAAGTCATTACCCTGCTCAAACGGAATGGGCAGCGTATCCTTGATAAATCTTGTAATAGACTCCGGAGAGCGGTAGTTGATTTTGATGCTATAGCGAACAAACCCATCCAGCGATACCGGCGGCTTATCCCACAGGTTCTGGTCACCATCCTCCAACCAGAGAATGTTCGCGCTTTCACGAAGGAAGAGCCGGATAAGCTCAAACCATTCCTGCTCAAAATCCTGACCTTCATCGACGATCAGCGTGTCATATTTACTTTCCTCTCCAATTTGCTGGACCAGAACCTGTTCCTGTACACGCTGCCAGAATCCCGGATCCGTCTTCATCGACGAGAAGTCCAATCTCTGTCCGAGTGATTGCAGGAACTCATCACAGAAACCGTGAAACGTACTGACCTTTCCCGCATCGCCGACGCTCTCCTTGATGCGATCAGCCAACGGACGGTTATAACAAATCAGCAGAGCTTTCCGGTTTGCGGACACCTCACGGTCCAGAAACCTCCTGGCGAACAGGCTCTTGCCACTTCCAGCCGCACCTGAGATCCTGAGCCGGAAGGGCTCCATCTCGAGATTGGTCAGAATATCTGCCAGAGCCCCGCTTTGACGCACGAACTGTTTTTCCTGGGCGCCAATATGGGTATGAATATCAGGAACAAGGTCAAATGTTTGGTAAAAGAAGTCTTCAACCTTTTTATACCAACCGTCACGCGTTTCCTTTCCGGGCCCCAGTAATGCCTGTATTCGTTTCGTCAAGCCATCTTCTGCAGCGGCATCTACAATACGCTCAGCATTGAGCCCGGCTGCATTGACCTGTTTGACCTGATAGTCAGGACAGTAAATAAGGTAATCGACGACGAGGGTTCGGGTTTTGCCGTTCAGCCGGTTGAATTTTTCCCGCACCTTATCAATGGATCGGTGAACCTGTTGGGCGACATTCTTTTCGTCAGTACCATATCGCTTGACGAGCCCCTGCTCTGTTTCTTCCAGGCCTCCATTCTTCTGCTCTATAAAAAGGACTTCTCCAGCCCGATTCAGTACGACGAAATCTATTTCTCCAAAATGCGTCCATGCCTCATACTCCCGTGACCAGTGAACCCCGTGGAAAACCGTAAAATCATTCGGAAGAGATGTTTTTAATGCATACAGCGTGTCAAGTTCCGAGCGATGAACGCCGGAAAGGGCAAGACGTGAGATGTCCGAGGGAATTATGTAAGCCAATGCTATCTTTTAAACCTGCGACTCAAAAGCATTGGTATCGATCTCCAGAATCCCTCACCTCGGACCACCTTGAAGACCATTCCGGTCTCGGCACTGTGAGAACGGGATTTGAAGGTCTGAACCGCGTTGGCCACTACTCGTGACTCCATTGATATCTGACCTTCAAATCATTGCAATGCGTCGGTGGCAGCAGTCTTTTGTGTTGCAATTGCCCCACCACAATTCCGGGAGCAATACCCACTTCCTGCGCAAATTGGCAAATAACCGCTTCACTGAACGGCGCTTGTGCAACAAGATTGTTGAAGGCCTTTCTCGGTAGCAGCTCGTGCTCGGCGAAGAGATTGGCTTGTTCTTCCTTCTCACCATCCATACCGTTGGTACCTTCAATAAACAGCTCCTTCTTGCCGTGTAGGAGGATATGCCCGGCTTCATGGAAGAAAGTGAACCAGAGGTGATCGTTGGTTTTGTAGCGCAGGCTGAGCTGGATGATGGCCTTGCCAGAACTAACCCAGCGAGTTGCCCCGCTGATGCCGATCCTGGGCAGACAGGGAATAAACACCACGGCGACGCCGGCTTGGGCACAACGCTGCTGCAAGGCGGGTACGAAATGCGCGGGATCGGTTTCGGCCGTGAGGGAGCGGATATCATCCAGCGCCTGCCGAAATGCGGGTTTGTCATATGGCTGGCACTCGATGTTTGCAGCCTCCAGCTCGCCTTGGCGCAGCCAGGCAGAAACCGCCTCCGGGAAGATTTCATGCTTGTTGTGCTGACGGTAGGCGACGGCCACGTTGGGCCAGATATCGTCCCATTGCTCCACGCTGGCAATACCGAAAAAGCGCAGTACTTCATCGAGCTGCTGCTTTTTGTCCTTATGCTTTTTTAGCCATCCCATTTTTACCATAGCGTTGACGGGTATACGTTTGAGCCAGCTGATGTCTTTTTCCAGCTGAACCTCTTCCGCCAACCGCGCGCGGGTCTCCTGGTAGTGGGCATCCAGATTGAGCCAGTACTCGACTGGCATACCCAAGGCACGCTCCAGCTTGATAGCGGTTTCAGGCGTGATAATGACCGTACCCTTGCCCTTGAGAATGGTAATGATGTGCTTTTCACTTAAGCCCGTGCGCTTGGCCAGTTCGGTCCGACTCATGTTTCGCAGTTCGAGCTCGTAGTCCAGCGCCTCGCCGGGAGTGACCGTGTAGTCAGGTGTATAGTGGTTGATGGCTGCGTTATCCATGGGTGTCCTCAATACCTAATATCTTGATGGCGGTAATACGGTGCCAATCCAGCCCACCTTCCGGCCGCTTTGGGGGCGGGTTGTTTAGCGGCTGGACGATCAACCGGTACGGGCCGTCCAGATCCAGACTGAACGTGCCCTTGCGCTTGCCCGTCAGTTCGTGGCACCGATGTGGTGAACTATAGGGCGGCGCAAATACGCCCAGATTTGGGGCTGCCCGCAATGCTGTCATCACCACCTTGATTCGCTTTGCGCGCTGCTGCCCGAAAACCTTGAGCATCGTCTTTTCTTCGTTAAATTGCTTTCGCAGCTTCTTGCTGGAAAAATCGATATCAATCAATTTTCACTTACCTGTTAGGTTAATACATTTTTATCTATATATCCATTACAATTTTTCCAACACTGACGCGCAGCCGGCATGGTTGTCGTCTACTGAAACGGCGGGTTGTCACTAAACTGATTGAATAGCTCGTTGTGCTCCGTATGATGTCATGGCAGTACTTCTGCCAATACAGTATTGACAGGCCATGACCAAGCGTAAAAACCAGAGTCTCCTGGATCAATCAGCGCGCTCGTGCTTTTCGGGCTAGGACATGAAGCCACTACCACCACAAAAGTCACACATACTATGCAATCCGCCCGTGCCCCTACATCGCGAGCACGTCATCCTGTTAGGTGTATTGCCAAGACTATTGGAACCACCATCTTCAGCGGGCACGTCGTCCACATCATTTTCTTTGATGATTTCGCCAATATCGAATGGGTCAAATGATAGTCCGTATGCAACGGATACCCGGTCATAATCATCCTCGCGTAGTCCACTCGCTTCTAATTGATCAGGCTTTGGTAGCTTCATGGCTTTGACCGGGAAACCGAAAAACTCCCCGTTCTCAGACAAGAATATCTCCGTATAGAAATCGCAACCCGCACCACCTCCGCAAAGAAACACTGGCACGCCATCCTCCCATCGTCGAGAGAGTGGATACCGACAATTCTTGGTATGCCGTAACAGGTTGCCCACCGCTTTAATCACTCGTTGCTTGAAGGGTGAGTCATTGCGCTGGAAGATGGCGATATCAATCCCAAGTAGCGAAGCGAATTCCGTTTTCTCAGGGACAGGGGCAAACGGAGCAAGCCCCTTCTCTTCCTTGAGCCCTCGCCCCTCAATACGTGACCTAACAAGAAAGCGCGTGCCCAAGCGCTCAACCGCTTTGGCGAAAATCGGGAACTTATCCTCTCCCTCTACTTCATGGACATTAAAAATCGTTGCATCCAGCGTCCCTGCTCCCACATCGACTAGTAAGTGCAAGTCTGACTGACGTAAAGGAGACCTGATATATCCGGTTACTTGTGCGACAAATTCTGGAAATAGTGATACTGCCTCCCAATGCAAATCACGTTCTGAAGCCCCCGATTCCTCTTGAGTGCTGCTCTTCTGCCAAGCTTCCTTAATGCTTTGCTCTGACACTTCTCCCTCATATGCGCTTGCGAACCAAGCAGCAGCAATCATTCGCTTGTATGAGGCCGCCAGTCTTTCATCGTGATAACTACTGGTGGGCAGGCCTACATTGACCAACCAATCAATGTAATTGGAACCGTATACGCCTTGCTTATTGTCAAAAATGAAGGCTCGCACCCGTCGTAGCACCAAGGCAAGGTAAGTAGCAGCACTCTGTATCTCGGAGTCTTCGAGTTTTCCCTCCAGCAGTGACATCTTCAAGTCTGTGTACTGCTCACCTATAGGTGAGTCGATCGAGCGAAGACCTTCCTGGGTCGACCAAAACACTGTTGGCAGCAAGTAATCGCTGGTCTTCTCACCACGTCCTCTGAGCGGGATTGCGATCCTTATACGCTCTTCTCCAACGATAACCTTGGTGAAAGCTGTCCCAAAATCCAAGCCAATGACTAACTGCTTGTGTGGTGCAGATGGACCAATACCAGCGAACTGCGTAGCGATACCGCTTGATCGTGCTTTTCCCATCGCACGTATGCCTGAATTTCTGGCCTGGTCGGGTGCCGATGTACTGACTACCTGCTTTTTTATCAAACCTTTTAGGACATCTTCACATGACATTTGTAATTACACCTTACTGAACCAGGATCGCCCCGCAGCACACCTCGGATTGCAAGGGCCGCAACTTTGATTTCAAATTCAACTTTTCTCGTTGAACGTCGAACCGTTCTTTGATTTTTCTGATTTGGCCTTCGGTCGGAGGAATCATTCGTGTTTTTCCTGCAACACGATACCGATTCAACAACTCGTAACGGGTATTCAGTTGACGATCCCGATGCCGTTCTGCTGATTTGATTTGGAACGCCACACGGTCTTCGTTCTCATTTTTTCGTTGAATCTGTTCAGCATCATAGTCAGCTTCAAGAGCTTCGACACAACGATCCAAGGCACTGACAAAGGACTCAACATCAAGCACACTCGTCACTTCCAGCCAGTCTGCCCCATCAATACGAGCAAAATTAAGCAACGCCCAGGACTCGTCTCTGGACAGCAATCTGTCTGACTGAATCTCCACGATTCGAACCGGGAGTTCCTCCTCAACCTTGATGCCCGAGAACTCCCAGCGATTGACAAAGAACGCATAAGTACCAGGCACTATATCTCTGGACACCTCCAAGCGGATTGCCACCAACCGATAAAACGCCTCGTTCTTCTCGCGTAGTTCCTGCCCGACGAACCGGATCAATGGGTGAAACTGACTAATCACCTCATCTCGAGTCGCCGGGTCCCTGACCTTGTTTGCAAACTTGCATCGAATAGTCTCTCCGGTAGCAAGTCGTGTCAGGCCATGAAGTTTATGTTTGGTAATGAAATCCCCTAGCGAGGCAGCCACGGTGGCGGGTAGTCTGAGATCAAATCGCTGTTCATCCGATGACAGCTGCTTGAATTCGAAGCCCTGACAAAACTTATCAAGGTAGTCTTTTACATACGCAACCAAGTCTTCTTCGGTGATGCGTTTTTTGAACTGTTGTGCCGCCTGCACTTCGTCGAGAATATAGCCACCATGTGCTATCAGATGCGATGCCTGTTTTTCGAGCTCATCCTGGTCGTGACGGATTCTCTCGACAGCCATCGCTGTTTGTTCAATACGCTGTTGCTCCTGCTCTGGCGTCAACGGCTCTCGTAGCAAATCCGCTGTCAGATCCGATATCTGCTCTCCGAGAATGGCTTCCATACCGCCAAGAGCCCGCTCGAAGATACGTAATCTCGTATACAGGCGCTCATGGATCCGATGATCTATAGTATCCGTAAACAACAGATTAACGATGCTGATCTTGTCGGCCCGTTGACCAATGCGGTCGATACGACCTATCCGCTGCTCCACCTTCATAGGGTTCCACGGAAGATCGTAGTTGAACAGCACACGACAAAACTGAAGGTCCACGCCCTCACTCGCTACTTCAGAAGAAAGCAGGACTGTGATATCCGGGGACTCCTTGAACCTTCTGATAACTTCCTGCTTCGTCTCCTTCATGCCGCCGACCAGAACCTGGGATTTGATGCCATCTTCAAGAAGCCGCTCCGCAAGATAGGCCAGCGTTTTTCGGTAGAACGAAAACACAATCAGTTTCTCATCAGAGTTATCCACCAAATACTCTCTAACCGCCTCGCGGAACATCTCGTACTTGTTATCGTTCTCCCTCAGTGCCTTCAAACTAATGAGTGGCAACACGTCATTTCGAAGACGTTCGATCAGAGGCGAAATCTCCACGTCACCACTCTCGTAACCAAAGTCTTCGTAGATTTGCTCCTCGTAGCTTTCGTATTTCTCTTTCCATGCTGTTGCTGCCGCATACATACAGCTGGACACTTGTCGCTGAGGACCAGCAAGCAGAAACCCATCGCTGATGTCAGATTCCCAGGCATAGCGCCGTATCGCTTCGGTAACGAGCTGATAAAACTGCCACTCAACACCATCTTTGTCTAGCTCGACGAAACGTTTCACGGGTTCGCGTATAACACGCCACTCGGTAACCTCTGATTTGCGTGTCCGAGTAATGGCATGGCGTAGTAAATTGACCTTTTCGACTCGATTGGCCAAGCGGATACGCCCCGCTTTACTTGCGAGGTAATCGGTCAGGTCTTCCGATGAAACAAGCTCATCTAACTGTCGGCTGCTCTTCAGCAAGGGATGCTGTTGTGCAAGCGAGAGCTCTTCTCGAATCTGGTCTGCATCAGGGCGTACATTCAGAACCAGATCTCGTGCTTTCTGCAGATGTTCATTGGCTGTAATAACCTGCGGGAACACCTCCTTTACACTGAAAGAATCTGGATCGACCAGATTCAACAAATGAAACAGATCGTAGTCACTCAGATTGATGGGGGTTGCTGACAGTAGCACCACATTGTCCGCTACACCTCGTAGAAGCTGTCCGAGCTTGGCAGTCTGGCTTTCAGGATTCCGTAGATAATGAGCCTCGTCGATGATGACGAGGTCTACCAGAGGCTCCTCGGTGGCTTGTTCCTCGAGAAACCGAGCCAGCTTGGCATCTGCACTGGTCTTCTTTTCTTCATCGCGCCAACCCGAGGGGGGGCGCAAACCCTGCACGCTACAAACGATCCCTTTCCCATCCGGGACGTTGTAACGATCCTGCTGAAGATACTTCAGTGCCTCAGCCGCCCCCATAATTTCGGCATCAACGCCGAAACGGTTCGCCAACTCGTCGCACCATTTTTCCCGCAACATCGCAGGACATACTACCATTAAGCGTCGCGCATCAAAACGTGCTCGCAATTCTGTCCATATTAAGCCCGCTTCGATCGTCTTACCCAAACCAACCTCATCGGCAATCAGCAAACCATTTGATGGCGAATCCAGGAAAGACAGGACTGGTTTGTACTGATACGCATAAAAATCCGTGTTGGTGGCATCCATACTGTAGACAAGGTTAGCGAGACGACCACTCAGATGAATGTGGGTGAGATTCCTGCGAAGATCGCGCACACGACCGAATCGCCCCTCAGCGATGAGATGTTCCCAGTCGGAATTATCGTCATCGATCACCTCGAGTTCGTAGTCAGGTTGGAATGTCTTTCTCTCCGGGAACACAACCTGGTATTTCAAGATGCCGGCTTGTGCACGGTGCTTTCCGGTCAATACGCCTTGCCGTCCAGGATCACTCTTGAGGCGGACAATCGTTCCTGGTGGAAGCAAATCTTTACTCTCTGTATCTGGCAATTTTACGGACATCTTTTACCTATTGTGAATCACTTATTGCAGACGATCAAATACCCAACTGAGGTGCCAGGTTCCACTGCCATACTAATCACCGCATTCTGTATCGTCATTTCATCACTGCTCCGAATTCTTCGTCGATCTCAAACAAATCAGGCGTAGAGCGATGAACGCCAATACCGTGTTCCATCAGAAGTATCACGAGTTGTTCCCCATTCATCAGG
Source organism: Arenicellales bacterium (assembly GCA_965116335.1). Classification (GTDB taxonomy): domain Bacteria; phylum Pseudomonadota; class Gammaproteobacteria; order Arenicellales; family Poriferihabitantaceae. The sequence goes on from OZ220677.1 coordinate 415,762, forward strand.
GCAATAGGAGTCTTGTCTGCCTCGGCAGCTTCCTTGACAGCACCTCGACTGAAGTTGCTGGTGGTGATGATCAGGCCTTGCTCGTGCACTCCCAGGCTGCCGCGCACCTGCTGTACCACCGGAGCCTGTATATTGTTCTTGATCTTCCATTTCTTGACCTGAACGGCCATTTTGATCCGAACCACATCGCCCACCACCAGGGTGCCACGGACATCAATACCGCCGTCGCCGCTGAGCTTGGTCACCTCGACCTTCTCGAAACCCATCTCCGCCAGCAACTGCGAGATAAGTTCCTCGAACTCTCCGGGCTTCATAGCCAGCAGGCGGTCACGCAGAGCCTTTCGGACTTGCTGGTTGTGCTGCTCGATTTGAGACGCCAAACCGCGCCCCATCCATTGACTCAAACCCACATAGCCACGGCCGTGTTGCACAAATCGAGGACGGTCGCCGCGTTTCTGCTGTCGCTTGATTTCGGTAATCACCTGCGCGTACATAGTGGCCTCCGGCGTCTTTCCGCTGGTAACCAGCCATCTTTTTTCAAGTGCCTGCCCAGTGATCTTCTTGTAGTGCATCGGTTTCTTGCCGCCAAACTCCTCAAGCACCTTCTGAGCACAATCGGTGAACGACAAACCAGTGTTCGAAGAGGGGGTGTTTGGAACTTGGCCAGCTTTCGGAGGAGTGGACTCAGTATTTTCCTTTTGCTTGAAGGTATCTCGAAGCGCGAATGTCTGAGCGCCAGTCTTAACGAAGGGTGATTTACTCCCCATCTTATTGATGTCGGAATAAATCTGGGCGCTGACCGTATTACTCGGGGTCTTACCTTTGGACTCCCAGAGACCATTCGCCCTGATCTTCTCGGCAATGTCCTTGGCATGCAGCGACTTACCCGCCTTCTGCAAAACCTGAATGGCAGCAGTTTTAACGTCCATGACTCTCCCCCGCGGCGGATTGTCCACTCTGCTTCTGGTAGGTCAAGCCAAAGATGGTGTCGGTTGGTTTCATAGATCCTCCAGTCGATTTCTCGCACCAGTGGTGCGGGTTTTTCAGACCGGTGCACGACTCAAAAAAGTTAGGAGTAGTGGTTGACAGGTTTGGCGGAGAGAGAGGGATTCGAACCCTCGATACGCTATTAACGTATACTCCCTTAGCAGGGGAGCGCCTTCAGCCGCTCGGCCATCTCTCCGGTATTGGGGGGTGCGACCGTTCCGCGTGCCGTCCTGTTCGGCAGCGCGGTCGGGACGCTTGAAACAAGACTACCCGGCTCAGACGTTGTGCGGGTCACCTTCGTCATCATCGTATTCATGATGATAATTGTCGTCGCCATCCATATCTTCGACACCCTCTCCCTCTTCATGTTTGATGCGATAATAAATTTCCTCGCGGTGGACCGGAACTTCTTTTGGCGCGTTAATTCCAAGTCGAACTTGTGTTCCACGCACACCCAGAATGGTTAGACGAACATCGTCACCAATATACACGGATTCGCCGATTCGGCGGGTAAGGATCAACATTTTTTCATGCTCCCGTTATTAAATTACAGTCTAACTGATATTCATATTCGTCAAACCATGGTCTGCCTTTGACACCCTGATACCAGTTCCCAACACAAAAGCTGTAGCCAGCTATACCTTACAGTATCTTATTTGCATATCTGATCAAGTTCAAATGCATTATGCAACGTTCGAACCGCTAATTCTGCATATTCCTTGTCGATAGTAACAGAAATTTTGATTTCTGATGTGGAAATCATCTGAATATTGATCCCCTTCTCCGACAGGGCATGAAACATCCGGGTTGCAATACCTGCATGTGAGCGCATACCGACTCCCACTACGGAAATTTTCGCCAGATTGGTGTCGCCGGCCAGAGTCTCCGCGCCCAGTGATTTGACGATCGGTTCCAGCAGGTCGATGCTTTTTTGCAGGTCATCCCGATTGATAGTAAACGTAAAATCCGTCAAGCCGTCGAGTCCGATATTCTGGACGATCATATCCACAATGATCTGGGCGTCAGATATTGGCCCCAACAGGCTGTAGGCAATCCCCGGTTTGTCGGGTACACCGCGAATGGTAACCTTGGCTTCATTGTCAACCGAAGTAATACCTGAAATTAAAGGTTTTTCCATATTCTTGTCCTCACAACTGATCAGTGTTCCCGGCCCAGGCTCGAAGGAAGAAAGCACGCGAAACGGGACATTGTATTTGCTGGCAAATTCGACAGACCGAATCTGCATGACTTTCGCTCCCGAACCTGACAATTCCAGCATTTCCTCAAACGTAATCCGGTCCAGTCTGTGCGCATCTTCCACCACTCGCGGGTCGGCAGTGTAAACGCCATCCACATCGGTAAATATCCTGCATTCATCGGCTTGCAGCGCCGCTGCCATGGCAACGGCCGTGGTGTCGGTGCCTCCCCGCCCTAAAGTGGTAATATCGTTGGCCTCGTTGATTCCCTGGAAGCCAGCCACGACGACAACCCGCCCCTGTTCCAGGTCGCAGAGTACTTTTTTCGTGTCGATATTTTCTATTCTTGCCTTGCCGTGGAAACCGTCGGTCAGAATCGGAATCTGGAATCCGGTATAGGAACAGGCGGACACTCCGAGTTCCTGCAACGACATCGACAATAGTGCGATAGTCACCTGCTCTCCGGTAGTGACCAGAGTATCCATTTCCCGGGATGAAGGATTATCGGAAATCTGGTGAGCCAATGCAATCAGACGATTGGTTTCCCCGCTCATCGCGGATACCACCACGACCAACTGATCGCCATTTTCTACGCTTTTCAGGATATTTTCGGCTACTGCCTTGATCCGCTCCACAGACCCGACCGATGTGCCGCCGTATTTTTCAACAATGAGTGCCAATTTTATTACTGTCAGTTGTTCTGGTTCCGATCAGCCGTGTTTGCTTCCACCCATTTGAAAGCGGCCTCAATCGCGGGTTCGATATTTTCAATATTGGCCCCACCTCCCTGCGCCAGGTCGGGACGGCCTCCGCCCTTGCCATCGACAATCGAGGAAATAGTCTGAATCAGCTGGCTGGCCTTGAGTTGTGCGGTCAAATCCTGACTGACTCCGGCGATCAATACCACCTTGTCATCATTTGCCGAAGCCACCAGCACGACCCCGCTCTCCAGCCGGTTGCGCCATTGGTCAACAACCATACGCATGGATTTCACATCGGCCCCGTCCTGGCGAATAGCAATGACCTTGACCCCATTGATTTCCTTAAGATTTTCCTGATTACCGGCACCAGTAGCCAATTTCGTCTGCAAGGATTGTATCTGCCTTTGTTGCTGTTTCTGTGTTTCCAGCATCCCGTTGATTCGTTCGACTGCCTGCTCCGGCGAGGTTTTCAGCGAGGCCGTTAGTTGTTCCAGGAGCGATAATTGATCGTTGATATATTGCTCGGCGGCGCCTGCGGTTACTGCCTCAATTCGCCTGACTCCGGCGGCAATGCCGGTCTCTGACAGAATCCTGAACAATCCGATGTCGCCGGTACGCGATACATGAGTACCACCACACAACTCACAGGAAAAATCGCCCATCTGGATGACTCGCACGGAGTCTTCATACTTTTCGCCAAATAGTGCGACCGCACCCCGGGATTTGGCTTCTTCCAGATTCATGACATCGACCTGAACCGGATAGTTGGATCGGATTTTCGAGCTTACCAGAGACTCGATCTGCCTTAACTGTTCATCGCTAACCGGCTCAAAATGGGAGAAATCGAATCGTAGCCGGGCAGGTTCGACGAGCGAGCCTTTCTGCTCGATATGCTGTCCCAGCACGGTTTTCAATGCCGCATGCAGCAGGTGAGTGGCAGAGTGATTGTTCGCGCTGTTGTAACGGGAGTCTGCTTCAACCTGTGCATTACCCTGGTCACCGACTCTCACTCTGCCGGACACAACCGTACCGAACAATCCAATCACCTGATTAGCCAGATATTGGGTATCTGAAACCGCGAACTCGCCCTGATCGAGGAGAACCTGGCCTTTATCCCCGACCTGCCCCCCGCTCTCGGCATAAAACGGCGAACTGGACAGAACCACCACGCCGGCCTGACCCTGCTGTAATTGCTCAACCGGCTGCCCACCGTCCAGAACGGACACTATTTGTACTGGATTTTCGAGACTCTGATAGCCGGTAAAGGGCGTTTTTTCCATGCCTTCAACCCGCATCCGGGTACTGTCCACAAATCGGTTTGCAGACCGTGCACGGTTACGTTGCGCTTGCATTTCAACTTCAAACCCCTCGCTGTCGATGGTCAGACCGCGTTCTCTGGCAATATCCGCTGTCAAATCCGCCGGGAAGCCGTAAGTATCGTACAGTTTGAAAACACTTTCCCCTGCAATCACCGAGCCATCAAGTCCTGCAATTTCCTGATCGAGGATTTTTAATCCCTGATCCAGTGTTTCATTGAATTTTTCATTCTCCTGCCGCAATGCACGCACGACCTGCTCACGGGCGGCGACAAGCTCCGGGAATACATCCCCCATTTCCACAATCAACGGCTCAACCAGCCGATGCATGAATGGGGTCTTGCGTCCCAACTGGTAGCCATGCCGGATGGCGCGTCGAATAATCCGGCGCAGGACATAGCCGCGACCTTCATTGGAGGGAACCACGCCATCGACAATCAGAAACGAAGTGGAGCGAATATGATCGGCGATCACGCGCAATGACTGGTTCTCCAGATCCTTGACCTCCAGAATACGGGCAATGGCGTGGATCAGATTTTTGAACAGATCAGTTTCATAGTTACTGTGTACCCCCTGCAGAACTGTCGCCATTCGCTCCAGCCCCATTCCGGTATCCACCGATGGTTTCGGCAATGGCGTCAGCTGTCCATCCGCGCTGCGGTTAAACTGCATGAATACCAGATTCCAGATTTCAACATAGCGGTCTCCGTCCGCTTCGGGAGAGCCCGGCGGGCCGCCCTCGACTGTCGGCCCATGATCATAGAAAATCTCCGAACAGGGGCCACAGGGTCCCGTGTCTCCCATTTGCCAGAAGTTGTCCTTTGCTCCGATTCGGGTAATGCGGTTCTTTGGCACGCCGATATGGTTAAGCCAGATTGCTTCTGATTCGTCATCTTCCTCGAATACTGTTACCCACAATCGCTCAGCAGGCAGGCCGAACTCGACCGTCAGTAATTCCCAGGCGTAGCGGATCGCATCTTCCTTGAAGTAGTCGCCAAAGCTGAAATTACCGAGCATCTCAAAGAAGGTATGATGTCTCGCTGTATACCCGACATTCTCAAGATCATTATGCTTGCCACCTGCCCGGACGCATCGCTGGGAAGTGACCGCCCGCTGGTAATCTCTGGTTTCCTCGCCGAGAAATAAATCCTTGAATTGAACCATCCCGGAGTTGGTGAACAGCAAGGTCGGGTCATTGCCCGGAATCAGTGGACTGCTGGGCACTTCCTGGTGGCCCTGATTCCTGAAATAGCGGATAAACCTTTGACGGATTTCGGTTGTTTTCATGGTTCAGAATGATTGCCGCTATTCTTCATACCGGCCAAAGTGACTGGCCGAAAACCCGCGTTGTTGCAGGAACCGCGCCTGTTTACTCCATTCCTGCAGACTGCCCGGTGCGGCCTCACCAAACTTTTTCGAGCGCACCCGATTGGCAAGCTCTGTCCAGCGATCCTCGTATTCCAGCATCGTGGCAGAAATAATCTCGTCGTCGATGCGGTGTTCCCGGAGTTCATGCAACAACCGGGCCGGTCCTTTACCCCGATTGAATCGCGACCGGCACAACATTTCAGCGAATCGGGTGTCGCACTGTTGACCACGGCTTTGCAGCTGACCGATAACCTGCTCTACGGCATCGGACGGTCCATGATTGGCCAGCTTTCTGCCCAACTCCCAGGCGCTGTGTTCGCGTCTGACCAGACACTTAAGAGCACGCTCAGTCAACGATTTGATCAGCACTTCTCCGGACTGTTCGCTGTTGAAATTGTCTTTTTCTATCAATGAACTCTATCTTTATCTTAACAAGATAATCGGGTCGTCAATTCGGCTTCGGGGTTTATTCCGATTCATTTTCGGCAGTGCCGATACCCTTCCGATCCTTCACGATACGCTCGATCTGGTCGGCAACATCCGGGGTTTCCTTCAGGTATGCGCGCACATTATCTCTGCCCTGCCCGATTCGATCCGCGCCATAACTGTACCAGGCGCCTGACTTTTCAATAGCGCCCACCTCTACGCCCAGATCAATCAACTCGCCATGCTTGGAGATTCCCTCGTTGTAGAGAATGTCGAATTCAGTCTGTTTGAACGGTGGCGCGACCTTGTTTTTAACTACCTTCACACGAGTCTGGTTGCCCAGCACCTCATCCCCCTTCTTGATCGCTCCGATACGGCGGATATCCAGCCTGACCGAGGCGTAGAACTTCAATGCGTTACCCCCTGTCGTAGTCTCCGGGTTACCGAACATCACGCCGATTTTCATTCGTATCTGGTTGATGAAAATAACCATCGTGTTGGAACGCTTGATATTGGCGGTCAGCTTACGTAACGCCTGGGACATCAACCGGGCCTGTAGTCCGACATGATGGTCTCCCATTTCGCCTTCGATTTCAGCCTTGGGGGTCAGGGCGGCTACCGAGTCAACGACGACCACATCAACTGCCGCAGAACGAACCAGCATGTCAGCAATTTCCAACGCCTGCTCGCCGGTATCCGGCTGGGAAACCAGCAGATCGTCGATATTGACACCGAGCTTTTCCGCATAACCCGGGTCCAGCGCATGTTCTGCATCAATGAAGGCTGCGGTGCCTCCGAGTTTCTGCGCCTGGGCAATGACCGATAAGGTCAGCGTTGTTTTACCGGAGGACTCGGGACCATACACCTCAACGATCCTGCCTCTGGGCAGCCCGCCTATCCCCAGAGCGATGTCCAGACCCAGCGAGCCTGTAGAATAAGACTGGATATCCTGGGCGACGTCAGAATCGCCCAGACGCATGACGGATCCTTTACCGAACTGTCGATCTATCTGCCCCAGCGCAGCTTCCAACGCCTTGCGTTTGTTGTCATCCATTTGAATTTCCTGTAAGGGTTAAGTGTGGGTTGCTCCGATTGCACGGATGCAGGTAAAAGATCACCATAGAGGATAAAAATCCAGTCCGTGAGCGACCGCGATTATCGTGTAAACCTTACATCAGGTCAAGTTATGTTGCGTTGGTCAGGGCCGCCGGAAATCAATCAGTACGGGGTTGGTCAAATCCTCGTCATCAAAGCCAATGACCGCGCAGGCGGCGGTAGTCATCAGTTTGCCGCTGGCGCTCAGTTCGAGTTGTGGACAGAACCGCATCACAAGCATGTCCATCCCCGGATTGTGACCCACCACCATCAAGGCGTCGCAGTAACTGAATGCGGTCGCTATCCGGTCTATTAGGAACGATTCCCCGGCATGGTACAGGTCATCTGACACATCGGCCGGAATGTCTTTCCATTCACTGCCGTGGCCCTCACTGCCCTGAATTACCAGACTCAATGTCTGTCGGGTTCGCTCGGCGCCGGAGCATAATATATGTTCCGGCCGGTAACCATTTTCGCCCAGCCATTGGCCGACCCGTGGAGTGTCTCGACAACCGCGGTCATTCAATGGGCGGTCATAGTCAGTGCGGACACGGCCGTACCAGTCGGATTTGGCATGCCGCAGTAATACAAGTTGTTTGTTCGCCATAATGGATTTGCCAACAAAATGGAACTTCGATGGTATATTGTAACTGACCAAATTCCATTCCCGTACATATCTGGTTTGAAAATGCCCCCGAAAAAACGAACGATTGCCAGCGTCGCTGACCGCTATGAATATTATGAAAAAGCGGTGCAATGCGTGGAACCGGAAATCACGTTTGTCGAGCAAAGCTTTTTGGCATTACGGGGTCACAATGCGAAAATTTTGCGCGAGGATTTTTGTGGAACCGCCAAAGTCTGCTGTGAGTGGGTTCGCAGGAATACGAGCAACCGCGCGTTCGGTCTTGATTTGAGTCAGGAGGCACTGGATTGGGCAACCCGGCATAACCTGTCCCGCCTGAACACGCATCAGCGCAACCGGATTGAATTGACCCTTGTCGATGTGCTGGACTATTCCGGCCAGAAAGCAGATATGATTCTGGGGATGAATTTCAGTTATCAGGTATTCAGGACTCGCCAGACTCTCGGCCAATATTTCAAAAAAGCGCGACAGGGGTTGAACGATAATGGCGTGCTGTTCATCGACGCCTACGGGGGGCATGAATCGTGGCGCGAGGTAAAGGAAAAAACCAGTCATGAGGACTTCAAATACTACTGGCATCAGGCACGATTCGATCCGATAACCGGCCATATACTCTGTCACATACATTTCAAATTCAAGGATGGCTCGAAAATGAAGAAGGCGTTTACATACAACTGGAGAATGTGGACATTGCCCGAATTACAGGAATTGATGCTGGAAGCGGGTTTCAGTAAGGTAACGGTTTACTGGGAGGGAACCGATGAGACAACAGGTGAAGGAAACGGAGAATATACTCCCGCCGAACACGGCCAGGACGATCCGTGCTGGATTGTTTATCTGGCGGCTGAAAAATAAATTTACAATTCGGATTGATCGTGGTAAATCGCGAGACTGTTTTTCAAATTCACGGTAAGGTAATCAGTTTATGAACAGAAAAAGCATGCAGACTATCGCTGTACACGGTGGCGAGACGCCCGACCCGCAGACCGGGGCGTCGGCTCCCAACATTGTCATGTCCAGCACCTTTGTTGTCGAAGAGCCGGTCAGTTTCTCGGTAAACAACATGGATGAGAACAGCCCGTTTGTGTACACGCGCTGGTCGAACCCCACTGTGCGTCAACTGGAGATCAAGCTGGCCCTGCTTGAAGCCGCGGAACAATGTATTGCCTTTGCCTCCGGCATGGCCGCATCGTCCGGGGTTTTATTCAGCCTGTTAAAAAGTGGCGACCATCTGGTCATCAGTAATACGAATTACCCAGGCACTGCGGAAATCGCCAGAGACCTGTTGCCAGCGAATGGTGTTGAGGCATCACCCGTCGACACGTCTGACCTGGACAGCATTGTCGGAGCCATGCGGGAAAACACCCGAATGATCTGGATCGAAACGCCTTCCAATCCCTTGCTTCGGATTACCAATATCAGGCGAGCGGCTGAAATTGCTCACGAGAATGGCGCAATTCTGGTTGTTGACTCCACTTTTGCCAGCCCGGTAGCGACACGGCCACTGGAACTGGGCGCGGATCTGGTTGTGCATTCCCTGACCAAATATATTTCAGGACATGGTGACACGCTGGGCGGGGCAGTGCTGGGCAGTGCTGTGCTGATCACGAAAATGCGCGAGTCCGGGGTCATGCACTACGGTGGCGTAATCAGCCCGTTCAACGCATGGCTGACCATGCGCGGTGCTGCCACCCTGCCGTTGCGGATGTGGGAACACCAGAAAAACGCCCTGGCGATTGCGGATTTCCTGCACCACCATCCGGGGGTCGAGCTCATGCTGTATCCGGGTCATACATCTCATCCACAGCATGAACTGGCGAGGAAACAGATGGAGAATTTCTCCGGCATGATCGCTTTTCGGACCAGACATCCAGAAGCAGTTGCCGGTAGAATGATGCAGCAACTCAAAACCATTCATTACGCAGTCTCTCTGGGCCATCATCGCAGCCTGATTTTCTTGATGGGCACCGAAGATCTGATCGGTTCCTCTTTCCGGCTGACCGGCGCCGAACTGGAAAAATACCGGGAGCTGGCCGGAGATGGTTTATTCCGCTTGTCCGTTGGGCTGGAAGACAGCCAGGATTTAATTGACGATCTGGCGCGAGTCCTTTGATGTCCCGATACCAGGCACTCATCCGTATAAACAACACAACGTGCAGAAACAATCCTTGTCCGCTCTGACCAGAAAAGCGGCCAACCAGCAAACCACTACTCATGTGTTTTCAAGGAAATTTTAATGAACCCTTTGATAAATATAGGAATTAAAGCTGCGCGTAATGCCGGAAATATCATCGTCCGCTATATGGATCAGGTGCACCGGCTGGCCGTGGAGAAGAAAGGGGAAAATGATTTTGTCAGTGAAGTCGATCGGGCGGCGGAGGATGAAATCATTGAGGTCATCCAGCGAGCCTATCCGCATCACCGAATCACCGCAGAAGAAAGCGGCTCAGAACGTACATCCGCCGAAGCCTGCGCCACCAGCAAGGATGACGTGGAGTGGATTATCGACCCGCTGGACGGCACCACCAATTTCCTGCACGGTCACCCGGATTACGCGGTATCGATCGGTATCCGCTGCAAGGGCAGGATGGAACATGGCATCATATTCAATCCATTGCGTAACGAACTGTTTACCGCTTCCCGCGGACAAGGTGCTCAACTCGACAACAGGAGAATCCGGGTCAGTGGCCAGACTCTTCTGGGAAACAGCCTGGTGACAACCGGTTACCCGGCGCGGGATTTGCCACATTTCGATGTATGGCTCAAATGCATGGATCAAGTGGTCACGAAGTCAGCCGGTATCCGCCATACCGGTTCCACCGCGCTTGATCTGGCATACATCGCCTGCGGGCGCACGGATGCTTTTTGGCAACCACGACTCAAAATTTGGGATATAGCCGCCGGAAGCCTGATCGTGCGTGAAGCACGTGGTCTGGTTGCGGATTTTGAAGGCAATCAGGACTTCCTGGAAAATGGCAACATCGTCTGTGCGAACCCGAAACTATTCAATGAGTTGCTACTCCTGATTAAACCCACTCTGGGCGGGGTTTTATAACCATGTCCGGATCGCCCTCGACACATACTCCGATCATGCGTCAGTATCTGAAGATCAAGGCGGATTACCCGGATACCCTGCTGTTCTATCGGATGGGTGATTTCTACGAACTCTTTTATGACGATGCAGAAAAAGCGGCCAGGCTGCTCGACATCACACTGACCGCCAGAGGAAAATCGGACGGCTCCCCCATCCCGATGGCTGGCGTGCCCTGGCACAGTGCCGATCAGTATCTTGCCAGACTGTTAAAGCAACAGGTATCGGTGGCAATCTGTGAGCAAATCGGTGACCCGGCCACATCAAAAGGCCCGGTGGAACGGAAGGTCGTGCGGGTGGTGACTCCGGGAACCCTGACCGAAGAAACCCTGCTGGCCGACCGGGTCGAGAACATTACCGCCGCGCTGTTCGAGCATAACGGCAGAATCGGTATCGCTACACTGGAAATTTCCAGCGGACGATTCAAGGGTTATGAAGTCGAGTCCCGTGAACAGTTGTACAGCGAGCTGATGCGCTTCAAGGCTGCAGAAACCCTGGTCGGGGAGAATCAGAAGAGCCGGTTCAATATCGACAGTGAAACCACGATACCGGACTGGTATTTCGATTCTGCCCGCGCCGAACAAATTTTATGCGATCTTTTCTCGACCCGAACCCTGGAGTCTTTCGACTGCCACCGGAATCCGCTGGCAACCCGCTCCGCCGGTGCCCTGATCCATTACGTCAGGGACCTGCATGAACAGGCGATACCCCATATTCGGGGAATCGAATTTGAGAACCCGGACAGCACGATTGTGATTGACACAGTCACCCGGAATAATCTTGAAATAGAAAAATCCCAAAGCGTGCAAAGCTCTCTTTCTCTGGTTGCCTTGTTTGATCGATGCGCTACCCCTATGGGCAGCCGGATGCTGCGGCGCTGGTTCAATGGTCCAACGAGGGATATTGATGCGCTCCGCAAACGGCATGACGGAGTTGAATGGTTGCTGGACAACCAGCGTTACACCGACCTGAAACCGATTCTGAAAGAGATAGGTGACATGGAGCGGATTCTGGCCCGGATAGCCATGAAATCGGCGCGACCCAGAGACCTGGTTCGTTTGAAAATTGCATTGGGAGTATTGCCAGCACTCAACAAACTGATCGACGATACCCCGTCGGCGCTGATTGCTTCCCTGATCAAGGGGTTGCGACCCAGGCCGAAGATCTGGAAGTTGCTGGATGACGCGATAAAGGATGAATGTCCTGCCCTGATACGTGATGGCGGCGTGTTGCGGGATGATTACGATACGGAACTCAGTCAATTACGCCACCTGCAACGGGATTCGAGTGAATTCCTGATTGATCTTGAGAGACGCGAGAAAAAACGCACTGGAATCGGCAATCTGAGAGTCCGTTACAACCGGGTACATGGCTATTACATTGAAATCCCCCGCTCACAATCCGGACAGGCACCACCGGAATATATACGCAGACAGACCATTAAAAATGCGGAAAGATTTATCACCACGGAACTGAAGGAGTTTGAAGACCGGATTCTGGGCGCAAAGAGCAAGGCACTGACCAGAGAGAAATGGTTGTATGAACAGCTACTTGAGAGCCTGATTCCAGAAGCACCGGAATTGCTGCAATGCGCCAACAATCTGGCGGTCATGGATTGCCTCGGCAATTTTTCCGAACGCGCCGCTGCACTGCAACTGACTCGTCCAGAACTGGTGGACTATGCTTCACTCTCGATAAGGGACGGGCGCCACCCGGTTATCGAGCAGGTGCTGGAGAGCCGGTTCATCTCCAATTCCATTGAACTGGATGATCAATCCCGGATGCAGATCATCACCGGCCCGAATATGGGAGGCAAGAGTACGTATATGCGTCAGGTGGCGATCATTACATTGCTTGCCCACACCGGCTGTTTCGTCCCCGCCGAAGCGGCCCGGATCGGGCCGATTGACCGCATCTACACCCGCATCGGTTCAGCCGATGACCTGGCCGGAGGACGCTCGACCTTTATGGTGGAAATGACTGAAATGGCGCATATTTTAAGGAACGCAACCGGCAACAGCCTGGTTCTGGTGGATGAAATAGGTCGCGGAACCAGTACCTGGGATGGCTTGTCCCTGGCCTGGGCATGCGCCCGTTATCTGGCCAATCGGGTGTATTCATTCACCCTGTTTTCGACTCACTATTTCGAGTTGACCGCATTAGCCGATCAGCTGACGGGAGTGGAAAATGTGCATCTGGACGCGGTTGAATACGGTCAGGACATTGTTTTCCTGTACAGCGTAAAACAAGGGCCGGCCAGTCAGAGTTATGGCCTGCAAGTCGCCAGACTGGCCGGGATTCCCGACCAGGTGATCGAAGAATCCCGCAGCCGGATGCGTGCGCTCGAAGCACGTTACGCGCACTCGGCATCACAACCGGACAACCCGGACTCTGCCCGACAAACTCGCCCATTGCCACAAAGCGACTCCGGGGAGCAGACGGTGATTACCCGGTTACGGGAGTTCTCAGCCGATCAGACTTCTCCGTTAGAAGCATTGAATATGTTGTATGAATTGAGCGGATTGCTGGAAAAAAAAGGCGGATAGCGAGGTTTTATGGCTGTTATTCAGTCGCCGGAAAACTTACAATATCACCTGGAATCAATCTTACCCATTGCTTGTGGAGCCTGGACAAATGACCTATGTGGTAGTCGAATCCTGTATTCGTTGCAAACTGACAGACTGTGTTGAAGTATGCCCTGTGGACTGTTTTCATGAAGGTCCGAATTTTCTGGTGATTGACCCTGAAGAATGTATCGACTGTAGCCTGTGTGAACCGGAATGCCCGGTCAACGCGATTTACTCAGAAGATGAGTTGCCGGATGATCAGCAACATTTTCTGGATTTGAATACCGAATTAAGCCAGATATGGCCGGTCATCACAGAAATGAAGCCAGCCCTCCCCGACTCGGATGAATGGCGGGATGTAAAGGACAAACTGAAGTATCTCGAAAGGTAGGGGTTCACTGTGTCGGAGTCCGAACCATGCGAGCAAACCCGGGGAATGGTCCCTGCACAAACGTATCGCTCCGATTACCGAGAGCCCGATTATCTGATCACATCTTCCAGTCTCGACATCCAGCTTGATTTTGAAGTCTGCCGGGTGGAGGCCGTACACACGGTCAGTAGAAATTCTCCTGATGCGACTGAACTGAAACTCGACTGTGAGTGTATGGATATTCATTCGGTCTGCGTGGACGACCGCATACTGGAAGACGGACAATATGAGATAACCGATTATTATTTAACAATTTTCAACGCGCCGGATAAGTTTCAGCTGAAAATCAGCAACACCATCAATCCATCGGAGAATACCGCATTGATGGGGCTGTACCAGTCCGGAGATATGCTCTGTACCCAGTGTGAAGCCGAGGGTTACCGCAAGATTACTCCGGCCATCGACCGCCCGGACAATCTGGCTCGATACCGGGTCAGGCTGAGCGCGGACAAAAATCGCTTCCCGGTTTTGTTATGCAACGGCAACCTGGTTGAGCAAGGAGACCTGGAGAACGGCAGACACTTCGCGCTCTGGGATGACCCTTTTTTGAAGCCGACTTACCTGTTCGCCATCGTCGCCGGTCGCCTGAACTGTCTTGAAGATCATTTCCTGACCATGGACGGGCGGGATGTCACCCTGCGGTTTTTCGCCAGGGGCGATGATATAGATAAATGCGGCCACGCCATGCAATCCCTGAAAAAATCCATGCAATGGGATGAGCAGGTCTATGGACGAATCTATGACCTCGACCGGTTCAATGTAGTCGCGGTGGACGACTTCAACATGGGTGCAATGGAAAACAAGAGCCTCAACATATTCAACACGAAATATGTGCTGGCAGACATGAAAATGGCTACTGACACTGATTTCCAGAACGTAGAATCCGTGATCGGTCATGAATATTTCCATAACTGGTCCGGCAACCGGGTTACTTGCAGGGATTGGTTCCAGTTGAGTCTCAAGGAAGGCTTTACCGTGTTCAGAGATCAAGAGTTCAGTGCCGATATGGGGTCAAGGGCCGCCAAACGCATCGAAGATGTCAGTATGCTGAGGTCTCATCAGTTCAAGGAAGACGCAGGGCCAATGGCGCATCCCGTGCGACCTGAGTCCTATCAAACCATCAATAATTTCTATACCACAACGGTCTATGAGAAAGGGGCTGAAGTAGTCAGGATGATACATACGTTACTTGGGGCGGAATTATTCCGTAGGGGAACCGATCATTACTTCGAGACCTGGGACGGCCAGGCAGTGACCATCGAACAGTTTATCTCTTCCATGGAAACAGTCAGTAACCGCGACCTGACGCAATTCAAGAACTGGTATGACCAGGCGGGCACTCCGGTTGTCTCAGTGAAATCCGGTTATCATGCCGAGCGCAGGGAGTTTGAGCTAACTCTCTCACAAAGATGCCCGGATACGCCGGGTCAATCAGACAAAAAGCCTTTCGTAATCCCGGTCAGAAGCGCACTGTTCAACCTGTCTGGAGAAAAACTGGAGCTCGGACACGGCGAAAAGGAGCAGGTGCTATGCCTGGATAAAGTTGAGCAAACCTGGTGCTTCCCGAACATCGAAAGCCGTCCGGTGCCCTCGCTCCTGCGCGGATTCAGTGCTCCGGTTGAACTCGAACCGAATCTGTCCGATCAGGAGTTGAGAGTATTGCTTGACCATGATGATGACCCGTTCAATCGCTGGGATTCGGGGCAGAGGTTTTACCTCAAGGACCTGCTTGTTAACCTCGAAAGACACCAAAATGGCGAAGACCTGGCATTCAATCCTGTGTTGAACGGATTATTTGATACGGCATTGGCTAATCATGACCCGGACCCTGCACTCACAGCCCTGTTGCTGACTCTGCCCACCGTCTCCTACCTGACCGAACAGGTCTCACCCATAGACCCACAAGCCATTCAGAAGGTTCACCAGGCAATGAAAATCTTTCTGGCCACCCGGTCACAGACCGCATTGAACCGGGTTTATCATAAATGCCAGAAGCTGAATCAGGGAAACCCGATGGAAAATGAGATCAAGGCACGTGACTTGCGAGATCGGTGCCTGAACTACCTCATTACTCTGGATACCGAACCCGCCCATGCCCTGTGCATGGAACAACTGAGCCACTCGAAGTGTATGACCGATTCAGCGCGGGCCATGGCCTTCATTTGTCGCTCCACTTGCCCGCATAAGGAGTCTGTGCTGGATGATTTCTATGAACAGTGGAAAGACGAACCACTGGTTGTCGACAACTGGTTGCGGGCGCAAGCCGGAGTGGATGATCCGGGTACGCTACAGCGAGTGAGAATATTGACTCAGCATCCGGGGTTCGATCACCTGAATCCGAACAAGGTTTATTCCTTGATACTGGGCTTCACTCATGGCAACCCCGTCTGTTTCCATGCCGAAGATGGCAGCGGCTATGATTTTCTGCTGGAATGGGTCGAAACTCTCGATCCGGTCAACCCCCAGGTCTGCGCCCGTCTGGCATCGGCGTTGAACAACTGGAAAAAATACAAACCGGCACTACGCGACCAGATGCACGAAGCACTGAACCGCATCCTGAAGATAAACGGACTGTCAACCGACGTCCGCGAGATCGCCACGCGCTGCCTGGAATAATCTGACCCTGTCAGGACATTGCTTCCAGCTTTTCGACAATCCGCTGCCTGATACCCGCCACTGACAATCCGATTTCCTCCAGTTGCTGCTGCTGGGAACCGTGCTCCACGTGCCGGTCCGGGACACCCAGATTCAGCACTGCGGTCTGTCGGCCATTTTCGGCCAGGCATTCATTCACCGCCGAACCGGCACCCCCCATCAGGACATTTTCCTCGACCGTAACCACCAGACTATGACTGTCTGCCATAGCAAGTATCAACGCCGTGTCGAGTGGCTTCACAAATCTCATGTTAACCACCTTACAGTCGAGTTCATCACCGACTTCGATCGCCGGATAAACCATGGTTCCGAACGCCAGAATCACGACCTGGTTATTGTCGGATTCTCTGCGGACTTCCGCTTTTCCTATGGGCAATGCGACCATTTCAGCTTCTTCGGCAGCGCCGGGGCCACCGCCTCTCGGATAGCGCACTGAGGCCGGGCCGACATGGATATGCCCGGTATATAACATATTGCGACATTCCGCTTCATCAGCCGGTGCCATGATGACCATTCCAGGGATACATCTCAGATAGGAATAATCATAAACTCCGGCATGAGTCGCGCCATCCGCGCCGACCAGTCCAGCCCGGTCTATCGCAAACAGCACATCCAGATCCTGTATCGAAATATCATGAATAAACTGATCGTAGGCACGTTGCAGGAATGTCGAATAAATGGCGACCACAGGCTTGAGCCCTTCGCAGGCCAGCCCGGCGGCAAATGTCAGGGAATGCTGCTCGGCAATGCCCACGTCGAAATACCGATCCGGGTACTCTTTGGCAAAGCGCACCAACCCCGAACCCTCACGCATGGCCGGAGTAATACCGATCAGGGACGAGTCTTTGGCTGCCATATCACACAACCAGTCACTGAATACATGAGTATAGGAGCGCACCTTCTTGCCGGCTTCCAGTTTGCCGGTATCCTTGTCAAACGGAGAAACCCCGTGATAAGTGGTCGGTGCTGTCGATGCTGGCTCAAAACCGTGGCCTTTCTCGGTGACGATATGAAGCAACCGCGGCCCCTTCATTTTCTTCAGGTTTTCCAATGTGATAACCAAACTATCTACATTGTGTCCATCGATCGGCCCGATGTAATAGAAACCGAGTTCTTCAAAGAGTGTACTCGGCATCACCATTCCTTTCATGTGTTCTTCCAGCCGTCTCGCATACTTCTTGATCCGTGGCGGCAGAGTGGTCAATACCGTTCTTCCTTCCCGTATCGTTGAATAAGCTCGTCCCGACATCAGTCTCGCCAGATAACTGGAAATGGCGCCCACATTCGGGGAAATCGACATCTCGTTATCATTCAGAATCACCAGCAGATCGACATCCAGGTCACCGGCATTGTTCAGCGCTTCAAAAGCCATACCGCCGGTCAACCCCCCGTCTCCGATCACTGCGACTACTTCACGTTCCATTTTCATGTGCCGGGAAGCGACCGCCATACCGAGCGCCGCACTGATCGAGGTGCTGGCGTGTCCCGCCCCGAAGGTATCATATTCGCTCTCAGTCCGTTTAAGAAATCCTGATAACCCTTTGTATTTACGAATAGTCTCGAATCTGTCACGGCGTCCGGTCAATATCTTGTGCGGGTACGCCTGATGACCAATATCCCAGACCAGCCGGTCATCTGGAGTGTTCAGAACATAATGCAATGCAATGGTCAGTTCTACCGTACCCAGACCGGGAGCAAAATGCCCGCCTGTCCTGGACAAGACTTCGATCAGATAATTGCGTAATTCATCAGCCAGTTGCTCCAGTTGTTTCTTTTTCAGTTTGCGCAAGCTGGCCGGGTCATCTATTTTCGACAGCAAGGGGTAACGGGTATCGGTCTCAGACATCAGTAACTCCTGGTTATGACAAAATTCGCGAGCTGTTCAAGGAAAGCTCTGCTTTCTCCTGGACCTCGAATTGCTTGAACCGCCTGCTCTGACAATTTGGCGGCTTCGGCTTTTGCGGCATCCAGTCCAAGTATCGACACGTAGGTTGATTTATTCATGATCTGGTCCGCGCCACTGGCCTTACCCAAAGTCTGGCTATTTGAAGTGGCATCCAGTATATCATCCAAAACCTGAAATGCGAGACCAATGCAGGAACCATAAACCCGTATACCGGACAACAATTCCTGGTCCGGGTTTTGCGCGGCCAGACAACCGATTATGGCTGATGATTCGATCAGTTGCCCGGTCTTGAGGCCATGAATCCGCACCAGACCAGCGTAGTCAACCGCTTGCCCCGTAGCTTCCATGTCCAGAGCCTGCCCACCCGCCATACCGAGTGAACCGGAGCCCCTGGCCAGTTGTTCGATCATCGCCACGCGGTTTTTAGCATCAATGTCATTCCATTTCGTGGAGGCGAGAATTTCAAAAGCCCGGCTCTGCAAGGCATCTCCGGCCAGAATGGCCAGCGCCTCGCCAAAAGCGATATGGCAGCTTGCCCTGCCCCGTCGCAGATCATCGTCATCCATTGTCGGCAAATCGTCATGAATCAGGGAATAGGCATGGATCATTTCCACCGCGCAGGCCGGAGTATCGAGTCGCTCCAGGGTCGCCCCGGCGGCCTGCCCGCAGGCGTAGACCAGCATAGCGCGAAATCGCTTCCCGCCACCGAGACAGCTATAGGCCATCGCCTGATGTAATCTTTCGGGAATCACCGAGCTTTCAATCAATCGGGCCGCCAGGGCGCGCTCGGTTCGTTTGCTATAACGCTCCCATACGGATTGAAACCCGGTCACTTAACAATCCGCATCATCATGGGAACGGTTACCCATATCCGCGGGCGAGTCACTGTCGATCATTTCCAATCGGTAGTCGCCATGTTTTTTAACCAGCATCTCCACTTTTTGCTGGGCCTCATCCAACCCTTTCCGGCACAGTTCAGACAACTGCATTCCTCTCTCGAAATCCTGAAGAGTATCGTCCAGTGACTGATCACCCTGCTCCATCCGCCTTACAATTTTTTCCAGTTCAGACAGGGATTTTTCAAAATCGGTTATCGGTTTTTTCATCGGGGCTGTCATAATACGCGATAATCGGGTTTGGTATTCGCCAAGTATAGTAATTATGAGCAACCGTTACAACGCATCTGCTATTGAAGTTCTGACCGGGCTTGAGCCGGTCCGCAAACGTCCGGGGATGTACACTGAGACAGACCGCCCCAACCATCTGGCCCATGAGGTCATCGACAACAGTGTGGATGAGGCGATTGTCGGGCAGGCAGACTGTATCGAGGTTCATCTGCATCAGGATGGCTCACTGACCGTATCGGACAACGGGCGCGGTATGCCGGTGGATGTCCACCAGGAAGAAGGCATCAGCGGTGTCGAGTTGATTCTGACCCGGTTACATACGGGCGGTAAATTCTCCGGGGAACATTATCAGTATTCAGGCGGACTGCATGGCGTAGGCGTCGCGGTAGTCAATGCCCTGTCGGAGAAAATGGAAGTATGGATCAAGCGCAACGGTGAACAGTACCATATCCGCTTTGCCCATGGAGAGAAGCAAACAGAACTCACGATCACAGGCAAATCGGCCCGCTCCGACACCGGAACGAAAATCCGCTTTCACCCCGACCCTGCCTACTTCGATTCTGCTGAGTTTCAGGTCGTCTCACTAAAAGCAATGCTGAAGGCAAAAGCAGTCTTGTGTCCGGGGCTACAAGTCCACTTTTTTGATGAGAAAACGCCGGAGAATACGGAATCATGGCATTACGACGAGGGTCTGCTCGAATACTTGAGCGGAGCCCTGGTCAATGCGGATCTGGTGCCAGCATTGCCTTATATCGGCAAATTCCGCGGCGAATCCGGCAAACTGGACTGGGCCATGGCATGGGTTACCGATGGCAGCGGAATGGTCACCGAAAGTTATGTCAATCTGGTGCCCACTATGCGGGGAGGCACTCATGTCAGCGGTTTTCGGAGCGGGTTGACCGAGGCGATTCGGGAGTTTTGTGAGTTCCGGGATATACTTCCCCGTGGTATCCGGATTTCTGCGGAAGATGTAGTGAGTAATTGTGCATGGGTTCTGTCCGCACAGGTCCAGGAACCCCGGTTTAGCGGTCAGACCAAGGATCGGCTAACCTCCAGGGAAACCGCCACGATGGTGCACAATGCAGTCAAGGACGCATTCGGCTTCTGGTTGAACCACAACATCGCAGATGCGGAAAGTATTGCCCGCATTGCTATCGAAAATGCCCAACGCAGTTTGCAAGCGGGCAAACGGGTACAACGCAAGAAAATAAGCAGCGGCCCTGCCCTGCCCGGCAAACTGGCTGACTGTATCAGCGATAATCTGGAAGAGACCGAGTTATTTTTGGTAGAAGGGGATTCTGCCGGTGGCTCGGCCAAGCAGGCCCGGCAACGCAACTTCCAGGCCGTGATGCCACTTCGCGGAAAAATCCTGAATACCTGGGAGGTTGATTCCACTGAAGTGCTGGCCTCGCAGGAAGTACATGACATAGCCGTAGCACTGGGCGTGGATCCGGGTTCCGATGACTTGTCCGGATTGCGCTATGGTCGGGTTTGTGTGCTCGCGGACGCCGATTTTGACGGAGCGCACATTGCCACCCTGTTATGCGCCTTGTTCCTGCGCCACTTCCCGGCACTGGTGGCTGAAGGGCGGGTTTGTGTGGCTATGCCACCACTTTATCGAATTGACGTAGCCAAAAAGGTCTTCTATGCGCTGGACGAGGAAGATAAGGATAACCTGTTGAAACGACTGGAATCCGAAAAGGTACGCGGCAAGATCAACATCCAGCGATTCAAGGGTCTGGGTGAAATGAACCCCCTGCAACTGCGGGAAACGACCATGGCACCACCAACCCGAAGCCTGCAACAACTCGAAGTCGTGGACGGCGATGACACGCACTCATTACTGGATATGCTGTTAGCCAAAAAACGAGCGGCTGACCGTAAATCATGGCTCAGTGAAAAGGGTGACCAGATCGAACTGATATAAGCCACTGTTACATCCCTATATCTACAGTAGTTGCTTTTCAATGTAAGACTGTAAAACACCTGTTGCTCCGTCACCGACTTTTGAACTTACACTTATAAGAAAGCTCTTAAGACGCTGCTTCATCTTTAACCTTTGCTCTTTGGGAACGCCAGTGTCTTCCAGTTCATACACGGATGAGGCTAACTTATCAGCATTTTTGCCACCGTATGTTTGTATTATCTCAAGTAACTGTTGTGTTTCAGGAGCAATATGCTGATTCCCTGTTATTTCTTGAGCGATAACACCGTGCACAGTTTCTACGAACTGAGGGTTCATGTTGATTGTCAGATTATGAGCGGGACTAAAACCTGTAATCATAGGAGCACCTAAGTCAATAGAAGTAATACTTTGTGTACTACTTAATTGCGGGACTGCCATATCGACAAGCTGTCCAATAGCATCCCAATCTGTAACGCCATGTGATTTGTCAACAAGTTCCGATTCAAGACGTTGCCGTATGCTTAAAACTTTTTGCTCTAATTCATGTTTCAAATCGACGCTTAAGCGCTTCGCTTCTTTCGAGTAACGAGACAAGATACCCATGATGTCTTTTTTCGGCATTGCTTTGTTTCTCAAAACATTCTCAGCAACAGCGGAATCAGTGACACATAAATCCATGAATTTAGTGAATTCCGAAAATTCAAAATCAATATTCGAACTTTGTTCGGATTCGCTACTATAAATTTCGTAAATAACACCTTTGTTTGTTCGAGTTTGGTCAAATCTTACTGATAAGCCCGATATTTTTTCTAAATAGTCTCTAAATAGTTGTAGCAACTTGTCAGTTTCATTGGACCATAAGCGACTATTTGGAACGTATGTTCTGAACAGTAAATTATGCTCTGTTTCCGCGAGAAACGTTTGAGCCATCACGGTGACTTCTGCGCTTCTTTTATACGGCATTAATTCAATGTCATAATCAGCAATTAATTCAAAGAACCTCTCTCTCGCCACATGTGTTGGTTTATTGTAATAATATTCCCCCTCATCACTCTCTTTGTAATTTCCGGACAAGATGTCTTCATACACAAATACAATATTTGGCACAGGATGTAGAATGGGGATGTAGAATGGGTTGAGAGTTATGCGAATCCTGACGGGCTTTCGGTTGGGTGAACGAGGATCGGGCAGCCCCTCTCCGGAATGTGTCGTAAGGGGCGTTGCAAAGGGCGGTTGCGACCGGCAATCCGCCTTCTCAGGGGGTCGCGAGCGTCTGAAGCCGTCTGATGTTCAATGCCAGGCACACAAGCTCCCACTCGCATCGCACCGGGTCGAGACCCCGCAGGCTGAAACGACGAAAACCCAGTACTTCCTTGATCCACCCGTTGGGTGCTTCCGACAACCACTTGCGTTGCGCGTATTGTTTGCGTCCCGCAGGGGTCGACAGTTTCTCGGCCATGCGCGCTTTTGCCGGACACTTCCGGGCATCTACCGCAATGTCCCTCCGCGACTCCCGACCCAAGGCCACATAGCCGTCTACGCCGCGACCCTCCAGCTTCGCAAGATCCGACTCGTTGCAGTAGCCCGCATCCGCCAGCACCGTATCTGGACGTTCCCCATAGACCGTCTCCACTTCGTCCAGCAGCCCCACCAGATGCCCTTGATCACTGGCGTTCGATGTCACCCCACTCGCCACAATCAACTGGTGACTGCCATCCACCACTACCTGCGCGTTGTAGCACTGTTGGTAGCCTTCCGATGAGGTCTTCATGATCCGGCTCTCGCAGTCTGTGAAATTATCCTGCGCCCGATCGTCCGGCTTGCCGTATTCACGCTTGTAGGGCCGCCCCCCCTTGGGATTACACCGGCTCCCCGGCTCCCGACCCCGCGCATCGTCCGATTCCCGTTGCCGTGCCTCCAGACGCGCCTTCGCCGCCCGAATCGCCGCCAACCGATCCTCCCGACGACGCAACGCCTCCGGCAATTCGTCTCCCCGAACCGAATGACCCAGCAATTCGTCCTCCGCAGCATCCGTCCTCCGTGCCTGTTCCAACAAACCCTCAATCTCCGCCTCCAACTGACCCGCTTTCTCAACCATCCGACCATAGCTCATCGCCTTGCGCTTGCTCGCATTCGCGCGAACCTTGGTGCCATCAACCGACAACTTGCCAAACTCAACCAAACCCACCTCCCGCGCCAAACGCACCACCTGGGCAAACAAACCTCCAAAATCTACAAGATGACGACGCCGAAACTCGCAGATCGTCCGGTGACTCGGAAAATTGCCCGCACCCAACAACCGAAACGCCACATCTTCCTCCAGCTTGCACGACAACTTGCGCGAAGAAAATACACCCGTCGCGTAGCCGTAAATCAGTACCTTCAGCATCATCCGAGGCTCGTAAGGCGACTTGCGCCGACCATCTCCCAGGTAGGGCGCGTAAAATGCCGTCAAATCCAACCCGTCCACCAAATCACTCACATGGTGTGCCAAATGTCCTTCCGGCAACCAGTCCCGCAAGTCCGGCGGCAATAACAGTTTCTGATCCGGGTGGTAAGGGCGAAATCTCGTCGGCATCTCAAATATCCTCAATCATTCATTCCAAAATATTATCTCAAACCCGTTCCTACAGCGCAAACTCCTAGCGATTTTCTCGAACAGCATTTCTCGAACACCGTTATATTCTGAGGAACAAGCGAGTGTAATGACATGGGATGAGAGCTTTACGATTACTCCGTCAATTAAAAATTCATCGAAGTATTCAACAATTGACTTCCAGTTTTGTGCTGTAGATCTCAATAATTTGTGTTTATATTGTCGGCCTGCGGTTTGCAGAGGACTTAGTACCCCTCGGTCATGACCAATACTACCTATAAGCAACACCAGAGGCCGGTTATCTTCTAATTCGTATGTATCTGTTTCTGGGTTGTACATTTTTTGTTTTTTCCTAACGAGGTTGTAGAAAAGCTTATATTCAAGTACGAATATATCTATTCTATCCTATTGAACCGGTGCCAAGACCCGCTTTCATCACTAGGGAAGAAAACCCGAATTCGCCGTCAATACAAAGCGGTCTGCCCATCAACAACGGATAACTTGCACTAAATCTCACTTGAAAAACCAAGAGAACTAAATAAATTAGCGTTTTGAACCAGATGAATAAATACTCTATACTTCACCTGTACCCGAACTAACAGTATAGTCATCTTTTCCAGCCTTCACTCGAACACAAGCATCATGGCACACTTCACATGAACCAGGCAAATTTAGCCCGATACCCAAACCAGTCAGAATTCGAAACGGATCATCGACTACGAACTCCTTTGACCAAATGGTTGCTATAGCGGAAGGGTGCTGCGATGAGGATATTTTATACTTTTAGACAATTAAGGATTTCATAAAACTATGGACAGCATAAAACCCTCTTTATACGGTTTAACTCACTCAAACAGAAACTTTTCAGACCCCTATTACTGGGGCAAAAATCAATTTAATTCGTCATTTCCCATAGCATTGGCCTGCTATATGAGGGACAAGGATATGTCAGTCGTATATATCCAGCACACCCGGGAACTAACCACCCAAATTTCGGAAATATCTGTGGATCGTTTATTTAATACAGATACTCCGAACAATCAACTCAGCTTTCAATTCGAATCCCGCTACCTGCCTTTCAAACAATTTGTTCATGATGAGCTCGAGACCATAGACTGCGTAGTCATGCATGGAAAGAAGCACCTCAGACCTATAGAAATTAAGCTCACAACATTACCGGATCAAACCACCTGCCTCAAAGAGGAAAACGAGTACGGCTGCGAGATTGTGGTTCGTTCTGCAACAATGAGATACCTTGCGCTCAGTATGGCCGAATCCCTGAACAGTGAATTTGGCGATGTGAGGGAGATATTTACTCCTTCATGCATGACCGTACAAAGCTGGGATAATCAGGCCGAACTGAAAGAAAGACTCACCGACATTTTGGATTGTCTGAACCAGTTTTACGTCACCTATTGTAAGTACCAAAAGCCATTACTAGTACAGCCAATTTGGAAAACTATCGGTAAATCTCCTTCATTAGCCGAGCATTGTCTGGATATTTTTGTCTGGAGCGATTTTGCGCTAACAAAATTATTCATGGATAGTGCTATGGAAAGCGGGGGCCAGAATATCAGCAGGCATCAACGCACCGCATTGCGACTGGCGAGATTCTTGTTTGAAGTCTCTGGCACCTCAAGCGTATACCAGAAACCTATATATGATGGCATGACACTCGGAAACCAAACAGACAAGGAATTTGCTGTTTCTGGTATAAAAACAAGACAATACATGGCTTGTCACAGATTGACAAAACCGAAAGTTTCTAAAGATGAAATAAAGAACATCATACTTGGTGGTGGTCAAAAGTATTTATCTCCTGAACGAAGATTTGATGCGATTTTGTATTTTTCGGAGGATTTGTTTTGACGATCAGGGCAATGAATGTCGTTGATTTATTTGCTGGTGGAGGTGGATTGTCATTAGGGTTTACCTTGTCCGGTTTCAATGTTGTGGCTGCGTTTGAAAATTGGGAGTCAGCGATAAAATTGTATCAAGCAAATTTTAAACATCCTGTTATCAATATGGATTTGTCGAAAAAAGAGGCTATCGATAAAATCGCTGAATATGAACCAGATATCATAATTGGAGGACCGCCCTGTCAGGATTTCTCTTCGGCGGGGAAAAGAGACGAGTCCTTGGGTCGGTCTGACTTGACAATATCTTTCGCTGAAATTGTCAGCGCATTGAAACCGCATTACTTTGTGATGGAAAACGTAGACAGGTCACTGCACAGTAATGCCATGCACAAAGCTTGGGCCTGTTTGAAAAAAAATGGATATGGGTTAACCATCAAAGTATTGAATGCCAGCCACTATGGCGTACCCCAGAACCGGAAAAGGTTGTTCGTGGTAGGTGAACTTGGCGCAGAAGATCAATTCCTGTCCGAATTTCTTGACGAAGGCAAAGCTGAAAAAACCATGACCGTAAGGGATTATGTTGGGAACCGTTTTGGAATCACGCATTACTACAGGCATCCCCGAAGTTATAAAAGGAGAGGAGTATTCAGTATTGACGAGCCTAGTCCGACTGTCAGGGGCGTAAACCGGCCTGTCCCTAAAGGATATCCTGGGCATGCGGGTGACACCGTTCAAGTAACCAAAAACCTCCGCCCCCTGACAACCAAAGAACGAAGTTTAATTCAGACATATCCTGATGAATTCAGGTTGGTCGGTTGCAAAACTGACTTGGAGCAAATCATTGGAAACGCAGTTCCGGTAAATTTGGCGAAACATGTTGCAAGAACACTACAAAAACGGATAGAACGGAAACAATCGCATCAAAACCAAACTCGTTTCCCTTCTTTTACAAGCCAGGCTCGT
The DNA here is from genome assembly GCA_965116335.1 of Arenicellales bacterium. GTDB lineage: Bacteria > Pseudomonadota > Gammaproteobacteria > Arenicellales > Poriferihabitantaceae. The sequence goes on from OZ220677.1 coordinate 442,594, forward strand.
CAAGCTCGTATCCCAGGACTCTGACTTCCGAATGGGCGGATTTGTATATAACAACTCTCACCTCTGATTGAAGTAATATAGTAGTTTCCCGGTATTCCCGGTTTCTACTGTAGGATTTAGGGTTTTGCGCTCCCAAGATTGGTTGGTACCTACGGCGACAGGCGCGTTATTTCCCACTTCCCTTGATTGTGGTGATAGACGATGCGGTCATGCAGGCGATGACTTCTGCCCTGCCAGAACTCGAAGCGTTCCGGTTTGATCCGGTAACCACCCCAGAACGGGGGCAATGGAATATCCTGACCCCGGAATTTCCTTTCCATGTCCCGAAAGCTCTCCTCAAGTTGTGAGCGTGAAGTGAGCGGTTCGCTTTGCCGAGAGGCCCAGGCACCTGTCTGACTGGCTCGCGGGCGGGAATTGAAATACTCGCGGGACGCCGCCTCGCCGATTCGCGACACCTCGCCCTCGATATGCACCTGACGATGCAGTGCATACCACGGAAAAAGCATAGAAACCTGATTATTTTCAATTATTTGCTGTGCTTTCCTGCTACCATGATTAGTATAAAAAACGAATCCGGCATCGGTATACGATTTCATCAGCACGGTGCGCTGGGTTGGTTTCCCATCCGCCGAGATCGTACACAGGGAAAATCCATTCGGCTCGGCAATGCCGGAATCGGACGCTTGTGCGAACCATAATGAAAACTGGACAAACGGATTGGGAGCAACGCAGCTCAAATCAATCCCGCTATCCGAATATTCCTGCCTGAGCTGTTTCAGGTCTTTCATCTGCCCGGACGGCAATCGCAGGTGGCTGGCTCGCTAAAACGGAATGTCATCGTCGAAGTCATCTGCCTGTGCAGGTGGCGGGGCACTCTTCGCAGCGGGTTTTGCAGCCGGTCTGGCTTGATTGTAGTCAGTCGGAGAAGCGGCTCCGGCACCCTGGCTACGGCTACCGAGCATCTGCATTTCACTGGCCACGATCTCGGTGGTATAACGGTCCTGCCCGCTTTGATCCTGCCATTTGCGAGTCTGCAAACGTCCCTCGATGTAAACCTGCGAGCCCTTCTTCAGATATTCGCCCACAATTTCCGCGAGACGATTGAAAAACACGACCCGGTGCCATTCTGTCCGTTCCTGCTGCTCTCCGGTCTGCTTGTCCTTCCATGCATCAGTAGTTGCGATGGTGACGTTGGCGATTGCCATGCCACTCGGAGTATAACGAATCTCAGGGTCCTGCCCCAGATTCCCGACCAGTATAACTTTGTTGATACCTCTAGCCATGATTGATCTCCATAGAATTGATTAGTTCGCGCCAGCCAGCCGGAACCTGAAAAAAATACAACTGGTCAGTAGCCACATTGTAATCATCCCGGCGCAAAAAATAAATACTCCCGCACTGTCATACTGTCCATATATCCAGCCTCCCGCAACCCCCCCGAAGAAAACTCCGGCAAACTGAAAGGTATTGTAGATGGCAAGCGCTGTCCCCTTGCCGTCTGCTGGCGCGATCTGGGAAACCATCGAAGGCAGCAGCGATTCCAGTGCATTGAAGGCACCGAAGAACACCACCATTCCACCTGTCAACCATAAGAGCGGACGAGGTTCACTGAATATCAGTATCATGAAGGAAACCAGTAACAGCAGGATCGCCGCCCGATACGCATGAGGAATCATTCGCTCTTTCGAGCCAGCCATGATAAACGGCGCCATTGCCGGTAGCGATAGTAACAATATCGGTATATAGATTTTCCAGTGACTCGCCAGCGGGTAATTACCGCGGGAAATCAACAGCGTGGGCAGAACCAGGAATAACGCGGTTAAAACCGCATGGGATAAAAAAATACCCAGATTCAGTTGCATCAGTTGAAAATCTGCAAGCGAGCGTCTGATTTGCGTGCTGGCTGGTGCTATATCTCGATGCCGAGGACGTGATTCTGTGTCCGGGACGACTCGCAACACGGCCAATATGGCGACAACCGACAAACCTGCGGTTAGCCAGAACAATCCGGGAACTCCGATCCAGTGCTGGATAGGGGGAGCAACAACCAGCGCCAGCATGAACGAGGCGCCAATGCAGATGCCGATTACAGCCATGGCCCGGGTGCGCTGGTTGTTTCGCGTCAGGTCCGCTGTCAGAGCTAGTGTGGCCGCCGAAATCGCGCCGCAGCCCTGAATGCTCCTGCCGATAATCAAGCCATAGATCGAATCGGACAATGCAGCAACCACACTGCCAAAAGCAAATACAACCAGCCCGAACGCGATCACATGTTTGCGATTGATCCGATCCGATGCCAGGCCGAAAGGAATCTGCAGCAAAGCCTGAGTCAAGCCGTAAGCGCCGAGCGCCAAACCGATCAATAAAGGCGTGGTATGCACAAGGTCACCCGCATAGACGGACAGAACCGGCAACAGCATGAACAATCCGAACATCCGCAGTGAGAAAACGCCCGCCAGGGAAATCACCGCCCTCCGTTCCGCCGGGGTCATCGCAGTATCAGGGCGTGTCATAATCTTGAAATGGTAATGGTTGTTTTTGCGAGATTCCGGGCAACGAAACTATTTTCACAACGGGGTTGTCCGGGAGATAAAAGAGCGCGTATAGTAACCGATTTATTTTAGGAAAATCATATCCAGTGTCCGTTCAAAATATCCTGATTCGCGGTGCTCGCACGCATAATCTGAAGTCCATTGATCTGGATCTGCCGCGAGACCAACTGATTGTCATTACCGGCTTGTCTGGCTCCGGCAAATCCTCTCTGGCCTTCGATACCATTTACGCCGAAGGGCAACGACGTTATGTGGAGTCGCTATCGACCTATGCCCGACAATTTCTGTCACTGATGGAAAAACCCGATGTCGATATGATCGAGGGGCTTTCGCCCGCTATCAGCATCGAGCAGAAATCATCCTCCCATAACCCCCGTTCCACGGTCGGCACGGTCACCGAAATCTACGATTACCTGCGCCTCCTGTTTGCCAGAATCGGTGACCCGAAATGCCCGGATCACCAGGTGACGCTGGAAGCCCAGACGGTCAGCCAGATGGTCGATCTGGTGATGCGGCAGCCGGAAGGCGCCGCGGCTATGCTGCTCGCCCCGGTCGTCACAGACCGCAAGGGAGAGTTTCAACAACTGCTCGGCGAGCTTCATTCCCAGGGCTATATCCGCGCTATCATCGACGGCGCTATGGTTGAGCTGGATGATCCGCCGAAGCTCGACAAGCGCTACAAACATCATATTGATGTCATTGTCGACCGCCTGATTATCCGCGAAGACAACCGGCAACGCCTGGCAGAGTCCTTTGAGACCGCTCTGGAACTCACTGCCGGTGCCGCCAAAGTAGCGTTGCTCGATGAGCAGAGAAACATTCGCGAGACCCAGGTATTCTCCAGCCGGTTCGGTTGTCCGTACTGCGGCTACAGTCTGGATGAACTGGAACCTCGGCTGTTCTCATTCAATAATCCCGCAGGCGCCTGTGAGGATTGTGATGGCCTCGGCATACGCCGGTTTTTCGATGCGGATCGGATTGTGCAGGATGCTGGACTACCGTTGTCCGCTGGCGCCATTCCAGGCTGGGAGAGACGCAATGGCTACCACTATGCCCAGCTGTCCTGTGTCGCCCGGCATTACCACTTTGACATGGAGACCCCGTTCGCAGAGCTGTCGAAGGAGAATCAGGACATCGTGTTATATGGCAGTGGCAGCGAAAAAATAAGTTTCGTCTATTCCAGGCCGGGCCGCAAGTATGAGAAGCGTCATGTGTTTGAAGGCATCGTCAACAATTACGAACGGCGCTATCGGGAAACCGATTCCTCCCTGGCGCGGGAATATCTCAGCCGGTACATGAGTTCACGGGCTTGTTCGAGTTGCGATGGCAGCCGCCTGCGTATTCAGGCTCGCCATGTTTTTATCCAGGATCAGACCATCCAGCAACTGACCGCATTTCCAATCGGCAAAGCCCTTGCCTTTTTCGAGAATCTGAAACTGCATGGCAGACGCGCGGAAATCGCGGCAAAAATCATTCAGGAGATTCGCAACAGACTGGGTTTTCTGATCAATGTCGGATTGAATTACCTGACTCTTTCCCGCGCCGCTGAAACCCTGTCCGGCGGTGAAGCCCAGCGTATACGGCTGGCCTCTCAAATAGGCTCTGGTCTGGTTGGTGTCATGTATGTACTGGACGAACCATCCATCGGGCTGCATCAACGGGATAATGAACGCCTATTGAAAACGCTGTTCCATTTACGTGACCTGGGCAATACGGTGATCGTGGTTGAACACGATCAGGAAGCGATCACAAGCGCGGATTATGTGGTCGACATCGGGCCGGGCGCTGGCAAGAATGGCGGCCAGGTGGTGGTAGAAGGCCCTCCCGACACGATCAGAAACAGCCACCATTCAATGACTGGCCGCTATCTGAGTGGTACAGAGCAAATCGAAATCCCGGCAAAGAGAACCCCGATTAACCCACGCCGGGTTTTACGAGTGAATAACGCGACCGGCAATAACCTCAAGAGTGTTTGCGTAAAAATACCGGTAGGCCTGTTTACCTGTGTCACCGGAGTATCCGGTTCCGGCAAGTCCACTCTGGTCAACGGCACCCTGTACCCCGCTGTTGCCGAGAAACTACACCTGATTCGAACCAAACCACAACCCTGCCAGTCGATTGACGGCCTCGAACATTTTGACAAAATCATCTCCATAGACCAGAGTCCGATTGGCCGCACTCCGCGCTCGAATCCGGCCACCTATACCGGATTGTTTACCGCTATACGCCAGATATTCACCAACCTGCAGGAATCCAGAGCCAGAGGCTACAAACCCGGGCGGTTCTCATTCAATGTCAAGGGCGGACGCTGCGAAGCCTGCAAGGGCGACGGTCTGATTCGTGTCGAAATGCACTTTTTACCGGATATTTATGTGCCCTGTGATGCCTGCAAGGGCAAACGCTACAATCGGGAAACACTGGAAATCTACTTCAAGGGAAAGAATATTGCCGAGATACTGGACATGACCGTTGAAGAAGCGGCAGAGTTTTTCGTCGCCATTCCATCCATCAAACGTCAACTCGATACATTACTCAATGTCGGTCTCGGCTATATTACTCTCGGTCAGAGCGCCACCACCCTGTCCGGGGGCGAAGCCCAGCGCGTCAAACTGTCCCGTGAATTATCAAAAAGAGATACCGGAAAAACGCTTTACGTGCTGGATGAACCGACTACCGGACTGCATTTCCATGACATCAAGCAACTTCTCTCGGTGCTTCACCGACTGCGCGATCAGGGCAACACCGTAATCGTCATTGAACACAACCTCGATGTAATCAAAACCGCCGACTGGATCGTCGACCTGGGTCCGGAAGGTGGAGATGAAGGCGGCGAAGTAGTCGCAGCAGGCACCCCCGAACAAATAGCCAAAAAGAAAAAGTCCCACACCGGCCGCTACCTGACCCCCCTCCTCAACCAATAACATCATTCCACCCTTGAGAGGGAATCCACAACCATGCGGAACCTGAATTACCCACATCACCGCTGATTCCCTCAACAGCCTGAAATCGTGTAACATCAACACCCATGAGCGACCACGAATTTGAATTTGATACACTTTGCCTGCACGCAGGCACCCAGCCGGACCCCGCTACAGGCTCCAGGGCTCCGCCGATCTATCAGACCGCTTCTTACGTGTTCGATGACACCGACCATGCGGCCAGCCTGTTCAACTTGCAGACTTTCGGCAACATCTACACGCGCCTGACCAATCCGACCACAGCGATGTTTGAACAACGAATGGCGGCCCTGGAAGGCGGTCGCGCCGCCGTCGCCGCCAGCACCGGAATGGCCGCGCAGATGGTCGCGCTACTGACGATTCTGAAAGAAGGCGATGAACTGGTTTCCGCCAGCACATTGTACGGCGGCACCGTGTCCCAGTTCGCGATCAACTTCAAGCGTATGGGCATTAAAACCATTTTCGTTGATCCCGACGACCCGCAGAATTTTGACCGGGCGATCACCAGCAAAACCAGGGCACTATACGGCGAGACAGTCGGCAACCCGAACAACAATGTGCTGGATATCGAGCCGATTGCTGACATCGCCCACAAACACGGACTGCCGCTGGTCATCGACAACACATTCCCCTCACCCTATCTGTGCCGTCCGGTCGAACATGGCGCTGATCTGGTGGTTCACTCCGCCACCAAATTCATTTGCGGACACGGCACCTCGATGGGTGGCATTGTCGTCGAATCCGGCAAATTCGACTGGGGCAATGGCAACTTCCCGGACATGACCGAACCCTCCGAAGGCTATCACGGCGTCAAGTTCTGGGAGACCTTCGGCGATTTCGCCTTCACCATGAAGGCTCGATGTGAGACCCTGCGTACACTCGGCCCGACCCTGAGCCCGTTCAACTCATTCATGATGCTGCAAGGTCTTGAAACCCTGCCGGTGCGTATGCACCGACATGTGGAAAACACGGCAAAAGTGGTCGAATTCCTGAAACAGAGCAAGCGCGTCAACTGGATAAAATATGCCGGAGACGTTGACAACCCTTATTATCCGCTGGCGCAGAAATATCTGCCCAAAGGAGCCGGTTCCGTACTGACCTTCGGCATCGAAGGCGGCCAGAGTGCAGGCGCGAAATTCATAGAAAGCGTCCAGTTCCTGAGTCACCTGGCCAACATCGGCGATGCCAAGACACTGGTGATTCACCCCGCCTCAACGACCCATCGGCAGCTGAACGAACAGGAGCAGATTCAGGCTGGCATCAGCCCGGACATGATCCGGCTCTCCGTGGGACTGGAGTCGGTCAATGACATTATCTGGGACATCGGGCAGGCGCTGGAACAATCCCGGCTGTGATCAAAAATAATCAGGCGGAGCGGACAGTCTGTTCAATAAATGATCGGGCGGATCAGTCGATTCTTTCAAGCGGTATCGGCTTGCGCTCCTGATTGACCGAAACATAGGTATAAGTCGCCTCGGTAACCTTGAGACGCTCCCGGCGAGCGTGCTTTCTCCGCGCCCAGACCTCGATATGAACCGACAGCGAAGTATTGCCGAACCGGGTTACCTCACAATAGCAACTGACCTGGTCGCCGACAAATACCGGCAAATGAAAGGTCATGCCTTCCACGGCCACCGTCACCAGACGGCCATGTACGACATAACTCGCATAAATCGCGCCCGCGATGTCCATTTGCGACATGATCCATCCACCAAATATGTCCCCGCTTGGATTCGCGTCTGCCGGCATCGCGACAGTACGCAACGACGGCGGCTTGTCTGTCAATCGTGTTTCGTTCATTTTTTCTTTCACGAGGTAACTCCTGCCTGTTTTCCTGCCTGTGTCTATGATATTGCTGTTTACTTCACTATGCCTGAATCCGTATACTCGCGCGCTGACTTCACCTGAACCTGACCCATGAAAATATTATTTGATCTGTTCCCGTTACTGATCTTTTTCGGCGCATTCAAATTTTACGATATTTTTATCGCCACTGCTGCGGCAATTATCGCCACATTTATTCAGGTCGGGGTATTCTGGACAAAACATCGCCGATTTGAAACCGTTCATATCGTCACCCTGATCATCATTACCCTGTTCGGCGGACTCACCATCCTGCTCAAGGACGATATCTTTATCAAATGGAAACCGACCATCGTCAACTGGCTGTTCAGTGGAGTAATCGTCAGTATGCTGTTATTCGCCAGGAAATCGGCGCTGGAATTCGTGATGGGCAAACAGATAAGCCTGCCGGCATCAATATGGCGCAAGCTGAACTGGGCCTGGGCTATCTTTTTCTTAGGTTTAGGCGCACTGAATCTGTACGTCGCCTTCTACTACAACGCCGATGCCGACCCCGAAGTCCGAACCGCCGCCTGGGTCAACTTCAAGGTATTCTGGTTGTTCGGGCTCACCCTGGCATTCGCCGTCGTGCAAATGCTCTTCATCAGCAAACACATCCAACTGACCGAGGAATAAGGATTATGTATTACACCATCTATGCAACCGATGCCGACAACAGTCTGGAAAACCGCATGGCCGCCAGACCGGCCCATGTCGAACGCCTCAAAGCACTGGTCGAACAAGGCCGCCTTCTGGCATCCGGCCCCCACCCCGCGATTGATACCGAAGATCCCGGCAGCGCAGGATTTACCGGCAGCCTGATCATCGCCAGATTCGACTCCCTCGAAGACGCCAAAAACTGGGCTGAAGCCGACCCCTACGTAACCGCAGGCGTCTACGCAAAAGTAGAAGTCAAACCCTGGAAGAAAGTATTACCCTGATGGGTTAAAAGCCACCCCATCAAACCGGGGACAGGCTCTTGTATCGCGGACCTCTCTCAATGGTGATTGGATGTTGATTCCTGCCCGAACCATCATCGTAGGGGAGGGTCTCCGTGCCCTCCCGCGAATATCGGAACAGGTATCAACGATAGCGGGCACCCACAGAGGGGTGCCCCTACGCATCGGTAATTACAGCATCCGTATTGTTGTGGATTCCCGTTTTCACGGGAATGACGGAATGATTACCAACCCGTCATTAACATCATTCCCCCCTTGAGGGGGAATCACATCGCGCAGACCGCGGGTGTGATGGGGGGACACAACCACCGGAACAGCTATCAACAATACCCGAAAAGCGAATGCTTCAGATAGATACCTGTATAATGCAGTTTTTTTGGGAGTGACGGGGAACAACATGGTCGAGATTCACGATAAGATAAAACGCTCCCTGCAAGCAGCTGAGAGCTTATATCACAGGCTGGTATTGCTGGTGGGTAAGAGTGGCTCCGGCAAAACCGGCGTTCTTCGGGAAGTCGCGGAAGATCAGGACACTCCCCTGATCAACATCAATCTGGAGCTTTCGCGTAGACTGATTGAACTGACAGCCAGACAGCGAGCATTACAGCTCCCCAAAATACTGAATCAAATAATGAATGAAGCTCAACCACTGGTGGCGCTGGACAATCTCGAAATCCTCTTCGATCAGACACTCAAGCAAAACCCCTTGCATTTATTGCAGGGTATCTCAAGGAACCGCACTGTGCTGGCATCATGGAATGGGGCGTATGATGGCAGGAAGATCGTATATGCTGAAATCGGCCATCCGGAATACCGCAGCTATGACTCTGGAGACCTGTTGATCGTTAGCATGGATGGCGCGGACCCGGTAAAAAACAATACCAGAGTGTGGCAGGCATGAAATACGGAGACCTGATCCAATTCGACCCGATTGAATCAGTCGTTCAGTTACGTGATGCCAACCGACCGGATTCTGCCCGTAATCTGGTCAACACCTATGTCATCTCCGATGAAATGGCAAACCGTCTCACGCAACTGGTCATTCCACAGCTACAGTTCGACCAGCCAGTCGACAACAAGGGATTGCTGATCGTCGGTAACTATGGCACCGGCAAATCGCATTTCATGTCGGTGGTTTCCAGTCTTGCCGCCGATTCCTCCCTGCGAGAATCATTGAATCATGCCGCTGTCCGTGAGGCAGCCGATCAGATTGCCGGACGATTCAAGGTCATCCGTACCGAGATCGGTTCTACCACCATGTCCCTGCGCGATATTCTGGTTGCCGAACTGGAAGAACATCTGGCTGAGATTGGTGTGGAATATGTGTTTCCTGAAACAGACACCATTCCCAACCACAAAGTAGCCTTTGAAGACATGATGGCAAAATTCGCGGAGGTTTTTCCTGATCAGGGTCTTTTGCTGGTGGTTGATGAATTGCTGGACTACTTGCGTACCCGCAAGGATCAGGAACTCATTCTTGATCTTAACTTTCTGCGTGAAACTGGAGAAATTTGCAAGGATTTACGTTTCCGCTTCATGGCCGGCGTGCAAGAGGCCATTTTTGACAGCCCGCGCTTCTCTTTTGTCTCTGATAGTATCCGCCGTGTGAAAGACCGTTTCGAGCAGATTCTGATCGCCCGCGACGATGTCAAGTTCGTGGTATCTGAACGCCTGCTCAAGAAGACCGTCGAGCAGAAAGACCATATCCGTGGTTACCTGAATCCCTTTGCCGAATATTATGGTAGCCTCAACGAAAAAATGGAGGAATTCGTTCAACTCTTTCCGGTGCATCCCGACTACATTGATACATTCGAGCGGGTGACTGTGGTAGAGAAGCGCGAGGTGTTAAAAACCCTTTCTACCAGCATGAAGAGGATTCTGGATCAGGATGTCCCCCGGGACAGACCCGGGTTAATCGCTTTCGATAGCTACTGGGATACGCTCAGGAAAAATGCCGCTTTCCGCGCTATCCCCGACATCAAGGACGTTATGGATTGCAGTCAGGTTCTGGAGTCCCGTGTCGAAAATGCCATATCGAGAGAGCAGTACAAACCGATGGCGCTGCGCCTGATTCATGCCCTGTCTGTTCATCGCCTCACCACAGGTGACATCCATACTCCGGTCGGGGCCACCGCCGAAGAATTGCGCGACCGCCTCTGCCTCTTTGAACCCCAGATCGCCGAGATGGGTGGTAACGAACTGGATAAAGACCTCCATACCCATGTAGAAACCGTTTTACGCGAGATTCACAAGACAGTCAGCGGTCAGTTCATCTCGACCAATACCGACAACGGCCAGTATTATCTTGACCTGAAAAAGACCGATGATTTCGATGCCCTGATTGACAAACGGGCCGAGAGCCTGGGCGATGATCAGCTGGATCGTTACTATTACGAGGCGCTCAAGCGAGTGATGGAATGTCAGGACACGACCTGGGTGACTGGCTACAAGATATGGCAACATGAACTGGTCTGGAAAGAGCGCAACGCCGCTCGCTCAGGCTACCTCTTTTTCGGAGCGCCCAATGAACGCTCCACGGCTGTTCCACAGCGGGACTTCTACCTCTACTTCATCCAACCGAACGATCCGCCGTATTTCAAGGACAACAAGAACAGCGACGAAGTCTTCTTTCGATTGAAAGGCATCGACGAGGAATTCCAGAGTGCACTGAAGAGCTATGCGGCCGCCCAGGACCTGGTCATTACTTCATCCGGTCACGCCAAAAAGATCTATACGGAGAAGGCAAATGATCACCTCAGGAAGCTGGTTCACTGGCTGCAAAGGCACATGAGCGATGGCTTCGAGGTTACCTGGCAGGGCCGTACCCGATCCATGACTGAATGGGCCAAAGGAAAATCCATCCGCGACCTGTCTGGCCTGTCGCCCCATGAGACCATCAATTTCCGCGATCTGGTCAACACCATCGCCGGTATCTGTCTGGCGCCGAATTTCGAAAATCAGGCGCCCGGATACCCGTCTTTCTCTGTGTTGATCACCAGTGGTAATCGCACGCAGGCGGCGCAGGATTGCTTGCGCGCCATCGCTGGACAGAACCGCACCAGACAAGCCACGGCAACACTGGACGCTCTGCAACTGCTGGATGGCGAGAGAATCGAACCCTCTGGATCAAAATACGCCCGATTCATCCTCGATGCGATCCATGCGAAGGGGCACAATCAGGTAGTGAATCGGAACGAAATTATTCAGGGAACCCACGGCCTGGAGTATATGAATCCAGGGGATGCTCAACTGGAGCCTGAATGGGTAGTGGTAACCCTGGCCGCGCTGGTTTACTCGGGAGATATTGTGCTCGCAATTCCGGGTAACAAGTTCGATGCCACCGGGCTACAGAAACTGTCGGCTACCGGCATGGATGAACTGATCCGTTTCAAGCATCTGGAACGGCCCAAAGACTATGATCTGCCCGCGCTCAAGGCACTGTTTGAGTTGCTTGACATACCCCCTGGCACGGTGCAACTGATCACCCAGAACAAGGATGAGCCGATTCAGGCCATGCAAGACGCTGTAGGCAAGATGGTCCAGCGTATCGTCACATCCCAGCAAACCCTTCGAGAAGGCATTTCATTCTGGGGAGCACAATTAGACAACCCGGTCGCGATTCACAGACCTTCTGACCCGAATCTGGAAAACGCGAAAGAGTTTTTTGAATCACTCCAGGTCTACTCAACTCCCGGCAAACTTAAAAACTTCCGCTACAGCGCTGCGGAGGTCATTGCCCATGAATCAGCAGTGAAAGCCCTCAACGAACTGGATACCCTGCGCGAATTCATAAGGACGCATAGCCAGACAGCTTCCTGGCTCTCCACCGCCGAAGCGATGTTGCCCGTCGAGCATAACTGGGTGGACCGTGTGCAGACCGCTCAACAGGATATCCTGGATACACTCAAAAAGCGCTCACAAGCCGGTCTCGCCACACAATCCCGAAATGTCGGGAACAGACTCCAGAAACTCAAGCAGGATTACATAATCGCCTACAGCAGTCTGCATACTCAGGCTCGCCTGGGTGTGAACGCCGACAAGCACAAAGGAAAGTTGCTCCAGGACCCTCGCTTGCGAATCCTGATTAAACTGGCGGATATCGACCTGATGCCCCGCCAGCAGATCACTGACTACCAGACCCGACTGACCAATCTGAAAAGCTGTTTTGCCCTGACTGGTAAGGATCTGGATTTATCACCCATCTGCCCGCATTGTAATTTTCGTCCATCGGTCGAAACTGCCGCCTCGGTATCTGGCTCGCAGAGGGTTGCACAACTGGATGACCAGTTGGATACCATGGTGAAGACCTGGACCTCCACTATCATGAGTAATCTGGAGGATCAGGCGACAAAGGCCAACATGGAACTGCTGAAGGTTGACGCCCGCAAGCTGCTTGAGGCTTTCATTCAATCGCGTGAACTGCCGACTCCGCTGGGCAGCCACTTCGTCCCGGCAGTGAAGCAAGCGCTCTCCGGCCTGGTCAAGATCAACATCCAGCCAGCGGAATTACAGGATGCCCTGAAAGCCAGCGATGGCCCGGCAACTCCACAAGAGATAAAGGAACGCTTTGAATCATTCATTGATCAACGCACAAAAGGCAAAGACCCTGCCAGGGTGCGTATCCTTCTGGAGGAACGTAGTGACAAGGGATGAATTATTAATCCGTCTTAAAGGTTATGAATGGACAGACTTCGAGTGCAAAAAGGCGCGACGTGTTGTCCCCAAAGATGCCTATTCAACCGTCAGTGCCTTTGCCAATACACAAGGCGGCTGGTTGCTGCTTGGCGTTTCCGAAATTGGTGGACAACTTGAAGTGACCGGAGTCGATCCTGAAGCATTCGATCGTGTACAGAATGATTTTCTTTCAGCTCTAAGGGGCGGCCAAAAGTTAAATCAGATGATTAGCGTTGAAGCAAATGTCTATGAAGTCGATGGCAGCAGGGTGATGGCTTTTCATATCCCCGAGTCTCCCAGGCATCAGAAGCCGGTTTACCTGAAAAATGACCCGCGCGAAACCTATGTGCGGCGCGCTGCCAGTGATGAACGGGTGACAGATGCCGAACTGCAACGGTTTTTACGTGATAGTTCAATGCGCCCCTGGGATTCTGAAGTCGTCACTCAGATTGATGTCACTCGATGTTTCGATGATGAAACGGTTCGTTGGTATCGTGATCAATTTTATCGCAGAGAACCAGAGCAAAGTCGTATTAATAGCACAGTCGACTTCCTTCGGGAGTGGAACTTTATTGTTGAGCAAGATGATCGGTTGCTACCAATGCGAGCCGCAATTCTGCTTTTTGGTACAGACCACGCGGTGCGCCAGTTATTGCCACGCCCCGTGTTGGATTATCAAAGGATTGATACCCAATTCGAGAATTGGTCCAGCAATAAGCGCTGGCACGACCGTTTGGTCTTTGAAGAGAATATTTTCAAGACGTGGCGCTGCCTGGTCAGCAAGTACATGCGCTTAGCTGAGCATCCGTTCTCACTCGATCCCGCAACCCTGCGCCGAAACGACGATCCACCCGATTATGTTTCTTTCAGAGAAGCGGCCATCAATCTGCTCATGCATCAGGACTATGGAGACGCCTTCCGGAAAGCCACCATTAAATTTTTCACCGACAGGACTATTTTCTGGAACCCGGGGGATGCGTTTTATACGAAATCCGAGCTACTTGACCCCAGTGAGAAAGAAGTCCGCAACCCATCCATCGTCAAGGCATTTCGCCGCATTGGTATGAGTGACCAGGCCGGTTCCGGCATCCGGGCCATTTTTCTAAACTGGCGCGATCTGGGGCATGTGCCTCCAGAAATTAATAATGACAGGTCCAGAAAGTCATTTGAAATAGTGCTTGTCAAACAGGCACTGATTACTGAAAAGCAAATGAGCTTTTTACAAACCGTTGGCGTGAAGCTGACTGCAGAAGAAGCCGATGCCCTCGCCTTTGCGGCTGAACACGGCGTGATAAATCTTACCGAAATCCGAGGATTGGCGAATGTACCAACATCGAAGGCCAAGAAGTTGACTGATGCTTTAGTCGAACAACACCTGCTGGAAGCCATTTCCGATACACACTTCCAGCTTGCTCCAGCCATGATGGCACGTTACAGCCGTGATCAGTTGATCGAGGACACTGTCGGCGCTACCCCCGAAGTCACCCCCGAAGTCACCCCCGAAGTACGAAGAATGGTGTCAGTGCTCGTTGGCGACATGAGCAGAGCCGAAATAATGGCCGCTTTGGGGCTGAAAGACGAAAAGCACTTCCGGGAACATTATCAGCATAACGCGATCAGCGCAGGGCTCATCGAAATGACCATTCCAGAAAAACCCACAAGTAGCAAACAAAAATACCGATTGACCGGGGACGGAAAACATATTCTGGATATAAACAAATGAGCGATTATCAGGAAGCCCTGGAGTCTGAATCGGAAGAACACGGCCAGGTCAGAGATGAACCGGTGACTTGTCTGGGCATGACTTTCGAGAACGACGAAGCCCGCCGCGCCTGGTTCACCGAGGAGTTAGCCAGGAAACTGCAAGAACCAGAGTTTCGCAAGATCGAAGGTTTCCCTATTGGCGAGGACGAGGACATCCTGAATTTAAGCGACCCTCCCTACTACACCGCCTGCCCAAACCCCTGGCTCGGTGATTTTATCGCCGAATGGGAGACACAGAAGCCCACGCAACCCGAAGGCTATCATTACCACCGGGAACCTTTTGCGGCGGATGTGAGCGAGGGCAAGAACGACCCGATCTACAACGCGCATTCCTACCATACCAAGGTCCCGCACAAAGCCATCATGCGCTATATCCTGCATTACACGGAACCGGGCGATATCGTGTTTGACGGCTTCTGCGGAACCGGCATGACCGGAGTGGCGGCGCAGATGTGCGGCGATAAAAGTGCGGTTATCTCGCTCGGCTATCAGGTGAAGCCGGACGGCACTATTTTGCAGCAAGGTGCTGATGAGAACAGCAAAAATGTTTGGATCCCTTTTTCGAAAATCGGTGCTCGCCATACGGTACTAAATGACTTGTCTCCCGCAGCTACTTTTATTGCACACAACTACAATAGACCGATTGATAGGTTTGAATTTGAGAAGACCGCAAAAAGAATCGTCAGGGAAGTAAAAGACGAATGCGGATGGATGTTTGAAACACTCCATACAGATGGGAATACGATTGGCGAGGTGAAGTTAACCCTTTGGAGTGATGTCCTAGTATGTCCGGAGTGCACACATGAATTTGTTTTTTGGGACGTTGCGGCGGACCCTGAAAGTGGATCCCTAAAAGAACCATTTGAATGCCCTTCGTGTGCCGCCTCTGTGACCAAAAAGAAGTGCGACAAGGCTGTAGAAACAGATTATGACCCTGCGATCAGTAAGACAATTTCTCAGAGAAAACAGAAGCCTGTAAGAGTTATCTATACGGTCGGCGGGAAGAGGCACGAAAAAGATGTAACACAAAATGATTTGGACATCATATCAAAATCCCAATTAGCAACCTCTAAATCCTGGTTTCCTGCAAGTAGAATGATGGAAGGCGGGGAAACTCGTAGAAATGATGCCGACGGCATCACTCACGCTCATCATTTTTACACGAAGCGGAACTTGATTGAACTATCATTGTTTAGAGAAAAAGTTTTTCAACATAAATCAAAATTACCAGCTCTCGGGCTTTGGTTTACTTCATCTCACCCATGGGTGACGAGACTGAGTAGGCTACTGATTTCAAATTACTTCAAAAAAAAAGGGGGCGTTGTAGCCCCTACACTCCAAGGCACCCTTTATGTTAGCTCGATGTATGCTGAAACTAATGCCGCTGATCGTTTTGAGCTCCGCATTAACTCCTGTCCATATACAGGATTCGGCGGCGATGTTGCCGTCCTAACGTCCTCTACGTCTGACACTAAAATTCCTGACAACAGTATTGACTACCTGTTTCTTGACCCACCATTCGGCGCAAACATTGCTTATTCGGAACTGAACTATCTCTGGGAATCATGGCTCCGCGTTACAACAGCTGTTGACGCAGAAGCAATAGAAAACAGACCTCACAATAAGTCACTAACTGATTACCTGCACTTGATTCAGAAGTGTTTCACGGAATGCTATCGTGTGCTTAAACCAGGTAGGTGGATCACTGTAGAATTTTCTAATACCAGAGCTTCTGTATGGAACGCCATACAAACAGCCATTGGTGACGCTGGCTTTGTGGTGGCCAACGTTTCCATACTCGAAAAGTCACATAAAGGTTTTCGAGCGGTCACGACATCCACTGCCGTCAAAGAGGATTTAGCAATTTCCGCCTACAAACCAAATGACGGCTTTGAAGAACGGTTCCAGAAAGAAGCGAAAACCGCAGAAGGTGCTTGGGACTTTGTCCGTAACCACTTGAAATACCTACCCGTCACCAAACACCAGGGCACACGGATGCAATTTGTTCAGGAGCGCGACCCGCGTATCCTGTTCGACCAGATGGTGGCCTGGTACGTCCGCAAGGACTTTCTGGTGCCGGTTTCCAGTCAGGAATTTCAGGCTGGATTGCCGCAACGCTTCATCGAAAGAGACGGGATGTATTTCCTGCCCGATCAGGTGGCAGAATACGACCGTAAGAAGATGATCTCCGGCGAGTTGTTGCAAACCTCCCTGTTCGTTTCCGACGAGGCATCGGCGATTCAATGGCTTCGCCAGATTATCAAGGAAAAACCCCAAACCTTCTCCGACATCAATCCGCAGTTCATGCAGCAGTTGGGCGGTTGGAGCAAGAACGAGGTCCAGCTTGACCTGCGCGAGTTGCTGAATCAGAACTTCCTCTGTTACAACGGCAAGGAGCCGGTGCCGGAACAGATTCACGCTTACCTCTCAACCAACTGGAAGGAATTGCGTAATCTGCCGAAGGACGCTCCGGCGCTGGTTGCCAAAGCCCGTGACCGCTGGTATGTGCCCGATCCCAACAAGGCAGGCGACCTGGAGAAACTGCGTGAGAAATCCCTGCTCAAGGAATTCGAGGAATACAAGAAATCCGAAAAGAGGCTCAAAATCTTCCGCCTGGAGGCCGTCCGCGCCGGGTTCAAGAAAGCCTGGCAGGAAGGCGACTATGCCGTAATCACCACCATGGCCGACAAGATTCCCAATAAAATCCTGGAAGAAGACCCGAAATTACTCATGTGGTACGATCAGGCAGTAACACGGATGGGAGAGAACAACACATGATTACCAAGTGGAAGGTTTTTAACTTCAAATCAATTCGGGGAGAAACCGAACTGGATTTCGGGCCACTGACAATCTTCGCTGGCGCGAATAGTAGCGGTAAAAGCACATTCATTCAGTCAATTTTACTCGTTGCACAGACCCTGGCGCATAAAGTCGGATCGCGATCTGTCGTTTTGAACGGGGCACTCACCAGCCTTGGCGAGTTTGACGACCTGAAATCCAACGATAGTGAGTCCGATCAAATCACCATCAAATGCACCTGCCGACCACTGCCTGATCAGGATTCAGGACTTCCGAGTCAGTCGCACCGTACATACCGCAGCCCGATCTACTACAGGCCACTCTTTGACCAGTTTGAAGAAATTGCCTGTGAAATTTCTTTTGACGCGAACCCATCCGGCTCGCAACGAGACCTGTCCCAGATACGCCCACACCTTTTCGCTACCTCGTTGTCCTGCGTATCCAGAGATGAGGATGATGAGGATAATGTGGATCAACAGGCTGATATTGAAATTCGGCAATCGAACAAAACAATAGCTGAAATTTCCGACGTGGACGAAATTGAGGGTAAGTTTCGAGATGGCCTGGGCTACGATGTCGCCCTCGATGAGAACTCAATGGCCGAAGTGAAAGAAAAATACCGATCCGCGAAACCTGTCGGTTGTATGTTCCGGCACTTTCTTCCGGATCGGATCATTTGTTCCATAGACACTATACAGGAGGATGCAAACACAATTTCTCAAGTGCTCCAAAGTGACCGTCGGTTGCCTGTCTTAAGGCGCATGCGTAAAAGACATCTCCTGCTTTCTGAACAGATCATTACGGTTTTGCGTGAAATCCTGGATGGAGTGCTTGATTTCGATGAGGTATTCGAAAACAAGCCTCAAAAAGCATCCCCACTTGATCCTGATTCACAGGCTATTTCACTTGAAACCTGGAATGATGGAATGCGGAGATTACCCCGCAATGAGCGTATGAAGGTTCATCAGGTATTGGGCGAGTGCGATGATCTTTTTGACCGTATTTATCAGGCTATAAAAGAACCAGATTCAGAGGAACCTCGCACGCGCCCAATCGACACGCTCCGCTTGCCGCCTCTAATCTCTGGAGCCACTCGATATCTGGATGATTTCTTCTCGTCATCACTCAAATATCTTGGCCCATTGCGGGATGCTCCGAAACCTTTATATCCGATTGCACCGACAGCCGACCCGGATGATGTTGGCCTGCGAGGTGAAAATACAGCATCTATCCTTGAGTTGCACAAATTCAATCAGATCAAGTACATTCCTTCAGAAAATTTCAATTCGTCTGTTATCAATCGTACAACAGTTACAAGAACAGTAGAGACTGCTGTAGTTGATTGGCTTCAATACCTCGGAGTAGCCAGCTCGGTAAAGAGTCGGGACCAGGGGAAGCTCGGACACGAGTTGAAGGTGGGTCTCTCCGACTCGGATAGCACACATGACCTGACACATGTCGGTGTCGGTGTCAGTCAGGTCCTTCCCATTCTGGTGATATGTCTGTTGGCAGATACTGATTCAACCCTGGTATTTGAACAGCCGGAACTGCATCTTCATCCAAAGGTCCAAACCCTGCTCGGAGATTTCTTTCTATCAATGGCTCTGTGTAATAAACAGTGCATTGTTGAAACCCACAGCGAGTATCTTATCGACCGCCTCAGATTCAGGATTGCCGCGAATCCTGGAAACGAATTAAACAGCATGAGCAAAATTTACTTTGTCGAGAAGACATCCCGGGGATCAGCGTTCCGGGAGGTGCAGATCAATGAATATGGCGCGATTTCCGACTGGCCGGAGGGATTCTTTGATCAATCTCAACAGCAGGCAGAAGAAATTTTGCGCGCTGCGACCAAAAAGAGAAAGGCGGGCCGGGAGAAATTGGATGCATAACCTGTCCAGCGTCACAATTGATGCAGGCGTTCTTGTAGTCCCGTATATTAACTGCACCAGAGATGACGCTTATCAATATGTAGCCACGCTGCTAGACTGGAAACAACTACTTAACGAACCATGGGTCGCTATTCACATGAGCGAAAGGGCATCGGATGCTCTTATTGCTGATGATCTTTATCCTTTAAGAGATCAACTCAAGGGACTTTTCAGTGCACATGGGATTGTGGAATATGATGTGAACACGGTCGCAAGAATTGCAGATCAACTACTGTCGATCACTCCGTCATTCGAGACTTACTACCGGGTCAAAGATGTTTTGTCAGACAACCTCCAGACAGAGCCGGATGTAATTCGTTTAACAACCCACGCTGGACTACAGTCTGACTTGGCGCGTTGCGTTACACTGATTGCGGTCCTGCGGAAACATTGTTCCCAACCTCTCGCGGGACACTCATTCATACTGAAGGAAGCGTCCAGGCAGACTATTATGGTCAAAGCTCAGATTCATGCCCTTGAACACGAAAGAACTGACATCCCGGAACTGCCGTGCCCGCCTGAATATTTTGAAGGCGATGTAATGGCATGTGACAATTTTCGAGGGCTCATCGAGTGTCTTGATGAAGCGGCAATCCTTGTCGGAGCTTCAGACAACCAGGGCATTGAGCTTTCGATTCGTATTTCCCTGTTCAAGTACAGCATTGCCCAGAGTGAGGAACCAGACTGGTCGAATGTCCTGAACTTTAGGGTTGGGGCTAAATTTCGTGAGTTATGCCAACAATGTTGCACCGACCAGGGTGACTCCTTGCCTCCCAAAATACTCCGGTCAATCACGGAAACAATCAAAGGTCAGAATCTACCGGATGTCCATGTTCTCAGAACAAGCTCTGGAGGCAATGCCGTTCAACGGTTGCGTGGAGATGACAAGGCGCAGCGTCGTGACATAGATCGAGAATTCCACCTCCATTATTGGGAATGCTCGGACGGGACTACCGAATTGGCATCTGTGGTTTATCATGATGATTTTTCAATCCCGGAATGATGTCGATCAACCTGTAATCGCAGCGCAGGCCAAGGGTGAAAGGTGGAGTGCTGCCTGCATGGCAACACAGATAGCCGAGGTACTTGGGGCGACTCAATGAACAACTGGCGCGATACCATCCTGAACGACTTTGTTCCAAAAGTCAGCAAACTAACCCTGGTTGCTGACCCGGACAGCCTGTTGACCGAAGAGAAATTGGCGCTGGAATTACTCGGACGCGGATTTGATCTGATCGAATTCGACGATCCGGTCGAATTCCGGTATGCCTGTGAATCAAAATATCGCTCGATCTGGGACCGGGGCGATCATACAGATCGGGTAGTCATTCTTCGCCTGCAGGATAAAGAACTGGATTGCTTGCCTTACGACCTGTTACAGACGGGAAGGAAACTATCGTTTAATCTGGGCGGTCTTTTCCCCGGCCTGAGCTATTCGGTGGTTGAGGAGCTTGACCTAAACTTGCTGGACCAGTTGTATGAGGCTCAGCGCAACTCATCTTCCGACAACATGGGCGACAACGCCACCCGGGATTTCATTCTCCGTTATGTATTCGGTATCGCCACAGACCTGATTACCAATGAAGTGGAACTGCTGCGGGCTTTGCTACGACTGCATTACAGGAAAATCCAGATTCCTCTTACCCTGATCCCGCGACTGATACAAACAATTCGCAAGCATAGCCGCTTCAAGGGTTGGCCACTGGATGAAATCGTTGCGGACGGCGAGGCGTTTTTTGCCTTTCTCCAGGAGCGCTGGCCGGTATTTCTGGATAGTCTGGATCAGTCAGGAATGATCAGGGATACCTTTCAACAGGATTGCAAATATCCCGGACCTGATCGGTTGCCGTTCGATCATCAGGACATCAGGGTTTACATTGACAACCTGTTCATTGAGGGGAAACTGGCTCCGATTCGGGGCGATGGCATCAGGGTGAAAGCCGGTTCCTGGGTTCATTGCGGCATCGTGCCTGCCGATACGGATAATCAAGAGATGCGCGCCGACCGCTTGTTTGATCATGTTGAGGCAACCCTGCCAACAGAAGAATTCCGACACTCCGACTGGATTTCTTTTGCACTGAAATGGGCTGAACTCTCATGCCTGGTTCATTGTGGGAGCAACGCTGAACAACAATCGCGGTTCAGAGATATTGGCGATGCCATGAATTCTGCGTTTTCCAGGTGGTTAAGTGACCATTATGCCAGCCTGACCAACCTTCCTCCGACCACCCCGGTAATGCTGCACCATGTCGCGCGATGCCTGGCGCGGGATATAGAAAGATCAGAAAATAATCGTGTCGCCCTGATCGTGATGGATGGTCTGGCTCTTGACCAATGGGTAACTGTCCGCCAGATTCTGAAACAGCAGGTCGGTAATCTGGTCATGCGTGAATCCGCGACTTTTGCCTGGATTCCAACACTCACCTCAGTATCACGGCAGGCGATATTTGCAGGCAGGACGCCACTCTACTTCCCGTCATCCATCCATTCAACCCACCGTGAAGAAAAGCTCTGGAAACAGTTCTGGGAGGGGCACGGCCTTGCCCGCAAGGATATCGCTTACCAACGGGGTTTGGGTGATGGTGATGTGTCCAGCGTACTGGATGCAGTCATTCATTCCGATAAAACCAGAGTAGTGGGACTGGTAGTGGATAAGGTGGACAAGATCATGCACGGCATGCAACTCGGTTCAGTCGGGATGCACAGCCAGATCAAGCTATGGTGTCAGGGCGGTTTTCTTGGCGCCGCAATCAACTATCTGCTGAGTCATGGATACAGGGTCTGGCTGACGGCTGATCACGGTAATATCGAATGTCACGGTAAAAGCCGCCCATCCGAAGGAGCGATTGCCGAAACTCGTGGTGAACGGGTGCGTGTTTACCCGACTCCTGAACTGCGTTCACAGATTGCCCGATCATTTTCCTTCGCCCACGAATGGCAGCCGGTTGGCCTGCCACCGGATTACTTCCCGCTGGTTGCTGGTGGTCGGGATGCCTTTGCCAAACCCGGAGATTCAATTGTCGGTCATGGTGGCATATCTATCGAAGAAGTCATCGTCCCCCTTGTGAAATTTGAAAGGACAACACAGTGACAGGAACCAGGCTCGAAAAGTTAGGCATCAAGCAGACAATCCAGAAGGCATGGATGGATCGTGTTGTACAAATGATGCTCGCAGGAATTCCCGAGAAAGAGATAAGAGCCGACCTGGATGAATTCCTCACTACCCGGTTGCAAAGTGGTGGAATCGGGAAACGGGGCAAAAATACTTACCCGATGGCTATAAGTATCCTCTCTTGCTGGTTTTCTCCCGATACGGATTTGGTCGCATTTCGCGACGATGCCCTGAAACTCGCGGCAACATTGGCTCCAGATCAGTGGCTCCCCTTACATTGGGCCGTACTCTCTGCTTCGTATCCATTCTGGTTCAATGTGGCAAAGCAGGCTGGAAGGCTTCTGGGTCTTCAAGATCAGATAAGGCAAGCCCAGGTATTCGGGCGGTTAAAAGAACAATACGGTGACCGGGAAACCGTGGCTAGAAATGCGAGGTATACGGTGCGCTCCTTTGTCGCCTGGGGAGTATTACAGGATTCCAGCACCAAAGGTTGTTACGAAAAATCTTCGCCAGTCAATGTGGAGAACCCCGATTTAGCTATTTTGATGATTGAATCAGCACTCCATGCTACGCCAGAAGCGGCAGGGACACTGAATCTGTTACTGAACAATCCGGCATTCTTTCCATTCCAGCTTCCGGCCATGACAGGAAATTTAGTCTCTCAACACAGTAGCCGCATAGAGGTATCTCAATATGTGGATAATGACTTTCTGAAATTGAAGGGGCAAGATAACCGCTGACGATGCGCCGCGTCATCTGCCTGTCGAGCTTGCGAAGCTGTTTTCTGGCCGTGTCGGTATACTCAATCGTTCAGACCGCTGCGCTAACTTCGTTCACAGCATCAAGCAACGGCATGGCCTCTATACCATTTCGCATAGGGAACGAATGCTTTCCCTTGTGTACCAGAATCCGCCGCTCCGCTCCAATATCGTTTGCCGCATTGTGAAACCCCCGCTCAGTGGTGGGAGCGCTCGACAGTTTAATCTCGACCGCCCAGTGCTTGCCCGGAGCAAATTCCAGTACCAGATCAATTTCAGCACCTGCGCTTGTACGATAAAAGTATGGCCTCGCCCGACCGGAGGAAGCGTTTACGAGATTCTCAATGACAAACCCCTCCCAACTCTTGCCTGCCACCGAGTGCGACAGGATATCGTCCAGGGTACGCAAGCTCAGAAGTGCGTGCAGGATACCGCTGTCACGCACATAAGGCCGTGGCGACTTGACAAGACGTTTACCTGTGTTGGCATACCAGGGCTGTAGCAGGCGAATCAAAAGCAATCGTTGCAGGGCATCCAGATAATGGACAACGGTTTTCCCGCTCACACCCAGGGATCGCGCGTAACGTTGTGCATTGAATAATTCGCCTTGATCATTAGCAATCATGCGCCACAACCGATCCATGCGATCAGTTGCAACCTGAATACCAAATTGTGGAAGATCACGCTCCAGATAAGTCTGGATGAAATCAGAACGCCACTGCAAACTCACACCCTGATCGGTGCGAAGATAACTGGACGG
Source organism: Arenicellales bacterium (assembly GCA_965116335.1). Lineage (GTDB taxonomy): Bacteria > Pseudomonadota > Gammaproteobacteria > Arenicellales > Poriferihabitantaceae. Next base: position 466,699 of record OZ220677.1, read on the forward strand.
GAAACCACCCTGCAACCACAGGCGATCCAACTCCATTGCCGCCATGTCCGGGGAGACGACACTCTGATTACAAGCCTCCCGTATCGTGATCGGTGCCAGTTCCACATAACTGATGCGCCCCGCCAGACTTTCCGACGACTGGCGCAGCAGGTCCACCGACGCTGACCCCAGGATCAGAAACTTTCCTCCCTCCCTGCCCAATCGGCGACGTTCATCAATCTGCCCCCTGAGAACCTGGAATATCTCAGGGACACGGTGTATCTCATCCAGAACGATGAGCTGGCCGGCATGGCTTGACAGGTATGCAACCGGATCATCCAGCAGGCGTCGATCTGCAGGATTCTCAAGATCCAGATATTTCGCTCCACTGTCCCATTGGGCCGCGACCTGATGTGCCAGCGTAGTCTTACCCACCTGCCGTGGGCCAATTAACGCTACACTATCAAAATGCGTTAAGCGGGTTTGTACAATATGATGGGCTTCTCGTGATAGCATCCTTGTATTTTAGGACTGTGACTTCCATTTTACAAGGTTAAAACAGCCCAACACACAGGCGTCTACGCAAAAGTAGAAGTCAAACCCTGGAAGAAAGTATTACCCTGATGGGTTAAAAGGCCACTCCATCAAGCCGAGGGCAGGCTCTTGTATCGCGGACCTCTCTCAATGGTGATTGGATGTTGATTGCTGCCCGAACCATCATCGTAGGGGAGGGTCTCCGTGCCCTCCCGCAACCGCCGGAGCAGGTATCAACGATAGCGGGCACCCACAGAGGGGCGCCCCTACGCATCGGTAATTGCAGCATCCGTATTGTTGTGGATTCCCGTTTTCACGGGAATGACGGAATGATTACCAACCCGTCATTAACATCATTCCCCCCTTGAGGGGGAATCACATCGCGCAGACCGCGGGTGTGATGGTGGGAAACAACCGCCGGAACAGGAATCAACAATACTGAATGATTGTATCAGGCAGTGATAACCAGCACTCGTGAATCAATCCCCTGATTCTCGATATATCCGGCCCGGCGAACCTGATTGATCGTGAAGTCATGGCGCTCCGCCTCTCGGTACACTTCCGGCTCCAGGTTGAGGTCGCGCCAGGCGGCACCGTTGACCGTGATCACGCAAGTAGCTCCCGGACGAGCGCAACGCACCACATTGTGCATGTCCGTGATCTTTGGCACTGCATACGAGAACATACCGACACACAATACCGCATCATAGAGTTTCTCCAGCCTGGCCGGCCTGGTGAAATCATGTTGCCATGTGGAACGATACAGACCGCGCTGACTGGCAACCTCCATCATTTTCGTGGACAGATCGGTGCCATCGACATGCAGGTATCCATGTCGTTGCAAATACGCTCCCGCCAGACCGGTGCCACAAGCCACATCCAGAATACGGGCTGAACGATCAGTCACGGCCTCCATGAAAATATCACCGGCCTCACTGAACGCGACATACCCCAGATCATCCACCAGGTCGGAGTCATACGTCTGCGCCCACTCATCATACTGCTGTTCCTTGTTTTCCGTCCGCCCGTAAACCGCTGCCAGACGCTCATCGAACCGCTCCAGGTTTGGATTATCTTCAGTCATTTCTCCTCTCCCCTACAACCCAGTCGCCATGCGCTGGGCAATCGCCTTATCTATCAAGTGCTGTACGGTCTCCATCACATGGATAAACTCGAATTTTTGCATAAACAGAACCGGGCCCACTTCAACAAATAATTTGCCAAACACTTCATCAGCAAAACTGGACGATATAATTGGAATACCCTCCATATCTATATAGATTTTCTCCCCATAGCACTGCATCTTGAACAGATTCATCAATTTGATTCTGACAGGCTTACCAGCCACCCTGCTGCCAAAGCTGGGAGATTCTTCCAGTAACTTGAAACGGATATTCCCATCTTCACTCTTTTCGTATTCTGTCTCAACAAAATCAACAGGAGTATATTGCCTGTTGCGAAAGCGAAGTGCCTCCCTCAATAATCCAGGCTCCGAAAAACCTATAGTCGCGGTGATCAAGGTGCCACTATACGGAATGTTTTGATTCCTGACAGAAAATTTTTTATTTGTTGTGTATTCCAAACGGGCATGCCCAGAATCAACGCTGAAAAACCCTTTGGATTGACTACAAATCTGATAGCTGCCAAAAAGGCCATTACCCTGCCCTATGGTCTGGTCTCGTGTTACTCCTTCTTTAATTGCATACTCCAGAGCTTCCGTATCCGTGCTGATGTGCGAGTGACCTTCTTTCAGAGATGCCGGGATTCCGATACCTGCATCGGCGACTACAAACTGGACTTTTTTCGCACCTCTTTGAAAGGTGGAAACCTGTACAAGACCACCAATGGCAGATTGAGAGTGCATCAGGACATTATCAGTCAATTCATTGATTGCCCATTCAAATGCAGCAAAATCAATGCGTTGCATTTCTGGTATTGCTCCTAAAATGACATTCACAATTTTGTTTACCACAGCATGTTGATCTTCCGGTGTTTTATATTGGGTAGCAGGAATGCTGGTGTATCCTCTAAAAGAAGAAGGAGTAAATTGACGAGGATCGAGCAAATGATTCCAGTTCGCATTCTGGAACAGTCTGCCAAGCCTTTTGTCCTCGGGAGGAATAAAAGTGAAATCAATTCCAGACTCCCGACATCTCAGTACCTGGGCACATAGAGCAAGCACAGAATTCTGGAATGCCAAAGTACATTTTGAAAAGTCCAGTCGCAGGTCTTTGTATTCAGCGCGCTCGATCGCTACATGTACTTCAGAAAGCAGCTTATGGAACCCGGAAAGCTCGCCAGTTACTCCAATAACATTCCCGTCCCTGATTACGTCCCCATTCATAATAATTTCTCTCGCCTTCCGTTCATTACCAAGTGTATCATCAAGTCACTTGGTTGCCACTCTCGTTTAATATCCTGCATCAATTCAAGAGCATTGTCAAAGAGAAGCTGGCAGGGCTGGCTGAATGGACATCAGGAGCGAAGCCACTCATCGGTCGGTCGGGCCCGCTCCTGCTTCTACAACGTATTCACCACTTCTCAATCGTGTTGTCAAAGGACGGGGTCGAACAGGTCAATGTGTATCTGTTTCTGTTGATGGCACGTTGGTCACGACAGCCGTAGCGAACCGGCTCTACCCATCGGTAATTGCGGATTCCGTATGGTTATGGATTCCCGTTTCCCGTTCGGATCCGGGGAGTGTCTTTGCAATCGTGTAAAAATCCTGTTAAAAATCCTTGATTGGTAATCGCTGTAGCATTAGAATACGCCACCTCTTCGGGGCCATAGCTCAGCTGGGAGAGCGCAACACTGGCAGTGTTGAGGTCGGCGGTTCGATCCCGCCTGGCTCCACCAGCTTCCTGGCGGGTGATCCCCGACCCTGGTTCTTGAAGAGATAAGCGACTGGTATTTCCAGTCGAGGCAATCTTGTTGTCCCCATCGTCTAGTCGGCCTAGGACATCGCCCTTTCACGGCGGCAACAGGGGTTCGAATCCCCTTGGGGACGCCACTTGCAATGAAATGCCCGCTATGGATAGCCGGGTGTTTCCTGCATACAGGTCAGTCAGTCTGGCCGATCAGGACAGCCGCTCCAGGCGTATTCGATTGATCCGGCCCTTCACGGTATCCAGTTTTTCCACTTCCCTGAGTGCTTGATTCAGATTTCCCTCCAGAGTTTCCTGAGTCAGGAAAATGATGTTGACATCCTCATCCTTGCGACCACTGCCTTTCTGCACCACAGAATCAATACTGATTCCGCTTTGTCCGAACAGGGTCGCGATGGATGCCATCACGCCGGGGCGGTTGACCACAGACATCCGCAAATAATAAGAAGTCCGAACCTCCGCCATATCGAGTATGGGAAGATCAAGCATCGAATCCGGCTGAAACGCGAGATGCGGAACCCGGTTTCCAGGGTCCGTGGTGATCATCCTGACCACATCAATCAGATCAGCCACCACCGCAGAGGCCGTCGGCTCCGAACCGGCACCCGCTCCATAATAAAGGGTCGGGCCCACCGCGTCCGACTGTACCAGCACGGCGTTCATCACTCCGTTCACATTCGCGATCAATCGTCTGTCCGGGATCAGGGTCGGATGTACACGCAACTCCACCCCTTTGTCCGTCTTTCTGGCAACCCCCAGGTGTTTGATGCGGTAGCCCAGCTCCTCAGCCCAGGCGATATCCTCCACGGTAACGCTGGCAATGCCCTCAATACAGACCTTGTCGAACTGCAATGAAATGCCAAACGCGATGGATGCCAGGATGGTCAGTTTATGTGCCGCGTCAACACCTTCCACATCAAACGCCGGATCCGCTTCTGCATAGCCCAACTCTTGCGCCTCGGACAATACCTCATCAAAATCCCTGCCGCTTTGGGACATTTGCGTCAGGATATAATTTGAAGTGCCGTTGATGATGCCGGCGAGCCACTCGATGCGGTTGGCGGACAACCCTTCCCGAATCGACTTGATGATCGGAATACCACCTGCCACCGCCGCTTCGAACGCCACCATCACGCCTTTGCGCTGCGCTTTTTCAAACAGGATATTGCCGCAAGTAGCGATCAGCGCCTTGTTGGCGGTCACCAGGTGCTTGCCATTGTCGAGTGCCTGCATACAGGCTTCCAGGACTGCATCACTCCCGCCCGCCACTTCAACCACCACCTGAATATCCGGGTGATTGACTATTTCTGACATATCTTCCGTCAGGTAAAGTCCGCTGGTATCCACCTCACGTGGTTTGGAGAGGTCACGGACAGCCGCGCCAATCACTCTGATTTCCCGCCCGGCGCGGCGCGAAATCTCCTCGGCATTGCGTTGCAGCACAAGAAGTGTGCCACTCCCTACCGTACCCAATCCAATCAGACCGATGTTTACTGCATTCATGGCGAATGATTTATAATATTGGTGAAATGAAACTTCATCTTGGCAATCCTGACGAAAATCACCTGATAAAAAGCTGCGAAAAACACGGAGAAGGTTACCAGATCAGGATTGGCGATACCCTTTATACAAGCAGCCTGATAATAACATCTGAAAAACTGGAATTGTGGCCCGTTCATCAGGTTTCTGATCTTGCGACAGAAGATTTTTCCCGGCTGGCCGGGTTTGGCAGTGAAGTCGTCCTGCTTGGCACCCGATCCAGATTGGTCTTCCCGCACCCGCGCCTGACCCGACCACTGATTGAGTTGGGCATCGGCCTTGAGGTCATGGATACGCCAGCAGCCTGCCGAACCTGGAATATCCTGCTCAGTGATGGACGCAACGCCGCCATCGGACTGATTTTATGAGCACCACCCTGTGAGTCGAATTCATTAAATAACGTTAAGTTATGGAACTATCCCGCCGCGCCGCTTTCTATCAGTCAAGTACTCAATACAACACAATACCTGTTATCATGAAACGCATTCTTTTACTGGTCGCGATAGTAACGACCGCCCTGATCGTAACCCGGTTTGCGAACAGCCAGACCGATTCCAGCCCGGTCGATCAATCATCCGACCAGACAGCATCCAGTGCCGTTGTACCAGCCTCCGGGAAGTCCGGGATGGCAGTCGCCACATTTGCCGGCGGATGCTTCTGGTGCATCGAATCCACTTTTGAAAAGCTCGATGGAGTCACAGAGGCGGTATCCGGGTACAGTGGCGGTCAAACTGAAAACCCGACCTACTATGAGGTAGGTAAAGGTAATACCGGGCATACCGAAGCGGTACAGATCTACTATGACCCACAAGTGATTTCCTACGAGGAATTGTTATTCCGTTTCTGGCGCGATATTGACCCGACGGATTCCAAAGGCCAGTTTGCCGACCGGGGAGACCACTATCGTCCCGCCATTTTTTACCATAATGAACAGGAGAAACAGTTAGCGCTCGCATCCAGAGAAGCTCTCGATCAGTCTAATCGTTTCAGCAAACCGGTCACGGTGGAAATCGTCCCGTTTGACAAATTCTACAAGGCGGAGAGTTATCACCAGAATTATTACGCCACCAACTCACTGCGTTATAAACTGTACCGGAAAGGTTCAGGCAGAGACCGGTTCCTTGAGAAAGTATGGGGCGATGATCTCCATGCGAAATTTGAGAAAACCCTCGACATACCGGATTCCGGCTCGTCCGGCGCAACCGATGACAGGAGTCAGTCGAACCCGGAAATGGCACCGGAAGCGGCCTGGGTCAAACCGGATGACGAAACATTGCAGCAGATACTGACTCCCCTGCAATATCAGGTCACCCAGCACGAAGCCACCGAACCGCCTTTTCGCAATGAATACTGGAATAACAAGGCCGAAGGCATTTATGTGGATATCGTCACCGGGGAACCCTTGTTTTCATCCACGACAAAATATCGATCCGGTACAGGCTGGCCCAGCTTCTGGGAACCGATTGACGATCATTTCATCGTCAAGACTACGGATTACAAACTGCTATACCCCCGAACCGAGATAAAGAGCAAATATGGTGACTCCCATCTGGGTCATGTATTCAAGGATGGCCCGGCGCCTACCGGACTACGCTACTGCATCAACTCCGCGTCTTTACGGTTTGTCGATAAAGGGCAGATGAAGGAACAGGGATATACGGAATATCTGGCACTGTTTGAACAATAACCGGCAGAAGCAGCCGCCGAAGTGGTCGCTCGCCCTGCCCGGCTCCTCAATTACGCCGGGAACGCTGGCGCATCACCTCGAACAAAAAGATTCCGGTTGCGACGGAAACATTCAGGCTCGACACGCTCCCGGACATCGGAATATGCACCAGCCAGTCGCATTTCTCACGAGTAAGCCGTCTCAGCCCCTTGCCTTCGGCTCCCATTACGATCACCGCTTTATCGGCATATTGACATTCATACAATGAATCGGCAGCCTCGCCGACTGCCCCGTATACCCAGAATCCGTTGCCTTGCAATTTGTCGAGAGCATGGACCAGATTAGGCACCTGCAAGATGTTCAGATGCGCGGCGGCTCCTGAGGAAACCTTGTGCACGGTCGGGTTGATCCGGCATGCGCCATCCTTCGGCAAAATCACGGCATCAACGCCAGCACCCTCCGCGGTTCTCAAACAGGCACCCAGATTATGCGGGTCCTGTATCTGATCCAACGCCAGAATCAGACTCTGTTCAGTCTGTCTGGACAGGACTTCTTCGAGTGTGCCCCCCGGTGACGAATCGGCTCGACCAATCAACGCAACCACCCCCTGATGATTGCCCGGTCGATTACCCTGACGGGCCAATTGATTCAATTCCTGTCTGTCCCGCAACCGAATCGGGATGCCGGTTTTCACCGCCAGCGCACGAACGTTATCCATACGCTGGCCGGACTTTACCTGATCTACTCGAACCTCAAGAACCTGACCTGGATTGCGGCTGAGCGCAGCCTCAACCGCGTGAAAGCCGAAAACAACCTGAACGGCCTGTTTGTTTTCAGTGTTCATTGTATTTCAGGGTGATCGGTTTACCTTTTACCGGGACGATTCCTGTTTTTGCCTCCTGCCTTGCCACCTGATCGTCGGCTATTCCCTGTCTTTCCCGCCTTGTGTACAGAATGATGGGCAGAGACCAGATCGAAATCAATTTTCGCCTGATCCATGTCCACCCGTATGATCTGAACCCTGACCTTGTCCCCCAACCTGAAACGCTGACCGCTACGCTCGCCCTGCAGCTGGAACCGGGCCGGATCAAAATGATAATAATCATCACCCAGTGCGCTGACATGGATCATGCCATCTACAAAAAATTGTTCCAGCTGCACGAAGACACCAAACTCCCTGACTCCGGAGATTGTGCCGTCGAATTGTTCGCCGACCCGCTCCATCATGAATTCTGCCTTCAACCAGGCAATCACGTCATAAGATGCGCTATCGGCTCGCCGTTCGGTGAGAGAGCACTGCTCGCCAATCTGTTCAAAACTAACCCCGTCCGGGGCAACCACTCCATTACCTGAACCGGAAAGAGCCTGCCGGATTCGCCGATGCACCACCAGATCAGCATAGCGGCGAATCGGCGATGTAAAGTGCGTGTAGACCGGGAATGATAACGCGAAGTGACCGGATTGTTCCGTGCTGTACACCGCTTGACCCAGACTTCTCAACAATGCCGATTGCACCACTCCGACAATATCATCGCGCCCGGCGATACTCTCGACCAGAGCATCATAATCACGCGCCTGTGGCTCATCCCCTCCTGTGAGAGTCAGCCCCAACCCGGCCAGAAAGCGTTTCAGGTCAGCCAGTCCCTGCATATCCGGCCCAGCGTGATTGCGATAAATGGAATCACTCTGATAATGATGCTGGAGATACCGGGCAGCGCACACATTGGCAGCCAGCATACATTCCTCGATCAGCCTGTGCGCGTCATTTTGTAGCCGCGCTGTAATCCGTCTGATTCTCTGTTCGTCATCAAACTCGATGAACGGTTCGGGAATTGTGAAATCAATCGACTCCCGGCGGCAGCGCAAAACCCGATATAGCTGATAGAGCCGCTCCAGATGAGGCAAAATTTCCTGCCATTGCTCGCGCATGGCCGGGTCCTTGTCCGAGACGATGGCATTGACAATATTATAGGTCAATCGGGCCCGGGAGCGCATCGTGGCCGGGTAAAACCTATAATCCGTGATTTCTCCGCAGGAACTGATATTCAGGTCGCATACCATGCAAAAACGATCCTCATAAGGATTCAGAGAACAGATTCCGTTGGACAAGACTTCCGGCAGCATCGGAATAACCCGGTTCGGAAAATATACCGAAGTACCCCGCAACCAGGCTTCCCGGTCCAGTGCGCTGTCTGCGCGGACATAGTGACTGACATCTGCAATCGCAACGATCAGCCGGAAACCCGGGTCGGTTGACTCGCAATAAACCGCATCATCGAAATCCCTGGCATCTTCTCCGTCAATGGTTATCAGCGGCAATGACCGCAGATCAACCCGACCGGGACCGTGTTCAACCGACTTCAGGGAATCCCCCAGAGTCTCCACCTCCATTATGGTCTCTTCACTCCAGACATGCGGGATTTCATGCTCCCGGATCGCGATTTCCGTTTCCATTCCGGGCGTCATGTCCCCGCCGATCACTTCAATCACCTCACCGGCCGCGTGACGATGCTCTATCGGATGACGGGTTATCCGCACTACCACCACATCGCCGTCGGCGGCGCCATTGAACTTCCCCCTGGCAACGGTAATATCCCTGGCGAAGCGAGGGTCATCCGGTTGAAAAATTCCGATCCCGCCTTCCTTGAAAAAGTGACCGACAATTTCCCGGCCGGTTTTCTGCAGCACTTCGGCAACAGACGCTTCCTCTCGTCCCTGATAATCAATCTTGCGGGCGCGGATGCGATCCCCGTGCAGTAATTTCCTCATCTGCCGATTATGCAGATACAGATTTTCCCCACCCTCATCCGGCTTGAAAAACCCGAAACCGTTGGCATGACCCACCACCGTCCCTGTAAACTCACTCTTTTTATTCATTAATTCCGTATTTTATATGTTGGTTCAGTATCTGTTTCGTTTCGTAGAGGTGGTAGTGTAGATTGTTTTTTCTATATATAGCATTAATTCTATTAATTAGTAAGATACGCGATCAGGCGGTATATTCGTGATTATAAATGACCTTGCAGATAACTGAGCCGATGAAAATAGGGATACCTGTAGAAATTTGTGAAAATGAATGTCGAGTGGCCTGTACGCCGACAGAAACAGCCAGACTGACAGACCTGGGCTTTTCGGTGCTGGTTGAAGACCGGGCTGGACTGGCTGCCGGGTTCAGCAACCAGTCCTATATCGACAGTGGCGCTGGAATTTGTGATTCGGCACGGCAGCTGTGGGCTGAAGCCGACCTGATTTGCAAGGTGCGAGCGCCTCAGTATCATCCGGTTGACCAGGCGGACGAGGTGGATTGGTTAACCGGCGATAAAAAGCTGATCTGTTTCATCTGGCCCGGACAGAATCCCGATCGGATGGAAAAACTGTGCGCGACCGGAGCCACTGTGCTGGCCATGGATGCCGTACCCCGAATCTCCAGAGCGCAAAAGATGGATGCCCTGTCATCCATGGCTAATACCGCAGGGTATCGCGCCGTGATTGAGGCGGCCCAGCATTTCGGGCGGTTCTTCACCGGGCAAATTACCGCGGCTGGCAAGGTGGACCCGGCCACAGTATTGGTAATCGGCGCCGGGGTGGCGGGCCTGGCCGCTATCGGAACCGCCGTCAATCTGGGAGCTATCGTGCGTGCGTTCGATACCCGTCTGGAAGTGCGCGAGCAGGTCGAAAGCCTGAACGCCACATTCCTGGAACTGGATTTTGACGAAGACGGTAGCGGCGAAGGCGGATATGCCAAAGTCATGAGTGAGCAGTTTATCAAAGCGGAAATGGCTCTTTTCGCCGAACAGGCCAAAGAAGTGGACATCATCATCACGACCGCGCTGATCCCCGGCAAACCAGCCCCGAAACTGATCACCCGGGAAATGGTGGACAGCATGAAAGCGGGCAGCGTGATTGTCGATCTGGCCGCAGAACAGGGTGGCAACTGTGAATATACTGAGCAGGGCGACATAGTCCGGGTCAATGATGTCTCCATTATCGGCTATACCGACCTGCCGAGCCGAATGGCCGCGCAATCCAGTCAATTATATGCTGCCAATATTCGCCACCTGATCACCGATCTCACGCCAGCCAGAGATGGCATCATTCACATCAACATGGAGGATCAGGTAATCCGGGGGACGACCGTAGTGCATCAGGGAGAAATCACCTGGCCACCGCCGGCGGTGGAACCTGCGGGCGAAGCGAAGCGAGAGTCCGACCCGGCTGTAGCCACACCTGCGCCCCCGGAAATTGGGCAAGACGTACCGATGAAACGCCGCGCCATGATTACTCTGGCTGGCATGGTGGCGGGAGTACTGGCTATTCTGGGACTCGGCTCGGTCGCTCCGGCTGAGTTCATGAGCCATTTCATCGTATTCGTACTGGCCTGTTTTGTCGGCTGGCAGGTGATCTGGAACGTAACCCCGGCCCTGCATACCCCCCTGATGAGCGTCACCAATGCGATCAGCGGGATCATTGTGATTGGCGCCATTTTGCAAATTGACTCCTCATCCGTATTGGGCGTGGCACTTGCTATTACGGCTGTGACGATTGCCTCCATTAATATCGCGGGCGGTTTTCTGGTTACCCAGCGTATGCTCAACATGTTTCGCAAGTAAGGATCACCCACCATGAGCGGAAATATCACCTCAGCAGCCTACCTCGTAGCGAGCATCCTGTTTATCTTGAGTCTCGGCGGATTGAGCAGCCAGAAAAGCGCACAAAAAGGAAACCTCTACGGCATCGCTGGCATGTGTATTGCCATTGTCGCCACCTTGTTCAATGACTCGATATCAAGCTATGGACTGCTTGCGGGCGCGATGGCGGCAGGCGCGATGATCGGCACGATTCTCGCCCTGAGAATACAGATGACCTCTATGCCGGAACTGGTCGCGATACTTCACAGTTTTGTCGGACTGGCAGCCGTATTTGTTGGTTTCTCAACCTATATGGATACCCGCATCCATCATGTCGGTGTAGCCCAAACCATTCATGATATAGAAATTTATCTGGGTGTCCTGATTGGCGCCGTGACCTTTACCGGGTCTGTGGTCGCCTTTACAAAGCTCAAGGGTCTGATTGGTAGTCGTCCGTTGACTCTGCCCGGTCGCCACCTGCTCAATCTCATAATCCTGCTGGTCTGTATTTATCTCGGATTCGTTTTTCTGCAGTCAGAAAATACACAATCCGGGCTAATTCCGTTGACCATCATGACAGCCCTCGCCTTCGTGTTCGGCATACATATAGTGGCCGCTATCGGCGGTGCGGATATGCCGGTCGTCATTTCGATGCTGAACAGTTATTCCGGCTGGGCGGCGGCGGCGACCGGATTTATGCTGTCGAATGATTTGCTGATCGTCACCGGCGCCCTGGTAGGGTCAAGCGGCGCGATATTGAGCTATATCATGTGCCGCGCCATGAACAGAAGGTTCCTCAGCGTTATTTCCGGGGGGTTCGGAGTGTCAGGATCAACCACGGTAGCCGCACAGACTGAGGGTGAGGTCATTCCGGTTTCGGCTTCACAAGTCGCCCAACTACTCTCGAACATCGAATCACTGGTGATTGTGCCTGGATATGGCATGGCAGTTGCCCATGCCCAGCATCTGGTAGCCGAGCTGACCGAAAACCTGAGAAACCGGAACACAAAGGTATCGTTCGGCATCCATCCGGTCGCCGGACGGATGCCCGGCCACATGAACGTGTTACTGGCCGAAGCCCGAATCCCATACAACATTGTCTTCGAGATGGATGAGATAAACCAGCAGCTCCCGCAGACAGATGCGGTACTGGTAATTGGTGCCAACGACATCGTCAATCCTTCAGCCATCGAATCTCCTGACAGCCCGATTGCCGGGATGCCGGTAATTGAGGTCTGGAATGCCAAAACCGTGATCATACTCAAGCGGAGCATGGCGAGCGGCTACGCAGGCATCGAGAACCCGTTGTTTTATAAAACCAACAGCCGAATGCTGTTTGGCGATGCCCGCGACAGTATCGAAACACTGGTGCGTGAACTGTAATCGTAGGGGAGGGTCTTGTACCCTCCCGCAAATGATGCGACAGTATCGATCAGTTATAATCCCCGACCCGATACTGACCCGATTACCGGACCTGAACGCATGACAACCAAACTTAAACTCGGCATCCCGAAAGGAAGTCTCGAAGCTGCGACCAAAGAGTTGTTCGCGCAAGCCGGATGGAACATCAACACGAAATCCCGTAATTACTTCCCGTCCATTGATGACCCTGAAATCACCTGCTCTTTGGTGCGCTCACAGGAAATGGGGAGCTATATCACCAACGGGGTTCTGGATGCCGGATTGACCGGGCAGGACTGGCTGGCTGAAACCGATTCAGATGTAGAAATCATGTCTCATCTGGTTTATTCAAAAGCATCTGACCAACCCTGCCGCTGGGTTCTGATCGTAAAGAATGACTCGGATATTCAATCCGTCGAGGACCTTCAAGGGAAAAGAATATCGACTGAACTGGTCAATTTCACGAAACGTTATCTGAAGACACGGAATATCGACGCCACCGTTGAATTCTCCTGGGGCACAACTGAAGCCAAGGTCGTTGAGGGACTGGCCGACGCCGCAGTGGAAATCACGGAAACCGGCAGTACCATCAAGGCGCACGGACTGCGTATCGTCTGTGACCTGATGGAGACCCATACCGTGTTTATCGCAAACCGGACAGCGTTGGAGAACCCCTGGAAAAAAAGAAAAATCGAGCAGATCGCGCTGCTGCTTGAAAGCGCATTGATGGCGCGTGAAAAGGTACTGCTGAAAATGAATGTTCCCGGCGACCGGATTGATCAGCTGGTAAAACAGTTACCCAGCCTGCATGCCCCCACTATCAACAAACTATACGACAACAATTGGCTGGCGGTAGAAACAGTAATCAGTAAGAAAGAGGTGAGAAGGATTATCCCCACACTCAAGGCCACGGGGGCCGAGGGCATCCTGGAGTTCGAGTTAAGGAAAATGGTGGTATAGAACAGGGCAGAAAACCGGGACTGCATCGGTTACGGATGCAGTCCCGGTTTTTCGGGGAAACCTGTGAACTATCGGTTATTTATTCAGATATTCCAGGTCGGAAGTCTCAACCGGCCCAACCGCCCAGGTGCCTCTGGTCCTGGCATGGTTGACCGCCACATCTATATCGCCCTGCGTTGCATCTCGTGGAATATCCAGAATCTGTCCCGGATAGATGAGATCGGCATCCGTAATCTGATCCTGATTCGCTTTATAAATGAGTGGCCATTGCTCAGGGACATTGTAGACTTCTTCTTCAGCAGCTATGCCCCAGAGATTTTCTCCCGCCGACACAGTCCAGAAGATCAGCGGTCCCGGCTCAAGCTCGGTCACCGGTTCAGGCTCAGGTGCAACAGGCTCCACTACTTCAGGAACCGGATCTGCCGGAACAGATTCATCAGTCGGCTTGCTTTTAGCGCTGATACAACCTGAAATAAATATGGACACAACCACAAATGTGGTCAACTTAAGTGCTGCCAGAACACTAGCAGAAGCTCTTCGCATAATTGATTCCCCAGTTAATCGGATTAGTCAAGGTCAGGGTGTAATCCCTTTTCGTGCATTCTAAACAACATTCGTTCAATATTCAATAGACTTGTCTGTTCATTAACCTGTCAGATATCCTCTGCAATACGGATTCCCGACCCACTCAGGAAATCCCGCCGATGCACAGATATTTCATCTCCAGATATTCCTCAATACCGTGGCTGGAACCCTCCCGTCCGAGGCCGGATTGCTTGACTCCGCCAAAGGGAGCTACCTCCGTGGAAATCAGTCCGGTGTTGATTCCGACCATTCCGTACTCAAGTTGTTCGGCCACTCTCCAAACCCTGGCCAGGTCCCTGCTGTAAAAATAGGATGCCAGGCCGAACTCCGTATTATTGGCCATCTCAACCACTTCCGCTTCATTCTCAAACCTGAACAGGGGCGCCAATGGACCAAAAGTTTCCTCCCTCGATACTTTCATATCCGAGGTTACATTCCTCAATAATGTCGGCTGGAACCAGACGCCACCCAATTCATGACGAGACCCGCCGACGACCACCTCCGCCCCATGCTCCACCGCATCGGCAATATGTTCCTCGACTTTCTGCACGGCATTCATATCAATCAGGGGGCCCTGAGTCACACCGTCCCGCATACCGTCCCCTACCTGCAGTTGACTCACCGCGACAGATAACTTCTCTGCGAACTCGTCGTAGATTCCCGCCTGAACATAGATGCGATTGGCGCAGACACAGGTTTGTCCGGCATTGCGATATTTGGAAATCATGGTGCCTTCCACTGCCGCATCAACATCGGCATCGTCGAATACAATGAACGGAGCATTGCCACCAAGCTCCAGTGCCACCTTGATAATGGAGTCAGAACATTGCTTCATCAACAATCGACCCACTTCGGTTGAGCCGGTAAAACTCAGGTGCCTGACCGCCGGGTTCGAGGTCATTTGACCGCCAATAGCGGATGATGACCCGGTAATCACATTCATCAATCCGGCTGGCAAGCCAGCCCGTTCAGCCAGCTCGCAAAGCGCGAATGCGGACAGTGGAGTTTGTGTCGCAGGCTTGACTACGACCGCGCATCCGGCTGCCAGAGCGGGGCCGACTTTTCGGGTAATCATCGCGGACGGGAAATTCCATGGAGTAATAGCCACACAGACACCGATCGGTTGCTTTATTACCACAATCCGTTTATCCGGCTGGTGCTGGGGTATGGTTTCGCCACTCACCCGGCGCGCTTCACTCGCAAACCAGTCCAGAAAGGATGCGGAGTAGAGAATCTCCCCACGCGCTTCCGCCAGCGGTTTACCCTGCTCAAGCGTCATGATCCGGGCCAGGTCCTCCTGATTCTCGATCATCAGATCATGCCAACGCCGCAAAATATCAGAGCGTTCCTTAGCCAACACATTACGCCAGATTTTCTGCGCCTGTTCCGCCGCCGCAATCGCTTCCGCGGTTTCCACAATCCCCATATCAGGAACCCTGGCAATCACAGCGCCATTGGCAGGATTGGTCACATCAATGGTTTGTCCGCTGTTCGCGCCTCGAAACTGACCATTGATATAACACTGCTCGTGAAAAAGTCCGGTGTCATTCAGGTTCATATCTGTCATAGAAAATTTCCCATGAGATTGTTTGCCTCCTGTTTTTGCAGAAGCCAGGTTATTTGAACGGATGGTTCAATATGATCGTATCATCGCGTTCCACGCCGGTCGAAATCATGTCGATCGGCAACGCTGTCAGTTCAGAAATCCGGTTGAGATAAGATCGGGCATTGACTGGCAGGTCATCATAATCACGCACCCCTGCCGAGGACTCCTTCCAGCCGGGTAATTCCTCAAATACCGGCTCACATTGCTCCATATCATCCGAGCGCCAGGGCGGCAAGTCAAGCCTGGCGCCATTACATCGGTAGCCGACACAGATTTTGACAGTATCCAACCCATCCAGCACATCCAGCTTGGTGATACATAACGCGCTCAAACCACAGACCTGTTTCGCTCTGCGCAACGCCACCATGTCGAGCCAGCCGCAACGTCGCGGACGCCCGGTTGTAGCCCCGAACTCATTACCCTTGTCCGCCAGATGCCGACCAACAGAGTCGGTCAATTCAGTCGGAAAAGGGCCCGAACCCACTCGTGTGATATAAGCCTTGGCGATACCCAGAACAAAGTCAATGTCGAGAGGCCCGACTCCGGCTCCAACTGCGGCTGCGGCGCCAATGGTATTGGAAGATGTGACATAAGGATACGTGCCATGATCAATGTCCAGCAACATACCCTGAGCACCCTCAAACAGGACAACCTTACCCTCGCTGCGAAGTTCCGACAAACGCGCCGAAACATCACCCACCATACTCCGCACCCGCTCTCCTTCCGATAATGTTTCATCCAGTGTGGTCTGATAGTCCACCGGACAGGAACCAAAATAATGCTCCAGCACATAGTTATGATATTCCATCACTTCCTTCAATTTGACACGGAAGCTGTCCGGTTCCAGCAAGTCCGCGACTCTCAATCCGCGTCTCGCCACCTTGTCTTCATAAGCCGGGCCGATACCCCTCCCGGTTGTACCAATGGCTTTCCGCCCTTTCGCTTTTTCCCGCGCCACATCCAGCGCAACGTGATACGGCAGAATAATCGGGCAGGCATAACTCACCATCAGCCGATTCTCGATATCAATACCCTGCTCTGCAAGAGCGTCAATCTCCTGCAGCAACTTGGCAATGTTCAAAACCACGCCATTGCCGATCAGACACTCAACACCCGGACGCATGGCGCCGGAGGGGATCAGATGCAACACGGTCTTGTGTCCATTGATGACCAGCGTATGTCCGGCGTTATGTCCACCCTGGAAACGCACGACTATATCTGCCTGTCCGGTCAACAAGTCGACAATCTTTCCCTTGCCCTCATCTCCCCACTGGCTGCCCAGCAATACGACATTCTTCGCCATTTTCATAAAATTCGATATTACGGGTTATCGGATGATTCCGTAAGGGGCTATCTGACGATGTACAAGAGTATGATTCCTGCGATCATGCTGATAAGCCCATAGATTCTCAATCTTGAATCCGGCAGCTCGACCATCTGCATTACGAACCGCCTGAAAGTCCCGGGATTAAAGAACGGAATCAGCCCTTCAAGCACCAGATACAGGGCAAATGCAGCCGCTAAATCTCTCCAATCCAACACAGCGTAAGGTCAAATTTCGCCGCTTAATTAGCTATCCTCGCCTCGGATTGCTTGAAGTACTTGAAGAACTCGGAGCTCGGATCAATGATCATCAGATCCTGCTTGCTGTTGAAGCTGCCCCGGTAAGCGTTCAGGCTACGATAGAAATTGTAAAATTCCGTATCCCTGCCGAAAGCATCCGCATAGGCGGCAGTGGCGATAGCGTCACCTTCACCGCGAAGCACTTCGGCGTCGCGCTCGGCATCGGCCAGCAGTATCAGGCGCTGCCGGTCTGCGTCTGCCCGAATCTTCTCGGCAACCTCCTCACCCTGCGCCCGTAATTCCTTGGCAACACGTTGCCGTTCAGCCGCCATCCGTTGATAAACACGCTCACTGATTGTTGTATCCAGATCCACCCGTTTCAGGCGCACATCGATCACTTCTATACCCAGCGTGGCCGCTTCCTCGTTCATCTCTTTCCGCACCGTTTCCATGATCATCTTGCGGTCGCCTGAAATAACCTCCTGCACAGAGCGCTTGCCGAATTGCTGACGCAGACTGTCATTCACCCGTTGCGACAATCGCGAGCGAGCATTCAACTTGCTGCCCTGCAACCGGGTGTAGTACTGATGGACGTCCTTCACCCGCCACTTGACGAACGAATCGACAATCAGGTTTTTCTTCTCCTGCGTCAAATAGGATTCCGGGTCCGCGTCCATGGTCTGTACTCTGGCATCAAAGAACCGGACATTATTGATAAAAGGGACTTTCCAGTGCAGTCCGGGTTGCACATCGGATCGAATGATCTCACCGAACTTGAATACGATGGCTTTTTCCCGCTCATCAACCAGGTAGGCCGAAGAAAATACCAGAGCGCCAATTATGGCCACAAAAACAACGCCCAACATTGATTTACCACTCATGATTATTGCCTCACAGTACGATCAACAGTTCGCGTAGTTGATCGGGAAGTGCTGTTATCCAGCGTATTCAGCCCGGACACGGGCCGATCAGACAGGCCGCCACCAACGGATGAACCAGTCGTCTGCCCACGATCACGCAATAGCTGATCGAGAGGCAGATACATGACATTGTTGCCACCGTCCGGCTGGTCAATCACCATTTTACTGGCACGACTGAAGACCTCCTCCATCGTTTCCAGATATAAACGGTCCCGGGTAATGTCAGGCGCCTTGGTATATTCCGTCAGCACCTGCTCAAATCGGGCGGTCTCCCCCTCAGCCTTGGCGATTATGGAAGCGCGATAGGCCTCCGCCTCCTGCAAGATTCTGGCGGCGAAACCCCGCGCCTTCGGGATAATATCGTTGGCATAAGCCTGCGCCAGATTCTTCAACCGCACCTCATCCTCACGCGCCCTGACCACATCGTCGAAGGCATCCTTAACCTGCTCAGGCGGCTGTGCGTTCTGCATTTCAACGGTTCGTATATTGATGCCCGTCTCATAACGGTCCAGAATCTCCTGAACCAGCACCTTGGTCTCCGATGCCAACTGCGCCCGACCTTCGGTAATCGCGAAATCCATCCTGTTGCGGCCTACAATTTCCCGCACGGCACTTTCCGTAGCCTGACGCACGACCAGGTCGGCCAACTCTCTCTCGTTGTATTCGCTGACATTAAACAGCAGGTCGGTCGGGTTCTTGACGTCATACTGCACCGCGAACTGTATATCAATAATGTTCTCATCCTGAGTCAGCATCAGCGCCTCCCGGGGCACGGACTGGATAGAGCGGCCACTTTCACGATAGCCCACCTCAACCGTGTTCACATTCTGGGTATTGACAATTTCCACCGACTCGAACGGAGTCGGGATGTGGAAATGCAGGCCCGCATCATTGGTTTCCAGATATTTACCGAAACGCAGCTCGATCGCCTGCTCACCCTGATCAACCGTATAGAATCCAGTGAATATCCAGAAGCCCAGAGCAATGACCAGAATTCCCAGAATGGGAATCAGACCAACCCCACCGGAACCCCGAGACCTGGAGCCACTAGACCTGGGGCCACTGCCACCGCCATCGCTATCACCACTGCCCCGACCTCCACTTTTTCGGCGACCGAACAGATTATCTATCCGATCCCTTGCCTGACGAAGGACTTCGTCCAGATCGGGTGGGGCTTGATTACGGCCGGTTCTACGACGATTACCCTGTCCCCATGGGTCATCATCGTCATCCGGGCCGGGTTTGTTCCACGGCATTGAGTCAACTCCAGAAAATTTATCTTGAATTACATTTTGTGACGGCGGATTGTATCACAGTCAATGCGGATAGATGATCCCGGTTCAATATAATTCCATGCCACGCTTTATTCAGCCCAGGGTGGTGGCTGCTTGTTGAAAAAACCGCTGATCCCGGCCTGGGCCTCATCCGTTTCCCAGGCATCTGCCAGCATTCTGGCAGTATATTGCCGGTTCTGCTCCGGGGTCTGTCTGCTGACATTACGAATCAACTCCTTGGTCATGGCGATCGCTCCGGGAGCACAGGCCAGACAGCTTTCCAGTTCCTGGTCAATCGCATCATCCAGTTCCACAGATCCGACCACCTTGTGCAGCAAACCCAGCCGCAATGCTTCTTCGGCGTTGAAGAAATGGGCGTTAATCAGGGTTCTCCGGGCATTGCTGACACCCAGGCGAGCAATCAGCCAGGGCGAGATATTGGCAGGAGTCAGGCCGAGTCTCGTCTCCGTCAGGGAAAACCGGGCATGATCGACACTAATCGCAATATCGCATACCGCGATCAACCCGACTCCGCCAGCGTAAGCCTGGCCGTTGACTCTGGCAATGGTTACCTTGTTCAATGTATCCAGTGCTTCCAGCGCATCCGCGAGCAAGGTGCTCTCCACTATTCGCTCTTCCCGATCCTTACTGAAATTATCCTTCATCCATCCGAGGTCGGCGCCCGCCGAAAAGCTTTTATCCCCGGCTCCGGTCAAAACCACGGCGCGAATCGCCGGATTTGCGGAAATCTGCTGGCAGGCTTGATGGATTTCCCGCATCATCCGATGCCCAAGCGCATTATGCTTCTGTTCCCGATTCAGCGTCAGCCAGGCTATATTTCTATCATCCACCGTCAATTTGATATCGACCCAGGTCATGGCAATTACTCGTATTTGCGAATATCGTCAATCACAATGCCATCGTTGGCAATGTCTCCCGCCCCAACCCACTGCACTTGCCCGCGCAATCCGCACAAATCCTGGATACTCTGGCACACTGCATCCGTGAGCACGTCTACCCCTACGTCTCCTAAAGATGCCGATACCGGCTCGCAATACAGGATTATTTCATCACGCCGGGAAACCCAGTCTATCACCAGCCTCGCTCTGGCAATCTCCGGGTGCCGTCCGACGATTTGCTGAATCTGTTCGGGACGAACAAACATTCCCCGCACTTTCGCGGTCTGGTCCGCCCGTCCCAGCCAACCCCGAATCCGGCGATTGGTTCGTCCGCACGGACTCTCCCCGGACACAATAGCGGACAGGTCACCCGTAGCAAACCGGATCAACGGGTAATCCGGGTTCAACGTGGTCACCACCACCTCCCCGACCTCACCGTCCGCCACCGGGTCGCCGCTTCCGGGTCGGACAATCTCCAGATAAACGCCTTCGTCGACAATCAGTCCCTGATCGGCTGTAGTCTCATAGGCGATCAAGCCCAGATCCGCTGTCGCGTAAGCCTGTACCACTGCAACACCGCAGTGGGCGAAAAATGCCCGTAACGAGGGCGGCAAGGCTTCACCGGATACCAGGGCCTTGTGGATGCTGCCTGTGTCACAATTCAGCTCCCGCCCTCTCTCGATCAGAATCTTCAGGAACGAAGGCGTGCCGACATAGCCATCCGGCTTCAAGTCATGAATCGTTTGCACCTGCATATCGGTCTGCCCGGTTCCGGCTGGAATCACGCCACAGCCGAGGCTTTGGCAACCACTGTCGAGCATGGCTCCGGCAGGGGTCAGATGATAGGCGAAACTGTTATGTACCAGGTCTCCTTCGCGAAACCCGGCGGCATGCAACGCCCGCGCCAGTCGCCAGAAGTCAGTGCGGTGCGAACAAGCCTCATAGATCGGCCCCGGCGATACATGGATGTATCTTACCTGATTGCCACGTAACGGGGTCATCCCGCCAAGCGGCGGTTCCAGCTTTTGCAGGCGAAGCAATTCCGACTTGCGGGTAACCGGGTACTGTGCAAACTGTTCCAGCACCTGGAAGTGCTCACAATCGAACTCGCTCAGTATCCGCGCCCAGGCCGGAGCATGAGCTTTGGCGTGAGCCAGCTGCCCGGCTATAGATTCAACCAGATCGCTGGAACGCTGCTGTGCGCTTCTGGTTTCAAGAGCATCATAATACGGGGAAGTAGTCATATCCGGAGTCAAGCCAGCCACCGCTTGCGACGACGGTAATGCTTGACATCACGAAACGATTTCTTGTCTCCTCCGCTGATGCCCAGATAAAACTCCTTGACATCTTCATTCTCGGCCAGTGATGCGGCCTCTCCGTCCATCACCACTCGACCGTTTTCAAGAATATAACCATAGGTCGCATAACGCAGGGCAACGGTTGTATTCTGTTCCGCCAGCAGAAAGGTCACCCCCTCCTGAGCATTCAGTTTATGCACGATCTCGAAAATTTCCGCGACCAGCTGCGGTGCCAGCCCCATCGACGGTTCATCCAGCAGGATCACCTTGGGCCGCGCCATCAGTGCCCGCCCCACTGCGATCATCTGCTGCTCACCACCGGAAGTATAGCCAGCCTGGCTTTTCCGGCGCTCTTTCAACCGTGGGAAATAACTGTAAACCAGATCAAGATCACGGCTTATATTCTTGCGCCCATCCTTGCGGGTATAGGCTCCGGTCAGCAGATTCTCCTCTACCGTCAGATGTTCAAAGCAATGCCTCCCTTCCATCACCTGTACCACCCCCCGCTGCACCAGTTCAGTGGGCGAAAGATTATCTACTTTCTCGTCCATGAATTCGATGGAGCCTTTGGTCACTTCCCCCCTTTCCGTGCCCAGTATGTTGGAGATGGATTTTATCGTGGTCGTTTTACCGGCTCCATTGGCACCCAGCAGGGCGACGATGCCGCCCTGTGGGACCTCAAGGGAAACCCCCTTCAACACCAGGATCACATGATCGTAGATCACTTCGATGTTGTTGACACGAAGGACGATGTTGCCCGTCTGGTTGCCCTCAGTGGCGCCGGTTTCCAGCTTCATATCAGGGGGTTATTTGCACGATTTGCCAATAACCGCTTCAACCGCAATCACGAGGCGTGATGTTGTTCTCGGCAGCGAATGCCGCAGAATCCTCTGCAATCAAAGCATCCACTACGTCCCGGTCTGCGCCAGAGAACTCCGTAATCAGGGACCAGGATTGCGAGCTCGCATCCCATTGCTGAATAGCGCCCAGACCCGGTCCGCCATGGTTGGCGCAACTGACATTGATTTCAGGGCCGAAGTTGTCAAGACCCAGTTCAGTCATGCGTGCCTGATCCAGTTTCAACGCTTCCATACCATCACGCATCTGCCCGGAATTGATTTGCGCGACTCCATGGATACCCTGGGCGGTGCGTGCCGCTTCCGCAGCCAGCATCGCGGCATACATCCCCCGGTTGTAAAGCACAGTGCCGAGATAAGAACCGTCACCTGCTGCCTTGCCGGTATCCACCACATGTTTACGCAGATCGTCATACACAGCAAAGCTGTCACCGACTCCGTGGAAAGAAATAGCCTTGTAACCATGCGCTCCCTCTCCGGCAGGGATCACGTCGTTTTCAGAGGCCGACCACCACACGCCGATAAAGTGATCCATCGGATAGCGAATATTGGCCGCTTCCTGGATCGCAACCTGATTCATCACTCCCCAACCCCACATCAGCACATAATCAGGGCGTTCGCGGCGGATTTGCAACCATTGTGACTTTTGTTCCTGGCCGGGATGATCAACCGCCAGCAGAGTCAGATTGTAACCGTGTTTTTTCGCCAGTTCCTCCAGAGTGCGAATCGGCTCCTTGCCATAAGCCGAATTATGGTAGACCAGGGCAATGGTTTTATCTTTCAGGTCGCCGCCTTCCTGATCCAGGATATGATTGACGATGATCGAAGCGGCATCCCAGTAAGTGCCCGGATAATTGAAGATATGGCTGAATACAGCGCCATTGGCGGCGGAAGTTCGCCCATAGCCCATGGAGTGAACCGGAATGCCGTCGGCGGTCGCCTTGGGTATCAGCTGATAGGTGATTCCGGTAGAAAGCGGCTGGTAAACCAGAGCGCCTTCCCCTTTGGTGGATTCGTAACACTCCACTCCTTTCTCGGTGTTGTATCCGGTTTCACAGGGCAACACGCGAACCGGGACTCCGCCAATACCGCCATCGCGCTCATTGAGAAGGGTAAAATAATCGTGGTAGCCATCGGCGAACGGAATGCCATTCGGAGCATAAGGCCCGGTACGGTAATCCAGCGATGGAAACACCAGTTCCGCTAACGCCGTCTGGTAAGCGACTGACATCATCAATGCGAAACTCAATGTAACAAGTTTAGTGTGTTTCATATTTCCTCCTTATGGAAATGGTTGTTGTCCAGATACGCGACATTTTAATATCAAGAGCTTCACGTTATATTGGACTTCAAGTTACGGCCGCACCTAATGCGGAAACGGCCAGAGTCTGAGTTTTTCTTTGGTGACCCGCCAAAGCTGAGCCAGCCCATGCGGCTCCACAATCAGGAAAAACATGATCAATCCACCGATCAGGATAAAGATCAGGTGAGCCACCAGATCGGTCGGCCAACCCAGTCCACCGACCATGATATTCTTGAATAATACCGGAATCAGTACCATAAAGGCAGCCCCTATGAATGAACCCAGTATGGAACCCAGCCCGCCGATGATGATCATGAACAGCACCAGGAAGGACTTGTCGATGCCGAAAGCCTCGGTCGGTTCTGCGGCTCCGAGATAGATCATGAAGAACATCGCGCCCGCAACACCGATATAGAATGAGCTGATGGCGAACGCCAGCAATTTGGTTCGCAATGGCGGCACTCCGATAATTTCGGCTGCAATATCCATATCGCGTATCGCCATCCAGGAGCGTCCGACCCTGCCACGAGTCAGATTCCTGGCAATCAGGGCGAACATCACCACGATCACCAGACAAAACAGGTAAGTCGCCCACGGAGGGGAATTCGGCCCGGTAACCGCAACGCCGAAAACAAACCGCTCAGGAGCGGTAATCATGCCAGAGGCGGAGTAGTTATAGAACCACGGAACCTTGTTGAACAGCCAGACCAGGAAGAATTGAGCGGCCAGCGTAGCCACAGCCAGATAAAAGCCCTTGATTCTCAGGCTGGGCAAACCGAACAGCAAGCCAACCAGCGCTGTCACCCCGCCTGCAAGCAGGATTACAATAAATATGTTCAATTCAGGAAATGACGTGGTCAGCTTGTAGGACGCATAAGCGCCGACCGCCATGAAGCCGCCCGTACCCAGGCTGAGTTGTCCGCAATATCCGGTCAACAGGTTCAGACCAAGCGCCGCCATAGCCCAGACCAGTACCGGGACCAGCACCGACTTCTCCCAGTAATCGTTGATCAGAAACGGTACGACCAGGAACGCAAAGGCGCAAACCGCAATCACGAACCACCGATCAAGGGAAATCGGAAACATCTGCTGATCTCCTCTGTAGGTAGTCTTGAAGTCTCCTGATTCTCGATAAAACATGGTAGCTCCTTAATAGTCTCGACTCGTGGTTATACCCGTTCTATGATTTTCTCGCCGAACAAACCCTGCGGCCTGAACATCAGGAAAAACAACGCCAGCACGTAGGCAAACCAGTTTTCAGTGGCGCCACCAATCAATGGCCCGACCGAATACTCAAACAGCTTCTCACCCACGCCGATAATCAATCCGCCGATAATAGCGCCCGGGATAGAGGTGAAACCGCCCAGAATCAGCACCGGCAAGGCTTTTAAGGCAATCAGTGAAAGCGAAAACTGCACGCCTGATTTCGACCCCCACATGATACCTGCGACCAGGGCAACAAATCCGGCAATTGACCAGACAATGACCCAGATCGTGCGCAGGGAAATACCAACGGTCAATGCGGCCTGATGGTCGTCCGCCACCGCCCGCAACGCCCGGCCAACCTTGGTATATTGCGAAAACAGCGTCAGGATTGTGACCAGCGCGACCGCGATGACCGTGGCCCATACATCCAGCACATCAATATACATACCATAATAATCCGAGCCTGCCGGAGCCCATTCCCGGGTCACGTCCTCCCACCAGAACGAGCCACCGGACGGGATACCCACATCCAGGGTTTTTATATTCGCCCCCCACATCAGGTCGCCGAATCCCTCCATGAAAAAAGCCAGACCGATAGTAGCCATGAACAGGATAATCGGCGCCTGATTGATCAGATGCTTGAGCACCAGCTTCTCGACCAGCCAGGCGAACAGGATCATCAGCCCGATGGTCAGGACGATAGCCAGAAAGCTGTTCATCCCCTCCCCCCAATGATGATAATCCGTACCGAACACGACATTGATCAAATGCGCGAACGGAATCTGCCCGGTCTGAAACCCGACCAGCGTCAAAGCTGCGAACAGCGCCATGACCCCTTGCGCGTAATTGAAAATCCCCGATGCCTTGAAGATCAGTACAAAGCCCAGCGCCACCAGGGAATACATAATCCCGGCCATCAGCCCGTTCAACAGAACCTCGATGACATTCAGTATTTCAGGACTCATTGGACACTCCCAGATAGGCGTCGATCACCGCCTGGTTATTACGCACCGCATCCGGCGTCCCGTCCGCCAGTTTCTTACCGTAATCCAGCACAACCACCCGGTCCGATATATCCATCACAACCCCCATATCATGTTCAATCAGCGCAATCGTGGTATCGAATTCCTGATTCACGTCCAGTACGAACCGACACATATCCTCCTTCTCCTCCAGATTCATCCCGGCCATCGGTTCGTCCAGCAGCAGTAATCGGGATTCGGCAGCCAGCGCCCGGCCCAGCTCGACCCGCTTTTGCAGGCCATAAGGCAACCGTCCCACCGGAGTATTACGAATCGACTGTATTTTCAGGAAGTCAATAATATGCTC
Source organism: Arenicellales bacterium (assembly GCA_965116335.1). Classification (GTDB taxonomy): domain Bacteria; phylum Pseudomonadota; class Gammaproteobacteria; order Arenicellales; family Poriferihabitantaceae. Next base: position 493,131 of record OZ220677.1, read on the forward strand.
CACCCGTTCGCGATGTTCCTCCTCCTCGCGTTGTGCCGGACCCTTCCAGAGCACATGCCAGAACAGGTGGGTTTTCATCCGGATAATCCGCCCCGCCATCAGATTGTCCAGCGTGGTCATGCCCTTGAACAGGGCGATGTTCTGGAAAGTTCTGGCGATGCCCATACGGGCGACATCGTGCGGCCTTGCATGACCTCGAAGCTGACCGTCAAACCAGATTTCCCCTTTTTGCGGGTGATAAAATCCATTGATCACATTGAGCATGGAACTCTTGCCAGCGCCATTGGGGCCGATGATGGCACGCACCTCACCGGATGCTATATCAAAACTGACATCCTTCAACGCCTGCACTCCGCCGAACGACAGCGAAATATCCTTGACCTCAAGCAGAGGTTTTGACGGCTCAGGCAGCATCGGCATTCATGATATCAAGATTCGCTTCGATGGTTCCCTTGCGCCCATCCTCGAACGTGACTTCCGTTTGTACATGACAACTACCCGCTCCAGAGTATAACGCCTCAATCAGCGCATTGTATTTCTCGGCGATAATCCGGCGCCGCACCTTCCGGGTGCGAGTCAACTCGCCGTCATCGGCGTCCAGTTCCTTGTGCAGAATCAGGAATCGCTGAATCCGGGAGGCGGACAGTTTCCGGTCCGCAGCCAGATCCTGGTTGACCTGCTGAATATTCTCAAGCACCATCTTGTAAACGTCTGGATGCCCCGCCAGTTCCTGATAACTCGCATAGGGTATATTGTTGCGCTCCGCCCAGTTGCCAACCGCATCCAGGTCGATATTGATCATCGCCGTGACATAATCCCGCTCCCCTCCCAACGCGACTGCCTCCTTGATCTGCGGGAAGAACTTGAGTTTGTTTTCGATGTATTTCGGAGCGAACAGGGCGCCATTGTTCAATCGGCCAACATCCTTGATACGATCAATGATTTTCAGGTGTCCGTTATCATCGAAATATCCGGCATCGCCGGTCATCACCCAGCCCTCATCGTTTTTAGTTTGCCGGGTTGCCTCCTCGTTCCGGTAGTAACTCTGGAAAACACCCGGCCCGCGATAGATCACCTCCCCGGCCTCGGTGATTTTCACATCAACACCCGGTGACGGAATGCCAACGGTATCGGCATACACTTCCCCATCCGGTTGTGCCGTAATGAATACAGCCGCTTCGGTCTGACCATATAACTGCTTGATATTGATACCCAGCGAACGGAAAAAATCGAATATCTCCGGGCCGATCGCCTCTCCTGCGGTATAGGCAACCCGAATCCGGCTGAATCCCATGGTATTTTTCAACGGCGCATAGATCAGCCAGTCACCCAGCCGATATAACAGCCGCTCCTTCCAGGAAACCGGCTTGCGGTCGAGAATCCTCGCCCCGGTAGCCCTGGCAACCTCCATGAATCGGTGAAACAGCCATTGCTTCAGCCGACCCGCATCTTCCATGCGGATCATCACGGTAGTCAGCAGATTCTCAAAGACTCTCGGTGGCGCGAAATAATAAGTAGGGCCAATTTCACGAAGATCATTTGCCACCGTAGCCTCACTTTCCGGACAGTTGACACGCATTCCAGTGATATAAGCCTGCCCATAAGAGAAAATATGATCACCCACCCAGGCCAGTGGCAGATAAGCCAGCATCTCGTCATTTTCAGTGAGGCCATCCTGTGCGGCGCTGTTTCTGGCCGTAATCAAGACATTATCGTGCGACAGAACCACGCCCTTCGGGCTACCTGTTGTGCCCGAGGTATAAAGAAATATCCCGACATCACTGCCGTTGCCCCGATCAATTTCACCCTGCAAAAACCCGGGGTTTTCTGATGAGAACGAACGCCCCGCGTTCTGTATGTCCACAAAATCACGCAGACAGGCCACATCATAATCTCTCAGCCCGCGAGAATCATCATAGATAATATATTTCAGCGTTTCACACTCAGGCATGATCTGTAGAATCTTGTCCACCTGCTCCTGATCTTCCGCCAGAACATGGCTGACTCCGGCATGATTGAGGACATACAACACCTCCTCAGCCACCGAATCTGCGTAAATCGGAACCGGAATCCCACCGAGGCACTGAGCGGCGCAAATCCCCCAGTACAATCGGGGGCGATTAGCCCCGGCAATCGCTAGCTTGTCGCCGCGCCCGAATCCAATCGTCACCAGACCATTGGCCAACAGAAAAACCTCATCCCGAACCTCCTTCCAGGTCCAGCTTTGCCAGATACCCAGATCCTTCTCACGTATCGCAGTCCGGTCGGCGAACCGGTCCGCGTTGTGTATCAGCAGTTTGGGAAATGTATCGTCCATCGTCAAACCCGTACTCACCAACTGTTTCTCAGCTCGCGCAGCTTGAGAAACACCGTTTGCGAGTCGGGGGAGTCGCCGATTTCGGGGAATTTCAGTTGTAACCGTTCGATCACCTGTGGATTCTGCAATCGGAAGAACGTGTTGATTTCCTTTTCCTGACCCAGGCTGGTCACCATCGCCTTTTCCGGGTCCTGATCGGTCGCCGCACCCAGCAACGATTGTGCAGCCTGATTGTCCGGCTCCCGATCCAGAGTGAATTCCAGGTTGTTCTGGAGATAGTCATGCCCCGGATAGATCAATGTGTCATCAGATAATCTGATCAGCTGTTGCGCGAAAGTCTCATAAAGCTCTTTCGGATGACCGCCGTTATGACAGTTCCCGGCGCCTGCATTGAACAACGTATCTCCACTGAATAGCGCCGGGGTTTCGGCATGAGCCAGCAGACAGACATGGGTCATCGTGTGTCCGGGGGTATCCAGTGCTTCCAATTCTACGGTTTTACCTGCACGAATGATGTCTCCTGCCGCAAGACCACGCGACATTTCAGGAATTGCCGACTGTGCGCGATGATGAGCCAGCACCTGTGCTCCGGTGGCGGCCATCATTTTCCGGTTTCCTCCGGTGTGGTCTCCATGTTCGTGGGTATTGACTATGCCGATAATATCCCATCCCTGGTCTTTCGCATACGCCAGGCACTTCTTGTGATCCAGCGGATCAATAGCCAGCGCTTCTCCTGTTTCCGGGCAGGCTATCAGATAATTGAAATTACGGTAGGCGTTGCCGGTCCAGATTTGCTTGACAATCATTATTTATTACTCTCGTTTATTGTGCATAGCCCGGATTGCGGGCAAATATCTGTGTTCCCCGGCTTCATTGCTGACGGAGAAAGTTATTGATCCATTGCATGACATCGGCTGAATCGGTATCGTGCCTCGCAAGGGAACGCACTGTACGCTGATAAACCTCCTGTCCGATCATATCTTTACGGTATTCCGCCCGAAAAGCGCAGAACGCCTTGTCGAATTCCGGATGCCCCTGGATGCCCAGCATTTTGTTGTCGGCGACAATCATGCTGTTTGGGCAAAAATCATTTTCCGCGATGGTTTCAAATTCCGGCGGAACCTCCACGACCTGGTCCTGATGGATGACAACCAGATTGTACTGATCATCATCTAACGGTTCCATAGCAAGGGCAGACCGGGCGGAATCGTTCATCCATGATTTTCTCTCCGTAATTTTTGCGCTCTGGATGCCAAAACCCCACCCGGCCCCGGCCTTCTCGGTCCTGCCGCCCAGGCTATGAGCGATCAGTTGATGACCGAAACAAACCCCCACCATACGGACATTCCGCTGCCAGCAAGCCACCACAAACTGTTGCAGGGATTTTATCCAGGGCAGGTCTTCATATACGCTGTAACGCGACCCGGAAATCACATAACCATCAAATGCCTCCGGCTCCGGCAGTGCCTCGCCCTCAAAACAGCGAATTGCAATCAGGCGGATTTGATCGGCATCCGGGTCCAGGGCATTCTGGAACATCCCGGTATAGGTGCCATATTGCTCCCGGTCCGCTTCATCTATGTCGTCACACAGCAGCAACCCGATACGGAGGGGTGATTTTTTCAGTTGGGTGGTCATGGTTTTGTTTCGGCATTATACCCCGGCAAGCCGATGATTTCTTCCACAATCCGGACAGCCAGTCGATATTTGTCGATGCGGGCAATGGCGGTCTTCTCCACTTCCCCCCTCCTCCGGCTTTCCTCATCCCGGAAGTACAACAGCGTAGCCGCATTCTCCTCACTGTCGAACACCGGCTCCCCGGATAGTTCATTAGCCACAATCATATCGACATTCTTCTCTCTCAGCTTGGCCGTTGCATGATCCAGCAGATTCCCGGTTTCGGCGGCGAACCCGACGGTGAAGGGTCTATCTTCCAGCGCCGCTACCTCTGCCAGTATATCCGGGTTGCGAGTCAGGGCAAGGGTGCTCCGCTCGCCGCCCTTTTTGATTTTCTGCTCTGCTGTTTGCGCCGGGCGATAATCCGCTACCGCGGCAACCGCGATAAAAATATCTGCCTGGTCGACAGACTGCATGACCTGATCACGCATCTGTCGCGCCGAGGTTACATCGACTCGTCGCACCGCGGGCGGCGCTTCCAGATTGACCGGCCCGCAAACCAGAGTCACATCCGCGCCGAAGTCGATGGCTGCCTGGGCCATGGAAAACCCCATTTTGCCGGAGCTTCGGTTGGTAATTCCACGCACCGGATCAATCGCTTCCCAGGTTGGCCCCGCCGTGATCAGAACCGATTTCCCGGCCAGTCGCTGCGGTGCGCCGTCACCGAGTATCTGCCGGGCGATCTGTTCCGGCTCCGTCATCCTGCCCGGACCGGTTTCCCCGCAGGCCTGATTACCCTCGCCCGGACCGATCATACGGATTTGCCGTGCTTTCAATATCTCCATATTCTCCTGAGTCGCCCGATTCTGCCACATCTGCTGATTCATGGCCGGAACGATGATTAACTCCGCCTGTGTAGCCAGAATCAGGGTGGATAGCAGGTCACTGGCTTCCCCGTGCGCCACTTTCGAGATAAAGTTCGCGGTTGCCGGAGCAACGACAATGATTTCAGCCCAGCGCGCCAGCTCGATATGTCCCATGCCCGATTCAGCATCCGTATCCAGCAAATACCGGGAAACCGGATGCCCGCTGACCGCCTGTAGAGTGAGCGGAGTAATGAACGCCTCCGCCGCCTCGGTCATTACAACCCGTACATCCGCGCCGCGCTCGAGCAATCTTCTGACCAGATCCGGTGACTTGTAAGCCGCAACCCCGCCAGTCACGCCGACCAGAATTCTTTTCCGCCGATGTGTTGTAGAAGTCATGTTCATAATGATAGAGTCCGGGATGCAGGAGTTCGTAGTGCACTTGATAAAAGTGCCTGTATGAAGTGTAACGTAATTTGTATGGAAATTAATCATGACAATAAAGGAATGGCCAGAGTTGGAGAGGCCACGAGAGAAACTCTTGCATCAGGGCGCAAGCGCCCTCAGCGATGCCGAGTTGCTTGCCATCTTCCTGCGTACCGGCGTTTCCGGCAAATCGGCGGTGGACATTAGCCGGGAACTGATAAAAAAGTTCGGTGATTTGAGAGGTGTGCTGACTGCGAAACAGGCTGATTTTTGCGAGATTCCGGGACTGGGGCCGGTAAAATTTTTATATATGCAGGCGGTGGTGGAATTGGGCAGACGTCACCTGAGACAGAAAATGCCACCCCGGGACGTAATGACCAATCCTGAGTCGGTCAACGATTTCCTCAGCTCTCACTTGCGTGACCGGAGCCGGGAGATATTCGCAGTCCTGTTTCTCGACAATCGGCATCAGGTAATCAAATACGAAGAAATGTTTCAAGGTACACTCGGTAGCGCGGCGGTGCATCCGCGTGAAATAATCAAACAGGTTCTGCATCATAATGCGGCGGCAGTCATCATCGCCCACAACCATCCATCCGGTATCGCCGAACCCAGCCAGAGTGATGCCGACATTACTGTCAAGATTCAAAAAGCCCTGCAACTGGTTGACGTTCGGCTGCTGGATCACATTATTGTCGGTGACGGGGAATTTGTTTCGCTGAGCAACCGGGGTATTATTCAGGGCGGATAATCAAGGCACAGTCATGAAATCAAGAGAGCGACGAGACGGCATTACACTGATCCATACCGGCAGTGGAAAAGGCAAATCCTCCAGTGCCTTCGGAGTTGTGTTCCGGGCTGCTGGCTGGGGGCTGAAAGTCTGTGTAATCCAGTTCATCAAGGGAAAATGGAAAACCGGCGAGCAGCTGGCCGCCGAGAAATTTGATAATATCGAATGGCACGTGATGGGCGATGGGTTTACCTGGGATACTAATAACCCGGAACAGGATATTAAGACTAGCCGGGAAATCTGGGAGTTCAGCAAGGAAAAAATCCTGTCCGGCGAATTTGATCTTGTCGTACTGGATGAAATTAATTATTGTTGCGGCTTTGGCTGGATTACCGGAGAAGAGATTGCAGATTTTATCACCCACGGCAAACCGTCCTGGCTCTACCTGGTCCTTACCGGACGGGATGCCGCGCCGCAGGTAATCAAAGCGGCCGATACCGTGACTGAAATGACTAAAATCAAACACGCTTTCGATCAGGGCATCATGGCTGCCCAGGGTATTGAATTCTAGGCAGCGACATAAACCACCCAGAGCATTGAATTTCCGGCAATGAACCGCTACTCCATATTCAGCCTGATCCGCAACGCCATCAGCCATCATCAGAACTGGCAACAGTCATGGCGTAGCCCGACCCCTAAAAAGGCTTATGATGTCGTGATCGTCGGCGGTGGCGGTCACGGTCTGGCGACCGCATATTACCTGGCCACCGAGTGTGGCATCAACAATGTGGCAGTGCTCGAGAAAGGCTGGCTCGGAGGCGGCAATACCGGCCGCAACACGACCATCGTGCGCTCCAATTATCTCTGTGACGAATCGGCAGCCATATACGAACACGCCATGAAACTGTGGGAAGGCTTGAGCCGGAACCTGAACTACAACGTGATGTTCTCTCAGCGCGGACTGCTTCATCTGGCGCATAATGTCCATGACATACAGGAAATCGGGCGTCGCGGTCACGCCATCCACCTGAACGGCATCGACTCGGATTTTCTGACTCCTGCCCAGGTCAAACAGAGGGTGCCCTTCATCAATCTGGACTGCCGCTACCCGGTGATGGGTGCCCTGTTGCAAAAGCGAGGCGGCACGGCACGACATGATGCGGTAGCCTGGGGCTATGCCAGAGCGGCGGATGCGGCCGGTGTCGATATTATCCAGAACTGCGAGGTCACCGGATTCCGGCAGCACAATAACGTCATCCAGGGAGTGGAAACCAGCCAGGGATTCATCGGTGCCGGGAAAGTCGGTTGTGTGGTGGCCGGGCATTGCAGCGTACTCGCCGAAATGGCTGGCTTTCGCTTGCCTATCGAATCCTTCCCTCTCCAGGCACTGGTATCGGAGCCGGTCAAGCCAATTCTCGATTGCGTGGTCATGTCCGGCAGTATTCACGTCTATATCAGCCAGTCCGACAAGGGAGAACTGGTGATCGGTGCCGGTTCAGATGCTTATAACTCCTACTCCCAACGCGGCGGTTTCGATCTCATTGAGCACATGGTTGGTCCGGTGCTGGAGCTTTACCCCATTTTTTCCAGAATGAAAATGCTGCGCCAATGGGGTGGCACAGTCGATGTGACGGTTGATCGATCACCATTGATCTCTAAAACTCCGGTGGAAAACCTGTTTTTCAACTGTGGCTGGGGAACCGGCGGATTCAAGGCGACTCCGGGGTCGGGGTACGTGTTTGCCCACTCGATTGCACGCGGTGAGATGCACCCGATCGCAGAGCCATTCTCGATCAATCGGTTCAATAGCGGCGCCCTGATTGACGAAGGCGCGGCGGCAGCGGTGGCGCACTGATGTTTCTCATCGACTGCCCCTGGTGCGGCCAGCGCGACCAGAGTGAATTCAGCGCACACGGAGAAGCGTATATTGTGCGCCCCCTGCAACCTGGGCAACTGTCCGACGAAGAATGGGGAGACTATGTCTTTTTCCGCAAGAATAACAAGGGCATTCATTACGAGAGATGGGTACACAACCACGGTTGCAGACGCTGGTTCAATGTCGTCCGGGACACCGTCACCGACCGCATACACGCAACCTGCAAGCCCGGTGAACAATGCCCTGAGGTTAACCAATGACCCGCACAGTCGCCAACAACTCCGGCAAAAACCGGCTGGCTTCCGGCGGGCGTATTGACCGTAGCCGAACCATCGAATTTTATTATGATGGCAAACGCCTGTTCGGACATCCCGGTGATACCCTGGCATCGGCTCTGTTAGCCAATGACGTTCACCTGGTTGGCCGCAGCTTCAAATATCATCGGCCACGGGGAATTTACAGTGCCGGTTCCGAGGAACCGAATGCGCTGGTACAACTCGAATCAGGGGCCTGTACCATCCCCAACGTACGAGCCACTGAAGTAGATCTGTATGATGGTCTGTGCGCTACCTCCCAGAATTGCTGGCCCTCGGTAAAATTTGATCTGGGAGCACTCAGCTCACGCCTGTCCCGCCTGCTTCCTGCCGGTTTCTACTACAAAACCTTCATGTGGCCGACATCGCTGTGGATGACCTACGAGAAATACATTCGCAAGGCGGCTGGAATGGGACGGTCTCCACTTGAAATCGACCCTGATTTTTATGACAAGACTTATGCCCATTGCGATGTGCTGATAATCGGCGGCGGACCGACCGGCCTGCAAGCTACTCTGGCGGCGGCACAGTCAGGCGCACGAGTCATCCTGCTGGACGAGAAAACCGAATTCGGCGGCTCACTGTTAAGCGACCGCTCCTCAACCATCGGCGGCCTTCCGGCAATCGAATGGATTGCTGATACCCTGGCCCGGCTGCAAGCGATGAACAACGTGACCCTGCTGACACGAACCACGTTGACCGGATACTACGACTACAACTTTCTCGTCGCCAACCAGAAATCAAGCGAACATTCCGGCCCGGCCAGCGCAGGACAGACCTACCGGGAAAGACTGTGGAAAATTCGCGCCGGACAGGTTGTGATCGCCACCGGCGCCATTGAACGCCCCCTGGTATTCGCCGACAACGACCGCCCCGGAGTGATGCTTGCCAGTGCCATTGGCAGTTACATCAACCGATTTGCCGTGTTGCCGGGAAGAAACATCGCATTGTTGACCAACAACGACAGCGTCTGGCAGACCGCGCTGGATGCACAGGATGCAGGCGCGAACGTATGCGTAATCGACATCCGGGGGAGTGCCGCCTCCGCCGCTCAAGCGCGAGCAAAAAACCAGGGGCTTACCATCTATCCGGGGCAGACCATCGTCAGCGTCGACTATGCCAGAGGCAGAATCCGGGGCATCGAAATCATGACGCTTGGTGAGGACGGGAAATCCGTGACCGGGCGTAAACAACGTCTTCCCTGCGATTTGATCGGAGTCGCGGGGGGCTGGACGCCGACTGTCCATCTGTACAGTCAAGCGAAAGGGAAACTCAAACATCTGGACGATCTGCACTGTTTCGTCTCCGATCGAATGCCACCCAGTAACTCATGCTTCATGGCCGGTGCCTGCAATGGCGAATATCGCCTGGACGACTGTCTCAGCCAGGGGTTCAGGACAGGCTGCGAAGCGGCTGACAAGACAGGCTTCAAAACCGGGTCGGCACAGCCCCCGGCGAATGGCACCAACCCGCTGGAAGCCAATCTGTCTGAATCATCCGGGGGCTTGCGGCCCTTATGGATACTGCCGACCGATCATCCCATCGGACAGGGCAGGAAAAAACATTTCCATGAACTGCAAAATGATGCCACCGTAGCCGACATCCATCTGGCCGCCCGCGAAGGATACCAGTCGGTGGAACACCTGAAACGCTACACCACAACCGGCATGGGCACCGACCAGGGCAAGACATCGAACCTGAACGCCCTGACCGCAATGTCTGAAATCCGCGGCATCCCGATTCCTGAAGTCGGCACAACCACCTTTCGTCCGCCATTCACCCCGCTGACCTTTGGCAGCATCGTCGGGCATGATCGACGACATTTATTCCTGCAAACCCGGAAAACCCCGATACATGACTGGCACGACCAACAGGGCGCGGTTTTTGAAGATGTCGGCGACTGGAAACGCCCCCGCTACTTCCCGAAGTCGGGGGAAACCATGCACAACGCCGTTCAGCGTGAGTGCCTCGCAGTACGACAGGGTTGCGGAATACTGGATGCCTCCACGCTCGGCAAGATTAACCTGCAAGGCCGCGACTGCATCCGATTGCTGAACATGATCTATACCAATGACTGGAGTAATCTGGCGCCGGGGCGGTGTCGCTATGGGTTGATGCTGGATGAACAGGGCATGGTATTCGATGACGGCGTAACCAGCCGCCTCGGCGACCACCATTACCATATAACCACCACCACAGGTGGCGCAGCGCGAGTCATGAACTGGATCGAGGAATGGCTGCAAACCGAATGGCCCGATTGGCAAGTCTATGCCACCAGCGTGACCGAACAATTCGCAGTAGTCGCGTTGAACGGCCCGGCTTCCGCCCGGCTACTTGGCGAACTGGTTGATCTGCCACTGGATGATCAGTCCTTCCCGTTCATGTCGTTCCGGGAAACCACAATCGCCGGTATTCCGGCCCGGATATTCCGTATCAGCTTTACCGGGGAATTATCTTTCGAGATCAACGTCCCGGCCCGATACGGTCTGGCCTTGTGGAGTACGCTGATGGAAGCCGGAGAAAAATACGGAATCTGTCCCTACGGCACCGAAGCAATGCACGTCCTGCGCGCCGAAAAAGGATTCATTATCGCCGGTCAGGACACCGATGGCACGGTCACGCCGATGGATCTCGGAATGGACTGGATCGTATCGAAGACCAAAACAGACTTCCTCGGCAAGCGGTCGTTTGACCGTTCCGACACCGCCCGACCGGGACGCAAACAACTGGTCGGCCTGTTGACCGAAGACCCTGAACGGGTACTGCCAGAAGGCGCTCATTTGGTTGAGGAGCTAAAGAGTGCTCCACCGATGGACATGATCGGCCATATCAGCTCCAGCTACATGAGCCCGAATGTGGGGCGTTCGATTGCCCTGGCCCTTGTCAAGGACGGTTTTGCCCGCAAGGGGCAGGTGATCCATGTGCCGTTGACCGATGGCAGCGTCCACAAAGTCACCGTGACCGACCCCGTATTCCTGTCCGCGCCCACACCGACCATCGCCGATACCGGGGCTGGCTCCGCGCCCACCGCGTCAATCGAAAAAACCAGGCTGAGCGGGTGGCAGGCGACCTCCCCTGCCTGCAATCTGGATCCGGTTGAAGGCAGCAACAGCCTCAGGGAACGACCCTGGCGTGGCAAGATCAATCTGCGTGGCGATCCCGAAAACCGGCAATTTCTGGCAACGGTGGAATCCGCACTTGATGTTCAACTCCCCCTGCAACCCAACACACAGCATTCAACAGGAGACCAGACATGCTACTGGATCGGCCCGAATGAATGGCTGCTGCATTGTCCGCTGGATGCAACCGGCTCAATTATCCAGACACTGAAAGAGAAACTCCCGGACACTCACTTTGCAGCGACCGAAGTGACCGATTATCACACCGTCCTGCATCTTGCCGGCCCCGACTCCATCGCATTACTTTCACGGGCCTGCCCACTGGATCTGCACCCGACAAAATTCGACGTCGGCGACTGTGCCCAGACTCGCTTTGGTCATGCCAGCATCCTCCTGCACAAAACCGGCGATGCTCCCGCATTCGACATTCAGGTGCGATGGAGCTATACCGAATACATCCGGGACTATCTGGTTAGCGCCATGCGGGCCGTATCACCGGGTATCACTCCCCCCTTGAGGGGGAGTCAAATCTGCGAAGCAGATTTGGTGGGGGGCAGTGAATGAATAAACCGGATTTTGCACGTCTGTCCGGGAAAACCGCCCTGGTCACTGGCGGCGCCAGAGGAATCGGCCGGGCGATTGTCAGTCGATTCGTAGAGGAAGGCGCAACGGTAATGACCTGCGGGAGAGGAAAACGCCCTGAAGACCTGCCCGATTCGGTATTCTGGATGACCGCAGATGTCTCCCGGACGGGACAGGTAATTGCCCTCAATCAGTACTTCCGGGAAATGCTCGGAGCGATGTCTGTACTGGTCAACAATGCGGGCATCCAGATTGAGAAAAACATACTCGACACAACAGACGAAGACTGGGAATCCGTGATGGGTGTCAACGCAAAAGGTACATTTTTAACCTGCCGGGAAATGATCCCGAACATGGAAGCAGGTGGATCGATTATCAACATCGGCTCTATCTCAGCAACTCAGGCGGACCCCGGCCTGGCCCTCTACAATGCGTCGAAGGGTTTTGTCCATAGCCTGACCCGGTCCATCGCCGTAGATCATGGCCCCGACATTCGTTGCAACGCGATCTCACCCGGCTGGATTCTGACCGGGATGGCAGATGCCGCCTTCGACATCGCGGACAACCCGGACAATGCCAGAAAGGATGCCCTGCAACGTCACCCGGCCGGGCGAATGGGACAAACCGTTGACATCGCCAGCCTGGCCGTATGGCTGGCCGGTGACGAATCCAGCTTCGTCACCGGACAATGCTACGTAGTAGACGGAGGACTAACCGCCACCTCCCCGTTAAACCCCAAATTGTTCTAAACACTTCTACCTAACCACCCGTCTTTCCCGCGCAGGCGGGAATCCACAATCATACGGAGCCTGCACTTAAAGTCATCGTAGAGTCGGCGGGGTGGTTTCCAGAAACTGGCCGGTGCGTATTCTGTTAATGCGGTCGCGGACTGAGGCGGCGGCTTCGAATTCCAGGTTTTTCGCATAAGCGTACATTTCCTTCTCCAACCCTTTCAGCAATCGCCCCAGCTCCTTCGGCGACTGGCGTATGTATTCTTCAACGCCCTCCTCTGCGACCTGTCGGTCGGGCAGGTCGTTCCACAGAGAATCATCGGCGGTTACTCCATCAATGATGTCCTTGACCGGCTTGATGATCGACCTCGGAGTAATACCATGTACTTCATTATGCTCTCGTTGTTTTGCCCGCCGTCGGTTGGTCTCGGCCAAAGCCTGCTGGATGGAACGGGTTTCCTGGTCGGCATAAAGAATAACCCTGCCGTCCACATTCCTGGCGGCGCGGCCAATCGTCTGAATCAGCGACCGGGTTGACCGGAGAAAGCCTTCCTTGTCCGCATCCAGTATCGCCACCAGAGAAACCTCCGGGATGTCCAGCCCCTCTCTCAGCAGATTGATTCCAACCAGCACATCGAACACCCCTTTCCTCAGATCCCGGATTATTTCGACTCGCTCCACCGTATCAATATCCGAGTGCAGATAACGCACCCGGACTTCATGTTCGTGCAGATATTCGGTCAAATCTTCCGCCATGCGTTTGGTCAACGTCGTCACCAGAACCCGTTGCTCAAGCGCGGCGCGTATCCTGATCTCAGAAAGCAAATCATCCACCTGATGATTCACCGGACGAAGCTCAACCTCCGGGTCCATCAGCCCGGTGGGACGAACCACCTGTTCCACTACGTCAGAAACACGTTCCGCCTCATAATCCCCCGGCGTTGCAGATACGAAAATCGTCTGCGGCAACAGGTTCTCGAATTCATCAAAACGAAGTGGGCGGTTATCAATCGCACAAGGCAGACGAAAGCCGTATTCAACCAAAGTCTCCTTTCTGGAACGGTCGCCCCGGTACATGGCACCGAGCTGGGGTATGGTGGCATGACTTTCATCAATGAAAACCAGTGCATTGTCGGGCAGATAATCCATCAGAGTGGGCGGTGGCTGACCCGGGTTGCGGCCAGACAAATAGCGGGAATAGTTTTCGATGCCATTGCAGTATCCCAACTCCTGCATCATTTCCAGATCATACAGCGTTCTTTGCTCCAGCCTTTGTGCCTCAACCAACTGGTTGCTATCTCGCAGTTGAGCCAGCCTTTCCCGTAATTCCTGCCGGATATCGTCCAGCACATTCAGGATGGTCTCGCGTGCAGTCACATAGTGGCTCTTGGGGTAAACCGTCACTCGATTCAGATGTTCCTCGACTCCACCTGTTAATGGATCGAACCGGGAAAGACTATCCACTTCATCACCGAACAATTGTATGCGGATTGCCAGCCTTTCCGATTCCGCCGGATAGACATCAATCACATCACCACGCACCCGGAATGTGCTCCTTCGTAGTTCCAGATCATTGCGGGTATATTGCAGTTCGGCCAGGCGTTTCAGGATCGCTCGCTGGCTGATCGAGTCTCCTTTTTTCAGATGCAGAATCATTCCATGATACGCCGCCGGGTCACCTAATCCATAGATCGCGGAAACCGTGCCCACGATAATAACATCCTGTCTTTCCAGCAGGGCCTTGGTCGCGGACAACCGCATCTGATCGATATGATCATTGACGGAGGCGTCTTTCTCGATAAAGGTATCTGAACTCGGCACATACGCTTCAGGCTGATAATAATCATAGTAGGAAACGAAATACTCGACCGCATTTTGCGGGAAAAAATCCCTCATCTCAGAATACAACTGTGCCGCCAGAGTCTTGTTGTGCGCCAGAATCAAAGCCGCTCTCCCGGTATTGGCGATCACACTTGCCATGGTAAATGTCTTGCCGGAGCCAGTGACACCGAGCAAGGTCTGGAATGCTTCGCCGTTCTCTATGCCTTCGGTCAACGCCTGAATGGCGCCCGGCTGATCTCCAGCTGGCGCGAACGTACTTTGCAGATGGTATTTTGCCGGGGCAGACATCAAGTATTCTGGTCGAGAAACTCAGGAAAAAGGATAGAAACGGAAATACAGTGCATTTTTTTGCTTATTTTTATGTAATGATACTTGACCTGGTCGATGTCGGCAATTAGTATTCCCGCTCCGTTCCCCGGTAGCTCAGTTGGTAGAGCAGGTGGCTGTTAACCACCCTGTCGGCAGTTCGAGTCTGTCCCGGGGAGCCAATTCAGCAGACCCGTTCATCGCCGGGTCGATCCGGTTATGCAAATACCTTCCGGGGCACAATTTTCCCATCCGCCATCTGTCCCAGCCCGATAAACTGGCCGTTTTGCGAATACAGCCGAATCTGCCCCTGATCCGGGCAATTCCGTAGATGCTCCAGCGGACAGACCGGCTGCCCCTGACAGAAAGCCGCGACACAGTCCGGTGATAATTCAATTTTCGGCAACCCTTGCAGAGCCTGGTCCATGGGGATCAGCAGTTCTTGTCTGCGCTCAGATGAGTCCAGCGCCTCGAGCCGCTCCAGGCTGACACACTGATCAAGCCTGAAATCATTGACCACTACCCTTCTCAGGCACTCCACATGCGCCCCGCAACCCAGCGCATCGCCAATATCTACCGCCAGACTGCGTATGTAAAACCCCTTTGAACAATGAACCCGCAACTCCAGGTAATCGTCGTCAATACTCAGTACCGAGAGATCATGCACCGTCACCGTCCTCGGCTGCCGTTGCACTTCCAGCCCTTTCCTCGCCAGTTTGTACAATCTCTGTCCGTCCTGTTTCAGCGCGGAAAACATCGGCGGGATCTGCTGAATCTCCCCTTTGAACCGGGAAAGCACTTGAGCCAGCGTCACTTCGTTATATTCGACCGCCTTTCTCTCCAGCTCCTTGCCGGCTTTATCTCCACTATCCGTAGTAACCCCAAGCCGGATACCGACTTCATAATGTTTGGTGGATTCAAGCAACAGACCGGATATCCGGGTCGCATGACCGAAACAGATCGGCAGAACCCCGGTCGCAATCGGGTCCAGACTGCCCGTATGCCCGGCCTTGCGCGCATTCAGCAGCCGCTTGACAATCTGGAGCGCTTTATTGGAGGTAATCCCGGCTGGCTTGTCGATCAGCAAGATACCATTGATCGGTACACCCCGGAGCTTCCGGTTACCCGACATTCCCGCGGTTCAGCCGGTCTATCAAGCGGGACATATCCATGCCGCGCTGAATGCTGTCATCATACTTGAATACCAGGCTCGGAGTGACTCTCAGATTGACGGTCTGGCTCAGCAGATGACGTATATAGCCCGCTGACTTGTTCAGCAACTTCTCAATGCGGATGGATTCCGGGTCAGACTGACTGGACAAAACCCGGGTGGATGACACGAACACCGTGGAAGTCCTGAGATCCTTGCTAATGGTCACGCCAGTCACGGTCACCGTATTGATACGATCATCGTTCAGTTCCCTGGCAATCAATACCGCGATTTCCCTTTTCAATAATTCCGCGACTCTGCGGGTCCTGGCGACTTCCTGCATAGTAACATTCCCGTGACCTGACAGCCTATAATTCCTGGGCAGTCTGGATGATTTCGAATACCTCTATCTGGTCTCCAACCCGGATGTCGTTGTAGTCCTTGATTCCGATTCCGCATTCATAACCGTTTTTGACCTCATTAACATCGTCCTTGAATCGCTTGAGGGAATCAATAGCACCCTCGAATATCACCGTGTTTTCCCGCAGTATCCGCACCGGCAGGTTCTTCCTGACGATGCCCTCGGTGACATAGCTGCCCGCGACCGCCCCGATTTTCGGGGCACGGAATATGTCTCTGACTTCGACAAGACCGACATGTTGTTCTTTCGATATTGGCGACAACAACCCGGACATTGTAGCCTTCACCACATCAATTACGTCATAAACCACATTGTGATAAAGAACGGTAATCCCTTCTTTCTCAATCAACTTCCTGGCTGTTGCGTCCGCTCGCACATTAAAGCCGACAATCAGTGCCCCGGTCGCCATCGCCAGATTAACGTCCGATTCATTGATACCACCCACCATGCCGTGTACCACATTGACATTGACTGCATCCACCGACAGCTTGGTCAGCAACCCGCTGATCGCCTCGACAGAGCCTTGCACATCCGCTTTTACCAGGACATTCAGAGTCTTGACGTCGCCTTCTTTCATCCGGTTGAAGACGCTCTCGAGCTTCACCTTCTGTTGCTGGGCCAATTTTAGCTCCTTGGAGCGCCCCTGGCGCCTGGTGGCTATTTCCCGTGCCCTTCTCTCGTCGCCGACCACCACGATTTCATCACCGGCCACTGGCGTTCCCGCCAACCCCTGTATTTCAATCGGTGTCGATGGTCCCGCCTCAGTAATTCTTTTGCCGCGGTCGTTCAGTATCTCCCGAACCCGGCCAGTTTCCCGGCCAGCCAGAACAATATCGCCCTGTTCCAACAAACCCTGCTGCACCAGCACGGTAGCAACCGGGCCGCGTCCCTTGTCCAGACGAGCCTCAACCACCAGTCCGGTAGCGTGGCCGCCAGGGCGTGCTTTCAAATCAGCCACTTCAGCCTGCAATAATACCGATTCAAGCAGGCTCTCGACCCCCTGGCCGGTAATCGCCGACACTTCATTCACCAGCGTATCACCGCCCCACTCCTCGGCTATGACTCCACGATTGGATAGCTCCTGCCTGACCCGTTCCGGGTCGGCCTGCTCACGGTCTATCTTGTTTAACGCGACCACGATCGGAACGTCCGCCGCTTTGGCGTGATTGATCGCCTCAATAGTCTGCGGCTTCACTCCGTCATCGGCGGCGACCACCAGGATGATAATATCGGTCGCTCTGGCTCCCCTGGCCCGCATCGCGGAAAAGGCTTCATGACCCGGCGTATCCAGGAAACAGATCTCGTGATCATTCAGGTTGACCCGATAAGCGCCGATGTGCTGGGTGATTCCTCCCGCCTCCGCATCCACCACCTTGGTATTTCGCAGATAATCAAGCAAGGATGTCTTGCCATGATCCACATGCCCCATCACAGTAACCACTGGCGGACGGGAAACCTGTTCAATCATCTCATCGGGGTCGGACAACATGGATTCCGGGTCTTCCTTGTCGGCAGGTCTCGCCACATGTCCCATTTCCTCAATCAGCAGAATTGCGGTATCCTGATCCAGAATCTGGTTAATGGTAACCATGGAACCCATATCCATCATCGCCTTGATCACTTCACCGGCCTTGATCGACATGGCCTGGGCAAGCTCACCCACTGTCATCGCCTCGGACACCTGGACTTCATGAATCACCGGTGCGGTCGGTTTTTCAAAGACATGCTGATTCGAGGTGGATGAAGATATTCTGCCCGGCTTCCTGATCAAGCGTCGCCCCTTATCCCGACGGCGTTTGGCTGCGTGCAGTTCTTCCCGACCGGACAGGGTTTCCGTGCTTCCACTCCGATCTCGTTTACCTTTTTTACCTCTTTTCGCTTTACCCGGTTTTTTCCGGTCTGTTGTTTTCGGGCCGGGTTCACCGGCAACCGGTTTCGGCGCAGGCGATTCATCCGCTTTTGAAGTCGGCCCCGATTCCGGTTCCGGTTTCGGTTCCGGTTCAGCATCCGGCTCAGGCTCAAGCTCGGCTTCAGGAACAGGATCCGGTGGCAAAGCACTATCTTCCTGCACCACAGTCTTCTCTTCTACAACGACCGCCACTGGCTCGATTGATTCTACTGCCTCCGGTTCCTCCTGCTGAGATTGCTCATGTGGCGGCTGTGGCGTGCCTGAATGGCTGGCTTCCTGCGCGGCGATATTCAGTTCTGTCTCTTTATCAGCCTGTTCCTGCGCTTCCCGCTCAATCCTGTCTTCTTCCTCCTGACGAACCTGATCCGCCTCCAGCGTGCTTCGTTTTATGAAGGTTCGGCGTTTTTTTACCTCAACATGAACAGTACGCGCAGCCCCCGTTCTCGAAGTCTGCCGGATTTGCCGGGTCTGCCTGCTTTTCAGGAATATACGGTCTTTTGAGGGTGCTCTCGTCTCACGGCGTTCCAGATGTTGCAATAACTGGAGCTTCTCATGGTCTTCCAGCAAATCATCCCTGGTCTTCCCGGAAATACCGGCCTGCTCAAGCTGATCCAGCAACTTTTCAATACTGATATTGATTTGTCTGGCAAAAGCGTCAATGGTCGCCTGGGACATTGTCGTATTCCGTATCTATGTTACTGAATTAAATTATTCAAACCAGGATGCGCGAGCAGTCATAATCAACTCGCTGGCCCGCTGATTTCCGATGTCAACAATGTCCAGAACCTCATCAACCGCGCACTCTGCCAATTCTTCACGGGTACGCACTCCGCCCATGGCCAGAGACTTTGCGGTATCTTCGTCAATCCCTTCCACCGCCAGCAGATCTTCGGCGGGTTCTTTTTCTACCTGAGTCGCTATGGCACTGGTCAGCAAATTGTCCTGCGCCCGGTTTCTCAACTCATCCACCAGTTCTTCATCAAACTCTTCGATTTCGACCAGCTCCTGTCGTGGCACATAAGCGATTTCCTCCAGCGTATTGAACCCTTCCTGGGCCAGGATAACCGCTGTATTCTCATCAATCGACAACTGCGACTTGAATTTCTCAATCAATGCCCACTGCTCCGCATCCTGTTTCTCCTGAGCGGCCTTGTCGGTCATCAGATTCAACTCCCATCCGGTCAGATCGGACGCGAGACGAACATTCTGCCCTCCTCGCCCGATCGCGCGGGAAAGATTCTCCTCGGTCACGACCACATCCATCGCCTTGATTTCCTCGTCGATAAATATCGACTCGACTTCCGCTGGCGCCAGTGCCTGTATGACGAACTCATCAATCTTGTCAGACCAGACAATGATATCTACGCGCTCCCCGGCAATCTCATTGGAAACACTTTGCACCCTTGACCCTCGAATACCTACACAGGCACCGACCGGATCGACATTGGCATCATTGGTTCGCACCGAAATCTTGGCGCGCGAACCCGGGTCTCTGGCCGCCCCGGTAATTTCTATAATCCCCTCTCCCGCTTCCGGGACTTCCAGCTTGAACAACTCGATCAGAAATTGAGAGGAAAGCCGGGTAAGCACCAGCTGCGGCCCACGAGCTTCCAGGTCGATTTCCTTTAACAGTGCGCGAATCCGGTCCCCCGGTCGCAAACCTTCCCTCGGGATCATCTCGTTTTTCGGCAGAATTGCCTCAGCATCGCCCAGGTCAACCACTGCATTGCCATGATCCAGCCTTTTCACGGTTCCTGAGATCAGAGTGCCAAACTTGTCCTTGTATCGTTGGGCGATCTGGTTCCTCTCCGCTTCCTTGACCTTCTGCATGATCACCTGCTTGGCGGCCTGAGCCGCAATCCGACCGAACTCCACTCTCTCCATGGGTTCCTCGATCAAATCATCGACATTCAGATCCGGATCGTTTTCGCGCGCTTCTGATAATGGAATCTGGCGATCAGGAAACTCCCGCTCGGCATCGTCAGCAATGATTTCCCAGACCCGGTAGGTATCATAATCCCCGGTGTCCTGATGAATGCTGACTCGGGCATCAATATCGCCCGGGTGCCATTTCTTGGTTGCCGTGACCAGCGCTGTTTCGATAGCATTAAAAATGACTCCCTTCTCCAGGCCCTTCTCCCGGGAAACCACCTCTACCATCATTAATATTTCGTTATTTGTAATCGCCATGTTCAATCGACACTGAAAAATTAAAATGCCGGTTCAAGTCTCGCTGTTTCCATATCTTCATAGGCCAACTCGTAACTCTCACCGTCTACTTCAAGCACCACGTTGACATCATTCGTTTCAACCATTTGCCCGGTAAATCGTCTCCTGCCCAATACATGAGTCCGCATCACTATCCTCACATTCTCTCCCAGACATTTTTTGAAATGCCCTGGTTTGACCAGAGGCCGATCCAGTCCCGGAGATGAAACCTCCAGCAGGTATTTCATATCCAACGGGTCTTCAACATCCAGAATGGCACCGATCTGTCGGCTCACAGCCTCACAGTCATCCACCCGGATTCCACCCGGCGCGTCAATATAAAAACGCAGCACGTTGTGCTTGCCCTGATTACCCTGTTCAATATGCAATAGCTCATAACCCAGGTTTTCCACCGGCGGTTCAAGCATCGTTCTCAATTTCTCAATCGTACCGCGCAACGGTCAATCTGCCTGCCTTCATGCACTACATATAAAAAACGGGCTGTAAGACTCGCCCGAATCATTTTCTACCTATCCAAAAGCAAAACCCCGCATAGAAAGCGGGGTTCAAGGTAAGCCCTGTCAAAGAGCAAAACGATCAAAACCAGATCATGCAACCAGATTCCCTGCGGATACCTGCTTCCACAATACTACCACCAACCTGTCTCACATCATCATCGTCCGGCTCTCCAGAGACCTCCCACACTCCACATCCCGAAGTATAACGGCAACCCATCCACTCTTCAATAGATTTTGATCCCCAATTCCCTGATAAGGGAGATATTGAGTGATTGAAAGGTGTTTGTTATCAAGGGATTATATGGAAAAATAGGGTATCTGAAAACTCACTTTCTGGGTGACTATGAAAAAGCATCGAAAATCGGGGAAGATTGGCAAGGGTCGTGCGAGGAAGATTCGGAAGGTTCGACCGCCGAAGGTAACCTATGAGTTCACGGATTTGGATTTGACGGCCTTTGGAGGTTCCTCGATACTGGCACAGACAGCTCATCAGTTTGGTTTGTTTGATCTTCTGGACGGAGCGGTTTCGGTAAAGGTGAGGAACCGGGGCGCATCGGATATGGATACCCTGTGGTCGATCATTGCATCTTTGGCGCGTGGACAGGGTTCGTTATCGGACCTGGATGATTTGCGGTCAGACCGTGCGGCGAGTGTTCTTTTGGGTTTGCGTTGGGTTCCTGAGTCGCGCCGTGCGGGGGAATGGTTATCGCGGTTGGCTGTGACAGACATCCGGGGGCTATGGCATGCGGCGGTAGCCTTTGCGGGTCGGGTTGCGCCGTCCATCATCGCCCATGAGGTAGAGACGAAGGGGTATGTTCCGTTATTCATGGACGCTACGGGGATTGAGGTAGACGGACGCTTGTTTGAGCGGACGGGGAAGGACTACAACGGCAACCGGGGGTACTGGTTGCACGGGACGTTTGTAGGCGGTTTGTGGTCGGCGGGTCAGTTGCAACCGGGGGGTGGACGTGTGACGCTGAACTGGCGCAAGCTGCTGCATTGGACTGCGGGGATGCTTCCCAAGGACGCGCCGGTCTGGTTTCGGGCGGACAATGCCTATTATAAGGGTGCTCTGGTTCGTGAATGCGCGAAGCGGGGCTGGGACTATTCGATCAGTCTGACGAATGACAACTGGAGAAGGCCGGTACTTGCACAACTGGAAGGTCTTCCTGATTCGGTGTGGACGGATATAGGGATGGAGGAGGAAGCCATTTTTGCAACGCACCGTCCGAGCGGTTGGGAGCGGGAGCAGGATTACGTAGTGGTTCGATGCCGAAGTCAGAACGGCCAGGCTCTTTTGGCGCCGCGTCATACGGTCATTCTGGTGTCTCGGAGTGACCTGCCGCTGAAGGAGTTAGTGCTTCGTCACCGGGGCAAGCAGGGTCAGGAGAACGCCTTCAAGGGTCCGTTGCGGGACATGGACCTGCATCATCCGCCGTGCCGGAGCTACCGCGCCAACCAGGCCTTCTACGCGCTGGGCCAGATTGCACAGGTTCTGCTGCGGGCGGTACAGTACACGGCATTACCGAAGAAGGCGCGCCGTCATGGCATCCGACCGATTATCCGCTATGTGATGCAAACGGCGGCATATCTGGTTCGCAAGGCTCGCCAACTGTGTGTGCGTTTTGCCAAGAACAACTTCCGACTGGACTGGTTATACCAAGCCATGGTCACGCTGGAAGCCACAAACTTTTGTGCTCCCCGCTCTCCTCCTTAAAGGACTTCTCGGCCACCATCCACTCTGGATCGACGAACGTCGCCTGGCGGCGGGGGGGCACTGGCCTGCACCAGAAAATCCGGCGTTTCCAAGAGGGCGACCGTACGGTTCAAAGAAGATTTTGCACCTCTATTCGACCCGCCTGATGGCTGATGACCCGACCCAACTCACCCATAACACAACCAACCATCCAAAAATCACTCTCAAAACAGTTATCAGGGGATTGAGGATTTTGATGCAAGGGGAATGATGTTGTTGTATGGGTTGGTGGTAGAATTGCGCGATCTGATTGTCAGGAGTCGGTCATGAGCCAGCCACCCATTTATGTCATTAATCTTGATGAAGATCGCGACCGGCTGAATGCCATAACGCGCCAGCTGGATGACCAGAACCTCGCATTTACCCGATTTCCGGCATTTCGGGGTGCGAATATCCCGCAGCGATGGCAACCCCAATTCGAGGACAGTCCCATCGGTGACGGGGAAATCGGCTGTTATGCAAGCCACCTGCAATGTATGGCGGATATGCTGGATACCGATGAATCAGTCCGGGTAATCCTGGAAGATGATGCCGTCCTCGCGGAGGGTTTTGCCGGATTGCTGGAAATCCTTCCCGGTTGCCTGCCGGATGACTGGAATATCGTTCGTTTGTACATGAACAAACAAAGACCCTTTCATGTCCGGGAGAGTCTGCCAGGAGACTTCGATCTGGTTACCTACAGTCGCATTCCCAGCAGCACAACCGGCTATATGATCAACCGGGAATTCGCGCGGCTGTTCACAAACTTTCATGCACGCTCCATGGCCATTGACCTCGACCTGAAATATCCATATCTGTTCGGTAATTATCGAACCTACGGCGTATCCCCTCCCCCGGTTTCCAAGTCACGTGCGTCATCGCAGGTGGAGAATATAGGAAGGCGCAAGAATAAGGCAGTCCGGAGGAAAAGATGGTTCAGGTCACAGATTTATCAAATAATGAAAGCAATGCGCCGCGACTGAATCCGGGGCCACCGGCACGTCCGGTTCCCCGCTCAGGTCTTGCGCTCCGGTTCATCCCCATCATCGTGGTCCTCCGGGTCGGGAATAATCAGAAATTCTGCATAGGCTTCTATACCCAGCTCCGCTACGTCCTGACCGAGTTCCTCAACTTTTCGGGATATTCTTACACCCATGGTTTTCTCCAGCGCAACCCAGACAATGTACGAAGAAACAAATACAAAAACGCCGATTGCGAGGATGCCAACCAACTGAACGACAACACTGCTATCCGCCTTATTGATGCATACCGCCAGAGTTCCCCAGATTCCTGCAATCAGGTGGGCCGGGATTGCGCCGACCACATCGTCTATCTTCAATTGCTCCAGTAACTTCACTCCCGCCGTGCATAAAAGCCCACCAATAACCCCGATGACGATCGCCCAGTTATGGTCAACGATGTCAGGACCCGCTGTAATCGCAACCAGACCGGCAATAGCGCCATTCAGAACAGCCATCAGATCAACCCTGCCAAGCAACACACGGGATACGCTGAGAGCGGCGATGACTCCCCCGGCCGCCGCCAGATTGGTATTCACCAGCACCACACTCATCGCCACAGCGTCACTGACGCCAGCAAGCGCGAGTTGCGACCCGCCATTAAAGCCAAACCAGCCAAGCCAGAGGATGAACACCCCCAGCGTGACCACCGGAACATTGGACGGGGGGGTTGATTTGACACTGCCGTCAGCCCGGAACTTCCTTCTCCTCGGTCCAACCACGAGCGCACCCGCCAGGGCCGCCCAACCGCCTGTTGAATGCACAATGCTGGAACCGGCAAAATCGCTAAATCCCATTTCACTGAGCCATCCTCCACCCCATGTCCAGGCTCCCACTATGGGATAAATAAATGCGGTGAGGACCACTACAAAGGCGAAGAAAGACCAGAGTTTCACTCTCTCGGCCAGCGTGCCGGAGACGATGGAGGCCGCGGTAGCGACAAACACCATCTGAAAGAACCAGTCCGACATGACCGAATAGCCATTCTCTACAACCGCCGCAGTCCGCTCCGAATCCCCGCCCAGCAGGGCCACCTCATCAGCGGACGGACCATAGAACAGGGTAAAACTGCCGAACCATCCGTTGACGTCAACATACATCAGGTTGTAACCGATGAAATAGAAGGTCAATCCCGCTATGGAATACAGTCCGATGTTTTTCAGACAAATAACGGAGGCGTTTTTGGTGCGTACCGAGCCCGATTCCAACATTGTGAAACCGGCGCACATCCACATCACCAGCGCCCCCCAGATCAAAAATGAAAAGGTGTTGAGCACAAAGGAGAAATCCTGCACAACCACTGCCTGGGCATCCACCACTTCAGTCAAACTCATCAATCAGCCCCCGTGTTTACTCTATTCAATATACTCTTGAAGTCACCGCATCAGGCACCGATCAATCCTCATCTGACGCATCCTGTGTAATTTTGCCTTGAGACGGCCGCTGTAGTGGCAAAACAATACACATCTCCGTAAAACTGCCCTCCTCGGAATCCAGGTCAATAGAACCACCATGACGGATGACAACATCACTGGTCAGCGAGAGTCCCAGTCCGGTGCCCTGGCCGGGTGGCTTGGTCGTCACAAATGGCTCGAAAATCTGTTTTTTCAGCGTCTCCGGGATGCCGGTTCCATTATCGCGGATGCAGAACCGGACATGCTCATCCAACCGCCGGGAACTGAACTTGAGTTCCGGTTGCCAGTCCTTTTCATAATTCTGCCTTCTCTCGTTGATCGCCTGGCAGGCGTTGGTGGCGAGGTTGAGAAACACCCGGGATATATCCTGGGGAACGACTTCCAGCATCGCTGCTTCAGGATCCAGGTCTTCTACTATGGCGGTATTGAAATTGGAGTCTTCGGCGCGCAATGCGTGATAGGCGAGCTCGACATATTGTTTGAGCATCGCATTCAGATCAACTTCCCGATATTCTTCCGATTCGCCACTGCGCGAATGTTCAAGCATACTCTGCACAACTCCATTGGCACGCTTGCTGTGTTCAGTGATTTTGCTGAGACTCAGTTTGACTTCTTCGATAACCGACTCAATTTCCTCCGCTAACTCACTCTCCTTGAAAGTCTCCGGGTTAGCCTCTTTTTCATCCTCGAACAATTCCTTGATCTCATCGACCAGTTCATTGGCCACAACAGAGAAATTGCCGATAAAGTTCAATGGATTCTTGATTTCATGAGCAACGCCAGCCGTCAGTTGTCCCAATGAAGCGAGCTTTTGTTCAGCGACAATCTGCTCTTGAGCCTTTTGCAGGTCTTTCATCGCCCGCTCAAGCGATTCATTGCGGACATCCAGTTCATCAGCCAGTTTTTCTACCAGATTCAGTCGTTCCACCTCCTCTGCATTTCTCCTGAACACTTCCAGTGCCATGGCCATATCGGTGAGTTCGTCATTGCCCTTGACCTCGACAGGAACATTCAGGTCACCCCCCGCTATCTGATGCATTGCTCCGGCCAGACCGACCAGACGCCGTATCAGATAGCACCATACGAAAAACCATGCAAACAACAGGGCGATACCCGCACTCATCACATTGATGATAACCAGCCACAGAATTCCATCTTTCACCGATGCACGTGAAGCAGCACTCGCGCCGAGAGCATCCTGTTTGATTTTCGAGACCAGATTATTCACTTCGGTAATCAGCATGATTGATGAATTCTGCGCCTCTTCCAGTTCATTCCGTTCATCTTCCAGACGTTGCAGGGTTTGCCACCGCAACGGAATGATACCGCTCTCGCCTTCACCGATCTCACCAAGACTCCGCAGCTTGTCACCCATCAGGTTCAGAGAGAAATGCCGTTGCTCTTCCGCGCCGAATATCCTTCCGAGTTGTTGTACCAGAGAACTGCCCTGCAAATCACTGACCTGGAAACCGGATAATTTCGCAAAGATACTCCGGCTGCTTTCGTAGGCACTGTGGAAACGCTCCTGCAATGGTGGCAGAAATTGACGATCAGAAATCACCATGACCTCATCCAGCAACAACACAGCCAGATTGATCTGATGGTTCAGGCTCGTCAGATTGCGATAGATGGTCAGTTCTTCCTCAGACGCACGTTGTTCGATCTGATGTGGAACATCGTCCAGAGTACGCATACCTTCTACCAGATAAAACCCCTGGTTATCCAGGGCCTCCACCAGAATGCGACTCATGCTGCGATTCAGATCGGCCAATTCTTCACCGTGCTTTTCCAGTTCCTGCCTGATTATCAGACGCTGCCCGGAGGAATCCCGTATCGCTTCCAGATGTGCGGTCAGCTCCGCCAGATGATTTCTGATCAACCGGGTGCTTTCATCAAATACCGAGCGCGATTCCAGTTCCTCAATGGTTGACTCCAGCAATTCCCGCTGCTCTATCATCGAAGCAGCCACTATCGCATGATCACTGCTGGAATCAGAGGCCAGCAACCGAAAAGCCACGCCTACCACCTCAGAGCTTCTGCGCGTCACTTCCACTGAATCGATCAGGTTCGGCATACTGTTTTCTGACAGGTAGGATTCGTGGTGCAGGATTTCCCGGAACGAATAATAAGCCACCAGACTCGCGCCGAGTGTAAGCAGTACGCCGACGAACAGCACCAGATAAATCTGGGCACCGACTCCGCTCAGTAATTTCTTTTGCCTGTCCAGAACCGGCATCGATCTTTTTCTGGCAGAGGCCGGCACTGCGCTGCGCTGCCCTTCTCGCCGATCCGGCGTGTCAACTGTTTCAACGGTTGAGTCGCTCATGGCAACGACATCGTCTGCACTGGATGGAAAGAGCCGGTAGCGTCAAGCCGCGTCAGGTAAACCTGATCAGAACCCTGATTGTCGCCATCTCCGTAATTCAGCACAAAACCATCCAGATTGATCATACCGGCCTTCCTGAGTGCTTGCAGAAAGCCTTGCCGAGTCGGGTTTTCCCCCGCCAACCGCACACCCTCCGCTGCCAGACGTCCTGCCAGATAACCTTCCAGAGAAACGAAGCCCGGGCTACTTTGCGGGTCAACCTGGGCCAGTGCTGCCTGATATTCAGCAATCACCGGCAGCTCGGAACTGAAAGGAAAAGGAACGACCTGGGTAACATAAACTCCGGCTCCATCGGCTCCGAGCTCCTGAGCCAGAGCAGAACTGCCGATGAACGAAATGTTGATAAAGTATGGGTTGAAGTCAAGCTGTCTGGACCACTGTATCATACGGGCGGCTGGCTTGTAGGCACCGATAATGACCACTGCATCGACATCTGCCCGACGCAGATCAAGCACGGCCAACTTGACGGCTTCCGTATTGCGGAGATAGGAAACCTCCGCGCTCAAGGACCAGCCACGACGTTCTACCGCTGCACGCAATCCGGATAATCCCGCACGCCCGAAAGAATCGTCCTGATAGAAAATGCCGACTCGTCGTATGTTCAGATCCTCACTGAGGCGGGCTATCATTTCCTCGGTCTCCTGATAGTAGGAGGCACGCAAATTGATCACGTTGGGTGCGCGTTGTGTATCACGCAGGAACTCGGCTCCCGTATACGGCGCAATATAAGGCACTCCCGATTCGGTGGCAATCGGTTGGGCGGCAACCGATGTCGGTGTGCCAACCGCGCCGATCAGAGCGAATACGTCGTGTTCATCAATCAGGATACGGGTATTATTGATCGCGGATTCCGGCTCATAACGGTCATCCAGTGATGTAAGCTGGAGTGCGTAGCCGTTGACTCCGCCCGCGCGGTTCACCTCCTCAAAGGCTGCCAGCAGCCCCAGACGCATATCGGTTCCGAGTGCTGCCGCCGGACCACTGAATGCGGCAGACTGGCCAAAAACAAGGGATTTCTGCGCATCTTCCTGTTGATTCTGCCGAGTCTCGGCAAGCACCCCTACGGGCAGAAACAGAAACGCTAATATCGGCAACCAGAACAGGTATAGCCGGTATCTCTCGCCGACCGGACGCAAAACGTATCCGGATTCCCTCGTCTCAGTCAGCATTCAGGTAATGCGGACACGCTAAACTGCCGCGAGTGCATCAGCCTGAGTGTCCCGCATATCCAGAATAGCACCGAATCCACTGATCTCGAATATCTGGGATATATGCGGAGCCAAACCACAAAACAGCGCCTTGCCTCCACCAGACTGCATCTTGCGGGCACTCAATAACAATACCCGCAAACCCGCACTGCTGATATATTCCATCTCCTCAAAATTGAAAATCAATACACCGGAACCACTCTCCGTCCATTCCCGAATCACTCCATCCAGCATATCTACCGTGCTACCATCCACACGACCACATGGACGAACAATAAATGCCTCGCCAGAACCAGTCGCAACCGTCTCCGTCTTTACCGTCAACTTGTCCCGACCCTGATTAGCCTGCTCTGTCATTCAATTTCTCCAGTTAGTTTGCATCGCGATGGTATCACAATTCCCTGCCTCCATGTCTACTTTTTTTGTTCAAACCTCTCTCTGGAAAAGACCGGCAATACCCTGACCGCCGCCAATGCACATGGTCACTACCGCATACTGTCCGCCGGTGCGCTCCAGCTCGGAAATAGCTTTCTCGGCAATGATTACGCCGGTCGCACCAATCGGATGACCCAATGAAATGCCGCTGCCGTTGGGATTCAGTTTACTCTGCGGGATGTCAAGGTCGCGGGCAACCGCAATCGCCTGGGCGGCAAAGGCTTCATTGACTTCCCACACATCAATATCATGGACAGAAAAGTCCGTATCCTTGAACAGATTACGCACCGCCGGTACGGGACCGATTCCCATATACGCGGGTTCAACCCCGGCAAAGGCATACTTCACCAGACGGGCTCGCGGCTTTATTCCGCGAGCTTCGCACTGCTGGCGGCTCATCAAAACCATCGCCGCCGCGCCGTCATTGATACCGGACGCATTACCCGCAGTCACTGTGCCATTCTCCTTGAATACCGGCTTCAGCTTTTGCATATCTTCAATCCTGGAATCAAAACGAACATGCTCATCCTGATCAAACCAGGCTGTGCCTTTCCGGGATTTCAGTTCAATCGGCACAATCTGCTCCTTGAAGTATCCCTGCACAATCGCGTTTTGCGCCCTGCGGTGGCTGGTCAGCGCGAAGGCATCCTGCTCGTCACGGGACACTCCCCATTTTTCGGCGATGTTTTCTGCCGTGACTCCCATGTGACAGCCCTCCATCGGGCAATGCAGGGCAGCCAGCATCATGTCCTGCAATTTGCCATCTCCCAGACGGTTGCCATAGCGTACCCCGGTCGCCAGATACCCGCCCCGGCTCATCACTTCGACTCCTCCCGCCAGCGCCGTATCGCACAATCCCAGCTCAATCTGCTGCGCCGAAGTGACAATAGCCTGCATCCCGCTGCCACACAGACGATTGACTGTGACCGCTACCGTACTGTGCGGCAATCCGCCGTTAAGCGCCACCACTCTGGATATATATGCGTCATGCGGCTCGGTATGAATCACGTTGCCGACCGTGACATGGCCCACCGATTGCCCGTCAATGGACGCTCTTTTTACCGCTTCCGAGACCACGGCGGCGCCAAGTTCGGCGGGAGAATGATTTTTCAGGCTACCGCCGAAACCGCCGACCGCTGTCCGCGCCCCACTCACAACTACTACTTCATTTTTTTGCATACTGATTACCTGAATTTGTTTGAAGTTCCTCTATATTCCTGAAATATTCAAGTGCTTCAGGGTTGGCCAGGGCCTCTGTGTTTTTGACCGGCTCCCCATGAACCACGTTGCGAACCGCGAGCTCCACGAGCTTGCCGCTCAGTGTGCGCGGGATGTCCGGCACGGCAACAATGACCGCAGGCACATGTCGCGGCGAGGCATTTTCCCGGATTGTCCGTCGAATCAAATCCTTCAGGCAATCAGTCAACGCGACCCCGTCACGCAACATCACGAATAGAACCACACGGACATCGCCATCCCATTGTTGCGTGATGCAAAGACTTTCCAGCACCTCATCTATCTTTTCGACCTGGCGATAAATTTCCGCTGTACCTATCCTGACCCCGCCCGGATTGAGTGTCGCATCGGAACGGCCATAGATGATTACCCCATCATTGTCGGTCATTTGCGCATAATCCCCTTGCGCCCATACATTACGGAAACGGGAAAAATAAGAGTCATGATAACGTTTATTGTCCGCTTCATTCCAGAATCCCAGCGGCATACTGGGGAAGGGTCGGGTGCAGACCAGCTCCGCGCGTTTTCCCTGGAGCGGAGTCGGGTCGTCATACTCTCCTTCGTATACATCCACAGCCATCCCCAGGCCAGCGCCCTGGATTTCACCCCGGTATACCGGCCGCATCGGATTACCGAGCACAAAACACGAAACAATATCCGTTCCACCGGAAATGGAGCAAAGCATGACATCGGACTTGATCGCCTGATAAACGTAATCAAAACTTTCCGGTGACAGCGGCGACCCGGTCGACAAAATCGTCCGCAGGTTTGAGAGATCATTTTCCCGACACGGTGACAGAGCGGACTTGGCGCAGGCGGAAATGTAACGGGCACTGGTGCCGAAAATGGAGATTGCCAACGAATCCGCCATCTTCCACATCGCGTTCTGATCCGGGTAAAACGGCGACCCGTCATACAGAATCAGGGTGCATCCACTGGCCAGCCCGCTGACCAGCCAGTTCCACATCATCCAGCCACAAGTCGTAAAGTAAAACAGACGATCCGCTCTCTTCACATCGGTATGCAGCCGATGCTCCTTGAGGTGTTGCAACAAGGTTCCACCCGCGCTATGCACAATACACTTCGGCTTGCCGGTCGTGCCGGATGAATACAGAATGTAAAGCGGATGATCGAACGGCAACTGTACAAATTCCATGTCCCCGGAGCCGGTCTCGAAATCGCCGTACAACAAGGCATTATCCAGACCACCTATATCCGGGGTCGAATCCAGGTATGGCACCACGATCACTTTTTCTACAGAGGGAATGTTGCTGGCAATGGATTTGGCCGAGCCCATCATCTCGTAGCGCTTCCCGTTGTAGTGGTAGCCATCCACACAAAACAGGACTTTCGGCTGGATCTGGGCAAACCGTTCCAGCGCACCACTCACTCCGAAATCCGGCGAACAGGAAGACCATATCGCCCCCAGGCTGGCCGTCGCCAGCATCGCGATTACGGTCTCCGGGCTATTGGTCATATAACCGGCCACCCGGTCTTGCGACCTGACTCCGAGTGCTTTCAGCAATTCCGAGCAGCGAATGACCTCTCTGAAAAGCTGTCGGTAAGACAGTTCCCTGCCCGCACCGGTTTCATTACGAAATATCAGCGCAGGACGATCATCCCGGAAACGAAGCAGGTTTTCAGCGAAATTCAGCCGTGCGCCCTCAAACCACACGGCTCCGGGCATGGCTGTCGGATGGTCCACAACACGATCCCATCTGCGCGAACTGACCACATCTGAGAACTCCCACAACGCTGACCAGAATTGGTCGCTGTGCTCTATGCTCCAGCGGTAGAGAGAGTCATAGTCACTGACTTGTGGGTGAACTTTCGCTACTCGCTGTATGAATCCATGAAGGTTGCTCTGCCGGATACTTTCGCTGGAGGGCTGCCAAAGAGGAGTCGTCATGCCCATCGGCAACGTCTCTTAATACTGGAACTCAGGCACATGGACGATCAGGCCATCCAGTTTATCCGTGATATCGATCTGGCAACTCAGACGGCTGAATTCATCCACATTATCAGCGAACTCCAGCATGTCGCGCTCCTCATCATCCATTTTGTCGAGTTTATCCATCCAACTCCCGTCGATGTGAACATGGCAGGTGGCGCAGCAACATGAACCTCCGCACTCGGCCAGAATACCGGAAAGGTCATGGCGCCTGGCAAGCAGCATTACAGAGGTTCCGGTCTGACCCTCGGCGGCCAGCTCACTGCCATCCGCCAATCTGAAATTTATAACAGGCATTATTGTCTCGCTAACCCTGGTTGATGATTGGATTACTATTGCAAATGGCGGAGAG
Organism: Arenicellales bacterium; assembly: GCA_965116335.1. GTDB lineage: Bacteria > Pseudomonadota > Gammaproteobacteria > Arenicellales > Poriferihabitantaceae. The sequence continues at coordinate 525,800 of OZ220677.1, forward strand.
AGAGGGATTCGAACCCTCGATACGCTATTAACGTATACACACTTTCCAGGCGTGCTCTTTCAACCACTCAGACACCTCTCCGCTTCGGTGCCGATTATGTCACAGCAGGATGGATTTTATCCATACCCTGAACAGCGCGCGGAAGTAGTTTATAATGCTTGGCACTATTGATTCTACTCAAAGACCTGTACCCGTGACCTGGCATTCGCTCAACTTCCATCCCGGAGAGGAAATCGACTTGCTTGGCGAGACCGTTCACTCGTTCTGCCAAGCTGAAATCGCGCCCCGCGCCCGACAAATTGACCAGTCCAATGAATTTCCTTGCGATTTATGGCGCAAATTCGGCGATCTGGGACTGCTGGGCATCACCACTCCGAGAGAATATGGCGGCGCGGATATGGGCTACCTCGCCCACATTGTCGCCATGGAAGAAATCAGCCGGGCTTGCGCTTCAGTGGGCCTCAGTTACGGGGCACATTCCAATCTGTGCGTCAACCAGATCCGGCGCAACGGCTCACAACAACAGAAGCAGAAATATCTGCCCGCGTTGATTGCCGGGGAATGGGTCGGCGCTCTCGCCATGTCGGAGGCAGGCTCCGGGTCGGATGTGGTCAGTATGGGATTGAAGGCCGAGCGCAAGGGAGAATGCTATGTATTGAACGGCCACAAGATGTGGATCACCAATGGGCCGGATGCCGATGTCGTTGTGGTCTACGCGAAAACCGCGCCCGAAGCCGGGTCAAAAGGGATTTCCGCCTTCATCGTAGAAAAGGGTTTCGGCATCCAGACCACACAAAAACTGGACAAACTCGGAATGCGTGGCTCCAATACCGGCGAACTGGTATTCGACAATGTCGAAGTGCCGACCGACAATCTGCTGGGGCAGGAAAACCGGGGGGTCGAGATCTTGATGAGCGGCCTGGATTTTGAGCGCGCGGTTCTGTCCGGGGGGCCGTTGGGAATCATGCGCGCCTGCATGGATCTGGTCGTACCCTATATTCACGAACGCAAGCAGTTCGGCCAGTCGATTGGAGAATTTCAGTTGATGCAGGGCAAACTTGCCGATATGTACAGCACGATGAATGCGTGCCGGGCGTATGCCTACGCGGTAGGCCGGGCCTGTGACCACGGCGAAACGACGCGCAAGGATGCCGCCGGTTCCATCCTGTACACTGCGGAGAAAGCGACCTGGATGGCACTCGAAACCATCCAGGCACTGGGCGCGAATGGGTATCTTAATGACTATCCGGCTGGTCGATTACTACGCGACGCGAAACTGTATGAGATCGGGGCAGGCACTTCAGAAATACGCAGAATGTTGATTGGCCGCGAACTTTTCAACGAAAGCCGCTGATATGCGTGGCAATAACCGACCGTTGCCTTGCCCGGATAATCCGGTCGTCATTACCGGATATGCCCGTACCCCGATCGGCAGTTTTCAGGGCTGTTTCAGCGAAGTCAGCGCAGCCGAACTCGGTGCTTGCTCGATGCGCTCTGCCATACAGCACTCGGGTCTGGAAGGAGGCGATGTCGATGAAGTCATCATGGGCAACGTGCTGTCCGCAGGTCAGGGTCAGGCTCCCGCCAGACAGGCGGCGCTCAAGGCAGGTCTTGCCGTTGCCACCGGCTGTACGACCATCAACAAAATGTGCGGCTCCGGGATGAAAGCCGTCATGCTCGCGCATGACCTGCTGGTCGCTGGCAGCAATGACTTCATGGTTGCCGGTGGTATGGAAAACATGAGTAAAGCACCCTATCTGTTGCCCAGAGCGCGTACCGGCCAACGGCTGGGACACGGCGAGATGCTGGATCATCTATTTCTCGACGGCCTGGAAGACGCCTACCAGAAAGGCTCTCTGATGGGTGTATTCGCCGAATCATGCGCGGACAAATATGGCTTTACCCGGCAACAGCAGGACCAGTACGCGATTGAATCCCTGAATCGCGCCCGGCAGGCCAGTGACAGCGGCGCGTTTGATAACGAGATCATCCCGGTGAATGTACAGCATCGAGAGGGCGAACTCACCATCGCCAGGGATGAACAGCCGTTCAAGGCGACGATCAGCAAAATCCCGCATCTGAAACCAGCCTTCAAGAGAAACGGCACGGTTACCGCAGCCAATTCGAGCTCCATATCTGATGGCGCCGCAGTGCTGACACTGATGCGTGAATCCACCGCATACAAACGGGGGGTGACTCCGATTGCCAGAATCCTGGGGCACATTACCCATGCTCGCGAGCCCGCCTGGTTCACCACGGCTCCGGTCGGCGCAATCGGGGCATTGCTGGATGCCCTCACCCTGACGGTGGAAGACATTGACCTGTTCGAGGTCAACGAGGCATTTGCCGTGGTGACCATGGCCGCCATGCAGGAACACGCAATCGACCACCAGAAAATCAATATCCATGGCGGCGCCTGTGCCCTGGGGCATCCGATTGGCGCATCCGGGGCGCGTATTCTGGTCACTCTGTTATCGGCACTACAACAATATGACCTGAAAACCGGAGTGGCCGCATTGTGCATCGGCGGAGGCGAGGCCACCGCCATGGCAGTGGAGCGGGTCTGACGGTCCGGTAATGCCAAAAATTGAATCCAGCGTTGATACCGGCTCAGCGGAGTTTGCCGCCAATGCCGATGCCATGCGTGTGCAAATCGCCGACTTTCGGGAGATTGCTGAAAAGATCACTCAGGGCGGCAGCGCAAGCGCCCGCAAAAAGCATACGGAACGGGGCAAGCTACTGGTGCGTCAACGCATCAGCAATCTGATTGATACCGGAACCCCATTTCTCGAGCTCTCCCTGTTCGCTGGCTGGGAAATGTACGAAGACACGATCAATGCAGGCGGAATTATTACCGGCATTGGCCGTGTGCAGGGTATCGAATGTGTGATCATCGCCAACGACGCCACGGTGAAGGGCGGAACCTACTACCCGATTACGGTCAAGAAACACCTCCGCGCCCAGGAAATCGCCCTGCAGAACAACCTGCCCTGTATCTATCTGGCGGATTCAGGCGGAGCGTTTTTGCCGTTACAGGATGAAGTATTCCCGGACAAGGAGCATTTCGGGCGGATATTTTATAATCAGGCCAACCTGTCAGCAGCCGGTATTCCACAAATTGCGGTGACCATGGGGAGTTGCACGGCAGGCGGCGCTTATGTACCGGCGATGTGTGATGAAAGCATCATCGTCCAGAATCAAGGCACCATTTTCCTGGGCGGCCCGCCATTGGTGAAAGCGGCAACCGGAGAAGAAGTCAGTGCCGAAGCGTTGGGCGGCGCCGAAGTGCACGGGCGGATTTCCGGCGTGGTGGATCATATTGCGATGGATGATTACGATGCCCTGCGTCAGGCGCGCAGACTGGTCAGCCACCTGAACCGCATCAAACGATTTGATCTGAAACTGAAGCCGCCCGCAGAACCAGCCTGGTCAAGCGAAGAACTGCTGGGCATCGTTCCCCCGCCGGGCAGCCACATCGGATTCGATATTCGTGAAATCATTGCGCGTCTGGTGGATGGCAGTGAGCTGGATGAATTCAAGCAGAATTACGGCACGACTCTGGTTTGCGGTTTCGCTCATTTACATGGCTATCCGGTCGGCATTGTCGCCAACAACGGCATCCTGTTTTCCGAATCCGCGCTGAAAGGCACCCACTTCATTGAACTGTGCACACAACGCAAAATCCCGCTGATTTTCCTGCAGAACATAACCGGATTCATGGTCGGTCAAAAATATGAAGCCGGAGGCATTGCCAGGGATGGAGCGAAAATGGTGACTGCGGTCGCCAATGCAAGAGTACCGAAATTCACGGTTATTGTCGGTGGCAGCTTTGGCGCCGGTAATTATGCGATGTGTGGCCGGGCATTTGCCCCCAGGTTCCTGTGGCTCTGGCCCAATGCCAGAATTTCGGTGATGGGTGGAGAACAGGCGGCCAATGTTCTGGCTCAGGTCAGGCTGGATGCACACTCCGCACAAGGTGGAAAGATCAGGGAAGAGGACAGGAAGGATCCCAAAATGCAGGACTTCAAGGACTCGATACGGCAGCAATATGAGAGTCAGGGACATCCTGGTTATGCCAGTGCCCGACTGTGGGATGACGGCATTATTGACCCACGCGATACCCGACGAACATTGGCGCTGGCCATCTCAGCCTCACTCAACGCGCCAATAGAAGAAACCCGGTTCGGGGTTTTTCGGATGTAGCTTCCATGTTCCGCAAAATTCTCATCGCCAACCGGGGAGAAATCGCCTGCCGCATCGCGCAAACAGCGAAAAAGCTCAACATAGAGACGGTCGCAGTCTATTCACAGACTGATCAAGAGGCGCTACATGTCAGCCACTGTGATCAGGCGGTACTGATCGCTGGCGATACCCCCGCCGGGAGTTATCTGGATGCTGAAAAAATCCTGGCTGCCGCAAACTCAACAGGTGCCCAGGCCATTCATCCCGGCTACGGCTTTTTATCGGAAAACGCAGAATTTGCCCATTTATGCGACCATCACGGGATCATCTTCATTGGCCCGTCCGCCCAATCCATACGTATCATGGGAGCGAAGAACCAGGCGCGCAAAACCGTAGCGCAGGCGGGAGTCCCGGTCCTCCCCGGCTATGACGGTGACAATCAGGATAGTGACTGGCTGCTGGAAATGGCCAACCAGATCGGCTATCCCCTGTTGATCAAAGCAGCGGCAGGTGGCGGCGGCAAAGGTATGCGGCGGGTCGAACGGCCTGAAGACTTCCATTCGTCCCTGGAAGCAGTCCAGCGCGAAAGCCGGTCCGCTTTTGGTGATGATACCGTTCTGCTTGAGCGTTTCCTGCCGGTAACCCGACATATTGAAGTCCAGATCTTCGCAGACCATCACGGCAATATCGTGCACTTGTATGAGCGTGACTGCTCCATGCAACGCAGACATCAGAAGGTGATCGAGGAATCGCCTGCACCGGGGATCAGCGATACTATACGAGCAAGGATGACCGATGCAGCGATTGAGTGCGCCCGCTCAATCCAGTACCGCGGCGCAGGCACCGTTGAATTCCTGATGCTCCCGGATGGTAACTTCTATTTCATGGAAATGAACACGCGACTCCAGGTGGAGCATCCCGTAACTGAAATGGTAACTGGCCAGGACCTCGTGGAATGGCAGTTCAGGGTTGCGGCCGGCGACCCCCTGCCCTGTCGCCAGGATCAGATTCGTCGGCACGGTCACGCGATTGAAGCCAGGATTTATGCGGAGAACCCGAGAACCGGGTTTCTGCCTTCCCCCGGCAAAGTGCATCATATCAACCATCCCGAAACCGCCCACGGGTTACGGGTAGACACCGGCATCCGCGCCGGGGATACCATCACTCCATATTATGACCCGATGGTTTGTAAACTGATTGTCCACGGGAGCTCTCGCGCAGAAGCACTGGGCCGCATGGCCGCCGCATTGGATGACTACCGGATTCTGGGCGTAAACAACAACATCGCATTTCTGTTAAATCTGGTCCGGGACCCGGCTTTCACAGAAGCGAAGCTCGATACCGGATTCATAGAAAGGAGCCTGTCGACCCTGACAAATGCCCGGACCAGCGTTACCGAAGCTGCTCGATTTGCCGCAATTTTCCTGTATTTGTCCGACATCGGCCAGCAACAGGCTGAACAACTCGAACAAATCGATCAATGGTCGCCCTGGGTTGCTGATTGGAGCCATCAACCGGAGTGCCTGATACGAGAGGAATGCACTCGACGGTATCTGTTCGAGGCAGAGGGGCAGCAGATCCCGGTCACACTCAGTTGTCGGGGAGCAGACTTCCGGTTCGGTGACGATGAATCGCTCGCCCCGATGCAGGCGAAATTGAACGGCATGCGTCTGGAAATCCAGTCAGGGTATCAGCGAGAAGTCATACTGGCAGCCAGATCCGGCTCAACTGTTTCACTCTGCATTCAACAATATCACTTTATTTTCAATATCATAATAAACAAAATTAAAGTAAAACATGATATTCAAGGCGAACACCTTCCCCAGACCACACTGCAATCCCCGATGCCGGGGACAGTGGTGGATATAAAAGTAAAACCCGACCAGCCAGTGATCGCCGGAGAGGTACTGATGATTATCGAAGCAATGAAAATGGAGCACCAGATCAAATCCCCTCGAGACGGTATCGTGACGGGTATAAATTATGCGATTGGCGACCCGGTCGCACAAAACGCCATGTTGGTGGTGGTCGAATAATGACCCTGCCCGCACTCAATCTGCCGCCTGCGGTCAGCCTGGTAGAAGTCGGATTAAGAGACGGTCTGCAAAACGAGCCGACCGTACTGGATAGCGCAACCCGCTGCCAGTTTGCCCGGCGACTGGCCGATTGTGGTCTGAAACGAATTGAGGCAGGGGCTTTTGTCCACTCCCGGCGCGTCCCGCAAATGGCAAACTCCGATCAGGTACTGCAAGGTCTTGCGCATGATAGCGGAGTATCCTGGCCGGTGTTGGTGCCGAACCGACAGGGACTGGATGCGGCCATCACGTCGGGCGCCCGTGAAATTGCAGTCTTTCTGGCAGCATCAGAAACATTCTCACAGCACAATATCAACTGCGATATTGCAGAGAGTATCGAACGCTCCCGCGAAGTAGTCGAACCCGCCATCACCGAAGGACTGCAAGTTCGTGGCTATGTTTCCTGTGTGATGGGCTGCCCCTACCAAGGCCCGGTTGACTCAGAAACCGTTATTCGTATCTCCAGACAACTGATTGACCTCGGCTGTTACCAGATTTCTCTCGGTGATACGATTGGCGTCGGTACTCCATTACAGACCCGGAAACTGCTTGACCGTTTGCTTGATCGAATTCCGGCAGACCAGCTTGCCGTACATTTCCATGATACCTATGGGCAGGCACTGGCCAATATCCTGGCTGCGTTACAGGCCGGAATCATGACTATTGACAGCTCGGTCGCCGGTCTGGGCGGATGTCCTTACGCCAGGGGAGCCAGCGGCAATGTCGCCACCGAAGATGTCGTCTACATGCTCAACGGACTGGGCATCAAACATGGAGTAAATCTTACGAACCTGATTGAAGTGGGTCGCGACATTTGTAAAATACTGGAGCGCCCAGTTATGTCGAAAGTCAGCCTGGCGAAATCCCCTAACCCGTACAGGACAGATCATGAATATCACTCTCGGCTTTGATGTATACGGCACCCTGATCGACACGCAGGGTGTCATCGCACAACTCGAAAGCATGATCGGGGACGAAGCCCCCCGATTCTCTCAGGTCTGGAGAGAAAAACAGCTTGAATACACCTTCCGCCGTGGCCTGATGGAGTGCTATCAGGATTTCAGTGTCTGTACCCGACAGGCACTGGAGCATACCGCCGCCGTCCTGAATCACGACCTGTCCGGGCAGCAGAAGCAGACCCTGCTGGAAGCCTGGTCTACGCTGCCGGTTTTTGATGACGTAGTCGATTGCCTCGATGCTCTGCAGGATACCGGAATCTCACTCTACGCCTTTTCAAACGGCCAGGCAGAAGCAGTCCATGCCGTTTTGAGCCATGCTGGAATCCGTGACTACTTCAACGGAGTCATCAGCGTAGACAGCATTGGCACGTTCAAACCGAGCCCGGCAGTATATGAACACTTCATAACCACTGCGAACAGCGACATAGAACACGCCTGGCTGGTTTCCAGTAATGGGTTCGATGTTATCGGTGCCATTGCTTACGGTATCCGGGCCGCATGGATTCAACGCTCGGATACCGTAGTCTATGATCCCTGGGAATTTTCACCTACCGTCACCCTGTCCACTTTGGCAGACCTGTGCGAGGAGGTATCGTAGATGCTGGACAGAGACCGAATGCATTATTCTTCACCAGACCAATGTCTGGAGTTTTTCAATACTCATCACCCCAATCATCTGCCCAGCATGATGGCGATGAAAAGCGTCTCGGTCAGCCCCACCGGATTCGTTATCGAGATGCCGGTCGAACCTTATATGCTGAACATCAACGGCAGTGTTCACGGCGGCAGTATTGTAGCACTGGCCGATACCACAGCGGGCTGGGGATGCCTTTCGCATTTGCCTGAAGGAGCTAGCGGGTTTACCACGATCGAATTGAAATGCAATTTCATGGGCCGGGTTGCAGACGGCGTGCTGTCGTGTACCGCCTCCCTGATTCACTCCGGACGCTCAACCCAGGTCTGGGATTGCAGCGTCATCCACCTGCAAACCGACAAGCGTATCGCCGAAATGCGCTGCACCCAAATGATTTTTTACCCCGGAAGCTGATGTGAAGAGCTCAACCCGAAGGCACCTGCATAGCCGCTCTATTCATTGTCAGGGATTTGAACGGCACGATGGTCTGTGGGATATAGAAGCCACATTGACCGATACCAAGACCTATAGCTACCCGACCCACGAACGGGGAAATATCGAGGCGGGCGAGCCAATCCATTATATGAAGCTGTGCGTCACACTGGACCTCAACCTGGTGATTCAGGATATTCATGTCGAAATGCCGTACACTCCATTCCAGCTTTGCAAAAGCGCTTCCAACAGCATGAAAAACCTGATTGGATTAAAAATCGGTTCCGGCTGGAAGCGCGCAGCCGCAAAGCGAATTCCGAAAACCGACAGTTGCACCCATGTAATGGAACTGCTCGGCCCGCTGTCAACGACCGCCTACCAAACCATGCACCACGCAATAGAAAGCCGGGAAAACAGCAAACCGACCCGGCAGCAGCCCGCAATCCTGAACCAGTGTCATTCGCTGGCCAGCGACAGCACCGTAGTCAAAGTAATGTGGCCCGAATTCTATACCGGAAAGGAATAATATCTCCTTCGTGGAATGTTCACCCCTTATCAACAAGGTTCTTTTTATAGTTTGAAAATGATATTGAAAATAAACTATTTGTTTATCTTTAACATGATTTGCAACAATAATGCTCTTTATAAAATAAAGGTTAAGCACGGCTCCGAGCGGGTGCTCTTCGCTTGCACATAATTACATTGGGTGGCATGATGGCTGAAACCTTCCTCATAAGAACATGGATAATGAATCGCCATAAACTCCCCATCGGTATCCAGTCCTTCCGCGCCATTCGGGAACAGGACTGCTACTACGTCGATAAGACCCCTCATATCCAGCGGCTGATCGAAATGGGCAGTTTCTATTTCCTGTCTCGCCCACGCCGATTCGGCAAGAGTCTGCTGATCGATACATTACAGGAACTGTTCGAGGGCAATGAGCCTCTGTTTCAGGGGCTCGCTATTCATGAGCACTGGGATTGGTCGGTCAAACATCCCGTGGTGCGATTGAGCTTTGATGGCAAGTACAACGAACCGGGAGAACTGGATGGCGATATTATCGAACAGTTGGATATCGTCGAACGCCAGGCTGGCCTTGAACCTGCCCAATCCTCAGTGTCAGCACCCAGACGGCTACGGACACTTCTGAACCGTCTGCACCATGCCACTGGTCAACAGGCTGTAGTACTGGTAGACGAATACGACAAGCCCATTCTGGATGTACTGGATAACCCGGAACTGGCCAAAGCCAACCGCGATTACCTGAGGGGCTTCTACGGCATTATCAAGGGCAGTGCCCGGGATGTCCGTTTCGTCTTCGTCACCGGCATCAGTATGTTCTCGAAAGTGAGCTTGTTCTCCGGTCTCAACAATCTCCTGAATATCAGTCTGGATCCGAGATATGCCACTATTTGCGGCTATACCGACAGAGACCTCGATACTGTATTCGCCCCGGAGTTACCCGGTCTTGACCGGGATGAAATCCGTAAATGGTATAACGGCTATCATTGGCTCGGAGAGGAGAAACTGTACAATCCATTTGATCTGTTGCTGTTGTTCAACAGTCACCAGTTCGAGGCGCATTGGTTCGAAACCGGTTCCCCAACCTTCTTGTTCCGTATGATGGTGGAGCGGGAAGTCAGTCCACTGGAACTGGAGAATCGGACGACGAACGTTGTCGAATTATCAAAATTCGACGTGGATGACATCACCATTGATGCCCTGTTATTCCAGACCGGTTATTTGACGATTACCGAACGAGAATGGGATGGCGCCCAGACCTTCTATACACTGGATTACCCGAACTTCGAGGTACGCCAGAGTCTGAATCAGGGACTATTGGGCTATCTGGGCAGGCAGGGACGGGAAGTATCGGAGAATGGCAAGGCGTTGGCGCGTCTGCTGGTTGCCAATGACTTCGATGGATTCACGGAGCGTCTGCAATCCTTCTTCGCCGGGATTCCGTATCAGTGGCAGGGCACTCAGAGTCCGGCTCGATATGAAGCCTGGTATGCGGGGATGTTATATGCCTGCTTTTGTACGATTGGTCTTACCCTTCGGGTAGAGGATTCCACCAGCCGGGGTCGGGCAGATATGGTGGTATTGCATGGAGATCAGGTATTTGTATTTGAGTTCAAGATGTCAGATACAGACAGCAATAGTGAGGATACGGCACAACAGGCGATTGAACAGATACAGGAGAAGGGTTATGCCGACAAGTACCGCAGCCAAAACCAACCCATCCATCTGATCGGCATAGCGTTCAGTGCACAACAACGGAATCTGGCGGCAGTGAAGGTGGTTTTGACTTGAAAACCTCGTCCAACCAGCCATTCCCGTGAAAACGGGAATCCACAACGATATGGATACCGTTCTTACTGTCATCGTAGGGGAGGGTCACTGTGCCCTCCCGCGAATGGATGAAACAGGTATCAACGGTAGCGGGCGGACATAAGACCCGCCCCTACGCATCGGTGATTGCACATTCCGAATGGTTGTGGGGTTTTGAATCATGAAAATTGTGCTGGCCAGCAGTAATCCTGGAAAGCTCCGGGAAATACGGAAATTGCTGGAATGCACGGATCATGAAATTGTCAGCCAGACTGAATTTGGCATTCATGATGCAATCGAAGACGGAGATTCTTTCGAGGCGAACGCATTGATCAAGGCACGGCATGCCAGCAAGCACAGTGCCCTGCCCGCACTCGCGGATGATTCCGGGTTGTGTGTTGACCTGCTCGATGGAGCGCCCGGCATTTATTCCGCTCGCTATGCCGGAGATGGCGCTACAGACCGACAAAATATCGACAAACTGCTGGTGCAGTTGAGAGGAGTGCCTGTAATTGATCGCACTGCACAATTCCACTGCACTGTGGCCATGGTGATGAGCGCCGATGACCCGAACCCGATTGTCTGCCAGGGCGTTTGGCCGGGGCGGATAACGGAATCGCCTTGTGGACATAACGGGTTCGGATATGATCCGGTTTTTTATGTACCGGAAATGAATTGCACTTCCGCTGAGATGGACGCGGATACCAAGAACAGAATCAGCCACCGCGGTCAGGCATTGCAAAAACTGATCGCGCGTTTGGTGTAATATTCCTGTCATCGTTTATAGTTTACTATTGGAACCCACGGATGCATCTGCGAAAATTATCTGGTTTTGAAGGAAGGCCGGGACCCGTTCTGCTGGTCGTGGCGGATGGTGTTGGCCTGGCCGAGGCAGGCCCGGCAAATGCCTTGTCATTAGCTCGTACTCCGGTAATAGATGAATTGCTGGCTTCCCCGATGAGTACCCGGCTACATGCCCATGGCACTCATGTCGGCTTACCCTCGGACAGCGATATGGGAAACAGTGAGGTGGGACATAATACGCTGGGTGGTGGCAGAATATTCGATCAGGGCGCAAAGCTGGTCAACTCGGCATTCGAAAGCGGCCGGATTTTCAGGAGCGAAGCCTGGCAACAGGTTGAACAGCGGGGTGCAAAAGGCAGCGTACACTTTCTCGGCCTGTTGTCAGATGGCAATGTGCATTCCCATCTGGATCACCTGTTTTGTCTGATCGACCGCTGCCGGCAATGCGGAATTATTGCAGTGCGGATACATATTCTGCTCGACGGCCGGGATGTAGAACCCCGGTCAGCGCCACTCTATGTCGGGAAATTGCAGGACAAACTCGACTCCATCAACAGCACCGGGGACTTTGATTATCGGATTGCCAGCGGCGGAGGCCGGATGAGTATTACCATGGATCGATACGAGGCGGACTGGGACATGGTGGAACGGGGGTACAAGACCCATGTAATCGGTGAGGTTACCGGGTTTGGTCGCTCGGTGACCGATGTCCTGGCCGAGGTCAGCCGACAATACCAGGCGGACAGTACATTATCGGATCAGTATCTTGCCCCGTTCGTGGTCATTGATGATCACGGCCCGGTCGGGAAAATTGAGGATGGTGACAGCGTTGTACTGTTCAACTTCCGTGGAGACCGTGCCATCGAGATTTGCCGGGCACTGGAAGATGAAACATTTACCGGCTTTGAACGTGGCTCGTTACCGAACATTTATTTTTGTGGAATGCTACAGTATGACGGAGACCTGAAGATACCGAGAAACTATCTGGTCAATCCGCCAACCATTGACCGAACCATGATTGAGTATCTGTGCGCTGAGAATGTCACCACATTCGCGGTCAGTGAAACCCAGAAGTTCGGGCATGTCACTTATTTCTGGAATGGCAATAAATCCGGGTACATAGACCAATCTCTTGAGACATACATTGAAGTTCCGTCCGACCACTGCGACTTTCAGGAGAAGCCTGAGATGAAAGCCGGGGAAATCACCCGCGCCACTATTGATCTGTTGGAAAACGGGCAGTTCGGGTTCGGCAGAATCAATTTTGCAAATGGTGACATGGTCGGTCATACCGGCAATATTCCCGCCACCGTCCAGGCTCTTGAATGGGTAGACCAGTGTCTCGGACAACTGCTTGAATGTATAAAAAAACACAATGGCATACTGATCTTTACCGCAGATCATGGTAATGCCGATGAAATGTTTGTTGAAATCGGGGGGGAACGTATAGCACGCACTTCCCACTCACTCAATCCGGTTCCGTTCGTTATCTTCGACAGTATGGAAGACGGCAGCTACAGTCTGGATTCACAAGTGGAAGGGGGCCTGTCGAATGTTGCGGCAACCGTATTCAATCTGCTGGGGTATTGTGCCCCCGAAGATTACTGCCCTTCCCTGATCTGCTTTCCAGCGGGGTCAGGATAGCAGAGAACGGATTCTGGCGCTGACTGCGCTCATATCCGCCCGTCCCTGGACTCTTGATTTAACCAACCCCATGACCTTGCCCATGTCCCGGATACTGGTGGCGGCAGACTCTTGCAGGACCTGTTTGATGATCTCTTCAACAGCCTGTTCTGACAGCGGCTCAGGCAGATATTGTCGAAGAATGGAGATTGTTTCATTTTCCTTATCGACCAAATCCTGGCGGTTACCGTCCGCGAATTGCTGTGCGGCATCGGTAGATTGTTTGACCATTTTCCGGATAACCTGTAAAACTCCCGGGTCATCCAACTCAACACGGTCATCGACTTCCTTTCTCTGTATGGCCGCCCGCAGCATGCGGATTGTTTCGAGCCGCGTGGTTTCTTTCGTGCGCATCGCCGACTTCATGTCAGAGATAATGCGGTCCTTCAGATTCATACCGGCACCCGCAGCCAAAAGCCAGTCTAGTACAGCCGCCTGTGTCGCGCTCTTTGTCGAGACACCCGCTTCATTTCCCGCCGCACTGCCGCATCATTATCCCGCTTGCGGATGGTAGTGGGCTTCTCATAACACTGGCGCCGCCGGGATTCAGTGAAAACCCCCGCACGTTCGCAGGCGCGGCGAAAGCGTCTCAAAATAACATCAAACGGTTCGTTCTGGCGAACTTGGACAAATGGCATGTATAATTCCTGGTTGATTTGAAGGGCAGGTATTATACTTGTTTTTCTTAATAAATATCACCTGCAAAAGCCTGATCCGGTAATTTTATGAGCCAATCTCGTCGATCACCTGTCGCTGGAGTCATTCTGCTCATCGTTGCCCTGGTGGCCACCTCCTGTACATTGATCAAGCCCAGGCCTGCGGGTATTGGAGAGGAGATTGACTGGAGCGAAGTGGACGGTTGGGAAGATGACCGACATGCCCAGGTCTGGCCGGCGCTGCGAAATAACTGCACCGCTGTAGCGGGCAAACCGGCCTGGCGAGAAATCTGCGCGGCGATGGAGCAACTGCAATCCGATGAAATAAACGACGACAGCGCCCGGGAGTTTTTTGAAACCTGGTTTGTGCCCCATCGTCTGCACGGTGAAAAAGGTAAGTCCGAGGGATTGATCACGGGTTATTACGAGCCTTTGCTGTTCGGCAGCAAAACGCCCGATCAACGATTCAGGCACCCGGTCTACCAGCAACCGGATTCACTTCTGACTGTGGATATTAGCAGTCTCTACCCTTCCCTGGAGAATAAGAGAGTGAGAGGGATGAAAGCGGGCAAGAAAATTATCCCTTTCTATTCACGCCAGCAAATCGAGTCCAACCGCGATTTGCTGGCGGGTAATGAATTGCTCTGGCTGGATGATCGGGATGATGTGTTTTTCCTGCATATACAGGGTTCAGGCAGAGTGGAGTTACCAGACGGCACACGAGTCGGAGTCGGTTACAGCAACCAGAATGGCCATCCATACGTCCCTGTTGGCCGGGTTCTGCTGGAGCGGGGAGAACTGGAGCGAGACGAAATCTCGCTGTTCACAATTCGTCAATGGCTGGACCAAAACCCGAGCCGGGCCGAGGCCCTGCTCAACGAGAACCCGAGCTATGTTTTCTTCGTCTTGCGCTCCGATACCGAAAACGGACCGATCGGCTCACTGAATGTACCGTTGACTCCTGAACGAAGTATTGCGATTGATCCGAAAGTGGTCGATCTGGGTACGCCGGTCTGGCTGGAAACCCGTTATCCGGGAGAGCCGGAGCGTTTGTTCCGACAACTCCTGATCGCCCAGGACACAGGTGGCGCTATTCGCGGCCCACTACGCGCGGATGTATTCTGGGGGCATGGGCAAGCTGCAGAACGCGCCGCAGGAGTCATGAAGGAGAGAGGCAGCATGGTCGTCCTGCTGCCAAAATCCGAATAGCGTTCAGTCTGACCTTTTGCCGGTCGGGTCGGTCTCTGCCAGAGAAGCCGCCACGTCGGCCTGCAATTCACGCCCGATCAGGTCATACCGCCATCCCTGTAACAACAGGATGTCGGTATCTCCGGTCACCAGCGCCTCGACATCACTGCGGTTTGCCAACAGAGACGGACTCATGTTCTCGGCCTGTGCTGTCTTTTTCAGCTTGGTCATGACTTCCTTCGCCTTACGTCGCAACTCAGGCTCCAATGGACTGTATTTCTTCCAGACCGGGCGAGACCGATCATGGCGGGAACTATCCTGTAAAACACGCAAAATCTCGTCGCCAGACCGCGCCACCATCTTTTTGCTGACCGAGTCAATTCTCGCCAGCGCAGTGCGGTCACGCACTCCCTTGAGGCAGATATCCAGCAAGACCTGAGTCGGTAGAACCCACTCACGAGGCAGGTTCCTGATCTGTGCCTGGTTTTCTCTCCATATCGCTAACGCCCTGGCATCATGTTGCGCCTTACGCGGCAATCTTGCACCATTTTTCAGTCTTTTCCACCCATCTTCGGGAGCTATGACAAAATCCCGGTTACCAAACGCTCGCAGACATTCATGGTGATGCCATTGCAGTTTGCCGGCTGTGGCCAGCTGCTCTTGCAGAAATTCCTGGAGCGGGCGCAGATAGCGGACATCATCCATTGCATACTGCAATTGCTCGTCCGACAACGGCCGTTTCGACCAGTCGGTTCGAGTCTGGGATTTGGCCAGAGTGACCTGGCAGATGGATTCAACCAGAGAAGCATAGCTGGCCTGTTCGTCGAGACCACAGAAAGAGGCGGCTATCTGGGTGTCAAAAACATTCACCAGCGGCTGCTTCAGTCTTTGATCGAGAGCTTCCACATCCTGCCTGCCCGAATGCAATATCTTGACGATAGCCGGGTCACCGAACAGTTGATGTAAAGGCGACAGGTCATCAATCGCCAGCGCATCCACGCAGAATTGATCCGTCCCGGTGCGACACTGAATCAGACACAACAACGGATAGTAGGTCCTTTCCCGAAGAAATTCGGTGTCGATTCCGAGCCACCGGCTCGCCCTCGCCCGTTCTACTCTGACCTTCAGTTCACTGAATGTATCGACTGGTTTCATTTTCTGCATAAGAGTAATGGTATGATTCGCTACAGTTGGTTATTCCCTGACCGCCATAATCCAGATGCTCCAGACTATTCAGACACTGACACATATCTGCCGGTTCAAGGCTTATCCCCAGGATTTGCCGACCTCCGGTCGGCTCCTGTTTTATGCCATTATGGCTGCATTTGTTTTGTCGGTGATCCGTACCAGCCTGCTCAGTGAAGGCTCCGCCCCGATCCTGATCAGTCTGGTACAGATCGTCCTGCTCGCTATCGGTCTGAAAATATTGCTGGTTCTGTTTTTGAAGCGCGAACGATGGGTGCAGTCGGCCTCCGCAGTGTTTGGTTGTACGGCACTTCTGATGCTGGCTGCCACGCCACTGCTGATGATAACAGAAACATACAGGATCGATGTCGGTGTCACCGGCCTGATTCTGGTCGCGATGAATATCTGGAATTTCTCTATTATCGTATTCATATTGCGAGAGGCTCTGGAAATCAACCTGTTGCGGGCATTTTTCATTACATTCGCATTCGAGATTCTGTCCGCAATCATCCTGCAACAAATGTTTTAGGGAGCGATTGCTTGAAGCTGTTTATTGCTGGTATCTGCGGTACTTTCATGGCTGGAATAGCCCAGTTGGCTCGCGCCAACGGCCATGACGTGCAGGGTTGCGACGAGCAGGTCTACCCGCCCATGTCCACACTACTTGAGACCAACGGAATCCGGATACTGGAAGGATACGCCCCGGATCATCTGGAGCCGCAGTATGACCGGATCATTATCGGCAATGCCCTGTCTCGCGGCAATCCACTAATCGAAGCGATTCTCGACCAGAAAGCGAATTACCAGTCAGGGCCACAATGGTTGCACGACCATGTACTGCTCGATAAGGAGGTGATCGCAGTGGCTGGCACCCACGGCAAATCCACCACATCTTCCATGGTTGCCTGGATACTGCATCGGGCCGGGCGATCACCGGGCTTTCTGATCGGCTGCAAACCGGGCAACTTCCCGTGCTCCGCGATGATCGGGAAAAGCAACTGGTTCGTTATAGAGGCGGACGAATACGACACGGCATTTTTCGACAAGCGTTCCAAGTTTGTGCATTATCGCCCAACTATTGCGGTTCTGAACAATCTCGAATTTGATCATGGTGATATTTTCGAGAACCTTGACCAGATCAAAAAACAGTTTCATCATCTGCTCAGAATCATTCCCTCACGAGGCTCGGTTGTCGTAAACGGCGATGACCGGAATCTCGATGAGGTATTGCGTATGGGCTGCTGGAGCAATCTGGTTCGGTTCTCAATCCATAATGAAGACAGTGCATGGTTCGCCAGGCCGCTGCAACCGGATTGCTCCCGGTTCGAGATTTTCCATCACGGAGTGATCGCAGGTCAGGTCAACTGGCATCTGATTGGCTACCATAATATGCAAAACGCGCTGGCTGCGGTCGCCGCCTGTGAGCAGTCCGGGATTGATGCGGCAGAGTCCGCAAACGCGCTGGCAGAATTTGTCGGCGCAGACCGGCGTCTTCAGCTTCTGTTCAGTGATAACCGGGTATTCTTGTATGAAGACTTCGCCCACCATCCGACCGCCATAGAGCGGACACTGCAAGCGATACGTGCAAGGCACCCGAAACATCGTATTATTGCTGTTCTGGAGCTTCGCTCAAACACCATGAAAAGTGGACAGCATGGGCACAAACTGGGACACTCCCTGAGCGGTTCGGATGAAACCTGGTTATATCGGGCAACCGATCTGAAATGGTGCCCGGAGTCGCTGGAAACCCGGACAGACCTGAAAAGTTTCCATACGAAAGATGAGTTACTCACGGCAATAGATTTGTACCCGGATCGAAAACTCGTTATCATCTGCATGAGTAACGGGAGTTTCGACGGAGTTCCGGGTTCAATCCGGGAACATTTGTATAACGCACGGGTTCAAACCTGACTCGGGCACTGACAGTATACTGGACATGAACAAAACCAATCTCATAAAGCGAAATATCCTGACAACCCTACTCGCCGGTTTTCTCGGTTTAGCCCTGTCCCCGGTCATCGCCCAGGAAGAACCCTTTGTGGAGGGAGAGCACTATCAGTTGCTGGATGAGGTCCAACCGATTCAAACCGGAGACCGGGTAGAAGTGGCAGAATTGTTCTGGTATCACTGTCCACACTGTTTTCGGCTGGAGCCTTTTCTCGTTGAATGGCAGAAAAACATGCCGGAGGGAGCGCAATACGTACCGATACCGGCCATACTGAATGATCAATGGGAGTTCGACGCAAGAGCGTATTACACATTCGAGGCACTGGGATTGATCGACGATCTGCATGGTCGATATTTTTCCGCGATTCACGAGCAACGACTGGACATCCGTACTGCCGAACAACTGGCAGCCTGGGCTGATGAAAATGGAGTGGATGGCTCGAAAATCCCGGAAACCTTCGACTCATTCGCAGTACAGAATAAATTGAACTTCTCCTATATCATGTCCCGCAAATACGGAATCACCGGAGTGCCGGCAATTATAGTGGATGGGCGTTACAGAACCTCCGTTTCCCAGGCGGGAAGCCATACGAAGTTGATTAAGGTCATCAATTTCCTGATCGGGGAAGCGGTCCAACTTCGAAACGGCCAGTCATCCTCAGGATAAAACCGGCCGGTCACGAATCAGCCCCGACTTTTTCGGGTTGTCGTCAGTGTTCGCCGCCCGCCTTGAAATTGAAAACCGCTCCCTGCCGGATGCCGGACGGCCAGCGGGAAGTAATTGTTTTCAACCGGGTGTAAAAACGGACTCCTTCCGGTCCGTGTATCGCATGATCCCCGAAAAGCGAGCGTTTCCAGCCACCAAAACTGTGGAACGCCATCGGCACCGGGATCGGCACATTCACCCCGACCATCCCGATTTGTATTCTTTCGCTAAAATCCCGGGCAGTATCTCCATCACGGGTAAAAATGGCAACGCCATTGCCATACTCATGGTCGTTGATCATCTGTACCGCTTCTTCATAGCTTTGCGCCCGGACAACACATAATACCGGACCGAAAATCTCATCGGTATAGATGCTCATCCCGGTTTTGACATGGTCGAAGACAGTCGCTCCGACGAAACAGCCATTCTCTGAGCCTTCAATGACTTCATTCCTGCCGTCCCTGACCAGGGTCGCGCCCTCATCAAGTCCCTGATCAATATATTTCTCGATTCTCGCCTTCGCAGCCGGATTGATTACCGGCCCCATTTCTGTAGACTGATCCGTATACGGGCCGACCTTCAGGCTATCCAGTCTGGGAACCAGTTTCTCAATCAGCGCGTCCGCCGGCTCGTTCCCGACTGAAACCACCACGGATATCGCCATGCACCGTTCCCCGGCGGAACCATAAGCGGCACCCACCACCGCATCCGTCACCTGCTCCATGTCAGCGTCCGGCATCACCACCATGTGGTTTTTAGCGCCGCACAGAGCCTGTACCCGTTTGTTCTGCGAGGTTCCGGTCTGGTAGATATATTCCCCGACTGCGGTAGAGCCGACAAAGCTTACCGCCTGGATACGCGCATCACCAAGCAATGTATCGACGGCTTCCTTATCGCCGTTGACCACATTGAGCACACCATCCGGCAATCCGGCCTCGCGCATCAGTTCCGCCAGCCGAAGTGGGCACGAAGGGTCCCGTTCCGAGGGTTTCAGAACAAATGTATTGCCACACGCAATCGCCAGTGGAAACATCCACATCGGCACCATCGCGGGAAAATTGAATGGAGTGATACCGGCACACACTCCAAGAGGCTGGCGCATACTCCACGAATCCACCCCACTGGCGACACTGGATGAATACTCCCCTTTCAGCAACTGTGAGACCCCGCAGGAAAATTCAACAACTTCGAGTCCGCGGGTGATTGAGCCTTTGGCATCATCCAGGGTTTTTCCGTGTTCACAGGAGACCTGTTCCGCCAGTTCATCCATATTTGACCGAATCAGGTCACGGAAAGCGAACAGAACCCGGGCACGCTGCCCGGCTGGCGTTGCCGACCATTGCGGGAATGCCTGTTGGGCTACAGTTATCGCGTTTTCCACTTCACTGCGGCTGGCTAACGGCACCTGTTTGGTCACCACTCCCAGGGCGGGATTGTAAACATCCCCGAAACGTCCACTGTTGCCATCCACGCGCTTGCCACCGATATAGTGGTGAAGGTTCCGGATTTTGATGGATTCGTGTTTCATATCAATTCCTGTAAAGAGTAGTCAGTTGTCGGGTGAATTTATGTGAATACACAGAAAAACACAATCCGTTTCCGTGCTGTCAGAAAACCAGCCGCTTGAACCAATCCATAATCTGAGACAGAAAAGGTCCTTCCTGATAGGTTTCGGTTACATGCAGGGAGGAGCGCAGCACGGGCTCTCCACCAAATCGTACCTGGACCCGGCCTACTGCAGTCCCGCTTTTGATCGGGGCTTCCAGACTATCCGGCAGCTCCAGTGTAACCGATATTTGATCGGCAGTTCCGCTCGGCACCTGCACAAAAAGATCCTGCGACACACCGACACTCGCCTGACTTTCCTGCCCCATCCACAAGGGCAATGCCTCGACCGGCTCTCCGGGTCTGTAGACAAACGTACCGTCATAAGAATTATATCCATACTGTAGCAGTGACTGCACCTGATTGGCACGGGAGATCCTGTTTTTGGCACCCGTCACAGTGGCAATCAGACGAACATCATCCCGCAGCGCGGAACCAATCAGACAATATCCCGCTTTTTTGGTGTACCCGGTCTTGAGTCCGTCTACAGTAGAGTCACGCTCCAGCAGGATATTTCTGTTTTGCTGGGTAATATCGTTATAGGTAAACTCCCTTTGGGAATAGTAGTGATACTGCTCCGGGAAACGTCGAATCAAAGACATCGCCAATAATGTAATGTCCCTGGCCGTAGTATAGTGGTCATCGTCCGGCAGACCGCTGCTATTGGTGAAGCGGCTATTCGTCATACCCAGTTCCGCAGCCTTCCGGTTCATTCTTGCCGCAAACTCCTCCTCACTTCCGGCAATATGCTCAGCCAGTGCCACGGCTGCGTCATTACCGGACTGAACAATCAGTCCCTGAATCAAATCGCGAATGCTGACTCGGGTATCCACCTGAATGAACATTCTGGAGCCACCTGTTTTCCAGGCTTTCTTGCTGACATATACCTTGTCGTCATATCCGATCGTTCCAGCTTCAAGCGCCTCGAATATCAGAAAGCCGGTCATCAGTTTGGTCAGGCTGGCCGGTTCTATTCTCAAGTCCGCATTTTCGCTCCCCAGTATCCATCCGGTTTCAAAATCCGCCAGAATCCAGCTGCGGGCACTGATCGAGGGCGCCGGATGCGGAGATTTCACGGACGCTGGAATATCGACCAGAGCGCTGTAGGCCGGTGAGCAGAGTAGACAGAACGGCAATACAAGCAGTGCCAGCAAGCGCGCAATCAAAAAACTGAAATCGGTAGTGATCATATTAGCAGTCCTTTAAGGAGTAAGAGCCTGGATGCGAACCCGCCCCGTGCCTTTCCGCGCGATTCCCAGTTTATGCGCTGCCGCATACGAAAGATCAATAATCCGGCCATGCAAAAAAGGCCCTCTGTCGTTGACCTTGACGATGATTCGCTTTTTCGTGTCGAGATTGGTAACGCGAACATAGGTCGGTAGCGGTAGAGTTGGATGCGCCGCCGTCATCTTGAACATGTCATAAATCTCGCCGCTGGATGTACGGCGCCCATGAAATTTTTTCCCGTACCATGAAGCAACCCCCTTTTGACTAAAGCCTTTGGCGGACTTCATCGGGATATAGCGTTTGCCAAAGACCATGTAGGGATTGTTGCCATACCGGCTGCGGGGTTCACGTCTTACAACAGCATTCGGAATCTTGTCGAAGTCGACGTTCTTTTCAGGTGGCCCGTCACCACCATAATAGCCGCCAGACGAAGCAGGGCGCTGGATGATGCCACAGGCTGCCAGTGCCAGGCCAAGCACGGCCACGACAATCAGGTTTTTCAGGAAGGTGATCATTGACCGCTTCTCCTGTCTATCTCTTCGGACAATTCTGCGACCGCCAATGCATAATTGATGCTGTGATTGTAACGGGTAATCACATAAAAATTGCGATAACCCACGACACATCGTTTTCCGTTTTTATCATCCAGACAGAACAGCGCGCTCTTTTTGCTGCTGCCTGAGGCATCGAACTGCACTCCGGCCTCAATCAGGTCAGTGGTATCATGGATCAATTTGGCCCTTTTGCCGACCAGAGAGGCAGCCGGGTCCGATAACGGCGCGAGCACATCGGAATAGATTTTCTCTCCACGTGTCCAATGATGACCTTTCAGGTAATTGGCAACACTGCCAATCGCATCCTCCAGCTCATTGACCAGATCACGTCGTCCATTATCATTGAAATCAACCGACCAGGCCTCATAACTGGTCGGCATGAACTGGGGGATTCCGATGGCCCCGGCAAAAGAACCCTGTACCGTCTGCGGGTCTATTTCTTCCTTCCGGGTTGTATTCAGGAAGGTTCTCAACTCACGAGTAAAAAACTGGCTGCGCCGTGGATAAGCCGCCGACAGTGTAGCCAGACTTTTCAGCACACTTCGATTACCCATACGGGTGCCGTAATGGGTTTCAATACCGATCACTGCGGCAATTACTGCGGGAGGCACTCCGTATTCCTGAAACGCCCTGTCCAGAATCGCTTGATTGCGCTCCCGGAACCGCACCCCGTCCGTGATCCGATCCGGGTTTATCAGCAGCTTCCTGTATTTGAACCAGGGCAGGGCTTCATATTGCCGGTCCATCAATGACAGGACTTTTTTATCTATCGAGACACTGCCGAGAATTTCAACCAGTTCATCCCGTGGATAACCATCTTCACCAGACATGACTTCTACCAGTTCCTCAAGTGCCGGGTATTCATCAATATCCAGCGCCCATGCATCACCCCATACCCCGTACACAAGCACAAGTACAGGCAACACCAGCCATTTGCGGATCATTTTTCCAACAACAGGTAACACAGGATTCTCCATCAGTAGCGTAATCGCTCCTTGTCTCGTGAAATACTCATCAGAATACCAAACCCGACCATCAAGGTGACCATTGAAGTTCCGCCGTAGCTTATCAGGGGCAATGGCACACCGACAATCGGCAAAATGCCGGAGACCATCCCGATATTGACAAATACATAGAAAAAGAAAGTCGCAGACAACCCCCCGGCCAATAATCGGGAATAGGTATCCTTCGCGTGGTATGCAATCAAAAGCCCGCGAAAAATCACAAAACAATACAGAAACATCAGGACGATCACACCGACCAGTCCAAACTCCTCGGCAAAGACCGAGAAAACAAAATCCGTATTGCGCTCTGGAATGAACTCAAGTTGTGATTGGGTGCCAGACAACCATCCCTTTCCCCAGAAACCTCCTGAACCGATCGCGATGATGGACTGGATCGTATGATAACCAGCGCCGAGCGGGTCAGCCCAGGGGTCCAGCAACGTCAATATCCGGTTGCGTTGATAATCCAGCAATACCCAATACCACATCATGGGTGCGACCAGCCCGCCAAGCATTGTCACGGCCACAATCCATCTGAAATGGATACCAGCCAGAAAAATGACCGTGATTCCGGTCAGTGCTATCAGCAGGGCAGTACCCAAATCAGGCTGCTGAATGATCAGGATGGTCGGGGCCGCGATAATCAGGACGGAAATGATCACCGGCGTAAACCGCAGCGAAAGCGACATGCGGGTGAGCAACCATGCAACCATCATCGGCACACCGATTTTCATGATCTCCGCTGGCTGGAACCTGAATACGCCCAGATCAATCCAGCGCTGCGCGCCCTTGCCCGTAAACCCCGCTATAAGCACCACAACCAACAACGCCAGGCCGCACAGATAAATATGCGGAGACCAGCGCGCCAATACCTTTGGCGGAAATCTGGAAGCTATATACATCAATACCAGAGCAACACCGGCGCGGAGACTGTGTTTTATAATCAGATTCACATTCTCGCCAACCGCGCTGAACAGCACAATCAGGCCAACCCCGCACAACAATAGAACCCCGGTCAGCAACGGATAATCCAGATGGGATTTTTCCTGATTCATAAGCGTATTTCCGCAGAGTCCACGAGACCGGACAATTCATCGGCGGACGGTTCCGGGAAGAGTTTCAGGCGTTCGAGCAGGTAATAATCAATCAGTTTCCTGGCAATCGGAGCGGCTGTCCGACTGCCGCTGCCGGCATGCTCGACGATCACCGAAATCGCGATCTTCGGGTTTTCAATCGGAGCAAATCCGATAAACAACGAGTGGTCCCTGAATTTCTTCTGAACGTTCTCATCATCATACTCCTCATCCTGGGCGATGCTTTTAACCTGGGCCGTGCCGGTCTTTCCAGCCATACGGTATCGGATGTCCCGACCGATCCCCCTGGCTGTGCCTTTGGCTCCATGCACAACCTCCTCCATGCTGTGGATGACCTGCGTATAAAAATTATTGTCCCGCAATGTAACGATCTCAGGCTGTACAGGCTCTGGACGCTGTTTGAACTGACTGGAAGGGTCTTCGACAACAGACAAAAACCTGGGAGGGATTATTTTCCCGTTATTTGCGAGAGTGGCTGTCGTCGCCGCCAGTTGCAGCGGGGTAACCAGCATATAACCCTGGCCGATCCCTGTGATGATGGTCTCCCCCGGATACCAGGGCTGATCGAAACGCCGTCTTTTCCATTGCTGCGAAGGAATCAGACCCGAAGGCTCTCCGAGCAAATCAATGCCGGTCAGCTCGCCAAATCCGAATCGGGTCATGCCTTCATATATCCGGTCTATCCCCAGTCTTTTCGCGAGCCGATAGTAGTAGACATCACAGGATTGTACGATACTGTCATGACCATCCACTTCTCCATGACCCGGCTTCTTCCAGCATCGGTAACGGTGAGTATGTCCCGGCAAACTGTACCAGCCGGGACAGTAGCTGGTCGTATCATGGCCGATTCCGTTTTCCATGCCGATCAGGGAGATGAAACCCTTGATCGTGGAGCCGGGCGCATAGTGCCCCGACAATGCACGGTTCAGCAGGGGTTGGCGATCAGATTCCTTGAGCAGGTCGTATTCTGTTTCACTGATGCCGTTGACAAACGGGTTCGGGTCATAACCCGGGGCACTGACGAAAGCCAGCACCTCTCCCGTGTCCGGTTCAATGGCAACCACGGCACCCTCGTATCCTTGCATCGCTTCCACGCCTTTTTCCTGCAACTTGATATCTATGCTCAGATGTAGCGACTTCCCGGTATCGGACGTGGTCTCTTCCAGTTCGCGAATGATTCTACCGTGCGCGTTGGTTTCCACCTGAACCACGCCGAGTTTACCCAGCAACTCGGATTCATAACGCGCCTCTATGCCGCTCTTGCCGATATACTCCATTCCCCGGTAAGCCTGGTTGTCGATTCTCTTCAGATCGTTTTCGCTTATCCTTCCGACATAGCCGATCACATGGGTAGCCAGGTCCCCTTTCGGGTAATGCCTTTGCAGCCGTGCTCTCAATTCCACTCCGTCATAGCGATGCTGATTGACGGCGACAACCGCAACTTCCTGTTCACTCAGGTTCGCTTTCAGGGTTTGCCTGACGAACGAAGGGCGCTCTT
Organism: Arenicellales bacterium; assembly: GCA_965116335.1. Classification (GTDB taxonomy): domain Bacteria; phylum Pseudomonadota; class Gammaproteobacteria; order Arenicellales; family Poriferihabitantaceae. The sequence goes on from OZ220677.1 coordinate 551,564, forward strand.
CCAACAGCAATCGGAATGGCTTCAAATGGGTTTCGTCAAGTTCAATCAACTGACCCAATTCGTGCAGCAACACATCCATGTCACGAACCTGATCGGGCAATATCTCGAGATTATAAGCCTTCACGTTGTCGGCCAGGATTTCCCCGTTTCGGTCATAAATCAGCCCCCTTATCGGAGTCAAGGGGAAAATGTCTATGCGATTATTCTGGGCCAGTGTGGAAAACCGCTGGTACTCATAGACTTGCAGCCAAATCAATCTGGCCGCGAGAACCAGAAACAGCAACAAAATAATCGTAAACAGTATACTGATCCGGCTGTGGATAACACTGCTTTCAGACAGGGAATTCCGTTTCGTCGACATCATGACCCTGGCCTCACTGTCTCGCCATTGCCGTGACGTTTGCCCCCGGCTCCGAGCGAGGATCGGGAATCCACAGCCAGAAGATTCAGTTTCAGCATCATGAGCCTGCTCTCGCCCGTTGTCTCAGGAGACGCAGGGTCACATAGACGAAAGGCCAGATCAGGGCCGACATCAACGCCGATTGCCAGTAAATCAGTCTGACCTCGGTACTGGACGTGAGATTGGCTATCAGCACCGTGATGCCAATGTCGATGGAGGCGATAAAGAACACAACAATGCATTGTTTCCACAGATCATACCCCGATATCCTGCCGCTCACGGTCACAGCGAAAAAAGCGACAAATGCCTTGGCCAGAGCATGCTGTCCGAACAGCGAGTAATTCAATATATCAACCATCAATCCGGTAATCCAGCCACAACCAACACCGATCCTGTCCGGGATTTCCAGACACCAGTAAAGCAGGATCAACAGCACCCAATCCGGTTTTGCATATTTCATCCACTCGACCCAGGTGATCAGGTTCAGCACCAGACCGACCGCCAATGTTGCCAGGACGAATCCGTAAGGAGAATTACCGAACCGATACCTGCTCATCGCCCTGTGCTTGAATCAGATTCTGGATCAGACGGTCTGGAATGATCGGGATTCCACAACAGCAGTACCTCCCTGACCAGTCCGATTTTCGCGGTGGTTGATGCCGAAATCTTCATGAATGGCTCACTGACATCCTCAACGATCTCGGTGACTTCGGCGACCTTGTAACCAATCGGGAAACGTCCACCCATACCGGAAGTAACCAGTATGTCACCCAGGCGAATATCCGAGCGGCTGATCAGGCTGGGTACTTCAACCCGATCAGCCTGCCCGGTACCCTGAACAATGGTTCGCGCCTGATTCCTTTGAATCTGGACAGGCAGGCCGTGACTCGGGTCGGTGATCAGGGTAACCACACTCCTCCTCAGACCGACTGTCGAGACCTGTCCGATCACGCCTTCGGGCGCAAGCACAGGCTGACCCGGATAAACTCCGGATTCCGTACCCCGATTCAGCACGATCTTCTGGTTGTAGGATTCCCGGCTCACATCAATTATTTCGGCCAGCAGAACCTGTTCGTTGGAGCTCGCAGATGAGCCCAGCAGCTGCGTGAGACGCCGGTTTTCCAGCTCCAGAGACTCATATCGTTGTAGCCGGGTCGTAAGAATCGCCTGCTTGCGTTGCAGCTCGCGGAATCGCTGGTACAACGTATCATCCGGGTAATATCTCTCTGCCAGAGCGACCGCATTATTCGGAAACCGGACAACGGACTCGAATGTGATATTGATCACCGAGGCGGCGACCCTGATCGGGGCCAGCAGATCACTCCGATGATCAGTGACCATCAATCCGGTGGACAACAGGAAAAAGAAGACAAACTGCTTGATCGGAAAGCTTCGGTTGTAGCTCAACATCACACACCCGGATTACCGACACACAACCAATGATTCAACCGAGATCCGGTCAACACGTAAAACGTTCGAACAGTGCAGTGATCAATACCTGGCCTGAGTCAGCCGTCACTTGCGAATATATCGCCGATCACATCCATTTCTTCCAATGCACGACCACAGCCGCGAACCACACAACTCAAGGGTTCTTCCGCCAGAATCACCGGCAGGCCAATATCCTGCATCAACCGCATGTCCATGTCCCGCAGCAAGGCGCCGCCGCCAGCAATCACCATTCCCTGCTCACTGATGTCTGCGCTTAATTCCGGTGGCGCTTTTTCCAGTGCCTGGCGAATTGCCTGAACGATCTGCTGAATGGAATTGTTGATCGCCTCATAAATCTCTTCACTGGTAATCAGCAGACCACGCGCCAGTCCTTCGGTAATATCGCGACCCTTGATTTCCATTTCCTTGTGCTCGGACTCCGACCATGCGGTGCCGATAGTATGTTTAATGCGTTCGGCAGTAGACTCACCGATCAAAACGCCGTGACGCTGTCGCATGTGATTGATAATCGCCTCATCCAGCGAATCGCCGGCAATCCGCAGGGAACTGGAATAAACCATTCCACCCAGAGACAGAATGCCCACTTCCGTTGTGCCACCGCCTATATCAACCACCATGGAGCCGGTCGGTTCAGCAACCGGCAGATTAGCGCCAATAGCGACCGCCATGGGTTCTTCAATCAGGTAGACCTCCCGGGCGCCGGCGCCGGTTGCCGATTCACTGATCGCCCGTCTCTCTACCTGAGTGGAACCGCAGGGCACACAAATAATAATCCGCGGACTCGAAAAGAGCTTGTTTTCCTGGGCTTTGCGGATAAAATACTTGAGCATATCTTCCGTAACGTTGAAATCAGCGATAACGCCATCCTTCATCGGGCGTGTCGCCTTGATGGTTCCCGGTGTCCGCCCCAGCATACGCTTGGCTTCATGGCCGACAGCCAATACGCTTTTGGTGCCATAAGTTTTAGCACCATTATGGTGAGGAGATTCCTTGATAGCTACCACGGAGGGTTCGTTCAGGATAATTCCCTTGTTGCGGACATAAATCAGGGTATTTGCCGTACCAAGGTCTATTGCCAGATCATTGGAAAAAAGGCCAATCAGGTGTTTGAACATGATTTTGGGAATTCCGGGTAAAGATAAAGAGAGAAAGTGGAACCATAAGGCAACCGCGCCACACAAAATTCTATAGATAGCTTACCAATCCAGCCCCTACTATTCAACTACTTATTGTTGTGGTAAGTTCATGCAATTTTAATGCCAATTACTAACCGACCGGATCATTATGTCATTAACACCGACTGAAATCAGTCACATTGCAAAGCTGGCAAGACTCAGGATGGGAGAGAGTCAGGCGAACGCCTGCGCCCCCCGACTTTCCCGGATTCTGGACCTGATCGAACAAATGAACCGGATCGATACCAGCAACATTGAACCCATGTCTCATCCTCAGGATACGGCGTTGAGATTGCGGGCAGACGAAGTGACCGAGACCGACCAGACCGGGGCCTGGCTGGAAATAGCGCCGGATGCAGAAAACGGACTCTATCTGGTCCCCCGGGTCATAGAATAATCTGTTATACCGCCATGCCCATGCATACCAAAACACTGCGGGAACACAGTGAGGCCCTGCGTAAAAAGCAATATTCCAGCGTTGAGCTAACCCGGCATTTCCTGAATCGTATTCACGAAGCATCCGACCTGAACGCATTTATCACGGTCACCGATGAAATCGCGCTACAACAGGCCAGTCAATCAGACCGTCTCCTGTCATCAGGCGAGGGAGCGCCACTGACCGGGATTCCGATTGCTCATAAAGACCTGTTCTGCACGCAAGGCGTATTGACCACCTGCGGCTCGAAAATACTGCACAACTTCAAATCACCCTACAACGCGACTGTAGTAGACAAGCTCAACGCCTGTGGCATGGTAACACTGGGCAAAACCAACATGGATGAATTTGCCATGGGGTCATCCTGTGAAACCAGTTATTTCGGCACGGTGACCAATCCCTGGGACAAGAGCCGCGTTCCAGGGGGCAGTTCGGGAGGGTCGGCCTCCGCCGTTGCCGCGCGTCTGGTGCCAGTTGCCTCCGCTACCGATACCGGCGGTTCGATTCGCCAGCCCGCCGCTTTCTGCGGACTGACCGGGATCAAGCCGAGTTATGGAAGAGTATCGCGCTATGGTATGATCGCGTTTGCCTCCTCTCTCGATCAGGGCGGTGTTCTGGCTGTCAGTGCACAGGATGCGGCGCTGGTACTACAGGCCATGTCTGGATTTGATCCACTGGACTCCACCTCCCTGCAACTGGAAACGCCGGATTATTGCAGTAATCTGGAACACTCAATTGCCGGTAAGGTCATCGGCTTGCCGAAGGAGTTTTTTGGTGATGGCGTAGATTACGAGGTCGCCGCCATCATCCAGCAGAGCATCCGACAGCTGCAGGCCATGGGCGCGAAAACGGTCGAAGTCGAATTGCCCAACAGCCAGGTGGGTATCCCCTGCTATTACGTCCTGGCGCCTGCGGAAGCGTCCTCTAATCTGTCACGTTTTGACGGCGTGCGCTATGGTTACCGTACCGCACAATATGATGATCTCACCGACATGTACGAGAAAACCCGCGCCGAGGGTTTCGGTGAGGAAGTACAACGGCGTATCCTGATCGGTACTTATGTCCTGTCTTCCGGCTATTACGATGCCTATTATGTCAAGGCGCAGAAACTAAGGCGCCTGATTGCCAACGATTTCAGCCGTGCATTCGAGAAATGTGATTTCATCCTCGGTCCAACCACTCCGGCTACCGCCTTTGCGCTGGGTGAGAAAAACGATGACCCGGTTGCCATGTATCTGAACGACATTTTCACCAATTCCGCTAATCTGGCTGGTTTGCCGGCGCTCTCCCTGCCAGCCGGTTTTGACAGTCAGGGACTGCCGGTGGGGCTTCATCTGATTGGTCGCTATCTGGATGAGTCTACATTGCTGAATGCAGCCCACCAGTTCCAGCTGGAAACAGACTGGCATCGACATATCCCGGCAGAATATCAATGAATGATCAGGAGATGACATGACTGGATGGGAAGCGGTTATCGGCCTGGAAGTCCATGTGCAACTGATGACTCGCAGCAAGATTTTCAGCGGCGCATCGACCGCTTACGGCGCCCAACCCAATACTCAGGCTTGCGCTGTCAGTATCGCGCTGCCCGGTGTCCTGCCAGTCATGAACCGGGAAGTAGCCCGTCTCGCTGTACGGTTCGGGCTGGGAATCAATGCCCGTATCAATCGACAATCAATTTTCGCCCGTAAAAACTACTTTTACCCGGATTTGCCCAAGGGCTATCAGATCAGCCAGTTCGAGCTGCCCATTGTGGGTCGCGGCGAGCTTGAGATAGAAGTCGACGACCAGCTCAAAACCATCGGCATCACCCGCGCTCATCTGGAAGAAGACGCCGGCAAGTCCTTACATGAAAATTTCCATGACAGGAGCGGAATAGACCTCAATCGGGCCGGAACCCCCTTGCTGGAAATCGTGTCCGAGCCGGATATGCGTTCCGCGCGTGAAGCCGTAGCATACCTGAAGAAACTGCATACCCTGGTTCGCTATCTCGGTATTTCGGACGGCAATATGCAGGAAGGCTCGTTTCGCTGCGATGCCAATGTGTCGATTCGACCGCACGGCCAGTCCGCGCTCGGCACTCGCACCGAACTGAAAAATATCAATTCATTCCGGTTTGTCGAAAAAGCCATCGAATATGAAGTGGAACGACAGACAGATATTCTCGAAGGCGGCGGCACCATCCGCCAGGAAACCCGTCTGTACGATTCTGATAAAAATGAAACCCGGCCGATGCGCTCCAAGGAAGAAGCGCATGACTACCGCTACTTTCCGGACCCTGACCTGCCTCCGATGATCCTTGAAGACAGCTTCATAGAAGCCATTCGGCGGCAGTTGCCGGAACTGCCTGACCTGCGAAGGGTACGGTTTGAAACCGATTTCGGGTTATCCGGTGACGATGCCGCCCAAATAACAGCAGACCGGGACATGGCTGATTATTTCGAGACAGTCTGCGGGGAAAGTGACGCCGAACCCCGCATGATCGCCAACTGGATGCTGGGGGATTTCAGCGCGGCACTCAACAAGTCTGGCCTGGATATTCGCCATTGTCCGTTGGACAGCACTCGCTTCGCCGCTCTCCTGAACCGGATTGCAGACCATACCATTTCCGGCAAAATCGCGAAGGAAGTGTTCACACTAATGTGGGATAGTGCCCAAACGGTAGATGAAATCATTGAACGCAAGGGACTGAAACAGATCACCGACACCGCCGAGATCGAAGCGGTCGTGGACTCGATTATCGAGAAAAACGTATCACAGGTAAAACAATATCAGGACGGCAACCACAAGGTTCTCGGGTTTCTGGTCGGACAGGTGATGAAAGAGACGCAAGGCAAGGCGAATCCGCAACAAGTCAACCATTGGTTGAAAAAGAAACTCGACTAATTCTGTAAAGTAAGGTAAAACACCGCTTCATCTTTTCTTGCGACATGGGCCCGTAGCTCAGCTGGATAGAGTACCTGGCTTCGAACCAGGTGGTCGGGGGTTCGAGTCCCTCCGGGCCCGCCACCCTGTGCATTAAAAGACCTTCGAATGCCACTGTCAGTTCGCCTGGTAATGGTTGTCAGGGGGTTTACCCTCTGGGATGATGACGCTGATGGATATTTTTCAGTCGTGTCGTGGTGACCAGCGTGTAGATCTGTGTGGTAGATAAGCTGGAATGCCCCAGAAACATCTGCACACTACGCAGGTCCGCCCCATTATCCAATAAATGTGTGGCAAATGCGTGTCTTAATGTATGCGGAGAAATGGCACCGGTCAATCCACTCACGCGGGCATAACGCTTCAGATTCTGCCAGAATCCTTGACGGCTCATCGCTTTTGCTCGACTGCTCAGGAATAAGGCCGGGTCTTGTCTGTCACCCAGAATACTCGCTCTTGATTCATTCAGGTAGCGTAAAATCCAGCTATTGGCATGATCTCCCAGAGGCACCAGCCGTTCCTTGTTGCCCTTGCCCACCACCCGGCAGACACCGACTGTGAAGTCGACCTGGTCGACCAGCAACCCGGTCAATTCCGATACGCGCATGCCGGTAGCATACAGGGTTTCGATCATGGCCCGGTCGCGCAAGCCGAAGCGAGTGGACACATCCGGTGCGTTGATCAGAAGTCTGACCGCCTCTTCAGAAATCGGTTTGGGCAGTGATTTTGTACTCGCCGGAGCGACCACATTGGCACACGGGTCATAATCAATCAATGAATTATGAATCAGGTATTTATAAAAACTTCTTAAAGCTGATAGTGAGCGCACGGCACTGCGGTTGGAGGCTTGCCCGGCACGGAAATCGAGATAGTCGGTAATGCCATCTGAAGCCGGGTCTTGCAGAGACAGGCGCTGCCCCGCCAACCATCCAAAGAACAGCAGGAGATCGGTGCGATAGGCGTTCAACGTGTTATCGCTCAAGCCGGATTCCATCCAGGCGGTGTCCAGAAATTGAGTCAGCAGAGTTCGCCAGGCCGGATCCAGCTTTTGCTGATCGGTGGTGGAGGCCGGTAAATCCTTATTGCGCGGTTTCAACGGCATCCGGTCTGGATTCCAGTAGCCAGAGTTGCTGGAGTTTCTGTTTCAGCAAAACCCGGCGTTTCTCATCGGTGGCATGAGCCAGCAGGTCTTCAAGCAATACTCTGGCATCAATGGTAAGGTCGGCGGATTGCAATGCTTCGGCGGCGCGATAGCGAGCCGCTATACCCCATTGATCCCAGCCATTGCTTTTCTGCATGGCGGAAAACAGATAATGATCGGCGGCGCGAACGAACTGTCCCAACCCCTGTAAGGAATCGGCCTTCCAATAGGCGATTTCCCGGATATGCTGGCGGCTCACTGCCTGCTTGCTGATTTCATCCAGCAGCCTGATCGCCAGGCTGTGCTGGTTGACTTTTTGCAAGTCAAATACAGGTTGCAATACCTGATCCACCTGTTGCGCGGTCAAATGATCGTGTGCCTCAATCCATTCTCTCAATTTCTGCGCCCCACGCTCATAATGACCGGCAATAATTGAGATACGCGCCACATGCAATAACCACTGTAACCGCTCCATACCCTGGGGAATGAATGATATGCTGTCGTTGATTTGTGCAGTCAACTCGATATACCCCATTTCAAGCGCGCGGTTAGAGAGTGCCAGCCCGACATCACCACTCAAATCCAGCTGGCCGAAAGGTTGGTCTTCACCATACAGGTAAGGAATCACTCGCGCCGTGCCCGCTTCCATCAATGCGGTGACGAACAGGTTATTCAGTTGCCGCCTCATGGTCGCGCTGTTTCTGCCTTGCAGCAAGTATCCGAAGATGGCCTTGCGGACAGACTGCGCCTCTTGCGGCAGTTGCAGGGAATGGATCATCAGGTCGGTTGATTCACCTAACAGCAGGCCGAGACGATTGGTTTCGTCGAGGGCAACCCTGCGGTAGGCGTTCAACAGGTCGACTACTGTGAAACCAGGCCAGGCGCGATCAATCCGGGTCAGTGATTGCCCGGCCTCAACCAGATATTGCTCGAGATAAATCAGGGCCGACTGAGGATTATCACCGAGCAATGCGGCGTAAGCGCGTACAGCCAGCATCTGCCAAAGCGGTAATGGTCGGTTGCCGGAAGCCTCCATGTCCTGGCTTAGCTGGTCAAGTTTGTCGGATGCCTGGGTCGGAGTCAGCGTACCGTTCTGTAATCGGGCGTAGATACGCAACAAGCGGGCGGCGGGCTGATGCAGGGGTGCCAGAGTATTTACAGCGCCGTCCGGGTCATTCAGTTGCAGCTGAATGCCGGCACTCAACAGCAACCAGTCTTGATCTCTGGAACGAAAATCCGATTGATAATGACGCATCGCGGTATGCGCTGCCGTCAAATAACCATCGACCAGATAACTCTCGACCAGCAATTTACGCAGATTTCGGCTGTGCTGGTGGTCGGTATCGGCTGATAACAGGCGTTTGCGAAGTATACTCCGCGCCTGCTCGCCCTGGTTCAGCTCGATGTGTGCGCGGATAGCCTGGAGATCCGCCTGGTAAAGCATAGAGTCCGGAAAAGTTGCAGGTATCTGCCGGGTTCTGGTTAATAATTGCTGCCAGCGACCAGTGGTTCGATAGACCGCCCACAGCTGACGCTCCCAGTTGAACCAGACGGTGGTCGGCTGTGCAGGCGGGCCTTGCGATTCCAGTATGGAGCGAGCCAGTTCCAGCACATTGGCCTGAATCAGGATGCGTACCCGGTCCAGACTATGCTCCGCGATTTCACTATCGCTGTTTTTTGCAACCGGGTGCGGTGGCCGCGCTGTAGCTGGCTCGACTACAGACAAGCTGAGGCAGCAGAGCCATAATGCAATAACCAGTCGCGCCCACGGGAAACGCGTAAACGAAGGCCCGGTTGTGAACACGACTACCCGATTTCGGCTGCGCTCAGTGCCGGACTTTTTCCTTGATCCGGGCTGATTTTCCCGAACGCTGGCGAAGATAGTAGAGTTTGGCGCGTCTGACATCGCCGCGCCGAACCACCTCGATATCCGCAATCAATGGACTATGGGTTTGAAAGACTCGCTCGACGCCTTCTCCGCTGGCCACCTTGCGTACCGTAAACGAGGAGTTCAGCCCACGGTTTTTCTTCGCGATCACCACGCCCTCATAAGCCTGCAACCGTTCCCGACTGCCTTCCTTGACACGCACCTGGACCTTGACCCGGTCACCGGCACCAAAATGCGGAATCCCCTGCTTCAGTTGCTCGGATTCGAGTTGATCAATAATATTACTCATCTTCTTGCTCCAGTTGGTAAGCATTCAACAATTCAATCTGTTCTTCATTGCACCGGAATGGATGCGCGTTGAAATTCGCGATCAAATCCGGGCGCCGTTCGGCCGTTCTAACAAACGCCTGATTCAGGCGCCATTGGCGTATTTTCTCATGGTCGCCACTCAAAAGCACGGGCGGCACATCACGGCCTTCGAAACGCTCCGGCCTGGTAAAGTGTGGACAATCCAGCAGCCCATCCGAAAACGAATCCTGTTGTGCCGACATCCGGTTACCCAATACCCCCGGCAGCAAGCGCGCGATAGCCTCAACCAGGACCATGGCCGCCAGTTCTCCACCAGCCAGCACATAATCGCCAATTGAAATCTCGCGTTGCACACGGCTTTGTACAATTCTCTCATCAATGCCCTCGTAACGACCGGCCAGCAAAATCAATCCGGGCAACGCCGCGAGTTCCTGCGCCATACGCTGATTCAGCAACTCGCCCTGAGGCGTCAGATAGATCACCGGCCCTGGCCGTGACATCCGCGCCTCATCTATACAGGCAGCCAGCGGCGCAGGCTTCATCACCATGCCCGGACCGCCACCATAAGGACGGTCATCGACTGCCCGATGCGGCCCGCTGGCATACTCCCGCGGGTCCAGCGAGTCGAATTTCAACGCGCCCGTCGAAACCGCCTGGCGAATCATCCCGTAGCGTGCAATCGAGTTACACATATCCGGGAATATGGTAATTATATTTATTTCCATTTAATCATTCTCGTCCCAGTTGACCGTGATCAATCCGGCTTGCAGATCCACCTTGCTGATTACTTGCGGTATCCAGGGCAACAATCTCTCAGCACTATCGCTACCAGTCACCACCGCGACATCATTGGCACCGGTTTCCAGCATAGCCGTCAACTCGCCCAGAATCACGTTCTGCCGGTTTACCACGCGCAATCCAATCAGATCCATCCAGTAGAATTCACCGTCCTGCAACGTCTCGAACGATGCCCGGTCAACCGCAATCTGACAACCGATCCACTGCATGGCGGCTTCCCGGTCCGGATAGCCCTGCAAGTGCGCGATCAGATGTTTGCCGGATTGCCTGAAAGTGCGTACCTCTACTGTTTTCCAGTTGCAATCCCCGACCCTGCCAACCTGCCACACCGAATAGTCGAAAATCTGCTCGGCTGGCCGGGTATGGGAGTGTATCTTCAGCCCCCCCTTGACTCCGTGGTGAGTGCCGACTACCCCCAGCACAACCCGTGAAGAATCCAGTTTTGTGCCGGACATACTACACGACCGTCAAAATGTTCGACCATCCTCCGGGCAGACTGAAACGGCGGAAAATCAGGCCGCAGCCTCAGCTTTCGCCTCTGGCTTCGTTTCGGCTTTGGCTGCTGGCTCTGCTTCTGCTGTCACCTTTGCTGTTGCCTTTGGTTTTTCTTCCGGCTCTGCCTCTGTTTTTATCTCTGGTTTCGTGCTGGCTTCTGCCTCGGCCTTGACCTCTGCTTTTGCCTGGCTATACAGTTGTTTCACCCGATCACTTATCCGGGCGCCATTGCCGACCCAGTGTTCCAGTCTTTCCCGGTCGATCTTGAGTTTCTCCTCCTGCCCGCGTGCAATCGGATTGAAAAAGCCGATTCTCTCTATAAAGCGTCCACGAGTGGAACGTCTCTGGTCTGCAACCAGAATCGAATAAAAGGGACGCTTCTTCGAGCCACCCCGCGCCAAGCGAATTACTACCATAAATATGCCTGTTCTGTGTTGGAATTTATATGCTGCCGAACCGACTGCCATTCAGGCGGCGGATTCTACCACAAAAGCGGTTGCATAAAACGCTCTTTTATCGGTAAGCTACGGTTATTGTATTCAATCAACGCCGTCCCGCTTGCTATTCAGTAAAAATCAGCCCCGTAACCTCGCTATTGCCGCTTCACTGTTAGGCTTTATGGTCTCGGTTGTGATTGTCCGTAATGTTTCGGAAGTGTCGGCATTGCCGATTGCCCTATCCGGCCCGTTCCAGTTCGCGGAATGGATCAATCAGGCCGAGGACTGGCTGAGACAGTATTTTCGCTGGTTTACCCGCGCCATCGCAAGTGCAATCGGGCAATCACTGATTGTAGTGGAAGGTTTCCTGGTTGACGCGCCCTGGCTGTTTATACTACTGCTGCTGACTCTGCCAGCACTTTATTTCGGTGGGCTGCCGCTGGCCTTGCTGACCATCGGCGGAGTCGTTTTCTGGGCCGGAGTCGGTATGTGGGAGGCTTCGATGCAAACTCTGGCACTGATGGGTATTGCGGTGATTCTTTCCGTGATTGTCGGCGTACTGACCGGAATTCTGTGCTCGCAAAGTGACCGCTTCGAGCGTGTTTTGCGTCCCATCCTCGATACCATGCAGACTATGCCGGCTTTCGTTTATCTGTTGCCTGCGGTTTTCTTTTTCGGCATCGGCGGGCCACCTGCCATCATGGCGACCATGATTTACGCCCTGCCGCCGGTCATTCGCCTGACCAATCTCGGCATTCGACAGATCTCCTCCAACACGCTGGAGGCAGCGCACTCGTTCGGCTCGACCCGGATGCAGACTCTGCTCAAGGTGCAGATACCGATGGCACTGCCCAGCATCATGCTGGGTATTAACCAGACCATCATGATGGCGCTGGCGCTGGTTGTACTGGCCACCTTCATCGGGGCGGAGGGGCTAGGCAGTGAGGTCTGGCGAGCGATTTACCGGCTTCGTGTCGGCTGGTCCCTGGAGGGCGGGCTGTGCATCGTATTCATGGCTATCATCCTCGACCGCATGAGTCTGGCATTGAGCCACCCGCGTGACAAGCCGGTTGCCGCTGACACAATCCCCTTCCGGTTGCTCCCCCAGACTTTGGATATTTATCCGCTGGCGATGGCCGTTGAAAGAATCATCGCAATACCGTGGAATCTGGTCTCACAGGTAGCGCATCTGTTTGTGAATCAGGTCGCAATCATAACGGGAATCATTTTCGACGCCATCAGTATGAACCGGCAGCGCGGAGCGCGGCTCAGACAATTCGTCTGCGGTCATGTGTTTTTATTCGCCAGCCTGTTGATTCTGGTCGCTATTATGATCGGAGACAGCATTTGGGCGGGCTTTGGAAGCTACCCGGAGTCGTGGGATTTCTCTTTTCGCAAGCCGGTTGACGAGGCCATCAGTTGGCTGACGGTGCATCCCGGATTTATTGCCTTTACCAAGGGATTGAGAACCTTCGTCTACCTCTATCTGCTGCACCCGCTGGACCTGTACCTGACTCAATTACCCTGGTATATCACCATCGCTGCGCTCGGTCTGATCGGCTGGGTTTCCGCTGGTCGTAACTTCGCCATTGCCGTAATGGCTCTGTTATTCTTTATCGGTGCCTGTGATTTATGGGCTGAGGCGATGCTGACACTGTCTTCGACACTGGTCTCGGTTTTCATCTGCTTCGTGGTTGGACTACCACTCGGTGTAGCCTCGGCCTACAGCAGAAAGTTCGATATGGTGCTGCGCCCGGTACTGGATACCATGCAAACGCTGCCGAGCTTTGTCTATCTGATTCCGGTATTGATGTTTTTCGGTGGCAATATCGTGTCTGCGGTCATCGCGACTGTCATTTATGCGTTGCCACCAGTGATTCGCCTGACCAGTCTGGGTATATCCAGCATTCCGGCAACCTATACCGAGGTCTCTTCTTCCTTTGGCGGAACCGGGCTACAGACTCTGAAAAAAGTGAAATTGCCGATGGCTCTGCCCAGTGTCATGCTGGGTCTGAATCAGGCGGTCATGATGGCACTGGCCATGCAGGTAGTCACGCCGCTGATCGGTGGTGGTGGGCTGGGGCGCGAAGTATTCCATGCGTTGAATGTCGCCAATACCGGCAAGGGACTGGCGGCTGGAATCGGCATCGTACTGCTCGCCATCATACTGGATCGATTGAGCCAGGCATGGACTCAGGCGCAACGCAAGGCACTCGGCGTTTGATATTGGAATTATATGATGAATTATATTGACAAAATTCCAGCCTGCCCCATAGAATGAACACTATTGAAGAATCAATTCCACAAACCCACAGATCGTGCAGGTGACAATGCCGCCGCCGAATGCGCGAGCACTCTGACCGGCCTGTGTGTTTTCCACATACCACTAATACAGGGCTTAAACCTATGAACAAATCAAAACTAGCCAAAAACCTGGTCGCCGCAGGCTCGGTCACCGCACTGCTAAGCGTCTCGGCAGTTGCCGGCGCAGTCGACAAGAACCTGACCGCGCCGATTGCGGACTGGACCGGCGGGGCGGTTACCTGCAAGGTTCTGGAGGTCATCCTCGAGCAGGAAATGGGATATGACATCAAACGTGTCATGATGCCCTCTGGAGCACCCGTATATGAGGCCATGGCAGTCGGCGACCTGGATTTCGGCTGTGAAAGCTGGCCATCCTATTCGCCGTCCAGAAACCGCTTCATGGCCGAGTTTGGCGGCGATGGCACCGTGTCCTATCTGGGTGAGACCGGGATTGTCGGTACTTCCACCTACTACGTTCCACGATATTTTGTCGAGGAAGTGGCTCCGGACCTTACCAGCTACGAGCAGCTGAACAAGTACAAGTCTCATTTCGCAACCATTGAAACCGGCGACAAGGGACGGCTGATTGCGTGTCCGACTCCCGCCTGGGAATGTTCCGACCAGGAACGTCTGGATCTGCTGGGAGTAGATTTTGTCGCGGTTGAGCTGGGTACGGAGACGGCAGCATGGGCCGAAGCTCAGGCCGCGTATGCCAGAAAGGAACCCTTCCTGTTGTACGCCTGGACTCCGCACTGGATTCATGCGGCACTGGATCTGGTGCCAATCGAATTACCGCCACATAGTACAGAGCAATGGCCTGCGACCGGCTGGGCGGAAGATGTTACCTACAACTATGGCAATCCTGCGTCCATGGCGGCTCACCCGGAAGCGGCCAGTCTGATCGGTAATATGAACCTGAGCAACAACGAACAGGCGAAAATGATTCTGGCTATCGACGTGGATGGCAGGGATATGGATGAAGTAGTCGAGGAATGGGTGGCGAGCAACGAAGATATCTGGCGCAAGTGGATGCCCTGACGGTTCGCCGATCAAAGGATTACTCAAGACCTCGTTTATTCGAGGTCTTTTTTTATCTGCCTGTTTCTGATACTTTCCAGCAATGGAGTCCTCTGCCAAAATTGTCTGTAACCATATCTGGAAGATATTCGGGCCGAACCCGAAAACCATCCTGAAGAATCTGGATCATTCCCTGTCACGTGCCGAGGTGCAAGCCCGCACTAATCATGTGGTCGGTGTGCGGGACATGTCCTTTACGGTCGAGCAGGGTGAGACATTTGTTGTGATGGGATTATCGGGCAGTGGCAAATCAACACTGGTGAGGTGCCTGCACCGACTGATCGAGCCAACCGCCGGAGAAGTGCTGATTGATGGTGAAGATGTGATGCAGATGAGTGCCAGCCAGCTGATTGAGCTGCGGCGTAATAAGATGAGTATGGTGTTTCAGCATTTCGGCTTGTTTCCGCATCGCAAAATTGTCGATAATATCGCGTTTGGTCTGGAAGTCCGCGGAGTGCCGGTACAGGAGAGAACAGAAAAGGCGATGGAGGTGCTGGAGATGGTCGGTCTTGGCGGATGGGAGGGACACTACCCGCGGGAATTATCCGGCGGGATGCAGCAACGAGTCGGCCTGGCGCGCGCCCTGGCGGTTGACCCGGAGATCATGATTTTTGATGAACCTTTCAGTGCACTGGATCCGCTGATTCGCCGGGAGATGCAGGATGAATTGCTGGCTCTTCAGGATAAGGTGAACAAAACAATGGTTTTTATTACGCATGATTTTCTCGAGGCGATCAAGATGGGAGATCATATCGCGATCATGAAAGACGGGGAGACCTCCCAGATCGGCACTCCGGAAGAACTGGTGGCTGCTCCGGCGGATGATTATGTTCGTGAGTTCACCGAGGACGTGCCCAGATACAAGGTACTCAGTGTCGGCAAGATCATGAGCGATGTGGCGACTGTATCCCTGAACGACAACGTCCCGGTGGTCCATGCGAACGCCAAGCTGGACTCCCTGATTGATCTGGCCTCCGAATCTGAATCCGCGCTCGCCGTAGTCAATGACGATGGTCAACTGGTCGGAGAACTCAATCAATCAACGATGTTAAAAGCAATGAGCAGCAAATCCTGATGACAGATAATCCGATTGGGACTCACTCCCGACCAGAGTCCTGGCGCGCTGGCCCGGATGACAGCGGACACTTCGGAATTTTCGGTGGACGCTTCGTGGCGGAAACGCTGATGCCGCTGGTTCTGGAGGTTGAGGCTGCCTACAACCAGTATAAAAATGACCCTGACTTCCTGGCAGAACTGGACTACTATGCGCGCGATTATGTGGGACGGCCCAGTCCGCTTTATTTCGCCGAACGCCTGAGCAAGGAACTCGGTGGTGCGAAGATTTACTTCAAGCGAGACGAGTTAAACCATACCGGGGCCCATAAGATCAACAACACGCTGGGACAGATATTATTAGCCAAACGCATGGGCAAGCGGCGCATCATCGCCGAGACCGGAGCCGGGCAACATGGAGTCGCGACCGCAACCGTATGCGCGTTATTCGACCTGCCTTGTATAGTCTATATGGGGGAGACCGACATCGAGAGACAGGCACCCAATGTTTTTCGTATGAAGCTGCTAGGGGCAGAAATCGTGCCGGTAACGAGCGGCACCGCCACATTGAAGGATGCCATGAACGATGCCCTGCGCGATTGGGTGGCTAATGTCGAGGATACTTTTTATATCATCGGTACTGCCGCGGGGCCTCACCCCTACCCGGCAATGGTACGCGATTTCCAATCGGTCATTGGCCGCGAAGCGCGCCAGCAGATACTGGCTGCGGAGGGCCGACTACCGGATACCATACTGGCCTGTATTGGCGGCGGCTCCAACGCCATTGGGTTGTTCCATCCCTTTCTGGATGATGATGCGGTTTCCATCATCGGCGTCGAAGCGGCCGGGTTCGGTATTGGAACCGGCAAGCATGCGGCCTCTTTAAGCGGCGGCAAACCCGGTGTGCTGCATGGCAACCGCACCTATCTGCTACAGACTGATGATGGTCAGATTTATGACGCGCATTCTATTTCCGCGGGGCTGGATTATCCCGGTATTGGCCCGGAACACTCCTGGCTGCATGAAATGGGCCGAGTCGAATATGTATCCGTCACAGACACAGAAGCACTGGACGCTTTCCAGTTATGTTGCCGCACCGAAGGGATCATTCCGGCGCTCGAACCGGCTCACGCCCTGGCTCATGTGGCAAAAATCGCGCCCGGTATGTCATCCGATCAAATCCTGATCATGAACCTGTGCGGTCGTGGCGACAAGGATGTTTTTGCCGTAGCCAAAGCACTTGGACACGGCGATATCGTATAAATGATGGAGACCTTGACTGAAGTACCGGGAGCAATGACATGAGCAGGCCAGATCGAATCCGGCAGAGATTCGCCAAATTGAAATCAGAAGGCCGCGGCGGTCTGGTGACATTCACCACAGCTGGCGACCCGGATCAGGAAACTGCCCAGAAAATCCTGAATGGCCTGCCCGCTGCCGGAGCCGACCTGATTGAATTGGGTATGCCGTTTTCTGACCCGATGGCGGACGGGCCAGCCATACAGCTTGCCAACCTGCGGGCGCTGGCGGGTGGCATCACGCTGGTAAAAACTTTGGGCATGGTGGCCGAATTCCGCAAACAGGATGATGAGACCCCGATCATACTGATGGGTTATTACAATCCCATACATTGCTACGGCAATCAGCGATTCCTGGACGATGCCATCAACGCCGGAGTAGATGGCCTGATTGTGGTCGACCTGCCACCTGAGGAAGACGATGAGTTATGCCACCCCGGCATGACCGCCGGACTGAACTGGATCAGGTTGACCACTCCGACCTCGGACACGAGCCGATTGAAGACTATCCTGAAAAACAGCTCCGGCTTTGTCTATCATGTTTCTATCGCCGGGATAACCGGCACCCGTTCGGCAGCCCTGGCCGATGTCAAATCGGCCTTGAACCGAATCAAGGCACAGACC
The DNA here is from genome assembly GCA_965116335.1 of Arenicellales bacterium. GTDB lineage: Bacteria > Pseudomonadota > Gammaproteobacteria > Arenicellales > Poriferihabitantaceae. Next base: position 569,373 of record OZ220677.1, read on the forward strand.
CCCCTGCCAGTGGCGGTCGGGTTCGGCCTGAAAACCCCGGCACAGATACGTGAAATCGTATCGGTCGCAGATGCCGCAGTGGTCGGTTCGGCACTGGTCGAGAGAGTCCGGTACGGCCTGGAAAACCACCAGCCAAAAGACGCCATCGTCTCACAAGTTCACCAGCTGGTCAGCCAGCTTGCATCCGGCACCGTCAAACCCGCTCAAACTGATTGACAAACAGACAATTTTCAAACAGAATTGCGCTCATTGATACAATCCGCTCCTCATGATTGAAACCCAACCGAAAATCCGGGATAAAAAATGAACAAAACCAACCTGATAGACTCGAGTGACTCATTGACTTCCAGTGTAGTGGAGCGGATCATGCGGCGCGCGTTGCTGGCGCTGTTTCTCGTACCATTCCTGCTGATCAGCCTGCCGTCTGATGCGGTAGCGCAAACGTCCCTTGCCCTCTCGTTGGACAAAGGCAAGGATACCTGCGCTGTCGGTGGAGGCAGTAGTAAAACGTACACCTGCGTGAAGGAGACGGATTCGGCGCCGAAGAATGTGGAGTTCCAGGTCAAAACCGGCCAGCGCTCTTCTTCTCCCCTGCCCTTCCGCCTGTGCTTCTCCGGCAGCGCCACGCGGCGCACCGGCGGCAACGCCGAGCAAGACGACTGGCTGCTACAGGAACGGGTGGGTAGCGCCTGGCAGACCAGAAACAGTGGCTGCGTCAATTCGGCCATCGCTGCCAACCAACAACAAAAGAGGTTCCGCATCCAGGTGCTGGGAGACGACCACTACGAGCAGGTATCGATGTGGGTCGACGGCCAGGAGCGGCTGGTTATATCGGGTCAGGAAACGGTCAATATCACACTGAATCCGAATCCGGGGAATCCGCTCCCTTCACCCTACAAGATCGACAGCGTGTTTAGTCTTGAAACACTGGTGATTGACGACGACGATTACCACCAGCAGCCACTTGCCTTCGGCACCTGGGCCGGACAACCGGGCGTAAGAGAAGGCAGACCGTCCCCCAATCAGGATGTCGGCATCCCGTTTTCGGCGCAGGCTGGCTGGAATAAAACGGTAACCTACCGGGTGGTGCGTGGGCATGAGAGCGGCGGCAGCACGGCCATATACGGCACCGACTACCGCTTGCGCGGCGGCTATAACCAGAATACCAACCGCGGCACGATGACGCTGCCGAAGGGCAAGACGCTTGCGACTCTGCCGATCACGGTTATGGATGACCACCTGATCGAGGGCCCCGAGACCATAGTGCTGGAGATGGTAGGCACAGGAACCTATTCAGTGGGTAATCCGAACCGGATCACGATACACATCCAGGACGACGAAGCGAAGCCCCTGCTCAAGGTCGACGAACTCGGCAAGACGCTGATAGACGGAGTCGATAGCGGGCACCGGATCAAAATAGCGCTGAACCCTGCACATACCTCGATACCCGATCGAACGCTGTTGGCTGACGCATATTTCGAATACTGCGTGGAAAGCTCGGCGACGCTCGGTGAGGACTACGAGTTGGTACGCCCGGACGGCACCCAGGTCAAGACCACGGGCTGTCACCTCGCGACTCTGCCGAAAGGACAGCTCAGTACCTACCTCGATCTCAAGCTGTTCGACGACGGCAGATCAGATGAACCGAACGAGTCGGTGAAAATCCGGCTGCAGAAAAGCACCGTGTCGGGTAAGGAGACCACCGACCTGCTGGAAATCCCGGACTCGACTCGCATTGCAGACGAAACCATCAGCACAGTCATCACCATCAAGGACGACCTGCCCGTTCTGAAGCTGTCAGGGGAAGCTGACACGTCGGACTACCATCGCCGGTACCGCGTGACATACACCATCCGCTCGGTCAATGGCCAGCTGCCTGCCGATCTTTATGTCAAGTGGAGTGTCACGGACACCGGCGGAGTGGTCGACGACAGACGTAACCAGGGATTGGGCAAGTCCGGCTTCAAGACACTCAACAGGGGTTTCTCCGAGTTCACGGTGCCCATCAGTCTCCATCATGACGCCGGAGCCGGTAGTGTGACCTTCCGGCTGACATCCGCCGGTCGTCCATTCCGGCTGGCCTCGGATAGCCACTGTGTGCGAGTCAATAACGGGCTATGCCCCGTGGGCAACAACGCGCCCACGATCCAGGTCCCCGATGCGGCGGTTGCCAACCTGCAAGTAAGCGCAACAGACGCGGCTAGCGCCAGTGTCAGCTGGGATGCCGTCGAACATGCCACCTCTTATAAGGTGTCCTGGGAAGCCGATAATGGGCAGACCGCAACCTCCGGCGTTGAGAGCGTAACCGGCGCATCAACCACCATTCAACATGATGCACAGGAAGCCAGCACGCTTACCGTGACGGTAACGCCGCAATATATCGATGGCAATGGGGTGACGCAGTCACTCGACACACTCGCTTCCAGCGCGACTCTGGCGGTCGGGGCAAACAGCGATGCCCAGAACACACAAGCCGACCATCAGGCGGTGACTTGTGTATCGGATGCCCTGCTTACTGATGTTACGGACTATTCGAACGAGACCTGGCGAAGTTCGGTCGATCATGTCGAGCGCTGGAGCCGGGTACTGGCCGCCTTTGGCGTGGATAACGCCTACAATAACAACCTGATGAGCGCAAGCGAAGCGCAAACCTACGCAGACAGGGGATGGAAGCGTTGGATTCCGGTGGTGACCGCCCTGCAATGTCTGGAGACGGCGCCACAGGAACAACCGCAACCGGCGCAGGAAGAACCACAACCCGCACAGGAAGAACAGCCCACGCCACCGGCACTACCGGAACTCAGTCTGTCATCGGGTTCTGCCATAGATGAGGGGGGTACTGCCACCTTCACCGTCACCGCAGATAGCGCTGTGCAATCTGATCTGACGATTGGCTATACGGTGAGTCAAAGCGGAGACTATCTCGATGCACCGGGTAGTGGGCAAAGAACTGTCACTCTGGTGGCAGGAGCGACCACTGTTTCGGTCTCTATCGGTACAGTAGATGATGCGCTCGATGAGGTCGATGGTGCAGTGAGTGTCACAGTAGACACCGGCAACGGCTATACCCTGGCCACCAACCAGGACAGCGCATCGGTCCCGGTGCGCGACAATGACGAACCTGTCGTGCGGATTAGTGCAGGCAGTGGTATCACAGAAGGAGATTCCGCCTCGTTTACCCTGACCGCCCATCCGGTGCCCGCCGTACCACTCGATGTGACGCTGACCGTGAGCCAGAACGGAGAGTTTGCACAAAGTGGAGAAACCGGCTCGCGAACCTTCACCCTCCCGGTCACCGGCAGCGCCACCTTCACGGTCGCTACACTGGATGACTCGGTAGACGAACCCGACGGCTCCATCACCGCTACCCTCAATACCGGCACGGGTTATACGAGAGCCTCATCCCCGGATCATAGTGCCACCGTATCAGTCACCGATAACGATGTGACGGTATCCTCTTCCGGTCCCACCCTCTCAATCGGTGATGCCACTCTGCATGAGAACCAGCGTACCGGGTACTTCACCATCACCTTGAGTGAAGCCATGCAATGGCCGGTCACCTTCTACTATGCCACGCAGGATTCCAACCCGGTATCGGCAAGGGCAGGGGAAGACTATATCGCCTGGCAACGCGCCTGGAAGTTACGCAGTACCATCAATCCCGGTCAAACCGAAAAGAAAATCTATGTCCGGCTGTATAACGACAACCATGATGAAGACCCGGAAACCTTCCAGATGGTGATATACGATGCCGGAGTCAGTGGAGCGGATGCAACGGTAGCCATAGCCGACAGTACCGCAACCGGCACCATCATCAATGATGATCCGATGCCGCAAGCCTGGCTGACCCGATTCGGTCGCACGATAGCCCAACAAGCCATAGATGGACTGTCTGATCGTATCGCAGACAATCGTACTGCCGGAACACAAGGCACGGTAGCCGGACAAGCCTTTACGCTGGGCAGCGCAGAAAGTCCAGCAGAATCCGTCCTGTCCCATTCCAGTATCCATTCGATGGATGATGACTTCGCTCACTCCACCGATGCGGTGCATGACCGGCATCACTTCGGCGGTACACAGAGCCAGTCTTATGATATGACAGTACGACAAGCCTTACTCAATAGTTCCTTTACCGCCACCGGTGAGAAAGATGCGACAGGGGGCAGTGTATCCTTCTGGGGACGGGCCACACAGGGTCACTTCGATGGACGGGAAGGCGCTTTCTCATTAGACGGAGAAACCACCACTGCCTTATTGGGTACAGACTATGCCAAAGACAACTGGCTGGTTGGACTGACTCTGATACAAAGTGATGGAGAAGGCCGTTATACCGATACCGAACCTGACACCCGCACGCATTCACAACTGTGTACTCAGCAGATGTCCGCACAGACAAGACAAGTCCTGTGTGAAGGTGCGGTACGAGAAGGCGATGGCGAAGTCGAAGCCTCCCTGACCGCGATTACGCCGTATGCCTCCTTGCAAGTATCGGATTCAATCCGTCTATGGGGTACGCTTGGACAGGGTAGTGGAGAAGTCACATTACAACCGGAATTGGGCGATTCACTGACTGCCGACATCTCCTGGGACATGGCCGCCATAGGCATGAGAGGAGATTTGTTACAAGCTCAAGAGAGTGGACTCTCTCTGGCGCTGACTGCCGATGCCTTATGGTCTCGTACCGAGTCAGACCAGACCCATGCACTGGCGGCCTCCAATGCCAGCACAACCCGTATTCGGGCAGGACTGGAGAGTAGCTGGAAGAAGAATCTTGCAAACGGTCAAGTTACGCCCCGTCTGGAAGTCGGTATCCGACAGGATGGCGGCGATGCAGAGACCGGAACGGGGTTAGAGGTCGGGGGTGGCATTGCATGGCATGATACAAACCTCGGACTCTCTCTGGACCTGTCGGGACGTACTCTGGTCTCGCATGATTCGGATGATCTTGAAGATCGGGGAGTTGCCGCATCGTTTACCTTTGATCCAGAACCACAAAGCCAACAGGGACTGTCTCTGACCGTCAATCAGGATTGGGGGGGACAGTCTACTGGCGGATTGGATGCCTTGTTTGCGGAGGAATCCATCAGTGAACGTACCGGCAGTGCATCAGAGAGTCGCTGGAATGCTCAAGCGGCGTATGGTTTCTCTATGTTATCGGGACAGTTCACCGGCAGTCCGTATATCGGTACGGGGATAACGGATAGTACGCAGGAATATAATCTCGGCTGGAGACTGCAACCGGTGTATACCACGGATAAGGCAGCACACTTCACGCTGGATGTTCAGGCCACGCACCGGGAAACCGATGATAATGAACCGACACAGTTTGTCGGAGTAGAAGCGGGGGTTCGGTGGTAATCCACAACCATTCGGAATCTGTACTTAATATCATCGTAGGGGCGCCCCTTGTGGGTGCCCGCTACCGTTGATACCTGTTCCGACATTTGCGGGAGGGCACGGAGACCCTCCCCTACGATAACGGATCGTTCGTTCTTTGACGATCATTCCCCCCTTGAGGGGGAATCCAATCCGTAAACGGATTGGATGGGGGGACGCAACCGCCATCCCACGCACCAACAACCCGTCTTTCCCGCGCAGGCGGGAATCCACAACCATTCGGGCGCTGTACTTAATATCATCGTAGGGGTGCCCCTTGTGGGTGCCCGCTACCGTTGATACCTGTTCCGACATTTGCGGGAGGGCACAGTGACCCTGCCCCCGTTCGGAGCAGAGGGCAGGCTCTACGATAACGTTATGATGGACTGAACAACCAGGGTGCTTCGGTTTTGCGATGGGCTTCGTATTGCTGTATCTGGCTCGCCTTTTCCAGTGTCCGCGCAATGTCATCCAGGCCGTTCAGCAGAGCATATTTGCGGTCGGACTCGACCTCGAATCCGTGTGTCGTGCCATCCGGCAGCTCGATGATTTGATGTGGCAGATCAACCCGGATTGAAAGCTCCGGCTGGTCTTCTACCTGTGCAAATAACTCTCCAACGATCTCGCCATCCAGCACAACAGGCAATATCCCGTTCTTGAAGCAGTTGTTGAAGAATATATCGGCGAAGCTCGGCGCGATAATACATCGGAAACCGTAATCCAGCAAAGCCCACGGGGCGTGTTCCCTGGATGAACCGCAGCCGAAATTCTCTCTCGCGAGCAGGATTTCCGCACTCTTGTAGCGAGGAAAGTTCAGGATGAAGTCGGGGTTAATCTCGCGCTTGCTGTTGTCCATGCCCGGCTCGCCATGATCCAGATAACGCCACTCATCGAACAGATTGGGGCCGAATCCGGTGCGCTTGATGGATTTCAGGAATTGCTTCGGAATGATGGCGTCGGTATCCACATTGGAGCGGTCCAACGGCATGACGATTCCGGTCAGGGTGGTAAATTTTTCCATGGTTACAATCTCTCCGGGTCGGTGAAGTGTCCGGCAACAGCTGCCGCCGCTGCCATGGCCGGAGAAACAAGATGGGTGCGCCCCCCCTGCCCCTGACGGCCTTCAAAATTTCGGTTGGAAGTCGAGGCGCAACGCTCACCGGGTTGCAGACGGTCTGCATTCATGGCCAGACACATCGAACAACCGGGATTTCTCCACTCAAATCCGGCATCAATAAAAATCTGGTGCAAGCCTTCTGATTCAGCCTGGGACTTGATCAGACCGGAACCCGGCACGACCAGGGCCTGCTTGATATTGCCTGCCACCCTGCGCCCGTTGACGACTCTGGCGGCCTCTCGCAAATCTTCGATTCGGCTGTTGGTACAGGAGCCAATAAACACCAGATCCAGGTCTATGTCTGCAATCTTCGTACCAGCAGACAACCCCATATAGGCGAGTGCGTTTTCCATGCCTTCCTTGCGTACCGGGTCTGGCTCATCGGACGGGTCGGGCACCGCATCATCAATACTGACCACCATCTCGGGAGAGGTGCCCCAGGTCACCTGGGGCGGAATCGCAGAAGCGTCTATACTAACCTCTGCATCGAAAACAGCCTGCGGGTCGCTGTGCAGATTCATCCAGTCGGCCACGGCTTGATTCCACAGCTCCCCGGTCGGAGCGTAGGGACGCCCTTGCAGATAATCAATGGTGGTCTGATCGACCGCGATCATGCCGGAGCGCGCTCCCGCCTCGATCGCCATATTGCATACCGTCATCCGGCCCTCCATACTCAGTCCGGTGATGGCGTCTCCCATGAACTCGATCGCGTATCCGGTGCCGCCCGCAGTGCCGATCTCACCGATAACGGCCAGTACCATATCCTTGGCGGTAACCCCTTTTCGCAATTTACCGCTCAGTGTCACTTTCATATTTTTTGACTTGCGGGTGATCAGGCACTGGGTTGCCATCACGTGTTCCACCTCTGATGTGCCGATACCGAATGCCAGCGCACCGAAAGCGCCATGTGTTGAGGTGTGAGAATCGCCGCAGACAATGGTCATGCCGGGCAATGTCGCCCCCTGTTCCGGGCTGATCACATGCACGATTCCCTGACGCGGGTCTGCCATGCCGAACTCGGTAATGCCGAAATGATTGCAGTTCTGATCCAGAGTGGCAATCTGTATACGGGAAACCGGATCATCCGCCTCCTGGCTGTCGGTGGTTGTGGGCACATTGTGATCGGGCACCGCGATCATGGAACTGGTGCGCCAGGGTTTACGCCCGGCCAGGTGCAGTCCCTCGAATGCCTGTGGAGAAGTCACTTCATGAACGAGGTGGCGGTCTATATAAATCAATGTCGCGCCACTGTCTTCGACATCAACCACATGTTGTTGCCAGAGCTTGTCGTATAAGGTTCGGGGAGTCATTTTATGATCCATCTGTATAGTGTTTATAAATTATCGAATATTCTGCGCACGGTCACGCAGCACATGATCCATCAGCACCAGGGCCAGCATGGCTTCTGCAATCGGAACCGCACGTATACCGACACAGGGGTCATGGCGTCCGGTAGTAACCACCTCAACCGGCTGGTTCGCAAGGTCGATGCTTTGCCCCGGAACCTGGATACTGGAAGTCGGCTTGAACGCAACCCGTACACGAATGTCCTGCCCGCTGGAAATACCGCCAAGCGTACCGCCGGAGTGATTCGACTGAAAGCCATCGGGCGTAATCGGGTCGCGATGTTCTGATCCAAGCTGGCCGATCGCATCGAAACCCGCTCCAATCTCCACGCCTTTTGATGCGTTGATACTGAGCATCGCTTTGGCTATGTCTGCATCGAGTCTGTCAAACACCGGCTCTCCCAACCCAATCGGCATGCCAGTCGCCTCGACATAAACTCCGGCGCCGACCGAGTCTCCCGCCTTACGGGTTTGGCTGATCAGTTTTTCCAGTTCGGCAATCCGGTTGGCATCGCCGACAAAAAACGGGTTATTCTCCACCTCTTCCCAATTTTTAAGGTCGACCCGGATACTCCCGATCTGATCAACACATCCGCGAATCGCAATACCACAGGTTTGCGCCAGATATTTCTTTGCAATCCCTCCGGCGGCAACCCGCATTGTGGTTTCCCTTGCCGAGGATCGTCCACCCCCACGATAATCACGAAACCCGTATTTGCCGGTATAGGTAAAGTCGGCATGACCGGGGCGGAAACGATCCTTGATTTTCGCATAATCCCGCGAACGCTGATCCTGGTTATGAATCAAAAGGCCAATCGGTGTGCCGGTGGTTTTCCCCTCAAATACTCCGGATAATATCTCGACCCGGTCGTTTTCCTTCCTCTGGGTTGTGAACTTTGACTTGCCCGGCTTCCTGCGATCCAGGTCTTTCTGCAAATCTTCGCCGGACAAGGCAAGCCCCGGTGGACAGCCATCAACGGTCGCGCCGAGCGCGGGGCCGTGACTCTCTCCAAATGTAGTCAGGGTAAATAATTTTCCGAAACTGTTTCCAGACACTTTGACTTGGGTATATAGGGGTAGCTATGTGCCGTATTGTAACTGATTCAGGTATTCACGAATGGCTGAATTCAGCACCTCATAGAGCAGATTGGCAATATCGACCCGGTCCTGTGCACGAGTGATCAAATCCTGGCGAATCTCCAGCATGGCCATACTCACTCCGCGATCTTTGGCATGCACCTGATTGGCATATCCCCTCGGCTCACTAACGTGATACGGCTGGTTGTCGCCGATGATCCGATCAGGGAGTTTCTTGAATGCACCCAGCAGTGATCGGGCGAGAATATCGTCCGGATCATGCAGCACGCCGAAATGCCAGGGCCGATCGAAGCCGTCCATGCAGGGCGTAAAACTATGCACCGAGATAATAACCGGATCAGGATGCTTCCCGATCAGGTGGTTGACCAACTCACTGTAACGGTTATGGTATGGATGGAAGAACTGATCAATACGCTGTTGCCGCTCCGCTTCTGTTACATTCCGGTTACCCGGAACCGGGGTCTGGTCGGATTGCTCAGCAATCAGAGTCGGATCGTCGAGATGCCGGTTCAGGTCAATCACCAGCCGCGAATACCTGGCCAGAATCAATGGAGCGTCAAATAATCGGGATAACTGTATTGCCACTTGTTTCGCCCCGATATCCAAGGCAATATGCGTATCCAACCAGTGGTCGCTCAAACCCAGATTCCCCAGGTATTGCGGAACCCGGTTTCCGGCATGATCGCAGGCGATCAATATCGGCGCGGCCCCCTGGCAATTCCTGACTTCAAACGGGCATGGATCACTTTCAGGAAACATTTTCAAAAAGCGCTAGGTAACAGTCGGACCGGATTTTCAAAGAATTGAGACAAGACACACAGGATATTTAACAGGGCAATGCCAAATCATATTACAGAGTACGTCTTTTTGCTATTGCTGGCAGTGATCTGGAGTGCTTCATTCTTCCTGATCAAGGTCGGCGTTGAAACGATCCCTCCATTTACCCTGACGGCCTGCCGCCTGGCTATCGCCGCTCTCATTTTCTGTGTTTTTCTGGCAATCAAACGAGAATGGATTCCGTTGCATCCACAGGCGCTCCTGCTCTATGTAGTGACCGGCGCTCTTGGAAACAGTCTGCCGTTTGTGCTCATCAGTTGGGGAGAAATCCATATAAGCAGTTCGCTGACCGCCATCTGCATGGGCATCATGCCGATCAGTACTTTTGTCCTGGCTCATCTCTTCATTGCCGAAGAACCGATCACAAAGCGAAAGTCCATCGGTTTGGGGTTGGGCTTTTCAGGCTTGATGACACTGGTCGGGGTATCTGCGCTCTCCGGGATCGGCGAACATCTGATCGGTACGATGTCTGTATTGGGGGGCGCTCTGTGTTATTCATTCACCACTGTGTTTGTCCGTTTGAGACCCGCGTTTACGCCTTACAAGATGGCGACCGGAACCACCTTGTGCGCGACTCTGTTCAGTATTCCTCTGGCTTTCCTTTTTGAAGACCCATTGCTGGTTCAGCCATCCACCCCCAGCCTTGTCGCAACGATCATCCTCGCTGTCTTTCCCACGGCGATTGCCGCTATCCTGTACTTCCGCATTATCCGGGCACTGGGCGCAACCGTATTCTCGCAAATCAACTATCTGATACCGGTACTGGGCAGTTTATGGGGCGTATTGTTACTGGCAGAATCCCTCAATCGGGAGATGCTGCTGTCACTGATTCTGGTCTTGTGCGGGATTTACCTGATCCAGACCAAACGCCGATCAATCCAATGAGTTTGAGACTCGAACCAGATCATTCAGCCTGTCAAGGCCGTCACCGCTTGACAGAATCGCGCGCGCCTGTTCAACCCCCGCGGCCACCGAATCCGTCAGGTCTGCGGCATAAATCGTAGCCCCGGCGTTCAGTGCGATCATATCAAAAGCCGGCCCCTGCTGTCCGCCCAATGCTTGTCGAATCAGCTCCAGGCTTTGCCGGGAATCTGTAACGGTGATCGCGTCCAGGCTGGATTTTCGCATGCCGAACTGTTCAGGACTGATTTCGTATTCAGTGAAAGAACCGTCCCTGAACTCGGCAACCCGGGTACTGGCAGCAATCGAAATCTCATCCAGCCCATCATCCGAGCTGACCACCAGGGTATGGATACTGCCCAGCTGTGCATAAACTTCCACCATCGGTCGAATCCAGGATTGGCTGAATACTCCAGCAAGCTGATAGCGGGCATTGGCTGGATTGGTAAGCGGCCCAAGTAAATTGAAAATGGTCCGAATTCCGATCTCCTTGCGTGGGCCGATAGCGAACCGCATCGCCGAATGATGCGCCGGAGCGAACAGGAAACCGATCCCGCATTGACCAATACACTGGCCGACCTGTTCGGGAGAAATGTTGATATTGACACCAGCCGCTTCCAACACATCGGCGCTACCGGAATTTCCGGTGGCAGCCCGATTTCCGTGTTTCGCTACCGTCGCGCCAGCCGCACAGGCTACCAGAGCGCTCGCGGTGGAAACATTGAACAAGCGAGCGCCGTCTCCTCCTGTGCCGACACTATCGACTACTCTGTCTGACCGGGTGGATACTTTCGCGGACAACTCGCGCATGACAATCGCGGCACTGGTAATCTCATCAACGGTTTCACCCTTGATCATCAACGCCGTCAGAAAACAGGCGATTTGCGCGTCTGTAGCCTGCCCCGACATGATCAGGGACATAACCGCGATCATTTGATCACGTTCCAGATCCTGTCCGGCGACCAGCTTACGATTTGCGGATGGCAAGTCCATGATAGTGAAATCTCTGTTCAGACTCAGGTTATGGAAGATAACTCATCGGATTGACCGGCTGGCCATTCTTGCGTAACTCGAAATGTAGCATGGTTGTCTGCGCCCCGCTACTGCCCATCGTGGCAATTTCCTGATTGGCCTGAACAACCTGCCCTTCACGCACCAGAATTTTCTGGTTATGTGCATAGGCGCTCAGAAATTCGGGCGAGTGTTTCAGGATGACAAGGTTACCATACCCTCTCAAACCCTGACCCGCATAGACCACCTCTCCGGCAGCGGTCGCCTTGATCGGGCTACCTTCAGCGCCTGCAATCTGGATGCCTTTATTGCCCTTGGCAACCGAGTATTTGCCGACCAGCTTGCCTTCAGCCGGCCAGTTCCATGCAGTCGGAGCAGTAGCAAAGGAAACGGATCGCGCCGATTCGCTCGGCGCGGCTGGTTGGGGCGCGGGCTTTTTCTCAGGCAGCTTTTTCGCGACAACAGGCTGTGATTGCTCATCATCCAGAGCGACTACCCTGGCCTCGCGCTTTTGCAGATAAACGATTTGACCCGGGGTTAGCTTGTATGGCTTTTCCAACTCACTGAATTCCGCAATATCCAGGAAGTCAACGCCAAATGCCCAGGCGATGTTATAGATCGAATCACCCGGTCTCACTTCGTATGCTTTCGGGATATTTCGCTCCGGGGATTTGTTGATTACAGGAATCGGGACGGGCTCTGATGCACACCCCACGAGCAGCAAAGCCAGAAAACCGCAGAACAGGTATTTTTTCATAATAATTTTGTAATCCCGAAAACAACCACCACAAATACCAGGACTCCCCAACCGATCCACTCAATCCATTTTTCGATCTGGTTGCCCATCCGTATCCCACCCCATCGAATCAGTGCACTGACCAGAAAAAACTGGGAAGCCCGTCCAATCAGGGAAGCGAGTATAAACGGGAACAACGCAAGACTGAGTACTCCTGCCGTGATTGTGAACAGTTTGTACGGGATTGGAGTAACCCCTGAAACCAGCACCAGCCAGATGCCATACTGATCGAACCAGTCCTTTATTGTCATAAATTCCCCGCCCAGATGGTAAAACTCCAGAATCGGATTGCCGACCTGCTCGAACAGGAAATAACCGACCAGGTAACCGGCCACACCGCCCGCCACCGAGGTAACAGTGGTCAACAATGCCAGCCGCCAGGCTCGCTGCGGTCGGGCCAGGACCATCGGAGCCAGCATCAATGAAGTCGGCACCGGGAAGAATGAGGACTCCATAAAACTCACGGCGCACAGGTATTTCTCGGCATGGCGAGACCTCGACCACTGCATGACCGTATTGTATAGCGGGGTAAAGATTTTCACCGGGTTATTTCCTGCCCTTGAGCATCGGCACGAAGCGAACCGGCTCCCGCTGTTGCTCATCAAAACCCGATGGAGTACGAGTAATGATTCTGAGTCGCTGGCTTTGTTCACCACCCACCGGAATCACCAGCCTGCCTCCGGGCGCAAGCTGATCAAGCAATGTTTGCGGAACCGTGCGCGGCGCGGCGGTGACTACAATACGGTCAAATGGCTGGTTACTTTCCCAACCCAGATAACCGTCACCGTTCAGGTAACTGATATTGTGGTAGCCGAGTTCCATCAGCCGCCGCCGGGTTTCGGTCTGCAAGGACGCGATCCGCTCAATCGTGAACACCCAGTTGATCAACTGCGACAGTACCGCAGTCTGGTAACCGCATCCGGTGCCTATCTCCAATACTTTCTTGATGGGCTGCGCGCCTTCCATGAGCAGATCAGTCATCAATGCCACGATATACGGCTGTGAAATAGTCTGCTTTTCTCCGATTGGCAGCGCGCTATCTTCATAGGCCCTGTGCGACAGCGCCTCGTCAATAAAAAGATGGCGAGGCGTATCCATCATGGCCTCAAGCACCTGCTCATTTTCAACTCCGCGCTCGCGAATGCGGTCAATCAACCGTTTCCGGGTACGCATCGAGGTCATGCCGATGCCCTCGCGTTTTCGATCACTCAAGGATGACATTTATTGCAACTGGCTATTCGTTGTTCAGGTTCAGGGCACAGGCAGCGCTGTTTTATAAGGTTAGCGAAACGGCTCCCGATTATATAGCAATCTATCGGACACGAAGCCGCCCGATTACGTGCGAAAAACACACAATTATGATAAAACACCATCCAGACTTTACGCTTCGGGAACTCAAGATTGATTGATACATTATTCACCTGGTTCGAAAAGTACAGAACGCCCTTTCCCGAACATACTCCTGTCAAGCCACCGGATACCCTGTTCGGATTCCTCGGTCACTATGCCCGGCCATTCTGGCAACTGATTGTAGTCGGCTCGCTGCTATCCGCCCTGATGGCACTGATCGAGGTCTGGTTATTCTCCTTTGTCGGCAGTCTGGTGGACTGGCTGGCCACTGCCAATCGAGAGACTTTCTGGGAGACTCATCGGGTCGAGATTATCACCATCAGCGTGATCATTCTGGTCATCATGCCTCTGTTAAAGCTGTTTTACGAAGCTATTATCCATCAGGGCCTGCTGGGGAATTTCGCGATGCGAACCCGCTGGGAAACTCATCGCTATCTACTCAAGCAGAGCGTCAAATTTTTCCAGGATGATTTTGCCGGACGAGTAGCTACCAAGATGATGCAGACCTCTCTCGGAGTACGCGATGTGATCATCAAGATTACCGAGGTTCTGGTTTATGTTTCCGTGTATTTCGTGGGTGCACTGGTTCTGTTCGCGGCCAGCGATATCCGGCTGACTCTGCCAATGCTTGCATGGATGGCCGGGTATGTCGTGGTATTGTGGTACTTCATACCGAAGCTGCGCCAATCGTCGATGGATCAGGCAGAAGCGCGTTCGATGGTAACGGGCCGGGTGGTCGACAGTTATACCAATATCACGACGGTCAAGATGTTCGCCCACGCCAACTATGAGGACCAATACGCCAGAGAGGGTATGCAGAAATTCCTGCTTCCGGTGTATGACATGATGCGCCTGTCTGCCCGCCTTTCCGTATACCTGACGGTGTTGAATTCCCTCTTATTGTTCGCTGTCGGCGCCAATTCGGTCTGGTTGTGGTATGAGAACGCAGTCTCTCCGGGAGCCATCGCGTTCGCCGTCGGGCTGGTTCTCAGATTGCAGGGTATGTCGCAATGGATACTCTGGGAAATCTGGAGTCTGTTTGAAAATATCGGTGTGGTACAGGATGGGATTGAAACCATTTCAAACGACATTGACATTGTCGATGACACCGGGGCGCAGGAAATCCGGGTTTCCAAAGGCAATATCGAGTACCGCAACATTACATTCAATTATGGCAAAAGTGACGGTGAGAAAGGCGTTATCGAAAATCTGTGCCTGCATATACGAGGCGGAGAAAAGATAGGCGTGGTCGGACGTTCCGGTGCCGGCAAATCGACTCTGGTCAGCGTATTGTTACGTTTTTACGATCTGCAGGATGGTCAGATCGTGATTGACGGACAGGACATCCACCAGGTCACGCAGGACAGCCTGCGTGCCAATATCGGCATGGTCACCCAGGACACTTCCCTGTTGCATCGCTCGGTATACGAGAACATCCGATATGGCAACGGCTATGCGACCATGGACAGCGTGATTGCCGCAGCCAAACAAGCAAAGGCCCATGACTTTATACCAGAGCTCGAAGATATGGAGGGTCGCCGGGGTTATCAGGCGCATGTCGGCGAGCGCGGCGTAAAGCTCTCCGGCGGACAAAGGCAAAGGATTTCCATTGCCCGCGTGATCCTGAAAAATGCGCCCATACTGATTCTGGATGAAGCGACCAGTGCCCTTGATTCTGAGGTCGAAGCGGCCATACAGGAGAGTCTGTATCAACTGATGGAAGGTAAAACCGTGATCGCGATTGCTCACCGACTATCGACCATCGCACAGATGGACCGGCTGGTCATCATGGATGCCGGTAAAATAACCGAGCAAGGCACCCATGACCAACTGCTGGCGAACAAGGGTCTGTATGCAGAGCTATGGGCCAGACAATCCGGCGGTTTCCTGGCCAGAGAAGAAGAGCGAGAACCACACTACAACCGGCAGGGTCCGGACCCTTAAAAAGAAAATAACAGTTGCATTTTGGGAATTTCAGTCCCAAAATGCAACAATGATACCTCGTACTCTGGAAAGCAAGATTGTTCGGGCATTGAAAACCATGCCGGTAGTGGCTATATTGGGGCCACGCCAAGCAGGAAAAACAACGCTTGCACTTGAGATTGCCAATAACAAATTGGATAAAGAGGTGGTCTGGCTGGATCTGGAACGCGATTCCGATTTCTCGAAACTCGCCGAACCAGAAGATTACCTCAAGCGCTTTGATAACAAGATGTTGATCATTGATGAAGTGCAAAGAAAACCGGATCTGTTCAGAGCATTGCGTAGCCTGGTTGATGTCAGAAAGCACGCTGGGGAAAAAGCGGGACACTTCCTGTTGTTGGGTTCAGCGTCCCGTGATCTGATCCAGCATTCGACCGAAACATTAGCGGGACGCATCCGTTATCTGGAATTAAGCCCTTTTTCCATTCCTGAAATTCACCACAGCGACCCACAGGGTTTTGATGTCGATAAACTTTGGCTCAGAGGTGGTTTTCCGGATAGCTACCTGGCGTACGATGATGATGAAAGCTGGGATTGGCGGTCGGATTTCATTGCTTCCTATGTTGAGCGCGATATTCCTCTGATGGGGCCAAGAGTGCCCGCTGAACGGATGAAGCGGTTCTGGAATATGCTGGCCCATTGGCACAGCCAGCAAATCAATATGTCCTCCCTGGGTAAAAGCATGGAAGTAGATCATAAAACCATTCGCTCGTATCTGGACACACTCACAGATTTCTACATGGTCAGGCAATTTCCACCCTGGTCGGGGAATACCAGAAAGCGGTTGGTGAAATCACCGAAAATATACATTCGGGACAGCGGTATGCTCCATCGTCTGCTAAACATCCCAGACCATGAAACATTATTAGGGCATCCAGTACTGGGTGCCAGTTGGGAAGGCTTTATTCTGGAAAGTATTGTTTCTAACCTGTCGAATAAATGGCGGTACAGCTATTACCGGACGTCCAGCCAAACTGAGATTGACTTGGTACTGGAAGGACCGAAACAGGAAATTATCGCTATCGAAATCAAACGCTCTTCTGCACCCAAAGTCACCCGCGGGTTCCACCTTGCCTGCGAAGACATCCAGGCAACAAAAAAGATTGTCATCTACTCCGGGCAAGAACGGTTCCCGCTCACTGGTGATACAGAAGCTATGAGTCTCCACGCCTTTTTGTCCGGGATAGACTAAAGACTTGCTTGTTGGCCCTGATAGAACGTATACGAAATCAAATCATGGATTGCAGGGAACTGATTTCGGTGATTTTATGATGCGTGAATTGCGGCCGCTCAAATCGACCGGATGAATCGAAATGAACGGTGACGGCACGGTGCACTGAAGGCACGGCATGGGGAGTTGGCACGCAACCTGCAGGGTGTATCCGGCTGAAAACCTGTCTCAAAAACCCACACTTGACAAGGGATGCCCCCTCAAAGTACATTCATACCATCAATATCCGGTAAAAAGCAGGCTAACGCAATGAAAAAAATAGAAATAAATTTAATTAAGTCCTTGATTTATGGTATAATTGACCGGATTACCGGATTACCGGATTACCGGATTACCGGATTACCGGATTACCGGATTACCGGATTACCGGATTACCGGATTACCGGATTACCGGATTACCGGATTACCGGATTACCGGATTACGCTTGGCGCGTCGGCGTGACGGCCATGAGCGCGTTCGCGTGGTTGCGCCGTTGCCTGGGTCCGTCCTCCCGGCCTGAATCTTTACCATCCTTCATTCCCCCCACCCGCTCTCCGGCGGGCTTCGCCCTTGTATCGCGGACTCCCCCTCAAGGGGGGAGTAATACCAACCCGACAATCATTCCCCCCTTGAGGGGGAATCCAATCCGCAAGCGGATTGGATGGGGGGACAACAACCCGTCAACGTATGATCCACCCGTCTTTCCCGCGAAGGCGGGAATCCACAACGATATGGAGGTTGTGGTTACCCCTCATCGTAGGGGCGCCCCTTGTGGGTGCCCGGTATCGTTGGTTCCTGTTCCAACGGTTGCGGGAGGGTACAAGACCCTCCCCTACGATAACGGTCGGGAATCATTCCAACGACATCATGTCGAAGCGGGAATCCGCGAGCGGATGCGGGAGGGCACGGAGACCCTCCCCTACGATAACGGGTTGGCGCGTCAGATGGCGATTGTGCCCCCCATCACACCCGCTTCGCGCGATGTGATTCCCCCTCAAGGGGGGAATGATGCGATAACGGGTTGGGATGCGGGAATCCACTTCACCCGCCGTCTGCGGTCTGGTCTGTTCCGCTTCCTGCTCGCCCTGCCACTATTGCTGGGCCTTGCCGCTGGAGCGCAGGCACAGACCCTGTCCATCAGCGCGCCCACCGATGCCAACGAAGGCAATTCGGGCACGACGGACAAGTTCTTCACGGTATCCCTGTCGTCGGCCGCTTCGGGGGATGTCGACTTCGGTTTCTGCTTCACAAACTCAGGAACAGCTACCCGGAGCGCATCCGGCGACTACCAGCTTTTGGCTTATGGCAATCTCCTTGACCAGAATTGCGTTTCAAACAGCCGGATTGCCACCGGACAGACCTCCATTAACCTCCTCGGTATTCGCATACGGGGCGATACTGACGTTGAGCCCGATGAGACGGTGGTCGCAGAGATCAGCATTGTTGGCACCCCACCCGCCGGCGTAGTCCTCGGCACCTCCACAGCCACCTACACCATCCTCGATGATGATGATACGACTGCTCCGGGCGTAACCTCGATCGAGCGCCACTCGCCGACTGACCACTTCACCAATGCCGACAGCCTGACCTGGCGTGTGACGTTCAGCGAGGCGGTGCGCAATGTGGACACGGCGGATTTCTCCCTGGTGATCGCCAACACCACCGTTGCGTTCCCCGGAACCACGTCCCTGGACGTCTCGTCGGTCTCGACCAGCGTCTACGACATCACCGCCTCCGGTAGTGGAATTGAGAATGTCCTCGACAACAGCATCCAACTGGTCTTTGCGAGCGGCCACAACATCGAGGACCTGTCCGGCAACGCGCTGCCCGCATCGCCCACCCCCACCGGCACGGATGACAACTCCTTCACTTTGGACAACACCGCGCCGACCGTGACCTCCATAGAGCGCCAGTCTCCGACCACCGCCATGACCGATGAAGACAGTCTGACCTGGCGGGTGACGTTCGATGATACCAGCGGCGAAGCAGTAGTGAACGTAGACACCACCGACTTCTCTGTCACCGGCACGACTGCCACGATTACCTCGGTATCGGAACACGCGACCAATACCTTCGACGTCACCGCCTCCGGTGGTGATCTGGACAGCCTCACCGGCACCGTAACCTTAAGCTTCGCCAACACCCACGACATCACGGACGATGTTGGCAACGCACTGCCCGCATCGCCCACCCCCACCTCGGGCACCAATGACAATACCTTCGAGGTACAAAATGCGGAAGTCACCTTATCACTCAGCGGCCCTGCCGACGCTAACGAGGGCAACTCCGGCACCAGAGACCTCACCTACACGGTGAGTTTATCGCAGGCGCTTACGGGGGTGGCAGACTATGTTGCATGGAAAGTCTGCTTCACCGGCACCGCTACGATCGATTTGACACAAGCTGCGACCATTCCCGCGAGCGACGATTATCAGATGCTTGTGAGTGGCAGTCCCCATAATGCAAATTGCTCGCTACTTGCTAGTTTCCTTCCTGCAAGCTCCTCCCTTTCAAACACCCAGATAGGTATCCGCATCAAGGGCGACACCGACGCTGAGTCCGACGAGACCGTGATCGCGACGTTGTCTATCACCAACCAAAGCGGCGGTATCACCCTCGGTACATCTACTCATACCCATACCATCCTCGACGATGATGATACCACTGCCCCCGGCGTCACCTCGATTACGCGCCACTCGCCGACCGCGCTACATACCAATGCCGACAGCCTGACTTGGCGGGTGACCTTCGATGAAGCGGTGCGTAATGTGGACACGACGGATTTCTCCCTGGTGGTCGCCACCACCTCCGTTGCGTACCCCGGAACCACCGCCCTGGCCGTCTCGCAGGTCTCGACCAGCGTCTACGACATCACCGCCTCCGGCAGTGGCATTGAGAATTCCGATAATCCGGTCCAACTGAAATTCGACAGCAGCCACGACATCGAGGACCTGTCCAGCAACGCGCTGCCCGCATCGCCCACGATCAGCGGTGTGAATCACGCCTTCTTACTCGACAACACCGCGCCGACCGTGACCTCAATCGAGCGCCAGTCACCGACCACATCCATGACCGATGAAGACACCCTCACCTGGCGGGTGACGTTCGCTGACAGCGGCGGAACGATAGCGAACGTGGACACGGCTGACTTCCAGGTCACCGGCACCACCGCCACGATTACCTCGGTATCGGAACACGCGACCAATGTCTTCGACGTCACCGCCACCGGCGGCGACCTGGACAGCCTCACCGGCACGGTAACGCTGAGCTTCGCCAACACCCACGACATCACGGACGAAGCCGGCAACGCGCTGCCCGCGTCTCCCACCCCCACCTCCGGCACCAATGACAACACCTTCGAGTTACAGAATGTCATTGACCCCGACGCCCCGAAAGTAGTCTCCATCCATCGCTATGAACAGCCGGTTCAGGGTCTGGGCACCAGTCTGGTCTGGCGGGTGCGTTTCAACAAACATCTGCCCAATGTGTACGCCTCGGACTTTACCCTGACCGGCACCACGGCCGGACTGGATGTACGCCATGATCTGAGTAATTATGATCCGACCACCTACAAAACGATTGTTCACGTATACGCGCAAGGCGGCGATCTGGACACCGTATCGGGCGCCGTCACCCTGAACTTCGCCAGCAATCACAACATCCGGGATTACGAAGGCAGAAGACTGGCCTCCACCACGCCGACCTCCGGTACTAACCAGAAGACGTTCACGCTGAATCCTGCCGAGACCCTGCTCTACTTCACCCAACCGGACTACTACGTCAACGAAGGCGAGGAAGCGGTGCTGACGGTCAAACTCTCGCGCCTGCAGGAGAACGATACCGATATCCGTCTCTCCGCCACCCCGCTCTCCGCCACCGGCAATGGCGTCGACTATCATGGCCAGACCTTCACCGTCACCATCCCCGCCCGGCGCAGCAGTGGCACGTTCAGTATCCGCACGACAGATAAGGACGGAAGGGAAGAAGAAGAAACGTTCCGAGTAGACATTCACACGTTCGACCTGACCGGCTTTGCCACGGCCCCTGCCCGGGGCAGCTCTACGCTCAACGCCGGCACCTACATTCATATTCTCGACAAGGAAACCGCCGACTATCATGCCAACAGAAAGCCCGGTCTGCTATTTGATACTCCCTCCATGCAATGGAACGAAGCCGATGGCTGCACCAGCAAAAGCGATGGCACCGGACCCGGACCGAGCTATCAGGTCAAACTGGAGAAACCCCCCTTGGGTCCGGTAGAAGTCTGGATCAAAGACCCCGATGACGACTATCGCAGTGACCCGGTCGCTACAGGTCGCCTGTATGTCGCCAACAGACGATTCCTGAGCCGATACATTAACGAGGAGAATGACCAAGTGCAAAAGTGGAAGGACGATACCCACACCGTCCTGCACTTCACCCCCGACAACTGGAATACCTACCAACGGGTTCAGGTCAGGATTCGATGCGCCGACCATTACACCGCACAGATTCCCATTGTGCATCGTCTGTATACCAACTACACCGACGACAAGGGCAAACTCAGTCATGCCTATCCCGGCTATACCGGGGTGGTCAATCAGACCTGGAGCGTCCAGGTTCGGGTACACGACTCTGAGCCACCGATTGTAGTGAAAGGTCTGCCACCAGAAGGCCAGTCCATTGCCATAGACGAAGGTGGACATCAAGACTTTCAGATCACCTTGAGTCCATCGGCCTTTGCGCATGACAGTTCACTGACGGTCTATCTGTCCGCCCGGGGCGGCAAGGCCGCCGGAGTCAAACGCAGGGATGGCGATGCCCAATCCTGTGGGGGTCCACTGGATGACTGTTTGATCTTCACGCCGTCCAACCGCACACAATGGGTGCGGGTTTTTGCCATCAATCCCGGTCTGGATCAACTGAAAGTAGAGATTCCGCAACTGCAATGGGGAGACCTCTATCATGTACGCGACTGGGAGATGACCTGGCCGATACAGGTATTGCAAGGACAGAATGCGCCACAGAATGCGCCGGCAGAAAGTGAACAAGCCAGCTATCAGCCGGTGACTTGTGTATCGGATGCCCTGCTTACTGATGTTACGGACTATTCGAACGAGACCTGGCGAAGTTCGGTTGATCATGTCGAGCGCTGGAGCCGGGTACTGGCCGCCTTTGGCGTGGATAATGCCTACAGCAATAATCCGATGACCATTGCCGAGGCGCAGGCGCAGGCAGACCGTGGTCTTGGGCGTTGGCTGCCGATTGTTCCTGCCCTGCAATGTCTGGAGAACCCGCCACAGGAACAGCCACAAGTGGAAGAAGAAACCATACCACCCCCCACTATACCTGAAATCAGTCTGTCCTCTGGTTCTGCCATAGATGAGGGGGGTACTGCCACCTTCACCGTCACCGCAGATAGCGCGCCGCAATCTGATCTGACGATTGGCTATACAGTGAGTCAAAGCGGAGACTATCTCGATGCACCGGGTAGTGGAGCAAGAACTGTTACTCTGGTGGCCGGAGCGACCACTGTTTCGGTCGCTATCGGTACAGTAGACGATGCGGCGGATGAGGTCGATGGTGCAGTGAGTGTTACAGTAGACACCGGCAACGGCTATACCATAGCCACCAACCAGGACAGCGCATCGGTCCCGGTGCGTGACAATGACGAACCGGTCGTGCGGATTAGTGCAGGCAGTGGTATCACAGAAGGAGATTCTGCCACCTTTACCGTAACCGCCCATCCGGTGCCTGCCGTGCCACTCGATATGACCGTCACTGTGGCCCAGAACGGAGAGTTTGCGACCAGTGGAGAGACCGGAACCCGCAGCCTCACGATTCCCACCTCTGGCAGTATAGACATAGCCGTCGATACGATAGATGACGCGGTAGACGAACCGGATGGTTCCATTAGCGCTACGATAAATACCGGCGCTGGCTACATAGTGGCGGAAGCGCCGAACCACACGGCAAGCGTTACCGTATCTGATAACGATGTCACACTATCCTCCGGCCCCACCCTCTCAATCGGTGATGCCACTTTGCATGAGAACCAGCGTACCGGGTACTTCACCATCACCTTGAGTGAAGCCATGCAATGGCCGGTCACCTTCTACTATGCCACGCAGGATTCCAACCCGGTATCGGCAAGGGCAGGGGAAGACTATATCGCCTGGCAACGCGCCTGGAAGTTACGCAGTACCATCAATCCCGGTCAAACCGAAAAGAAAATCTATGTGCGGCTGTATAACGACAATCATGATGAAGACCCGGAAACCTTCCAGATGGTGATATACGATGCCGGAGTCAGTGGAGCGGATGCAACGGTAGCCATAGCCGACAGTACCGCAACCGGCACCATCATCAATGATGATCCGATGCCGCAAGCCTGGCTGACCCGATTCGGTCGCACGATAGCCCAACAAGCCATTGATGGACTGTCTGATCGCATCGCAGACAATCGTACTGCCGGAACACAAGGCACGGTAGCCGGACAAGCCTTTACGCTGGGTAGCCGTCCAGCAGAATCCGTCCTGTCTCATTCCAGTATCCATTCGATGGATGATGACTTCGCTCACTCCACCGATGCGGTACATGACCGGCATTACTTCGGCGGCACACAGAGCCAGTCTTACGATATGACGGTACGAGAAGCCCTGCTTAATAGTTCCTTTACCGCCACCGGTGAGAAAGATGCGACAGGCGGCAGTGTATCCTTCTGGGGACGGGCCACACAAGGTCACTTCGATGGACGGGAAGGCGCCTTCTCATTAGACGGAGAGACCACCACTGCCTTATTGGGTACAGACTATGCCAAAGATAACTGGCTGGTTGGACTGACTCTGATACAAAGTGATGGAGAAGGCCGTTATACCGATACCGAACCTGACACCCGCACGCATTCACAACTGTGTACTCAGCAGATGTCCGCACAGACAAGACAAGTCCTGTGTGAAGGTGCGGTACGGGAGGGCGATGGAGAAGTCGAAGCCTCGCTGACTGCGATTACGCCGTATGCCTCCATTCAAGCCTCTGATTCAATCCGTCTGTGGGGTACGCTTGGACAGGGTAGTGGAGAAGTCACATTACAACCGGAATTGGGCGATGCCATCCCTTCGGATATGAACTGGAGTATGGCTGCTCTGGGAATGCGAGGGGATTTGTTACAACAAGAACAGGGACTCTCTCTGGCGCTGACTGCCGATGCCTTATGGTCGCGTACCGAGTCAGACCAGACCCATGCACTGGCGGCCTCCAATGCCAGCACAACCCGTATTCGGGCAGGACTGGAGAGTAGCTGGAAGAAGAATCTTGCAAACGGTCAAGTTACGCCCCGTCTGGAAGTCGGTATCCGACAGGATGGCGGCGATGCAGAGACCGGAACGGGGTTAGAGGTCGGGGGTGGCATTGCATGGCATGATACAAACCTCGGACTCTCGCTTGATCTGTCAGGACGTACTCTGGTCTCGCATGATTCAGATGATCTGAAAGATCGGGGAGTTGCTGCATCGTTTACCTTTGATCCAGAACCCCAAAGCCAACAGGGACTGTCTCTGACCGTCAATCAGGATTGGGGTGGACAGTCTACTGGCGGACTGGATGCCTTGTTTGCAGAGGAATCCATCAGTGAACGTACCGGCAGTGCATCCGAGAGTCGCTGGAATGCCCAGGCCGCGTATGGTTTCTCTATGTTATCGGGGCGATTCACGGGCAGTCCGTATATCGGTACGGGGATAACGGATAGTACGCAGGAATATACGCTGGGTTGGAGATTGACTCCGGTTCATACCACCGACAAGGCATTGAACTTCACGATGGATATTCAGGCCACGCACCGGGAAACTGATGATAATGAACCGACACAGTTTGTGGGGGTTGAGGTTGGGGTGCGGTGGTGAGTGCCTGATCCATCATTCGCGGGAGGGCACAGAGACCCTCCCGCAGATGTCGGAACAGGCATCCACGATAGCGGGCACCCACAGAGGGGCGCCCCTACGATGACATCAGGTGCGCATCCATATCATTGTGGATTCCCGCCTGCGCGGGAAAGACGGGTTGGGGCGTGGGATGGCGATTGTGTGTCCCCCCATCCAATCCGGTTGCGGATTGGATTCCCCCTCAAGGGGGAATGATGTTGATACATGGATCGAAATGATGTCGTAGGGGAGGGTCTTGTACCCTCCCGCAGATGTCGGGCGGATATCAACGATACCGGGCACCCACAGAGGGGCGCCCCTACGATGACAGTAAGCACACCATCCATATCGTTGTGGATTCCCGTTTGCACGGGAATGACGGGTGGTTGGTGCGTGGGATGGCGATTGTGTCCCCCCATCCAATCCGCTTACGGATTGGATTCCCCCTCAAGGGGGAATGATGTTGATACATGGATCGAAATGATGTCGTAGGGGAGGGTCTTGTACCCTCCCGCAGATGTCGGGCGGATATCAACGATAGCGGGCGACCACAGAGGGGCGCCCCTACGATGACAGTAAGCACACCATCCATATCATTGTGGATTCCCGCCTGCGCGGGAAAGACGGGTTGGGGCGTCGGATGGCGGTTGTTGTCCCCCCATCACACCCGCTTCGCGCGATGTGATTCCCCCTCAAGGGGGGAATGATGTTGATACATGGATCGAAATGATGTCGTAGGGGAGGGTCTCCGTGCCCTCCCGCAACCGACGTGGTTGTGGGTCAAATCATGGATTGCAGGGAACTGATTTCGGTGATTCTGTGGTGGGTGAATTGCGGCCACTCAAATCGACCGGATGAATCGAAATGGACAGTCTGGATGCCGGCGTCGAATCCGGCCTGAATGTCGTACAGAAAATCCCCTACAATCACCGCCTCCTCCCTGGGGGCGTTCCAGCGATCAAGCAGTAAATGAACCCCGTCGGGATTGGGCTTTGGCGCACAATCATCGCGGCTGACCACACTGTCTTTGTCAAAAAATGACGACAAACCGGCTTCGGCCAGCGTGGCATGGGCAATTTCCCGACCATTTCGGGTCAGTATTCCAAGTTTTTTCCCGGCCTCGCGCAAGCGGGTCAGGGTATCCTTCGCTCCGGGCTGCGGCTGCGCCTCGCGGGCCAGCCGCATTTCCAGCAGATGCAGTTCCTGAGCGACCTCGGCTGCACGAGCGGGCGGCATTTTCTCGATGGACTCCAGAATCGGCGATGTGGACTGGATGCCAAGCCGGGTTCGAATATCCTCAAAATCATGGATTGGCAGAGTCAGGGTTCCATCCATGTCGAAAATCCAGAAATTGAGATGACGAAGCGGCATTTCCTGTTGTGCGGGCTATCGGTTACGAAGATTGCGATAAGAATACCGTTTACCAATAACTCAATGCGGCACTGTAGATATTGTTCATGTCAGACAGGTTGGCAACCCTGGGCGCATTCAGGATCGCCCGCTTCTGGCGAATCGACGAATCCGCAAGCCGTCCGACATCTTCTTGCCGAAACCCGACTCCGCTCAAACCGTTCGGTATGCCGGTTTCTCGCATCAACTCGATCAATCTCTGCGCCACCACTTCGCCCACCTCGTTCGCTCCGGCATCGGTATGACTGGCGCCCAGCCATCTGGCCGCGTCCAGATGACGTTGCGGGGCTGCGTCGCCGAGAAACCGGAATATCGCCGGGGCGCTGACGATCACACTGATGCCGTGGGGAATGAAGGGCGACGGCACGCTGTAGCCCTCGGTCGTAATGTTTTCCATCAGATGGGTGATGCCATAGGACATAGCGTGCGCCAGATGGGTGCCGGAATTGCCGAACGCCATCCCGGCCAGTGACGCCCCCCACATCAAGGCGTCCCGGGCTTCGTGATCGCTGTTGTCCGCCACACCCCGCTCCAGGTACTGACCGACAATTTGAAGAGCGCTGCGTGCAGACATATCACTCCAGGGGTTGGCACCCTGCAACATCGTTCGTGTCTGTGGGTCGTCAATGCGGTCCCACCGGGTATAGGCCCTGGCGGTATAACATTCGAGCGCGTGGCAAAGCAAATCAAATCCGGTTGATGCCACTGCGTTCGCGGGCAACGTATCGCAAACCGCTGGGTCCACCAGAGCTTCTTCGGGTAGCAGCCAAGGATTCCCCATCACGAATTTCGTATTCAGGCTGTTGACTCGGATGACTGCTACCGAGGTGCATTCAGAGCCAGTCCCGGATGTCGTCGGACAGGCCAGATGCGGCAGAAGCGGCCCCGGAACCGGTTTTCCAGCACCCACCGGCGGCCCAAAATAATCACTGAACGATGCCGGGTAAAGCGCATAGACCATAGCCGCTTTGGCCGTGTCCATAACCGAACCACCGCCAACCGAAACCACCCCATCGAATTTCCCCTGTGACAGGAATCCCGAGGCCCGCATAACCGTATCGTCGTCAGGCTCGATTCTGATGTCACAGAAAATATCGTATTGCAACCCTTGTCCCCGGATGGACTCACAAACCGTGGCAACGTATTCACTGTCTGCCAGATGCGGGTCAGTGAACAACGCAACCCGCTTCATGTTCAGGCTTGCGGCGCGTATACCGGCTTCCGCCAGACAACCCCGGCCAAAAGTATACCTGGGCATCGCAACCGTGAAGCTGTTCGCCCCGCCTTCTACTGGTTCAAAATACTGACAACCCATGGCGACTCTACCAGTCTGTGATTTTTTGATTAACGGTTCATGATCGGCTGGCCGATGAGAGATATTGTAACAGCCGGAGACAGATAGGAGGAGATACTCAATCTCCCAGGAGTTGCAGTGAGTAGTCTTCGATTCGCAGGAGCGTATCCATTTTTCGTGCCAGTGTCATGTCGTGAGTCGCAATCACCAGACTGGTGCCGATTTCCTGATTCATCTCCAGCAACATACGGTGGATTGACTCCGCATTATCCGAGTCCAGATTGCCGGTTGGTTCATCCGCCAGAATACATTGTGGCTGAGTAACCATAGCCCTGGCAATCGCGGTACGCTGACGTTCGCCGCCAGACAATTCTGCTGGCTTGTGATTCAGGCGGTTGTCGAGTCCGACACGGGTCAGCGTCTGCCGGGCCGTCGCGAACGCTTGCGTCTCCTCGGACCTGCGAATCAGTAACGGCAATGCGGTATTTTCCAGAGCAGTGAATTCCGGCAGCAAATGATGGAACTGGTAGACGAACCCCAGCATCCGGTTGCGTAATTCCCCCCGTGCCTTACGCGACAAGCCGTTGATATCCTGCCCGCCGATGCGGACACTGCCGGTTGTCGGGTCAGCCAGCCCACCCAGGATATGCAGTAGAGTACTTTTGCCGGAGCCGGAAGCGCCTACCACCGCAATCTGTTGGCCTGCTCTCACCTGTAAGTCAATGCTCCGCAATACCGGAACATCGAACGGGCCTTCATCGAAGACCTTGCATACCTGGCGACACTCGATGACCGGATGACTGTCCCGCTTATTCATGACGCAATGCCTCAGCAGGCTTGACGGCGGATGCGCGCCGAGCCGGATAAATTGTCGCCAGGAAACTCATCAACAGGGACGCGCCGGTAATCCGGCCAACATCCGTCCAACGCATCTGGGCCGGGAATTCACTGATGATATAGATATCGCCCGGAAACAACTCGGTATTAAAGAGATTCTCGATAGCGGGAACCAGAGTCTCTATATTGAGCGCAGTGAGTACACCCAGAACTGCGCCGATTACGGTGCCGGTAACCCCCAGAAACACCCCCTGAACCATGAATACCCGCATCACGCCGCCGGGACTCATGCCGAGCGTTCTCAATATCGCGACATCCGAGCGTTTATCGGTCACCACCATGACCAGAGTTGAAACGATATTGAACGCCGCCACCGCGATAATCAGCAGAAGCACGATGAAGACCACCCGCTTCTCTATTTCCAGTGCACGGAAAAAATTGGCGTGTTCCTGCGTCCAGTCACGCACCCGATATTGCCCGCCCAACGCACCGGAAAGCTCATGTCGGACTCTGCGCGCCTGCTCGACATCATCGAGCTTGAGACGCAGCCCGCTGATCTCACCTTTCGCGCTCAGTAGCCTGGCCGCATCGTCGATATGGATCAGCGCAATGCCGCTATCATATT
Source organism: Arenicellales bacterium (assembly GCA_965116335.1). Classification (GTDB taxonomy): domain Bacteria; phylum Pseudomonadota; class Gammaproteobacteria; order Arenicellales; family Poriferihabitantaceae. Next base: position 598,462 of record OZ220677.1, read on the forward strand.
CATACATGTCGATCTCAAACAGTCCGACCACGGTAAAACGTTTCAGGCGTGGAATCAGGCCAGCCGGAGTGATCTTGCCTTTGGGCACGATCAGGGTGACTTTTTCACCGACTCCGACACCGAGCGATTGCGCCAGATATTTACCCAGAATGATGCCAAAGGAGCCGGATTGAAGTGCACTCGCATCTCCTTCGATAATATGCTGCATCACTTCCGACACGTCCCCCTCCCGCTCTGGATCAATCCCCCGAACCAGCGAGCCGGACACATTGGCGCCACGAGTCAGCATTCCCTGTACCAGGACGAATGGCGCCTGCGCCTGCACATCCGGATAATCGACCAGGCCCTGTGACAGTAGCTGCCAGTCGCCCAGATACCCGCCGTGAGCGCTGATCGTGACGTGCGGCGTTACGAACAGAATCCGGCTCTGCAAATCCTTGTGAAACCCGGTGATAATCGCCATCACCGTAATCAGCGCCCACACGCCGAGCGCAATCCCCAGCATGGAGGTCGTCGAGATAAACGAAATAAAGTGGTTGCGCCGTTTGGCCCGGATATACCGCAGGCCAATCATTAACTCCAGTGGCTTGATCACAACGCGCCCGCCAGCCTGGTAAACATTCAGGTTTCGTCCCGCATATGCGGAAACAGCACAACATCCCGGATCGAAGGGCTGTCAGTCAGAATCATGACCAGCCGGTCAATACCGATACCTTCTCCCGCTGTGGGTGGCAGGCCGTATTCCAGGGCACGGATGTAATCAGCGTCATAGTGCATCGCCTCCTGGTCTCCGGCCTCCATTTCCTCCACCTGTCGCCGGAAACGCTCCGCCTGATCTTCCGCATCATTCAGTTCAGAAAACCCGTTCGCAATCTCCTTGCCAGCGATGAAAAACTCGAACCGATCACTCAGCTGTGGGTGCTCGTCATTTCTCCTCGACAACGGCGACACTTCGACCGGATAGGCGGTGATGAATGTGGGGTTGACCAGTTTTTCCTCGACTCGTTTCTCGAATATCTCCATCTGTATCCGACCGATGCCGTAACCGGGTTTGATCTCGATGTTCATGCTTTTTGCCAGCCGGGTAATTGCCTCCATGTCGGTCAACTGATCAGCAGATAGTTCCGGGTTGAAATGCGTGATGGACTCCAGCAATGTGAACCTTTCAAACGGTTTTGAAAAATCCACCCGCGCCCCCTGGTATTCAACACCCACATCGCCGATCACGGTTTGACAGACTCGACGCATCAGGGTTTCCGTCATCTCGATCAGATCGTGGTAATCCGTATAAGCCTGGTAAAGCTCCATCATCGTGAACTCTGGATTATGCTTGGTTGACATACCCTCGTTACGGAAATTCCGGTTGATTTCAAACACCCGTTCAAAACCGCCAACCACCAGCCGCTTCAGATAAAGCTCCGGGGCGATACGCAGGAAAAAATCCTTGTCCAGCGTGTTGTGATGCGTTCGGAAAGGCCGCGCCACTGCGCCTCCGGGAATCGGGTGCATCATCGGCGTTTCCACTTCCAGGAAGGATCGCTCAACCATGAACTCCCGAATGCACTGAATGACCGCGGCCCGCGTTCTGAAAACCGACCGCGTCTGCTGGTTCATGATCAGATCCACATAACGCTGCCGATAGCGAAGCTCGGCATCAGTCAAACCATGAAACTTCTCCGGCAGTGGACGCAGCGCCTTGGTCAGCAATCGAATCCCATCCACCCGGATAGACAACTCGCCGGTGCGGGTATGGAACAATTCCCCTTCCGCCGCCACGATGTCGCCAATGTCGTATTTCTTGAATTCCTCGTTATAGACATTCTCCGGCAGGTTGTCTCGCTGCAGGAATAACTGGATTCTGCCGCTGACATCCTCAATATGCGCGAAAGCCGCCTTGCCCATAACACGCCGTGACATCAGACGGCCAGCTACTTTCACACGCACCGTCCGGTTCTGTAAACCCTCAACCTCATCCGCGTATTGCTCCAGCAATTCCCCGCCCAGCGCGTCCCGGCGAAAATCGTTCGGGAAAGGGTTGCCCTTGTTCCTCAATTCGTCCAGCTTTTCCCGGCGTTGCCGGATTTGCAGATTTTCTTCACTCATGCGTTACACTTCACGGATAGTCCTTCGAGGTTCGATCGGTACGTTTTACAGGCCAGATTTCAGGCTGGCTTCGATAAATGGATTCAATGCCCCGTCCAGCACCGCCTGGGTATTTCCGGTTTCGACATGGGTTCTCAAATCCTTGATGCGGGACTGATCCAGCACATACGAGCGGATCTGACTACCCCAGCCAATGTCTGATTTGTTGTCCTCCTCGGCCTGTTGCTGCTGGCGGCGTTCCTGCATCCGGGCTTCATACAGACGCGCTCTCAACATTTTAAGAGCTTCCTCCTTGTTGCGGTGCTGGGAGCGGTCATTCTGGCACTGTACCACGATTCCGGTCGGCAGGTGAGTCAGGCGAACCGCAGAATCGGTTTTGTTGACATGCTGCCCGCCGGCGCCGCTGGAACGATAGGTATCGACCCGCAAGTCCGCCGGATTCACTTCAATCTCGAAACTGTCGTCTATTTCCGGGTAGGCGTAAACGGAGGCGAATGAAGTGTGCCTGCGATTGCCGGAATCAAACGGGCTTTTCCTGACCAGCCGATGGACTCCGGTCTCGGTTCGCAAACAGCCGTAAGCGTACTCGCCGTTGAATTTAACAGTAGCACTCTTGATTCCGGCCACATCCCCCGGTGACCTTTCCACCACTTCCATCTTATACCCTTGAGCTTCTCCCCAGCGCAGGTACATCCTCAACAGCATAGCAGCCCAGTCCTGGGCTTCGGTGCCGCCGGAACCGGCCTGAATGTCGATAAAGGCATTGTTCGGGTCGGCCTCACCGCTGAACATTCGCTGGAATTCCATTTTTTCGAGCCGGGATTCGATACCGTTGGCATCTCGCTCGACCTCATCCAGCGTCTGCGCGTCTTCTTCGAGCGCAGCCAACTCCAATAGTTCGAGCGAATCAGAAATATCGGCCCGCAACTGTTCCAGACCATGTACCAGGCGTTCCAGCCTGGCTCTCTCCTGCCCCAGAATCGTGGCCTGCTCCGGCTGCTCCCAGATCGCAGGGTTCTCCAGAATCAGGTCAACCTCTTCCAGTCGCTCCTTATTGCCGGCATAGTCAAAGATACCTCCCCAGTGAATCGGTACGCTCACTCGAACGGGTCAGGGATTCCCGGATTTCATTTATCGTAGCCATAATTCCGATCACTGTTTTCAAGGGTGCCAAGTATATAGTTTCGCGAGTCATTTCGCCATAAGATTATAAGGCTGTAATTCAGTTCAGTTTGACATCACCGCCGACAATCGGTACAGTCCGCCCTTCCCCAGCCGAGGTGGCGGAATTGGTAGACGCGCTAGCTTCAGGTGCTAGTGGGCATTAGCCCGTGAAGGTTCAAGTCCTTTCCTCGGCACCATAAACTATCTGTCATTCCCGTGCAAACGGGAATCCACGACTCACACCTGACTGACCGCTTGCTCGTGTCTCAGCAACCAGGTCTTCCGATCAACGCCCCCGGCATAGCCCCGCATCGCACCATTCTTACCGATCACCCGATGGCAGGGTATGATAATAGCGATGGGATTGCGGGCGTTAGCGTTAGCCACCGCCCGAACCGCTCGTGGCCTGCCGACTTCCTGCGCCAGTTCGGCGTATGACCACGTCTCACCAATAGCGATGGCTCTCAGCCGGTTCCACACAATTTGCTGGAATTGCGTACCTCCGGTATCCAGCTCCAACCCCTCGAATGCCGTCCAGTCGCCGTTAAAATAACGCTCGAATCGCTCCCGTATGTCCGGCAGTCCACCCGTGTCCCTGATCTCAAAAGTGCCAAACCTTGCGGTCAGCAGCTTATCAATGCGATCACGATTATCATTAAAATCAACCAGATAAACAGTTTTATTAACGCTAAATATCGCAATCTCTCCAACCGGGCCGGGGCAGATAGTCAGGTCAAGCTGCATCATCAAACCTCACTGTCGGCATAAAGCGGGAATCGACCGCAAAGCTCGATGACCTGGTTGCGGACTTCCTCCTCCACCGACTCATCGCCCAGGTTATCCAGCACATCACAAATCCAGCCCGCGATCTGTTTGGCCTCGCCGACCGTGAATCCGCGTGTGGTCATGGCCGGCGTACCGATACGAAGCCCACTGGTGACGAAAGGTGACTGCGGATCATTCGGCACCGTATTCTTGTTGACCGTGATATTGGCTCTACCCAGCGCAGCGTCAGCGTCTTTTCCGGTTATGCCCTTGCCGATCAGGTTGAGCAGGAACAAATGACTGTCGGTGCCACCGGAAACAATATCGAAACCTCGCTCAAGGAATACCTCGACCATAGCCCGCGCATTATCAAGAACCTGCTGCTGATAGGCTTTGAAAGACGGGTCCAGTGCCTCCTGGAATGCCATAGCCTTGCCCGCAATGGCGTGTAGCAACGGCCCACCCTGAGTGCCGGGAAAAACCAGTGAATTGAGCTTCTTGGTAACTTGCTCATTGGCGCGCGCCATGATCATTCCACCTCTGGCACCGCGCAGTGTCTTATGGGTTGTGGTCGTAGTGACATCCGCGATGCCGACCGGGTTAGGATACAGACCAACTGCAACCAGTCCAGCGACATGAGCCATATCGACAAACAGATACGCCCCGACCTGATCGGCAATCTCGCGGAATCGCTGCCAATTCATGACCCGCGAATAAGCGGAGAAACCGGCCACGATCATTTTCGGCTTATGCTCTTTGGCCAGAGATTCGACCTCATCATAATCAACCTCCCCGGTATCCGCATTCAGACCATACTGGACGGCATTGTAGAGCTTCCCGGAAAAGTTGACCGATGCCCCATGAGTCAGATGGCCGCCATGCGCCAGGCTCATACCGAGCACCGTATCACCGGAGTCACACAAAGCCATGTAGACCGCCGCATTGGCCGATGAACCGGAATGTGGCTGCACATTCACATAATCCGCATTAAAAAGCTGTTTGGCCCGTTCAATCGCCAATGATTCGACGATATCGACATATTCACAGCCACCGTAATAACGCTTGCCGGGATAACCTTCGGCATATTTGTTAGTCAACACACTCCCCTGTACCTGAAGCACCCGTGGACTGACAAAGTTCTCCGAGGCGATCAGCTCAATATGCTCCTCCTGACGCTTCTCCTCCTGTTTGATCGCATTCCACAAGGCAGGGTCGTATTGTGCGATAGACTTTCTCTTGTCAAACATTATTCACTCCGCATAACAGTTCCAAAACAGCAATTCACCAATATCGAAATTGAGTAATTCCGATACAGCCGATTGTATAGAAGGTATGCCAGATTTACACCAGAATTTTCTTAAGGAAAGTCTGATCAATACAGGTTTTGTGATGGATTTTTTATAGATTCGGGATTTCATCAGACAGGAAGGACGAAATGGACTGAAATCAGCACCCCGGAGCGGGGAAAGGCAGGGATTTTCTCTTTATTTCCCTATTTCAGGCGCACGTAGCCTGCGGTTTCAATCTTCCAGGTTTCAACAGCACTTTCTTCGCCATCACCAGATTGCTCAAGGCACAAGCCACCACCAGTCGATGTGTGTTCTTCTCCAAACCCCGATAACGCACTTTGGTAAAACCAAACCGTCGCTTGATGATGCCAAATGAATGTTCTACCTTCGACCGTACCCGGGACTTGGTGCGATTCATTGCGCGTTCCTTCTCCGTCAACTTTCGATTACGCGCCCCCTTCGCCTGGGTAAAGTCCTTCGCATCCGGCGCCACCCTTGCAATCACCGCCTTCTGACCCGTATACGCCGAATCTCCCCATACACGAGTCTCTTTCCCATGCAAAAGAACAGGCAGAACCTGTGAATCATGAACATTCGCTGGCGTAGCCGCTACCGAGTGAATCAACTTGCTGTGACTGTCTACACCAATATGGGCCTTCATGCCAAAGTGCCATTGGTTGCCCTTGCGCGTGGAGTGCATCTGTGGGTCTCGTGCTTTCTCCCGGTTCTTGGTCGAACTCGGCGCCTCGATAATACTGGCGTCTACAATCGTGCCTCGCTTCACTGCCAGTCCGTTCTCGCCCAAATACTCATTGACCAGAACAAACAACCGCCTCCCCAGATTGTGCTTCTCCATCAAATGACGAAACTTGCAAATCGTGGTCTCATCCGGCGCAGGTTCCCGACCCAGATCAATACCCGCAAAACAGCGCATACAACGAGAATCATATAACGCTTCTTCAACCGCCGGATCCGAAAGATTGAACCAGTGTTGCAAAAAGTGAATACGCAACATCCGATCTATTCCAATCGGCCTGCGCCCCGCTCCTTTGGGTTGCGGATAAAAGGGTTCAATCACCGCACACAAATCCGACCACGGAATCACTTCCTCCATCTCTTCCAGAAAACGCTCCTTGCGTGTCCTCTTACTGTATTTATCAAACCCAATCTCAGAAAATGTGCTCTGGCGCATCATGAAATATCTCCAGCCATAAAAAATGAAAAAAATCATTATACAATAGAGGATCAATTAATCAGAGATTCCTTAATAAGTCCGCAGGCGACCACTCCCCCCGCACAGCGCAGCGCTTGCACATAATCACATTGGGTGGCATGATGGCTGAAACCTTCCTCAAAGAACACGGATAATGAATCGCCATAAACTCCCCATCGGTATCCAGTCCTTCCGCGCCATTCGGGAACAGGACTGCTACTATGTCGACAAGACGCCACATATCCAGCGGCTGGTCGAAATGGGGAGTTTCTATTTCCTGTCTCGCCCGCGCCGCTTCGGCAAGAGTCTGCTGATCGATACATTACAGGAACTGTTCGAGGGCAATGAAGCACTTTTTCAGGGGTTGCATATCCATCAACACTGGGATTGGTCGGTCAAACATCCCGTGGTGCGATTGAGCTTTGATGGCAAGTACAACGAACCGGGCAATCTTAACAATAACATCATCAGCCAGTTGACACTGATCGAGCAGGATGCTGGTCTGGGAGCGGCAGAACATCTCGCTGGCCCGGAACGACTCCAGCATCTTCTGCGTAATCTTCATCGATCCACCGGCCAACAGGCTGTAGTACTGGTAGACGAATACGACAAGCCCATTCTGGATGTACTGGATAACCCGGAACTGGCTAAAGCCAATCGGGATTACCTGAGAGGTTTCTACGGCATTATCAAGGGCAGTGCCCGGGATGTCCGCTTCGTCTTCGTCACCGGCATCAGTATGTTCTCGAAAGTAAGTTTGTTCTCCGGTCTCAACAATCTCCTGAATATCAGTCTGGATCCGAGATATGCCACTATTTGCGGCTATACCGACAGAGACCTCGATACTGTATTCGCCCCGGAGTTACCCGGCCTGGACCGGGATCAAATCCGTAAATGGTATAACGGCTATCATTGGCTCGGAGAGGAGAAACTCTATAATCCATTTGATCTGTTGCTGTTGTTCAACAGTCACCAGTTCGAGGCACACTGGTTCGAGACCGGTTCCCCAACCTTCTTGTTCCGTATGATGGTAGAGCGGGAAGTCAGTCCACTGGAACTGGAGAATCGGACGACGAACGCCGCCGAGTTATCAAAGTTCGATGTGGATGACATCACCATTGATGCCCTGTTGTTCCAGACCGGCTACTTGACCCTTGTCGAACGAGAATGGGATGGTGCACGAACTCTCTACACGCTGGATTATCCGAACTTCGAGGTACGCCAGAGTCTGAACTATGGATTGCTCGGCTATATCACAGGACGCAGAATCGAAACAGCGGATGATGGCAAGGTACTGGCGCGTCTGCTGGTAGCCAATGACTTCGATGGATTCACAGAGCATCTGCAATCCTTCTTCGCCGGGATTCCGTATCAGTGGCAGGGTACTCAGAGTCCGGCTCGATATGAAGCCTGGTATGCGGGGATGTTATATGCCTGCTTTTGTACGATTGGTCTTACCCTTCGGGTAGAGGATTCCACCAGCCGGGGTCGGGCAGATATGGTGGTATTGCATGGAGATCAGGTATTCGTATTTGAGTTCAAGATGTCGGATACAGACAGCAATAGTGAGGATACGGCACAACAGGCGATTGAACAGATACAGGAGAAGGGTTATGCCGACAAGTACCGCAGCCAAAACCAACCCATCCATCTGATCGGCATAGCATTCAGTACACAACAACGGAATCTGGCCGCAGTGAAGGTAATCCCGGCCTGAAAACCTCGTCCAACCCAATCCCCCCACCCGCTCCCCGGCGGGCTTCGCCCTTGTATCGCGGACTTCCCCCTCAAGGGGGGAGTGATTTCAACGCCCCAGTCATTCCGTCATTCCAGCGGATGCAGGAATCCACAACCATTCGGATGGTGTACTTACTGTCATCGTAGGGACAGGCCTCTGTGCCTGTCCGCTATCGTTGATACCTGTTTCATCCATTCGCGGGAGGGCACGGAGACCCTCCCCTACAACATCATTTCGATCCATGTATCCAAATCATTCCCCCCGCAGGCCAGGGAATCCAACCCGACAATCATTCCCCCCTTGAGGGGGAATCCAATCCGCAAACGGATTGGATGGGGGGACACAACCGTCATCGCACGCCCCAACCATCGTCTTTCCCTTGATAAGCGGGAATCCACAACCATTCAGATACTGTGCTTACTGTCATCGTAGGGGAGGGTCTTGTACCCTCCCGCAACCGCCGGAACCTGTAATTACCGATGCGTAGAGCCATCCACCGGGCGAACATAACCCGCCTGCTGACGAGAACCAAAAGCAAGATCAAACTGTAGAGGAAAACTGTTAAGAGCAAATAGACTTGTCCGGTTTTATAGCAAATGAATTGTCCGCTTGTGGCGTGATGTAATGATGCCGTGATTGATGTATGATTACAGCAATTACAGATTCAGGGATATTTCGTGTGTGTACGGGCCGCGAGATGTCAGCAAAAAATGAGCTTCCTTTCATTGCAATGACCACTGCCGAACACGAGCTTGAAAAGTCCCTTATTGAGAGATTACAAGACCTCAAGTACGAGTATCGCCCGGACATCCATGATCGGGCCGCGCTGGAAGCGAACTTCAGGAAAAAGTTCGAGGCCCTGAACCGCGTCACTCTGACTGACAGCGAGTTCCAGCGACTGCTCAGTGAGATTGTCACGCCGGATGTGTACCAATCCGCTCGCACTTTACGCAATCGGGAAGCGTTCGTCCGCGATGACGGCACCCCGCTCAACTACACGCTGGTCAATACCAAGGACTGGTGCAAGAACAGCTTCGAGGTCGTCAATCAACTCCGCATCAATACCGACTACAGCTATCACCGCTACGATGTGATACTCCTGATTAACGGCGTTCCCGTGGTTCAGATTGAATTGAAGACACTGGAGATCAGCCCGCGCAAGGCGATGCAACAAATCGTCAAATACAAGAATGATCCCGGTAACGGATATACCCGGACATTGCTCTGTTTCGTCCAGCTTTTTATCGTCAGCAACCGTACCGATACGCAGTACTTCGCCAATAATAATGCGGAGCATTTCAAGTTCGATGCGGATGAGCAGTTCCTGCCGGTCTACCAGTTCGCGGACAGGAGCAACAACCCAATCAATCACTTGTACGACTTCGCCGAACAATTCCTCGCCAAGTGCACACTCGCTGAAATGATCAGCAAATACATGGTTCTGGTCGCGACCGAGAAGAAAATCCTGATGATGCGTCCGTACCAGATTTACGCGGTCGAAGCGATTGTCGACTGCATTGACCAGAATTGTGGCAATGGTTATATCTGGCATACCACCGGATCGGGCAAGACGCTCACCTCCTTCAAGGCGTCCACGCTGCTCAAGACCAACGAGAGTATTCACAAATGCCTGTTTGTCGTGGATCGCAAGGACCTGGACCGCCAGACCCGGGACGAGTTCAATCGGTTCCAGGAGAATTGCGTAGAGGAAAATACCAATACCGAGACGCTGGTCCGTCGCCTCCTGTCCGACCACTACGAGGACAAGATCATCGTCACCACCATCCAGAAACTCGGCCTCGCTCTGGACGAAAACAGCAAACACAATAAGCCAAATACCGCTCGCGGGGGGGGGGGGGGGGGGGGGCGACCTTCAAGCAACGCCTCAAGCCACTGCGCGACCAGCGCATGGTATTCATCTTCGACGAGTGCCATCGATCACAGTTCGGCGAGAACCACAAGGCCATCAAGGAATTCTTCCCGAACTCCCAGCTGTTCGGCTTCACCGGCACCCCGATCTTCGAGCAGAACACCACCGCCAGGCAGATTGAGGGAGATGTCGCCACCCTCCGAACTACCGCAGATATTTTTCAGAAGGAACTCCACGCCTACACCATCACCCATGCGATTGAAGATCGGAACGTCCTTCGCTTCCATGTAGATTACTACAAGCCGAAAGAACCTTCATCGGCAAAGCCCGGCCAGATTCTCAAAAAAGAGGCAGTCGTCCAGGCCATCCTCGACAAGCACGATGCCGCGACCGGAGAGCGTCGCTTCAATGCGCTGCTCGCTACCGCCTCGATCAACGATGCCATCGAGTACTACGATACCTTCAAGAGGCTCCGGGTCGAACAGCAGTTCGCCGGGTCCGGAGAGCGTCCGCTAAAGATTGCCGCCGTATTCTCTCCACCTGCGGAGGGCAACCGCGAGGTTCAGCAAATCCAGGAAGACCTGCCGCAGGAGAAGGAAGACAACCGGCACGACCCGGAGGGCAAGAAGGCTGCACTCCAGGCTATAATCGCCGATTACAATGAGCAGTACGGCGCCAATCACGACCTGAGTCACTTCGATCTCTACTATCAGGATGTTCAGAAGCGCATCAAGGATCAGGAGTTCGCCAACGCCGATTTACCAGGAAAGGGCACCGAGAAGATCGACATTACCATCGTCGTCGATATGCTTCTTACCGGCTTCGATGCCAGATACCTGAACACGCTCTACGTCGACAAGAACCTCAAACATCACGGGCTGATTCAGGCATTCTCGCGTACCAATCGCGTGCTCAACGCGACCAAGCCCTACGGACATATTCTCGACTTCCGCCAGCAGCAGGAGCGTGTCGATACCGCTATCGCTCTTTTCTCCGGCGAGCGCGGAGACCGCGCCCGTGAGATTTGGCTGGTTGACAAGGCGCCGGTCGTTATCGACAACTTCCAGCAGGCTGTCACTGACCTCGGTGAGTTTATGCAGTCGCAGGGGCTGGAAGCCAGCCCCCATCAGGTCAACAGCCTGATGGGTGACGATGCTCGTGTCCAGTTCATCAAGCGTTTCAAGGAAGTGCAGAAATTACAGGTACAACTGGATCAATACACCGACCTCACCGACCAGCAGCGCGAGCAGATTGAACAGGCTATGCCCAGAGACGACCTCCGCGCCTTCAAGGCCGCTTATATCGACACCGCCAAGCGTCTGAGGAACCAGCAGGGTAAGCCCGGAGTGGATGGCGAGTCGACCAACCCCGATGTTGATCAGCTGGATTTCGGCTTCGCCCTGTTCGCCTCCGCCGTCATCGACTACGACTACATCATGAAACTCATTGCCAAGTATTCGAGCCAGGACCCGAAGAAGGTACAGATCAGCCGAGAGCAACTGATCGGACTGATTGAGTCGGATGCCAAGTTCCTGGGAGTGCGGGAGGAGATTACCGAGTATGTCGGCTCACTCAAGCAGGGCGAAGGGCTGGATGAAAACGCCATTCGCGCTGGATACGCGCAATTCAAATCGGAGAAGCAAGCCAGGGAAATCGCCGACCTGGCCCGCGATCACGGGCTGACGAACGAGTCCCTGTCGGCTTTCGTCGACAATACCCTGCAACGCATGATCCTGGACGGCGACCGGCTCACTGAACTGATGGAGCCGATCAGCTCTGGCTGGCGTGATCGTTGTGAAAGGGAACGCGCCCTGATGGATGACCTCGTGCCAGTGCTGAACAAGCGGGCGGAAGGTCGGGATATATCGGGACTCAATGCCTATGAGCAGGCGGGAGGAGCGTGATGATGATCGAAAAGTCATCGCCACTTGTACCGAAGCTGCGGTTTCCGGAGTTTCGGGAGGCCCTGCCATGGTCCATTGAGACGCTAGGACGCCTATTTAATGAGAGAAAAGAGACTGGCTTTTCTGAACTGCCGTTGCTGTCGGTCACAGATCAGGACGGAGTTATTCCCCAGGAAAAGACAAACCGGAAGAACACTTCAAACTCGAACAAATCCAAGTATTTAAGAGTCGTTCCAGGAGACATTGCTTATAACACGATGCGAATGTGGGAAGGTCGAAGCGCACGTGTTGGTATGGAAGGAGTGATAAGCCCTGCTTACACAGTATGTCAACCAAACGTGGGAACCAATAGCTACTTCTTTGCCTACTATTTCAAAACTAGACCTCTGATAGAACAATTCAGAAAATACTCACAAGGCTTAGTCAAAGACACCTTAAACCTGAAGTATGAGCCGTTCTCACTCATATCAGTTGGTTTCCCGTCGCCCAATGAGCAACAGAATATCGCCGACTGCCTCGGCTCGCTGGACGATCTGATCGCGGCGGAGGGTAGGAAGCTAGAAGCCCTGCGGCAGCACAAGCAAGGACTGATGCAGCAGCTATTCCCCCAGCCCGGTGAGACCGTGCCGAAACTGCGTTTTCCTGAGTTTCGGGATTTATCGGCATGGAAACTAAAGCCGCTTGGATCTCTTGGTACGTTCATGAGGGGGTTGACCTATAGCTCTAATGACGTTGCTAAAGAGGGGCTTACAGTGTTGCGTTCGAGCAACATTCAAGACGGACGACTCGTACTCGACTCGGATCTAGTCCATATTGGAAAAAGCTGCCCACCAAGTCTATTGCTCCAAGATGGTGATGTCGCAATCTGTATGTCGAATGGAAGCAAGATATTGGTCGGTAAAAGTGCCGAATACAAGGGTGGATATATTGGTAATGTGACTGTCGGTGCGTTCTGTTCAATCTTCCGCGCATCGTTAGATTTCGCCAAGATCATATTCAAGACACCACAATATATAGATTTCATCGCCCGCGAAATCTCAGGCGGCAATATTAATAATTTAAAGAATTCGGATCTTGAGGAGTTTAAGTTTCCTGTCCCTGCGGATAAGAACGAACAGCATAAGATCGCCGACTGTATCGGCTCGTTGGACGATCTGATCGCAGCAGAGAACCAGAGGCTCGAAGCCTTGCGACAGCACAAACAAGGACTCATGCAGAAGATGTTTCCTGAACTGGAGAGGAAATGAGAACCATCGAAGACATTGCTCTAGAACTACGCGACGACGTTGCCGCTGTTCATTTGCTTTACGCCTTCAACTCGGTTGGGAAAACGCGACTGTCAATCGCGCATAAGAATGCAACCAAAAACGAGGACGGAACGCACGCAGGCATCTACTACAACGCATACAGCGAGGACCTTTTCGTCTGGGATAATGACATCGAGAATGCTGAGGCCAACATCCGACTCACTGTCCTCCCGAGCCGTCTCAACAGGCTTCACGCTGAACTTAACGAACTCGGAATCCACGCAAAGCTGAAACCGTACAGACCAAGCTACGACTTTCGCTTTGTCATGCACCCAGATCCCGAGAAGGGAATCAAGTCGATTTCATTCTTCCCCGCGGACACGCAGCCCGGCGATGTTCCCGTGATGAAGGTCTCCCGTGGCGAGGAGCGAATTTTCGTCTGGTGCTTCTTTCTTGCGATGATGGAAGTAGAAGGTTGGGCGGAAATTCAGACTCGCCATATCTTCATCGACGATCCGGTTTCAAGCCTCGACGATCACAATATCTTCGTGACCGCATCAACGCTGTACGACCTGATTGAGAAGCACTCCGGCGAACGGAAGATCATCATTGCCACTCATCATGTCGGCATGTACTCCATCCTGTTCGATTGGCTGATGAAGGGTGAGAGTGGCGGCAAATACAAGTCGAAGACAAAGGCGATGGTCCTGAGCGGTAAACACGGAGGCGTCTCGCTGGAGACCCACAAGAGCGACGTATTCCTCTATCACCTCCGAGTCCTTCAGGTGTTGGAGAATGCCCGGCAAGACAACGAAGTGCGAGCGTACCACTTTGCTTTGCTTCGACAACTCTTGGAGACGGTCTCGTCGTTCCTCGGCGTCGGTCGGATCGGGTACGCACTCGAACGGATCGGCTTCGAGGATGCGGATGAAATCTCCCGAATCGTGAACGCCCTCGCTCACAAGAATGTCTACTATTTCGAATCCGACCGTCTCGTGCCGGACAGCTTGGCACTGTTTGATGAGATTCTTGAGAAGCTGAAAACACAGTACGCGTTCGTTACCCATGACTGATCAAAACCAGAAGCAGCAGTTAGGAAAAACCCTCTGGGGCATCGCCGACCAGCTACGCGGGGCGATGAACGCGGATGACTTCCGCGACTATATGCTGGTGTTCTTGTTCCTGCGCTATCTATCCGACAACTACGAGCAGGCTGCGAAGAAAGTACTCGGACGCGACTATCCCGACCCAAACTCCATCGGCAACGGCGGACGCTCCTCACTGTCGGTCTGGTACGAGCAGAACCCGGAAGATGTGTCGATGTTCGAGAGACAAATGCGGCTCAAGGCGCATTATGTCATCCGCCCTGAACACCTCTGGACCAGCATCGCCAATTTGGCCCGTACCCAGGACGATGAACTGCTTGACACGCTCCAGGCAGGCTTCAAATACATTGAGAACGAGTCATTCCAGAGCACCTTCTCCGGGCTGTTCTCAGAAATTAATCTCGGCTCTGAAAAGCTCGGCAAGACCTACGCAGACCGGAACGCAAAGCTCTGCACGATCATCGCCCGGATTGACGAGGGTCTCGCGGAGTTCTCCACGGACAGCGACACCCTGGGCGACGCCTACGAATACCTGATCGGCCAGTTTGCTGCGAACGCTGGCAAAAAGGCCGGTGAATTCTATACGCCACAGAGAATCGGGGACATTCTCTCCACAATCGTCACACTGGACAGCCAGGAACCGAAGACCGGCAAGCGGATGTATCTTGCCAGCGTGATGGACTTCGCCTGTGGTTCCGGCTCGCTGCTGCTCAATGTACGCAAGCGCATGGGACAGGACGGCATCGGCAAGATCTATGGGCAGGAGAAGAATGTCACCACCTACAACCTCGCGCGCATGAATATGTTGTTGCACGGAGTGAAGGACACGGCGTTCGAGATTTATCACGGCGACACGCTGACCAACGATTGGGAGTTGCTACGCGAGACCAATCCGGCGAAGAAGCCCGCTTTCGACGCTGTGGTCGCTAACCCGCCGTTCAGTTATCGCTGGGAGCCGAACGAGGCGTTGGGTGAGGACGTGCGCTTCAAGAACTACGGGCTGGCGCCGAAGTCGGCGGCAGACTTCGCGTTCCTGCTGCACGGGTTTCACTACCTGAAGGATGACGGGGTCATGGCTATTATTCTGCCACATGGCGTGCTGTTTCGTGGTGGTGTGGAGGCGAAAATCCGCCGCAAGCTCCTTGACGACGGACACATTGACACGGTCATCGGCCTGCCAGCGAACCTGTTTTACTCGACCGGCATCCCGGTCTGCATCCTTGTCCTGAAAAAGTGCAAAAAGCCGGATGATGTCCTGTTCATCAACGCATCCGGGCATTTCAAGAAAGAAAAGCGGCAGAACTCACTGTCCGATGAGCATATCGAGAAGATCATCGACACCTATCGGGAGCGTCCGGCCAGCATTGAGCGGTACGCCAGACGGGTGGAGATGAGTGAGATTAAGGAGAATGATTACAACCTGAATATCTCACGCTACGTCAGCACAGCCGAGCCGGAAGTCGAAGTAGATCTGTCAGCCACGCATCAGGAGTTGGTCGAGATTGAGCGGCAGATTCAGCAATCAACGGCGAAACACAACACATTTCTCCAGGAACTCGGGCTGGCTCCATTGCCAGCGGTCGTGTCCCCCCACCAAATCCGCAAGCAGATTTGACTCCCCGGTCTGCGGGGGGAGTAATTGGATGTTGATACATGGATCAAAATGATGTTGTTGGAATGATTCCGACCGTTATCGTAGGGGAGGGTCTCCGTGCCCTCCCGCGAATGGATGAAACAGGTATCAACGATAGCGGACAGGCACAGAGGCCTGTCCCTACGATGACGGGTAACCGCAACCTCCATATTGTTGTGGATTCCTGCATCCGCGGGAAAGACGATGGTTGATGCGTGAGATGGCGGTTGTGTCCCCCCATCCAATCCGTTTGCGGGTTGGATTCCCCGGTCTGCGGGGGGAATGATTCCTCCCGTTGTCGTTGGATCAGCCTTCGAATGATTGATGGAACTGGTCGAATTCATCGGCTTCGATGGCCAGTCGAATTCGGCTCATCAGATCTTGGTAATAATGGATATTGTGCAGCGAACATAGCCGGGCGCCGAGGATTTCATTCTGTCGATGCAGATGTTGCAGGTAGGACCTTGAATAGTGCTGGCAGGTATAACATCCACAGGACTCGTCAAGCGGGCGGGTATCCATCCTGAATCGGCTGTTGCGAATTTTAACCACGCCATCGCGGGTATACAGCCAGCCGTTGCGGGCGTTGCGAGTCGGTAATACACAATCAAACATATCAACCCCCATGGCGACACCGTTCACCAGGTCTGCAGGCGTACCGACTCCCATCAGATAGCGCGGCTTGTCCGGGGGCATTCGGTGAGCCAGAAACGCGAGGATACGCTGCATATCCTGTTTCGGCTCGCCGACCGACAGACCGCCGATGGCATAGCCATCAAACCCGGTATCGACCAACCGTTGCAGCGAATCCAGCCGTAAATCTTCAAACATTCCACCCTGGACAATCCCGAACAATACCCCGCTTCCCGCATAACTGTCCTTGCACCGGGTAGCCCACCGGCTCGACAGCAGCATGGATTCTGCCGTATCCTGCCGACTGGAGGGCCAGTGAGTACATTCATCGAACGCCATGACGATATCCGAGCCGAGAGTGGTCTGAATGGACATGGACTGCTCCGGCCCCAGGAATATCTGACTGCCATCCACCGGCGAGCGGAAGGTGACGCCCTTTTCCTCCAGCTTTCTTAACCCTTGCAGACTCCAGACCTGGAACCCCCCGGAATCAGTCAGAATCGGGCCCTGCCAGTTCATAAAATCATGTAATGTCCCATGCGCCCGGATGACTTCCATTCCGGGGCGCAAAAACAAATGGAATGTGTTGCCGAGAATAATCTGCGCTCCGGTAGAGGCCACTTCCTCCGGGGTTAGTGACTTGACTGTGCCACGGGTTCCCACCGGCATGAATGCGGGCGTATCAATTCTTCCACGTTGAAATTCGAGCCGTCCCCGCCGGGCCAGCGACCGGGTTGCGAGTACCGAAAACTTCATACCGCCCTCTGGATAAACATCGCGTCCCCGTAGCTGAAAAAGCGGTAACTGTTGGCAACCGCCTGCCGATAAGCTGCCATGATTTTGTCATATCCACAGAACGCGCTAACCATCATCAACAGGGTAGACCCAGGCAAATGAAAATTGGTGATCAACGCATCCACTATATTGAATTTATATCCGGGCAGGATGAACAGTCCGGTATCCGATGAAACCGGGGCTAAAACTCCCGACTGTCCAGCGCTTTCCAGTGCCCGCACCACCGTAGTCCCGACCGCGATGACCCGACCGCCTCGCGACCGGGTGCGCGACACAGATTCACAGACGCTCCGGGATACCTCGATTTTCTCCTCGTGCATCTTGTGGTCACGCACGTCATTGACTCGCACCGGCTGAAAGGTTCCGGCGCCCACATGGAGAGTGACCGATGCCCATTCGATACCCATAGTCGTAATCCGGTCTATCAGGGATTGATCAAAATGCAGCCCGGCAGTGGGCGCCGCTACGGCACCTGGATACCTGGACCAGAGCGTTTGATAGCGTTCCCTGTCCGACTCCTCCACCTCCCGCCTGATATACGGAGGGAGCGGCGTCGAACCATAATCACTAAAAAACCCGGTCACCGTCCATCCGGGTGGCATTGCGATCTGGTAAAACGGTTCCTGCCTGCCGATGACCTCCAACTCGTGACCGTCAACCAGAATGACTTGCCCGACTCTGATGGTCTTGCCGGAGCCTGCCAGAACCAGCGCGGTATTCTCGGTAATCATTCTTTCCAGCATGATCTCGACCGCGCCTCCGGTGGGCTTTCTGCCGTGAATCCGCGCTGGCACAACCCGTGTGTCATTGACAACCAGCAGATCGTCCGGCCTCAGGAAATCAACAATCCGGTCGAATCGGGTATGGATCACATCCCCCTGCTCCTGTCCGACTACCATTAGCCGTGAGGCGGAACGGGGATTTGCCGGGAATTGGGCAATCAGTGATTCTGGCAACGGGTAATCGAACGGATCAGGATTCATGGGTCTGCCAACGAGAGTTTGAAACCGGGATTTTATGAAAATATGCACCAGATCGGGAAATAAATTGATCGGACATCGCGCTAATTCCACATTCGTTCATCAAAGTCCGGCTGCCATTGGAGGGACAGGAGATTTGGATTTGCCAGCGTAGCGTAGCTCCTGCGTCTGCGTAGCTCCTGCGGCTTGCTTCCCGATCAAAAACCCGCTATCTTTCGGGTATAGGCCGGGGTGGCGAAATTGGTAGACGCGCCAGATTCAAAATCTGGTTGGGGCAACTCAGTGTCGGTTCGAATCCGACCCTCGGTACCAGATACTATATAGAGAATCCCACTCAAAAACAGTAGAATACCGCAACTGGACAAACACAAAACATCTATTGCCAAATGATTGAAGAACCGACCGATAAAGACAACGACCCGAATACGGAGTCCATCCCTACCAATACCATTGGTCAATTCATCACGATCATCGGCGAGATTACCGGCAAGGAGAATATATTGGTCGAAGGGCATATTGAGGGTAATCTGATCTTCCCGCAGTTCAACGTTACCGTGGGTAGCCACGGTCGGGTCAACGCTAACATAACGGCCAGGGAAATTTTCGTTGAAGGTGAGGTCAAGGGCGATTTACAGGCCAGCGAACTCATCAACATCAAGCCAAGTGGCAAGGTCACCGGCAACATTCGCGCCCTGCAGGTCGTGCTGAATCAGGGATGTCAATTCAAGGGAGCAGTGGATATGACCGAGACACACACGCATACGACTACAGAGAGCCGAACCACCAAACCCAAGTTGACAGATAATAAAAGACTGCCTGCAGGTTCCGGTTCCGCTGGCGGCAGCTCACAACCGAAAAGTCCGTCAACCAGCCAGTCTCAGCCCAAGACCTTCCCGATGTTCCGGAGAAAGGAAGAGTCCTGACCCGTCTCAAGTGTCCTGCCGCGAATGGGGGAATGATTCCCGATCATTATCGTAGGGGAGGGTTTCCGTGCCCTCCCGCGAATGATCGGGACGGGTATCAACGATACCGGGCACCCACAGAGGGGCGCCCCTACGATGACGTTACGTACAGATTCCGTATGGTTGTGGATTCCCGCCTGCGCTGGAAAGACGGGTTGTTGGTGCGTGGGATGGCGGTTGCGTCCCCCCATCCAATCCGTTTCGCGGATTGGATTCCCCCTCAAGGGGGGAATGATTCCAGCCCGTTATCGTAGGGGAGGGTCTCCGTGCCCTCCCGCAACCGCCGGAGCAGGAGATCAGATTTCAGGCCCCATGTTTCTCATGCCTTCGGGTTCCTTCTCCCCTACTGCAATCAAGGGCTGCCATTTGACTTTCCTGAGTTCCCATTGCCCGGTATCACGGTCATAGCGGGAATTAACAAAACACTTCCATTCATCGTCATTAATGTCCTTGTAATCGGCCCGGTAATAGTAACCCGGATAACGAGTCTCCTTGCGGAATTTGATGTGTTGCATGTGCGCTTCCGCCGCAATGATGCGATGGTAATTTTCCCAGGCGCGGAGTAATTCATGCAGGTCCTTGGCCCGCATTTTCAGTGAATCCTCCTTCAGCATGGTCATCTTCTTCTCGGCTATTTCCAGCATTTGCTGGTTGGTCTGATACCAGGTAGCAACCCCGGCCACATATTCATCCATGATTTTCTGCAGCCGGAACTGCAACATTTTAGGCGTAATGTAGTGCGGGTTGATATCAATCGCGGTGGTGTAATCCTTGTGCTCCAGGAAGGTTCTTACCGGACGGTAGATCTCTTCTACCAATTCTTCCGTAGTGCGGGAAGGCTCCGGCTTGATGTCCGGGTTGTCCAGACAATACTGCACCATGCTCTTGGCGGCGATCCGACCCTCGGTAAACGACCCGGATGAGAACTTGTGTCCAGACGCCCCGACTCCGTCACCGCCAGTAAACAGACCGTTGACCGTGGTCATCCGGTTATAGCCCCAGGAATAATGGTCGGGCGACCCCGGCAGATCATCCGGGCCGGAGCACCACAGTCCAGCGCAACCTGCGTGGGAACCGAGCAGATAGGGTTCGGTCGGCATTAACTCTGACATTTCCTTATCCGGCTCGATGTTTTCACCGGCCCATACACCGCACTGACCAATCGTCATATCCAGGAAATCCTCCCAGGCTTCCGCCTCCAGGTGCTTGATTTCCTTCGGGGTCATGCTTTCCGCCAGCTTGGCCATCGCGCTCGGAGTATCCATCATGATCGGGCCACGCCCTTCCCGCATCTCAATCATCATCAAGTGATTTCGCAGGCAGGTTCCCATGGCAAACCCAACGGCATATTTGTCATAGCCATTATCCTTGAGCAACTCGTAGTTCTTCTCCTGATAGTCCTCACCAAAGGCGTTCATCGCTTTCGCCTTGAACAGCAGGAACCAGGCGCCAACCGGACCATAACCATCCTTGAACCGCGCCGGTACGAAGCGGTTTTCCATCAGCGTCATTTCTGCGCCACATTCCGCTGCCATGGCATAAGTGGAGCCAGCATTCCAGACCGGATACCAGGCGCGTCCGGTTCCTTCCCCCACGGAACGTGGCCGGAACACATTGACGGCACCGCCGGCAACCAGCAGGCAGGTCTTGAACTTATAGATATAGATCTTGTTCTCACGAACCGAGAACCCGGCAGCCCCGGCCACTCGAGTCGGGTCGTTCTTGTCGGTCATCAATCGGACGATGAAGATACGCTCACGAATGTTCTCCACGCCCAGTGCTTTCTTGGCCGCTTCAGCGACAATCCATTTGTAGGATTCGCCGTTAATCATGATCTGCCATCGACCGGAGCGGACCGGCTTGCCGCCTTCTCTCAGCTTCTTGCCTTCGTCTCCTTTCTGCTTCCAGATCGGGAGTCCCCAGTCTTCAAAATTATGTACTGAGTCATCGACATGTCTGCCAACGTCATAAACCAGGTCCTCGCGGGTAATCCCCATCAGATCACCCCGTACATAGCGGACATATTCAGCCGGATCATTTTCACCCATATAGGTGTTGATCGCAGACAGTCCCTGGGCAACCGCGCCGGAACGGTCCATCGCCGCCTTATCCACCAGCTTGATATTAAGGCCGGTTCCTTCGGCCCACTTCATGATCTCGAAGGCCGCTCCGCAAGCCGCCATACCGCCACCTATGATCAGGATGTCGCACTCCTCCTCGACCACTTCCGGATTTGAAAACGAATAGTCTGACATCAAGGTCTCCTGTTAATTTAAAAAGTTAATACAATACCCGACCGGGCTTACCTGCCAGCGGTATCTAGTTAGCCAGAAACTGGCCCATGTCACAATCGTGGGTGCTATCCGTGAACAACCGATTGTGGTTCGTCAAATCGTTGCTGTCCGCTTCCGGCTTTCCACCATAGGGGTCAGCAGAACCTTCCGGAGTCGTGCGAATCGGGAACTTGAAGCGCTTCAGATTGCCGTTCCTGAACTTGATAGTCCACATGATTGAATCAGTCCCTCTGAGCGGTTGAACCTGTGCGCCAAGTGGCACAACATCTGCATAATGGCGACATTCAATGGCCTGCTGCGGGCAGACTTTAACGCATGAATAGCACTCCCAGCATTGCTCAGGCTCCTGATTATAAGCCTTCATCGCATGGCCGGTTTCAGAGCCGTCCTTGTCGAGTTTCATCAGATCATGGGGGCAGATATACATACAGGCGGTTTTGTCCTGGCCTTTACAACCATCGCATTTGTCGGTACGAACATAAGTGGGCATAGCTTTTCTCCGGTACGGGATTGGTCACAATAACGCCAGTAAACCATTGCGCTATTCGTAGTGCGGATACTGTAACCCTTTTATAGTCAAATACCTAATTAGTATTGCGATTTACTGTATAAATCCCATTTATGAATCCCGAACCAGAACCCGACAACCCCGGTTATGCCAGATTATGATGCGCTCAGGCGGCGCTCTTCATACGGCGGCGGAACAACAGCCAGCACCCTGCAATGACCATCGGCAGGCTTAACAACTGCCCCATTGTGATTAAGTCCAGCGCGATGTTCCCGATATGGCTGTCCGGCTCTCTGAAAAATTCTGCGATGATTCTGAATATCCCGTATCCGACCAGAAACAGTCCCGAGACTTGTCCCGGATGTCTGGCACGTGCAGAAAACCACCACAGGATGATAAACAGCAACAGCCCTTCCAGTAACGCCTCGTAAATCTGGGATGGATGTCTGGTTGCATCGGGCATGGTATGGAACACGACCCCCCAGGGAAGGTCTGTCACCCTGCCCCACAGCTCCTGATTGATGAAGTTTCCGATACGACCGAAAAACAAACCGGGCGGAATCAACGGCGCCAGGAAATCCGCAACCTGGAAGTAATCGCGCCGGGTTTTTCTCGCATAACAACCAATCGCGGCCAATACGCCGAGCAACCCGCCATGAAATGACATGCCACCATCCCATATCGCGAGCGTTTCGAGCGGATTTCCGGCATAATAGCCCGGATTGTAAAAAACCACATAGCCGAGTCGTCCACCGACAATCACACCGAGCGCGATGAAAAAAACCAGATCCGGAATCTCAGCCGACCTCCAGCCAGAATCTGGATTCTGGCGCGCACGATACCACGCCAGAGCGAACCCGGCGGCGAAGCTGAACAGATACATGAGTCCATACCAATGTATCTCAACCGTGCCGATTGCCAGGGCAACCGGATCAATGTCAGGATGTATAATCAACGCAGTCCACTGTTTGTAAGCCGTAAGCTCCACTGTTGATAAAGATCGTCCAGACCAGTGGATCAAGTCAACCGGATTCTAGCTTATTACACCCACCCGGTTCCATACCATCTAATCGCCCATGCCGAATAAACTGAACAATCAAACCAGCCCCTATCTGTTACAGCACGCTAATAATCCGGTTGACTGGCACCCATGGAATGCCGAAGCGCTGGAGCTGGCCCGAATCGAAAACAAGCCCATCCTGCTCTCCATGGCTATGCGGCCTGCCACTGGTGCCATGTGATGGAGAGGGAGAGTTTCGAGAACGAGGAAATAGCCGCGATCATGAATACCCTGTTCGTGTGCATCAAAGTGGATCGTGAGGAGCGACCTGATCTTGACAAGATTTATCAGCTGGCCCACCAGATGCTGACTCAGCGTCCCGGCGGCTGGCCACTGACTGTTGCCCTGACTCCGAACGGTCACGCTCCTTTTTTTGCCGGCACCTACTTCCCTCCGACCCGGCGGTTCGACATGCCCGGCTTCGGCGAGTTATTGCAACGGATTGGTGAGCATTATCAGGAAAACCAGCAGAAACTGGGCGATTATCATTTGTCATTCAATCAGGCTCTTCAAAAACTCAACCCGGCAACGCCGATGCACGGTATGGTCGATCCGGCAGAGGCGCTGGAACATGCCACCAGAGCTTTGGACGACCAGTTCGACACAGTCTTTGGCGGCTTTGGCAAAGCCCCGAAATTCCCTCACCCTACCCAGCTTGAATTATTGATGACCGCCGCCGCCCGACCCGCGCAAGCAGATTCGAGGGCAGCTCAAATAGTCGAGAAAACCCTGACCCGAATGGCCATGGGCGGATTGTACGATCACCTGGGCGGAGGATTCTTCCGCTACTCGGTGGATCGGGAATGGAAGATTCCGCATTTCGAGAAAATGCTGTATGACAACGCCCAGTTGCTAACGCTTTACAGCCAGGCCTGCCAGGTCTCCCCGAACCCGTTGTACCAGAACGCAGCCCTATCGACAGCGCAATGGGTGATCCAGGAAATGCAGCAGCCGGGAGGCGGTTACGCTTCCACTCTGGACGCCGATTCTGAGGGAGAAGAAGGCAAATACTATGTATGGAGTGAAACCGACCTGCGTGCAGTGCTGACTCAGGATGAGTACGCCCATATCGAAAGTACTTTCGGCCTGTTCGGGGAACCGAATTTCGAAGGCAGCTGGCATCTGAATCTGAAGCCGGACGATGAGCGTGAGTCAACAGAACAATCCAGCGCAACCGACCCGGCCATAAAGGACGCAAAATCCCGATTACTCGAAATACGCCGACAACGGGTTCGCCCGGGTCTGGATGACAAGATACTGACTGGCTGGAACGGGCTGATGATCGCAGGAATGGCACTCGCGGGCAGAGTTTTCAATTCCAGTGCCCTGATCCAGTCCGCGCAAAGATCGGCTGATTTCATCCGCGGCAATCTATGGCAGGGCAACCGTTTACTCGCCAGTTGCGCCGCCGGCAAATCCCATCTGAATGGTTACCTGGATGATTATGCGTTCATGCTCTGCGGGCTGTTGCAACTGCTGCAATCGCAATGGCGGCAACCTGACCTGGATTTTGCCATCCAGATTGCGGATACGATGATTGATCGCTTCGAAGACTCTGATCAGGGTGGTTTTTTCTTCACCTCCCATGACCATGAGAAACTGCTATACCGTCCCAAGACCGGAGCGGACGATGCCATCCCTGCCGGCAATGGTCTGGCGATTTCCGGGTTGCTCGAATTAGGCTCCCTGTTGGCAGAAACCAGATACCTGCAAACCGCACAAAAGGCGCTGGTCCAGTTTTCTGATGAGCTGCGCCGTCATCCTTCAGTCAATGCCTCCATGTCAATCGCCCTGCAAAAACTCGACAAAAGGTTCTCTACCGTCATCATTCGTGGCAAGAGTGACGACATGACGCGCTGGTCGGACTGCATCAACCAGCAATACACGCCCGGACTACAATGTTTCGCCATCCCGGATTCTGTTGACAACCTGCCACCTGCGCTCGCGGTTTATCAAGCGCAGCCCGACCCATGCGCTTACATTTGCACAGGCAATCAATGCAGCCCTCCGGTCACTAATCTGGAACAGTTACGGGAGAGCCTGGAAAGCCTGCCCTGACCGAATCATCACAATATCCCACACGCCGTGGCCGAGACGTTTGCCACGCCGTTCAAATTTAGTCTCTGGCCGATCAATCGGTGCTGGCAGATAGTTGCCGGGGCCCGCCTGGTTCACCAAAGCCGGGTGACGCTCCAGTTTATCCAGAGCTTCGATAGCATAGTCCTGCCAGTCTGTCGCAAAGTGGAATAGCCCACCGGGTTTCAGTTTTGCGACCACCTGATCGATAAAACCGGATTGCAACAACCGTCTTTTATGATGTTTTTTCTTCGGCCAGGGATCCGGGAAAAACAGGTGAATACGGTCAAACGATCGATCCGGGTACGCGCTTCCCAGACTGTCCGCCGCATCCCCCAGCCACACCCGGACATTCTCGATCTGATATTTTCTCAGTTGTAACAGCAGGTGGCCAACCCCCGGACGATGGACTTCCATTCCAATATGGTTTTTATCCGGGTGCTCTCTGGCCAGCTGAATCAGGGCTTCGCCATCGCCAAAACCGATCTCCAGCACGGTCTGCGCCTGTCGGCCAAATACGGCAGGTATGTCGATCAGTGCCGGCTGTGGCTGCTCACAATCCAGACCATTCAATCCATACACTGGAAACCATTCATCCAGAGCCTGCTTCTGCGCCCGGGTAATTCTGCTCCCGCGTACAACGAAGCTCCTGATTGACTTGCGCGGGTGGGTGGGATTGATCAGGTCAGGGTTCCTGGCTTGATCATGCGTCCGGCTTCAATATCTTCTGCAGTTCGCCGTTTTCATATAACTCGGTCATAATGTCACAGCCACCAACAAACTCTCCACGTACATATAGCTGGGGAACCGTCGGCCAGTTGGAAAACTCCTTGATGCCTTCCCGGACGGCACTGTTGGCCAGCACATCCACCGAGGCGAACTTGACCTCGCAAGCCTGAAGAATCTGCGCCGTGCGCCCGGAAAATCCGCATTGAGGGAAATCCGGCGAACCCTTCATAAAGAGAATGACCTCATTACTGTCTATGACTTCTTTCAACTGTTCTTGAATGGACATATATCAACCTCCTGATAAATAAAAATGGTAACCCCTGATTCAAGTTCACGCTTGCTCTGTCTGCATCTCGTCAGGAGTTATTGTCTTCATCGACAATGCGTGAATTTCCGACTTCATCCTGTCTCCCAGCGCACCATAAACCATCTGGTGTCGCTGGATTAACGACTTGCCCGCAAAATCCTCATAAACGATAACCGCTTCGAAATGATGACCATCGCCATCGACTTCAACCCGGCTGCCAGCCAGACCTTCAGAGAGCCAGCCTTGTATATCCAGGGGAGTAACCATTTTTCATAAACTGTGTCTGATTGTGTTGGTATTGTACTGTCGAAACTAATCCAGTATCGTCTCCAGATTGGCCAGCTGCGCGATTTCTTTCAGCTTGTCTGGAACCCCGCTGAAATGCAGTTTCGATGCATTCCGAGTGGCGCGATCATACCAGATTATGAACAGGGCAAACGCGGCACTGTCCACCTTCTCCACTGCCTGCAGGTCAATCTGGTAATCAGGCCGGGTAAACGCAGGGGTATTCTGATAAACCGCATGCACCGTATTATGGGTCAGTACCCCGGACAGACGGATCACATCGTCTTGCACACGGATTTGACTGCTTGACCCGTTCACCGATTATAACTCTGGTCATTATTGCTTTTCATCCGGGCAATCGTACCATCAATGCCATCTTTGCGGATGGCGGCCTGAATCACATTCCGGTAATTCAGTACGATATTCAGATCAGACACAGTCAGATTATAGATTTTCCAGCTCTCGCCAGGTTTTTGCATCAGGGAATATACCATATCGAATTTCCTGCCGTCTGCATTCTGGAAATAACCACGTACCGTGGCGAAATTGATTGACTTCCTCTGTTTGGAACTGGTTTCATCAAAGGAAACGGTTTCGCCTCCTGTGTACAGGAATAACGCGTTAGCATACGTAGCAATCAACAGTCTTTTCATCTCATGCGCGAACTCACTGCGCTGTTGCACAGTGGCTGTCTTCCAGTTTGTACCCAGTATCAGCCTGGCGATATAATCAAAGTCAAACATCGGGCTGGCAATCCGGTCAACCAGATCAAACAACTGTCTGCGGTCGTTTTCCAGCTGTTTACGCCGATCCAGAAAGGAGACGATCATGGAGTCAATGGTATTCTGGATTGCCGATACCGGTTGAGAGGCCGTCGTCGCAGCCGAGGCTGAGACAGACGAAACTCCCGGCAGAACGACCAGACCGAGACAGAGCAAGGAGCAAACCAGAGATTGCAAACCAGTTTTCAAGCGCGGTTTCATTGTGATGCAGACTCCCCGTTACGCCCCTGATTGAACATGAACTGACTGATCAGGGACTCCAGTTGAATAGCCGACTGGGTAAACTCCAGGACATCTCCCTGTTCCAGATAAAATTCTGATGAGCCGGGTGAGAGGCCAATATACTGCGCTCCGAGCAACCCCGCGGTTAAAATGGACGCGCCGGTATCTATCGGTAATGTGTCGTAGTGAATGTCGATATCAAGATCAACTACCGGGATATATTCGCTCTTGTCAATCCATATATTACCGACTCGGCCAACGCGAACTCCCCCGATCATGACCGGAGCCTTGACGCTCAAACCACCTATATTGTTGAAACGCGCCTGCACCGTATAGGTCTGACCTGTACCCGTGCCGCTCCCACTGACCTTGACCGCGAGCATAGCCAGCGCGCCGATACCCACCAGCATAAATATCCCTGCCCACATTTCCAGATTCTTGTTTCGCATCGCTTGTTTCAGGAACCTCCAAACATCAAAGCTGTCAAAATATAATCCCCACCGAGTATAGCAAGTGAGGATGCAACCACGGTGCGGGTCGTAGCCCGGCTGACCCCTTCCGATGTCGGTTCAGCGTCATACCCTTCAAACAGGGCAATCCAGACCACAATAAAGCCGAACACGATACTCTTGATCACACCGTTCAGTACATCGTCGGCCCACTCGACTCCGTTTTCAATAGAAGCCCAATAGACCCCTGTATCCACTCCGAACTGACCATGCGCCACCAGATACCCACCCAGAATGCCAACCGCGCTCATCATGGCCGCCAGCAATGGCATCGCTACCACTCCGGCGATAAAACGTGGCCCGATCACCCGGCTCATCGGGTCCACAGCCATCATCTCCATCGCGGCCAACTGTTCGGTGGTTTTCATCAAGCCGATTTCTGCGGTCAACGCCGACCCCGCCCGGCCAGCGAACAACAGGGCCGATAACACCGGGCCAAGCTCTCGCACCAGAAACAGCGCAACCACCATCCCCAGACTGGACTCGGCGCTGAAATTGACCAGCTGATAATAACCCTGCAAGCCCAGAACCATGCCGACGAATAACCCGGATACCAGGATAATGAGCATGGTCAACACGCCGATTGCATAGATCTGCTGAATGATCAGCGACCCTCTGGACAGACACTGGCAGGCGCCGCGCAAGGCCTGCAACAGGAAAAAAAGGGCAGCGCCCAGCCGGTAGATCAGGCCCAGCCCCCAACTCCCCAGATTAGCCACAAAACTCACCGCACCCGCACTCCCAGATCGTCCATATAATCCGCGGCAGGATAGTGATACCTGACCGGCCCGTCCGGTAATCCGGTCATGAACTGCCGGATTTCAGGTTGTTCGCTGTTCATCATATCAGCAGCAACCCCCTGTCCGGCGACTTTCCCTTTATCCAGCAAATAAACATAATCAGCGATACTGCATCCCTCATGCACATCGTGGGTAACTACCACGGAAGCAATACCCATGGCATCGTTCATTTTCCGGATCAGTTGAATGATAACCGCCTTGGAAATCGGATCAAGCCCGACGAAAGGCTCATCGTACAGGATCAGTTGCGGGTCAAGAGCCATGGCCCGCGCCAGCGCAACCCGGCGCGCCATACCGCCCGACAATTCCGATGGCATCCGCTTGCTGGCGCCGCGCAAGCCGACCATTTCCAGCTTCATCAGCACCATCAGATGAATAATCTCTTCCGCCAGGTCCGTTTGCTCCCGAATCGGGAACGCAACATTGTCATAGACATCCAGATCCGTCACAGTGCGCTGTTCTGGAACAGCATACCCATTTTACGGCGCATCGCATAGAGTTCGGCACCCTGAACGACGGGCACCGGCTGACCGTCAAAAACCAGACTCCCGCGTTCCGGTTTAAGCCGTCCGCCCAGCATATTCAGAAAGGTTGATTTGCCACAACCGCTTGGCCCCATGATGACCGTAACCTTTCCTCGTGGAACAATCAGATTCAAACCGCTGAACAGGCTGCGCTCACCAAATGAAAAGTGAATATCAACCGCTTCCACTACGGGATCGTCAAACAGGTTCGGGGAGTGCGGGTAATTCATTACTGGCCGGTATGTTCTGTATTGTTGGTCGGGGTGAGAGGATTTGAACCTCCGACCACCGCAACCCCATTGCGGTGCGCTACCAGGCTGCGCCACACCCCGAATATCGACAGAAAGATATTCCTGCCGGTTTTAGATACTCTGATTGTACTCCAGGAGTCAGCTTAAAATTTGTTGAACCTCACCAAGCTCTTCAATGAGCTGTGAGATCATCTTGCCGGACCACTCGGCCTCCTTTGCAGCATTTCTTGTTTTCAGACTGGCTTCAAAATTATCGTCAGAGACTTCTTCCAACTGCCTTCTGGCACTGCTGATGGTATATCCTTCCCGGTACAACATGTGAGAAATATGCCGGATCAGTTTGACCTCGTGTCTCTGATAATAGCGCCTGCCACGACGTCTGATCGGCTGTAACTGGGGGAATACCGACTCCCAGTAGCGCAGGACATGAGGCTTGATTTCACACAGTTTACTGACTTCTCCAATAGCGAAATATCGTTTCGGGGGAATGGGAGGGAGTTCAAACCCGGCAGGATCAAGCATTGTCGAGTTCAGTTCCCTATACGTTGCTGATCCAGCTGAAAGACGTTTTTATTGATGTCCTTCTTCAGCTTCTGACCTGATTTGAAAGTAACCACCCGTCTGGGCGAGATCGGTACTTCTTCGCCGGTTTTCGGGTTACGCCCCAGACGTTCCGATTTGTCACGAAGATTGAAACTGCCGAAACCGGACAGCTTGATCGAATGACCTTCCTCGAGCAGCAAACACATCTTCCCGAAAAATGATTCGACAAACTCGCTGGATTCACGTTTGTTCAACCCGATCTCATCAAAAAGCGTGTCTCTTAAATCTGCTTTTGTTATTGTCATATTTCGCTTCGGCACTTACGCAAGTTACAAGTTACAGTCAATCTGTGCACGGCTTTAATCCCGCAGTCGGGCACCCGTCCCAGTCTCCAGCAGACCGATAATCCGATCCGTTACAGCTTCTATCTCTGAGGATGTTAGACTGCTTGAGTCTGACTGAAATGTCAAGGCAACAGCCAGGCTTTTCTTGTTTTTGTCCAGCTTTTTTTCCCGGTAAATATCAAACAACTCCAGTTTCTTCAATAGCTTTCCACCACCAGTACGAATGATCTCCAACACCGTCTGCACCTCTATTTCCTCATCCACCAGGATGGATAGATCCCTTTGCAATGCCGGGAACTTCGACACTTCAGAGAATTCCGGCAACCCGGAATGAGTCAGACAAGCGAGATCAACTTCAAACAGGTAAACGGCCTGGCCGGTCTCGTAGAATTTTTGCTGTGCGGGATGAAGCCGCCCGATCATACCGATCGCCTCGTTTTCATATTCGATTCGGGCGCATTGTCCCGGATGCAGGGCGCTGTGTTGAAAACGCCGGAATTGAATCCGGCCGGAGTTGTCGGATAAACTGAGGACTGCCTCGAGGTCTCCTTTCAGATCAAAAAAATCGACCTCCCTCGGCTCGTAACCCCATTGACCCGGTTGGCAAAGTCCACTGATCAAACCGGCCAGGTGATTTCTCTCCTGACTCTTTCTCTCATTATCAGCCCGCTCGAAAACATGGCCGAGCTCGAACAGCCGGATGCGGCTTTCCTGACGGTTCAGGTTGTTCTGCAACGCCTCCAGCAATCCGGGCCAGAGACTTTGGCGCATGACTGACATATTATCGGCGATGGGATTGACCAGGGCAATCGCGTCCTGCCGGTTCAGCAGATTCTGCTGGGCAGTCTGATCGACAAAACTGTAGGTCATGACTTCATGGTAGCCTCTTTGAACCAGTGCCTGTTGAATATCATGCCGGGTAATAACCCCCTCACGATGCCGTCCGGCCCGATAATTCACCGCAGGCACCGCAGGTATGATTTTCTCAAAGCCGTAACATCGCCCGACTTCTTCTATCAGGTCGTGCGCGCCACTGATGTCAAACCTCCAGCCCGGCGGGGTCACCTCCCAGACCTGGTCGTCAGTGGTCAATGACATACCAAGCCCTCGCAGAATACCCGCCGCGTCATCGATCGGAATACGGATACCGAGCACTCGCTCGATTGCCGGATAATCAAACCGGATTGCCGGATGCTGTGGAAGCGCCGATCTTTCGACCGCATCGGTAACCGGCCCGGCAGACCCACCGGCGATTTCCAGAATCAGGTGAGTCGCCCTCTCCATCGCACTCAACTGAAGATCGCTGTCCACGCCGCGCTCGAACCGATGGGAAGCATCCGTGTGCATCCCGAACTTGCGAGCCTTCCCGATTATGTCATTCGGCTGGAAGAATGCGGATTCGAGATAAATATCCGTGGTTTCATCGGTTATCGCGGAGTCTTTTCCTCCCATAATGCCAGCCAGCGCAATCGCGCCCTTGTGATCAGCGATCACCAGATTGTCGGGCGACATCTGCACCGTACTACCATCGAGCAGATCGAGCTCCTCCCCATGATATGCCCGTCGAATCACAATACCACCGTGAATCCGGTCCAGATCAAAAGCATGCATGGGTTGGCCGAGTTCATGCATCACATAGTTCGAAACATCCACTATCGGGTTGATGCTACGTATCCCGGAACGCCGCAGTCGTTCAATCATCCAGTCCGGGGTTTTGACGCTCATATCCACCCCCTGAATCACCCGCCCGGTATAACGTGGGCAACCATCAACCGCTTCCAGCCTGACATCCAGAGACCGGGATACTGTCGGCGCTCTGGCGGTGATACCAGGAACTTCAAGCCTGGCGCCGGTCAAAACCGATATTTCACGAGCTACGCCGGTCATGCCAAGACAATCTCCACGGTTCGGCGTCAGCGTCAACTCGAATACCTGATCGTGCAGTTCAAGGTAATCGGCAATATCGACTCCCGGCGGTGCTTCCTGATCCAGCTCGATAATTCCGTCAGCAGAATCGGTCAGGCCAAGCTCCATCGCGGAACACAGCATACCCTCGGATACTTGTCCCGCAATCTCCTTTCGGGTGATGGTCACACCACCTGCCTGGGCACCCTCTGCCGCGACTGCGGTTCTCAATCCCGGATACACATTGGCCGCGCCACAAACGATGGATAACGGTTCATTGTTACCGATATTGACTCGGCAAAGACTCAGCTTCGACGCCTGTGGATGAGGCGCAACCGTGACAATTTCACCGACCACCACACCGACTGGAGCCGGGTGCGGGCCAGCCGAGGTTATCGACTCTACCTCCAGACCGGCCAGGGTGAGTTTCTCAGCCAGTTGCGCGGCTGATATTTCCGGGTTGACCCATTCCCTGATCCAGGATTCGCTGACCAACATAACTGATCCCCCGGATTATACTGTGCCCTGAAATTGCCGCAGAAAGGACAAATCATTGTTAAAAAACAAACGCAAGTCATTGACTCCATAGCGTAACATGGTCAGGCGCTCCACTCCCAGCCCGAACGCATAGCCGGAATAACTGTCACTGTCCACCCGGCCATGGCCGAGTACTTCAGGATGAACCATGCCACAGCCCAGCACTTCCAGCCACCCGGTTTGCTTACAGATTCGGCAGCCCTCGCCGTTACAGAACACGCACCCCATATCCACCTCTGCCGAGGGTTCCGTAAAAGGGAAATACGACGACCTGAATCTGACGGCAAGCTCCTTCTCAAAAAACTCCCGGATAAAATAAATCAGCACTCCCTTCAGGTCTGAGAAAGTAATGTTCTCATCGACACACAAGCCTTCGAGTTGATGAAACATCGGAGTATGAGTCACATCGGAGTCGCAACGATAGACCCGTCCGGGAGCAATTACGCGAATCGGTGGCCTGGTATTGTGCATATAGCGAATCTGCACGGGTGAAGTATGCGTTCTCAACACCACATGATCGTCAATATAGAACGTGTCATGCATAGCCCGGGCCGGATGTTCAGGCGGGATATTGAGCGCCTCGAAATTGTGATAGTCATCCTCAATTTCAGGGCCGGTCGCGATATCGAAACCCAGTTGGTCGAAAATCCTTTCCATTCTCCTTACCGTGCGCGAGATCGGATGAAGGGAGCCGATGGATTGGCTTCTTCCTGGCTGGGTTACGTCAATTCTTTCCGCCTCCAGCCGTCGCTCCGTCTCCAGAGTCGAGAGTGCCTGATCAGCAGACTGTATCCATTCGGCGATTCGCAACTTGATCCGGTTGACTTCCTGGCCAAAATCCTTGCGCCGGTCGGGAGGCAACCCCCCGATTTGTTTCAACTGCCCGGTAATGACCCCCTTTTTGCCGAGATAGCGGACGCGGATGGCATCCAGCTCAGCCAGAGACTTCGCGCCTGAGATAGCGCTCCGGGCATCGTCGAGAACGCCAGCCAGTGATGGATGATCAGAAGACACGGTATGGTCTAAGTCATTCGGTTCGCCTGCGAACAGAGCCGGACAGGATAACTGAACCCCGGAGTTCCAGGGATTTGCCGTCCTTAAGCCAGCGCCTGGATTCAGGCGGCGGAGCCGGGATTGTCCAGAGCCTGCTTTGCCTGCTGCACAAGTGCGCCGAATGCCGCCTTGTCATGCACTGCAAGGTCAGATAGTGCCTTGCGGTCGAGTTCCACCCTGGCCTTGTTCAAGCCTGCGATAAAACGGCTGTAACTGATTCCGTTTTCCCTGGCTGCCGCGTTGATACGGACCACCCACAGGGAGCGAAATTGACGTTTTCTCTGGCGACGGTCGCGGTATGCATATTGCCCCGCTTTATCGACCGCCTGTTTGGCAACCTTGTAAAGTCGGCTGCGCGCACCCCGGTAACCTTTGGCCTGTTTCAGGACTTTCTTGTGGCGAGCCTTGGCAACCACTCCTCTTTTTACTCTTGACATATTCTGGTTCCTCGATGTGGATCAGCTATAGGGAAGCAACTGCTTGACAGCAGCGTGATCTGCAGAATCAACCAGCCCGGCTGCCCTCAGATGCCGCTTCCGCTTGGTGGTTTTCTTGGTCAGAATATGATTCAGATGGGAGTGGGAACGTTTGAACTTTCCCGAGGCCGTGCGTTTGAAACGCTTGGCGGCTCCCCGATTGGTTTTCAGTTTTGGCATTGCTTGACTCCAGTATTTTCGACCCCGGGAGCATTCCCGTTGGTATTCATTGTTATAAGATAAAACGCGGTGGTAGTTCTGGAATGGACTACTTCCCGCTATCCGCTATTGTGTTACGTTCTCCGCTCCGGATTTCTTCAGGTTTCGCCTCGGGGTCAGCACCATAACCATCTGACGCCCTTCCAGTTGCGCGGCCTGCTCAACCTCGGCGATTTCCTGCAAATCATCCTTTACCCGGTCCAGCATGACCAGACCCAGTTCTTTATGGGCCATTTCCCGTCCCCTGAACCGCATGGTGACCTTGGTTTTATTCCCCACCCGGAGGAACTCTGCCAGCTTCTTCACCTTGACATCATAATCCCCAACATCCGTGCCAGGACGAAATTTGATCTCCTTTACCGTGACCTGTTTTTGTTTCTTCTTCGCATCCTGCCTTTTCTTGCTTTCGTTGTACAGAAACTTGCCGTAATCCATGATTCGACAAACAGGCGGGGCTGCATTCGGAGAAATCTCGACCAGATCCATTCCCGCTTTTTCGGCGTTAGCCAGCGCATCGTCTCTCGAAATGATGCCTAGTTGACTGCCGTCCGGCGATATGACCCTTATTGGATCGCTGGTAATCTGATCATTTACATTCGGTTGCTTTTGTTTTGCTATGTCTTTTTCCTCAATCAGTTTTATTCAGACAGTCCTGAACGAACTGCTCTATAGACATGGAGCCTAAATTTTCTCCACCTTGTGTCCGCACCGTAATGGTCTTTGTTTCAACCTCACGGTCTCCTGCGACCAGCAGATAGGGAACACGCTGAATAGTATGTGCGCGGATTTTAAATCCTATCTTTTCGTTTCTCAAGTCAGATTCTACCCGGAACCCTTGTTTTTCCATAGTTTTTTGTATTTTCCTGACATAATCCGCCTGCTTGTCCGTAATATTCATGATTACAGCCTGGAGCGGAGCGAACCAGACCGGGAATTTGCCTTCCCAATGTTCAATCAGAATGCCGATGAAACGCTCAAAGGCGCCGATCAGGGCACGGTGCAACATGACCGGGGTTTTCCTGGAACCGTCCTGGGCAACGTACTCCGCCTCCAGACGACCCGGCATGGCAAAATCCACCTGCATGGTGCCGCACTGCCAGACCCGGCCAATGCTGTCTTTCAGGGAAAACTCGATTTTCGGCCCATAAAAAGCGCCCTCCCCGGGATTCAACTCCCAATCCAGTGCCTTGCTGTCAAGGGCCTCGGCCAGCGCCGCTTCCGCTTTATCCCAATCCTCGTCGCTGCCTACCCGGTTTTCGGGCCGGGTTGATAATTTGTAGATGATTTCGGTAAAACCAAACGTGTGATAGACATGATGCAGGAAGTCGATAAACTCCGACACTTCACCCTGCACCTGATCTTCAGTACAAAAAATATGTCCATCGTCCTGCACGAATGCGCGTACCCGCATTAACCCGTGCAATGCGCCCGACAACTCATTGCGGTGGCAAGAACCAAACTCCGCGAGTCTCAAGGGTAAATCCCGGTAACTTTTCAGCCCCTGATTAAATACCTGAACATGGCAGGGGCAATTCATCGGCTTGAGTGCGAAATTCCGGCCTTCCGACTGCACGGAAAACATATCGTCGCCAAACTTGTCGGCATGACCCGAACGCTCCCACAGTGAGTAATCCACCACAGCCGGGGTATTGATTTCCTGATAATTACGCTTGCGCTGCTCAGCCCTCATGTATTGCTGCAACGTCTGATACAGCGTCCACCCCCGTGGATGCCAGAACACCATGCCCGGCGCTTCTTCCTGCATGTGGAACAGGTCAAGCTGCTTGCCCAGTTTCCGGTGGTCTCTGCGCTCGGCCTCCTCCAGCTGAGTCAGATAGGCTTTCAGTTGTTTTTTATCCGGCCAGGCAGTCCCGTAAATGCGCTGGAGTGTTTCATTCCCGGAATCTCCCCGCCAGTACGCCCCCGCCACCTTCATCAATTTGAACGCCTTCAAATGACCTGTACCCGGAACGTGGGGGCCACGACACAAGTCGGTAAAATCATCCTGGCTGTACAGGGAGAGTGGCTCATCATCCGGGATGGATTCAATGATCTCGGCCTTGTACAGCTCCCCCTGATCCCGAAAATACCGGATCGCGTCCTCTCGCTCCATTACCGTTCGCTGGATACGGTAATCCGCTTTGGCAATCTGTGACATACGCTGCTCAATGGCCGCCAGGTCGTTCTCGGAAAATCCCGGAGGGTATGAGAAGTCATAATAAAACCCGTCATCAATGACCGGCCCGATGGTCACCTGCACTTCCGGGAATAATTGTTTGACCGCCTGAGCGAGCAAATGTGCCGCCGAATGCCGAATGACCTCCAGGCCCGCTTCATCGCGCGCGGTGATGATACACAGCTCGCAATCCTCTTCCAGCAATGTGCTGGTATCCGTCAACTCGCCATTCACGGTAGCCGCAATGGCAGCCAAACCCAGTCCGGCGCCAATATCCCGTGCCACCTCGGCAGCGGTCACCGGATTGTGATAATCCCGGACAGACCCGTCAGGGAGAGAGATTTGTGGCATTTTTAATGTTCATCCAGTCGCGTATCCGCAAGCCTCGGAACGCATATTGTCGCAGTTCAGGTATACTGTATGGTAGGCGCGAGTGGATTCGAACCACCGACCCCCACCATGTCAAGGTGGTGCTCTAACCAACTGAGCTACGCGCCTGCCGAAGGCGCAGGAGTTTACACATTCCTGCCCGGTAATTCAATCGCTTCGATCGATAAGCAGGCAGCAATTTTTGCATCATTCCCCCCGCAGACCGGGAATCCACAACCAGCCATCATTCCCCCCACAGACCGGGGAATCCACAACCATTCGGAACCTGCAATTACCGATGCGTAGGGACAGGCCTCTGTGCCTGTCCGCTACCGTTGATACCTGTTTCATCCATTCACGGGAGGGCACGGAGACCCTCCCCTACGATAACGGATCGTTCGTTCTTTGACGATCATTCCCCCCGCAGACCGGGGAATCCAATCGTGCGAAGCGGATTGGATGGGGGGATTTGGTGAATATCTCCAGCAACTGCTGTGATGTGATTGTGATTGTGTTCATCCATCAACCCTGATATAATCCGCCTTGTCTCCACCAATTTGAGAAGTCAGGAGACATCAGAAAGATTTCAGGTGAAACCGTCCTGCTGTCCTGTGGAATAAGCCATTCTGGACTGAAATATCTTGAGTTTGATAAAGACGGGTTCCCAAATACAGGCGGTGATGACCGCAGACAACCCTGCTCCCAACGAGACAGGGCGAAATCAGTTCAGTCCGGCATCCCGGGCAGTTTGGGATTGCTGGACGATTTGCAGAAATTTGGATTAAAGAGAAAGTTTTTTTCGCACAATGTCCAGACAGTGTGAAGCATGGAGTCAACAGGCATAAATGAAACTTGTGCCAGCGTACCTGTGATCCGGTAAGGCCCGGAATCAGCTTGAAACCTGAACCGCGCCTTCTTATACCCGTTCGACCTCGATGGCTTTCGGCCTGTAGAGAGCGGGTATGGTACGGTTCGTATCCTGAGGGATCAACCGGGCCGTTCAATTTCGGACCGCCAGTCGTCTCTTCTTTTCTGCTCTGATCGAATTTGTCGGGGCCATCCCATATTTGAATTTCCTCGCCTCTGAATGAAGCGGGACAGTTGGATGCCGTGCGGATACAGTTCCTGTATCCTGCAAGGTGTCGGGATATTTTAATGAAAAGAATGTTATTTAACGCAACCCATGCGGAAGAGCTTCGGGTTGCCATTGTCGATGGACAAAAACTGATTGACCTGGATATGGAAGCGGCAATCAGGACAGAAAAGAAAGGAAACATCTACAAGGGCATTATCACAAAAGTAGAACCAAGCCTCGAAGCCTGCTTTGTGGATTACGGCTCGGAAAGACAGGGATTCCTCCCGCTCAAGGAAATTTATCGGGGCTACTTCAAAAACCATGATTCCAGAACCCAGATTGCCAACGTCAAGATTGACTCCGTGATCCGGGAAGGACAGAAGATGATCGTTCAGGTCGATAAGGACGAACGCGGCACAAAAGGTGCGGCACTGACCACATTCATCAGTCTGGCCGGAAGATTTCTGGTATTCATGCCCAACAACCCGAAAGGTGGCGGAATCTCAAGAAGAATCGCCGGAGAAGAGCGCAGCGAACTGCGGGAAGTATTATCCCAGCTCAATGTAAGTGGCCAGCACGCATTGATCGCCCGTACAGAAGGGATCGGCAGAAGCCAGGAAGAACTGCAATGGGATCTGGATTTTCTGGTAGGGCTTTGGGAAAACATCGAGCAGGCATCCTCGAATGCAAAAGCTCCCTTTTTGATCTATCAGGAGGGCAACCTGATCGTCCGCTCGATACGCGATCATCTATCCGGTGACATTGCCGAAGTCATTGTCGATGACCCGGAAATCCATGAGCGGGCGGAACGCTTCATTACCCAGGTCATGCCCCATAACCTGAAGAAGCTCAAGCTGTATGATGACAGCGTCCCGCTTTTCTCCAGATACCAGATTGACGGACAAATTGACTCCGCCTTCAATCGCATGGTCACCCTGCCTTCCGGCGGAACACTGTCGATTGACCATACGGAAGCGTTGATCTCGATAGATGTAAACTCGGCGCGGGCTACCAAAGGATCGGATATCGAGGAAACCGCATTGAATACCAATCTCGAGGCAGTTGAGGAAATCGCCCGACAGCTTCGGCTTCGGGATATAGGCGGACTGGTCGTGATTGACCTGATTGACATGTCAATCAGCAAGAACCAGAAGATGGTCGAAAGCAGACTGAAGGGTGCCTTGAAGGCAGACCGCGCACGAGTTCAGGTTGGGCATATATCCCGTTTCGGGTTACTCGAAATGTCCCGACAAAGATTACGCTCATCAATCAGCGACACCAACTACCAGGTCTGTCCGAGATGCGATGGAATGGGCACTATCCGCAATGTGGTATCGGCATCTTTGAATTTGCTGCGGCTCATCGAGGACGAAGCGCTCAAGGAAAACACCGAAGCGATTCAGGTATTTTTACCGCTTGACATGGCGACTTACCTGTTGAATGAGAAACGCCATGAACTGTATCAACTCGAGGCAAGGCTCGCATCCCGCACCATTATCGTGCCGACTGCCGAGCTCAGCAGCCCGCACTTCCAAATCAAACGACTCCGCTCCGACGAACTCGATGATTTGGCGGATATAGCC
Organism: Arenicellales bacterium; assembly: GCA_965116335.1. Taxonomy (GTDB): domain Bacteria; phylum Pseudomonadota; class Gammaproteobacteria; order Arenicellales; family Poriferihabitantaceae. The sequence continues at coordinate 638,491 of OZ220677.1, forward strand.
AGCTTCCGACAAAAAATGAGTGTTGAGAACAAAAGCAAGGCGCCTTCGAGCAGAGCCAAAGCCGCGAAATCAGCAACGCCTCATGTTCAACTTGATCAGGTTACGCCGCCACCTTTCGACCCCCCTGCATCCCCTGCAGAAGCGCAGACGGAACAGGGCAAACCCGGATTGCTCCCCCGACTGATCCGCTCTCTGTTCAAAAAAGAGGAGAGCGGAGAGACAACCCGATCAACCGAATCCCCTGACAAACAGGCAGCGACCGAACGTCGGAAACAGACCAGAAGTACCCGTTCCGATGGTCGCGGAAGAGACAGAAGCCGGACTCGAACCAAAGAGGCGGGCAAAAGCGAAGACAATCGTGAAAAACGCGCGGACAGGAACAGTGGCAATCAGCGCAGCAGAGCGAAGCCGCAACCGAAAAACCCACGAGCGAAAAGAGCCAGCGCAACGCCCCAATCGGATCAGAATACCCGTCGCACCGGAACCGGGAGAGCCGGGGCCAGCAGACAGAAGCAGCGCAGCCCGCAAAATCCCAACCACTCCGTCAAAAGCGAGGCAACGCCTGAGACAACGTCCGCAACAACCGCCCAGAAGCGGCCACCCCGACCGAGGTCCAACAAACCACGCGCAACTTCACCCGCATCAGCAAACAGCAACTACGGGCGAAAACGCGCCAATCAACCGCCCCATCCCGGCCCGATCATCACACAGGGAGACATTCCACCCGACCTCCCGGACGACATCGGCAACCGCAAAGACTGAATATCTCACTCTGGTTTTTTGTACAGGCTGATCGCTCGCCCCACCCAATCCGGCCGCTCTGTAATTTCGGCCTGCTTCAGCATGGCCTGTACCGGCTCCGGCATCGGCAGGGTCCGGCCCTGCCGGGTATCGTAATGCAGGATCATGAATTCAGCAGTGGCGCGAACCGTCCCGTCCACGATCATCTGATGGGCAAACCAGATTTTCTTCGCGTCAGAACCCAGAATCAGGGTTTCAATCTCCAGTAACGCCGGTTGCCTGACTTCATTCAGATAACGCAAGTGAGTCTCCACCGTATACAGCGCACAGCCGGTTCTCTTGAAATAATCCACCCCCAGCAGGAAATGATCCTGCATCCGCCAGGTTGTATTGCTGAATGGAACCAGATAATACGCCTCATTCAGATGTCCATACGCATCCAGCCAGTCATCCTGCAAGGGTTCCGAGTGAAACTTGAAAGATGTCATTACTTCCTCACCTCGTTCTGGCTGTCACAACCATAGCCGCCACCTCCCGGAGTTTCAATCACTACAACATCTCCCGCCTCCAGATTAATCTGATCGGTTCCGCCTAATCGAGTTTGTGAACCGTCCGCATGAATGACACGGTTTGCTCCGGGTTTTCCGGGCTGCCCTCCATTCAGTCCATAAGGTGGCACTTTCCGATGGCCGGAAATGATATTGGCAATCACACTCTGCAGAAAACGCACTTTTCTGACTACTCCGTCACCACCACGATACTTGCCCTTGCCACCAGAACCCGCACGAATCGCAAATGACTCCAGAATGACCGGGAATCTCCACTCAAGTACTTCCGGGTCGGTCAGTCTGGAGTTGGTCATGTGGGTATGCACGGCATCGGCTCCAGCATAACCCGCACCCGCACCCGCGCCTCCGCAGATGGTTTCATAATACTGGTAGCGATCATTACCCCAGATAAAATTATTCATCGTACCCTGAGCGGCGGCAACGGCCTTCACGGCACCGAACAGGGTATCGACCAGATACTGTGACGTTTCCACATTACCCGCGATCACCGCAGCGGGGTAGCGCGGGCTAATCATCGAGTCATCAGGAATAATAACCTCCATCGGTTTCAGGCAGCCTTCATTCAACGGAATCTGATCATCCACCAGGCACCGGAAAACGTAGAGCACGGCAGCCAGAGCCACCGCAGTCGGCGCATTGAAATTGCCCGGATGCCGGGGGCTGGTTCCGGTGAAATCCACTACCGCCTTGCGGTTTGCCCGGTCTACCCTGATTTTCACCGAAATCTGGTGACCATCATCCATTTTATAGGTAAAATCCCCGTCCTCCATGACCCCGAGCAAACGGCGAACAGACTCCTCGGCGTTATCCTGGACATGCTTCATGTAAGCGTGAACCGTCTCGATGCCATAATGCCCGGTCATCCTGAGCAGTTCCCTGACCCCCTTCTCACAAGCCGCCAGTTGCGCCTTGAAATCGGCGATGTTCATTTCCGGGTTGCGGGCGGGCCAGGCGCCGTCGGTCAACAAGTCGTATATCTCCTGTTCCAGAAACCGATCGTCTTCAACCAGTTTCACATTATCGATCACCACCCCCTCCTGCTCGATACTGGTCGAATCGGCTGGCGCCGAGCCGGGAGTTGTACCGCCGATGTCCGCATGGTGCCCGCGTGAGGCGACATAAAACAGAATCCGCTCCTCATCAGCAAACACCGGCTTGATAATCGTCACATCCGGTAAATGCGTACCGCCATTGTAAGGCGCGTTCAATATGTAGGCATCACCGGGACGAATATTGCCAGCCCTTTCCCGTATGACGGTCTTGATACTCTCTCCCATAGAGCCGAGATGCACCGGCATGTGAGGCGCATTGGCGACCAACGCTCCGGCCTCATCAAAAATAGCGCATGAGAAATCGAGTCGCTCTTTGATGTTGACCGATGCCGCTGTATTTTCCAGCACAAAACCCATCTGCTCCGCGATGGACATGAACAGATTGTTGAATATCTCCAGCATGACCGGGTCCACCTGCGTACCGATGGCCTTGACCTCCGCGCGTTCCCGGTAACGCTCAAGAATCAGATTATTGTCCGGCTTCAACACTGCCCGCCAGCCCGGCTCAACCACGATGGTTGCAGTCGAATCAAGCACCACCGCCGGCCCGTTGATCGCCTGCTCCACAATCAGCGAGGCTCTCTGGTAAAACGGCGTATCGAGCCATTGGTCCGCCATGTAGCATTTGCGGGTCGCGTCCGGTTTTGCGGTCGCTTGTGAGCCATTGCCCCGATTAACCGGGTTTTCGATCTTTGATGGTCTGGCTGCGGACACCACTTCCACCTGAATCGACTCTACGATCAATGGCTTGTCCGCCGAGACAAAGCCGAAACGCATCTGATGAACCCGCTCAAATCGAGCCCGCACCTCATCCAGTCCACCATGCGGCACAATCAGAGTCGTATCCGATCCCTGATAACGTATATGCAACAATCGGTTGAACTTAAGGCTTGCACATGGATCCCCCTGCTGTTTCAGTTCCACAATGCCGCTGTCCTGTAATTGATCCAGCCGCTCACCCAACTCATGGATCAACGCCTGTTCCAGCACAGCCTCAACCGCCTGCTGTCGGTCGGCCACCGTATCCGCCAGCCCCATTCCGTAAGCGGACAAGACTCCGGCGAATGGATGTACCAGTATGGTCTTGCATGCCAGAGCGTCCGCCACCAGACAGGCGTGTTGTCCACCGGCTCCGCCAAAGCAGCATAGCGTGTAGTCAGATACGTCGTAACCCCTTTGCACGGAGATTTTCTTGATCGCGTTGGCCATGTTTTCGACCGCTATCGACAGGAATCCGGCGGCCACGGATTCTGGGCTGCGCTGGTCTCCAGCCTGCTCCCGGATTCGATCCGCCAACTCTTTGAATCCCTCATCCACCCGCTCCGTGTCCAGTGGCAGGTTCGCGTTCTCGCCGAACACATTAGGGAACAGGTCGGGCTGCAACTTGCCAAGCATGACATTGCAATCCGTGATCGCCAGCGGGCCACCGTTACGATAGCAGGCCGGACCCGGATTGGCGCCCGCCGAATCCGGCCCCACCCGGAAGCGCGCTCCGTCAAAATGAAGGATCGAGCCTCCTCCGGCAGCCACGGTATGAATCAGCATCATCGGGGCACGTAATCGAACACCCGCGACACGGGTTTCAAACGCTTTCTCGAACTCCCCGTTATAGTGGCTGACATCAGTGGACGTGCCGCCCATATCGAACCCGATCACCTTATCTATGTTGATCGCCTCACTGACCCGCGCCATACCGACCACGCCGCCCGCCGGTCCCGAAAGAATAGCGTCTTTGCCTTGAAAAAATCTGGCGTCAGTCAGCCCGCCGTTGGATTGCATGAACATGAGCTTGCCGTTGTGTCGCTCAAACCCGTCCAACTCCGCCTCGACCTGATTGACATAACGCCGCAGGATCGGCGACAGGTAAGCATCCACCACAGTAGTATCGCCACGTGGTACGAACTTCATCAATGGACTAACCTGATGACTGACCGAAACCTGGGTATAACCTATCTCCTGAGCCAACTCCTGTAAAATAAGCTCATGCTGGTGATAGCGGTAACCGTGCATCAGCACGATGGCAACACACCGAAACCCCTCATCGAAGTATCGTTGCATATCCGCTCTCGCCTGCTCCCGATCCAGCTCAATCAGGACCGCGCCGTGAGCGTCCATTCGTTCTTCAACCTCCAGCACGTCACGATAGAGCATCTCCGGCAACTGGATATTCAGCGCAAACAGATCGGGGCGAGTCTGGTAACCGATTCGCAACTGATCCCTGAATCCGCGAGTAGTAACCAGCAGCGTGTCTGGACCCTGCCTCTCCAGCAGGGCATTGGTCGCGACCGTGGTTCCCATCTTGATGGCCGCAATGCGGCTGGTATCGAGTCGGTCGGAGTGCTTCACCCCCAGAATGTCGCGGATACCCTGAATCGCCGCATCCCGATACTGCCCCGGATTCTCCGATAACAGTTTATGCGTAATCACACATCCATCAGGCTGCCGGGCAACAATATCGGTAAACGTACCCCCCCGATCAATCCAGAACTCCCACTTACCTTGCATTCGCCTACCGGGAACCTGTATTTTTATTCGTTTGTCTTCTGGACAAATCCCTCAAATAGTCCTTCCAGTCGCGCCATCCGCTCACGCAAATTGGCAATATCGTGGTGTATGCCCCGAAGCATTCCGTACATGAACGCACAAATCGTAACAACGGTAACCAGCGCGGTAAGAATAATGTTAATTGTTTCCGGGGTCATATTGTTTCCTGTTTTTGTGAAATTTCGTTCATATCGGATACCGATTCTAACAGACTATCATGCAGAGTCGGGTTATTTACACTCATAATAAAGAGCGGCTATTCATAATTTTCAGGGAAAAACGAGCGTTCTATCAATTCGATCAGGATATGCAGTATCTTGATGTGCAGTTCCTGGATTTTGTCCGCATACGGATAATCTATTGTCTGGATATCGACCGTGGCGAGCCTGCCCAATGGAGAATCCCCGCGCCCGGTCAAACTGACCACTACAATACCCCGTGATTGGGCAAATTCCGCGGCCTTGATCACGTTGGCGCTCTGCCCGCTGGTACTGATCGCGACCAGCACGTCTCCCGGTTTCGCCCTGGCCTCCAGATACCGGACAAACACCTGATCATAGCCGTAATCATTGGCGACACAGGACAGATGTCCGGGGTCACTGATGGCGGTGGCTGCCAGGCCGGGACGGTCATTGCGGTAGCGTCCGGTCAATTCTTCGGCAAAGTGCATGGCATCGGACATCGAACCGCCATTGCCGCAGCTGTAAACCGCGTTGCCGTTGCCCAATGCGGTGATGATCAGTTCAGCGCCCTGTACAATAGACGCAACCCTGCTCTCATCACACAGGAAACTCTCCAGAGCCTGTTTTGATTCATTGAGTGAAACCAGAACCCGGTTTTTCATCATTTCCGCTTCCATTTTTTCAGCCTTCATTTTGCCATCTTTCACTTTTCCAGCGCCGAGATTATTTGATGGTGGTAGTCAACCTGATCGAACCGGCTCATTTCCTGCAATCCGGTCGGGCTGGTCACATTCACTTCGATCAACTGGCCACCTATAATATCTATTCCGGCAAAGAATATCCCCTGTTCGACCAGGCCGGGTTCAAGTGCCTCGCAGATTTCCAGGTCCCGGGCATCCAGCCGGGCCGGGTTGGCGGTTCCGCCCGCATCCATATTATTCAACTCGACCCCTTCGGCATGAACGCGCAAAATCGCACCCAGCGGTTTGCCATTGAGCAACAGGATTCTCTTGTCTCCCGCTACCGCCGCCGGTAAATACTGCTGGACAATGACCGAGTGTCTGCCCGCATGGGTCGCTTCCCGTATTGCCGCAGGGTCGGTGCCGTGATCATAAAAAACGATCCCCTTGCCGCCAAAGCCATCTATCGGTTTGACCGTTACCCGGCCAAATTCCGCAGCCATAGCCTGAATCACATCGACCTCAGCGGTCACCCGGGTTGGCGGAGTGAAATCGGGGAAAAACAGTGCGGCCAGCTTCTCATTCCAGTTCCGTATCCCTTCAGGCCGGTTCAATACCCGGGTATTGGCCGACAGGTGGTCCAGCATCAACGTGGTATAGAAATACCTGCGGTCGAATGGGGGGTCGGTTCTGACCCAGACCGCGTCCATCTGTGACAGGGAGACCGATTCCTGTCCTGAAATCATGAAGGGCCGCTCCATATCGTCCACAACATCCACCCAGGTCACGGTCGCTTTCAGGTCGTCATGATCCAGCCAGAGTTGCCGTTGATCGAGGTGGCAAACCCGGTGCCCAAGATCGGAACAGGCCAGCATCAGGAAATAACTGGTGTCCTTCCAGGGTTTTACGGATTCCAGCGCATCCATGATAAAAGCGTGCTTCATGTCGTAATCCGGGTTCTCAGCCTTGCGCGTATCCCAGCGATTGCAGGTTTCGCGTAATCTCATCCAGTATCGCCGGGTCATCAATGGTGGCTGGCATTCTCCACGGAGTGTTATCCGCTATTTTCTTCATGGTTCCGCGCAGGATTTTGCCGGATCGGGTTTTCGGCAGACGTTTGACCACAGCAATCAATTTGAATGCGGCGACCGGGCCGATCCTGTCGCGTACCAGCTGGATACATTCGTCAGCAATATCCGCATGATCACGCTCCACTCCCGAGCTGAGCGCCACCAGACCGAGTGGCAACTCGCCCTTCAAGGCATCGTTTACGCCCATCACCGCACACTCGGCTACATCCGGGTGAGAGGCCAGGACTTCCTCAATCGCCCCGGTAGACAGTCGATGCCCGGCGACATTGATCACATCATCAGTACGCGACATCACATAGACATAACCCTCCTCATCAATATAACCCGCGTCTCCGGTCTCATAATATCCCTCGAAGGTGGTCATATAAGAGTCCAGATAACGTTGCCCGGCATCCCACAGAGTCGGGAAAGTACCCGGAGGCAACGGTAATTCAACCACTAATGAGCCAATATCACCCGTATCAACTTCCCGCCCGGCATCGTCCAGCGCATTCAACCGCCATCCGGGAACCGGGCGGCCAGCCGAACCCTGCTTGACCGGAAGCGCCTCAAGCCCCAGGCAGTTCGCGCAGATTGACCAGCCGGTTTCGGTCTGCCACCAGTGATCAATAACCGGTACCCCCAGCTTCTCCTTTGCCCAGTTGAGTGTATCCGGGTCGGTGCGCTCACCGGCCAGAAACAGTGACTGCAAGCAGGAAATATCATACTGGCCTATATGATCGCCATTGGGGTCCTCTTTCCTGATTGCGCGGAATGCGGTCGGCGCGGTAAACAGAACCTTTACATTGTGCTCACTGATCACCCGCCAGAAAACCCCGGCGTCCGGTGTTCCCACCGGCTTGCCTTCATAAACGATAGTCGTATTGCCATTGAACAACGGCGCATAAACAATGTAGGAATGTCCAACTACCCAGCCCACATCCGAGGCCGCCCAGTAAACATCTCCGGGCTCGGCGTTATAAATGCTTTTCATGGACCATTTCAGGGAGACGATCCCACCTCCCGTATCCCGCACCACCCCCTTTGGCTGTCCGGTAGTGCCTGAAGTGTAGAGGATATAAAGCGGGTCGGTCGCCGCCACCGGGACACAATCTGCATCTTCTGATTTCTCGACCGCCTCTCGCCAGTCCACATCGCGACCTTCGATCAGGGCCGCACGGGCCTGAGGGCGCTGCATGATGATGCAATGTCCGGGTTTGTGTTCTGATAATTCAATCGCCTGATCCAGCAATGGCTTGTACTCGATAGTCCGGCCCGGTTCCAGGCCACAGGAAGCCGACACGATCACCTTTGGCTGGCAGTCATCAATACGTACCGCCAGTTCATTCGAAGCGAACCCGCCAAACACAACCGAATGAACCGCGCCGATTCTGGCGCAGGCCAGCATACTGATAACCGCCTCCGGGATCATCGGCATATACAGGATAACCCGGTCTCCATATTCGACTCCATGATCGCGCAATACGCCAGCGAAACGCGCCGCCCTGCCCCTTAATTCATGATACGTGATTTTCTGCTGGCTTGCGGTAATCGGGCTGTCATGGATGATGGCAAGCTGATCCCCTCTGCCCTGTTCAACATGCAGGTCAACCGCGTTGTAACAGACATTGGTCAGCCCCCCCGCAAACCAGCGGTAAAACGGCGCGTCGGAATCATCCAGCACCTTGTCCCATTTTTTATACCAGTACACATTTTCCGCGATCCCGCCCCAGAACGCCTCAGGGTTTTCGTTCGCATCATCATAAATTTCATCAAATCTCATATCACTCATCCACTCAAAAGACTATCTTGTGTCCGCTCAGAACCAGCTATTGTACCTGCTCCCCCCGCCCCCGTCATCGCATCATTCCCGCGCAGGCGGGAATCCACAACCGCCGGAACACGCATCAACCCGACAATCATTCCCCCCTTGAGGGGGAATCCAATCCGCAAACGGATTGGATGGGGGGACACAACCGTCATCGCATGACACAACCCGTTCCAACATTCCTCCTTTATACCGTATCGTTTTTGCGTTATAAAGCCGGTCACGAAATCACTTTCTTACAAACCACGAATCCGACCTTCATTCCTGCCATGTCTATCGAAAAACACTGCCAATTACTGATTCTCGGGTCGGGACCCGCAGGCTACAGCGCCGCTGTCTATGCGGCCAGGGCCAACCTGAATCCGGTTTTGATTACCGGCATTGAACAAGGCGGACAACTGACCACGACTACGGATGTGGATAACTGGCCGGGCGATGATGTCGGCGTACAGGGGCCGGAATTAATGGAGCGCATGAAGCGTCATGCACAAAGGTTCAACACTGAAATCATCCTGGATCATATTCATACCGCCGAATTAGCCGACCGGCCGTTTCGATTATCCGGTGACGCGGCGGTCTATACCTGTGATGCCCTGATTATCGCCACCGGGGCTTCGGCGAAATATCTGGGACTGCCATCAGAGGAAGCCTTCAAGGGGAGGGGCGTATCCGCTTGTGCGACCTGTGACGGGTTCTTCTACAGAAATCAGGAGGTTGCCGTCATCGGCGGCGGCAATACCGCGGTTGAGGAAGCGCTCTATCTCGCCAATATCGCATCGGCAGTCACGCTGGTTCATCGTCGGGATACACTACGCGCAGAGGCTATTCTGGTTGATCATCTGATGGCGAAGACAGTAGAGCGAGGCGGCAATATTACCCTGCAATGGGATCATGTTCTGGAAGAAGTGCTGGGTGATGACAGCGGAGTCACCGGCATTCGCATTAAAAACGTGAAGTCCGGTATCGCACGTGAACTCAGTCTGCCGGGCGTGTTCATCGCCATCGGGCATACTCCCAACACCACCCTGTTTTCCGGTCAACTGGATATGCAGGGCGACTATATCGTGACTCGCGGCGGCACCGGTGGTGATGCGACCATGACCAGTATCGAAGGAGTATTTGCAGCCGGTGATGTCATGGATCACGTATACAGACAGGCGGTAACCTCTGCTGGTGCCGGTTGCATGGCCGCCCTGGATGCAGACCGCTATCTGAAAAGCCGACCCGCCTGATCATTGAACCCAGCCGATGGCCTCCCGACCCGACCAAAATGACGATGAAGAGGACCGTTTGCTGTTCCGGGAAGCCATGTCCGACATCAACACGCAGCACAAAAATTATACCGGGCACCGGCATAATCCACGCCAGGAACGTCCCAGGCCTCCGATCACACCGCCTCGCCCCCGTCCGGTCACCGACTCTGTCGAGCGCACCGCGACATCCGCCAATATGGTTGATTCGCCACAATCATCCGGCTCCGTCCAGTTCGCCCGCCCCGGATTGCAAAAAAACATCATCCGCAGATTAAAGCGCGGGCAATACACGTTCGAGTCGGTGCTTGACCTTCATGGGCTCACAAGGTTTGAGGCGGATGAAGTCCTGGAACAATTCATTGCAGAAGCCCTGCGACACGGCCTCGGTTGTGTATTGGTCATCCACGGCAAGGGCTACCGCTCAAAAGATGGACAAAGCGTACTCAAGCAATTCACCCACCAATGGTTAAAGGAAGTCGCCGCCGTCAAGGCATTCTGCTCCGCCCAACCCCGACACGGCGGCTCCGGCGCAGTCTACGTCCTGCTAAAAACCAGCAGCAGCCAACGCAAATAACCGTCATTACCGCTCCAACATTCGCGGGAGGGTACAAGACCCTCCCCTACGATATCCTTTCGATCCATGCACCCACATCACTCCCCCCACCCGCTCCCCGGCGGGCTTGCGCCCTTGTATCGCGGACTCCCCCTCAAGGGTGGAGTGATACCGTCCAAATCATTCCCCCCTTGAGGGGGAATCCAATCCGCAAACGGATTGGATGGGGGGACACAACCGCCATCCCACGCCCCAACCACCCGTCTTTCCCGTGCAGGCGGGAATCCACAACCATTCAAAACCCGCAACTACCGATGCGTAGGGGCGCCCCTTGTGGGTGCCCGCTACCGTTGATACCCGCCCGAAACCCTGATCCACTGATCAGGCCATGACCCGGTAACCAACGTATCCTTATCCAGATCAAACGGCACCACCCACAAATTCAGGTCGCCACCAAACTCGAAAACAGGCAGTGGCGCGGAAAATTTATCATGCCTCGGATAGATCAGAAATAAGTCCCCTTGCCCGTCGAGATATTTCTGACCATAGGCATACAACTGGTACATATCCGCCTGTCCGATGTTGTATTTCGATTTCCTGTCAGACTCAGACTGGTCAATCAACTTCCATTTGGTATCCAGCACTGCGTAAACCTGTCCCCCCTTTTTAATGGCCAGATCCGGCTTGAGCAGAAACATTGGCTGACCCCTGTGTTTGACCAGAGATTCACTCTGAATTTGCCCCTTCAATGAATATCCGGCACCCGTCAGGGAAGACAGCTTTCTGGCGACATATTTCTCGAATAGCTTTTCCATCGGAAACAGCAGGGAAAAACCATCCCATCGACCTGCGTTAAACAGAGGCGATTTCTCACCCAGAATCAACTCCACCCAGGGGCGGAGCGGTCGATAATGCGCGATGTCCCGGCGGTCGCTCCAAAGCTCCAGATCCTTTTTTATGTTGCGGGATTGCGGAATATCAGCAAACACAAACAGCAACTCATTACACAGACGCTGGTTATCAGGCAGTCGTGTCCAGCGGGATAATTTTTTCAGGGCAGAATGAATCAGACGGTTTTCTGCCCGGTCTGGTAAATACTGATCATATATGACCCAGAAGCGATCCTGCTTCCAGGATTCTAACCGCAACTGACGAGATATCTGGAGCTGTCCCTTGAGGAATCGAGACTGCTCGGCTCGCCGAACATAGCCGCTGCGAATACCGCGCCGGACCAACCCGCTGATCTCATTCAGAACCCGCTGTATCAATACTTCCAGCCAACTGTGATTCAGCGTTTCCAGAGACGCGCTACCGGATTGGAGACTCTTGATATCGTGTACAGTCTGGAGCATACGCCAAAGCAACTTCCGGGATGCCTCGATTGTTTGAGCAGAATCATTGGAGGTTTTTGGCAGGATTTCGATCTGATACCCGCCTGAAGTCTGAATCAGACCAACATAATTACGAATCTGTACACATTCCACTCCCCGCCTGCTCCTCAGACGCAGGAATTGAGCGCCGGACTCCTGCTCCACCTCCCCGAGCGCGTGTTTGCGTAATTCACGATAGACTGCGCCGGGAACCCCTCGATGTTCCACTCCATTTCCTCCTCCATTGCCAGACGGTTCGTTTTCGGACAGAAAGCCGAACTCATGAATGGATAGAGCCTGTCCTCGCCTTGATCGGGGATTCATCCAGGCTATCCGGCTGGTTCCTGTTTCTGTTGCGGTTCTTGTTCCTTATAAATGCCAATCCAGGCTTCCGCCTGTTCCATCGCCTTCTCATTGCGTCTGAAAACCTTGTCATACAACCCCTGATTATCCTCACCTTCGCCCAGTAATTGATCAATCCGACCAGGCTTGAAGGCAGGCACATAGAACATGAGTTTTTCCTCTGCTTTACGATCATCACCAAGCACCTTACGGATACGGCTCCAATCCTCGAAACAATACTCCTCAAGCAATGGCAGAATGCTGTTTTTGAAGATCCTTTTGAGAGTCCCTAAATCAGGGTTCTCTTTCAGCGGCAGGAAAAACGAATGTCCCAGTGTGCGCTCCCGATCCAGAAGTAATTCAATACGCGAGTTGATGACTTTCAGCATCTTACTGATATTGATTCCATCAATTTCAATACCCTGTAATGGCTCAGTATCCGGGAGCATCGCTTCAAACTCGAAACGCCTGCGTAAAGCCGTATCCAGATGTGTCAGTGACCGATCAGCCGTATTCATCGTACCGATAATGTAGAGATTGTCGGGCACGGAAAATAACGCCTTCGAGTAAGGCAGATTCACGGTAATCTCATCTTCCGACCCGTATCGCTTAGAAGGTTCAATCAGGGTAATCAGTTCACCCAGTATATTGGCGATATTACCCCGGTTGATTTCATCAATAATCAATACCTGTGGCTCATCCGGGTGCTTGCGTGCAGAATCACACATCCTCTTGAACAGGCCATCCTCAATCTGGTAACGGATTTGTCCATTTTTCGTCGATGCCCGCAGTCCTTCAACAAAGTCCTCGTAACTGAAACTCTGGTGAAATGTCACAAAGCCGATCCGCTCCTCTTCCTGCAATTCATTGAATCGTTGCTTGAGCACCCCACGCTTTGATTGATTCGCCTCATAGAACCCAGGATCAAGAATCTCCAATGCCCTGTTCACAGTACTCCAGGTCTTGCCCGTTCCCGGAGGACCATACAGTATCCGGTTTTTTGGGACATCCATTTTCGGACGTATCTTGCGAGAGGATGGGGCTGCAATGTCCGTTTTTAGATTGGATTCTTTGGGAGATGGTGTTTGCTCATCTTCCCCCTTCTCGCTATTCAGACGCTCCAGCAACTCGAATGTTGGGGCGTATTCTTCCGCCTGCAGGAAGGTAGTAGAACTTTTGACAGCCCATGAAAAATCGAACGAAGGCATTTTGCCGTATAACTGTGCAGGTAATTTATTCAACCACACGACATGTAGCCCGAGGTTTTCGGTGGGCTGGCCCTGGTAGTCGTTTTTGTAGATCACACCAATACCTCGGCCAGTATTCCACGTCCTGGCGAGAACGATTTGTCCCGGTTGAGGTCCCTGATATTTCTGCTGTTGCATCCATTTCCTTCCGTCCCCGCCCGCATCAAATATCGAGTTGCTTTCATCGAGCTCGCGCCAACGATCCTCGTCTTGGGCATTGTACTGGTAATACGGGTACTGATGTTGATGTGGGTCCGGGTCCAGCCGAATGCGAAGTTTGTCAGTAGCAGAGAGGTAAGAAAACAGGTTGGCCTCGTACAGTTGGCACCCGCGGAAGACATTTCTCACCCGTTCAATGCACTGCCGATATTCCTCCCAGCTAATCTTTCCTGAAATCGAATCAAAGATTTCAAGCGAATTGGTGTATTTATCAATCGGTAAAAACTCCTCCGGGTTTAACAGAAACAGGGCCTGAGTCAAGTTCGCATTACCGACTCCATAGATTTTACGCGCATTTTCGAAATCGTCTCCATCTACTGCGTCAAGTCCTGACACAGCGGCTCTGAATATTTTCCAAAACAACTGCGGGTTAGTATTTTTTGAGTCGCCGTAAAGCAGATGTTTCTGCAGGTTCGCTTTCTGAAACATAAATCTGTCATCCGAATCCAGGTTGAGCGTTTGCGACAACCCGAATACTTCGGAGATGCTCGGATAGACCCTCTTTCGGTCATTCTTCCATTTGCTTAAACTCGAAAGGGTGTAGAAAAACGAAAGCGGCTCAATATTTTCGTCACCGTACTGCAACAAACCCTGCTTTGTGTAATCCTCCTTCCACTTCACTCTCTTTGCTTTTTCAGCGAGGTCGCTTTCACTGCCATCAGCAATCTTTTGTGCGAGTTCCTGAAACCACGGAACCCAATCATAAACCTCTTTCATACACCCTATCTCCGGTTGCTATTTCTGCGGCCCGAACAATACCAGTCATTGGCCGTGATTACATCTATTTCTTTAGGAATCTCTGATTAATTGATCCTCTATTGTATAATGATTTTTTATTCTTTAATACCGGGAGATTTTTCATGATGCGCCAGAGCACATTTTCTGAGATTGGGTTTGATAAATACAGTAAGAGGACACGCAAGGAGCGTTTTCTGGAAGAGATGGAGGAAGTGATTCCGTGGTCGGATTTGTGTGCGGTGATTGAACCCTTTTATCCGCAACCCAAAGGAGCGGGGCGCAGGCCGATTGGAATAGATCGGATGTTGCGTATTCACTTTTTGCAGCACTGGTTCAATCTTTCGGATCCGGCGGTTGAAGAAGCGTTATATGATTCTCGTTGTATGCGCTGTTTTGCGGGTATTGATCTGGGTCGGGAACCGGCGCCGGATGAGACCACGATTTGCAAGTTTCGTCATTTGATGGAGAAGCACAATCTGGGGAGGCGGTTGTTTGTTCTGGTCAATGAGTATTTGGGCGAGAACGGACTGGCAGTGAAGCGAGGCACGATTGTAGACGCCAGTATTATAGAGGCGCCGAGTTCGACCAAGAACCGGAAGAAAGAACGGGATCCACAGATGCACTCCACGCGCAAGGGCAACCAATGGCACTTTGGCATGAAGGCCCATATTGGTGTAGACAGTCACAGCAAGTTGATTCACTCGGTAGCGGCTACGCCAGCGAATGTTCATGATTCACAGGTTCTGCCTGTTCTTTTGCATGGGAAAGAGACTCGTGTATGGGGAGATTCGGCGTATACGGGTCAGAAGGCGGTGATTGCAAGGGTGGCACCGGATGCGAAGGACTTTACCCAGGCGAAGGGGGCGCGTAATCGAAAGTTGACGGAGAAGGAACGCGCAATGAATCGCACCAAGTCCCGGGTACGGTCGAAGGTAGAACATTCATTTGGCATCATCAAGCGACGGTTTGGTTTTACCAAGGTGCGTTATCGGGGTTTGGAGAAGAACACGCATCGACTGGTGGTGGCTTGTGCCTTGAGCAATCTGGTGATGGCGAAGAAAGTGCTGTTGAAACCAGGAAGATTGAAACCGCAGGCTACGTGCGCCTGAAATAGGGAAATAAAGAGAAAATCCCTGCCTTTCCCCGCTCCGGGGTGCTGATTTCAGTCCATTTCGTCCTTCCTGTCTGATGAAATCCCGAATCTATAAAAAATCCATCACAAAACCTGTATTGATCAGACTTTCCTTTAGCGAAATTCCCTGTTCCGACGGTTGCGGGAGGGTACAAGACCCTCCCCTACGATGACGGTTCGTTCGTTCTTTGACGGTTGTGTCCCCCCACCCAATCGTGCTTCGCGGATTGGGCTCCCCCTCAAGGGTGGAGTGATTTCCTTCCGTCATTTCATGCACCACAACCAGCCGTCATTCCCGTGAAAACGGGAATCCACAACCATTCGGATGCTGTGCTTACTGTCATCGTAGGGGCGCCCCTCGTGGGTGCCCGCTAGCGACATTCGCGGGAGGGTACAAGACCCTCCCCTACGATGATGATCGGGAATCATTCCGTCATTCCCGCAGAAACGGGAATCCACAATAATATGGATGCGTAATTGCCGTCATCGTAGAGCCTGCCCCCCACAAAACAACATTTACTACAGATTGATACTTTTACCATTATGCTCTATATTCAAGATGAATGATAAACAACGAGTGAGAAAACTATGCGTCTGTCAATCGACATCACACGGGAGCAGCACAAAACGCTGAAAGCTACGGCAGCCATGCAGGGCAAGTCCATCAAGGATTATGTGCTGGAACGTACCTTGCCTGACGAAGAAGTAGCGCTGAAAAAACTTGAGGCTTTTCTCAAACCTCGGATCGAAGAAGCCTTAAGTGGAGAGCGCAGCAACAAAACCATTGATGAAATCGTATTTGAAGTGTTGCAGGAAGAACAAACCCCATAATGCAAAATTACGAGCTATCCCCAACCGCGGAAAAAGATGTGCGAGAAGTTGTCCGTTACACGCTCAAAAAGTGGGGACGTAACTCATTAACCAAGTATATTGATGGACTCAAAACCACGTTCGGGGCAATCGGAGATGGCAGTGTGCGGAAACAGAAATTCTCTGATGAATTTCCCGAATTGCTCGTCACCAGGTATCGCTATCACTTCGTGTTTTATATCCGGGAGGGATTAAAAACCCCCGTGATAATCGGCGTGATACATAGCCGAAGGGATATTGTCAGCCGTTTGAATGAACGGCTGAACAAATGACATCGTAGAGCCCCCGGCCCCAGCTTAATCGAGGGGCATGCGATGAATTCGTCCCCCCACCCAATCGTGCTTCGCGGATTGGACTCCCCCTCAAGGAGAGAGTAATGCGATAGATTGGTATGAGTTCCATCATTACCTGTAGCTTGTCCCCGGTTCCGAACGGGGAACGGGAATCCACAACCATTCGGATGCTGTGCTTACTGTCATCGTAGGGGTGCCCCTTGTGGGTGCCCGCTATCGGTGATATCCGTTCCGACGGTTGCGGGAGGGCAAACTGGACGATATGAGCTCCTGCCAACTTGACAAAAGAAGAGATCGACGAACCTCAGTCTCACCGCTTACAATCGAGAAGCCCTATTGATATAATGCCCAGTCCGGCATCCGGTGTCAGGATGGGCAAGCTAAACGCACAGCTGGAACGAACACACAGTATTCAACGGCGCGGTCGGGTATGGCCGTCACAAACCACCCGACCGCATCCAATAAATGCAATTCTGAAATGGAGACCTCCAAACTTATGTCTGGAGCAACATTCAAAACTAATCCATACGCCTTGGAAGATCTGCTTCGCCAGTGTCACAAAGGCGAACTGCAATTGCCTGATTTTCAGCGTAGTTGGGTTTGGGACGAAGAACGGATTAAGAGCTTGATCGCATCGGTTTCGCGGGGCTTCCCGATCGGTGCGCTGATGACGCTTGAACGTGGCGGAGAAGTGGAATTCAAGCCTCGGGCGGTTGAGGGTGCCCTACCGGACGCTAAAAATGTCCAACCCCAATCCTTATTGCTAGACGGTCAGCAGCGCATGACTTCCCTGTATCAAGTGACGATCCGCAACAAGGTCGTGGAGACGGTCACACCCAAACACAAGAAGGTGAAACGCTGGTTCTTCATCAACATCCGGTCGGCATTGGAAGACGAGACCGACCGGGAGGAATCAATCCTTGGCATTCCTGAAGACCGCGTGGTTAGAGGTGCGTTTAATCGCAGTGTGGAACTCGATCTTTCCAGCCGCGAAGCAGAATTTGAGCATTTCATGTACCCGGTTACCGAAATTTTCAATTGGGATAATTGGCAAAAAGGGTTCATCGAACACGCGATAAAAGCTGGCGAGTTCAACGATAAATGGGAGATCATCAGAGCCTTCAAGGAAGAGGTGATTGATCAATTCACAAGATACCATGTGCCTGTTATTGCACTAGTGTCCCGTCATCCATGATAAGTCTCATATAGTATGATAGATTCCTCGTTTTTTGGTTAAGACGAGGTTGAATGTATGAAACGCTATAGGGTGACGTTGGACGAAGCGGAGCGAGATGAATTGACGAGTATCACGAACAAGGGTTCGCATCGGTCGCAAAAGGTGATCAATGCATTGATCCTGCTCAACTGCGATGCAGGGGAGTTCAATGATCGGCATTCCACTGGGGAAGCCATTTCGGACATACTCCGTATCAGCATGCGCAAGGTAGATCGAGTGAAGAAGCGGTTTGTGGAGGAAGGTCTGGATGCGGCGCTAGGAGGCCGCCAAGGGCGCAGGCTCACCTATATTCGTAAGGCTGACGGTGAATTCGAGGCGCGTCTGGTGGCTTTGGCCTGTGGTGAAGCTCCGGCGGGTTACGCGCAATGGTCGTTGCGGCTTTTGGCCGACCGGGTTGTGGAACTGGGTTACATTGATGCGGTGTCCCATGAAACCGTGCGCCGGGTTCTAAAAAAAACGAACTCAAGCCATGGCGGCGGGTCGGGTGGGTGATTCCGCCACAAGGCAACGCCGAATTCGTCGCTGCGATGGAAAAGGTTCTGGATGTTTACCGGCGTCCCTACAATGCCGCTTTCCCGGTGGTGTGCATGGACGAGACACCGCGCCAATTGATTCGGGAGACTCGTGCGCCGGTTGCCATGGGTCCGGGACAGCCCGCCCGACATGACTACGAGTACCAGCGTTGTGGAACCTGCAATGTCTTCATGGCCACCGAACCTTTGGCTGGCAAGCGGATGACCCAAGTGACCGAACGCAGAACCCGAACCGATTGGGCGCAGTTCCTCTCCGACATTGCCGCACACTATCGGGATGCCACCCGCATCACCCTGGTCATGGACAATCTCAATACCCACCGTCCCGGTGCATTCTATGAAGCCTACCCACCGGCACAAGCCAAGGCACTATGGGACCGATTCGAGTTCGTTTATACCCCAAAGCACGGTAGTTGGCTGAATGTGGCTGAAATCGAACTCAACGTCATGAACCGCCAATGCCTGAATCGGCGTATCGACCGTATGGACATACTCGCACGTGAAGTCGCTGCCTGGCAAGCCTCACGGGACCGCCTACAGACTCAGGTGGATTGGCAGTTCACAACTGAGGACGCACGCATCAAACTAAAACGACTGTATCCGACACATCATGTATGACGAGACACTAGGCAAACAAACCAGCAAGGAAGCCGTCTGCGTCGTGTTCGAGAAGGTCAACACCGGTGGCAAGCCCCTGGACGCATTTGAACTTGTGACGGCCATGTATGCCGCCGAAGGTCATGAACTTCGGAAGGACTGGTACGGTTTGGGAGAGACTCCAGGCAGGCACCGTCGATTGCAGACCGCCTTCCATGCGCCCGGTCAAGAGTTCGGTATTCTATCCAACGTGGGCAATACGGACTTTCTGCAGGCGATCTCGCTGTTCCACACGCGTGATTTGCGCCGGAAAGCGGAAGCAGCCGGAAAGACGGGTAAGGAATTGCCAGCTGTCTCAGGCAATCGGCGTGCCTTGCTGACGCTACCACTGGACGCATATCTTCGGTATCAGGAACAGGTCGAGCAAGGTTTCATGGAAGCTGCCAAGTTTTTGAACATGCAGTATATTTATCGGGAGCTCGACCTTCCGTATCAATCTCAGATCGTGCCACTCGCGGCCATCTTGGCCGAAATCGGTGATTGCGGGCATGACGCTTCGGTACGCACCAAGCTTCACCGCTGGTACTGGAACGGTGTATTTGGTGAACTCTACGGTTCAACCGTCGAAAGCCGAATTGCCAAGGATTTCATTGAAGTGCCGAAATGGATCACAGGCGGGCCTGAGCCATCAACGATCACCGATGCGTCCTTCCGGGCAGATCGATTGTTCAGCATGAGAATGCGTCTGTCTGCAGCATACAAGGGCGTGAACGCCTTGCTTATGCGGGAGGGTGCCAAGGATTTTGCCTCCGGTCAGGAATTCAATCACACCGCGTTCTTTGGTGAGAATATTGACATCCACCATATCTTCCCGCGACACTGGTGCAAAAGGATGGGAAAGGACTGGAAAATTTACGATTCGATCATTAACAAAACGCCACTGTCGTATCGGACCAATCGCCGGATCGGTAGTGCCGCACCGTCCGAATATCTTTCCAGCCTCGTGAGAGGCACGAACACCCACGCGCCTATCCCGGTCGGTACACTTGAACACCACCTTGAGACGCACCTGATCGATCCCTGTTTGTTGCGGGCGGACAATTTCGAGGCGTTCGTGAAAGACCGGCAGAAACGATTGTTGAACCTGATCGAACAGGCCACCGGCATCTCCATTTACCGTGGTGACGTTCAAGAGGAAGGCGATGATGTGCCGGAAGACGATAGCGACATGGCAGAACAGGCTGTGACTTTAGCGGCCTGATCGACATCTGCTGGTACGGGCCGTAAAACAGGGCAGTGCCATCTCAATCTGCGGCCCGAGCCTGCCTGCTCCTCCGTCTTCATTGCAACAAATCGCATCATCGGCCATGACGCCGCTTCCACGATGGCTCACGCTCCGGCCATTTCATTCTTTTGTCGCCTGACGCACAGCTTCACATAAGAGGGTGTAGTCAGGCGCATCCCGGTTTGTATATAATGCCATAATCATGACTCTGACCCACTTGGATGATCTGATATGCCGTACTGGAACAGCCCCCCGAAATTTCCTTCTGCCCTGCCTGACGGGTATCAATATCTTGATGAAGAAGTCGAATTCGATCCAGCCAGGCATCTTCAACTCGAACCCCCGGAAGACACGGTGCGGTTGAGTGATCTGGGTTATGATGCCGAAACGATCAAGAAATGCCCGACCGACCTGGCAATCTCCAGTGCGGTTCGATTGCTATCGGACGAAGGAGTCAAGGTCATGCGCGATACGGCCCGTTCACTCCGGAAATTTGCAGTCAACTGTGAACGCATCGAGAATATGGTTCGCGGCGGCGTTTATCAATCCCGTTTTCTCAGGGATTTCTGCCTTTGCGGAGAGGTCACCGATTTCATCTCGGACATCTTCGGCACACCGGTATCACCCCATACTATGCCCTTGCATCTGGGGCATCTTAATTTCGCCCCGGACGACCTCACCAGGTCAGTTGACAAATGGCATCATGATACGTTGAGCCTGGATTATGTACTGATGCTGTCCGACCCGAACCAGCTTTTCGGCGGAGAGTTCCAGTATTTCAAGGGCACCCATGAACAGGCAAAAGAAATTTCTGACAAGGGCGATTCAATTCCATCCGAGCGGGTAGTGAGTCCCCGATTTCCCGGCGCGGGTTATGCCTTTGTGCTGCACGGCTACATGGTGGTGCATCGTGGCGCAAAACTCACTCGACCGGCAGAGCGCATCACCCTGGTCAATGGCTATGTCCCGTTGAACACTGAAATTGACGATGTTTGCCGATTCCCGGATCTATCCGTGGTAGACCCTCACCATGTCCTCTTTACCGAGTGGGCGCGGCACAAGGCGTGGCTGTCCATGGGCAGGCTGCAAACCCTGGTCGATGAAATCCCCTTTACCGATGACAAGCGGGTGATTACCCACTACCTGAGGGACGCGATTCGTGACGTCGAAACCGCAATCAGTGACATCAACGATACCGACAACGCATCGATGAGTTATTATGGCGACTGAGTGAGCACCCGGGGATATTCCGGTTGCAGTGCCAACCGGACGGCATCACAATCGAAGAAATAATGACATACCCGCTCTCCGTTAATAACCAGAGCGGGGACATATTCGCTGTATTCCCGATGCCATTGCCGGTCATCATCCACATCCCGCATGGTCACCCGGATATCCGAGCCCGTATAGAAATCTGCAAGATGATCTCTGAGCTCATAATCCATCTGCTCGCAAAGGTCGCACTCTTCCCGGTAGTAGAACAGGATTTCAACCGGGCCGCCTGTCTGTTTGTTCATGAGGTCAGGTCTCTCCGTCCCGGTCGGCAGACAAACCGGACGCATGGACCTGTTCCAGGAATTGCCGCTCATCCAGGATTTCAATTCCCATCTGCGCGGCCTTGACCGCCTTGGAGCTGGTATCTGTGGCCGCGATCAGATAATCCGTGTTTTTTGTGATGCTGTTGCCAACTCTGGCACCCACCGACTGCAACAAAGCCGTAGCCTCACCCCTCGGCAGATTCATTTTCCCGGTCAATACCACGGTCTTGCCAGCAAACACACTATCGCCCTCCTCAACGTTGCGCTCAGCCGGCGCGGGCCACGAAACCCCTGCGTCCAGCAGTTTCTCCACTACGGCACGATTATGCTCATGCCCGAAAAATTTGATCACACTGTCGGCAACCAACGGACCGACATCCGGGATTTCCTGTAGCTGTTCTTTCGAGGCCTGCTGTATCCGTTCCAGCGAGCCCAGATTAACCGCCAGGACTTCTGCGATCGTCTCGCCGACCAACGGGATTCCGAGAGCGTACAAAAACCGGGCCAGGGTTGTGGTCTTGCTTTGTTCGATTGACTGAATCAGGTTCATGATCGCCCGGGAGCTTTTCTGGTATCTCGATTCCAGCTTTTCCGGTGTCAGCCGGTACAAGTCAGACACATCGGCAATCACCTGGCCCGCAAGCAGCCAATCCACCCATTTGTCACCCAGCCCCTCGATATCCATGGCCTTGCGGCTGACGAAATGCTTGATACTCTGTTTCTTCTGCGCCTCGCAAGTCAGTCCGCCACTGCAACGGGCAATGATCCCCTCGCCCTCGTACAGGATCGGGCTCGCGCATACCGGGCAGGTTTCCGGGAACACAAACGGTTCGGCCTCACCAGACCGGGCAGACATCACCACCGACAATACTTCCGGTATCACATCTCCGGCCCGTCTCACGATGACACGATCCCCGATCCGGACATCCAGACGCTGGATTTCGCTGCGATTGTGCAATGTGGCGCTGGAAACCGTGACCCCGCCGACAAAAACCGGTTGCAGTCTGGCTACCGGAGTAACCGCGCCGGTTCTGCCTACCTGAAGCTCTATATTCTCAACTGTGGTGACTTCCTCCTGGGCGGGAAATTTATGTGCGATAGCCCAGCGCGGAGCCTTGGAAGTAAAACCCAGACTGTTCTGCCAGTCAATCCGGGAAACCTTGTAGACCACTCCGTCAATATCAAAAGGCAGCCCGGCTCGAAGTCCAAGCATATTCTGGTAATAATCCAGACAACCCTGTGCCCCCTTGACTACACGGTACAAGTCGGTGACCGGCAGGCCGAAATCACGCAATGTACGTAATGACGACTCCTGCGTCTCAGGATACGGCATACCTGTAACCTCCCCGAAAGAATAGCAATACAACTGTAATCGTCGGGATGCAGCCACTGCGGGGTCCAACTGTCGCAACCCGCCGGCAGCCGCATTGCGCGGGTTGACAAATAGTTTCAGGTCGCTCGTCTGCCGGGCCTCGTTCAGCGCCGCAAAGTCCGCCCGGCTGATAAAGACCTCGCCTCGCACTTCCATAACATCAGGAATATCAGTACCCTGCAACCGGGCCCTGTCACCCAGAATCTCCCGCATATTCAGCGTGACATTCTCTCCGGTACGTCCATCTCCGCGGGTAGCCGCCTGTGTCAGCCAGCCCTTCTCATAGCGGAGACTGATAGCCAGGCCATCAAACTTCGGCTCCGCCACATATTCCACTTCTGTGTCTTTCAGCCCCGTCAATTCCCGCACCCGTCGATCAAAATTCTCGATTTCCTGGGCCGAGAATGCGTTGCCGAGGGACAGCATCGGTATGGCGTGAACCACTTCAGAAAAGGGTTTGGCGACGGCCCCACCTACTTTTTGGGTCGGTGATTGTGCAGAGCGGTATTGCGGGTATCGCTCTTCCAGATTCTCCAGGGACCGGATCAGGCGATCATAACAACTGTCTGGAATCTCCGGATCATCCAGCTCATAGTAGCGGTGATTGTGATACTCCAGTTTGGCACGCAATTCCTGAATTTGATATTGTGGGTCTTTCAGCATCCGGGTATGTGTCAGAACAGCCTCATTGCTTCTTCACTTCCCGGGGCAATTCCGAGTTCCTCCATTTCACCGGCATTTTTCTCGATCAATGCCCGATTCTGGTCCACATAGCTTTGTGACAGGGTATGATGGTCCAGAACCGAGGTACTGCCCTTTATTCGCGCCGCAAAGGCTTTGGCTGTATCTGACATTTCCGTAAAAACCACTCCCGGCGAACGATACAGTACCGGCTTGGTAAAAAATGTGACTCCCCGAATCCGCGTATCCTTGATGTTGTCGAAATCGAACTCTCCGCTCTTGCTCATGTTGGCGAGATAATAGAGGTTGGTCTTGTTCTTGTTGACCAACTGATTGCGGACAAAAAAGCCCTCCGGCGACCGGTCCAGACCGAGTTGGGAGGCGCAACGATTTATGGCCGCTCCCTCGAAATGCTCAGAAACCGCTGGTTTGACATGGATTACGGCCAGAGAATCGTAATAACGAATGAAGTCCTCAATCGCCCGGCCTTGCTTCAGTGCACTCTCAATCGGCGCCATCGGCGTAAACTCATAATCAAGACCTTTTGCCAGAGTTGAAGCCAGCCTTACAAAGCACTCCAGTTCTTCCTGATTGACCGCCCCGTCTTTATCGGCTAATTGCAAGGTGATGATCAAATCACCAAAACGCGCACCCTCCGCTTCCTGCTCCAGAGTGCACCACTCCCTTTTCGGGATTTTCTGGCCAAATATCTGGTGTTGTTTGGTGATCAGGCTGGCTTCTTCCCGATACAGTGCCAGCGCTGACTCTCTGCCGACATCCCGCTTACCGCTCAGCTTGATCCAGTAGTCAATCTGGCTGACCCGGATAAACCCTTCTATTTCCGGGTATTCAAACAGACCGGAAGCGCCGTCCGCGACACTCTCTGGTTTCGCATCTTCAACAGCCTCCCGCCGGTCAGATTCATCCACGGATTCACCGCCCGTAGGCATCCTGGGTTGTTGCGGTTTCTCCTGAATCGGGGTCTCGGCCCCATCATCGTCTGCATCCGGTTGGGCATGATCAGGAGCCGTGGCCGGAGCTTCGCGCCTGTCAACAGGATATCGACCGACCACCTCGGACTCGGACAAAACCGGAACCGTGTCAGTCATATCGGGAGCCGTCAGGCTCTCGATTTCATCCGGGTGCAGCCGACGATCATCGGCATCGTCAGGGTCTACCCCGAAAATAACATCCGTCTCGGTCATGAAAGTCAAATCATCTTCCCCGAAATTCGGCTCAATTTCACTCGCCCTGTCCTTGACCGGGTCGGTTGAAAGTCCGAACCACTTCTTCCAGCGAACCGGATTGCGGGGCTTCGTTTGTGCTTGTGAATTTTCCACATCCATGAGGTTCTCCTGCATTCTTTTCCACTCCATGATCCTGGAAACAGCATAGATCGCGAGGATGACAACGAGGCCAATGACGATCAGCGTGACCTGCAGGTCCATTACGCCACCATTTCCATAGCCCGTTCCATATCTACCGAAACCAGCCGCGACACGCCTGCTTCCTCCATTGTAACGCCGACCAGCAGGTCCATGGAGGCCATGGTAATCTTGTTATGGGTAATCACAATCATCTGGCTCTTGTCTGCGAGAGTCTTGAGTGTCTCACAATAACGGTCAACATTGGCATCATCCAGAGGCGCATCCACCTCATCCAGCATACAAAACGGGGCCGGGTTCAGTTCAAACAATGAAAACAAAAGCGCTACCGCCGTCAACGCCTTCTCTCCCCCTGATAAAAGATGAATATGAGTGTTTCTCTTTCCCGGCGGTCTTGCCATAACGCCAATCCCGGTAGTGAGGAGATCGTCACTGGTCAAAAACAATCGGGCACTGCCACCACCGAACAACTTCGGGAAAAACCGATTGAAACCTTCGTTGATTGTATCAAAAGTCTGACGGAATCTGGAACGGGTTTCACGATCAATTTTCCTAATCACCTGTTCCAGGGTAGTGAGCGCCTCGGTCAGGTCTTCGCGTTGCTTGCGTAAATAGTCCATGCGCTCGCTTTGTTCATTGAATTCGTCGATCGCCACCAGATTAACGGGGCCAATGCGCTCCACTTTCTTCTCGATATTTTCCAGCCTGATCTGCCAGTCTTGCACGCTCGCATCCTCGGGCAACCCCTGTGAACACGCCTCAATATCCCATCCCTGGCTGTCCATCATTTCAACCAGAGCGTCCCGGCGAACCAGTGCTTCCTGCCGGGTCAGCTTGTGCTGTTCCAGTTCCACTCTGGCCTCATCCACATGACCAGCTTGTCCGGCGTGCAACTGGTTGGCCTGTTCGATGCTGTCGTCGAGCTCCGATACCCGCTCCCTCGCGGCGGAAAAATGCTGGTCGATTTCGTGGCTCGAATGCAATAACCGCTCAAGACTCTCTTGCAGCACCGGAACGGACTCATCCGGCGCTGAATCCGGCTGGTTCAAGTCCGATAATCTGGATTCAGTTATCTCTATATCATACTGAAAACGCTTTATATTAGAATTCACTGTATCGACATCCGCTTCCAGTTTTTGCTGAATCAATGCCTGATTGTAATGTCGTTCCCTGATCTCATCGACCCTCTCACGCTTTTTTGAAACCTCGCCACTGAGTTGATTTCGCGCCTCAATCAGACGCTCCCGCTGCTTACCAAAAACTCCGGTTTCTTTTACCGCCGTTTCAAATAATGTCTGGGCGTTTTCCATTTCTGCGTCTTCGTCTGTACTCTGCGCTTCCAATTCGTCCAGCTCAGCGCCCAGCTTGCCGAGATGCTCGCGGGCTTCAAGATAGCGGGTTTCCTCCCGGCTGAACTGATTATGCACGACCGTCAACTCGGAGCGCAGGGAAGTCAGAGAGCTGCGCCAGGCTTCCACTTCCGCCTCCTTTTCCTTCCGGTGAAGATTCAACGAAGCGGTCTCCTTCTCCGCAAGTTCGAGCTGGTCACTCAACTCCCGCTTTTTATCCAGCAGTTGGACTATCTCATCCCCCCTGACCAGCACCCCGGTTTCAATCTGGCTTTGGCTTGCGAAACGGATCCAGTTAGTGCCAACCAACTCGCCGCGACGAGTGACGATACATTCCCTGCCGGTCAACCGATTGCGGCACTCCAGAGCCTGTTCCAGTGTTTCAGCGACATAAACTCCCGCCACCAGGCCGGTAACCTCAGAACCCCCCGCAATGATCTGGTCGGACATAGCCGCTAATGGAATCCGACTGGCCGCATGGTCCGCAGGAGCGGTCACTTCATCCAGACAAACCAGCGAAAGGCTGCTGTCCGGACGGGTCGCCAGCAGTTCGAGCGATAGATGATCCGTACACAAGGCACTCAGCCAGTCATTCAGCACCTGATCTGCGGCCCGTTCCCAGCCATCGGCAACCTTTATTTTGTTAGCCAGTCTGGGAACACGGCCAAGACCACTATCGTCCAGCCAGTTGTCGAGGTCCGCACGGTCAGCGCCCAATGCGGCAGCCTGTATCTCCTGCAACGACTGCAACCGGGATATAACCTCCTGAAGCCGGGTTCGCAGATTGGCCCGGCCTTCCCGTTTTCGTTCAATCCGGGTATAAATCTGTTTTAATTCCAGCTCGGACTGATGGAATTGTTTTTCCGCCTGTTCGTGGTTGCGCTCCTTGCTCTCGGCCTCACAGCGCAGGGAATCAATATCTGTTGAAGATACCTGCCCTGTCAACTGTGTGATCTGTTCGGTCAGCCTGGTTTTGCCTTGTTCGGTACGCGCTCTTTGCTGTCGGAGATGCTCAATTCTGGAGTTCTGTATTTCCACTTGTCGCGCCGGCTCTCTGGAGTGCTCATCGAGGACTTCAATTTCAGCCAGGCAATCGGACAGTCTTTGCTCGCAATCAGCCAGTTGGTTTTCTGCGTCTGCCAGACTCTGCTGATAAGATTCCAGGGCCGGGCGCATCTCCTCCAGGCGCTGAACCAGAGCCTCGCTTTTTCGTGTCTCGGACTGGGTCTGCTGCAAATAATCATTTCGCAATCCCTGTAACCGTTCCACTTCTTCCGTCTGTCGCTGTATGTTCTCCCTGCGATGTTCAATTTTCTGTTCCAGATTCGAGATTTTTGCGGATACCTGATAAAACTCCTGCTGAATCCGGTTGTACTCCTCGTGAGCATCCCCCTGCCGCCTGCGAAGCTCCTCCAGTCTCGCTTGTGTTTGCCGTTGCCGGGACAGGCATTTCTGTACTTCGTTCTCGTGTTTCGCGGTCAGGCGGTCCTGTTCTTGCAGTTGATGGTTCAACTGATTCAAAATCAGAACATTTAATTGCCCGTTGATCTCCCGTTGTTCGGATTTAAGAACCTTGTAACGTTCGGCAGCGGCGGATTGTTTACGCAGGCGGCTCAACTGCTTGCCAAGCTCAGTCTCGATATCCGCGACCCGCTCCAGGTTTTCACGGGTATGCGCGATGCGGATTTCCGTTTCTCTCCTCCGGTCTTTATATCTGGATGTGCCGGCGGCTTCTTCCACAAATACCCGCAGGTCTTCAGGCCGGGCTTCCACGATGCGGCTAACCATGCCCTGCTCTATAATCGAATAGGAGCGCGGCCCGAGCCCTGTACCCCGGAACAAGTCCAGTACATCCTTGCGGCGGGTTTTGACATTATTGATCAGATACCTGGATTGGTCATCCCGGGTCAGGGTTCGCTTTACCGATATTTCCGCGAACTGCCCGTAATGTCCGGGAGCCTGTCCATCCTGATTATCAAAAATCAACTCCACCGACGCCCTGCTGATCGGCTTTCGGGTGGACGATCCATTGAATATGACATCTGCCATGTTGTCGCCGCGCAACGTCCTGGCCGATGTTTCTCCCATCACCCAGCGCACCGCATCAATGACGTTGGATTTCCCGCAGCCATTCGGCCCGACAATCCCGACCAGATGAGACGGCACACGAATATCAACAGGGTCTACGAAAGACTTGAACCCTGATACCAGTAATTTCTTAAGCCGCATCCGGTCGAGTAAGTAATGACCCCGGATTATTACATGATGGGGCGCATGGCAATGGCGATACCCATCTCAATTTCATTGATAGCCCGCATCACCGCCTGACCGATCAAATCCAGCTTACGAACTTGCTGGATACGCGGCCCGATACTCTCCAGTTCCCGCGCGGAAAACATTTCCCGGAACAAACCGCAGACATCCGCCAGGCAGATGATGACCACATCACGCGGGTCGGGAATTACATCGCTGAACAAGACCTCCATGATGCGCAGCTTGACCTCTCGTTCCGCTTCACCATCAACGATCGGGTAACGTCGCGCCCTGAACACCCACAGGAAACGATCATCCTGCTCTTCCAGGATGCCACGTTCAACCAGACGCTTGATTCCTCTCTCGCGAATCTGCTCAGCGTTCTCCGCCGTCTGTTTGACCCAATAAAGGGCATCATGGGTTTCGAGCTTCCCGGCAGCGCGATCATCGCTGTCAACAAACCGATGGAACCATTCCCGGGTCTCGGCATTTTGCCCGATGCTGGCCAGTGTCGGATCGAGCAGATCATCCCCGGTCGGAGTCGAATCAACCAGCACCAATTGATCCGGGTCGGTATCGATCCGGTTCTCCAGCGCCAGATCCATCAATACCGCGCCAGCGAGGGCGCACTGTAGCGATGTTTCCGACACACGCAGAAACTCCCCGCCCTCATCATCCAGCAGGAGTAACATGATTTCCTCGGCAAATCTCAACATGGCTTTTTCACCTTAATTTGTTGTGTACATTGCAACCCGCTACTGAACCAGCACAACAGCACGCATACTATAAAATACTTGCCAGTTCAATTCAAATAAAATTCACTCAAAGTCATCCGCCTTTATTCAATTCCTGCCAAAAGAGCGCAGCCACCCATCATTTTCCTGTTATTTTTCCCATAACTGCTGTCCGATGTTGTAATATCGCCACCCGACCGGGCTGTCGGAAATGCTTGTCATGCCCGCAATGACCCCTGAACCCGCCTCTGGTCTAACTATGAATACCACCCCCCCGATCACATTCAATGACCTCGGCCTTGGCCGGAGTTTGCTGAAAGCTCTTGACGAAGTCGGATATGAAACACCGACTCCGATTCAGGAAAAAACCATCCCGCCCATGTTATCGGGTCGTGACATCCTGGGGCAGGCGCATACCGGCACCGGGAAAACGGCAGCATTCGCACTGCCTGTACTGTCTGATCTGGACTTGAAATCTGTGAAACCGCGCACGATGGTACTGGTGCCCACTCGCGAACTGGCGCTTCAGGTATCGGAGGCTTTCCAGTCTTACGCCGCATATATCAAGGGTTTTCATGTATTGCCGGTATACGGCGGTCAGGACTACCGGGGACAGATTAAAGCACTTAAACGCGGAGTTCAGGTTGTGGTCGGGACACCGGGGCGTATTATGGATCATATACGTCGAGGCACGCTTGATCTTGCACAGTTGCAGACTCTGGTGCTGGACGAGGCGGATGAAATGCTGCGTATGGGATTCATTGAAGATGTCGAATGGATACTTGAGAAAACGCCTTCGCGCCGCCAGACTGCCCTGTTTTCGGCCACCCTGCCCAAGCCGGTCCGGAGCATTGCCAACCGCTATCTGAACAACCCGGAAGAAATCACGATCAAGGTCAAAACGGCAACCGCCGACACCATTCGTCAGCGTTACTGGTCGGTCACCGGCTCCCATAAACTGGATGCGCTCACCCGTATTCTGGAGGCTGAAGCCTTTGATGGAATGATTGTTTTTGTACGCACCAAAACTGCGACCGTGGATTTGTCCGAGAAACTGGAAGCCAGAGGGTTTGCAAGTGCCCCGTTGAATGGCGATATTCCCCAGAATCAACGGGAACGCACGGTCGGACAATTGAAATCAGGGAAACTGGATATTCTGGTCGCCACTGACGTTGCCGCGCGCGGGCTGGACGTGGATCGGGTAAGCCACGTAATCAATTATGATATTCCGTATGACCCGGAAGCGTATGTTCATCGGATCGGACGCACCGGGCGTGCTGGCAGACAGGGAGACGCGATCCTGTTCGTCGCACCGCGGGAAAGACGTATGCTCCGCGCTATCGAAAAGACCACCCGCAAGAAAATCGAGTTGATGGATATTCCAACCAATGACCACATCAATGAACGGCGGATATCCCGATTCAAACAACGCATTACCGATACCCTGGAAGGCGAGGATCTGAAACTGTTCAGTCGCCTGATCGAGGAATATCAAAAGGAAAGCGATCAGCCAGTGATTGAGATTGCGGCGGCATTGGCTCAACTCCTGCAGGGAAGCAGCCCGTTTCTGCTACAAAGAAAACCGCCGCCAGCCCCACAAACGGATCGCAACAAGGAACAAACCCGGCCGCGCGCACGAGACCGCGACCATACCCCGAAATCGAAAGGCCGGAATAAATCTGACCGCTCCCGGAATGCCACAAAATCCGGTGATGCGGGCATGGCGCGTTACCGCATCGAAGTAGGCAACCAGCACAATGTCGGCCCGTCGAATATCACAGGCGCGATTATCAATGAAACCGGGCTTGACAGTCAGTTTATCGGACGACTGGAGATACTTGACGATCACAGCCTGATCCAGCTTCCCGATGATATGCCGCGGGCCCTGCTAAAAAAACTGGGATCGATATGGGTATCAGGCCGGAAAATGAAGATAACCAGACTGAACCAGCAAAAGCCGGCGAACAAAGCAAAGTCCTCGTCTGGACGAAAGGGCAGTCCTGAAGCCGATTCAGCCAGAAAATCTGCCAGGCCCGGCAAATCAAAAACCAAACCAAAGGCAAAACACAAAAGACAAAGACCACCCAACCCGTTATCGTAGGGGAGGGTCTCCGTGCCCTCCCGCAGCCGTTGGAACAGGCCCAACCATTCCCGTATCACTCCCCCCTTGAGGGGGAGTCCACAGCCGTCACCCGACCACCAACCCGTTATCGTAGGGGCACCCCTCTGTGGGTGCCCGGTATTGTTGATACCCGTCCCGATCATTCGCGGGAGGGTACAAGACCCTCCCCTACGATGATGGTTTCGACCATGTATCAACATCACTCCCCCCTTGAGGGGGAGTCAAATCCGCAAAGCGGATTTGGTGGGGGGACACGCCAACCCGTCACCCGCCCAGTATCAGGTCATTGACAAAACGAGTGCCGAAATAAGCCAGCGCCAGAATACCGAACGCGAATATCGTCCATTTTGCGGCGGTTTGTCCGCGCCAGCCAGCAAATATCTGTCCGGCCAGCAAACAGGCGAAACACCCCCATGCGAGGATGGAGAGCACAATATGATGATTGAATTGAAATAACTGCCCCTGATGCAGGATATTGGTTCCGATGCCAGAGACCAGATTGACGGACATCAGGCCGAACCCAAGCAGGATCAGCCATTTCAGATTGCTTTCCATTGTTTGAATGGCAGGCAACGCGGTCATGAATCTTTCCGATGAGATTTTGTGTAGATGGCGATCCTGGACAATCAGCAGACAGGCCTGGGCGAAGGCTACACACAATACGCCGTAGGTCGGAATGGCGAGGGCAATATGCCACCCGGTGCCGGCCACGAGCGCGTGACCCCCGGCGCCTCCATCTGTAAATGCGCCGATGATTACGGTCACCCCTGCAATCGGCAACAGGATGATCCCCAGATTAACAAAACGCATCTTATGGCTGACGCACAAATAGATCAGGACAGAGACCCAGCCAGCGGTGGAAACGGACGACCCGAGAGAAATGCTGAATATCCCGTCGATAAAAATGATGCCGTACAGGAGGTAGCCGTGGATGGCAACTGCTATAATCGCGCACAAACGCACAATCATACTGTGCTCGTCGGCATCGGACTCATTTTTGATCTGACGCCATAACAACCAGGTACAAAAACCGTAGATACAGGCACAAAGCACTGTCAGGACGGGAGTCAGAAACATAGAATCATTAACCGGAATGGATACCCGATTATACACATCGAGGCTTGTATTTCATCAGCAGTGATCCATCATGTTTGACCAGTTAAGTGAAAAACTCCGTGGCACGATAAAATCCCTGGGCGGCCAGGCCCGGCTGACCGAGAAGAATATCGCCGATTCGATGCGAGAAGTGCGGGTCGCGCTGCTCGAAGCGGATGTATCGCTGGAGGTGACCCGCAAGTTCATCGAAGACGTAAAAGCCCGCGCCATCGGTGCCGAGGTGACCGCCAGCCTGCAACCCGGTCAGGTCTTCGTCGGTATTGTACAAGATGAACTGGTGCGTCTGATGGGCAGCGCCAATGACCGGCTCAATCTTGCGGTACGCCCCCCCGCGGTCATTTTCATTGCCGGATTGCAGGGCGCCGGTAAAACCACGACCGTGGGCAAGCTGGGACGATTCATCAAATCCAGCGAGAAAAAATCTGTGATGGTGGTGAGTGCCGATGTTTATCGACCAGCCGCCATTGATCAACTACGCACCCTGGCCAATGACCTTGACCTGGATTTCCACGATTCCGGCTCCGGTCAGAAGCCTCTGGATATCGTCAACGGAGCACTGGATCGTGCGACCAGACAGAGTATCGATGTAGTGATCGTCGATACTGCGGGGCGGTTGCACATTGACCACGATATGATGTCGGAGCTGCAATATCTGCACAAGGTGGCACAGCCAGTGGAAACCCTGTTTGTGGTGGACAGCATGACCGGCCAGGATGCGGTCAACAGCGCCCAGGCATTCGATCAGAGCCTGCCCCTGACCGGCGTAATCCTGACCAAGACTGACGGCGATGCCCGTGGCGGAGCGGCCCTGTCAATCCGGCAGGTTACCGGCAAACCGATCAAGTTTCTGGGCACTGGAGAGGGCATGGACGCACTTGAACCCTTTCACCCCGACCGGGTCGCCTCACGAATGCTGGGCATGGGGGATGTGCTTTCCCTGATTGAAGAAGTCGAGCAAAAAGTAGACCGCGAGAAGGCAGACAAGCTGGCCCGGAAAATCAAGACAGGAAAAAAGTTCGATCTTGAGGACTTCCGGGAACAGATGATGCAGTTGCAGAATATGGGCGGCATCATGGGAATGATGGACAAGCTCCCCGGCATGGACAGGCTGCCACAAAAGGCGGTCAATCAAATGGACGACAAGAAAACAGCCCGACTCATCGCCATCGTAAATTCCATGACCCCGCATGAACGCAAATTCCCCGCTGTAATACGCAGTGCCAGGAAAAAGAGAATAGCGGTCGGTTCAGGCACCCGGATTCAGGATGTCAACCAATTGCTGAAACAGTTTGCCCAAATGCAGAAAATGATGGGGCGAATGAGCAGAAAAGGTGGCATGAGAGGGATGATGGATCAAATACGCGGCGGCAATCATCGGTTCCGATAGCATCAACCGCATAAATTCTTGGAAAGTCCGGGTGAATATCGCTATACTTGGCACGCCGAGCGGGCTTTTTTTCTTTTGAGGTACGACAGTGATACTTACAGGCGCAGATATTGTTGTTCGATGTCTTCAGGATGAGGGTATTGAATATATTTTCGGATATCCGGGTGGCGCAGCCCTGCACATTTACGACGCGATGTATCGTCAGGACAAGGTCAAGCATATCCTGGTCCGTCACGAGCAAGGCGCGACCCATGCAGCAGACGGCTTTGCGCGTGCTACCGGCAAGCCCGGAGTGGTTCTGGTCACCTCCGGTCCCGGCGTTACCAATACCGTCACCGGCATCGCCACCGCCTACATGGATTCGATACCGATGGTCGTGATCACCGCGCAGGTTCCCTCTCATTTGATCGGGGACGATGCGTTTCAGGAAGTAGATACTGTCGGCATCACCCGCCCCTGTGTAAAGCATAATTTCCTGATCAAAAGGACAGAAGATATCGCCGAGATCATGAAGAAGGCATTTTATATCGCGAGTTCCGGCCGACCCGGCCCGGTCGTTGTCGATATCCCGAAGGACGTGACCGCTAACTCAGCCGAGTATTTTTATCCTGAAAGCGTGGAAATGCGCTCCTATCAACCCAGGAAACGCGGACACAGCAAACAGATAGAAAGAGGGATTGAACTGCTCATCAATGCCAAAAAGCCGATCATCTATACCGGCGGCGGCGCAATACTGTCCAATGCGGCCAAGCCTCTGACTGAGCTGGTCGATATGCTCCGCTATCCCAGCACCAGCACCCTGATGGGACTCGGCGCTATTCCGGCGTCCAGCCCCTGGTTTCTCGGAATGCTGGGTATGCACGGCACTTATGAATCCAACATGGCGATGTATGAATGCGATGTCATGCTGGCGGTCGGCGCCCGATTCGATGATCGGGTGACCGGCGACCTGGCCAATTTCTCACCCAACGCAAAAATTGTCCAGATTGATATCGACCCATCATCCATCGGCAAAAACGTCCGGGTTGAAGTCCCTATCGTCGGTGATTGCAATGAAGTCCTGATTCAGATGAACGAGCAATTGAAATCCAGACTGGGTGAGATTGACCGCCCGGCCGTGGATGCCTGGTGGGACACGGTGGATCAGTGGAAATCGCTGGATTCGCTGGGGTATGACAACAGTGATCGGGTGATCAAGCCGCAGTTCATGGTTCAGAAACTGTTCGAGGCCACCAATGGAGACGCATTCATCACCTCGGATGTGGGCCAGCACCAGATGTGGGCCGCGCAGTATTACGCCTTTGAGAAGCCCCGCCGCTGGATCAATTCCGGTGGTCTCGGCACCATGGGGTTCGGGCTGCCTGCGGCGCTGGGCGTTCAACTGGCCTACCCGGATGACGTGGTGGCCTGCATAACCGGGGACGCCAGTATTCAGATGTGCCTGCAGGAATTGTCCACCTGTCTGCAATACAATCTGCCAATCAAGATCATCAACCTGAACAATCAATATATGGGGATGGTTCGCCAATGGCAGGAATTTTTCTATGATCGCCGCTATTCACATTCCTATATGGACGCGCTACCGGACTTCGTGAAACTTGCCGAATCCTACGGTCATGTCGGCATGAGCATCAACAAGCCGGAGGATGTGGAGGGTGCGCTGCAGGAAGCGCTCGCACTGAAAAACCGGCTCGTGTTTCTGGATGTTCTGACCGATCACACCGAGAATGTATACCCGATGATTGCCGCTGGCAAGGGACATAATGAAATGCAGCTCAAGCCGGATGACTGTGGATGCAACGTGCAGGAGCGTGAATTAGCCTGATGAAACGTATCATTTCCGTACTGATGGAAAATGAATCCGGTGCCCTGTCGCGGGTGGCGGGCTTGTTCTCCGCACGTGGCTACAATATCGAATCACTGACTGTAGCCCCTACAGATGATGAATCGCTATCCAGAATGACCATTGTAACCTCTGGAACCGATGCAATCATTGAGCAGATCACCAAGCAGTTGAACAAGCTGGTGGATGTGGTAAAGCTGCGTGACCTGACCGAAGGCCAGTATCTGGGAAGAGAATTATTGCTGGTCAAAGTGACCGCATCCACCGCAGAGCAAAAAGATGACATCAAGAGACTGGCGGATATTTTCCGTGGCAGAATCATAGATGTCACCGAATCCACCTATACCCTGGAACTGACCGGCAGCACAGACAAGGTGGATGCCTTCCTGGACTCTCTCGCCCAAATAGAGCTGGTAGAGGTAGTCCGCTCCGGGATACTGGGTATCGGACGAGGCAGAAAGGCGCTCAGGGCGTAACCGTGCCTCCCACACTGAAGAACCTGCCCCCGCATACTCCGGGGGTGCCAGAACACTATTATTTTACGAGGAGAAACTGAAGATGAAAGTTTATTATGACCAGGACGCCGATCTTGACAAGATTCGCAGCCGGAAAGTCGCTATTATCGGTTATGGATCTCAAGGTCATGCCCATGCCAACAATCTGAAAGAAAGCGGTGTGGATGTGGTCGTGGGCCTGCGCGAAGGTTCCGGTTCCCGGGCCAAGGCCGAACAGGCTGGCCTGGCTGTGGCGGACGTAAAGGCGGCAGCAGCCCAGGCGGATGTGGTCATGATGCTGTGCCCGGATGAGTTGATGGGGGGCATCTACCAGGAAATTGAAGGCGACCTGAAATCGGGAGCAACCCTGGCATTCGCCCACGGGTTCAATATTCACTTCGGTTATATCGAGCCGCGAGCGGACCTGAATGTGGTCATGATCGCGCCCAAAGGCCCGGGCCATCTGGTGCGCTCCACTTTTGAAGGAGGAGCAGGTGTTCCCTGCCTGATTGCAATTTCCATGGATGCTACCGGCGAGGCACACGCCATCTCTCTGGCTTATGCTTCCTGTATCGGCGGCGGACGCGCTGGCATCATAGAAACCACGTTCAAGGAAGAGACCGAAACCGACCTGTTCGGTGAGCAGGCCGTACTGTGCGGCGGCGCGACCTCTCTGGTTCAGGCTGGCTTTGAAACACTGGTGGAAGCAGGTTACGCGCCTGAAATGGCTTACTTCGAATGCCTGCATGAATTAAAGCTGATTGTCGACTTAATGTATGAGGGCGGGATTGCCGATATGCGTTACTCGATCTCCAATACCGCAGAGTTCGGCGACCTGACCCGTGGCCCGCGAGTGGTGAACGAACAAACCAAGGCGGAGATGAAGAAAATTCTCACAGAAATTCAATCGGGTGCCTTTGCCCGCGAATGGATGGAAGAAAACGCCACCGGCGGAAAACGTTTCCCCGAGTTACGGCGGCGCGGCCAGGAGCATCAAATTGAGCAGGTGGGAGCGAAACTCCGTTCTATGATGTCCTGGATCAGCGATAACAAGGTCGTCGATAAAGCGAAGAATTGATATTGCTGTTGCGGTCATGGCCCGGTCCCGCTACCCCATTCTCGCAAGAGAGGGCGCCTGCCACCTGATTCTGGCCACAGCCGCCGGCGTTGCCGCAACCTGGTGGCTGGGGGCGTGGTCTATTATCGTCTGGGTCGGCGTGCTGTTTGTCTTCCAGTTCTTCCGCGACCCACCGCGAAAAATCCCGGAAACTCCCGGTGTCGTCGTGTCCCCGGCCAGTGGGAAAATAGTCTCCGTGTCCGAGGAGAGCAATCCATACGCACAAAACCCTACGATCACCCTGAAAGTGAGTGTATTCATGAACGTGTTCTCGGTTCACTCCAATCTGGCCCCGGTAGCGGGAAGCATACAGGAAGTCCGGTATTTCCCGGGCAAATTCGTCAATGCCGCCCTCGACAAGGCATCGTCTGAAAATGAACGCAACGCTATTCATATTGAGACCGATCAGGGGCATCACGTTTACAGCGTACAAATCGCCGGATTGATTGCCCGGCGGATATTGTGTTACGTAAGTCCAGGAGATGTAGTGGAAACCGGGCAACGCTACGGATTCATCCGCTTCGGCTCCAGAGTAGACCTGTATTTACCACTGGAAACCCGTTTGGTGGTAAAATTGGGGCAATGGGTAGACTCCGGTAATAGCCCGGTCGGCTATTTACCGGGATACTGATACCCGCCAAAGAAACGCAGGCCCCTTTATGGAAC
This sequence comes from Arenicellales bacterium, assembly GCA_965116335.1. Taxonomy (GTDB): domain Bacteria; phylum Pseudomonadota; class Gammaproteobacteria; order Arenicellales; family Poriferihabitantaceae. The sequence continues at coordinate 676,883 of OZ220677.1, forward strand.
CACACGACACAACCGCCCACGGAACCAGTAAGGGCATCTATTTCCTGCCCAGTCTTTTCACTACAGCCGGACTGTTTTTCGGGTTTTACGCAATTATCCAGGCCACACAGGGAAATTTCAGCCAGGCAGCAGCCGGAGTCCTGATTGCCATGATCATGGATGGCCTGGACGGTCGCGTTGCCCGATGGACCAACACAGCCAGCGACTTCGGCAAGGAATATGACAGCCTGGTTGACGTAATCGCGTTTGGCGTGGCTCCGGGAATGATTATCTATTTCTGGTCATTGCAGCACCTCGGCAAGACAGGCTGGCTGATTTCATTTCTGTACGCCGCCGCTACTGCCTTGCGGCTCGCCCGATTCAACACATTGACAATCAAGGACAACCGCTACTTCTTTGGTCTGGCCTGTCCCGCCGCCGCCGCGTTCATCGCGTTCTGGGTATGGAACTTCAATGACACGGGCTTGACCGGAGAATCCATGGCTATCGCCAGCGGGGTTGTGACCCTGCTGATGTCCATATTTATGGTCAGTAATATCAAATTCCGCAGTTTCAAGGATTTTGACCCGAAGCATAAAATCCCTTTTTTCGCCCTGCTTGCAATCGTCGGCTTCACCGTACTGATCTCATTCGACCCGCCGCGAGTACTGTTTCTAATGGCATTGGCTTATGCCCTGTCCGGCCCGGTGGGATGGGTCATCAGACGTCAGAAAGGGGAACAGGAATCCCCGGCATTCCTGCCTGATGAGGAAGATCAGCCGGATGATACCGAAGACCCGTCCCCGCCAACCAGACTGAAATCGGTCAAAGGCCGCAAATCGTCCCCTACAACATCATTCCCCCCTTGAAGGGGAATCCACAACCACTCAGATACTGCGCTTACTGTCATCGTAGGGGCGCCCCTCTGTGGGTGCCCGCTATCGTTGATACCTGTTCCGGCGGTTGCGGGAGGGCACGGAGACCCTCCCCTACGATAACGGGTTGGCATCCATCACATCATTCCCCCCTTGAGGGGGAATCCAATCCGCCATCACACGCAGGCGGGAATCCAACCCGCCATCATTCCCCCCTTGAGGGGGAATCCAATCCGTTTGCGGATTGGATGGGGGGACACAACCGTCATCACACGCACCAAAACCCACTACCCCTCGCCCCGGCAGTGGATAATCAGGCAGAGTCCGTGTAGTATTACTGACCAGACAAGCTGTTTCCATAAAAATCGCCTGACCTGGGGGTATTTGTAATGACTGCTAAAAGCCGCAAAAAAGCCTTGAATATCGCTTATGAGAAAGAACTGGAGCGACTGCAAATCGAGTTGGTCAAACTCCAGGAATGGATCAAACACAAAAAACTCAAGATCGTAGTCATATTCGAGGGCCGGGACGCAGCCGGCAAGGGCGGCACAATCAAACGGATTACCCAATCACTGAATCCACGGATCTGCTCGGTGGTCGCCCTGCCCGCTCCGACAGAAAGAGAGAAGACCCAGTGGTATTTCCAGCGTTACGCCGCACACCTTCCCGCCGCCGGTGAAATGGTGATTCTGGATCGCAGTTGGTATAACCGCGCTGGCGTTGAACGGGTCATGGGATTCTGCGACGAGGAAGAATATGAAGAATTCATGCGAAGCTGTCCAGAGTTTGAACGTATGCTGGTGCGTTCCGGCATAAAACTGGTCAAATACTGGTTCTCGGTCAGTGATGAGGAGCAGGAAAGACGGTTCCAGTCGCGTTCAGACGATCCAACCAAACGCTGGAAACTCAGCCCGATGGATCTGGAGTCCAGGAATCGCTGGGTAGAATACTCCAGGGCAAAGGACTTCATGTTCGCTCATACCGACATCAAGCAGGCACCATGGCATGTGGTCAACTCCGACAACAAGAAGCATGCGCGAATCAACTGCATTACCCACCTGCTGAGCTTGATTGATTACGAGGACCTGACTCCGGAAAAAGTAGCCCTGGAAGCGAGACCCCCGGTTGCGAAAAGCTACGTTCGCCCGCCCATGGACGATCAGAACTTCGTGCCGTCCGTTTTCCCGGGCGACCGGCCATTGGCGTGAAATAATTGCTGCCCGTTGATGCGGTACTGATCAATCATCTCCTGCCCCTGCTCTGAAACCACCCAGTCAGAAAGCGCCATCGCACCGTCATAGTTGGTCGGGTGCAGGTCCGGGTTGATCACAATTACGCTGTATTGATTATGCAGTTCCGCACCCCCCTCAAACACAATCTCCAGCTCCAGCTTGTCCTGACTGAATAGCCAGGTGCCCCGGTCGGTCAACGTATAGGCTTGCAGCTCATCCGCTATTTGCAGGGTTTTCCCCATGCCCTGCCCCGCTTCCCGATACCAGGACTCATCAGGTTTGATCCCGGCCTGCCGCCACAACCCCAACTCCTTCTTATGAGTGCCGGAGTCATCTCCTCTGGAAACAAACGGAACCTTGCTGGCGACCATGGATTTTATCGCCCCGCTGACAGACTTTTCCTCGCCGATACCAGCCGGGTCGCCTGCCGCTCCCACCAGCACGAAATCATTGAACATGAACGGCGTCCGGCGCACCCCATAGCCTGATTCCAGGAAAGCGATCTCACTGTTTTTCTCGTGAACCAGCAATACATCGACATCACCCGCCTGCCCCATTTTCAGAGCTTTCCCGGTGCCAACGGCAATCACCTTATAGGTAAATCCGGTTGCCTCCTCCAGCGCGGGACGCAGATAGTCAAACAATCCAGAGTTATCGACGCTGGTCGTGGTAGCCAGCAATACCGCGCGCTCGTCAACCTGGGCATGAGCAACCTGCACCCATAAAAAACAAGCCGACAATATACACAGGCAGTAATTGAACATTACCACAACTTGTGGATTCCCGCATTCGCGGGAATGACGGGTGGTGATAATATACACAGACAGTAATTGAACATTACCGAGACCCTTCAATCAACCGCCTGTCGCAGCCATTCATGCAATTTCGCTATCGGTAGCTCGTTATCAATACCGCCCTTCGGGTCAAGCACCAGTGGTCCGGGACGATAACCCATGGATTGCAGCCCCCGTTGAACATTCCGTACCAGCTCCAGGTCTTCCGAGAAAGTCGTCTCCCGGTCGAGATCAATGGTCTTTCTCAACGTCTCATCGACTTCCCCGTCATCGGAGTACCAACCCCGATAGACTCGAACATCATCAACCGCCAACGGCCTCCAATGGTAGCTGTTGACCACACCGCCGGGATAAATCTGGATGGACATGGCTGGCCACAGGAAAAAACTGCCATAGTCGGAGCCGCTGACATCGTACCAGGCCTGGTCACTACGAGTCGCGCGGGAAGTGTGCATCAGCACCTGCCCCTCGCCATAAGGCGCGATGCAGTATGAATCCGGATCAATCACTCCCTTGGAGAACTCCCGGTGAACCGTTCTGCAATGATAACATTCGTTGTAATTCTCAACCGCAGTCAACCAGTTACACCCCTCATCCGCCTCATGCTGCCAGGCAAACGCCCGCATCTCGATATCCGGGCAAAGTGCCAGAACTTGCTGCTTGACTCCGGGATAACAATCCTCCATTGAGTCTGCATCCGGGTCCAGATTGATAAACAGGAAACCCAGATATTCCTCCAGCCGTATTTGCGGCACGCAGATTCCACTGCGATCGAATCCGGCAACTGATTGTGAATTCGGCGCACTCATCAACTGTCCCGTGAGGTCGTAAACCCAGGAGTGATACGGGCAGGTCAGGGTCGGCTTGTTACCCATCCCTTCCACCAGCTTGTGCCCGCGATGCTGGCAGACGTTAAACATCGCCCGAAGCTGCCCATCGTAGCCATGCACCACGACAATGTCCTGATCAAACAAGGTGAAACTAAAGTAATCCCCGGGTTTTGCGACCTGACTCTGGTGGCAGGCAAACTGCCAGGTTTTGAAATAAATCCGGGTTTTTACACGCTTGAAAATTTCATTATCCGTAAAATATCTCGCTTGTAATCCTGTAACAGGGCTCGCTGTTGACATCTTCGGGTTCCGCTCAAGTTGCTGTGTGAAATTCAGCTATTTTTACCACATAAATTATAATATAAACATCTGATTTTTTACCCGGTTGCCTGCAATGACTGGTAAAGTACCGACATCCGGTATTACCCTTAAAAACAGTGCCAGATAAAATGCAGATTGAGTTCAGCCCCCGACAAAAAAAACTTGTCGCCACAGGAATAACCATACTGGCCGCCACAATCAGTATTGCGGCACTGGTGGTACTCCTGATTTACTCAGCCCGGCTATTCCAGGCATTCAGTCACGTATTCCTGCCGCTGGCCGTAGCCAGCATTATGGCTATGATACTCTCACCCTGGTATGAATGGCTACGAACTCGCCTGCCGGTGCCGCTGGCTCTGACGCTGGTTTTCCTGTCCATCCTCGCGCCGGTCGGCATCGTGGTCGCCCTGTTCGGAACACTGATTGCCCATCAAATCACAGAACTGATCCATCAACTACCCGTGTGGTGGGCCAGCCTAGTCACCTGGTTTGAGGAGTTTCGATCAGGATTCGACCTGATTCGCAACAGCGAGCTCTACGAAAAGGTCACCAACGCCGTGGAAACGCCAGAAGCTCCACTGCTCGCGCTCGGCAAATACCTCGGTGACCAGGTCTTTCTGGCCGGATCTAATCTGATAGAAGGGATGGTCTCGCTATCCGGCTGGTTGATCGTCCCGGTATATCTCGCCTTATTTTTGATGATGCCGCGCGTCCATCCCCGCTCACTCACAACCGAACACCTGCCCTTTCTCAAACCGGAAACAGCCACAGATGTTATCTACCTGATTCAGGAATTCTTCAATCTGGTCGTTATTTTCTTCCGTGGACAAATCCTGATCGCACTGATCCAGGGAATCCTGTTTGCAATCGGATTCACTCTGGCTGGCCTGCAATACGGAGTCGCACTCGGGCTGGTGCTGGGATTCCTGAACATCATCCCATATCTTGGAAGCATGGCAGGCTTGGCCGTATGCCTGCCAATCGCCTGGTTTCAGCCGGACGGCGGAGCTATACTCCTGCTCATCATCATCGCGGTTTTTTGTGTAGTACAACTGATCGAAGGCTATTACCTGACTCCGAAAATCATGGGCAAGGCGACCGGACTCAACCCGCTGGCCATCATTATCGGCATTTTCTTCTGGGGCACCGCCTTGAATGGAATCATGGGAATGATTCTGGCGATTCCCCTGACCGCTTTTGTAGTCGTATTCTGGCGACTGGCGCGGGAAAAATACATCCAGCAACTTTTCTGACCATGTCCATTCCATCGCAGGCGAGAACCGTAATCATCGGAGGCGGCATAATGGGTTGTTCCCTGGCCTGGCATTTATGCAAGGAAGGAGAAACCGACCTGATTCTCCTGGAAAAGGGCGAGCTCACATCCGGCTCAACCTGGCATGCCGCCGGCCAGATTACTCACTCCGTCAGTCATTACGGACTGGCGAAAATGGCCGCCTGGGGGACTCAACTATACCCCCGGCTCGAAGCCGAGACCGGCCAGTCATGCTCCTGGCATGGATGCGGTAGCCTGCGATTGGCGTATGAACAATCCGAGGTCGACTGGCTGCACTACACCCGCTCAATCGGCAAGGGCCTGGGGCACTATATGGAAGTCATCGAGCCAGACTCAATCCGCACATTACACCCGTTCTACAATATCGAAGGAGTGCGGGCAGCCCTGCATACCACCGGAGATGGCCATGTTGACCCAGCCGGAGTGACTTTCGCCCTGGCCAAAGGTGCCAGCATGATGGGTGCCAAAATCATCCGCCAGACTCGCGCTACCGGCATTACCCACCATCCGAACCATGAATTCACCGTCCATACCGGACAGGGTGATATCAGAGCCGAACGAGTAGTCAATGCAGGCGGAACTTATGCCCGGCAAATCGGCCAATGGCTCGGCCTCGACCTGCCCATCGCCAACATGCTACACCATTACCTGATTACCGATACCGTACCCCAATTCATGCAACTGGAACATGAATTGCCAGTCATCCGGGACGACCGGCAAGTTTCAGGCTATATCCGCATGGAACAGAAATCCGGGCTGATCGGCATCTACGAGAAAACCAACACCGTATCGGTATGGAATCAGGGTACGCCCTGGGATGAGGAGCACAGACTGTTCGAGCCCGACTATGAGCGAATCATGCCGTGGCTGGAAAACGCCATGCAACGAATGCCGGTTCTTGCCGACCTCGGAATCAAGCGAGTCGTGCATGGCGCAATCACCCATCCACCCGACGGTAATATGCTACTGGGACCATCCGGGATTCGGAACTTCTGGCTGTGCTGCGGTTCCCAGGTCGGTATCGCCTGGGGACCCGGAGCCGGGAAATACCTCGCCCAATGGATGGTTCACGGTGCTGCCGATATTTCCATGAGCGCCTTCGACCCGAGACGTTTTGGTGCCCGAATAGATGATCACTACCGAATCGAAAAAGCCCGGGAAGACTATACCCTGCGTCATGAGATACCCTACCCGACACTCGATCGGCCAGCCTGCCGACCCTCTCACTCCAAACTTTCCCCACTGTACCAGACGCTCGCCGACAAAGGCGCCGTCTATCAGGACATCTATGGCTGGGAACGTCCATTCTGGTACGCACTGGACGACATGCCACGACAACATATCGAGAGCTTCCGGCGTACCGGACTGCATGAAATCATTGGCCGCGAAGTAGCCGGGCTGAGAACGCATGCCGGCATTGCCGACCTGACCGCCTTCGCCAAGCTGGAAATATCAGGAACCGATGCCGAGTCTTTTCTCAAACGTGTGTCCTCCAACCAACTGCCGCGCAAAACCGGCAATATATCACTGACCTGCCTGATCATGGAGAACGGCCGGATTGAAGCAGAGGCAACCCTGGCCAGACTGTCTGACAATCACTACTACATGGTGTATTCAGCAGTTAAAGAAGCGTCACTGCTGAATTGGCTGAACGACCAGATTGCGGATAATGAGTCCGTCCACATCCGTAACCTGTCCACTCATTACGGCGTAATCATGCTGGCCGGCCCCATGTCCCGCAGGATTCTCGCCGAATGTACGGATGCGGCACTGGACAATGCCCATTTTCGCTGGCTGTCGCTCCAGCACATTACCGTTGGCGGGGTGCACAATGTCCGCGCCATGCGCGTCACCTATACCGGCGAACTGGGCTGGGAACTGCATGTACCAATGGACCGGATGCCCAATGTATACCAGGCATTGATCACAACCCGGCACAGTCACGGACTGGTCCATATCGGCTCCGCAGCGTTGAACTCGATGCGGATGGAAAAAGCATACCTGTCCGGTCACGAAATCACCAACGAAGTCACTCTGACTGAAGCCGGTATCACACGCTGGTCACCGCAACGAAACTTCCAGGGTGCCGCAATATCCACCGCCCCGGCGACCCGATGGATACTCGCCTGCTTCCGATTCGACGAACCAGCGACCCATGACACAGAACACGATGCAAAGCGCGATGCCACAGACAACTGCCCGCAAAAGCATCCGGATGCCGACCCATCCGGATCAGAAACCATCTGGCGACACGGCACAGCCGTAGGCCATATTTCCTCCGGCGGCTATGGCTATGATGCAGGCTGCTACCTGGCTTTCGGATACGTCAAGCCGGAGATTGCCAGCCCCGGAACAGAAGTAGAAGTGCTGGTTCTGGGAGTGCCGAGACGAGCCGTAGTCCTGGCCGGAGCCGTATACGACCCGGACAACGAACGACCGCGGGCGGACGACTAATCACATACTGTAAAAACCAACCATAGCGAGAGTGTCATGGACAAAGAAAGATTTGAGCTGGGCCTGAACCAGCGTAAAGCAACCCTGGGTGCCGAATATGTAGAGAAAAACCTGGCGCAAGCCGATGAATTTACCCGGCCATTCCAGGAAATGATGACCGAATGGTGCTGGGGGTTCGGATGGGGAGACGACTGCATTGATGCCAAAACCCGCTCCATGATGAACCTCACCATGATCGGCGCGCTAGGCCGTATGCACGAATGGGAAATCCACTGCCGGGGAGCGATCACCAACGGCGTAACCAAACAACAGATTCGCGCCATCTGCCACGTTATCGGAATCTACTGCGGCGTCCCCCAAGCCCTCGAATGCTTCCGCATAGCAAGAGAAGTACTATCCGATGAAGGTCTGCTATAGCACACGCCCACCCCCGCCCAATCACTCCTACCCAATCACTCCCGGATACCGGCGTTGAGATGTAAAGCAATCAAGGTTACGCATATCTCCCCACATGGAATATGGCTGCTCACGCAGAATGAAGAACTCTTCATGCCTTACAAGGATTTCCCCTGGTTCAACCAGCAACCCATCGAAGCCATCCTGAATGTAGAAGAACCATCCCCAGGACATTACCACTGGCCAGCGATTGATGTAGATTTAAGCAAAGAAATCATCAAAAACCCGGATAAGTTTCCGTTAGTAACCAAATCTACAGGAGTAGAAATTTCGTATGTGGCCAAGCCTTAGACAGTGAACGTAGATCGCTTGGTTCGCGTAAGTATTTTACTTTTCTAAGCTGCCTGTACGGCAGTGAACGTGGGGTGCTTTCCATGTATCAACGTAGGTAATTTCTAAGCTGCCTGTACGGCAGTGAACCCGATCCGGCAATATGTTTTTTCCCGTTGTTATTTCTAAGCTGCCTGTACGGCAGTGAACGCCGAATGCCATTCTTGCTTCCATGCCGGCTTTTTCTAAGCTGCCTGTACGGCAGTGAACGGACTATTCTGCCAGACTGGAAGGAATCGCAGTTTCTAAGCTGCCTGTACGGCAGTGAACTACTGCTACAGTGTCAAAAGCCGGACACTCCATTTCTAAGCTGCCTGTACGGCAGTGAACGTTACGGGTTGAGTTACGTCCGGACGCAACCGTTTCTAAGCTGCCTGTACGGCAGTGAACGCATGAAAAACCCGGCGCGTTGGCCGGGTTACTTTCTAAGCTGCCTGTACGGCAGTGAACCTGGATTCGAGGATGTGCCGACCGATCTTTCTTTTCTAAGCTGCCTGTACGGCAGTGAACATGGCGTTGTATTGTCTGGCGGCCCCGCTCAATTTCTAAGCTGCCTGTACGGCAGTGAACCAAAAAGCAATCGGAAACGCCGATCTGGAAGTTTTCTAAGCTGCCTGTACGGCAGTGAACTCAGTATAACAGGGGCGCTTTGTACCTGATGCTTTCTAAGCTGCCTGTACGGCAGTGAACTCGTGGTTTTATTCATTAGACGATTTCAACCTTTTCTAAGCTGCCTGTACGGCAGTGAACGATGACCGCGCCAACGATACCTTCTGATTATTTTTCTAAGCTGCCTGTACGGCAGTGAACTTGCAAGCTAATTCGCAAGCTAATTGACAATCTTTCTAAGCTGCCTGTACGGCAGTGAACAATGAACAAAGAGATTAAAAATATGGACAAGTTTTCTAAGCTGCCTGTACGGCAGTGAACCGCAAATGCGTTGACATCGGAACCATCTTGTCTTTCTAAGCTGCCTGTACGGCAGTGAACAATATATCGACCGGAAATTCTACGGCCTTGAATTTCTAAGCTGCCTGTACGGCAGTGAACCGATGATCCGCCTCGGCGGATCAGAAATTATCTTTCTAAGCTGCCTGTACGGCAGTGAACTGATCCAGGCGGGTGCCGGGTTAAATCCTGCCTTTCTAAGCTGCCTGTACGGCAGTGAACGATCGCCTTTTTTAATGTCGTAGTGGTAATAGTTTCTAAGCTGCCTGTACGGCAGTGAACATCAACACTACGTTACATGGTGCCAAAATACATTTCTAAGCTGCCTGTACGGCAGTGAACAAAAGTTCGCGAGCATTACCACGCCATGCTGTTTTCTAAGCTGCCTGTACGGCAGTGAACTTACAAAGTGAATTTATACTTGTGGACAATGTTTTCTAAGCTGCCTGTACGGCAGTGAACCCACATTACCAACCTCGGTGATCGCCGTTTCATTTCTAAGCTGCCTGTACGGCAGTGAACTCAGTGATACATTTTCTCGGCAACCTTCGCCATTTCTAAGCTGCCTGTACGGCAGTGAACTATGAGAGAGAGGCACCCGCATCACACCCTTCTTTCTAAGCTGCCTGTACGGCAGTGAACGCGACCGACTGACGGCGGGGGGCGTCATCCCTTTTCTAAGCTGCCTGTACGGCAGTGAACACTTTGACATGGACTAATAACCCGACTGAACATTTCTAAGCTGCCTGTACGGCAGTGAACATCATGGTGGGATAATGATGTCGAGGTCGGCTTTTCTAAGCTGCCTGTACGGCAGTGAACAGTGGTTGCGGTTCAACACGCCGGCTCAAACTTTTCTAAGCTGCCTGTACGGCAGTGAACAAAAAAAACGCCTTGACCTATAGTTAGGTATATTTCTAAGCTGCCTGTACGGCAGTGAACTATTGATCGGAGGTTGAAGTGAACAAGAGAGATTTCTAAGCTGCCTGTACGGCAGTGAACTGGGCTGATCACCCCTTCCCTTTGTATTGTATTTTCTAAGCTGCCTGTACGGCAGTGAACACCAGCTTCCCCCGACTGTTATCGGAGTGCATTTTCTAAGCTGCCTGTACGGCAGTGAACATGCGCGTCAGATATAAGCGGGTCGACAGCCATTTCTAAGCTGCCTGTACGGCAGTGAACATCAGAAAGTATAAGGAGCGGGTGCCGTTTCATTTCTAAGCTGCCTGTACGGCAGTGAACATTTTGAGGACTTATGTAATATGACAACATTTTTTCTAAGCTGCCTGTACGGCAGTGAACAGACGTTGACTCCGCGCCGCCCGGCTTCGTTTTTTCTAAGCTGCCTGTACGGCAGTGAACGGGAAGCGGACAAGTTCATACTCTCCTGTCAGTTTCTAAGCTGCCTGTACGGCAGTGAACGGAGGTCGGCATCCCCAATGCGACAAATACTATTTCTAAGCTGCCTGTACGGCAGTGAACGGAAACAGAATCGCTATCGCTGGCAATGCTGATTTCTAAGCTGCCTGTACGGCAGTGAACTCACAGAATGCTTACTGCAGGCGATATAGTCATTTCTAAGCTGCCTGTACGGCAGTGAACACGGCTTAACTGCGCCGGCAGGGCAGATTGTCTTTCTAAGCTGCCTGTACGGCAGTGAACCCCATAACTTAAACCCGATATGCACCCGTTCATTTCTAAGCTGCCTGTACGGCAGTGAACCAAGGAGTACTTCGAGATACAACTATGATTCATTTCTAAGCTGCCTGTACGGCAGTGAACAAGGCTCTTTCTCGCGTGTCCATTCCTCATTATTTCTAAGCTGCCTGTACGGCAGTGAACTTGATGCAAGAGACTACTCACCCGCAAGCACTTTTCTAAGCTGCCTGTACGGCAGTGAACGAACCTCACGCGCTAACTGTTGATCCTCGTACTTTCTAAGCTGCCTGTACGGCAGTGAACAGACAATACCTTTTATTGAATTATTACACGATTTTCTAAGCTGCCTGTACGGCAGTGAACTGGCAGGTTCAGCGTACAGATTACAGTTGCAATTTCTAAGCTGCCTGTACGGCAGTGAACTGAATTTCGCTGGCTATTTCCGCAGGCGTATCTTTCTAAGCTGCCTGTACGGCAGTGAACACTTACTGCTATTCTGTCTGTATTGCCCTGCCTTTCTAAGCTGCCTGTACGGCAGTGAACTCTATGCTGGTTGCCTGGTTGCGCCGGTTATGTTTCTAAGCTGCCTGTACGGCAGTGAACGCTCGGACAAGGCGGTATGTCTGGCGGTGTCATTTCTAAGCTGCCTGTACGGCAGTGAACATTCATCAAGTAGCCATTCGCATCTTGATTAATTTCTAAGCTGCCTGTACGGCAGTGAACTCTGTAATCATGATTTCGCATATTTTTATATTTTTCTAAGCTGCCTGTACGGCAGTGAACGTCAGGCGGGTACATTGTTCATTCTCCCGTTATTTCTAAGCTGCCTGTACGGCAGTGAACGATAACCATGATCAACTGCGCTTGATTGATTGTTTCTAAGCTGCCTGTACGGCAGTGAACGTCCGGATACAAAGCGCGGAGCCAACCGAACATTTCTAAGCTGCCTGTACGGCAGTGAAGATGGAAACCAGTTTCGGAGAGTTGCGTTTATTTTTCTAAGCTGCCTGTACGGCAGTGAACGGAACGGTCTGGAAAATGGCTGATAGTGTCTTTTTCTAAGCTGCCTGTACGGCAGTGAACATTATGACAATGTTTGATTTTGATTTTGAAGGTTTCTAAGCTGCCTGTACGGCAGTGAACCGCCTGGAAAGCTCAACCCCGCCCCGAACAGATTTCTAAGCTGCCTGTACGGCAGTGAACTTCCCTGCCTTCCGGTTGATGCCTGATTACCTTTTCTAAGCTGCCTGTACGGCAGTGAACTTAAGGAAACCATAGCCAGTCTTAAGCCTCTATTTCTAAGCTGCCTGTACGGCAGTGAACTTGGAGAAATGAACCAGTTTGCATACGATACTTTTCTAAGCTGCCTGTACGGCAGTGAACTTCTTTCTTCTTGCCTTCCTTTCTTAACTTTTTTTCTAAGCTGCCTGTACGGCAGTGAACAATTCCCGGTCCGGCTGCTATCGTTTCTGCCTTTTCTAAGCTGCCTGTACGGCAGTGAACGAGACCTGCAGCGTGTTCAGGGTTTGATTCGATTTCTAAGCTGCCTGTACGGCAGTGAACGTTTTGAGTCTTGCTCTTTCCCCGTCCTTGACTTTCTAAGCTGCCTGTACGGCAGTGAACACATTGACCGGAACGGCACCCTCCATCATAAATTTCTAAGCTGCCTGTACGGCAGTGAACAGAACGTTACAAAGAGGTACTCTCCAGCGTATTTTCTAAGCTGCCTGTACGGCAGTGAACCAAGCCATCCTTCAACCGTACTCTCATTGCCTTTTCTAAGCTGCCTGTACGGCAGTGAACCCGGCTCTGCGACGGCGACCAAACACCTACACTTTCTAAGCTGCCTGTACGGCAGTGAACTGGGTATGGTATGGTGCGGCGCGGCGCTGCAATTTCTAAGCTGCCTGTACGGCAGTGAACGCTACTCCTCCGAACTGGAGCTGATGCTTACCTTTCTAAGCTGCCTGTACGGCAGTGAACGGACACAGCTAATGCCTAGATGGGACCGCTCTTTTCTAAGCTGCCTGTACGGCAGTGAACCGGGTTATCTTTCCAGGTTTGTTCATCCAGTATTTCTAAGCTGCCTGTACGGCAGTGAACATTTCGATATTGCCAACCAGACCGGGAATCATTTTCTAAGCTGCCTGTACGGCAGTGAACATTCTGACTTTACGATGTACGCGATTATGTCCTTTCTAAGCTGCCTGTACGGCAGTGAACCCGCAGGAAATTATGTGCGTATTCATTTTGACTTTCTAAGCTGCCTGTACGGCAGTGAACTACAGCACCCGAAGGTGGCATCTTTTCCTGGTTTTCTAAGCTGCCTGTACGGCAGTGAACGAACCAACATCGACCTTGCCAGCAACATTGAATTTCTAAGCTGCCTGTACGGCAGTGAACGGGGCACTATGATATACCTGAAAGAGAAACAATTTCTAAGCTGCCTGTACGGCAGTGAACGCAGAGGCTCGGGAGGAACGAGAGATTGTTGCTTTCTAAGCTGCCTGTACGGCAGTGAACGGGTGAATACTTCGCCGCGACCGAATTAGCCGTTTCTAAGCTGCCTGTACGGCAGTGAACAATTTGTTACGATGATTGTATTTTAAGCCAATTTTCTAAGCTGCCTGTACGGCAGTGAACTGACCCCTGTAGCTGCAATCGGTACGCTGAACTTTCTAAGCTGCCTGTACGGCAGTGAACGATACGCCGTCCATACCGAAGCCGACAGTAGCTTTCTAAGCTGCCTGTACGGCAGTGAACCGTTGCCAAACTGGTGGAACCAGTCAACTGGCTTTCTAAGCTGCCTGTACGGCAGTGAACCCTGAGTCTGCAGAGCCATCGAATCCCACGTTTTTCTAAGCTGCCTGTACGGCAGTGAACAAGGTCGGCGGCCAGAGCCGCCGCAATGTCAATTTCTAAGCTGCCTGTACGGCAGTGAACTTTCCCGCTTGGTTCCCGGAGTGCCTTTATTCTTTCTAAGCTGCCTGTACGGCAGTGAACTTGAAATGTTCAGGCCATGCGATGGACTCAATTTTCTAAGCTGCCTGTACGGCAGTGAACCGGGGGCAGCATATTCACAGATAATTGTCATGTTTCTAAGCTGCCTGTACGGCAGTGAACGATGTACTTGTTGGATGAGCCGGCTGCTTGAGTTTCTAAGCTGCCTGTACGGCAGTGAACCAACTTATTGAAGACGCTCGCCAGAAGCGAGATTTCTAAGCTGCCTGTACGGCAGTGAACTGTTCGCCAAATCAACAAACTGTTTTGCGACTTTTCTAAGCTGCCTGTACGGCAGTGAACTCGCGGAAATTCAACCGACACCTGATCGCCCATTTCTAAGCTGCCTGTACGGCAGTGAACCTCAAGGAGACCCGTCCTTTATTTAGCGAATTTTTCTAAGCTGCCTGTACGGCAGTGAACAACGTTCCATTCGTCGCGTTTCAGATTCATCATTTCTAAGCTGCCTGTACGGCAGTGAACCATCTTGCATTGTGTGGGTTCGTGCCCCTGCTTTTCTAAGCTGCCTGTACGGCAGTGAACACTGCCTGCCTGCCATGAACATATCGTCAATATTTCTAAGCTGCCTGTACGGCAGTGAACCGGTGGCCGGATGATTCAATCAATTTCAATGATTTCTAAGCTGCCTGTACGGCAGTGAACCACGAAGTGGGACGACGAATGTCAGCCTGGTTTTTCTAAGCTGCCTGTACGGCAGTGAACCAAGGCATCGCTGTTGAAAAGCTGAATGTGAATTTCTAAGCTGCCTGTACGGCAGTGAACATGTGGATGCGGATGCGGATGATCTGGAGGCTTTCTAAGCTGCCTGTACGGCAGTGAACTAAGACGTCAATCTGGTTCAATTCCTCAAATTTTTCTAAGCTGCCTGTACGGCAGTGAACATCCGCCGATACAAACGTCCCGTTTTCGTATCTTTCTAAGCTGCCTGTACGGCAGTGAACTTGTTCAGTAGCGGTTTTTATATCTTCGATATTTTCTAAGCTGCCTGTACGGCAGTGAACGGCCGCTGGAAATGTTTACGACAAGAGCCCATTTTCTAAGCTGCCTGTACGGCAGTGAACTTTTCGGATTGCTTCAATTTCAATTTCAGAGATTTCTAAGCTGCCTGTACGGCAGTGAACGGCTGGTTACTATGCAATGGACGGATTCGTCTTTTCTAAGCTGCCTGTACGGCAGTGAACTTCGATTTCGTGATTGCCGTCAACGTCCCAGATTTTCTAAGCTGCCTGTACGGCAGTGAACAGCGTGTTGTATTGATTCTCCAATACGCCAGTTTTCTAAGCTGCCTGTACGGCAGTGAACACGATAGTTACTTCTCTCCAGCCCTCGGTTGTTTTCTAAGCTGCCTGTACGGCAGTGAACTAAAAATTCGTCTTGGTAGAGCCGAACCTATATTTCTAAGCTGCCTGTACGGCAGTGAACTCACTGGTTCTCAGCACTTTGTCCTGGCTAACTTTCTAAGCTGCCTGTACGGCAGTGAACCACGAAAGCGCGGTCATCGTCCAAAACCACCATTTCTAAGCTGCCTGTACGGCAGTGAACTCTTCAGCGGTGAGCTTGTCAGTGGTTCCCCTTTTCTAAGCTGCCTGTACGGCAGTGAACATATGATCGTTGCCGTATGGCGACCATTGCCCTTTCTAAGCTGCCTGTACGGCAGTGAACCTTGCCCGTCTTTTCGTAGTGTGTCGCCTTGCTTTCTAAGCTGCCTGTACGGCAGTGAACCCCTTGCCTAATATCCCTCTATCCAGCCTGTTTTTCTAAGCTGCCTGTACGGCAGTGAACCTTGTGTGCCCTGGTTCGGTGGTGGCTGTATGTTTCTAAGCTGCCTGTACGGCAGTGAACCAACGAGATATTGCCCGGAAGGTCAGTTTATCTTTCTAAGCTGCCTGTACGGCAGTGAACCCGGGCATCAATTCCGTGCCCGTGCAATTCATTTTCTAAGCTGCCTGTACGGCAGTGAACAAAGCAAAAGCAACCACAATAGAGACATGAGATTTCTAAGCTGCCTGTACGGCAGTGAACGATTGAAACGTTGATGTTTTCATTGCTGGCAATTTCTAAGCTGCCTGTACGGCAGTGAACGGCCAGATTGTCGGCATATCTGGTAGCGCACATTTCTAAGCTGCCTGTACGGCAGTGAACGATATCCGGGTCAACTCCGAGCATCTGCTTCATTTCTAAGCTGCCTGTACGGCAGTGAACTACCGCCAGCGAAGCCGTCATCTTTCGATGATTTTCTAAGCTGCCTGTACGGCAGTGAACAATACAAGCAGCGTATGGAACCGCCATAGGCGTTTCTAAGCTGCCTGTACGGCAGTGAACAGCATGGGCTGCAGAATCCGGTGCGACACAATTTTCTAAGCTGCCTGTACGGCAGTGAACTTCAATGGCCTGCGATGCGCTCGCGGCGGCTTTTTCTAAGCTGCCTGTACGGCAGTGAACACTGGGGGGATGGTCGGCATTGTGATATTTCTTTTCTAAGCTGCCTGTACGGCAGTGAACGTTTTATCGCCTTGATAAAATCAATAATGTTTTTTCTAAGCTGCCTGTACGGCAGTGAACACTGGGGGGATGGTCGGCATTGTGATATTTCTTTTCTAAGCTGCCTGTACGGCAGTGAACATCAACAATGCTCTCCTGCAAATTTCTCTGCATTTCTAAGCTGCCTGTACGGCAGTGAACAGTTTGAGGTACCGCCTCTGAGCTTTGAGTCTTTTCTAAGCTGCCTGTACGGCAGTGAACGGAAACAGCCGACAGCGGCAGTCCTGTCAACATTTCTAAGCTGCCTGTACGGCAGTGAACTCCGGCTGTTCAATCGGGTAATATACCCGGTTTTTCTAAGCTGCCTGTACGGCAGTGAACGCAGGGTAAGCGGTCGCCGTCAACCCGATTGCTTTCTAAGCTGCCTGTACGGCAGTGAACTATGTGCGATTGTCGGGGTGGGTATCGCGGTTTTTCTAAGCTGCCTGTACGGCAGTGAACTTTTTCTTTGAGTATGTTAATGTTTGCTTGATTTTCTAAGCTGCCTGTACGGCAGTGAACCTGCACCCGCAGGTCAGATTGTTGGCATTTCATTTCTAAGCTGCCTGTACGGCAGTGAACGTTCATTCGTCGCCCCAGTCATCGCCGAGCAGTTTCTAAGCTGCCTGTACGGCAGTGAACGAACGAGTCAATAACTTTCTGGAGGTGATTATTTTCTAAGCTGCCTGTACGGCAGTGAACCAGTCGTTTGACCGTGCCGCCGCCAGCACGGTTTTCTAAGCTGCCTGTACGGCAGTGAACTGATATAAACCGGATCCGGCGAGAATCGTGCATTTCTAAGCTGCCTGTACGGCAGTGAACCACAAAAAAAAGCCGAAATACGGATAGGATTATTTCTAAGCTGCCTGTACGGCAGTGAACACAGTTTGCGCAGAAAGCCAACGAGGAGTTGTTTTCTAAGCTGCCTGTACGGCAGTGAACGAAATGAGTGGAATGAATAAGTGCTTTATTGTTTTCTAAGCTGCCTGTACGGCAGTGAACTATCAGATAACTTGAAAGCCCGCAACTTGCGTTTTCTAAGCTGCCTGTACGGCAGTGAACTTATCGCTGTCAGACGGCAGCACTTACCTTATTTTCTAAGCTGCCTGTACGGCAGTGAACTGCTGCCGTCCTTGATCGACTGATAACTGTTCTTTCTAAGCTGCCTGTACGGCAGTGAACGCGCATATCAAGGAGGAGCAGAAAAAAGACGACTTTCTAAGCTGCCTGTACGGCAGTGAACGCAATCTTACACAGATCGCTGCCCAGTTGCGTTTTCTAAGCTGCCTGTACGGCAGTGAACGGAAAGCCGAAGATGGTGCGACTTCCCTGCTTTTTCTAAGCTGCCTGTACGGCAGTGAACGATGACGTCGTCCAGATAAATTTCAATCTGGTTTTCTAAGCTGCCTGTACGGCAGTGAACATTGGTCTTTCAACGCGGAAAATTGCTGAGCGTTTCTAAGCTGCCTGTACGGCAGTGAACATCCAGTTTGCGGGGGATACGCCGGAAAAATGTTTCTAAGCTGCCTGTACGGCAGTGAACACGAGGATGGTCTGATAATTCCGTTCTTCGATTTTCTAAGCTGCCTGTACGGCAGTGAACAACGGGATCGCCTTCATCCGCGATTTCCAACGTTTCTAAGCTGCCTGTACGGCAGTGAACAACACGGGCTGATTACAACCGGCGCGAATGTCTTTCTAAGCTGCCTGTACGGCAGTGAACTGTACGCCAGCCACCCGCGACATATCGCGCCATTTCTAAGCTGCCTGTACGGCAGTGAACATCATCCGTTATTGTTACCGATACAGTATCAGTTTCTAAGCTGCCTGTACGGCAGTGAACAATGCCATCTCTTCGTTTCCGGCCAGCTTCATTTTCTAAGCTGCCTGTACGGCAGTGAACAATTTTCAAGCAGTCGACTCTGGCA
The DNA here is from genome assembly GCA_965116335.1 of Arenicellales bacterium. Lineage (GTDB taxonomy): Bacteria > Pseudomonadota > Gammaproteobacteria > Arenicellales > Poriferihabitantaceae. The sequence continues at coordinate 695,524 of OZ220677.1, forward strand.
GCATTGATTTCTAAGCTGCCTGTACGGCAGTGAACGCGGGTGCGATTGTCTCGCCCGGTTATTTCATTTTCTAAGCTGCCTGTACGGCAGTGAACGTCAGAGTATGACAGCGCGGGATCACCTCGGCTTTCTAAGCTGCCTGTACGGCAGTGAACAATCCAGCAGGACTGGACGGGGAAACGTATCTTTTCTAAGCTGCCTGTACGGCAGTGAACCGCCCGTAACGCTGACTATCGGTGCGCCTTCATTTCTAAGCTGCCTGTACGGCAGTGAACGATGCCGCCGCCCTGATGGATAAATCGGTTGATTTCTAAGCTGCCTGTACGGCAGTGAACATTACCTCTCCGGCGTGCCTGGAGGATTTTGTTTTCTAAGCTGCCTGTACGGCAGTGAACTCTTGGCCACCGCCGTTATCGCCGCACTCGGTTTTCTAAGCTGCCTGTACGGCAGTGAACCGGTCTCGGCTCAGTTCAAGGCGTCATGGAATTTTCTAAGCTGCCTGTACGGCAGTGAACGGTTGGCGGCCAGAGCCGCCGCAATGTCTATTTTTCTAAGCTGCCTGTACGGCAGTGAACATGTTCGTTTGAAACAGGATGGAAAGGTTATTTTTCTAAGCTGCCTGTACGGCAGTGAACCTTCATCCGGTTCGCGTTCAAACAATACGCCATTTCTAAGCTGCCTGTACGGCAGTGAACTTTCGGGGGCCGAGCTTCCAGCCACGGATTAATTTCTAAGCTGCCTGTACGGCAGTGAACAGAGAATGAAGAAAGTACTATCATCTTTGCCTTTTCTAAGCTGCCTGTACGGCAGTGAACGAAGAATTGAGTTTGATAGTGTTTTTGTGCCTTTTCTAAGCTGCCTGTACGGCAGTGAACTCCGCCAAGCTCTCTGATATCGACCTCCTCTTTTTCTAAGCTGCCTGTACGGCAGTGAACAATTCGGCAAAGACTTCGGAGACCTTGAGCGTTTTCTAAGCTGCCTGTACGGCAGTGAACCCCATGTTAATACCGAAGCCACGCGCCTTGTTTTTCTAAGCTGCCTGTACGGCAGTGAACGGTTTCGCCAGGATGGAGCATTTCCTGGCGGATTTCTAAGCTGCCTGTACGGCAGTGAACTGAAAGCCGGATCGCAACCTATCAAATACTGTTTTCTAAGCTGCCTGTACGGCAGTGAACGAAGAAGTCATTACCGGCATAAATCACGCCAGTTTCTAAGCTGCCTGTACGGCAGTGAACAGGAATTTATGGGTCTGCAGGCCTGGTTCATTTTTCTAAGCTGCCTGTACGGCAGTGAACATCACGGCATTGGTGTTACCCGGACGCATGCCTTTCTAAGCTGCCTGTACGGCAGTGAACGATTAGTAAAATCCATCACCTTTTTCGCGGTGTTTCTAAGCTGCCTGTACGGCAGTGAACGATGGATGCAAGAGATTGGTTGATTCAGAGATTTTCTAAGCTGCCTGTACGGCAGTGAACTTCAACCGCGTCAAGGGCTGCCGCGATGGTTGTTTCTAAGCTGCCTGTACGGCAGTGAACTTTCATTCGCAAACCGCCCCGTGGTTCCTTTGTTTCTAAGCTGCCTGTACGGCAGTGAACTTTGTGGTTGTGGTAAATAGGGGGAAGTTAATTTTCTAAGCTGCCTGTACGGCAGTGAACCCTTGGAACCGCCCGCGTTGATAATTGCTAACTTTCTAAGCTGCCTGTACGGCAGTGAACTCATAGGACTTTGAACGGACGCACATTCGATTTTTCTAAGCTGCCTGTACGGCAGTGAACGGTTTGTCATTTCAATGTAGGGTGCAACCGCTTTTCTAAGCTGCCTGTACGGCAGTGAACTTAACGAACCTCGCGCCAACCAATCTCTTGATTTTCTAAGCTGCCTGTACGGCAGTGAACCACCAAACGGTTACGGTTGCGGCGTTGCGGTTTTCTAAGCTGCCTGTACGGCAGTGAACGAGAATAGACAATCCGAAAATATCTACTTGTATTTCTAAGCTGCCTGTACGGCAGTGAACAGCAGCATGAGCGACAATTCCAATCTCTGCAATTTCTAAGCTGCCTGTACGGCAGTGAACTCCATGCGGCGGCGGTGCGGGTTCGGCGTCTTTTTCTAAGCTGCCTGTACGGCAGTGAACCCGAAAAGCGATAAGGCGCAGGATGACGCGATTTTCTAAGCTGCCTGTACGGCAGTGAACCAACCCTTCCCTTAACGGCGGTAGTCGCGTCTTTTCTAAGCTGCCTGTACGGCAGTGAACGGAACTTTATATTGAGGCGTTCCCGACTGGTTTTTCTAAGCTGCCTGTACGGCAGTGAACACGCGATTCGGGATATAGTGACTTCATTATTGTTTCTAAGCTGCCTGTACGGCAGTGAACGTGCTGTTGTACGAACCCGGAGTAAAAGTGATTTTCTAAGCTGCCTGTACGGCAGTGAACTCGGATACGATTTATTCCGCTCTATGGGATAATTTCTAAGCTGCCTGTACGGCAGTGAACATCCAGCCAACCGTTGAACTCGCGAAAAGTTGTTTCTAAGCTGCCTGTACGGCAGTGAACTGATCCGCAAGCATCCGGGGCGCGGGAAATATTTTCTAAGCTGCCTGTACGGCAGTGAACCTAAAACATTCTCATGGTCGAGAACGGATGACTTTCTAAGCTGCCTGTACGGCAGTGAACAACGGAGATTGAAAACACTAAAACATTCTCATTTTCTAAGCTGCCTGTACGGCAGTGAACGCGCAGTTGAAGTCGACTAATCAGAACGGAATTTCTAAGCTGCCTGTACGGCAGTGAACAGCGGGCTTCCCGGTTGACATGACGATTGAAATTTCTAAGCTGCCTGTACGGCAGTGAACGAAGACGCCCGTGTCAATGCGCTATCGGCACGTTTCTAAGCTGCCTGTACGGCAGTGAACGATTATATGGTTTATGCTGCGCTAATTGGGATTTTCTAAGCTGCCTGTACGGCAGTGAACCGCAAAAACCCGTCATCGGTTTTGAACCGGGTTTTCTAAGCTGCCTGTACGGCAGTGAACGTGGCGTTCCTGTTCACGGAGGAGCGATTGAATTTCTAAGCTGCCTGTACGGCAGTGAACATGCTGTCAGGATTCAATTCCGTGCCGTGAAATTTCTAAGCTGCCTGTACGGCAGTGAACACTGAACTGGCACGGGAAGCAATCGACAAGGGTTTCTAAGCTGCCTGTACGGCAGTGAACGGACAATTTGATCACCCATCGGTCACTCTACATTTCTAAGCTGCCTGTACGGCAGTGAACTCAGTGATTGATATATTGACCGTTGCATTAGCTTTCTAAGCTGCCTGTACGGCAGTGAACGATTTTATATCCGCGCTCTGTCAGAGGCACAATTTCTAAGCTGCCTGTACGGCAGTGAACGATCTACTCTTCCCCAGCCTCGTATGCTGTCATTTCTAAGCTGCCTGTACGGCAGTGAACAAGACCTGGCCGCCGCCTTGACCACCATATCCTTTCTAAGCTGCCTGTACGGCAGTGAACCTGGGCTGACCATGCGCCCATGGCGATTCTCTGCTTTCTAAGCTGCCTGTACGGCAGTGAACCGGAATCGCTGGTCATCGTGGAACGCATGGATCCGATATCAGATTTCTAAGCTGCCTGTACGGCAGTGCTGGCAACGACCAACGCCGGATGTTTTCTAAGCTGCCTGTACGGCAGTGAACGAAAAATGTCATTTCTAAGCTGCCTGTACGGCAGTGAACTTTTCTAAGCTGCCTGTACGGCAGTGAACAGAACCATGCGTACACAAAAAACTTGTTACAGCAACCACTTACGTTCACCATTGGCAAAATACCGATGAATTTCAGTGGCTACATAACTATCTGATTTTTATGAGTTTTAAAAGAGCGAGGAAAATAAGGGTTAAAACGATGGGACTGTCGAACCATTCTTGCTCAAACCATAGGTACTGAAAACTCCTTTACCGTGGTTCTTATTGGCTTCTTCCTGAAGAATGATCAAACGATACTGATTATTGCTGCTCAGGCTTTTGATACGAACGAAGGGTGCGAGGGAATATTGCTCCTTGCGACCTTTGAAATACGCTAATGCCTGGTCTACGCTAATGCCTTCCCTCTTTGCTTTACGTCTAGCCATTTTGTGACTATTATTTTTCGGCTGACTACGTCTAAAGATAGCATAAGACTGATTTTTTTCAGAAACATCGCGTATAGAGCTTACGTGCACGTAGTCTGTTAATCGCGAGAGCCATTGATTGATGTTTACAGCTTCCAATGTTTCGCTAGTCGGAGAAAACAAACGAACTTTACTGCCTAACTGGTAGATGTTTTCTTCAGTGTTACACCTGTATTCGGGAAAAGCGACACCAACAGGTACTGTTTTATCCGAATCCTGAATCTCAACCAATGCCAAGTGGAGTTGCTGATATACTTTTTCCCATAAGAAATTCAACGTAATGTCTACATCAGGCAACAAGGTTATTTCTATGTAATTTCTCATACGCTATTCCTTTCCACTTTCACCGAACACACCACCGCGAACCAATACTGCCATAACATAATGCTTGTCATTTTCGTCTAATTCGCCACCTGTCGCGAAATTATCGAATAGTGTGAAGAAATCAGCTTTTTCTTTAGGAGTCCGATATGCTGTACCCCGGTTTGTTACCGCACCATACGGTTCAATGGCAATCGGACCCGTGTTGACTTCATCATGCTCAGGATACCATGTGTCGATAGTACGAAGAGCATTGCCAATTTTCTGTGAGTGGATACCGGCAATATTGCCAATCTGATAAAGAATCTTGCTTTTCCCTCCTTTGGTATTGCTTTTGTCGAGTACTAGCTCTTCACTGGGGTAAACATCTTGTGCTTTGCCCACTTGTGCAAAAGCATCAATCTCTAATAGCAGATGACTTGTATTACCTGACAACGCATCAGCAATCTGATTCGCCAAAGCATCCAGACCTGGAGGGCTCATATCAAAATCTCGTGTGCTTATTTCGGTAGCATCAAATTCCCACCCCTGATTTGTTCCACTAACCTTCACCCTTACCTCAATATTTTCTGCACCGACGCGGTTACGCCATAGAAATCGCGCATTGGCGATATTGGTTGCATAGCGTTTTGCCAATTCTGTAAAACCTTCTGATTTGATATAGGATTCAGCGGCCTGGGTGTACATCTGATTAAAACCGTCATGATTACACGCAGAGGGATGTTGCACACCGCTCAGCACTTTTAATGTGAAGTGAAGTTTCAAGGTGTCCTGATCGGTGTCTAACGCACAACTGTCAACACGCTGCAAGTTTGGTTTCTCGACTTCGGCATTCAGCTTCAATGGATCATTTTTGATCGCTGCTTTTAGACGATTCGAGATAGTACCCCGTACAGACTTCTCCCTTAGTAGGAGAGGTCTGACCAAGCTATCGTTGTCGCGGTTTTCCCAGGTTGTTCCATACATATAACCATCTGATGGAACCAGTTTCTTTTCAAATGCCAGCACTGATGCAATATCGCCTTTTTTCGTCATGATCAATCTCCTAAATTTGGGTAACGGGTTGGTTTTGTTGACAAAGGTACAAATTATTTTCTAAATCGGCATGGTAATGCCAAAGCATATTATCGAGGTCACTAAAGCGATACGGCATAACGAACTCACCAAGAGTGACCACGCTTTCTGCAAAACGGTGTGTTGTATCGGGGTCGCGTTGCTGTTCAGCAATGCCTGGCTCACTGATACCATGGAAACCTGCTGCAATAGGGATAATCCAGCCTTTTTCTTTTCGGCTGCTTGCCCATACCACTTTATCGTTATTGTCTATCGTGCTTGTGTGAGTGACTTTCAGGTAATCCAGCATGGCATCAATCGCATCCTGTCCATCTTCCATCGCCTGCCGCATCAGGTCGCGTCGCTCAATCAGGCAGTGGCCGGGCATCAGACGACGAAGTAACTCCCTTAAGCTGGCTTCATCTTTAATGATACACCGCAAGGGTTTCTTACAATACAAGCTATCGCCACCAGCAAATTTCATTTCACCCTGAACAAGCTGGTCGACAACTTCTTCAAATTCATCAAAATCAATCAAACCACCGCCCACATCATACTCAAGCACTAAAGACACGTCCAGGTGACATCGTGCCTCCTCTATAAACGAGGAGCGGGTTCCATCTTTTTCCAAGGGATTACCCGTGCCAATAATAGAATATACATAATCACCAACGCCTTTGTAGGTTTGCATATCTAAATCATGACAAACTACCGCCATACTCTTGAATTTGAGATTGGTATAACCCTTCGATTTTAATTTTCTCTCCAATGCGTGGCTCGCACCTAACCATGCCGTCATCGCGGGAAAGCCAATGGTATAGGGACTGGACAAGGCATTTGCATTTTGAATTTTAAGGTGTGGGATCAATAGTATGTTTTTCATTTCAGCCACTCCTGACATTCATCAATAACAGATTTGAAGTACGAGCGTTGGTCATCCCCTATCTCCAGATTTTCTCCCTTAACAAGTTTTTGAAATGTGTTCAAAAACCAACGCACCAAATCTTTTTTGACAGATTCCAACCACTCGGTTTCTTCAGAGCGATTATCTACATATTTCTGATCGAGCCAGATTTTTTGATAATGGGATAAAGACTCATAGTTTTCAGAATCAGACCAGCCTGCATCCAGTCTTCGAACCATCCATACCCGGTCAACAATCTGCCCGATGATATTTTTAATGATCCACTCACGTTTATTTCGAACGTGCATATTATTACTATCGCCACTCAGTAATTTTTGTAGTTCCTGAAAATCGGCCTGATAATCTTTTGTTCGTAAGGTATTTGATAAAAAGTTTGTCCGGGGTGGTTGTATTGGCCGTGACTCAAGTTCAGGAGGCACGGACCGGAGCAGGTACGAAGTTCCCCCATTCCGACTATTGAGCACACTTATATTTTGGGGTTTGGTACCACCGAAACCGATGACCCCGAGGTTGAAAACCTCTGAATACTCGTTTTGATGATATTTGTTGTTTTTCTTCGCTTCCCTAGCCGTCTTTGCTTCATCCGAGAATCTCATGAGGTTAATACGCTCTTTCAATTTAAACATCAGATTTGATGGCGAAAGAATCGAAAGCAAATGGTAATTATCATCAGTTATCGGAAAATATATCTGCTTGATTCTTTCGTCAGTTGGTGTGTTGCCACTTTTCTTGATGGCGAGCAAGCCTTCTTCCAGTTCCTCAAATGACTGACTAGGAATCGTGAACTGCCTTTTTATAGTGGGTGTTCTCTTTTCCAAATGATCCAGTATGGTTTGATTGTCTGCCAGCTGGATGTTCAAAAACGCATAAACATCCAGCGCAGCAGCATTACCGGAAGCGTCCAGTTCGGCATCCACATTGCCGGTTCGCAAAAACCCATCTGCTCTACGGTTATCAGTGGGAGCAATGACAGAGCCAGCTTCTTTTTTCACATCCGGGTGACTGAATTTTGCAGGGTGGCTGGAAATAGACAATTGTTTCGCGCGTTTAGCATAATCAGGCAGTCTGGAAACCAAAGCAAACTTATCGTCTGCTTCTCGCTCAAGCTCGACTTTTTCTTCATCACTGGAATTACTTTTGATTTTCTTCTCCAACCATGCTTCTCTCCGATCATCGAGAAAACCTTTAATCGCCGGGTCTAACATTGAACCTCCATTATTGTTAATATGCGGCTGGCGCTACGCGAATAGAACCAGCCGCAGACCTATGACTACCTGGAATACGTTACCAGAGTATCCACGGGCTTTGAGAGTGATGCCGCAAACCAAGCGGCATTTCTTCTTGACCCAATGCTCGGCAACCATAACATAATCCCTAAATTATTTCCAATATATTTCTACTTTTATTCCTTACAATATTCAGGTATTATTGTAACCCTGCCGCACAGGTAGCTTAGAAAAATATCTTTCTCCTTTTCAATTCCCTGCCGAACAGGCAGCTTAAAGCAGGTCGCAACATCCACATTGTGACCTGTCTAACTTTTTACCAGTCCAAACTGGCTTGAGTAGGTAAAACATAAGTCCTGCCTGTCTTCTCCATAAATCGGCAAATTTATTTCACCATAAATCATAGCCGCCTCTTCAATAGTCTTATCCTCTATCTTTTCTAATAGCAATTTATAGTCACGACACAACCACAAACGAGCGCGTATTCTGTCTGAAAGGTCTTCATCTCTTTCCTTTTTTAATGACTTATATCTGCATTCCTGTGGTACAGATTTTCCATAGGCGGTTTTTTCACAAAATGTGAAACCGTCATCATTATCGGTCGGCATCAAAAACAAAACATCCTGTGGATAACCTTCCCGGAATCGAACATAATATTGTGGAATCGCAGTTAGCCACCAACATCCGGTTAACCAGCCCTGCAAGGTTTCAGGACCTTTGGAGTCGTAATCAGTCAGTAACTTGTGGATAGATTCATGCTCCAGACCTATCAGACTCCGCTTGGGGCTCAATGTTTCCGGTCTGTTAATGCGTGGTTGTGCATCGACTCTCTCACCAAGTGCCTCGCTATCGACAAGCTGTTCCAGATCATGCGTCTCGAACAAAGTCTCCTTGTTTTCATAGCCGGGTCGACAAAAAACAGGGCCACCCTTGCCCGACAACCCTTTCAGGTTGTATTGCAGCAACGCAATATTTGAAGTGGCGGCAGCACTTTCCCGATGACGCAGTACTCGCCCAGCCAACTGGATAATAGACCGATACGACGATGGCTCTACGACGGCCCAATCGAAATCATGGTCACGGCCTACTTCTTCGACAGGCGTTGCAACCAGAACAAAAATAACGTCTTTGGAATTTATCTTTTCCAGATGATTTTTAATTATCGTGTTTTCGAAGACGCATTGCCCATCTTTATTCCGCTTCAAAACCTGATCCAAGTGTTTTTCTTGCTCATGCCGCATCAGCAGAACTTGTTGGCTATGATAGGCCATCGCTCTGATTTCAACATTGTCAGGCCAATCAGCATTCAGCAGATAACGGGCCAGTTCGACACAAGGGGTAATGTTAGCGACACGGACAACCCCAAAGCTCACTCGCTTACCTGACTGAGTTTCAATAACATGGTGATGTTCATGCTTATCCAGAATAGACTTTTGAATAACCGAAAATACGAAGCGGCGGATGCTTTCTTCTGTGCCCTTCTCATCTGAATCGAGTTCACAAGAAACGATATTAGCTCTACGTTTAGCTGGTTGTTTATTTAGTTCTTTTATTCGTTTAACGATAAAACGCTGATGTTGTGCTCTGTAATCTTCAATACATTCGGCATTTCCCGTTTGAGTTGTAAACTCATCTATCCATGCACAGCCAACAGATGTACTACATCCACGCATTCGGGCAAATATTCTCCAGCCAGATTGATAAGCATTGTAATAACCTTCGGCCAAATCCGGCGGAATCGTCGCCGAAGAAATCATAACCTTGCGGCCCAGCATTCCGACCAAATGAACCAAGCGACCAATAGCCACTAAATCCTTACCTGTAAAGTCATCTATTTCATCTATCACGAGGTCAGAAGACATAAGGCGCAAAGAGGGTAAAATATACCGCCCACCACGCTTGGTTTCGGTTGCAGCCATCAGATGGTCGACAGTACAACTCAGTACCGGGGCGAATAAAAATTTGCGATTTTTCTCGCTCTTCAAAACTGTTGCCAAGTCTCCTTCTGGGAGCTCGTGTTCAAAATGAAGTTCGTTATCCAATAGCGATTCCTGTGACTCAGACCCGGTAACCCTATCAGTCTGTTCGTGATTCTCAGCCTTGTTCTTATTGTGCAAATCCATGACGGCACGAGACCCAATCAACACAGCGAGATCATCTTCCAGTCCAACGCGTTCCCTGTATTCATCACCTGTTTGCAATGTGAGAGTACGCAAGCCTAAAGCGAGAATGAATCGCAGGCTTTCTTTATCAGCCGATAAGGCTCTCATTATTTTCGCATTGGCAAAGGTTTTGCCCTTCCCTGTACTGGCCATATTGACAGCGAAAAATCCGAAATGACTGGAATTTAATTTCTCAATGCCAGCACGCCATTTGATGATCCTGGTTACGGCCACATCCTGCCAGCGAAATCGATCAAGACTTTTTCGTTCCAACGCCTTTATATCAAAAGCACGGGCAAGTTCATCATGGTCACCCTCAAAAGCAGGTAACAAATGAGCGGTTCTAACAGCTTGCCTTGCAACACCGACCAAGTGTTCATCTAATGATTGTTTTAGCTTGCGAGTAGTTTGATCAGTGTTGGCGAACAAATCCAACTCTTTAATTCTTAATCTCTTTTTACTATCTGGCCCCAGTGATGAGTAGTAATGGTCCCCTAACATTAATGATAAACGGGCATAATGCAATACGAGTCGCCAGCACCCGTTTCCAATTGATTCTTCTAATAAAGGTAAACAGTCTCGTAATTTCTGAGCATTGCGTTTGATCCGTTTTAGCCAGCCTGATGAATCACTTGGCAGTCCTTTTGGGTAATCGAAACAACGTTTCAGATTTTGCTTAAACTCATCGTCTTCAAATTTATTTTCATAGCCCCAATCCTGCTTGATCACCTTGAATATTTCTTTAAAGTCAGAGCACTCTTCTCCGCAATAAACGTCTTTTTCTGGCAAGCGATGATGGGTCACGATTAACCAGACCAAAAAACTGGCAGCATTGGGCAGTTCAGCCAGCGGTTTTTTAATATTATTTGTTCCGACCAATTGTTTCAGATCACTGGCGACAATTTCCCCATTTATTAATCGAGTCAACCACCGTTCATCCGATTCACCATTAACAAAAGCACTAAAAAATTGTGCTGAAATCCATTCGTGCCTCAGCGGGTCACCAAGTTTTTCATTACCCTGCAACTTGGTTTGGAAAAATTCTGAAGATTTCCCCCAATCATGGAAAAGAGCTGCGAGGGCCGTCAGGCTTTTAATCAGGGGCAAATAATGCCAATCATTTTCCCAATGATTGTTAAGGATTGATTTCTTGGTGGTATTCACAGGCACTATTCCCTGCTGATTAAATTTATTACGTTGTCCAACCACCCAAACCAACTCCGTTCTCTTGCGGCTTCGCATCCAGTGACAGGCAACTGCTGTATTTTTACTGGCCGTTTTACGCAACAGCTTTTTGACTGCGCCAAGTCCTTCCTGAGTAATGATAGTTTGCCATGTGTTGTCGCCTATTCTGTCGGCGAAACTGTCCAGCACTCTTCTTGTTCGGTTAAGGGCTTTTTTCTCACATTGAGAGATAAAGGTCACCATCATTTCTCAAGTTCCTCCCAGTCCATGTTCAGCGCAGCCGCTTTAACTTGATCAAACATAAAGTCCAGTGATTGATGGTCAACGAAGGCCTGCAAACATTGTTGGCGAAATTCCTGTTCGGTTGCACTTTCTTTAGCGCAGATGAACGCCATTGGCAATATGATGGCATCTTTCACCAAATCAGCCACATCAAATACTAACGCGCCTCGGCGTGTTTTACCGTGCATAACGGCGAACCCGTGTGGAATACCCAGCACCCACAGCGTGGTTGCCGCCAGACCGTAGGCAAGATAGTTGCCATGATTAAGGAATGCATTGGCCTGGTCGGTCGCTTCGCGTTGCCGAATGAAATCGCCATGCTGGGTAACATTGGCCGCGAATTTATAGAGTTGTTTGGTCAATTGCGCTTCGTCTTGCAATAGGCGCATAACATTTGGCGCGTGTACTGTTTTTCTCTGGTTAGCTTGTAGAACTTTAGCGATACCTGGGTCATCAGTATAAAAGCCAGCTTCACGCAAATTGCGGTCTTTACTCCATACTCTTTGGATGTACTCAGTTCTGGCTTGTTGAAATCGTTTTGCTGTCAGTAGCCGCTTCTCCTCTTCAAACCAGAACAACATCCAGCCTTGCAGATATTCAGTCGGGCGATACTCGCTCTGTGGTGTAAGCCATTCAATTTCATTTGCCATTAACAAGGGAGTACCGCCTCCGCCACAGAAACCAACCAGTACACCCGCCTGAGCCAGCATTCGCATAGCTGCCTGAGTTATGGATGTACCCGTACCCAATAGCAGGCAGGTCGTATTGGCGATTGGGATATTCCAGTACTGATTCTCATTTTTGGCTGCGGTCAGGTACAGGACGCGACCATCCTTTTGCATAACACGGCACTTCTCCAGATAGTAGATGTTGGCTCTTTTGGAGTGCAGTATTGCTTTCAGATCAGTCAGTTGGTCCATAAGCTTACTCGTGAATCAGGGATGGAGCGGCAGCCCCCGACAAACCCTGGGTTTCGTGATAATTCATGTTGCGCCAGTATCGAAATTGAAACAATATCATAATAAATGATGGGTGCCTGTACTGTAAGATTCACCAGTATAGCCGAATACACCCAGCGATTGAAACCCGTCCTCAAACTTTACGCGCTGTCAGTTGTGGATTCCCGCCTACGCGGGAATGACAGAATGATTGCCAGCCCGTTATCGTAGGGAGATCATGTACCCTCCCGGAATGTCGAGACGGGTGCCGAATCAACGATAGCGGGCGGGCACAGTGACCCGCCCCTACGCATCGGTAATTACGGTATCCATATTATCGTGGATTCCCGTTTTCACAGGAATTGTAAATGTTCAGTAATTCGCTGACAGAATTGAGGTATTTAGAAACCCGACTGTGGAAGCGAAGACATGCGAAACAATAGCCAGGACAAGACCCTTTATCGGAACTACATTGCCAAGTGGAAATTCATGATTCAAGAGTATGAGTTGGTCAAGCAGCACAAGCATCCGACCTTTCGTTTTGTGTCCCTATCTGTCTTTTCCTGCAGGCGTGGTCTCTGCTTTAGGTTGTTGCGCCACTGAATTTCTGTGTACATAATTCATCAGGCTCGGTATACCGGGTTCGTAATCAGCCGCTCCGATTTGCCACACATAACCCAAGTGGGAAAGCTGTTCCAGGTTCTCCATGATGCGGTCATCTGTGATAGGTTCATCTTGGCCAGCCATGCCTCTTGCAATCGCTTCTTTCAACACGCTCCCATGTAAAGTGGGTTCGCCGAGGTGGATAAAGGTATTCGCAACGCTATCGGCCACAGGCAGCAATCCCGTTATTCTCTCTATCTCTCTGTAATGGACAGCATACATCTTATTGCGTTCCTTTGTTGCCGCTGCTTCCGCTTTCTGTACGGTCTCCATCGAGATTGTCCGATCTCCTGCCTCGTGTATCCTCATAGCAAGGCATTCTCCCCAGACTTGTATAAGATAGGGGTAACAGTTGGTCCGCGCAACGATTTGTTCGGCGGTGCCGGAGGCAAAGGATACTCCCGCTTCTTCCAAGGGTATAGTGATCGCCTGGCGGGCTTCTTCAGGAGACAATCGTCCCAGCGGCATTATCTTGCTTCGGATCCAGAAAGAGGCATCGGCTTTTGTCAGCGTTGACTTTAGGTTCGGTGTGCCCGCCAGTACCAGAAGGAACGGATTGCCCTTTGTTCGCATGAACTGGCTGGTGTTGAGCAGGGCATGTCCAACCTCGGGCTTCATAGTATGCGCCTCGTCAATAATCAGGATTAATGGCTTGATCTGACTCTTTGTGCGTAACAGATTCATCAGATTAGTAGTGGATTTCGATAAATCCACTCCAGCGCGGGCCGAACCAATCTCTATGTGTAAAGTATCAACAGCATTCCTGATCATGCGCCTGATTTTGTGATCCTTGCCCATTATGAGATCGGCAAATTCTTTCTGGTTTTCCAGTTGATATGGGTTGGCCCATAGAATCTCCAGTTTTGCCTGTTCTTTTTTAAGGGTTTCTTTTTCCAGGTAACTAAGCAGGGTAGTCTTACCATTACCTCGGGGTCCGTAGACGATCATCTCCTGGATCGGCGACATCTTCTTTTTGAGTCTGTTGACACAATTCAGGAAAAAATCCTGCTCCTCTCTCCGGCCGGCCAGATAAGGCGGCACCATCCCGGAACTTGGCGTGAACAGGTTTTTTAAATCCTGGTTGCTCATTTTTGCTCCTCAAGTCTTGCCAAAGATAGATGATACCATGTCCGGGCGGATTTCAGTTATCCCGGCCAGAAATGCAAAATCCGGGATCCGGGATCCGGGATCCGGGATCCGGGTGCGAAATCGGGGTGTTAAGAGCAAATAGACTTGTCCGGTTTTATAGCAAATGAATTGTCCGCTTTTATGATACCTTGATTCTTGCTCCGGGTTAACCCGGAGCAAGAATCAAACCGAACGTGCGCGGCGGACCGGACGCGGCTGTTCGGATGCAAATTCATAGTAATCGCCCCCTGGCATCGTATCGAGCCAGTTCTCTGGGACCGTGATGAACCGCCAGACCCTGATCCAGATAATCCAGCACCTGGACGCGGGCTTTGACGTAATGGCAACGATGCCGGTCTGCCGGTATCTGTAACACCTTGCGCCGATAGCGCACACAGTTGTCTGCACCCACCATTCGCTCATGGCGCTCACACAGAATATCAGAAAGTACCGACAGGTCGCGGCAAGCGACAAAGGCGCTACCTGCCTCTCTCGCCGGTTTGCTGAACTGGGCATTGTAAGCCGGCAGGTACTCCTTTTGGAGATAGCGGTTGGCCGTGTCCATGTCGGTGATGCCTGCACTGGCCAGTTCCTTCACCAGACGATCCTGGTGGGTTCTAAAGACCCGCTCACAGCGCCCCCGCGCCTGCGGCGAGTAAGCCGGGATCATCTCAATGCCCAACTGCTTCATGGCACGCCCAAATTGAGTCGGATTCTTCTTGCCCACTTTGCCTCCCGCCTCCGGCGTATGCCAGTAATGACTGCCCCGATCCGTGTACAGCGAACAGAATAGTCCCTTCGACTCAATCACTTCGCGCACCCCCCGGAAACTGCTGCGAGTGCCTTCTTCTTCACAGAAAAACATCGAGTAATGCTCATTGGTCGCGTCGTCCATCGTCACAATCAAATCCCACCTCTGACCCACCACCCATTCATGCGTACTGCCGTCCTGATGCAACATCATCCCCGGCCACGGCGAGGCCTCCCGTCTCTTGCGGTGCGCCCCGCGCTTCGCGTACCGCTTCACCACACCCGCTCCCTGCAACTGGTTCTTCACCCACGTATAGCTCCTCTGCCCTCCATCCCGCCGATACCAGGAATGAAAATGACGAACATTCCATCCCCGGTGATGAGCTCGATAACGATCCACCAACCTCATCACTTCGTCTACCGGCGCACGACGATGCGACACTTCGCACATACGCTTGTCCAGCAACCCGTCCAGTCCTTCCTCCTCGTAACGATCTACATAACGACGGAATGTGCGACTACACACCCCCAACAAATTCGCCGCTTCTTCCTGCGTCAATCGACTCTTGTTCCACCCTTCATACGCTTCTTCAAATCTCATCTGTCTGGTCTCCTGTAACCACTGCGCCCGGATCATCAAACACCTCTTTCATTGTGTGTCAAAACCGGACAGTTTATGTGCTACTCAACCGGACAACTCATTTGCTCGCTACACGGGTGCGAAATCGGGGTTGACCAGGCGGCGCAACCCGTCCAGAATAGGGACACGAGAAAAGAACAGACAGGCAACGAATCATGACCATTACAACCGCTTTAATCTTACTGATTGTTACCATTGTTGGCGTGGGCGTGGCATTGGCCGGGGTACTTGTCCCGGCCAGCAATCGCCAGAGCCGGGATATTGCCGGACTACGGCAAGAGATCAACCAGGATATTGCCGGACTACGGCAAGAAATGAACCAGCAAGGCCAACAAGTCAACCAAGACATTGCCGGGTTACGACAAGAGATCACCGGACTACGACAAGAGATTACACAGATTGCCCACCAGGTGGGGCACTTGGCCGGATTACTGGAAGGCTTGCGAGGCCGTCCAATAGCGACAGACCAACCGGAAGAAATGCGGGCGTGAAAACAACCACCGAAAGCCACCGGGTTGCCGCCATTCTGACTACTGTGTGCATTGCTGCGGGAAAAACAAATCCTTGAGTCTTGCGCCCGGCTCCGGGGCACTCATGAAGGCTTCACCTACCAGAAAGGCATGCACGTTGTGTTGACGCATCCGCACGACATCTTCCGGCTGATGGATACCGCTTTCTGTCACAACCGTTCTGTCCGCGGGTATTTGTGGAAGCATGTCGATGGTGGTCTGTAGTGAGGTCTCGAAGGTCCGCAGATTCCGGTTATTGACACCGACCAGCCGAGTCGGCAGTTTCAGGGCACGCTCAAGCTCCAGACGGTTGTGCACTTCAACCAGCACATCCATTTTGAGGCTGGCAGCGAGTTCACTCAATTCCAGTAGCGCTGAATCTTCCAGAGCGGCCACAATCAGTAATATGGCATCCGCGCCGATCACCCGCGCCTGCCAGACCTGATAGGAGTCAATGGTGAAATCCTTGCGGATTACCGGCAGGGAGCAGGATTGCCGTGCCGCCACAAGATGATCGTCATGCCCCTGGAACCAGGCCTGGTCGGTCAACACGGACAGGCAGGCTGCCCCACTCTCCGCATAGCTCCGGGCGACCGCAGCGGGCTCCAGGTTTTCCCGGATAACGCCTTTGCTGGGCGAGGCTTTCTTGATCTCGCAGATAACGGCCGGGTCGCCGCGCGCGATACGGGACTCGATCGCATCGGTAAATCCACGGGGTTGCGGCAGGTCGGCTGAACGGCTTTTCAGCTCCGCAAGCGGGGTTTTTCGTGCCTGCCCGGTAACTTCCGTTACTTTGGTAGCGAGTATACGTTGAAGAATGTCGGTCAAGGGACTTCGGCCAATACGGGATACGAGCGGTTATTGTTGCAGGAAATTGCGTAGTAGCGCATGCCCGTTTTCAGTAATGATTGATTCGGGATGAAATTGCACGCCTTCAATGGCGCATTCCCGGTGCTTGACGGCCATAATTTCTCCATCCTCGGTCCATGCGGTGATCTCGAGGCAGTCCGGTATGGTTTGCTCCTCAATCACAAGAGAGTGATAGCGAGTTGCCTGAAAAGGACTGTCCAGATTGTTGAACACTCCGGCCCCGTTATGGTGCACCATGGAGGTTTTGCCGTGCATGACCTGTTGTGCATGAACAATGTTGCCACCGAATGCCTGGCCGATACTCTGGTGCCCCAGACAAACGCCCAGAATCGGGAATACTCCAGCGTATCTTGAAACCAGTTCTACCGAGATTCCTGCCTCGTTCGGGGTGCAGGGTCCCGGTGAAATCACGATAAAGTCCGGTGACAATTCGCCGACCTGTTCCGCGGTAATCTGGTCATTGCGGTAAACCACCACCTGCTGGCCGAGTTCACCGAGGTATTGCACCAGATTCCAGGTGAATGAATCGTAGTTGTCAATCATGATCAGCATGACGGAGCCTCATTGTCCAGCGTATTGTGCAGGCCGGCATTGACCATCGCTACCGCCTTGAATACGGCGCGCCCCTTGTTCATGGTTTCCTCCCATTCGGTTCTGGCAACAGAATCCGCCACCACTCCACCGCCAGCCTGAATATAGACCCGATTGTTCTTGATCAACGCGGTGCGGATAGCAATAGCCATATCCATGTTTCCATTCCAGCCAATGTAGCCGATGGCGCCGGAATAGACTCCGCGTTTATCCGGTTCCAGTTCTTCAATTATTTCCATGGCGCGAATCTTGGGGGCACCGGACAGTGTGCCGGCAGGGAAAGTGGCCTTGAGTACATCCACCGCGCCCAGGCCATCGTTGATTTGTCCGGTCACATTGGAGACGATGTGCATGACATGAGAATATTTCTCGATAGTCATTTGGTCGGTTACCTGCACGGTGCCGGTTTTCGACACTCTGCCAACATCGTTTCGTCCCAGGTCAATCAGCATCAGGTGTTCGGCCAGTTCTTTCGGATCACAGAGCAAATCCTCTATCAGCTTCGCGTCTTCCTCCTCATTGTCGCCACGTGGCCGTGTACCGGCGATCGGGCGCAGGGTGATTTCACCGTCTTCGAGACGCACCAGGATTTCCGGAGAGGAGCCAGCAATGTGAAAGTCGTCCAGATTAAGATAGTACATATAGGGAGACGGGTTCAAGGTACGTAGCGCCCTATACAAATCCAGCGGCGGTGCGAAATAATCCAGAGACAGGCGTTGGGAAATCACAATCTGGAAGGCGTCTCCGTCAAATATGTATTGCTTGCATTTCTCCACTGCCGCCTCATAATCCAGTCTGGAAAATGATGAATCAAAATCGGATTCATTGGTTACGGAAGGGGCCAGGCTCGCGCCACGCTCCGGCAATCCCCGATTGAGTTGTGCGACAATCCCGGCGAGACGCTCCTGCCCGGTTTTCCATCCATTTTCAATACTAGAATCAACCAGAATAATAACATATAATCTACTGGAAAGATTATCAAAAACAATCAATTCACCGGATACCATGAGCAAAATATCGGGGGCGTCAATCGGATCCCTGTGCGGGTTTTTTCCCAAACCCGGCTCAATGTAACTGACCGTATCGTAACCGAAATACCCAACCAGCCCACCATTGAACCGGGGCAGCTCCGATAACTCAGGCACCCGGTAATCTTGTGCAAATCGCCGGACTTCATCCAGTGGGTCGGCAGTCACCCGCTGCTCTGTCAGTTCGCCATTTTCGAAAACGCGCAGTTCCTGCCCACGAATTTCCAGGCGTCTGTGGCAAGGCAATCCGATGATCGAATAACGCCCCCATTTTTCCCCACCCTGTACCGACTCAAGCAGATAGCTGTAGGGTTGATCAGCCAGCTTGAGGTAGGCACTCAACGGAGTTTCCAGGTCAGCCAACACTTCACAGACCAGTGGAATATGGGTATAGCCATCGGCGGCTAAACGGTCAAAACCCTGCTGGCTCAACATGTCGACTGGTCCGTCTGATCCTGTTCGGCAAGCCGGGAGCGCATCTGTGAAATAATCCGGTTGTAGCGGTGGCTGTCCTGTTCGTTCGCTGCATTGAATATCGCGCTGCCTGCGACAAATGTGTCGGCGCCCGCTTGTGCAATCGCGGCGATATTGTCGAGCTTGACTCCGCCATCCACTTCCAGACGGATATTCCGGCCACTGGCGCGGATAATTTCCCGGGCTCGCTTGATCTTGTCCAGAGTGGAGGGGATGAAACTTTGTCCGCCAAACCCCGGATTCACGGACATCAACAAAATCATGTCCACCTTGTCCAGCACATATTCCAGCGCGTCCAGAGTCGTGGCTGGATTGAAAACCAGACCGGACTTGCAGCCGCAGTCACGAATCAGTTGCAAGCTGCGGTCTATATGCCCGGAACATTCCGGGTGGAAAGTGATCCAGGTGGCTCCGGCGCGGGCAAAATCAGGAATAATCCGGTCCACTGGCTGAATCATCAGATGGACATCAATCGGGGCGGTAATCCCGTATTTCCGCAGGGCTTCGCAGACCATCGGGCCGATTGTCAGGTTCGGCACATAATGGTTGTCCATGACATCAAAATGTACCATGTCGGCACCGGACGCCAGCACATCCTCGACTTCCTGACCCAACCGCGCAAAATCCGCAGACAGGATCGAAGGGGCAATTAAATAGTTGCTCATAGTTATATGGTTACAGGATATACGGTTACTGGATGACCATGAAAAGAATCCGTTTGCCGCGGATCAACTTGATCAGCAAAGCCCCGCCGGACTTCGCCAGCGTCCGGTTCATGTCCCGGATATTGGTGATCTTCTCACGATTGACGCTGATAATCACATCCTGCACCTTCAACCCCGATGAAGCCGCCGGACTGCCGGGTTCAATGTCGGTTATGACCACCCCGCCACCCATGTCGGAGCCCGGCGCAACGTCTTCAAAGTAGGCGCCTCGCAGTTGTTCAATAACAGCCGGGGCGTTACCTGTCATCTCATTCGGATCCTTGATCCAGACTGTGACTTCGCGTCTCTCTCCTTCCCGGTAGAACTGGATTCGCGCCTGATCTCCGGCGCGCAACAGGCCGATCGCATTTCTCAAATCAGCGCCGCTTTCGATGTCCGTATCATCCACTCCGACAATGACATCCCCTTCCCGGATTCCTTTGTCCTGTGCCGCCGAGCCGGCAATGACTTCGGATACCACGGCTCCCTTTTCTCCGCTGATTCCAAAAGCGCTCGCCAACGATGGGGTCAGGTCCTGCATCTGGACACCCAGCAATCCACGTTTAACCCCCCCGAACTCGATTAGTTGATCCATCAGGCTCCTGACCATGTATATCGGAATGGAAAGGCCGATTCCAACACTGCCGCCACCACGAGAGAGAATGGCGGTATTAATGCCGATCAGTTCCCCACGCAGATTAACCAGCGCTCCTCCAGAATTACCGGGGTTGATGGATGCGTCGGTCTGAATAAAATCCTCGTACCCCTTGATACCCAGGCCAGTCCGCCCGAGAGCGCTGACAATCCCGGAAGTCACCGTCTGACTGAGTCCGAATGGACTGCCGATGGCGACAACGAAATCACCAACCCGTAAATTCCGGGAATCCCCCATTCTGATTTCAGTCAGGTTTTTGGCCTTGACACGGATCACCGCCACATCACTGGCGGGGTCGGAACCGATCAGCTGCGCTTCCAGTTCGTCTCCGTCCACTGTGGTCACGGTAATCACATCTGCCTTGTCGATGACATGGTGGTTGGTAACCACATAACCCTTTTCGGCATCAACGATGACCCCGGAGCCCAGGCTGCTGGAAGGTCGCTGCCGTCGGGGAGCGTCAAAAAACCGTCGAAAGAACGGGTCCTGCAGCAATGGATGCTCCCGTGCCTCTATAATGGTAGTGGTTGAAATGTTGACGATCGCAGGCCGTACCTGTTCCAGCATCGGTGCCAGACTGGGCAATTCTTCCCCATCCAGTGCCACCGGCAATCCGGCCTGCCCCGCCGGGGCGACATGGAGAACGATCAGGAGAAGCAGGAAACGAATGCGTAACATGTGATTTTTGGCGATGCGTCGGGTGGTTCTTTTGTAGCAGGGTATTCTAATCTGAATAGCATGATCGCGCCACACTAACGCAAGCGGTCAATTCTTTGTTAAGATGCGGGGAGTTAAGGTACGGGGAGCGTGACCATGCAAAAATTCGATGTCATCATTATCGGGAGTGGACCAGCCGGCAAGGCGGCTGCCATCCAGGCCGCCAAAATGGGGAAACAGGCCGCGATCATTGATGGCATGGCGCAAGTCGGCGGAGTCTGTGTGCATACTGGCACCATTCCGAGCAAGACACTACGGGAAACCGTCCTCAATCTGACCGGGTGGCGGGAACGCGGGTTCTATGGCCGAGCCTACCGGGTAAAGTCGGATATCAAGGCACAGGACCTGATGCAACGGCTCCATCTGACCCTGCAGAGTGAGGTGGACATTCAGCAGGATCATCTGGTGCGGAACGGCGTTCATACTATCCAGGGTTTCGCGTCTTTTGTCAGCGAACAGGTCATCGAGGTGCGTAATCCGGCAGGAGATACGGTTTCCCTGACTGCGGATAAATTCATCATCGCAGTCGGCACCAGAACCTACCGACCCGATTACGTCCCGTTTAACCACACAACGGTGATCGACAGTGATGAAGTGACCTGTATGGAGAAACTGCCACGTTCCATGATCGTGATTGGTGCAGGCGTGGTCGGGGTCGAATATGCCACCATATTCCAGACTCTGGACATTAATGTAACCCTGATCGAGCCACGTGATTCGATGCTGGATTTCATGGATCAGGAAATTCTGATGCACTTTCGCCATGACATTATCAGTGACGGGCTCAGATTGCAGTTCGGTCAGAAGGTGGTCAGCATCGAAAGCCGCAAGAACGGCACTTGTATCGTGCGCCTGGACAGTAATCGGGCGATAGCGGCGGATATGGTTCTGTTTGCCGCGGGCCGGGTGGGAGCGACTGACAACCTGGGGCTGGAGAATATCGGGCTTGAGGTGGATCATCGCGGCAGATTGACTGTCAATGAGAGCTTCCAGACCGCCTGCCCGAACATCTATGCCGCAGGTGATGTCATCGGCTTCCCCAGTCTTGCCTCGACCTCACTTGAGCAGGGACGGATCGCGGTGCTGCATGCGCTCGGCAGCAAGTCTCATAAACAGCCGAAGTTTTTCCCGTATGGCATCTATGGAGTGCCGGAAATGTCGAGTGTCGGCATGACCGAGGAGGAAGTGATCAAGAAGAAGTATCCTTATGAGGTCGGCATTGTCCGATTGAGGGAAACCTCTCGTGGCAAGGTCATGGGGTTGCAATCCGGCCTGATGAAAATGATATTTTCGATCAAATCCAGACGGCTCCTCGGAGTCCATATCGTCGGCGAAGGGGCTACCGAGTTGATTCATATTGGTCAGGCTGTGTTGACCCTGAAAGGAACGCTGGATTATTTTCTAGAGAATGCGTTCAACTATCCGACCCTGGCGGAGGCGTACAAGGTTGCGGCTCTGCATGCACATAACCGGATGATGGCACTCGACGAATAACCTGACCAACAATCGGTACTGGATATCGACATGTGGAAATTCCTCAAATCAGTTGGCTCATAATCGCATCGGCAGGATTCAAGATCAAAGTCATCAATATAAATACCTGGGTTGTCGGCAACCCTCCTCCGCATTTTGGCGGTCGCTATTTCATTTTTCTGAAATTGACTACGGATAATGGAGTAGAAGGCGTGGGAGAGGTTTACGCGGCTACTTTCGGACCCCATGTGATCGAACAAATGATCCGGGATGTCGCCGAGCGGTTCGTCATTGACCAGGACCCGTTCGCAATCGAGAAAATGTGGCGAAGAGTGTACGGCAGTGGCTATAACCTGAGGCCCGACGTATCGTTGATGGGCGTATTAAGTGGCCTGGAAATGGCTTGCTGGGACATCATCGGCAAATCTGTCGATAAGCCGATTTATCAATTGCTGGGCGGAAAGGTACATGAGAGGTTGCGAAGCTATACCTATCTCTACCCTCGCGCAGGCGATCCAACCGATGTTTATCAGGACCCGGATCTTTCTGCCCAACGCGCGGCTGAATGTGTTGAACAGGGATTCACCGCAGTCAAATTTGATCCGGCGGGACCCTATACCATCTATGACGGCCGTCAGCCCGGCCTTGCGGATATTGAGCGTAGCGTAGAGTTCGTTCGCAAAATCCGGGAGGCAGTCGGTACACGGGCAGACCTGTTGTTCGGCACACACGGACAATTCACCGCAGCCGGCGCCATTCGTCTGGCGAAACAACTGGAGCCATTCGATCCATTGTGGTTTGAAGAACCCACTCCGCCTGAGAATCCTGCCGAGATGGCGCGGGTGGCGCGACAGACCTCCATTCCGGTCGCTACCGGGGAACGGCTGACCACCAAATACGAGTTTGCCCGGGTGCTGGAGAATCAGGCGGCCTCTATTTTGCAGATGGCGTTGGGCCGGGTCGGAGGTATTCTGGAAGCCAAGAAAATCGCTGGTATGGCGGAAACCAGTTACGCACAAATTGCACCCCATCTGTATTGCGGGCCGATTGAGGGTGCCGCCAATATACAGTTGGCCACCTGCACTCCGAATTTCCTGATTCTGGAAAGCATACAGACCTGGGAGGGATTTCATAGCGAGATTCTGCACAAACCCGTGCAATGGCAGGATGGCTATGTGATTCCATCCACCGAACCGGGGCTGGGTGTGGAACTGAATGAGGCCGTGGCGCAGGCCAACCCGTATACCGGCCAGCAGCTGCATCTGGAAATGCAAGAAACAGCCTGATGAAAGACATACCGGGCAAAATGATTTATTCAGTCCGGCAACTGAACAATGAATTGCGGAATCTGGTCGAAACGCAGTATGGTTCCGTCTGGATAGAAGGGGAAATTTCCGGGTTGTCGGCTCCGGTCTCAGGCCATGTCTATTTCTCGCTAAAGGAGGGCAACTCGGTCCTGCGCTGCGCGTTTTTCCGCAATCACCTGATCAGATGCAGAGTGCGTCCGGTAGAAGGTGCTCAGGTGCTGGTGCATGGACAGATTTCCTATTATGAACCCAGAGGGAGTCTCCAGTGTATTGTTTCCTATCTGGAAGAAGCCGGTGAAGGTGCTCTCAGACGGGCATTCGATCTCCTTAAACAGAAGCTGGCCGCAGAAGGTCTGTTTGATTCGGCGCACAAATCCAGCTTGCCCGCAATCCCGCAGACCATTGGAGTCGTGACTTCGGGCAGTGGCGCAGCCCTGCACGACATCCTGGCAACCCTGAAAAGGAGATACCCGGTCGCCCGGGTCATCGTCTATCCAACTTCCGTGCAGGGTGAATCGGCCGTGAACGAAATCATCCATGCCATCCGTCTTGCGGGAAGCCGGGCCGAAGCCGACCTGCTGATCATCGCCAGAGGTGGCGGCTCGCTGGAAGACCTCCAGGCTTTCAATGATGAAAAAGTCGCTCGATGTATCTTTGAATGTGAAATCCCGATCATCAGCGGAGTGGGACATGAAACGGATTTCACAATCTGTGACCTGGTGGCGGACCACCGGGCACCCACCCCGACCGCGGCTGCCCAATTAGCGACCCCTGATCTGGCGCAATTAAAACAACGATTCGATTATTTACGGGAGCGGATGCAAAATCATGCAGAAAATTTGATTCGCAATCACCAGCAAACTCTGGATTATCACTCCTCCCGCCTGCGGGGGCCGGCTCAAAAACTGGACTATTACCGCAATCAACTCAACACTCTGTACCGGCAAATCCACTTCCTGACCGAAACCGGAATCATACGCAAGCGCGCGCTTTTCCAGCGCCAGGAAACTTCCATGCGTACCCTTTCACCGGCTCTGAGAATGCGGCGACTCGGGGAATCCCTGGAGACTCTGCGGCGCAGTGCTACTCACCATGTCCGATTGAGAATAGCCGCATTAACCAGAGAAACCAACCACTTGCGGGACAGTGTTCAACTCATGAGTCCGCAGCATACTCTGAATCGGGGATACGCCATCGCGCAAAACGAGGATGATCAGGTCATTACCGGGGCGGAACAAGTCAAACCGGGAGAACCGCTCAGAATATCGGTCTCACGGGGGCACTTCCGTGTGACTGCCGATAAATGCTGACCGGCTATCTGTGCCGAGGGCGAGATGGATTACGCTGTTTGAAGGGGTTTTCACCCACTCGCGTCAATACTCTGACGGGAGTTCCGGTCAAACGGTATGTAGTCGAGAAGTAACGGGACAGATAGCGCAGATAGGATTTCGGCAAGGTATCGACCTGGTTGCCGTGAATCACGATCACCGGAGGGTTCCTCCCGGCCTGATGGGCGAATTTCAACTTTACCGGGCGCTGATTATTCATCGGTGGCGGCGTCTTGATGATGGCCTCCGCCAGAGTACGGTTCAGGCTGGAGGTCGCAATACGAATCATCGCCGAACCGTAGGCGCGATTGGCAGCAGGAATTACTTGCCTGATATTCGAGCCATGCAACGCCGAGATGGTGACTCGCTCAGGATCGGGCAGGAATGAAAATTTCGATTCAATATCCCGGATTACCTGATTCCTTTTCCTGCTGTCCAGTCCATCCCATTTATTCACCACAATGACCATCGAGCGACCGGAATCATTGACCATACCTGCGATGACCGCATCCTGGGAACCGATTCCGGCAGAAGCATCGACAATCAGCAACGCCACCTGACAATTCTCTATCGCCTGCAATGTTTTGACCACCGAAAACTTTTCGATAGTTTGTTCGATTTTGGACTTTTTTCGCACGCCTGCGGTATCAATCAGGATCGTGGCGTTGCCCTCAATCGTCACCGGTATGACGACACTGTCCCGAGTCGTACCGGGCAGGTCGCTGACGATCATCCTGTGTTCTCCAACCAGTCTGTTGATCAATGTGGACTTGCCCACATTAGGTCGCCCCACCAGGGCGAATTTCGGAATGTCTGGCTCCTCTGCTGGCTCCTCCGCTGCTGTCTCATCCCCCTCGCCCAGCGCATCGCGAATCATCTGGTCGATGCCATCGCCCCTTTTTGCCGATACCGGAATCGGTATTCCCAACGACAATTCCTGAAACTCTGGAGTAACCAGGCCCTGATTAAAGCCCTCTGACTTGTTTACCAGAAGATGGATCTTCCGCCCGCTCTGCCGCAGCCGTTGCGCGATGCCCTTGTCCTGCATGACCAGCCCAGCCACCGCGTCCACCAGAAACAACACGGTATCGGCTTCTTCGATCACCTGATCTACCTGTTCCTCAACCATCCTGGAGAACCGGGTATCTTCGGATTCAATGCCGCCTGTATCTACCACCAGAAAAGGGACACGCCCGATGCGCCCACGTCCATATAATCGGTCTCTGGTTACGCCCGGCTGATCGTTGACCAGAGCATCCCGGCTTCTGGTCAGTCTGTTGAAAAGCGTTGATTTTCCTACGTTGGGCCTTCCAACCAACGCGACCACGGGAAGCATGTCTGAAACCCGGTCAAAGCGACAATGCGCTCAGGCCGCCCTTCGACGAATAGACCGTGAATTGATCACCGTCCTGGACAATGCCGACAATCGCGCCAGAAACGACTCGCCGGGTTTCAATCAGGCTGCCGTTTTGCGTATCCAGCGTATGCACGTTGCCATTGCGGTCACCGATGACGATGCGGTTGCCGATGATAACCGGCTGACTGACTCCGTGCCCCTGAAATGCGGTTTGCCGCCATAGAGTATCGCCAGTAATGGCATCCAGCGCGATTACCTCACCGAGCTCTCCGATGACCACCAGCAAACCGTCTGCAATAGCCATCGGTAATCGGGTGGAAATATCTTCCCGCCAGATCAGTTGGGCATCCACCAACTGTATCGCAACCACACTACCCTGATAGTTTCCCGCATAGACCGTGTTGCCCAGGATTATCGGGGGGGTATCGGCATCACCCAGCCGTTCAATTTCATTGCTTCCCCGCACCCAGGATATATCCATCTCCCAGTAATCCCGTCCACTGATCACGTTATTGGCAATCAGTTTGCCACTGGACAGACCAACCAGAACAACATCTCCAGAAATCAGGGGCGTTGAATCGCCGTGTATACTCAGGCCGGGCACCACTTTCTTGACCTGCCATTCGACATCGCCTGACTCAGAATCCAGCCCGATCACCAGTCCGTCTGCGGTACGCACTACCACCCGACCCTCACCCACTACCGGAATTGCGGATATCTGGCGCTTGATAGCCGAACGCCAGAGCATTTCACCATCCACGACACTCAGCGCGACCACATCGCCACTGTCATGAGCAACCACAACGATGTCGTCACCGACTCCGGTCGCCGCATAAACCGGGGTTTCGGTGTCGATTTTCCACACCACATCCCCGCTAGTGGCATCCATCCGGTAAACCGCGCCATTACGCGCAGCCACATAAACACTATCCTGATACCGGGCCGGCTTAAGGAGGGCAAACCCGGATTCAGCGCCCTTCCCTACGGATCGCTCCCACATCACCCGGAGTTCCCTGGCGCCACTGTCCGCGGGCAGAGTCGAGGCTGCTATCGGTTCCTGCCAGGTCTCCCAGAGCGTCTCCTCCTTGGGTTTGTTGCTGCATCCCGCAACCAGAAATAATGCCAACAACGAAACAGCAATACCTTTCATGGAGTGGCGTTTGTTACCGATCATGAGTCAGTATCTCCAATATTCTGCAGTTTCAATTGCAGCAACTCCCGGTCGATCTCATTATTCAGGGTCTTGTCGAGGCTACTCTGCCAGGCGCGTCTGGCCAACTCAAGATCGCCCGGCTGATTACGCTGCATAAAAGCGTCACCCAGTATTTCCTGGTATCTCGCCTCAAAATCCCCCATGTCTTCAATGGTCAGCAGATCAATAGCCGATTGCGGAGCTTGATTGGCGATGTAGACCAGTGCAAGCCGTTGGCGTGCTATATGCCGGATACTCTCGTCCTCGCTGTTTGCGAGCGCCCATTCAAGTTGATTGATCGCCGCATCATAATCCTTGTCCTCGACAAATATCCCGGCCTGTACGATAGCGCCGAGAACGGCATAGACCGTATCACCAAACTCCGTTTTCAGGGTCTCACCCGCAGTTTGAGCATCCGCAGCTTCCGCCAGAACCTGCTGGTAGAGACTGGACGCCTGTTCACCCTGGGACTGCTTGTGGTATTCCCAAAAATTGAATCCCGCTATACCGGCAAGTCCCAGACCAATGCCGAAAATAATGGATTTTCCGTTTTCGTTCCAGAACGCCCGGGCCCGGGCTACATCATCACTTTCCGAAAACCGGGGAATCTTTTCGTCTGCCATACAAGTTCACTTGTGCAAGGGTTTAACTTAAAGGTGCGAACAGCCGCCGCCGACTGCCAGATTGTCGATACACCACTGGACCAGTTGATCGAAACTTACTTCTGTCTGTGACCCGCTCTGGCGCAAATTCTTGATCTGTACGGTTTTCTCGCGCCGTTCACTGTCGCCCAGGATGATGGCAACCAAAGCACCGGATTGATCCGCTCTTTTCAGCTGGTTTTTCAGCCTGCCACCACCATGATGGCTGATCACGCAGAACCCGTGATCTCTCAAGCGCTCGGCCAGAATACCCGAATCAGGAGACGCCGGCTCGCAGACATCAATAAAGTATATCGCGTTTTTGTCTTCGACCGGGATGTTCTGTTGTAATTCGACCAACTCTGTCAAGCGCTCCATGCCCATTGCGAAACCAATCGCCGGCGTTGGTTTTGCACCCCTGTTTTCCACCAGAGTATCGTAACGCCCCCCGGCACAGACCGCCGACTGGGCACCTAGCTGTTCGGTCGTCCACTCAAATACCGTACTGGTATAGTAATCCAGACCCCGAACCAGTTTTGGCTCAATTCTGTATGCGATCGAATGACTTTCCAGCGAACAACAGAGTGCATCGAAATGCCGTTTCTCGTCATCCTCCAGATAATCCATAATGCTCGGAGACGAAGCGATAATCTCTTGCGTAGTCGGGTTCTTGCTGTCGAGTATTCTCAACGGATTACTTTCCAGCCGGCGCAGACTGTCGGCATCCAGCGCGTCCTTGTGTTGTGACAGCCAGGTGCTCAGGGCCGTCCTGTATTTTCTCCGGGACCGTTCAGAACCCAGTGTGTTGATATGCAGACGGATTCCCTGAACCTTGAGTTGTTGCCATATTCTCTCGCCCACCCGGATAATTTCCGCATCAATGTCCGGCCCACTCCAGCCGAAGGCTTCGACTCCGAATTGATGGAATTGTCGATAGCGGCCTTTTTGCGGGCGTTCCCTGCGAAACATCGGCCCCATATACCATAATCGCTGCTGGCGATTATGCAACAAACCGTGTTCAATACAGGCCCTCACTGTGCTCGCCGTCGCCTCAGGCCTCAGAGACAGGCTTTCTTCGCCGCTATCCGTGAAGGTATACATCTCCTTCTCCACAATATCCGTCAGGTCGCCGATTGACTGCTTGAACAGTGCTGTTTTCTCCAGCATTGGCGTTCTGATTTCCTGGTAACCATAGCGCCTGCCAATCTCCCGCAGCACCGCTTCAACCTGATGCCAGATGTCGATTTGAGCGGGTAGCAGGTCGTTCATCCCCCGCACCGCCTGAATTTTTTGACTCATCGCACTAATTGGAAGTCTATTCCGGGTATTTGCCGACTACAAACCTTGAAGACTGTCCACTGCTATGGGGAGGAATATCGACAGCCTCTCCAAGATAGAAGACATTCACGCCATCCAGAGAGTCGATATACACATAAAAGGGAGGCTCACCGTTTACTTCCAGATTTTCCCCTGCCGACACCGTTCGGAAAACCAGCTTCTCACCTCGCCCGTTCCGGATATCAATCCAGACTGTCTTACTCACATCCACCTTGAGCCATTCGAGCGAGTTTGCATCGTACCGGCTGTCTGACTCGAAAATCTCCCCGGCTGCTCCTGAATCCGGTTCATTTCCCTGATCAGGTTCTTGCAAATCCTGCACATCCGCAACTCTATCGGTC
This sequence comes from Arenicellales bacterium, assembly GCA_965116335.1. Classification (GTDB taxonomy): domain Bacteria; phylum Pseudomonadota; class Gammaproteobacteria; order Arenicellales; family Poriferihabitantaceae. The sequence continues at coordinate 725,489 of OZ220677.1, forward strand.
TCCGGTTCCTCCACCGGCAGAGCAGTCTGTTCAGGTTGCACGGGAGTCGATTGCTCTGAAACTGCGGATTCCGGTTCGGGGTTTGATTCCAGTTCCGGTTCCTGCGCTACTGACACGGGTTCCTCTGCAACTGCCGGTGCAGGTTCCGGTTCTACTGACCCGTATCCCTCTGCAACTTCCGGTTCAGGTTCCGGCTCTACTGACACGGACTCCTCTGCAACTGCCGGTTCAGGTTCCGGTTCAGACACTACTGACACCGGTTGCTCTGCAACTTCCGGTTCGAATGCCGGTTCCGGTTCGACTTCAGGTTCCGGCTCGGATTGCTCGGATTTCGGCAGAAGCAGAACCGGGCTGGTCGTCACGATCTCATCCAGCACGTTGTTTTCGTTTAGCTGTACGTTTCCGTTTAACGGCACGGCCCGGTTGCCTGCCGGTTTTTGCCAATACCATAACCCTCCGAGAAATCCGGCGAACAGTAAAACAAACAAGATAACGGAGACTCTCCTGGATTTCTTGTGCTGCACATCGGCCTGCTGACCCAGATGATAAGCGGCCTGGGTGTCCGACACCTGCAACCTGTCCTTGTGAATCTCAATCTCATCAGAAATATCGACCTCCAGAATATTAGCGTAACTCCTCCAGTACCCGATGATATAAGTCAGGCCGGGAAGCTCCTCGTAACGATTATCCTCCAGCGCTTTCAGATTGCTAACCGAGATCAGCAGGGCATTGGAGACTTCCTCCAGACTGATTCCGAGTTCAGTACGTTTCTCCTTCAGTCGCTCACCCGGACTGAGGCTGGCGGTGAGTTCCGTTTCTTCTGATATCATCGGCAGGTTACCGGAACGGCTGGTTGGATACAGGTTTCATACGAAAACAACCTCTTGCCGGGCCATCCGCTCTGAACGGCTGGTGCGATCGACAAAATCCCCTGCCAGCTGACCGCAGGCCGCGTCAATATCGTCTCCGCGGGTTTTTCGGGTCACGGAAAACAGACCTCTTTGCTGCAATACATCCTGGAAAGCATCCACAGTTGACTGCTCAGACCGCTTGAATTGGGAACCCGGAAACGGATTGAACGGAATCAAATTCACCTTCGCCGGGACTGGCCGCAGGATTTCGGCCAACGCTCTGGCCTGCTCCAGGCTGTCATTCACTCCTTCCAGCATGACATATTCGAAGGTGATGCGCCGGGAGTCTCCATCATCGGTGTACCGTCGGCAACATTCAAGCAATTCTCGAATCGGATATTTCCTGTTCAATGGCACCAACTGGTCACGTAGCGCATCATCCGGGGCGTGCAGTGAAACCGCCAGACTGACCGGGCACCGCTCCCTCAACCGATCAATCATCGGCACCATGCCAGCCGTACTGAGCGTCACCCTGCGCCGGGACAGGCCGAATGAGAAATCATCCATCATCAGCCGCATCGCAGAAACGACATGGTCAAAATTAAGCAGTGGCTCCCCCATGCCCATCATCACCACATTGGTCACCGGGCGACGCTTGTCGTCCGCGTCTCTGGCAAAAACCGGAGTCCGCTGCTGCGCCTGATTCTCAAGGAAATGATTGGCAACCCAGACCTGGGCGATGATTTCATCCACACCCAGATTGCGGTTGAATCCCTGTCGGGCAGTCGCGCAAAACGTACAATTCAAGCTGCATCCGACCTGGGACGACACACACAATGTACCGCGCCTGGCCTCCGGGATATAGACGGTTTCTATGCAGTTTCCGTCCTTCAGTTTCAGCAGAAATTTGACAGTGCCATCCTGTGACCGGGAATGAGTCACCAGTTCCGGCAGGTCAATATGAGTGGTTTGATACAAACGCTCTCTCAGGGATTTGCTCAAATCGGTCATATCGGCATAACGCATCACGCCGCGTTGATAAATCCATTGCAATAATTGTTTGGCGCGAAACGGCTTTTCCCCAATACCCAGGAAAAACTCCTCCATCGCTGGTCGGTCAAGCGATAACAGGTTCATTGCCACAACCCCGAGAGCAGACTCAATCCGGTAACCGGTTACCGGGTGCGCGGACAAATGTCCGCATCATCGAAAAAGAATGCAATCTCCACGGCGGCCGTTTCCGGCGAATCAGAACCGTGCACTGCATTTTCCTCTACATTGGTCGCGAAATCAGCCCTAATCGTGCCCGCACTGGCATCCGCCGGGTTGGTCGCTCCCATAACCTCCCGGTTTTTCATGATCGCGTTCTCTCCTTCCAGCACCTGCACGACCACCGGACCCGAAGTCATGAACCGCACCAGATCATGGTAAAAAGGCCGGGCCGAATGGACTGCGTAAAACTGTTCCGCCTGAGTCTGGCTCAGGTGCACCATGCGCGAGGCGACAATAGCAAGACCCGCCTGCTCAAGGCGTTGGCAGATACTTCCGATATTATGGCTGGCGACCGCATCCGGCTTGATAATGGAAAATGTACGTTCAATAGTCATGTATGACTCCAATTATAGATAACAATACTCAATGATAACTTCGTGATAGCTTCCGCGGGGTTGACTCCTGCGCATTTTACAGAAATTACCCACCGCAATACACCCGTTGTTCCCCGATCAGTCTATCCCCGGAAACCCCCGTGATTTGCACATCCGCCCAGGTCTTGAGAACGGAAATGTCCGCATCGAATTCGACCGGGTAATAGTTCCCGGCCCGGCCAGTCGCCCGCTTGACTGCGGTGCCGCCGGGAGATTCCACCAATACCCGATGCCGTTGACCAATCTGATCAAGAGCCACCCGCTTCCAGACCTGCCTGCCGGTTTCACGCGCCTGACGGGCACGTTCCTTTCGGACAGCTTTGGGCACCTGTCTGGGAATTTTTGCCGCCGGAGTTCCCGGACGGGGAGAATAAGCGAACACATGAGGCCAGGCAATCTGAAGTTCCTCAATAGCGGTCAATGTATCTTCAAATTGTTGATCGGACTCAGTCGGGAATCCGACCAGAATGTCCGCGCTCAGAACCAGGTCGGGCACAGCCAACCGCAACCGGGAGATGCGCTCATGAATCACCTCACGGGTGGCTCGTCTCTTCATGCGTTTCAGGATCAGGGTATTGGCACTTTGCAATGACAAATGCAGTTGCGGGCAAAGTCTCTCATTCGTATTGGCACCCAGCAATTCGATCAATTCATCGGTAATATGGGCCGGGTCGATTGAACTCAACCGGATGCGGTAGTCCCCCTCCAGGAGGAGCAACGATCGCAGCAATGCGGTCAGGCTGCAATCGGGATCATCCAGGTCCGTTCCGTAAGAACCGACATCCACCCCGCAAAGCACCAGTTCGGAATAACCATTCATGATCAGTCTTTCGCATTGACGACGGATCATTTCAGCCGGGAACGAGCGATTCGGTCCACGCGCCGTATGAATGATACAGAATGTGCAGCCCTGATCACAGCCTTGCTGGATTTGCACAAACGCCCGCGTCCGCCCCTCATATCCCTGCAACAAACCATCCGGCAGACTGATTTCCCGGTCAATATCCCGCAGCATCACCGGCGGCAGATCACCCCGGTACAGCGCATCAAGCAGATCGGGTATATCCAGTTTCTGGCTGTTTCCGACTACCAGATCAACACCGGGAATACGGGCGCAGGCCTCAGGATTCATCTCGGCATAACAGCCGGTTACCACCACACGCGCGTCCCGGTTCTGCCGAATGGCACGGCGCACCAACTGACGCGCCTGGCGGTCCGCTTCCGCCGTAACCGTACAGGTATTGATAATATACAGATCAGCGCACTCCCGTGGGCCCACCCGGCTCCAGGCATCCCCGGCCAGCTTTTGCGAGATGACTTCGGTCTCGAACGCATTGACCTTACACCCCAGAGTCGGCAGCGCAACCCGTCTCGAAGAACCGGAAGCCGGCACAGGCAGGCTTACCGAAATTGAAGCCACAACGTCTAATTGACAGTAAAACTTTCCCCGCAGCCACATTGCTCTGTGACGTTGGGATTATTGAAATGAAAAGCCGAAGACAATCCATCTTCAACATAGTCCAGTTCCAGCCCCCGCAAAAAATGCAGATGCTCTTCCTGGACAACCACCTTGACGCCGTGACTCTCGAATACCCGGTCGGTATCGTTGATCTCACTCGCGTAGTCCAGTTGATAGGAATAGCCCGAACAGCCCGAGGTCTTTACGGTCACCCTCAGCCCTTCGCCCTCACCACGCGATACCAGATGGTTGCTGATTCTTCTTGCGGCGGATTCGGTCAAGGTGATTGACATGATAATAAAGTTACGTGGTTGGTACTGTCGCGATTATATCATGCTGTCAAGTATTTTTCCGCTCTCGTTTTTCAGGCTTTTTGGGACTATCCGTATGAGGCTCCATACCGGGTATAATCAGCCCATGAACCATCCATGCCCCGCAAAGTTCGCTATCTTCGATGTCGATGGATTGCTGCTTGATACAGAATGTATCTACACGCAAGTCACCCGGCAGATTACCAGCCGGTTCGACAAGACCTTCGACTGGTCAGTCAAGGGCAACATGATCGGCCGCCCGCAACTGGACGCCGCCCGCTATCTGGTCGATGCCCTTGATCTCCCGATCAGCGCGGAACAATATCTTGAGGAAAGAAATGTCCTCCTGCGTCAGGCATTCGCACAGAACAACTCCCTGCCCGGCGCCGAGCGCCTGATCCGGCAGATGCACCAAAACCGGATTCCAATTGCCGTTGCAACCAGCTCGCACCGGGAAATGTTCGAGATCAAAATCACGCGGCACCGCGCCTGGTTTTCATTGTTCGATGTCATAGTGACCGGAGATGATGCAGAAATTGAACAAGGCAAACCGGCTCCAGACATCTTTCTGGTCGCCGCCAGACGTCTGGCCGCCGTGCCTGCACAAACCCTGGTTTTCGAGGATGCGCCATCCGGTCTGGCTGCCGGTCTGGCTGCCGGGATGCGAGTCATCGCCGTACCCGACCCGAATATGGATTCGTCCCGATACTGCGGGGCGGAACAGTTGTTGGGTTCACTGGAAGACTTCCAGATCGCGATTTTCGGGATTGACTCTTGATTGACCCGGCCAACCCCTGATAATCGAAACCTGAACCTGCACTGTGTTTCCATGCAGCAACCAGGCTGTTGCCCAGGATTTCCCGGGGTTCACCAGGAGGGTTTGATTTCGGTTTTCCGGCGCGCTACATATTCATCCAGACGCTCTTTGATAGCCGGGTCAAGGTAAGGTTGCTGATAATCCTGTAGCAACTGTTTAAACAGTTTATTGGCGCGCTGTACCGTATCAATCGAACCTCTTTCCTGCCAGTTCTCAAAATTGCTCCAATCCGACACCACCGGGTCATAAAATGCGTCCTTGTATCTCTCCAGAGTGTGCGCGGTTCCGAAAAAGTGCCCCCCTGCGCCAACCTCCGCAATCGCGTCAAAGGCCAGTTCTTGTTGATTCACCTCAACCGGTTGCAGGAATTCCGACATCATCTGCGCCATTTCGATATCAACAATCAGCTTCTCGAAAGACGCGCACAACCCGCCTTCAAGCCAGCCGCCGTTGTGCATAATCATATTGCCGTAACTCATCACCGATGACCATAACGACATACCCGACTCCCAGGCTGACTGGGCATCGACGCAATTTGCCGCGTTCACATTGGAAGTACGGTATGGGATGCCGTACCGGCGCGCCAGTTGCCCACCGGCCAGAACCGCCTTTGCATATTCCGGGGTACCGAATGCAGGCGAACCTGTCTTCATATCGACATTCGACGTAAACCCGCCATACATGGCCGGCGCGCCGGGATTGACCATCTGGGTAATCGCGAGCACACCGAGAGCTTCCGCGTTTTGCTGGGCCAACGCACCGGCCAGTGTGACCGGACTCATGGCACCGGACAACGTGAACGGAGTCACCACCACCGGCTGCCCGTATTCGGCCATCATCATCAATCCGTCCAGCATCGGGACATCCACTCTCAAGGGTGAATTGGTATTGACCACCGTGATAATGCCGGGCTGGTCCTTGACCTGCTCTCTGGTCACGCCTCTGGCGATGGCGAGCATTTCCAATCCGTCCTCAACCCTGCCGTTACCCAGGCAGTAGACTCCCCACGGTTTCTCTGTCAGGGTAATGTAAGCGAGATATGCGTCCAGATGCCTCAGATGCGGGGGCAGGTCGGTCGGCTCAACCGGATAAGCCATGTGACAGGCGATCACATTGAAAGTCTGACCGAGTTTCAGGAACCGACAATAATCCGCAAAATTACCGGCACGTCGACCGCCATCCAGGTCCGAACAGTTCGGAGTACTGGCGACCAGTGAGAAATTGATCCGGTTACTGCCATAAGTTGAATTGAAACGCGGGTTTCTCGCATGTAGCGTAAATTGTGAGGGGATGGTGGAAATCATCGAAAGCACCATCTCCCCCGGCATTCTGACGTAGCCGGTTTTCGGGTCAATCTCGGCGCCATGCTCCACCATCAGCGCCCTGGCGCGGTCATTCAGTATCTCCAGACCAATTTGTTCGAGAATCCGAATCGAACTGTCATGGATCATTTCCAGAGATTCTTCACTCAACACGGATATCGGAGAGTACGGATTGGTCAACGACCGCACCGGAAGCTGGTTGAGCGCAAAGACAGGTGCTGCTCGGGTACGCCTTTTATGTCGTGGCATCGGGTGGGCCTGCTGGAGAGTTGCGGACAAATATAGCCAAACAATGATTACAATACCAGCACCAAATTCCATATATCCAATGAATCCTGTCGAACCACCGCCCGTGCTGCAATGTGGCATGTATGCTTTTTCATCGAAGCTCAGGGAAGCCTGGGCCGGATTGTTCCGTAATCTGCATGAGTACCTGCCCGCTCCGTTCAACACTCCGGCCACACTCCGGTTCGATAGTAAAGACGCAGCGCTCCAGTCGCCCGACCTGCTGCTCGGCCATACCTGTGGCTATCCATTGATGACGAAACTGAGCCGTACCCACGACCCGGTTTGTGTCGCGGAATTTGATATAGATGGATGCGACGGTATCCACTATTCAAGCTGGATCATTGCCAGGGAGAATCATCCGGGGCGACATCTGGCCGATTTCTTCGGCTCAATCGCTACATTCAACAACCACGATTCAAACAGCGGCATGAATGTATTTCGATATGAAATCAGCCGCATCGCCAATGGCGCCCCGTTCTTCCGGCAAACACTGATTAGCGGTTCCCACCTCACCAGCATCGAAAATCTGCTACAGGGTTATGCGGACATCGCGGCAATTGACGCAGTAACCTGGCACTTTGCCCGGCCACAGAATCAGCCCACAATCCCCGGAACCAGAATGATCGGCCAGACTGTCTCGACCGCTGGGCTGCCATTCGTCCAGCCGAAGCAGTCCGAACTGGACCCGGTCTGCCTGACCGATGCCATGAATGCCTGTCTTGAGAGGCTGCCCGGCAATATCCGATCCTTCCTGGCCATCAAACGTTTTTCCATGGTTAAGGCCGATGCCTGGCAGTCAATCCCCGAACTGGAAGCATTCGCCAGAGACCATCAATATCCACAACTGGCCTGAACTCCGGGATAACCGTGTCCAGTGTTTTTTAAGGAATGGTGGCCAGGGACAGAATCGAACTGCCGACACGAGGATTTTCAGTCCACTGCTCTACCGACTGAGCTACCTGGCCATGTATTGACTATACAGGACGCGCATTAAAAAACAGGACGCCACATTAGTCAAGTGATTTAATCACTCCCTCGTCCCACAACCATACGGAATTTGCAACTACCAATGCGTGCAGGCAGGGCCGGCAATGTTATATTCCAGCCTTGTCATCCATACAAAACACTCATGCACTCAAAAAACCTGGTCTGGATTGATCTGGAAATGACCGGGCTGTCGCCTGCGACTGACCGGATTATCGAGATTGCAACCATTATTACCGATTCTCATTTGAACGTTCTGGAGGAAGGTCCGGTGATCGCAATTCATCAACCGTTAAGGCGGCTTGTTGAGATGGATGACTGGAATACGAGAGTCCATACCAAAAGCGGCCTGATCAACCGGGTTCGGGAATCCGACTTTGATGAACAGCGGGCAGAGCAGGAGACGATTGATTTTATTTCCCGCTATGTTTCGGCCAACCGTTCTCCACTTTGCGGCAACTCAATCTGCCAGGATCGGCGTTTTCTGGCTAATTACATGCCTCGGCTGGAGTCCTGGCTGCATTACCGGAACCTGGATGTTTCCTCAATCAAGGAACTAATGGTGCGCTGGCGTCCCGACTTGAAGGACGGGTTCCGCAAGAAAAACACGCATAAGGCACTGGATGATATCCGCGAGTCAATCGAGGAACTGAAATACTACCGCGAGACGTTTATGAATGTCTGACGGTAGCGGACAGGCACAGAGGCCTGTCCCTACGCATTGGTAATTGCAGATTCCGAATGGTTGTGGATTCCCGTTTACACGGGAAAGACGGTTGAGTCGTGGGGTGATGGAGCGTTTTCCAATCCAGAGATGAGCCTGAGCGTGTTGTCTATTGTGATTATATTTCTAGACATTGAGAGAGTTTTTCAGGCGGCGTAATTTTGGGAATTGTTAAAAGATTGGAATAGTGTATTGCGTGCTTCGTTGAGTCTTTTTGCGGCTTCATTATCGCTGTATTGGTGAGCGAAGTCATCCAGTTTTTTGAAGGTTACTCCTGGTTTGAGATATTGTTGTGCATTGGGTAAGGATCGGAGTTTTTCGTAAGGAGTCTGAATGAGTGAGTGCGGGTATTTACGGATTCGTTTTCCTTTTTGGTTGATTTCTTCCTTTGCGAACAGGCAGGGTCTGTGGTAGTTGAGGTAGGGAGTGAGTACATGAACCAGGAAGTCATTGACGGGTTGAGCGAAGTGCTGTGAGATGTGTTCGTATCCCAGATGCTTACGGATGACGGAACCATTCTTGCCTTCGACCAGGGCATTGTCATTACTCTGTCTGGGTCGTGATTTGGTTTGTTCGATATGGAGTTTTTGCAATAGTTTAGCGACTGTGTGATTGATATACTCTGAACCGTTATCGGAATGGAATCCCAGGAGAGTGAAGGGGAAGGCTTGGAGTAATTCATGCAGGGCCGGGATGAGATAACTTTCGGAGATTCTCTGTACACTGACGATGGCTTGCATCTGGGTGACTTCATCGACGGCATTGATGTGATATAACCCCTTGATGCCGTCCTGGTCGCCCTGATGGACGGTATCGACGCGCAAGAAGCCGGGTCGGCCATTGGGTCTGGGTATTCGTCTGACTCCGATTTTTGCTGGAGTAGGTCGGGTTTTCTGGAAGTGTCGTCGTTTGCGCTGGTAGGCATCCGAGTGTCGCAGGTTATAGAGGTGGCCGTTGGAGATTGTAGCCAGTCGCGCGTATCGGGTATCGCCGAATACCAGAAAGGCGCGTTCGCACAGTTTTCGGGTAGCGGGTCCGGACAGGTTGCCGTGCAGGGTATCGGTTTGAACCAACAAAGCGACATCTGCTGACGTATAGCGCTGGGAGAAAGCGTTAGCGGGTCTTCCCCGACGATCCTGGATACATCCACTGTCGCGATACTGTCGGATCAACCGGGTGACCTGTGCGCGGGACAAGCCACTGACCTTTTCCAGATAGGTCTTGACGATCCCCCGGTCGGTCTTGTTGAGCAAGGAATACCGTACCTGCCGCAAGCTGTCACAGAGCCATCGGTAGGTTTGTTTGCGGGATTGGGGTTCAAAATCAAAAGTGGTGGCTCCGTCCAGAAAGGAACGAATCTCCTCCACCGTCTGTAAACGCTGGCTGTGTAATTTCACGATCATCCTCCGATGATCCCAAAATCAACGCCGAAAGGCTCATCTCCCGATGGAAATACAGATCATCCTTCAGGCTCATCTTCCATTGGACAACTCTGATGGTTGTTCCCTGGTCGGGATGTGCTTTATACTCTTTGGTTCTCCGCGACACTTATGACGGGACTCGGATTCGATGGCTGATAGCCAGCAAGGTACGGAAAAAATAACAGAACGGACGCCAGTTGACCTGGCCGCCGAACTGCCGGTTTTTGTGGAACTGTTGCCAGATCGCCTGCAATCCTGGTGGCACGTTCTGGATGCGTATCCAAGTGTGCAGGCGGCCACCATCACGCTGCTGTTCTGGTTACTGGCTTATGGCATCCGCCGGTTTTTGATGAATACGGTGACTCACAAACTGGCGGCGCGTCTGGCTGGAGTTGCGGACAGTCAGGTCGTCCCCATGCTGAACCAGCCGGTTTTCGTCACGGTTGTCTGTATGGGCCTGATTATCGCTCTGTCTTCGAGCTGGCCGGACAGCGTGATCGCAGATGTCGTAATTTTGCTGATCGCTTCGGTTCTCATTCTGGTCTGGCTGGGCTTCGGTTTTCGTCTGGTCAGCGTTCTTACTTGCGCGATGTCGGATAGTACTCGCGTTACTCTGGTTAATGACCAAAGCAAGCCTCTGCTCAGCATTGTTTTCAAGGTTCTGATTATCCTGGTCGGCGTTTATGTCCTGTTCGTGCTGTGGGGGGTCAATCCGGTCGGGTTTCTGGCCTCTGCCGGTATTGCCGGTATCGCTATCGGCTTTGCCGCCAAAGACACGCTGGCCAACCTGTTCTCGGGGTTTTTCATTATCGCGGATATGCCTTACAAGCTGGGTGACTACATTAATCTGGATACCGGAGAGCGGGGTATGGTGACGCATATCGGTTTGCGTAGCACCCGTTTGCTGACTCGCGACCAGATCGAGGTGATTATCCCGAACGGAGTCATCGGTAACGCGAAAATCGTCAACGAAACCGGCGGTCCTTCCAGCAAACTGCGCCTGCGCCTCAGCGTACAGGCTTCTTATGACGCGGATCTGGAAGAGGTGTGCGAGGTATTGAGCGAGGTTGCGGATAACCATCCGGGCGTATGCAAGGAGCCGGAGGCAGCGGTTCGCGTGCGCGGCTTTGCGGACAGTGGAATCAACATTGAACTGCTTTGCTGGATTGATGAACCGGCGTTGCGCGGACGGACGCTGCATCAGCTTTATATGGCGACCCGTCAGGCATTCCGGGAGCATGATCTGGAAATTCCGTACCCCAAGCGGGATATCTACCTGCAGGGCGGCTCAACCACGGGTTGAGCTACCGTTTTCTCCTGTATGATGACATGCCTGTGATTCCGCTATCATATCCGCCTGGTTTACGGGATAATGATTGTTGTCAAGCCATTGCCTGGTAATTCGCTCTTGTATAAAAATCTGATTCGTTGTCTGTTTATTCTGACGCTGCCCTGGGTTTCTGTCGTATATGCCCAACAGGCGGCGCTGGTTTCGGTTGACGCGGTGGTTTCCGAGCAGTTCACCCAGACGGCGCCGATACTGGGGCGGCTGATCGCCAAACAGACCGGCACGGTCGCTGTACGTATCAGTGGGCCGGTTGCCGAAACTCTGGTTGAGCCCGGTGATGTTGTAGCGGTGGGACAAGTACTGGCACGCCTCGACACGGCCAATCTGGAACTTCTTAAAAAGCAGGCCGAATCGGCGTTGGTTGAAGCCCGGACACGGTTGAGAACGGTGAAGGCTGAGTTGATCCTGGCCGGGCAGGAAGTGGACCGGCTGGAAGCCTTGAAGGGGTCGGCGGCAATCAGCCAGGCCGCTCTGGATGATGCCTTGCAGCAACAGAAAATAGCCAGGTCACGACTCAACGAGTCGGAGGCGGGCATCCGCAGTAGCCAGGTGCTTTTTGAGATTGCCGCACTGGCGTATGAGAATGCGACCATTCGGGCACCATTCGATGGAACCATCACCGAAAAACTGACCGAGGTTGGCAATTACCTGCAAGTCGGGCAGCCTGTTTTCCGGTTAATATCGGATCGGCGTCTTGAGCTTGAGGCTGACATTCCGGCTGCTCAGCTAAAGGGTCTGTCGCCGGGCTTCATGGTGCGTATCGAGCTGGAAAATGGAAGCCAGCACAAGGCCACAATGCGTGCAATCATACCGGAAGAGAACCCCCGCACACGAACCCGGCGAGTCCGGTTCGAGCCGATTCTGGGGGATGGGGCTGGCGACCTTGCGAACGAGCAAAGCGTGACCGTATATGTTCCGGTATCCGATGTGCGTGAAATCCTGACCGTGCACAAGGACGGCATTATCCGGCGCGGGCAGGCCAATGTGGTCTATGTCGTGGTTAAGGGGGCGGAGGAGGAGCCGACCGATTCGCAATCGGAGCCGCAACCGGAAGTAGTCGAAATCCGTGAACTGGAAACGGGTTATTCGATCGGCAATCGGGTCGAGGTGATGACTGGCCTGTCCGCTGGGGAACGGGTTGTGATACGGGGAAATGAGAGGCTGAGGCCGGGGCAGGCCGTGCGGGTCGCAGGCTCGCAATGAACATCATTCGCGCCGCTATTGAGCGACCGATTGCGGTGGTGTCCGCAGTGTTGATGATTATTCTGTTCGGTCTGGTTGCGTTGACCACGATTCCGATTCAGTTGGCGCCGGACGTCAATCGCCCGGTGATTACTGTCACTACCAACTGGTTTGGCGCGGCGCCCGCTGAAACGGAACGGGAACTGGTCAATCAGCAGGAGGAGCAGTTCTCTGGCCTCGAAGGTCTGGAGTCGATTACCAGCCGGGCGCAACAGGGGCAGAGCCAGGTTACTCTGGAATTCAAGATTGGAACCAACATGGATCGTGCCTTGTTACTGGTGGCAAACCGGCTGGATCGGGTGCCGGATTACCCGGATGAGGCGGAACAGCCTACTCTGGATACGGCTGGCAGCGAAGATAATTCAATCGCGTGGATGACTCTGTACCGGCTGGAAGGCAATCAGCGACCGATTCATGAATACGGTGATTTCATCGACAATGTGGTAAGGGAACGGCTGGAACGGGTTCCCGGTATCGGCAGGATCAATGTTTACGGTGGCAGTGAGCGGGAAATTCAGATTGTTGTCGATCCCAGTCTGCTGGCGCGCTTTCAACTGACGGTTACCGACCTGATAGCCGCACTCCGCAATGCCAATGTATCGGTCGGCGCGGGCAGCATTGATGAGGGCAAGAGACGCTATGTAGTGCGTACCGAGGGAGAATTGGACAATCTGGATGTTATCTACGATGTATTGATCAGAAGCTCGGACAACGCCGGCGCTCTGGATCGGGTGTTCCTGTCCGACGTGGCTACCGTTCAATTCGGTTACAAGGAACCAACCTCCAGCATCCGGGTGCTGGGCAATCCCGCGATTGCAATGAGCGCTGAGCGGCAGACCGGAGCCAATGTCATCGAAATCATGGACGGGCTGAAGCAGGCGATCAGTGAGTTGAACCAGTACGCGATTCCGAATGCAGGCCTGAAACTTGAGCAGGTTTACGATGAGACGGTTTATATCAATTCGGCTATCGATCTGGTGCGCCAGAATATCTGGGTGGGTGGTTCGTTGGCGGCATTGATTTTGTTGCTGTTCCTGCGCTCTTTGCGCGCGACTCTGGTGATCTCCTTTTCGATCCCGATTTCGGTGATTGGCGCATTTGTCGCGATGGCCGCCTTCGGGCGGTCGATTAATGTGATTTCTCTGGCCGGTCTCGCTTTTGCGGTGGGCATGGTGGTGGATGCCGCGATCATTGTGCTGGAGAATATCTACCGCCTGAAAGAGCAGGGGCATTCAAACGCTAAAGCGGCTTATCTGGGCGCCAAACAGGTGTGGGGAGCGGTGCTGGTTTCCGCCTTGACCACGGTCATGGTTTTCATACCGATTCTGGTGATGGAACTGGAGGCCGGACAGTTGTTCCGGGATATTGCAGTGGCTATTTCGGTCTCGGTATTACTGTCTCTGCTGGTATCTATTACGCTGATCCCGGCTATGGCAAAACGATTTTTCAAGGATACCGGAGGATATTATGGCCCGGGGCAGAATGCCGTGACTCATCATCGAGCCGGCATTTGGGGGGTTGACTGGCTGGCTCGCCAGTTTGCTCGTCTGATTACAGGGTTTGTTGGCATTATCGTAGAAAGCCGGTTCAAGGCATTATTGGTCACAGTGGTCATTACGCTGGCTGCCAGCGCTGGCGCCTGGCAGGTCTTGCCGAAGCTGGAATATCTGCCGGAAGGTAATCGCAATCTGCTTTTGGGCTTTGTGTTGCCACCACCGGGCTACAATCTGGAGACGACTCGCAACATCGCTCAGGGAATCGAGTCTGAAATCCGGCCGTTATGGGCTTCGGAAACCGGCGCCGAACCGGGCGCGGACGGCCTGCCGAAAATCGAACGTTTCTTTTATGTCGCTTTCCGTGGTCAAACCATACTCGGTGTTACCGCTATCGATCCGGCCAGAGTGGCGGAACTGAAGCCGGTATTGCAAAGACCGGTTTTCCGGGAACCCGGTACATTCGGTTTCATTACCCAGCCCTCGATTTTCGGTCGTGGAGTAGGCGGTGGGCGCAGAATAGACCTGGATATTTCAGGGTCGGATTATACGCAGATACTACAGACTGCCAATCGGGCGTTTGGCCGCATTGCGGCAACTTTCCCTCGCCAACAGGGGCATGAATGGCGACCTGTGCCAGGACTGGAATTGGGGGCGCCTGAGGTTAGAGTCACGCCGGACCGCCTGAGACTGAGTGATAGCGGAGTCACGGCAATCGAGTTGGCTCGCACCATTGATACGTTCAATGACGGCTTGCGTGTGACCCAATCCACCATAGACGGCAAGTTGATGGACATTATCCTGAAGGGTGGTGAGAACAGTGTCTATCAGACTCAGGGTATTGGCAACCTGCCGGTGGTTACTCCGAGCGGCCAGATTGTTCCGGTTTCGTCTCTCGCTCAATCGGTTGTTACGGCCGGGCCGACCGAGATTCGCCACCGCGAGAGTTTCCGCACGATCACTCTGGAGGTTCGTCCGAGTCCTGATATGGCTCTGGAGTCGGCGATTGACCTGCTGCGCGAACAGGTCATCAATCCATTGAAGGAGGAAGGAATCCCGGATGATATCCAGCTTACTATCTCCGGGACGGCTGACAAGCTGGTGGAAACCCGCAACGCAATGGCCATCAATATGATGCTCTCTCTGATCATCGTGTTTCTGGTCATGGCGGTGCTGTTCGAGAGTTTTATCTATCCATTGATTATTCTGCTTTCTGTGCCGGTTGCCGCAGCGGGCGGCACTGGCGGGCTGGCGCTGCTCAATCTGACTACCTTTCAACCCCTCGATATGCTGACCATGCTGGGTTTTGTCATTCTGATCGGTATCGTGGTGAACAATGCGATTCTGCTGGTGCATCAGACGCTGTACCATATCCGTATTGAAGATATGGCAGCGACCGAGGCCATCAAAAGAGCGACCCGCAACCGCATCCGCCCCATTTTCATGTCTACGCTGACCAGTGTTTTCGGTATGCTTCCACTGGTGTTTTTTCCGGGTGCCGGTTCGGAGCTTTATCGTGGTCTCGGCTCTGTCGTGGTCGGCGGACTCAGCCTTTCCGCTATGATCACGCTACTCATCGTGCCTCCCATGATGTCGTTGATCGTGGTTCCGATTGAACGCAAGCGCCAGCAGCGTAAAGCCCGAAGCCTGGATGCGGAAATGGCCCGGGAAACCTGAAGTCCGACTTGAACCTAAGATTTTATCTTGACCGGAATCACACAAAACAGATACCTGATCGGAATTCTGATCGTCTTTGCAGGCGGGGTATTCCTCAGTACTTCCGGGATTATGTTGCGTAGCCTGGAGCGGGCGGATGGATGGCAAGTGCTCCTGTTCCGTTCTCTCACGTTTTTCATCACGATCGGGGTCATCATGCTGTTTCGCTACCGCAGAAAGACATTCGCGGTTTATCGCGCAGTGGGTCTCAAGGGTATCCTGGCGGCCACCCTCCTTGGGCTGGGTTCGGTTTGCTATATTTTTGCGCTGCTCCATACCACCGTCGCCAACGTGGTATTCATTATCGGTTCGGCGCCTCTGGTTACCGCACTTCTGGCGTGGTTGTTCCTGAAGGAGAAGGTCAGTATCTGGAGTCTGGCGGCGATGTTCACGTCGGTGATTGGTATTGGCCTGATGTTTGTCGACGGCCTGGTAAGTGGTGGCCTGTTCGGTAATCTGCTGGCGCTGCTGCTGGTCTTCCTGTTCGCGGTTTACCTTTTGCTCCTGCGCTCCAGCAAACATATTGACATGATCCCCGCTACCGGCCTGTCCGGCCTGATTACCTGCATCATTGCGGTGGTGATGGTGGGTGATATCGACATCAGCCTGCATGATCTGGTGATTTGCATGATGCTGGGTTCTTTCCAGCTTGGTTTGGGTTTTCTGCTGCTCACAGTGGGTACACGTTTTATTCCAGCGGCAGAGGTCGCTTTGTTCTCAATGAGCGAGACCATCCTGAATCCGCTGTGGGTGTGGATATGGGTGCATGAAGTTCCGGGTAGCTATGCTCTTCTGGGGAGCGCCATTGTCCTGGTTTCGGTGGTAGTATACAGCCTGATCGCAATTGGCACTGAACGCAGGTCACGCGCCGTCGCACCCTCATGAATTCCTTCCAGCAACAGTTCCCCTGGCCTTCGCAACGCATGCCGGCGGTCGGTCAGAATATGGTGGCGACTTCCCATCCGTTAGCGGCGCAGGCCGGTTTGCAGGCACTCAAAAGAGGAGGCAATGCAGTGGATGCCGCGCTGGTAACAGCCATTACCCTGACCGTAGTCGAACCCACCATGAACGGCATTGGCAGCGACGCTTTTTGTATTGTCCGGGATGGTGATCGGTTGCATGGGCTGAATGCGTCGGGCAGAAGTCCGATGGCACTCGATAAACGCGATTTTACGGGTCTTGCGGAAATGCCCCGTACCGGCTGGGACAGCGTGACTGTACCGGGTGCGGTCAGCGCCTGGGTTGAGCTATCGGAGAAATTCGGCAGGCTCTCCTTCGAGTCGCTGTTCGAGGACGCGATCCATTATGCCGATGCCGGGTTCCAGGTTACGCCGATCACGGCGCGATTGTGGTCTTTCGCGCCGGAGGAGTTTGCTGATTTCCCTGATTTTGCACCATTTTTACCGGACGGCAGGCCGCCGCAGACGGGTGATCGGTTCCGGTTCCCGGACCAGGCCCGCACGCTGGAGAAAATTGCGGTCAGCAAGGGGGAGGCGTTTTACCGCGGGGAACTGGCGCAGAGAATAGTTGCGACCTCTCGGCGGGACGGCGGGAAATTCACGTTAGCAGACCTGGATCAGCATCAATGTGACTGGGTTGAATTGATCTCTCATTGCTGGCACGGTTATGATCTGCATGAAATCCCGCCTAACGGCCAGGGGATCGGTGCCTTGATCATGCTCGGCATTTTAGCGCACAGTCCGGTCGCGGAGTATGAGGCGGATTCGGTGGATGCCCTGCATTGTCAGATTGAAGCCATGAAGCTGGCCTTCGCCGACACCCGGCGCTATGTCGCCGACCCGGATTTTATCCACCGGGTAGCGGTTGACCTGCTGGATGAGGATTACCTCGCGTCACGCGCCGCAATGATTGACATGAGCAGGGCGCAGGACCCGGGATACGGCGTACCAGCCAGAAGTGGCACTGTCTATCTGACGACTGCTGACCAGTCCGGCATGATGGTTTCCTTTATCCAGAGTAATTATTGTGGTTTTGGCTCCGGGATCGTGATTCCCGATACCGGGATCAGTCTGCAAAACCGGGCAGCGGGATTTACTCTTGAAGAGGGTCATCCGAATCAGGTGGCGGGCGGAAAGCGGCCGTTCCATACGATTATTCCGGCGTTTCTTACCCGCAACGGATCACCGGTCATGAGTTTCGGCGTGATGGGCGGACACATGCAGGCGCAGGGACACGCGCAGATTATTCAACGTGTCTGTGACCAGAGCCTGAACCCCCAGGCGGCCAGTAACGCGCCGAGATGGCAGGTGACTGCGGAGAAACAGGTGCTGCTGGAATCCGGGTATGACCAGCATATCCGGGCCGGCTTGAGGGAACGCGGCCACGATGTCCCGGAGTTCGAACACGAACAGATTTTCAGCATGGGCGGGGCGCAACTGATCAGGAAGACGGAACATGGTTATGAGGGCGGTTCGGACCACAGGAAGGACGGTATCGCTATCGGGTTTTAATTGTTGGGGCGATTTGTGAAAAGAGTGGTAGAATGGATAAATGTTCAGCTTATATACGATTAAGATGTCCGGCGAGGTAGATATATCGCCTGGGTTTAATACGGTGTGTGTGTACCATGGCACGTAGCTTTGGGTACGAGTTTTTCCATCAACTCATGGATGTGTTGATTGGAACAATATTTAGAGTTTGATTGGAATCCCGCCAAGGCGGCGAGCAACTTTCGAAAGCACACGATCAGTTTCGAACTTGCTGCGACGGTGTTTAATGATCCGCTTATGCTGACAATTGCCGATAGAGGACACAGCGAGTTTGAGGAACGTTGGCTATCTATGGGCTATGGTCAGGATGGGCGTTTGTTGGTGGTATCTCATACCTGTTCCGAGATAGGTGATAGCAGGATTTCGGTGCGAATCATCTCAGCGCGCCGAGCCTCTCGTAATGAGCGGGATCAATACGAATCACACGAATGAAGCACGAATACGACTTCTCGAAAGGTGGGCGCGGCAAATTTTTCCGGGAGGGTGCCAAGCTTCACCTCCCTGCTTGCGATGAACAATCGGATTGGGCTGGTCCCTCAGGCCAGATAGGCGAGTTTATCGTCCGTGAGACGGAAAAGAGCCTCAACGCATATCGTGAACAGCCAAAACTGATAACGGAACATGTTCGCGTAGAACAGGATACCGTTCAGGGCGGATATGCCCATCGTCAACTGTTGGAGCTCGTCCAGAACAGTGCTGATACCTTGCTTGACTCGCCGAAGGGGAAGAGTATTGTGATCCGCCTTACGGAGCACTTTCTCTACTGCGCCGATGATGGAATACCAATTGATGAAGACGGTATTGAAGGACTGATGTTCGACCGGATGTCGAGCAAGCGGAGCACCGCTGCGATCGGCAGATTCGGGCGCGGTTTCAAGTCTGTACTTGGTGTGACTGATGCGCCAGAGTTTTACAGCCGATCAGGCTCGTTTCGTTTCGATAAGAACCGCGCTGCGGAGCGCATTGCACAGGCCGTGTCATCTGAACGTTACCCGGTTTTGCGTTTGCCGGAACCCATTGACCCCCACGAAGAATGGAGTCGGGACGAAGACCTGCGGGAGCTTATGAGTTGGGCGACGAACGTTGTCCGTCTGCCGCTCAAGACGGGTGCATTCGGCGACCTTGCTCAACAAATTCGAGACTTCCCGCCGGAGTTTCTGCTGTTTGTCGATCACATCCGTTATTTGACTCTTGAGGATGGAGAACATTCGCGGGAATTCATATTGCACCGCCGGGATGGCGAACTTCTGCTCAATGCCGAAAACAGCCACTCACGCTGGTTGCGTTTCGACACTACCCATCATTTGTCGGACAAAGCTCGGGCCGATTGGCACTTGTATGATGAAAACGAAGATGTGCCGATCCAATGGGCTGTGCCGCTGGATCGGTTGACTCGTCCCGGGCATTCTCATTTTTGGGCGTTTTTCCCGACCAGTACTGCCAGCCTTGTCCCAGGTATTCTGAATGCGCCATGGAAGACTAACGAAGATCGACAGAATTTACTGTCTGGTCCGTACAATCAGGAGTTGATCGAAGCGGCGGCGAAGATGATTGCTGCCAATCTTCCCGGTCTCGCGACACAAACCGACCCTGCGCTACACCTCGATGCGCTCCCGCGTGAAAGTCAGGCTGGTGATTCTGTTCAGGTCGATTTGCTCCGCAAACACCTGTTTATCAATCTTCACGGCCACGAAGTCATTCCCGATCAGTGCGGAAACCTTCGCATCGCGACAA
The DNA here is from genome assembly GCA_965116335.1 of Arenicellales bacterium. Classification (GTDB taxonomy): domain Bacteria; phylum Pseudomonadota; class Gammaproteobacteria; order Arenicellales; family Poriferihabitantaceae. The sequence continues at coordinate 745,355 of OZ220677.1, forward strand.
AAATCAAGTATCCTCCTAAGGAGTTGACGGTGGATCGTCAAGAGGATATGGCCCCATTCGCACGTTGGAAGGCATATCCGGGTCGACCCACGAACTGGCTTCATCATCGTGCGCTTACGCGCAATCGGCTCGCCAGGATCGACAGATTGTTCGACCCCGAAGGCAAGTCGCCTCGTTGGCCTGCTTCAGGTGCAAAAAGGACCAAAATCGCTGAATGGTTGGAGGCACTTGTGGAGGGCCAGCAACCGTGTGACATCATGGGTGCATCTATGGCTGCTGTCCAGACAGCCGCGCTTATTCCATTAACCAGATCAGGCGAGCACTTTGGTGATATCGTCCTGACGGTGACCGGATCTTTAGTGGAGCCGGACCCCGATCACCTTTTCCTGCCCAGTGATTCAAGCGGGGGGCAGCCTGCGAATTCGGAGTACTGTGTCCATCAAAGTCTGGTATCGGACTCCAATACGTTTTCGGCGTTACAGAAGCTCGGTATCAAGCCTCCTTCTCCGAAGAGCAGGTTCAGGGCTGTCGCGGGACGTATCCTTGAACAGAACTCCGATCAGGTGGTGCGTGAAGATGTTAAGCTGTATGAGGGCGCTAATCTGTATAAGGAGTTCTGGTTCGCTTCCCGTCGGTTGTCTATAGAAGATGTCAAGGACATCCTTCGGGAATACGAAGATCGAAATAAGGCGAACAAACTCCGAGTGCGAACACAAGCAGAAACCTGGGTGCCCCTTCGTTTCGTGATGCTTCCTGGTAATATTGTGCCTGGGGATGGGAGCCGGGACGACGATGCTACCGTTGACACTCAATTCCACCAACCGGACGATAGGTTGCTGCGTGACCTTGGGGTGTCGGATGCGCCGGGTGATGACTGCGACCTCTCGATGGAACCATCGTTCCGAAAGTATCAGGAATATTGTCGCAACCGCTTCACCAGCCGCGACCTGAAAAGGAACCCACATTCATATATGCTGAACTTCAAGACAAGCGTCGGTTGCGGACCATTGCACATCCTTACGAGCCTGTCTGATGAAGGACGGGCGGCCTACACGGATGCCTTATTGTCTCTAAATGCCATTTTTTCGCGATGGACAATGCGTCATAAAACTCAAGATGTCTATCCCGAACTACCCTGCGACTCCCTATCTATAGACGTTCTTCGTAAGGAGGGGCGGATACAAACAGCGAGTGGGGCAATTGTTCCATTCGCTGACGCACTCGGCCTGACTCCGAAAAACCTGGATGCCCTGAATACATTGCTAGCTCATCCGATGGCCGACAAAATCAAAGTGGCGTTCGACCTGGCCGAACCGATACCGGAGATCTTTGGTGAAGGAGACGCTATCCCGTTGACCGATGTTTGGCCTGGATTGAGAGATTACCTTCCCGTTCACCAGAAGCTATGTAATATTGTTTCCTGTGAACAAATCCATGTTGCCGGGCAAGCCCGAGAGTGTGTCTTCCACGCCTCCGACATCTATCTCGCAGGTGTTGTTGAGGAAGATGAACAACATAAACTAAAGCTCATTGCATATGAGTTGGAGCTTGGGCTGAGTCCCATGCAGGTTTCGGAGATTATACAGCGCAAGACGCCGCAGGAGATTGAAGAACGGCGCTCCATGATACGGCAGTACTTGACCGATGCTGAACGTCTCTTGGCGGCGGTAGGAGAACAACAGCTACGGGAGGAATTACCTGATTCCCTTCTGGCGGTGTTAGAGAAGGATGGTACTATGCTGACGGGGGCAGAAATTGCGGAGGCCGCGATTGCGACGTATCACACGGATGCGCTCAAGCAATACAAGGGGGCGTTGAGTAGTCTTGCCCCGCCGTCGCATTGGGCTGGATCAGCGCGGGCTATCGAGTTTGTGCGTTCGCTCGGCTTTTCCACTGAGTGGGCTGGTGAACGATACCATCGTCTGGAACCGTTTCTCGAAATTGAGGGTCGGTATCGGCTACCGGATCTTCATCCCTATCAAAAAACAGTGGTTCGCAACGTACGTGAAATGCTCGGCGGGAGTCACTCGGCAAGCACACCAAGACGCGGAATGATCAGTATGCCGACCGGATCAGGCAAAACTCGTGTCGCCGTTCAAGCGATTGTCGAAGCCATGAATGACGGATTCGGTGGCGGAATTCTTTGGGTTGCGGACCGCAGTGAACTTTGTGAGCAGGCTGTGGAAGCGTGGAGGCAGGTCTGGTCAAGTATCGGTGCTCATGGAGCGCGCCTTCGTATCTCCAGGGTGTGGGGCGGACAACAGAGACCGTTACCTGTGATCGATCCTCATGTCGTGGTCGCCACCATCCAGACTCTCCATGCAAAACTATCGGGCCCTCACAGCGATTACGATTTTCTGAAGGATTTCGGGCTCGTTGTCTTCGATGAGGCGCATCGATCGATTGCCCCGACTTTTACCTCGGTCATGGACGAAATTGGGTTGACGAGACGACAGGGAACAGGCGAACCATTTCTCATTGGCCTTACAGCGACCCCTTATCGCGGGTACAACGAGGAAGAAACACTGTGGCTGGCCAATCGTTACAGTGGCAATCGGCTTGATGTCGGCGCATTCGAGAATGAAGATGCACAGGACATTGTTCAAGAACTACAGTCCAGTCGAGTGCTCGCCCAAGCGGACCACAAGGTTATCGAGGGAGAAACATTCTCGCTCGAAGATATTCTGGGAGATTCCGCTCACTCTCACGACTGGAAACAGGAATTGGAAAAGTGGCGGTCGCTTCCCTGGTTACCTCAATCTGTAGAAAATCGAATTGCCGAGAGTGCTGAGCGCACCAGACGCATCATAGAGGCCTATAGAACACATATTGACCCGGATTGGCCTGTCCTTATCTTCGCTACGTCTGTCGAGCATGCACAGACGGTGGCAACTCTTATCAACCGAAGCGGCATCCGGTCGCGTGCCGTGAGTGGGGGCACGGAGAAAGTGACACGTCGCCGCATAGTGGAAGAGTTTCGTCGCGGCAAGATCAAGGCACTCGTCAACTACGGCGTATTCCGTGAGGGATTCGACGCGCCCAAGACCCGCGCCATCATTGTGGCGCGACCGGTATATAGTCCAAATCTCTATTTTCAGATGATCGGGAGAGGCTTGCGAGGGGCACTCAACGGCGGTAACGAACGTTGTCTGATTCTCAATGTTAGAGACAATATCGAACAATTTGATCGAAGCCTGGCTTTTTCGGAACTGGATTGGCTGTGGGCGTAACCTCCTCATAACGGTTACCGTTAAGCCATCAGTAATTCACCCAGACGGATGGTTTGTGCGATCAGTACATCGAAATCCTCATTACGGCTGCGGTGGTTGGCAATGGCGACACGGATACAATAAATACCCCGCAGGGTCGTGTAGGAAGGCGCGGCAATCCCCTGTTCCTGGAGCTCAACCAGGATTCCCCGATTCAGATCGTTCAATGATTCGAGCTCCATCCCGCCCGGATTGAAACGATAACAGACAATATCCAGGCTAATCGGGGCAAGCAGATCAAGTTTCTCATGTTGCTCGATTAATTGCCCCAGATACCGGGCCTGGTCGAGATTGCGCGAAATCATGCGCCCCAGCCTTTTCGTGCCGTGTTCCTTGATCGTCATCCATATTTTCAACGCGCGAAAGGAGCGGCTGAGTTCAACTCCGTATTCAGAGGGCCAGTTACTGCCGGACGCTATGCCACGGGTGAATTGTTGCAGGTATTCGGGGATTAATGAGAAAGTATCCTTGTGCGCTACGGCATCCCGCACCAGTACGCAACCAGCTTCAAATGGGACGTGCATCCATTTATGCAGGTCGAGGGCAACTGAATGCGCTCGTTCGATTCCCGCCAACAGGGGTTGTGCCTGCTCCGACAGCATGGCGATAGCGCCGATCGCACCGTCCACATGAAACCAGATGTCATAGTGCTGGCAAATATCCGCAATGGCATTGAGATCATCAATCGCTCCGGTGTTGACGGTGCCGAAGGTGGCGATCACACAGATCGGTTTGCAGCCTTTGGCAACATCGTCCGCCAGTTTTGATCGCAGATCATCCAGATTCATACTGAAGTCATGGTTGACGCGTACCTGTCTGAAACACTGGTTGCCCAGACCCAGAAGCTCGGCCGCTTTCTGGTTGCAACTGTGTACTTCGGTGGAGGCATACACGGTCAGTTTGTGATCAATCGACTGTAGCCCTTGCTTTCTGACGTCAAACCCGGCTATGTCATTGCGCGCGACAGCGAGCGCCACCAGATTGGCCATGGAACCGCCACTGACCAGCAAACCGCTGGATTCTCGTCCAAACCCCATGATCGTTTTCATCCAGTCCAGCACCTGGCCTTCGACCAGAATAGCGGAATGGTATCCGCCACCCACATTGGAGTTCATGGTGGCTGCCATCAGGTCGGCGAACGCTCCCATTACGGTGCCATTGCCCATATACCATGCCCAGAACCGTGGATGGGTGTTACCTAACGGGTAGGGCATTATAGTGCGCCTGAACTCCTCGTATATCGAGACCGGGTCGGTGGGGGTGGCGGGACAGGGCTGGTCGAATGAAGCGGTGATTTCTGCGGGCATCCGTTGCCAGACTGGCCGTTCTCCGGCAGATTGCAGCCAGTCAATGGCATCATCAATCATCCGGTGGCCGAGCTCGCGCATTTGCTCCCAGTTTTCCGGGTCCAGTGTTTCATAGATTTCAGGATCGCTCATACTTATGCTGTCAATGTTTATTATCAGGTTAGGGGGTGATCATCCAGTGCCTGTGTCGCCTGGAGTGCCTTATCAACATCCAGACGGTAAAGCAGGTAGCCGCCGGTGACGAAAAGAACGACCAGAACCAGGATGCTGTCGCGAGCACTGGCGCCTGCGAAGACGATCGGTACGAAAGCCATCAGGAACGGGCCGAATATACTGGCAAACTTGCCGGTCATATTATAAAAACCAAAAAACTCGGTTGTCTTCGACTGTGGAATCAAACGGACGAACAGGGATCGGCTCAGACTCTGCACGCCACCCTGAACCAGGCCGATGGCACCCGCAAGCCAGTAGAAATCGGCAGCAGAGTCGAGCCATTTCCAAGCATAGATAACCACTCCGGTATAGACCAGCAGGCCGATCAGTATACCGCATTTCGGGCCCATTCTCTGACCCAGCCAGCCAAAAAACAGCGCCGAGGGGAAGGCGATGAACTGAGTCAGCAGGAGTGCGGTGATCAGGCTGGTCGATGGCAGGCCGAGGATACGGTCAGCGAAAAATACCGCAGTCTTGAAGATGGCGCCAACGCCGTCAATGTACAGCCAGTAGCTTACCAGGAACAACAGGACATATTTCAGCTGCCGGATTTCCCGAAAGGTTGCGGCCAGATGCGAAAAGCCCTGCCTGATCGCTCCGGTTTTCGAGACAGTGGTTGACCCCCCCTCCTCGACAACATACAACAGGGGTATAGTGAATACGGCCCACCACAGCCCGACGGAGATGAAGGACAGAGACAGTGCGCTGCCCTGATCGGCAATACCAAACCATTCAAACCGGGTCACCATCAGGACATTGAGCAGGAAAAGCAACCCGCCTCCGATATAGCCCAGGGCATAGCCGTAACTGGATACGAGGTCTATATTCTTTTTTGACGATACTCCGATAATCAGCGCATCATAAAAAATCATGGAGGTGGAGAAGCCGATCTGTCCGAGTCCGTACAGGATCAGCGCCATCCACCACATACCCGCCCCGACCCAGGCCAGCCCCATGCACATCAGAATTCCGAGCAAGGCGAAAGTAGCCAGAAACCTTTTGCGTGCGCCTCCAGAATCGGCGATCGCTCCCAGAACCGGGGCTGCGATGGCAACCAGAGCACTGCTTATGGCTAATGTCATGTTGAACCAGAACTGAGAGTCGTTGACACCCAGATCAGATGACAGAGCACTGTAGAAAACCGGAAAGAATCCGGCGACGACTGTAGTAGCGAAGGCGGAATTACCCCAGTCATACAGTGCCCAGGCGAGTACCTTCTTTTCGGTCAGGATTGCGCGCATCGGGTTGTCCGGGTGGTCTTGAGGCTGGCTGATGATCCCATTATACATTGCTCGCTACAAGCCGTGTGCAAAGCCGTTCGGTTCTGGTGTTTCAGGTGTTACAATGGACTGCCATAACTTGAATGATGAGGACAGACATGAAATTATTTTCCTTGACAGCCGTGCTCGGTGTCGGCTTGCTCGCGGTTTTGCCAGCCCAGTCCCAGACACTGAACATGGCGTATGACGCAGACCCGGTATCGCTGGACATCCATGAGCAGCTATCGGGCGGCACGTTGCAGCTTTCCCATACGGTTTGCGATCCGCTGGTGCGGTGGAATCAGGAGTTGGGCTTTGATCCACGGGTGGCCAGTGGTTGGCAACGACTGAACGATACGACCGTCCGATTTAATCTCCGCCAGGGGGTGCGTTTCCATTCCGGTCGTGAAATGACGGCGGAAGATGTCCGTTATACCTTTGAAAGACTGAAACAAAGTGAAGACTTCAAGGGTATCTTTGTGAATTTCACGGCGGCTAATGTGGTGGATGATTACACGATTGATCTGGTTACCGATGGCCCCTACCCACTGGTTCTGCATACCGCGACTTATATATTTCCTCTGGATGCCGAGTTCTATACGGGAACTGACGAGCGTGGCCGCGACAAGGGGGAGATCGTAAAGCACGGTGATTCGTTCGCTTCGACCAACATTTCCTGCACCGGACCGTTTACGGTGACTTCCCGCGAGCAGGGAGTTAAAGTGGTTTTTGATCGGTTTGCAGATTATTGGGATACCGACTCTCCGGGCAATGTTGAGCAGATCGTGTTTACTCCGATCAAGGAAGGCCCGACCCGGGTTGCCGCGCTGTTGTCCGGCGATATTGATTTTGCCGCTCCCATACCGCCAACCGATCTGGCACGGATCGACAGCAGTGATTCCGTGAATCTGGTGACCATGAGCGGTACACGGATTATCACCTTCCAGCTTAACCAGAAGAAGAATCCGGCATTGGCGGATGTCCGCGTCCGGCAGGCTATGGTTCATGCGGTCAACAATGAGGGCATCGTCGAGAAAATCATGAAGAACTTCGGCACTGCGGCGGCGCAACAAAGCCCGAAAGGATACCTGGGTTATAACGAATCGCTGCAACCGCGCTATGATCTGGAAAAAGCCCGCGCGCTGATGGCTGAGGCTGGATACGCGGATGGCTTTGATGCAACCATGATGGCGCCCAATAACCGTTATGTGAATGACGCAAAAATAGCGGAAGCGGTTGCCGGTATGCTCTCGAAGATCAATATCCGGGTGGATTTGACGACCATGCCCAAAGCCCAGTATTGGCCCAAGTTTGACGAACGCGCCGCCGATATTATGATGATCGGGTGGCATTCCGACACAGAAGACTCGGCTAATTTCTCGGAGTTTCTGACCATGACGCCGGATTCTGAAACTGGCTATGGTCAATACAACAGTGGTAATTACTCCAATGCCGAAGTCGACCAGTTGGTGCTGGACAGCGCGAAACAGACTGACAACGCCAAACGGGCGCAAATGCTGCAACGGGTGGAGCAGATTCTCCATGATGAAGCGGCTTTTGTCCCATTGCACTGGCAGGACCGGGCATGGGCTGCGAAGAAGGGCGTTCATATCGACCGCATCGTCAACGTGATGAACTTCCCTTATCTGGGCGATCTGGTGATGGACTGATCACAGCCTATCCACTTGTATGAGTAACCGGAGGATAGTGTCTGAGGCCGTCCTCCGGTTTTTACTACTGATACGCTGACGCCATGTTTGCCTTTCTGGTCAGAAGATTCTGTCAGGCTGTCGTTGTCATGCTGGTGATCAGCGTATTGAGTTTTTCTATTCAGGATCAACTCGGGGACCCACTGCGTGAGCTGTTAGGGCAATCGGTTTCGGAGGAAATCCGGGATCAGTTGCGTGAAGAGATGGGATTGAATGATCCTTTTCTGGTGCAGTATTGGCGATTCCTGAAAAACGCGGTACGAGGAGATTTAGGCGTATCCTATTTTTTCAAGCGTCCGGCACTGGATGTGATTCTGGACAAATTGCCCGCCACCATTGATCTGGTTATCGCGGCTACATTCTGGATACTGCTGTTTTCCATTCCGGTCGGGATTTTTGCCGCGATTCAGCCTCGCCACTGGTTCTCGAAAGTCGCAATGGGGGTGAGTATTCTGGGCATTTCCGTGCCGGTATTCCTGACCGCCATATTCCTGATCTACCTGTTTGCCGTTGAACTCGGCTGGCTGCCATCTTATGGGCGGGGCGATACAGTCACGATACTGGGTGCCTGGGAGACCAGTCTGCTGACACTGGATGGCCTGAAGCATATCCTGCTGCCCGGCATATCTCTGGCTTCGGTCATCCTGCCGTTATTCGTCCGTATGATCCGCTCGGAAATGATGGAGACGCTGGAAACTGAATATGTGAAATTCGCCTGGGCGAAAGGCTTGCCGAAAAGACGGATCTGGATGGTGCATGCGTTCAGAAACACCCTGTTGCCGGTGGTTACCGTGGGTGGCATTCAGTTGGGCATCATGGTCGCCTATACCATTCTGACTGAAACCGTTTTTCAGTGGCCGGGCATGGGTTTCATGTTTCTGGAAGCGATTCATCGTGTCGATACTCCGTTAATTGTGGCGTACCTGATCGTAGTGGGCCTGATTTTCGTCATTACCAATACGATTGTGGACATTATCTATGGACTGGTCAATCCGATGGTAAAGATCATCGGGCAAGACAGCGACCGTGATTCGTGAACCGACCCCGCACATGAGCGCAACATCCCTGACCATAAAACCCGGCATCTGGCAACGGCTCAGACATTCAGAGGTTTTCCTGAGCTTCCTCCGTAACCGGACAGCGATGGTCAGCGCCACAGTATTGCTGTTCTTTATTCTGACCTCCGTTCTGGCGCCGATCATCGCACCATACAATCCCTGGGACCAGACCAGTATTGACATCATGGATTCCGAAATCCCGCCGGTTGGCAGTGTCGGCGCCGACTCGCGGTTTCTGCTGGGTACAGACGCAATGGGCAGGGACCTGCTCAGCGCCATTATGTACGGCACCGGAATATCCATCGTCATCGGTGTGTTTGCGACTATGTTACAGGCGGCGCTGGGTATTTCGATCGGGTTGGTCGCGGGGTATTTTGGCGGGCGACTGGACAGTTTCCTGATGCGTATTGCCGACATCCAGCTGTCGTTTACGACATTAATGGTGGCCATTATTATTCTGGCCCTGTTCCAGGCTACCGTGGGTATTCGTTTTTACGAAGACTTCGCGATTGTCGTGATCGTGCTGGTCATTGGTATTGCCGAGTGGCCGCAATATGCGCGAACGGTTCGCGCCTGTGTGCTGGCTGAAAAGAAAAAGGAATATGTCGATGCGGCGCGGGTGATCGGATTGAGGCCGATAGCGATTATTTATCGCCATATCCTGCCCAATACTTTTTCTCCGCTGATCGTCATTTCCACTGTGCAGATAGCCAATGCGATCATTACAGAAGCCGCCCTGTCCTTTCTGGGGCTGGGTATGCCAGTAACCAAGCCCTCGCTCGGCTCGATGATCCGCAATGGATTCGAGTTCATTTTCAGTGGATCATGGTGGATTACCCTGCTGCCGGCGGTGGTTCTGATCGTTTTGATTTTATCCATCAACCTGCTCGGTGACTGGCTGCGTGATACGCTCAACCCGAAAATCTATGATCGGTAAGCGACAACCGGCGCGATGGCAATGACTCCTTTATTATCGGTAAAAAACCTGGAGGTGATTTTTCCGCTCCGCTCCGGCCCGGTAACCGCTATCCGGGATGTCAGCTTCGATTTATCGAAAGGGGAGCGAATCGGTATTGTCGGAGAAAGCGGGGCAGGAAAATCAATCTCGGCGTTTGCCATTCTGAATCTGATCAGCAAGCCCGGGTTTCTGTCCAGAGGAAGGATTGATTTTGATGGTGTCAACCTGGCCGAAGCGGAGGAAGATACGCTGCGCGGTATACGGGGCAACCGGATCAGTATGATATTTCAGGACCCGATGATGACGCTGAATCCGGTACTGACCATTGGCACACAAATCGAGGAGACGGTTCTGGCGCATAAAGCGGTCAGCCGTGAAGAAGCCCGGAGTATCGCTCTATCCAAGTTAGAGGCGGTGCGTATCCCCTCTGCCCGCACCCGATTGCAACAATATCCGCACCAGTTGTCCGGCGGAATGCGTCAACGGGTTGTGATTGCCATTGCTCTTGCAACGGAGCCGCAGTTGATTATTGCCGATGAGCCTACTACGGCGCTGGATGTCACCATTCAGGCGGAGATTCTTGATCTGATACTCCAGCTTTGTCTGGATTCGGACATGAGCCTGATCCTGATCAGCCATGATCTGGGAGTCGTGTATCAGGTGACGCAACGTATTCTGGTGATGTATGCGGGGAGTATCATCGAACAGGGATTAACCCCGGAAATCATCCATCGCCCGGCGCACCCTTATACCAGGGGATTGATTGACGCATTGCCGGAAATGACGAAACCGGGAGCGAGGCTGAATCAGATTCCGGGAGTCATGCCGTCTCTCGACACGATTCCATCCGGTTGCCCGTTTCATGACCGCTGTCAATTCACACAGGAGATATGCGCGACTGAATTTCCTGCATCCAGGGGGCGGCAACAGCACACGGTTGCTTGTCATTTCCCGCTTGGTTTCGATTGAGCGCCGGGGTTCAGATGAATTCGCCGCCCGTAACTGACACTCCGCCTCTGGTAAAGGTGGACGATCTGTACAAGCATTTCAATGTGTCGGGGGGATTGCTGGATCAGCTTTCATTTTCGGACGGGCGAGTGACTCGCACCATCGAGTGGGTAAAGGCATTGAACGGGGTTACGCTCGAAGTACGCAAGGGGGAGGCGCTGTGTCTGGTCGGGGAGAGTGGTTGTGGAAAAACCACGGTAGGCCGGATTATCATGGGGTTGCTGTCGCCCGACCGTGGGGCAATATATTATCAGGGGGAGCGGATTGACTCTCTGCAACGCGCCCGGTTATTGCCCTACAGGAAGAAGATGCAAATGGTTTTTCAAAACCCTTATGCTTCACTGAATCCGAGGAAGACAGTAGCGGCCATCCTGCTGGAGCCGGTGCGGTTCCATTTCCCTGACATGTCCTGGAGTGAGCAGCGTGAAACCGTGGCCGGAGTCATGGAGTCTGTCGGTGTGGATGCCGGTTGGGGTTCCAGGTTTCCACATGAGTTCTCCGGCGGGCAGCGGCAGCGAATCAGTATTGCGCGGGCCTTGATGGTTGACCCGGAATTCATAGTTGCGGATGAGCCGGTTTCTGCCCTGGACGTATCCATTCAGGCGCAGGTCCTTAACCTGCTGATCCAGGCCAGAGAAGAACGTGGCCTGACTTATCTGTTTATCTCGCACGATCTCTCGGTTGTGGAACATTTTGGCAGTCGGGTGGCTGTGATGTACCTGGGCCAGATTTGTGAGTCCGGCAGCATTTCAGAAGTATTTTCCACACCCAGACATCCTTATACCCGGGCGTTGCTCAGCGCCACGCCCAGTCTGGGTGGGAAAGAATCCGGACATTCTGCCGGTCATGCTGGCAGAGTGGCGGGAGAGGCGCCGACCCCGATGAATCTCCCCGCCGGATGTGTATTCCACCCGCGTTGTCCGCATGCCCGTGAAATTTGCAGGCAGGTCATTCCGCCACTGAAAAAGTCCGACTCCGGCAATCTGGTCGCCTGTCACGGCACGGCAGATCCAAGCAATACCTGGTTTTGACCATTCATCATCATTTCGGTCACGCACCAACATCATTCCCCCCTTGAGGGGGAATCACATCCCGCAAAGCGGGTGTGATGGGGGGACACAACCATAAAGGATACCCCTGATCACACTGTCAACGCAATTCTAAAATGTCCCCTTTTCTGCACAGTTAAGATGTCCCCTTTTACTCAAAGGAATGTCCGGTAGGTTGGACGAAATGAGCGTAGCGAATGGAGTCCAACCTACCGGGCGAGTTCTGTTCTTCGCCTGGATTCATCTGGAATGCGCTCCGGCGGTTACCGGATACCGACGCCAGGGGTGATCCGGTGCAGGTTTATGGCGGGGTCGGCTAGCTTGTCTGGCTTTGGCCTGGTTGACGACTGACTGGACGCTTTTCTCATCGGCCAGTGGGATGGGAGGTTCTCCTTGTTTGAGGATTCGGTACGGTAGGGCGCGTCCTTTGTACAGTAGGGTAATGGTTCCATCGAAAGCCGCACACACGGTGATAGTGGCCTTTCGCAAGGCATAGCCGGGGGCTTGGGTCTGTATCTGATACTCGCGGTTTTGGAACTGGCAGGTCAGGTTCTTTGACAAGGTGCGGGTATGTTGTGGGCACAGGATCAGGGCGAGTTCGGATGGGGTGTGCAGGACGGGTCGGTGGGTATCGTGGGTGCTGTGGGGGGCGATGGCAAAGCGCTGGTTGTACGTTTCGATAAAGGCGGGCAGGAAGGCATTAGCGGTTTCCTGGTTCGAGATATTGCGAAGTCGCAGTTCTTTCACCAGTCGGTCCTGTAGCGTCTGGTTGGCTCGCTCCACGCGTCCTTTCGCTTGCGGGGTATGGGCGTGTATGGCCTGGATGTCCAGGGTTCTTAAGGCACGGGAGAATTGAGTCCGTTCTCCTTCGCGCTGGGGATGATTGACCCGGAAGATACTGTGTTTGTCACTGTACAGCGCGACCGGACGCCCATGTTGTTGCAGATACTGTGCCAGGGTCTCCAGGTAGGCTTGAGTGGTTTCAGCCTGTACAAAACGCAAGGCCAACAGACGGCTGGTGGCGTCATCAATGAATACGATCAGCGTGCACGCCTCTGCCCTGCCTTCAAACCAGTCATGCGGAGAACCATCAATCTGCACCAACTCCCCGAAACAGGGGCGACGCGCCCGACGTGGATGAATGCGAGCCTTGCGACGTGACTTGGGTTGCCACAACCCATCCGCGATCATCCATCGGCGCAGAGTCTCACGGGAAATGGATTCCCCATGAAGCTCCAACAACTTCTCACTCGCCAAAGTCGGACCAAAGTCCCGGTAACGTTCCCGAACCAAAGACAACACCGCCTGGCGCACAGACAAAGACCGGGCATTGCCCGGAGTCTTTCCCCGATGACCCGACACCAACCCCTCTGCCCCAAACTCCCGATAGCGGCGCACCAGACGCTTGACCTGCCGAACACTCAAACCCAAACGCCGGGCTGCCTGATGCTGACGAAGTCGTTTGCTAATGACATCTTGAATGACCGAAACTCGATCCAACTCCCCAATACTCAATGTGATGACCCCTTTGTCCATCAATCCCCCCTAATAAAAAAGGGGACATTTTAGAATTGCTAAAAGGGGACATTACAGAATTGCGCTGACAATACCCCTGATCACACTTGACAGGGAACACTCCTCAAAGTACATTCACACCCTCAATATCCGGCAAAAAGCAGGCTGATGCAATGACAAGAATAGAAATAAATTCGATTAAGTCCTTGATTTATGGTATAATTGACCGACTTACCGACTTACCGACTTACCGACTTACCGACTTACCGACTTACCGACTTACCGACTTACCGACTTACCGACTTACCGACTTACCGACTTACCGACTTACCGACTTACCGACTTACCGACTTACCGACTTACCGACTTACCGGCTTACCGGCTTGACCAGCCTGCGCTTGCTTCATCGAACTCTGCTGACCGTTTAACCTCACCATCCGGCAGCCCGTCCAATCACTCCCCTCTTGAGGGGGAGTCAAATCCGCAAGCGGATTGGGTGGGGGGACACAACCGTCATCGAACGCTCCATCTGAACTGTACTGAGAAAGGTGGACACACTAGAATGGGGATAGAATCCTTGGAGGTGTCTGATGCGGAAAAGAAATATTTACAGTAAAGAGTTCAAATTAGAAGCTCTTCGTCAATGGAAGCAGGAAGGTCAGTCTGCTACGGCTTTGGCGAAGAGTTTAGGTTTGCGTCCGAACATGCTATACAAATGGGAGGATCAGTTGAGTCGTCATGGTCGGCAGGCGTTTTTGGGTTCGGGTCGCCAGCCGGTAGTTTTGACGGATGAACTGTCTCGTCTCAAGCAGGAGTTGTCGGATGTCAAGATGGAGCGTGATATTCTAAAAAAGGCGGCGGCGTACTTTGCTCGAGAGCTGAAGTGAAGTACGCTTTTATTGAACGGTATCGTGGTTGTTTTCCGGTGGTTTGCATGTGTCGTGTGATTCGAGTGAGTCGTTCGGGTTATTATGCGTGGCGGAGTCGGGGTGCGAGCGCGGGGAGTTTATTTCGGCGCAATCTTTTAGTTGAGATTCGGCGGGTACATCAGCAGTTTCAGGGTCGTTATGGTGCGCTCAAGTGTTGGCGTCATTTGCGTCGGGAAGGGATTGCTTGCGGTCGGGATCAGGTCGTCAAGTTACGGAGTTTGCACGGCATATTCAGTCAGCGCCGTCATCGTTTTGTGGTTACTACCCGCTCTAGGCCGAGTGATCGGGCGGCGGCGAATCAACTCAATCGTGTATTTTATGCGAGTGCTCCGAATCGGGTCTGGGTGGGGGACGTGACGTTTATTGAAACCCGCCAGGGTTGGTTATATCTGGCCGTATTACTGGATCTCTATTCGCGCAAGGTGGTGGGCTGGTCCATGGCCAATCGCAATGATACCTCTTTGGTCAAAGCCTGTTTGGACATGGCGGTTGCACATCGCCAACCTGCGCCTGGTCTCATTCATCATACAGACCGCGGAGCGACCTACACTTCTGAACTCTATCGTTATGCGCTGAACTGTAAGGGAATCATCGCATCCATGAGTCGAACAGGAGATTGTTGGGATAATGCAGTCGCGGAAAGCTTCTTTGGTCAACTGAAAAACGAATGGGCCTGGCAGCAGGGCCGTCCGAATCGGGAACAGGCCAGAGCGAGTCTGTTCGAATATATCGAATTGTTTTACAATCGACAAAGACTCCACCAGACTTTGGGTTATATCTCACCCGTGGAGTATGAAAGCAATCAATGTGTTTCTTAATTAACTGTCCACTAAACTCAGTACACCTCAATCCACCCGTCTTTCCCGCGAAAGCGGGAATCCAACTCACCCGACGCCGAGGCGGCCTGTTTTCGGCTCTGCGTAGGGGCGCCCCTTGTGGGTGCCCGCTATCGTTGGGACCTGTTCCAGCCTTCGCGGGAGGGTACAAGACCCTCCCCTACGATAACGGTCGGGAATCATTCCTGCGACATCCTTTCGATCCATGTATCCACCCCATCCGCCGTCTGCGGTCGGGGCTGTCCCGCTTCCTGCTCGCCTTGCCACTATTGCTGGGCCTTGCCGCCGGGGCACAGGCACAAACCTTATCAATCAGCGGCCCCGCCAGCGCCAACGAGGGCAGCTCCGGCACCAGAGACCTCACCTACACGGTGAGTTTGTCGCAAGCAGTATCGGCCACTACGGGTTTTAAAGTCTGCTTCACTGGTACTGCGACGCTTGAAACGAGCCTTAGTAACATTAGCGCCAATGCAGACTATCAAATTCGCATTAGTAATAGTCCTACTAGCACCAATTGCACCCCAAATCTGGGAATCCACCAAGGCGGCGCTCTTTCAAACACCGATATAAAAATCCGCATCAAGGGCGACACCGATGCCGAGTCCGACGAGACAGTCATCGCAACGCTTTCTATCGTCGGCACCAACGCTGGTAATGTAGCCCTCGGCACCTCCACCCATACCCATACCATCCTCGACGACGACACATCCTCTGACACCACCGCTCCCCAAATAACCTCCATCACCCGCCATACCCCGTCCACCTCACCGACCCATGCCGATACACTCAAATGGCGCATCACCTTCAACGAACCCGTACAGAATGTGGACGCAGCAGATTTCTCTATCACTGGCACCACCGCTACCGTTAGTAGCGTAGTCGAGACTTCAAGCACAATCTACGACATCACCATATCCAGCGGCAACCTCGCAAGTCTCAACACGATAGTCACTCTGGAACTCGACAATAATAACCAAAACATCCAGGACACCTCCGGCAATGCACTCACTAATCTCACGCCCACCGGCACCAATGAAAATACCTACGAGGTTGACAACCTGAAACCCCGCGTACAATCCTTCACCCGCCAGAACCCATCCACTCAGTCAACCAGCGCCGATACCCTCAAATGGCGCGTCACCTTCAACGAATCCGTGAAGAATGTAGACGCAGCAGATTTCAGAATCGTCCCCAACACCCCTCCCCCTACCACCACCGCCACCATTACCAGCGCAACCCAGGTCACGGGTAACGACCGGGCCTACGATGTCACCGCATCCGGTGGCAACCTGGACAGCTTCAACGGCACCGTAAGGCTCGGCTTCAATACAGTTGGCCACAACATTCACGACATAGCCGGTAACAGACTCACCAGCTATGGGCGCATAGGCGCCAATCACAATACCTTCACAGTGAGCAATACTGTACAGCCAACCAACAACGCCCCCACGGTAGCCAATGCCATCCCCAACCAGAGTGCCACAGTCGGCACCGCCTTTACCTATGCCTTCCCGACCAATACCTTCAATGATGCCGATAGCGACAGCCTGACCTATAGCGCAACAAAATCCGATGACACTGCCCTGCCATCCTGGCTGACTTTCACTACCGGCACCCGTACCTTCTCCGGTACACCGCAATCCGGCGATGTGGGCACACTATCGGTCAAGGTAACCGCCAATGATGGCAATAGCGGCAGTATCAGCGAACCCTTTAATATCGTAGTCAGTGCAGCGGCACCGATCATCCCCACAGTAGACTTCTCTTCCTCGTCTTCGAGTGTGCTTGAGGATGCCGGTACACATAACGTAACCATCAATCTCTCATCCGCCGCACCTTCCGGGGGGCTTACCCTGACCTACACGGTAGGCGGCAATGCTACAGCAGGCAGTGGCAATGACTTCACCATCCAGAACCAGGGTACACTGAACGTTACCGCCGGAGCTACAACTGCAACTATCCCGGTGGTTATCATTGACGACAGCAACCCCATCACCGAGCCAGTCGAAACCGTCATCCTGACCCTGACCGATGGTACAGGCTACACACTCGGCAGTACAACAATCGTGCACACACTCACCATTACCGATAATGATGAACCACTCCCTGGTACGCCCGCACTGACACTCTCACAAAACACACTGACCCTCACGGAAGGAACCACCGGCAGTTACACAATAGAACTGGCAACCGAGCCAACCGCTACCGTAACGGTGGCTATTGTCTCGAGTAATACAGATATAACCATCAGTCCGTCCTCACCGCTCACCTTCACAACCACCAACTGGGACACCGCACAAACCGTAACGGTCCATGCAGGACAGGATGACGATACTACCCACGACACCGCAATCCTTACCCATACCGCATCCGGCGGGGACTACGGCACGGTGACCGGCTCCGTTACCGTGACCGTCACTGATGACGATACCACCCCAAACCTCGGTGACAGTGGCACAACCCCCGGTGACGGAAACAATAACAACGACACGCCTCCTGTAGCCACACCTCCGGTCATCCCCCCGGTCACGGTCTCTGCACAAGCCTTGACCCTGACCGCAGGCACGATGGCTGCCTATACCCTGGTACTGGACAGTGCCCCGACTGAATCGGTCACTATCGAGATTACCTCGCAAGACAATCACCGGATTACCGTAACCCCGGCTACATTAGTATTCACTCCCGATAACTGGCAAGGTCCACAAAGCGTAACGGTTCGCGCAACCGATGATTCCGCCACTACCGAGCAGACGGTACAACTGAACCATACCATAGCGGGCAGTGAGCAAAGCATTGATGCGGTCACCATCACCATACAAAAAAGAGCAATCATTGATGAAGAGCGGATAGCCACCACCCCCTGGCTATCCCGCATGGGACGTACACTGGCCGAACAAGCCATTGAGGGTATCCGCAAAAGAATGAATGCCAGCCGTACCCCCGGAGTGACTGCAACCCTGGCCGGTTGGTCGGTTCCCATGAACCCGTCATCAGGAGAATTTGATGCTGATTCATACACCCTGAACCCGGCTTCTGAAACCCTCAATGCCCAGGATATACTCTCCAACAGTCAGTTCCTGCATACCACCGGATTGGATCTGCGAGGCGGAAATGCTGCATTCTGGGGACAACTGTCTGAAACCGACTTCTCTGGTACACAACATAACATCCACACGCAAGGAGAAAGCCGCACCCTGAACATCGGTGCAGACTATGTAGTCAATGACTGGATGACCGGCATCAGTCTGTTATCGAATACCACAAAAGGCACCCAACAAAGACAAGCGATTACAGAGCGCATGGAATCCAATATCACCGCTCTGGTGCCCTATAGCGCCAAAGAGTTAGGAGATACCCGGATATGGGGTGCTGCAGGATTTGGACAAGGCACCGGGAGCCGGTATCGGGAAAACATCAAAAGAAATGAATCCGATCTGGACTGGCAACTGCTGAACCTGGGCGCGAACAGTGAAATAAAAACCACAGAAACCGCTACATTATCTCTGGATACCGATGCCTTATGGGTACGTACACAATCCGATGAAAGTAAACAGGACCATATCAATCCAGCCGTCAGTCGCATCCGGGCGGGACTGCAAAGTACCTGGAATCACACGCTGTACCACACCGAACTGCAACCCACCTTCACGATAGGGGCAAGACATGATTCGGGCGGTGCAGAGAGTGGCTTTGGCCTCTATGCCGGCAGTGGACTGCACTGGACTTCTCCTACAATACAAATCGACATCGAAGGGCAATATCTCATCTCTCATCAACAAGAGATAGAAGAAAAAGGATTCTCGGCTTCACTGATCCATGATCGTAACCCGAACAGTGACTTGGGATTATCTGTATCCTTGTCGCAACGCAGTATATCCTCTGGTGGACTGGATTCATTATTTACTCCAGAACCTCTGAACATTACCGAATCGAGACCGCGCTGGATGATAGATGCACAGTATGGGATGCCTGCATTCGATGGCAGATTTACCGGCAGTCCGCATATCGGCATAGGATTGGATGGGGATACGACAGATATAGAGCTGGGCTGGCGCATGACGCCCCTTGCAACCAACAAGAATCTGTCATTGGGGATACAAGCCACCCGATTCACGGAAGAGCAAACCGCACCGAAACATTGGTTCGGGGTGGAGGCCAGAGTGAGGTGGTAGGGTAAGGGCCTGTTCCGGCGGGTGTGTCCCCCCATCCAATCCGTTTGCGGATTGGATTCCCCCTCAAGGGGGGAATGATTGACCGTACATTGCTCCTTAAAGGCCCGGTTTGTAAATGTCGAATCGTACCAGCTTGCCACGGGTTTCACCGACCTTGCCCGGCGCCAGGGGTGCCGCATGAAGCGGCCTTTTGACAACCACGCGGTTGCGCGCGTATTTTATGGCTGTATCAAACAACATCTGCTCGTTGCCACCCTCACCGTTATCGTCCTGCCGACTCAACCTCTGTAGAATCACCATCTCCTTCCGGGTGGCTGCGGATTTTGTCCTGGCCGGAAAAACAGGGTCCAGATAGATTACATCAGGCCGCGCCTTTCGCGTTTGCAGCCATCGCTCCGACCGGCCATGAAACAGTTGCAGACGTTCCCTCAATGAAACATCGTATATCCTCGCTCTGGCATGGCGAATCATCAGGAAAACGACTGGATTCCTCTCGATTGCCGACACCCGGATGCCTTGTCTGGCGAGCTGGAGCGCATCGGCGCACCACCCCGGAGTCATATCGACGAGAACCCGGGTATTACCGCCAACGGCGCGCAATAACGGTTCCCGACCGGCTCCCTTGCGAGGCCGGTTAAAATCCAGCGCAAACGGTTTCAGTCCGGGACTGTCATTGACCTGTAATGCCATTGCAAGATTCTCCATTTCCAGGACAAATGTTACGTCACTCACAGCGCGTTGCTCCACTCGCATGACTTCAACGCCAAGCCACTCACCTGCCTGCCTTGCGAGTTCTTCGCTGACCTTGTCTGAGCGTACGATAAGGGATTCCATCACCATAGCGGGGTATAATCGGTAATACTGTTACAATCAGTTTACTCGTCTTTTATCAACCAGTTTAACAAAAGAGGCAACAACCATGGGTTTTCTGTCAGGCAAACGGGCACTGATCGCCGGAGTCGCCAGCAATCGCTCCATCGCCTGGGGGGTTGCACAGGCAATGCACCGGCAGGGAGCGGCACTCGCGTTCACCTACCCCAACGAAAAAATGCAGCCACGAGTGGAGAATCTGGCCAGCCAGCTTGGCTCGGAAATCGTATTACCCTGCGATGTCAGCAGTGACCGCCAAATCGACGATCTGTTCGCCGAGCTGGGCAAGACCTGGGATGGACTGGATATTCTGGTTCATTCCATCGCGTTCGCTCCCCGAGAAGAGCTGGAGGGACTCTACCTGAATGCAGTGACCCGTGACGGGTTCAGGGTATCCCACGAAATCAGTTCCTACAGCTTTGCAGCGATGGCAAGGGCCGCGTTGCCTTTGATGGAAGGCCGGAACGGTTCCATGCTGACATTGACCTACATCGGGTCGGTTCGCTCCATGCCGGGCTACAATGTGATGGGATTAGCCAAGGCCAGTCTGGAAGCCAATGTGCGCTATATGGCCCAGTCACTGGGCGAGAAAGGCATCCGCGTAAACGGGATTTCAGCCGGACCGATCCGCACTCTGGCGGCGGCAGGGATCAAGAATTTCAAGAAAATGCTGGAACACTTCGAGAAAGTAACCCCGCTCGGTCGCGCCGTAACTATCGAGGAAGTCGGTAATACGGCCGCATTCCTGGGTTCTGATCTGGCCTCCGGCATCACCGGAGAAATCACCTATGTGGACGGAGGATTCAACACCGTAGGCATCAGCCAGGCACTCATCCAGGAGGACAGGACAGACTGACCTCGGCCCGCCGTCCGGCGATTGTTCGCGGCAGACATCATCGTAATTCGTCTCAATCTACAGCCCCAGCGATTCCAGCTTTTCTGTGGAAGGGATACCTTCGCTTGACCAGCCACGCGCCGCATAATATTCCGGGAGCATCACATCGAGTTGACAGACTCCGCCCTTGTTAAATCCGGCGGGCACCGGGTCTTGCAGGATTCGCGGCGGCAGGGTGTCGTCCCGGATGGTCAGACCGGCCTTCAGGTTGAACAGTTTCTCCAGATTCCAGATGCGTTCTCCAGTCTGGCGCAGGCGCTCTTCATCCCATTCATCGGGCATGCAGGCGTTCACCATTTTCGCGAAATCCGCATATTCCCATGTGCCGGTCGTAAACAGACAGAGCCCGGTAGAGTCCACCATCGACACGAAATCCTGAGTGGTGGCGCAGGCTTTCGCCTTGTCCTCGGTGCCGG
Source organism: Arenicellales bacterium (assembly GCA_965116335.1). Classification (GTDB taxonomy): domain Bacteria; phylum Pseudomonadota; class Gammaproteobacteria; order Arenicellales; family Poriferihabitantaceae. Next base: position 766,818 of record OZ220677.1, read on the forward strand.
GATTCTGGAAATCTTCGGTAAAAGTATCATGCCTCAAGTGACAGGCGCCACGGTTGCTGGTGGCATAGCCCAACCCCATACCCTGCATCGAGCGACCGTCATAACCGGCAAACTCCTGACCCTTGGCGACCATAGCCAGCTCTGGGTGACCGTATTTCTCGCACAGCAGCTTCGACCCAAGCCCCAGGTCGCGGCCAAAGCCTTCACAAAGGCCGGTTTTCTCCGACATCACTACCAGTGCTTCGGCACTGCCGAAACTCAAGTCGATACCATCAGTATGCTGCCTGGTGATCACACCCATCTCGAACAATTCCATCGCCGCCGCCAGTGTGACGCCGAATGAAATCGGGTCCATGCCGTGCTCGTTCATCATGAACCCGGCAAAGGTCATCGCGTCCAGGTCATCCACGCCGACGACCGGACCAAAAGCGAACGCGGTCTCATATTCCAGGCCGCCTGAGGCAACCCGGTATTGTGGCCTGTCCTTGATACTGAAATGATCCGGATCAATTTTCGCGATCCGTCCACAGCCGATCGTGCATCCGAAGCAGGCGGCGTTACGCAGCAGGTTAGTATGTCCATTCCGGTTTCTGATGGTAACGGATTCATGATTGATCCTGTCAGCCTTGTCAAAAGTAACCTCCTTGAAATTCCGGGTTGGCAAGCCTCCGAACTCCTGCATGGTACTCAGCATCGCGTGAGTACCGTACCTCATCAATCCCCGCCTGCTACTGCTGGAATGCAGCGTATCATTAGTCTGCTGGATCACATCCATGAATACTTCGGGGTTTTCAGTTCTTACGCCCACTGTGCCGCGAGCGCATATCGCCTTTAAGTTTTTGCTACCCATCACGGCTCCGACCCCGGAGCGACCCGCCGCGCGGTGCAGGTCATTAACCACGCAGGCATAGCGCACCTGGTTCTCACCGGATTTCCCGATCGCGGCTATCTTGACCTGGGAATCCTGCTGTTGCTTGCGAATCCACTCATCCGCGAACCAGACAGACTGCCCCCAAATCTCATCTGCTGGCAAGATTTCAACCTGATCGTCCCGGATATTCAGGTAGACCGGCTGTGCCGACCTGCCAGTCAGAATCAACAAGTCGTACCCTGCATACTTCAATTCCGCGCCAAATTTCCCGCCCGAATTAGAGCAGGCAATGGCGCCGGTCAAGGGACCTTTGGTGATTACGCCATAGCGCCCGCTGGTAGATGCCATCGTTCCGGTCAACGGCCCGGTGGCAAAAATCAGTACATTCTCCGGGCTGAGCGCATCCACTGCGGGATCCATTTCTTCATACAGGTATTTCGTTCCCAGACCACGAATGCCGAGATACCGGCCTGCCCAATCCAGATTCAAAGGCTCCACTGAAGTCGTGCCCGCTGTCAGATCAACCCGAAGAATTTTCTTTTGCCAACTCATGTTCTTGTCTCTGATTATGTTGTTTGTGTATCATCCTACTATAAACAGTGTACCTGCACTGTGCAAACCATAATTGACCCGCCCTGTATTAATCGGCCCCGTCGGCACCGCCAGTTCAGCCATCTGGTAGAACACAGACCGCGTTATTTTAGCACCCAAACCATCGCGCACCTCGATATATGGCGCAGGCTGCCCGGTTTTGCTGTCCGTTTCGACTACAATGGGGTGATCACGGCCAGCCAGAACGACCTCATCCATATTCGTTCGAAAGTAAAGGCTCTGCTCGGCACCCTGCCCCTGACTGTTCAGCTCAACGGCCAGAAACGGCGCGTCATCCACGGCAATCCGGTATTTGACCGGCGGGGTGACCAGATAGAACTCGCTCTCCTCCCGAATCAATAACGTAGCGAAAAATTTTGACAAGCGATGACGCCGGATCGGGGAGCCCTGGTAATGCCAGATGCCATTCGAGTCAATCCGTATATCAATATCCACCGTCTTCTCGGGATGCCATTCGGCCACCTGCGCGGGTGCGAATGCTTCCAGTTCACCGAACAGATCCTCAGTTCTGGCGCAGTGCAGGAATGTGGTCACTTATTGAGAGCGGGTGCCTGAGCTTTGTGCGCTCAACGCGCTGCCCAGTAATTTCGCGGTGACATCGACTGTCGAGATAACCTCTTTATACTGCATTCTGGTCGGGCCGATCACTCCGAGCACACCCACCCGCTGGTTATCCACCTTGTACGGGGCAGAGATCACGCTACAATTCTGGAATGGCTCATACCCCGATTCCTCCCCGATAAAGATATTTACGCCACCGGCAAACATACTTTTCTGTAGCAGATCAAACAATATCTGCTTGGTCTTGAACGCATCGAATAGTGCTTTCAGCTTATCCATCTCGGCAAAATCCGGGATGGACAACAGATTATTCTCGCCACTGACCAGAACATTTTCCACGACATCATTATCCGTATCGAATAATTGACCCGCCATATTCACCGCAGTCCTCATCTCGCGGTGCATACTCTTTCGATCCTGCTTCATGTGGAGAAATAATTCCGCTCTGACTCCATCAAGTGTCCGGGCACTGTACTCACCATTAAAGTAATTGGTCGCCTCAATCAGTTCAGACTCTGAATACTCCCGGTGCGCCCACAGCACCTTGTTCTGTACTCGTCCATCATCGGTAACCAGAATCGCGAGCACACGCTGGCCAGACAGTTTGATGAATTCAATATGCCTGATATGCGCCTGACGGGCATCGGGAATGGATACGATGCCAGCATACGAAGTAATCTGGGAAAGCATTTCCGTAGCACTTGCCAGAATGCTGCCCGGCCCGGAGGCACTGACCAGCCTTTTCGAGATTTTCCCGGCAGAGCGGCTGTCGGTCGGTCCGACCTTGAGAATGGCATTGATAAAAAAACGGTAGCCCTTGACCGTCGGTATCCGACCCGCTGACGTATGCGGGGCATGAATCAATCCGAGATCTTCCAGATCCGCCATCACATTGCGGATGGTCGCAGGACTGAGGGACAGGTTGGGCTCCTTGGACAGGGTTCTTGAGCCGACCGGCAAGCCATCGTCAACGTAACGATGGATCAACCCGCTAAGAACAGCCTGTGCTCTTTCACTCAACTGAATATCATCAGTGGCAGGCATAAAAACTGTAAGTGTACCCGGATATTATCTGGAAATTTGTATCATGGAGACGCTCATGTCATCCACACCTGTAGTCAATTATTATCATTTAAACCTTTCAGCCGGTCAAGCATCGTGTTGGCAAGTTCCATCCTGTTGTATACTATTGGTTTAAGCGATTGTCCCTGCTGTGAAGATTACCAATATAGGCCTGTTCGGAAAGTTCAACGACAACAGTATGGCGGATGCCATTACCGTAGTCAAAGAATTTCTGGAGGGAAAACAACTCTCGGTTTTACTCGGAAACACCACATCCAGTGAAATTGAGGGAGACCGGATTGACGAGCGCAACCGGGCCATAGGCGATCAGATCGACCTGGCCATTGTGGTTGGAGGAGATGGTACGCTGCTGCATGTCGCTCGACTTCTGGCCGATCAGGACGTTCCCGCGGTGGGCATTAATCTCGGACGATTGGGTTTTTTGACCGACATTTCCTTTTCTGATCTGGAAACCGGGATTGAGGCAATCCTGGACGGGCAGTACGCCATCGAAAGCCGAACCATGCTTCAGTGTACCGCCAACAGAGACAGCGAGGTCGTTTTTTCCGGTAAGGCATTAAATGAGATCGTACTGTCGAAAGGCAACACGGGACGTGTCATCTCATTCTCGATCCGGGTAAACGGGAAATATGTCAGTCGCATCCGGGGAGACGGACTGATACTGGCCACCCCCACCGGCTCCACCGCGTATGCGCTGTCCGCTGGAGGGCCTATCATCTATCCGGATCTTTCTGTAATCAGTATGTCACCGATTTGCCCGCATACGTTAAGTAACCGCCCCATCATACTGGATGAGAACAATACCATCGAAATTACCGAGATCGAAACCTGCGAATCGCAGGCCAATCTGGCCCTGGACGGCGTCCTGGGTTATCCGGTTTGTGGAAATGAGACCATCACCGTTTCCCGGGCGCTGAAAAAATTGAAACTGATTCGAATCGAAGGATTCAACTATTTCGAAACGCTCTATTCCAAACTTGGCTGGCAAAGATAAAAACCCGAAGATTGATGATTGACTGGCTTGAAATCAATCGGTTTGCCATCGCAGAGCATATCGAGCTTGAGTTTGATGATCGCTTCACGACCGTAACCGGCGAGACCGGGTCCGGGAAATCGTTGATCGTAGATGCCATCAGTATTCTGCTCGGCCACCGCTCCGACAACAGCTATATTCACCATGCTCATGATAGCGCCCTGATTCAGGCCGGTTTCTCCATTCCCGACGGGCACCCTGCGATGCACTGGCTGCACAAGCAGGACATGGCCATGCAGAATGAGTGTATATTGAAGAGAATACTACGCAGAAACAAGCCCAGCCGGGGTTATATCAACGGCCATGCGGTCACCGCTACCCAACTGAAGAGTATCGGCAGGGAACTGGTCGATATTCATGGTCAGAATGAACATCATTCATTGTTAAAAAAGTCCACCCAGCTGCATCTGCTTGACAGCGCCGCCGACAATCTGCAACCTGTCGCCGAACTGGGCCGTTGCCATGATGCCCTGCAGGATATTTCTGAACAAATTTCCCGGATTCTTCACGAGAGTGACCTCAATCGCGACCGCTCCGACCTGCTGAAATTCCAGATCAGTGAATTAGCCGAGCTCAATCCGCAGCCGGGCGAGTGGGAAGAATTGGAGATGACTCACAAGCGACTCAATAATCAACAGGAACTGACCGCCGGGCTGCAACAAATAGCCGACGAACTCTATGAATCGGACGGCGAGAACATAACCGGCAAATTGCTCCGCCATGTCAGTCTGCTGGAGCATCTCTGTGAATACGCGACCGACTTGGCGCCAATCAGCGATATGCTTGGCGAAGCCCGGATCACTCTTCAGGAAGCGGCAATTCAGCTACGGCCGTTTTACCGGGACATGGATATCAACCCGGAAGAAATGGAAACCATCGAAGCGCGTTTTTCCCAATACCATTCACTGGCTCGCAAGCATCGGGTTGAACCGGCCAGGCTTTTCGAGTATTCCCAGACCATGAAGAAAGACTTGGACAATCTGGAAAACCCGGAACATGAGCTGCAACGGCTACGTCTGCTTTATGCCACAGAAGCTGAGAAATATCAGGAAATCGCGGGAGTAATCAGTGCATCGCGCAGGAAAACGGCTGCGAAACTGGTCGAAGAAGTCACCGAAATCATGCAGGAACTGGGTATGCGGGGCGGCCAGGTGGATATCCGGTTCACCCCGTCAGCACCGGATTCATTCACGCGCCATGGCAACGAGTCTGTCGAGATTCTGGTATCGGCAAATCCGGGGCACCCGCTTCAACCACTCAACAAGGTAGCTTCCGGCGGAGAATTGTCCAGAGTCTCTCTGGCTATACAGGTCGTGCTCGCGAGGAAAGCACAGGTTCCGACATTGATATTTGACGAGGTCGATAGCGGAATCGGGGGAGAAGTCGCCAACGAGGTAGGCCGGAAACTGAAAACCCTGGGGCATTCTGCACAAGTGATTTGCATAACCCATCTCTCTCAGGTCGCTGCCAGAGGAGACCACCATTTCCATGTTATCAAACAACAGAAAAACGGGCAGGATCAGGTGAGCACGACTGTCACCAGACTCACTCTGCAACAACGGGTCGAAGAACTCGCTCGTATGAGCGGTGGCAGGAAAATTACGGAACATTCCATGGCTCATGCCCGTGAAATGCTGGAATCGTCATGAATGCCCCGTTAGTCGAACAGAAACGAACACCGGCAATCCGGCCAGCCGGCCTGGATGACGTGGAAGGTATTTACACGTTGTTGAAATTCTACAGTGACAATGGTGTATTATTGCCGAGATCGAAATTTGACATACTCAGCGCGACACGGGATTTCTATGTCGCCGAGGACAACGGCGAAATTGTCGCCTGCGCCACATTACTGATTTATACCAGCGAACTGGGAGAGATCCGGAGTCTGGCAGTCAGCAATCAGTATATGAAACGTGGGCTGGGCATCAAACTGATTGAAAAACTGGAGGAGGATGCCCATAAGATCGGGCTATCCAAGTTGATGGCGCTGACCTATGAGGTTGGTTTTTTTGAAAAACACGGGTTTCAGGTTGTGGAAATGAGCGAACTGCCTGAAAAAGTCTGGGGGGCCTGTATTAATTGCCCCAGATTCCTGAATTGTGATGAAATCGCAATGTTGAAATATCTATGAACGGGACAAGATTCTGATGGACTTTCGTATCGGTAAATTCACTGTGATTGTGGCACTCATGGTTTCACTGAACGGCTGCGGTATTCTCTACAAACCCGATATCCAGCAGGGCAATGAGATCACCGCGCAGATGGTCGCTGAGATCGAACCCGGGATGACCCGGCGGGAAGTGGTGCGTATATTGGGAACGCCGTTGATCCATGATCCCTTTAACAAAAATCGGTGGGATTTCTACTATTCTCTGAAAAATGGAGAAACCGGACAGGTCACGCAGTACCTGACCTCGTTGATCTTTACGGATGACCAGCTGAGTCAGATTTCCACCACGGTGGAATAAGTCATTCCCCGTCCTGGCTGTCCGTTATGCCAGCCAGGCTCAGCAATTGCTCCACATCTACGAATCCGGGAATCACCTGGCCGTTGTCGAGTATCATGGTCGGTGTTCCTCTGACCCCGATCTGCTGTCCGAGCACGTACTGTTGAGCCACCGGATTGTCACAGGTGAGCGCTGCAATCTCTTCACCGGCCTTGGCAGCCGTCATGGATTCCGCCTGGTTTTGTGAGCACCACACAGAAACGGCTTTATCATAGCTGTCTGACTGTAAGCCAGCCCGCGGAAACATCAGATAGCGCACCTGAAGCCCGCGCTCCTGCAACTGTGGCACGGTTCTATGGAACTGTCGACAGTATGTGCAGTCGATGTCTGTGAAAATAGTGACATGCCGGCCAGTCGGCTCGCCCATTAGCACCATTTCAGATTCAGGAATGTCAGTAAGTGCACGCACCATATTGGCCGCCTGTAACTCATCGCCCAGATTCACCGCCCGTATCGTATCGTATACCTCGCCAATCATCAGATGGTCACCTGCGCTGGTCGCGAAAATAGTTTGTCCGCTTACTTTTACGATGTAAGTACCGGGCATGGGAGACGGCTCAATAGATTCAACAACTGCTCCTTCCGTCAGAATGGCCTCCAGTTTTTGCTTCAGGGTTTCTTCTCCTTCATCAGCACCCACCACCCAGGACGAAGCCAACGCGAACAGGAGCATCACAACGACAAACAACCGTTTTACCATCGTATGGCAGGGTATCAATCTGTTCATCCGAGCAAGTGGGCCACTGCCTCACGTTCTTCTATCAATTCCCGCTCTGTGATCCGCATTCTTTCCCGGCTGAATTCGTCAGGCGCAAGATCCTGGACTATTTTGTATTCACCACCGACACAGGTCACCGGGAAAGAATAGACCAACCCCTTTTCTATTCCATAACTGCCATCGGAAATAATCCCCATGCTCACCCAGTCCCCCGGCCTGGTGCCCGAAACCCAGTCCCGCACATGGTCAATCGCAGATGATGCGGCGGAAGCTGCACTGGAAGCGCCGCGCGCCTTGATAATCGCCGCGCCGCGTTGCTGAACTTTAGGGATGAAATCGCTTGCCAGCCACTCGCGATCCAGGCTGTCGGCCACCGGACTGCCATCAGCCAGCACTTGTGAAACATCTGGATACTGGGTTGCGGAATGGTTCCCCCAGATCGTCATTCTGGTCAACTGCTCATGATGGATGCCGAGCTTCCCGGCCAGTTGTGACTTCGCGCGATTATGGTCGAGCCGGGTCATCGCGGTAAATCGGGACGGGTCTATATCCGGGGCGTTGGCAGCGGCAATCAATGCATTGGTATTGGCCGGATTACCGACTACCAGAACACGCACATCATCGCTGGCATGGTCATTCAATGCCCTGCCCTGCACAGAAAATATCTGGCCATTATCCTTTAGCAGATCACCGCGCTCCATACCGGGACCACGCGGTTTCGACCCGACCAGCAACGCATAATCGACGCCCGCAAACGCCGTCTCAGGCTGATCAGACGCGATTACGCCAGCCACCAGCGGCCAGGCGCAATCATTCAACTCCATTACCACGCCATGAAGCGCGTCCAGCGCCGGTGGGATTTCCAGCAGTTGCAAAATGACTGGCTGGTCCTGGCCGAGCATATCCCCCGCCGCAATGCGAAATAAAAGCGCGTAGGAAATGTTGCCAGCGGCACCGGTTACCGCAACCCGGACCGGTTCTTTCATTGAGTTTTTCAAGCTGATGCTCCTGTTCCACACATCGGATGTTGACTATAATTATACCAGAACATAACATTTGATTGTGATGAGACATCTGAACTATCTGGCGGTCCTGCTCGTGCTGGCTTTGCTCACAGGCCGTGGCACCACCCCCGTTATGGCTGGGCAGCCAGACGATTTCTGGCTGGAATTGAGAGATCAGTTCAGCCTTCAGTATTCCGGGGCATCCGATCCTGGATTCAGCCACTACGAACAATTATTCGCCAAACAGGAATATTTTGACCGGGTGGGCGCCCGCGGCTACTGGTTTATGCCTTATGTGCTGGAGCAGGTACAAAAAAGAGGAATGCCAGCGGAGACCGTCCTGCTCCCGGCCATTGAAAGTGCCTATCGACCGGATGCGGTATCTCGCTCAAACGCGGTCGGCTTATGGCAAATCGTCGCCCCCACTGCAAGACACTACGGTCTGAGGCAGGACTTATGGATGGATGGTCGGCTCAACCTGGTTCAGTCCACCCGCGCCGCGCTGGATTATCTGGAATACCTTGCAGATGAATTTGATCAGAACTGGGAACATGTTTTTGCCGCCTACAATGCGGGTGAAGGCACGATACGCAAGGCTATTCGCAGTAATCAAAAAGCCGGCAGACCGACTGGATTTACACATTTGAAACTGCCTCGGGAAACCAGAGACTACCTGCCCAGATTGTTCGCGGTTCGGGACCTTGTCCGTCAACCGGATAAATACGGAATCAAATTGCCCCCGATTCCAAACAGACAAACCCTGGCGGTCATTGATGCACGAACCCAAACCGACCTCACTATCGCCGCTTCCCTGATCTCGACCTCCAGCAGTGAACTCTATTATTTTAATATGGGATACAAGCTCGGTGTCACCCCTCCCGATGGGCCACATACGATTGTTCTGCCCGCTGACATGGCTGTTCAGTTACTTGCCGGGCTGGACGGACTGAATGAGCAACAAAGACTGCGCTGGGTACGCCATCGTGTCAAGAAAGGGGAATACCTGGGGTTGATTGCGAAGAAATATCAAGTCACAGTCGGTTTGATCATGTATGCCAACCGACTGTCTTCACATCTGATTCGTACCGGCCAGATACTGAAAATTCCGGTCAGCGCCGAAAGGTCGCGGTATGCAGACAAATTCCCCGACAAGATCACCATCCAGGACGGCTATGTGTTCTATACCGTCCAACCGGGTGACTCCCTGTGGAAAATTTCCAGAGAAGCGGACACCTCAATCGCACAGATTTTAAGCTGGAACAGCCTGCTGGAGCACAATCTGTTATTTCCCGGACAACGACTCATTATCGGCCTGTCCTCCTGAGCGCAGAGCGGGCGACTCCGGCCCCTTATGTGGTAGCCGTCCACCACCCTCGACAATGGATCTGGCGAGTAACAGGTCCTCCCAACTCTTCCTTTTCTGCATCGGACTTCGCAACAGATAAGCCGGATGATAAGTCGGGATCAGGGGGATGCCGGATTCTCCGTAGTGAAACACACGGCCACGAAGCCGACTGATGGGTTCCCCGGTTTTCAGTAGCGATTGAGCGCTGACTGCTCCGAGAGCGACAATGATCGCGGGTTTGATGATCGCCAGTTGCCTGTGCAGGTAAGGCTCACACTGTTCAACTTCCGGGGGTGCCGGATTGCGGTTACCCGGAGGCCGACACTTGATCACGTTGGCGATGAACACATCTTCTCGCGCCATTTTCAAAGCACCAATCATCGCGTCCAGAAGCTGCCCCGCGCGTCCGACAAAAGGCAGTCCCTGCAAATCCTCGTTCTGGCCCGGCGCCTCACCGACAAACATCCATCGGGCAACAGCGCTGCCAACTCCGGCAACCGCCTTTGTCCGGGTCAGGTGCAGTGGACAGTTGCGACATTCACCGATGGTTTCTGCCAGTTGCCGCAGCCGTTCAGTTGCATTGCCCGAATCCGGCTGAAGTTCCACCCGCACATCCCGGCTGTGCCAGATCTCAATTCCGATTTTATCGAGAATCTCGATCTGGCGCTCATTCAGCCCTGACATCGAATCAGATGGCTGCCGAGAGTTGAGGATGGGTGCGAAACTCACTGACCGCCAGTTTGTTCAACGCGTTTATATACGCCTTGGCGGAAGCGATGATAATGTCGAGGTCCACGCCATGCCCGTTCACGGTTACCCCGTCTTTCTCCAGGCGCACACTGACTTCTCCCTGCGCGTCGGTGCCACTGGTGATACTGTTGACCGAATACAGCTTCAGCGTACTGCCGGAACGTACAATCCGGTCAATCGCTCTGAAAGTGGCATCTACCACTCCATTTCCCGTATCCGTCTGGCTGAACCGCTCGCCCTCAACCTCTATGGAAACGGTTGCACTCGGCTTCATTCCGGTTGCTGAACTGGTCTGTACATGCACCATCGAATATTTCTCGTCCTCCGGCGTGCTGTCGGATTCAGCTACCAGAACCTTGAGGTCATCATCAAAAATTTCGTGTTTGCGGTCGGCCATCTCCTTGAACCGATTAAATATCTCATTGACCTGCGCCGGATCAATTTCAAACCCCAACGTCTTCAGCCTCTGTGTAACCGCATTTCGCCCGGAATGCTTGCCAAGCACCATACGATTGGACACCCAGCCGACATCTTCAGCCGACATGATTTCATAGGTTTCCCGAGCCTTGATCACCCCATCCTGATGGATACCGGCCTCGTGAGCAAAAGCATTGGCGCCAACAATCGCCTTGTTCGGCTGCACCGGGAATCCGGTAATACCCGAGACCAGGCGGCTCGCCGGAACGATTTGTGTGGTATCAATTTCTGTATCGCAATCGAATTCATCCTGACGGGTTCTGACCGCCATGACGATCTCTTCCAGAGAGGCGTTGCCCGCCCTTTCTCCCAGACCATTGATCGTACACTCCACCTGTCGGGCACCCGCCATGACCGCAGACAGGGAATTCGCCACCGCCAGACCGAGGTCATTGTGACAATGCACCGAGAAGACAGCTTTATCAGAATTCGGGATAGCCTCAATCAACCGCTTGATCAACTCGCCGAACTGGGAAGGAAGATTGTAGCCCACCGTATCCGGGATATTAATCGTACCCGCCCCCGCGTCAATCACCTGCTCAATGATTCGGCACAGGAAATCAAACTCGGAACGGCCAGCATCCTCCGGAGAAAATTCCACATCATCCGTATAACCCCTGGCCTGCGTGACTGCGGCAACGGCATGCTCCACGACCTGGTCCGGAGTCATTCTCAACTTGTGCTTTATATGAATCGGCGAAGTTGCGATGAATGTATGGATACGGCCGGATACTGCCTGTTTCAAGGCTTCTCCTGCCCTTTCGACATCCTTTTGATTCGCTCTGGCCAGACCGCATACTGTACTTTCCCGGACCAGCCCTGCAATCGCCTGCACCGCGCTGAAATCTCCGGGACTGGCAGCCGGGAAGCCCGCCTCAATTACGTCCACCTTCATTTTTTCGAGCAGTTGGGCAATACGAATCTTCTCTTCCTGGGTCATGGACGCGCCCGGACTCTGCTCGCCATCGCGCAGGGTCGTATCGAATATGATCAATTTGTCTTTCATTTTTTCGCCTGTTTTGACTGGTATTTATATTATCATCGCCGATTCCGCCTTGCAGGCGGCTTCGGGTAATCAACGGATGAGGGGGAAGTATTAATGCGCCAGCGGGCGCAGTAGCAGTGCAGGCAGCAGAGACAAGGCAACAGAACCGCCACCAGCCGTAATAGCTGGCGAAAAATGATCAACTCTCGTGGTTACCCTGTTCATGGTGGGTAGTCTATAAAACAAATCCGCAATTTACAACCCCCCCCTATTGACTGCCCCCCCTATTGACACCCCCCGATCAAGCCGGGGGCAGGCTCTACGCATCGGTAATTGCAGATTCCGTATGATTGTGGATTCCCGCCTGCGCGGGAAAGACGGGTTGTTGGGGTGGGGGGAAGCAGCTGGCAATGGAGCTGACCCAATCTCCTGGAGAAATGCGTTGACATTGATTGGATGCACATTTCAGTAATCAAACCGCCCATTGTCGGCTAGAATAGACCGTTACAAAATCCGGTTAATTGATATGTCCTCGCCGCACCTGCAATCATCGGGTAACGACCCCGCCAAACATCCGAAAACAATTCTGGATTCGGCCATTTCACTGGTGCGGACAGAAATGGAAAATGTGGATCGCATTATCCGCGACCGCCTGAAGTCTGACATTGCCCTGATCAATACCATGGGTGCCTATATCACACAAGGCGGCGGCAAACGACTCAGGCCGCTCATCCTGTTGTTGAGTGCCCGTTGCTGTGGCTATCAGGGCAACCATCATATCCTGCTTTCGGCTATCATTGAGATGATCCATACCGCAACTCTGTTGCATGATGATGTCGTTGACGCCTCGGTCACTCGCCGGGGGCAGCCTACGGCCAATATCGCCTGGGGTAATGAGGCCAGCGTGCTGGTCGGAGATTTTCTGCATTCCCGGTCCTTCCAGATGATGGTGGAAATCGACAACATGGAAGTCATGAGGATTCTTTCCGAAACCACCAATGCCATGACACAGGGCGAAGTCATGCAATTGCTCAATGCCCATTCCATTGATCTGACCGAAACCCAGTATTTCGAGACCATTCACCGCAAAACAGCCAAACTGTTTGAGTCGTCTGCCCTGCTCGGTGGCAGTATCGCAAATCGTGGGGATAAGGTCTGCCAGGCGCTGGCAGACTATGGTATGTATCTGGGCACCGCGTTTCAAATGGTGGACGACATCCTGGATTATGACGCGCAAAGCAGGAAAATCGGGAAAGATGTGGGTGATGATCTCGCGGAAGGGAAGCCAACCTTGCCCTTGATCCATGCCTTGAAGCAGTGTAATGACCAACAAAAACAAATGATTACGACCGCGATTGAACAAGGCGACCGAACCAGAATGAACGAAATCCTGGCAATAGTCCGCTCCACCGGCGCACTGGACTATACCTTCGAGCTGGCTCAGTCCCAAGCCCGTCTGGCGCAATCATCCCTTTGTGAATTACCCGACAACGAATACCGGGCGGCACTCGGTAAACTGGCGGAATTCTCCGTCATCCGGCAATACTAGCCAGATAGCCAGGAACAGGTCTTGAGTGCCCTCCCGCCCTGCCCCACCTATCCGTAGGGGAGGGTCTCTGTGCCCTCCCGCAAATATCGGAATATGAGTTGAAATGCCTGTCGGCCGATTCTTCTCAACACCAAAGCTCCAGCAATTCAGCGGTGACCTGCCTCCAGGATTTTGCCTGAGTGATCGCAGAAATCATCGCGACCGAGCCTGCCCCGCTGGATTTGAGTGCTCGCGCCCTTTCAATATCAATGCCACCAATGGCAACCAGTGGCCACCGTCCATCCAGGATTTCCACCCAGTAACGCACCTTGTCGGGACCCTGTGGCGAAAACGGCATCACCTTGCTGGTGGTATGGTAGACCGGACCCACCGCAATATAACTCGGATCCAGATCAATCGCCGCAGCCATTTCCCAATGGCTGTGAGTAGAGACCCCCAGACGTAGCCCGGATTCGGCTATTCTGTCCAGATCAGCGCGCTGGATATCTTCCTGCCCCAGATGCACCCCGTAGGCCCTGTGTCTGATCGCCAGGCGCCAGTGATCATTGATGAACAATCTGGCCCCGGTACGGCTGGCGCTTTCCACCGCCTGGGCGATTTCCGCCTCGATGTGCCGCTCACTGCCATTCTTGATACGCAACTGGATCGTGCGTACTCCGGATTCGAGCAAACGTCGTACCCAGTCGGCGCTTTCCACTACCGGATAGATTCCGAGCCGGTCGGTATCACAGCGGGCAAAGGTCCGTTTTTGCTTATCTGGACTTGTGTAGCGTAGCGCTGGCAGCTGCCGATAATGGTCCGGCCAGGGTTGACACGATTGAAACTGCATGGCACCCAAATGATAACCAGACTGGATGTTGCGCCCGGTCACGCTCCTTGCCAGAACAATGGCGTCCCGCAGATCATGGCCCAGAGCCATGGCTCCGGCAATGGCAGTAGCCAGGGCGCAGCCTGTACCCCTGACTGAACTTCCTTTTTCCATTCTCGGGCTGGCTATCCAGAAACTTGTCAGACCATCACTGAAATAGTCATAACATTCATTTTCACTATCGCCGGTATCGCCGAGTGCTATACCCTCCAGATGCCCGCCCTTGATCAACACGCTGGATACCCCGGATTCCAGTATTCGAGATGAGGCGGTAACCAGATCATCATGGCAACTGATCTCCATATCGGCGAGTACCTGCGCTTCAGCGATATTGGGAGTCAACAGCGTAATCCTTTTCCCCGCTTGCCTCAAAACACCGCGAGCCGTCGCACAATCCGCCATCGTCCCACCCGATGAACTGACCATCACCGGGTCCCAGATCAATGGGCAACCGAATCCTTCCTGCAACGAGCAGACAGACTGCATTTGTCCGACATCACAGATCAAACCTGCCTTTATGACACGAGGAACGAACTCGGATTGAATACACTCCAGCTGTCTGTAGAATGGCTCGCCGGTTACCGCGCTACATAATGAGACGCCCCGACTGTTCTGCGCCGTGATGGCACTGATTACGAAAAACCCGTGCAATCCCAGAGCCTGCAAAACGCGATTATCGAGATGAATACCGGCACCGGATGTCGGGTCTGTCCCACCGACCACCAGTACAGCCTGCTCGCCCGGATGATGAGCCAATCTACCGGGAAGTCTGATGCCAGAAAGGCATGCCCACTGTGGGCGTACTCGGCGAGGCGTTCTGTCGCTTGTGGATAACGCCCGCCTGAAAGGCCAGCCGCCCGGCAATGATCGCGCCCCGAAAAGAATCCGCCATGCTGACCGGATCAACTGCCTTCGCTACGGCCGTATTCAGCAATACGCCATCGTACCCCATTTCCATAGCCTGGCAGGCATCGGAGGGTTTCCCAAGGCCCGCATCAATAATCAGCCTGGTCTCAGGTAAACGATCCCGAATCGCTGCCAGCGAGTAGGGGTTGATCAGTCCCTGACCCGTACCGATCGGTGAACCCCAGGGCATAACCACCTCACAGCCTGCTTCCGCCAGGGTTCTGCATAAAACCAGATCATCGGTACAATAGGGGAAAACATTGAAATCCAGAGCGATCAGTTTTTCCGCAGCCTCGACCAGTTTCAGGGGGTCAGGTTGTAAATTGTAATCATCACCGATCACCTCCAGTTTGATCCAGTTGGTGGAAAACAGCTCCCGACTCATCTGTGCCAAGGCAACCGCTTCCTTGACACTGTGACAACCCGCGGTATTCGGCAGAACATGAACCCCCAGGGCACGCAATCCGTCCCAGAACTGATTGCCGCCTTGCTGTTCCGGGGATTGCCGTCGCAAGGACACGGTGATCACCTGTGCCCCGGATTTTTCTACGGCCTGCTGCAAGATCAGCGGGGACTGGTATTGAGCGCTGCCAATCAGAAAGCGACTTTGCAGAGCAACGTTGTAGACCTCCCAGCTATCGGAACATGGCTCTGGATTATTCATGATCAAACCACCCAAACTGTCCGTTAGCCGCCAGAAACAGGCCGCACAATATCAACCAGGTCCCGGTTTTCAAGTATCCGGGTATGATATTGTTCCCGAGGGACGAAGACACTGTTGATGGCCACCGCAAACGGCGTTGTTTCTACATCATATCCACAGGAATCCAGCAGGACTGCGAGCGTAGACTGTGGCGCAACCTGCATGGCGCGATTATTGAGACTAACCGTAATTTTCATCCTTCACATCCAGCTTGACTGATTCGAACAACTGACCGAACCGGATCGACCTCGTATTGCCATTGATATAATTGCAAACATCTGCCAGCAATGCAGGGGCGAACAGATAACCATGTCGGTACAGGCCGTTCACGGCAATCATCCGTCCACAAACACGCACCCGTGGCATATTATCAGGATAAGCCGGTCGGCAGTTTGCTTCCATCGACAAAATCTGCGCTTCCGCGAAACCACTGTGAACAATATACAGCGCGGACAATAATTCAAGCGCCGAACGAACGGTCACATCGTGCATCGCGTCACTTTCTATTTCCGTGGCTCCAATCACATAAACATGGTTGCCGTGGGGCGCGACATAGAGCGGGTATCTGGGATGAATCAGTCGAATGGTTCTCTGGATATTCACTTCAGGGGCGTAAACCCGAATCAGCTCGCCTCGCACGCCTCTCAAATCAGCCTGGGAAATGACGCAAGCGTCCGATGATTGATTGCAGGCACCCAATCCCCGGCAATCAATCACCCAGTCAAAACGACCGGACTCCCAGGCCTCCTCTGGACAGGAAAGCGGATGATTCTCCAGCCAGTTGACACCATATTTCCCCAGAGCCTCGTTCAACGCCTGATAAAGCTGGTGATTGGACAATACCGCTTCATCCGGGAAATAGCTCGCCTCGGAGAATCGCTCGGCAAGCACAGGTTCCAGAACACGGATACGCTCACGGCCCAGTCGTTGAAAACTCGACTCACCCAGTCTGGCAGCCGCCACCGAGTTGAATCGGCACCAGTCCTCCCGGTCTGAACCGTGCGCGACCACCAGAGTCCCCAGGGCACGGTAATAAATCGGCAGCGCCGTACATTTCGTGAGGTCTGCAATTATTTTTGGCCACAAATCCATGCTTGCGACCCCGATGTCACGTACTATCCGGTCTTTTTGCGCCGCCTCGGTATAAGGCGCAATCATGGCCGCCGCAGTCAACCCGGCACCGCTTCCTCCCTGGCGGTCGCGACTCTCAATCAGAGTAACTGCACTGCCCTCCTGAAGCAGTTGCCAGGCCATCAACCGGCCGGCCAGACCGGCACCGATAATCGCGAATGATTGCATAGGCTCCAGGATTCACCCTTGCGCGGGATGGAGAGACTTGTAAATTTCACTGCCACCTTCAACAAATTCCCGGGATTTCTCCTCCATGCCCTGATCGATCTTGACTTTCTGCTGCTGACCGTAAGTATCCCGAACCTCCTGGGAGATCTTCATGGAACAGAACTTCGGGCCGCACATTGAGCAGAAATGGGCCACCTTGGCCGATGCTTTGGGCAGGGTTTGATCGTGAAAGGCCCTGGCCGTATCCGGGTCGAATCCGATATTGAACTGATCCATCCAGCGAAACTCGAAACGCGCCTTGGACATCGCATCGTCCCGCACCTGCGCGCCGGGATGCCCTTTCGCCAGGTCCGCTGCATGAGCCGCAATCTTGTAAGTGATGATGCCTGTTTTCACGTCATCCTTATCCGGCAGTCCGAGATGCTCTTTCGGGGTTACATAACAAAGCATCGCAGTGCCGAACCAGCCGATCATGGCGGCGCCGATACCGGATGTAATATGATCATAGCCAGGGGCAATATCGGTCACCAGTGGGCCCAGCGTATAAAACGGCGCTTCATGACAAACTTCAAGTTGCTTGTCCATGTTTTCCTTGATCTTGTGCATCGGCACATGTCCCGGCCCTTCAATCATGACCTGAACGTCGTGTTTCCAAGCGATTCTGGTCAATTCTCCCAGTGTCTCAAGCTCCGCGAACTGGGCCGCGTCATTGGCATCGGCGATACTGCCTGGCCGCAAGCCATCGCCCAGCGAGAAAGAAACGTCATACGCCTTCATGATTTCACAGATTTCCTCAAACCGGGTATAAAGGAAATTCTCCTGATGGTGCGCCAGACACCATTTCGCCATGATGGAGCCACCGCGAGATACGATGCCGGTAACCCGATCCACAGTCATCGGTATATGGTGCAATCGCACTCCGGCGTGCAATGTAAAGTAATCCACGCCTTGCTCGGCCTGCTCAATCAGGGTATCTCTCATCAACTCCCAGGTCAGGTCTTCGGCAACGCCCTTGCACTTTTCCAACGCCTGATAGACCGGCACGGTGCCAATCGGAACGGGCGAATTGCGAATAATCCACTCCCGCGTCTCATGGATATTTTTCCCGGTAGACAAATCCATGGTGGTATCGCCTCCCCAGCGGATTCCCCATACCATCTTCTCGACTTCTTCCTCAATCGAAGACCCCAGAGCGGAGTTTCCGATATTGGCGTTGACCTTGACCAGAAAATTCCGGCCAATGATCATCGGTTCGGATTCTGGATGATTGATGTTGGCAGGAATAATCGCTCTCCCCTCCGCCACTTCCCGGCGAACGAATTCCGGGGTAATCATCTGTCCCGATCCATTCCCGGCCCGCTCAGCTGATGCCTGTCTCCCCATGTTTTCCCGGATCGCGATAAACTCCATTTCCGGAGTCACGATACCCTGCCGCGCATAATGCATTTGAGTCACACACCGGCCCGCCTGAGCCTTGCGGGGTAATGTTCGATTCCTGAACACCGCCAGTGTTTCGCTGTCCCTGCTCCTCTGGCGGGTAAAGTCGGAACTGAAATTCTGCAACTGTTCCGTGTCCCCACGCTCGCTGATCCAACCCTCCCGGAGACGTTCAAGACCCTGCTCCAGGTTGATCGTAACGTCCGGGTCCGTATAGGCCCCGGAAGTATCATACACATTGAGCGGTTCATTAATTTCAATCGACTCGGAATTATCCAGCCCCTTGATCAGAGTCGGGTCCAGTTTGATCCGGCGCATCGGTACGCGAATGTCCTCACGACTCCCGACAACATGGATCTTGCTTGAACCGGGCAGTGGGTCGGTGGTAATACCGCTCAATCCTTCGGTATTGAGGCTTTTGGGGGCGGGGTTCTTCATGGTATCTCCGAGAGTTGATAAACACTTTACAAGGGACGCCGGGGAACCCGGATATCATCCGGGTATCAGGCGCGTGTTTGTCAGGGAACCGGAGCAATCGATCTCCCTTTTGCTGCTTGTTTCCTACGGAGGTCCTAGCCTCTTCAGGTTCTACGGGTTTTATCTCAGCCTGCGTGCAGCACCCCGACAAGTACACCGGACAGTAGCATAAACCCGGCTCTCATGTCCATCAAAATTCCACCGGAACAGCAGGGCGAGGTAATTTGACAATGCGTAGCTGCGGCTCTCTGTGGTATAGTTTACAGATGGCAGCCTGGATTGACAAAGATGGATACAGAAAGAATGTAGGTATTATCGTCTGTAATCACGACCAACAGGTCTTGTGGGCACGGCGCTCCCGTCGTGATGGCTGGCAATTTCCACAAGGCGGAGTTGAGCGTGAAGAGTCGCCGCGTGAAGCAGCATTCAGGGAACTCTATGAAGAACTCGGTCTTATGGATCAGGATGTCAGGCTGCTGGGTAATACTGGAAGCTGGTTACGCTATGACGTACCATATACCATTCGATCCCGGCGTTATTTACAGAACAGAAAATTCCGTGGGCAGAAACAAAGGTGGTTCCTGTTTCAACTGATTGCCCAGGAATCCAGGGTTCGGCTGGATGTTTCTGAACAGCCGGAGTTCGATTGCTGGGAATGGGTGGATTACTGGCAACCGCTGGATCATATCGTAGAGTTCAAAAGACAGGTCTATAAAAAAGCGCTGACCGAGTTGGAACCATTGTTGACGATCCACGGGCGAGGCCTGCAATAACGGTTGCAGGCGGGCATGATCGCCCGCGCCAGTCACTCGCCTGCGACCGTCAGGTTCTCGATCAGGATGGATCCCACCCGGATGTTTTTGCGCAGATCGACATCCGAACCGACTGCGGCGACTGCCTTGAACATCTCTTTCAGGTTGCCAGCAACGGTAAACTCTTGCACCGGATACTGGATTTCCCCGTTCTCCACCCAGAAACCGAACGCGCCTCGTGAATAATCCCCGGTTACCGTGTTTACGCCGAAACCGATGAGCTCACTGACTACAAGCCCCCGACCCATATCCCGCATTATCTCCTCCAGGTTACCGGGAGTGCCGAACTGGCCCGCATTCGTGCTGACAGTCAGATTATGCACGCCTCCCGCATTGCCGGTGGTTTGCAGGCCCAACTTTCTGGCGGAATAACTGTTCAACAACCAATTTTCAAGCGTCCCGTCACAAACAATCCGGTTTGGCTGTGTGGCGACTCCTTCGTGATCGAATACCGCGCTGCCCATCGCCCTGGGAAGATGAGGCTGCTCCACAATCCCCAAGCCACGCGGGAAAATACGCTGACCTTTACAGTCCAGCAGGAAGCTCGCCTTTCGATACAGACTCGAACCCTTGATGGCAGAGATCAGATGAGAAATCAGGCTGGATGAAACCCCGCAATCAAAAATCACCGGATACTCTCCGGTCCTTACCTTGCGAGCGCCGAGCCTGCGGACGGTTCTTCTGGCAGCCTCGAGTCCGATTGCTTCACAAGACATCAGATCATCCGCATGACGCTTGCTGTCATACCAGTAATCACGATGCATATCTTCACCCGCCCCGGCAATCATCGAACAACCAATGCTATGCCGACTTCCTCGCGATAACCCGAGAAAGCCGTGGGAATTAGCCAGTATACTGACTCCGTTGTGGCTGGATACAGTAGACCCTTCGGTATTGCTGATGCGGGAATCACTGTCCATGGCGGCCGTTTCACAGCTTGTCGCAATTTCGGTCATCTGGTCAACCGCGATCGACCACGGGTGATTCAGGTCAAGGTCCGGAAATTCGGTGGCCAGCAATTCAATATCCGCCAATCCATTGCACGGGTCCTCTTCGGTATACCTGGCGATATTACACGCCGACCGGACGCAGGAATGGAGTGCTTCATCAGAAAAGTCGGTAGACGAGGCTGTACCACTGCGATGCCCGAAATAGACCGAGAGGGCGATACTCTTGTCCCGATTGTGCTCAATGGTCTCTACTTCCCCGTGCCGCACGGTCACCGACCGGCCCTGATCCTGGGATATCGACACTTCCGCCCACTCGGCGCCCTGCTGTTTTGCCTGCTCCAACGCGCCAGACGCGACGCTGACCAGGCTTCGTTCTACGTCGGACTGTGCATCAGAAAGCCATGTCGGTTGCGGCGCCTGATCGGGTCGCGCCATCAGACCGACACCCCGCCCACGGTAAGCCCGTCAATACGCATGGTCGGCTGGCCCACACCGACCGGGACGCTCTGCCCGTCTTTCCCACAAACCCCTACTCCCGAATCCAGCGCCAGATCATTTCCGACCATGGACACACGGGTTAATACTTCGGGGCCATTGCCAATCAGGGTAGCACCCTTGACCGGCCAGGTTACCTTGCCTTTCTCGATCATGTAGGCCTCAGAAGCGCTGAAGACAAATTTCCCGGAGGTGATATCGACCTGCCCACCCCCGAAATTAACTGCGTACAGACCCTTATCGACAGACGCTATAATCTCTTCAGGGTCATGCTTTCCGTTATGCATATAGGTATTGGTCATTCTCGGCATCGGCAAATGCGCGTAGGATTCCCTGCGGCCATTGCCGGTAGGCGCCATGCCCATCAATCGCGCATTCAGATTATCCTGCATATAGCCAGTCAGGATTCCGTTCTCGATCAACGTCGTATTCTGGCCAGGCGTCCCCTCGTCATCAATCGACAATGATCCGCGGAGGTTGGCGATGGTTCCATCATCCACCACAGTACACAGCTCGGAAGCCACCTTTTCCCCGATCCTGCCACTGAATGCGGAAGTGCCCTTGCGGTTAAAGTCACCTTCCAGCCCGTGACCAATCGCTTCATGCAGCAGGATTCCCGGCCAGCCCGGTCCGAGCACAACCACCATTTCCCCTGCTGGCGCCTCCCGCGACTCCAGCGCAACCAGTGCCTGACGAACCGCCTCCTCTGCATATCCGTGCGCCCGCCCATCTTCCGTGAAAAAATCGTAGCCATAGCGTCCGCCGCCACCGCCGGAACCCTGTTCCAGCCTACCATTATGCTCGACAATGACGTGCACATTCAGTCGTACCAGCGGACGGATGTCTGCGGCCAGTATACCGTCCGACCGCACCACCATCACCACATCGTGCAGACCGGCCAGGCTGACCATAACCTGTGTGATACGGCTGTCGATTGCCCTTGCTGTCTGCTCAACCTCCCTCAACAACGCCACCTTATCTGCATCACGCATCGAATCAGGCGGATTAAATGGCTGGTACAGACGGGCAACCGGCTGATCGTAGGGCTGTATTTTGATTGCACGGTGATTGTTGCCACTCCGGGCGATGGCCTTTGCCGTGTCTGCGGCACTGGTCAAAGCCGGCAGGATGATTTCATCGGAGTAAGCAAACCCGGTTTTTTCTCCACTAACCGCCCGCACCCCAACCCCCTGATCAATGCTGTAACTCCCTGACTTGACAGTTCCCTCGTCCAGCAACCAGGATTCCTGACGGGAATGCTGGAAATACAAGTCTGCATAGTCAATCCTCGGCCCCATCACCTGATTGATAGTCCGGGTCAGGGCATGGTCACCCAACCCTGCGGGTTCAAGCAATAACTGCATTGCAGTTTGAATCTGGTCAGACATGGGCGAAGCACAAATGGATTAAAGTCAAAACAGGTCGAAATGACAATTCGCAAACGAAGAACCCATTATAACAGTATGCCCCGGAGTTTTGCGTTTTTATGTTGCCCATTCACCTTGCAGACCTGGCGATCAGCGCAATCTATCGTAAGAGGTGACATTCAAGACCGTGCCCTATGCTATCGAACGCACCAGTTTCGGGTAATAATAATACAGGGTGAAGGCTCTTAATATCATGAAGCCGGTCAAGCCGATAAAGAGCCCGTGATTGCCGTAAACGGCCTGAAAGACTATTACCAGAATCAGATACCCCGCTGTCGACACAATCATGGCGTTACGCATTTCCCGCGCATGCCCCGTACCGATGAATAGTCCATCGAGCTGGAAACTCCAGCAAGATACGAGCGGAGAGATAACCATCCAGATCAAATACTGGTCTGCCGCCCGGATAACTTCATCCGCATCAGTAAACAGCGACACGAACCAATTCCCGAACAGGAGATAAACGACACTGACCAGCGCCGCCATCCCCCCCGACCAAAGCGTGGTCAACCAGGCCGCCCGCTTGAATCGGGCACGATTCCTGGCACCATACGCACTGCCTCCCATAGCCTCAACCGCATGAGCAAAGCCATCCAGCCCATAAGCCATGACCGTCTGGAAATGCAGCAAAACCGTATTCACCGCCAGAATCAACTCGCCGTGCGCAGCGCTTTGCGCAGTAAAGAACGCGAACGAGAAAACCAGGCAGATTGTACGGATGAAAATATTGCCGTTGGTACTCGCCATTGCTCTCAATGCGCCAGCCTCGAATACATCAGACCAGCGCAATCTGTCGAGTGCCCGTAGCAATGGCTTGCGTAACAGGAAAAACCCGCAAAGCGCAGCACTGTATTCTGCAATCAGGGTGGCCCAGGCCACTCCCGGCACGCCCCATTCAAGAATCGGCACAAACAACAGATCCAGCGCGACATTGGTAAGATTCAGAACCAGTTGCAGAATCAGCGCCAGATGAGTCTGATGCATACCGACGAAAATCCCGGTAAAGACATAGACGCAGAGAGTGGCCGGTGCGCCCCAGACTCGAATCAGGGCATACTCAGAAGCCAGCGTTTCAACCGCCTCACTGCTGTCAATCAGATACAAGGCCAGTCCGACCAACGGATTACCCAGCATGATCACAGCCAGTCCCAACACAATCCCCAGCAAAATAAAGCGCAGCATGGTGCCGGAAATCGAATCCTGATCATCGGCGCCGTAGGCACGGGCGATGAACCCGGTAATGCCCATCTTCAAAAAACCGAATCCCCAGTAAATAAAACTGAAGATCAGTGCCCCCAGCGCGACCGCTCCGATGTGATGCAATCCCGGCAAATGACCCACCACAGCGGTATCCACTGCCCCCACCAGAGGCACCGAAATGTTCGAGATAATCATCGGCCCCGCCAGCGCCCAGACCGTGCGGTGAGAAATGTCCCTGGTGGGTGGTGTCATAGAAAAAGATCGAGTCAGACCAGGTTGCCAGATTACAACAAACCTGCTCGGAAAACAGCCATAAAATTATTTGGAAATATTTAAAAATTTAATTGGAAAACCTGAAATATTATCTTTAGAATCCGCCTGAATATCCGCCGCTCATTTTAGCAATCACCCCTGGGAGAAACCTGTTATGCTGAATGACCTTCGCGCTACCTGGGCATTGCTGATCGGCATCGGATTCATGATGTTGGGCAACGGACTTCAGGGAACCCTGCTTGGACTACGCGCCACTATGGAGGGCTTCCCCACCTTCATTACCGGCATCATCATGTCGGGTTACTTTTTCGGCATTCTGGCAGGCTCCATAGTCGCTCCGCGACTGGTAGAACGAGTCGGCCATATTCGGGTATTTGCCGCGCTCGCTTCCATGGCATCCATTTCCATTCTCGTGCATGGTCTTCACGTTAGCCCGATCAGCTGGACCGCCATGCGATTCGTCACCGGCTTGAGTTATGCAGGACTGTACGTGGTAGCGGAAAGCTGGCTGAACGACCGCGCCAGCAACGAGACGCGTGGCCGTATTCTGTCTGTCTATATGGTGATTACCACCCTGGGACTCGGTTGCGGTCAGTTTCTGCTCAATCTGGGTGACCCACGGCAACTTGAGCTTTTCATTCTGGTTTCCATGATCGCGTCCGCCGGATTGATTCCAATTTTGCTCACAGCCAAGCCCGCACCCGGATTTGGCCCAACCGAAAAAATGTCCTTGAAAGAGCTCTATCGCGCTTCGCCACTGGCGGTGATCAGCAGCGCTTTGACCGGAGCAGCGCACGGCACTATTTTTGGGCTGGGGCCGGTTTATGCTGCCCAGATTCTGGAAAGAACCGATCTGGTTTCAATCTTCATGGCTTGTGTCCTGCTCGGCGGCCTGATTACCCAATGGCCAATCGGCTGGTTATCCGACCGAATTAACCGCAGAGTTACCCTATCCGTTCTTTGCATGGTTTCGATAGTCGTTTGCGTCGCAGCGATGTTGCTGGCAAAGGGCAGTACCGCCTATTTTGTCGCGATTGCGATTCTGGGCGGAGCGGCAATACCCATGTATGCGTTAAACGTCGCTTATGCCAATGACCGATTGAGGCCAGATCAGGTCGTGGCGGCCAGCAGCAGCCTGGTAATGCTGACCGGAATCGGCCTGAGTACAGGTCCGATTGCCGTGTCATTCCTGATGGGACAGTTCGGGTCTTCCCTCTTTTTCATTGGAATCGCAATATTCTTTACCCTGATTCTGGGATTCTCAGCCTGGCGTATGAGGATTACCGAGGCCATTGCCCCCGGCGACCAAAGCCCGGTGATTGCAACGGGGTTGATCGGTACTCCGGTAGCCGAATATATCGCGCCCGATGCAGAAGATTATGTGGAAGCGCTGCTCCAGGATGAATTGCACCTGCTGGACGAACAAGACACGGACGACAATGAACGCGACACAACAGCCGCACCGTAAACGGCTGCCTGCTGATCGCGATAGATTATGACTGACTCCATTAGCAAGTCAATAAAATTCACACAACCCGTAGAAACGCATACCCCCACAGGCAGAGTCAGGATCAGTGCATAACGACAGGGCGTGTTTCAAGAAGCGTTCACAAAACCCAGTAAACCTCGGAAGTCGTGCCTGTCGGCAGCTCTGAGCGCCGCAATATATTGATCGCGACGCTGATTCATACTTTCCAGATTGTGGCCTCCCGCCCAATCAATAGCAGACTCATTCATCAGCTTGGTCAATACGGCATCTGCCATAATACGTGCATGACGACCATTCCCGTTTGAGAATGGATGGATATACACAAGCTGGTGGTGAAATCGTGCCGCGAGTTCTTTTGGCAAGTATGTATTGTTATCCACCCAATACTGCGCGTTGTCCAGAAGCTGACGCAACTGAATAGCGATCTGGCCTGGGTCGACACCGATATTCTTTCCTGTCCTGCGAAACTGCCCGGCCCATTTCCAGACCTTACCAAACAACCGTTTATGAAGATCACGTACAAACCCTTCTGTCAGCACATCGGGGGCCTTCTGCTTTGCAAGCCACTGCATTCCCTCTATGATATTAGCCTGCTCAAGCTGATCAAGCTCACCCCGCGTTGAGATATGCTTAAAGCGAAGCCCTTCCATTTCATCAGGATCAAGAGGCGTTGCACCTTCGGGGTAACACATGACCCCACTCATTCATCACTCCATAAATCAGAAGGCATTTTTTCTCTGATCTCTGAGGCAATCCGTTCAACCTCAAAAGACAGCAACTCGTCATTCAGCGCTTGATCTTCAAGCGCCATGTGAACAGATGCGGCCTCTATTCGCTCTCTGGCTTTTCGAACAGCTCTCTTTTGAATCAGACCTTCTATTTCCTGCTCAGGTAAAACAGCATAGACGAAACGACAATTCATCGCTCCAGCCATACTTTTCATAGACTTGAGTGTGATACTACCGGTCAATTCGTCTTGTTCCGCTCTGGAAACCCGCGCTTTTGTAACCCCTAACCGCTTAGCCAACTGTGGTCCCGACATACCCAGAGCATTGCGTACTGTCCGAAGCCACCCCTCAGGAGGCATAGAAAGATCATTAACCTGCCTGATAGCCTGGTTAATCTTCTCTCTGTATTGTTGCGCGATAATCTTGTTAATACTCATGTATCAACCCTTACATTTACTTTCATACATATATTGTAAACATAAATATATACAAGATAACTTATTTAGTCAATATAAATATTGACTAATATAACCCGTAGAGCGCATATACCCACAGACCAGCACTCACAACCAGTGCCATCAGCACCGCGGCGCTGCCCGCATCCTTGGCTTTTTTGGCTTCACGATGAAACTCTTTCGTGACCATATCCACCACGGCCTCAACTGCAGTGTTCAACAACTCGGCCACCAATACCAGGGCATGACTAAACAAAATGATGATCTTGAGCCAGGGATCGAACGGCAGATACAGACACAAAGCGGATAGCAACGCGGCAACAACGACCTCCAGCCTGAAAGCGGCTTCCTCACGCCAGGCGGCCCGAAACCCGTCTATCGAATGAAACAACGCCCGCCACAACCGGGGGGCGGTGACGGATTGGGGAATTTCCGGCTGCTTGTTCATACGGGACATGATACCAGCCCCGCAAACCGTATGACAGGCCGGATTTATTGTATACTGCGTTGCCATGAAGATCGCGAGACTACAACCAGCAGAGAGGGCACCCTGTTACGCCATTGATCACGGCGGCCAGCGCTATACCGAGGCAGTGGGCAATCTGTATCAGGGCCTGACAGATACCGGCAATACAGTTACCGGAAAGCTCCTGTCACCCATCCTGCCGACCGACATCTACTGCATCGGACTGAATTACGTTAAACACGCGCAAGAAGGAAAGCAGGAAATCCCGGATCACCCGGTGCTGTTCTTCAAATCCACGTCCTCATTACAAAACCCCCAGGACCCGATTATCCTGCCACGTAAACTATCCAGCGAAAAAGTAGATTACGAGGCCGAACTGGCCGTGGTGATCGGCAAAACCTGCCACAATGTCTCCAGACAAGACGCGCTTGACCATGTTCTGGGTTATACCTGCGCGAACGACGTCAGCGCCCGGGACTGGCAACGACTGGGCGGGGGCGGCCAGTGGTGCCGGGGGAAAACATTCGCCACATTCTGCCCACTCGGCCCGGTACTGGTTACCGCCGATGAAATCCCGAACCCGAACGCACTGGCTATCCAGAGTCATCTGAACGGAGAAACCATGCAGGACTGGAATACCAATGACATGATATTCGATGTGCCGGCCCTGATCGAATTTTTGAGCGGAAGTACCCTGCTGAATCCGGGCAGCGTCATACTGACAGGCACTCCCCACGGAGTCGGATTCGCCCGCAAACCGCCCGTCTATCTCCAACCCGGAGACCAAATCACCATAGAGATAGAAAACATCGGCAGCCTGACAAACCCGGTTGTTGAAGAAGAAGCCTGATGGTATTCCATCAAACAACCATCAAATAAATCCGAAAAGTCTCCCGCGCCATCCAGACAGTCGGTGAATGTTCCACGCTTTGATCCCGGTCGTATCATGAAAATTGAGTTGCAGGGTTAATCAATCGCTGTGCGTGCAAATGCTCGTAATGCGGCCAAGCCGCTTCATACACTTGTTTTACCCGGTCGGGAGCGCTCGCGATGTCGATATACTTCCTGCGCTGTCGTTTCAGTCCATCGGAATTACGCAGATTAGCATGGAATGATCCCCCGTCCCACCAGCTGACTTCATCGCGGGCACCCGGTTCCCAGCGCAAGGCACTCTCTATAAAAGGGATTTTGACAGCCTCGCACCACTGGCGCACCATCTCATAAGGCGCTTCCAGCAAATCATCACTATCGAGAACTGGCGGCGCAACGCCATCCCGTTCACAGAGCCGGTCAAAGAGTTCTCTTTGTTCCTTGAATCCGACTTCGTCCGCGTGGAAATCCGGCCATTTGCTGAACATGGACGTGATCGTTTTCGCCGGATCACGAATCAGGAAAGAATGTTCAAACAGGTTCAGCAATTCGTCATCCAGGATATGAGAGACATAGTGCGGGAAATCCTTTGAAAAAACAGCCCCCTCCCTCGCCGTGTCTTTTAGTTTTTTCAGTACACTTGCCAGAGTCAATCCGGGAGTCCGCAAGCTCTGTGCCGTCACTCGCGGCCATAACGGATTCTCCCCCTGATACCATGCCTCGCCAAAGGGCTCATGGAAACAGATCATATCCCCGCGCTGGCGCATCATCCACTCAAATGCAGTAGAGGTAGAACGCGGCACCGCCCATAATACCAGTATCCGGTTCATCATTCGGACTCCGAAAGTGTGGACAGCAATGTGCCCTGTCGCGTGACCGGACTCAATCCCAGAGTCTTGAAAATTCGCCAGTAGAGTGCATTGTCATGAGTCACTACCGGCTTACCGAGGATGGATTCCAGGCCGACCTCAAGAGAAACAAAGCGCTCAGCCAAACCGTCTGTCGCACGTCGAAAGTTACACATGCCATTGGCCAGATAGGCGTCAACGTTGGGTGCTTTATCCGCAACATAGCGCATGGATTTCTCCGCCAGATCGCCATCGAAACACCAGATCTGCGCGTTGCAAACCTGCTGACTTTCTATAAAACCCTGATCAACGAAATTACCGGCCCAGACGACATCGAACCCGGCTTCCTCGAGAAAGGCGACCGTTCCCCGCCACCAGTCTGGCCAATGATAAACCCCGTTCAGAGCCACCTTTTCCACATTGAGTTCCCTTAAGGCTTCCACCATGGCATACCCGGCCATGTGAAACGGGGTTTCGTAGGTTTCACTCAATCTCTCACAGTATTGACGCACGCCTTCAACGCCCAATCCACACGCATGCACCCAGTTCGATCCGACCTGCCCGCAGACATCGGCACCGTTGTTTGCCATACACTCGACAAATTCCTCAAGCAAGCTGAAGTTTTGTTTGCGTTGATCCAACTCATGGCGATAATCAGGAACATGCAGCATCCGCCCATGTACGCCGACCGTTGCCGGAGCAATCCGCAGAAAATCGGTCGGCGCCGCATCAAAATCATGCGGCGGGCAGGTAAATCCCACCTGGTGAGGGAACAGTTTATTTTTCGGGTTAGACCAGTGAGCCGGTTTCTTGTAGCTGGACATGATTGCACCTTATCAGGATGAACGAACAGTACCAAACAGCAGCGAGAGTCGTATAATCAGGAGCAGCAAGCATAAAGCACCTACTCTATACGAGCACGTATGTTACTGGCACCCATTATAATCAAATTCCCCGCATGAAAGTGCTTTGTGCCAACGCCAGAATGAACTCGATTTCCGAGCAGGGATTGTGTGCGGGTTGCGGCATTTGCCAGTCCATCGCAGGAACTGACAAAATCCGTTTCACCAAATCGTCGAATGGCTATGAGCGACCCGTGATTGTCGGTGATCTGGAAGACGCAACCGTAGACCGGATTTTCGACATCTGTCCCGGCACCCGGATTGAAGGATTACCTCACAGTGAGATCACCCCGGAAACGAGGGTAGACAATGTCTGGGGGCCGTGGCGACGTATGGTACGAGCCTGGGCCAGCGATCCGATAACACGGTTTGAAGGTTCCACAGGCGGTGTACTGACAGCTTTGGCCCGATTCCTGCTGGCCGATAATCGGGTTCAATTCATACTGCATGCCAGGGCATCCAGCGCAGAGCCGACTTTCGGGCAGCGGCATATCAGTTTTACAGAAGCCGATGTGCTTGCTGCCGCCGGGTCGCGTTACGGCCCAACGGCTCCGTTAATTGATATTAATGAAGTTCTGGAGCGCAACCAACCCTTCGCTTTTATCGGCAAGCCCTGTGACATCGCCGCCCTGCGTAACCTCGCCCGCCATCACACGCGCGTAAACGATCTGGTGAAATACTGGCTGACTCCGGTTTGCGGTGGATTCATGCCACCGTCGTCAATGGATGACTTTCTGGAACGCGCCAGAATCAACCGAACAGAAGTCACCGCTTTTCGCTATCGCGGACACGGCTGCCCCGGACCGACCCGTGTTGAAACCGTGGATAAGGTGAAGGAGTTTCACTACCTGGATCTATGGGGAGAAGAGGCAAGCGCCTGGCATCTCCCCTTTCGTTGCAAGATTTGCCCGGACGGCATCGGCGAGGCAGCTGATATCGCCGCATCAGACACCTGGCCGGGGGGCTCGCCCACACGCGAGGGCAACGAGGATGATGCAGGAGTCAACGGCGTAATAGCACGTACAGATGCTGGCCTTGAGTTACTGGAATCGGCGGTACAAGCCGGAGCGGTCACCATAGAGTATGACATCACCCCTGCTGACATGAACATCTACCAGCCTCATCAGATGCGTAAGAAATACGCCGTCCATGATCGCCATAAGGGGCTGGGTGATGAGGGCCGCATCGTGCCGCAAACAGACCGCCTGCGTATTGACAAACTGGCGGCAGAGCTACCCGACAGTGTTCGCGCCCATCAACGCGAAGGCACCCGAACGAGAATCCGCTCCGGCAAAGCGACAGAACCGAAACCAGAAGCATCGGGAGTGTAGCTTGTTCCGACATCCCAGACAGATTATGTGTAAATCAGGAGTTGAGGTCCTGATTTACACATAATATAATGATTGCATGATTTTTCGTGACTTATCCGGGGAACTGCTCCGACAACTCAGGGAATACCCGATCGTAACCGTATTGGGGCCAAGGCAAGCCGGGAAAACGACACTGGCGCGGGAATTGCTGAAGGACTATACCTACGTCAGTCTGGAAACACCCGATATCCTGGCTATTGCCCGTGAAGACCCAAGGGGGTTCCTCGCTCGCTATCGAGAAACTGTCATTTTTGACGAAATTCAGCGAGCGCCTCATCTCATCAGCTACCTGCAAGGGATCGTTGATGATTCCGGGCGGAACGGTCAGTTTGTTCTGACCGGCTCCCATCAGCTTGAATTGCGATCTTCCATTACCCAATCACTGGCGGGTAGAACCGGGATTCTCAATCTGCTTCCCTTCTCTATCGCCGAATTGAGAACGGCGATGCATACATTCGATACCTTCGAGGAATATGTCTTTACCGGATTTCTTCCCCGTATATATGATCAGAATCAACGCCCCAATACCGCATGGGCAAATTATTACCAAACTTATATTGAAAGAGACATTCGCCAGATCATTCAGCTAAAGGATGCCAGCCTGTTCGATAAATTCATGCGTCTGCTGGCCGGAAGAACCGGCCAGATCATCAACTACCAATCTTTGGCGGCGGATGTCGGTGTGAACGCCAAAACGGTGAAGGAATGGTTATCCATTCTGGAAGCATCATTTGTGGTATTCAAACTTTCACCATATTTCAGGAATTTCGGTAAACGGGTCGTCAAATCTCCCAAATACTACTTCACAGATACCGGATTACTAACCTATCTGTTAGGCATTGAGAAACCGGAGCAGGTAACTCGTGATCCTCTGGTTGGTCAGTTGTTTGAAAATCTGGTGGTTCTGGAGGCAATCAAGGCTCGATATAACCAGGGCAAAACACCGAACCTGTATTTTTACCGGGACAGTCACGGCAATGAGATTGATCTGTTGTATGCGAGCGGCCGCAGTCTGACTGGCATCGAAATCAAATCCGCAGCGACATTTCATTCTCATTTCAGGAAAATGCTGAACCAATTCTCACAAAAACAGCAACCCCTCCAGTCAGGCTATATCGTTTATAACGGAGAGGAGAAGATATTCAGCGATGGCATCAAGGCAATCAATTTCCGTGATGTCGGAGCGATTTTCGGGTCGGACAAGTAAGACGTGGTAGCCCGAAGCCCCGTTATGCTACCCGCGAAAAACGGTATTTGGCAACCATAGCGCAATATCAGGAACAAATGTAATCATCAGCAGCACAATAATTAACGGGATCAAAAATGGCATGGTTGCCTTGACACAGTTCTCAAAGCTGACGCCAGACACTTCTGATAGCACATACAAAACCATCCCGATCGGGGGTGTCAGTAGCCCAAGCATGAGATTGAGTATCACAATGATTCCAAGATGTACCGGGTCTATGCCAACGGTCAGCGCAATGGGCATCAACACAGGCACAAGAATGGTGATCGCTGCAATGGTTTCCATGAACAACCCGATCGCGAGCACGATTGCCATGATCATCAGAAGAATCAGATGCTTGTTTTCGGTAAGCCCCAACAGTGCGCTCCCCAGTAAATCCGCAACCTGATTAGCGGTCAGAATCCAGGCAAAGATGGTGGCCGCGGAAACGATCATCAGAATTGCGGCGGAGGTTTCGATGGTGTCAATGGACACTCTCACTATATGCCGCCACGAAAGAGTCCGATACACCACCAGACCTAAAAACATTGCATATATGACGGCTGCAATAGCAGCTTCAGTGGGAGTAAATACACCGGTAGCAATACCACCGATGATAATTGCAGGCGTTAATAGCGGGAAGAATGCCGCCTTGAACGTGCGCCAGATAACACGAAGATCAAATCTGGCGTCACGCGGATAATTTCTTCTCTTTGAGTACCAGGCAACCATGACCATGAGTGATACAGCCATCAACAAGCCGGGGATGAGTCCCGCGGCAAACAATTCCCCTATCGAAACAGACGCCATTACGCCAAAAATCACCAGTGGCAGCGATGGCGGAATAATCGGACCAATTGTTGAAGAGGCCGCAGTAACTCCAACCGCGAAATCGGTATCATACCCGGCTTCCCGCATTGCTTTTATTTCGACATTGCCGAGTCCTCCCGCATCTGCGACCGCGGCGCCGGACATTCCTGCGAATATGACACTGGCGCCCACATTGACATGACCAAGTCCGCCCGGTGTCCATCCCATCAAGGCACGGGCGAATGCGAATATCTTGGTGGTTATGCCTCCTGTATTCATCAAATGTCCAGCCAGAATGAAAAACGGGATAGCAAGAAGCGGAAAGCTGTCAACCCCCGTGATCATATTGTGTATCAACACAACTTCGGGCACATCAGAAATCAATATATAAGAGAGTGACGCAAGTGCCAGTGAGACCGCAACCGGAACCCCCAATATCAGGCAACCAGCCAGTACTGCAAACAGAATCCACAGACCCATGGGGTATCCTCCTAATCTATATTACTGAGTTTCTCTGCGGCGACATCACTCGCAGACATCTTGAAAAGTCTGAATACGCGATACGCTGCAAACAGAGCCATTGCAATACAGGCTATCACCACGATGTAATAGATAACGCTCTTCGGCAAATCGAGCGAGACCATTCTTTGTGATCTGGTTTTTTGGGCGAGTTCTATTCCCAACCAGGCCATGTAACCGAACATTCCAAAGACAACGATCTCTACAAATGTTGAAACCGGTTTTATGAGCCCTTCCGGCAAATATCGGTAGAAAAATTCCAGATAAATGTGCTTGCCCTTTCGTACACAACTTACCGAACCGACAAACGCCAGTAAAATCAAGAGATAGCGTGCGATTTCCTCTGTCCACCCGAGGCTGTCGTTCAATACGTAGCGGGTGAAAAATTGCAGGGCCACGATAATGAATAACAACACAAACACGATCAGCACTGGAAAATCGAGAAGCCCGACATCTGAAATATCATCGGTTACTTCTTCGATTTCACTAAAAACGTCTTCCTTCTCTGAAGCATTTTCATTATTCATTGTGTGTAACCTCTGATCAAAACCGCATGGCGTATGGTCCGCAATTTGTTCGCCACTAACTAACCGCGGACCATATCTTCAATTAGCCAGCGTCAGGAATAGCCTGGAGACGTTCGTAAACATCGTTGCTGAACGGCATGTCATCTCCGAGTAACGCGGGTTTCACGACATCCATGAATGGCTGGCGGTCCACTTCATTGACATTTACGCCCTGCCCCCTGAACCAGTCAACAAGCTCGGCCTCGGATTGGACGATCTGCTCTGTAACCCAGTCAGCGGATTCCTGCAAGGCTTTGATTACAGCGGCGCGGTCCGTATCACTCATACTTGACAGGCTTGACCCGGACGCGACAGTCAGGGTTGAGTTTGTAATGTGTCCGGTGAGATTTATGTCAGTTTGTACTTCGTGAAATTTTTTCGCCTGTATGGTCGGCAGTGGGTTTTCCTGAGCATCCACTACCCCTTGCTGCAACGCGAGATACACTTCCGCGAATGCCATCGGAGTCGGGTTGGCTCCGGCTGCTTTGGGAAACAACACATAAGCGGGGGCGTTTGGCACTCGGATTTTGACATCCTTGATATCCGCGGGAGTCAGTATGGGTCGGTTCGAGGTAACATGGCGTGTTCCATAATAGCTGATTGCAGTAACCACACTGCCACCGGATGCCTCTGCAAACCCGGCGGACAATTCCTTGAACAAATCGCTCTGTCCGTAGGCTTTCCAGTGATCAAGACTCCGTAGTGTAAAAGGAAAATCCGTAATTGAAATCGGACCGTATATGGATCCGGCAAATCCGGCTCCCGTATAAATAATATCTACAGTGCCCAACGTCAGTCCTTCGTTGAGGCCCGCTTCCTTACCTAATGAGGAGGCAGGGAAGACTTCCACCTCATAGCGACCCTCGGTAGCCTCGTTAATAGCCTCGGCTGCCATTAACGCGCCTTTGTGAAGGGGGTGGCCTACCTCATAGACATGAGCGAATTTCAGCTTTTGAGCGGCATGTGAAATACCGAATGGCAATGCAAGTAAACTACATGCCAAAGCGCTGAAAAGTACCTTTTTGAACGTATTGCGTTTGATTGAATTCATTTTTCTCCTCGTCATGTTATATCTAATGGTTGAATAGTCCGCTAATTTATAGCACAATATAATAAAAAATAAAATATATTTTATTTTTTATTATATGATATATACGCACAGCGATACAACGCATATTTTATTTCCGAACCAAAAATACAAGCGCCTACAATGAAATCAAAGAAACTCAATCTGGTCCGGGAGACTCTGACTCAACAAATTTGTGCGCTGCTCAAGTCAAAAATCATCAACGGTGAACTGGTGGCGGGCAGCCGCATCTGGGCAGATGAGTTGGCAACCCAATTGGAGGTTAGCATCGCCCCGGTCAAGGAAGCGTTACTGATTTTGTCGGGTGAAGGACTGATCGTTAATGTCCCTCGGCGCGGCTCGATTGTCCGCAGCTTTACCTACCGGGAAATGTCCGAACTCTACGATGTAAGGAAATTACTTGAGCTGGAAGCGTTGGAAATCATGTTCAAGCGCTCCTTGATAACCGATGAACTCGTACTTGATCTGCGGGAAGTCAATACAAAAATTGGCAGACTGCGTAAAAACGGAGAGTTCAAGGATAGAAGCGCGGCTTACGAACTGGACTGGAAGTTTCATGAACGCTTTGTCGCCAGTTGTGAGCATGGGCTTCTTGCTGAACTGTACGCCAGATTGAATACCCAGGCTCAGATTATTCGTTATTCCAGTTGGAATATCGGGCCTCGCGGCGACAAAACATACTTCGAGCACGATGCGATTGTCCAGGCGCTTGCACAAAGAGATATTGTCAATGCCAGGGATGCGATTTCCGCTCATCTTGGTTCCATATTACAGGACTTTGCCAAAGCCATCGAAAAGGGCGAGCACGGTGACCCAACTCACAACGACGTTGACCTGATCATTAGTGGCCGCAGATAAAACGATAAGGTTTGATCATTCGCTTACGCACGAAACGTGACTTAACATGAGTCCTCCAACGATATCGAACGTAACCAACACACTGTTCCGGGTTCCGCTAACTGAAGTTCTCAGTGATGCCAGGCACGGCGACCATAGTCACTTTGAGCTGATAACTACGACGATTGAGCTATCAGATGGAAGTTCGGGCACCGGGTATACCTACACCGGCGGACGTGGAGGCCAGGCGATTCTGGCTATGCTTGAGAAGGATTTGAAGACTTTTTTGCTGGACAGGGCGGGTGATGAGATTGCCCGACTTTACGATCAAATGTTTTGGCATATTCACTATGTAGGACGCGGCGGCATATCTTCGTTTGCAATATCCGCTGTAGATATTGCGCTGTGGGACATCAAAGGCAAAAAAGAGCAAAAACCATTGTGGCAACTGGCGGGCGGAGCGAACTCCACAACCCGTGCATATTGCGGCGGCATTGATCTCAATTTTTCGTTGCAAAAGCTGAAAGCAAATGTATCGGGATACCTTGAGTCAGGATTTAATGCAGTGAAAATCAAGGTGGGGCAGGAAAGTCTGGATGAAGATGTTGCACGAGTCGCCGCAATCCGGGAGTTGGCAGGCGAAGATACCACTTTCATGGTCGATGCCAACTGTTCCATGTCTGTTGAAGAAGCGATCAGGGCGGCGCAAGCGTTTAAGGAGTTTGATATTTACTGGTTTGAGGAACCCATAGAGCCGGACAATTACCGGGGCTACGCTGAGATTGCCCGAGCCACGGACGTACCCCTGGCGATGGGAGAAAATCTCCATACGATCCATGAGTTCCAGTTTGCGCTCGACCAGTCGAATCTTTCATTTATCCAACCGGACGCTTCCAACTGCGGCGGTATCACCGGCTGGCTTCGTGTGGCGGAACTGGCATTGGAAAAAAATATTCCGGTATGTAGCCACGGCATGCAGGAGCTGCATGTCAGTCTGGTTTCAGCACAGCAAAATGCCGGTTGGGTTGAAGTGCACAGCTTCCCGATTGATCAGTATACGAATCGACCGTTGCAGGTCGAGAACTTCCGCGCTGTCGCTCCCGATACTCCGGGAACAGGCGTTGAATTTGATTGGGAGAGACTCTCGCAATTCAAACTTTCCTAGGTGCCTCCGAATGACATTTGCGTTCAGATTATGTTGAGTGATTTTCCTGCGTAGCGCCGATTGATTTTCAAGGTTTGGCTTTAACTGTAATAAGAGATTAGCGAATGAAGGCTTCATATTATAATTGTGACAAGACGTTTACTTTAGGCGCATGCAAACCCATCAGTCCCAATCCCGGAGAAGTTCGAATCCGGGTAGCCTATTGCGGACTTTGCGGTACTGACTTGCATGTTTATCACGGCAACATGGATGCGCGAGTGGGGTGCGAGAGGATAATCGGACATGAAATGTCCGGCATTGTCGATGCGGTCGGGTTGGATATATCCGATATTTCTGTTGGCGACAAGGTTGTAGTGCGGCCATTGGATCACTGTGGTGATTGTGCAGCTTGTAAAAATGGAAACAGCCACATTTGTCACAATCTGAAGTTTCTCGGACTGGATACCGATGGCGCCTTGCAGCAAAGCTGGACAGTACCCAGGCATACTGTTCACGTAGTGCCTAAGGAAACCTCTCTCAAACACGCGGCTTTGGTCGAACCGGCTGCCGTGGCCTGCCATGACGTCAATCGGAGCCGCCTGGTCGAGGGTGAGGATGTTCTGATAATCGGCGGCGGCCCGATTGGAATTCTGATTGCAATGGTTGCAAGACAAAAAGGCGGCAAAATCACAATTTCCGAGGTCAACGAACAACGGCTTGCGATAGCCGGAAGACTCGGGTTCAATACCGTCAACCCGAATAATGTGGATGTTGGCAAATATATGTATGAAACCACCGGCCAGAAAGGTGCTGACGTCATATTTGAGGTATCGGGAAGCCGTGCAGGCGTGGAATGTATGACATCGGCTGCCGCCGCACGTGCCCGCATTGTTATGGTTGCGATCCACCCGGTGAAGCCGCCGATTGATCTGTTTCAGTTTTTTTGGCGGGAAATCGAACTTCTGGGCGCGCGCGTTTATACGCCCGATGATTTCGATGCAGCCATTGAGTTGATTGCATCCGGACAGATCGACTGCGAAGCAATCATCACCAACATTCAACAGCTCGACAAGGTTGGAGAGACGCTGGCGGACCTGAGCATAAACCCGAAAGCGCTGAAAAGCCTGGTTCAAGTGGGAAGCGAGGCGCCGGCATGAGTGTTCTGGAGCATTTTTCATTAGCCGGGAAAACAGCGTTAGTCACAGGGTGTAAACGAGGTATCGGCAAGGCCATGGCGTGTGCCCTTGCAGAAGCGGGGGCGGACATTATCGGAGTCAGCGCGACATTGGAGAAAAACGGCAGTGAAGTCTCGCGGGCCGTATCGTCTCTCGGTCGCAGCTTTACGGGGTATGCCTGTGATTTCAGTGACCGGACTGCGCTGCATGGCTTCCTCCTGGAACTACACGAAAACCATTCGACCATTGATATTCTCGTGAATAATGCTGGCACGATCATGCGAGCGCCTGCGATTGAACACTCTGATGAATACTGGGATACAGTAATTGAAGTAAACCTGAATGCCCAGTTCATTTTGTCCCGATCTATTGGTAAAAGAATGGTGGACCGAGGGTCCGGAAAAATAATATTCACGGCTTCCCTGCTTACCTTTCAAGGCGGAATTACTGTCCCCGGATACGCGGCCAGCAAGGGAGCTATCGGGCAGTTGACCAAAGCGCTCGCGAACGAATGGGCGGGAAAAGGCGTGAACGTAAATGCGATTGCGCCGGGCTACATAAAAACTGACAATACACAGGCGCTGCAGGATGATCCAGTCAGGAATCGGTCCATCCTGGAACGAATCCCCGCTTCCAGATGGGGCGAACCGGAAGACTTTGCCGGACCCGTTGTTTTTCTGGCATCATCCGCCTCAAACTACATGCACGGTTCGATAATTACAGTTGACGGCGGATGGATGAGTCGTTAGTGAGGGCTGCTGGCGCTAAATCGTTGATGGTAACCGTGTGTCACCAGGATAATTTCGAGTGAATTCTGTGATTGATATTGAATCCGTTCGGTCGCACCCACTGATCCCTGTAATCGAGATCGACAACGCAAAATTCGCACAGCCGCTGGCTGAAGCTGTTTTGAAAGGCGGTATTTCCATTATCGAGATCGTACTGCGAACTCGCGAAGCCCCGCAAGCAATAGAAATAATTCGTAAGAATTACCCGGACTGCCTGGTCGGAGCGGGGACTGTGGTCACTCTGGGGGAAGCGGCAATGGCGTTAAATGCCGGCGCTCAATTTTGTGTCAGCCCGGGAATGGATACGAACATTGCGGATTACTTTCGAGACTGTAATGTTCCTTTTATTCCCGGAGTTATCACCCCATCGGAAATACAGACTGCCATGAATCACCACTGCAAACTGTTGAAGTTTTTTCCGGCAAGCGCTGCTGGCGGAGCGCAATTTCTCAGGGCGATTACCATTCCATTTGCCAGATTCGATGTGCAGTTTTGTGCAACCGGCGGGGTGACACCGGAGAATATGAATCAATACCTTGAGATACCGGATGTTTGTTCGGTCGGAGGTACATGGTTCGCATCCGCAGAACAAATCAGGAATCAGGACTGGAAAGCTATAACCCGGCAGGCTTCGCTGGCTCGAGCTCGTCTTGCACGGAAACCGGGGCGTTAGACGATGGCGGATATAGTTTGTTTGGGCGAACCGCTCATTGAGTTCAATCAAAAGGAACAAGGTAAAATCGTCAAGGGTTTCGGTGGAGACACTTCAAACTGTGCGATTTCAGCGGCCCGCCAAGGCGCAAATGTCGCTTATATCTCCCGTATCGGAAGTGACCGATTCGGAGACGACCTGATTGCGTTATGGGAAGAAGAAGGAATCGACACATCGCAAATCACTCGGGATTCGACCGCTCCTACAGGAATATATTTTGTTTCGCATGATGAACAGGGCCACCACTTCTCATATTACCGAAAACACTCAGCCGCAACAAAAATCAAACCACAGCATTTGTCACCCTCATATATCGCAGACGCGCAAATTCTCCACGTTTCAGCCATAAGCCAGGCGATCAGTTCATCCGCGGCGGACTCGGTATTTGCCGCAATCGAGATCGCAAACAGCAATGGAACCAGACTTTCGTATGATACAAACCTGAGGTTGAACCTGTGGCCCGAGGAAAGAGCGCGGGCAATCGTACATGAAGCGATGAAACACTGTTATATTGCCCTGCCAAGCATTGAGGACGCGAAAGTTT
Source organism: Arenicellales bacterium (assembly GCA_965116335.1). Classification (GTDB taxonomy): domain Bacteria; phylum Pseudomonadota; class Gammaproteobacteria; order Arenicellales; family Poriferihabitantaceae. The sequence continues at coordinate 807,695 of OZ220677.1, forward strand.
TGTCAAAATTAGCCGACCCTGACCGGATTGTCGATTTTTATCACGATCTGGGTGCTGAAATAGTGGTTCTGAAACTGGGTTGCGAAGGCGCTATTGTCTCTACCGATTCGAAACGAAAAAAAGTCGCTGGCATCCGGGTAAACAGTATCGACGCAAATGGCGCGGGGGATACTTTTGCGGGAGCCATACTGGCTGAACTGGTCAGAGGCCAGGACCCCTTTGAGGCGACTGCATACGCGAACATTGCAGCGGCGTTATCGACCTGCTCGGATGGCGCGGTAAATGCAATACCCGACCGCTCACAAACTGAAGCATTTATCCGTTCTGTCCACTAATATACATCGAGACCCAGTAAATCAGCCATTGCATCAAAATCCCGATCACTATGCAGCAGCGTATGATCATTGCGAATACAAAATGTCGCTATCAAAACATCTACAGTCTTTCTGACAGTAATACCCTGTTTACGTAGCTTCCTGTAATTTCCAGCACTGATAACGGCAATCTCCCGACCGATCATTTCAGCGCAAGCCAGTCGCATGAGTGCACTTTCCGCTAATTGATAATCCTGGTCTTTCCGAAAGCCCTGAAGGATTTCTGTCAAGATCAAATCCCCCATTAAAATACGATGTGACGCTAAAAGTTTATCAAGAATATCCGTTTCACGGTTTTGTGCGCCATTGAAATAATTTATCCAGACTGATGTATCCGCAATAATCACTTGTCTGATCGCATCTGCTCCAGCGAACCTTCCCAGTGTAGCTTACCCCGAAGACTACGAAGCCCGGACTGTTGTTCGATCTGGATAAGTGTTTCCAACCCTTTCTCCACAGTCGCCTTCTTCGTCCTGGCACCACAGGCTTTCATTGCATGGGTCATCAGTTTATCGTCAATTTCTATATTTGTACGCATATTGGCTCCTTTATGTGTATAACTGCAAGATATTATACACATAAAACGGTCACTGATGACACGTCACACAGGGCACTTACGCAGGAACCATAACCCAGCCAATCGGGGCTCCTCCCGCATGATGACACTAAAACATCATTTTGATCATATCACCAACTATCCAGAACGTTGCTCCACTTGCCCGACAGTAATCGTAGGGGAGGGTCTCCGTGCCCTCTCGCTATTGTTGATATTCGTTCCGATATTTTACTGGCCGGTACGTAATATTTGCCTCCAGCGCGCGCAGAATCAAATTCCCGTCCATCCTTTCCGGAGGTTTGACAAACTGTCGCGGGGGTTTCCCAGATAGGGCAAACTTTATCGTCACGCATTTGTTATCCAATACTTTGATCATGTGATTGCTGGTATATATACACATACACACTAACGGGCGGCCAAAATGACCGTTTGAAATGGTGGGCCCGGTAGGACTTGAACCTACGACCAATGGATTATGAGTCCACTGCTCTAACCAACTGAGCTACAGGCCCGTACAAATAAGGATATGTGGCGGCTCCGCCCCAAAATGCCGAAACACCTGGCCTGCCAATGAACCGTCAACTGTTTTCCAGAAAGCTTCTCAAATGCTCTGAACGACTCGGATGACGCAGCTTCCTGAGTGCCTTGGCTTCGATCTGCCGAATGCGCTCCCGGGTAACATCGAACTGCTTGCCGACTTCTTCCAGAGTATGATCCGTATTCATGCCTATGCCGAAACGCATTTGCAGCACTTTCGCCTCGCGCTCGGTCAGCAACTCCAGAATTCCTTCTGTTGCGTCTTTCAAGCCAGACGTAGTGGCAATATCAATCGGCGCCTTGATATTCTTGTCTTCAATAAAATCGCCAAGATGTGAATCTTCATCATCGCCCACCGGCATTTCCATCGAGATCGGCTCCTTGGCAATTTTCAACACCTTGCGAACCTTGTCTTCGCTCAGTTCCATACGCTCAGCCAACTCACAGGGCAATGCCTCGCGTCCCTTTTCCTGGAGAATCTGGCGTGACACGCGATTGAGCTTGTTGATGGTTTCGATCATGTGTACCGGAATACGGATGGTCCTGGCCTGATCCGCGATGGAGCGGGTGATGGCCTGGCGAATCCACCAGGTGGCATAGGTGGAGAATTTATAGCCGCGCCGATATTCGAACTTGTCAACAGCCTTCATTAAGCCGATATTGCCTTCCTGAATCAAATCCAGGAATTGCAACCCACGGTTGGTATATTTCTTCGCAATCGAGATAACCAGCCGCAAGTTAGCCTCAACCATTTCTTTCTTGGCGCGCCGCGCCTTGGCTTCACCGATTGAAAGTTTCCGGCTCAGGTTTCTCAGATCCGACATTGCCAGCCCAGCCTTGCCCTGAACCTTGAACAGCCGATCCGTATAGACTGAGACCCGCTCCCTGTGTTTCTCCAGCCGTGCCCGATCCTGGCGACTTTCCTCCACCAACTGGTCAAACCATTCCATGCTGGTTTCGTTACCGCGAAAAACCTCCAGAAACCGCTTACGGGAAACCTTGCCATAGTTGACGCAATAATTGGCAATTCCGCGTTCACACTCCTTTACCTCGGTCATACATTCCCGTAACGTTGCGGCCAGAACGTCCAGCTTTACCGGCACGAATTTAATCTGCAACAACTCATCACCGAGTTTCTTGCGGTTTCGCAATGCCTGTTTGCTGCCCAGGCCATGCGTCTCAATCGCCTTGTTCAGGAAATTCCAGGTCCGCCTCATTCTCTTGAAACGAGCGATCGCATCATCGAGATCAGGGCCGCTTGGCAAGCTTTCCGATTCCGCCGCATTCTGGCCGGGTTCTCCGGGAGTTGCTACGGTTTCATCGTCCAGCGCATTCAACTCCATAAAGTCGACGACCACATCCGACAACTTGATTTCGCCAGATTCGATCTGATCGGCAAAATCCAGAAATTGCCGAATAGCCGCCGGAGTCAGCGCAATCGCGGACGTGCTCTCACGGTTACCGGCTTCAATTCGTTTGGCAAGGGCAATTTCATCCTCGCGAGTCAATAACTCCACAGTTCCCATTTCCCGCATATACATACGCACCGGGTCGGTGGTTCTACCGAACTCACTTTCAACAACGGTTTTCAGCGCGACACTGACTTCTTCTGCAACCTCCTGATCCTCGGGGTTGTCTCTTTTCAGTGTCATGATATCGACGTCCGGAGCCTTGTCCACTACCTCGATGCCCATGTCGTTGATCATGTTGACGACGACCTCGATCTGATCCGTGTCGTGCATGTTTTCCGGCAAATGATCGTTGATCTCGGCATAAGTCAAAAAGCCCTGATCCTTGCCCTTGAGGACCAGCTTTTTAAGATCGGATTGGGATTCGGACGAAGCCTTTTGCTCAGAGACAAGCGTAAGAGCCGGGGGATCTTTGGCTTCCTGTCCGGGCTTCGGAGTGGCTTTGCTGGATTGACTGTCTTTACTCATTGATTTAAGCTTCCTCGGTTTGTAAAGCAACCGCATATTGTAGTCTGGAATCAGGTGAAAAGCAATGAAAATGACCCGATCAGAGCGTCAATACTGCTGCCTGAACGGTCTCGCTCGCACAGTCATCAACTCCGCGGATTACGGACTCTGGTTTTTAACAATCGGCTCAGTTCCGCCGATTCTTCAGAGGATAATTCCGCTTCTCGCGCCTTTTCCAGCAATTCCCGTCTACGAAGGTCATAATGCTCTTCGAGCAAATGGCTCAGGGTATCCGTGAACTGCCTCTCCAGCACATTCTCGTCAATCAGGTTGGAGCGCATCGCCAGTCTACCCAGATAGTCATGCACCGGAGTCTCCCGGAAGAACTCCAGCAACCCGGCGGTAGTCAGATCAGGCTGGCTCCGGGCCCGCTCAATGATTTCTGTCAGGACATCTGCCCCGGGGATTTGCAGTTGCTTCAGTTCGTCCTGGGCTTCCACCGATTGTGCGAGCACAGGGTTTTGCAACAACAGGCTGACAGCGAGCGCCAGCGGAGACACCTGTCCGTCCTGGATTTGCCCGGATTGCGGGTGCCCCCTGGATACCGATGCCCGCCTGCCGGTCGCTGCGGCTATTTCCGCGAACCGGCTGGTCGGCAAGCCGGTCAATGACGCGAGCTTGGAATTCATCATGTCCCGGAATACCCCGTCAGGCAACTGTTCAATCAACGGCAATACCTGGCTTACCAGAGAGGCCTTGCCATCCACTCGGCTCATGTCAACCCGCGAGGTCAGCGTATTGAACAGAAAATCAGATAACGACAGCGCATCGTCCACCCTTGCGATGAATGCTTCGGCCCCTTCGGCGCGCACTGCGGTATCCGGGTCTTCACCTTCGGGCAGAAACAGGAATCTGATCTGGCGTTCATCCCGTATTTCAGGAAGAGAAACCTCCATCGCCTTCCAGGCCGCATCCCTGCCTGCGCGGTCACCGTCAAAACAAAACACAATTTCCGGCGCGAGACGGAACAGGCGTTGCAGGTGGGTACGGGTGGTCGCGGTTCCCAGAGTCGCTACCGCATTATTCACCCCGAACTGCGCCAGGCTGACAACATCCATGTACCCCTCTACCACAATACTCCTGTTCTTAATACCGATCTCCCGGCGGGCACGATGCAAGCCGTAGAGCTCCGCGCCCTTGTGGAACAGCGGGGTTTCCGGGGAGTTCAGATATTTGGGGTTGCCATCACCCAATGCCCTGCCGCCAAAGCCTGCGACCTGGCCCTTATGGTCCTCAATCGGAAATATGATACGTCCGCGAAAGCGATCGTAGTATCGAGCTTTAGCACCATCCTCTTTTCTGGCGATCAGGCCGGCCTTCTGCAGATGCTCAAGCGACCGGGAGTTGATGCCCAGAACATCAACCAAGCCACTCCAGCTATCCGGTGCATAACCGATGCCGAAGTCCGCGGCCACTTTGCCGTCCAGCCCTCTGGATTTCAGGTAGTCAACGGCCTGCCTGGCTTCGGGATGGGTGCGTAACTGTCCCTGGAACCAGTGGTTCGCCTGTTCAATGACTTCTCGTCGTTGGTCCGCGCCTTCTCCGGCAGGGTTTGACCGGACAGAGCCTCTATCCGGCAGTTCCATTCCAATTCCATTGGCCAAGTCTTCGACCGCTTCAACAAATCCCAGATTGGCATAGTCCATCAGGAATCCGATCACGGTGCCATGAGCCCCACAACCGAAGCAATGATAGAACTGTTTGACCGGGCTGACCGTAAATGACGGCGTTTTCTCCTCATGAAACGGACAACAGGCGATATATTCCCGACCTTTACGAGTCAGGGGTACTCGCCGGTCAATCACATCCACGATGTCTGTCCGGGCAATCAGGTCATCTATGAAGGATCTGGGAATATTGCCTGCCATATCCTGAATTGTACTGTAAACATCCGGGCAGCTTGCCAGGATTTGACCGGATTATGTACGCATAGCCGGTTAATCGGTTAAAATCCGTGCCCGTGAACAGCCCCCAAACCACGCCAATATGATCGACCCATACAATCCTGCCCAAATTGAGTCCGAGGCTCAGAAATACTGGGACGATAAACAAAGCTTTGCGGTGTCAGAAGATACAGACCGCGAGAAATACTACTGTCTTTCCATGCTGCCTTACCCTTCAGGGAAATTGCACATGGGGCATGTCCGTAATTATACCATTGGCGATGTGATCAGCCGTTACCAGCGTATGCTCGGCAAGAATGTATTGCAACCAATGGGTTGGGACGCATTCGGGTTGCCTGCGGAAAATGCCGCAATCGCAAACCGCACCCCCCCGGCGAAATGGACCAACGCCAACATTGATTACATGAGGACCCAACTGAAACGCCTTGGCTTCGGCTATGACTGGAATCGTGAGCTGTCTACCTGCTCACCACAATACTATCGCTGGGAGCAATGGTTCTTCAACAAACTGCTTGAGAAAAACCTGGCTTACAAGAAAATGGCGGTAGTCAACTGGGACCCGGTGGAACAGACAGTACTTGCCAACGAACAGGTCGAAAACGGGCGTGGCTGGCGCTCGGGAGCGATTGTAGAACGCCGGGAAGTCTCCCAATGGTTCATCCGCATTACCGCCTATGCCGAAGAATTATTGAATGAAATTGACCATCTTGAAGGCTGGCCGGATGCGGTTCGCACCATGCAGCGCAACTGGATTGGCCGCTCCGAAGGGGTTGAGTTTTCATTCCGTGTCGAAGGTGGGGAGCCACTGGAAGTCTATACCACCCGACCCGACACAATCATGGGAATTACCTTTATTTCGGTGGCCGCGGAACACCCTCTGGCGCAATCTGCAGCCGCAAACAACCCGGACGTAGCCGCCTTCGTCGAATCCTGCAAGAACATCCAGGCTACGGAAAAGGAAATGGAAACCATGGAAAAGAAGGGCATTCCTCTCGGCATAACCGGGATTCACCCGATCAGTGGCGAGGAAATCGGCATCTGGGTAGCGAATTTTGTTTTGATGGAATACGGCACCGGTGCCATCATGGCGGTGCCCGCACATGATCAGAGAGACTGGGAGTTCGCTAAAAAACACGGCATCGAGGTAAGGCCGGTTATCCGCCCGGCGGACGGCAGCGAACATGATTTCAGTCAGTCCGCTCTGACCACGAAGGATGGGATCACATGCAATTCAGGAACATTCGACGGACTTGATTACAAGGCTGCCTGCGAGGCCGTTGCCGAATATCTTGAAACCCACGGCGTCGGCAGAAAAACTATAAACTACCGGCTGCGCGACTGGGGCGTATCACGCCAGCGATACTGGGGCTGCCCTATTCCGGTGGTATATGACGATGCCGGGGAAGTATTTGCCGTAGCCGACGATGAGCTGCCGGTACTATTGCCCGAAGATGTCGAGTTCTGCGGAGTTCGGTCACCAATCCAGGATGATCCGGATTTCTGCAACACCACACTGCCCGGTAGCAACCAGCCTGCGACACGCGAGACGGACACATTTGATACCTTCTTCGAGTCATCCTGGTATTACGCGCGCTATTGCTGCCCCGGCTCGGATCATGCCATGCTGGATGAACGAGCCAATTACTGGCTGCCCGTGGATCAGTATGTCGGCGGCATCGAACACGCCGTATTGCACCTGCTGTACGCGCGTTTCTTCCATAAACTGATGAGGGACGCTGGCCTGGTCGACAGTGACGAGCCTTTCACCAATCTGCTTTGCCAGGGGATGGTGCTGAAAGACGGCTCGAAGATGTCGAAATCGAAGAATAATACGGTCGACCCGCAGTCGATGATCGACAAGTATGGGGCGGACACAGTGCGGCTGTTCATGATGTTCGCATCGCCCCCTGAACAACCGCTGGAATGGAATGACGACGCAGTGGCGGGTTCCTTCCGTTTCCTGAAGCGATGGTGGGCGCTGGTTCATCGCAACAATGAGGCGGTGGCTAACGCCAGAGAATTATCGTCTGACCCGGGCCGGGCTAATGCAGACTGCACCGACCAGACAGCCAGGGAATTACGGCGAATCACCCATCAAATTTTAGGCAAGGCGGATCGAGACTACCAGAGAATCCACTACAATACAGTGGTTGCGGGAGCGATGGAACTGCTCAATTCGCTGGAACGGTTTGACCCTGGTAAAAACCAGAATTGCCTGTTGGCTTTCCGGGAAAGCATGGTCATTCTGGGCAAAATTCTGGCTCCTGTTGTGCCGCATATTGCCCACCGGCTATGGCATGTGATGGGCGAGGCCGGTGATGTACTGGATGCAGACTGGCCACAGGTGGATCAGCAGGCCCTGCAAAGCGATACGGTCAAATGGGTGATTCAGGTCAACGGCAAATTGAGAAGCGAAATTGAACTGGCCGCCGATTGCAGCGAGCCGGATATCCGCGCCAAGGCGGTCGCAGACCGAAAAATCCGCAATTTCATTGGCAACGCCGAAGTCCGGAAAATCATTATCGTCCCCGCGAAGCTGATCAACATCGTAATTTAGTGGAAAATGCGCCGGATGTCCGCCCTGTTCAGGCAGGCCTTGTCTTATAATCACAGCAACTGAAAACCACCCGATTGAAGGACGCTCCATGTCAAAACGCCTGTTTCTTGTATTGATTGGCCTGTCTTTTCTTTCCGGTTGCGGATTCAAACTACGCGGCAGTTTCCATCTGCCCCCACAACTGGCCGAAATATCCATCCAGGGTGGAGAACGGGAGCTGGTTGAACAACTCACCGGAATATTAACGGGCAACGGGGTTACTGTAGTCGCTAGCGATGCCAGCGCCAACGCGGCCATCCTGTCCCTGTCGCGGACTGAGTTCGTCCGGGAAACCACCAGTACCGATGCGGCCGGTATTGCGACCGAGTTCGAATATAGCTGGCGGGTCGAATTCAGTGTAATGGATGCTAACGGAGAAACCCTGCTGTCCCAATCTTCGCTATCCGTGTTCAATACTCTCGAATACGACCCCGAAGACGAACTCGAATTCGAGGAAGAAGAAGCATTCCTGGAAGAGGAGATGACCAGAGATGTCGCTCTGCAAATCATGCGGGAACTTACCCGCCTGTAGATTACAACCCCTCGCAACTCCTGAAACTTGACAATGCGTATCACCTCGCCCGCCCTGTCAACACAATTGAAACAGGGGATTGCTCCCCTGTATCTGTTGTTCGGCCCCGAGACATTGCTGATCGAGGAAGCACTGGACCAGATTCGTGGCCAGTGCACTCAGGCAGGCTACAGTGAACGGATACGCCTGACCGCTGAGACCGGATTCGACTGGAATCGACTGCAACATGAAAGCAGCACCCTGTCATTGTTCGCCGACAAGCGGCTGATTGAGCTAAGGCTGCCAACCGGCAAACCGGGGGAAGCGGGCAGCAAGGCACTGGTAAACTTCGCACAGAAACTTGCCCCGGACACGACTCTGATTGTGGTCACCCATGCCATCGACAAACGCAGTCAGACGACAAAATGGTTCAAGGCGATCCAGGACAATGGTCTGGTGATCGAGTGCCCTGCTATCGGCAGCGCAAACCTGCCCGGCTGGATCAGCCGGAGAATGAGTGCCCAGGGGCTGAAACATGAACCCGGCGCTGCGGAGCATTTAAGTCAACTGGTTGAAGGCAACCTGCTGGCGGCAGCACAAGAAATCAACCTGCTTGGATTGCTTTATCCTGATCAGACCATTACCCCCCCGATCATCGAACAGACAAACGCCGATCATGCGCGTTTCAATGTATATGTTTTCGTCGATGCCTGTCTGGGCGGAACAATCGAGCGCACGATCCGCATTCTGCAAAACCTGAAACACGAGCAAGCGGAGCCGATCATCATTCTGTGGGCGCTGGCCCGGGACGTGCGGACGCTATGCCAGCTCTCGGCAGCGATTGATCAGGGAGAACGCCCCGGCGGTTCCCTGTTCAAACGTCATGGCATCTGGAGCAGTCGGAGCGCTCTGGTCAGTTCAGCACTGAATCGTCTCCCCAAAAGCCGCTGGGAGAACATCCTGCAACGCATCGGACATGCAGACCTGATGGTGAAAGGCCGAATCAGCTTCCGGCGCAAGGACATCTGGGAGGAAATCGAAAGTATTTCACTGGCGATATGTGGTTTATAATAGTGCCCGTACCAGGCAACCCGATCCCGTTGGTCCTACTATGACAGCGAATAACGACATTAAGGAGTATATGACTCGGCTCGGCCGTCAGGCGCGGGCCGCCTCGGCAACAGTAGCCAGAGCCACGACCGAACAGAAAGACGCGGCCCTGCATCATATCGCCAACTCCATAGAACGGCGTTGCGAAGACATCCTGGCTGCCAATGCCAGAGACATGGAGGCCGCGCTTGGCAACAACTTGACCAACGCGCTGCTGGACCGGCTTGAGCTGAATCGTACACGGGTATCCGCAATCGCCGAAGGCTGTAGACAGGTTGCCTCCCTGCACGACCCTGTGGGCGATGAGTCCGGGTTCAATGAACGCCCGAGCGGCCTGCGAATCAGCAAGATGCGGGTGCCTCTGGGAGTCATCGGCATCATTTATGAATCCCGCCCCAACGTAACCGTGGACGCAGCGATTCTATGCCTGAAGTCCGGTAATGCCGCTATTTTGCGCGGCGGCTCTGAGGCCATCCATTCCAATCTCGCGCTGGCTGTCTGTCTGTCCGAAGGGTTGCAGGAATCGGGTCTCGGCAGACACTGCATACAAGTGGTTGAAACCACAGACCGCCAGGCGGTTGACCAACTCATCACCCTGTCGAAGTATGTGGACATCATTGTCCCGCGAGGCGGCAAGAGCCTGATTGAACGGATCAGCGCGAGCGCCACCGTACCTGTGATCAAGCATCTTGAAGGACTTTGCCATGTCTATATTGATGATGACGCAGACCCGGACAAGGCGATTGCGGTCGCTTACAACGCCAAGGCCAGACGCTACGGAATCTGTGGCGCGATGGAAACCCTGCTGGTAGCCAAATCCGTTGCCGGAGAAATCCTGCCCCCGCTTTGCGCCCAATACCGCAACAAGGGCATCGAACTCAGGGGATGTGAAAAAGCCCGCGGGATTGTGCCTGAAATGGTCCCGGCCAGCGAAACCGATTGGAGTACCGAATACCTGGACGGCATTTTATCTATTCGTGTGGTCGATGGTATTAACCAGGCAATCCGGCATATCGGAGATTATGGCTCACATCATACCGACGCGATTGTCACTGAAAACCCTGATCATCAACGCCAGTTCCTGCAACAGGTTGATTCCAGCTCGGTCATGGTCAATGCCTCCACCCAGTTTGCCGACGGCTTTGAATATGGTCTCGGCGCCGAAATCGGCATCAGCACAGATAAACTCCATGTGCGCGGCCCGGTCGGACTCGAAGGTCTGACCAGCCAGAAATACATCGTCATCGGCGATGGCGCGATTCGAGACTGATCACCGATCATTATCGTAGGAGAAGGTCTTGTACCCTCCCGCGAATGTTGGAACAGGTATCAACGATAGCGGGCACCCACAGAGGGGCGCCCCTACGCATCGGTAATTGCAGATTCAGTATGGTTGTGGATTCCCGCTTGTGCGGGAATGACGGGACAGGCGCAACGGGTCATCGTAGGGGCGGGTCTCCGTGCCCGCCCGCAGTCGTTGCCTCAAGCAGAAAAACGCTCAGTTTCTCCCGCGCCTCAATCACTCCCAGCCGGTTGCTTGAGGAAAACAGTTGCACAGTGGTCTGCGGACTCGCGCTGACCTGCCGAACCACCGACTGGAAGATATTGGCCGCCTTGCCACGCTTGAATTTATCCGCCTTGGTCAACAGGATATGCGCTGGCAACTGTTGTTGCCAACAGTACTCCAGCATGGTGATATCGAGCTCGGTCAAAGGTCTGCGAATGTCCATCGGGATCACCAGCGCGCGCAGGCATTCCCGATTAAACAGATATTCCGTTATAAAATCCTGCCAGTGGCGGCGTAATGATTGCGGCGCTCTGGCGTAGCCGTAACCGGGCAAGTCGACCAGTCGATGGATAATATCCAGATCGAAAAATACGATTTGTCGGGTACGCCCCGGAATCTTGCTGGTTTTAGCCAGGTGATTCTGCCGGGTTATCGCATTGATAGCACTGGACTTGCCGACATTGGAACGACCAGCGAAGGCAACTTCAGCGCCGATGTCCTCCGGCCATTGGGCAGGATAGTGCGCCGCAAGAGAATATTGTGCCCTGGAAAAGTCAATCATCATTTCAGTTTTTCTGGTAAATATTGATATAATCGCGGCCTGAACCGATGTCTTCTCTCCTAATCCGGGCGAAGCTATTTATTCAAGTCGGGTATTCTATCCGACCGAATCCACAATCAGGGCTTTTAAATGATTCGATTGTTTACATTGATGGGTGTATTTGCACTGCTCGTCACTATGAATACCGTCGGCATGGCACAGGATGCAGACGCGGGCAAGGCAAAATCCGAAACCTGCGTCGCCTGTCATGGCGTGGATGGCAACAGCCCACTGGATCAGTTCCCCAAAATTGCCGGTCAGGTGCCGGGCTATATTGCCGACCAGTTGGCCAAATTCAAGTCCGGGGAACGTGCCAGTACAGTGATGATGGGACTGGTTGCCGCCCTCAGCGAACAGGATATGGCCGATATAGATGCCTGGTATTCCAGCCAGAGCATGACTGTTGGTTCAGTCTCTCCCGATCAGGAAGCGGAAGCCCGCGCCGGCGAAGCTATTTATCGTGGCGGCATCGCCGAATTTAACGTGCCATCCTGCATGGGCTGCCATGGCCCATCCGGCAGCGGCATCCCTCCCTTGTACCCTCGACTGGGCGGACAACACGCGAGTTATACCGAGACCGAGCTAAAAGCATTCAAATCCGGCGCCCGTGAACACCCGATCATGCAATCAATCGCCTTCGTCCTGAGCGAACAGCAAATCAAACAACTCGCGCTATACCTGTCCGCGCTACAGTAGGGAGGGTCTTGTACCCTCCCGCGAATGTCGGAACGGGTATCAACGATAGCGGGCACCCACAAGGGGCGCCCCTACGCATCGGTAATTGCAAATTCCATATTATCGTGGATTCCCGTTTTCACGGGAATGACGAGAGGGGGCAGGAATTGACGGGGTAAGGCCGTAAACGTCATCGTAGGGGAGGGTCTTGTACCCTCCCGCTGTCGGTGGGAGAGCGTCAGCCAATCGCTGACGGTACTTCGATGCCGTTTTGCCGACAGGCCGCAATGATCGTATTACGCAACAGACAGGCAATCGTCATCGGGCCAACCCCACCGGGCACCGGAGTCACCGCGTCCGCCACCTGCATCGCCGACTGGTAATCGACATCTCCGGTCAATCTGTTTTTGCCATCATCCCCGGCGACCCGGTTTATACCGACGTCAATCACCGTGGCGCCGGGTTTGATCCAGTCGCCCTTGACCAATTCAGGAACCCCCACTGCCGCTACCACGATATCCGCCTGACGGCATACCGCAGGCAGGTCCCGGGTTCTCGAATGCGCTATCGTGACCGTGCAGTTTTCCCGCAGCAACAGGATCGATACCGGCTTGCCGACAATATTCGAGCGACCTACGATGACCGCGTTTTTCCCGCTTAAATTCCCTAAATGATCTTTCAGCAGCATAATACATCCTGCGGGCGTGCAGGGAACCAGTGAATCTTCCCCAATGCTGAGTCGGCCCACGTTCTGGATGTGAAATCCATCTACATCCTTGTCCACGTGGATGGCATTGATCACCTTGCTTTCGTCTATCTGCTTCGGCAACGGCAACTGTACCAGTATACCGTTGATTGCCGGATCATCATTCAATCGGTTAACCAGGGCCAGCAAATCTTCCTCTGAAGTATCCACGGGCATCTTATGTTCAATCGAATCCATACCGACTTCGACAGTCTGCTTCGCCTTGTTCCTGACGTAAACCTGACTGGCCGGGTCTTCTCCCACCAGGACGACAGCCAGACCGGGTTTGACGCTATGTTCGTTGCCGATTTGTTGAACCGCGCCTGCGATACGTCCTCTCAATTTCGTCGCGAACGCCTTGCCATCAATTACTGTTGCCATTAGCCTTACCTGAATAAATATCGAAATTAAAAAGCCGCTATTTTACCCGTTTATTTCAACCGAATCTGAACCAGATTGAAAATCCGGGATATAATCAGACCAGAAAATTGCTCTTTATTCCCTGCCAATGACTCCACCCAGAATCGCATTCCTTTTCCCCGGTCAGGGGTCTCAATATCCCGGCATCGGCCACGACCTGTATCAGCAGCATACCAGCGTCAAGGACACCTACACCGAGGCCAGTGACGCACTTGGCTATGACATCGCCAGACTGTCTTTTGAAGACCCGGACGGGGAGATCAACCTGACTCGCTACACTCAGCCGGTATTGTTGACTCACTCCACCGCCTGCCTGCGACTGTTGACTGAACAACTTGGCCACGAAATCAGGCCAGTACTGGCGGCTGGTCATAGTCTGGGGGAATATTCCGCTCTGGTAGCAACCGGTTCTTTAAGTTTTGAAGCCGGATTGCAGCTGGTAAAAACCCGCGGTGAACTGATGGGCGAATTTGGAGAAGGTGAAATGGAGGCGTTGATGATTGACCTCGAATCGGCGACCCAACTTGCCGAACAACACTATTGTGGCATCGCCGCCTGCAATCTCCCGGAGCAAAATGCAGTAGGCGGACGCGCACAGGACCTGGATGCGCTGGTAGCCGACATGGCCGGGAAGTTTCCCGGTAAACGAAGCGCAAGACTGAAAACCGAAGGCGCGTTCCATACCTATTACATGGTCGAGGCCGCACAAAGATTCAGAGAGGTACTGGAACAGGCGGAACTTGCCGTACCTTCGGTCGATGTCCTGTCCAACTTCACCGGGAAGGCGCATGACCGCGACCCGGATTCGATCCGTTCCCGATTGTTTTTACAGCTTTTCAATCCGGTACTGTGGCATCAGAACCTGATTTGCGCCAGTCAATATGGCGTCGATCTGATGATTGAGTTCGGTGGCGGCATCGGTAAAAGCGGAGCGGTCAAGCGTCCTAACCTGGAAGGCATCGTGAAGCGGGCTTTCAGGGGTAGCGAATCAGCACCTGAATACCTGGCCGTGATCAATCCCGACAGTCTCGAGCAGACTGTTGCCAGGGTTTCCGGGCTGATTCAGGATTGACTCAATACCCGGACGTGTTCGGTGACTGATTCCGCCAATGCTGTGAGGTCGTAACCGCCCTCGAGAACGGAGATCAATCTGCTCTCGCAACACTGGTCAGCCAATTCCATCATCATTTGGGTCATCCAGACGTAGCTTTCGTTTTCCAGATTGATAGCGCCCAGAGGGTCTGCTCGGTGGGCATCGAAACCTGCCGAAATCAGCACGGCATCCGTGCAAAAGGCGCGTGCTCGCGGCAATATGATTTCCTCGAACGCCTGCCGGTACTGATGATCTCCCAGACCGGGACTCATCGGGCAATTCAGAGTTGTCCCTTCGCCTTCACCGATTCCCGTTTCTGCCAGCGAGCCGGTTCCGGGATAATGGGGAAACTGGTGCAGGCTGATATAAAACACCGATGAATCGCGCTCGAAAATATGCTGCGTACCGTTACCGTGATGCACGTCCCAGTCCAGAATCAGGATTCGTTCCAGTCCGTATCTGCTTTGCAGATAGCGGGCCGAAACGGCAATACTGTTGAACAGGCAGAACCCCATCGCCTCCGCCACTTCCGCATGATGTCCGGGAGGCCGTACCATCGCGAAACCATTGTCCATATCACCGGCCATGACCTGATCGGCCAGTTCAAGTACGCTGCCGGTCGCGTTCAGCGCAACCTCACAGGATTCTGCACAAACCGAAACGTCAGGGCTGTCTATCCGACTCGCACCGGACTCGCAGGCCTGTTGCACCCGATCAATGTACTCGGCATCGTGAACCAATCGCACAATGTCGGGGCACGCCTTCTTGGGCGAGCATTGATGCAGGGATTCAAACCACTCCTGAGCGCTCAACCGATCATGCGCGGCAGTCAGGCGCTGACTGCGCTCTGGATGACCAAATCCGGTGTCATGAGACAGGAATAGCGGATCATAGATGTATGCGGTTCGTAACATGATTCAGTTTTTCCCGGTTGAACCGAAACCTCCGTCGATGCGTTCGCTGTGCCCGAACGAATCAACCACATTGAACTCCGCCTGAACCACCGGAACAATCACCATCTGGGCAATGCGGTCACCCGGCCGTATAGTGAACTCCGTACCGCTACGATTCCAGCAGGAGATGAATAGCTGCCCCTGATAATCAGAATCAATCAATCCGGTCAGATTGCCGAGCACAATCCCCTGTTTGTGTCCGGTGCCGGAACGCGGTATCAAAACTGCTGCAAATCCGGGATCGGCGATATGAATGGCTATTCCGGTCGGGATCAATTCCGTCTGTCCGGGCTTGAGCGCCAGTGCCTGCTCAATACAGGCACGCAGGTCAAGTCCCGCCGAACCCGGCGTGGCATATCCGGGCAGGCCGAATTCGTTCTCTATCCGCGAATCCAGAATCCTGACATCAATCCTTTTTTTCAACGTCGCGTGGCCCTGGGGACGCTATTTGATTTTTGCTTCCTTGTACGCAACGTGTTTGCGGACCACCGGATCGTACTTGCGGATCTCCATTTTCTCGGTCATGGTGCGTTTGTTTTTGGTAGTCGTGTAGTAATGGCCGGTGCCGGCACTCGATACCAGTTTGATCTTGTCTCTCATTTGCAAATGTCTCCTGGAACGTTCCTCTTACAACAAATCCCCGTCAAAACGCCTCAGGCGGTTTCACCTCGAGACCGGATTTCCCCCAGCACATGGTCAATGCCTTTCTTGTCGATGGTTCGCAGTCCGGCAGACGATACACGAAGGCGCACCCAGCGATTTTCACTCTCAACCCAGAAACGACGGCTGTGCAAATTGGGCAGGAACTTGCGCCTGGTTTTATTGTGCGCGTGAGAAACATTGTTGCCGGTTACGGTTCGTTTCCCGGTTACTTGACAGACTCTGGTCATGGCCTTACCTTGAACTTCATTAAATTAACGGATCGGGGCGCGATTTATACCAGAAAAAAGCCCGGTTGGGTAGTGATAATGACGGAAATGAGTGTTTCAGACGCTAAATTCATACAGTGAGACCGACTGATCCGACTTCTTGTTAAACTCCTGCCACATTTGATCATAGGTTTTGCCCGTGACCGGATGCAACATTTGAGGATGCAGGTCGGCCAGCGGCTTCAACACATAAGCGAACTTCTCGATTCCGTACCGGGGAATATCATACCCGTCAGAACGCAGATCCTGTTCCCCGAACAGAATCACATCAATATCCAGCAATCGGTTGTCAAACGATTTGTCTCCCCGTACACGCCCCACATCCGACTCAATTCCGCGCAGGGACTCACGAATCCGGAGAAGATCGTCCCCGGAATAAAACCCAAGCACAAGATTCAGAAATGGCGGCCCCTCGAACCCGACAGAGGCAGTCTCATAGACCGGAGACAGATTGATCTCACCGTATCTCGCTACGATTTCATGAATTGCGTAACGGATGTTTTTATCGCGCTCGATATTACTTCCAATACTGAGCAGTATGTAAGTCACGGTTCACTCCTTATGCCCACGCTCAATAATAATACCGACATCCCCGGCTCCCCTGATTGCCCCGAATTTGTTGATTTTGACCCGACACCACTTGATACCAAATTCGCCGGTCAGGATTCCGGCAACCTCTTCCGCCAGTTTCTCCACTAACTGAAACCGCGAATCGCGAATAAATGACTCGACCCGCTTGGACACGTCCCGATAACTCAATGTATCCCGGATTTCATCGCTGTTGGCGGCGCTTGTGATGTCAAAACCCATGTCAAGATCAATCGTGATGCTCTGGGTAATCTGTTTTTCCCACTCCCAGACCCCGATAACACAATCGACTTTCAAACCGTGAAGGTAAATAATATCCATGACTTTTTCCTTATACTTCTACAATGTTTCTACTGTAGGTTTTACTGTAATCTCAACCCGAAAGCAATGGTATGGATCCGAACTGATCCAGACGGCAATCATACCCGATATTACCGCCAATGATAGACTACCTTCTACCTCTACTTGCCTATTGTTTTGGTTCTGTTTCCAGTGCCATTGTAGTCTGTCGGGTAATGGGGCTGACCGACCCCAGAAGCACTGGATCAAACAATCCCGGAACAACCAATGTATTGCGAATCGGAGGCTGGCCAGCGGCAGCCATCACCCTGATCGGCGATGTACTCAAAGGATTGATTCCAGTCCTGGTAGCCAGAGAATTGACTGACGGCACACTCATCGTTTCACTGACCGGAGCAGCCGCTTTCCTGGGGCACCTGTACCCCGTATTTTTCGGCTTCCGGGGAGGCAAGGGAGTCGCCACCGCCTGTGGCGTGTTGTTGGCAATCAGCGGGGTTCTGACTCTGATACTGATAGCAACCTGGCTGGCTGTAGCCGTCCTGTTTCGATACTCATCACTGGCCGCCCTCACGGCAGCGGCACTGGCACCCGTGATGGTTCTGTGGCTACTGTCAGACCCTTCGCTGCTGGCTATGAGCCTGATCATCACGGCACTGCTTTTCTGGCGTCATCGCGGCAACATAACCCGCCTGCTGGCAGGAACCGAAAGCAAAATCAAACTCCGATAATAACGATTACCAACCGTCTTTCCCTTGATAAGCGGGGATCCACAACCATACGGAATCTGCAATTACCCATGCGTAGGGACAGGCCTCTGTGCCTGTCCGGTATCGTTGATACCCGTTTCGATCATTCGCGGGAGGGTACAAGACCCTCCCCTACGACATCATTTCGATCCCTGTGTCATCCACTCGAATTACAAAATGTAGAAAAAATGATTGCCGACCTGGGCGATGAGTCTGCCTTCTGCTGTCCAGTAGGGCTTTACATACGAAGCATGATAATGAGTGGCGTTGCCAACCTCGGTCACAGTCTCCCCGTCAAGAAATGACTGCGCCAGTGCCAGTGACTGCCGCCATGCCTTCAAATCATTGACCGAATGATATTTCAAGGCGGTATGGGTCCAGCTGAATTGTTTCCATTGCCACACAACCTCACAGATTGCATTCGGATAGCTCTTGCTCTTGACCCGATTCATGATGACCGCCGCGATTGCCAACTGCCCTTTTATACCCTCGCCGCGACCTTCATGATAAAGAGTCAATGCCATACAACCCAATTCCTGTCCCGGAGTCAAATCAGAAAAATCCAGCTTCTGCCTGAAATGGGTGTGATCCGCATGACTGACACTGGATAACAGGATACCGGCTACCAATCCTGAGATCACCAGGATTCTCACGAAAATCTCCCCAACGGTAAGTTTAATGTGCATATCTGCCAATTTTCATCACATAACAGTCATTCCGCCACAACTATACCATAACTATGCAATATTCTCGCAATAATAAAGTTTCTGTTGTAACGGGTACGTTCATACTTCGCGAGTAGCGAGAAACTCCACATCGGGCCAGCGTTGACTCACAAGTTGCAGATTGGCTCGATTCGGAGCGATATAGACCAGCGTTTTTTGTCCGTCCAGTGCCAGATATTGCTCATTACGTTTGATGAACCCGGATTCATCCGCAGGATTTGTGAACTTGACCCAGCGAGCGGTAGATACCGGCACGGCCTCGAACATACAGTCCACACTGTATTCTGTCTTCAGACGATGCGCCACCACATCAAACTGTAAAATCCCCACCGCACCGAGGATCAAGTCATTATTGGCCAGCGGTTGAAATACCTGGGTAGCGCCTTCTTCGCTGAGTTGAATCAGTCCTTTTTGCAGAGCCTTGGCGCGTAACGGGTCCTGCAGACGCACTCTCCTGAATAATTCAGGGGCGAAATTCGGAATCCCGGTAAATTTAAGGGACTCCCCCTCAGTAAAGGTATCACCAATCCGGATACTGCCGTGATTATGCAGCCCGAGTATGTCTCCGGCAAAAGCGTCCTCTGCCTGTCCGCGTCTGGCCGCCATGAAAGTATGGGCATTCTGGACAGTCAGAGTCCTTTGCGCCCGTACATGACGGATTTTCATGCCTTTTCGAAATTCGCCGGAAGTGATCCGCAGAAAAGCGACCCGGTCATGGTGCGCCGGGTCCATGTTGGCCTGTATCTTGAAAACAAACCCGCTGAATTTTTCCTCCCCGGCCCGGACCATTCGGGTTTCAGTCGCCCGTGACCGGGGGGACGGCGCGTACTCCACAAAATTATCCATCAGTTCATCAGTGCCCTGACGGTTCAGGGCGGAACCGAAAAACACCGGAGTGAGTTCCCCGGAACGATAAGCCGACAGATCGAATTCGTGACTGGCCCCCCGGACCAGTTCCACCTCGTCACGCAGGGTTTCAGCCAGACCGCCCATCCTTTCATCCAGCGCCGGATGATCCAGCCCGCGGACAAATTCATCCTGATCAAGCCCCCCACGCCCCTTGAACAAATGCACCACGTCATCATACAACCGATACACTCCGATGAACAGCTTTCCGCAACCGACCGGCCAGGTCATCGGGGCGCATTTGATTTTCAGAACCCGCTCCACTTCATCCATCACATCAACCGGATCAATCCCCTCCCGATCCATCTTGTTGACGAACGTCATGATTGGCGTATCGCGCAGGCGGCAGACCTCCATCAGATTGACTGTTCTCTCCTCTACCCCCTTGGCAATGTCAATCACCATCAACGCCGAATCAACCGCAGTCAGAGTGCGATAGGTATCTTCGGAAAAATCCGCGTGACCGGGGGTATCGAGCAAATTGACAATGCGTTCCTTGTAAGGGAATTGCATCACGGAAGAAGTCACCGATATGCCCCTCTGCTTCTCCAGTTCCATCCAGTCCGATGTCGCATAACGGCTGCTTTTGCGCGCCTTGACCGTACCGGCAAGCTGGATCGCCCCTCCATACTGCAGCAGGCGTTCAGTCAGGGTCGTCTTGCCGGCATCCGGGTGCGATATGATCGCAAATGTCCTTCGCCTGGTAATTTCTCCAGCAGGATTCTGATTGCTCATTGTGTTCGCTCCCCGACTCCGGGAGCCGCTTGAAAAGTGCGCTATTGTACAGTCTGTCGGGCTGTAAATCGCGCTAAAATAGCCTGTCTTGCCGGTCGCACCTATGTCTTTGCTTACTATATCCAGATTATCCATCGCCTTCGGTCATCACAAACTGCTGGACAATGCCAACCTGTCTTTGGACAAGGGGCAGAGAATCGGGCTGATTGGCAGAAACGGCGAAGGGAAATCGACATTGCTGGCTATCCTGAAGCAGAAAATCATTGCGGACGAAGGAGTTTTCAGGGCAAGTCCCGGCCTGAAGATCGCCCTTCTGGATCAGACTCCAGAGTTGATTGGAAATGAATCTGTATTCGATCGGGTTGCCAGAGGATTAGGGGACTCCGGTCAGGCGCTGGCTGAATACCATCAGGTTTCAGCCCTGGCCGCCACGGACCCTGTGCAACTGAAGCGGTTGGATGAGTTGCAGCAAAAGCTCGACAGCAGCGATGGCTGGAATGCACATGCCCGGATTAACAAGACGATCAGCCGATTGAACCTGAATGCGGATGACAAAGTCTCTGAATTGTCCGGGGGCTGGCAACGCAGAACCGCCCTGGCTCAAGTCCTGGTCTGCAACCCTGACGTTCTGTTACTGGATGAACCGACCAATCATCTGGATACCGATGCCATTATCTGGCTGGAACGTCAACTCATCACATTCCAGGGCGCTCTTTTGTTAGTCACACATGACCGTGAATTCCTGCAAAATGTCTGTACCGACATTGTCGAGCTTGATCGTGGAAAACTGGTCAACTGGCCCGGCAGCTATACACACTATCTATCCCGGAAAGCGGCATCGCTGGAGCAGGAAAGCAGACAAAATGCAGCCTTTGACAAAAAACTCGCAAAGGAAGAAGCCTGGATCAGACAGGGTATCAAGGCCCGGCGGACACGTAACGAGGGACGCGCCAGAGCACTGCAAAAACTGCGCGAAGAACAGGCACGCAGAAGAAACCGGGTATCGAATGCGCGACTGGAAATAAACAAGGGAACAGAGAGCGGAAAAATCATCATTGAGGCGGAAAATATCAACTTTGCAATCAACCAGCAGATTATCGTCCGGGATTTTTCCACCCGCATCCTGCGCGGCGACCGAATTGGCTTGATCGGGCCGAACGGCATCGGCAAAACAACCCTGCTGAAACTCCTGCTAAAGGAAATCGAACCCCATACCGGCTGCGTCCGACACGGCACTCATCTCGAGATTGCCTGCTTTGATCAATCACGCACACAACTGGACCTTGAACAAACTGTCGTCGACATGATCGGCCAGGGCCGGGAACAAATCAACATAAACGGGAAAAACAAACATGTGATCAGTTATCTTGCGGATTTCCTGTTCTATCCTGCTCGTGCCCGTTCGCCGATCAAATCATTATCCGGGGGCGAGCGTGCCAGAGTACTGCTTGCCATGCTATTCAGCAAGCCGATCAACTTATTGATCCTGGATGAACCCACCAACGATCTGGATATCGAAACCCTCGAATTACTGGAAGAGCAGCTTCTTCAATTCGATGGCACACTACTGATGGTCTCGCATGACCGCAAGTTTCTCGACAACGTAGTCACCAGCACCTTGTCTTTTGAGGGAAAGGGCGAAATCAATGACAACGTGGGCGGCTATTCCGACTGGCTGAAGCGCGTCAACAACGCCCTCTCCCCAGAAACAGCAGAGAAATCCTCAAAGTCTGCATCTTCGCAACCGAACCGGAAAATCACAGAAAAGAAGAAGCCCGGATTCAACGAACAACGAGAACTGTCCGCGCTGACAGCGCAAATCGAACATCTGGAAAGTCAACAGAACAATCTGACCCGAATCATATCGGAGCCGGACTTCTACAATCGACCCGGTGACGAAATCAATACCACCTTGCAGGAAATCAAGTCTGTCGGTAATCAGCTGGAACAGTGCTGGCAGCGCTGGGAAGAACTGGAACCCTGATCATTTTTTCAGGCAAATGGCACTCACCTGGCGGCCATAGCGCGACTCCCCTTTATGACATGCCCGGCGATAACTGAAAAACTGCCGCTCATCACTACAGGTATCCTCAAGCATTCGATGGATTTCTGTAATGCCCGCCTTTTGCAGTCTTTTTTCAACATATAAAGGCAGGTCAAACATCCGTTTGTGAGCTTCTCTGGCCGCACTGAAACAATCATCGAATCCAGTACCCGGCTGGCGCAATACCTGGTCTTCGACCTCGATGCCGACCTCGTAGGAAAGAGGCCCGATAGCGGGACCGATTACGGCGAGGATATTCCCGGTTTCGGCACCGAGGCTGTTCATGACGACAATGACTTGATCGGTAATGCCGATGAGCGCCCCCTTCCATCCAGCGTGAGCCGCCCCTATAACCCGATTCTCCGGGTCCAGAAACAATACCGGCGCACAGTCCGCCCCTAAAATACCGAGTGCCACTCCCTTCTCACGGGTAACCATTCCATCTCCCTGCAAGATATTGTTTGCATGTGATTTCTGGCTAATCTCATGCACCACAGTACCGTGAACCTGCCGCAGACTGACCACACTGTCGCAACGCAGTGCAGCAGCCACTCTGGCGCGATTCTCCAACACATGTTGCAGATGGTCACCCGAATACTGACCGCAATTCAGAGAATCAAACTCCCCCTGCGACACTCCGCCCTGGCGAGTAAAAAAACCATGACCAATCTCCGGCTGGTGCTTCAATAACGGGCTTTGCAGAAAAGGCGGCGAGGTCATCAGACAAATTTACCAATAAAATCACATCGAATCCATTGCCGGTTGGTAGCCTGTACAATCCGGGTCATATATAATCCGCCCCAGCACGACCTGAATCGGAGAGTTGGCAGAGCGGTCGAATGCGGCGGTCTTGAAAACCGTTGACTGTAACAGGTCCGGGGGTTCGAATCCCTCACTCTCCGCCATTAGGTGTTCAGAATCTGTATGGAATCTGGTCGGATGCGGTTGGTTTAATGTGATGCAAACGTTTGTCATCACCTGATGAAAAAGTTACTATACGCAATCATCACATCGTCAATCTTGTGAGAAGATAAGATATGTGCAGTATCCATGTAACAATAATTGCGCGGGCAGTGAGATGAGTAGCTCGCAGCCTGCGCTGAGCCCAAGTGAGGTGGACTTGACGTCGAAAGTCAAGCGGTTGCAGAGAGATGCTAAAGCACAAATCGTATGTCAAGACAATCTCAAGTTCATGCGTGGGTTACCAGGTGGGTCAATGAGCTTAATCGTGACCTCGCCACCTTACAATCTACGTAAAACCTATGAGACACGGCAGTCGCACGATAAATACATTGAGACTCAAGCATCCTGTATTGCGGAAGCTGTGCGTTTGCTTACGCCAAAAGGGGCAATTTGCTGGCAGGTGGGCAATTACGTTGACAACGGTGAAATCTATCCACTAGACATCTCGCTCTACCCGCTGTTCAAATACCACGGTTTGAAGCTTCGAAACCGTATTGTCTGGTCTTTTGGACACGGACTGCATTGCCAAAAACGTTTTTCCGGCCGATATGAAACTATATTGTGGTTCACGAAATCGGAGCAATATACCTTCAATCTTGACCCGGTCCGCATTCCTCCAAAATACCCAAACAAAAAATATTTCAAAGGACCAAACAAGGGCAAGCTATCCTGTAATCCTCTAGGGAAGAATCCGTCTGATGTCTGGGACATTCCTAATGTAAAATCCAATCATGTCGAGAAAACCGAGCACCCCTGCCAATTCCCTGTAGGTCTCGTCGAGCGCCTTGTGTTGGCACTGACTAACCCAGGCGAGAGCGTCCTAGACCCTTACCTCGGCGTTGGTTCTTCAGCTATCGCCGCCTTAAAACATGGTCGCCATGCCTTTGGTTGCGACCTGGATCGCCGCTACATCGAGATTGCTTGGGAGCGTATCCATCAGCTTCGCGCTGGGACGTTGCGTACGCGTCAGATGAACAAGCCCGTGTTCGATCCCTGCACAAAGTAGAATCCGTGAAATTAGCATTTACCTACGATGATCATCATCGCGCGGGAGCTAAGTGGGAAGTACGTAATCTCAAGTACTGGCTGACAAATATCTTTGAAGCACCGGATATCCAAGTTGCGCGGCGCTGTACGCCGGCTATACGCGAGCACGTAGAGACTAAGTTTCTGAACGACGGTTGGGCACTCAACGTCGATCTCGACCAGTCGCATCGACTTAAAATCTTTGCCGAGAAAGACGGCTTCGCATTCCAACTGCAAACAGGAAATATGAGCCGTGCGCCGTATGACCTGCTTAAAATGCAGTATCTATTTCAAGGCCAACGTATAGATGCCGCTGCTCTAGCTCTTCCAACCAAAAGTGCTGCACGAAAGATCGGAGATAATATTGCTAATGCAGATCGCGTAATTAGTGAGTTGCAACTCTTCGAGCGAGTGCTTACCGTTCCGATTCTTGTTGTTGCCTTTGAATGATGACGTAAAGATAAAATGGCCTATAATTTTAGGATTACACCGCGTGCCGAACGCGAAGCTTTAATCAATAGACGACTGGAAAGTTCCAGAGAATTCGGCGAGATTATCTACGATTTCCGGAGTGACAATTACACTCCCAAGGTAATTTCACTGCCCATAGGAATACCGGTCTACCGTATGGAGAACTGCCGCACGTTCACTGCCCAACAGAACGATATTGCCACCCAAAGTCTGGACAATGACTTCTTTGCAAAGGGACAGGAGTTCTCGACGGCCCAGCAAGCCCAACATGAAATCTTGTTTAAACTCGCCAAGCAGAGTACCGAATCGGTTACATCCATCTACGATGTTCTTGAGAAGGATGGACAGCGCGAACCAATTCTGATTACCAGCACTGGAGTTGTAGTCAACGGAAACCGCCGCCTCAGTGCAATGCGAGAATTAATGCGCCAAAAAGACGACTCTGTCGATGAGCGATTCAGCCATATCCGTTGTGCAGTTTTGCCACCGGACATCACCCCTGACGAAGTCGATGATATCGAGGCCGATCTACAAGCTAGGCCACAAACCAAACTGGACTATGATTGGATTGGTGATGCGCGTCTTATTAGTCGCCAGGTTAACAAAGGTCGTTCGACAAAGGAGGTAGCTGATCGACTTCGGCGTAGTAAAACCGAAATTGAAAATGTCTTGCAGTCACTCGATGAGGCCGACTTATATTTAACGGAATGGGTCGAGAAACCGAGAGAGTACCATCTCTTGAAAGACGGAGAGCAAATTTTCAGCGACATCCCTAAAAATATCGACAAGAAAGACCCACAACTTCAGGAAGCTAGTCGTGCTATCGCTTGGTCGATATATGAAAATCGCGACCGTGTCCCGGGACGTGTCTACAGTTTGAATGCGGCTTTTGGAAGACTCGCGCCGAAGGTGCTGGATATCATTGAAGACCGAATAGATATTGAGCAGGAGGACAAAGAACATTCGGATGATGAGGATGATTTTTCTATCGACATTGTGGGCGATATCGATGATAGTGGTAAGAATTATAAGCCGATCATTAACGCCCTCAAGAATGAGGTCACCAAAGACGATACTGTAAATGTACTTCTTGAAGCTTGCGAAACTGCTATCGAGTCTGCAAGAGGGGAAAGGAACGAAAAGGCTCCATTAAAGACGCTCTCTCAAGTCCATGCAAGAATCATAGGAATAGATACAAATGCAGCAGGCCAGGACACATTATCCCCTATGCTAAAACAGATTGAGGCGATCAGGATAGTTCTCAAAAAGATAGAAACGACTATTCAGATGCGTCAAGCCGGCGAGTCAGCGGGCGACAAATCTGATGAGTAGCGCCCAAATGCGCAAAGCGCCGACCTCTGTTGATATTTATTTCAGTCACGATAATACGGGTACACTTGCTATACCGGCAGAAGAACTTGAAACGGCGATCTGGTCACGTCTGAAGCTATCAATCCGATCAAAAAAACTTCATTACACGATATCAGGAAGCGAAATAAATCTTTCATGGACTGACACCCTCGGCTTAGTGCGCGAATTTGGTAGCCGAGATACTCAGCAAAACTTGAATTTCCGGTTTAGGCCAAAAGCAGAAGCAGCCGAGAAACTCCGAGCGTTTGCCACAGAACTTAGGAAAACGCGCACGCAGCGCTCCACACTTACAACCAGCATCCTCCCTGAGGAAATACAGACACGTCTGAAGGATGCAGGATTTTCCAGGCGCGAATTGAAGCCTTTCCAACTTCGGGATTTGTCTCATATTCTCTCACTTAGTAACGGGGCAAATTTCTCTGTCCCGGGAGCTGGCAAGACTACTGTGACGTTTGCCCTTCATACACTTACGTACAAGCCGAACCAATTTTTTATTGTCGTTGCACCAAAGTCTGCATTCCAAGCATGGATTGATGTTGTTGGTGAATGCATGGATGATAACGCTCTGGACAGCCACACTGAATCATTCACTATTTTGGATGGTAGTGACGAGGACACAAGTTTGGCCTTAACTTCTGGAGCTAGTCGGTTTGTTATTTCTTATGACCTCATGGTGCGCCAGCAGGGAGTACTGACATCACATTTTGCAGTGACGCCAACCCATCTCGTCCTCGATGAGTCTCACCGCATGAAAGCGGGCTGGCAGTCGCAACGCGGCGCCTTCCTTCTCAGCATCGCCAGCCTCCTGGTCCGGCGGGATATATTGACCGGAACACCTATGCCCCAAGCGGCATCAGACATTGAGTCTCAGTTGGATTTCCTCTGGCCCGGCCACGGTCTCGGTTTTGAAGTGGTGAGGGGCACGTCTCCACGGCGGGTCCTGGGGAACCTTTATGTGCGCACTACAAAAAAGGAACTCGAACTTCCAAGAGCTGAACGACACTTCATTGATGTGGCGATGGAACGGGGTCAATTGGCACTGTACTCGATCGTTCGTAATGAGTTCCTACGTAATTATTCCAAGCATATTTCGCGTGGTATGGGTGATGGGCAATTACTAAAAGCCCGCCGCTCCGTCATGCGTCTCCTGCAGTTATCGGTTAATCCTGTCCTCGCGTTAAGTGCTATGGCATATGACGATGTGAAGATAGATTCAGCAATAATCGAACAAGTACTTGAGGAAGGTCATTCGGCAAAGATGCGAGCCGTGATGGATCACGCGCGCAAACTGGCAAATCAGGGCAACAAATCCGTAATTTGGACGATTTTCACCGACACGATTCACAGCCTCTTTTCGTCGCTTGCAGATCTAAATCCAGTCTATATTCATGGCGGTGTTTCGTCTGGATCTGCTAGTGATCCTGAGAGTCGTGAAGGTAAAATCCGCCGCTTTCATAAAGATAGTAGTTGTTTTGTCCTTATCGCAAACCCAGCAACTGCGGGTGAAGGCATTAGTCTCCACAAAGTCTGCCATAACGCGATTTATGCCGACAGGAGTTACGTTTCTACACACTACCTCCAATCCATCGACCGAATTCACCGGCTTGGCCTCATGCAGAACCAGGAAACACATATACATATCTATCGTTCTAAAGCTCCGCCAGTTATTGGAAGTATCGATATGTCTGTGAGCCGAAGGCTGGTCGCAAAAATCCGCAACATGCAGATATTGCTCGACGATCCTGATCTCCATGAAATTGCCTTCGACGAGGAGCAAGTTGGCGATCCGATTGATTATGACATCGAACTACAAGACCTTATTGATCTTGTTGCCGAACTCGAAGGAACTGCCGGAGACGCACAGTTGGAGGATATATGAATGCAGGGATATCTACCGAGCGTGTGTTCTCTTTATCTTGCTTCGAAGGTGTACGCCTGCTGCGATATTATGGAGAAATGCATCCTGAACTTAGTGTCGCCGAACTTATTGTACTAGTCGAACGTATTGAAGCGGACGGAGCTAGCCTCGATCTAAATGCTTCCGCTCATCTTGAACCTCTTGTCGAACATGATTGTTCGATGGAGGGCAAGGCGTTCTATCAAGCTTGCATCAAAGCAGTCTTGGTCAAGCACCAGCCGATATGGTCTAGATCCATGCGTTCGGGCCGTGGACGCTTCACTCGAACACTTAATGTAAATGAACAGGACATTTTTTCTGCTGCTGGTTTGACAGATAATCCTCCGCCGATTGAAGTAGTCCGGTGGTGGGATGATGTCTCTGGACATGCTCGATTGATAATCGATCAGGTAAAAATGGGGCAGGCTCGCGAAGCTGAACTCCTCACATTGGAGCATGAACGCAACAGGCTTGCCAGTATATGTGTTGCGAAGGAACCGGAATGGCCGGGGCTTGATGACAACTACGCAGGATATGATGTGCTGTCTTATGATATAGGAGAATATGGTCTGGTCAATCGCATGATCGAAGTAAAGTCTACGGTTGCTTCTCCACTTCGCTTCTATGTGACACGCAACGAGTGGGAAACGGCCAAAGATGCCGCATCGGCTTACCTTTTCCACATCTGGGATATGAAACAGCAACCTCCGGTCCTGTACGTGAGGACAGTTAAAGATGTTGCCCCACACATTCCTATCGACAACGAGAAGGGAAAGTGGAGCACTACTGAAATTCTGATTGTGAGCTCCTAGTGATCCCTCCCCGTAATCTAGTGTCTCGTCATATTTCCTGTGTCGGATATAGTCGTTTTAGTTTGATGCGTGCGTCCTCAGTTGTGAACTGCCAATCCACCTGAGTCTGTAGGCGGTCCCGTGAGGCTTGCCAGGCAGCGACTTCACGTGCGAGTATATCCATACGGTCGATACGCCGATTCAGGCATTGGCGGTTCATGACGTTGAGTTCGATTTCAGCCACATTCAGCCAACTACCGTGCTTTGGGGTATAAACGAACTCGAATCGGTCCCATAGTGCCTTGGCTTGTGCCGGTGGGTAGGCTTCATAGAATGCACCGGGACGGTGGGTATTGAGATTGTCCATGACCAGGGTGATGCGGGTGGCATCCCGATAGTGTGCGGCAATGTCGGAGAGGAACTGCGCCCAATCGGTTCGGGTTCTGCGTTCGGTCACTTGGGTCATCCGCTTGCCAGCCAAAGGTTCGGTGGCCATGAAGACATTGCAGGTTCCACAACGCTGGTACTCGTAGTCGTATCGGGCGGGCTGTCCCGGACCCATGGCAACCGGCGCACGAGTCTCCCGAATCAATTGGCGCGGTGTCTCGTCCATGCACACCACCGGGAAAGCGGCATCGTAGGGACGCCGGTAAACATCCAGAACCTTTTCCATCGCGGCGACGAACTCGGCGTTGCCTTGTGGCGGAATCACCCACCCGACCCGCCGCCATGGCTTGAGTTCGTTTTTTTTAGAACCCGGCGCACGGTTTCATGGGACACCGCATCAATGTAACCCAGTTCCACAACCCGGTCGGCCAAAAGCCGCAACGACCATTGCGCGTAACCCGCCGGAGCTTCACCACAGGCCAAAGCCACCAGACGCGCCTCGAATTCACCGTCAGCCTTACGAATATAGGTGAGCCTGCGCCCTTGGCGGCCTCCTAGCGCCGCATCCAGACCTTCTTCCACAAACCGCTTCTTCACTCGACCCACCTTGCGCATGCTGATACGGAGTATGTCCGAAATGGCTTCCCCAGTGGAATGCCGATCATTGAACTCCCCTGCATCGCAGTTGAGCAGGATCAATGCATTGATCACCTTTTGCGACCGATGCGAACCCTTGTTCGTGATACTCGTCAATTCATCCCGCTCCGCTTCGTCCAACGTCACCCTATAGCGTTTCATACATTCAACCTCGTCTTAACAAGAAAACGAGGAATCTATCATACTATATCCGACATATCATGCATGACGGGACACTAGTCGACCTGCCGTTTGGAAATTTCCCTTATAATGGAAATTTCTGATGAAACAAAAACTCTACTCAGAAGAGCAGATAATAGCTAACTCTCCGCCACTACCCCTTTGGAATTTCTGCACCAGAGTCTCATTGATTTGACCGGATAGAAAACGCTATAAAATCAGTATATGAACAAACCTGTCACTCCCGGCGAAATTCTCATTGCGGAATACCTTAAGCCCATGGGTATTTCACAGACCGACATGGCTCGCGCCATCGGGGTTGCGCCGAAGACCCTGGCATCTACACTAGCATCCATCACCCTGCAACCGATTCAGGATGGGTATATAATGCCCGGATGTCTGAAATTGAAACCACATTGTCAGGGGCGGAAGAACTTGAACTTCTGTTCAATTCTGGAGAGGGCGTGAAGCCCCCGTGGTTTTCCGGAAGAAAAAAAGAGAAGGACTATTACAATAAAGCCATCCGAAGGCTGGTTACGGATAAACCGCCTGGCGCCAGCATTATTGTTTTTGGTCCGCGTGGGAATGGCAAAACATCCCTACTTCGTCATTTGGAGTCGAAAACCAGGGAGGAATATGGTCAGAGCATAGACCTGTTATGGACAACTCCGGTGGATATTTCAAACAGAAGCCAGTTAATGAGTCTGCTCGTTTCCGGTGTTGCCGAGAAGGGAATAAAAACCATGGTTAACGCCATCAGCAAACTGGTCAGGATAAGAGTGGAACATGACGCAGGTTTTATTGAAGCAGGTATCCCGGGCATCAAGGACAGAATATATACAAATGAAACCGAGATTTTGAGGGAACGATGCAGGCTGAAACCCTTTGTGTTGATGATTGATGAAGCGCATGAACTGGACCCGGAAGTGGCTAAAGGGCTGCTCAACGCCAGTCAGAATGTACGTGGCGAAGGATGCAAGTTTTTGCTTGTTTTGGCGGGAACGCCAAATATCAAAGTGACATTCAGCAAGGCCAGTTCAACTTTTTGGGATAAATGCGCCTGTTTTTCGTTGGGGAGATTATCGAATCGGTTCGCTGTTGAAGCGCTTGGCAAACCATTGCTTGACCAGAAGATCAGTTTTACTCCAGATGTGGCAGAAGAAGTGGCTGTGGTGCGCGCGCAGGGTTATCCGGTATTTATTCAACAGTGGGGCGAAGCCCTCTCCCACAATCTAATCAAAACAGGAAGCAAAACCATTACCATGGATACTGTGATGGCAGTGGAAAAGGACGTGACCATGCAAAGAAATATGATCTATGAATCACGAAAAACGGAAATAAAGGAAGCTGGATTGTTACTCGTTGCCGAGGCTCTGGCTGCCACTTTTTCGCAACAGGAACAAATTCAGGTGATTGCAGCCGAAAAAATAATCGAAGATTTTTTGCTGAAAAATCCGTTGCCTGAAACTGTAAATGATCCGGTTCGGTATACTCTTGAAACCTTTAATCATACCGGATTCATCTGGCAAACAATTGGCGGAGAAAATAACGACATGGATTATTATGAACCCGGCATCCCCAGTTTAATGTCGAATATATTGAAAAATAAAGTCGAGGGAGCTTGAGGTATTACGGGGTCATCAAGCTCCCTCGGTTTCCACCCGTGTCTCCGCTATCAACTGGTCGACTACGTGGCGCAATGCTTCCTCGTGAGTATCTCCTTCCAGGCGACGCAGGTTGTAGAAGTCCAGCTGGCGGTCCGCACTGGCTCCTTGCTTGACGATAGTCAGTGTGTGGCGCATCTCGGACTCACATTCCAGTGCCTGAGCATCGACCGCCAACTCCTCAACAAGCCTGGCCAGATAATCCTGAATGTCGATTCGAGCGCCGCTGCCGCGCCTGTCGCCGAAAAAGGAGAATATTCCATAACGATGCGCTATCCAGCGGTCCTCTGTGATGAACTCAGTCAATGGCTCAGGCGGCAGGGCGCCCTCCATATCCTGACGCATCAGCCACCGAATCAAAGACGCATAAAGCGCAGCCACACTCACCGCATCCTCCAGTCGCGTGCAGACATCACAAATACGCATTTCCACTGTCGGATAAGCGTGAGAAGGGCGGATGTCCCACCATAGCTCGCTGCCATTGGTAAGGTAATTGTAACGTTGGAACTGTGCAAGCAAGTCCTCATACTCCGCCGCCGAATAGAGCGGGCCGGGCATACCCGATCGTGGCAGACCTCCAACAATGGTCAATCGCCAGGATTTGAACCCGGTGCTACGCCCATCGCTGAACGGCGAGGATGTGGACAAGGCATGGAATAACGGCAGGTATTGCCGAAGTGCCGTCATCACCCGCACTCGCGTATCTGCATCTGCGAATCCCGCATGGATGTGCATGCCTCCGATCAGGAAACGGCGCAAATTATCCTGATGAATGGTCGCAAAGTGCTGGTAACGTTCACCCTGCGTAACAGCCTGTGTCTGCCAGCGCGCAAATGGATGAGTAGAAGCAGCCATCACAGCCACTTCATACTGCTTGGCCGCTGCGATAATAATGCGCCGGGTCTCGACCAAAGCCTCGCGCAACTCAGCAACCGATGCACAGACTCGGGTGTTGGTTTCGATCTGGGAGCGCAATGCCTCGCGGACAATCTTGTGTGGCCCGCGAGTCGCCTCACACATCTCGAAAATGCCTGAATCGGGGTCAACCAGAAGATCACGAGTCTGTGGATCCACCAGGAAACACTCCTCCTCGATTCCGAGCGTAATCTTCAGGTCATCGCATTCAACCACCGCCGTCACTGCACCCTCCCAAGACCAGCACGCTTGTCGTTAAAATTATTTCGTCCCCCGATACTTGGACATTATATACCGAGTATCAGGAATCAAACCCTCTCAAATCGAAACATAGATTCAGTTAATTATATTTCATTTGCATAAAGCATCTAAAAATGATACTTTTTGCAAATGAGATACAACTCTCGTCAGCTACGCGCCAAGGACTACATAAACGACCTCGCCGCCTCCGGGCGTTATCACTTCCTGTCGAGTGAAGCTCGTGAAGCGCTTGGCGTGTCCGCTGAAGCGACCAGACTTGCCCTGAACCGCCTGGCTCATCAGAACAGAATCGCTCAGCCCGCGCGTGGTTTCCATGTAATCCTGCCACCGGAGTACCGCTCTGTGGGATGTCTGCCTCCAGATCAATTCATTCCAGCACTGATGCAGAAGTTTCGGCAACTATACTATATCGGGCTGTTGTCAGCCGCACAGTATCATGGCGCTGCCCATCATCGGCCACAGGAATTTCAGGTGCTGATAGAAAAGTCACGCCGACCCATTCGCTGTGGTCAAGTACGTGCAATGTTCATTGTCCGAAAGCATCTTAAACAGGTTCCCGTGCAAAACTTCAATACGCCCCGAGGCACAATCCACGTCTCAACGCCTGAAGCGACGGCCGTTGACCTCATCGGTTATTGTCATCGTGCGGGAGGACTTGATCAAGTGGCAACTGTTCTTTCCGAGCTTGCCGAACAAATTGATGCGAAAAAACTGGTGACAGCCGCGCAGACCGCGCCTGTCGCATGGTCGCAAAGGCTCGGATACCTGTTTGAGCGTGTCTGTGCATACGAACAGGTCACCCCGCTTAAAGCATATATCAAGGACAAAGCCCGGCAATCAGTTCCGCTTATCCCGGGGAGAACTCACAAGGGAGCATCACGCGACGCGAATTGGAAGATTCTCGTCAACGCCAGGATCGAGCTGGACTTATGATTCCACATGACTACATTACGGAGTGGCGGGCACATGCACCCTGGGTGCAAGATTTCCAGGTAGAACAGGACCTCGTCATCAGCCGAGCACTCATTGCAATTTTCACTCACCCCGTTCTTGCGAACGCACTGGCATTCCGAGGTGGTACGGCACTCTACAAACTTCACATTCATCCACCAGCCCGTTATTCTGAAGACATTGATCTTGTGCAGGTCAGGGCCGAGCCAGCTGGCCCGATGATGGACGCGATAAGGAAGGTTCTTGATCCCTGGCTTGGCAAGCCAAGATGGAAGCAGACAGAAGGCCGAGTGACGTTCGTCTACCGATTCCATTCTGAAGATACGCCTCCACTAACCCTCAGGCTCAAAGTGGAAATCAATTCGAGAGAGAGGTGGCTCCGTTCATCTGGACAATAAGATAAATCCGGCCATACGGTTATAGATCAATTTTTTCATTTTGGATTCCCGGTTGTGACCACAAAACCCGGATACGCTCGATTATCCCGGTTTCAGAACTGAAACCGGGTTTCTGAACGCGTCGCCGGTTTTCCAAGCTCCACATTTGCCCTGTATCGCATTTTCAGGGGTTACCCTTGCGTTGGTATTCCCGGATTGCAAGGTTTCAGATTGTGCCGCATTGGACGCGCTGGACGGTGACCATGCCATCCATTGAAACGGTAACCTTCCCGGAATGAATGGCTACACGCTGGACATCGACCACCGCCGGATTGCCGGGTTCAGCCTGTACCGCGCTGGATACGCTGGACGGTGACCGCTCCATCCACCGAAACGAGAACCTTCCCGGATTGTCGGATTCAACCTGTACCAGGCTGGAAAGTCCGATAAAACATCTCGCTATCTCGTCTCGTGTAGCTTACATCGGATAGGTCTGCATCGGATAGGTCTGCACCGTATAAATTCGTACCGGATAGGTTCGCACCGTGTAGGTCTTTATTGCTTAAATCCCTATCGGCCAAAGATTCAGAAACCGCCGTATTCATATATCAAGTATTTTCATTTATGGCAGTGACGGCTTTATAAGTCCGGTCAAGCAAACAATAAAAATCTTCCTCGGAATGTCTCGTATAGGAAGGATGGTAAAAATCAATAACTTGTATGCCTTCATGTAAGGCTATACGCATATCATAATCCTTGTCCCAGGGCGGGAAAATACCGGACTGTTGAAAACTAATATCCGGGAAAAGTAACGACCATAAACGCCCATCAAACCCGATTCCCCCGACAATCACATCAGGACTTATTATTGATACCTGCCGTTGTAGAAATTTCTGGTTATCCTCCGTAGCTTTCAAAATTTCATCATAATCTGATGATCTTCCGCCTCCCGTTTTCTTGAGATTCATAAAGGCAATGGACTGAATACTTTTCCGGCATTCATCATCGGAAACCGGAAGGGATGGAAACCCGTTTAATATACCGTTCGCCCATCGACTCAAACGCCAACTAAATAAATAATCTATCTCCCCTTTTGCCCAATACTCCCTAACATCCCACGTTTCCCATTCCGGGTTGTTCGGCTCTTTCATAATAAAAAGAATCTTCGGTTTAGTCTTGTTGTAGGTTTCTTCGCAAATGATACCGTCCGGGTGCATACGCTCCGATTCTTCGGGTCTTTCTTTCTTCCACTCTGAAAACAAAACATTCAATTCATCGGTTTTATTCATTTCTGTTTTATCGGTTATTGATCGAACCGTGAATATAATCAGGAATCTCTGATTAATTGATCCTCTATTGTATAATGATTTTTTTCATTTTTTATGGCTGGAGATATTTCATGATGCGCCAGAGCACATTTTCTGAGATTGGGTTTGATAAATACAGTAAGAGGACACGCAAGGAGCGTTTTCTGGAAGAGATGGAGGAAGTGATTCCGTGGTCGGATTTGTGTGCGGTGATTGAACCCTTTTATCCGCAACCCAAAGGAGCGGGGCGCAGGCCGATTGGAATAGATCGGATGTTGCGTATTCACTTTTTGCAACACTGGTTCAATCTTTCGGATCCGGCGGTTGAAGAAGCGTTATATGATTCTCGTTGTATGCGCTGTTTTGCGGGTATTGATCTGGGTCGGGAACCTGCGCCGGATGAGACCACGATTTGCAAGTTTCGTCATTTGATGGAGAAGCACAATCTGGGGAGGCGGTTGTTTGTTCTGGTCAATGAGTATTTGGGCGAGAACGGACTGGCAGTGAAGCGAGGCACGATTGTAGACGCCAGTATTATCGAGGCGCCGAGTTCGACCAAGAACCGGGAGAAAGCACGAGACCCACAGATGCACTCCACGCGCAAGGGCAACCAATGGCACTTTGGCATGAAGGCCCATATTGGTGTAGACAGTCACAGCAAGTTGATTCACTCGGTAGCGGCTACGCCAGCGAATGTTCATGATTCACAGGTTCTGCCTGTTCTTTTGCATGGGAAAGAGACTCGTGTATGGGGAGATTCGGCGTATACGGGTCAGAAGGCGGTGATTGCAAGGGTGGCACCGGATGCGAAGGACTTTACCCAGGCGAAGGGGGCGCGTAATCGAAAGTTGACGGAGAAGGAACGCGCAATGAATCGCACCAAGTCCCGGGTACGGTCGAAGGTAGAACATTCATTTGGCATCATCAAGCGACGGTTTGGTTTTACCAAAGTGCGTTATCGGGGTTTGGAGAAGAACACACATCGACTGGTGGTGGCTTGTGCCTTGAGCAATCTGGTGATGGCGAAGAAAGTGCTGTTGAAACCTGGAAGATTGAAACCGCAGGCTACGTGCGCCTGAAATAGGGAAATAAAGAGAAAATCCCTGCCTTTCCCCGCTCCGGGGTGCTGATTTCAGTCCATTTCGTCCTTCCTGTCTGATGAAATCCCGAATCTATAAAAAATCCATCACAAAACCTGTATTGATCAGACTTTCCATCATACTTTGCACTATGAGTCTACGCTGTAGGACGATTTTACAGAAAAGCCGATGATTTGGCACAGGATGTAGAATGGGGATGTGGAATGGGTTGAGAGTTATGCGAATCCTGACGGGCTTTCGGTTGGGTGAACGAGGATCGGGCAGCCCCTCCCCGGAATGTGTCGTAAGGGGCGTTGCAAAGGGCGGTTGCGACCGGCAATCCGCCTTCTCAGGGGGTCGCGAGCGTCTGAAGCCGTCTGATGTTCAATGCCAGGCACACAAGCTCCCACTCGCATCGCACCGGGTCGAGACCCCGCAGGCTGAAACGACGAAAACCCAGTACTTCCTTGATCCACCCGTTGGGTGCTTCCGACAACCACTTGCGTTGCGCGTATTGTTTGCGTCCCGCAGGGGTCGACAGTTTCTCGGCCATGCGCGCTTTTGCCGGACACTTCCGGGCATCTACCGCAATGTCCCTCCGCGACTCCCGACCCAAGGCCACATAGCCGTCTACGCCGCGACCCTCCAGCGTCGCAAGATCCGACTCGTTGCAGTAGCCCGCATCCGCCAGCACCGTATCTGGACGTTCCCCATAGACCGTCTCCACTTCGTCCAGCAGCCCCACCAGATGCCCTTGATCACTGGCGTTCGATGTCACCCCACTCGCCACAATCAACTGGTGACTGCCATCCACCACTACCTGCGCGTTGTAGCACTGTTGGTAGCCTTCCGATGAGGTCTTCATGATCCGGCTCTCGCAGTCTGTGAAATTATCCTGCGCCCGATCGTCCGGCTTGCCGTATTCACGCTTGTAGGGCCGCCCCCCCTTGGGATTACACCGGCTCCCCGGCTCCCGACCCCGCGCATCGTCCGATTCCCGTTGCCGTGCCTCCAGACGCGCCTTCGCCGCCCGAATCGCCGCCAACCGATCCTCCCGACGACGCAACGCCTCCGGCAATTCGTCTCCCCGAACCGAATGACCCAGCAATTCGTCCTCCGCAGCATCCGTCCTCCGTGCCTGTTCCAACAAACCCTCAATCTCCGCCTCCAACTGACCCGCTTTCTCAACCATCCGACCATAGCTCATCGCCTTGCGCTTGCTCGCATTCGCGCGAACCTTGGTGCCATCAACCGACAACTTGCCAAACTCAACCAAACCCACCTCCCGCGCCAAACGCACCACCTGGGCAAACAAACCTCCAAAATCTACAAGATGACGACGCCGAAACTCGCAGATCGTCCGGTGACTCGGAAAATTGCCCGCACCCAACAACCGAAACGCCACATCTTCCTCCAGCTTGCACGACAACTTGCGCGAAGAAAATACACCCGTCGCGTAGCCGTAAATCAGTACCTTCAGCATCATCCGAGGCTCGTAAGGCGACTTGCGCCGACCATCTCCCAGGTAGGGCGCGTAAAATGCCGTCAAATCCAACCCGTCCACCAAATCACTCACATGGTGTGCCAAATGTCCTTCCGGCAACCAGTCCCGCAAGTCCGGCGGCAATAACAGTTTCTGATCCGGGTGGTAAGGGCGAAATCTCGTCGGCATCTCAAATATCCTCAATCATTCATTCCAAATATTATCCCAAACCCGTTCCTACAGCGCAAACTCCTAGTGTCTCGTCATATTTCCTGTGTCGGATATAGTCGTTTTAGTTTGATGCGTGCGTCCTCAGTTGTGAACTGCCAATCCACCTGAGTCTGTAGGCGGTCCCGTGAGGCTTGCCAGGCAGCGACTTCACGTGCGAGTATATCCATACGGTCGATACGCCGATTCAGGCATTGGCGGTTCATGACGTTGAGTTCGATTTCAGCCACATTCAGCCAACTACCGTGCTTTGGGGTATAAACGAACTCGAATCGGTCCCATAGTGCCTTGGCTTGTGCCGGTGGGTAGGCTTCATAGAATGCACCGGGACGGTGGGTATTGAGATTGTCCATGACCAGGGTGATGCGGGTGGCATCCCGATAGTGTGCGGCAATGTCGGAGAGGAACTGCGCCCAATCGGTTCGGGTTCTGCGTTCGGTCACTTGGGTCATCCGCTTGCCAGCCAAAGGTTCGGTGGCCATGAAGACATTGCAGGTTCCACAACGCTGGTACTCGTAGTCGTATCGGGCGGGCTGTCCCGGACCCATGGCAACCGGCGCACGAGTCTCCCGAATCAATTGGCGCGGTGTCTCGTCCATGCACACCACCGGGAAAGCGGCATCGTAGGGACGCCGGTAAACATCCAGAACCTTTTCCATCGCGGCGACGAACTCGGCGTTGCCTTGTGGCGGAATCACCCACCCGACCCGCCGCCATGGCTTGAGTTCGTTTTTTTTAGAACCCGGCGCACGGTTTCATGGGACACCGCATCAATGTAACCCAGTTCCACAACCCGGTCGGCCAAAAGCCGCAACGACCATTGCGCGTAACCCGCCGGAGCTTCACCACAGGCCAAAGCCACCAGACGCGCCTCGAATTCACCGTCAGCCTTACGAATATAGGTGAGCCTGCGCCCTTGGCGGCCTCCTAGCGCCGCATCCAGACCTTCTTCCACAAACCGCTTCTTCACTCGACCCACCTTGCGCATGCTGATACGGAGTATGTCCGAAATGGCTTCCCCAGTGGAATGCCGATCATTGAACTCCCCTGCATCGCAGTTGAGCAGGATCAATGCATTGATCACCTTTTGCGACCGATGCGAACCCTTGTTCGTGATACTCGTCAATTCATCCCGCTCCGCTTCGTCCAACGTCACCCTATAGCGTTTCATACATTCAACCTCGTCTTAACAAGAAAACGAGGAATCTATCATACTATATCCGACATATCATGCATGACGGGACACTAGGAAAGAACTGACAGGCACCGAAACATGGCAATAGTAGCGATTGACACACTGGCCGCAATGCGGAAGCTGGAAAAGGCCGGATTCAAGACCGAGTAGGCCGAAGCAGTGGCCGAGGTTATGGCGAACCAGTCCAGCGAACTGGCGACAAAGAGCGATATTGTCTGGCTGCGTTGGATCTGCGGAGCCATACTTGTGATTGTGGGCGCATTAACCTGGCAAGTGTGCCATCGGCCAGGATGTGGCCGCCCTGGTAGCCACCTTGACGGCGGGCGGTTGATAGTGCCGTTATCCCGGACTGGATAAAATCACGGCCAGTGCATCCACAACCCGGCCAGTTGGGAATCCCATCCTACCCGTCCAGATTATATGATTCCCGTTGCTGCGTCGTTTTGCGGGTATTGATCTGGGTCGGGAACCTGTGCCTGATGAGACCACGATTTGCAAGTTTCGTCATTTGATGGAGCAGCAAAATCTGGGGAAGCGGTTAGGTTTTAATGTCTGATCGGTATTCCCGATCAATGCCACCCCTGGTTCCTCCAGTGAACTTGATACTACCGTTTGAGCTTACAATTTTGACCTGTATGCGTATCAAGGAACCTTCGTCTGTTTCTACGACCATATCGTAAGTGGAATGGAGCAGGTCAACCCGTGAAACGTTGTATCCTCGCTCAAGTAGTGTGACCAGTAGTCGGCTCTCGTTGAGTGTCCTCAATCACTTGGGATCGGTGGATGTGGGGCTCCTTTTGCTTGTAAACATTTGGCCAGTTTATAGTACAGATTCGGATTCCCACGTTTACTTTTTGGATCGGGACTGACCGTAGAAATAAATGGAAAAATTCCCTGAGCGGTTATACGAATCCTTCCATCTTTCTGATTCCAGAAGATGCCTACCTTGTCCAAGTAGACTGTTTTCCCATCTTGGCTGCTTTTTTCCATGAGTGAGATATTACAACATCTCCTTGATAGTTGCACTAAACAGCAGAAGTCACTCGGCATCAAAGCGTTGCCTGAAGCATCTCGGTCTGTATGCACGACACAAGGCCGGTAAGCGATTGTCGTTCTTGCGGGCAAAATAGATGCTGGCTGGCAGGGTCGTCTATAATTGCATGGTTTTTGTTGTAGCCCAAAACCGATAACAAGAGCCGATAATACTAAAGTCTCCCCATTTTTCAGTTATGTACTATATAAGCGTTTGAAAAGGTTGTAGAAAGGTTGGTTATTTTGTGGGATCAGAGTTCTGCTTTTGGTACAATGGTTTTATCGTAAACTACTGAAACCAAAAGAGAACTCTGATGACGAATGATAGCCGGGAACGTAATAAATGGAAAGTCCGAATTACCGATTGTGTGAATCAATCGAGTGAAGTAATCAGTCAGCCGGTAGCCAAGCTGATGGCGGAGGTTATGGTGGGTATATTAAGCAGTGGGAGTTTGCAGTTATCGATGATTGGGCGGAGTTTGAAAGAGCCGACTCGTCTGCATCACACGATGAAGCGGTTATCGCGGATGTTGGGGAAACATGGTGAGATTGCATGGGCTGCGGAAGATTGTTTACTGGAGCAGATGTCGGGTCGGGTAACGGACGATATGGTGATAGCGATTGATGCGGGAGATTTGAACCGGGAGGGCAGTCGCGCCAGCGAAGGGTTATGCCGGGTACGGGATGGAGACCAAGGAGATATTGTGAATGGTTATCCGTTATTGAGTGTCGTTGCACGCTGTTTGGATAGTGGCCGGACATTTCCGTTGTTGACTCGCTTGCTGTCGTCGAATCGGGGTTCATACAAGAGCGAGAATCGGGATATTGTGAATGTCATGGAGCGGGTGCAGGGGAGTTTGGAGAGTCGTCCGTTATGGGTGATAGACCGGGGTGGAGACCGGGGTGGAGACCGGGGGGTGTTATGGGATTTCTGGTTGCGGGGAGATTGGAGGATATTGGTACGGTCAGCCAATCTTCGTCACTGGTTGTGGAGGGGTTCGAAGGAGACGGCCCAACAGATTGCGTGTCAGTTGCCCTTGAAGCACCGGGGCAAGTTGAGGAAACAGGCACGGGAGTCGGTTCGTTTTGGTATTACGACTGTATTCTTGAAAGAACATCCCGATACGCCGTTGTCGATGATTGTGGTGCGTCATGGCAAGCGACAACCGATGGTATTGGTCAGTACTGAGCGGATACGGGGTCGGTTGCAAGGGGAGCGTCTGATTCAATCGTACATTCATCGTTGGGCTTGTGAGGAAGGGTATCGGTTCAGTAAGCAGGGATTTGGATTGGAGCGGGTACAGGCGAGGAAATTATCCACCTTGCAGAATCTGGTTGCATTGGCGACCTTGGCCTGGGGATTGCTGGCCTGTCACCAGAATCAGGGGAATCGGTTGAGGAACTCCTCCAGTGTTCGTCCGTAGATTTTTGGCGGTTCGACACCTTCAAGCTTACCGAAGCACCGCAAACCAAACGCCCTTCTCCATTCCAATTGATTGTGTGCTGCTGCATATAGAAAGATGCCGAACACAGTCGGTTTGGTTCTGCAAAAGAACAGCAATTGCTCTTTCCCTTCTCGAGTTATCATCTTGCTGTTGGTCTCGTATTCGATAATCAGTCCATTGCACAGCAGCACCTGTAAATTCAAG
The DNA here is from genome assembly GCA_965116335.1 of Arenicellales bacterium. Lineage (GTDB taxonomy): Bacteria > Pseudomonadota > Gammaproteobacteria > Arenicellales > Poriferihabitantaceae. The sequence continues at coordinate 850,089 of OZ220677.1, forward strand.
TCGATATTCTGTGGATCGTACTCGTAAATGAACACGTCCACACGTCCGTGAATCTGACCGACATCGAATGCCTCACCGTTGTCATGAGCCTGCTCCATTATCCGCTCCAGAGAGTGATAAATACTATAGTGCAGCTTGAGTTGTTGTGAAGATAGCGATTTTACCGTGTCTGCGAAAGGGGCTGCTTCGTCGTCCAATCCATCCACGCTTCGTGAAGCCGCCAGCAGGCCAGCGTAATACTCTGTGCAGACTTCGCTTTCCGAAAACGCGCCGTTCCAAAGAACGTCTCGAGCCACACGCAAGTTCGCGCGTTTTCCGTCATCCAAATCATCTACCTTTTTCGCAGCCCGATCGATGATCTTATCGCGTCCAGCAACATAGAGCTTTTTGAAGTCGTCGCCGAATTCCTCAAGGGTCGGCCCCAGAACCTTCTTAGCGGCCCAACCGACACCTACCAAACCTGCTACTGTTATTTGATCAACCATATTTTTCGGGGGTTCCTCTACTTATAATTGACACCTATCCTACAGGTTTAAGTTCTCACCTTTTGGTTAAGAAATTATAAAGATTAGTTTACAAACTAATCTTTAGTCCAGCCAGTGATCGCATTTGCCGCAAACACAAAGGAGAGCAGGACTTGCTCGTCTGGAAGGTTGTTGAAAATTGGGAAGTCGGTCGGGTTACCGCCTGGATGGCCGGGCGAGTTACATCGGACTACATTTAAATAGCGGCCAGTCGCAGCCCAGTCCTTGTCTCCGGTTCTGTGTTGCACCCACGCACGCATGTGACCTTTATTAGCTCTGGTCCATTCGACATAAAGGTGTCCGTTACCATCCTTTCTAATCTTCATCCGACACCTCTTCCGTCACAGGTTTCCCATTCCGTAGCCTCATCCTGAATCTGCGATTCAAGTTCTCTTTTGTCATGGGTGGCAAGGGTGGTTCCTTGTCCGGATTCCCTGAATCCAGAAGAGCTTTCATGGCTTTGTCTGGTCTGTCGTAGCTTCCCCACAATTTCAGCGCACAATGTCATAGACAAGTCTCAGTTTTGCAGACAATTGATTGATTGACATTTTTGATGCCCCATGAACCCACGCTGGCACGGACTCAACAGACGGTATGTTGATTGTCTTTAGTGTCCTGTTGGCTTCTCTACCGTATGTGCTATAACGGAACTTGTTGGCCTCAATGCATAAACAGTAATAGATTTTCACGTCAACAGACATATCGGTACGGGGTTTAAGCACATCGATATTTTGAGCTGTATAGAAGTCCCTCGGCTGGACAAAAGATGATAATGCCGAGCCACCCAAGGCAACAGTTATCAACCCGCTTTCATAAGGCACTTTCTCTGTCAGCTTTTCAACATATCCAACAAAGCCATTTTTTTCTCCAGACCGCCCAATAAAGGATATGGCGTTTTCGCTATAGGAACACGGTGTCATCTTATTGTAATCCAGCTTGCTCCCTCGGCTGATATCAAACAAACGAAAAAGCGGCACTACGCCCACAGATGATCTCCACTGTTAATTGCTATGCTGCTCAAAGCATGTCTCACAGAGGCATTGAATAGACTATCCTGATTAATGTTGCTGTAATCAGCATCAATGTATGCCTCAACGCACCACTCATCATTATGATTTACTTTCTGCATTACACTGAAACCGGGAATTACTTCACGATTAACAAATGCTTGTATCCAGGAATCGCGGACTGTAGGCCACGCTCCATTCACATCAATCCTGCCCAGATGCTTGGTTTTTACAAACTGATCATCACGACAATATCCAAACCATGTTTTTTTATGCAGTGGATGTGGCCTGTGTGCAGTAAATACCATGATGCAGGTCACTACTGTTGTCTTGGAATTGTGAAATAACTCTGTTGGCATTGACAACACTGCTTCCAGTGTATGTTTTTCCAATATTCTTTTCTTTAATTCTCCGATGTTCCCTGCTGGATTGGTTGCACAAGTTATCGGCACAATGGCCACGCATTTCGCATTGCCATGCTGATCCAGATATTCCATGTTGTTTAGTATGAACTCCAGTTCTTCAGGATCATCCTTCATCCGCTTGTTTTTGTATGGAGGGTTTAGCAGTCCCACTGTTGGTTTTTTCTTAAATGACCTCCTAGTACCTTCAAAGCAGTCGCCCTTGACGACATTGGCCTTTCCGTCATCGTGGAGAATCATATTACATACTGCAAGCGTGTATATGTTTGGCTGATACTCTATGCCGTAGAGCTGGTGCTGCTTTATATCCTGTAGTTTTTTAGAGTCAGCCTTTGCATCATCAGTCATTTCTTTCATTGCAGCGATTAATAATCCAGCAGTCCCGCAACAGTTATCAAACACTACACTATCCCGATTGACATCCGACAATTTCACAAAAAGCTCTGCGACATGATGTGGGGTCAATACAATGCCAAGACCCTTGTCATTATTGGCATATTTAAGAAACTCCACATAAAATTGACCGATAACATCATAATATTTGTGCGTTTTAATAAATTTGTTGACGTTCTTGTCTATGCCTTTGATCAAATCTATAATGAATTGCTTTGATGCAGGAAGTGTTTTAATAAAGGAAAATGATTGCTCTATGATTTCAATTCTATCGGTTGGTACTTTGGCATTTTCAAGCTCTGCTTTGATTGCATTCAAAATGCCGTGAGATAAATGGTTGACAGTCTTGTGTGATGTATAGCTTTGTAGGAATGCCCTGTTTTTCAGAGAAATAAGAATTCCGCTTATCAATAAACCCCTTTGCGATTCAGTTATCTTTTTTGACTGAAGCACATCATTCAAATCCCTGCTGTAGTTGAGCAAAGTGCTATAGTCCTGCCTGAATTTAAGATCGCTTGAAAGTAGTGCCGCATAATACTCTTCGAAGGACAGCATGTCTTTTGATACACCCCACTGTACCGCCTTGTTGGCTCTACGCAAGTGAAGGAAATGTGAAATGCGTAGACTGGCTTCATCCTGTCCACTCGCTGCAATAGCAAGTACATCGTATTCTTTAGACAAAAACGAGGCATACAACAAAACACCATCTACAGCATATTCAGAATATTTATCCTTGTTTTTGCTTTCGTGCTTTGCTGGGTCTGCTTTGCATTCAAACACAATGAGAAAATCAGAATGCTGGCTTGATGTGATGATAAATTCAGGTCTTCCCTGTCCACTGCCAGACTTTGATGCATTTCTTAATAACTTTGTAATTCGTGGAGAATCGCTCTGTTGCTTTTCAATAACTATCCCATTCCCCACATCACAGTAAGCTAGATCCTTTAATCGGTTCTCGATCAGACCCTCCGTTTTTCGTTCGTTCATCCGGTGAGTTCCTCGTAGATGATGGTCTTGCCCGCCATGGCACTGAACAAATCATCCAATCGGTCTTGTATATCGCGTGATACGTTACACGGATTCATGCGAAAGGGGAATTCGTTAATGTACTGCTGGCAGCGTTTCTTACTCCAGTGGTGATATACACCGTTGAAGCTACGCTTGACAGTAGACCAGACCGATTCCACTCCGTTCGTATGCTCCATGCCATTCACATACTCTTGAGTGGTTTGCTGTCTCATGCTTGTAGAAGCCTCCGTCAACTCCTTTATAGCCCCTGTGCTCATCCGCGTAAAGTATAGAGCCAACCTCAACCGAGTTATCCACAGCTTTACGGATCGTGGCCTGATCCTCATAATTCCTTTTTTTATCATTGGCATGAGAAGCACTCAAAAAGTAAGATTTATACTGCTCTATACTACTAAATTTTCGTCTTCCTGGACACCCCTCCCTTAACACCCCTCCCTTAACACCCCTCCCTTAACACCCCTCCCTTGATTACTAATTCCGTAAATTATTTTTCGCTGTAACCACTTGTTTTGCGGGTGGTAACAATTTACACGTAGATATTTAAGTGCCTGCCCGTGTCTCCGCGAGCAACAGGTCGACTACGTGGCGCAATGCTTCCTCGTGAGTATCTCCTTCCAGGCGACGCAGGTTGTAGAAGTCCAACTGGCGGTCCGCACTGGCTCCTTGCTTGACGATAGTCAGTGTGTGGCGCATCTCGGACTCACATTCCAGTGCCTGAGCATCGACCGCCAACTCCTCGACAAGCCTGGCCAGATAATCCTGAATGTCGATTCGGGCGCCGCTGCCGCGCCTGTCGCCGAAAAAGGAGAATATTCCATAACGATGCGCTATCCATCGGTCCTCCGCGATGAACTCAGTCAACGGCTCAGGAGGCAGAGTGCCCTCCATATCCTGACGCATCAGCCACCGAATCAAAGACGCATAAAGCGCAGCCACGCTCACCGCATCCTCCAGTCGCGTGCAGACATCACAAATACGCATTTCCACTGTCGGATAAGCGTGAGAAGGGCGGATGTCCCACCATAGCTCACTGCCATTGGTAAGGTAATTGTAACGTTGGAATTGTGCAAGCAAGTCCTCATACTCCGCCGCCGAATAGAGCGGGCCGGGCATACCCGATCGTGGCAGACCTCCAACAATGGTCAATCGCCAGGATTTGAACCCGGTGCTACGCCCATCGCTGAACGGCGAGGATGTGGACAAGGCATGGAATAACGGCAGGTATTGCCGAAGTGCCGTCATCACCCGCACTCGCGTATCTGCATCTGCGAATCCCGCATGGATGTGCATGCCTCCGATCAGGAAACGGCGCAAATTATCCTGATGAATGGTCGCAAAGTGCTGGTAACGTTCACCCTGCGTAACAGCCTGTGTCTGCCAGCGCGCAAATGGATGAGTAGAAGCAGCCATCACAGCCACTTCATACTGCTTGGCCGCTGCGATAATAATGCGCCGGGTCTCGACCAAAGCCTCGCGCAACTCAGCAACCGATGCACAGACTCGGGTGTTGGTTTCGATCTGGGAGCGCAATGCCTCGCGGACAATCTTGTGTGGCCCGCGAGTCGCCTCACACATCTCGAAAATGCCTGAATCGGGGTCAACCAGAAGATCACGAGTCTGTGGATCCACCAGGAAACACTCCTCCTCGATTCCGAGCGTAATCTTCAGGTCATCGCATTCAACCACCGCCGTCACTGCACCCCCCCAAAACCAGCACGCTTGTCGTTAAAATTATTTTGTCCCCCCACACCCAGACATTGGCATAAGAAGTGCTCAAAAAGTAAGGTTTATACTACTTGATACTACTAAATTTTCTTCTTCCTGGAAAGCAACCTGTTCGCGCCATTCAAGATGAGTAGATGTTGTGCTCTCACTACAGCCGTTTCTCCATGAAAACAGACAACGGATCGTGTTTCGGGTAGTCGCCGAACGAGGGCCGCTTGCGATACCCTGATCTCTGGTACAACGCCAGCGCTTCCGGCTGGTATATGCCGGTCTCAAGCCGGGCGACCCGAATGCCTTGATCGAGTAGATGTTTCTCCAGGCGCTCCACAATCAGCCGGGATATGCCTTTACCGCGATGTGATTTGCTGACGAACATCCGCTTTATCTCGCCGTATTTTATTTCTTCACGATCATCAGCGAAACACTTGACCGCGCCGGTTCCAACCAGTTGTTCTCCCGCAAAGGCACCAATGAAAAACACATTCTCCTGACGCAGTTGCTCGACTGAATCGAGGTGGTTAGACTCGGCCGGATAGATCGACAGCTGGTATTCGTCCAGCTCCCGGATCAACGCCGACACATCAGCATCACCCGGATCTACTTGCCTGATCCTGAACATTTACAGCCAGTCCGTCTCCATCGGATAGCGAGTCAGAACTTCCGCCCCGCGCTCGGTAATCAATACCTGTTCTTCCAGTTTCACGCCTTCCCCGCTACGCTCGGAACCAATGTAGGATTCGACACACAGAGTCATATTTTCCTCGATAACCCCCCGATAACCCGCCATCTCCAGTTTGTCGATATGCTTGATGCTCGGATACTCATCGGCCAGTCCCACTCCATGTATCAGGGAGCTGTATTTGTTGTTGGAGAACTCCGTCGGAATCTTCCAGGCCGCGCGGGAGGCATCATGAAAGGTCATGCCGGGTTGCAACATCGCTACATTATGCTGAATCTGCTGCCACGCATACGCATAAATCCGGCGTTGCTCATCAGTCGGTTGGTCACCACATACCCAGCTTCGAGACATATCCGAGCAATAACCATAAGGTCCGATCAAATCCGTATCAAAACTGACCAGATCGCCCGCCTCGATCACTCGCATCGAGGATTCCCGAAACCAGGGAAAGGTTCTCGGCCCGGAAGACAGCAACCGGGTTTCGATCCACTCTCCCCCGCAAGCGATGTTGGTCTCGTGGAGTTTTGCCCACAACGCATTTTCCGTAATACCCGGTTCAAGCGCCTCGCGCATCCTGCCGATACCGGCCTCGCAGACATCAATGGAGTGCCGCATCAGGATGATTTCTTCATTGGATTTGATGACCCTGGCCAGTTCCATGACCTCCAGACCATCGTGGATTGAAATACCGCGCCGCAACAGAGGCTCACAGCCAGTATAGGAAAGCCGGTCTATCGCCAGTCGGGTATTGCCGCCGCCATGAGTTCTGATCAGATCGGCGATCGTGTCCGCAAAGACCGAAGCTTTTTCGCCTCCCCGTTCTCCTGCGGTGAAGTAATGAAAGGAAGAGTTTACCCGGTATTCGTCAATCGTCGAAATGCCTTCCGCCAGATGAGGATAGTCGCCGTAATCAAACAGAATCAGCGGGCCATCGGTGGCAATGAAGACGCAACGGGTCTCGTAATGTGAGCACCATACCTGCATATTGGTGGCATCGCACGCATAACGGCAATTGATCTGGTCAAACAACAGGATTCCCGCGTAATCCAGTTTTCGTAGCTGCTGTTGTATGCGTTCCAGGCGGTAACGCCTGACGGTATCGAGGTTGACCGGGGCTTCGGTATATTCCATCGCCCCGTGTTGCCTCGCTGAAACATTACCCTGTGAAATTCTCATATCGGTATCCCCCTAGCGACCTTTCCAGACCGGCTCCCTTTTCTCAGAGAAAGCCAGCGCCCCTTCGTGCATATCCTCACTGTTGTAGAGTTTCCTGACCGTGGCCAGTCCCTGGGCATTCAGCAGATCAATAGATTCCTGAAAGTCCATATTCTCGGTAGCCCTCACGGTCTCCTTGATCGCGGCAAATACCAGTGGCGGCCCCTTGGCCAGACGCCGGGCAACTTCCCTCGCTCGCGCCAGCAGATTGTCGGCGGTGGTGACTTCATTGACCAATCCCCACCTGTGGGCTTCCCCGGCATCCATCCATCGTCCTGTCAACAGCAACTCCATTGCCACATGATATGGGATACGTTTGGGCAGCTTCAGGGTCGCCGCATCCGCCAGTGTACCGGCATTGATTTCCGGCAGGGCGAAGGTCGCATGCTCTGCCGCGATAATGATGTCCGCAGAAATCATCAACTCGAACCCGCCGCCGCAGGCTATGCCGTTGACCGCAGCAATCACCGGCTTGTTGAGGTCCGGCAATTCCTGCAATCCGCCGAACCCACCCACTCCGAAGTCGCTGGTCACGCCTTCCCCTCCGGCAGCCGCCTTCAAATCCCACCCGGCGCAGAAGAACTTCCCACCGCCGCCGGTAATGATCGCCACTCGCAATTCAGGGTCGTCCCGGAAACTCGCGAACGTCCGGCCAAGTTCCTGACTGACTGGACCATCTATCGCGTTGGCTTTGGGGCGGTTCAAGGTCACTTCAAGGACGCCCCCGTCAATTACTGTTTTTACTGCATCAGACATTATCTTCACCTCATGATTTGTAACGGGTCGCTATTTTCAATTCCGCACCCGAATCAGCGCGTCAGCCACAACAGCACCATGGGGGCGCGACCTCACCAGTAACGGGTTGATTTCCAACTCGACAATCTCATCACAGTGGCTTTCAATCAGCCCGGCCACCGCCATTACGGTATCGACCACTGCTTCGACATCGGCCAGCGCCCGGTTACGAAATCCGTTTAACAACGGCCAGACTTTCAATCGCTGAAGGGTGGATATGATTGCTGCCCGGTCAACCGGAAACAGTAGTATTTCCCGGTCACCTACCCATTCAACCAGAGTGCCGCCAAATCCGATAATCAGATAATGACCAAAAACCGGATCATGACTGACTCCGATCAACAGTTCAGCAACCGGGTCGGTCACCATTTGTTCCACCAGCAGGGTATCAGATAATCCGAACAAACGGGCACTCTCACTATTCAATGTTTCATCATCCCGGATTCCGACCGTCACGGCATTGACTTCAGACTTATGTGCAATCGACGAAGATACGGCCTTCAATACCAGTGGATAACCAATTTTTCTGGCCGCTTCCCTGACTCCATCTGAAGTACTGCCAACCAATGAATCAGGCACCTCAATGCCGTGAGATTTCAGGAATCGCTTGGCCTGTTCCTCATCCAGGCTGCGGACGCAATCAGAATCCACCTGCCCCGATAAGTCAGGAACGCCCGGCAGGGACCAATGCTCTCTCCACCCGATGCCGATTGCACTGACCGTCTCAATCGCCGCCAGAGCCTGCTCCATGCCGTGCAGGGGAGTCACGCCATTTTTTATAAGCCAGGAGCAGATTTGTGGATTCAGGTTTTCTGACAGACAGGCGACGACCGCCCCGTTGCAACCCGTCCGCTTACAGGCTGTAACAAACGCCCGAGCTGCCTCCAGCCAATCTTCAATGACGCAATCGTTGACCAGGGGGAAGTCAATCACCAGCAGAGTCAGATCATAGTTGCCGGACATCATGGCGCTGAATGTGGCGCTCATGCGCTGTCGATCACCCCAGATAAAAGTGTGATAATCCAGTGGGTTATCAATGGCAACATAGTCATTCAAGGTTGCACGCAATCGCGCCCGATGAGCGTCTTCAATCGGCGGGAAAAACAGTTTCCGACCGACCGATAAGTCCGCAATCAGCGAAGCCTCCCCACCGGAACAACTCATTGACGCGATGCGGTTGCCAGATAACGGCCCCGCGACAAGTGCCAGTTTCAGCGATTCCAGGAAGGTCTCAATGTTACTGGCCAGGCCAATACCGAGACGATGGAACAGGGCCGTATAGAGTCCGTATTCTCCGGCCAGAGTAGCGGTATGGCTGAAAGTGATACGTGCCCCCAGAGCCGATTTGCCTGTTTTCAGGACAATCACCGGCACCCCCCGGTCGCGCGCACAGGCAGCCAGTTGAACAAACATCGGCAAATCTCTCAACCCTTCAATATGCAATCCAATCGCCTTTATCTGCTCATTCTCAAGCGCCGCCGCCATCACCTCCTCAACACCGATGACTGCCTGATTACCCACGGTAACCAGCCAGGCAATCGACAATCCTCTTTGCTGCAATGTGAAATTGATGCCGATATTTCCACTCGAAGAAATAATCGCAACCCCCTGATCTACAGGATAAAGTCCATGCTGATCCGGGAACATCGCCGCGCCCGGCAGCGCATTGATATATCCATAGCAATTCGGCCCCAATACTGGCATATCGCCCGCCGCTTCCTGTAATCTGCGCTGACGGATTTCCCCCTCATCCCCCACTTCGTTGAATCCGGAAGCGAGACAGACCGCCCCGCCAGCGCCGAGGTTATTCAATTGATCAACCAGCCGGATGGTCGGTTCAGCCGGCACCCCGATGAATACGGCGTCAGGCGGCTCAGGCAGCAGGTCGCAGCCAGCCAGACATGAAATACCAGCCATCGAATCCCTGCCTGGATTAACTGCCCATATCTTCCCCTGAAACCCGAGCTTGTGGCATTGAATCAATACCTGTTCCGCTTCTCGCCCCCCGACCACCGCGATCGAGCGTGGATTGAAGAACCGGAGCAGTCGGTCCCTGTCAACCCGCACAATCCTGTCCCCCGGTAGTCCTTACGACCTGGCTTCCAGTGGCCGCAGTATCGAACGGGAAATAATCAGACGCTGAATCTCGCTGGTTCCTTCCCAGATACGCTCCACTCTGGCATCCCGCCAGATTCTCTCCAGCGGCAAATCCGACATCAACCCCATACCGCCGAATATCTGTAACGCCTCGTCGGCTATGAATGCCAGCGCTTCGGTCGCTGACAGTTTGGCCAGGGCGGCATCCATATCGCTCATTTCATTATTGCAGGCACGAGCGCCGGCCTGGTAGGTAATCAGTTCAGCCGCCCTCAGCTTCAGCGCCATATCCGCCAGCTTGAAACTGACCCCCTGGAACTTGCCGATAGTCTGGTTGAATTGGGTGCGGCTGGCAGCGTGCTCACAGGCCAGCTCAAAAGCGCGATCACAACGCCCCAGACAGATCGCGGCCACTTGCAGTCTGGTATTTCCCAACCAGTCATTGGCGACCTCAAACCCCTTGTCCACCTCGCCGAGCACCTGACTTGCCGGAACACGGCACTGGTCGAATTCGAGAATACAGTTATGGTATCCGCGATTGGACACACTCTGGTAGCCTGGCCGTATCGTGTAGCCAGGCGTGCCGGTATCAATCAGAAACGAAGTGATCCTTTTTCTTGGGCCTCTCGGCGTATCATCCACTCCGGTGGCCGCGAACAGGATCACGAAGTCAGACACATCCGCATGGCTGATAAAATGCTTGACGCCATGGATGACAAAATCATTGCCAGATCGAACCGCCTTGCAGGACATTGAGCGGACATCAGAACCAGCGCCCGGCTCGGTCATTGCCAGACAATCGGTTTTCTCTCCGCGTATGCAGGGATACAGATAGTTTTCTCTCTGCTCTTTCGTACAAGCCTGCAAGATATTGCTGGGCCGACCGACCGTATACTGCAATGCGTAACTGGCTCTGCCGAGTTCCCGGTCCAGCATGCACATGGATAACGGATCCAGTCCGCCGCCGCCCAACTCCTCCGGCATCGCCGCAGCATATAGTCCCGCCTTGATCGAACGATCAATAATCTGTTGGCGAAGTTCCGGGCGCACCTCGCCGGATTGTTCAACTTCCTGTTCAAACGGATACAACTCCTGTTCCACAAAACGTCTGGCGGTTTCAATCAACATCAATTGCTCTTCGCTGTAGTCAAAGTTCATGACCGTATCCTCCGATTATCTGATTGCCGGCATTTCAGTCATCCAGCCCCCCGAAAGTTTCGAGATGACCATCCACGTTCAGTATCTGGCCAGTTACCGCCCGCGCCTTGTCCGAACAGAGGAACAGAGCCATATCTGCAATATCCTGGGCGCCAATGAACATCCTCATTGAGTTACCTCGGGTATACCGCTCCCTGACAGTCTGCTCACTGCTTCCCTTGAGGCGGGCTTCAGCCGAGATCACACGGTCCATCCGCTCGCCGTGTATACATCCCGGACAAATTACATTGGCGCGAATGCCCGCTCCGCCGAGCTCCATCGCGAGCGATTTGGTGAGACCAATCACCGCCCACTTCGCCGCGGCGTAAGGCGTTCGCAATGGATAACCGTGCCAGCCGGCCGTCGAGGATATGTTGATAATACTGCCGGTCCGCGCCGCTTTCATGAAGGGGATCACCTTGCGGCAGAACAGAAAGACCGCATCGATATTGACGGCAAAACAGCGTTGCCATTGTTCCAGCGAAATATCCTCCACAAACTCAGTCGGCCCCGCAATCCCCGCGCAATTGACCATCACATCAATACCCTGAAACTGTTTGATATGGGCATCCATGACCCGACAGACATCTGCTTGACTGGCAACATCCGCGACCGTGGTTTTGATTCCGGGATAACTCGAGGAAAACCGTGCCACCGCCTGGTCATCAATGTCCACCACATGAACAGCATCCCCGTTTTGATGAAATGAGATCGCAATAGCATGACCGATCCCGCTGGCTCCCGCGGTCACAATTACACTTCTTCCAGAACTACTCATGACTCTGCCTCGATCTGTTTTCAGTCTGTTCAATCGTTGATCGGGGGCGTTTTATGCCAACCGAACGTCCGGCGGATTCCGGTCTGGTGAGAGCGGCGTGCCCCTGGAATATGGCATCCAGTTTTTGCAATACTCCCAGCTCAGCCGGGCAGGCTTTTGATGCCGTGGTATCGACATGCAGCAGCATCTGCTCCGCGCTTGCGATTGGCGCACCCTCATCACCCGTCATGTTGTGATAAAGATGGATCCGCTTTTCATCGACATCCAGTAACTGTGTGGTTACGTGAAACCTGCTCCCCGAAGTAATTTCTCCTGTATTCACGATATGGGTTTCGACCGTGAAGTAACTCATTCCCCTGGCATGATAATCCGCATCCACCCCGATCAGTCGAAACAGGGCATCGGACGCATTACCAAAGGCAACCAGATAACTGCTTTCCGTCATGTGGTTATTGTAGTCAACCCATTGCGCCCGCACCGTGTCCGAGTACAGTCGCAGGGGTTGGCTCAGATCATGGTCACAATCCGACCCGTCCTGATGCGAGATCTGATAAAGCGACTCCTCATAGCGGGTCAATACCTTACCAGCAGCCTGATCGTTCGCTCTCAACGCCTGGAGTATCGCGACAATGCAGTCATCCCTTTTCCTCTCCAGGTCAAGAATACTGCGCCCCCCGACCTGCTCATCGGACTGTGCCGATATTTTGTCGAGCAACTCATCGGTCAGGTCAGGTCCGTCAAACCGGGTCCAGGGCCATTTCAATGCCGGGCCGAACTGCGACATGAAATGGCGCATCCCGCCCTCACCACCGGCGATGCGAAAAGTCTGGAAAGAACCCATGAACGCCCAGCGGATACCCGGCCCATAAACGATCGCCTGATCCAGCTCATCGACAGTGGCGACCCCCTCATTCAGCAGATGCAATGCTTCCCGCCACAAGGCCTCCATCAGTCGGTCAGCGATAAATGCCTCGACCTCCTTACGCACAACCAGGGGGTGCATGCCGATACCGGAATAAAATGCGCGCGCAACATCGACAGTCCGGGGACTGGTCTGTTGACCGCCCACGATCTCAACCAACGGCATCAGATAGACCGGATTAAACGGGTGACCCACAATAATGCGTTCAGGATGGGCCACGCCTTCCTGCATCTCGCTTGGTAACAAGCCGGAAGAGGAAGAAGCCACCACGACTCCGGCTCCGGTATGAGCGCAGATTTCACACATCAACGCCCTCTTGACATCTATTCGCTCAGGGCCACTCTCCTGCACAAAATCGGCATCTGCCACAGCCGCCTCAACACTGTCCACCAATGACAACCGCCCCCTGACATTGACCGGAGCCAGAGTCAGGGTACGGTAAGCTCGCAACGCATTGTCCAGCACGTCATGAATTCGTCTCTCGACTCCTTGCGCCGGGTCATACAGGTTGACATGAATACCGTTGATCAACAAGCGGGCCGCCCAGGCAGAACCGATCACCCCACCGCCGATCAGCCCGACTGTCCTGACCCCGCCGCTTGCGTTGCTCATTGATGCTTACCCTCTTTCATTTGCAGCTCTTTGTTTGTAAATGGACAAGACAAAAATTTTCCATCTTTAGTAACGGACTTGCAAGGATTATTATAAAATCTCTTCAAATCAATCTTTCGACATAACCACCGGAACCTGGACATAATGAATAAACAAATCCATATCCGCAAAGCCACACCGGATGATGCACAGCAAATCGCCGACTTCAACCGGACAATGGCATTCGAAACCGAAGGCGCAAGATTAGACCCTGATACCGCTCTGGCTGGCGCTTGCCGAATGATTCAGGACCGGAGCCTGGGATTTTATCTGATCGGAGAATACGAGCGAGAAATAGCTGGATTGCTAATGATTACGACCGAGTGGAGCGACTGGCGCAACGGCGTCTTCTGGTGGATACAGAGTGTTTACGTGACCCCCCGATGGCGGCGAAAAGGAGTCTACCGCCGACTGTATGAAGAAGTGAAGAAACTAGCCGAATCGAACCCGGATGTCTGCGGCTATCGCCTGTACGTAGAGCACGAAAACACGGCGGCCCAGTCAACCTACCGCAGCGTCGGCATGACAGAAACCCACTACAAAATGTACGAAGAACTAACATAACTCGCCAACCACCCGTCTTTCCCACGCAGGCGGCAATGCACAATAATATGGATGTTGCGGTTCCACGTTAATTACCCAATCCGCTGCCAATCACGCGTAACCACTTCCGCCTGCCGCCGCTGCCCGGACTCCAGCTCGACAGACAGGATATTCCCCGGGGCACTGAGCCCGACCCTGACCTTCGCAAAGGCAATATTGGAACCATATTTCCTGGAATACGCCAGACTGGTCACGATTCCCACCGGATTCCCGTCGCTATCCAGCAAATCCCAGGTATGACGCGGGGATACCAACGCATCACCGCTGACGAATAGATGAACCAGTGCGTTTTCCACTCCATCTCGTAAAATCCGGCCAAGCGCCGGATAGGACAGGCACTCTGCCTCCTTGTCCAGATTAAAAAAGCGATCAAGCCCGATCTCATAAGGATTATCCTCTAATCTCATATCATTGCCATAAGACAACAACCCCCGCTCTATCCGGTCAATCGAATTGGGGCAACCCGCGCGAATATGATACTTCTGCCCAACCTCCCGAATCGTGTCCCACAGCTCCAACCCTCGCGTAGAATCCTCAAGATAAATCTCGAATCCGCCCTGCCCGCCCCAGCCAGACCGGGCAACAACCAGATCCATGCCCGCGATATTGACCCGGACGTACCAGAAAAACTTCAGCTCCCTGATTTCTTCACCCACTATTTCAGCCATCAGATCATCGGCTTTCGGACCCTGGATCGCCAACGGGCTGACATCGGGCATGAATACATCCACATCCAGCCCCCGGCCACTGGCAATCCCTTTCAACCACAACAGCACCCCGGAGTCTGAAATAGATAACCAGTAACGATCCTCCGCCAGCTTGAGCAAGAGAGGATCATTCACAATTCCGCCCTGTTCATCGACCAGAACCGCATACATACACTGACCCATCCGGCACCGGGATATATCTCGCGGAGTGACCAGTTCAATGAGCTTCAGAGCATCCGGACCGATCACTTCGACCTGACGCTGACACGACACATCCCAGATCTGCACATGCTCGCACAGATGCTCGTAATCTTCCTGTGGAGACCGGAATACCGATGCAAGTGGTGCATGGTTGTAAACAGTAAATACCTGTGCGCCCTGCTCAAACACACGATCTTCAAAAGGAGTTTTCCCGATTCGCCGGGACAAAATCAGTTGAGATACCTTCATGGGTTTTAAACTTGTTATACGATAGCCAAAACAGGCCGGATTATGCACCGAAAACCAGATTCAGGGAAAACAAATTGCCATACCGTTCCAGTATAAAGTATAGTTGTCCGCACTATATGGAACCGATCACTCCCCATGCAAGAAAATTACGACATCCTGGGCCAGGTTAATGGTCTCAACTACGTGGAGCTTACTCCGATTTCATTCCTGCAGCGTGCCAGCGAGGTTTACGCAGACCATCCGGGAATCATCTATGGCAACCGCACTTCAACCTGGAAAGAAGTCTCGAAACGATGCCGCAGACTGTCTGATGGACTGAAGAAACTGGGGATCAAGCGCGGCGATACCGTATCCATAATGGCCGCCAATACCCCGGAACTGGCAGAGGCCCATTTCGGTGTTCCAATGTCAGGCGGCGTACTCAATACGATTAATACCCGGCTTGACACAGGTACGATTGCCTATATTCTCGCGCACAGTGACGCCCGGGTTCTGATTACCGACACCCATTTCTCGGATGTAGTATCAAGAGCTTTATCAACACTGGACAACCCACCTGTCGTGATTGACATTATCGACGATCAGGCGCTGCAACATCACTCCCCCCTTGAGGGGGAGCCACAATCCGCGATAGCGGATTTGGTGGGGGGAAACCAACGCCTCGGCAACATAACGTATGAGGAACTACTCGCCCAGGGAGACGAAAACAGTGACTGGGGCCTGCCAGAATCTGAATGGGACGCACTCACACTGAACTACACTTCCGGCACCAGCGGGCAACCCAAAGGCGTAGTCTATCACCATCGCGGCTCTTACCTGATGTCGGTGGGCACGGTCGCAGCCTGGCAAATTCCGAAATTCGCCCGCTACCTGTATACCGTCCCGATGTTCCATTGCAATGGCTGGGGTCATGTCTGGAGCATGGCCCTGATGGGTGGAACCCTGATCTGCAACCGGGTAGTCAGTGCCGAAAACATCTTTGCCGCCATCCGTGAGCACCAGATCACCCATTTCGGCGCGGCACCGATTGTCCTCGCCATGCTGGCCAATGCCCCGGACGAGATCAAATACATCCCCGACCATACCGTCCAGGTGATGACGGCCGGTGCCCCTCCACCGAGCAAGGTGCTGGAGAAAACCCAGCAACTTGGATTGAATGTGATCCATGTATACGGCCTGACCGAAACCTTCGGTCATGTCCTGTTCTGTGACTGGAGAACCGAATGGTCGCGCCTGACCGCCGAAGAACAGGCCGAGATCAAATCCCGGCAGGGTGTTCGATTCCCGATCATGCAGGAAGCCAGAGTCATTGATGTCAACTCCGGCAAAATGGTACCCGCTGACGGGCAGACAATCGGAGAAATCGTCCTGCGCGGCAACCCGATCATGAAAGGCTACTACAAAAGCCCCCAAGCCACCGCCGAAGCGTTCCGGGACGGCTGGTTCCATAGCGGCGACCTCGCGGTAGTGCACCCGGACGGCTATATGGAAGTCAAGGACAGGCTCAAGGACATCATCATATCGGGCGGAGAGAACATCTCCTCCATAGAAGTCGAATCCGTACTCTATAAATTCCCGTCTGTCGCCGCAGCAGCAGTAGTCGCCAAGCCGGACGAAAAATGGGGAGAAACCCCCTGTGCCTTCGTCGAACTGAAACCCGGCGAAGAAGCCACCGAAGAAGAAATCATCGCGTTCTGCCGACAGAACATGGCCAGCTACAAACGCCCGAAACAGATCGTGTTCATGGAATTACCGAAAACCTCCACCGGAAAAATCCAGAAATTCAAACTCCGCCAAATGGTAACTGAAAGCTGATGGGGTGGGGTGGGGTATCACTCCCCACCGAAATCAACCATCATGGTCTACTCTGGCGACGAAGATTCCTGCCACTGTCACGGCGGGGAATACCCCCTCCAGAAGTTCCTTGCAGGCTGCGTAATGCGCCCCGGAAGTCAACACATCATCCAGCAATACCACCAAAGGGGCTGGCCGATAATCATCGTCACCAATTACCATCCTGATATTCTCTTTCAACTGCTCCTTGGTCGGTCTGGTACGGGATAAATGTGAAGCCTGCACCGACTTTTTGATCACGAATAGCTCATCCGCCTCCGCGCAGGCAAGCCCCGCAGCCATAAGATCGCAAATTTGCCGCATACGGTCATCGTGTTCCGGCTCTCCGATTTTCTTTGAAGGAGGGATCGGTATCAAAGTCATCCTTTTACCGGGAAAAAGTTTGCCAACGGAGGCCATCAACACAGACGAAACTCGTGTTATGGCCTCCCTCTTGTCCTGCCAGGCGCCCGGATTCGAGTACCGGATATCGGGTTCCCTTTTCAGATCAAACACAACCCGATTCAGGCCAAGACCCTCAAAGCCCTCTCCCGAGTGATAAAACCCGAGACAATAACATCGGTCTGATCGATCCAGATAATGATAATCCCCGGTTTCCTGCGGACTTAACCGGGTCAACTTACAGGGTTCGTTCATTACCCATTACTGTTTTACTCCGTCCACATACCGGCCTGCCTCAATAACCGTACCGTCCGGGAATTTAATCACCCAAAGCCCACTCTCCTTATCGTCTACATACTCACCTTCCCAAACCGTGCCGTCCGGAAGTGTGATCACCCAATGGCCGTTCATCTTGCCATCCACATACGGACCTTCCCAGACCACGTCTCCTTCTTTGATCACCCAGCGCCCGTTGCGCTTGCCGTCTACAACCGGACCTTCCTCAATCGAACCGTCCATATTTGGACCCGGCATGAAGGGCACGGTTCTTTCTATTTCCCATTCCTCCGGTTCTCCTGTCTGTGTTGCATTGGCGGAATGAGCCATTGCCATGATCAGGATTGCCAGGCCTCCAACAGCCAGGTTCTCGATGATTAGTTGCGCTTGTTCTTTCATGCTTCCTTCACTATGTACCTCTTCAACCTGGAATATACCCACTAATCCCACCGATTGACAGCCGAAAACCGCCGTGGAAATTCCATGCTCTGTAAGCCACGCCACGCGATTTCTTGGCTTTAGAAGCCAGCCTGTCCTATAATCATCATAAACAGATGCTTCGCAGCCATTCAACACCAAAATCAATCATGAAAATCACCGGGCTCCCCCCGATAGTGCCAGACAAACCGCTCACCCTGATTTTAGGTTCAATGCCCGGCAACGAATCACTGCGCCAACAAAAATATTATGCAAATCCGCGTAACACCTTCTGGAAAATCATGAGTCAACTTCTTGGTTTTGAAGCCAACTTGGGCTATGAACAACGCACCATGATTCTCAAACAACACCATATCGCGTTATGGGATGTACTGAAACACTGCGAAAGACAAGGCAGCCTGGACAGCGCCATCAAGCGATCCAGCGAGGTAACCAATGACCTTGTCGGATTTTTACGGAACCATGACAGTATCAAAACGGTTCTGTTTAACGGAAAAAAAGCTGAAACATCCTTCAACTTCCATATTCGGCCAAAATTGCACCCCTCGCGTGTCGCCGATACCCGATTTATGAGACGGCCCTCAAGCAGTCCGGCAAACGCACAATTGAAATTCGAGGAAAAATATGCAAGATGGCATCAGGCACTTGCGCAGGAACAACCTCACCCATGTCGGTAGAATCCGGGCGCAACGATTTCGAGCGTTTTACGTCCACAGTAGCTATAACTTCTAGAACTCTTTGATTCTGATCAGTTATCAGACTTCATACTCCGCCGTCAACTCCAATAAATCCAGTTGCTCCTGACAACCTTGTGATTTTGATGGGTATTGATGTCTTACAGTGCTATCTAAGTCTCCTAAAGCATTTTCGTGATTTTTCAGGAACCACTTCTTATGATTATCCAGATATGACTCGCGAATTTCAGGCTTACGCAAATCAAGTGGGACTCGCGCCATCCTTGGATCGACACTATCAAACCCGCTGAATTTCCTCTCCAATCGAGTTTTACAGGATTCAACATATTCAGGATTGATCTCAATTCCATAACCTGTACGATTTAACTGCTGACAAACGCGCAAGGTTGTTCCGCTCCCAACAAAAGGGTCCAATACCAGAGAACCTTCTTCACTGGAAGCCAAAACCATTCGTTCAATCAACCCTTCGGGTTTCTGGGTCGGATGTTTCTGCCGATTCTCGTTGCAATAGTGAACATGAGAGAATTGCCAGACATCTCCTGGGTTAGCTCCTCTCATATTGTTTCGCTCACGATAATATTTCTGTGGAACACGAATGGCGTTCAGGTTAAAGATGAATTTCTTTGATTTCGTAAACATCAAAATGTCATCATGTCGAGGAGAAAAACCCCTGGTTTTACCCACTCCCTGAGTGTAATGCCACACGATCCAATTATTGAAAAACATTCCAAGCTCGCGATCAAGAATGCTATACAGATACGAAATGAATCGAAAACCCATGAACACATAAATTGTACCATGGGGTCTCAGAATGCGATGAACCTGCTTAAGCCAGATTCGGGAGAATTCCATATATTCATCAAACTCCCTGGAGTCATGATTATTCCCGTAATCCTTACCTAAATTGTATGGGGGGTCAGCGACTACAAGATCAATTGATTCGGATTCGAGCCTCTGGAGTTCCTCAAGTGCATCACCCAAAATAACCTGTTGTCTAGTCATCTGGTTTTATCCAACCATTTTTGCTAGCTAAATGATGCCACTGCTCAAAATTCCGGCGGGAAGAGTGTATAAACTTCCGGTCCAGAAGTTGACAAAACTCCCACGTAGAACGGTCCTCAAGCTCGACATAGTTAATATCCCGAATCTGGATCTGTCCCGTTCCTAATGCTGGATTATAATTCAGATCTTTCGATGAGATAAACTTCAAATCATAGGCCCTGCAGGCAACAACTTCCATAATTCCATCCATCAAGCCTGTTTTACTATTACTCGTAGAGTAAACCCGGTGTTTAAGCGATAGAATTACAAACATGTAATCAGGGTCTTCTACATACGCAGTGCGAATCCTTGCATATGAGGTGATATTCGGAGACCGACCGCTTGACACGATATCCTCCGCTGTCGCCTTCACATCAATCTCGGCTGTAACGCCGGACTCAACTTTGCGTTTCCTCCTGAATTGAAGAACGACATCAGCCATGTGGAGCCGTTCGACAGCCTGAACATTGATGAGTTGATACTGGTTACTCCTGTCTTCGAGGATATTGTAGAATGTTTCTAGTGCCCAAGCTTCCACAAACGGCCCTGCTATCTTGTTAATATTCTCCATTGGAAGGCCAAGTTTCAGATTCGTATTGATCAAAATTTTGTTCTTCTTCACTTTGATTGCAGTTCGGATAATCGATTCTACTGCTGAAGTAACGAATTTCGAGCACCCTGAATAATCAACAGCCTGCTCTGGTATTTTGAATATCTGGTCGTCGTAGCTCATAAATTTTAAAGTCACGAACTATATGAAATCTTAAATCCGTAACAGATCCGTTATCTTGTTGATATTCTGTTTTCTGACCAGGTGAAACTGTAATTTATACGCCACAATGATAACACAAGCCCATGTCAATAGAAGGACGAGATAATTTTACCGATGCACACCATCTCCCGACGAACCCAGTCTTCACTGTGATTGATCTTGATTTTCAAAGACAGATCCATTGGCTAGTGTCCCGTCATGCATGATATGTCGGATATAGTATGATAGATTCCTCGTTTTCTTGTTAAGACGAGGTTGAATGTATGAAACGCTATAGGGTGACGTTGGACGAAGCGGAGCGGGATGAATTGACGAGTATCACGAACAAGGGTTCGCATCGGTCGCAAAAGGTGATCAATGCATTGATCCTGCTCAACTGCGATGCAGGGGAGTTCAATGATCGGCATTCCACTGGGGAAGCCATTTCGGACATACTCCGTATCAGCATGCGCAAGGTGGGTCGAGTGAAGAAGCGGTTTGTGGAAGAAGGTCTGGATGCGGCGCTAGGAGGCCGCCAAGGGCGCAGGCTCACCTATATTCGTAAGGCTGACGGTGAATTCGAGGCGCGTCTGGTGGCTTTGGCCTGTGGTGAAGCTCCGGCGGGTTACGCGCAATGGTCGTTGCGGCTTTTGGCCGACCGGGTTGTGGAACTGGGTTACATTGATGCGGTGTCCCATGAAACCGTGCGCCGGGTTCTAAAAAAAACGAACTCAAGCCATGGCGGCGGGTCGGGTGGGTGATTCCGCCACAAGGCAACGCCGAGTTCGTCGCCGCGATGGAAAAGGTTCTGGATGTTTACCGGCGTCCCTACGATGCCGCTTTCCCGGTGGTGTGCATGGACGAGACACCGCGCCAATTGATTCGGGAGACTCGTGCGCCGGTTGCCATGGGTCCGGGACAGCCCGCCCGATACGACTACGAGTACCAGCGTTGTGGAACCTGCAATGTCTTCATGGCCACCGAACCTTTGGCTGGCAAGCGGATGACCCAAGTGACCGAACGCAGAACCCGAACCGATTGGGCGCAGTTCCTCTCCGACATTGCCGCACACTATCGGGATGCCACCCGCATCACCCTGGTCATGGACAATCTCAATACCCACCGTCCCGGTGCATTCTATGAAGCCTACCCACCGGCACAAGCCAAGGCACTATGGGACCGATTCGAGTTCGTTTATACCCCAAAGCACGGTAGTTGGCTGAATGTGGCTGAAATCGAACTCAACGTCATGAACCGCCAATGCCTGAATCGGCGTATCGACCGTATGGATATACTCGCACGTGAAGTCGCTGCCTGGCAAGCCTCACGGGACCGCCTACAGACTCAGGTGGATTGGCAGTTCACAACTGAGGACGCACGCATCAAACTAAAACGACTATATCCGACACAGGAAATATGACGAGACACTAGTCTGGACGGCGTGATGAAGACATCTCTATTGTTATAGCGGTTCAAACAATGTATCAAGCGTTCTGGAACATCGGGACCATTTTTAATAAACTGCATCGAAACTCACAGTAGTCTCGCACATTTGCTACACCCGACAGCCAGCGATAATACCCTTCCCAGACACTCCGCATCCGTTCGACACCGAAGCCAGCCGTGAGAACCACCAGGGATGCAGGACACCACCCGTGGTTGTCCGCTCCCTGTCAATCCGACAATTCCTGAACTCCTTGCGGTTGGACGAATCGCATGAACTCTTCCTCAAACATAAGCAATCTGGAATCCGTGATGCGGTCGATGTACAGCACACCATCCAGATGATCGAGTTCATGCTGGCAAACGGTGGCATGGAATCCATTGAACTCAATCTGCCGGGCGGCGCCATCCATGTCGGTATAATCCAGCCGTAGCGATTGCGGGCGTTTCACAAAACCACGCAATCCGGGAACAGACAGGCAGCCCTCCCAATATCCTTCCAGATGAGTCTCATCCAGTATGGTCATGCGGGGATTGATACAAACTGTCAATGGAATTGCCTCGAAATGACCGTAGCGATTGGCACCTCCGGGCATGTTCAAAATAGCGACCTGTAGACTGACCCCCACTTGCGGAGCGGCCAGGCCAATCCCCCCGGCATCATCGAGTGTCTCAATCATGTCATCGACAAGCTGGCATAAATCCCCGGATTTGATCTCATCCTCTCGCACCAGACGAGCTTTCTCCCGTAAAACAGGGTGCCCCATGCGTATGATTTCACGAATCGCCATTAAGCCCGCCTCCGTCTGTACCAGGTGCGTCCATTTCTTGCCCGCCACGCCCTGATTTCGGCGTATCCACGCACACGGTCACGATGTCTGTGTTGTAGTATTGCTGATGCAGTACAGAAGACGCCACATGCCGCAACAGGCGAAGCGATATTTCCTTCTCCACGACAGGAGCGTCAACGGCTTGCTCACCAAGCAGTGCGATTTGATCCTGGAGATTTTCTTCCCCGGTTGTGGCCACGAACTCAAGTACAGCCCCACCGTCTTCCTTACGCACAGCCAGATTCAATCTGCGCGGCTGATGCGCCTTGATCGCTTTATTTTCTTCCAGCAGCGTTAGCAAGGTTTCCTCGCTGGCTATGTCGAGCCGAGTCATCATCTCTTGATCCCAACCATTGCGTGACACGAATGCCTGCAAAAACTCCCGCATATCCTGCAATGATGAAGTAGCCAACTCCATCTCGAGCCGACTACTGCGAGATACTCCCAGCCTCTGGAACATAGTCAGAATAATCGCCATCAGACCACCAGACGTAATTCCATTTTGCAGGAATCCTCCGGCGAATTGCGAGAAAAACTCAGGAAAAATGGATTCGGTTTGAAGGCCGGAACCGATCCAGAACGAAACCCCGGCAATCAGACCGACCCGATAATTGATGCCATCCTGGACAACCATTTTCATACCCAGTATGAAGATCAGAGCCAGAATCACGGTGACATAAGCGGCAACCACCTGATCGGGAATCGCCAGAATGACGGCGAGCGCCTTGGGGAAAAAGGCCAGCGCGACAAATAACGCGCCGGTAGCGATACCGACGCTGCGTGCCCCAACCCCGGTCAACTCAACCACTGCAATGCTGGTAGAATAAGTCGTATTCGGCACGGTTCCGAACAGACCGGACAACAGATTACCCATTCCATCCGCCCCCACAGCACCCTGTACCGCCCGAAAATCGACTGCCCGCGGTTTGCGCCAGGATACGTGCTGAATAGCGATAGAATCACCGATTGTTTCCACGGCACCGACCAGAGTGACAAACACGAATGCGGGCAGCAGCGTCCAGAAAACCGGCCCGAAACTCAAATCCAGCCCTGGCCAACTGCCCTCCGGCAGGCCCACCCAGGCAGCATCGGCAACCAGGTCGAAATTGTAAATACCAAAAAATCCGGCGACCATCGAACCGATCACAACACCGATGACCGGCACCCAGAGTCTCAACTGCCCCCTGCATTTCAATGCCAGGCCAACAATGGCAACCAGAGTAACCAAAGCCGTCACCGGCACAGCAGCTGGAGGTGCGCCCTCCGGTACCGTGTTGAACATCCCGAAGACAATCGGCATGATCGTCACCGGTATCAGCATGAGCACCGTACCGGCGACAGTCGGAGTCAGAATCTGCCGGAGTAGCGAGAGTCGCGTCGCCAGTATGAACTGGAAAAAAGAGGAGACAATCACCAGAGTGGCAAGCATCGCCGGACCCCCTTCGGCAATGGCGGTAATGCAGACCGCAATAAATGCTCCTGAGGTTCCCATCATGAGCACATAACCGGCGCCAAACCGACCCACCCGGACTGCCTGCAATATGGTGGTTGCTCCTGCGACCATGACAGCGGCAAACACGGCCCATGAGAGGAAATGCTCGCTGCCACCCGCTGCCCGAATTACAATCGCTGGAGTCAGCACCACACCAGTAACCGTAATAGCAGCCAACTGAAAACCGAGACCGAGAGAGAGTGCCGTCGGTGGGGATTCGTCAGGCTGGTAACGAACGCTTCGGTGACCGGAATCAGAAAGTGCCATAAAATTGAGTATAAGAGGGTGAAAGAAACATAACAAGCAACACAGCCGGATTGTCAGTACCTGTTTAGCTCCCGGGCTTGTCGATCATGAATTGCCGCACGATGACTGCTGTTGAATCTGTAATTGTACACTCATGGACTCCCTGCTCTCTCCAAAACGTATGCCCTGTACAGGAGCGGCCTCCCGGTAATCAAGGCCTGAAGCGGTGCGGACATACCGATCATCCGGTGAGATTCCGTTGGAGACATCAAACCCGACCCAGCCGAGAGATTCCACCCATGCCTCCGCCCAGGCATGGCTGGCCTGCTGGTGAATCTGGCCATCCATCATCAGATAGCCACTGACGTACCGCGCAGGGAATCCGAGCAGGCGGGCGGCGGTAACAAAGACATGAGTATGATCCTGGCATACGCCGCATCGGGTACGCAATGCTTCCTCTGCAGTGGTTGTGGGCGAGGTCGTACCGACCTCATAGCGAATCGAAGAGGCAATCCTTTCAGAAAGCTGATGCAGCGTGCCCGGTTCCATATTACCGGACAGGCCGGATTCCTGAACCAGCTTGCGTATTGCGGGTCCGGGCCTGGTCAACGCAGTATCACGGCTGTAGTACCAAAGCGGCGTATGTCCTGTATATTTACCGAGTATGCCTGCATTGCCCCGGGTTTCGATTTTCCCCTGACATCGAATGTCGATTTCCCGATGATCGGGT
This sequence comes from Arenicellales bacterium, assembly GCA_965116335.1. Lineage (GTDB taxonomy): Bacteria > Pseudomonadota > Gammaproteobacteria > Arenicellales > Poriferihabitantaceae. The sequence continues at coordinate 875,460 of OZ220677.1, forward strand.
TCAATGCTGATCAGCCAGACCTGATTACTGTTGTGATCCATAAAATCCAGCTCCTTGCGCCCGTTGACCAGCTCAATCTCCCAGCTTATTACATTCTGTAATGTACAACTGGCCGGAGATTGCCTGACTTGAAACAGGGCATATTTGACAGACGCATCGTACTTGTAGTGAGTCCGGTGAAAGATATCAAGAAGCATAGTGGCTACTCGTAAAACCGGAAGTCCTTTTCGATCTGCACACCCAGTGCAGCATTCTGCCCAAGAAAATCACTCAGGAACTCATGCAGACCGTTCTCAAAGACAACATCAATGGAATCCATGTTCAGGCTCCTGGATATGGAGCTTGCCATGCCGTGGGATTCGTAACGGATGCCGTAATCACGTGTCAGATAGCCCAGATTGTCCTCAATTTTTTCGTAGCAGAATGCCAGAGATCGTGGCATTCTGGTATCCAGAATCAGAAAATGGGCGACACTTGACGCACTGATCTTGCCTTCATGCACCCATCTGTAGGAACGCACAGCCGAGACCGAGCTCAGAATAGTCTCCCACTGTACATTATCCAGAGACGAGCCCAGATAGCTTCCGGTGGGAAGCAGCACGTAATACTTGACATCCAGTATGCGGGCCGTGTTGTCCGCTCTTTCAAGAAAACTTCCGATTCGGGAAAAGTCAAATATATCATTTCGCATCATCGTTCCATGCATGGTCCCGCGAACCAGTGAAGAATGTTTACGAATGGCATTGAGCACCGCCGGAAGCTCCCTCTCCCTGACCGGCTTGCTCAGGACTTCCCGTAGCGTAATCCAGGCTATGTTGGTCGCCTCCCATACTTCCCGAGTTAATGATGCGCGGACGGCGCGAGCGTTGTTCCTTGCCGCTTCAATGGTCGACAGGACACTCGAAGGGTTGGTTTTGTCTCGCAGAAGAAAGTCGATAACGAGCTTGCCATCGGCCTGTTCATGATTGCGGAAGTAAATATCCTGAGTGCCGGTAGTGATCAGAATCGAATTCCATTCATCCTGCGCCGCATCGGATCGAGTCAGTGCGATACGGAATCCTGCATCAAGCAGCCTTGCCGTATTTTCGCTTCGCTCAAGCAGGCGGAACATCCAGAACAATCCCCCAGCGGTCTTGCCAAGCAAGCGAGTCATCCGTCCAGCACCCAGGTATCTTTGGTGCCGCCGCCCTGGCTTGAGTTGACCACCAGAGAATTTTTCTTCAACGCCACACGAGTCAACCCGCCCGGACAAATGCTGATACCGTTTGGGGAAACCTGCACAAAGGGCCGGAGGTCGACATGACGTGGCGCCAGGCCTGCCCTGGTCAGCACAGGCACCGTCGACAGTGCCAGAGTCGGTTGGGCGATATAGTTTTCAGGGTGCTCTTTAAGTTTTGCGGAAAAAGATTTCAGTTCCCTCTTGCTTGCGACGGGACCTACCAGCATGCCATATCCGCCCGATCCATGAACTTCCTTGACGACTAACTCATCCAGGTGGTCCAGAACATATACCAGCGAGTCGGGCTCGGAACATCGCCAGGTCGGGACATTGTCCAACAACGCTTTTTCTCCCGTGTAGAACCTGATGATTTCAGGCATATAGGAGTAGATCGACTTGTCATCTGAAATTCCTGTGCCCGGCGCATTGGCCAATGTAATACCGCCGGAGCGGTAGACATCCATGATTCCAGATATGCCGAGCAGGGAGTCCGGGTTGAAAGTCAGGGGATCCAGAAAATCATCATCCACACGTCGGTAGAGAACGTCTATCGGGAAGAGTCCGCGTGTAGTTCGCATACCGATACGCCCGTTGACAACCCTCAGATCACTGCCTTCCACGAGCTCAACTCCCATCTGATCGGCCAGAAAGGAATGTTCGAAATATGCAGAATTGTGGATTCCCGGAGTCAGGATGACGACCACAGGGGAGCCGGTACATGCGGGCGGGGCGCAGGCTTCCAGCGAGGCGCGAAGGTTTTTCGGATAGTCACTGACCCGTCGCACATGGTTTCGTGAGAACAGCTCGGGAAACAATTGCATCATGGTTTCACGATTCTCCAGCATATAGGAGACTCCCGAAGGAGTGCGGGCATTATCCTCCAGAACCATGAACTCATTTTCGCCCGTACGCACGATGTCAATTCCGACAATATGTGTATAGACACCGCCGGGCGGGTTGAACCCCATCATCTGGGGCACAAATGCCTTGTTGCGGGAGATCAGGGAAACCGGAATGCGGCCAGACCGGAGTATCTCCTGCCTGTGGTAAATGTCGTATATGAAGGCATTGATCGCCCTGACCCGCTGCTCAATCCCCCGCACGAGTCGCGACCACTCGGCTGAGGACAGGATTCTCGGCACGATATCGAAGGGGATCAGACGTTCGGTGGCATCTTCATTGCCGTAGACATTGAACGTAATGCCGGTACTGTGGAAATAGTTCTCAGCTTCGGATGATTTCTTCCTTAACCGGGGGAGATTCTCCGCATTGACCCAGTCATGATAGTTGGTATATGGAGGGCGCACCTCTCCCTCATGACCAAACATCTCATCATAATACCGTGTATGTAGCGACATGTCCCCTCTGACACGTAAACGAATCGTAATCGCATAAGAATACCACGATCCAGCCGCTTTCAGGAAAGCGGGAATCCATAATCATTCCCCCCTTGAGGGGGAATCCAATCCGCAAACGGATTGGATGGGGGGACACAACTCAACAACCCGTCATTCCTGTTTACACGGGAATGACGGATGGTTGGGGCGTCGGATGAAAATGCCCGGTATTGTTGATTCCCGATCCAACATTTGCGGGAGGGTACAAGACCCTCCCCAAACGATCAATCGTCGCCGCTGAAAATCCCTAAAATATGGAGCAGGCTGATGAATATGTTGAAGATTGAGACATACAGGGTAACCGTAGCAGTGATATAGTTGGTCTCCCCGCCATGAATAATCTCACTGGTCTGGAAAAGAATCATCCCCGACATCAACAGAATGAACATCGCCGAGATCGCCAGAGCCATCGCCGGCATCGGATAGATCAGGGTAACCAGCATCGCCAGGAACGCGACCAGAATACCTGCCATCAGCATACCGCCGATGAAACTGAAATCCTTTCGGGTGACCAGCACATAGCCGGACAGACTCATGAAAATCATGCCAGTGCCACCCAGCGCCATCATCACAATTTCGCCACCGCCCGGGAGAGCATGGATATAATAATTCAGGAGCGGCCCGAGGGTTAACCCCATGAACCCGGTCAACGCGAAAACAAACACCAGCCCGAGAACGGAATTCCTGAATTTGCTGGTCAGGAACAACAGACCGAAATACCCGACCAGAGTGATGATAGCCCCCAGTGGCGGGAAATTCATCGCCATCGACAGACCCGCCGTGAAAGCGCTGAACAGCAGCGTCATCGACAGCAGGATATAGGTGTTTTTCAGAACACGGTTAATTTCGATGCCGCGTACAGCCGGACGCGCAACCGCAGTTTCGTATCTTGCCATTTTAACTTCTCACCTCAGTGTATGGAACTGGAAAACCGGATTCGGCAGGACGCCAAAGATATGCGCCTCATTTACTGCCAACCGCAATAGTATAGTAGAATGTGGTCGGGCACGCAAATTTCAAGTGCAGACCGACAATGATCACCCATCATAATACGACAGGATAACCGCTTTGGCCGACCGAAGACTTCAGGTATTCAACGCAGTAGCGAAGCTGCTCAGTTTCACGAAAGCAGCCGAGACCCTGCACATGACCCAACCGGCTGTGACCTTTCAGGTTCGCCAACTGGAAGAATATTTCAATACACGCCTGTTTGACCGGACACACAATCGAATCACCCTGACCGAAACCGGAGAAGTCGTAAAGCAATACGCAGACCGGATCATCGCCCTGCACAAGGAAATGGATATTCAGGTCAGAACCCTGACCGGAGACGTGCAAGGCCCCCTGATCGTCGGTGCCAGCACCACAATCGGAGAATACTTCATCCCCGGAGTGGTCGGCGCTTACCAATCGAAATTCCAGGATGTCCGGGTACGCCTGAACGTGGCGAATACCAACTCCATCATCCACATGGTCGAGAACAACCAGATTGACGTAGGCATTGTCGAAGGTCCGGTCAACAACAAGACCCTGATCACCGATGTCATCTGGGATGACGAATTAGTCGTGATCTGCGCTCCCGACCACCCCCTCGACAAATATAAACAGATCAGTGCCGACCTTACCCGCTGCTACCCGTTTATCGGACGCGAAGAAGGCTCAGGCACCCGCAAAGTGATCGAAAGCTGGCTCAGCGAGCAGGGCCACGATATTGAAGAACTGGATATCATCATGGAGTTCGGCAGCCCGGAGTCCATCAAGAACGCAGTCGCGGCAGGGTTGGGCATCTCGATTGTTTCTGTCGCGACCATAGAGAAGGAACTGACTCTGAAGTCATTACGCGCTATTCCACTGACTAACCCTATCCGCCGCCCATTCTCGATAGTCTATCAACGGCAGAAGTTCCGCCTCAGGGCAATGGATGAATTTCTCGAATTCGCACGGGAAATTTGTGCAACCAAACGAAAACTGATCGACTGATTAGTGGCTTGATTTATTAGTAAAATCGTATCCATTCTACTATACTCATGAGTAAAGTAGAGTAGATAACACGATCCCCATGCAGAACAGCCCACTGAAACGGTATTTGTCCGCACCGATTACAGAGGATTTGAAAACCAGAATGGTATTTCTTGGCGGGCCCAGACAGGTCGGCAAGACCACCTGCGCCCTTTCCTGGCTGAACGCGAAAAGCGCAAGGCATCCGGGATACCTGAATTGGGATGACGTATCCGTTCGATCAAACCTGTTAAAAGGCGAGTTGCCCGGAGATCAAAAACGGGTCGTACTGGACGAAATCCATAAACACCCCGGATGGCGCAACCTGGTCAAGGGATTCTATGACACCAATCATCACCATATTTCAATACTGGTCACCGGCTCAGCGAGACTGGATTACTACCGAAAAGGAGGCGACTCCCTGCAGGGCCGATACCATTACCACCGCCTGCATCCTTTTTCGCTTACGGAAATCAATTCAACGCCCAACCGGGAGGATTTTCAATTACTGATGAAATTTGGCGGATTCCCGGAACCCCTGCTTCGCGCTGATGAAAGAAACTGGAGACGATGGCAAAAGGAGCGTATCACAAGAGTGGTCCATGACGACATCCGCGACCTGGAGACTATCAAGGAAATCGGACTGGTTGAACTACTGGCCGAAACCTTGCCGGAACGGGTCGGCTCACCGCTGTCAGTCCGAAATCTCCGCGAAGATTTACAGGTCGCGCATGAGACCGCGGAAAGGTGGATTACCATTCTGGAGAATATGTATGTCTGCTTCCGTATATCACCGTATGGCGCAGCCAGAATCAGAGCGGTAAAAAAAGAGAAGAAACTGTATATGTGGGACTGGTCCCAGGTCCCTTCCGCCGGAGCGCGATTTGAAAACCTGGTTGCCTCCCACCTGTTGAAATACTGCCACCATATCGAGGACATCGAGGGCCACAAAATGGAATTGCGGTTTGTCCGGGATACCGACCGGCGAGAAATAGATTTTGTAGTCCTGCAGAACAGAAAACCGGTATTTGCGGTCGAATGCAAATCCGGAGAAAGCAAGCTCAGTCCGGCTATCCAATATTTCCGGGAACGTACCGATATTCCACTGTTTTATCAGGTACATACCGGCTCCAGAGATTACCTCAATCAGGCAACCCGAATTTTACCCTTTCACGTTTTCTGTAAAGAAACCGGATTACCATGACCGGAACGGTTCCGGTATAATCGCCGCCCATGGAAAAAGATTCAGTCATTGTGGTCTATGTCCCGGACCGGCAACCCTTTATAGATCAGTTTTACGGCCTCTGGTACAGCCTGGTCGGCAAGACCGATCTGCATCAGAAATTCGACCTTCTGGTAACCGGACCAGATTCTATCAAGCCCCGGATTCCGAAACAGCATTGCCGTTTTGTAGCGATCCCGGATTTATCATCCCAACCCGATTTTCGGTACCGGTTTTCGGGTGAAGGCTACGGTTATGTCAACTCCTTTGCGCCTTTTATCGATCCCCAATGTATCGAGATCATCAGCGACTACAAATACTGCCTTCGTCTCGATGTAGACACCTTCGTCTGTCCTGGACTCCAATCCATACAATGCGCGGATGATGAAATCATTGTGGGAATGGGATGTTACTCTGGAGAGACTGTAAGACCGAAACTTGCCGAAATTCTGAAATCCTGGAACCTTCCCGACCAGAATATCCAGAACATCGGCGCCACCTGGTTTGCTCCTTCCCAAATCATGATTGAGACCGGAGCCGAGACTATTGAGTATGTAAAATATCTCCTCAAAGATCATTTTGCGGAATCTATAGGTTTCGTTCCAACAAGCGAACCGAACTGGTACGGCATAAATTGTACCCTGTACGCCGGACATCTAGTTCTTAACTCTTCAGCTTTGGAGATCACAAAGACAGACCAGTTGGATTTCCCATCCAACTGGAACCACAAAGAAGTCACGAACCTCTACACCCTGCACTGCTGGGCCGGAGCGCCTGATTTTTACAGCAAGAGAGCTTACTCTGCCGGAAAATACGTGGACAGGAAACCAGACGATTCTTCCCTGAAATGCAGCGAATACAGTTATGCGTGTATATCTCGCGGAGCCAATCACGGGGCCGTACTTGCCTTTGCGAGAACGCAAGTTCAAAATGACGGTTAACCTGGAGTAACCCAAGTGAATACCGACACCCGGACGGTTTGTCTGACTATCGTACTGCCCCCAGGAACGGAAGTCACCCGTAAATGTCTGGAAAGTGCCGTCCCTTTTATTGACAGTTGGGTCATCCTCAACTGCCAACCACCAACCGCACATCACTCCCCCCTTGAGGGGGAGTCGGCGCACCGCGCCGGTGGGGGGGACCAATCATCGGAATCCAGCGAACTGATCACGGAAATCCTTGGCCACCTGCCCGGAAAAACAGTCCATCACGACTTTACCGGTTTTGACGACGCCTGGAACCATGCCTGGCAATCCGCCCGCAAAATGGCCGACACAGTGCTGATGCTGGAGTCGGACGAACGGATACAATGCCTGGATTCCGGTATTTCCCTGCCCCAGGGCGCCGAAATCGGCCTCTTGGAAATCCGAACTCCGCGTTTCTCGCTGCGCCAGCCACGTCTGTTGCGAACCGATGCTACGGTCGAATTCCTGGACAGCGCTGTCGGACAGGCCGGTCAAGTCCTGTTTGATGAGAGCCCTGTCTATAACACAGTAGCCCATGTCCATATACTACCCCGTCTGCGCAATGACAAAATCCGGCTCAGAAAAACCCGGCTCAGAAAAATCCCCGCCCTGAACAACGGCATCAAGCAACTCCATTCCCGGCTGGATGCCGATTGTGCACAAGCCACCTCTCCGGCCAGATTGAACATCCTGTTATCCACCGCACACGCCTGTTGGCAATCGAATAAAGCCAAAAAGGCCATAAAATACTTCCAGGCTGTAGCAGACCAGGTGACCGAGCCCGATATTACGAACAGTAATATGGCTGAGCTTTACTGGCAGTCCCGATATTTCCTGGCTGTTATCCATACATCGAAAAACCGCATCCCGCCGGCACTCGATCTGCTCAGCGACTGCATAAACCAGGATCTGGAGAGGCTGGAGCCATTTATATGCCTGGCTGAAATCTTCGAGACCAATAACGAATCGGAGCGTGCATTGACACTGGTTGAACTGGCGGTTGACGTACCGCAGCCAGCACTCGCGCGATATTTCGAGCCAGCCATCTACCACTATTCGGCACGCTTGATAGCAGCCAAATTAAGCGCAAAACTTGGGCAGACCGATGCCGCGATTGACCATGCCAAAAAACTGAAACTGCACAAAAACCTGCCGAACGGGATTGAGGAGCAACGAAGAGAACTACTGGAAAAACAAAAGCATATAAAACAGACACACAGCGCCAGTAAAAGCAGCATTCACTCCCCCCGCAGACCGGGGAGTCGGCGCACTGCGCCGAAGGGGGGAGCCCAGCCATCAGAACGAACACAGCCGACGGCATCCCCAACCCCCGTCGCACAACCCGCTCCGCCTCCCCGACTGACCGTTGGCATGGCGACCTACGATGATTTTGATGGAGTCTATTTCACCATCATGTCGATCATGCTCTATCATCGTGAAGCATTGCCCGACATCGAAATACTGGTCATTGACAACAACCCGGACTCCAGACACGGCCAGTCCGTAGCCAAATTTTGCAAGCAGACCGGCAAGGTTCGTTGCATCCCCGCACCCGAATACAAAAGCACTGCGATCAGGGACCGGATATTCGCCGAAGCGCACGGCGACTTCGTACTGTGTGTGGACTGCCATGTTTTCCTGCATGAGGGCGCATTGAGCCGTCTGCTCGAATATTGCGCCAATAATCCCGACAGCAACGACCTGCTGCACGGACCACTGTGCTACGACAGTGTCAACCTGGATCATATCAGCACGCACATGGAGAAACGCTGGAACAGAGGCTTTTTCGGCGTTTGGGGAACCGACTCGCGCGCCAGAAACGGCGATGGAGAACCTTTTGAGATTCCACTTCAAGGCATGGGCCTATTCGCCTGCCGCAAGGCCGCCTGGCCCGGTTTCAACCGCAAATTTCGAGGCTTCGGCGGAGAAGAGGGTTATATCCACGAAAAAATCCGCCAGCAGGGTGGCCGGGTCCTGTGCCTGCCATTTTTGTATTGGTCGCATCGTTTTCATCGCCCGAGCGGTGTCCAATACGTCAACAGCTGGCAAGACCGCATCCGCAACTACCTGATTGGCTGGGATGAATTGGGAATGCCCAACACAGAACTGCTCGACCACTTCTGCCACCACATCAACCCGAAAGCCGCCAGCTCCGCAAACGCATGGTTCATACAGGAAAAGCGCGGCCCACTCTGGGCATTCGACACCATATTCTGGCTGTCCGCCTCTGCTGCAGACTGGCATCGTGCTCTGGAAACGCTAAAAAGCCTTTCCATAGACCGTATCACACAAGAAATAGAACTATCGGACGCTCTGGATACACTAACCGATGATCTGATCTCTGCCCAACGACACGTCATTGACCTGGGTATCCGCCAAAACCTGGACGATATCGTCATAATCAACGGCAGCTGTGAATTCATCCAAAACCCGAGGGGTAAACTCCTCGGCAACCAATCGAAACTCCAGGACAAAACGATCGATGTCCTGGCGACAAACGAATTTTGCCAACCCCCCGACCCGGCAGTCGCCGGCAACCCGACCCATTTAGCGATGGATCACCTGCTGATTATTCGTAATAACGCCTTCCAGGCAGCGCAGGCCATCATAAGTGCCGGCCAGCCCCTGACACTGACCAACCTCGAAGCGCACCAACCCAATCTGTCTATCCAGCGACTGTAACAAAAACGTCTTGCGGGACGGTGCTTCAGGGTTGATCATCCAGTGCTGACAGGATCGGATGTACTGCTGCCAATATATCCATTCGCCGGATTTGATCGGGGGTTTTCCACTCGATATTCTGCCCCTCCCGACCCTCCATCCTGCCCTGAAAATCCCGCACCAGAAAAACATGAAGCAATACGCTGGCATGAGAATAATCCTGACAGTGACGTAGCAGCGGGGCAAGACTGGATGCGGTAATACCGAGTTCTTCCTCGAGCTCACGAATCAACGCCTTTTCGGCCGATTCTCCAGATTCGATTTTTCCGCCCGGAAATTCCCACTGTCCGGCACAGGGCCGGTCGGGCAAACGCTGCTGAATCAGGAATTCACCGGCGGTGTTTTGTATAACGCCAACAGCGACCGGGGTTCGCTCAGGATCGGTAGTCGGCATTAATCGTAATATAGCCGTGGGTCAAATCGCAGGTCCAGACCACAAATTCACCTCGACCGATTCCTACATCCACATCAATGCGGACAGACTGGCCTTTCAGATGCCCGGTGACCCGGTCTTCGTCATAATCCTCAACCACCTGGCCGTTGCGGGCAATGTCAATACCTCCCATGCCGATACTGAGCTTGTTCCGGTCCACCTCCATTCCCGATTTACCTGCCGCCATCACAATCCGCCCCCAATTCGCATCCTCACCGGCAATCGCCGTTTTGACCAGTGGTGAATTTGCGATTGATTTCCCGATTACCCTGGCGGCAGAGTCATTCTCGGCTCCTGTTACCCGAATCTCGATCAGTTTGGTTGCACCTTCCCCGTCTCGTATAACCTGCCTGGCCAGATCCAGCATGAGTGTCCGCAAGTCCCGCCTGAAATGAGCCAACGAAGGGTCTTCGATACTCACCGGCGGAGTATTACCCGCTTTCCCGGTTGCGAACAGCAGGCAGGTATCGCTGGTTGATGTGTCACTATCCACGGTAATCGCGTTAAAGGAGTATTCATTCGCCTCTTCCAGCAACGCTTGCAGAAGGTGGGCAGGAATCCGGGCATCGGTAAAAACAAAGGCCAGCATGGTCGCCATGTCCGGCTCGATCATCCCTGAGCCTTTGGCAATTCCGTTGATTCGCACCGGAATACCCGCTATTTCGCTTGTAATACCTGCCCCTTTTGCGAACGTATCGGTCGTCATGATGGTGCGGGCCGCATCCTCGAAACGTGCATTCGGGTTGTGAAACAGTGCGGGCAGGGCCTGCTCAATCCGATGTATCGGCAACGGCTCTCCGATCACGCCTGTAGAAGCTATAAAAATTTCCGCAGGTGAGCAGCCCAGTGAATCCGCTACTGCCGCACAAATCATCTGGCAGTGCTGGTCGCCCGTCCGCCCGGTGAACGCATTGGCATTACCCGAATTGACAATCAGACCACCCGCCCGTCCGCCCTTCAAATGATCACGGCAAACCCCTACCGGTGCGCTGGCGGTTTTTGATCGGGTCAGAACTCCGGCCACAGTCGTACCGGATGCAAACCACGCCAGCATCAGGTCATTTCGATTCGGGTATTTGATACCCGCCGCCGCGACCGAAAACCGCACCCCTGACAATTCTTCAAGAGCCGGGAAACTGGCCGGTGCAAGGGGAGAAATTTCCATCAATCAGCCCGCTTGGATCCGGCCACAGCATTGCTTGTACTTTTTGCCTGAACCACAGGGGCAAGGCTCGTTTCTCCCTACTTTTTTTCCTGTTCGGACATAAGTACGCTCGGAACGGGAATCCCGAGTACGCTCGGAACGGGAATCCCGGGACTGACCCTGCGCTTCCGGGGGCTGAGCGCTGCCCTGAGCAGGCAGGCCGGTATTTGCCTGCTCGTGGACATAGCGTACCGATTGTTCCTGTTTCTGTTGCTGGCGAAGACGGTTTTCCATCTCGAGCATTTCCTCTTCCGACGGCACCTGGACTTTCGCCAGAATACAGATCACGTCATATTTGATCGACTCCAGCAACGAGTTGAACATCTCGAACGCTTCACGTTTATATTCCTGTTTGGGGTTTTTCTGCGCGTAGCCGCGAAGCCCGATACCCTGCCTGAGATAATCCATATTCGCCAGATGTTCTTTCCATTGTTCATCCAGCGTTTTCAACATGACCTGCTTCTCGAAAAGCCGCATATTTCCACTGCCAACCCGGCTTTCCTTGGAGCGGGCCACATCGACGATTGATTGAAGAATTTTTGCTCGCAGTGGCTCTTCGTGCAGGCTGTCGTCCTCATCCAGCCATTTCTGCACCTCAAGTTCCAGTCCGAATTCCGACAGAATATCCTTCTCCAGCGATTCTATATCCCACTGCTCCTCCAGAGTCTGCGGCCCGATACTGCGGCTGATAACCCCGCTGACCACCTCCTCGCGGGAATAATTGACGTAATCCGAAATATCTTCCGTTTCCATCAGGTCATTTCGTTGTTCGTAGATTATTTTTCGCTGTTCATTCGCGACATCGTCATATTCCAGCAATTGCTTACGCATGTCGAAGTTGTGGCCTTCCACTTTTTTCTGGGCATTTTCGATGGCGCGGTTCACCCATGGATGCTCAATCGCCTCACCCTCATCCATTCCCAGCTTCTCCATCAGTCCGGCGATCTTCGCGGAACCGAAAATTCTCATCAGGTTGTCTTCCAGAGACAGAAAGAACCGGCTTGTGCCCGGATCACCCTGACGTCCGCATCGCCCCCGCAACTGGTTGTCCACTCGCCGGGACTCGTTACGTTCAGTACCCAATACATGCAAGCCGCCTGCCTCAATAACCTGCTTGTGACGCTCCTTCCATTGCGCTTCTGCCGCTTCTTTATCAGAATCGGTCTCAAGTCTGGCCAGTTCCATCTCCAGATTGCCCCCCAGAACAATATCCGTACCGCGACCTGCCATGTTGGTGGCAATGGTGATCGTACCCGGACGCCCTGCCTCCGCGATAATTTCCGCTTCCTTGCCATGATGTTTGGCATTCAGAACCCGGTGCTCTATTTTCTTGCCAGCCAGAATTTCACTGAGCCGCTCGGAGGATTCGATAGATGCCGTTCCGACCAGTACCGGTTGGTTTTTGGTGCGGCACTTTCCAATCTCCTGACAAATTGCGGCATATTTCTCCTCTGTGGTTCGATAGACCAGATCCGGAAAATCCTCCCTTCGCATCTCCTCGTTGGTCGGAATGATGACGACCTCCAGGCCATATATCTGAAGAAACTCAGGTGCCTCGGTATCCGCAGTTCCAGTCATCCCGGACAGCTTGTCGTACAACCGGAAGTAATTCTGGAAAGTGATCGAAGCCAGGGTCTGGTTTTCCTGTTGAACGGATACGCCCTCTTTCACCTCTACGGCTTGATGCAGCCCCTCGGACCAGCGCCTGCCGGGCATCATCCGCCCGGTAAACTCATCAATAATCACAATCGCGTCGTCGCGGACAATGTAATCAACATCCCTGGCGAACAGATTATGCGCCCGCAGTGCCGCATGAAGATGATGCAGCAAGCCGATATTGGCTGATTCATACAGACTGCTGCCGGGTTCCAGCAGCCCCGCTTTTATCAACAGGGATTCCGACCGCTCATGCCCTTCTTCAGTCAATGTGATCTGTTTGGTTTTTTCATCGACACTGAAATCTCCGGGGCCTTCCGGCTCCTGCTGGCGAGTCAGAACGGGGATAATCGTGTTTATTTTCGCATACAGGTCGGTACTCTCTTCCGCCGGCCCGGAAATAATCAGGGGAGTTCGCGCTTCATCAATCAGAATCGAATCCACCTCATCCACAATCGCGAAGCCCAACCCTTTCTGGAACCGATCTTCATCGGAGAACGCCATGTTGTCGCGCAAATAGTCAAACCCGAATTCGTTGTTGGTGCCGTATACAATATCGCACTGATAGGCCTGCTTCTTTTCCTCCCGGCTCTGGCCAGGATGGATTACGCCAACGTTCAGCCCCAGAAAAGAATAAATCTTCCCCATCCATTCGGCATCACGTTGCGCCAGGTAACTGTTCACCGTAACCACATGCACCGATGAACCGCAGACCGCATTCAGATAAGCCGGCAGCGTGGCCACCAGGGTTTTGCCTTCGCCGGTTTTCATTTCAGCGATCTTGCCTTCGTTCAGCACCATGCCACCCACCAGTTGCACATCAAAATGGCGCAATCCGGTGGTGCGGACCGAGGCTTCACGAACCACGGCAAAAGTCTCTGCCAGCAATTCATCGCCGCTGGCACCGTCAGCTGAGCGCTTGCGAAATTCCGCAGTCCTGCCAGCCAGCTCATGATCGCTCAATCCTTTCAACGAATCTTCCATGGCATTGATCTTCGTGACCGTTTTCCCCAGGCTTTTAAGCAAACGCTGGTTACGGTCTCCAAAAACTTTTTTCACTACACTTTGCAGCATATAAATATAGTATTATTGTCTGGTTTGATTGCGGCTTGAATTATGCCAGATATATCCCGGACAAGACCATTTGAAAGTCAATGCAGAAATTCAGGCGCATTTCACAGATAACCCCTCATGTCCTGCCAAAAAACGTGGACTCACCGGCAGATGAAACGGCTCAACAAGACCTGCATGAATTCTGGCGGGAATATGCAGGTATCGCGGCCCCCCATACCAGACTCCTGTGGTATCGCTCCGGTCGTCTGATAGTTTTTTGCGATCATCCGGTCTGGGCCACCCAAATCAGGCACCAGACCCCCTCCCTGATTCGACAGCTTAATGAGTCGGGTTTTGAAGTCTCCAGCCTGGAACCGAAAATAAAACCGGCCGGTCATATTTCCGGTCAAGGCCTGGAATCGGGACGTTCAGCCAACCCGATCTCTGCCCAAAACGCCAAAGCAATGGCAGGTATTTCCAGAAAACTGACACACAAGGAATTGGGGAAGGCACTCTACCGGCTTGCCAGCAAATCAATCAGGTAATGACGTGAACCGGGGCAATGTCAATCAGACAGCGACCGCAGGTTGAGCAAAAGAAACCGGCGTATCGGCCTCATCTTCAAAAGTGACGATCTCCCATGCGGACCGGGTTGCCATGAGCTTGCGTAGCAGCTTGTTGTTCAGACTGTGGCCGGATTTGTAGGCGCCAAATGCGCCGATCAATGGTGCCCCCAGAAGATACAAATCACCAATGCCATCCAGAATCTTGTGTTTGACGAACTCGTCTTCGTAACGCAATCCATCATCGTTCAGGATGTGGAATCCGTCCATTACGATGGCGTTGTCATAGCTTCCACCCTGTACCAGGCCGGATGCCCTCAATGACTCCAGTTCCTCAATGAACCCAAAAGTTCTGGCTCGACTAATCTCCTTGACAAAGGATGTCGTCGACAAATCGACGGTTGCCATTTGCACCGAGTTCTGCAATATCGGATGGTTGAAATCAATGGCGAACGAAACCTTGAACCCGTTGAATGGTTCCAGTCGGGCCCACTTGTCACCCTCATTGACCTGCACCGGGCTCTTGATACGAATGAACTTCTTCGGTTTGCTCTGTTCCAGTATCCCGGCGGACTGCAACAGGAAAACAAAAGGGCCAGCGCTGCCGTCCATAATCGGAACTTCAGGCGCGCTCAACTCCACATACGCGTTATCAATTCCCAATCCCGAAAACGCGGACATCAAATGTTCTACAGTGGAAATCTTGATGCCCTGTTTTTCCAGGGAAGTGGACAGACGGGTATCGCTGACATTTTCCGGGCAGGCTACGATACTGACGACAGGATCAAGATCAACCCGCCGAAATACGATCCCCGTGTCAACAGGAGCAGGTTCAAGGGTAAGGTAGACTTTCTCGCCGGTATGCAGACCAATACCGGTAGCGTGGATTACGTTTTTCAGGGTGCGTTGTCTGATCATCTGGTTATATAGTTCCAGTCAATACGATGGCTGTCGGAACATACAGGCGGATGCTACACCAAAACCACTTCAAATTGAACCGATTTTTGGTGCAATATCCCGCAATATGATTAATTTACCTGATTTATTTTGTAATACACGTTAAATATCGGCAAATTTCGATTAATCCGCCTGCTTCCGCAGAAACGAAGGGATATCGTAATCATCAATATCCACCTGTGCTTCCACTGCCGTTCTGGAATTGCCAAATCTTTTCATCAGCATATCACGGGGTTTTGCTTTGGGTAACCGCACCGGCGAAACGGACGGAACCGGCGAAGTGGGCTGAATCGGGCTTACCTCCTCTTTGGGGAGACTCTTGGCCCGACTGCCAGCAAGCCCGGTCGCCACCATGGTAACCCTCAAATCGCCCTGCATTTTATCATCGAATGCCGTGCCGATAACCACATTCGCATCCAGCGCCGCATACTCATGAATGACGTTGCCAACCTTCTCATACTCTCCAATCGTCATATCCGGTTCGGCAGTAATATTCACCAGCAGACCTTTTGCGCCTTTCAGGTCGACATCCTCAAGCAATGGACTCGAAATAGCTTGTCTGGCCGCTTCCTCAGCCCGGTTTTCACCTGACCTCGTGGATGAACCCATCATCGCCATGCCCATTTCCGACATGACGGTCCTGACATCGGCGAAATCAACATTAATCATACCGGGACGAGTAATCAACTCGGATATTCCCTGCACTGCATTGAACAGGACTTCATTGGCGCTCCTGAAAGCATCTACCAACCTGACATCCTGCCCCATCACCGACAGGACTCTCTCATTGGGAATAATGATCAACGAATCCACAAAGTCCTGGAGTTCATCAATACCTCTATCCGCAATGGCTTTGCGCTTGTGCCCTTCAAAAGGGAAGGGGCGCGTCACTACAGCCACGGTCAGTACCTGTTTCTCGCGAGCGATTTCCGCAATGACAGGAGCGGCACCTGTTCCGGTTCCTCCGCCCATGCCCGCAGTAATGAAAACCATGTCGGCACCCTCAATCACCTCGCCGATACGATCACGGTCCTCCATCGCCGCCTGCCGACCCACTTCCGGGTTGGCGCCCGCACCGAGCCCCTTGGTCAGGCTTTCCCCGAGCCGAAGCACCGTATTGGCCTTGGACATCGCCAGCACCTGCTCGTCTGTATTGGCACTGATGAACTCAACTTCTTCAAGCCTGGACTCAATCATGTGCTCGACAGCGTTGCCACCACCGCCACCCACCCCGATGACCTTGATCATCGCCTGTCGATTCAATGTGTCTACCAGTTCAAACATTTGTCTGTCTCCTCGTGTAAAAAAGAATTAAAGAATTGTTGTTTGTGTATCGGATTACTCTTGTGTTTATCGCTAAAAACTTTCTTTTACCCATCTCTTCATCCTCCCGACCATGGATGCAACAGCATTGGTTTCCGGGGCTTCCTGTCCGCCCCCGGACTGGTTCGAATAACCCAACTGAACCAGCCCCATTGCTGTGGAATAAATCGGGTTTCGAATCACCTCATAGTGCTTGCCACCATATCCTGACAGCCCCCGACGAACCGGCAAATGAAAGATCTCCTCGGCCAGTTCAACCATGCCTTCCAGCCTCGAAGTCCCCCCGGTGATTACGATTCCCGAACCGATCACGCTTTCGTATCCGCTTTTGCGAATTTCCGCCTGGATCAGAAGCAGGAGTTCCTCGATTCGCGGCTCGATCACATCGGCCAGGCTTCTTCTGGACAGGGTTCTTGACGGCCGTCCGCCCATACCTGGAATTTCGATGGTCTGATCCTCCTCCACCAGTTGCGCCAGGGCACAGCCGTATTTCATCTTGATTTCATCGGCATCCTGAGTCGAGGTATGGAACGCCACCGCAATATCGTTTGTCACCTGATTGCCGGCAATCGGCATCACCACGGTGTAGCTGATCGTACCCTCGTGAAAAATCGCAATATCCGTTGTTCCTCCCCCGATATCGACCATGCAAACCCCTAACTCCTTCTCATCTTCGGTCAGAACCGCTTCACCCGACGCGACTGGCTCAAGAATAATGTCATCCACTTCCAGCCCGCATCTCCGAACACACTTCACGATGTTCTGCACGGCGCTGATTGCCCCGGTAATAATGTGCACCCTGACTTCCATTCGGACTCCACACATTCCGATCGGTTTACGGATACCATCCTGGCCATCAATCACAAATTCCCGCGGCAGGACATGGAGTATCTGTTGGCCATTGGGAATCGACAGGGCCTTGGCCGCATCTATTACCCTTTCCACATCTCCCTCTGTAACTTCATTGTCCTTGATAGCCACTACGCCATGGGAATTGATACTGCCGATATGAGCACCCGCAATCCCGGCATAAACGGAATATATCTGACAGTCCGACATGATCGTCGCGTCCTCAACCGCTCCCTTGATTGAATGGACGGTGGATTCAATATCAGCAACCACCCCTTTACGCAATCCGGATGCTGGCTGATGACCGATACCGAGCACATCAACCTCTCCTTCCCGGGTGACCTCGGCCACCACCATCAGGATTTTCGAGGTTCCAATGTCGAGTCCAACCACCAGACTGTTTGTTTTTCTCGTCATGGCTATATGCTTCCCGACCGAACACCGGATGCCGACACAGTCTCCCGGTCACGCCAACCAATCGCAAAGCCATTCGGATAGCGCAAATCAATGGATTCCATTTCCGGGAACCGGGCCATCAATCGCGCATCCAGTGCCTCCAGGAATCTCTGCACCCGCACTCTGGAATTTTGCGACTCGACAATCAGGGTTACGCCCGCATCCGTGTCAGCCACCCGGCCATCGGGGTTGCCGGACTCGTCCTGCACTTGTGCAACAGAGGCGCTGATCCGCAAGTCAAACAAGCCGGTCGGACTCAGGCTCAGCGCATCCAGTGACAGTCCGAGCGCGGCAAACTTTACCGACCATTGTTGAAACGCATCCCAGACCACCTCGACCTGATCTTCGGGACCGTTCAATTGCGCCAGCGTGCTGTGGTCCCATTTTTCATTAACCGGCCTGACGACCAGCTCGCCTGCCAGACTCACCCATCGATCGGTACTCCAGCGAGCGGCCAGCTCTGCTTCCACTACATTAATTACAATGGTTGACGGCCACTGACGACGAAGTGAAGCGGAAAATACCCAGGGCAGCTGCTCAACCTGATATTCGAGCCGCTCCAGATCGAGTGAGAAGAAATTGCCATCCAGGGCATTTAGCGCCACTTTTTTCACCTGCTCACTACTCGCGCTCCCGGATTCACCCTGCACCAGAATTTCCTCGATCCGGAATTTGTCGGGCTGAAGCAGCCAGTCTGCAATGAACAGAACCACCAACAGAGTCAGTAACAGGCGACCCATCACAATCTCCCACCCTGAAATGTTCGACCAACCCCGATTCCGGGTGGTAGCCGCCTCATCGGAAACGGCATGATCTTCAATCGTCCGGGCGAACATCATTTCTCCCGCCCCATGATGTGTACCTCGAGTTGCAAATCAACCCCGCAAGTTCTCTTTACCCGGTCACGCACATGACCGATCAGACGCTCGATGTCTGCGGAACTGGCACTCCCGTCATTAATGATAAAGTTCGCGTGGAGCTCAGAAATACGAGCGCCGCCAATCGCATAGCCTTTCAATCCCGCCTGTTCAATCAGTTTTGCCGCGAAATCTCCCTCTGGATTTCTGAAAACCGACCCCGCATTGGCGCTTTGAACAGGTTGCGACCGGTTTCTCTTATGCAGCAGGTCGCGCATGGCTGCCTTACTGTCGAATCCGTCCCCCGCCTGCCTCAGCTTCAGCGTCGCGCCAAGCAACCAGTGATCCCCCGGAAGCTCAACATGACGATACCCGTACCGCACTCTGGAACGCTCCATGAACATCAGGTTGCCGCACCGGTCAACACATTCGATCTGTTCAACCCACTCCCAGGTTTCTCCACCGAAAGCGCCCGCATTCATGACCAGGGCACCGCCAAAGGAGCCCGGCACTCCGGCCAGGAACTCAACACCGCTCAACTTGTTTTGAGTCGTGATTCTCGCCACTCTGGAACAGGACACGCCGGATTCGACGTAGACCTGCCCCCCCGCCATCATCTCGATCCCGTTCAGCCCTTTCGCCGTGCAAATCACGATACCTTCGAGCCCTCCATCCCGAACCAACAGATTACTGCCAAGCCCGATCCAGCACATCTGCATATCCTGCGGCAACCGCTTGATCAGACTGACCAAATCCTGCTTGTCTGACGGATAATAAAAATATTCGGCGAACCCCCCGGTTCGCCAACTGGTGTGTTTTGACATCGGTTCATTGACCCGTAACTGCCCTCTCGCAGCCCGCAAATAACAGGGTATCTGTTCCAGCTTATCAGCCATCATTGGCGACCTCCCTGTTGCCCGATTGCAGTTTTAACGCCAGATTATGGGAGAACCGGCCAATATCTCCGGCCCCCAATGTCAGGAGAATGTCACGGTTTTGCATCAGTCCGGGCAAAATATCGTTCAGGGCTTCGAGCGATTCAGCGAAAACCGGCTCGCCGCCCAGTTGCCGGATGGCACGGCACAGGGAACGGCCATCGCCGCCCGTAATCGGCTGCTCACCCGCAGGGTAGACTTCTGTAACGACCAGATTTTCCACTTGCGCCAGCAGGCGCACGAAATCGTCGAATAAATCTCGGGTGCGGGTATAGCGATGCGGCTGGAACACGACCAGGACTCTCCTTCCGGGATAGCAGTTCTGGCAGGCTTTCAGAGTCGCCGCTATTTCTGTCGGGTGATGCGCATAGTCGTCTACCATCTCGACAAAGTGCGGACCAAACCGGACCATGCCCAACTGCTGGAAACGGCGACCGATTCCCTGGAACCCGGACAAGGCTTCCCGGATTGATTCCGTTGCCAGGCCGAGCTTGTACGCGATCGCGATTGCGGCCAGCGCGTTTTGAACATTGTGAACCCCGGGCATCGCCACCCTGAATTGCCCGATTGACTTCCCGTATCGCAGTACACTGAACGAACTGTGGCGGTCTTGCTGGGAGATTCCAACGGCCTGATAGTCCACGTCATCAGTCAATCCATAGCTCTCGAAGGGTTTTCTCAAGCGCTCTGCAATTTCCCGGACAGCCGGATCATCAAAGCACAATATGGCCAGACCATAGAACGGCAAATTGTGGAGGAAATCGAGACAAGCCTGTTTCAGCTGATTGAAGTCCCCGTTATAGGTTTCTATATGGTCCTGATCAATGTTAGTCACGACCGCCATGTGAGGCTGCAAATGTAAAAATGAGGCATCACTCTCATCCGCCTCAGCCACCATGTACTCGCCCTTGCCCAATCTGGCATTACTGTGCATACTGTTGACCACGCCACCAACGATCAGGGTCGGATCAATCCCGGCTCCCGCCAGGACTGCCCCGATCAGACTGGTTGTGGTCGTCTTCCCATGAGTACCGGCCACCGCGATTCCCTTCCTGAACCGCATCAGCTCTCCCAGCATTTCGGCACGCGGCACAAGCGGCACGGATTGATGCATCGCCGCCTGGATCTCACTGTTCGTTTCCTCAAGGGCACTGGAATACACCACCGCATCGGCGCCCTCCATATTGGATGCGTCATGACCGATGAATATGGTTGCGCCGGCCTTTTCGAGCCGGTCAATAATCTTCGTTCTGGAAATATCTGATCCTGAAATCTGGAATCCCAGGTTGAGCAGGACTTCGGCAATCCCGCTCATGCCAATGCCGCCAATGCCGACAAAATGAATGTGCCTCACGAGTTCACGCATGCATGACCTCCAGACAGCGAGCAACCACATCACGGGTTGCTCCGGGTTTTGCCAATCCTCTTGCGGCATTCGCCATGGCCACCAATTTGCCCCGGTCACGTTCCAGGTCAGACAGAATTTCCAGCCATTCACCGGTGGCGAACGATTCCTCCCGGACCATGAATGCGGCCCGGTTGCGCACCAGATAATCCGCGTTCGCGGCCTGATGATCACTCACCGCATGGGGATAAGGCACGAAAATCGCCACCACGCCAGCACAACAGATCTCTGAGACGGTCATCGCTCCCGAACGACAGATTATGATGTCGCACCATTCGTAAGCCTTTGCCATATCATCAATAAATGGCTCAACCCGGCAACGGATTCCCGCCTGTTGCCAGGCTTTGCCGGACTCATCAACCGCGCGCTGTCCACATTGATGCCAGATATCGAGTGCGGGGACATCGGCCGACTTTAGCAATCCCGGTAATTCCCGATTAAAGACAGAAGCACCCTGACTGCCGCCAGTCACCAGTATTCTCAGGGCTCCGGCTCTATTGGCCAATCGTCGGGATGGCGCCGGAATATCAGTAATATCTGGTCTCACCGGATTGCCCACCCAGGTAAAATCCCGGATACCCTGCGCCTGCGGAAAACCGGTCAGTACGCCTCTGCAAAAACGCGCCAACCAGCGATTGGTCAATCCGGCCACCATGTTCTGCTCGTGAAGCAACACCGGCAGCCGCAACGCCGCGGCCATCAGCCCACCCGGCCCGGACACGAACCCACCCATACCCAGTACGGCTTCGGGCCTGTATTTGCGGATTAACCGGAATGTCTGCGCCAGCGCCCTGACCAGCAGCAACATCGTTCTGATTTTTCTCAATAAACCTCCGCCCCGGAGTCCCTTGATATCAATGGGATCAAACGCTATACCGGATTGTGGAACCACTCGCGCCTCCATGCCGCCGGCGGCACCGATCCAGTGGATATCAACGCCTTTGTCGATCAACGCCCTTGCAACCACCAGCGCTGGCATGACATGACCTCCGGTGCCACCTGCCATAATCATCATCCGGGTCATCGCGACTCTCCGGATTGAAGACGAGTGTGCCGACTGATAGCAAACAACAAACCGATCGCCGCCATGCTGCTCAACAGGCTGCTGCCACCATAGCTCATCAGTGGCAGAGTCAGGCCCTTGGTCGGTAGCAATCCGGTATTGACGCCCGTGTGCACCGCAGCCTGCAATGCAAAAATGACCCCTGTGCCCTGCGCCAGAAGCCCGGAAAACCGATGCCCCTGGGCCACTGCCTGTTGTCCGATAACCAGGGTAAGAAACAGGAGCGTCGCAAACAGCGACAACACGCAGAATATACCGATTGCACCGAGTTCCTCGCCGATGATGGCGATCAGGAAGTCATTGCCCGCATGTGGCAGGTAGGATAATTTTTGTATACTGCTGCCCAGGCCGGTGCCGAACCACTCCCCTCGACCGATCGCGATCAATGACTGCACCAGTTGGAAGCCCGACCCGAACGGATCCGCCCAGGGGTCTCTGTAGCTGAGCAGACGCACCACCCGATAAGGCTCCATCCACAGGATCAAAGTCATCAGGATCGTGACCACAAGGATACTGATTGAAAGGTGAGAAATTCGTACCCCTGCCAGCAGCATCATGACAGCAACCGTAGTCAGGATGACAACCGTAGCACCGAAATCAGGCTGCATCAGCAGCAATAATACGAGAACGCCTACCGCACATCCTGGATTGGCAACCCCGACCCGGAACAAGTGCAGGTTAGCCTTTTTCCTGGCCAGATAGTCAGCGAAATAAATGACTGCCACAATTTTTGCAAACTCCGAAGGTTGCAGACGTATTCCACCCAGTCCGACCCAGCGGGAACTGCCATTGACCTCTACGCCCAGACCCGTGAACACCAATGCCAGAAACAGGAACGTACCGATCAACAGATATACCTTGTTCACTCTCTCCAGCCAATCTATTTGAATGGATGCCCCGACCCATAAGACAATCGCTCCCGCTCCCAGGTGCATCAAATGGCGAGTCAAATGGGAGAAGTTGGCATGCTGATCCTCCCCACCCCTGGCAATGGTGGCTGAAAACACCATGACCGTACCGATTGATAGCAGGGCGATCACAACCAGAGCCAGCCAATGATCCAGAGTCCCGGCCAGCAATGACTTTCTCATGAAAACCGATCGGGCCTGCCGGTTCATCCCCGCCCCCCGCTGTCGACCAGGTCCAGAACCTGTTGTCTGAACTGATTGCCTCGGTGCTCGTAGCTGTCGAACATATCGTAGCTCGCGCAGGCCGGAGAAAACAAAACAGTGTCTCCGGGCAAAGCCCGGCTGAACGACCGTTCTACAGCCTCGCCCAGAGTGCCCACACGAGTCACACTGGACGGGCTTTGCAAGCAGGCCAGAATCCGTTCAGCATCCTCACCGAAGATAAAGGAGTGAGTCACCTTGTCACGAATCACATCACTCAAGACTGAAAAGTCAGCACCCTTACCCTGACCACCGAGGATCAGGATGATGGGTTGGCGCAACCCTCTGATCGCGGCAATCGTAGCGCCTGGATTGGTTCCCTTTGAGTCGTTGATCCATTTGACCTGGTTGATCTCCCTTACCAACTCGCAGCGATGCGGCAAGCCAGGAAAGTCGAGTGCCGCCTGAATCACATCCCGGGTTAACCTCACCCCCGCCGATGCCACCAGAGCAAATGCCGCCAGCGCATTGGCGACATTCTGTTCGCCCTGTAGCGTCATTTGATCAACCCGCGCAAGCACTTTCTCCCCATGCACCATCAGACGCTCACCGTCAGACCCGGCAACGCCGAAATCCCCATCCCCGTCCGGGGCGTTCAGGCCAAAGCTCATGGCCGGCAACCTGCCGCTCATCCGGTGCCCGGTTATGCGGTCATCGCGGTTGACAACACAGCACCGGGCGTGGCGGAAAATACGGAATTTGGCATCAGCGTAATCGGGCAAGCCCGAATACCGATCCATGTGATCAGCACTGATATTGAGAACCGTCGCAGCAACCGGCTGGAGTGTTCGGGTGTTTTCCAGCTGGAAGCTGGACAACTCGAGCACGTAAAAATCAGGACGCTCACCCTCAAGCAGATCCAGCGCCGGCGTGCCGATATTTCCCCCGGTTTTGACGGCGTTACCGGCGGCCAACAGCATATTGGTAACCAGCATGGTCACGGTCGACTTGCCATTCGACCCGGTAATCGCGATCACGGGCGCGTCCGCGCTATACGCGAAAAGTTCAATATCGCTGATCAGAGACTCTTCACCGCTGCTACCCATACCCGTGACCTTGATGCCCGGACTGATGATGACCCGATCAAACTCGCCAAAATGTTCACGGGGAATACCGCCCATCACCCGTTCCACATCGGGGAATTGCTGTTTCACCTGGCTTAAGTATGGCGGGAGATCGCGTGAATCGGCTACCGTAATCCGGCAATCGGTTTGTGCAAGATGCCGGATGACCGAAAAACCGGTCATGCCAAGGCCGACCACCAGGGCAGATTCTCGAACAGGTTGTATGGGTTCAGTCACAATCAATGCCCGTGTCCTCAGCGAATCTTCAACGTCGCTAACCCGATCAGCACCAGAATCAGGCTGATTATCCAGAACCGGACGATCACCCTGGGCTCCGGCCAACCCTTCAACTCGAAATGGTGATGCAGCGGGGCCATCCTGAATATCCTCCTGCCAATCAACTTGAAAGAGGCGACCTGCAATATGACGGAAACCGTTTCCACGACAAAAATCCCGCCCATGATGATCAACACGATTTCCTGGCGAACGATAACCGCGACAATTCCGATTGCCGCGCCCAGGGAAAGAGCGCCGATATCTCCCATGAAAACCTGAGCCGGATAGGTATTGAACCAGAGAAATCCCAGACCGCCACCCACCAGCGCCGAACAGAAAACCAGCACCTCCCCCGCTCCCGGAATATAGGGAATACCCAGATAAGAGGAGAAATTCAGATTACCGGCTACATAAGCGAAGACCCCCAACGCTCCGGCCACCATGACGGTCGGCATGATCGCCAATCCGTCCAGACCGTCGGTCAGATTAACCGCGTTGCTGGTACCCGTCACCACCAGCCAGGTCAGCCCGATGAAACCCCAGCCCAACGGGATTGCAATATCCTTGAACAAGGGAACCAGCAGTTCGGTTTCTGCAGGCAGACTCGCGGTTTGAAACAGGAAAACCGCCACCACCAAAGCCGAAGCGCTTTGACAAAAAAACTTGTTTCTCGCACCCATTCCTCTGGGGTCCTGGTCAACCAGCTTGCGATAATCATCGACCCAACCGATCACCCCGAATGCAATCGTTGTAAACAGGACCGCCCAGATATAACGATTGAACAAATCTCCCCAAAGCAGAGTCGAGACCACCACGGCGAACAGGATCAGCGCACCGCCCATGGTCGGTGTCCCGACCTTGCTGAAATGTGTGGGTGGCCCTTCTGCCCGTACAGTCTGCTCAATCTGGTACTCACTGAGCTTTCGAATCATGACCGGGCCAAAAACCAAAAATATGCCGAGCGCGGTCAACACCCCGCAAATCCCCCGGAAAGTCAGGTATCGGAATACATTGAAAAAGCTGTAATCCCGCGCCAGGTTTTCAAACAGCCAGGTCAACATTCGCAACCCCCCCTTCGCGGACGGGAATCCAGGTCCGCCTCAATCACTTGATGCACCAGGTTTTCCATGTGCGAAGACCGCGAGCCTTTGATCAACATCACTACATTCGGTGCCAATGCCCGCTTCGCAGCTTGTTGCAACGCCTCCATACTGTCGAAAACCCTGGCGCCGCCGAAACGTCTCGCATAAAAACGGGCATGATCATTGTCATCGTGCGAATAGCAATACAGGTGATCTATGCCCTGGGTTTTCGCGTACTCCCCCACTTCCTCATGCAGCTGCGGGCTGGTCTCCCCCAATTCCGCCATGGCTCCGAGCGCCAGGACTTTTTTGCCCGTGCATTGTCGCAAAACATGGATTGCGGCCTTCATGGATGCCGGATTGGCGTTATAACTGTCGTCGATAACCGTGGAGCCGTTCAATCCTGATCGGACATCCAGACGTCCGGCCACCCCGGATACTGCTTCCAATCCATGCCTTATCCTGTCAAGGCTGATACCGGCGGCAAAACAAACCGCACAGGCCGCCAGCGCGTTCATGATATTGTGACCACCCGGCAACGGCAGATTGACCGGAATATCCTGCCCCGCCACCCGCAGGTCGAACCGGCTTGCACGGGCGCTTAATTCCGCGTTGCAGGCACTCACATCCGCTCCGGCATCCATCGCAAAACGGACAACCGTGACTGCGGGACGGGAAGCCCGTAGCCCGGCCACCCATTGGTCGTGGAATTCATCGTCGGCATTGACAACCGCGATACCCGAATCCGGCAATCCCTGGAAGATCCCGGCTTTTTCTGCAGCGATCTGGTGGACGCTTCCCAGCCCTTCCAGATGGGCAGGTGCCACGTTATTGATCAGCGCAATAGTCGGTTTGGCCAGCCGGGCAAGATGCTCAATCTCTCCCGGATAGTTGGTTCCCATTTCAATCACCGCGAAGCGATGACGGTCGGTTAGCCGCAACAATGTCAGCGGAACCCCCCACTCATTATTGAAGCTCTTCGCAGGAGCCAGGCACTGGCCACACTGTGCAAATATCGAAGCGATCATTGCGGTCACGGTGGTTTTGCCGTTACTCCCGGTAACTGCAGCCACCGGGATGTCGAATCGTGACCGCCACTCCTTACCCAGTTGGCCCAACGCAGCCGTAGTATCCGGCACTTCAATCAGAGCTAACTTCGATTCGACCTTGCACTGACTGGCGGATGCCCTGTCGGATACCATGGCACCGACCGCGCCCATCGCGCCAGCCTGGGATAAAAACGCGTGACCATCAAACCTTTCTCCGGGAATCGCCACGAACAGTCCACCCGGTCTGACTGTTCTGGAGTCCGTGCTCACCGAAGTGAATTCGGCATCGTTTCCCGACATCGCTCCCTGAACGATACAGGCCGCTTCAGACAACGCCATCATGACAGCTGCTCCAGCAATTCCCGGACCAGTTCACGGTCGCTCAACCGTCTGGCTTTATGCCCTGTAATCTGCCGCGTTTCATGACCCTTGCCGGCCAGCAGAATCAGGTCTTTGCTGGTGCATGATTGAATCGCCTCCCGGACGGCCATTTCCCGGTCATGGATAACCGTCGGCTGGCTTCTCATGCCCTGCAAAATCTGCTCGACAATTCTCTTGGGGGATTCAAAACGGGGGTTGTCATCGGTGATAATGACACGGTCGGCCAGACGCTCGGCAATCGCTCCCATTTGTGGTCGTTTCTCCCGGTCCCGGTCACCACCGCAACCAAATACCACAACCAGTTCGCCATGACAGAGCGATTTAAGGGAATGTAATGCCTTCTCCAGCGCATCTGGAGTATGGGCATAATCCACCACCACTCCTGGTTGCCGGGGGCGATTGGTGAACAATTCCATCCGCCCCGGTGGGGCCGACAATTCGGGCATGATCTGTGCAATTTCCCCGATCCGGTAACCCATTGCAACCAACACTCCGACCGTCGCCAGGACATTCAACACATTGACCTGGCCGGTCAGGGCTACCCTGATCCGTGCTGAATCTCCCTGATAGCCCAGATCGAACTGAATTTCACAATCACTGACCTCAAGATTACGAGGCGCCAGGTCCGCATCTCCCAGGCCGTAAGTCAGGCAGCGCAAATCGCTCCGGTGTCTTTTCAGATAAAGAATCAGGTTTTGTCCGAAAGCGTCATCGCTGTTGACGACCGCTGCCTTAATGGATGGAAAGTCGAACAACTTCCGCTTTGCCCGACCGTATTCCTCCATGGAATAATGATAATCCAGATGATCCCGGGACAGATTGGTAAGCACGGCGATATCAAACTCGATGCCATTGACACGCCCCTGGGTCAGACCGTGGGAGGAAACCTCGAGACTCGCCGCTGCCATTTGCATGGCACAAAAATCAGCCAGCTGCCGATGCATCGAAATGACATCCAGAGTGGTTAAGTCAGACATCCGCAGACTGCCGATCTTTCCGCTCCCCAACGTACCTGAATAACCGCAGGAAAGGCCCAGCTGTTCCAGAGCCTGGGCGGTAAGGTAAGTCGTAGTGGTTTTTCCGTTGGTTCCGGTTACCCCGACCATCTTCAAGGCAGAAGACGGATTACGGAAATAGACAGACGCAATCCGGCTCAGCTTATGTGTAAGTCCGTCAATTCCGATCATCGGGGCCTTTCCTTCGTACTCTTTCCCGGACTTGCCTTTATCCACCTGGTAGCCCTGACTCTCGTAAAGAACAGCGGATGCCTGATGATGGAGCGCATCAAGAATATAATCCCGCCCATCGGCGAGCGTTCCGGGCAAGGCGACAAACACGTCACCACACTCAACCTGCCTGCTGTCAAGCTGTAACCGGCCAATCAGCCGATCATCGGTCGGCTCCAATGCGGCAATCCCGGACAGGATTTCACTCAACCGGATATGGTCGGTCGGTCGCTGCGGGTCGATTGTCTGATGCTCGATCAAAAGATTCTGCTCCCGGTTACCGGCGCTCACACTTGACTCTTGCCGGCTTCGACCGCAACCACCTGAGGCGGATCGACATCATCCGGCCTGATGTTGTACAGACGCATCATGTCGGACATCAACCTCGCAAAAACCGGTGCCGCGACATCGCCACCATAGTGAAACCGGCCTTTCGGATCATCAATCGAAACAACGGTTACAAACTTCGGATCAGAGATCGGGCCAAGCCCGGCGAACAACGACACATACCGATTGTTCTTGTAGCTACCGTTAATCAGCTTGTGAGTGGTTCCGGTTTTCCCGCCCATTCGGTACTGGGCGATCTGTGCCTTCCGCGCCGTGCCATGTGCAGTGGCAGCCTGTTCCAGCATTTCCCGCACCCGCAGTGCGGTATCCGGTTGAAATACCCTTTTCCCCCTGGCTCGGAACCCGGGCTCCTTGCGTTGCAGAGTGACCGGCAGCAATTCCCCGTTGGTCGCAAAAACCGTGTAGGCTCTGGCCAGTTGCAACGGAGTCGCCGAGAAGCCATAACCATACGCCATAGTCGCGTGCTCTATTTCACGGGAACGGGGTCTGAGAACACCCGGAGTCTCACTCGGCAAAAACCCGGCGATTGAACCAAATCCGACGCTCTGCAACGTGTCGAAAAGATCAGCAAACGGCAAATCCAGGGCAATTTTGGCGGAACCGATATTGCTTGACTTCACAAGCACATCAAAAACTGACAGCTCTCCATAGTCATGAACATCGCTAATGGTACGCCCCCCGACCCGCCAGACACCCGGTGAGGTATCGACCAGGGTATCCACCCCGACCATTCCGCTCTCCAGCGCCATCGCAATCGTGAACGGTTTTGCCGTGGAACCCGGCTCCAGAACATCCGTCACGGCACGGTTCCTGAATATTCCGTCTTTCAGGGAGCCGCGGTTATTGGGATTGAACTGGGGAGCGGTCACCATGGCCAGTATCTCGCCACTGGGCACGGATAAAACCACTACACTGCCGCCTGCGGCGTCATGTGCGATCAATGCGGATTCCAGATACTTGCTGGCAAGCGACTGCAATCTCTGGTCAATGCTGACCACGATGTCGCGCCCATGCTGAACCTGCCGAACGCTTTCCACTCTTTCAACATAACGTCCACCCAGATTCTTGAGCGCCAGCATCCGCCCCTCACTGCCTTTCAATTCTTCATTAAACGAAAGCTCCAGACCCTCCTGACCATTACCGTCAATATCGGTAAACCCGATCAGATGGGCGCTGACCGGGCCACTCGGAAAATATCGTTTATATTCCCGGCGTGCATCCAGTCCCGGAGTGGCGGCCTGCATCACCTTCTCGACTACAGCGGGCGGCAGTTGTCGCTTGACATACATGAAATCGGAGTTGACAAATTTCCTGCACTGGTCCTTCAGATATGCTCTTGAGATACCCGTGGTTTCCAGGATTTTGTCCCAGGATGACTCCGACCCGCAGAACAATCCGGGTTCCGCGACCAGAGAATACACCGGCGTGCTGACCGATAACGGCTGGCCGTTACGATCAAGAATCCGCCCCCGCTCCGGGAAAACAGTCACTTCCCGCAAGTAACGCAGTTCCCCCTGGGCCTGGAGTTTCTCGCGCTCAAAGGTCTGTAGATAAACGACACGAAGCGCGAGTACGACAAACACGGCGATCATTCCCGCAAGCACCAGATACTGGCGCCAGATCAGTGAATCTACGGGCGGGCGGGCTGTACTATCCGCCTGTACCTGACTGTGTTTGAAAATCCGGGACACTCGCCGTTCGCCTGTTGTCCGCTTATCGCGGAGCGGGCGCTCCCAGATGCACGATCACAATTTTTTCGGAGGGAGGCAGATGCATCCCCAATCGCTTGCTTACACTATCTGCGATGTTATGCCGGGTGTTCCAGGTTGTTTTCTCAATCAAGAGTCTGCTCCACTCGGTTTTGAGTTGACCGAGGCGATTGTCAAGATCATGCAAATGAGCGAACACCAGTCTGTTCTCATGGCGAACCGTGATCACGGCCAAAGCACTGAAGATCACCAGAACCAGAAAAATAATCGAGAGTTTGTTGATTGATTGAAAGGGTCCCATGATGGATAGCTCGTGAATAATCATCCTTATCCATGCGCACGCACGGAAGTTGTCTTGCGGGCAACCCGCATCACCGCACTTCTCGCTCTCGGATTTCTGGCGAGTTCATCGGGCGCAGCCCGCACCGGCTTGCCGACCAGTCTCAACCTCGGCTTCAGCATGTCACTGGTGACTGGAAGATCAACAGGCCAGGGGTCTCCCTTCGACTGCTCGCGCAGAAACCGTTTCACTATCCGGTCTTCCAATGAATGAAAACTGATGACAACCAACCGGCCACCGGGCGCCAATGCGTCAAGAGCCTGTGGCAGGACGTTTTCGAGTTCCTGCAACTCCTGATTGACCGCTATTCGAATCGCCTGAAATGTCCGGGTAGCCGGGTGCTTGCGCTTCTCTTTAACCGGCACGGCATCCGATACCAGTCGGCTGAGTTCCGCCGTGCTCCCGATATTGCCGAGCGCTAACGCCTGCTTGATACTGCTCGCTATTCTGCGAGCGAACTTCTCTTCGCCAAAGCGCCGCAGGACTGTAACCAGTTCATCCTCCTTGATCTGTTTCATCCAGTCAGCAGCCGGGACTCCTGTAGACTGATCCATTCTCATATCCAATGGGCCATCATGACTGAAACTGAATCCCCTTCCCGGCTGATCAAGCTGCGGGGACGACACCCCCAGATCAAACAGTATCGCGTCCACCTCTCCCAACAGGTTCTTATCCCGCAGAATGCTCTGCAATCTTGAGAACGAGCTGTGAACCACTTCGATTCTCGGATCATCCTGTGAGAACTTCCGGGCGTGGGTAACCGCATCTGCATCCCGGTCAATCACGATCAGTCGGGCGGATGCTGGCAGGATCTTCAACATTTCCCGGGCATGCCCACCTCGCCCCCAGGTCGCGTCAACCACCACTTCCCGACCCGCCAGGTCAAGCGCCTGCACGACCTCTTCGACCAAAACGGGGACATGGGTCGGCGATAGTTCATTCACAGCGAAAGCCGCTCCATCTCGACAGAAATGTCGTCTGAATCGAGGTCTTGCCTGAGCCACTCACTACGGCGCGCATGCCACAGGCTTTCGCTCCATATCTCGAACTTGTTACCCTGTCCCACCAGATAAATCTCCTTCGTCATCATCGCGAATTCACGCAGCAAGGAGGACAACAGAATGCGTCCGTTACCATCCATATCGACATCAGAGGCGTGACCCAGCAAAAACCGCTTCAGTTTCTGGTGACCCGGATCAAAACTGGGTAACGAGACCAGTTTTTCCTCAACCTTTTCCCATTCATCCATCGGGTATAGCCAAAGACAATGTTCTCGGGTATTGTTCACGGTCACAACCATCTTACCGTCACAACGTGTGATCAGATTGTCCCGATACCGGCTGGGGATGGCAAATCGGCCTTTGCTGTCCAGATTAATCGAATTTGCGCCACGAAGCATGATTTTTGCCCACGATTTACCCACAAAACTCCACTTATCCCCACTCTATAAGAGATAGTAGTCTGATGTCAAGGAAAAATGAAATTTTTTGCCGGATAAAATGGGCTAATTCCGACCCTCTCTGACTGAAACAAAATTCGCGAAACACTCGGTGATTTATGGTTTAATCGGATTTACAAATCCACTCCGAAAACGTAACCGAGAAACCCGGGAAATGAGTACCAAAGAGATTATCAATACCGAGCAGGCACCGGCTGCCATAGGCACCTATTCACAGGCAGTCAGGACAGACCGTACCGTCTATATTTCTGGCCAGCTTCCCCTGCACCCGGATACCATGGAGGTGGTGAATACTTCTTTTGAGGCAGCGGCCCATCAGGTTTTCCAGAATCTGGCAGCCGTGGCAGACGCAGCCGGGGGCAGTCTGGCAGATGCGGTAAAACTCAACATCTCGATGACCAATCTGGAAAATTTCGCGGCAGTTAATGAGATCATGGCGCAATATGTCGACCCGCCCTGGCCGGCGCGGGCAGCCGTAGGCGTAGCCTCCCTGCCAAAAGGCGCTGCAATTGAAATCGAGGCCATTCTGGTACTACCATAACGGCGTGAATCCATACAGATCCGATTTGAATTCCTCCAGCGTTGCGCCCCATCCTCTTCGATCACTTGCCGGAGTCGGCCCGAAAATCATCGGCAAACTGGAGAAAATAGGTATTTCCAGGCCACAGGATCTGCTCTTCCATTTGCCATTTCGCTATCAGGACAGAACACGTGTTACCCGGATTACCCATCTGCAGAACGGTCATGAAGCGGTCATATTCGGACAGATCGACTCGGTCGATGTCCGCTTCGGCAAACGCAGAAGTCTGTTGGTGCGGGTAACCGACTCCTCCGCTTCGATTTCTCTGCGTTTTTTCCATTTCAGCCATAACCAGCAGAAGGGTTTTTGCAAGGACGCCTGGATTCAATGCTATGGGGAAGTGCGCCGGGGTTTTGGAGAGCTGGAAATGATCCATCCGGAATACAAGATATTCAATCGGCCCACACAACCGGCATTGGAGGAGACATTGACGCCTGTTTACCCCGCGACAGAAGGCCTGGGGCAGAGAACAATCCGCAGACTGGTATCAGCAAGTCTGGGAAATTACCGGCAGCAGCTACCCGATATGATTCCGCCAGAGCTTCAAACCGAGTTCGGGCTGATGACATTGGCGAAGGCTCTGCAAACCGTCCACAACCCACCGGCAGACTGTGACGCAGAGGCACTGAAGGCGGGCATTCATCCGGCCTGTCAACGTCTGTCTCTGGAAGAACTGCTGGCTCACCAGCTCGCATTTCATCAGCTTCGCCAGAAACGGCAACGTGAAAACGGGCCACTGATCACCGACACAGACCAATCATGGAAAAGGCTTGAGAGTCGGCTCGATTTTCAATTGACCGGGGCGCAGATTCGGGTGATTCAGGAAATTCGGGATGATCTGTCCAGGAAATATCCGGTCATGCGCCTGGTTCAGGGGGATGTGGGCTCAGGCAAAACCATCGTCTGTGCCGCCGCCGCCCTGCAGGCCATTGACAGTGGTTATCAGGTGGCACTGATGGCACCCACCGAGCTGCTTGCCGAACAGCATCGCAAAACATTTCAACAATGGTTTGAACCGCTGCATATCGACATGGAGTGGTTAACCGGGAAACTGACTGCGGCGAACCGCAGAAAAGCGCTGTCACGTATTGGTAGCGGTGAGGCGAGAATGATTATTGGCACTCATGCGTTGTTCCAGGAATCCGTTGAATTCAACAGGCTCGGCCTGATCATTGTCGATGAGCAACACCGCTTCGGAGTGGATCAAAGATTGGCACTACGCGACAAGGGCGCATCCGGGGATACCGTACCTCACCAGATTGTGATGAGCGCAACCCCGATACCCCGCTCACTGGCCATGATCCTGTATGCCGATCTGGATATATCGAACATTGATGAATTGCCGGTCGGCAGAAAGCCGGTGACCACAGTAGCGCTACCAGGAACCCGGCGGCGGGAAGTCGCAGACCGCATCCGCTCCAACTGCCAGAACGGGCTACAGGCGTACTGGGTCTGCCCGCTGATCGAGGAATCGGATAAACTGCAAATCCAGACCGCCACAGAAACCTGCTCAACCCTGCAAACCCTGCTACCTGAACTCCGTATCGAGCTGATCCACGGACGACTGAAACCGAAAGAGAAAGAATCCATCATGCGCCAGTTTGATCAGGGCCTGATTGACTTGCTGGTGGCAACCACAGTAATCGAGGTGGGCGTGGATGTCCGCAACGCCAATCTGATGATTATTGAAAATGCGGAAAGGCTGGGGCTGGCGCAACTTCACCAGTTACGCGGACGAGTCGGGCGAAGCGCTGATCAGGCCTCCTGTGTGTTACTGTATCAGGCTCCACTTGGCGCCATCGCGAAAGAGCGTCTGGGCATCCTGCGTAGCACCCATGACGGATTCGAAATCGCGCGCAAGGACCTGGAACAGAGAGGCCCCGGAGAACTGCTCGGAACACGGCAGACCGGAATTCAACAAATGCGGATTGCGAACATCGTCCGGGACCGGGCGTTGCTTCCCCAGGTCGAACGGATTTCCCGGAAGCTGCGTGAGCAATACCCGCACCGGATACCAACACTGATATCGAGATGGATTCACAAAAGTGAACAATACGCTGGTGTATAACCTGAAATGAAGCCGGGAGTTTTTTCATCCTGTATCCAGCTAATGCGCCTGCATCGGCCGATTGGCACATTTTTGCTGCTCTGGCCTACATTATGGGCGTTATGGCTTGCCGGGGAAGGCTCCCCGGACCCCGATATCGTGCTGATCTTCATCCTCGGCACGGTAGTCATGCGAGCGGCAGGCTGCATCATCAATGATTACGCAGACCGCAATCTGGACCCTCATGTCAAAAGAACCAGAAATCGTCCGCTCGCCAGTGGCGCCTTGAGTGTCCGGGTAGCTTTGAGTTTATTCGCAGCGCTTACCCTGATCGCTTTCACCCTGATATGGTTGCTCAACCCACTGACCCGCTACCTGTCCATTATCGCGGTCATGCTTGCCATACTATACCCCTTTGCCAAGCGCATCACCCATTTCCCGCAATGCGTGCTCGGGCTGGCGTTCTCAATGGGCATCCCGATGGCTTATGCCGCATTGACCGGGACGCTTCCCCTGCAAGCCTGGCTCCTGTTTATCGCCAATTTTCTGTGGATCGTCGCCTATGATACCCAGTATGCGATGGCAGACCGGGACGATGATCGTCTGGTCGGCATCAAATCAACCGCCATTGCGTTCGGTAATTATGATAATCTGGCGGTCGGTATA
Source organism: Arenicellales bacterium (assembly GCA_965116335.1). GTDB lineage: Bacteria > Pseudomonadota > Gammaproteobacteria > Arenicellales > Poriferihabitantaceae. The sequence goes on from OZ220677.1 coordinate 911,132, forward strand.
CTGCATATTGCTTCCCTTGCCATTATCGGTCTGATCGGGTGGCAAAGTCATCTGTCCTGGCATTTCTACCTGTTCCTGGGAATTGCAGCCGGGCTTGCCGTTTACCAGCAGTATTTATGCAAGGATCGGGATTCGCAGAAAGCCCTGTCCGCATTTTTGAATAACAACTGGATAGGGGCAGCACTCTGGTGCGGTTTGGTCTTAAGCCTGATGAAACCTGCTTGACTCCAGTTTCCCGACATCTGACCATGAGAGAAACCCGACCAATCAATCACTGCACTTTCTGTGGCAGGAAAGTAGTCTTCGAAATTCCCGAGGGGGATAATCGCCCCCGGCATCTGTGCAGGCATTGCGGCCAGATCCAGTATCAAAACCCCAAAATCGTGACCGGCTGTATTCCGGTCTGGGGAGAGCGGATTCTATTATGCAAACGAGCGATAGAGCCGCGCCTGGGATACTGGACAATCCCGGCCGGGTTTATGGAAAACGGGGAAACGATTGTGCAGGGAGCCATGCGGGAAACCTGGGAAGAAGCCTGCGCGAAAGTCGTCAATCCGTCCCTTTACCAAATTTACAACCTGATTTCCGTGAATCAGATCTATATGCTGTTCCGGGCAGAACTGGACGGACCGGATCAATTCGGCATCGGCCAGGAAAGTCTGGAAGTAGAACTGATGGAAGAGTCCCGGATTCCCTGGAATGAAATTGCGTTCAAGGTTGTCCACAACACACTGGAGCGGTTTTTCAGGGAGCGCGGACAGGGTCAGTTTGAATTCCGTATCGACACCATTTAGTCAATGTACAACTATATTCATAATCTACTCCATGTTCTGATAAAAATAATATAAGTGCTTGATTGCAGAAGCATTACATAGCATTTTTCAGAATTTCAGCGAAGTTATGCACAATGTTGGTCTTCACTTCCAGAGACTCTGTTTAGACTCACAATCTCTAATAACTTTTAACATTATATCTGTAAGCCATTGTTTTATTTGATGTATACCAAAAAACACCCAAACAGAGCGATTCTCGCCCGTGAATCATGATTACTTCACCAAATTCCGCTCCGGGCACATTATCCACAAAGTTATCCACAGATTTTGTGAACAACCTGATCACTCGCCTGTGCGCTGGTCAATTCACGAACGGGCACGGCATCGACTTCACCGGCTCATTTCAGGCCCGATAATCCTCAGTGGCCGAAAAAGAATTCCCCAACCAACCCGCCCACCGGATTCAAATTGCTGTCCCTGTGCCAGTAAGGCAGGCATTCGACTACCGGAGTGCCAGCGAGATAGCTCCGGGCAGCCGCGTTTTAGTCCCTTTTGGCATAAAGTCCGGTCGCTCCGTGGTCGGAGTGGCACTACCCTCTCGCTCCAGCGCGAATAAAAACATTACACTCAAGACGGTTGAACGTATACTGGATGATACGCCTGTTTTCACGGGTAGTATGATCGGATTGCTGCTGTGGGCCGCCGATTATTACCATCACCCGGTAGGTGAAGTATTCCAGACCGCGACTCCGACCTGGTTGCGCTCAGCTGTCGGCATCGAAAACCCGCTCCGTGAAATCTGCTACCGCCGGAGCACTCGCCTGAGTATGCCTGAGATCAGCAAATTGCTGGCAAGAGCACCGAAACAGCAGCAGTTATTTCAGCTATTGCGCGATTCGTCCGAATACTCTCTGGCGCAGTTGACAGACATCATGACAACAGCGACACCCACCAGTATCCACCGCACCCTGAAAGCCCTGCTGGCAAAGGAAGTGATTGAGCGGCATGAAAGAGACGCAGCACCGGGCGAGTATCCGGTCACCGGGTTTAGCGACCGATTGACGGATGAACAACGCAGTGCGGTGGAGAGCGTGGTCGAGTCACTCGGCCAATACCGCTCATTCGTCCTGCATGGCATCACAGGCTCAGGTAAGACCGAGGTATATCTGCAAATCGCACAACAATGCCTTGCAAACGGCCATCAGGTCATGATCCTGATCCCGGAAATCGCCCTGACCCCCCAGTTACTGGACAGATTCAGAACCAGACTCGGAGGAGGAGTCACCGCGATTCACTCAGGCCTGAGCGCGCAACAGCGATACACGAGCTGGTGGAAAGCGCGCGAAGGCACAGCCACTGTGATCATAGGCACCCGTTCTGCGGTCTTCACACCGATGAAACGACCCGGATTGATCATCATTGACGAAGAACATGACCACTCCTATAAACAACAGGACGGATTCCGCTATCATGCCCGTGACCTCGCGATCAAACGGGCGAGTATGGAAAACATACCGATCCTGCTGGGCTCCGCCACACCTTCGATGGAGTCAATACACAATGTGGAAACCGGCAAACATCGCCTGCTCAAACTGAGTCACAGAGCGAGCGGTGCCCGATTGCCCGGAGTCGAGTGGGTTGATCTGCAAAAACACCGGAAATACGACGGCCTGACTCCACAACTACTGGAAGCGGTGCGGACAGAGATCGATAATGGCTTCCAGGTCATCCTGTATATCAACCGGCGTGGCTTTGCAACCGTTGCCGGATGCACCCGCTGCGACTGGAAGGCGAAGTGCGACCGTTGCGATGCCTGGCTTGTGTTCCATAAGAAAACCAATACCCTGCGATGCCATCATTGCGGGCGAATTGCCCGCCCACTACCCAGCTGCCCGGAATGCAGTCACTCACTGTTCTATCACGGCGACGGCACCCAGAGACTGGAGGAGGTTCTGAAGCGGCAACTGCCCGATGCCCGTATCGTACGATTCGACAGTGACCAGATCACCACCCGCTCCAGGCTGGAGAAAATCCTGACCGAGATCAGGCAGGGAGACATAGACATCATTATAGGCACCCAACTGATCTCCAAAGGACATGATTTCCCGCGAGTCACCCTGGTGGGCATTGTGCACCCGGATCAGGGACTGTACAGCACAGATTTTCGGGCACCTGAATACCTGTTCCAACAGTTGATCCAGGTCGCCGGACGTGCCGGGCGCGACCAGCTTCCCGGCAGAGTGATCATCCAGACCGCCCATCCGGGGAATCCTTACCTGAAACTGGCACTGGGACATGATTACTCCGGTTTTTACCAGCTTTGCTCAGAGCAAAGGAAAGTGTCCGGGTTTCCGCCTTTCGGATTTATAGCATTGTGGCGGGCCGAATCCGCACACCCTGGCAGTGCCATTCAATTCCTGCAATACACTCGTCAAATCGGCCAGGATATTCGGCAAAACCTCGATTATCGGGAAGTAGAGATCATGGACCCGGTGCCCTCACCGATGGAAAAACTCGCCGGACGATACCGGGCGCAATTACTGGTAAAGTGCCATCGTCGAAAACCACTGCATGACCTGCTCTCGTCATGGACCAATGAAATAGAAATATCCGCGCAAGCCCGCAAGATCAGATGGTCGCTGGACATAGACCCCATGCAAATGTACTGACGGAAATGCTTTATAATCATTTGAATATTCATCTTACCCAATTCAATATCCCTGATGCAGCTTCGTATTACCCAACCAGATGACTGGCATATTCATCTGCGCGATGGGGAAATGCTGAAAAGAGCAGCACCCTACACGGCCCTGCAATTCAAGCGCGCTCTGGTCATGCCCAATCTGACTCCGCCGGTCACAACGGTGGAACAGGCCATGGATTACCGCACAAGAATTCTGCAATCCGTACCGCAAAACAGTGGGTTTGACCCCAGAATGAGTCTCTACCTGACAGACCATACGCCAGTGCAGGAAGTGCGTCAGGCTGCCCAAAACCCGCATATCGCCGGATTCAAACTGTATCCCGCCGGAGCGACCACCCATTCCGATTCCGGTGTTACCCACATCAACCGCATCATGAATGTTCTCGAAGCGATGGCGCAGAACGGCGTCATTCTCCAGGTTCATGGTGAAGTAACCGATAATCACGTTGATATTTATGATCGGGAAGCGGTATTTATTGATCAAGTCCTGGCCCCGCTGCACCATGAGCTGCCCGACCTCAAATTCATACTGGAACATATCACGACACGTCAGGGCGTCGAGTTTGTCAAGCAGTGCAGTGCCAGTGTCGCCGGAACTATCACCCCCCATCACCTGCTGTTCAACCGCAACCAGATGTTTGCAGGCGGAATCTGTCCCCACTTGTATTGCCTGCCGGTATTGAAACGCGAACCCCATCGACTCGCGCTGCTCGATGCCGCGACCAGTGGCAACCCCTCGTTCTTCCTGGGGACGGACAGTGCCCCGCACAGCCGGGCCTCAAAGCAAAGCGACTGTGGCTGCGCCGGAATATTTTCGGCCAACGCAGCGATTGAGCTTTATGCAGAGATTTTTGATCAGGCGGGGCACATCGACAGGTTGGAAGGATTTGCCAGCCATTTCGGCGCTGATTTCTATGGCCTGCCCAGAAATTCCGGCACCATCACCCTGACTCGGCAAGCGCATCCAATCCCTTCGATCATTCCGGCCAGCAATCAGGAAAAATCGGATGATCTGGTGCCATTGCTCGGCGGTTCCGTGATTCAGTGGAAACTGACAGAAACCACCGCGGACGGTTCAGCGACTACTTGAGAAATTCCACCCGGCATATCCTGGCCAGGAAAATCAAAGCCGGTCTTCAAAAATTTCTATTTCTGCGCCATCACGCAGCGATCGTTGAAAAACGCTAAAGGCTCCCACTCCATCGCGAACCAGCAAACGTTGTCGCAACCTTTCTTTTTCCTCCTCACCAACATCTTCCGGGTTACCCGGTCGTACCTCCTCAAGGACATACAGGGCATAATCGCCATTGTCGAGTGCCACGCCGCCAAAATCGGCGCCCATCCCGGCTGACCTGGAATGAGAGAAGACCGCATCACCGAGCAACCATAATTCATTCGGGATGTCTGATCGACGCTCCGCCAGCTGATGGCTTTCAAGATTCTGGTCGGCTATTGCCTGTTGCCATGACTCCATACTCCTGTCGCCCGATTCCAGATCAGACAACAAATCCAGACCGATCTCTATCACCGCATCCCGGGATTCCTCGAACCGAATCGTTTCAATCACCTCCTGTTTGACCGACTCCAGCGGTCGCTGATGAGCGGGCCGGTAATCCGTTTTGTACACAGCAACCAGCTTGTCGAACCCTATTTCGATGGCGGGACTGAGCAGACCCTCATTCAAAACATCCTCGGAGAACGCGGCCTGTCGAACGGCAGCTTGTGAGGCAATGCCAGTGCCATTATCAGCACCGAACCAGTCACTCGACAGAATCTCAAGGCCCATATCCTCGGCTACCACCACAATATTATCCGGGTTCTCGAACACCAGACTCTTGAACGATTCAGCGAGCTCGTCGAACAACTCCTCTGCCTGATTTTTCCGCACCTCATCCTCCACCTCATCGCGCACATCGACAAGTGATTGTTGCGTACTTTCCCGTAACTCATCGAGTTTGATGATATGGTATCCAAATCGGGTTTCGACCGGGCCGGCAACCTCACCCTCCGTCATTTCGTAGACCGCATCCTCAAACGGCTGCACCATTTGCCCCCGTGCAATCGTACCGAGCCCCCCCCCATTCCGGGCAGACCCGGTATCATCGGAATATTCTGCCGCCAATTCAGAAAAATCATCGCCCTGTCTGACTCGCTCCAGCAACTCGTTTGCCTGGCTGAGCTTCTGCTGTTTCTCCTCATCCGTTGAGGATTCATCTACACTGATCAGGATGTGGCTTGCCTGGCGGGCTTCCGGGACAATATAACGGCCCTTGTTTTCTTCATACAGAGCCTGAATATCCTCCTCGGATGGCTGTATCTTCTCTGCCAGTGATTCCATACTCAACTCTATAAAATCCACCTTGACCTCAGCCTGGGCACGGAATCGCTCCATGTTCCGGTCGTAATAATCCTGAATCCGGTCATCACTCACACTGTCTGGAGCATGAGACTGCCCGGCTTCTATAATCGCGTATCGGGCACTGCGTGTCTGTTCTTGCAACTGTAATATCCGATCCAGCTCCGGCTCTATATAAAACGAAGACCGACTGATACCCTCGATCAGTTGGTTGATGATGCTGTTACTGCGCTGGTATTCTTCAAACTGCCGGGGAGTATAACGATTCGCGCTGAGTATCTGCTGGTAGAGTTGCGTATCAAACCGGCCTTCACTCTGGAACGCAGGGTGGTCGCGGATGACCTCTTCCAGGAGACTGTCGTCAAACCGAAAATTATTCCCGGAGGTATATTCAAGCAATAATTGATTGTCGATCAAATTGTCGATAACCTGCTGCTTGACGCCGAGTTCTTCCAGCATCTCCGGAGTAATACTCCGGTCGAACTGGCTGGCCAGTTGCTGACGCCGTTGACTCAGATCCTCTTGATATTCGTAGACTGAAATTTCAGCGCCATTTACTCTGGCTGCCGGAATTTCATTACCTCCCTCGAAATAGGAATTGATTCCCCACAGTGCGAAAGGAATGGCGATCAGACCCACGATCACCCAGGCCAGCCAGCCAGTGGCGCGTTCACGAATTGCTACCAGCACTGCAACACCACCCTTTTCTCTATCTGCAAGATTGATCCTTAAAGGTTCCAGTATCGGGAAAACACGGGCATCAGAAACCCGTGCTTTCCACAATCAATGGCGGAGCGGACGGGACTCGAACCCGCGACCCCCGGCGTGACAGGCCGGTATTCTAACCAAACTGAACTACCGCTCCTGGAAACCTGGTGGGCGCTGCAGGGATCGAACCTGCGACCCTCGCCTTGTAAGGGCGATGCTCTCCCGGCTGAGCTAAGCGCCCCGGAAAAAAGATGGCTAGTCTACGGCATCCCTGAGCGCTTTACCAGCCTTAAACTTGACTACTTTCGCGGCTGCTATCTGTATAGTTTCTCCAGTTCGCGGATTGCGCCCTGATCGAGCCGCCCGATCAGAAACGGAAAAAGCCCCGAAACCAATTAACGATACAGACCCTCCGTCTGCCAATGCAGCTTCAATTGACTGGAAAACAGCGTCTACTGCATTTCCTGCATCCGATTTCGACAAATTCGCACTTGCCGCCACCGCATCTGTTAGTTCAGTTTTATTCATATCACCAGTTTCCTCTCTTATCAATATTAAAAGTTCAAAATTATCCAGGTTCACAACGGAATTGAAAATCCCGGAAAACCCGATAGCTTGTCATTACTTCTGATTGTCGCTGCTTGCAAACCACTCCGGCAACGTAAAATTAGTGAGCGACCTCGTAGAACTGCCCGGTTATAATTTAATCACAAATAGATTCTTCTTAAAAGTCATTCAATCAAAATTTCCTGTAATCCTTCAAAGTCAATTACCGGGCGGCCAACTCCCTCGTACCAAAGCACCGATCAATGCGCCGTGACGCCGGACCGGGTTCCCTCCGACTTCAGCCGTTTCTCCTTTGCGCCCCCCGGTTTACTTATCGTTTCCTTATCAGGAAGTGCTTTCGGAGCATACTCCAGCGCAAGCTCAATCACTTCATCAATCCAGTTCACCGGCTTGATATCGAGATTCTGGAGGATTTTTATCGGAATTTCCTTCAAATCCCGAACATTCTCATGCGGAATAATGGCTGTTCGGATGCCAGCGCGATGAGCGGCCAGCAGCTTTTCCTTCAACCCGCCAATCGGCAGCACTTCCCCGCGCAGAGTAATCTCCCCGGTCATGGCAACCGTGGACAACGCCGGAATGTCGGTCAGCGCAGACACAATGGAAGTACACATACCCACCCCGGCACTCGGGCCATCCTTCGGTGTGGCGCCTTCAGGAACATGCACATGAATATCCTTTTTTTCGTAGAATGAGGAGTCGATACCCCATTGCCTGGAGCGGCTGCGTACAACACTGATTGCAGCCTTGATGGATTCCTGCATGACAGCGCCGAGCTTCCCGGTATACAAATGCTTGCCCTTGCCCGGCATGACAACCGCTTCGATGGTCAGCAGTTCGCCTCCCACCTCAGTCCAGGCCAGTCCGGTAACCTGACCGACCTTATTGTGTTTTTCGATTGTGTTCCTGCGAAATCGTTTCACACCCAGATACTTTTCGAGACTACCGGGAGTGATATGCACCTTCCTTTTGGACTTCTTCAACAAAAGCTCCTTCACCACCTTGCGATAGATTTTGGATATCTCGCGCTCCAGGCTCCGCACGCCCGCCTCACGAGTGTACGATTTTATGATCTCTTTTACCGAATTGACTGAAATTATCGCTTCATTTTCCTTCAGCCCATTGTTCTCCCGCTGTTTCGGCAGCAGGTAGAGATTGGCTATTTCGAGTTTTTCCTCATCCGTATAGCCGGAAATCCGGATAACCTCCATCCGGTCCAGCAGCGGGCCCGGAATATTCAGGGTATTGGCGGTCGCAATGAACATGACATCGGAAAGATCATAATCCACTTCGAGATAATGGTCCCCGAACTTGTGGTTTTGTTCCGGGTCGAGCACTTCCAGCAATGCCGAAGACGGGTCCCCCCTGAAGTCCATCGACATCTTATCCACTTCATCCAGCATGAACAGCGGATTCCTGGTTTTCACTTTAGCCAGATTCTGGATGATTTTGCCCGGCATGGAGCCAATATAGGTTCTCCGGTGACCACGAATCTCTGCCTCATCGCGTACTCCGCCAAGAGACATCCGGATGAATTGCCGGTTGGTCGCCCTGGCAATCGACTCACCGAGGGAAGTTTTCCCGACACCGGGTGGCCCGACCAGGCACAGGATCGCAGACTTGGATTTCTTCACCCGTTTTTGTACAGCCAGATACTCAAGAATACGATCCTTCACCTTCTCCAGACCATAATGATCATCATCCAGTACTTCTTGCGATTTCACCAGGTCCTTGGAAACCCGGGAACTCTCCTTCCAGGGCACAGCCAGCAACCAGTCTATATAATTGCGGACGACGGTTGCTTCAGCCGACATCGGGGGCATCATTCTCAGCTTTTTCAATTCTGCCTCGGCTTTCTCCATCGCCTCGCGAGTCATGCCTGACTGCTTGATTTTGTTCTCCAGTTCATCCCCTTCACCAGCGCCACCGTTCTCATCAATATCACCAAGCTCCTTCTGGATGGCCTTCATCTGTTCGTTCAGGTAATACTCGCGCTGGCTTTTTTCCATCTGCTTCTTGACACGAGTCCGTATCCGTTTCTCGATATGCAGTAAATCGATCTCGGAATCCATCACGCCAAAGATATGCTCCAACCGCTCTCGGGGATCAAATATCTCGAGGATTTCCTGTTTCTCCTCGTTTTTCAGATTCAGATGCGCCGCAATGGTATCAGCAACCCGACCCAGATTATCAATACCATTCAACGAGGTCAGAATTTCAGGAGGGATCTTGGAACTCAGCTTGACATATTTCGCAAACTCGGCCGTCACCGTCCGCAGCAACACATCCGATTCACGGGTCACGACCAGCTTGTCTTCGACCAGCCCCGCTTGCGCCACAAAGCAATCATCTTTGGCAGCGCGACCACTGACATATCGAATAATCCGGGCGCGTTGCTCGCCTTCCACCAGAACCTTGACCGCGCCGTCCGGCATTTTCAGTATCTGTAATATCGCAGCTACCGTGCCGGTATCATAAACATCCTTAATCCCCGGATTATCCTGCTCTGCAGATTTTTGCGTGACCAGCAGGATATTCTTGCCGCCCTGCATGGCAACTTCCAGAGCCCTGGTGGATTTCACCCGACCCACGAACAACGGTATCACCATGTGCGGAAAAACAACCACATCCCGCAGCGGCAATACAGGGAGTTCCAGTTCATCTATGAAAGCCGGATCAGTCATTTTCAGTTTTTTAGCCATTCCCGTAATTATTTCCGTAATTATTGTTCAAGAAACCAGGAGCTTTCGGACACTCACCGGATCGTACCGTAGCCTGTGCGAGAATAACATATTATCATCCGCTTCACTGCACCTCTACGCCAAACTGTTCAGCGACTTCAACAAACCCCTGCCAGAGAGATAACGCGAACCCTCGCGGAATGAATATCTCATAGCCCGTTGACGACCGCCACAAGGTCACGCCGACATGATGTATGACCGAGCAGGCTACCGAGCCGACCGAAAATGCGGACTCGCGCAGATCGAGCGGCAGCAACCGATTGAGAAATTCCACCGCATCCGGCCCGCTAATCCAGAGCCGGGTTCTGGAATGTGAAAGATCGAGAGTGGTTCCCTGTTCAGCATCCATCTCCGGTGCCCGAACGCCACATAACCACCACTTCACGGGTTCGACACGCAGCGCGGCGCCTGTGGCTGACGATACAGACTGGCGCGGCGATGGAGCCTGATCAACCCCGAGCACCTCCGCAACCCGCTGCCCGACCGACTCCACCGTATCCGGCCAGGCCGCAACCTGATGCAATACCAGATCAGGAACTTCCCGCAGAACCACCCCCGGCTCGCCGTCAGCGCCCAGAGCGCCGAACTTCCCGACAGTATAATGCCCGGCCAACGCCGATGCACGTAGCAACTCAACCGGCTCCACTCGCTCAACCATACATTCTCTCCCCATCCGGGTCATAGATATGCGGAGAAATGATTTCTACCTCGACATTGCCCTCGCGTACCGGGTCGGCGGCAATCACCGTTTTACCCTGCCAGGCCGCCTCCCCGCCTGAGATAAAGCCCAATCCGACCCAGTGTCCCATTGACGGCGAATGGGTGACGGCGGTAATCCATCCTTCCCCCATCCCTGAAACCTTATCCGGCGCACACAGTATGGCGCCCGCATTGAAGGTCTGACTGGTGTCCCGAGGCTTGATACCGACCAGTTTCGGACGGTCATCGCGCATCAACTCCGGTCGGGTTCGCAACGCACTACCGATAAATGACTTGTTCGGCGATGCCATTTTAGACAGGCCCGCATCGTCGATGGTGACCCGGCCATCCAGTTCGACGCCGGTGACATGACCCTTTTCAGTACGCATCGCGCCCAGCGCCTCGGTGCCGTACAGACAACCACCGAGCTCCCCGGCGATGCCCCATAGCCGATCCATCGCGGCCACCGCATAGTCCGAGGGCACATAAACCTCGAACGCCCTCTCACCGGAGAAACTGATGCGGGCAATCCGGCAGGGAATCCCGCCCGTCAGAGTCGTCTCGACCACTCCCATGAACCCCAGGCGGTCATTGGACACGGTTTCAGCTTGTACCACACAACCTTCCAGAACATCACGCGAGCGGGGTCCAGCTACCGCACAACCTGCCCACTGCTCGGAAACGGAAGTCACATGCACCCTCAGCTGCTGCCAGCGAGTCTGCAACAACTCTTCCAGAAACACCATCACCCTGGCCGCATGCGCGGTCGTCGTAGTCATGAAATATTCCGTTTCCGCAAGACGCCAGGTGGTTCCATCATCCATGACCAGTCCATCATCCCTCAGCATAATGCCATATCTGGCCTTGCCGACCGGCAGTTTGGCAAACGGATTGGTATAGATACGATTAAGAAATTCGGTCGCGTCCGGGCCTTGCACGGCAATCTTGCCCAAAGAGGTCACATCGCACAGACCGACACAGTTGCGAGTGGTTTCGGTCTCCCTGATATAAGCCTCACTGATCCCTTCCCCGGCGCGCGCAAAGTACCAGGGACGATGCCACAACCCCGCCATCGTCATGGTAGCGCCATGCTTGAGATTCCAGTCATGCATCGGCGTGCGGCGCAATGGCCGGAAATGCTCTCCCACATTACGACCGGTCAGGGCGCCGATTGAGACCGGAGTATAAGGCGGCCTGAAAGTGGTCGTGCCCACTTCCCCAACATCCTTACCCAGAGCTTCCGCCATCAGCGCCAGACCGATGATATTACCCACCTTGCCACCATCGGTTGCCATCCCCAGTGTGGTATATCGTTTCAGGTGCTCAACCGAGACGAAACCCTCCCTGTGCGCCAGCCGCACGTCATCGGTAGTCACATCATGCTGCGGATCAACCAGACTTTTCCCCTTGCCCTCCGGTACTTTGACCTCATACAGCGGCTCAATCGGATTGAGCCAGCCACCCACTTTGGGTGGCCTTTTCCGGCGTGTCGAACAGCCCAGCTGCCGGGCTGCCCTGGCGCCTGCCGAATGACCGGAAACCAGGCATGACTCCGGGTCCCATACCCCCGCCGCAGACCCCGCCATATAGACAGGTTCACTACATTCGGGCGCGATGAAGCAGGCCTGTTCCGGGTTCCATACCGGCCTCACGCCGCGATGCGACATCAGATTGATCACCGGCGACCAACCGCCGGACACCAGCACCAAATCACAGGGTTCAGAACCCTTCATGATCCAGCCGGATTCAGCCACCGCCGCAATATCCAGCGACCGGACACAACCGAAACCACGCGCCCTCCCCGGAGCGCACCGCGTATCCAGCCCGACGCCACTGTCACCCAGCATCGCCATCATCGACTCAGGGATCACAGTACGCACGTCATGCAACGTCACGTTCGCCCCGGCTTGCGCGAGCGCCGCCGCAGACGGATAAGCAGAGTCGTTGTTGGTTGCGACCACAATTCTCTGCCCCGGCAAAATGCCATAACGGTTCAGATAGGTAATGCCGGCGCTCACGGTCATCACGCCGGGCAAGTCATTGTTGGCAAACGCAACCTGTCGCTCGATAGCGCCGGTCGTCAGGATAATCTGACGCGCACGAATCGTCCAGAATCGCTGGCGAGGACAGTGCCCGTCCGGTTTCGCAATATGATCGGTCACCCTTTCCAGTAATCCCGCAGTACCGCCGTCATACAGGCCGAAAACAGTAGTCCGGGTCATCACCCGAGCGCCAGCCTTTGCAAGCTCGGCAAGCAGTCCGACTCGCTTCTTCTCTGAGCTCTTGTCGGCCCGGTTCAGAAAATCCCCGCCCGGCTCACAGTCCTGTTCGACCAGCAGAACATCCAGCCCGGCTTTGGCGCAAACCCGCGCGGCAGAAAGCCCCGCCGGACCTGTGCCCACCACCAGAACATCACAAAAACCATGGGCATGATCATAACAATCCGGGTCAGGCAGTCTCGAGGCCGTACCCATACCAGCAGCCCTGCGGATAATTTTTTCGCATAACATCCAGAAACCGGTGCCGCCACCCCAGCCTTTCGGCAAGCCCCTGATTTGCGGCCCCATAAATGTCTTGTAGTAGAACCCGGCAGATAAAAACCGGCTGAACAGATTGTTCACCGAGCCGATGTCATAACGCACACTGGGCCACGCATTCTGGCCAGTCGCCACCAGCCCCGCATACAACTCCTGCAGGGTCGCCTTGACATTGGGTTCCTGCCGGGCACCCTCACCGACCGTCACAATGGCGCCGGACTCCTCGACACCAGCCGACATGATGCCACGGGGACGGTGATACTTGAAGCTCCGCCCCAATACCTGCTGGTTATTGGCCAGCAATGCCGAAGCCAGCGTATCGCCGTCAAAACCGGTCATACTTTTCCCGTCCCAGGAGAACCGGATCACCTTCTCGCGATTGACGCGCCCTCCCCGGGGTAATCTTCGCGCAGTCATCAGGATACCTCTCCAGACATCCCGGACGACTCCGACAGTACTCGAGCCAACCCGTCATGGGCAGGACGTACAGACTGGATCTGGTGCGTCAGGGTATCCCGCTCAACGATCAGCCACATACGACAGCCATTAACATGGTGCCAGGTTTCAGACTGCATACCCCGTATATTGTCACGCAGAAAGACCGCCTCATGCCACTGGTCAGCACTGGCATCGAGTGCTGGCCAGACTACAGACGCATCGCCACCATAGCTGAATTCGCTGTGGTCGCGCTCTCCGCAGAACGGGCAATTGATTCGGATCATAATGGCAATCTCAACCGTGCAGTTTCGGGTCCGGGCCAGCGCCGCGTTCATCAATAATAATCCCGCGCCTGAATCGGTCGAGATCAAAGTGTTCAATCACCGGAGCCGGTCGGTCATTGGCGATCAGATCGGCAAAGTACCAGCCAGAAGCAGGACTGGCCTTGAATCCACCATAGTTCCAGCCAACATTGAGATACAGATTGCTGATCGGAGTCTTGCAGATAAAGGGAGAACCGTCCATCGACATATCCATCACACCCGCCCAGTGTCTGAGCAGGCGAACCCGTCCGAGGCAGGGTAGAATCGAGATCGCGCACTCCGCCACATCCTGGACAATCGGCAGATTGCCCCGCTGGGAATAGGATTTATACCAATCCAGGTCGCCACCGAATACCATACCGCCCTTGTCCGATTGCGATATATAAAAATGCGCTCCGCCCACTCCGAACACCACCACATGATCAAGCAATGGCTTGATCGGTTCGGATACGAAGGCTTGTAACAAGTGAGTTTCGATGGGCAATTTACCCAACCCGGCCATCTGCCACAGGCGGGAGGTATTTCCGGCCACCGCAAACCCCACCTTTTTCGCCGCTATAGCACCCCTGGATGTTTCCAGCGCGGTGACCTTGCCATCAGTCCGGGTCACTCCGGTAACTTCGCAGTTCTGGATAATATCGACTCCCTGCATATCCGCTGCGCGGGCGTAGCCCCAGGCCACCGCGTCATGGCGGGCGTTACCGGCACGCTTTTGCACTGCGGCACCAATAATCGGGAAACGGGCATTCTCATAATTCAGATGGGGGATTTTTGAGCGCAGGGTATCCAGGTCCCACAACTCGCCATCCGACCCGGTCAAGCGCATCGTATTGTATCGTCTCGCGGCGCCATCGCGGGCAGCCGGAGTATGCAGGAGAGAAACATGATGCCTCTGCGAAAACATCACGTTGTAGTTCAGTTCATGACTCAGGTTCTCCCATAATTCGAGCGAATGCTCATAAAACGCCCGGTTACCCGGCATCATGTAATTGGAACGGACAATCGTCGTGTTTCTGCCTGCGTTGCCACCACCGAGCCATCCCTTGTCCAGCACCGCAACATTCTGGATACCATGATTCCTGGCCAGATAACAGGCCGTCGCAAGACCATGCAGGCCAGCACCCACGATCACCACATCATAAGCCTTCTTGGGTTCCGGGTCACGCCATTGACGGCCCCATCCCTTCTGGCCGTTCAATCCATTCTTGAATACCGTCCAGGCAGAATAACGAGTCATGGCGCCGAACCCGTATCGATGCGCGGTACGCGCCGGATAAACCTGTGATCAACCGGACAACGGCATACCCGCCTACACACAATTAAAAATTTTTCCAGGATCATCAATCCAGTACTGCTCATATAATTCCGAAGGGTTGGCCTGCGGATTATACAGAAACAGGTCTACCGAAACATCATATTTCCCGTGTTTGAAAACACGCGCAGTCTGCTGATTCCGTCCTTCACAAAAAAGCCTCCGGTAACCGTCTATTTTATGATAAGCCGGAGTGTGCACCCCTCCCTTCGGATCAACAAAAACAATGCGATACTGGTTATTCCTGCACATCCAGAAGATAAAATCAGGCAGGAAACTCCGAAATTCGTTCTTGTCGCTGTCGTACCAGGGGATGTGGATTTTGTCCAGAGATTCATCAATTTTGCTGAACATCCATGCGTCCCATGGTACTTCATTATTGCTTGCCCATTTCTCAAGACGAATGAGGAAATCAGCCTCGCTTTCGATTTTGATGATGTGCTGGATATAACTGGCTTTCTCATTGCCGAGCACTACCGGCAGATAGTAATGCCCCGTCAGTTTCCTGATTGTCAGATCTTCAAAAGTCTCCTCATCTGTGCCGGAGGACAGCCTGTTAAATTCATCCAGCTTGATCTCCTGATCCGCAAGTTGTCGCGCCCATTGGAGTATCCGGTCGGGTGAAGACGGCTCGCCCTGCCTGACGCGATGGATGATCTCCTGGAGTTCACGGACATATTCCGATTGAGCACGAATCTCACGGAAATGGACAATATCTTCACTGGACAAAGGGCGAATCCCGTCCAACGCCTGCACAGTGCCCGAAAGATGAGACACCAGTCGCTGCTGCAAAAAAGCAAGCGTTGCATAACTTTTGCTCTCTCTGATTCGGATAGCATCGGGCGACTTGATCATACCTTGCAAACCGGAAATTTCCGACATCGACAGACCATCCCGAACCGCCAAAACCGACTCGGACGTGTTTTCCAGCCATGCCTTGAATCTTTGCAATGTCTGCTCATTCATTGCAAAAGGGAATCTCGACAGACTGCCTTTCTCTTCACGATACTGTGGTATCAGCAAGGGCATTTCCTCGCCATTAATCTCCGGCATTGGTGCTTCTTCAAACCCCTCCAGTTTCTCAAAGCCGCCTTTCTTTTCCGTCTCCAGGCCTTCCAACACCGCTTTGACCGCATTGCGATTGGTGGCGAAGAGGAACAAGGTTTCCGGTGGTTGCACCCGGTCGTGTTGTGCATCCAGACAACGTCTCGTCTCCTCTGGCAAGCCCGCCAGCAATGAACCCAGACGTTTACGCCTGGCAGGCAGTGTTTCAATACGCACTCCGCGCCCCACGGACTGCACCACGAACTTTTGCGCGTCTGTGCCACCAATGTTGATGAAATTGATCACATTGGGACGGTTTGAATCCCAGCTTTCAAAAAATGAACGCGAACCCATCAGAATCGTGATCGGACTGGACTCCAACTCATCAAAAAATGATTTTTCCTGCAATGTGGTGGTTTCTTCATACCCGGCCAGAAAATTGGTGCGCCACTTTGAAGTATCTCCAATGCGAATCAACGCAAACGGAGCATCGGCATTTTTCATCTGAAACGCCAACTCCCTGTTGTCCGTACTACGTATAAACTGTAGCCCGCCTGGTCGCCTGCTGAGGAATACCGCTGCGCGCAGATCAGCTATCGTCATGCTCTGGATACCGGAATCATCCGTACCGATAATACCGCCACCATCCTCTCCAAACAGGAGTCCGGGGTTGCCCCAGTCATTCATCAGTTCGTCTTTTGACTCTCTGAACAACGCCTGGTCCATCTCACCCGTGGCCATTTCACGCAAAGTCTGAAAGAATGCCCATAAATCATTTTGCTCGTTCTCAACATCCGTGTTGACAGAATTCACCAGCGTCAGCATGAGTGGCAGGTGGTACAGGTCTTTAATTTTTGTCTCTGCTCGAAGCTGGCTAACCCGCGAGGATATGAAGCCCAGCGTGATCAGTGATTTCAATACAATCTTCTGCCTTTCCCTGTGATTGAATTCACGCCCCCGGTATCGAAACGCATCATATTCCTGCTTGTTCAGATAGATGTTTTTGCCATGCCCTCCCTTGATAAAGTCTTTCAGATTGTATTTTTTGACGGTCGTTACGATGTCTTCCTCATCAGTAAATGTTGCAGAGAAATTAAAAAGAAATCCCTCACGCGCCATCACCTTGTAATACGCCTGTCGTTTTGACTCCAGCGAACCGCCCTTGTGCGCCTCATCCAGCAGGATATACCACTTGCCACCGTTCTCATAAGTGCGGTAGTCCGTCAATGCCTCTTTCTGCACATCGGAGATATTATCGCTACGATGATAATAAACAGTGGCTACATCGCCCATCCGCCTCTGCCGATTACGCTGCACTTCGCGCAGAGGAACCAGATCAATATACAGACCGCTTGCATTAAACTCATCCACCGTTTTACGTATCTGCCGGATCAGGTGTTCGCTCGGCGCGAGCACCAGAATATTATGCGCCGGGATTTCCCCGTGTCTTTGCAAAGCGTACAGATACTCGATCAATTTGACCATGACCAGAGTTTTGCCGCTTCCGGTAGCCATCCAGAAACACATACGGTTAATGAAGTGATGGTACTGGATCAAATCACCCTCGCCATACACATAGTCCGACAGGATTTTGAAAACCGGATTCTGGTTCTGATTCCTTTTGTCAACCGGCTTTTCGTATCGCCTCAATTCGGCAGGCAGAAATCTGGCGTAAAGAGACGCGAAATAATCCTTCCGTCTCTTGTTGGTAGCCGGTAGCTCACCGGGTGTCCAGCCATGCTCTTTACCGTAATAGAGGAAAAGCGCACGCGCCGCATTTTTCAAGGCATCAGTCTGGTAATCGTATAGTGTCTTCTTGTCAGAGAAACGCTCCACCTCGGGAACCCGCCAGACCTCAGGCAGGTCCGCGTAATTGACATCTTTGGTGATCGGTTCGAGAGCGGGAATCACCCGTTCCCCCACCACAGACAGGGTTTGATTAACTCTATGAAGTGACGCTGTTCTGCTACCGTCATCGTGGACGGGTCTGTTTTCTCCGTATTGCCGTCTGCAAAGGTTACGCTATCCGCCGTGCGGGTACGTATCTCCTTGCCGAGCAGATTGGATAGGGTTTCGGCAATATCCATATCCGGGTAAAGCTGGCGCAGATTGATCTTCAGCTTGCCGTTCTTCAAGCCCTTGACTATGTACGCCAGTTTGTCATCACCGAAGAAGACATATTGCTCGAACGGCGATTTAGCGCTGTCTATCTCCAGTTGTTCACTGTCCCGGAAGCGGGAGTTTCTCAAAGCCTCCTCGTATTGTTCCAGCGTATAGTATTTCAGGAAATGGCTACTACCCTCACGAGAAACCGGCTTTCCTTCCTTCCAGTCTTTGGAATAAACCACCTTTTTGATACGCGGCAACAACACCGTATGAAAATACTCCCCCATTTCAATCAGCAGATACTTCCGATTGCCACCATCTTCCCGATTCAGATTGATCACGGCATGGGCGGTGGTGCCGGAACCAGCGAAGTAGTCGAGGAACGTACCCACATTACTTTCAGAGGCTCCACTCACACTCAAACAATCTTCTACGGCATGAATTGACTTCGGATATGAAAAAGTCCCTTGTTTGCCAAATAGCTGCTTCAATAACGCAGTACCGTGTTCGGTTGCGGAATATTTAGACCCTGACCAATGAGTGGTTGGCTGCAAACCTTCATTCAATCTGCGTCTGTAATATATTCTGTAACTTTTATCGTCTTGCTGAACAAGCTTAAATTCACCCGACATTTCTTTCGCTCTGTCGTAGCCGAAATACCAACAGCCTTCTGAAGAATCGTCTTTAATCGGAAAAACCTTAACTTCATGGTCTTTGGGACTTTCCAACAATATGTAGGACTGTGAGTTTCCGTCATACTCCATCTTCGGCAACCGAACGGTATTTTCTTTCTCATTAACGAAGAATGGATAAAACATTGTAGGTCGGTCTACTCTATTTGAGTTTGAACCGGCTTTTCTAAACATTTCCCAGAAAAACCGGCCTTTCTCGTCTCTGCTTCTATATCTTGCTATTTGCTTCCCGGAATGTCTTAACCTGCTTACCGGGTTGTCGGGGTTTGTCCTCGCAAACAAGGCATACTCATGAGAAAGCGCGAAACCGTTGGGTATGGGCCTGCCAGATGGCTTGATACAGATAGAAACCGTCCCTGCAACTTCTCCATATATACTCTCGATAAGCTGACTCAAAATTTTATGTTCAGCATCATCAATTGTGCAACAGGAAAACCCCTGTTCCAAATCGAGAAACTTCTTTGACATAAACAACCTGTCTTGCATGAGAGAAAGCCAGGACGAATGTTTATAGCTGTTTTTGTAATCTATTTTCGTTGACGCAGTGTTATACGGAGGATCAATATAAATACACTTCACTCTCCCTCGATAACGCTTCTGCAGGGTGTTCAATGCCTGCCAGTTCTCGCTGTGTACCAGTTCACCATCCAGCGCTTCATCCAGATTGCCCAGACAACCCAGAATCTCCGGCTCCAGGTCCTTGAAATGCCTGGTATCCAGTGGCAGAAACCGGCAATCGCCATTTGCGTCGTTGATACCATCCATATTTTCCTGCCCGTTGACAATATCCTTCATTGAAAACGAATCATCCACCATGCCCAGCTGTCGCCACTCCTCAACCTGCTTTTTGCCGCCCTTGTGCCCAATCACTTTGTCGAGAACGCCCCGGTTCAATTTATCCAGCGTAACCACATAGTTCAGCTTGCGTACAAACTTCGGCTTTTCCCACACACAGCGAAGCTCATCCTCAAACTGGGCGATAAAATCAATAATGTTATATGCAGTATCCTTGATCGCCTGAATCTGCCGGATTCTTTTTTCCTCAAAAACCGTTTCTTCCTGGAAAATGTATTGATAGACCCACAGGTCAAACTGCTCACGCAGGAATCTCCCTGCATCCTTGTTGATGAAAAAGTCCGCCTCAGTCTGACGACAAAAGACACGAATCGCTTTGCTGAGCTGCTCATCGGTCAATGAAACTCCGGCCTTGCGAGATTCCTTGATGATCGCGTCCGGCCTGGTTTTACTGCCGCGCCGGGATAAGGAGACCTTGAGATGGACGACCCTTCCGACATCCTCCCTGTGTACTCCGGCAAAAGTGAAAACGAAGTCCCGCCGCTCATTGTTTTTCTTATGCTCAAACTCCGAAGCATCAAAGTAAAAACGCCGTGTGTCGTATAGTCTGTCCTCCTCACTCAACTCAACCGGCATGGAACGCACCAGCACATCGGATTTGACATAGTAGAGCATCTGCGTCTTCCACGACAACACGACATCCTGCCCGTCCTCATAGACGCGCTCCCAGGTCTTGGAGAAAGCCGGAAGATGACGGAAGTAGATGGACCCGCTTTCGCAGAAATAGCGATGAAAAAAGGTATAGAGCTTATCGAATAACTCTTCGCGAAAAGCAGTGTGGTGCGGTGCTCGCTCATCAATCCCTGCCATCAGCTTCGGACGGATCGACTGGAACCAGACGCGCTTCATCCGCATCAGGTTCACAAACCCGGAGTCGCCATCCACCTCAGCCCCGGTAAACATGGATTCCAGCGCATCCAGGAAGCGTTTTTCCTTACTGTTAGCGTTCAAGTTTCAGCCTCTTTTTTCCATGTACGGAATACGTCAGGGCATATCCTGACGATAATCACTGGAGCTTAAGGAATCTCGTGGCGGCCAGAAGCATGATAACAAGTGTTGGCACGGCGCCGATTATGCCCACCAAAACCCATACCTTGATTTTCTGCACATCCTCCTTGCTTGCAAGATGGCCAACCTTTTCTTCAAGTCGCGCCAGCCGTTCGCGAATATCATCGCCCCCGCCATTCCCGCCCGAACTTTTAACCGTCCTGAGTGGCACAACATTATCTTGTCCATGTTGATCACTCATTAGACCAAACATCCATTTGTTGCCACAGGGCGCCCGTATCATATCCAGAGTAGTCATGTATCTGGACAACAACCCCAAGATTAGCGTTTTCACCAACCTTACCCGCCATATTCAGAGCTTCGGCAATACCAGCAGGGGTTTTATCAATCGGAGCGGTGACTATCCACAATGGCGATTCCCTGTTACCCAATGCAATATGACGATTATTAAAATGCTCATCAAGCAGTCCTTCTACCCGCTCCTTGTACGCATCCTGTGGAGACACCAGAAACAGTTTCATTTAATAAACCCGTAATTTTTTTGGAACATGAATGGATAATCCTTAATCTTTGTTGCTCAATCCAATCATACAAACCAGCCGGAGTAAAAGCAATGACAAATAGAGTCTCCAATTCCACGACAGAGGAGTTATGGGGGGATGAGAACGGTTGGTTATTACATATTTCTACGGTATTGGCCGCCGACTTCGTAGAGGGCCTGAGATATTTCTCCCAGTGAGCAGGTGCGTACTGCCTGCATCAGTTGTTCGAAGATGTTGCGGTTGTCGATGGCGGCTTGCCGGACCGCTTGCAGGGCGGTCTGTGAGGTGTCGCGGTGAGTCGCCTTGAATTGTCGTAGCCGTTTTATCTGGCTGCGTTTCTCCTGTTCGGTGGAGCGGGACAGTCCGATGGAAGTGGTCTGTGGTTGCGGGTCGGGATTGATGAAGGTATTGACTCCGATGACGGGTAGCGTGCCTTCGTGCTTACGGTGCTCGTAGTGCATGGATTGCTCCTGGATGCAGCTTCTCTGGTAGCCGGTTTCCATCGCGCCGAGTACGCCGCCGCGCTCGGAAATTCTCTCGAACTCGCTCAATACGGCTTCTTCCAGCAGGTCGGTCAACTCCTCTATGATGAAACTGCCCTGGTTGGAGTTCTCATTCATCGCCAGCCCCCATTCGCGGTTGATGATCAACTGGATCGCCAGCGCGCGGCGCACCGATTCGTCGGTCGGGGTGGTAATCGCTTCATCGTAGGCGTTGGTATGCAGGCTGTTGCAGTTATCGTAAATGGCGATTAGCGCCTGCAGGGTGGTGCGGATGTCGTTGAAATCAATCTCCTGGGCATGCAGGGAGCGCCCCGAAGTCTGGATATGGTATTTCAATTTCTGCGAACGTTCATTGGCGCCGTAACGCTCTCGCATCGCGACCGCCCATATCCGCCGGGCGACCCGTCCCATGACAGTGTATTCCGGGCACATTCCATTGCTGAAAAAGAACGAGAGATTGGGCGCGAAATCATCAATGTCCATGCCCCGCGCCAGCCAGGCCTCGACGTAGGTGAAGCCATTGGCCAGGGTGAACGCCAGTTGGCTGATCGGGTTGGCGCCGGCTTCCGCGATATGATAACCGGAGATCGAGACCGAGTAGAAATTGCGGATCCGATGTTGGGTGAAGTACTGCTGTACGTCGCCCATCAGCCGCAGGGAAAATTCGGTCGAGAAGATGCAGGTATTCTGCCCCTGATCTTCCTTCAGGATGTCAGCCTGTACGGTGCCGCGGACACTGGCCAGCGCGTCGGCGCGAACCTGTGCCGCCTCCCGCCCGTCCGGGGGCATGCCTTCGCGCTCGGTGAACGCCTGCTGGCGTTGGTCGATGGCGACATTCAGGAACATCGCCAGGATGATCGGTGCGGGGCCGTTGATGGTCATGGAAACCGATGTCGCCGGGTCGCACAGATCGAAGCCATCATATAGTACTCTCATGTCTTCCAGCGTGGCGATGGACACTCCGGAATTACCAACCTTGCCGTAAATATCCGGACGTTCATCCGGGTCGCAACCGTACAGAGTCACGGAATCGAAGGCAGTGGATAGTCTTTTGGCGCGGGAATGTTCCGACAGGTCGTGGAAGCGGCGATTGGTATTGAAGGCATCCCCTCCCCCGGCGAACATCCGGGTCGGGTCTTCACCGTCTCGCTTGAACGGGAAAACTCCGGCAGTAAACGGGAACCGGCCCGGCAGATTATCGAGCAGCATCCAACGGGCCAGCTCGCCGTGATCGGCGAATTTCGGCAGGGCCACTCTGGGGATGTCCGTACCCGACAGGGTTTTCCTTTTCAACGGATTGTGGATTTGGCGGTCGCGGATGGTGACCACATATTCATCCCGGGAGAAATCTGTTACGTCCTGCGACCATTGTTGCAGCGCGGCTTGCAGTTGCGGGTCAAGCCGGGCCTTGCGCTCTTCAATCAGTCGGTCAAGGGTCGTGGTTTGCGCCGTATCTGTTGAACCCTCCACCTCACCAGCCTCCACCTGCAACATGGATCGAGTGGATTCCAGTTGTTGAATCTCGCGCGCGGTGGTGGCCTGCGCGGTAGCCCGTTGCCGGTAGCCGCGCACCGTATCGGCAATCTCGGCGAGATAACGTTGTCGGCTCTCGGGGATAATCCGGTTGTGGTCGGTCGAGATGCGGATATTGACCGCGGGCAGTCGGCTGTGTTCGCATTGCAGGCCGTGCGCCTTGAGCTGGGCGAGGACCTCCTGATAGAGTGCGGTCACGCCATCATCGTTGAAGCGCGAGGCGATGGCTCCGAATACCGGCATGTCCTCGGGACGGGCACTGAACGCTTCGCGGTTGCGCTGCACCTGTCGGGCGACATCGCGCCAGGCATCCTCGGCACCCCTGCGGTCAAACTTGTTGATCGCCACAATATCAGCGAAGTCCAGCATATCTATTTTTTCCAGCTGGGACTGCGCCCCGAACTCCGGGGTCATTACATACAATGCACAATCCACCAGGGCTGAAATGCCGGTATCGCCCTGCCCGATGCCCGGTGTCTCGACGATCACCAGATCGAATCCGGCATCCTGACACCGATCAATCATCGCACCGATGCAGTCGGGAACTTCTCTGGTACTGTCGCGGGTGGCGATGGAACGCATAAAAATGTTGGGGTGATTCACTGCATTCATGCGGATACGGTCGCCGAGCAGGGCACCGCCGCTCTTACGCCGGGTCGGGTCGACCGCCAGGATGGCGATTTTCAGCGAGTCCGCCAGATCCATACGGAATCTTAAAATCAGCTCATCGGTCAACGAGGACTTGCCAGCACCGCCGGTGCCGGTAATACCGAGAACCGGCGCCTTGCGGCCTGATTGCGCTGCACTTCTGGTCGCGCCCGGTACACGGTTGCGGTTGCCTGCGCCTGTGCCATCCTGGATTGCCGACAGGGTGCGAGACAATGCGGTGATGGTGGCGTTGTTGGCCAGGGCTTGTGGAGTCTGTGAGGCGACCGGTTCAGGCAGGCTCTGTCTGAGGTGGGCGGTAGTGGTCTCGATGATGTCGTCGATGATGCCGCCGAGTCCCATCTGTTGGCCGTCTTCGGGCGTATAGATACGAGTCACGCCGGAGGCTTCGAGCAGGGCTTTCTCCTCAGGGATGATGACGCCGCCGCCACCGGCGAATACCCGGATTCTGTCAGCGCCATTTTGACCTAACAAGTCAATCATGTATTGCAGGTACTCGATATGCCCGCCCTGATAGGAACTGATGGCGATGCCGTGCGCGTCTTCCTGCAATGCAGCGTTGACCACTTCAGCCACCGATCGGTTGTGCCCCAGGTGAATGACCTCAACCCCCTTCGACTGGAGAATACGGCGCATGATATTGATGGCTGCATCATGACCATCGAACAGGCTGGCAGCAGTCACAAACCGCAAGGGGCTTGCTGGTTGCATATCTGCCTGTACAAGACTGGCGGTAGCCAGACGCTCCGCTTTACCCAAAATATCCTCGACTGGTAAGGTATGGAATTTGACTGGTTTATACGGTACATTGCGTTCACGTAAACGTCAACCGCCAATATCCACCGCCAATATCCGCATTATATTGCTGGTTGGTTTTGTATAATAACTCCAACAGACATTCACCGGAACTTTCAGCAAGATGGATATATCAGGAACACAGGTCAATTTACTGGTTGACCCTTGTTTGTCTGACGACCAAAAAGCAAGAAAAACGCATTGGGTTATCGCCCGGGACTGCCGTGACTACATGGGCTCCATGGGAGATAGCAGCGTATCCTTGATTGTAACCGACCCCCCATACTTTATTGATGGTATGGGAGACGATTGGAACCACGAAGCTCTTGGACGCCGGATGAGGCCGGGCGGCGTGGTTGGGTCTTTGCCTGTCGGGATGAAATTCGATGTGCATCAGGGCACGAAACTGCAAGGATTCCTGAAACCGATTGCACAGGAGTGGATGAGACTGATCAAGCCCGGAGGGTTTGTTCTGTGCTTTTCCCAGAACCGGCTGGTTCATCACACAGCTATGGCAATCGAGTCAGCCGGTTTCGAGATTCGGGACGTTCTTGCATGGCGATACGAAGGCCAGGCAAAGGCATTCACCCAGGAACATTTTGTCCGCAAGCGAAACATCCCGGAATCTGAAAAGAAAAGGCTGATTAAAAAACTGGGAGGCAGGAAAACCCCACAATTAAAACCGCAGTGTGAACTAATTGTGATGGGGCAGGCACCACGTGACGGGACATTTGTAGATAACTGGGATAAGTGGGAAACAGGCCTGATTGACCCGAAACAACCATTGATCGAACCGGGCCGATTCCCCGGCACGGTGATACCCGTACCAAAACCCCGCGAGAGGCACGGACATATAACGGCGAAACCGGTTGATCTTCTTCGTCACCTGATTCGTGTTTTCTCACCGGAAAGCGCATTGGTTTTTGATCCATTTGCGGGGTCAGGCTCAACCGGAGTCGCCGCTCGCATGGAGAACAGAGACTTTGTTGGCACTGAGATAGATCAAGCAATGGCGAAGAGAGCAGAAAAACGTATCGAGATGATTATGCCTTTGATAGCAAGGGACGAGTTCACGCAGTGGCGAGCGTGAGACCCGTCCAACGAGCGCACAAGAGTGTACAGAGGAAAATCCTTGACTGGCTAACCCATCATTTCAAAGAGAACAAATGAGTAAACGATCATGAGTCAATATAAAGTACCGGCGCGGGACTTGCTGTTCGCGATGGAGCATCTGGCTGACCTTGCGGGCGTGAATGCCCTGCCGGGGTACGGGGATGCGACACCGGATGCGGTCAATGCCATTATAGTCGAGGCTGGCAAGCTGGCTGAACAAGTTCTGGACCCGCTCAACCGGGTGGGTGACCGGCAAGGGGCATGTCTTGAGAACGGTGAGGTACGCACGCCGGACGGCTGGGCAGATGCCTGGCAACAGTTCATCGAGAGCGGTTGGAATGGCCTGGCTTTCGACCCGGAGCGCGGCGGCATGGGCCTGCCCTGGCTGGTGGCTACCGCAGTGCAGGAAATCTGGCACTCGTCCAATATGGCGTTCTCGCTCTGTACGTTGTTGACTCAGGGTGCCATCGAAGCCATCAACCTGCATGGCTCTGATAAACAGAAAGATCGGTACCTTGAGAACCTGATTCGCGGCAACTGGTCTGGCACGATGAACCTGACCGAACCGCAGGCTGGCTCTGATCTGGCGCTGGTAAAGACCACGGCGACACCGAACGGCGACCACTACCTGCTCAGCGGCCAGAAGATATTCATTACCTACGGCGACCATGACCTGACTGACAATATCATCCACCTGGTGCTGGCGCGTATTCCCGGAGCGCCGCCCGGAGTAAAGGGGATTTCACTGTTCATCGTGCCCAAGTATCTGCCAGACGAGAACGGCGACTGGAACATACGAAACGATGTCGAAACTATTTCTCTGGAACACAAACTCGGCATCCATGGCAGCCCGACTGCGGTTCTGGGCTATGGCAGCGGGCGTTATCGCAATCCTGCGGGCGCGGTCGGTTATCTGATCGGGCAACAGAACCAGGGCATGGCTTGTATGTTCACGATGATGAATATTGCCCGGCTGGCGGTCGGGCTGGAGGGCAACGGCGTGGCTGAGCGCGCCTACCAGCAGGCGGTCTGGTTCGCTGGTGAGCGAGTGCAGGGCACTGCAATCGAGAATCCCGGTGGCGACCGGGTGGCGATCATCGAGCATCCTGATGTCAAGCGTATGCTGATACTACAGAAATGCCGGATCGAGGGATTGCGTTCTCTGGGGCTGGTACTGGGCGGCTCATTCGACAAGGCCCGCAGGTCACCCGATCAGGGCTGCCGGGAATTGGCTCAGGCTATGGTTGATATATTGACTCCGGTGGTCAAGGGCTATATGACGGAAATGGGTCTTGAGAATGTGTCGCTGGCCCTGCAAGTACACGGCGGCATGGGATTCATCGAGGAAACCGGAGCAGCACAGTATTACCGCGACCAGCGCATTACTCCGATTTATGAGGGCACTAACGGCATCCAGGCGCTGGATCTGATTGGGCGCAAGCTGATGCGTGACAATGGCGGTATCGCACAGCGGGTGATTGAACATATACGCGCTGACCTGTCCACTGTATGTCAGCCAGACTTGAAGGAGATGCGTGACAGTGCCCTGTCCGCTCTGGATGATCTGGAAGCAGTCATTCAGAACGTGCTGTCGATGGCGGCAGATGACATACGCCAGCCCGGTGCCATCGCCGACCCGTATTTGCGGCTGTGGGGCGTTATCTGCTGTGGCTGGCAGCTGGCGCGGGCCGCTTCTGTGGCGATGACGCTGGACCCGGAGCACGATGCCTTTTACGCCGCCAAGATCGAGACCGCCCGTTTCTATTTCGCTTGTGAGATGCCGAAAGTGGCTTACTACCGGCGTATCATCACGGATGCGGCGGAGCCGGTTGCGCGAATGGATAGCAGTCTGTTCGAGATATACAGTTAAGGGCGCAGAGTCGCAAAGACCGCAACAGGACAAGTGAGGCGTGGCAGCGATACGGGCTAAAGGCAGGTTTGCCGAGGCGGTCGGCTTTACGGCACCGATCATTCAGGCACCGATGGCAGGGTCAAACGGCTCCGCACTGGCGGTTGCCGTCTGTCGAGCCGGGGGGCTGGGTTCCTTGCCATGCGCCCTGCTGGATGCCGGACAAATCCTGGCCGAGGTCGCCATCATCCGCTCACATACAGACAAGCCCTTCAATCTTAACTTCTTCTGCCACCGGCAGCCGCCAGTCGAGCATCACCAGATGGCAGAGTGGCATCATACCCTCGCCCGCTTCTATCAGGAACGAGGATTGCCGGTGCCTGATCTGGCGGATTCCGCAGTGTCTGCGGGGTGCCGCCCTTTCGACCGGGAAATGTGTGATGTGGTCGAGCAGGTACGTCCACCCGTAGTCAGCTTCCACTTCGGCCTGCCGGAGGACCGGTTGTACGACCGGGTACGGGCATCAGGTTGCCGGATACTGTGCTCGGCGACCACGACCGAAGAAGCAGTCTTTCTGGAGTCAAGAGGCGTAGATGCGATCATTGCCCAGGGAGCCGAGGCCGGTGGACATCGCGGTATGTTCCTTAACAGAGACATTCACAACCAGCCCGGCACTCTGGCTCTGGTGCCGCAGATTGTCGACGCCGTTTCCATCCCGGTAATCGCAGCCGGCGGCATCGGCGACAGCCGGGGCATTGCAGCCAGCCTGACGCTGGGTGCTGATTGTGTCCAGATCGGGTCGCTGTTCCTGTTTTGCCGAGAGGCCCTGACATCGAAACTGCACCTGGAAGCGTTGAACAAAGCCACCGACCACAGTACTGCACTGACTAATCTGTTTACCGGGAGACCGGCCAGAGGCATAGTCAACTATCTGATGCGGGAAATCGGCCCGATGAGCGACGCACCGCCTCCCTTCCCTCTGGCTGGCGCGGCCTTAGCCGCCCTGAGAGCCGCTGCACAAGCTGAGGAGAACAGCGACTTCACGCCGTTGTGGGCCGGACAGGCCGCGGCAATGGGTAAGGCTTATCTGGGTTTATCCGCGACCGAGGTCATGCAAAAACTTACCGAACCGTTGTCGTAAAAAGAGCAAGCCGGAGCCTGCCCCGGCACCGCCCCGATCATCCCAATCAACTGCCGATCAGCAACGAGATAATGTTCGCCAGACCACGGGCGAACTCACTTTCCAGTGGAAAGGAAAGCATCCCCAGTACCGAGTAACCCAATAACCAGGGCATCAGGTAAAACCGGATCATGTAGAAAAACCAGGCTACATACAGGGGTATCAGTGGACGAATCAGGAAAGCCGGGGTAATCGGGGCGAACAGCTTGAGAATCGGATCAGTGTACTTGACGAACACGCGCATGAAGAAGAACGAACTGTCTTCACGCAGGAAAATACTCATCCCGAAGCGGCCGATCAGAGTCCACATGACCATGCCCATGATGTAATCAAAGGCAAGTACCCAGGCTGGAAACGCGCTGTACATGATAATCCGGTTTCAATTGGTTGCAGTCAGTTGCCAGTCTGATGCGTTATTGGAGATACAAAAAAATGCCGGGGACGAAGCCCCGGCATATTCATGGCTGAAAACAAGTTCAGCAAACTTCTTTATCAGTGGGAAGAATCCAGTATGGTTTTGCCCGCAGGCACCCGGATTTCATCCACCATGGCCTGAGTTTCAGCATCCGGTTCCTCGGTCATCAGAGAAACCACGATCATCGCAATCAGGCTCACCGGCATACCGATAATTCCGAATCGCAGATGGTCGATACCGATCCACGGGTCCATACCGGCAAACCGAACCATATACAGATACCAGGTTCCGGCGAGGAAACCACAGACCATACCGGCAATGGCGCCCGCCCGGTTGGCTCGCTTCCACCAGATACCGAGAACGATCGGGAAGAACAGCCCGGAACAGGCGAAGTCGAACGCCCAGGCTACCGCTCCGAGGATGCTGGTCAGTTTCAGACTCGCTACAAAGGCACCCGCAGCACCGATCACCAGCAACAATATGCGCGCCACTAACAGGCGCTTCTTGGTTTCCGCAGCCGGATCGATGATTTTGTAGTACAAATCATGAGACAGGGCGTTGGCAATCGCCAGCAGCAAACCATCTGCTGTGGACATCGCAGCCGCCATACCGCCAGCGGCAACCAGACCGGATATAACATACGGCAGTCCGGCGATTTCCGGTGTGGCCAGCACGACAATATCGCCGCGCATGAAGAACTCGTTGAGTTGCAATATGCCGTCTCCGTTGCCGTCGATAACCTGCAGGAAGCCAACACTGCTCCACTTCTGCACCCATTCCAGCGCATTCACCTCGGTGATGGCCTTGCCGATGATGCCGGTTGCCAAATCAGGGTTAAGCAACTGCAACTTGGTAAACGTGGCCAGTGCCGGAGCGGTGAAATACAGCAGGAAGATGAAGAACAGAGACCATGCGACCGACTGTCTGGCTGATTTGACGGACGGAGTCGTGAAGTAGCGCATCAGGATATGTGGCAATGACGCCGTACCGGCCATCATACACAGTACCAGCGTGACGAACTTCCAGCTATCGCCAGCGGCAGCAAAAGGAACGCTCAACGCCTTCAAACCCGCCTTCGCGCCAGCAACCGCCTCCAGAGTACCGAGGCCGTGCATCGCCTCGAGCTCGGTGATCTTCATCACTGCATCGCCGTAAACCAGTTGCGGAATCAAGCCGAAACCCTGTTTATTGGACATCCAGAATACCGGCACCAGATAGGCGATGATCAGTACGATGTATTGCGCGACCTGGGTCCAGGTTACCGCACGCATACCGCCGAGCATCGAACACAGCAGAATACCCAGCAATCCGAACCAGACGCCAACCTCGAATGGAATCTGCAAGGCACGGGCAGCGATGGTTCCGGTAGCGTTGATCTGAGCGGTCACATAAGTGAAAGACGCGACCACCAGCACCACTACCGCACAGAACCTGGCGAGATTACCGCCATAGCGCGTACCGATGAAGTCCGGCACCGTGTAGCAGCCGAACTTACGCAGGTAAGGCGCCATCAGTGAGGCGACCAGTACATAACCACCAGTCCAGCCAACCACAAACGCCAGATAGCCATGTCCGCCGAAGTAAATACCCCCGGCCATAGCGACGAACGAAGCACCCGACATCCAGTCTGCGGCAGTAGCCATCCCGTTGAAAACGGTGGGCACCTGACGACCGGCGACATAGTACGCGTCGACCTGCATGGTGCGGGATAACCAGCCGATCGCGGCATAGATCAGGACGGTAAAGGCGACGAAAAGGATACCAATGGTATCCGCCGCCATGCCCATTTGCTCGAACACAGCCATAATCAGGATGAATACCAGGAAGCCCCCGGTATACAGCCCGTAGATTTTCGGCAGGTTCTGAATAAAATTGTCTGTTAAGCCTTTCATCTTGTTATTCCTCCGCGAAGCCGGTTTCCTGGTCAATTTTATGCTGGGACCGGGCGAACCAGAAGATCAGTATCACAAAGATAACCTCCGACCCCTGTGCGGCCATGTAGAACCCCAACGGGAAACCCATGAACGAAAACGCATTCAAGGCATTAGCAAACCAGTGTACCAAGAAAGAAAAGACAAACCATAGCGATAGAGTGATAATCATCAGACGCTTGGTGCGCGTCCAATGCTCCACTCTTT
The DNA here is from genome assembly GCA_965116335.1 of Arenicellales bacterium. Taxonomy (GTDB): domain Bacteria; phylum Pseudomonadota; class Gammaproteobacteria; order Arenicellales; family Poriferihabitantaceae. The sequence continues at coordinate 942,729 of OZ220677.1, forward strand.
GGCTGGTATCAGTCATATAACCCCCAGATCATTGTAGTTAAAATTATTGCGGTTCATACAGAACAACCAGAAACCAGCACCGGACTGAACCGTGAACCCCATATCCGCGATACTAAATAAGACGTGGCAAAATTGCAATAGCAGAGGCAACTGCTGTGTCTGAATCAAATCAGGCTGGAACCAGCTTCAGGTTCAACATTCTCAAGGTGGCCTCTATACCGGCGAACACCTGGTTGGCATTGATGCCGCGGGTTCTGATTTTACGCCCTCCGTCCTGCCAGGTGATGAAACATTCGACCAGCGCACTGGTCTTGCCGCCTTTCGGTATCCGTACCTGATAATCAACCAGCTCGGGGAATTCAAATCCGGTTTCGTTCAGGATGCTCGAAATAGCGATGATAAAGGCATCGAAACCGCCATTGCCGGTGCCGGTGGCTTTCAGTGTCTTGTCGAACAGCCGAACACTGATACTGACCACTGAATCCAGTCCCAGCACACTGTTAATCGAACAATTCAGCAACTCGATCACCTTCTCATCGCGTGTCTCCAGGACGTCGGCGATGATCAGGGGCAGGTCTTCCGGAGTAATACTTTCCTTGGAGTCGCCCAGTTCGACCACGCGCTCAAGCACCTTGCTCTGATTCTCCGGCGACAGACTGATGCCCAGTGTTTCCAGGTTTTTCTGCAGAGAAGCCTTGCCACTCATCTTGCCCAATGCATAAGATCGGGTGCGGTTGAAACGGTCCGGGCTGAGACGAGTCTGATACAGGTCGCCTTTCTGATCGCCATCAGCGTGTATGCCAGCAGTCTGGGTAAACACGTCAGTACCGATAACCGGAGCATTACCGGCCACCATTTTCCCGGAGAAATTCTCGACCATCCGGCTGATGTTATAGATTTCGTGCTCCTCGACGCGCAACTGCGCTCCCAGCTTATCCTTCAATACCAGACAGATTTCCGCCAGAGAAGCGTTGCCCGCCCGTTCTCCCAGGCAATTGACCGTACAATGCACCGAAGCCGCGCCCGCCCGCACAGCCGCCATGCAGTTCGCCGTTCCGAGACCATAATCGTTATGTGGATGAAAGTCGAACCTGCAATCGGGGAAGCGGTTAATCATATCGGAAAAACTGTCATAGACCTCACCCGGAGACATCACGCCGAGCGTATCAGGCAACATGAAATGCTCAATCGGCAAGGATTGCAGCTGCTTCATCATATCAAAAACATACTGCGGGCTGTCCACATAGCCATTCGACCAGTCCTCGAGGTAAAGGTTGACCATCAACCCCTGGTCAGAGGCATACTCGATGGTACGGGATATGCCCTCCAGATGCTCCGACAAAGTCTTCCCCAGCTGCTCCCTGCAATGCTTTTCACTGCCTTTGGTGAGCAGGTTGATGACTTTACCGCCAACCCCTGAAATCCAGTCCACACTGCGCTTGTGATCGACGAACCCAAGCACCTCGACCTGCTCCAGATAGCCTTTCTGACGCGCCCATTGGTTGATGTTGCACACCGCCTCACGCTCGCCGGAGGATATACCGGCGGAGGCGACTTCGATGCGGTCAATCTTGAGCGAGTCAAGCAGTGCGCGGGCAATGCTTTCTTTCTCAGAGCGGGAGAATGAGACACCTTGCGTCTGCTCGCCATCGCGCAGGGTTACATCGACAATTTTGACAGCGGGGTTGGATGTTTGCATGGTTAGAGTAAGTAATCGCGGAAAAACCGGGTATTATCAACCGTATGCGTTGGCATGTCTATCACTAAAAACGGGCATACAACCGGCAATCAGTTTATGGCAACAGATTAAACCCGTTATGCCATTAAAAATCTCCCGGTGGGTGGTTTCGGGTTGCACAACTCGCAACCTTTGTATAATATCAATAATGATTAAAAACTTTAAACACAAAGGTCTGAAGAAGTTTTTTGAAAGTGGCAGTAATGCAGGCATTCAGGCGTCGCACGGTACCAAAATTCGGGATCGACTTACTTTTCTGCATACGGCTGTCTGCATTGAAGATATGAACCTCCCCGGTTATCGATTGCATGAATTGAAGGGGAAGCTGGCTGGTCACTGGGCAATCGATATCAGTGGTAACTGGAGAATATCATTCAAGTTTGAACGAGGTGACGCTTACGACGTCAATTACGAGGACTATCACTGATGACTATTCAACAATTCAACCCTCCGCATCCGGGTGGCTTGATCAAGCGGACCTACATTGAGCCATTTCCAGATGTTACTGCGGCAGGTATTGCGCGCGAACTCGGTGTTTCCAAAAGTACTTTTAGTCGTTTACTCTCCGGGAAGTCTGACATTTCTCCAGAGATGGCGGTGAGGCTGTCGACGGTATTAGGTCGATCTGCTGAAAGCTGGCTGGCGCTGCAAGACAATCATGATTTGTGGAAAACCCGGCAGTCAGTGAATACCGATGGGCTGCAAAGGATTCAGTTCAAACAACCGGAAAGAGCAAGGCCGCGCCACGAGGAGGAGTCCGCCAGCGTGTGAAATGAAGTCAGTCCGTGTTGTCAACTTCGAGCACGATCCTGAGGTCTTCAATATGGGTGTCAAAAAAGTAAACGTTGACCGGCTGGTCGGCGAGTGTCAGTTCCAATTCACTGCCATTCAGGGTCAGGAACCTGTCCTTCAACTCGTCCTTCGAACCGTTGGCATGCCTGAACATCGCCGCATGATTCGGGCATAGAATGAGGTAGTTCTGGTAGTGGTGTCTCTCCAGATCCGGGAGAAACTCAACGGCCTCGAAAAAGTAGCTTCCATCAGCCAACCTGAAGGGGAGGCGACCCTTGCACACCTGACAGATGGTCACGCCGGCGTTGGTATACATATCCCGCAGATAGGGATTGGTCTTTTCTCTTTTGATCGGGTCGCGATTGACAGACACGGACCGCTCACGCTTCTCGCTCGTGCGTTCAGGCGCTTCCCCGGCTTCCTTCCGAACCTTCTCCGCTCTTCGGTCACGGTTTCCGGGTGCACGGGTGGGGAGGTCGACAGGTTCTGCGTTCTCCGCAAGGATTCTCTGTCGGGTCTCTGGAGACAGCGCGGCAAATTGTCTTCCGTGGTCGAGCGCAGCCTCGTCTGGAAAGCCGAGTTCGGCGGCGATCTCCTGCTTTCTGCGGTGCTGTTCGATACGGTTTTTGGTTTCGGTGCCGAAGCGGATGGCGGTGAGCCAGGCCCATCCGGGATCGAACGGGAATCCATCCGGCAGGAGGTCTCTCGAAGCTTCAGCGGGGCGAACGAATACATCGTCCCCCTGAGGAACCCAAGCAGTGTTCCGCAACTGGTGAGCGAGCTGAGAATCGGCGGAACGAGGGGCGTTCGACTGGTTGTATTGAAATATGGCCTTCCAGATGCTCTCGTCTTGTTGATTCCAGACAAGACGGGAAAGAGTCTCCTGTCGTTGCGCTGATAGTAACGGGTTGGAAAAGGTATTCCAGACAAGACGGGAAAGAGCTATGGTCGGTATTTCGAACAAAGATTCGAACCCGGGAATTACGAAGTCACGGTTTATTCCAGTATGCGTGAAGGAAGCTCCCGGAGCACCATGCAAGTACTCTTTTGCTGGATTGTTGGCGCAGGTGATAACCGCAATAATTTTGAGGCAGTCGGCTACACCGCACATTCGGGCGAATTGGATAAGTTTCTCCCGCAGGTCGAAGGTCTGGTAGCTGTCGGACAAGGCCGCGCGGTCCGATTCGGAGCCGAGGGATCGGTAGTAGACTTCCAATCCGGTTTCGAGATAAGGGGAGTCGAGGTACAGGTCGTTGGGCTTGGACCAGAGTCTGTCGGCTCGCTGCAATATGAAATAGTCCTTGAAGAGGGAGCTTACGTTCCTGTCCTTCCTGTCCTTTTCGAAGAGCGCAATGAAACGTCTCAGGTCGGATTCATGGGTCTCCCATGGCGGGACGTTGGCGGGGTCGGCGTATCGTGTTTTGAGAATGGACTCAACCTGCTCGAACTCACCAATCTCCCGGACGCCGATGCCCCCCAGGAAACTCCTGGCACCAGTCTGTTCCGACTTGGTTCCACCGCCCGTGTAAGTGTCTTCCGCAACGCGGGGATGAATGGGATCTTCACGAATCTCCGGGGTCGGGAAATAGCATTCGCCTCCTGTCCTGTATTCGCCGTCCGAAAGTCTGACGATACAGATTTCATCGAACTGATCGATGTCGTCGCTTCCCAGTTCCCGATAAAAGAGGGCATACAATGCCCGGTGCCACTCTGCCGGTTTCCGGCGTATCCAGTCAAGAAACGGCTCATCGGGACCCTGCTCCTCCCCGAAACAGCCCCGGGGTTTATTGGAGAACCGCTTGTCCAGTGCTTCCACGAACTGTTCGACTCCCCAAGGCTTGATGTCGAGGCCATTCAGGAATCGGTCAACCTCAGTGCTTCGTCGTGTCGCGGCTACCGCCCAGTCGCGCGGGACATCGTCGCTATCAATCAGAAAACGGATATCCTCGTGATCCAGCAAGACCTTCAGTCCGGCCTCCGCCTGCAGCAATTGATTGGCTGGAGCATGGCCGCCGGTGTGTGTCGGCGTAAGAGGTCGCTCGTTCATTTCGTCAACAATGGCGTCACGTATCGGCGTATACGGAGGTGGGATTGTGTCCTCGCTATTCGGCAGCACAGCCAGAAACTCCCGGTCAAGCAGGCCGAGGTCGCGGATTGATGACAGCGATTCGGCTGCAAGTCTGGCGAGTTGTGCGAAGAGTGGTGCGTTTGCTGGCGTGTCCTTGATACTGGAGCGGCTGAGTTCCGGGACGAAGGGCGCATGGAGATGGAATCGCAGGTTTGAAGTCTCCTTTGCGGCCGTGAAGTAGACCGCAACATGTCCGCGTTCGGCCGGAACAATCCGAAACTGCCTGGAGAGGGGCGAGTGCGTGTCCAACTGAACGTCCCCGGACAGCTGTTTGAGTTCGAAGGCGATGGCAATGTGCTGACATTCCATCTCATCAACCGGTTCGGTGAAGCGAAGGAAGTGGGAACTTTCGGTCGGCCTGCCGTCGATCTCCCGAAGAATCTCAATGTGGTGATCCGAATGCAGATTCTGGAGCAGGAGTCCTTCCTGGCCACCGTCTATCCACCACTGGATCTCTTTAATATTGGACAGGAACAACAGGGTGTTGTCAGAAATATCCTCCAGCCCGTCCCGCACTTCCAAGAGAGCCTGAGCTTGTGGCTTCCTCCCGGAGTCGAACGGAAACTCGAACCGCGTGTGACCGTTCAGGGCCGGGTTCGGTGGGATTTCCGACGGGAGTACCATTTCGGAAATCTTGAAGGCGAAGCTCGGCGACCAGATGCGAGGTGAAGCCGTGTAGAGGAAGGCCGCCTTGAAGCCGATTCCGAAGCGACCGATTGTATCACTATCATCTTTTGTGCTGAATCCTATACCTGTAATGGCTCTAACGTCTTTATAGTCGAACGGTCTCCCGTTATGTTCAAACGTCAAGCAAGTGTTAAAGAGACGAAAGTTTACTTCCGTTGCTTCTGCATCTTCAGCATTTTGTAGTAGTTCGTAAATGAAATGTGCTTTATCCGGATAAAAGTCATCGAATAAATCCAAGTTGATGTCGCCTTCATTGACCGCAAGGCCATCCAAGAATTTTTTTCGTTTTTCTCTTAGGGTCTCAAAAAAATTCACTGAACTGAATCCGTTGTAATTTTCAAAGTTCCTTGAACAACTAGGGTAGCGTGGATGTCGGCACTTTCCGCCAGCCTTTCCAACTCGGCAATCCGGCTCTCATAGTCATAGTTCGCACGCGCCAATTCGCTTTCCTTCATCCGACGAATCTTGTCGTTTGTCGCGGCTCCGACCTGGCCCTCCAACAACTTGCATCGGGCCCCGTGGCTGGTTCTCAAGCTTTGCCGCCGGTGGTGAACGAGTTCCCGGTTCTCCGCCACATGATTTGCGCGTGCTGCACGCCATTTGCCGTGGTGCCGCTTATCAAGGCGTTCAATCGCGACTTCGTCAAGCAATGTGCCGTCGGGCGTGTCCACTGCAACTTCCAACAGGGACATCACCGCGCTGTCCAATTCGGGGTTCTCGGTGACGGACACCAGCGTGTCATCGGATCGAATACCGACATTGCGCCACTGGTAGAGGGCGAACGGATATTCACCCGGTGGGACAGTTTCGCTTGATGCGATCAGACTGACCTGCACCGCTTGGGAGCGTTTCAGGTGCCGCGCCGCCTGCCTGAGCAGTGGATGCAGAACGTTGAGATAGACGGCCTTCGGCTCGGCGGCAGCGGCTTCCTGGTCGAAGGTGACCGGCAGCAACGGGTCCGCGCCTCTGAGCCACTTTTCCCATTGCCGGGCGACCGGATCGGTGGATCGCGGCTGGCCCCGGAAGTCAGCGAGTAGCCTGGCCCGGATATTCTGGCCGAGGCGCAGAGTCTTAAGAGGTTTGTCGCCGAGCAGAAAATCGCCGTCAGTCTCCGACACGCCCGACAGATAAATGGTAACGCATCGTTGCAGTGCCTCGGCGGACAACCAGAAGCTCTCAGCCTCCGCGATCTCCTTGCGCCACGACTGGTTTGGAACCGTCAGGCCGAACAGTTCGGCTTGCTTTTCCTCTAACGCTGTCTCTTCCTGAACCTGGCGGATCTTGTTGTCACCTAGTTGCTGCAGGCGCTCGGCACGCTGTTCCGCCGTCAGCATGAAGCTGTCGGCAATATTGTGAATCTCCCGGGTGATCTCGCCGAGAATTTCTTCGCTACCGCCGACCGCGTGATGGAATACACCGATGCGCATCAGACAGCGTTCGTAGATGTCCGCGTCGACCGTGCCGGGCGTCACCAGGTTGACGATGGCGACGCTCTCGCTCTGCTGGCCGTAGCGATCGATACGCCCGATACGTTGTTCGATACGCATGGGGTTCCACGGCAGATCGTAGTTAATTAACAGGTCACAGAACTGGAAGTCAAGCCCTTCGCCGCCGACCTCCGAGGAAAGCAAAACATCCAGCGCCTCCGGGTCGTCCTTCGGCGAAGCGAATCGGCGGCGCAACTCGGCACGCTGGTCGTCCGGAACGCCGCCGTGCACGAGACCGTAGCGCAAGCCCGCATCCGCGACGTGTTTCTCGATATAGGCGAGTGTGTGCCGAAAAGTGCTGAAGGCAAGCGCCTTGTTGTTGTCCATCCGACCCTTGTCCCGCAGTACGCTGATGAATACCTGCACCTTGGGGTCGAAGGAATCGAGATCGTCGGCATGCTCCAGGAGCATCTCGACATCGGTTCGTATCTCGGCAAGAAAATCAGCATCGATGGGAGTCTCGCCATCGGTCCCGTCTGTCGTTTCAAGACTGTCGAGCTTTCCGACAAGCATATCGCGCAATAGTGGCGCCAGTCCGTAAAGGCAGCTCGCCGCCTGACGACGGATCGTGGTCATCATGAACTTGACGTTCTGCTCGCCATGGGCACGCGCCAGAATGCGGCTTACCACATTGAGGAGGTCATCATGCAGTCGGCGCTGGTCGGGCGTGAACTCGACCGTCAGCGTTTCTGGCCGACGGGTCGTGAACTCCCCGATATCCCGGCGGCGAGTCCGGTTAATCATCGGACTGAAGGTATAGAGTTCCTCCAGAGACCGGATGATGCGAATACGGCTGGCGTCGTCGATATGCTCCTCCGCCAGACGATCATAGATGTCCTGAAACGCTGGCGATTCTCGCAGGAAAAGGAGACCCCACTCGGTCTGTGCGGCTTGCCCCAAGCATTTGCGGGCTTCGGCCTGCCAGCGATCTCCTTCCGCACGGCAATGGCCCACGGCTGCGTTAATGAACCCGTTGGGCGCAGCCATCTGCTCGAAGCTCGGGCGGTCGATGACGAGGTCCGGCCGCAGTACGTTCAGCAAGGTAAAGAGGTCTTGACTGCCAAGTTGCACCGGGGTGGCGGTGAGAAAGACGGCGGCCTGGGCGTTGTCGCAGAAATAGCGCACCGCTTGGTGAAGGTAGGTATCCGGGTTGCGAATATGGTGCGCCTCGTCGACGATCACGAGATCAAATCTGGGCGGCGGGTCAAGTGCGAGCAGTCCCTGGCTAGCTCGCGCCCCCCTTACCTTCTTGCCAAAAAGCAGATCCGAATCAAACAGGGAGAACGGTAGTATAGCCTTGGCATAGCGGTCGGGCCATTCACCCTCCAAGTCCATTTCCCGCAGACAGTGGCGTAGCATTCGACCGTCGAGAGTCTCGAAATGCTCGTCAAAACGCTTCATCTCCACGAACCACTTGCGCTCGGTAACCAGCGCCTTGGGGCAGATGATCAGCACCGAGGAAATGTCCGTCCGTGCCCGCAACTCTTTGATGATCAGCCCAGCCTCAATCGTCTTGCCCACGCCCACCTCGTCGGCAATCAGCAGACGAGGTCGGTCGGCCCGGATCAATCTCAAAACGGGGCGATACTGATAAGGCACGAAGTGAATGCGCCCGGACCGCAGCGAATACAGGTTAGCGGTGGACGGCGAGAGCAGATGCAGGCTGGTCAGATGGGCGCGTACTTCGCCAGCACTGAGTAGAGAAGGTTCGTCTGAGGACTCAAGGGGCCGCAGCTGGCTCTCGTAGTAGGTCGCCTGACGATTGTCCTGGAAAACCTGGTAGCGTGCCTCGGCGGCACTGTCCATGACTCCAATGATCGGCACCACAATGCCGGGGTCGGAACGCAACGCCACGAGGTTACCGACCTTGAATATCGTCGTTGCTGCCTGTGAAGAGACAGCAGAAATTTCGCGGTCGCTCGGTGCCGTAATCGAATCAGCGGTATTGTCAGGATGGAGCGAGGAAGTCTGGGGGGCGTCGGACGGCACCGTCATGTCGGAAAGAGCATCTCTCTTAAACGCTTCGACCGTCGCGACGGAGGCAGGCGTGGCGCCAAGCATATCCAGAACACGAGCAAGTGTGTCGACATCCCGGTAAAGGTCTTCAGCCCGGACTGGCGACACCGACAGGTGCGCCCATTGATTGCGAACGGCTTGCAGCTCCCTGACCAAAGTGCGTCCCTCGCGCGGCAGATTGAGCACCTGCGAGAGTTCGTACCAATTCTGGTCCAGGATTCGCAACAGGGCAGCAAAATCTAACTGTTCCAGCTTGGTGAGCCCACGTTCCTCCACGGTACGCTGCTGTTGGAAGCTCAGACGGTTCGCGACATACGTTTTCCACCAGCCCTCGCCAAGAGTGGACAGGTGAGTCGCAAGAAAAGCGGCAAGCTCGACAGTTGCGATGCGAATCAGTTCATGCATGAAGTGAAGAGCCGTTGACAACACGTGACGATGTCTGAAATCGTTCTGGTGTAGAAAGTTTCATGACATCCTTATAGACGATGAGTGCGTATACTTCAAGGTCGGGGCGATATGCCACGTATGTTAAAAGCTGGTTTCGGAAACGGAACCCGGCGTATACATTAGCCGAATCAGTAGATGAACAAATACAAGTATTATGCGCGATGGTCGGATCGGGCAACCGACCCGGAATCCGGGTTGACCCGGCGGCGCAATCCAGCCAGAATAGGGACACCAGAAAAGAACAGACAGGCAACGAACCATGACACCAGAACTATACGCAATTATCGGAGTAGGCCTGGCATTGGCCGGAGTACTTATCCCGGCCAGCAATCGCCAGAGCCGGGATATTGCCGGACTACGGGAACAAATGAACCAGGACATTACCGGACTACGGCAAGAGATCAACCAGGACATTTCCGGACTACGGCAGGAAATCAGCCAGCAGGGGCAACAAATCAACCAGGTTGCCCGGCAGGTGGGGCACTTGTCCGGCTTGCTGGAAGGCTTGCGAGGCCGTCCAATCGTGACAGAGCAACCGGAAGAAATCCGGGCTTAAGCGACCGGCTGACCAGCACGATCCTGAGGTCTTCATTCCCACCTGTTCAATTGTCGCCCCTGAAATACTCCTTGAATTTTTCCGGTCCCTGTTCGCCGAACAGACGGTCGCATAACTCCGGCATGCCGGGCATGGTCATTAACTCCTCGCGCCTGTAGAGCAGCGCCAGCCGAGAGCGTCGGCGCAACAGGTCGGACAACGTGACGACCATTTCATAATCCCGCAAATGATCAATTTCACAAAGACGCAGTCCGGTTCCGGCAATAGCCGGAGCAGCCAGGGCTGGATTAGCCTCGACCGCATCGAGTATGACGCTGGCTCCGTGGCCGTAACGCCTCCACAGGCGTTCAGCAAGGGGCTCGCCGGTGTCAGCAGCCCGGTCATCTGTGATACCGGCCTGCGCGGCCTGCGCCAGAAACGCCGCTCGCGCCACCCTGTCTGGTTCACCGTACCAGCGTGGCGGCTTGCGTGCCAGTGTGATCCCCAGCCTGGAGACCTGTTGGCAGATTTCTTCGCCGATGTTGATGCAGTCGGTCAGCTTGCCCCCGAAGATGCTGATTTGCCGTCTCGGACGGTTTATCTCCACTACGTGCTTGCGCGAGAGCTGGAGGACATCCATGTCGGTATCGGCGCCTGTAGCAACCACCAGTGGCCGGACTCCGCATCGCTCGGCGATAATGTCTGATCTCATCAGCGGACGCGGCAGATTCAGTCGGGCATTGATATTGGACAGTATAAAATCCCGGTCCTGATCGGTGACCGCGGTATCGTGCGTATCCACGCGGGTATCGGTGGTTCCGATGCAGGTGCGGTTGGCCATTGGGATGGCAAAGAACAAGCGACCATCATCGGCGAAAAAAGTCAGCACCTTGTCGCCCTCTCCGATGCGGGGGACGATCAGGTGAACGCCCTTTGACAGGATATGCTGATGCTTCGCCTGGATACCGGCAGTTGCGTTCAATGTATCGACACAGGCTCCGGTAGCGTTGATCAGCGCCTTGCTGCGAATCTCGAAATTTTGACCGGAAACGCCATCCTTCGCCAGCGCTCGCCACTGCCTGCCCTCATCCCGCAATTCCACTGCTTCCACGTAATTAGCGGCCATACCCCCCTGCTCAAGCGCACAACGGATGAACCCGAAAACAAAACGCGCATCGTTATCAAACAGGTAAGCGTCTGAATACTCCAGTCCGCCGATACTGTGGCGGGTATCAATGACTGGCTCCACCGCGCCAATGGTGGCGGCACGCAAATAGCGAGGTGAGCGGGTATATCCCTGCCCGATCAACCAGTACAACCAGGCTCCGGCCCACAACACAGAAGGGTGATGACGAAAGCCGCGGGAAACCGTGGTCAGGAAGCGAATTTCCCGGACAGCGCTGGGAAACTGCCGCATCAGGTCATTGCGCGACTTGCACAACTCCGTCACGAGGCCGAGCTCGCAGCTTTCCATGTACTTGATGCCACCCCAGATCAGATTGGATGAATGCTGGCTGGTAAGTCCGGCGAAGTCTCTGCCATCAATCAGGCCAACCTTTACGCCTCGAGCCGCCAGTGACGCGGCGCACACGGCGCCATTGATCCCCCCGCCAACGATCAGGACATCCAGAAAGTTGCGCGACAGCGCATCCAGATTTTGTTCACGCAGTGACACTATCCTTAACAAGTCGAATCTTGTGACTGTCAGCCAGTCATACCCACCTGAATACGAACAGGAACCAGACCACGGAAATGCCCAGCGGAATCCACAGCGGCGTACCGACCAGCCCCAGCCACAGCAAGTGAATAAACCCGGCGCCAAGCCATGAAATGAACAAACGGTCGCCACGGGTGGTATCAATCCGCAATATTCCGCGCCGGGGATTGCCGCCGGGGCTGAATGCCTCCCAGACCCCCATGACGGCTATGGATAGCGCCAGCGCCAGGAAAAACGCGCCGGTAGGCCAGGTCCACGCCATCCAGGTCAGGTCGAATACGTCGTTCATCTGTTCGCTCCCGGGCTCCCCTAGACTCGACCCAGCGCGAAGCCGCGAGCAATATAATTACGCACGAAGTAAATCACGAATCCACCCGGAACGATGGTCAGGGTTCCGGCGGCAGCCAGCAGTCCCAGCTCATAACCGGATGTACTGGCGGTGCGCGTCATGGTCGCCGCAATCGGCTTGGCTTCCACCGCAGTCAGCGTCTTGGCGAGCAGCAATTCCACCCATGAGTACATGAAACAGAAAAACATCGCTACGCCGATACCCGCCGCGATAGTCGGGATGAATATACGAATAAAAAAGCGCCAGAATGAATATCCGTCCAGCCAGGCGGTTTCATCCAGTTCTTTGGGCACTGCGGACATAAAGCCCTCCAGTATCCAGACGGCCAGCGGGATGTTGAACAGGCAATGCGCCAATGCTACGCCGATATGGGTATCGAACAGGTCAATGGCGGAGTAGAGTTGATAGAATGGGAGCGCGAATACCGCAGGCGGCGCCATTCGGTTAGTCAACAGCCAGAAAAACAGGTGCTTGTCACCGAGGAAGCGATAGCGGGAAAATGCGTAGGCTGCCGGCAGTGCCACGCCGACCGAGATCAGGGTGTTCATCACGACATAGCTGATGGAGTTGAGATAACCCGTATACCAGGTGGGATCGGTGAATATCTTGCGATAATTGTCCAGCGTAAACTCTCTCGGCCAGAGGGAGAACACACCCAGAATCTCATTGGTGGTCTTGAACGACATACTGACCAGCCAATAGATGGGTAACATCAAAAAAACGATGTAGAGTGTCGTGACAAGGGCTTTGCTGGTACGGTTTTGCATGGTTTAGCGCTCCTCGTCCCGCATCATCAGCGTGTAGAATACCCAGCATACCAGCAATACCACCAGGAAATAGATCAGTGACATGGCTGCTGCCGGACCGAGATCGAACTGACCGAGCGCAATCTTGACCAGATCAATGGACAGGAATGTAGTGGTATTGCCGGGGCCGCCGCCGGTCAGCACGAACGGCTCGGTGTAGATCATGAAGCTGTCCATAAAGCGCAACAATATGGCGATGGTCAGCACCCGTTTCAGCTTGGGTAACTGGATGAAACGCAAAACCGCCCAGCCACTGGCGCCGTCAATACGCGCCGCCTGATAGTAGGCATCCGGGATAGAACACAGTCCGGCATAGGCCAACAATGCTACCAGAGAAGTCCAGTGCCAGACATCCATGACCACGGTGGTGACCCATGCCGATACCGGCTGTTGGGTGAAGTTGTAGTCTATACCCAGGCTATTGATGGTTTTACCCAGCAAACCAATGTCCGGCAGAGCGAAAATATTCCACATGGCGCCCACTACATTCCACGGGATCAGAAGCGGCAACGCCATGAGTACAAGGCAGACCGAGACCCAGACTCCCTTGCGCGGCATACAAAGAGCCACGGCGACTCCCAGCGGCACCTCGATCAGCAGGATGGTAAAGGTGAATGCCAGTTGTCGCATCAGCGAAGCATGGAAGCGTTCAGAGGTCAGCACCTCCTGAAACCAGCCCACGCCATGCCAGAAAAACAGGTTATTGCCAAAGGTTTCCTGGACTGAATAATTGACCACAGTCATCAACGGGATCAGGGCGTTGAACGCTACCAGCACCACCACCGGCAACACCAGCCACCAGGCTTTGCGGTTAGCGAGCCCGTTCATGCCGATGCCTCCGGCCGGTCAACCAACCAGCCGTCGAGATAACAGTGAGTGTGTACCGGATCGAACCGTACCGCGGGTTTCTGGTCCGGGATGCCTGTACCTTCGGGGACGATTATTTTCAACCGTTCAGCGCCAGCCTGCACGTCTGCGACTCGATACCTGCCTAAATCATCGACCTTGTTGATTCGTACCGGAATGCACGGGTCATGGTCATCGAATTGTATGAATTCAGGGCGCACGCCCAATTCCAGCGTCTCACCATGCAAGCAACTATCCGGCAACGGGCCGAAATCCCGCTCCAGGCAACGCAACCGACCATCTTCGCAGGTGGCTGGCAGCAGGTTCATGCCGGGAGAGCCAATGAAGTGCCCGACAAATGTATGCCGTGGCCGCTCGAACAGCTCTACCGGAGTGCCGACCTGAACCACCCGGCCCTGAAACATCACGACGACTCGATCAGCAAAAGTCAACGCTTCGGTCTGGTCATGAGTGACGTAGATCATGGTGACGCCAACCTCTTTATGTAGCTGCTTGAGCTTGGAGCGCAACTGCCACTTCAGGTGCGGGTCAATCACTGTCAGCGGTTCATCGAACATGATCACATTGACATCCGGGCGCACCAGACCCCTGCCTAATGAAATTTTCTGCTTGCCGTCCGCAGTCAGGCCGGACGCCCGTTTTTGCAGGGTATCGGACAGATCAAGCATGGCCGCAATCTCCTGTACACGGGGCCGGATTTGTGCTTCGGGAACTGCCCGATTGCGCAGGGGAAACGCCAGATTGTCGTATACAGTCATGGTGTCGTATACCACCGGAAACTGGAATACCTGGGCAATATGCCGCTCCGATGTGCTGATACCGTTCACCTCCTGTCCGTCAAACAACACCCTGCCCTCGGTCGGACTGATCAGGCCGGAGATGATATTGAGCAACGTAGTCTTGCCGCACCCGGACGGTCCCAACAGGGCATACGCGCTGCCATCCTCCCAGACCTGATTGACCTCCTCCAACGCCCAAACCGGCTCCTCACTGCGGGCAGCGGGATAGCTGTGGCGAATGCCGTGGAGTTCAATACGCGCCATGTTCAATACCGGATGAGCTGGTCGTTTTGGTCAAAATAGAGCGCCTTGTCCGGGTGCAGATACAAGGTCGCCTGATCACCGCTTTGGAAGGGGTGGATACCGTGGGATTCCGAGACCCAGTCATTTTGCTCTACGGCGACGCGAATCACGCTTTGTGAGCCACTGAGTTCGGCGACCTGTACTCGCCCGTTGATGACCACTGCGTTATCCGCCATGGATTGCAGAGTCAGGTGATGGGGACGGATGCCCATGGTATAGACCTGATCGGCCAGGGATTGCAGGGTATCGGGAACCCGCCACGAAACATGATCGCTCAAGTGAAACCGACCCTCTTTTTTACGGACTGCGGACAGATTGACCGGGGGGTCGGAAAAAACCCGGGCGCTGGCCAGGTTTTCCGGTGTCCGGTAGCCAGTCGCGGTTGGCCCGAATTGCGTCACACGGCCCTCGAAAAGGGTGGCGGTGCAGCCGCCAAGCATCAGCGCTTCCATCGGCTCGGTGGTGCTGTAAACTACGGTCGCGCCGCTATCGGCGAACAGCTTCGGCAATTCGTCTCGTAATTCCTCACGCAGCTTATAGTCCAGATTGGCCAACGGCTCGTCCAGCAGCACCAGACGCGAGTTCCTGGCCAGGGCGCGGGCAATCGCCACACGCTGTTGCTGACCACCGGACAGCTCCGCTGGATAACGGTTGAGATAACTCTCGAGCTTCAACAGTTCGGCGAGTCTTGCCACCTGCGAGCGGATGCGCGAGCACTCGACTCGCGCCACCCGTAGCGGAGATGCGATATTGTCAAACACGGTGAAGTTCGGATAATTGATGAACTGCTGGTAGACCATGGCCACACTCCGCTTCTGCACCGGCAGGCCGGTAACATTCTGTCCTTCGAACCAGATTTCTCCGCTGGAAGGCATTTCCAGTCCAGCCATCAGGCGCAGCAATGTGGTCTTGCCGCTCAGCGTAGTACCCAGTAATACGTTAAATCCGCCCTCCTGCAAACGCAGGCTGGTAGGGTATATGTGGGTTTCGCCGCCGACCTTGCGGGTCACTTCACGAAGCTCGACAGCCATGCGCCAGAGCCTGCTCAGCCGGCGCCGTTGATCACACGCACGCCTTTCATCAGACAATATTCCTGAACGGCTTGCGGCGGCGGGCGGTCGCTGACGAAGTAATCAACCTGTTCCAGGCTACCCAACCTGACCGGCGCCTTGCGCTGAAACTTGGTTTCGTCAGCTACCAGGATCACGGAACGGGCATTGCATATAATGGATTGCGCAACTCGGACCTCGCGCACATCGAATTCCAGAATGGAGCCGTCTTCGTCCAGAGCGGAACAACCAATCACGGCATAGTCCACCTTGAAACGGCCAATGAACTCTTCAGTGGCATCGCCCACGATACCGCCGTCTTCATGTCGCACCAGCCCGCCTGCGGTCATCACCCGGATGGCCTTCGACCGGCGCAACGTATTGGCGATATTGATGTTGTTAGTAATCACCAGCAGACCGCGATGTTTAACCAGATGGGAGGCCACGCGCTCTGTAGTGGTGCCGATATTGATGAACATAGAGGCATCGTCAGGAATGATCGGCGCCGTCAACCGCCCGATGTGATCCTTACCCTGCGGATTAACGAGCAGGCGTGTCGTATAATCCAGATTTGCCAGCTGCCGCTCATGCGGGGTCGCGCCATCGGTGGACACCGCTCCACCATGCACTCGTTGCAACAGCTTGCGGTTGTACAGAATATTGAGATCCCGGCGAATCGTCTGCGGCGTAACATGGAACTGACTGGCCAGTGATTGCACTCGTGCACTGCCGTGACTGCGTATATGATCCAGTAACGCACGCTGCCTTACGCTGATGGACGCTTCGGATAACACGTCGGTCATGGTCAAACCCGTATTGCCATTTGTGGTATCGAAGATAAGGCGCGGGCTGTCCGGCCAGCGGAACAGCCCACACTTCAATCCGGCAGATTATTGCCAGTTCTTGATCAAATCCTCATAGGCAATGGTTTCGCCCTGCGGTTTCTCGTCCACTTTCGGCTTGGGTGAACCGGCTTGATCGAGCCAGTATTGCGGGTCCTTTTCCTCATTAAGCCGGGGGCCACAACCGCCATATACTTCGGCAGCCTCGTCCGCAGCCTGCATTCGGGCCATGACCTGATCCATTTCAGCAGCCAGCCGGTTCATCGCTTCCTGGGGTGTGAAAGCGCCCGAATTAACATCTCCGATCTGCTGCCACCAGATTTGCGCCAGCTTCGGATAATCCGGCACATTGACACCGGTCGGCGACCAGCGAACCCGATCCGGAGAACGGTAGAACTCCACCAGACCGCCCAGTTTAGGCGCACGCTCAGTGAAGGACTCGTGATTGATGGAGCTGTCTCGTATAAAGGTGAGGCCGACATGACTCTTCTTCACGTCCACGGTCTTCGAGACCACAAACTGGGCGTACAACCAGGCCGCCTTGCGACGCTCCACCGGAGTAGACTTGAACAGGGTCCAGGAACCAGCGTCCTGATAACCGAGTTTCTGTCCTTTCTCCCAGTATGGACCATGTGGAGACGGCGCCATCCGCCAGAGCGGATTACCTTCATCATCTACCGTATTGTTACCATCGCTTTTTGCAGCCACCATGGATGCGGTGAATGCGGTATACCAGAAAATCTGTTGTGCCACATTACCCTGGGAAAGCGCTGGCAGAGATTGATAGAAGTCGTAGCTGGCAGCGCCCGGAGGAGCATACTGGCGCAACCACTCGTCCCATTTGCGGATGGCGTATACCGCCGCCGGGCCATTGGCGGCGCCACCCCGGGAGACACTGGCGCCCACCGGATTGCAGGTGCCGGCCTCCATACGGATACCCCACTCATCCACCGGGATACCATTCGGCAGACCCTTGCTGCCAGCCCCCGCCATGGAGAGCCAGGCATCAGTCATACGCCAGCCGAGATCCGGCGCCCGTTTACCATAGTCCATGTGACCATATACCCGAACGCCGTCAATCTCCTTCACATGATCGGTGAAAAATTCCGCAATATCTTCATAAGCAGACCAATTTACCGGCACGCCGAGGTCATATCCATACATCTCCTTGAACCTTGCCTGCAGGTCTTCACGGTCGAACCAGTCCTTGCGGAACCAGTACAGATTAGCGAACTGCTGGTCAGGAAGCTGGTAGAGCTTGCCGTCCGGCCCGGTAGTGAAGGATTTACCTACAAAGTCATCCACATCCAGTCCGGGATTGGTGACATCGGCGCCCTCGCCAGCCATCCAGTCGGACAGATTGACTGCCAGTTGCAGACGGGAATGGGTGCCGATCAGATCAGAGTCGTTGATATAGGCATCATACAGGTTGCGTCCGGTCTGCATCTGGGTCTGTACGGCCTGCACAACTTCGCCCTCACCCAGCAACTGGTGATTAACCTTGATGCCGGTGACCTCCTCGAAGGCTTTGGTCAGCACTCTGGATTCATATTCGTGAGTCGGGATGGTCTCTGACAACACATTGACTTCCATGCCCTGAAAAGGCTCGGCGGCCTTAATGAACCATTCCATCTCCGCCTTCTGCTCTTCCATAGAGAGCGCCGAGGGCTGGAATTCGTCATTGATCCAGGTTTCCGCTTCCGCCAAACCAGCGAATGCGGGAGACTGGAACAGGCAGGTCGCCACGGCGGCGGCGACCATGGTTTTTATTTTCATGGTAGATTCCTCATTAGTGAAAATGGCGCACCGACCCGCGGGAACCTGCGGAACCTGACGGACGGTGATTTGTTGATACTCAACACCGTCATCTTAACACGCCGAAAACCGAAAAATGAACTAAAATTTGTTTTCATTTGAAAATATATTTCTGATAAACACTTTCGTAATCAATGATCATTCACTAAAACGACCAACCATCCGGGTGACTACAACATGAAACGAAACATCCTCGCCATTGATCAGGGCACTACCAGTTCCCGCGCTATCGTGTTCGCGCCGGACGGCGCCCTGGTGGATTCATCCCAATACGGGTTTTCTCAGATCTACCCCGATGATGGCTGGGTCGAGCATGATCCGGCAGATATATGGGAGACCACATTGCGGGCGGTTCGCGATGTACTGTCCAGGAGCGGCGATGATCTGGCGGTTGTTGGCATCACCAACCAACGCGAAACCACTGTGCTGTGGGACCGCATCAGCGGCGAGCCGGTGTATAACGCCATTGTGTGGCAGGACCGGCGCACGGCGGAACAATGCGCTCGCCTCCGCGAGCCTGGGCATGATCGGGAGATATCCGAGCGCACCGGCCTGCTGCTGGACGCTTATTTTTCAGCCACCAAGATTGCCTGGATTCTGGATCATGTTGCCGGTGCCCGATCCAGGGCACAACGAGGCGAGTTGATGTTCGGCACCGTAGACTGCTTTCTGGTCTGGAAGCTCACTGGTGGCCGGGTACACGCCACCGATGCCACCAATGCCAGCCGTACCCTGCTGTTCAACATTCACACTCAGGCCTGGGACGATGATCTGCTCGCGCTGTTCGACATTCCGAAGTCTCTGTTGCCCGAGGTGCGTGACAGCGCAGATGACTACGGCGTTACAGACTCGGCAGCGCTGGGCGCGAAACTGCCCATCGGCGCTGTGGTGGGCGACCAGCAGGGCGCCTTGTTCGGACAAGCCTGCTTTCATCCGGGGATGGTGAAAAGCACGTATGGAACGGGCTGCTTCATGATCATGAATACCGGCCATACTGCGGTGGTCTCGCGTAATCGCCTGTTGACCACCGTGGGTTACCGGCTCAACGGGGAAGTGACCTATGCCCTGGAAGGGTCGATTTTCAACGCCGGCACCGCGATTCAATGGCTACGGGACAGCCTGAAACTGATTGAGAGTGTTGACGCTATTGATGATCTGGTGCGATCGACCACCGGCAATGATGGCGTATACATGGCGCCAGCCTTCACCGGCCTCGGCGCACCGCACTGGGACCCGCATGCTCGCGGCGCAGTATTCGGGATTACCCGCGATACCGGCATCGCGCATTTTGTTCGCGCCGCACTGGAGGCGGTGTGCTACCAGACCGATGAACTGGTGGAGGCGATGGCAGCGGACAGCGGCCAGCCACTGCAAAGGCTACGGGTGGATGGCGGCATGGCGGCCAATGACTGGATGTTGCAGTTTCTGGCCGACCTGCTCGATACCGTAGTGGAGAAACCGGCGGTTATCGAGACCACGGCATTGGGCGCAGCCTGGCTGGCCGCACTGCAACAGGGTATGTTCGCATCCACCGCCGAGGTCGCGTCCCACTGGCACGAAAGCCGCCGATTCAAGGCGAGTATGCAACCCGCAAAGCGCAAGGCGCTGATCGCTGGCTGGAACGATGCCATTGATCGAGTCAAATCGCGCTGATTGATATTCTGTCCGGCTTTTCAGCCTGCCACTCGCTGGACGGGTAGAATGGGATTCCCGGCTGGCCGGGTTGATAGGCTTGTGGATGGACTGGCCGGAATTTTAACCAGTCCGGGACAACCGCGCTATCAGCCGCCCGCCGCCAAACTGGATACATCGCGCCAGATAGCGAACAAAAAGCCCAACATAACCAGCGTAAAAGCAAAATGTAATCCGAACATCCAGCGCAATCCGGCAATATCGCCCTTTAATGATTTCTCCAGGCCAGCCATTTCCCGCCGTAATCCGGTAATATCACCCTTTGTCGCCAGCTCGCCGGACTGGTTCGCCATAACCTCGGCCACTGCTTCGGCCTGCTCGGTCTTGAATCCGGCCTTTTCCAGTTTCCGCATTGCGGCCAGTGTGTCTATCGCTACGGTTGTCATGATTCGTTGCCTGTCTGTTCTTTTTTGGTGTTCCCGGTCTTGCCTGCCTCGGCTTATCACGCCTGTATTGCTTCCGGTTGCTCTGTCACCATTGGCCGCCCTCGCAAGCCTTCCAGCAAGCCGGACAAGTGTCCCACCTCGCGGGAAACTTGGTTAATCTCTTGCCGTAGTCCGGCAATATCCTGATTCATTTCTTGCCGTAGTCCGTTAATCTCTTGCCGTAGTCCGTTAATCTCTTGCCGTAGTCCGGCAATATCCTGATTGACTTGTCCGGCCAGCCGATTATTGGCCGGTATGATTACCCCGGCCAATGCTACGCCCACGCCGACAATGGTAATAATCAGCAAGATTAACGCGGTTGTAATAGTCATGGTTTGATGCCTGCCTGTTCTTTTCTTGGTGTTCTATTCTGGCCGAGTTGCGCCGCCGGGTCAACCCGGAGAGTTGTCCAATGGAAGATGAGCCTGAAGGATGATCTGTATTTCCATCGGGAGATGAGCCTTTCGGCGTTGATTTTGGGATCATCGGAGGATGATCGTGAAATTACACAGCCAGCGTTTACAGACGGTGGAGGAGATTCGTTCCTTTCTGGACGGAGCCACCACTTTTGATTTTGAACCCCAATCCCGCAAACAAACCTACCGATGGCTCTGTGACAGCTTGCGGCAGGTACGGTATTCCTTGCTCAACAAGACCGACCGGGGGATCGTCAAGACCTATCTGGAAAAGGTCAGTGGCTTGTCCCGCGCACAGGTCACCCGGTTGATCCGACAGTATCGCGACAGTGGATGTATCCAGGATCGTCGGGGAAGACCCGCTAACGCTTTCTCCCAGCGCTATACGTCAGCAGATGTCGCTTTGTTGGTTCAAACCGATACCCTGCACGGCAACCTGTCCGGACCCGCTACCCGAAAACTGTGCGAACGCGCCTTTCTGGTATTCGGCGATACCCGATACGCGCGACTGGCTACAATCTCCAACGGCCACCTCTATAACCTGCGACACTCGGATGCCTACCAGCGCAAACGACGACACTTCCAGAAAACCCGACCTACTCCAGCAAAAATCGGAGTCAGACGAATACCCAGACCCAATGGCCGACCCGGCTTCTTGCGCGTCGATACCGTACATCAGGGCGACCAGGACGGCATCAAGGGGTTGTATCACATCAATGCCGTCGATGAAGTCACCCAGATGCAGGCCATAGTCAGTGTGCAGAGAATCTCTGAAAGCTATCTCATCCCGGCCCTGCATGAATTACTCCAAGCCTTCCCCTTCACTCTCCTGGGATTCCATTCCGATAACGGTTCAGAGTATATCAATCACACAGTCGCCAAACTATTGCAAAAACTCCATATCGAACAAACCAAATCACGACCCAGACAGAGTAATGACAATGCCCTGGTCGAAGGCAAAAATGGTTCCGTCATCCGTAAGCATCTGGGATACGAACACATCTCACAGCACTTCGCTCAACCCGTCAATGACTTCCTGGTTCATGTACTCACTCCCTACCTCAACTACCACAGACCCTGCCTGTTCGCAAAGGAAGAAATCAACCAAAAAGGAAAACGAATCCGTAAATACCCGCACTCACTCATTCAGACTCCTTACGAAAAACTCCGATCCTTACCCAATGCACAACAATATCTCAAACCAGGAGTAACCTTCAAAAAACTGGATGACTTCGCTCACCAATACAGCGATAATGAAGCCGCAAAAAGACTCAACGAAGCACGCAATACACTATTCCAATCTTTTAACAATTCCCAAAATTACGCCGCCTGAAAAACTCTCTCAATGTCTAGAAATATAATCACAATAGACAACACGCTCAGGCTCATCTCTGGATTGGAAAACGCTCCCGGATTCCCACCCGGATTCCCGGCTGGCCGGGTTGGTCGGGGTTTTATCCAGTCCGGGATAATGGCCGCGCCGGTCGATTGCTCAACCTGGCCGCGCTCGATGCTGGCCGGGGTTCCCGTGATCCGGATGCTGTCCTGGACATGGACAGCCGGGCCAGTATTCGATAGTGTTTATTGTGATCCGGGCAGGATTCAACCGGTTGCTTTGCTATCCTCACGGTTTCAGCTCGACCGCTCGATCAGGATTTTATGATAGTGTTCCCAGCTTCGCCGGCCATCCGCGGATGGTTAAAACACTATCGCGGATTGCCTTCAGTATTTCCGACCCGCCGCGCCTTCAGGAAACCGCGCTATTAAATCACTCTATCAACTGCCCGTATCTATACCGTACTTCCTCAACCTTACCACCCGGCCATTTTATCACCCAATGCCCGTGTCTGTGGTCGTCTACATACGGGCCTTCCTGAACCATGTCGCCGATGACTTCCACCCAATGCCCGTTCCGCTTATCGTCTACATACTGGCCTTCCGCAACCGCGCCGGGGATGCCTTTCTCCACCCAATGCCCGTTCTTCTTGCCGTCTACATACGGGCCTTCATCAACCATAGTACCGTCTGGGGATTTCGATACTACGTATTTCTCCACCCAATGCCCGTTCCGCTTGTCGTCTACATACGGGCCTTCCTGAGCCCTATCGAAAAACAGATGTTTCTCCACCCAATGCCCGTTCCGCTTGTTATCTACAATAGGGCCTTCCCCAACCCAACCGCCCGGCAATTCAATTACTTCCGCGCTTGCAGCCAGTGGCATGATCAGCAATGCCATAACCGCCAGTATTTTCAATTTCATTGTCTGCATCATTCCCCCGTGATTATTTATTGATAACGCGCTATTAAATCACTCTATCAAGTGCCCGTATCTATACCGGACTTCCTTAACCGTCCCATCCGGGAATTTCTCCACCCAATCCCCGTTCTTTTCGCCGTCTACAATCGGGCCTTCCTGAACCATGCCATCCGGGTATTTAATCACAAAATGCCCGTTCATCTCGCCGTCTACATACGGGCCTTCCGCAACTATGCCACCCGGATATTTGCCCACCCAATGCCCGTTCTCCTTGCCGTCTACATACTGGCCTTCCCAAACCATACCATTCCGGGATTTAACCACCCAATGCCCGTTCTTCTCGCCGTCTACATATGGCCCTTCCGCAACTATGCCACCCGGCGTTTTAGTCACCCAATGCCCGTTCTTCTTGCCGTCTACATACGGGCCTTCATCAATCCCACCACCCGGCGGTTTAATCACAAAATGCCCGTTCATCTCGCCGTCTACAATCGGGCCTTCTGCAATCCCACCATCCGGCGTTTTAACCACAAAATGCCCGTTCGGCTCGCCGTCTACAATCTGGCCTTCCACAATCGTACCATCCGGCAATTCAATTACTTCCGCGCTTGGCTGTTCCCAATCAACCGCGTTATTCTGCGGGCAAATCCCCGCTTTACCATCTACTTGCGCCACCAACATAACCCGCTTATTACTTGGCTGCAAGCCATGCGCCCGGACAAATTCCCTTGCCGCTCTCGCTGTTCTGTTTCCCCAGGTTCCATCAATCGGCCCCGGGTTGAATCCGCATTGATTCAAAACTTGCTGAATCTCGATTATTTGCCTTGATTCGCGCCGCTTCGCTTCAATCTTTAATCTTTCATTCTCTAATGCGCGTTGATGCTGTTTCAATGCCTCGTTTTTTTCCTCGGCACTCATTCTGTCCCAATTCAACACATCATCCGCCACCACCGGCCACGCAACCAACAACGCGATCAAAACCGCCAGTATTTTCAATTTCATTATGGATTCCCCGTTATTGGTCAAGCCGGGAATATACCCGGCTTTGCACTACTGGACAATCAAGCCGTCCCGCTCCATTTCTGCCTGTAACTGTTCCATGCTCTTGCCCTGCCCGGTCGCCGGTCGATTGCTGGCCGGGGTCGATTGCTCAGCCTGGCCGCGCTCGATGGTACCCCCCTGGACGGTCTGCCAGGCTTTTTGTATCAAGGCTTCAATCATCCTTGATCGGGTTACTTGGTGCAGTCGCGCCAGTTCGTCCCGCCTGACCGGATGCAATCGGATATTGACTTGTGCCCGTTTGTCGGTCGGGTCGGTTACACGCTCCGACCATCGCGCATTATACTTGTGTTTATTCATGTACTGATTCCGGCTAATGTATATCAATATATAGCGAATGTATACGCTACGCTCGCTCCAGCGCAACCAACCGCAGATATTCCCATCCCCTGATCTGTCGGTGTGTCGGTGAAGGTTCCCGGCTGTTCGATACTCAGGCATGGCCGAAAGTGTGCCCGTTTGCCCGTCCAGTCCATTCAGTCCGTGCGATAGTCTGTTTATGACAAAAGAGCGGCGGTGGCTTGCGGGTTGGACGGGAAGTAGTGATGCAGCCAGGTCAGTGTCAGTTTCCCCGACTGCCAGAAGGCTTCACCCTGCCCTCCATGCTGTTTCTGCCCGCAACCATCGGCACGCGGATCTATCGGTTGAATGACCGAGTGGTGGAACGAGTGCCCGCGTAATTCTCCGTGACCATAGTCTACTTTCTGTAATCCGACGCCCTGCAATCCTCCGGTCAGCGCGCAGGTCGCTTCAAACAGGCCGAACCCTGATCCGGTCTCCCCGTCCCGCCCGGTAAGGGTCTGACAGGCAGCCATCATTCCGCCACACTCTGCCAGTATCGGTTTGCCGCTGCGGTGATGCTCTGCCAGATGGCTTTTCGTCCGCTGCGCCGCAGACAGCTTCTGCAGGTGCAATTCCGGGTATCCTCCGGGCAGCCAGACTGCATCACAAGCGGGCAACGGCTCATTGTTCAATGGGGAAAAATAAACGATACGGGCGCCCAGGGATTCGAGCAGGTTGATGTTTTCCGGGTAGATAAAGCTGAAACCGGCATCCCGCGCCACGGCAATAGTCTTGCCTTCCAGCAGTCGGGGGGGCTGAATCGGCTGGTTGGGGCGATCCGCTTCGAGTCGGAGCGGTTGCAACGGAACGTCAATGCCGAAATCCTCAAGCGACTGCGCCGCCTGGTCGAGTTGCCGATCCAGCCCGGCAATATCCGCGGCCTGGACCAGACCGAGATGCCGGAGCGGCAACGCCATTCTCTCGTCCCGCCGGATACTGCCCGCGTAGTTCTCGCCGATTGATTCGCGCAACAGCCAGTGATGGTTGTCACTACCGACGCAATTACCGATCACCGATGTAATCTTCGCCGCGTTCCGGTTTCCCTGTGCCCGATTGCCCTTCGCCCGGTTTTCCCGTGCATGCCCCACCGTCAATTCCGGCGTGTAAGCCTTCAGTCCTTCGACAATGGCAGCGGCCGTCTGGGCATATTTGGCAGCATTCATGATCAGTGTGACCGATAATCCGAGCCGTGCCGCCAACTGCATATTGCTGGGCGTGTTGTCATGCAGCCCCATCAGGCTCTCCACCAATACAATATCGCTTGCCGAAGCCGCCCTGGCCAGCAGGCCGCGGCAATGTGATTCGCCCATCATCCATAAATCGAGATTGTAGACGCTTTGCCGGGAAGCCAGCGCAAGTATGGTGGGGTCAAGATAATCCGGGCCAATCTTGATCACCCGCACCGATTTTCCCTGATTGACGAAGCGGCGCGCCATGGCGGCAGTCAAAACGGTCTTGCCCTGCCCGGAACCGGGCGCAGCAATCAAGGTGGCGAGGCAGCAGCGAGTATTTTTCGACATAAATTCACGGTGTTTGTGTTGATATTATGGCATACTCGAAAGTGAATGAAGAAAAGGGATAAGTGGGCAAAGGTGCAGAAACAGTGTAATATTGCACCAGTTTGATGATTTCTGCCGAGGTAAACCATGTCGAGACAAAGCATATCCTTCACTGTTCCAAACACCAAATGGTTGAAAAGAAAGGTTGACATTGAAGACGAATACCGAAGCAACAGTGACGCTGTAAACGATGCCATACGAAGGATGCGAGAGGCTGAAGCTGAGACTGAAATCAAGTATATCCGAACAAAACTCATTGCATCAGAACAAAGCGGATTTACAGACCTGACCCGCGAGCAAATCCTGGAAAAATCCAGGGAAGAATTGCGGGAAAATGGGGAATTATAAACTTACCGAAGATGCGCAAGAATATTTTGGGGCGACAGAACAGGGATAAGTGGCTTTAACCCATCCATGGAATTCATATCAATCTATAGTTTGCTGACGCTGGGTTTCGGCCTGGGGCTGGTGCACGCCCTGGATGCGGATCATATTATGGCGGTATCGTCGCTGTCCTGTGTCGATGACGCGGATGACGGGGATACCCGCCACCGGTCGGGGCGCAAGGCGCTGGGATACTGTTTTCGCTGGGCTATCGGTCACGGCGCCATTGTGCTGGCACTCGGGTTATTGTTCATTCTGACTCAGACGCAGCTGCCTGCCTCGGTGGCGCTGCTCGCGGAAAAGCTGGTCGGCCTAATACTGATCGCGCTTGGCGGCTGGATCATCTACACGGTCTGCCGTAACCGTCTGACCCTGCTCGTACACCGCCACGGGGATATTACTCATGTACATTTATCTGTGCCGGGTAGTCAACATACCGATCATCGTCCGCTCCTGATCGGGGCCACTCATGGACTGGCGGGCAGTGCTCCGGTACTGGCGCTGATCCCGGTCATGGGTGCGGCTCCGACTGCAACCGGCATACTGACCGGAGTCCTGTATATCGTCCTGTTCTGTCTCGGCGTGCTGGTTGCGATGCTGGTTTTCGGACTTTTTCTGGGCCAGTTGCAGAACCGAATTGCCAGATTCGGGCAACGGCTGTTCCACGCCAGCCGACTACTGATCGCCTCCGCTTCAATCGGGGTCGGAAGCTGGTGGCTGCTGCATTAGCGGTCTGTTTGCGGAGGCGTTGATGATGCGCGACGAGACCCCGGAGGAAAAAACCCGGCTACGCAGTGGATTTACCACGGGTGCCTGCGCCACGGCGACCTCTCTGGCCGCCGCCGACCTGTTGCTGAATGGGCGTATAGCCGAATCCGTGACCATTACGCTGCCGAAAGGCCAGCAGGTCGATTTCAGGCTGGAAGAATGCAGACTGCTGAACGACGGCATGGCCCGCGCCAGTACGATCAAGGACGCGGGCGATGACCCGGATGACACCCATGGCGCCACGATATTTGCTGAAGTCGAATTGACGGGCGAACCGGGGATACGGTTTCACGCTGGACCCGGTGTCGGCACGGTTACCCGGTCCGGGCTGTCGCTTGGTGTGGGTGAAGCGGCTATCAATCCGGTGCCGAGGAAGATGATGACCGGGCATCTTGAAAATCTGGCCGGGGAAGGCGGTTATGTGGGCGGCTTCGAAGTCACGATCGGTGTTGTCGATGGAGAACGGATTGCGCTAAAAACGATGAATGGGCGTTTGGGTATTATCGGCGGACTCTCCATTCTTGGAACCACCGGCATCGTCCGCCCCTACTCCTGCTCTGCCTTCATCGCCTCGATCCACCAGTCGATTGACGTGGCTCACGCCAACGGCATCCAGCATATCGCGGCGGCGACCGGCTCAACCAGCGAAGATTATATTCAATCTGCCCTGAACCTTACCGACATGGCGGTGGTGGAAATGGGAGATTTTGCCGGAGCCGTGTTCAAGCGCCTGCGCCGGGTGTCGATGAAGAAGCTGAGTATCTGCGGTGGCTTCGGCAAGATCAGCAAACTGGCAGCCGGTCATCAATCACTGCACAGCAAGGATTCATCCATTGATTTCGGGTTTCTGGCGGAACAGGCAGTGAAAGCGGGAGGCGACCGGGAGTTGAAGGAACAAATCATGAACGCCAACACCAGTCTGGAAGCCCTGACACGGTGCCAGCAGGCGAATCTTCCCGTCGCCGATACAATCTGCTCACTGGCTCGGCAAGTGGCGCTCAAGGCAACCCGTCAGCAGTGCGAAATTGATGTATACACACTCAACAGAAATGGAGCGCTGGTCGGCTCTGCGTCGGGATAATGATGAAGATTCTGGTTCTGGGCGGTATCGCGGAATCCAGGGAACTGGCGCTGGTGCTGATCGAATCAGGGCATCAGGTGATCTACAGTATCGCCGGGCTGGTGCGGCAACCTGACCTTCCCTGTACCATTCACAGTGGCGGCTTCAGTGACGAACACAATGACGGAGCGCGGGGGATGGCCGAGTATTGTCAGGCAAACCGGATTGATCTGCTGATTGATTCAACCCATCCTTATGCAATCAACATATCGGGGAACGCGGTAGCCGCGGCAGCCGATGCCGCCATTCCGTGCTGGCGGTTTGACCGGCCAGGATGGAACCGTAATGATCATCCGGGCTGGCACGACTATCGGCAGTGGCCTGACCTGTTGCCACAGATCAGTCATTTCCGGCGACCGTTTTTTTCAATCGGGACCAGCGCGCTCCGGTTCGCCGACCAGCGCCCGCCCCATCAGCAATGGCTGGTACGCAGCGCCCGTCCCTTCGACCCGGTTGAAGGAATCATCCAGGTCAATGCAATCGGACCGTTCGACCTGACCGAAGAACTGGACCTGATGCGGCGATACCAGGTGGACGCGCTGATCAGCAAGAACAGTGGTTGTAGTCGGGTAGCAGCCAAGCTGGAAGCGGCGGCCCGGCTCGGCCTCCCTGTCTACGTGCAGAAGCGACCTGACCTGCCCCCGGTTGCCTACTGTTTCAACGAGATTGCAACACTGATCGCAGCAATACCCCGGTAACGGTCAGGAGTCATTCCCCCCACCCCACGTCTTTCCCGTGCAGGCGGGAGGGCAGAGGTTCGCTATTTGTTCCATTTGAGGGTCGGTGTCTGCGTCCGGTTTTTCATAAACCGGCAACAGTACAGTCCCAACTCGAACAAGGCCCATACCGGAATCGCGAGCAGCGTTTGCGAGAAAACGTCAGGAGGAGTCAACAACATACCGACCACAAATGCCGAGACAATAATGTAAGGCCGCTTTTTAGCCAGACTTTTTTCATCCGTAATTCCCATGTAAACCACCAGTACAGTGGCGACAGGGACCTCAAATGCCAGACCGAATGCAAAGAATAATTTAATGACAAAACTAAGATAGGCGTTGATATCCGTCATCACGGCCACCCCTTCCGGGGCTGTGCTGGCGAAAAACTGGAATATGATAGGGAAAACCGCGAAATACGAAAACAGGATACCCAGGTAGAACAAGATACTGCTGGACAACAACAATGGCATCACCAGCTTCTTTTCGCTCCTGTACAGACCGGGCGCGACAAATGCCCACAACTGATAGAGCAGATAAGGCACCGCCAGCGCGCAAGAACAGGCAAACGCGAATTTGAACGGCACGAAAAACGGCCCGTGAGGCTCGGTCGAAATCATGCTATTGCCTTCCGGCAAGGCGCTCATCAGCGGATGCGCCAGCACCTCATAAAGGGTATTGGCGAATGGCGCGAGGATGATAAAAAAGACCAGTACAGACAACAGCCCCCGCAACAACCGGTCGCGCAGCTCAAGCAGGTGACTGACCAGCGTCTCCGGTGACTCGTCGGTGCTCTGGTTGGGTTCAGTATCCGCCATTACTTCGTCTTTTTCATTTTACGGATGCCATCATCAGCGGGGCGTACAAGCCCCTTGCTGCCAACCAGAACGCCCCTCACGTGCGGGTAGCTTATCTCAAGGTGCTTTGCAATATCCCCGCGACTGTGCCCCTGTTCCCACAACTGCCTGATTTTTGCGCTTTTGGTTTGATCGCTTTTTATGATAGCCTCGACACTCGTCTGTTCAGGAGTTTCGCGGGTCGCGCCGGCTTTCCTGGCTGTCGATTTTTTGGTGGGCACTTTCTTGCTTGCCGGCTCATCTGCGGATTTTTTGATCTCCTCTCCTGCCTCCTTGAGACCCAGCACGTCCGGGTTATCAGCCGCCTTCTTGAAATCACTCGCAACCGAGCCCAGATCCTGTTTCAGGTCTTTCAGATCTTGCAGTTCCTGCTCCCGGACTTCCCTTTTGATGTCGGACTTGACCTCGTTCAGCATACGGCGACCCTTACCCACCCACTGACCTGTAGTGCGAGCAACTCCGGGCAGTCTCTCCGGTCCAATGACAATCAGGGCAACGGCGCCAATAAACGCCATCTCCCAGAATCCAATATCAAACATCAGATATCGGCAATTGGATCAAGGTCAGGATTTCTGTTCTTTGGCTTTCTGTTTCTGTGCAACGGGCTCATCCTCCACAGCCTCGGCCTCAGCGACAGCCTCTTCAATCTGGTCAGATTCCGGGTCCATGTCTTCTTCCTTCACCGCCTTTTTGAACCCCTTGATAGCACCGCCGAGGTCCCCCCCCAGATTCCTTAATTTTTTAGTGCCGAAAATCAACAAAACGATCACCAGAATGATCAACAACTGAACCGGACTGATTCCACCAGGACCGAACATAACAACTCTCCACGAAGGTTAATTAATTTCTGTGTGTACCCACAACAAGACGAAAGCCACGAATACGCGGCTGCTCACACCCTATTCAAGACAGGCCCTGTTCAACTATAACAAAACCTGCATACCCGATGATACACTGATTCCACGGGAAACCCAATTTGCTTTTACGTGGAAAGTCTTTCGGCGCAAGTTAAGGAATAGGCTTCAACGATAAATGTCGGACGGGTCTTTCAACACCGGCTCGACTGCAACCCATCTGCCGTCCTGATAGCGTTGGTAGAAACAGTTGTGGCGTCCGGTGTGACAGGCAATGCCGCCGATTTGCTCGACCTGCATCAACACCACATCGGCATCACAATCAATGCGGATTTCCCGAACTTGCTGTACATGGCCGGATTCCTCCCCTTTTCTCCACAACTTCTGCCTGGATCTGGAGAAATAAACCGCCCGACCCTCCTCCAGCGTCGCCTGCAATGCCTGGCGATTCATCCAGGCCATCATCAATATCTTGCCGCTTGCCTGTTCTTGGGCGATGGCCGGCACCAGCCCAGCCTGATCCCATTTGATTTGATCCAGCGCTGAATTTATCAATAACTCTTCTGTCATTTCATTATACCCGTCTAATCTCAATGCCCCGGTCCGCCATGCGCTGCTTGGCCTGCTCAACCGTATATTCACCGTAATGGAATATGCTCGCGGCCAGTACTGCATCGGCGCCACCGAGCTGAACTCCATCCGCAAGATGATCCAGAGTTCCCACCCCGCCGGAAGCAATTACAGGAACCGAAACGGCATCCGTGATTCTCTTCATCAGGGCAAGATCGAATCCGTTTTTGGTGCCATCCCGATCCATACTGGTAACCAGCAATTCACCGGCTCCATAGTGCACCATTCTCTCAGACCATTCAACCGCATCCAGCCCGGTGGCATTGCGACCGCCATGAGTATAAATCTCCCATTTCGGGACTCCCGAAACCTGCTTTGCGTCAATCGCTACCACAATACACTGGTTGCCAAAATGATCACTGGCCTGGCGAATGAAATCCGGATCCTTCACTGCGGTGGTATTGATCGAGACCTTGTCAGCACCGGCATTCAATATCCGGCGTATATCCTCCAGTGTACGAATCCCGCCGCCCACCGTGAGCGGAATAAAAACCTGGCTGGCGACCTGTTCAACCACATGCAAAATAGTCTCGCGGTCATCCGAGCTGGCGGTAATATCGAGAAAGGTGATCTCATCGGCGCCTTGTCTGTCATATCTGCACGCCACTTCCACCGGATCACCGGCATCCCGAATATCGACAAACCGGATGCCTTTCACCACCCGCCCGTTATCAATATCCAGGCAAGGGATAATGCGTTTCGCCAGAGCCATCAATCCATGCCCACACTTACAGGCCGTAACTGCTTTCAACGGAACACTCATCCGCCACTTTCTGTCCCTCGGCAAAATCAAGCGTGCCCTCGTAAATCGCCCGCCCGGTGATCGCCCCGACAATACCCGACCCGGCAGCCTCAGCCAGTCTTTTGACGTTCGCAATATTATGGATTCCCCCGGAGGCAATAACCGGGATGTTGACCGCCCGGGCCAACTCCACCGTGGCCTCTATATTCACTCCTCCCATCATGCCGTCTCTGGCAATATCGGTATAGATGATCGCCTCCACGCCATCGGAATCAAAACGCCGGGCCAACTCCACCGCATCATGCCGAGACAGCTTGGACCAGCCCTCAACCGCAACTTTCCCGTCACGAGCATCCAGGCCGACGATCACATGGGTCGGAAAAGCGGCGCACAAATCACTGATCAGGTGAGGCTCCCGCACCGCCCCGGTGCCGATGATGACATAACGCACTCCAGCCTGAATGTAACCCTCGACGGTGTCTTCATTACGGATGCCGCCACCGACCTGAATCGGAATGTCCGGGTGATTTTCCGCAATCCGGTGAATCAGGCCCGCATTCACCGGCTGCCCGGTCATAGCCCCGTCCAGATCAACGATATGGATTCGCCTCGCGCCCTCCTCCACCCAGCGCGCCGCCATGGATACCGGATCATCAGAAAATACCGTAGATTGACTCATGTCCCCCTGACGCAGCCGAACACACTTGCCATCCTTGATATCAATTGCCGGGATCAACAGCATGGCTAAACGGTTCCGTTCCAGTGCAGGAAGTTTTTCAGGAGTTTCAATCCGGCTCGCTGACTCTTTTCGGGATGAAACTGGGTTGCGAACAGATTTTCATGAGCGGCGGCAGCCGTGAAACAGTTGCCGTACCCGCATTCCCCGGCAACCTGGCTCTGGTCATCACTCTCCACATAGTAACTGTGCACGAAATAGAAGCGTTCGCCATCCGGGATACCCTGCCATAGCGGATGGTCGTTGACAATCGAAACCGTGTTCCATCCCATGTGCGGAATTTTCAATCGTTGCGCGGGCACTGTCGATTGATGCCGCTCATGGCTTGAGAAATGCCGCACCCGTCCCTTCAGGATATCCAGTCCACGAGTGCCCTGATTTTCTTCGCTGGCGCCGTAGAGCGCCTGCAACCCCAGACAAATACCCAGCACCGGACCTTCGCCGAGACGTCTCCTGACCGTATCCTCCAATACCGGATCACGATTGATTTGCCTGATCCAGGTGCCGATTGCACCCTGTCCGGGCAATATCATATAATCAGCTGCCGCAATCTCTTGGGGATTCGCGGTTATCCTGACTGCATGACCCGGAGCGACACAGGTAACCGCCTTACTGACCGATCTCAGGTTGCCGGTGCCGAGATCAACAATGACCACCTTGTTCATAACCCGCCTATAGTGTTCCCTTGGTCGAAGGCACACCGGTCATCCGGGGATCCAGGGCAATGGCGCTGCGTAGCGCGCGACCGAATGCCTTGTACACCGTTTCTGCGATATGATGCGAGTTTTCGCCGCGCAAATTGTCGATATGCAGGGTAGCCAGTGCGTGATTGCAGAAACCCTGAAAGAACTCATGGATCAAAGCGGTCGAGAAATCGCCGATGTTGCGGTCCGGGTAATCAACCCGGCTGACCAGCAGGGGTCTACCGGAAAAGTCAATAACTACCCGGCTCAGGGCTTCATCCAGTGGAACATAAGAATGACCATAACGCGAGATGCCCTTTTTATCGCCGAGTGCCTGCCCCATCGCCTGCCCCAGAGTAATCCCTATATCTTCCACGGTATGGTGATCATCAATGTGTAAATCACCGCGCGCCTCGATATCGAGATCAATCACGCCATGCCGTGCAACCTGATCCAGCATGTGTTCCAGGAACGGAACCCCGGTATCGAATTGCGCCTTCCCGGAGCCATCGAGATTCAGGTTGATACGGACTTTCGTTTCTTTGGTCTCGCGAGTAACTTGGGCAGTTCTGTCGGTCATGATAGAGGTTAAGGTCTGGCGAAATAATACGGTAGCGTAGTATATGGGTATACACCCGCATTTGCCATTGGTTTTTGCGGTTCGGCAGCGAGCGTTTGAATATTGTCGTTGAATATTTTCCGTATTGTGCTAATCTGGCAACAAGACCCCTCAAGGAATTTCCACCATGTTAAAGGATTGGCTGACCCTGATCTATCTGAAATCCGTTCCTCTTGCCCGCAAGCGGGAATGGGTGCAGCGGTTCGGCACGCCGTCCGCCCTGCTCAACGCCAGCCAACAAACCCTGCGTCAGGCTGACATCCACTCCGGCACCGAAACAGCTGCGCTCCTGGAGCCGCCCAAAGACACTGGCGCCATCGATCTCGAAAAGGACCTGGAAACACTGGAATCGCTGCAATGCCAGTATATCGGGTTCAATGATCCGCGTTTCCCCGCCCTGCTCAATGAAATCCCGAACCCGCCTCTCGGCCTGTTCGTCAAGGGCCGCAGCGAACTGTTGCAAAACCCGCAACTCGCGATAGTCGGCAGCCGCAACGCCAGCCCTTCCGGGAGAAGAACGGCCGCATCCTTCGCCGCGGAACTGGCCGATCTGGGACTGACCATTACCAGCGGCCTGGCTTCCGGTATTGACAGTCAGGCCCATCAGGGCTGTCTTTCCCGAAACGGCAATACAGTCGCGGTCATCGGCACCGGCATTGACCGTATATACCCGAAATCGAACCGGAATCTATACCAGGAGGTCGCATCAAGCGGAGTCATAGTGACGGAATTTCCTCCCGGCACTCCTCCCCTGTCACGCAATTTCCCCCTGAGAAACCGGATTAT
The DNA here is from genome assembly GCA_965116335.1 of Arenicellales bacterium. Classification (GTDB taxonomy): domain Bacteria; phylum Pseudomonadota; class Gammaproteobacteria; order Arenicellales; family Poriferihabitantaceae. Next base: position 977,731 of record OZ220677.1, read on the forward strand.
CAGCGGGTTGTCACTGGGTACTCTGGTGGTTGAGGCAGGCATCCGCAGCGGTAGCCTGATTACCGCCAGACTGGCGGCAGAACAGGGCCGTGAAGTGTTCGCCATTCCGGGGTCCATTCATATCGTGACCAGCCGCGGCTGCCATTTCCTGATCAGGCAGGGCGCCAAACTGGTCGAGTCGATTGCTGACATCGTGGAAGAACTGCAACACTTCGACAACCTGCCATCCGACCTCAAAAACAAAACAAAACCGCCTGTAAACACAACCGGGGATGAAAATCCGCTATATAACCTGATAGACTACGCCCCGGTTTCGATGGAACAGATAATCGAGCAAAGTGGATTGACTGCACAGCAGGTTTCATCCATTCTGAGCGACTTGGAGTTACAAGGGTTGATTGTCGAAACCAACGGCAGTTATCAGAGACTGCCTGCCTGAACACCACCAGCAAAAATCGGGGAATCGGATGGGGCCGTTGCAATAAATGAAACAAAATGTTCTGGATGTTCTGATCTTCCTGTTCGAGAATGATCGGTTCGCGGAGGATGAGGCTGAATGGAGCCAGGAAACTCTGGAGCTGGAGTTGAGACAGGCCGGTTTCGACCATGCCATGATCGACCTGGCTTTCGACTGGCTGGAAAATCTCGCGCTTCTTTGTGAGAACAATCCACAAAACCCGCTGGACACTGAACAACCTGCAATTCGACACTATTCCATGATGGAACAGGCGCGTCTCGATACCGAAGCCCGCGGCCTGCTCCTGAAACTGGAACAATGCGGCGTGCTCAACAGGATTTCCAGGGAAATGGTGATTGACCAACTGATGGCGCTGGATGATCAGGATATTGAACCCGATCACGTCAAATGGGTCACGTTAATGGTCCTGAATTGTTGTACCGAAGGAGAGGGAACCTGTGAGTTGACCGAATCGCTGGTTCTTGAAGGACTGCACGGTTGCGCTCACTAGGTGCTCGCTAATGGGTAAACCTCTGATCATCGTCGAATCTCCGGCCAAGGCGCGGTCGATGTCCCGATACCTGGGCAACGACTTCAAGGCGATGGCTTCCTACGGTCATGTCCGCGACCTGCTGCCTCGGGAAGGCGCGGTCGACCCGGACAATGATTTCGAGATGCACTATGAGCTGGTCGAACGCAACAAGGTGCATGTCAATCAGATTGTCAAGGCAATGCACAGCGCCGATTCGCTCTATCTGGCGACTGACCCTGACCGTGAAGGCGAAGCAATATCCTGGCACCTGTACGAACTGCTCAAGCAAAGGAAAGCAATCGGAAACAAGCCGGTCTACCGGGTTGAATTTCACGAAATCACCCGAACCGCCATTCAGAAAGCGGTCGCCAATCCGCGGGAAATCTCCACCAGTCTGATCGAAGCGCAACAGGCCCGGCGCGCGCTGGATTATCTGGTCGGCTTCAACCTGTCGCCCCTGTTATGGAGAAAGGTACGCACGGGATTGTCCGCAGGCCGGGTACAGAGTCCAGCCCTGCGGATGATTTGTGAGCGGGAGGCGGAAATCATGAAATTCGTGCGCCAGGAATACTGGACCATTGAGGCCGACATGGATACTGCAGGGCAGAAATTTTCCGGCAAACTGACGCATTATCAGAAACAGAAGCTCACACAGTTCTCCATTACCGACAAATCATCCGCCAAGCAGGCTACCACCGCACTTGAGCAGGCCGCCAACGGAAAGTTACGCGTTGCAAAAGTTACTAAAAAACAAAGAAAACGCAATCCGGCTCCACCGTTCACCACCTCAACCCTGCAACAGGAAGCCTCCAGGAAGCTGGGCTTCAGCACACAGCGAACCATGCAGATAGCGCAAAAACTGTATGAAGGAGTCGGCTCCGGCAAGGGTTCAGCCGGGCTGATTACCTATATGCGAACCGACTCGGTTGCGCTGGCCGGTCAGGCTATAGCCGAAATCAGGGATTTCATTGTCGGAGAATACGGAACCTCCGCAGTTCCTGATAGTCCCAGAACGTTCAAGAACAAGTCGAAAAACGCCCAGGAAGCGCACGAAGCGATACGACCCGTCTCGGTCAACCAGACACCCGCCCGACTACGCTCCCGGTTGTCCCCGGATCAAATCCGGCTATATGAACTGATCTGGAAACGCACGGTCGCGTGCCAGATGATCCATGCCACTATCGACACCGTTTCTGTGGATCTGGCAGCCGGTGATGTCGGCATCTTCCGTTCTTCGGGTTCGACTATACGGATTCCGGGGTTCATGTCGGTTTATCTCGAAGGCTACGATGACCGTGCCGACAAGGACGAGAAGGACACGTATCTACCGGATCTGCGAGAGGGGCTGGAAGTTGATCTGATAAAGGTACGTCCAGAGCAGCATTTCACCGAACCTCCACCCCGTTATAACGAGGCGTCTCTGGTAAAAACCCTTGAAGCCTGGGGTATTGGCCGCCCTTCCACCTACGCTTCCATCATCAGCACCCTGCAATATCGGCAATACGTCACACTCGAAAACCGCAGATTCGAACCGACTGAAATCGGCAAGATCGTCAATCAATTCCTGTCCAATCATTTCACCCGCTATGTCGATTATGAGTTCACCGCGAAAATGGAAGATGAGCTGGATGAAATATCACGAGGTGAGAAACAGCGGATTCCCCTGATGAGGAAATTCTGGGACGACTTTTCCCAACAGGTCAAAGAGAAACAAGAAACCGTCAGCCGTGATGAAGTCATCCAGTCCCGAACACTCGGCACCGACCCCAAGTCCGGCAGACCGCTGTCGGTGCGAATGGGCAGATACGGCCCTTGTGCCCAGATAGGTACTCGCGATGATGAAGAAAAACCGGTGTTCGCCAGTCTGCGTGCCGGTCAAAAGCTGGATTCGATCACCTTCGAGGAAGCCCTGGCTCTGTTCGACCTGCCAAGATCATTAGGTGAATCGCCCGAAGGTGAGAAACTGACGGTCGCCATTGGCCGCTTCGGACCATACATCAAATACGCCGACAAATACGTCTCTCTCGGTGATCATGATCCGGCAACGGTAACCCGGGATATCGTCCTCCAACTGGTCGCGGAGAAAAAGGAGAAGGATGCCAAGCGTCTGATCCTGAATTTTGAAGAGCACGGCATACAGGTGCTGAATGGCCGTTACGGGCCATACATAACCGACGGAGAAAAAAACGCGCGGGTGCCGAAAACCGTCGAACCGCACACTCTCAGCCTGGAAGACTGCATTGAACTGCTGAAAAACGCGAAGCCACCATCCAGAAAAAAGAAAGCCATCACCAAAAAGACCACCCGGAAGAAGACCACCACGAAGAAGGCTACGAAGAAAGTTGCCACGAAAAAGACCGGGCGTAAAAAGACTGTTCGCAAAAAGACCGTTGCAAAAAAGACCACCCGGAAAAAAACCGTGCGAAAAAAGCCTGCCACGAAAAAAGCCACTCTGAAAAAACCGGCGTAAATATCAAGACCGGCTAGCGACCCAGTCTCTTCAGCATCACCATAGCGGTTTTTATGACAATGGTCATGTCCAGCCGGAGGGTATGGTTCTTGATATAGTACAGGTCGTATTCCAGTTTATGACGAGCGTCTTTGACCGATGAGCCATAAGGATACTTGACCTGGGCCCAGCCGGTTATTCCAGGCGGCACGATGTGGCGAACCAGATAGTGTGGAATCTCACGCTGCAACAGGGATACGAACTCCGGTCGTTCCGGTCGCGGCCCGATCAGACTCATATTGCCCAGAATCAGATTCCATAACTGCGGCAATTCGTCAATATGCGAGGCGCGCAGAAATCTCCCTAACCGGGTTATTCTCGGGTCGTCCGCATCCGCCCACTGCACGCCCGACTTCTCCGCATCCTCGAACATGGTGCGGAACTTGTAGAGAGTGAATACCTTGCCATTCAGACCGACTCTCTGCTGGCGGTAGATAATCCTGCCCGGAGAATGGAGCCGAATCATCACTCCGATCAACAGCATCAACGGCGACACGCCGATCAGCGAGACCACAGCAATCAGGCAATCGACTATGCGCTTGACTCGAAACCCAGTCCTCTTATGCGTCAGATTGTGGCGACTCAAGTGCAGCATGTCTTCTTCAAAATGATCCACCGGCAATAATTTCCAATACTGCTCATAGTAGCCGGTAACGCTGAGTATCGTCACTGGACTTTGTGACTGATTGATCGGTTTCACCTCCGGTGCCAGTGAGTCCGCATGAACGATACAGGATCGTTCAGGATGCTCCCTGATCCAGGACTCAATCTCATGGATACGGGTTTCCGCCTCAAACCGGGGCACATCCCGGGAGGGGTCAGTCCGCAACGCCGTTGCCTGTATATCCTGATTGAAACGCGCAACCGATTCTTCAGTATCGATCATCAGCCAGTGAATGACTCCCAACGTGTGCTGATACCACTTCGCGAACAACCATCTGGACAATGCTGCCCACAGCGCAAACAAGGCAAGCGCGACCGGCAGCACTGCCCGGCCGAAAATCGGATCATACTGTTCTCTGCCGAGGATGTAGACCACAAATACACTGGCGGCGGCTACCACAAACACGGCAGCCAGAGCATCGCCACTGAATCTGACCGGGTCCCGGCTGTCATCCATCCGGTACATATCCATCGCATACAACGCCAGGATTGCAACCACCACCAATATCCACAACGACCCGGAAAATGGCGATGCCCATTGACCGAACCGCAACTGGTGCGCCAGGAAGTAAGCCGCCAGGATACCGGCCACATCCAGCCCGACCAACAATCCCGCACGGGACACATACCGCATCAGACGGCCCAGAACGAACGGGATGGAATCAGAGTCCTGAAGTCAGGCTTCTCTTCGCCACGATCAAACATCAACGCAGCAGCACCCTCCACCGGCAGAGCGAGCTGGATGCCGCAGAGTCTGGATTCCCGCTTTCGCGGGGAAGACGGATGGTTGCCCTCGAACAATCCGGCAACTCCGCTATGCCAGTGGTCCCGATGCAGATGGCTGAACAGGGTCACCCGATTCATCGCATATCGAATCCCGACTCCCAACAGTTTCCCATACGCCTCCTTACGGGTCCAGCAACAGAGCATCGCGTGATTAGCCTGATCCGCAGGAACAGCCTGAAAACTGTGGGCTTCCCGCGCCGTCAGAATCCGTCTGGCGAACCGCTCGACCGCCACGAGCCTTGGAAATACCTCCATATCAACACCGAGATTCCGGTTACGGGCAAATCCATAAAGGGCATGACCCGCCGACACCGTATAATTGAATTTCAGGCCACCGTAGCGGGCAGAGTGGCGCAGCTCAGGTTTCCCCCGCGGGCCGGAAACAAACTCAAGCTCGGGTTGGCCGACCCCGGTATAGCGTTCCAGCAATACCCTGCACCCGATTCTCCCGGCCACATACAGACGCTGTTTCACCGGATCAACAATCCGTGCGGCCCGGCGACGCTCGCGCTCGCTCAGCATCCGGCGATAGCGTGGTTGCTCAACCATCACCCGCATCGCCTCCGGCATCATTACCCATAGATGTATCTGATCCGGCCCAAGCTTGGGCACCTGGTCTGTCCTGCGCCATTCAAAGGCCCGTTCAGCCACTCCACTGCACCGACTGGTCACAACTCGAATATCGGACCGAAATTGTTGATCTGCGCCAAAGCCGCCTCTTCCACGGCAGCGTCGACCCCTCTTTTCCTCTTCTCGATAATGCGGTGCTGCAAGCCCTGTTTGTCGAACAGGTAACTCGAGCTTTCAAATCGAAGTTCTACAACAAATCCGCCGCCGGGAATATTGTATATGCCGCCAGCCTCTACCTTTTTATGGATGTCAATATCGGTCATGTTTTACCAATGGAATAAACGCGAATTGCTTTTTGAGTCAGGAAATATGACCGAATTATAACCCGGCAAGCCTGCATACCGGATGGTTGCAATCCAGTATAATTTCCGGTTGATCCGGCAACGCGAGACAATCGGACAATATCGGCAACAGACAACCTGCATGACATGAACAATCCGTCACCATCTCCTTCACCTGGAAACATCCTCTTTATCCTGTGCGATCAGTTGCGCTTCGACTATCTATCCTGCTATGGGCATGAGTCCCTTGAAACCCCGAACATTGACCGCCTTGCCGAACGCGGCGTCACCTTCACCAACGCTTACTGCCAGGCGCCAATCTGCGCCCCTTCACGGGCCAGTTTCTACTCTGGCCGGTATATGTCCAGTCATGGCGTAATGGGCAACGACGATGCGCTGCAACTCGATGAGAAGATGCTTGCAGACTACTTGCAACCACTCGGTTATCGCACTGCGGTCACCGGCAAAACCCACAGCTATAAAAATCGGGATGCTCTGGAAAACCTGGCAGTCGATATGAGCTCCGACTACGCCAGGGCTTCGCAAACAGGCGGGTTCGAGCCTTACGAATCCCATGAGGGACTGTATCCGGACCCGATACTTCCGCAATCTCATGGCTATACGAGCTACTTGCGGTCATTGGGCTATGCCTGGGAAAACCCATGGGACCGTTGCGCCAACAGTGGCCTGGACACGGATGGAAACCTGCACTCAGGCTGGCAACTGCGTAGCGCACGTTACCCGGCTGCCATAAGAGAAGAACATTCCGAAACGGCATTTACCACACAAAGGGCCATGGATTTTATGGAGCAGACAGCGGATCAGCCGTGGTGCCTCCACCTGAGTTATATCAAGCCGCACTGGCCTGTGATTGCGCCTGCACCCTGGCACGAAATTTACCGGCCCGAAGACATCCAGGCGGTTGTTCGCAGCGAGTTGGAACTCAACAACCCGCACCCGGTTCATCAGGCTTTCATGCAACAGGAGTACAGCCAGTCCTGGATACGTGATGAGGTGCGCGAAGTCGTCATCCCCGTCTACATGGGATTGGTCAAACAACTCGACCACCATCTCGGACGATTATTTGAGTTCATGCGCGCAAGAGACTTGCTGGACAATACACTGATCGTTTTTAGCGCGGATCACGGCGACTATCTGGGCGACCACTGGCTGGGCGAAAAAGATCTGTTTCATGAGGCTTCGGCCAAAATTCCGTTCATTCTGGTTGACCCCCGCACCCGGGCAGATACGACTCGGGGCATGCAACGCAATGAGTTCGTAGAAGCCGTTGATCTGGTGCCTACCCTGCTGGATTTCGCGGGTGCCGAGCCTTGCCAGGAACGTCTCGAAGGACGCTCCCTCCTGCCCATGCTGGATTGTCGTCAACAACCTGAAAACTGGCGTGACTTTGCGGTCAGTGAGATTGATTATTCAGACCGCGGCCCACGCTCCCTGCTCAACCTGCGGCTCGACCAGTGCCGCGCAATCATGATCCGGGACAAACGCTGGAAATATATCTGGCATCCGCAGTTTGCATCTCAGCTGTTCGACCTGGAAAACGACCCGGACGAATTCACCGATCTGGGGCGCGACCGATCATTCGACAAGATATGCGACCAGATGAAAGACCGGATCCTGGTCTGGCGTAACTCGCTGAAACGCCGCACCGGCCTCGAATATCAATACATGATGGGGCAAGGCCCGCAACGGGACGAGGAGTTCGGGATCATTATTGGCCGGTGGTGAGACTCTCGGCTGACTAGTCTGCCTCTCCCGGCAAGGGGCTTTTTCGCCCCTTCATATAACTGCGGATATGAAACCCGATGACCAGAACGATCAAGGCGAAAATAATCATCGAGATCGGACGATCAATAAAATCAAGCGGTGATTTCACCCGCGCCATCGCGGAACGCAACTTGACCTCCATGATACCGCCGAGCACCATGCCCAGAATAATCGGCACAATCGGCAGCTGCAGACGCTTCAAAATCAGTCCGAAGACACCAAATACGACCGCAATGGCACAGTCGGTGATCGAGTTTCGCAACGAGTAAACACCGACAAATCCAAGCGTCAGAATCAGCATACCGAGGAAACGAGTCGGTATTCGGATGATCTTTAACAGACCGTTGGTGGAAAACACCAAAAATGCAAGAATGAGAACATTGAGTACCAGCAATGCGAGGTAAAGCGCCAGCACAAAATCCATTCCTGTAGCGAACAGCTGCGGCCCTGGAATCACATTGTGGACGTAAAAAACCGACAACATCATCGCGGTCAATGCCTCCCCCGGTATACCGAGCGCCAGTAATGGAATCATGGCTGCGGCCGGCACCGCATTGTTGGCAGCCTCTGAGGCGATCAGCCCTTCTGGAGAGCCCTTGCCGAATTTCTCAGGAGTTTTCGAGGTTTTCTGCGCGTAAGTGTAGGACATGAATTGTGCAGTAAATTCGCCCACTCCGGGAATCATCCCCATCACCACCCCGAACGAAGACGACACCGCTGCGACACGCTTGAACAAAAACAACTCCTTCAAGCCCTCGAAAAGGCCACCACTAACCTTTGCCGACTGAGGTCTCTGATCGCGTTCGGTCAGCAGCAAGAATGCCTGTGACAGCGCGAACAGACCCAGTATCACGACAATCAGGTCAACGCCCGATGCCAGCCAGGTTTGATCGAAGGTGAAGCGGCGTGTATATTTGACCGGCTCCAGTCCGATGGTACTGATAAAAATCCCGAAACAGGCCAACATTCCGGCAGAAAATACCTGCCCGCGGTGCGCCAGTACCACCAGTATCAAACCCAGTAATGCGGCCAGAAATATCTCCCGGCTGCCGAAATGGGGAGCCACCAGCGCCAGTACCTGTGCCAGCAGCATCAGGCAAACGACCGAGAATATGCCGCCGAAAAAAGAAGCCGAATAAGCCAGTGACAGGGCACGGCGCGGGTTACCATCCCTGGCTATCGGATACCCGTCGTAGGTAGTCAGCGCATTGACCGCTGTACCGGGGGTATTGATCAGAATGGCCGGGATGGCACCGCCGTACATCGACGAACCATAAATACCGAGCAGAACGGTCAAGCCGACAATCGGTTCCATGGAAAATGTCGCCGGCAATAAAATAGCGATTGCAACAGCAGCGCCGACCCCCGGAATCGCGCCAATGATGACTCCGCCAACCGAACCGACCAGAAGCGCTACGAGCACCTCCCAGCGAGCCAGAATCTGAATCGAGGAAATCAGCAGTTCCATGACGACTCAAAAATAAATCAGCATGAAATTACGCAGACCGTCAGGCAGATACTCATAGATCAGACCACCCGGAATCCGGACCGACAGCAGACTCTTGAATACCAGTACGGTAAAAAATCCGATCAAACCCGCCGCCAGGAAACTGAGCCGACTGCGATAACCGATGCGGAAAGTCAGCGACAGGGTAAACAACACGGAAGCCGCCAGATAACCGATACGGGGGACCAGCCAGACGTAAGCCATGAACCAAAGCGCATACTCAAGCGAGCGTACCCAGAGAACGACCTCCTGCCAACGTCCGGGAATACGCAGCGACATCACCGAGCCGATACTATGCAAGATGGCAAACATCGACATACCCGCCAGACTGATCGCAGGCCAGAAACCCGGCTGGGAAAACAGCCGGGCGCCTGTAACCCACTGCGTCTCTGCGCCCAGCCGGGATAACAGAAAGAGAGAAAGAATCAGGAACGCAATAGAGAAAACCAGATCGCCGGGCTGTCGCTTGCGCTCAAACCAGGTCTTGACCAGGTTTGACTCTGTTATGCCTGATTCAGCAGTCATTCAACCCTTAACTCCCCGCAGGAATAAAGCTGACTGCGAAGGCGATTAGGCAGTGTCCCCGGTCACTGCTCAAGAATCTCGCCGATACGCCCAAGTGCCTGGATATCCGCCTCAATTTGCGCCCCGGCGGCATCCACATCCTGCCAGTAAATCAAGGCTCCGGTATCCGCAGCCAGCTTTTTCGCGCGCTCGGATTGCATGACCTTACTGGCGACAGCGATGATTTTCTCACGTGCGATAGACGGAGTATCCTTACGTACGAACAGGCCGTTCCAGAGAGCAATATCCAATTCCGGCTCAAGTTCCGCCACAGTAGGCACATTCGGAGTGATGCCGATGCGCTCAGAGCCTATTGATGCCAGTATTTTGATCTTATCCTTGCATGGCAGCACCAGTTGCAGGGTTGTGTTAATGACATCCACATCGCCGGATGCCAGCGTATTGCAATCAAGCGCATCAAACGCAGCATCTGAGCCATATTCGAAGCCCATTTTTTTCGCCAATGCCAGGGTTACCTGGGTAGGGATCAACGGAGCGCCAAAGTGACCCAGCGCAACATCGTTGTTCATCGCATACTCCGCCAGTTCCTGCATATCGTTATAGGGCGCATTCTCTCCGGCAACGATCACAAATGGATAAGTCAGGAAATTACCCAAAGGATCAAACGGATTCGGGTTCAGTTCAGGGATGCCGATTTGTGGCCCTACGGTCGGCACTGCAATAATGAACGAGCCTACGGTATAGCCGTCAGCAGGCGCAACGGCGACTTCAACCGCACCGGGGAATGGTCCGCCGCCACCACCGGGCTTGTTGACGACCGCAGCCGCGACGCCGTAGGTCTCCTGAAATTCTTCAGCTATCATGCGGGTCAATACATCCTCAAGATCACCCGGCGGCCAGGGAACAACAAATGAAACCGGCTTTTCCGGATACTCGGCCTGAGTGCCGAATGCCAGCATGGACAACCCCATGAACAGGGCAAGTGATAGTTTCTTCATGATTCCTCCAAATGGTTAAAAATAATGCTGTGTATCGAAAAGTAGTTCAGATGCCTCTGTCATCTGTTATTTCGTTATTTCGTTATTTCGTTGTTTCAGTTCACTGACCAGCCGCCCGTTGGCTTGTCAAACCAGACGTGTACCTGACCGGTGCCGGTGGCGCTCTCATAATCGCTGAACAGCCGCCCGGTTGCCTTGCATTGCCGACCACCCAATGCTCCAATCATCATCAGGTAGTGCCCGAACATTCCTTCCGGCTTGTGCTGGCGGTAGTCATCCATCGCATCAATCACCCTGGCGTGGTCGCCCTGGAGCCACCACTCAATGCGCTGCTCATCCGCAGCCCGCGCTTGTGGAGTAATGATATTTTCCGGGTCGGAGGTTTCATGCTCCTCCAGTTCATCCAGCGACCAGAAGCGGTGACTCAACCCGCCGCTGGCAATCAGCGCGACACGCCGGCCAGACTCCGCGATCGCCTCACCAATACCCTTGCCGACCGCGAGAAAATTGTGATCGCGTGCAGTCTGGCAGACTCCCATCGACAACCAGGCCTCCCCGGCGTTCAGGAAATGTGTGGTATTCACAGTCGGGTAGTGTATCGGCAAACAAGGGTCGTCACTGGCATGGCATTTGACGCCATTGGCGTTGACCTTGTCGGCGACCCGTCTGGCGAGTTCAGGATTTCCCAACATATCATAAGGCACCTGAGCCATGCCACGAGGAAGCTCCTCGGAGGTATATTTACCCGTGCGACGAGAGTGGGCGGTGATCACGAACTCAACCGTAGTAAACCAGTGCGTATCAAAAATCAGCACCGCATCCGGTTTTAATTCGTCAAGCACCTCCTTACGCAGGCGTTCAAGCCCGGGCACCAGGCTGATCTCCCGACCCCCGTTCAATGCGTAACGCGCCTCCCTGGGGAACATGATGGTAGGCGCATGGGATAAAAATCCCGCACCGACAATTTCACCCATAGTCCTTAACCACTCCTCCACCCGGGGCACGTTGTTAGTTTTGCTGGTGTTAGTTTTGCTGGTTGATTTTTCTGTCAACAAGATTATCATTAGCCCCAATCGTTTGCAACCAAACGAAATTATCCGGGAAAAGACATGAGCGCAGCAGACGACCGGGTGGACATCGACGGTATATCGGTATCACCACATCATTTCATCAACGGCCGGCGAGTCGTGTCATCCGATACATTTGAGACGCGCTCACCGATGGATTGGGGCCGGAAGCTGGCCGATATTTCACGCGCAGACAGTGCAACAGCCGAGCTCGCGGTCAGTGCCGCAGTCGAAGGCTTTCACACCTGGTCCGGCATGACTCAAAAACGACGTCTGGACAGGTTATACCAGCTCGCTGACCTGATTGAAGCGCATGCCAAAGAGATCGCCCTGATCGAGTGTCTGGATATGGCGATGCTGAAACAAAGCCTCGAATTACGCCTGGTGCCGCGCAGCGCACTCAATTTCCGTAACTACGCCGATATTGTCAAGCAAGCGGAGGAGCGTAACTGGAGTTCCAAAGGCACGCAAAACCGTGTAATTCGCGACCCGGCCGGCCCCGCCGTCATTATCACCCCCTGGAACGCTCCTTTCATGCTGGCCACGTGGAAGCTGGCGCCGGCGCTCGCGGCAGGCAACTCGGTCATCCTGAAACCGGCAGAGTGGTCCCCCCTGTCGGCCAGCCTGCTCGCCGACCTGGTTGACAAGGCCGGGTTTCCGCCCGGAGTCTTCAATATGGTACAGGGCTATGGCAGCGAAGCAGGTGCCGCGCTGGTTGCTGACCCGCGAGTACGGCGCATCTCATTCACCGGCTCTCCACAAACCGCCCGCCATATCGGCATGGCTGCAGCGCGCAACATCGTACCCTTCACCGCCGAGCTCGGTGGCAAGGGAGCGCTGATCGTTTTCGCCGATGCCGACCTGGATGCGGCGGCGCAAAAAGCCGCCGCACAGTTTGAGGACTCAGGCCAGGTTTGTCTGGCTGGCACACGCCTGCTGATTGAAGCCTCGATCAGGGATGAATTCATGCAACGCTTCGAATATCACACGCAACAGCATGTTGCCGGTGACAGCCGTGACCCGGAAACCACACTCAGCGCCGCCATCCACCCGCTTCATCTGGAGAAGATAGAAGGATTCATAGCGCGCGCGCGCGCCAATGGCGACCACATCCTGTTCGGTGGCGAACGGTTCAAAGCAGGCAAACTCTGGTATCAACCCACGCTGATCGAACCCCGGTCGAATGATTCCGAGGTCGTACAGCAAGAAATCTTTGGCCCGGTGCTGACCTTGCAGACCTTCGATGATGAAGCACAAGCAATCAGACTGGCAAACAGCACAGCGTATGGTTTATCCGGGATCGTTTATACCCGCGGCAAGGAACGCGCCGAGCGAGTAGGCAGGGCGGTGCGCGGTGGCACGATCTGGGTCAACTGTTTCCTGGTCCGGGATCTGACTGCGCCGTTCGGCGGCTACGGCATCAGCGGGATTGGTCGAGAAGGCGGCGACTACGCACTGGATTTTCACAGTGATTTGAAGGCTCTGCAAATACTGGAGGGCTCGGTCCGTTGATTCAACGCGGATGATAACGGGGCTTCAATCGTCCAATTCGCTTTTGTAGTGCGCGGCGCCGGGCCCTCTGGGTGCCCGGATGCCGCGAAACTCCCAGTCACCCCCCATTGCGGTGGAAACTACTTCTTCGGTAGTCATGGGCTGATGACCGAGGTCATCCCGGATTGGAACCGGACCCTGTACGATTTTATTGCGTAATGCGCCCAATCCTTCCACTTCAACGATGACCTCATCGCCCGGTTGCACAGGCCGACTGTTGGCCGGCGTACCGGAAAGCAACAAATCTCCGGGTTCCAGCGTGATATTGCGGGCGATATCCGCGACCAGATAATGCATATCCCATTCCATTTCACGAGTATTGCCATCCTGTATGACCTGGCCGTTGACCAGTGTGCGAATGCCCTTGTCATGGAAGTCCCAGCCGGTAACCAGTCCGGGACCAACCGGGCACAGGGTATCCGTGCCCTTGACGCGCAACATTGAACCGGCATCGGTATCACGGAAATCATGCAGACCATAATCGTTGGCAATGCTGTAACCGGCGATATACTCCCCGGCTTCATCGGCGCTGATATTGCGACAGAACCGACCTATCACAATCGCGATTTCTCCCTCATAATTGAGCCAGTTACAACGCTCTGGGCGGACCACATCCGCGCCATGCCCGGATAATGCAGAAACCGGTTTCTGAAAATAGGTAGGGGTTGCCGGTAACCGTGTCATGTATTCATCTACCCGGCTTTTGTAATTCAGGTGTACACAGATAATTTTCCGGGGTTCGGAGGGTGGCAGGTGCACGGCGTCTTGTGCAATGATGGTTCTGCCGTCTCTGGCAACCAGCAGGTCGTCATGAAGTTCTGCAACCGTGGGATAACCGTCCAGAAGGATGCGCCGATAGTGTCTCAAGGTTACTGCCATAATGCTTAGCCTCGGATAACCGTTGATTTCGTTAGGGTGCTAACTATATTATACAAGTGAATTTGATTCAGACAAACCGGGGGTTCAATATGCTGCAGAAAGGATTTATGTTTCCGCGCTCCGCCACTGGCCGGGCTTCCCTGCTTCCACCCACACCCTGGCATTATTCCGGGACCATGCTCACCCTGGAGTACCGTACCGACCCTGAAGCGGTTGCAGAACTATTGCCGGACTACCTGGAACCGGCAGACGAAGACCCCGGCGCGGTCGCCGTAATCTGGGCCGACTGGCAAAATTGTTCGGATACCTTTGAGGAGATTCTGGACCCCGCTCGCGGTCAGTATATGGAGGCGTTCGTGGTCGTGCGATGCAAATATCAGGGGGCGACTTATTCCCGTTGCGTATATATCTGGGTAGATACCGATTATGCAATGGTGCGCGGACATCATCAGGGCTACCCGAAAAAACTGGCTTCGATTTACATGACCCGCCCGATTACGCTCGGAGTAGCCGGGCCGCGACTTGAGCCGGGAGGCCGGTTTGGCGCCAGTGTCGCCGCCTATGACCGGCGATTACTGCATGGCAAATTCGAGATTACCGGCCACAGTGACCATGCCGGATTTGTCAATGGGCATCCGATGATCCACAACCGCTGGATGCCCGCTATTGAAGGCGATGGCTCAGACAGCCTGGATGAACTGGTCACCATGCAAGCCTGCACGAGTGAGGTCGGACGCTGCTTCACCGGAACCTTCGATCTGGAAATTTATGACTCACCTGTGGAAGAGCTGACCCGCCTGCGAGTGATTGAACCGATTGCCGGTTACTGGCGCGAAGTATCCATGTCCTGGCGTAGCGGAACTACGCTTGCGCGGCGCAATCTGCCCGGCATTGCGATTGAACATCCGGGTTAGCCTGACATCTGTTACGCATTATCCTGCATACTGAAACGACTGTAGAAGAGGCATCATCATGACACTCTGGCGCCCGGATGACGATGGCTACGCAGACCTGTCAAACCACGATTCATTTATCAAGGGAGTACCACACAATACATTTTCCAGACTGCGTGATGAGTGCCCGGTAGCATGGTGCGAATGTAACCGGCAAAAAGGGTTCTGGTCGATAACCCGGCATGCGGATATTCTTGAGTTGAATCCGAAAACCGATTTGCTCAGTTCGGCCCAGGGGATCCGCATGGAAGATCAGACACACGAGGAATACATGGCGCGCAGGACATTCCAGGAAACCGACCCACCGGAACATACCCGTACTCGTAAACTGGTTACCAAAGCGTTCTCGCGCCAGGTGATCATGGAATATACACCGGTGATCGAGAACATCTGTAATACGATTCTTGACGAGTGCATGGAACTTGGAGAGTTTGACGCCGCACAAAAAATTTCCAGACAACTGCCGATGCGTATGCTGGGCCAGATACTCGGAGTACCAGATCAGGACCTGGACTGGCTGGTGACTAAAGGAGATGAATTGATCGGCAATACAGACCCGGAATTTTCCAGCCTGATTCTTGACCAGGATGATACGGAGGCCTATCGTCTGATGCCTTTTCGTTCTCCCGCCGGAGCTGAACTATGGGATTACGCTGAACGTTTGATGGCGCACAAGAAAAAACGGGGAGATGATAGCGGAGTGTTGAGTCTGGTGATGCAGCCGGATGCCGAAGGAGAGGTCATGTCACCCCGGGAGTTTCGCAATTTTTTCTGTTTGCTGGTGGCCGCCGGAAACGACACTACGCGATACACCTTATCGGCTTCCCTCCATGCTCTCACCCGGCAAGAAGGTCTGCTTGGGCAACTCAAGTCCGGTAACAGCGAAATCTGGCAGACCGCGACTGACGAGTTCATTCGCTGGGCATCCCCAACCATGCACTTCCGCCGTACCGCAACCCGGGATTTCACCTTTCACGATCAGACGATAAGCAAGGGGGACAAAGTCCTGTTGTGGTTCGTTTCAGGAAACCGTGACCACAACGCCTTTGATCAACCCTTTCGGATTAACCCGTTGCGTAAACCCAATCGCCATCTTGCCTTTGGTCAGGGAGGCCCGCACTTGTGTCTGGGTATGTGGCTGGCGAGGCTGGAGGTGCGAGTGTTGATGCAACAACTCTGCAATCGGATAAAATCCATTACCCTGACCGATTCTGTCAGATACACCCGTTCCAACTTTGTGGGCGGCATCAAGTATCTGTCTGTATCGGTCACTTGACCTTGAGATCGCTAATCATGAAACAACGCCTGCGAACACTCTTTTGTGACCAACTCAACCTGGCGCGTGGCAAATATCTTCCATTCGGTGCGCCCTCTTCGTCCGCGAGCGAGACCCGATTTTGTCGGGGAGTGTACGCCGTCACCTACGATAAGGAACTGATCTCGGCTCCGGGGTCGAAAATGCTCGAAGGACTACCGGATATGATCGCCTGTTACAAGACTGAGGAAATCAGGAAAAGTTGGCATCCGGGAGTCAGCGTGGTGGTCTGTGACTTGCTGGAAAGCGACCGCCAACCGTTAAATTTGTGTGCCCGTACTTTACTGAAACGCACGGTCAGTCAATGGCAGGAAACGGGGTATACCCCCAAGGTGGGTATTGAGCTGGAAGCGTTTGCTTTTGTAAGAAACAATGAAGGCAAATGGCAACCTTATGATACGCCCGGCGCCTTTGTCTACAGCACCGGACCTTTCACCGATCCTCTCGGTATTACCGACGCCATCTGGGAGCGCGCCAATAACTGTGGTTTTCAGTTGGAGATGATCACATCGGAATATGACTCTCCCCAGTTCGAGTACACCCTGAAATATGACGATGCGGTAAAGGCAGTCGATGATATCTTCCTGTTCAGGCTGATGGCCCGCGAGGTAGCCATTGAACACGGCGTATTGCTTACTTTTATGCCCAAACCGATTTTGACTGCTGGCGGCTCAGGAGTTCATATCAATTTCAGTTTGAACGACCGCAAGGGCAACAACATCATCGGTCATGCAGACGCAACAGGAAATCTCAGTGAAATCGGTCAACGCTGTGTAGCCGGACTGATGCACCATCACAAAGGTCTGGCCGGCATTCTTGCGCCCATCGAAAACTCCTACCATCGCCTTCAACCGGCCAGTCTTTCCGGTTACTGGCGCAACTGGGCAGTAGACCATCGCGGGGTAACTACGCGCATATCCAGTGAAGTCGGTTCACATGCGAGAATCGAGCATCGTATGGCAGACGGTGCGGTCAATCCTTATCTGGCGACCGCCGCCGTATTGCAGGCAGCGCGTTTGGGAGTTATGAACCAATATGAATTGCAGGCAGCCGAGACCGGAGACTGCGTGCAGAGTCAGGACGCCGTAGATGGAGTGGCAGCGACACTGGACGAGGCGCTGGACGATCTGGTCGCGGACGCTGATCTGGTGCAGGCCGTGGGGGAAACTCTGGTACAGAATCTGGTTGCCATCAAACGCGCCGAACTTGCCACAACTGCCAACCTGTCGTGGCATGATAAAGTCAATTACTACATTAACTATCTATAACCCACCGGCATGGATACTCTATCACCGAGGGCAGACTCCCCACCAAAATCAGGGATTTATACCGATAAAGTCCCCTGATTTTTGATATGATGAACGGATGAATCTGATCGAACGCTTATGACCCCGCCATGGATTACGAAACAGCCCGCATCAATATGATCGAACAACAGATCCGTCCCTGGAATGTGTTGGCAACCCGGACGCTGAACGCTCTGGGTGAGGTCCGGCGGGAGGATTTCGTGCCTGAACGCTACCGGCATCTGTCTTTCGTCGATACCTGCATTCCTCTGGGCGACAATCAGGTCATGCTCGAACCCAAAGTCAGTGCCCGTATGATTGAAGCCCTGGGACTGAAACCCGACCATCGTGTATTGGAGATTGGAACCGGCTCCGGCTATACCGCCGCGCTGATGGCCTCACTCGGCGCACAGGTGACCAGCATTGAGATCAATCCGCAATTATCCGACCAGGCGAAACGGAATCTGGGCATGGCGGGTATCGACAATGTCGAGTTGCACTGCGCCGACTGCTTCCGTTTCTGTGAAACCCTGGACGGCGGGGAAACATTCGACCGAGTGCTGATTACCGGATCCGTCCCCCGCATTGATCCGGTTTTCCTCAACCGGATTGACAGCCGTGGAAGACTGGTCGGAATCGAAGGCAACGACCCGGCCATGCAGGTTGTCATGATCCAGGGAAACGGACAAAAAACCTCCCTGTTCGAAACCAGCGTCCCCAGATTGGAAAATGTGCATGAACAAGCCATATTCGATTTTTAGACTCACCCCGCGGCCTGTGCCCGGAGTCAAGGCTCATTGCCGGGCACGAGTTATCCTGACTGCCATGCTGTGCACCATCCTGCCCGGCAACAGTCTGGCCGCAGATCTCTGGGACATCTACTCCCAGGCACTGACCCATGATCCGGTTTATCAGGCCGCAACACTGGCCCACAGTGCCAGTGCTCTGGAACTGCCGATCGCGCACACTGCGTTCCAGCCTTTGGTCACCGGCAGCGCGAGTGTGTCAGAGGATCAGGCAAACAACAGAAACCCGGATCGGGGGAATAGCGATGATTACGCTGTCAACCTCAACGTCAACCTGCCACTGTATAACAAGGCAGACCGTATCCACATTGACCAGAGCCGGGACCGTGTGGGAATTTCAGGATTGGAATTACGCCAGGCAAAGCAGGATTTGATCCTGCGCGTCGCCAATCGTTACTTCAATGTGCTTGCGGCGCGCGATGCCGGCGAAGTTGCCAGACTGGAGAAGGTCGCAATCCAGCGCCAGATGGACCTGGCCAGCGAACGGCTTGAAGTGGGACTGGTAACACCCACCGACCTGTTCGATGCAAAAGCCCGATTCAAGCAGGCGGAAGCCAACGAAATCATGGCTCGTAATAACATCAACAATGATATTGCGTTACTGCAACAAATCATCGGCACAACCCCGCAAACCCTGTCGCCACTGAGTGAATCCGCTTCACTGGAACTGCCTCAGCCAAATGATATGGATACCTGGGTCGATCGGGCATTGTCGAACAATGTGTCACTGGCCATTCAATCACTGAAACTGGACATTGCCAACACCGAAATCGAACGCCAGAAGAGTGCTCGGCTTCCTGTTGTCAGTCTGGACGGAGGCCATCGCCAGACGGATGCCCGCGGCGACTCCGGTGCGTATTCCAGCAGTTCCGGCACGACCCATCTGTCCGTACAGGTGAGATTCCCGATTTACAACGGAGGCGTGGTCAAACTGAAAACCCGGCAAGCCGGACTGATGTATAATCAGGTCGAAAGACTGCTGGAACAGACGCGCCGTACAGCCGCCACCCAGGCAACAACCGCGTTTTTGACTACCGCCAGCCGCATCAGTCAGGTTGAAGCGCTGTTCGAAGCGATTACCGCAGGCGAAAGCGCACTGGAAGCGAAGACAGAAGGATTTAACGCCGGTCTGACTACCAATCTGGATGTGCTCGATGCCCAACGCGACCTGTCACGCTCCAAAACAGACTACCTGCGCGCGCGCTACGACTACATCCTCTCGGTACTGGAACTGGAACGTGCCGTCGGCGACCTCGATGAAGAAGACATCAAACGGGTAAACAACTGGCTGCAACGCTAAACCGCCCCGTCAAATCACACAAGCGTAAGCGCAAATTGATTGGGTAGTCCCCTCAGGGCGAGTCGAATAACTGCAGAAACACCGGAACAAGCATGGCGAGCATGGCCAGTGTGACCGCCAGAACAACCCCATTTTGAATACGAATAGACTTGATCTGTTCCTGAAGTACAGCATGGCCGGCATAGAGTCTGGAAATGTCACCCTTGAGTTCAGCGATGTCGCCCTTTAACTCTGTCCTGAGTTCAGCGATGTCGTTCTTTAGCTCTGTCCTGAGTTCAGCGATGTCGGTTTTTAGCTCTCCTTTCAATAGTCTCAGGTCCGACTTCGTCGCCAGTTCAGCCTCCCGGCTGGAAAACAGGGAAGTAACTACTTCCGCCTGCTCCGGCGGGAAGCCAACCGCTTCCAGTTTTTTGATAGCGGAATGAGTGTCGATGACGTAACTATTCATGGGTTCACCTATAGTTTCCTGATTCTGAACCAGAGCCGAAGCAGAAGCAAGCTATTTATCGACTTTGGTGGATTTAACTATCGTTTCAAGAATATTGAAACGATATGTTGACGAAACGGCACTCGTCTATCGGGATTTTGTCCGAAAGGTTGTTATGGATTGCGGGCGACCCTCCGTACCCACCCGCAACCGTTGGTTGCGTTCCGATAAATGATCACTTTTCACTGTAGGACTCTGCTACAATGAACCTAATCCCAACACAAAGGACTAACTGAAATGACTACCACAGCCACCTCACCCACTCCAGACGAAATCTGGGCAATTCTGAGAAAAGTTTCCGCTAATCTGGAAGAAACTGCTGCCAGCCAGAAAGAAACCGCCGCCGCCCAGGAAAAAGGCAGACAGGAAATGGCAGAATTTCGTGCAAGCCAGCGCGCCATGCAGAAAGAAGCCGACGCCATGAGGAAAGAAGCTGATGCCAGGCAGAAAGAAGCCGATGCCATAGAGGACGCCAGGCGGAAAGAAGCCGCTGCCATAGAGGATGCCAGGCGGAAAGAAGCCGCTGCCATAGAGGATGCCAGACATAAAAAAGCCATGCAGGAAATGGCAGAAATTCGCCAGAGCCAGCGAGAAACCGGCAAACAGATCAAAAAGACCGAAGCCCTGTTTAATACCCAATGGGGAAAGCTAATGGAAAGTCTGGTAGATGGTGATTTGGTTCCGCTCTTGAATCAACGAGGCATTCCGGTTGATTATACGGTGACCAATGCGAAGAAAAGAGGGCGGGATGATAATTATGAATACGACATTATTGCAGTAAACGGCAAAGAAATAGTTGTAGTTGAAGTCAAGACCACCTTGCGCGTGCAGGATGTCAAGGATTTTCTGGAGAGTTTAGGTAAGGTTGCGACTCGAATGCCGCGTTTCAAGGATAACACCATCTACGGAGCGATGGCCTGGTTGCGTGTGGATTCGGAAGCGGATGTTTATGCAGAGAGGCAGGGATTATTCGTCATCAGAGCCACGGGTAGCAGTGCCAGTATCCTCAATAAGGAAGATTTCAAACCACAGATTTTCTCCTGACCAGGCCCCACCGCAACCCATCACTCCCCCTCAAGGGGGGAGTCCAATCTGCGAAGCAGATTGGGTGAGGGGAATTCCCGCAAACGGGAATCCACAACAATACGGATGCTGTGCTTACCAATGCGTAGGGGCGGGTCTCCGTGCCCGCCCGGTGGGCGTCGCATCGGGGCAAGGTTGCTCTATTCGAACCTCGGTTCTGTGCCGGGATTTGGTGGATTTAACTATCGTTTCAAGAATATTGAAACGATATGTTGACGAAACGGATAAATCCTTGTAATTTGGATGTATAATCATTCGGTGCCCCCACGGAATCATTTCATGCCAATCCCGGAACAGAGCGTTCTGCAGTATATTGGAGAACATCCCGGCGCCGGGCGGGAGGATATTCGACGCCAGGTTGCGCCACAGGTCAGTTCACCGACGGTCTGGCGTGTCCTGAAGCGGCTGGTCGATCAGGGGCGGCTTGAGGTTTCGGGCAAGGCCAGGGCCACGGGGTATTACCTGGCGGGCGCGGATGTGGTTCGCGCGTACCTGCAAACACCCTACAACCGCCGCCGGCTGGCTGTTTACAGGAAGGAGTTTGTGGATTGCTATGTACCCGGCAAGAGCGCCTACCTGGGCGAGAGTGACCGCCAGCACCTGCGCGACACTGGCCGACCGGTCCCATCTCCGATTCAGGCCGATACCTACGCGCGGCGTATTCTGGAACGCCTGCTGGTGGATTTGTCCTGGGCTTCCTCACGTATGGAGGGAAATACCTATAGCATTCTGGAGACCGAGCGACTGATCCGGCTCGGGGAAGAAGCCGCTGGCAAGGACCGCAAGGAAGCGGTGATGATTCTGAACCACAAGGAAGCGATTGAGTATGTCGTGGATCATCTGGACGAGATCACGATGAACCGTCCTGATATCCTCAACATCCATGCCTTGCTCGCCGATGGTCTGCTCGTGGACCCGGCCATGGCGGGGAGGTTGCGGCGCCTGCCCGTCGGTATCTCCCATTCGAGTTACCGGCCGCTGGAGGATCAATACCGGATTGAGGAGGAGTTCGAGGTTCTGATTGCGAAGGCGGCGGGAATCGCAGACCCTTTCGAGCAGTCTTTCTTTCTGATGGTTCATGTCCCCTATCTTCAGGCATTCGATGACATCAACAAGCGGGTATCGCGCATTGCCGCGAATATTCCACTCCTGAAGGCCGGTCTTGCGCCAATGTCTTTTGTCGCCATGGACGACATCGCCTACCTGGACGGACTCATCGGTATCTACGAGTTAAACAATGTGTCCTTATTGCGCGATACCTATATCGACGCTTATCTGGCGTCCGCCGAGAACTACAGGGTGCTGCGCGCGGAGTTGGAATCACCGGAAAAGGCGGCACTCGTCTATCGGGATTTTGTCCGAAAGGCTGTTCGGCGTTGTGTGCTCGAATGGAAGGGGTTTCGCCCGGAAGATATCGAAGGAATGGTGGCCGGGGCAGGCATCCCGGAAGCGGACCGCGTACAGGTCGTTGAGTACATCCTTCGGGAGTGCCGCGGACTGCATGAGGGCAATGTAGTGCGTTACCGGCTACGGCCGGAAGATCTGGCCGGGGTTCAGGAGGATCAGGTATCGTAGTGAGTCCAGTTCCTCGTATAGCGTACGTATTAAAGTACGCCATGTCAATTTTAATCCCTTAAACATCCTGTTGCGTGTTTATGTATGCCTGGGCTTCCTTGTGCAAGGCCGCTTCTGCAAACTCATTCATGCTTTTTGCATGACTCAGTTCAGTCGCTAATGCAATCTCTGCATGTATCTCCGGATTGATCCGCAACATCAACTTTCCGGAAAACGCTTTTTGCGCCCGTTTCCCGATACGCCTGCAATGCGCCAGATAATCATCGACCGCTTCAATGAACGCTGCTTTAAGACCTTCAACCGTATCCGATTCAAACACGACTATATCGGTAATGCCCGCCAAACGGCCTACAAAAACATCGCTGTCTGCTTCAAATTGGATATTTGCGTAATAGCCTTTATACGTTAGATTATTCATGGTTTGATACCGGTCAGTTCCAAATATTCGCGCACCAAACGGACGACATACGGTTTGGTTTCTTTTTGCGGGTGCGGTCGATGAAAAACCGCAGTATGTCCTTTACAGTCAAACTTTACCCTTGAACCACTACCATCCGTAACAACGCAACCTGCAGCAATTAATAGCGCTTCTATTTTTGCCCATTCAATATTCTTTGGTACAGGCGTTGAAAAAATAGCAGCGAGTGTTTTCTTCTGCTTGCTGTTCATTTCTTTATAATATCATAAACTGCTATCATCTGATAGCAGAAACAGCAATCTCCAAACTCGGAAGTTTTGTGGGGTTATATGCCGTTCGTTTGATTGACTGAACCGCCCCGGGTTTATCGGAGATTAATAATCTTGAGAGGATTAGTCGATGAATCACACACATTATTAACAGTCAATGTTAAACTCCAGTAATCAGTTAGGGCTAATCACACCGGGTATTGAAACAATGGAGGTAAAAAACATGAGTACCGTTGAACACGTCAAGGGTTCTGACATCACAGGATCATGGGTGCGTAATCTTGATATTAAGCCTGATTGCCGTTACAAAGTTTCTATAAATCTCTCCGTCGTCACACTGAACAAAAAACACTTCCCGATGGTGGAAGTCATCAAACCCTACTGATTCTCAATAATGAAAATTTACGACGACCTGTATCCTACCCCGTGGGAATGCCTGATAGAGAGTCTGCGTGAAAGGCATTTAGTGCCGCTCCTGAACCAGCAGGGAATCCATATTGAATACACCGCCCGACGCATAAAGCGACCGGGCAGCTATGAATTTGATATTATGGCGGCAAACAACGAGGAAGTCGTGCTGCTCACAGTCAGGACGAAGTTAAAAGTAAATGATGTCAAGGATTTTCTGGACGATTTACGGAAGATCAGCGCTCATGATAGTTACCACGATAGAGCAATCTATGGAGCGGCGGCTTGCTCGAAAGCCACACAGAAAGCGGTGGTCTATGCAGAAAAACATGGCCTGTTCGTCATAAGATCTACCGACGACAGCGCCAGCATCCTCAATCAGGAAGATTTCAAACCAAAGGTTTTCACCTGAAAGCCGGGTTGTCCTTGTGTGGTGTAGCTTTATGAATGCGATGCAGGGCATCCGAATGAAGAATCCCGCCCATCCCAGCGGGTTCGTGAAAAGTGAAATCATTATGGATTCCCGCTTATGCCGAAACCCATCGCACCTGGCGAAGTTTGTCACTTACCAGGGTCTTCTGAAGCATTTTCTATCAGTTCTTCCAAGCTTCCACGGTAGTCAATATCGGGGATGATCTGCTGTGGTTTAAACGTCACGCGATGGTGATATACATTTACATCAGTCGTTTTCAATTGTTCCGCGAAGTAGGTCACGTTATCAGACAAACCGAGAAAATGTTTTTTGTACTGGTTATGCCCGATTTTGCAGGTTACTTCTAATTGATTCTCTTGGTCCTCAATTGAACACTTTCCTTCGATAGTCAGCATGTAGCTGTCTGTAATTCCGTTATAGAAAACGATGCGCCGGTCAATCTCGAAATTGTCCGCCGATTTGGACAGATTACGCGACGCAATTTTCGCGTCGTCAGTGCAACTTACCAAAAAAAGCGTCGCCGCAAGTATGTATAGAATTTTCACTTGTGATCCTTTGGAGTGGGTGCGGTGGTCGTCATTTCAAGTAATTCTTTGTGTCGGGATTAGGTTCATTGTAGCAGAGTCCTACAGTGAAAAGTGATCATTTATCGGAACGCAATCAACGGTTGCGGGAGGGCACAGAGACCACCCGGCTTGATCGTAGGGGAGGGTCTTGTACCCTCCCGCGAATGATCGAGACAGGTATCAACGGTAGCGGACAGGCACAGAGACCTGTCCCTACGCATCGGTAATTACGGTATCCGTATGGTTGTGGATTCCCGCTTGTGCAGGAATGACGGATGGTTGGGGCGTGGGATGACGTTCAGTTACCCCCCACCCAATCCGCGAAGCAGATTGGATTCCCCCTCAAGGGGGGGATGATTGGATTACCTTCACTGCTGCCAGATTCCGTTGTTGTGCACTGAACGCTATGCCGATCAGATGGATGGGTTGGTTTTGGCTGCGGTACTTGTCGGCATAACCTTTCTCCTGTATCTGTTCAATCGCCTGTTGTGCCGTATCCTCACTATTGCTGTCTGTATCTGACATCTTGAACTCAAATACAAATACCTGATCTCCATGCAATACCACCATATCTGCCCGACCCCGGCTGCTGGAATCCTCTACCCGAAGGGTAAGACCAATCGTACAAAAGCAGGCATATAGCATCCCGGCATACCAGGCTTCATATCGAGCCGGACTCCGGGTGGACTGCCACTGATACGGAATCCCGGCGAAGAAGGATTGCAGACGCTCTGTGAATCCATCGAAGTCATTGGCAACCAGCAAACTGGCCAGTACCTTGCCATCATCCGCTGTTTCGATTCTGCGTCCTGTGATATAGCCGAGCAACCCATGGTTCAGACTCTGTCGTACCTCGAAGTTCGGATAATCCAGCGTATAGAGAGTCCGTGCACCATCCCATTCTCGTTCGACAAGGGTCAAATAACCGGTCTGGAACAACAGGGCATCAATGGTGATGTCATCTATATCGAAGGTGGAGAGTAAGTCTTCATCAGAGATACGATTCTCCAGTTCCAGTGGACTGATTTCCCGATCCATCATGACTCGAAACAGGAAAGTCGGGGAACCGGTCTCAAACCAATGCGACTTGAACTGGCGTTTGCGGAACAACAGCAATAGATCAAATGGATTGTACAGTTTCTCTTCTCCGAGCCAGTGATAGCCGTTATACCATTTACGGATTTCATCCCGGTCAAGACCGGGTAACTCCGGGGCGAATACGGTGTCGAGGTCTTTGTCGGTATAGCCGCAGATCGTAGCAAACTCTGGATCCAGGCTGATATTGTCCAGGTTGTTGAGGCCGGAGAACAAACTCACTTTCGAGAACATACTGATGCCGGTAACGAAGACGAAGCGGACATCCCGGGCACTGTCCTTGATGATGCCGTAGAAGCCACGCAGGTAATCGCGGTTGGATTTAGCCATTTCCGGGTTATCCAGTACATCCAGAATGGGCTTATCGTATTCGTCTACCAGTACTACAGCCTGTTGGCCGGTGGCATGGTGCAGGCGATTCAGAAGGGTCCGCAAGCGTCTGGGTGCTGACACTGAGGATTGGGCAGGTTCAAGGCCAGCCTGGCGTTCTGCAATATCCAGTTGATCAACGATATCGCCATCAATATCATCCGGTTTGTCGTATTTCCCACCAAAGCTCAATCGCACCACGGGATACTTGACTGACCAGTCCCAGTGTTGATGGATATGCAACCCCTGAAACAGGGCTTCATTGCCCTCGAACAGTTCCTGTAATGTATCGATCAGCAGACTCTTGCCGAATCGGCGTGGGCGAGACAGGAAATAGAAACTGCCCATTTCGACCAGCCGCTGGATGTGTGGCGTCTTGTCGACGTAGTAGCAGTCCTGTTCCCGAATGGCGCGGAAGGACTGGATACCGATGGGGAGTTTATGGCGAATCATTATCCGTGTTCTTTGAGGAAGGTTTCAGCCATCATGCCACCCAATGTAATTATGTGCAAGAGTCAGCAAATCAAGTGTCAGCGCAAATCAAGGGTTTGCGCATCATTCCCCCTCAAGGGGGGAATCAAAGAAGACAAGCAGCGCAGGCTGATTTGATGGGGGGTACATCCGTCATCGCGCCTCCCTCCCGCGAATGATCGGAGCGGGTATCCTCGATACCGGGCACCCACAGAGGGGCGCCCCTACGCATTGGTAATTACGGTATCTGAATGGTTGTGGATTCCCGTTTGCACGGGAAAGACGGGTGGTGGAGAGTGATGGGTTATGATGGTGCGGGGCGCATCCGATCCGTGAACTTCCCTGATCTTATGACGAAGCGACTCATCACAAGAATTTGATCAAGGCGACGATCAGCCCTCCCTGGGCAATGAGTGCTGCGAACATCCATTTCAACAAATCAAACTTGGCTGCTTGGATATTACCCTTGACTGATTCAATATCAGCTTTGGTTGCCAGTCGCAGGGCTTCTATATCAGCTTTGGTTTCCTGTCGCAGAGCTTCTATATCGGCTTTGGTTTCCTGTCGCAGAGCTTCTATATCGGCTTTGGTTGCCAGTCGCAGGGCTTCGATATGGGCTTTGACCGTTTCAATATCAAACTTGACCGTTTCAATATCGGCTTTGGTGGCCAGATTGGTATTGAGCAGAGAAACTTGCTCCTCGGCCAGGGTCTCGGCCTGTTTCTCCGTAAACCCGCTCTCTGTCAGATGTTTGACAAAGCGATGGGTATCAAATGCGATGGCTGCTTGGGGGGACATGGGCTGATTATAGGCATACTGGCGGCTCAATACAACATACCCAGCAGAAAAGCGCATATTGTTGTGGATTCCCGTTTTTGCGGGAAAGACGAGTGGTTGGGGCGTGGGATGACGTTCAGTGACCCCCCACCCAATCTGCTTCGCACGATTGGATTCCCCGGTCTGCGGGGGGAATGATTGGACGGGTTTGGTATCACTCCACCCTTGAGGGGGAGTCCGCGATACAAGGGCGAAGCCCGCCGGGGAGCGGGTGGGGGGAATGATGTTGATACATGAAGCGAAACGATGTTGTAGGGGAGGGTCTCCGTGCCCTCCCGCGAATGGATGGAAAGGGTATCAACGGTTGCGGGCACCCACAGAGGGGTGCCCCTACGATGACTTTAATTACGGTATCTGAATGGTTGTGGATTCCCGTTTTCACGGGAATGACGGAATGAGTACAGACCTTCATCGTAGGGGAGGGTCTCCGTGCCCTCCCGCGAATATTGAAACGGGTATCAAAGGTTGCGGGTGACCACAGAGGGTCGCCCGTGTCACTTGCCGATACAACCGATGGTGGTTGTGTTCCCCCCACCCAATCTGCTTCGCAGATTGGACTCCCCCTCAAGGGGGGAGTGATGGGTTCGGTGGGATGTGATGTTACGGGTTGCGGGCAATAAAAAAGCCACCCGGAGGTGGCTTTTTTACTTCTTCCTGATTGGATGACTATCAGACGACAGGCTTGTCTGCAGCCACTGGAGCATCAGGGTCAGGTATGGCCATATCATCTGCATAGATCACCTCTACCGTGACCATGGCTGTGCCAGCTTTCATTTCCGTAATATCAGCCTCTTCTCCATCTATCGTGACTTTAGGAGCATCAGCACCTGTACCAGCACCTGTCACCGTTACCCTATATTGCTTTCTTTCTTTACGAGTGTCCGGTTCATCCCAAGTCACTTTCGCCATACCATTAGGAGCAACACTATCACTAACCATTACTTTCACGTTAGATACAGGATCGGCACCGTAATAACCCACGGTATACGTCAATTCCCTTTTCATCTCGTCATAGTTACCGCCCTTGGCCGTTAATGTCACCATGGATTCTTCTTCACTCTCCATATCGGCAGGTGCAGTAGCCGCAGTGATCATTACATCCTGTTCTTTATCATAGTCCCTGTCATCGAACATAAGATCAACAGCAGTAACTCCATCCCCACTCACAGAAACCGTAACCAGCTCATCTGGCATGGCATTCAATGAAACCCTGACAGTTCTCACATCCCCCGCCATCAGCACTCCAAGACTGTCACCCATAAGCTGTGACGCAGGGAATGTTGACAGGTTAATCATTGGCATGGGTGCGGGCGGGTCCGTAGGAGCCATAGTCGGTGCCATGGTAGTAGCCATCATATCGGTACCTACTGCATGAGCGGGCAGCACGATGGAATTGACGATAGGTTTGGTCCATTGTTGTGACAGGGCGGAAGCTCCGATGACGCCGGAGGTTACGCCGATGGAAGCGAGTATTTTTCTTTTGTTAGGTGATTGGATATCCTGTTGCTCTTTGGAATTGTCCAGGTTTTGTGTAAGTTTGGTATTTTTCATCGATGGTTTCCCAAATATGTAAGTTAAAATAGTTTATCAGATATTTCTGGTTAAATGCTACTCCCGGCGATCGAATCTTACAACTCCGGCAAAGTCAGCCAATACTTTTAATGTACTCAATACTAGTTACTCTTTCAGTAAGAGCGAACATTAAATTAAATTTATGTAACAGTCAACACTTTTTTTGCATATTTTATCACAAAGATACAGATTATTGATGCGAATCGTTCAATTCAGCGATAATCATAAAAACCGACGCCGGTTTTCCTGCCCAGTTTATTCGCATCCACCATCTTAATCAATAGGGGACAGGGTCGGAATTTCGGGTCGCCCATGCCTTCGTGCAACACGCGCAGGACGGATAATACCACATCCAGCCCGACCAGGTCAGCCAGCGCCAGTGGCCCAATCGGGTGATTGGCTCCGAGTTTCATGATTTCATCAATCGCTTCGGCGGTGGCGATGCCTTCGTGCAGGGTGAAGATGGCTTCATTGATCATGGGGACGAGGATGCGGTTGGCGACGAAGCCGGGACTGTCGTTGGCCAGTACCGGGGTTTTGCCGAGACGTGTCGCTAACTGGCGGGTGAGGTCGCAGGTCGAGTCGTCGGTTTGTAGCGCGCGGATGATTTCAACCAGTTGCATCACGGGCACGGGATTCATGAAGTGCATACCGATGACGCGCTCCGGCCTGCTGGTCTGGGCGGCCAGTCGGGTCAGGGAGATGGATGAGGTGTTGGAGGCGAACGGGGTTTGCGGGGGGCAGACCTCATCCAGTTGTTTCAGGATTGCGGACTTGATCGCGAAATCCTCCGGCACGGCTTCGACCACGAATTGCGCCGCCGACAATGCCTGTGGAGAAGTCGTTGTGCTGATTCGTGACAGGGTATCGGATTTATCCTGTGGTTTGATCGTCTCCTTCTTCACCATTCTGTCGAGGCTTGCGTTGATTGCAGCCAGGCCGCGCTCGACGGCCGGGTTGTCGATGTCAACCAGGGTGACGGTGAAGCCTGCGGCAGCGAAAACCTGGGCAATGCCGCTGCCCATGGCGCCAGCGCCGACTACGCCGATGTTTTGTATGTTCAATTTTACCTCGCTGGATTGATTGTTATACAGGGCAGGCACGGGGGTCTGTCCCACAGGGGGAATATCACGGATCATTTGTTGTTTTCAGCTCGGCCACTGCGGAAATTTTCATGGCCAGGTTCTTGTAATCCCGGTAGGCATCCTGTACTGCCGCAGCATGAGCACCGATGGCGCCATCGGCGGAGGTCAAATGAAAGATGGGTTTACGTTTTTCCTGGGACATCGGCGCCAAACTCCGGTAATGACGAATCGTGGCCAGACAATGAGCGTCTTCAGCGGGTGTACGAAACCACGTATCCGTTTGCTCCAGCAACAGTTTAGCATAGCCTTTCGGTATTCTGTTTGACCATTTATCATAAGCCTTGACGGGCCGGTCAAGTCTTACCCCGTGCTGCTGAATTACATATCCTGCAGGCTCCATTACTCCTTCAGGCAGTGGAAAATCCGGCGCTGCCCAATTCTTTTTTCGGTTATCCCACTCTTGTCGCCACTGGCGCAATGTCGGGCCAAGATTCCGCAGCCCCTGAAGTGAAAAAAGATCAGCGGCGAGTGGCACAATGACCTTGTCCGTTGCAATAAGCGATGATCGGTTGATGGCGCCGAGATTTGGGCCAACATCCGAAATAATCACTGTAGCGTCGCACTGCTTCGCGCCATCCTGCATTACGGTCCAAAAACTCGATAAAATACGAAATGACCTGTACAGGCTGCCGCTATCCATCGCATTGGGCCACTGTTCCGAAAGAACGCTTTCATAACCGGATAAAGCCAGGTCGCCCGGCAAAAGGGAGAGGCTTGGCGTAATCTTTCGAATAGCTGGAGACAAGATATCCCCCACTTTTGTCAATGGTTCAACACACTGGAAAATGGTTGCGCCACAATTGTTATCCCCCCCGTTCCATATATTTTCCAGCGCTTCCTCATCAAGAAATGCGGATGTCAGATTGGCTTGTGGATCCAAATCGCAAACCAGAACATCGTACCCGATTTCAGATAACATCCAGGCGATATGGTAGGATAGCGAAGTCTTTCCCACACCACCCTTGTTATTAAAGAAAGTAAGGACCGGTATACTCATATCGGCCTCCTTTCAATGATTGCCAGTACGTGTGTATCGCTTACCTCGAATTTAATTTCCGGACTACCGTTGTCCTGGAGAGCCTTCCTTGCAATGTCTATACCCACCCCGAAACGCTGCACGAAACCAAGCACTTTCATGGCTTCCGCAAGATTCGGATTACGATAATCAACTACTCCCGGATATCCGAATTTTTCTTTCGTGACACTGCCGTATGGGCCTCCAGGACTCTGGATTTCAACCCGGTCATTGAACCATGTGATTCGTACGGGCGCATTTGTATTTTCGTAAGACCGATGCATGATCGCATTTCGTAATATCTGCTGAAGAGCCACAAGTGGATAAGAATAATACCTGCTTTCTATAATCGAAGATTTCAGGTCAACCCGAGTGTCACTATGCGCCATCATCTTCTCATCAATTCGTCTGATTACGGTGGACAGGTCACCACTGATTGTGGCTGCATCAATAATGTCGTCTGCCAATCTTTCCCCATCTATCCGGAGAAACTGTACCCAGGCATTAGGAATAAAATCGAGCGGACTCTTGCCCAGCGTCAACAGACCAACAACAGTCGGGGTGGGTTCATCGACAGAAACCACCATCTTTGTCACCGCAAGACGTTCGTTCAGGTTTCGATCATTTGCCTGAAGCGTTTGTGCACTGAATGCCCTGGGAAGATATTCATTTTCAAACAGGGTTCTGTCCAGCGCTGAAATGTCAGCGGTCGGAACTGGAAAGGTGTCAAAGTGTGGGGAACCTGCACGTCTCTTCTCATTGAGAAGTCTTTCATCCTGCGCTGTCGCAATGCCACGCATAGGGCCACTGCGGACAAATATATTCCCCTGATAACGAACCGGGGGGGAGTCCGATGGCATCACGGTAATCACTGCAACTTCGTGATCAGTCAAAGTTCTTTTTTCGACGAACATGGAGGGCGGAGGAACAATCCGGCCATCATTTTTGACATCTGCAAGCTGACGCAACAGTTCATCGGTAATATCCAGGCCGACAGGTTCTCCCCTATCGTCGACTCCCAAAAACAAGACGCCCGGCTTGCGCGAATCCGGTAAGTCATTTGCAAAGGCACAAACTGCCTCCCGGATGTCGCGGGAAACCTTTTTAGTCATTCTTTCCTTGAATTCGACCTGGAAACTCTCCCCGTCTTGCAGGAGTTGCTCCAATGCCGTGTCATCCAATCTCATCCGGGTACCTCGCCGCGATTGATTGTTATACAGGGCAGGCGCAAGGGGGCATGCCTCTACGACGTAGATTATGCCACCGGGATGGGCAGGCGCTTAACGGCGATTCGCGCTGTAAACTACGATGGTAGCGACAATTAAAATACAGGCGAAAACCAACATTGCTTCAATCATTGTCCTGAATACCCCCTAATGTTTTAAGTGCTAATATCTCTGCCCAGAAAGCAAAAGCACCCCACAGTAACACAACCTGGATCGATGTTGCAGAATTGTATATCTGTAATCCCACTGGAACCAAAGCACCGATCCCGATAGTACGCAATGTCACTGCCAAGTGTCTGCGTTGTTCGTTATTTAGTTCCATAACCTTTTTAGATTTCACTGTGTGGTACTTATCCGGTAGTGTATCCACCTTTTCCTGTTCACGCAAACATCCTTATGGTTGTGGATTCCCGCCTGCGCGGGAAAGACGGGGGGTTGGCGTGTGGGATGATGGTTGTGTCCCCCCACCAAATCCGCTTTGCGGATTTGACTCCCCCTCAAGGGGGGAGTGATTTTGTGGGCGGGTTGGTGGGGCGTACAGGATTCGAACCTGTGACCACCTGATTAAAAGTCAGATGCTCTACCAGCTGAGCTAACGCCCCGTTTGATGTTATCTACGCGAAAAATGAATAGCCGGAAAAGAGGCGCGATTATGCTGCCATGAGCCTGCCTTGTCAAACGATATGTCACCCGGTCCCTTACTCTATCCATGTTTCCTGATTGAAGTGACCCATGGCGGTGACCGTCAAGTAAATATCATACTTCTCCCGGATGGCTTGTTCGGTTTCGGTAGAAATGTGTGCGGGGTAATGATTGTTCAGTATCTGTTTCGCTCTGGCCAGGGCGGAATCCCGAATAGTGGGTGAACCGGCTTCGGCCCATTCATCAGGCGTCCGGCGGTCAGATATTTCCGGATAAAGGAAATCGGACTGCATCCGCGCCATGGTATCGGCGCTACCCAGATAATGACCGTCTCCGCGAACCGCCTGATTAAAAACATCGACCGACAGGGCATCTGAATCCACCTCAATACCGCGCACGGAACGCAGGATACCGCCGAGCATGTCATTATCTATAACGTAACTCTCCAGACTGCAACCCATCAATGCCGCCTGCATACCGCACGCCTGAGTCACCATATTCGACCCCGCATGGGCAGCCAGACCTACATTCAGCGCTTTTTCAAAACCGCTTTGCGCGTCGGGTGCTTTACTATCCGTGGCTCCAGCTATACAGGAATTGGAGAGTTTGTAATATTGTCCCATCTGCACAGCGGCTGCCATCGCTGCCGCCTGTTCGCCGCCACCACCGGTCAATGCGCCGGTTCTCAGGTCGGCGATCATTGGACGGGGACCGAATATGGCTCTGCAATCCGGATTAATCAACCAGCCAACCACCATCCCGGCCAGTGTTTCCGCGACTGCCTGCACGACCGACCCGGCCAGAGATGCAGGGCTGGATGCCCCGGCCTGATCAATTGAATTGACCGAAAAGGGTAAACCCAGCCTGGCGGCCTGTTGCATCACCTCACAGGCTTGTTGATTGAAGCGCAGCGGAGATATTACATGATTGATATTCAGGGATAAAAACGGCCGTTCATCAAAAACAGCGCGGCTCCCCGCGATCATTTCGCAGATGTCGGCTATCGCCTCGACATGGTGACCGGTGGTAACACTGGTCATCACATGTTTGGAAGTACCGGCCAGGCAGGCGAATGCGGTATTGATATCCAGGTCCAGGGCTGTTTCCATGTCCCTGGCGGTCACCGACCGGCTGAAAAAATGAATGTTATCCAGCGTATCGACAAGCCGCGCGGCATCGTACAGGTCGCGCAGGCAGGCAGGGCGGTAGGTATCGGTGTCGAGCTCCACCATGCTGGGTGCGGCACCGCCGCTCCCCAGGTAGACCCGAGTGCCGGAAAGCTCCAGTTCCATGCCCGGCTTTTGCCCGTGCAGGACAATGTCCCGCCTGAACCCGGCAATTGCGTCTTCGACCAGTGAGCGAGGAAAAAGCAGGCGACCATCATCGCGGATAGCGCCACCGTTTCCCTGGACGAGGTCAAGGGTAAGCGGAGTGGCATGAGACATCCCTACCTGCTCAAGAATGTCCAGCGCGGCCTGATGAAACCGCTCCATATCGGGTTCGGACAATGGCCGATACAGACCGCCGTGCACCCCTGGCCAGACCGGCGACCGACCGCTGGAACCGGAGTCGGACCGTGCGCGGCGACGGCGTATTTTCCGCCGACTGGCGTCCGGCGGCTTTTTTGTTCGAGTTACCATGCCCGCAAGGTTCTATCCAGACGGCAGGCAAACCCACCGCCCGGCGCCAGAAATGAGTATAATGGCAATGTAAAGCGATTCCTCTTAATTACCGGATATGTGTCGTTCATTTGCCGATGGATTCTCCACCATGAGTACAAAAGTCTCACCTGATTATATCGAAGAAAACCGCTGGCATTATGCTCAGTCGATACACGAACTACGGGAAAATACGATCTCCATGCTCCGCATTGAGGGCAGACAGATCGCCCTGCTCCACTCCCCGATTTATCTTGACATGAAACAGATTGGGTACTATACAGGTTTCATAAACAACAAGGCCCGATTACAATGAAAACGACCAACAAACTGACTCTGGAAGACGCCAGACTCATTATTGAAGCATGCCACCAAAAAGCGCTGGAAATCGGTGTCGATATGGATATCGCTGTCACCGACGATGGCGGTCATCTGATCGCATTTGAGCGCATGAACAATGCCCGGATCACCAGCATCGAAATCGCGATCAGCAAGGCATTCACCGCGGCGGCGGCTCGCAAATCAACACGGGATTACGGCAAGGTCAGCGCTCCGGGGCAACCCGCCTTCGGCATCAATACCAGCCACCAGGGACGTTTCATGATCGTCGCCGGAGGTCTGCCGATCTTCGCAGGAGACGACATTGCAGGCGGAATCGGATGCAGTTCAGGCACCCCCGACCAGGATGAAATCGTAGCCCAGGCCGGTATCGACCGATTCTGCGAATCAATCCGGTAGATCCAATGGTGGAAGACCAAAGCCCGGCACCACCACGAATCGAGCGCATAAAGGTGCAGAATTTTCGGGCACTACGAAATATCGAATTAACGAATCTGACATCTCTAACCGTACTTTTAGGCCCAAACGGCAGTGGCAAATCCACCTTGTTTGATGTTTTCGCTTTTCTGTCCGAATGCTTCGAGAACGGATTACGCCGGGAGTGGGAGAAACGCGGCAAGGCTCGCGAATTCAAATCGCGTGGCGAGGAAGGACCTGTTCTGATCGAAATCGCGTATCGCGAACGACCAGGCACCCCGCTGATCAGTTACCACCTCGAAGTAGACGAAAGAAACGGGAAACCCGTTGTAATGAGGGAATGGCTCCGCTGGAAGCGCAGGCAATATGGAGCACCTTTCAGTTTTCTTGACTACACCGAAGGCACCGGCGAGGTTATCTCGGGCGAGCTACCGGATGCACATGACCTGCGGATATCGATCCCACTGAGTTCCTCAGATACGCTGGCTGTCAATGCGCTGGGTCAACTGGCAGAGAACCCCCGCGTAGTTGCCATACGGAATTTCATCATAGGATGGCATGTATCCTATCTTTCATCAGAGGACGCCCGGGGACAACCGGAAGCAGGAGCACAGGAGCGTCTGAACAAGACCGGCGACAACCTGGCTAATGTCATCCAATACTTGTCGGAAGAACATCCAGATCGTTTGGGACATATTTTTGACAAGCTCCGGGAAAGAGTACCTAAAATCCAGGAAGTGACGGCAGATCAGATGCCAGACGGGAGGTTGCTGTTAAAAATCAAGGATGCGCCTTTTTCTCAGCCAGTGATGGCTCGATTTACATCAGACGGCACGCTTAAGATGCTTGCCTACCTGATCTTGCTGAACGATCCGGATCCGCCCCCATTCATTGGCATTGAGGAACCCGAAAATTTCCTGCATCCTCGCCTGCTCTATGGGCTGGCAGAAGAATGTCGGAAGGCGGCTGAGTCAACGCAGATCCTCGTAACCACGCATTCACCATTCTTTCTGGACGCGCTGCGCCCCCATGAAGTGCGAGTGTTGTGGCGTGACGAATATGGCTACACGAAATGTAACTCATTGAATGAGAACGACAAAGTCAAGGCATTTATGGATGCTGGCGCCCAGTTGGGCGACCTGTGGATGGAGGGCTATTTCGGAGTCGGGGACCCCCTGACCAGAGGCGGGATGCCAGTTCAAAACGAAGACATTAGCTGATATGCACGTCCGGCATTTGGAGCTCCTCGTGGAAGAACGTTCCATGGAAGCGTTTCTGAATGCCTGGCTGCATCAGATTCTTCCTGATGAGTGTACATTCGCGATACATACGTCTCAGGGCAAACATGCACTGTTACGAAAGCTCGAATATCGACTCAGGGGCTATTCAACCTGGTTGCCAAATGATTCCCGAATTGTGTTGATCATGGACCGGGATAACGAGGATTGCCATCAACTCAAATCCAGACTGGAGACAATCTGCGAAAATGCCGGTCTTCTTTCACGACAAGCCGCCAAAGACACTGACTGGCAAATCGTCACAAGGATTGCGATCGAAGAACTTGAAGCATGGTATTTCGGCGATTGGCAAGCAGTATGTCAGGCTTATCCAAATGTATCACCCAACATTCCAGGCATGGCCCGCTACCGGGACCCTGACGCGATCCGAGGCGGAACATGGGAAGCGTTCGAACGTATCATGATGAAGTCTGGCTACTTCGGACAAGGTTTAGCGAAAGTACAAGCAGCTACCGCTATCGGCAGGCACATCAATGTGCAACATAACCGGTCGCACAGCTTTACGATGTTGCGTGATGCCATCATTGAGATTACCACGTGAAGGATATATCCAGTGCTGGTATCGTTGATGCCCGTTCCAACACGGGCGGATTCCAGTAAAGTTCCAGTAAGTTTCGATGATGCCTTGCAATCAGCCGTGCACTAAACTTGCAATCAGACGAACAGTAAACTTGCAATCAGCCGATGTCCAACCCGGCACTCTATCCACGACCCATCGCCCCCAACACGATGTCGTAGGGGCGACCCTCTGTGGTCGCCCGGTATGGTTGATACCCGTCCCGGCGGTTGCGGGACGGCACGGAGACCGTCCCCCCCCCCCCCCCGATCAAGCCGGGGGCAGGCTCTACGATGACGGGTTGGGAGCCAGAATTACACCAACCCAACCCATCGATCAGCCAGCTCATATTTGCGGCTTTTGGGGGCTACCCCATGCTGGAGCATAAAACCTTCATCACACCATTTATTGCACAGATTCAAGGCGGTTCGTATATGAACACCGAGCAGGTCGGCAATCTCTCTGGTGGTTATGTATTTACTTTTTTCAAACAGGAAAAGCGCTTGTTTTTGCCTTTGATCCAACTCACGCAAAAGAGCGCTGTGATCCGTGACACTCTCTCTGGATGCCTCTGTAGCTGCCTGTCGTATACTGGTAAAGGAGTCAGCCATGCCCTCACAGAAATACAGGTTCCACCCGGTAATATCCGCCTCGGCGCGACCCAGGTAATAATTGTGCGATTCACCGACACTCAACGCTTCGTAATAGGCTTGCAGATTTCTGGCATAGTATTCTTCCAGGGAGTAGATACCTTTCAGACCATAGCCTGATTTATGCAACACGAGATTAGTAAGCAGTCGGGCGGTACGTCCGTTGCCATCATAGTAAGGGTGGATCGTTGCGAACTGGTAATGCGCGATGGCTGCAATCAGTGGTATGGGTAACTCCGCCTTGCTCACCTCCCTGTTAATCCAGGCCATCAATTCACACATAAGTTCGGGTACATCTTTGGCTTCCGGTGGCATATATGTGATGGCTCCGCTACCGCTATCCCTGATCACATTCTGACCATCGCGATACGGCGTGGGCTTTCTTTTCCCATCCATCACAGAGCCATGTAGCGTTTGTATATCTTTTTCTGCGAGCAAAGGCGCTTTTCCTTTTATCAACTCATCCAGAAAATCCAGCGCCTGATAATAGTTCTTGACCTCTCGCTGATCTCTCTCGCGATTGGGGAATGCACCACCATGAATGACATCTTTCACTTGCTCCTGTGTCAGGCGGTTGCCCTCAATCTGAGTAGAATAATGTGTACGAAGCAAACGCGCGGATTCCCGCAACGAGGTTAGGACAGGAACCGTAACAGGCAGGCTGGAAACTGCCTGTCGGCTCGATTCAATATCCATCAACACTTGAGTCAGCGTCGGCGTGATCTGGAAATCGGGTGCAAACATGGACGTAATCTTCCCGTATTAATACCAGAAACATACTAGCATAGTTCCAGTAAACTTCCAGTAAAGTTCTAGTAAAGTTCCAGTTCCAACACGGGAGGGCACGACCAGCGGTAGATGGTGCGCTTACCGATGCGTAGGGGCGACCCTCTGTGGTCGCCCGGTATGGTTGATACCCGTCCCGGTGGTTGCGGGAGGGCACGGAGACCCTCCCCTACGATGGCTTTACGTGCGGGAAATCGCCGGGAGCCAGCACATATCGGTCATGTATCGTT
Source organism: Arenicellales bacterium (assembly GCA_965116335.1). Taxonomy (GTDB): domain Bacteria; phylum Pseudomonadota; class Gammaproteobacteria; order Arenicellales; family Poriferihabitantaceae. Next base: position 1,017,106 of record OZ220677.1, read on the forward strand.
ATTCCTGCGATGGCGTTACGCGCGGGAAATCGCCGGACGATTGGCAAACAGTTGTTCGAGTGCGCCGAAAACCCGGTTGTCGAGTGTTCCGGTCAGGTCGAGTGTAATGGATTCGCTGAAAAATTCATCCAGACCCAAGGCGGTACTGATTGATTTCAATTCGATCTGGCCGGAGTGCTCAATCCGGCTTGCCACCTGTTTCAGGTGGCGTTCGAGATAGAATGGATCATTATGATTGCTGGTCGCGCTTTCCATCGGTGCGCCATCAGAGATCATGACCAGACACTTTCTACTTTCTATCCGACTATGCAAACGGCGCTCTGCCCATTGCAACGCCTCCCCGTCCAGCCCCTCCTTGAAGTGAACCGGATTCATCAATGATGAGATCGAATAACGGCAACGCCGCCAACTGGTTTCAGCATCCTTGTAAACAATATGCAAGCGGTCATTCAGCCGACCGGGATATTCAGGAGAACCGGATTTACGCCATTGCCGAATGGACTCGCCGCCAGCCCAGCCTGCGGTGGTGAATCCCAGTATTTCTACGGACACTCCGGCAAGCTCCAATGCCCGGCAGTAGACATCCACCAGAATAGCGACTGCCTGAAATCGCTGTCGTTTCATTGAACCGGAGTTGTCAATCAGGAAACTGACCACGGTATCGCAACGTGGCATCCGTCTCTCCTGCTTGAAAACCCGGTAATAACCAGGCTTGGATACCAGTTGACTGAGTCTGCGACCGTCCAGATAACCTTCTTCCTCACCATCCTGCCAGCCCGACCGGGACGGTATGGCAAACAGGCTCTGCAAGCGCAGGGCCAGCCGCGATACATTGACTGTCTGCGCCTTGATCATCCGGTCCAGTTCGCTACGAAGTTGTTTGCGCTGTTCGAGTCGATAGAGCTCCTTCGCCATCACCATCCGGTCAAAATCCGTGCAAAAAACATGGTATTGGTCTTCCTGTTCCGCCTCCTCCGTCATTCGGTCGCTGGCGCCGATTTCTGATTCCACATAGCGGTCATCGGCTTCATCAACCGGCGGCAACAGGGTTCTGTCCCTGAGCGCGGCCAGATGCCTGTCAATCAGGTCACCGCCAACAGAACATGCGATTTCATGCACCGCCTGTGCGATATTCAGTGCGTAACGTGCATATTCTCGCTGATTGCCAATCTGTTTCTTCAGCATCACCAGATCATCGCCAATCACCGGAGCGAGCCTGAATCGCACCGACTCGATCAACCCTTCAACCTCTCCATCCTGAGCCCGGTTGGTCAGTCGGCAACGGACGATCCAGGCCAGACTGTAAATCAGCAGCCCCAGTTCGTTTTCAACCAGCCCGTTGCCTCGGCTTTGGCGGCACCATTGATCGAACGCCTCCTCCACATTACGCCGGATACCGACCAGGCTTCTGCCCGGTAACGCCTCACATCGCAGCTGCTCCAGAATATCGAATGCGAGTCTGGCAACCGGCTCCGACGGCGCCAATGAGCGGTGCAGGGATAAATCACTGTGAATCAATCGAAGTGCGATGCAGTCCGCTACTCCACGATTGCGCGAGAAGGAATCCTTGAGCGCATCAGCCAACAGGTGGGGCACATGGAACGACCAGGCACGACCCTTCAGGAAGAGAGTCTGTCTCTTGTACTGTGCCTCAGGGGTTGCCGATAACGCCCGGATAGAAGCGGCGCAATGGCGTTCAATCAGTCGACGCCGTACTTCTTCTGCCATGATAACTTACAGGCCGCCGGGCATTATTCTGAATATTCCGATTGCGTGATCGCGTATTCCAGATCTTCACCAAAAGCGCGCTGGTAGTATTCCGCAATAATCGAATACTCGGCTTGATCGCACTTGTTCAGGAATGACAGAAGAAAAGCCTTGCCAATATCGCCGAATATCTCGATGTTTTCTGCCCAGGTAATCACGGTTCGCGGGGACATGACCGTGGAAATATCTCCGGCGGAGAAGCCGTTGCGAGTCAGGCCCGCCAACCCGACCATCGCCCTCACGGTCTCAATCCGGTCGGAAAAAATCGGCACCTGGGCCAGAACAATATCCACTTCTTCCTGCACGGAGAGATAATTCAGGGTGGTCACGATATTCCAGCGGTCTATCTGTGCCTGATTCAATACCTGAGTGCCATGATACAACCCGTTCAGATTGCCGAGGCCGACTGTATTGGAGGTGGCGAACAGTCTGAACCCGGGATGGGGACGGATCACTCTGTTTTGATCCAGCAATGTGAATTTCCCGTCTCGCTCTAAAATACGATGAATCACAAACATCACGTCCGGGCGACCGGCGTCAAACTCGTCGAAAACCAGAGCTACCGGGCGTTGCAGGGACCAGGGCACAATCCCTTCCTGGAACTCGGTAATCTGCTTGCCCTGTCTGATTACAATAGCATCCCGACCGACCAGATCCAGCCGACTGATATGTCCATCCAGATTGACCCGGACACAGGGCCAGTTCAGCCGGGCGGCAACTTGCTCGATGTGGGTTGACTTGCCGGTGCCGTGGTAACCCTGCACCAGTACCCGACGATTTTTCGAGAATCCGGCTAACAGCGCCAGCGTAACGTCATGGTTGAAACAATAATTGGGGTCAATTTCAGGCACATGTTCATCGCGCTGGCTGAAACCGGGCACTTCCAGATCGGTATCCAGTCCAAATGTATCTCTTGCACCCATCATGCAATCCGGAGTCTGCTCAAGTTTTCCCTGCACAAGGGTTTTCGGTTCTGACATGAAAGCGGGGTTCTCCTGACGGTGTTTTCTGGTTATTGGAATTTCTCGGATTTTAAGATTCTAACGATTTTTATAAAGCCCATGCAGATTAAATGTGCGTTAAAATTCTCCAAGTGCAATTTTACGGTGATTCACTCCGGTTTTCTCTGACTTTTACCACTCATGCCTGACCACCAACCGATAACCGGCGTTCTGATCAACAACCTCGGTACGCCAGCCTCTCCGCAAACGAGCGATGTGCGGGCATTCCTGAAACAATTCCTGAGCGACCCCAGAGTAGTCCGGCTGCCCCGCGCAATATGGTGGTTTATATTGAATGTCATCATACTGAATACCCGACCGAAGCGTTCTGCCGAGGCGTACCGGGAAATCTGGACGGATCAGGGCTCACCGCTACTGGTCATCAGCCAAGGTCAGGTCAAACAGCTGCAAGCCCTGGCGCAATCCGCATTGCCCCCGAATGTCAGGATAGAACTCGGAATGCGTTACGGTTCACCGTCGATTGAACAAGCTCTGGACAGGCTGCGTCAGGCTGGCGCCACACAATATCTGATCCTGCCGATGTATCCACAATATTCCACAACCACCACTGCCTCGACCAAAGACGGGGTGCTGCGAGTATTCGAATCCTGGCCATCCATGCCGAAGTTCCGGTTTGTCTGTCACTATTTTGATGAGCCACAATACATTGAGGCATTGAGCCAGTCTGTCAAGGAACACTGGCGGGAAAACGGCCAGTCAGGCAAGCTGCTGATGTCTTTTCATGGCATACCGGAACAGTATTCACAACAGGGCGACCCATACAGGGAGCAATGCGAATCCACCGCGAGACTGCTGGCACAAAGCCTGAAACTCGGCCCGGAGCAATGGCAACTCGCCTTTCAATCCAGACTGGGGCCGAAGAAATGGCTGCAACCCTATACCGATCACACATTACAGGAATTGGCCCGACAGGGTGTAGGATCAGTCGATGTGATTTGCCCCGGGTTCAGTGTAGACTGCCTGGAGACACTGGAGGAAATCGCAATTCAGAATAAACAATTGTTTCTCGATGCGGGCGGCAGGGTCTATAATTACATCCCGTGCCTGAATGACCAGCCACGACATATTGAAATGATGAGTCACCTGATCAAGAACCATAGCTGATGACCGCACTGTTAATCATCGCCCACGGTAGCAGAAACGCCGAATCAACCCGGGAAATCCAGGATTTGACCGACCGTTTGCAGAACGCAGCGGATGGCTTTGAGCAGGTCGAATGTGCCTTTCTGGAGATGGCAGAGCCGGATATTTCCGCCGGTTTGTCCAGACTGATTGAGCAGGGTTCAACAAAAATCGTGGTGCTCCCCTACTTCCTGGCCAAAGGCAATCATGTTATCCGGGATGTGCCGAATGAAATCTCAAGCGTAAGACTCAGGTATCCCGATGTTGAAATCCGGCTGCTTCCCCACATCGGCAAATCCGCCGGCATGGAAAATCTGATCGTCAACCATATCAAAAACCCCCCAAGCCTCGACTGAATCCATGAAATTTCAGCTTGCCTATAACCTGGAACGTAACGACAACACGCTATCGGTCAGCGAAGTGATGCGACATACACTGGAAATCATACAGATAGCGGATCGTGGCGGGTTTCATATTGTATGGGCAGCGGAGCACCACGCAATTGAAATGAACATGGCACCCAATCCGTTCCAGATATTGACCTGGTGGGCAAGCCATACCCATGATATACGGCTCGGCACCGCAGTCGCGGTGGCGGCATACTGGAATCCGATTCGGCTGGCAGGCGAGGCGGCTTTTCTGGATGTGGTCAGCGGCGGACGGCTGGAGTTCGGAATCGGCTCCGGTGCCTATCAGCGTGAATTCGACCGCATGCGTCCCGGCCTGAAGCAACAGGATGCCTGGCGTTACATGCAGGAAATGCTGCCCGCAGTCAAAGCGCTGTGGCAGGGCGATTATGCTCACGATGGAGAATTCTGGTCATTTCCAGCCACTACTTCCGTCCCCAAACCCCTGCAAAAACCACATCCGCCCATCTGGGTAGCGGCACGTTCACCGATCACGTTTGACTACGCGGTAAAAAACAACTGCAACATCCTGTCCTGGCCAATGGCTCGACCCTTTGACGAAGCACAGCTATATAAAGCCAGACTGGAAGAATCAATCGCCAAACATCCGGGATGCAGACGTCCTGTTTTTGCGATGATGCGCCATACCGCATTATATGAGAACGACAGCGGGCGGGATGCAGCGATCCAGTCACTGCAAACCAATATGGGACTGTTCGAGAACCTGTACCGCAATCTGGGCGATGTCGTAAACGGATTCCCCCGGCAAATCCCTCTGGAAGACCTGGTCGAACGTGAACAGTATTACCCGGACAAACTGGAAGAGAACCTGATGTTCGGTTCTCCCGACCGGGTAATCGAAAAACTGAAACAGCTGGAAGAGCTGGGGGTGGACGAGTTCGTCTATTACGCGAGCATGGGCCAGAGCCAGGCAGCACAGAAGAAATCACTACAACTGTTCTGTGATGAAGTGATACCCGCATTCCGCTAACCCACGCCAGAAAATGAAAAAATTATCGGGCGGTCAAGCCGCAGTGGAGTCGTTGCGGACAGAAAAGACGAAACATGTTTTTGGTCTGATCGGCTCGGCGACCATGGAGATGTTCGATGCGCTTTACGATGCCGGGGATATTGATTTCATCGGAGTACATGACGAGCGCACAGGCGTTCATATAGCGGATGGCTATGCCCGCGCCTCGGCACGGCCCGGAGTGATGCTGGCCGGTCAGAATGGTCCGGGGGCGACCAATCTGGTGACCGGACTGGCTCAGGCAAAAGCCGCTTTCTCTCCGGTCGTTTCCATCGCCGGGTCACTCTCTCTGGAACATGTTTATCGGGATGCGTTCCAGGAAGTGGATCAACAGTCGCTGTTTGCTCCGATCACGAAAAAAACCTGGACCGTCACTCATGCCAACCGGATTCCGGAAATGTTCCGTGAGGCGTTTCGGGTGGCATTGACACCGCGATGCGGCCCGGTACAACTCAACCTGCCAAGAGATGTGCTGGCTGATACCGCCGAATTTCCTCCGTTCCAATCGCCACCGGCTTATCGGACACATAGTGTCCCAAGTGGGTCGGAGGATGAAATCAAGCAGGCCGCGAAAATACTGGCCTCATCAAAAAAGCCGGTAATCGCCATCGGCGGCGGCATCAAGAATACAGATGGGTTCGAAGATCTCCTGTCCCTGGCAGAGATGCTGAATGCGCCGGTCACGACCTCCCCCGGTCATGGCGACGCCATTCCGTTTGGTCATCCACTGAACGCAGGGCAAATGGGGCCGCGCGGAAATCCGGTCGCCTCCCGTTTGATGCGAGAAGCGGATGTCATCCTGGCGCTGGGCACCCGATTGGGATTTAATTCGACTTTCTACTCTTATGATCACATAAACGAGCACGCCAGCATCATCCAGGTTGAACTGGAGCCGACCTCGATTGGTCGTTATTTCCCCGTGGCGCTCGGAATCTGGGCGGATGCCCGCTCTGCTGCAAGGCAGTTGTGTACGGAGCTGACCAGACAGAAAACACAGATGGAAGTGACTCAATGGACGGAGGATTTCAAACGCGACCGCACCGCCTGGCTTGACCAGCGCGATCAGTCTGCCGCGATTGACTCTTATCCGATTCAGCCAGCAGCGTTGTATCAGGCCCTACGCAGCGTACTGCCAAAAGACACAGCGGTAACGATGGACGCCGGCACCTTGTGTCTACAGGCAACCGATGCGCTCAATTACTGGACACCGAAATCTCTGTTCACGCCGCTCGATTTTGGCCTGGTCGGTTTTTCATTTGCCTGTGGTCTTGGCGTAAAGCTCGCACGCCCCGAGCGTCCGGTGGTCAGCCTGATGGGGGATGGCGGCTTTGGCATGACTCTGTCGGAATTAAGTACCGCCGTGGACAACCACATCAATACCACTACCATCGTCATGAACAACCAGTGCTGGGGTGCCGAAAAAGCCTATCAGAGAGATTTCTTCGGGGAGAGGTATATCGGGTCGGATGTCAGTAGTCCGCCATTCGACCAGATCGCAGAATTGTATGGGGCAGTCGGCTATCGTGCAGACCGGGTTTGTGAGATTGCAGGCGCGGTCGAAGCGGCACTCAACTGCGACCGGCCAGCGGTGGTAGATATCGCAGTTGACCCGGAGGCACTGTACAGCTTTCGCCGGGATTCATTCCGGCATCGTGGCGGTTAATGCTTTTAAGTTTTTTTGATTGAAAATAACCTCGGATTGGGCGATGATCGCCCCCTTTTCCTGGTATTTTAACTTTACATTCCTGATAGCAATTATGACAAGAGCAGAACAAATCAAGGCCATCGAAAACGACTGGGCGACCAACCCGCGGTGGGCAAATATAACCCGAGGCTATAGCGCACAAGATGTGGTCCGTCTGCGCGGCTCGGTCCAGCCTGAGCTGACTTATGCGCGACGAGGCGCCGACAGACTCTGGAACCTGATTCACGGAAGCGCGAACAAAGGCTATGTGAATTGCCTGGGCGCACTGACAGCGGGCCAGGCCGTACAACAGGCCAAGGCCGGAGTTGAGGCTATTTATCTGTCCGGCTGGCAAGTGGCGGCGGACAATAACAGCTCAGAAACCATGTACCCGGATCAATCACTCTATGCCTACGATTCTGTCCCTGCCGTAATCCGCAGAATCAACAATTCTTTCGCACGGGCCGACCAGATTCAGTGGTCTCGCGGGGTGGATGAATCGAGCGATGAATATATTGATTACTTTCTGCCCATTGTCGCGGATGCTGAAGCCGGGTTCGGTGGGGTCCTCAACGCATTCGAGTTGGCCAAGAGCATGATTATCAATGGCGCTGCCGGAGTGCATTTCGAAGACCAACTGGCCGCAGTCAAAAAATGTGGACACATGGGCGGGAAAGTACTGGTGCCGACCGAGGAAGCCATCCAGAAACTGATCGCCTCCAGACTTGCCTCAGACGTGCTCGGCGTTCCGACCCTGATCCTGGCGCGCACCGATGCCGAAGCGGCCAACCTGATCACTTCTGACTTTGATGACCGGGACAAGCCTTTCCTCACTGGAGAGCGTACTGCCGAAGGCTTCTATCGCGTAAGGAATGGATTGGAACAAGCCATTTCCAGGGGCATTGCCTACGCCCCGTGGTCGGATTTGATCTGGTGTGAGACAGCCACCCCCGATCTGGGGTTTGCGCGGGAATATGCCGACGCAATACACGAGAAATACCCGGATCAGCTGCTGGCCTATAACTGTTCGCCCTCATTCAACTGGAAGAAAAACCTGAATGACAAGGATATTGCCGGATTCCAGGATGAAATTGCCGCCATGGGTTATAAATACCAGTTCATCACGCTGGCCGGTATCCATAATATGTGGTATCACATGTACGATCTGGCGTATGACTATGCCAGAGGAGAAGGCATGCGTCATTATGTCGAGAAAGTACAGGAGCCGGAATTCTCCGCCGCCGCCAGGGGATACACGTTTGTCGCTCACCAGCAGGAAGTCGGCGCCGGTTACTTTGATGACGTGACCACCACCATCCAGGGTGGCTCATCCTCTGTAACCTCACTAGCCGGTTCCACCGAAGAAGACCAATTCTAAAGCGCCCGCCACCATCACAACCAGCGCCTGTACATCGGCTACGGGCGCTGACTCCTCATGTGCCCTGAACCTGACAGACCGGACCTTGCCAAGCAGGTTGCAGAGACCATTTTACATGGCTTCAATCGACATTTCGCCCGGTTCCGGGAAATCACCGCCACAGCGAAACATCGGTTTGAAACGGCGGACTGGGAAAGCGAGGTTCAGGCTCGCAAGGACAGAATCTGGTTTTACGACAGACGAGTGGATGAAACCGTTGACTATATCAACCACAATCTCGACCTGGACCTTGCACATCTGGACAGATCGTTGTGGCAGGATATCAAGCGCCGATACCTGTGGCTGCTGTATGAACACAAACAACCCGAACTCGCCGAGAGCTTCTATAACTCGGTTTTCTGCCGCCTGTTTGACCGCAGTTACTTCAATAACCGGCACATATTTGTCAACCCCGGCAGTGCCACCGATTTTCTCGGCATAGATGATCCGGTCTATACCAGTTACTACCCGGATGAGTCAGGTCTCAAGCACACATTCAATCAGATTCTCCACCGATTCGAGCTTAAAAACAGCTGGCAAGATATACAAAGAGACCTGGATTTGCTGGTCGAGAATCTTGAGCCTTATCTGCAATCCACAATCAAGCCCCCACCCCACCGGCAACTGCAAGTAATCTCTTCCCTGTTTTATCGGAACAAGGCCGCCTACATTGTGGGTCGAGCGTTGATCGGACATGATCGCCAGCCCTTTGTCATACCCTTGCTGCTGTCGCAAGACCTGCAACTGTATGTGGACACGATCATCACCGACCCGGATGACATTGCGCTCATATTCAGTTTCACTCGCGCCTACTTCATGGTCAATACCTCCGTACCGGCTGCCCTGGTTGAATTTCTGCACAAGATCCTGCCGACACGAAGCAAAGCCGACATCTACACTTCCATCGGCTTCCAGAAACAGGGCAAAACACTTTTTTACAGGCAGTTTCTCGATCACCTGCAACACTCGAGTGACAAACTGATCATTGCTCCGGGGATAAAAGGAATGGTGATGAGCGTATTTACATTGCCCTCTTACCCGTTCGTGTTCAAAGTCATCAATGACCATTTTGCACCACCCAAAAACATTGACCGCTCTACCGTCAAGAAGAAATACCAGATGGTGAAAATGCACGATCGGGTTGGCCGGATGGCGGACACACTCGAATTTTCTCATGTCGCGTTTCCTGTCGAACGATTCTCGGATGAACTCCTGGAAGAATTGAAAACCGCTATCCCGAACAGTATGAGCATAGAAAACGACTTCGTCATTATCCGCCACCTGTATATCGAGAGGAGAATGGTGCCGCTCAATATCTATCTGGACACTGACGATAGTGAAATGATCGAAAAAGGAGTCAAAAGCTATGGGGATGCAATAAAGGAAATGGTCGCGGCCAACATATTTCCCGGTGACATGCTACTGAAAAACTTCGGCGTTACCCGCTATCAACGGGTCGTATTCTATGACTACGATGAAATCTGCCACATAACAGAAATCAATATACGGTCAGTGCCCAAAGCCAGGTCCGAAGAAGAAGAGTTTTCATCCGAAATCTGGTTTCATGTGTCGGATAACGATTTCTTCCCCGAACAATTCGAGAATTTCGTAATCAATCATCCCAAAGTGCGAGAGCGGTTCCTGATTCATCACCCCGAACTCCTGAAGCCATCCTGGTGGCGGTCCATTCAAAATGATATTATTGCCCACAAGCGTCATGACGTATATCCATATCACCAGAAAAAGCGGTTTTGTGTCCGCTATCCGGAGCGCTATCCCCCGCCGCCGGCAAATTGACAACTATCCGGTACTTTACTAATGAAAACAGCAGACCTGACCGATGAATACCCGGATGTTCAGATTTGCGATCCGGTATTCCGATCTTTTGGAGGGAATCGCCAATTTCACGGTGAGATTCGCACGGTGAAGTGCTTTGAAGACAATAGCTGTATACGTCGCAGCCTTTCAGAAAAAGTCGAGGGTGCCGTTCTGGTAGTCGATGCAGGCGGGTCGAGAAGATGCGCCATGCTCGGTGACATGCTGGCCCGAATGGGTGCCGATAACGGCTGGGCCGGCGGGATATTCTATGGCTTAATCCGGGACAGCGCAGAAATAAACAGGATACCATTCGGAGTACAGGCGCTTGGCGTCATCCCGGTCCGAAGTGTCAAGGAAGGACTGGGCAAACAGGATGTCCCGGTCAAATTTGCCGGAGTCACCTTTACTCCGGGTGAATATGTCTATGCAGACGAAGATGGAATCATTGTCAGCGCAACACCATTACAACTGCCCGCCTGATCGAAGAATTACCGGGGTTATTTCGCGGGTTTGATTACTACGAAAGCTGTTTTTCGCGAATCTCGTCCAGGGTCTTGCAGTCGATACACAAACTGGCAGTGGGTCGCGCTTCCAGCCTTTTCAAGCCGATCTCCTCTCCACAATTTTCGCAATATCCGAAGTCCCCGCCAGCCAGGCTGGAAATTGAGTTCTCAATCTTCTTGATCAGTTTTCTGTCTCGATCCCGGCCTCTTAATTCAAGCGCCATATCGGTCTCCTGACTGGCGCGGTCGGTAGGGTCGGGATGATTCGCGGTCTCATCCTGGATATTGTGCACGGTACGGGAAGTCTCATCGGTCAGCTCGGCTCGCCATGCCCGCAGGATCGCTTCGAAATGGGCGAGTTGCCGCGGCCCCATATATTTTTCAGATCTCGCCGGTTTATAGGGTTTGATACCATGAATCAGTAATTCAGGTTTTCTTCTCGCAGCCATTTATGAGATATTTATTGAAAATCAACAGGTTAATAAAAAATTAAAGAGACCAGGCCCAGTGTTTTGACCCGATCGCAAAAATCAGGGACGGGTTTATACCAAATGCCACAATACATTGCAACGCAAAATCAAGGCCGGGGCAGGCTCTGTGATGACATTTAATCGCAATGTCCATCTATCAGACGTTGGTTCAGGCTTTGCCGGACTTGCCGCGCCTGGTCGCCGCCCGCAAACGTCTGGCTTCGGTCGGAGTCAGCACGAGCGGACGGTAAATTTCGACACGGTCATGGTCTTTCAGACGATAATCCAAATCCCTCCTGAACCCGTAAACGCCTGCCTCGATCCGATCAAAATCCAGTCCCGTAATTTTCCTCATGATGCCCGACTTCTCGATGGCTTGCCGAATGGTCGTTCCCTCCGGGCAGGGCAGGACTATTTTTTCCTGATGATCGGGCAAGGCGTATACCACAGAAACGACTATCTCTTTCATGTCTTGTCAGACACATAGAGCTCATCGGCGCGCCGGACAAATGAATCAACCATCGAATCCGCAATTCTCCTGAATACCGGGCCCACCACCGCCCCCAGAAAACGATTGGAAAAATCGAACTCCAGATCCAGTTTGACTTTTGAGGCATTCTCTTCCAGGTAGATGAACTCCCAGGTTCCATGCAGTTCGCTGAACGGCCCATTCACCAGTGTCAGTATGATCTTCCGGGTTCCTTCCAGTTTATTACACGTGGTAAATGACTTTTCGATTCCCTTGTAGGCAATTTTAATCGAAGCGACCACCTCCTCGTCGGTGCGGCTGATTTCCTCTGACCCACCGCACCAGGGCAGAAATTCCTGATACCGGCTAACATCATTAACCAGCATGAACATCTCACGGGCGCTGTGTGTAACCAGCGCTGACCTCGTTACCGTATACATCTCGCTTATGCCCTGATTCCAGACAAATTCCGATTAGTGGATTATACTGCACGAAGTCCAGAGCAACCTGTTCTCATATACTTCCTACCCATAAAAAATGGCCAAGTCCAAAAAGAAAACACCGTCCAATACCATTGCTGTCAACAGAAAGGTCTGGCACGATTACACGATTGGAGAACAATTTGAGGCAGGTATCGCCCTTGAAGGATGGGAGGTAAAAAGTCTCAGAACCGGACGCGCCCAGCTCAAGGAAAGCTATGTATTTATTCACCAGGGGGAAATTTTTCTGACCGGAGCGCACATCTCCCCGCTGGCCAGTACGTCAACCCATGTCACAGCGAATCCGACACGCCACAGAAAACTGCTGCTGCACAACAAGGAAATCAGCAAGCTGATTGGCGCCACGGAGCGGGCGGGCTATACCATTGCGCCGCTGAGCCTGTACTGGGTACGCGGAAAGGTGAAGCTCAAAATTGCACTGGCAAAAGGGAAAAAACAATACGATAAACGCCAGGCACTCAAGCAACGCGACTGGGACAGACAGAAACAACGCCTTTTCAAGAACGCTGGCTAAGCCAGTTTCGACCGGCTTCTGTCAAGCGGGCTAAAACTCCCTGTGCTCCTTGATACGCTCGTAAGCCTGGCGAATTTCCTGGGTTCTTTGCGTGGCGATCTTCATCATTTCCTCCGGCAAGCCCTTCGCCACTAATTTGTCCGGGTGATGCTGACTCATCAACCGCCGGTAAGATTTTTTTATCTCGGCATCGCTGGCATTTTCATCGACATTCAGCACCGAATAAGCATCGTCCAGTGAAATCTGGCCACCGGGTTGTTGACGATGATGAAGCTCAGCGGAAACAGACGCCATAATAGCTTCCATTTCATGCGGAGGAAACCCGATTTCTCCGCAAACCTGCTCCACCACCCGACCTTCCTCAGGATGTCGAACTCCATCGGCATAAACAGCAACGCAAAGTATCTCAATGAACATCCGTTGCAAGGTCGAACGCCGGCCAACTTCCTGTCGGAACTGCGCGAGAACCGCCGACAGGTCGAAGTCATCCGCCTTGCCTTGATTGAACAGGCTTTTAGCTGCTTCACGCTGGTCGGGCGAAAGATTCATATCCGCCATAATGCGCCTGGCCAGCCGGATTTCATCATCCGTGACCCGACCATCGGCCTTGCTGATATGTCCGGTTACGGAGAAGACCGCAGTAAAAAATGCCGCCTGCACGCGAAACTGATGCCCCCGCGGAAGACTGCCCGCCTGATCCAGGTTCTTTTTTAATCCCTGATCAAATTTACGACCGACTGCCGCACCCAATACCGCGCCAAGCGGCCCGGCCATCATAAAACCGAATGCGCCACCAGCCAGAGTTCCCCACCATGACATTATCTGTTCACCTTTTCCACATTGAGTCCGCGATTCAATATTATATAGGGTGCATCAATATAATGAGCGTCAAACACCACAAATAAATAATTCTGTCGCGTATCAGTGCCTGTGGTATAATCCTGAACATGGGGGTGACTGGTTTCGACGTCGGTCACGAAGCCATCGGAGCATGTCGAGGTGTAGAGTTCCTCGTAAATCCAGCTACACAACAATAGTTGCCAACGACGACAACTACGCACTAGCCGCCTGAGTCGGCTAGTCCTTTCACTCAAGCTCGCCTTCAGGCTGAGGTTAGAAAGGTCAAATCATGGAGGCTCGCCAGGCAGTTCAGTCTGTTAGCTGTCGGTTAAAACCAATCGGACTCGCCGACCCGCAAGTACGTCTGCCTTCTGGCAGGTCGGTCAAACTCAAAGCGCAGACTAAACATGTAGTAGCCGGTGAGTGTAGGGTCTGCGGACGCGGGTTCAATTCCCGCCACCTCCACCAATCAGGAGTGATCTTCTGGAAAATGACATGTATTGCGGTATATACACATGGAAACCAATCTACAACGCCCACGGAGGTTGTTCGCGCAACCCGTCCGCTATGAGATTCCTGCGTTCCAACGTCGCTACATCTGGAAACAAGAGGAGCAATGGGAGCCTCTATGGTATGATGTAGAAGACTTGGCGCAGTCAATCGTGGAGGACCGACCCAAGCAGCATTTCATGGGTGCCGTCGTGCTTCAACAGACCCAGTTTGCGACTGCGACAATTGAGCGTCGCATCGTTGTGGATGGTCAACAACGACTTACCACATTACAGTTGCTCATCGACGCGATTCAGGAAGTGCTTGAGAATGAGGAACACTCCTATCCCGCCAAGCGCTTGTCCATGCTGGTTACCAACGGCCAAGAATACCGCAATGGGAATCCAGACTACACCTTCAAAGTGTGGCCGACAACCGTCGACAGAGATGCCTTTCGGCACGCGATGAGTAACGACCTGACAACTACTAACTTCGTAACCTCCCAAATAGTGCGGGCACACGAGTATTTCAAAAGGCAGACAGAGAAATGGCTCAACCAGTCTTCACGAGAGTCGAGTGAGCGTCGTGCTTCCGCCTTGGAACAGGCGGTGAGTCAACACTTGGAGTTGGTAGTCATTGATCTCGGAGAATCGGACGATCCACACATTATCTTCGAAACGTTGAACGCACGCGGCACGCCCCTGCTCCAATCTGACATGGTCAAGAACAAGATACTGCATGAAGCGAAGATCGAGGTGGCGAACAACGATGGAAAAGCGTCTCCCGAGGAGCAGAACATCTGGCCATTCGATCAGGGCGATTGGTGGACTCAAGAAGTCGGACAAGGACTGCAACGGAGACCGCGTGTCGATGTGTATCTTAATCACTGGCTCACGCTACGCAACCAGATAGAAATGAAACCCTACGACGAATTTAGGGCGTTTTCGAAATATGCGAGCACCCGCAGCGTGGAGGGAAACGAGACCATACAGGATGTTGCCCGCGATATGAGCAACATTGGGAATATCTATCGGGATGTCGAGGAAGTCCGACGCACAGACATATCGAGGTTCCTCGAAAGACGGAACGTGATGAACGTAGGCGTGGTGACGCCCTTACTGTTGTGGCTCCTTTCCAGCGACCAGACGCAGGCACGGCTCACAAACTGCCTTACAGCTCTTGAGAGCTTTCTGGTTCGGCGAGTAGTGTGTGGCTACAGCACCCGGAGTTACGGAGAGCTTTTTGTTGGCCTGATTCGAAAGCTGGAGGAAGCGTCGCCTGAAGATGCAGACCGCGTCTTGGTCTCGTATCTCGGCGAACAGACGGCACAAGCCACATTGTGGCCGAGCGACGAGGAATTGCGCGAGAGATTCGTCACGGCACCCCTATACCTTACTCGCGGACGTCTGAGGATGGTGCTGGAAGGAATTGAGGAAGCACTGCGAACTAACAAGACGGAGAGTACACAAGTGCCTGATGGCCTACACATGGAACATATCATGCCACAGACTTGGCATCCGAACTGGCAGCTCCCGGCCAAGATGGCCGGAGACGAGGAAGCCATCGCCGACCGCAACCGAGCGATCCATACAATCGGGAATCTGACGCTGGTCAATGGTCGACTGAACTCGTCGCTGTCCAATGCGCCTTGGGAGAAGAAAAGAGAAACCCTAGCCGACCATAGCGTACTCTTTCTGAACAAGCGCTTGGTAAACAAGGGCCCGAAAGTTTGGGATGAGTCGGCGATCAAAAAGCGAGCGAAATGGCTGCACAAACAGGCGGTGAAAATCTGGCCACACGCTGGAAAGCTTGAATTGGCTTGATCATCTGGGGGCGATCGGTGAAAAGAGTCCTGCATCGCAGTCTACTATGAGCATGCGACTAACTTGGATGACCGTATTACCAGAATAGCATAGAGCACAATGAAAAAATCGTACTGCACCAGAATTGGAGATTCTATCCGTGCCTGACTGGATATTTCCATCGCTGGTCAGCAGTTCTCTTACCCTCGTGGTAACGTTGTTTGTGGTGGTGGTCCGGAATCGTCGGTCACTGCTTACCTATCACGCAACGCACGACCGAATAGGTATTTCGACACGTGACAACATTCACGGAGAAGTTTTGGTGACTGTTGGCGGCAATCAGATGCAGAATCTTTATATGAGTAATGTCTGGCTCGTTAATCGCAGCATGCGAGATGTACAAGACCTATCGGTAAAAGTATGGTGCGAACCTAACGACATGCACCTGATGAGCGAACAGACGCATATTGTGGGCACGATCGAGTTCCTCAAACACACTGCTGAATATGAGGAGATCAAGAGCCAACTAATGAATGCGGTTGCTAAAGTGGAAAAGGCGAAGGCCACAGAAGACTACGTAACAGCAGATCAAATCGACCAGGCTCAAGCCACCAACTGGCAAGTGTGGCGTACCCAGCGATGGTATGAAGTGCCGGTGCTCGCGCGAGGCCAGACGATCAGATTCACGTACATGACGAATGTCCTATCCAATGCGGACCCGGCAATACACATCTCGTGCCAGAAAGCGGGCGTCCGGGTGAAATACAAGCAACCGTACCAACCTGTCTGGCACCTTTGGGAGGTGCCGCTCATTGAAGCCAGCCTTAGCGGAATAGTGATCGGAATGCTGGTTTGGCTTGTCGTCATCAGTACAATATCGACTCTCTGGGTTGCAGCCCTACTCTGTCTGGTCGTGGGTCTCTTGGGCAACATCCCCGGTGCGGCGATAGTCAAGTTCTATAGATGGCTTCGAAATCGGCTGATTGGATAATCTGTAGAAATTCAGACTTAATCTGACATTGTTAAGTCCAGCTTGATGCATCCAGCAGCCCTGTTATTCTGCTGGCTTTCTAAAAATTGTCCATGTTTTTGCACATGATGTTGTGCTCTATTTGCTCGTAATGGGTGAATTTCTATCCATGATGGCGTGCCCTTATAATCTACTTTCCTTGATCAGGATATTCCAACCTACCTCTCAGCATGGAAATGGGATATTCGTCCAGTGAAAGCGGGATTGTCTGTGATACTATTTGGGATGTCAGCTACCAGCCTACTGTGTATCCAATCGGAGCAGACGCTCCTTGAACCATTCCTCAAGCTCTTCATATTCCATATTGCCGCTGGCGACACCCGTTATGACTTCAACCACAACTTGATCATCTTCGACAAATTCACATCCGCTGCGCTGCACGAACAGTTCAGTAAGATACAAGGCTGTGCGCTTGTTCGCATCTACAAAACCATGATTGGAGATGACACCGTGTAGCAAGGCGGCAGCTTTCTGATGTATATACCTGTGATAACCATCATAGGGACGAGCTATCGCCGAACGAATCGAATGTTCACTCAAGACCCCGGGACGTCCCCCTTCTTTGAGCGATTCAGCATGGGCGTGAATCGCATCATCCCATACTATACGATAATGCCTTTTAGAGATTTGCCAGTGCCTGAATAGCTTTTCGTCGCTTTGTCGAAGTCTCTGCGATAACCCGTCTGGTCATTGGTGTTGGACCATGCTCGATAACATCAAAACCAAGACGCTCTAAAAATTCTCTGGCCTGACTAGCAGTGAAGGTTCCCCGGCCAGGCGGAAGACAACCGAGGCCTGATAAATCATGAGCAGCCCGCAGTATCAGCTTCTGATCATAGAACTGACCATTGTGGTGGATGTACCAGCGCGTCGAAGCACCCCCACCATGCTTTTCGAGCATGGCCTCAAATCCATAAATGTCAAATTCCCGGAGAGCTTTTTCAACTGCTCCTCTGGTGATACTGCACAAAGCCACTCTAAATCACTTTCAATTGATTAAATCAAGAGAGCATAGTTTACCATGAAAAATGATAGTCCATTCATTTCGACAAGTCCATACCAGCCATCCTCTCCTGTAGCGAGCAAATGAGTTGTCCGGTTGAGTAGCACATAAACTGTCCGGTTTTGACACACAATGAAAGAGGTGTTTGATGATCCGGGCGCAGTGGTTACAGGAGACCAGACAGATGAGATTTGAAGAAGCGTATGAAGGGTGGAACAAGAGTCGATTGACGCAGGAAGAAGCGGCGAATTTGTTGGGGGTGTGTAGTCGCACATTCCGTCGTTATGTAGATCGTTACGAGGAGGAAGGACTGGACGGGTTGCTGGACAAGCGTATGTGCGAAGTGTCGCATCGTCGTGCGCCGGTAGACGAAGTGATGAGGTTGGTGGAACGTTATCGAGCTCATCACCGGGGATGGAACGTTCGTCATTTTCATTCCTGGTATCGGCGGGATGGAGGGCAGAGGAGCTATACGTGGGTGAAGAACCAGTTGCAGGGAGCGGGTGTGGTGAAGCGGTACGCGAAGCGCGGGGCGCACCGCAAGAGACGGGAGGCGGCGCCGTGGCCGGGGATGATGTTGCATCAGGACGGCAGTACGCATGAATGGGTGGTGGGTCAGCGTTGGGATTTGATTGTGACGATGGACGACGCGACCAATGAGCATTACTCGATGTTTTTCTGTGAAGAAGAAGGCACTCGCAGCAGTTTCCGGGGGGTGCGCGAAGTGATTGAGTCGAAGGGACTATTCTGTTCGCTGTACACGGATCGGGGCAGTCATTACTGGCATACGCCGGAGGCGGGAGGCAAAGTGGGCAAGAAGAATCCGACTCAATTTGGGCGTGCCATGAAGCAGTTGGGCATTGAGATGATCCCGGCTTACTCGCCGCAGGCGCGGGGGCGCTGTGAGCGGGTCTTTAGAACCCACCAGGATCGTCTGGTGAAGGAACTGGCCAGTGCAGGCATCACCGACATGGACACGGCCAACCGCTATCTCCAAAAGGAGTACCTGCCGGCTTACAATGCCCAGTTCAGCAAACCGGCGAGAGAGGCAGGTAGCGCCTTTGTCGCTTGCCGCGACCTGTCGGTACTTTCTGATATTCTGTGTGAGCGCCATGAGCGAATGGTGGGTGCAGACAACTGTGTGCGCTATCGGCGCAAGGTGTTACAGATACCGGCAGACCGGCATCGTTGCCATTACGTCAAAGCCCGCGTCCAGGTGCTGGATTATCTGGATCAGGGTCTGGCGGTTCATCACGGTCCCAGAGAACTGGCTCGATACGATGCCAGGGGGCGATTACTATGAATTTGCATCCGAACAGCCGCGTCCGGTCCGCCGCGCACGTTCGGTTTGATTCTTGCTCCGGGTTAACCCGGAGCAAGAATCAAGGTATCATAAAAGCGGACAATTCATTTGCTATAAAACCGGACAAGTCTATTTGCTCTTAACATACCAGCCATCCTCTCCGTAACCAGCAATAATCCACTGCGTGAGGTCAACTTGTCGTCCGTACAGGACACTATCGGCCTTCTTGTTCACCCCCCAGACTAATTCCACATAGCCTCGACCGGCACAGCCCACATCTTGTCTCCGAACGGGATGATTTTATTGTTACGGTACAGCACAATACCGCAAACAAAGTCGCTCCCCACCTGTTGTCGCAACGTCTCCAACCCCTTGAAATCGGACGCAGTCACCGCATCGCGGCCTTTTGCTTCAATTCCTGCAATCCTGCCATCGGGCTGTTCCAGCACAAAGTCCACTTCTTTATGATCGCTGGTCCTGAAGTGATGGAGTTGAGCCATGCCTCTGGTTGACGACAGCTGTTTCACAAGCTCGGAAGCGATGAAGTTTTCGAACAAATGTCCAAAAACATGAGGCTCCCTGACTGCTGCCCTGACCATATCAATTTGTAGCAGATGACAAAGCAGAGACGTGTCCATGATATAGCCTTTTGGCGCCTTGACCAGACGTTTACCGATATTTCTGTACCACGGCTTGACATCAAATGCCAGAAACAACATCTGTAGAAGGATGCGATAATTTTTTGTCGTGACTGCGTTTTGCCCGGTTGTTCTTGCAATATCGGCCTCGTTGATCAGCCCGCCAGCCCGGCTTGCCAATACTTTGAGCAAATGCGGCAACATGCCCAATTTGGCTATATCGGCAATCTGCCGGACATCCCGTTGCAGGATGGTGGTGATATAGGCTTCGAACCATTGCTGGCGCCGGACTTCATCCTGATCGGTTATTTCCGGGAAGGTCGCCTGCCTGATCATCTCGACAACAGACCGCTTTGCCTTGATTATCCCAGGTTTGAAATCGTTATCCATTAACCGGGGCAAAAAATCACCTTTTCCCCCTGATATTTCCAGTGCCGATAATGGATAGAGTGTAAGCACACCCATTCTGCCGACCAGAGCATCCGACAATTCAGGCAATGCCATAATGCTGGCTGAACCGGTCAGCAGATAACGCCCATTGGCGTTTGACTCGTTTCGCAGTCTTGCTTCATCGACCAGTATTTTCAACACCCGAAAAAGACCCGGCGCCATCTGTACTTCATCCAGAATAAGACTGGATTCCCAGGAACGCAAAAAGCTTTCGGGATTAGCCTCTGCCGCTCCGAGCAGGGTAGCCTCATCAAAGGTAACATAATCGGCAGGCCAGGCCCGGGTCGCGAGACTCTGGACAAGAGTGCTTTTTCCAGCCTGGCGCGGACCCGTCACATACACTACGGGAAATCCCTGCAATGTATCCAGAATTACGGGAGCCAGTCTCCGTTTTATCATTAGATCGGTATAACCTCACTATATTACTGGTTTTGTAAATATAACATATATATTATATAAACCTATGTTTTATATTTACAAATAAATTTACGCACAAACAAGCATCTGCTGCCGTGACGGAATCAGGTTGTGCGATGGGTGCTCTCGCTCAAGCGATTGGCGAGAATATCCCCTTGTATTGACTCAATGCCGAGTCAGACTCGTCAACCCGTGATGTAGTGCTCCAACTGATCAATCGTGAACTGCTGTTCCCGAATCACCACCTTGACCAGGTCCCCGATTGAGATCATGCCGACCACCTCGTCACCTTCAACAACCGGCAGATGCCGGAAATCATTATCCGTCATGATCGACATACATTCAGAGACCTTGCTTTCGGGTGAGACGGTAAATACGTCACGGGTCATGATTTCGCCGATCAGGGTGTTTTTGGACGAGCGATCCTCCAGGATCACTTTTCGCGCATAATCCCGCTCACTCAGAACCCCGACCAATCGACCGTCATCCATGACCAGCAAGGCGCCAATTCCCTTTTCAGCCATGAGTCTGATCGCATCCAGCACCGGCTGATCAGAACGTATACTCCAGATTTCCTTGTCCCTTTGATCCAGAATCTCAGAAATTTTGCTCATATCCGCCCCCTTGCGTTGTACATGTCCAACCTATCATATCAAAACAACCGGATATTGACACGCCTGGCTTGCAGCACTGGACCACTCTATGGCTGTTAAGAGCAAATAGACTTGTCCGGTTTTATAGCAAATGAATTGTCCGCTTTTATGATACCTTGATTCTTGCTCCGGGTTAACCCGGAGCAAGAATCAAACCGAACGTGCGCGGCGGACCGGACGCGGCTGTTCGGATGCAAATTCATAGTAATCGCCCCCTGGCATCGTATCGAGCCAGTTCTCTGGGACCGTGATGAACCGCCAGACCCTGATCCAGATAATCCAGCACCTGGACGCGGGCTTTGACGTAATGGCAACGATGCCGGTCTGCCGGTATCTGTAACACCTTGCGCCGATAGCGCACACAGTTGTCTGCACCCACCATTCGCTCATGGCGCTCACACAGAATATCAGAAAGTACCGACAGGTCGCGGCAAGCGACAAAGGCGCTACCTGCCTCTCTCGCCGGTTTGCTGAACTGGGCATTGTAAGCCGGCAGGTACTCCTTTTGGAGATAGCGGTTGGCCGTGTCCATGTCGGTGATGCCTGCACTGGCCAGTTCCTTCACCAGACGATCCTGGTGGGTTCTAAAGACCCGCTCACAGCGCCCCCGCGCCTGCGGCGAGTAAGCCGGGATCATCTCAATGCCCAACTGCTTCATGGCACGCCCAAATTGAGTCGGATTCTTCTTGCCCACTTTGCCTCCCGCCTCCGGCGTATGCCAGTAATGACTGCCCCGATCCGTGTACAGCGAACAGAATAGTCCCTTCGACTCAATCACTTCGCGCACCCCCCGGAAACTGCTGCGAGTGCCTTCTTCTTCACAGAAAAACATCGAGTAATGCTCATTGGTCGCGTCGTCCATCGTCACAATCAAATCCCAACGCTGACCCACCACCCATTCATGCGTACTGCCGTCCTGATGCAACATCATCCCCGGCCACGGCGCCGCCTCCCGTCTCTTGCGGTGCGCCCCGCGCTTCGCGTACCGCTTCACCACACCCGCTCCCTGCAACTGGTTCTTCACCCACGTATAGCTCCTCTGCCCTCCATCCCGCCGATACCAGGAATGAAAATGACGAACGTTCCATCCCCGGTGATGAGCTCGATAACGATCCACCAACCTCATCACTTCGTCTACCGGCGCACGACGATGCGACACTTCGCACATACGCTTGTCCAGCAACCCGTCCAGTCCTTCCTCCTCGTAACGATCTACATAACGACGGAATGTGCGACTACACACCCCCAACAAATTCGCCGCTTCTTCCTGCGTCAATCGACTCTTGTTCCACCCTTCATACGCTTCTTCAAATCTCATCTGTCTGGTCTCCTGTAACCACTGCGCCCGGATCATCAAACACCTCTTTCATTGTGTGTCAAAACCGGACAGTTTATGTGCTACTCAACCGGACAACTCATTTGCTCGCTACACTGGACCACTCTATGGCTTGAAATAAAATTAAATCACTGTCAGGATAACGTGAAGTCATAATCGAGGACAAAATTCATGAGTAAAGGCAAGTGTCTGTGTGGCAGCGTATCCTGGACAATTTCCGGGCAACCCGAAACCTCTTCCCACTGCCACTGCCAGATGTGCAGAAAGGCGCACGGCGCGGCGTATGGCACCTACTATTGCGTGACCCGGGAAAATTTCTGCTGGACCAGTGACCACAATACCATCCTGAATTACCGTTCCTCTCCCGTATTGCACCGTTCCTTCTGCAAGGTCTGTGGTTCGGTGACGCCGAATGCGGATGATACCGGCCAGTTCATGTACGTCCCGGCCGGATCGCATGACGACGGCCCGCTGATTCAGGCACATATATTCGTAACCTCGAAGGCACCCTGGCTCGACATCAACGACAACCTGCCGAAATATGACGACCACGCGCCGGATGCTCCGGGACCTGTATATGATAACCCCCCGGTATCCGAACCCGCTCCGGGGACAGTCCGGGGCAGCTGCCTGTGCGGGGAAGTCCGGTTCGAGGTAAGCCTGCCGTTCAAAGCGGTGCATAGCTGCTACTGCTCCCGATGCAGACAGGCACGTTCAGCCGCATTCACCACCAATGGGTTCACCGCTCAGGACGCGGTCACTTTCACTCAGGGCAGCGACTGCCTGACCAGTTATAAAGTGCCGGATGCCAAGTATTTCGCCCATGTATTCTGCCAGAAATGCGGCTCCGGGCTACCGCGAGTCGATACCGAAAGAAGCATCGCGG
Source organism: Arenicellales bacterium (assembly GCA_965116335.1). GTDB lineage: Bacteria > Pseudomonadota > Gammaproteobacteria > Arenicellales > Poriferihabitantaceae. The sequence continues at coordinate 1,040,676 of OZ220677.1, forward strand.
TCATCCCGTTGGGCGCTCTGGATGACGACCCGCACACCAAAGCCGACGACAATATTTTTGTCGCTGACAAGGCCAACTGGAGCGAGTTGGACCCCAATCTACCCAGCTACGCCCGGTATCCACCCCGTAAATAGCCCGGCTTCTTATGATGAATGATACCCCGGATCGGGCGGAGGATTTCATGGACGATGACATGTTACGTCTGTGGCGATCCATGAGGCCCCTTCCAGGCGACCTGCGGCTGTATGGAGGAACGGCCATTGCCTTGTATCTGGGACACCGTAAATCCACTGATTTTGATTTTGCAACGCCTCGACCTGTAATTGACAAAAACTTCGTCAGCAAATTGCCCTTCATGGGAAAGGCCAGAGAGATAATGGGAGGAAGGGGCATGATTGACGCGACCATAGCGGGAGACAGTCGTGATATTAAAATCACATTCATGGAATGTGGTCACCTGATACCTATGCCCTCCCGACCTTCGAACCGGGCACCAAATGGTGTATTGGTGGCTCATCCGATTGATCTGATTGTTACAAAAATTGAAGCCTGTTTCGACAGGGAACAAGCCAGGGATTATGAAGATATGTCGTTCGCTGTTGAAGCATGGCCCAACTGGTGCCGCACGGCTTGTGATCTCCTGTTGAAGGATCGCAGACTGGATTCCATCTGTGGAATTTTATCTTCACCGCCTTATCACATTTATGAAGACCTGGGTCCTGGAAGGCTGAAGATCATGCGGACATTCGCACAGAATTTACTGAAAGAGAAAATAAAATCAAAAGAAATCGAACTGGATTTATAATGGTGGACGTAAGGCTTTCCGCTTATCAAGGGATATGGCGGAACGGGAATAAAGACCATGACAACAGACTATGACATACAGGAGTTGGGTTACGACCCGCACTCGGAATTGACCCGTTTCAAGGGCACGCCTATCCCCAGGATACGAACCCCGTTAGCGAGAACGCCCAGGCGCTGGAGCATCGCCGGGTATGTCTGGTGGAATGGACCGCCATGGACCGTATTACGCAACTCATCCTGCTATCTTTGGCATGTGATGGATTATGCGTCATTGGATGATTTACGTTTTACCTGGCGGGATGTGCCACTGGAATTATGGAGAAAGTCACTGGATGACGCTCGCCCGGGCGTATTGGCAAAATACAATTACGTTCAATTCTCCATATTATTGGGACGCATCTCAATGGATGATCCGGTCAGGGAATGGCCGGATAACGCTCACCGGCTGGATTTTCGTATGTTGGCAAAGAACACACGGGAGCAGCTATATCAACGTCACAGTCGATAAGTCCGGGACTTGCGACACATCCAGCCAATTCCCGGCGCTGTCCAGAATGCCAGCCTGTGTCAGGGTGGCGATACAGGGTTGCAGGTTCTCCTGATAATTTCTCCAGCGTTCTTTCGAGCGAGTGTAGATGCCCTGCCGGACTTGCCAGATACTGGCGGTTCTCACCGCTGTATCCGACTTCCCCTGATCCAGACAGTTGTCTTCCCATGTCAGGTTGACCGCATGGATCAGTTGACGGGTCTGGCTCTCTACATCCGAGACCAGTTCTTCATAAACCACATTATAAATTTCATCGCCAAATATCGCTTTTGATTGGGTCATTAACCGATGATACCGAATGTAGTATTGGGTCAGCGATTCAAGATTGTATACAAAACCAACATCCGAGCCATACAGCTGAAAATAATTGGACAGAATCACATCCAGCGGGTGACGCTGGCAATGCACAATCACAGAACCTGGGAACATCGCTCGAATCAGCCAGGTATGGACAAAATTAAAAGGCATCTTGTCAGTCAGATAATCGGATTGAACATCGTGCAGCCGCTTTACCTGTTGCAGATATTCCCTGGCTTCGACTTCAAGCTCGCTTTGACTGATATGCAAAAAATCATCTGGATACACTCGCGTTGCATTCGCTGGATTTTCCAGACGTCTGATCGCATTTTCCATACCATGTAATTCTCCGCATCCATGAACCTGTGAATGTCGGGAAATAATTTGTTCAACCAGAGTGGTGCCACTTCTCGGCATACCCAGAATAAAAATCGGTCGTGGCGAATCATTGCACTGACTGGTAATGAGCGGAGGTGAATCCAGCGCTTTCGGGATACGATCAATATGATCAAACCAGCGCGCCAGGTCCCTTCTCGATTCCTTGAACTTGAGGTCATTGCCGACCTTGTACACGTTGAATGCGTGCTCATAATGACCACAGTCATCGTAAATTTTACCCAGCGCGAAAGCGGCGCTGATTCTCGTTGAATGATCCAACCCGTCGGTTTCCCATATCTCCAGGGCCTGCTGTGCATCGGGGTCATCCATTGATTGAACCCGTTTCATGGCAGTAATATTCAGGAGGGTCTCTGCATGCAGCGGGTTCAGATGAAGGGCTTTCCTGTAGAAAGATCCAGCCTTTTCCTGATCACCCAGTGACGAATAGATGAGTCCCAGATTATTTGCGAACTCCGGGCTTGCCGGGTCCAGAACCACCGCTTTCTCGCAATAGGTCCTGGATTTCTGGACACCACCCAACTTGAAGTACGCCATGGCCAGTGAATTCCACAGTCCTCCTTCTTTCGGGAATTGTTTGAGCAGTTTTTGTGCTATCGCGATAGCGCCGTACTCATCCCGTATGGCTTCCCGGAAATTAAGCGCCAGACGCATAACCACCTCGTCATCCGGGCTTTCCGTCTCCAGAGCGGTTACCATGGGAGCAGCCGGTTTGAACTCCTTTTGTTCTATCAGAACACTCGCCTTGATAATCAAGGCTTCCCGGTCATCGGGCAAAGTGGTTAGTAGAGAATCAACTATTGACAGCGCTTCACTATAGTTTCCCTGCTTCAACTCCAGGTTAGCCAGATTGAGTCTTGCGTCCCGATTGTCGGGCTGGCTCGCCATGCTTGTGTTGAAACTGATTCTGGCTTCATCCGGTTTGTCTTGTCTGGCCTGAATCGTGCCCAGCGTATTCAAGGCTCTGGCGTGATGCGGATTCAGGTCAAGAGCTTTTCGGATCGCGTGTTCAGCTTTTTCCATCTGCTTCAGTTGCAGATACGAAATGCCGATATTGACCCAGCCGTCAATCTGGTTCGGGTTGATTCCGAGTGATTTCAAATAAGTCGTAATCGCTTTATCATGCTGGTTCTGATGTTGATAACACAGCCCCAGGTTGTACCAGACGGCGGCACTGTCCGGGAGCTTTTTGGTCAGCCGGATCAATCCTTTTTTAGCCTGGGCAATATCACCCGCCTGTAAACAGGTTACCGATTGGGTAAAAAGTGTTTGCAGGGAGTTAGCGGACGAGCTCAATGTTGTGGTAACAGTAAGTCATGGAAGTTGAAGTCAAGACTACCTTGAGAGTGAAAGATGTCAAGGATTTTCGCTAACGGGGTTCGTATCCTGGGGATAGGAGTACCCCTGAAACGGGTTAATTCCGGGTGTGGGTCGTACCCTAATTCCTGTATATCATAGTCTGTTGTCATGCTTTTCTGCCCCTATACCTTGGGCTTAATTATCGTGGTCCTCTAACGCGCATACGGTCAGAACAAGCCCGCCCCGACGAATTTTATAGGACTGCTTGACGAACGGGCTGATGATAAAATTTTCACCGTTTGGATACCATTTGCGAAATTCCTGAATGCTGGCTGGATTCAACTTGTCCGGGTTGATCTTGCATTCAAATATGTCAACCCGGTCGTTCCCTTTCCGTACCACAAAGTCTATCTCCCGCCGGGATTTGTCCTGCCAATAGAAAATATCATCATCCGCGTAGCGAAAGCGCAAGCTGTCCAGTACCAGATGCTCCCACAGGATTCCCCGGTCATCGTCCCGAATACGGTCCCAGCCTTTTTCAAAGGTGACAAAACCCGTGTCAAAGGCATAACATTTTGGGCGGCTCACGATTTCCCGCCTGCCGCCGCCATGGAAGGGGGGCAGCAGATGCACCGCATGGGTAATTTGCATGGCGGCAACATGAGAGATTACGGTGGGGCGTGTGATTGACTCGATACTGTTTGCCATTTGTGTGTAGTCCAGCAGGCCGCCGCTTTGCCGTAGCAATAATCGAAACAAGGCCAAAAACCCCGGCCGATTACGAAAACCAAAAAGCTCCTGAATATCACGCGCATAAAAACTGTCAATCCATTCGTTAAAAAAACCGGGGCTTTTCTGATTGGCCAAAAGCGGCTCAGGCAAGCCGCCATGTAACAAGCGAGTATCGAGATTGGGTCTGTCAAAGGTTTTAGCGCATTCTTCCCACAACACAGGGCACAGGAACAGGGTTTCTTTACGACCCGTCAGAGAATCCCGAAATTTTCCGGTTGCCGCCAGCGTTGAAGAACCGGTTGCCAGTATTTTCAGTTGCGGAAATTCATCGGCAGCGATTTTCAGCAGCAGGCTTGGGTCAGGCAAACGATGCACTTCATCAAAAATCAATACCGGCTTACCCGAATGCTCATGCAGGAACAATTCAGGGTCTTCCAGAGACCTTGCCACGGAAGGCAGGTCACAATTCATATAAGTCGCATCGGGCAACATTCGGGTCAATGTGGTTTTCCCAACCCGACGCACGCCCGATAGCCAAACAACAGACCGTCTCTGCCATGCCAGACGCAGATTTTTCAGCCACAAGTTTCGCTTTATCATAAATGTATTTTACACATAGACCGCCAAATGTAAAATACATTTATGAAAGTTATTCCTCATCCCTCCTCAGAATTTGCGACAACTATAATTCTCAAAGAGGTAAAAGATGAAGAAAACAATTATTGCAACGGCTGTGTCGGTTGCACTCGGAGCGCCAGTCGCAGCTCAAGCAGAGGTGACGGTGTATGGATTTGTCCATAATATGATTGAGGTCAAGAGTAAAGGTGGTGGAGACAGTACTACTGATATGTCAACACGAGGCTCACGATTCGGTTTCAAGGCAAGTTCCGACTTGGGGAATGGTTTAACCGCCTCTTTGCGCCAGGAATTCGGTGTGCAAACCGAGAAGAAGGAAACTGGCATAAACACTCGAATTGGCACAGTCGGTGTTTCGGGTGGTTTCGGTAGTGTCAATGTTGGCCGACAGTGGAGTACTCTCTATAACACCATAGGCGTGTATATGGATCCTACTTCTACGGTAGCGATTGGCGGGTATGGTGGTCATTACATCACCAACAACACCATTCAATACACCAATTCATTCGGCCCGGTTTCTCTTTCACTGGATGTGCGTATGGATGAGTCGGCTGATGAAGGAGGCGCGATGTATGTAACTAAAAAAGGTTATCCGAAGCGTGATGCGAAAGGTACGGTAGAACCCGGGCTTGTGCAAGTGGGTAAAGTTCCTGCAAATCATAAGCTCAGTGCGGATGTGCCTGGTAGTGTAAATGGACCTGAACGCGAAATGGGCGACATTAACCCTGCCTACTATGAGACCGATGACTTAGGTAACATTACCATGACAGACGGGCCGGATGGAGTGCCAGATGAAGGGGGTGACGGGGTTGCCGTCGGTGTAAGTATCGCCGCACATCCCAATGTTACCCTTGCAGCCGCAATGGATACCACGAGTGGAATTAATGGAACCAAAGATATCGAGAAGACCGGTTTCGCGGCCAGGGTCAGTATGGGGAATTTCTACGGTTCGTATGCTGTGCATGATAAACAACAGGAAGGCACTGTAGATACAGACTATTCTGTATTCCTGTTAGGAGGTAACTTCGGCAATACAAACGCTTTTATTGGTTTAGGGAGCACAGATGACAATGCCGGTGATGAGTCAGACACGGTTACGCTACACGTTGACCATGCTCTGATGGGCAGTGGTCTCAAGCTGCTGTACGAAGGGCGCTCTACAGATGGCAACAAGCCTGGTGATATGGGTGATTCGACTCATCATGTATTGGGGCTGAAACTCGCTTTCTGATAAAACTGTAGACAAGCTAATCAAGCGGGGCTGTTATTACGACAGCCCCGCTTTTTTGTGGACGGGCATAGCCATCAGAACAAACCCCACCTCCCAGACTGCACTCTGATATAATCACTGGAAGTCAATACAAGGGAGTATAAATATGCCAGCCACCGCCACCGCACCCACTCCAGACGAAATCTGGGCAATTCTGAGAGAAGTTTCCGCTAATCTGGAAGAAACTGCTGCCAGCCAGAAAGAAACCGCCGCCGCCCAGGAAAAAGGCAGACAGGAAATGGCAGAATTTCGTGCAAGCCAGAAAGAAGCCGCTGCCATAGAGGACGCCAGGCGGAAAGAAGCCGCTGTCATAGAGGATGCCAGGCATAAAAAAGCCATGCAGGAAATGGCAGAAATTCGCCAGAGCCAGCGAGAAACCGGCAAACAGATCAAAAAGACCGAAGCTCTGTTCAATACCCAATGGGGACGGTTAATGGAAAGTCTGGTAGATGGTGATTTGGTTCCGCTCTTGAATCAACGAGGCATTCCGGTTGATTATACGGTGACCAATGCGAAGAAAAGAGGGCGGGATGATAATTATGAATACGACATTATTGCGGTAAACGGCAAAGAAATAGTTGTAGTTGAAGTCAAGACCACCTTGCGCGTGCAGGATGTCAAGGATTTTCTGGAGAGTTTAGGTAAGGTTGCGACTCGAATGCCGCGTTTCAAGGATAACACCATCTACGGAGCGATGGCCTGGTTGCGTGTAGATTCGGAAGCGGATGTTTATGCAGAGCGGCAGGGATTATTCGTCATCAGAGCCACGGGTAGCAGTGCCAGTATCCTCAATCAGGAAGATTTCAAACCACAGATATTCACCTGACCAGGCCACCAATCACTCCCCACCTGAGGGGGAGTCCGCGATACAAGGGCGAAGCCCGCCGGAGAGCGGGTGGGGGGATACAATGTCATTCCACGCCCCAACCATCCTTCATTCCCGTAGAGCCTGCCCCGGCTTGATCGTAGGGGTGCCCCTTGTGGGTACCCGGTATCGCTGATACCTGATCCGATCATTTGCGGGAGGGTACAAGACCCTCCCCTACGATAACGGATTGGGAATCATTCTGATGGTTGCGGGCTGTATAGAATCAGCCCAGGCATTCTCCCATTTCATTCAAAAAGAGTGGCAGGGAAATAACGGTCGTTTCATTGCCAAGCGAAAACGTGTCTTCACCACTGTAAACAACAAATTTGCGTTTGACACCCAAATCATCACAAGCGACATGAAAGCCCTTTTTCACTTTTGGCGTTTTACCGTATTTAATTTCAATCGCCCAGTAATCCCCCAGACCAGACTCAAGCAACAAGTCTATTTCTGCACCGGCAGATGTTCTGTAGAAGAGCGGATATACATGTAACGGCAGGCGAGCCAGGATTTTTTCAATGACAAATCCTTCCCAGCTTTTCCCTATAACCGGATGACCCAGCAGATATTCGTAATCCGGTATTCGCAAAAGCGCATGAAGGACACCGCTATCCCTGACGTAGACTCTGGGCGATTTTACCAGCCGTTTTTTGGTGTTACCGTACCATGGCTCAAGCCTGCGAACGAGTAACAGGTCAACCATAAGATCAAGATAGCGGCTGATCGTTATACTCTCTACACCAAGAGAGCCAGCCAATTTTGATGCGTTCAGAAGCTCACCATGGCCATGGGCAAGCATCGTCCAGAAACGCATCAGGGTTGCAGCGGGTATCCGTGGCCCCAGCCGGGGGATGTCACGCTCCAGATAGGTTCTGATAAAATCCTGGTGCCACTCGATGCTCTTTACATCATTGGACGCTGCATAGCTATCGGGGAACCCGCCACGTATCCAGAGTTGGTGCAGGTATTCGCTGTTCGGAGCTTCTATCTCAAAAGGGCTGAGCCCGCAAAGCTCCAGATAGCTGATACGTCCGGCAAGACTCTCAGAGCTCTGCCGGAGCAGGTCATTGGATGCCGACCCGAGAATCAGGAAACGTCCGTTGCCTTTGCCTTCTCTGCGGCCAGTATCAATAATGCCACGCAAAGACATGAATAAATCCGGATAACGCTGAACCTCATCAAGCACAACCAGTTTATCCGCATGCAAGCCAAGATAATGGGTCGGGTCTATGAGCTTTTTGAGATCTTCCGGGTTTTCAAGGTCAAGATAAACCGAAGGCCGACCCTTGGCGATTTCAAGCGCAAGCGTGGTTTTACCAACCTGGCGCGGCCCAAGAAGGGCTACAGCCGGAGTATAGGTCAGTTTTCCGTGATTTCCCGAGTGAGTTGTCTTTCATACATCCTTGCAAATTTAACATCAAATGTTAAATTTGCAAGGTAGAAACGACATTGGTGCTTTTGCCTGATGGTGAATCCGGTACATTCGCTATAACAGACTCACTTCCTTTTTAGCTTCCTGCCTTATGGCTTGCATATCCAGCAAGCCTGCGTCCCTGCTTTCTTCACCTTCAATCAGGGCAGCGCGTAACGCTTCGAGTTTCGAATCCGCCTCTTTTTCTTCCAATAGTCGCAAACCATCTCTCACCAGTTCACTGGCGGAGGCATAGCGACCTTGCCTGACATGGGCTTCGATGAAATTATTCCAATAGCCGCCAAGGCTGAATGTCTGTGTCTTTGTTTGTGCCATCACTCACCTGCCTGCATTACCAACAATAAGATATATTCTTATAAGATATATCCCTGATTCTGTCAAGGAAACAACGATTAGAACAAATCCACCTCCAGACTGCTTGCATGGAGCCATGCAGGCAACTCGGAATATGTGACTACCCCAACATTAACCTTTCAAATTCGCAAATGGCCGCTTGCCGCTGTATTTCAACTTGAACTGATTGAGACATTCTTGTTTTATCTTCTCTTGGTCGTCCCCACGTGTCACTTTCCAGCAAACCAGCAGTTGTTCCGCCCCTTCAAGCTGCCAAACCAGGCGACCACCCCAATGACCAACGGGAATACCTTGACCAAAGGGTAGCAGCTGATCCTTTATGCGTTTTTTCAGATTACCCGTACACCCGATATAGATGACCAATGCTCCTTCTACCCATTCGCGTGTCAGCTTGCCAATGAAAACATTCGGATTCTTGCCCTTGAACCATCCCCCAGTCCCCTTCTTGAGAAATACCGGACGAGATGAATCAGGGCGCAGCAAAAAATAGACCCCCGATGCGTCGGGAATCACAGTATGATTCGTTCTCAGGTTTGCAACGGATACAAAACCTTCAAAGCCTCGGTCCCGCAATCTGTTCAATCTGGCATCCGACATTGCACTATTGGGTTCGCTCATTCCGGCCTCCTTAAATACTGTGCGCGTGAAATGTGACATGATTTAATGATCGATAGTATATAATCAAGTGGAGACAAGCCTAATCTATATTCAGTGCCTGGTGGACCAGCGCAGAGGAGGACATTCAAATGAAAGACACGAGAGATAAAATAACTGCACACGAACCAGTACCGACTGTAACCCCAACTGAAATGTTCAGTGAGATAATCCGCCTGCACAGTATCAAGCCAATACATGAGAATTTTCAATTCAATGTACCTAGTGCTTACCGATATGTCCCAAGTATTACATCTCCCAATAGCATACCAAGCAAAGCAGAACATACCCGACTCAATCAACAAGTACATTATCTATATCATTGTGGATTCCCGCTTCCGCGGGAATGACGGATATCAGGTAGGAGACGGTCACTGTGTCGTCCCGCAAGCCGACAAAAGCCATCCCAACCCCTTGTCATAATACGGGAATCTACAAGTCGGCATTCTCTTCCAGCATAAAAAACCGGGCTGTGCCTGATGGCACAACCCGGTTTGATGAAACAGTTTGGGTCGTAAGGATCAGAAGTCCATACGGACACCGAATACGTGGGTGGTATGATCCATATCTTTCTTGTCAGCATCATACCTTCGACCTTCGTACAGGAGTCCAAGACCACCACCCAGGCTGTGATAGACACCCCACTTAACCTCACCGGGGTCGTTGCCCGGATCACTATCCATACCACCCTTATCAGCACTTCCCATACCGATCATGGCTGAGGTATTGCCGAAGCTACCGCCCGCCCATAGGTGGGTTGCGCTGATTTCAGGATCGTTATCATCATCCGGGTCATGTGACTGCTGTGCGACAGAAGCCCAGTAGTCACCCAGAGAGACCTTGATAGACCCACCTGTCATGCTTTTTCCATCTTTGGTATTGTCGATAGCCGCAGCCAGGGAGATATTGTCATTCACCGCAAAACTGGCACCTACAGCATGGCCATCACCCTGGCCGTCAGCAGCATCATCCATACGTACATCCAGTTCCAGAGAAACCGGGCCGAATGAATTGGAGTACTTGATGGTGTTGCCTGTGCGATAAGGCCCCCCAACGACACTACTGTATATGAGTGAACCAAGAGCGAACATAGGATCCATGGCCACACCTACACTATTGTAGTAGGCACTCCACTGCTGACCGAGATCAACGCTACCGAAACCACCGGAAACACCGACTTTAGCGAGACGGGTTTGTTTAATGGCGTTGCCGTCCCTATTATCTGTAGCCTTAGTTTTAGCGACATCTGAATCGACTTGAAATTCATATTGAGCAGAGACGGTCATACCGTTACCGACATCAGAACTGGCCTTGATGCCGAAGCGAGAACCAATACCAACAAAGTCAGTCTTGCTGTCTCCCATTTCTGGATTGACGAGTTTGATGCCTTGATGGATACGACCATACACCGTCACATCCGCTTGAGCTGCAACGGGCGCCATAAGCGCTGCCGACACAGCGGTTGCAATAATTGTTTTCTTCATCTTTTACCTCTTTGAGAATTATAGTTGTCGCTAATTCTTAACGAGGGATGAAGCAGCACATAACCCTCTGAAAGTAGACCGGAGGAAAATAAAATGACAGTGCTTGATACAATAACCTGAACTGAGTAACGTTCACGAGTAACGTTCACGATTGACAAAACAAGGTGATTTTAATTAAAATGGTCATAATGATTAGCTTTTCGATGAGGTAGTTGCTATGGAAACTCTCAGTGCCAGTAATGCCAAACGCGAGTTTGGCGAAGTACTGATCAAAGCGCAGCGTGCGCCGATCAGGATCAATAAGAACGGTAAGCCGATTGCCGTCATGCTGTCAGCGAGCGTCTGGGCTGAGGTTGAAGAAATGAAACGGCTTTTCCTGCAACAGGAAATCGATAAAGGCATCGCGGATATTCAGGCAGGCCGTGTATCCGACGGTGAGGATGTTCATGCCCGGTTAAGACGGCGCGTTCTGAATGCCAAGCTATAAATATAGTGCAGCAGCCGAAGCCGATCTGAACAACATTAGCGACTACACTACACAGAATTGGGGTGTGGAGCAAGCGTTCAAGTATATTGACGGTTTGGAAGACCGGGTAAAGTCCTTGACCGAACATCCCGCGATGGGTAGACCCTGCGACAACCTTTACAGGAACTTGCGGACCTTCCCTTACGGGAACCATAATCTTTACTATATTGAAGATAAGTCCGGTATTACTGTTGTCCGGGTATTGCACGAGCGTATGAATCCAGCGACGTATTTGGAGGAAGAACCGTGATGAACACTTTTGAATTCAATGAAAAATAAATTTATTTGTGAAAATTGTTAATTTTTTGTAATAATTATGTATAATATGTGGTAGAGTCGCGTTGTGATGGCTGAAAGACACATAAAAAGTCGGTCGAAATCACCGGATTCCCGGTAAATCGGGGTAGGTCAGGAGATAAAACCGGCGGAAAAGTGTCCAACAGAGCATTGCAACAAAATTTATATATAAATTTTTTTGTTTTGTATCAACTATAATTCTCACAGAGGTAAAAGATGAAGAAAACAATTATTGCAACCGCCGTGTCGGCAGCGCTTATGGCGCCCGTTGCAGCTCAAGCGGATGTGACGGTATATGGTCGTGTCCACCAGGGTATTAAACTCGTCAGCCCGGAAGTCGGAGACAGCACCACTGACTTTGTTAATGTTGGTTCTCGTTTCGGTATCAAGGCCAGTTCTGATGTCGGTAACGGTATGACCGCTTCCGCTCATTATGAATTCACCACCGACTCAGATGTACCTGGAGTCGGTGTTAAAAATACCCGTATTGCTACGGTCAGTGTTTCCGGTGGTTTCGGTAGCGTCACCCTCGGTAACCAGTGGAGTGCCTGGTACAACCAGGTCGGTGTACATGTAGACCCGACTTTCGCTGTGGGTGGAGCGCACCATATCGGCCCATTCCGTACCCCCAACACCATTAAGTACTCCAATTCATTCGGCCCGGTTTCTATGGAACTGGATGTTCGCATGGATGATTCTATGGATGGAAGCGGTGACGGCAATGCTCTCGCGGCCAGTTTTGCGGTCAATGACAATATCACTCTGGCTGCCGGTGTTGACAATACCAAAGATGGCGACAGTCTGACCGGTGCAGCCATTCAGGTCTCCATGGGTAACTACTGGGCATCTGTTGCACAGCAGTCAAAAGACCCGGATGATGATAAAGCTGCCGAACCCAGCACGACCCAGTTGTGGGTAGGGGGTAGCTTCGGTAATACTTCTGCCATGATCGGTACGGGGTCGCATGACGATGATACGGGTATGATGGGTGGAGAACCGAGTGATGTCACTCTGGGTGTCTACCATAACCTCGGTGGCGGTCTGAAACTGCTGTACGAAGGTCATAGTGCTGACTCGGATGGCATGGGTAGTGACAAAACTGCTCACCTGTTCGGTATTCGTCTGGACTTCTGATCCTTACGACCCAAACTGCTTCATCAAACCGGGTTGTGCCGTCAGGCACAGCCCGGTTTTTTTATGCTGGCAGGGAATGTCGATTTGTGGATTCCCGTTTCCACGGGAAAGACGGAATGATTACCAACCCGTTGTCGTAGGGGAGGGTCTCTGTGCCCTCCCGCGAATGTTGGAACAGATATCCACGATAGCGGGCACCCACAAGGGGCGCCCCTACGCATCGGTGATTGCAGATTCTGTATGGTTGTGGGTTTCTGGTTTGAACTATCCGGGGGTTTCAGTACAGTTCGTATTTTCATCAACAACAGTGAGGTACGAAATATGAACCGGATGAATGAGAACCTGGCTATGCAGACAGGGCTGCCAGTACCACTGGATACTGCGGGGATTAACCCCGAAGAGTGCAACGACCTGGCCGGAAGCGTCAGCCGATCCACTTCAGCAACTTATGTCAGATTGAATAAACGTATCCGCGACTGGCTGAAGACCGAGGGCCTGGAACAGCTTGACGATACGACAATGGCGGCGTTTGTCCGGGCACTGGAAGCAGAAGGGAAAGCCCCGTCCACGATTGAACAGTTTATTGCCGCCGCTGTATTTCGGGCAAAGACCAATAACTGGCAATCTCCGCGGGGTCGCAGGACGGAAGCCGCAGTTAAAAGGATACGCCGGGAGCATTCCAGTCGGGGACGAGGCCAGTCCGACCCCCTCACTGCGGAAGATGTAACGAGGATAATGGCGTGCGCCTGCGCCCCCCGTCCGGTCGGACGGGGTGGCAAGTATCGGGAAAGTGCGGAGAAAGCCACTGCAAGGGGACGGATTGACAAGGCCATGATCGGGCTGTTGTTCCAGGCTGGGTTACGGGTATCCGAACTGCTTGCCCTGCAATGGCGCGACATACAGGAGTCCATGGATATGCCGGGAGCCTTGCTGATTCGTGTTCGGGCCAGCAAGACCAACCAGGCGGGTGACGAGACCGATATACGTCTGATCAAAAACGAATGCGCCAGTGCAGTAAAGGCCATCTCGGCGCCAGATGTAAAACCGGAGGCCTGGGTATTCGACGGCATGAGCAAGGCAACCGCCAACTATCGTGTGAAACAGATGGCAAAGTATGCCGGAGTGGAAGGCCGCATCACGACCCATTCCGGGCGCATCGGTCTGGCATCCGAGTTGACCCGGCGCGGCGCGTCCATGCAGGAAGTCATGCTCGCCGGAAACTGGCGCTCATCGCAGATGGTGGCGCACTATAGTGCCGGGGCTACGGCAGAGCGCGGAGCGGTGGCGAAGTACCTGTAGCACTTTCCCGGTATTATGTGGTAGCCTTGCGCCTACAATTTCACCTGAATTTCTGGTCATCAAAAGTGTATTTACCTGTTATCCGGTCGATTGCGACCGCCACAGCGCTCACTCTGCTTCTGCTCATCTCCGGTTGCGGATCCTCCCTGTTCGAGTCGAACACCGAAGACCCCCAAAGCGGGCCTGAGGATCTCAAGAAACTGGACCCGGATGCGCCGAAGCACAGACCGCTGAAAACAAAAGCCAAAAAGCAAAAAGCCAGGCTGTACAAGCCGGCAACCACGGTATCACTCGAGATCCCACCTGATCTGATCAACACGACTAATCAGACCGTGCTCGACAATCTGGAGGAAAGCAAACAGAATAAAATCAGGGTGCTGCCTGAAATAGTCGGTGCGAGAATCGTCAAAAAGGACGACATACACGGCCTGGAAGTCGACACCAATGTGGAGGCTGCCTGGGAAACCGTCACCCGATTCTGGGCTTTGAGCAATATCAATCTGGTCGAGTACAACCCGGAAGCAGGCACCATGGAGACCGAATGGATCGAAAGTCCACAGGCAGAGGACCCGGAGGCATCCTATATCTCCCGGATGTCCAGAGACATACTCACCTCGCTGACCAAAGGCAATACGAGACTGGACAAATACCGGGTCCGGTTCGAGAGAATTTCGTCTGACCAGTCATTCCTGCATGTCGCCCATAGAGCCAGCGCGAGGAAAGAGGCCGCAAAAGTAAGCCAGAGAAAAACCAGCGAGTTCGAATGGGTCGAGCTATCCTCCGACCCGAACAGTGTAGCTGACTTCCTGCAACACCTGATACTGGTTTTTGACGACCCGGAATCCTCCTGACAGACTGCGGAACAAGGCGCTTGCAACCGCATATTTTCATCCTGATCACGCGGGGTGATACCGGCGGCGCCCAGCAGCACATCCTCAGCCTGATCCGCCACCTGCGGCATCGAATACGCTTTACTCTGGGCTGTGGGGAGTCGGGTTATCTGGTCACCCAGGCCGATAAAATGGGAGTTGAAACCATCATCGTCCCTCACTTGAAAAGGCCGATAGCGCCATTGACCGACATTCGATGTGTGCGGGCCTTGAGACAGATACTGAAGCGGGAAAACCCCGACCTGGTGCATCTGCACTCATCCAAGGCGGGAGTGGTCGGTCGTCTGGCAGCCAGATCCATTCACATTAAATCCCTGTTTACCGCCCATGGCTGGGCATTTACCGAAGGCAGCGGCCTGGTCCGCAGAAGCTATGGTTTGATCACCGAGTGGATCATGGCCAGATTCGGCGATGGCACCATTGCGGTATCCGGGTACGATTTCAGGCTGGCGAAAAAGTTCGGTGTGATCGGAGGCGATGGTTCCGGGAACAGGCGGGGCTGGCTGATACCCAACGGGGTACGGCCCGTTCAGGTTGCGGCGCGGGGGAAGCGGGCACACAAACACAGCGGCAAACCAGCCAGGCTGTTGCATGTCGGACGCCTGGAAAGACCGAAAAACCAACGCCTCCTGATCGAGGCCGCGTCGATGATCGAACGGGATTTCAGCCTGACCATTGTCGGCAACGGGCAACTCCGACCCGGACTGGATGAACAGGTGGACCGCCATGGACTGGCTGACCGGGTCACCTTTGTCGAAAGTTCACAGGCTGACCCTTACTTCGCCGACGCCGACATTTTCGTGCTGAGTTCGGATTACGAAGGATTACCGCTAGTCATCCTGGAGGCGATGAGTGCCGGTCTGCCAATCGTATCCACCGATGTCGGCGGAGTCTGTGAAGCGGTATCGGATGGTGTTTCCGGGTTTCTGGCAAGCCGGGGGGATGCGGAGGGACTGAGCGAAAAACTGACCCGATTGATTGACGATGAAGACCTGCGCCGTGAGTTTGGCAGGGAAGGACGGAGGATTTATCTGGATCAGTTCACCGAACAACGTATGTGTGAGCAAACCCTGGCTGTCTATCAGACGCTTATTGGCGGGAACCCCTGAATTTCGCCAGTAATCGCCGGGCAAACCAGTAAAGGACTCTCGCCGGGTGCCGGACCCACCGCACCAGAGCCAGGCTGCGTTCCGGGGGTACAGCATAATAAATATGCCGCCACCAATCCGAACAATTCAGCAATCTGTTCAATTTATCGGCCAGCGACCCGGTGCTGTTGTCTATGCTCGATAAAGTCGGAAATCCGTTGCCAACACCAACCGGAGCACGGACTGTCGGCGCACTCAGTTTTTCGGCTAATACCTCTGGCAACGGAGACAGAAAATGCAGGCACCGCAGAGTGTTGGTGGTATGGGGTTGTTTCCGTTTGAGTAAAGCCCAGTCTATCTGATCAAAATACCGTGTGGCATAGCCGTAAATATCGGCAACCGCTCCCAGCTTGATTCGGTCACAAGGCTCGAAAGTATGGTGGCACAGATGTTTCAGCATGTCGTGGTGCCCCAGAGTAAAACACGACCTGCCATCCACCGTGATCGGGTTTGCATCTTCGATCACCTCATCGAATGACATGCTGGTGGTTGCATCACCTGACAGGGTATCACGATGAATTTCTACCTGAATGACCATACCATTGCTGATGCAGGATGCTATAGGCAGGTGGTGGTGGTCATACAGATACCCTTGATTCTGGTCGCCTGCGCTATAACCGATTTCCCGCAGTGATTGTTGCGCCAAAACGGCTTTCGATGCCGGAACCAGAATGTCAATATCTCCCATCGGGCGCTGATACTGATCTGAATACAGACAGTTGATCAATGCCATGCCTTTCAACAATACGGTTTCGATCTCCTTTTGCGCAAACTTGTCCAGGATTTGATTCAATGCGTTCGAACGTTCACGGTTTACACGCTGATGTTTTGCCGTGAGTGCCTTGAACAGGATAGCGGGCTGAACCGGAATTGCAATATCGCAGGATAACAGGTGGGTATACAGCAGATTGCTGAGCGCATGGGACTCGGCTTCCGTGATCAGCGCCTCCCAGTCCTGGATTTTGAGGGCCAATTGTCTGAATCGCTGTCTGACCGGCGGGTCGAGTTCCAGTCGACAGCAGAGCCGCAGCAAATGGGTATGATCACTCATTCCCGTGAAGATGGGTCGGTTAATGAACTCTCTCGATCAGATCGGACAAATCGTCGTAATGCTGATAGCGGACCCGGTAAGCCGGGATATTCCTGACCAGTCGGGTCACCTCATTGAATCCGTGTGCAGGCAGGTTTCTGGCAATCACATTGCTTCGCATCAGCTCAAGCCCAGCCTCCGCTCCGGTCAACTTGACCACTTCCGGGACAGAATCCCTGCTATAAGTGGGGAAAATAATACGATTGATTGCAGGGAAGTCAGCCTTGAAATCCGGGTTCACCAATCGGTGAGGGATCATGGTGACTGCCGGGGAAACGCTGAGTTGACTCCGAATCGCATCCAGATCAACGATGGATTGGATCGCCGGAATCCCGCGGGTTTTAACGTTGAGTGGCCGGGTAAACGCATTGGTGGCACCGGTCGAAAGGTCAATAGTCACCATTTCATCAGTGTGGTAGCACATGCCGCGGTGCACCAGCCAGGTGGTCACCGAAGTTTTCCCCGCTCCACTGACTCCGGGAATTAAAATACTGCCGTTGTCATCGGAAACCAGTCCTGCATGAATAGCCAATCTCTGGCAGTTATCACGAATCAGGTGAGACAACACATCACCCATCAACATAACGCCAAGTCCGGCGATACATTCCCCGGTAAAAAGCGATTCACCGTCTCGC
Organism: Arenicellales bacterium; assembly: GCA_965116335.1. Taxonomy (GTDB): domain Bacteria; phylum Pseudomonadota; class Gammaproteobacteria; order Arenicellales; family Poriferihabitantaceae. Next base: position 1,058,468 of record OZ220677.1, read on the forward strand.
GACAGCTTCCAGTTGTCACGTCCCGAGATTGCTTCCTTCTCGATCAGGAATGTCGTTTTGCTTTTGGCATCGGCTTCCTCCGACAAGTCAGAAAACAGAAACGCCAGCAAGTCGCTGGCTTCCGGATGCATGCATTCGACTGTCACCTTGTGCCCGTCAAATGATATTTCCTTTCTGTCCATGTGCAAAATGCGGGACGGATTATCCGATCAGTTGAACGGCGTTGTGCTGGACCAACAGGTCAATCGTGTCGATCACATCCTGTTCGACCGAGTCATCGCTCTCCGGGAAAGCCTTGGTCAGCAATTCAATCAACTCGGCAACGGTCATTTTGCCATCACACAGTCGCCAGATCAGTGAAGCCGTAGAGTTCATGTGGATTGATCGGTTTAACTCTGGAGAATACAACAGGAGTTCCCCGTCAATTTCTTCAAGCTCGAAACCGGATACCGTATTCGGGGTCTTGTTGTATAAGGTAGTTGTCATGATCTGGTAAACAGGAATTGAGCCCGACTTGGGAAACTGTAGAAAAAAGGGTACGGTTGAAGTTCAACGAATCTGAATGGGCGGATTATAGTGTCCGTCCAATAAAAATGCAAAATTAAATCATCGAATCACACACCGAAACTGATGCCAACCGTCACCCCTCGTCCCCACCCGTCATCGTAGGGGTCGGTCTGAAGTGCCGGCCCGCAACCGATGGGAGCGTCTGTTCTTGACAATGTTTCTTGCGTCCAACTGCCGATTGCGGTACGCTCCGCAACCCGGCCTCAACTAGGGCGGTCTACGGTTTTTAGACGCAAGACATGGCTACGTAGCTCAGCTGGTTAGAGCACATCACTCATAATGATGGGGTCCCCTGTTCGAATCAGGGCGTAGCCACCATCACCCATCCTTGCGGCAACATCGTCAGATTTGGTTGCGCCTCATGTTATCGCGTATCAGTGCTTTGACAAGACCCACGCCCAGAAAAATACAGACCAGCCCGTCTGCCATCCACCGAGTTCAGTCGACGGACCCCATACGGTAACGGTTATTGATTCCTTGAATCGCCTTAAACAAAATATTAAATCCTTTCATAGCAAGGTCACCACAACAACGCTTAACCTTTTTTTCAGACCCGCAAAAGCACATATCGTTCGGCTTTATTATCAGTCCTGAGCCCAGTCGCCTGTCTATCTCGGAATATGTCCCATCAGAAAGATGTCTCAGAGTTACCTCGATAGAACCCGGACTATTCAGTTCGTGTTTGAAATCGGCCAAGCCCTCCAGAATTCCAACCTCTCCGTGCTTGAGACCCCGCCAGGGTTCCATGCCGTACTCCTGCCAATAACTATGATAGTAAAAATATGGGATTAATAACTTCTCGAAAAAATTCTGGATACTGATATCCTGTTTCATAATCAGCAAAATACGCGCCGGATGACCCAAACAAAGTTCTTGCGTCGTCGGATAAACATGCAGGTCAATAACAGGCTTGCCAATTTTCTGTGCATGCGCTTCCAACCGGCCCCCGGTTTCCTTAAAGTGCGGAATAGAGTTTCCATCAAAATAACCTTCCACCTCAAAACTATCCTCCAGATAATATTTTCCTTGGGTTTCACAGGGACTTTCGTGCCATATCTGGATTTTAGGAGATACTATCAAGGGAGGTTTAGACTTGGGTTTCATTTTCGCCCTGAACCGTAAAATGCCCACTATAGTATCTCCGTTTTTCACACGAAGTCCTGGGTAATGCCTCTTTACCCACTCAATATCATGCAAGCTGATCTTCACTTTGCCCATGCCCGATTTGCTGTAACCGGCGTTGGAGCAGAAATAATAGCGGGAGCAACTACCGCCAAGGGAAGAATTAGACTGGAATCATTCGGGAACCACCTTCCAAATTGTTCGCACATTATCCTACAGGCTGTTCTCGCATCGATATTGCTGTCATACAAGACTTTCTCCATGACACTATGTAGCTCTGTCAGTCTCTCAATTATCGCCTGTCTATCTTCAGGAGCAAGATTTTCATCCAGACAGTGAGAATCGTCCGAAGGGTCCTTGATGCAACCGTCCACATAATCAATGATTCGACCAGCGACCTTAAAGACCGCAGCATCGTCTTCAACCTCACCTTTTGAAATTCTCCCATCCTCGAAAGCACGTTCTACCATCGCCATAATAATCAATGATTTCATGGGCGACTTCTTCCATTGATGATCTCTCCATGCCTTGAAATAACAGCAAACGCGAAGAAACTGTTGACCATACCTCTCTACACATTCCAAAACCCAGTCAATAATCCGCATAGGGTCGGATTCAATCCATCCCTTTTCCCTATGAGCAAGCAAGATCGGTCCTGCAAGACCATGATACGCAATATTTGCATCTTTATACAACGAATAATAACTTGACTGATGGCTGGACGCTTCCTCTGACAGGTGCCCACTCATTACGAAATAACAAGGGACATCAATATGTTTATCATCACAGATAATGAGTCGGCTACAGGAAGGCTTGCTTGTATCAAGCCGCCAATCATGGCGATTAGCCAGTTCCTCCAATGCCTGATCTACTGCATTAAATAATCCTGCTGACACATATCCAGCGTTTCCCCCTGTAATTTTCAGGTGGGAAAAATAAGCTCCATCATCTAAATCCATACGTTGAGGGGGCACATGGTTGGGACGATTCAAAGTATGGTAAGCATAAGACCCCTGGGTCATAAATTTAATTTCCCCGAACTTCTGTCGCAAATGGGAACGAACATTCCGCCTGGCCGCTTGTAAAGCGCTCTTGTCCTTACGAGGAATTTGCAGATTTTCATGAAACCGTTGGAGTATATTATGTAGATTTCTCTGTTTATTCATGGTTTATCTCCTTGAAATATATGAGTCAAAAGGTTTTGCGGTATGGGAAAGGAAGTCGGTTGCCTCAAGCTCTCCGATAAACTTCCTGGCTGATTCCTCGCCCATTGATTTCAATGTCTGGATTGCTGCTTGACTGGTCACATCAAGGCCAATGTTCTTTTCTTGTTCGCTGGTCGGAAGTTCATCAATCAAGTGATACCTGCGATCAAGCTGATGCCGCAACATGAAGTCGGCCGTTTTTTCTTGAGTGGATGCAGTCAGGAGAAAGAGTTTTTCCCGCCAATTAACGATTCCTTTGTTCAGTCTCTTACTGGCATCCATGCGAAACTCACCTCCCATCGTGCCAATCGAAAGCAGATGTATATCTTCAATAGCCTGACCACAAAAATATATCGCCTCATGGATGCCAAACAATCCCGGCGCATTCCCAATCAGTCCACCGTCCACATAGCATGAGTTTGTATCTTCTGATCTATAAATCGGGAAAAATACAGGTGCTGCACTGGTTGCCATTGCGACATCGGACATTCTCCTTTTATAGTCCTCCCGTAACCTTTCGTTATGAGATGTTTTAAAAAATTGTGGCTTACCGGCTGAATAATTTACGGCAGGAATCAAAAGCCGATAGGGGCTGTCCGCGAGCGTATGATTGTCAAACAGCTTATCCACCATTCGTTTGAGTTGTCTGTTTTGGTACTTGGCTTTGCACAGGCTTTTGCACAGGCTGGAGAGCCATCCTTTACGACTGCAAAATGTTTCAGGAAATATTTCAGGGCCATGCTGTTCCATTAGATTCACAATATCACGGGCTGGTTTCTCCAGAGCTAATGCCATTGCCAGGATTCCTCCGATGGATGTCCCGCAAATCAAGTCGAAACATTGGGCGACAGGCTTTCCTGCCTGTTCTTCCAGCCGTTCCAGAACCGTAGCCGTATATAGTCCGCGGAATCCACCCCCTGACAGGGCTAATATGTTGAATCTACTCATGGTAGCAAACTTACCACTTCTCCGAATTAGTGTCAATTTAGATTAGTGCCAAAAATGTCAAAAATAGAGACGTACTCGTACTTGATTATATATAAATTGGGGGATACAATCAGGAGATTCAGGACACTCAAAATATCCGTAGATGTAATGAACAAAGCAAAGCAATGAGCTTGCAGGTACATTTCCAGGAAATCTTCGGAGAGCGTATCAAGGCGCGTCGCCGTGAGTTGCACCTCACGCAGATTGAGCTATCCGAACGCCTGCATATCTCACGCACAATGCTCGCCAATATCGAAACAGGCACTCAAAGAACTTCCGTATTCCTTTTGGCGCGTCTGGCACAAACCTTGGAGGTTTCCACAGAAGATCTGGTTCCTGATATGACCGATGCAGAAGCCCGGCTTGAGCAAAGTCGGAAAGTAGCTTTGTCAACTGAAACCAGGCCCGCCCTGTTAAGCCAGGAACTGGAAGCCCTGAATATTTCCGTGGATTTCGGATCCACGTTGGAAGAAGCTCTAAAAGAGGTTCGCAATCAACACAGCAAGCCTGAACCAACCAAACCGGAGGACAACTACGATGACTAAATACAAAGCTATCGACGAAAAAGCTCAAAAACTGCTCGTAAAATCGAACGCACTGACTTATCCGGTGAAGCTCGATCAGATTGTCAATCACTTGAAGCTCTCGTTGAACGAAAAGCCACTGGAAGACGAGTATTCCGGGTTTCTGGCGGTAAAAGAAAAAACCATTGTCGTCAACTCGCATCATGCTCCGGTACGACGACGTTTCACCATTGCCCATGAAATCGGGCACTATCAACTGCACCGCAGGCGAGCAGGTGAAACACCGGTTTTCATAGACCGCAAGGTTTATAATCGCAAGAATAGCGTGGATGGGGTTGATCATCTGATGGAATTGGAAGCAAATGCTTTTGCGGCGGGCTTGTTGATGCCGGAGGTGCTGCTGGATGAATATCTGGAAAAACACTCACATCTCGACCTGGAAAAACCAACTGACATCAAGGCGCTGGCTGAAGAATTTGAGGTGAGTCGGCCAGCCATGGAATATCGCCTGAAGAATCTTGGTTTCGTTTTGCACACGAGTTTTTAATACGATGCCAACACTGGATTTCAAAGGGAAGCAAATCGTATATGCACACCATCTGAGTGTTCCCTATCGAACGCTGGATAAGGTACGTAAAAATTCGGTTTCATCGAAGGAAGAACCGGCGGAAGGCAACCTGCTGATACACGGCGATAACCTGCACGCGCTCAAAGCCCTGATGCCACGCTATGCCGGACGTGTGAATTGCATTTACATTGATCCGCCTTACAACACCGGCAATGCAGGATGGGTTTATAACGATAATGTCAATTCGGATCTGATGAAGCGGTGGCTGAAAGAAAACAGCGAAGTGGATCGGGAAGACCCGGAACGGCACGACAAATGGTTGTGTATGATGTGGCCGCGCTTGCAACTATTGCGAGAACTGCTGGCAGAAGACGGCGTGATTTTTATTTCCATCGACGATAACGAACAACACCGTTTGCGCATGATGATGGATGAGATTTTCGGGGAGGATAACTTCATCGCTAACATTCTATGGCAAAAGAAATATGCTCCGGCAAATGACGCGAAGTATTTCTCTGACAATCACGACTTCATTATTTGTTATGCAAAGAACAAATCAACGAACGGAGACAATGGGGGAAAAGAGACCGCTTGGCAACGCAACCTCCTGCCGCGCACCGACAAACAGAACAAACTCTATAAATATGATGATCAGGATGGCAAGGGACGCTGGCGTCCAGATAATCTGACTGTCAAGTCTTATTCCCGGGAATACGATTACCCGATTGTCAATCCCGATACTGGCAAAGAGTACCACCCCTCACAAGGAACCTGTTGGCGAACCAGCAAAGAGCAGATGCAGGGTTGGTTAAAGGAAAACCGGGTTTTCTTCGGGCGTGACGGCAAAGGCGCTCCACAGCTGAAAAGATACCTGCGGGAAGTGCAACAGGGCATCGTCCCCCTGACTATCTGGACGTATGACGAGGTAGGACACACGGACGGAGCGCGCAAACTCTTGAAAGAGATATTCAGCGACCAGCGACTACCTTTTGACAACCCGAAGGCTTTGGGATTGTTGCAGAGGATATTCACCATCGCGGCAGACAAGAACGCCATCATTCTCGATTCTTTTGCGGGTTCAGGCACCACCGCCCACGCCGTCCTGGCCATGAACAATCAAGACGGCGGCCAGCGCAAATTCATCTGCGTGGAATGCGAAGATTACGCCGACAACATTACCGCTGAGCGCGTCCGGCGAGTGATAAAGGGTATACCGCAAGCAAGGTTTGAAAACCTGAAAAACGGGCTTGGCGGTAGCTTTTCCTACTATGAGTTAGGCGAAGAACTCAATGTGGAAAATCTCATTACCGGCAAAAGCATACCGGACTACGGCACTCTGGCGCGACATGTCGCCTACACCGCAACAGGCGTAACATTCGAGAAAATGAAGTCCGGCAAGGATTATTTTTTCGGTGAGACCAAAGATTACCGCCTGCACATGATTTACCGGCCGGATATGAAATTCTTGTGTTCCACCGAATCCGCTCTAACACTGGACATGGCGGAACGCATCGGTAAAGCGGCGCATCAAAAAAGTAAAACGGCACTCGTTTTTGCCCCGTGGAAATTCGTTTCGCAAAAAGACCTGACCAAACAAAAAGTGACTTTCTGCCAGTTACCTTATGCCATTCATCGCCTTTTCGGAGATTAAAGCGATGCGTCCCAAAGAATTTCAGGAACAGGCCCTTGACGTGTTTGGGAGCTTCCTTTCCGAGTTGAAAAAGCAACAGGATGAGTCAAAAAAACGCATAACGGCTTTGCAAAAGGCTGGCCTGTCAACCAGTGAAGATGACCGGGATTATTTTGCGAAAGCCTGGGAGGAGTTAGGACGACGGGGTCTCTTGCCTCGCATCAAGGAACAAAATGGCGCCTTGTCGTTACCCCCCTACGTCAGGCGACAGGACAGTCATGGTCGAACCATCCCTCATGTCTGTATGAAATTGCCAACCGGTGGAGGCAAAACCTTGCTCGGAGCGACTGCTCTTGAACGAATGAAGCCAGCTGCCGGACTGATACTCTGGATCACGCCCTCCCGCGCTATTTTTCGGCAGACCTGGCGCGCACTCGCGAACCGCCTGCACCCCTATCGTCAGTCTCTTGAACGCGCCTGCGGTGGACGAGTCAAGCTGTTAAAAAAGACTGATTCGTTCTCACTGGCTGATGTGGAAAATTACCTGTGCGTAATGCCAATCATGTTACAGGCAGCTGACCGGGAAGACCGAAACTTCCTCAAAATTTTCCGGGACACCGGACAACTACCCTCCTTTTTTCCTGAACCGGACGATAAAGCGGCAAATGATCATTTTCTGGAAGAACATCCCGACCTGGAAACCGCTGGTGCCAGTAACAGTAATCAGGAATCAATCAAACACAGTTTGTTCAACGTGCTCAAGATAACCCGCCCCATCATCGTTTTGGATGAGGCGCACAATGCTTATACCAGAAAGAGACGATTGCGCCTCAGTGAGTTCAATCCACGTTTTATTCTGGAGCTTTCTGCAACCCCGGAAAAAGGAGTCAGCAATATTCTGGTTGATGTTCCTGGCACGGCGTTAAAACGCGAAGAGATGATCAAGCTACCGTTGAACATTCACAATTTTGAAAACGCCGATTGGAAATATACACTTTCCAAAGCCAAAGAGCGGTTGGATAGTCTCGAACAGGAAGCACGTAATTTGAGAGGGGAAAGCGGACGTTATATTCGACCTGTTATGCTGATTCGTGTAGAACGTGTCGGACAGGGCCAGCGTGACGGACAGCATATCCATGCCGAGGATGTGCGCGACTATCTGATGACGCAACTGCGAGTGCCAGAAGACTACATTCGACGGAAAACGGCGGAAAAAGACGAGATCGTTGATGAGGATTTGCTCTCTCCTTATTCGACCGTTCGCTACATTTTGACAAAAGATGCCCTTCGTGAAGGCTGGGATTGCCCCTTCGCTTATGTGCTGACATTACTGGACACTACCAGTACAACCCGGGCCTTAACACAAATGACCGGGCGTGTCCTGCGACAGCCTGATGCGGAACTGACTGGACGGGCACGGCTGGATGAGTCGTATATCTATTGCGTTGACCGCGATGTCCGGGAAGCAATAGTAAGCGTCAAACGCGGACTGGAGCAGGAAGGTATGGGTGACCTGGGTGAATTTATTCGCAGTGGATCACAAGACAGGGAGAATGGCAGCGGAGGCAAGTTGATCCGTATACCAAGGCGTGAGCGGTTCCATGATATGCGGGTCTTTTTGCCACAGGTACTGCATCGCGCCGGTAAGCACTATCGGTTATTGAATTATGAGAACGATGTTCTGGGTGGGGTGGAGTGGGAGTCGATTGTCGCGGCTCCTCTGGATGTTAATTATGCTGCAATAGAAGAAATCCGGGAAATTACTGCTTTGGTGGACTTGCCGGGCTTTGACTACGACACTGACGAAGAAAAATTGAATGTGGACAAAGAACTGTCTGCTGAGTTTTTCAGCCGCCGCATTTACGAAACCTTACCCAATCCATATCTGGCGGCTCAAGTGGTGGAGAGGATGCTGGATACGCTGCACACACAGGGGTATACAGATGAGAACATATTTGACCGTCGTTATCACTTTTCCGAAATTCTGAAGCAACGACTAACCGACCTTATTGAGCACGAGGCCCAGGCTGTATTTCAGCGCAAATTACGAAATCAGGACATCCGGTTCGAGCTAATCGCCGATGGAGACGGGTTTGAGTTCGCTCAGGAATTGGGGAAAATAGTGGATGAAAAACAGATGCAGCTTTTCGATTACGGAGACCCTCTGAAGAAGTCCTTGTATGAAAAGGTATATGAAAAAGAATTCAATGGCCTGGAAAAAGATTTTGCCATCTATCTGGATGGTTATAGCGCCGTCACCTGGTGGCACCGTTTTGCTGCCCGACAGGATTATGGCCTTCAGGGATGGAAACGACACCGGGTATATCCCGACTTCGCCGTTTTTGTCGACCACGGAAACGAAAGCACTCGCCGCGTACTGGCCATTGAAACCAAGGGGTTACATTTGGCCGGGAATATCGACACCGAGTACAAGAAAAAACTATTCGAGGTGCTGGAAACAGCGGAGCCACATGCAGTTGAATACGGCACCCTGAAATTATCGAAAAGCAAACGACAAAAACATCCTGTCTCTTTAAGTATGCTGTTTCAGGATAACTACCGGGATGAATTCGAGAAACTGATGCAAAAAAACCAGGCGAGCACTACCACTTAACCAACCCTTCAGCCGTTGCCCAGCCCGGCCGTTGGGCTTACACGTCCCAGCGCGTTGTCGATGGCGGTTACGATTTCGTCGATGTCGTCCCGGGTGCAGATCAGGGCGGGACTCAGGCATATCGTATTGTTGTATTCGACAAAGCTACGGCTGGTGCGCCCGATCATCACGCCCTGCCGCAAGCAGTCGGCAACAACATCAGCAAGCACACGTTCTGATACTGGCTCGCGGGTCTTGCGGTTCTTGACCAGTTCGGCACCGACAAACAGGCCCTTGCCTCTGACATCCCCGATAATTGGATGTTTGTCCATCAGCGCGAACAGCTGATCCATCAGGTAATCCCCCATCCGGTTTACATTGTCGAGCAGGTTTTCCTCTACAATGATCTGCATATTCTCTAACGCCGCAGCGGGTCCACCGGCACAACCGCCAAACGTGCTGATGTCCCGGAAATAGTGCATCACCTGATCCGGCCCGGCCAGGAATTCATTGAACAGGTCTTCGGTCGTGACTGTGCAGGAAATCGCGGCATAGCCACTAGCGACTCCTTTGGCCATGGTTACAATATCCGGCTTGACTCCGTAATGCTGGTAACCGAACCACTTTCCGGTGCGGCCCATGCCACAGACCACCTCATCTATGTGGATCAACACGCCATAGCGGGTGCAGATTTCCTGAACGGTCTCGAAATATCCCTCCGGGGGCGGAATCACTCCGCCGCCCGCGGTGATTGGTTCCAGAATCACTGAGCCTACGGTGTCCGGCCCTTCCTCCAGAATTACCCGTTCCAACTCCCTGGCCGCCTGGACACCATAATCCGCAGCATCGCCATTTTCCGCGTGGTAGGCCAGGCAGTGAGGGAACTCAACGAATCCGGGGGTAAACGGGCCGTATTGCTGTTTACGCTGAATCTGTCCGGTCGCGCTCAGGGCCGTTATGGTGGTGCCATGATAATCCCGCTCGCGGAAGATGATCTTGTGTTTCTGACCATTGTTTTTAAGTGCTGCAAGCTGACGAACCAGCTTGAAACCCTTTTCATTGGCCTCTGACCCGGAATTGGAGAAGTAGACACGGCTGAGTCCAGGCATTTTATCGATCAGCATTTCGGCAAACCGGGCGCCGGGAACATTTCCGGCAGTATTGGCGTAGTAGCACATCTGAACCAGTTGATCCCGCACCGCATTGGCAATGCGCTCACGACCATAACCGACATTGACAGTCCACACTCCGCCGGAAACCGCGTCGAGATACTCCCTGCCATTGACATCTTTCAGCCGCAGGCCCTGCCCTTCCACTATCATCATCGGCGCCCCTTCCTGGATCGGCTTGTGCTGGATCAGGTGATGCCAGACATGCGCCTTATCGTGATCGACAATTTCGGCGCTGTCGATTATTTCCACTGCTTTATTCATGATTGTGTTGTGTTTTTAGAAACTGGAACTGCAAGATAACCCGCTTATCGGAAACTTCTATAGAGCCAGTTCAGGATGAATGACTATGCCACATTTTCATCCGTTGCGGTCGGGTACTTGAGTTACAATCCCCGCAATGGACGTTTCGCATATTTTCTCCCCCCTGAACGCGGCACAACGGGAAGCCGTGGCGGCTCCGCCGGGAGCGGCACTGGTACTGGCTGGCGCGGGTAGCGGCAAAACCCGGGTACTTACCCACCGCATCGCTTATCTGATTGAAGGACATCAGGTTTCCCCGGCTTCTATTCTGGCCGTCACCTTCACCAATAAGGCAGCGAGAGAGATGCGCGGTCGAATCGAGCAGATGTTCGGACTACCGCCCGTTGGCCTGTGGATCGGTACTTTTCACGGCCTTTGTCACCGTCTGTTGCGGTTGCATCATGAAGACGCGGGGCTGCCGAAGGATTTTGAAATCCTGGATCAGGATGACCAGTACCGGCTGATACGCCGCATCCTGAAAGAGCTTGACCTGGACGAAGCCCATTGGCCGCCGCGCCAGGTGCAGGGGATGATCGGCAACTATAAGGAAGCGGCGATTCGCCCGCAAACCCTGCCCACGCAGGACGACAGTTATCAACAGACCTTCTACCAGGTTTATCTCTCCTACGAAAACCGCTGCCACCGGGCCGGGCTGGTGGACTTCGCTGAGCTTCTGCTACGTACTGTGGAGCTGTTTCGTAATAATCAAACCGTGCGCGAGAACTGGCAGGATCGGTTTCGCCATATCCTGGTTGATGAATTTCAGGATACCAACAGCATCCAGTATCAATGGCTCCGTATCCTGTCTGCCCGACACCAAAACCTGTTTGCCGTGGGCGACGACGACCAGTCGATTTTCGGGTGGCGGGGAGCGCGAGTGGAAAACATCCTCAGTTTCGAGAAGGATTTTGAGCAGGCCAGGGTTTTCAGGCTGGAACAGAATTACCGCTCAACCGGCAATATACTGCAATGCGCCAATGCTGTGATCGCTAACAATGCCCGCAGACTGGGCAAGGAGTTGTGGACCGAACAATCTGCCGGTGCGCCCGTTCGAGTCTATACCGCGAGTAACGAAATCGACGAATCCCGATTTGTCACAAGCCGGATTCAGGACTGGGTCAGACAGGGAAATAAAAGGCAGCAAACGGCCATTCTGTACCGCTCCAACGCCCAGTCCCGCGTGTTTGAGGAACAACTGATCAGACAAGGGATTCCCTATCGGATCTATGGCGGATTCCGGTTTTTCGAGCGGGCTGAAATCAAGGACGCGCTGGCCTATTTGCGGTTGGTCAGTAACCGTGATTCGGACCCGGCATTCGAACGTATTGTCAATCTGCCCACCCGTGGTATCGGCAATCGCACACTGGACACGATTCGCCAAAGCGCGCGCACACAATCGGTATCCCTGTGGGATGCTGCAAATCGGCTGGTAGCCAGTCGGGGGCTGTCCGCGCAGGCATTGAACGCAGTCAGCCATTTTCTGGATCTGATCAAACGGATTGCGGCGGATACCGAAGCGCTGGAACTTGCGGAATTGACCGACCAGGTATTGCAACGCAGCGGCCTGCTCGAACACCATGGCAAGGGGCACGGAGAAATAGCCCGGGGACGAGTTGAAAACCTGAAAGAACTGGTCAATGCCACGCGCAATTTCGTGACCGATGAAGAGTTGGATTTTGCCGCTGAAATGGATGATTTGGCGTTGTTTCTGGCGCATACCTCTCTGGAAGCAACCCCGCAACAGGTGGGAGACCAGAACGATTGCGTACAGCTGATGAGCCTGCACTCCGCCAAGGGGCTGGAATTCCCGCTGGTATTCCTGTGCGGAATGGAAGACGGCATACTGCCCCATCAGAAATGCCTGGATGAGGCGAATCTGGAAGAAGAACGCCGACTGTGTTACGTGGGCATGACCCGGGCGATGCAACAACTGGTTCTTTGTCATGCAGCAGTACGCCGACTGTACGGCAAGGATCATTATCTGGAACCCTCCCGATTCTTCGCTGAAATCCCCGACCAATGTATCGAAAGGATCGAGGATTCGAGGCCTGGCCGCAATGTATACGGCGGTTCTCGCACGAGTACCAGAAACGATACAGCAGCACCAGGCGGCGGCAACGGATTAAGGCCCGGCCAGCGAGTCCGGCATACAAAGTTCGGTGAAGGGGTGGTTCTGGGTCTGGAAGGCCAGGGCGACCACGCCCGGGTTCAGGTCAATTTCAGATCCGCCGGTGCCAAGTGGCTGATTTGTGCCTATGCCAAGCTGGAGCCGGTCTGATAACCAGACTGCCTGACCACGTTGCCGTCCAGCACTACAGTATGATCAAAGTGCAGTTTTTCATGGATTCGTGTGCCTGACTGATCAGCTCTGTCTATCGTTGCCATCCAGTGAAAACAGGGAGTATCCGCAAGATACGGGCGCAACGGCGAAGTAATCAACTCAGGATGTTCATAGAGGATTTCGTCGGTTACTGGAATAAAAACTTTCGGACTCATGGCGCGATTCCATATATTCTTGATCAGTGTTATTACACTGTACAGGGATGGCAACAACGGGGGGAAGGGGTGGCAAATTCATGGCATTAATCAGCATTACATCGCCATTTTTTACCCTTTTTTTCCGTTATACTGATAGTTGTGACTCATGCTTGATTCGGTAGCGAATCGGGTAGCGAATCCAGCTTGTATCCAGACGCTCTCATTCATCAGGAGGTTGATATGTCCAGAACGATTGCTATTGTCGAAGATGACGCGGACCAGCGCGAAAACTACTCGGACGCGCTGACCCGCCACGGATACAAAGTACAAACCTACCCCAACAGAGCGCGCGCAATGGAAGGTTTCGGCAGAGCCCTGCCCGACCTTGCGATACTCGACATCATACTGGAAAACGAAATGGACGGCGGTTTTGAGCTGTGCCATTACCTGCGAAGAACCAGCCCCCGAATGCCGATTATTTTCCTGACTGCCCGTGATAATGATGTGGACCGGGTATCGGGGCTCAGACTGGATGCCTGGGACTACATCACCAAGCCGGTCAACCTCCAGTTTCTCGCGGTACGGGTGTCCTCTCTGTTCCGCATCGCAAGTTCGGTTCGCAGTGAAACCCTGCCTCCGGCAGCGCTGGTTCTGGGCGACCTTGAAGTCAATCAGAGCAGCATGTCGATCAGTTGGAAGGGACAATTACTGAACTTGACCCTGACCGAATTCTGGCTGATCGAAGCACTGGCCAGAAATCCGGGTCATGTCAAGACTTATGCAGCCCTGATGCAAGTCACTCGCCAGAGCTATGTCGAAAAAAACACGATCAACGGGTATGTTCGCCGGGTACGCAAGAAATTCAAGGAAATTGACGACTCTTTTTCAATGATTCAGACGGTTTTCGGGGTGGGCTACCGTTGGCAACCTGACTGATTGCTACCTAATCCCCTGACAGACGCGCTGCACCATGCTGAAATCATTGAAAAAACTCAGCATCCGCGCCAGACTGATGTGCATTGTATTGATATTGCTGGTGATTCCCTGGATGGGCTACCAGTATGTGCAGGAGATGAAGCAATTTCTGGTGCAGGGACAGAAAAACGCGCTGTTGCTGACCGCCAACGGCATTGCCACCCTGCTCAATGACCGGTCAGAGTTGTTCAACCCGGAAACCGGAGTGCCGGAAGTGCTGGGCGAAGAAGGTGGACTGTACGCCCACAGACTGGATAATCTGATTCAGCTGGATGGCCAACCCTCCGATTGGGAATCGGTACAGGAACACGCCAACTATTATACCGGCAACGAACTACCCATCTGTGACGATGACTATAGCCCGGATTCCTTTTCCGCCAAAAATGTCGTCGGGTACTACGAACAATATCTGTATGTACTGTTTGAAATCAACGACGACAACCTGATCTACCGGGACCTTGAACTGCTCTCGCTCAACAACAGCGATCAGATCAGAATGTTGATTCAGTTGCCGGAGGGCGAGCTCGAACACTATCTTCTGGTCGCCTCAGAACCGGGCAGGATGAGCACATTTCTGGTTGACGAGAAATGGGAATTGCCTCTGGAAGGAAGCGACGTGACTACATTTACCGCAGAGCTTGCTAAAACTGAATGGGGCTACCGGATCGAACTGCGTATCCCCCGTGACCTGATCGGGTATCGTTCCAGAATCGGTTTCTTTGCAGTCGATGTGGATGACCCTGACAGTCGGCAACCCGATAGAACCATCCCCATTTCCCCGCAAATATCCGGCAAGCAACCCAGCCAGATATTGATCACATCGCCCGAATTGACTCGTATACTGACAGGGCTTGACCAACCGCAGTCACGCATCTGGATTCTGGACAATCTGCAACGGGTACGCGCAGTGGTAGGCGGACTCCTCTCCACCCCGCCACAGAGCACGTCTAATGAAGAGGCACCCGCCTCCAACACTTTCTACACTCGTATCCAGACTCTGCTGAACGAGCTGCTCATCCGCCCTTCCACCCGATTCACAGACTATCCTGCTGAAATAACCTTGAGGCCAGACCGGATTTTCACTACGGTACTGAACGGCACTCCGCAGGCTGAGTTGCGTCCTTCACTGGATGGCAAGGCAGAAATTGTCGCAGCCGGGTATCCGATTCGCTCCGGTAACGAGATTCTCGGCGCCGTTGTGGTCGAGCAAAGCATCCACGCCATACTGGGCCTGCAATATCAGCTGCTGCGTAATCTGACCCTGATCACCATTGCGGTATTCGCTCTTGTGCTGGTCACGTTATTTGTTTTTGCCTGGCGGCTGACGGTGCGGGTGCGTCGCTTGCATGACACCACCGAGCAGGCGATTACGCCGGAAGGACGTGTGCTCGAAGACCGCATTCCTGCACGACTTTATCCCGAGGACGAGCTGGGAGATCTGGGTCGCAGTATCACCAGTATGCTGAACCGCCTGTCGGGATACACGCGATACCTGGAAGGCATGCCGGATACACTGGCCCATGAGATGAATAATCCGTTGAACGTGGTCAGTTCCTCCCTGCAAATACTGGAGACCGACATACCCCGGATTCAACAGAACACGCACATGCAACGGGCCTTGAATGGAGTCCATCGGCTACGTCTCATCCTGACCAACCTGACCGAGGCGGCGAATCTCGAAGAGGCTATGCGGAATGAAACGAAAATCCCGATCAATCTGGTCAACCTGTTATCCGACTATATGGGCGGGTATCGCACCAGTCACCCCGACCAGGAATTCATACTGGATATCCGCTCCCATTCAATCACGATCAATGGCAGTCCGGACCATATCGCGCAAATGCTGGACAAACTGATCGACAACGCGATACAGTTCAGCGAGCACTACAAACCGATCATCGTAGAAATCACGCAAAATGATAACAACACGGAAATATCTGTCCTCAACCACGGCAGGGAGTTGCCCGAACACATCAGCAGCACCCGGTTATTCGACCCGATGGTTTCCTGTAGCAAGAATGATGCCCAACGCTCCCACCTTGGCCTGGGACTGTTTGTCGTGCGCTTGATTGTCGAATACCACCAGGGCGAGGTCTGGGCGCGAAACAGAACCGATATACAGGGAGTCCGGGTTACCGTTTCAATTCCCCTGCATGGCGCGAGCGGTATCCCGCCGGCCCAATCATAATCTTCGATCCCGGCATTTATACCCTATGTCTAGCGATAAGGAAATCATCCTGGTAGACGGAACCGCGTTGATGTTCCGCGCCTACCATGTCAGGACCCGAACTCCACTGGCCACCTCGGACGGACGCAGTACCCAGGCCATATTCGGCATGTTGAATATGCTGCGCAGTCTGTTGAGAGAATACCGACCCACTCATATCGCTGTGGTCATGGATGCCAAAGGCAAGACCTTCAGACACGACCTGTACCACGAATATAAGGCCAATCGACCGCCGATGCCGGATGATCTCCGGCAACAACTCGATACAATCCGCAAAATCATTCCGGCGACCGGGCTGCCCCTGATCTCGGTCAGCGGGGTCGAGGCAGATGATGTGATCGGCACCCTCTCCAGACGCGCCACCGCATCCGGATTCCGCACAATCATTATCAGTAACGACAAGGACCTCACCCAACTGGTCAATGACCGCGTTGAAATGATCGACACGATGAAAAATACCCGGTTCGACGTAAACGGCGTCAAAGCCAGGTTCGGTGTATTACCGGAAAGGATCATCGAGTATCTGGCATTGATTGGCGACAGCTCGGACAATATCCCCGGCATCCCCCTGGTCGGCCCGAAAACCGCAGTCAAATGGTTTGAAACGTATGGCACACTGGATAATATCATCCATCATGCCGATCAGATCGGCGGCAAGGCAGGGGAGAACCTGCGCGCCAATCTGGATATGCTTGCCCTGTCCAGGCAGCTGACCACGATCCAGTGCGATGTTGCGCTCGAACACAGTCCACAAAGCCTGGTAATCGGCCAGCCGGACAAGCAGGCACTGAGAACCTTCTACGAAGATCTCGAATTTCGCTCCTGGCTGAAGGAAATATCCGAACCGGAGGCTGAGGGCGCGACCGAAGACCCGGTGCGATACGAGACGATTCTGGATGATGAGACTCTGGAGAAATGGCTGGAAATTCTGGATCACGCCTCGCTGGTTGCGATTGACACCGAAACGACCTCCATCGACCCGCACCAGGCTCGACTGATCGGGCTTTCATTCTGTGTCGAACCGGGCCAGGCAGCCTACCTGCCTCTGGGTCACGATTATCCGGGAGCACCCGACCAACTGCCGTATCAGCAGACTATCGAGCGGCTTCGCCCATTACTCGAAAATCCGGCAAAGGCGAAAACCGGGCAAAACCTCAAATATGACATCGAAGTACTGCAACGGCACGGCATTGACCCGCAAGGGATCACCGACGACACCATGCTGATGTCTTATATCCTGGAGGCGGGTAATTCAAGACACGACATGGATACACTGGCGAAGCGGCATCTGGGACGCGATACCGTCAAATTCTCCGATGTCGCGGGAACAGGCCGCAACCAGCTGACCTTCAATCAGGTCAACATCGAACAGGCCACCTGGTATGCTGCACAAGATGCCGACCTGACTCTCCAGCTGCACCGCACACTGGCACAGGAACTGGCCAAAAACCCGGCACTGTCGAGCGTCTACCGTGATATCGAAATGCCGCTGCTGAAGGCCCTGGTAAGAACTGAAAATCACGGCGTAAAAATCGACGCCGACCAGCTGCATCAGCAAAGCACTGAAATCACCGGTCGGCTGACCGAACTGGAAAAGACGGCCCATGCACTGGCCGGGCAGGTTTTCAGCATCGCCTCACCCAAGCAAATTCAGGAAATACTGTATGACAAACTCGGCCTGCCGATATTGAGAAAAACCCCGAAAGGACAACCATCCACAGCCGAGAACGTGTTGCAGGAACTTGCTGAAAATTACGAATTACCCGCGCTGATCCTGGAACACCGGGGACTGGCCAAACTCAAGGGCACCTATACCGACCGACTGCCAGAATTGATCAATCCGGATTCGGGGCGAATCCACACCTCCTATCATCAGGCTGTCGCCTCCACCGGACGCCTGTCTTCATCCGACCCGAACCTGCAAAATATCCCGATCCGGTCCGAGGAAGGCCGTAAAATTCGGGAAGCCTTCATTCCCGAACCGGGCTGTGTGCTGGTGGCCGCCGACTATTCCCAGATCGAACTACGCATCATGGCCCATCTCTCACAGGACCCGGGGCTGATTGAGGCATTTAACCAGGGCGTGGACATTCATCGCGCGACCGCCGCCGAAGTATTTGGCATCCAGCCCGTTGAGGTGGACGGCGAACAACGCAGAAGAGCGAAAGCCATCAATTTCGGGCTGATCTACGGAATGTCTCCTTATGGTCTGGCACGTCAACTAAAAATTGATCTGCCAGACGCCAGAAGCTATATCAACATTTATTTCGAGCGTTATCCCGGAGTCCGGCAATACATGGACAACACCCGGCAGAGCGCCAGGCAACAGGGCTTCGTGGAAACCCTGTTCGGGCGGCGCCTGAATCTACCGGAAATCAACTCCAAAAATGGCTCCCTGCGTCAATACGCCGAACGCACCGCGATCAACGCCCCGGTACAGGGCACGGCTGCGGACCTTATCAAGCTGGCCATGCTGGCAATCGACAGACGGCTGATTGAAACCGGCTCTTCCAGTAAAATCATACTCCAGGTTCACGATGAACTGGTGTTTGAAGTGGAAAAAGATCAGGTAGACGAGATGGTTGAAATCGCGAAGAATCTGATGTGCACAGTCGCAAAACTGAAAGTTCCACTGATTGTTGATATTGGCATCGGCCACAACTGGAAAGAAGCGCATTAGGAACCCGGTCAGATGCGCCTGGAAGTCGAAGATATTCTCTCTGCCCAGGGCGTGACCTGGTTCGAGCTACCTCTGTGCGCCAGGCTGTTGCTGGTCACCGATGGCACAGTCACCGAGCTGCTGGAAGCACTGACCGGCGAACCGCTCGCACTGGGATTGAAAAAACAGTCTGTCGATCGGACTGAAAACCATCCTGCCATGGTGCCGCCGGACGGTCATTCGTCCTGTCTGCATCGCCGCATCACCCTGCGCGGCGAAAAGAGCGGTCAGGACTGGCTGTATGCAGAGTCGATCATCCTCCACCAAAATCTGGAACCCGATGCCCGACAAATGCTCGAACAGCAGCAAATACCCCTCGGAGCAATACTCGATAGAAAATTGCCCGATAATCACCGGGAGATCGTGGATTGCGGCTATCGTGAGAATACCGCCGTCGCCCACCATCTCGGCCTCGAAGATGACCATATCTTTCTCTACCGGGTATACCGCATCCTGGCCCAAACCAGCCTGATCGCAGTCATTACCGAATGGTTCCCGATTGACCGGATATCAAAAAATCTGTCTGTCAACCTTGACTGAACCGGGTGACTCATTGCAATATAATCAACTGTGAGACTGGCTCTCACTTCCAGACCAGCCGCATTTTTGAAAACCGGGAGAAATGACAGAATTTACATCAGAGAAATTTGAACCCGATAATCCGGGATTGGCGCAACAGAGAGTGGAGAAAATCCTGGATGGCTCTGGAGTCGCGATCAACGGCCCCAACCCCTGGGACATTCGAGTAAACAATCCGGCATTCTTCAAACGTGTCCTGCTACGCGGTTCATTGGGTCTGGGCGAATCCTGGATGGACAAATGGTGGGACTGTGACCGACTCGATGAGATGGTAAATCGGCTGATGAGAACCGGCCTTGCTGAAAATCAACAGTTTATCAGCCATATCCTGTCCTGGATTCAGGCTAATCTGTTCAATCTGCAAAAACAGTCGCGCGCATTCCAGGTCGGCGAAAAACACTATGATGTCGGTAATGACCTGTACCGGGAAATGCTCGATCAAAGGATGGTTTATACCTGCGGGTACTGGGCCCATGCCGACAATCTCGATGATTCACAAAAGGATAAAATGGATCTGGTCTGTCGCAAACTCGCCCTTGAAAAAGGCATGAAAGTTCTGGATATCGGGTGTGGCTGGGGCAGCTTTGCCAAATTTGCCGCCGATAACTATGGCGTCGAAGTCGTCGGAATCACTGTTTCCAGAGAACAGGTCGCTCTGGGCACCGAGCTATGCCGGGGATTGCCGGTGGAGATCAGACTACAGGACTATCGAGACATGGATGAAAAGTTCGATGCCGTGGTCTCGCTTGGCATGTTCGAGCATGTCGGTCACAAAAACTATAGCACCTATATGACAGTGGTCAAAAAATGTCTGCGCGAGGGCGCCCGCTCCATGCTTCACACTATCGGCAAAAACCATTCCAGGGCAGGCGTTGACCCCTGGATTGCCAGGTACATTTTCCCGAACGGGGAAATTCCCTCATTACGCCAAATCTCGCACGCCTGCGAGTCCCTGATGATTATCGAGGACGTGCATAATTTCGGGCCCGACTACGACCGTACCCTGATGGCCTGGTTCCATAATTTTGACCGGGCCTGGCCAAAGCTGAAAGACAATTATTCCGAGCGCTTCTACAGAATGTGGAAGTACTATCTGCACGTGTGCGCGGGTGCGTTCCGGGCAAGAAACCTGCAACTCTGGCAGATTGTCCTGTCTGACTCCGGCAATCCATCCCCTTCCGCCTACCGCAGACCCGAATAACCTGCATAAAAAAAGCCCTGCTCCGGGGAGCGGAGCAGGGCTTTGTAATGAATTGCCTGGCAATGACCTACTTTCACATGGGGAGACCCCATACTATCATCGGCGCGCAGCGTTTTCACTTCTGAGTTCGGGATGGGATCAGGTGGTTCCCGCTTGCTATGGTCACCAGGCAAACCGGTCATAACAGTCACTCGCCGGCCCGCAGACCGGAAATCACTGTTTTCATACTGGCTTTCTGCATGGACGGATTTCCGTACATACAGATCAGGGTAGTCATTGGCGCAGTTCTTTAATAAAGGATGCCTGTTGCAACTCCTTCGAGGCCAGGCCTCTTGGGTGTTACATGATCAAGCCTCACGGGCAATTAGTACTGGTTAGCTACATGCATTACTGCACTTCCACACCCAGCCTATCAACGTTGTAGTCTTCAACGACCCTTCAGGGAACCCGAAGGTTCCAGGGAGACCTTATCTTGAGGGGGGCTTCCCGCTTAGATGCTTTCAGCGGTTATCCCGTCCGTACATAGCTACCCAGCAATACCATTGGCATGATAACTGGAACACCAGAGGTACGTCCACTTCGGTCCTCTCGTACTGGAAGCAGCTCCTCTCAAGTCTCCGACGCCCACGGCAGATAGGGACCAAACTGTCTCACGACGTTCTAAACCCAGCTCGCGTACCACTTTAAATGGCGAACAGCCATACCCTTGGGACCGGCTACAGCCCCAGGATGTGATGAGCCGACATCGAGGTGCCAAACACCCCCGTCGATGTGAACTCTTGGGGGGTATCAGCCTGTTATCCCCGGCGTACCTTTTATCCGTTGAGCGATGGCCCTTCCATACAGAACCACCGGATCACTAAGACCAACTTTCGTTCCTGCTCGACGTGTCTGTCTCGCAGTCAAGCACTCTTGTGCCTTTACACTAACCATACGATTTCCGACCGTACTTAGAGTACCTTCGCGCTCCTCCGTTACTCTTTGGGAGGAGACCGCCCCAGTCAAACTACCCACCATACACGGTCCCGGATCCGGATAACGGACCTCGGTTAGGACTCCAAACAAACAAGGGTGGTATCTCAAGGGTGGCTCCACAGAGACTGGCGTCTCCGCTTCAAAGCCTTCCACCTATCCTGCACATACTTATTCAAAATCCAGTGTAAAGCTGTAGTAAAGGTGCACGGGGTCTTTCCGTCTAGCCGCGGGTACACTGCATCTTCACAGCAAGTTCAATTTCGCTGAGTCCCTGGTGGAGACAGTGTGGCCATCGTTACGCCATTCGTGCAGGTCGGAACTTACCCGACAAGGAATTTCGCTCGATTAATCCCAACTATTTCTAGCAAGGTCGGACTTTCTCTTGAGTATTTACCATTTTCTTGCGGTTCATCTGATTCGCTATGCCTCGAATTTCTTCGAGACCCGATACGGTCAGATGCTCCCCTTTCTGCATCAGTAAAAGCACCTTGCGGAACTTTCTGAACTCAACACCTTTCGATGTCTTCAATTGATGCTTCATGAAAAATGGTGAAATTATATCCAGCAGATGTCCAACATTTCTGACTCGCCAGGCCATTCTGGTTGATGTTTTATCCTTTCTGTTTACCCGTACTACCCCACATCCGAAAAACGCTTTCAAAGCATGCAATACTTTTACGTCCCGTTCGTGTTGTACTACGGTAAATTCAGGCAACACCTGATAACCTGTCGTCATTGTGTCGTTTCTGTTTATGCTGATGTGAAAACAACCTTCTCCATCAACAAAACCGACGATCCACTGCGCTTCCAATTTCATATCATACTCCCGAACATAAAGTCTCTGAGGATTTTTGACGGGCTTCCGTCAAATCTTTCCTGCGGATTGTCCCCATGTCTGCCAGATTTTTACTGACTGGTTTGAAATTTGAATTCCAACCCAAAGAAGCCTTGTTCTTTTTCGTGTCATTCAACAACCAGACGAGTACTGAACAGTTTTGGAGGAGTTTCCCGCATACGGTTCGGTTTTACTAAGGCTAGCGTTACGTAACCTTAGGACCGTTATAGTTACGGCCGCCGTTCACCGGGGCTTCGATCAAGAGCTTCGCACAAGTGCTAACCCCATCAATTAACCTTCCGGCACCGGGCAGGCGTCACACCCTATACGTCCACTTGCGTGTTTGCAGAGTGCTATGTTTTTAGTAAACAGTCGCAGCCACCTCTTTATTGCAACCTCCCTCAGCTCCGAACGCGAAGTTCTTCACCTTACGGAGGCACACCTTCTCCCGAAGTTACGGTGTCATTTTGCCGAGTTCCTTCACCAGAGTTCTCTCAAGCGCCTTAGGATTCTCACCCCACCCACCTGTGTCGGTTTAGGGTACGGTCGCGTATAACCTGAAGCTTAGAGGTTTTTCCTGGAAGCATGGCATCAATTACTTCGCTCTTAAAAAAGAGCTCGTCATCACGTCTCAATCATAAAGGACCCGGATTTTCCTGAAGTCCCGACCTACACGCTTAAACCGGCCTATCCAACAGCCGGCTAACCTAGCCTTCTCCGTCACCCCATCGCAGTTATACACGGTTCAGGAATATTAACCTGATTCCCATCGACTACGCATTTCTGCCTCGCCTTAGGGGCCGACTCACCCTGCGCCGATGAACGTTGCGCAGGAAACCTTGGGTTTTCGGCGTGCGGGCTTTTCACCCGCATTATCGCTACTCATGTCAGCATTCTCACTTCTGATATCTCCAGCAAACCTCACGGTTCACCTTCACAGACTTACAGAACGCTCCCCTACCATACCAGTAAACTGGTATTCGCAGTTTCGGTACACATCTTGAGCCCCGGTATATCTTCCGCGCAGACTGACTCGACCAGTGAGCTATTACGCTATCTTTAAAGGATGGCTGCTTCTAAGCCAACCTCCTGGCTGTCTGAGCCTTTCCACATCGTTTCCCACTGAGATGTGTTTAGGGACCTTAACTGGCGATCTGGGCTGTTTCCCTCTCGACGACGAAACTTAGCTCCCGCCGTCTGTCTCCCGTGATAGTACTTACAGGTATTCGGAGTTTGCTATGGGTTGGTACCGCTAGATGCAGCCCTAGCCATGACAGTGCTCTACCCCCTGTAGTAAGTCACGAGGCACTACCTAAATAGTTTTCGGGGAGAACCAGCTATCTCCGGGCTTGTTTAGCCTTTCACTCCTAGCCACA
>OZ220677.1:1087500-2987679 GCA_965116335.1 Arenicellales bacterium
GATTGGAGGCGATCACCAAAAAACCCTGACACATACCCTGTAGCAGATTGATATTTCCAGTTTGAAGAGATATCGGACCATAAGATCCCTTTCGCATCGTGTGGAATTTCAAAAAGCCCAAACGCAAGAGATAACTTCCACCAAACAAACCAGTCAATGGCACCACCCAGGGGAACTGATTAGATACAGCCGTAATCCCGAATGCGCTTGCCATAGCCCACATAAATGCCCCTGCTGCAATGCCGGCACTAACACCAATTGCTTCCCGCCGACCGTTGCTAAAGGCGCATGACATCACTGCCAGCATATTCGGTCCGGGAGTGATCGCCGCCAATCCGAAGGCAAGCCATGCTGTAATCAAGGCCGGGAATTTCGATGCAGCAATATCGATCACAACGAAATTTTCTTATGTATCAGAACGCTCTGGATCAAATCCGAATATATTCAGTCGTTCTTCTCGAACCGTATGATATTCAGATGCTCAGATGCGGAATAGTAATCGAATTCTATCGCGCCGGGGACATGCATTGATCGGGGGGGCAAACCGCCGAAACACGCATCAACATCATTCCCCCCTTGAGGGGGAATCCAATCCGTTTGGCGGATTGGATGGGGGGACAAACCGCCGGAACACGCATCAACCATCCGTCTTTCCCGTGGAAACGGGAATCCACAATAATACAGAACCTGTGCTTACCGATGCACAGAGCCTGCCCCGGCCCCGTATTATTTTCACATATAAATGTCGGATGCGTGACGGCGAAACCGTCAGTTACGGGCCCGGTAGACGATATCCGCTCCGTCCACCCGGTGGGCAAAGTCCTTCAGCGTGTTAGCATCCAGAGTATAGCTCCAGCCACCAATCGAAATATTCGGCAGAGCCACCTCACCGATAGCGATGCGTTGCGCTCCCTGCCATAGCGGCTGACGGCGTATGTTGTCGTCACCATCAGCCAGGATCACGTCACGGTCTCCCGCCTCGTTGCCATACAAGTCGTAGATATCAGGCCCCGCCGCGCCATTCATGAAGTCCGAGCCCGCGCCACCGTACAACCGATCCTTGCCCCGACCTCCCCACAGGAAATCATTACCATCGCCACCGTACAAAAAGTCTTGGCCACGACCACCGTACAGTCGGTCGCTGCCCGCCTCACCATACAGATAATCGTGATCGGCACCGCCTCGCAACACATCATCGCCAGCGCCACCGTACAGTATGTCGATGCCACGACCACCGTCCAGATGGTCGTTACCCGACCCACCCTGCAACAGGTCATTGCCATCCATGCCATAGTAACGCTTGCGCCCCGTGTCGGTCGGCGCCTCACATTGCTTCTGTGCGGTACTTTCCCAACAACCCAATTCCTTGTGCGAGAGAGCCCAATATGTGCGGGTCCTGCCCTTCTCATGTACGCTACCATTCGGGCTGATCAGGTCATTTCCATCGCTCCCGTAGACGGTATCGTTGCCTCCACCAGTGTAAATGTCGACTCCGGCCTCATCCGTGTTGAAGTTGAATGGTTGCTTCTGCCCGTCCGGCATTTCCGGCTCGAAAGCCAATCCCTGATTCTTGTACTTCTGTGCCCGAATCCGGTCGTCTCCATTGGTTCCCGCCATGCCGTAAGCCCAAATGTCATACCCACCGTTGAAACCACTGCTTACAATATCTGGTGAAAGAGCAAAAAACAGCCACTGGTGACGAAAGCCATCCTGATACCAGGAACCGTCCAGATTTATTGCATTCTCAGTAACACGGATAGTGAAAGACGGTGCCCTGTCGAAGGGGTCAGCCTCCGGCTTTATTCCTGAAGGGATTGCCAGGTCGTAGGTTCCCGGAGAGGTGGCTGCCGGGCATTGCGCGCCAACGGATGTGGTATCACAGGCATCTGAGTCCTCCGCCACTTGTGCGGCCTGCGCCGTGCCAGTCAACCCGAACAACAAGGGCAGGAGTAGCGCGATCAGTGAGTAGAGGTTATATCGGAGGGGGGCAATAGCCTTCATGACATGGTCTCCAAAATTGTTCGTGGACACTATTATATACGAACAAGTACAGAAAAACTATACGCAGAGTTGTCCAATGGAAGATGAGCCTGAAGGATGAACTCGCTCTTGGCACGCGACAGGTTGACGAACGGGTGAACGGGTTTGTGAAAGGACTGCCAAAAGGAATGCCAAAAATTTTGACCTTTGTTGAAAAGACAGGTAAAGTACAGGACTTGTGCAGTTAGAGTGACAGCAACCAACAATCAGGAATATGCACGGGTCAATAGTCGGCACACGCCTTTTCGTACAGACATCTTTACTGGCTTTGCTGGCGGTATGCAGTTTGACCCTGCACGCGAATCTGCCTGTCACCGGGACGGCTGTAACCCCGGCAAACTGCACCGACAATTCTCCGGACGCTCTGCCCTGGATAGAGGCTAAAATCAAAAAGGGAGACACATTGTCTCATCTTTTCAGGCGTCATGGCCTGGATAGTCAGGATGCCTACCGTATCGCCCGAATCAAGGAAGCGAAACCGTTACTGAAGTTCAAGCCCGGAGAAACAGTCAGACTGAAGAAAAACCAGCAGGGGCAACTTGGATTGCTGCAATACAAGCTGGGGCAATTCGATGTGCTCAACGTATGTGCAGACCAGGATTCCTGGCTGGCCTACACAGAAACCAGAAGTCCGGAAGTCAAAGTGAATAATGCCCGGATGATTATTTACAGCAGTCTGCTGGAAGCTGCATCGGAGACGGATTTGTCGCTGGATACCCTGTACGAGGCCATCCACCTGTTTGGATGGCAGATTGATTTTTCACGGGATTTAAGGGTAGGAGACCAATTCCTGATTATCTACGAAGAGCTTTTTCTCGATGGCGATAAAGTCGGCGAAGGCGAGATTATCGCAGCCGAATTGATTGCTGCCGGTAAAACCTGGCGCATCATCCGGTTCTCCGATGAACAGGGGCAATCACAGTACTTTGCGCCGGATGGCAGCAGTATCACCGGCACCTTCTTGCGCTCGCCACTCAAGTTCGCTCATATCACTTCCTCGTTCAGCCATAACCGCCTGCATCCAATCAAGAAAGTGTGGCGTGCACACAAGGGCGTAGACTACGGTGCCCCGACCGGAACGCCGGTTATGGCTACTGGCGACGGCGTGGTCACCCTGGCCGGACGCAAGGGCGGATATGGCAAGACCATCATCCTTCACCATGCCGGAGTATACGATACGCTGTACGCCCATTTATCAGGATACGCGAAAGGCATCGCTCCGGGGAAACGGGTCAAACAGGGAGACATTATCGGCTATGTAGGCAATACCGGCCTGTCCACTGGCCCCCATCTTCATTATGAATTCAGAATCGACGGGGTTCACCACAACCCGGCTACTGTCGAACTTCCGAAAGCGGCTCCAGTCCCGGATCAATACAGAGACCGGTTTCTTGATCTCGCCGACTTATGGGTCGGAGAGCTCGACTATCTGAACCGCATCCCGCTCGCCCGAACCGAAAGTACACTATAGGATCTCATTCACCGGTCCTGATTGACACAGCGCGGCCATCCAACCCGTATGTCACAACCGAAAGAAACCGTGTATGCGATCGGCCTGATGTCGGGAACCAGCGCGGACGGCATTGATGGCGTGGTGCTTGCAATCACCGACCACAACCAACCCGGCATTGCTGCCAGTCTCAGTGCCAGCTATCCGGTAGCCACCCGCAACCGGGTACGTGAACTGACCGCACGCAAGATCACGCACCAGAAGCAGTCTGGCGGCCTGGATATTGAATTGACCGGCTTATATGCAGAGGTCGCCAATCAATTGATCCAGGAAATCGCCCCTCGCAAGGTCGCAGTCATTGGTTGCCACGGGCAAACCGTCCATCACAGCCCGCACAGCGACCCGCCGTTTACGATTCAACTGGCAAGCGGTGAGCAGTTAGCGAGGCTGACCGGCCATACCACAGTCACTGACTTCCGCTCGGCGGACATCGCCATGGGCGGACAGGGCGCCCCTCTCGCTTGTGCATTTCATCAGGCGGTTTTCGCGAATAGCGAACAGCATCGCGCCATCGTCAACATCGGCGGCATATCCAATATCACTTGGCTGCCGAAAGACCCGAATGCGGAAATAATCGGCTTCGATACCGGACCCGGCAATACTTTCATGGATTACTGGTGCCGTCGGCATTTCAATCGCAATTTTGATCAAGACGGTGAAATTGCGCGAAGCGGACGGATACAGCCTGATTTACTGGCCCTGCTGCTGAAAGACCCTTATTTTGACGCGCCGAGACCCAAAAGCACGGGACTGGAGTATTTTAACGAAGAGTGGCTGCAAGCCGTACTGGATGCCTGGCAAGGTGGAGCCAGGTCGAACAACACGGATATTCTAACCACGATCACGGCATTGACGGCCAGTTGTATCGCCGACCAGATTAATACGTTGCAACCGTCTGTTGATTCGGTTTATCTGTGCGGTGGCGGTGCACGTAATTCATTGCTGGTCGAACTGATCAAGCAACGCACGAGCGCGACAGTCGAGTCTTCACTGGCCCTCGGGATTGACCCACAATGGGTTGAGGCAGCCGCTTTCGCCTGGATGGCCTGGCGCACCCTGAATGGCTTGACTTCGACTCTGCCTTCAGTCACCGGCGCAAGCCGCGCCACCGTGGCTGGAACTATTCATACCCCTCCGGCGCCAATCTGAATCCTGCTATCCTCCTCACAGATCACGCTCTGGATCACTGCCGCCGCCTGCCCGGCAAAATCGTCCTCAATATACGGGTGCATGGGTAAACTGAAAATACGCCCGGAGACGCTCTCCGCTACCGGCATATCCCCGGGGCGGTAACCCAGATTCCCGAATGCGGGAGACAGATGACAGGGGACTGGATAATAAACTACGGTGGGAATACCGGATGCCTGCAACGCCGACCGCATCGCCTGGCGGTGATCGGACAGCACGGAATACTGCGCCCATACGCTTGTGCAATCCGCCGGTACAAGGGGAGTTTCAACCAGTCCGTCGAGAGCGTGGCTGTAATTCTGCGCGACTCGCTGGCGCTGCTCAATCTCGTCAGGGAATATCGTGAGCTTGGACTTGAGTACAGCCGCCTGTATCGAATCCATGCGCGCATTCAGCCCGATCCGTATATTATCGTATTTGTCGAGCCCCTCACCATGTACCCGGATTGATCGGATTTTCTCAGCAAGCGCATCATCGTCAGTAAATACCGCGCCGCCGTCGCCGTAACAACCTAATGGCTTGGGCGGATAAAAACTGGTGGCGGACAGATCAGCCAGTGTGCCTGACTTGCGCCCCCTGTACTCCCCGCCAAACCCTTGCGCGGTATCCTCGAACACGAACAATCCGTGTTCTGCTGCAATGGCATTGATCAAGTCATAATCCGCTGGCAGACCGAACAGGTTGACCGGAATAATGCCACGCGGCGTCAACTGGCCTGCGGACGTAACCCGCCTGATTGCCTCGTCCAGCCGGTTCGCATCCAGATTGAATGTACGTGCATCAATATCGACAAACACCGGAGTTGCGCCGAGCAGCGCGACCACTTCAGCCGTAGCGAAAAAAGTGAACGGCGTGGTGAATACGGCATCACCCGGGCCCACCTCACAGGCCATCAGTCCGAGCAACAGGGCATCGGTTCCACTGGAGCAGGAGATAGCGTGTCGGGCGCCGCAGAACGCCGACAAACCGGCTTCAAGCTCTCCGATTTCCGGCCCCATGATGTAGGCGCCGTGATCAAGCACACGCCGAATACCCGCATCAATTTCTACCTGCAAGCGTTCATACTGAGTCCTCAGGTCGATAAACTGCATGGGTGCTGGCTGTTTGCTGCCTGTATGGTTCAATGAAAGCTCCTGTATTTCTGTTTTTTAGCATCAGGATATTATCATGCGCGGAAACTATCGTATATAATCCCCCCAATTCCAGATAGGACCACAGCCGAATAAATGATGACCCGCTTGTGACCACCAGCCACCAACCATTCACACTGGAAAACCATTTTCTCGTTTCCATGCCCCAGCTTGAAGACCCCAATTTCAAGCAAACCGTTATTCTGATATGCAAGCACAACAGCCAGGGCGCTGTCGGTGTCGTAATAAACCGGCTGACCAGCCAGATCATCGGTGATGTTTTCTCGCAACTGAAAATCGGTATTTCCGATCACAGCCACACCATATCGCCGGTATTTGACGGCGGCCCGGTTTATCCTGAGCTCGGACTCGTCATTCATAACGGCGACCTGAATATCTGGGAATCAAGCATGGACATCGGAGGCGGTCTGAAACTGACCAGCTCAAAGGATATCCTGATGGACATGGCAAAAGGCAAGGGTCCTGACAAAGCGATGATGATTCTCGGATACGCGGGCTGGTCCGCCGGTCAACTCGAACAGGAATTGCAAGGAAACTCCTGGTTTACCGCTCCGACGGATCACAACATCCTGTTTGCCCCGGATGTCAGCGATAAATGGGAAATGTCCGCCCGGCTGGCTGGCGTAGATACCAGCCGATTCTATAATCAGGTGGGACATGCCTGAACCGGGTCTGGCCTGACGATTACGATGGCTGACTCCAGAGTACTTGGGTTCGATTTCGGTCTGAAACGGATCGGCACTGCAACCGGCAATCGGATCACGAAGACCTGTCAGGCGCTCACTACAGTCAAGTCCAGCCAGGGCATCCCGGACTGGATCGCCGTTGACCGCCTGATTGCTGAATGGAAGCCGTCCGAGCTGGTGGTCGGGCTGCCGGTTTCGATGGCCGGGGAGGAAACCGAAATGTCTGCTCTATGCCGGATTTTTGGCGCCAGTCTGGCGGAACGCTACGCCCTGCCCGTAACCTATACCGATGAGAGACTGTCCAGCAATACCGCGGATCACCTGTTGTCCGCGGCCACCCCGCCCGGTCGGAAAACCAGATACAGCCATGCCGGGGCGCGTGATAATCTGGCGGCACAGTTGATTCTCGAAACCTTTTTTGAAGGATAGTTATCCAAGTATCCTTGATGGAATAGCGAAATGACTTCAGCAGACAGCTCAATCCAGTTTGACGAGAACGGCAATCTGAAGCATTTCCTGACCATCAACGGCCTGCCGGAAAAGACCCTGATCGACATTCTCGATACCGCCGAATCGTTCATCAATTCCGGCGAAAGAAGGATCCGCAAAATTCCATTATTACAGGGCAAAACACTGGTCAATCTTTTTTTTGAACCGAGCACGCGCACCCGCACTACATTCGAGATTGCCGCCAAGCGGCTGTCAGCCGATGTAATCAATCTGAACGCCTCCAGAATATCGACCAGCAAGGGAGAGACCATTCTGGATACCGTGCGAACACTGGAAGCGATGCATACAGACCTGTTTATCGTCCGTGACCACGCCAGCGGTACCGCTCACCTGATTGCCCGCCATCTGCCCGACCACGTCCGGGTGATCAATGCCGGAGATGGCCGTCACGCTCATCCGACCCAGGCGCTGCTGGATGTGTTCACTATCCGCCAGGCAAAGCAGGACTTTAAAAACCTGAAGATCGCCATCGTCGGAGATATTCTCCATTCCCGGGTAGCGCGTTCACAGATCCACGCATTCAACATTCTCGGCGCCCGCGAAGTCCGGGTGATCGGCCCGGCCACCCTGATCCCGACAGAAATCGAAAAGATGGGGGTTTCGGTGACTGGCGACCTGCGCGAAGGACTGGATGATGTCGATGTCGTGATGGTACTGCGGATTCAGCGTGAACGCATGGACGGCAAGCTGATTCCGAGTGAACAGGAATACTTCAACCGCTACGGCCTGACCACAGAAAAACTGAAATCCGCCAGAGCAGACGCAGTCGTCATGCATCCGGGGCCGATCAACCGCGGTCTGGAGATCTCATCGGATGTCGCTGACGGTCCGCGCTCCCTGATTCTGAACCAGGTTACCAACGGCATCGCGGTCAGAATGTCGATCATGACGAAAATCATGCAAAGCCAGCAGGAGCCGTCATGAATACCGTGATTCGTAATGGTCACCTGGTGGACCCGGCCAACGGCATCAACGCCAGAACCGACCTGTATATCCGCGACGGAAAGGTAGCGGGCGTGGGCGCGCCGCCGGCAATCCCGGACGGGCAGCCCCGGCAGACAAACGACCGTGAATCCGGCTTCGACCATGAAATAGACGCGACCGGATGCTACATTTTCCCGGGCCTGGTGGATTTGTGTGCACGATTGCGGGAACCCGGAGAAGAACACAAGGCCACCATCAAAACCGAAGCGCGCGCCGCCACGAGCGCCGGAATTACCCGTATGGTATCCCCCCCGGACACCTTCCCGATCATCGACACTCCGGCCATGGCGCACATGATTCAGGATCGGGCGGATGACGCAGGGTACGCAGCCGTTCACCCGCTCGGAGCTCTTACGGTTGGACTCAAGGGTGAGCAGCTGACCGACATGGCAATGCTGATGGATGCGGGTTGCGTGGGCGTGAGCAATGCCCTGCAAAGTGTCGAAAACACATTGCTGATGCGCCGCGCCATGCAGTACGCCTCGACTTACGACATTCCGGTTTTCATCAATCCACAGGATTCCTGGCTACAAGGCAACGGCGTAGTTCACGAAGGCGAGATCAGCACCCGCCTGGGACTACCGGCTATTCCAGAAGCGGCGGAAACCGTTGGCGTAGCGCGGGATATAGCCCTGATTGAGACCAGTGGCGCACGCGCCCACTTCAACCTGCTGTCCTGCGGAAGGTCTGTCAACATGATCGCCGAAGCACAGCATCGACAGCTGCCGGTGACCGCATCAGTCTCTATTCATCACCTGTTATGTTCAGAGAATGACATCGGCGCCTTCAATACCCAATACAAGGTCATGCCACCGTTTCGCACCGAAAAAGACAGACAGGAACTGATACGGGGGGTTCATGAGGAGTATATTCAGGTCATTTGCTCGGATCATCAGCCGCATGACATTGACGCCAAACGGGTGCCATTCAGCGAGGCGGCAGCCGGAATCGCCGGTATTGAAACCCTGTTGCCACTAACCATCAGCCTGGTCAACAACCAGCAACTATCCATGCAAACCGCAATCGCGGCGGTCACCACCAATCCGGCATCAATCATCGGCATTGACGCAGGCCACCTCGCAGTAGGCGCCCAAGCCGACCTGTGCCTGTTCGACCCTGCCCGATGCTGGATTTTCGACGGAGATACCATGCAGAGCAATGGCCGCAACTCACCCTTCCTGAGCACCCAACTACAAGGCAAGGTAATCAGAACCCTGATCCAGGGACGCACAGTTTACAGCGAGGATTGATCGGTCAGCTGCCCGCGTCCTGTTCAACAAACGGCCGTCCCCGTAATCCATCCAGCAACCCGGACAAACGCCCAACCTCTTGGGCAATCCGGGTTATCTGCTGTCCTTGCTGTGCGATTTGTTGCCCTTGTTGCGCGATCTGTTGGGTCACCTGTTGCCGCAACTCGCTAACCTCCCGGCTTTGCTGGTGACCGGATACCAGTATCATCCCCGCCAACGCCACACCCACGCCGACAATCGTATAAGTGTCTGTTGTAATCGTCATACTGGCGCCCCGAGGTCTCTCCCATTTTCAGTTTATGTTGTGACCATATAGACTTTATGCCGGTTAGTCAAATTTGAATTCCAGGATTGCCCTTCCGCCCCCAACCCGTCATCGTAGGGGAGGGTCTCCGTGCCCTCCCGCAACCGCCGGAACAGGTATCCACGATAGCGGGCGACCACAGAGGGTCGCCCCTACGCATGGGTAAGCACATCACCCACAGAGTGTCCCGGTTTGTCTGCTTTACTGCTTGGACGCGCAACCCACTTCATCATAACAATGTGGCTCTGATTGCCAGACTCCGCCATAAGGATGATAGTATCGTGATCCAACATAAGCTGTATTATCATCATCCTGTACCGTAACCGTACAAGATGCTATTGGATCATCAAGGCGACCTTCGGGAAGAACTACCGAAATTCTTCCGGTCGTGTTGCCTTCCTTGCGATAATTTGCCCGTCCAAAAACCATTACTTCTATTTTTCTCGTTGTGCCCGCCTGTATAGTGTGGCGTTGGATGCCCGCACCACCGTCAGCGGACGCAATAATGACCGGAAGACCGTCAGCAACAATAACCCATCGTCCGCCAGTAGTGGCGTTAATCGTGATATAGGCCCGCGGTCTTTGCCGTATCGGGTCTGGTGCATCAAATTCAGTCCAATCATTGTGGCCTGCCCCGTCCCGATACTCGCAATACTCCCATCCATTCGGCGCGCAGTCAAAAGCCGCATGGGCGACTAGCCCGCCTTCCTTGACGCTGGCCGGGCATTGCATTTGAACACTGTCAGCTTGTGCGGGGGGGGGGGGGGGGTGACTAACAAGAATAAAACAGCGCCCAGAGCGCCAAGAATAAATTTCATAACAGTACCTCAAAGAAAAGAATTGTTTGTGCATCCATTGTATACCAATACATACAAAATCTAAAACGCTCGCTAACGCAGTTTTCCTTCCGCCGTTCCGATCAGGAATAAAGCTCACTCAATGATCTCATTACCAGTTGGCTGAGCCAGCAAATCAGAATGAGAGTTGTTCAGAATTGCCCCGGAACGCAACTTCTTATCCACCGCCCATTTGTGTTTTCTGCAATGAGTCAGCGGCATAAATAGTCAGACATAATTCTTCGTTATACATTACATAAGATGGGGTTTTACCACTCAGACGCTCACTCTCTCTCAAAATAATGCCGACACCTTCTCCGCGCCGCTCCAGGAAATATCGTCTACCCGCCTCTTTACGAGTGGTCTCATTATCAATCTGCAATTCCGACAGAAGTCGGGCCAACAACTCATTACGGGTAATCTGGTTATAACGCAGCGTATCCACGCTCAAGGTATTCGCTAACGCTCCCGGAGAATACAACTCCAATCTGTCAGAAAACATGAACAGACGTATTTTCGAGCCGTGCTTTGCATAATCCCTGTGCACGACCGCATTGACAAGAGCTTCGAAAACCACCTTCATACTATACTGCGCCTGCTCTCGTCGGCCGATATTTTTCCTCGCCGACACTGCGTTATACTTTTCTACGAACTTGCAGGCATCCAGGATTTGTTGATCCAGCGGGCCTTTGAAATCCTTGGCATCCAATTGATAATTAGCGTCCTTGTGTAACCCGGTATAACAAACAGCAGAAATGAAGCTGTTATACAAATAGTCATCCGAGCGGTCGGTACACATGAGAAGAGCCGCCACGGATATACGCCATACGCCATTGTCATCAATCAGTAATCGCCTTTTACGAAGCAGGTCAACAGCTTGTTCCTCTGTTTCTGTTTCTGTTTCTCCGATGAACCGCTCATACAAATCTTTTCGTAGTATCGTCTGGTCAGTGTTCGGCACAAACTGCTCATCAAAACTGATGGTCGAATCCTCACCCAGGGCCAGTTTCTCCAGCAACCACGTCATACTATCTGTCATGTTGACTGCTCCAAATGGATACGCTTGTAGCGTTGTTCGAACGCCTGACAATAATTGCTGATTATATCGTAAAGAGCTTTGGAGTCAGTAAACAACGCCTAACATCCATTCTCCCTTCGTACTTCTCGCCTTCGCCACGCCGGTTGTTCCTTATCGGATCATCATGGACTCCCGTTCCCAACCCGTCATCGTAGGGGAGGGTCTCTGTGCCCTCCCGCAACCGATGGAACACACCGACGAAACACGTATCAGCGTAGGGGAGGGTCTTGTACCCTCCCGCAAATGTCGGAACGGGTATTCACGATAGCGGGCGACCACAGAGGGTCGCCCCTACGATAACGTTAAGTACGGCATCCGAATGGTTGTGGATTCCCGCTTTCGCGGGAAAGACGGGTTGGGGCGAGAAAATCACCCCCCCCCCCCCGTTCGGAGCCGGGGGCAGGCTCTACGCATGGGTAAGCACATCACCCACAGAGTGTCCCGGTTTGTCTGCTTTACTGCTTGGACGCGCAACCCACTTCATCATAACAATGTGGCTCTGATTGCCAAAACGCACGATAAGGGTGATAGTGTCGCGATCCAACATAAGCTGTATTATCATCATCCTGTACCGTAACCGTACAAGATGCTATTGCATCATTAAAGCCACTACCTCCGGGAGGAATTACCGCAATCGCCCCGGTCGTGTTGCCTTCCTTGCGATAATTTGCCCTTCCATAAATGTGCAGTTCTATTTTTTTCGTTTTGCCCGCCTGTATATTGTGCCGTTGGAAGCCCACGCTACCGCCAAGGGAACTAATCAAGAGTGGCAAACCTTGATTAGCAACTATCCATTGTCCGCCAGTAGTGGCGTTAATCGTGACAAAGACACGCGGTCTCAGCCGTATACTCCCTTCATTTGGAAAAACAAAATCCGACCAATCATTTGCGCCCGGCCCGTCCCGGTACTCGCAATACTCCCATCCATTCGGCGCGCAGTCAAAAGCCGCATGGGCGACTAGCCCGCCTTCCTTGACGCTGGCCGGGCATTGCATTTGAACACTGTCAGCTTGTGCGGGGGGGGGGGGGGTCACCAGCAAGAATAAAGCAGCGCTCAGAGCGCCCAGAATAAATTTCATAACATTACTCCAAGAAAAGAATTGTTTGTGCATCCAGTGTATACCAATACATACGAGAAGATCAGGAAAAAGTTTCACACCGATTCTGTTCATGGCTCAAATTCTATCACCGATTTAATCTGCCATTCATCCTGTATTAAGCAATTCCCTGCTTTAATTGCTCCTATTCAATACTTGGCTACACTTGGGAGTTTATTTTAATGAGCAAGCAACATTCAGGCATCGCATTCCGGCTAAAAGACAGGGTTGCCCGTGTAACAACCATCGCAATGGCCGTCTTGCTGTTTGTGACGGCAGCATCCACAGCGCCCGCAAACGCTAAAACAGAACCGGCCCATGTGGCGGCGCAGTTATCCCGTATTGATGTCAACGATGGATTCGCTGAACTGGTCAAGGCAGTGAAACCGGCGGTGGTCAACATTTCAGTAACCAGTTATGTGGATGGTTCCGGCTCCGGGGGAAACAGGCGTTATCAGGGGCAGCCTCCGCAACAACTGGAAGAGTTTTTCCGACGCTTCTTCGGAGATTCATTCAATTTCCCGCGTAACACGCCAGAACAGGACAACGAGGATAAAAACCAATACCCGGAGCGCAGAAGTACTGCGGTCGGCTCCGGGTTCATTGTCGACCCGGACGGATTCGTAGTCACCAATTATCATGTCATTGAGGATGCTGATGAGATCGAAGTCGTGCTGGATGATGGTACTCGCTTGCCCGCGACACTGAAAGGAACCGATGAGAAGACCGACCTGGCATTGCTGGAAATCAGCGCCGACAGAACCCTGCCCTGGCTGGAGTTCGGTAACTCCAACGATGCCCAGGTGGGCGACTGGGTGATCGCCATCGGCAATCCATTCGGCCTGGGCGGCACCACGACCAGCGGTATTATTTCAGCGCGGGGGCGGGATATTCGCACTGGACAGCTGGTTGATTTCATCCAGATTGATGCCTCAATCAATCGCGGTAATTCTGGCGGCCCATTGTTCAATACCCGCGGACAGGTAATCGGCATCAACAGTGTGATCTACTCGCCCAATGGCGGCAATATCGGGATTGGATTCGCGATTCCCTCCGCCGTGGCGAGCGATGTGATCGCCCAACTGCAACAAACCGGCATCGTCGAGCGGGGTTATCTGGGCGTCCAGATTCAGGAATTGACCGCAGAGATTGCCGAGAGCCTGGGACTACAGGATGAAAGCGGGGCATTGGTCACCGAAGTCGTCGAGGACAGCCCGGCCTGGGAGGCGGGTATCGAATCGGGAGATGTAATTCTGGAATACGACGGCAATAAAGTCACGACTATGCGTGAGCTCCCGAAACTGGTCGCCCGTACTGCACGTAGCAAGGAAGTGAATATCAAACTATGGCGAAACAACAGCAATCAATCAGTAAAAGTCACGGTCGGAAGATTGGATACCGGGACTCTGGCCAGCGCGCAACCAGGTCGTGCCAATGAGCGTCAGCTTGGGCTGGGACTGGCGGCGCTGGATCAGACACATATCGAGAAATACGGCCTTGAAGACACAGATTCAGGAGTGGTCATCGTCGATGTGGACCCACAAAGCCCGGCCGCGCAACGCGGCTTGCGGGAAGGCGACCTCATCAAGCAGGTCGGCACACAGAAAGTCTCGAAGCCGGACGATGTCTTCACAGTGATCAGACAGTTAAAGGAAGAGGAAAAGGAATCCGTATTGCTGCTGGTTCAGAAAGACAGTTATTCCCGCTTCGTGGTAATTCCGCTCAAAGTCTGAGCCCGGCCTGATCATTTGCGGGAGGGTACAAGACCCTCCCCTACGACATCGTTTCGGCCCCTGTATCAACACGCCATCCCTTGCGCCAAACCCGCTTGATAAGCGGTCACTCCTAAAAGCACATTCATAACTTCAAGATACGATCAATACTCATAAGCCGAGATAGAAGACTCCAGGGCATCAATACCAATCTCAATTTCAGCCTCATCATGCGATGCCAGATCGATTACCTCGCTTCTGCGTTTGTCAATGCGGTATCGGTAGCGGGTACTGTTTTCGGCAACTCTCAACTTGCTTTGTTTGATCTCAAGGGTTATGCCAGAACGTGGGCGGACAATGACAATATCGCTTTGCAGAGCTGTAAGGGCAGAATTTTCATCCGGTAAATACATCAAACAGCTGGTGTGACGAAGTTTGATCAGCCCGTCATCAAATTGCTGTGGGACATTTTCTCCCTCACAGTTCCAGAGAATTCGACTATCTTCATGCCAGTAGAGAATCAGCTGGCTTTGGAAAAGATCAAACTGGATGGGTTGGGCTGGTTCAATTTGCGACCACTGTTGTTTGGCTAAACGCAGTTCTTTTGCGTTTTCGTCGGCATAATTAAAATCATCGCTTATGATAAATTTGACCCATAGAGTCACAGCAATGATAAGCGCTATTACTACAATCCCTATGACCATAAATACTTTGCTGCTGATGCTGGCTATCCTTTTTGTCATAGGTACTGACAGCGGCTCATCTTCCAGATATTGACTGGCCAGTTGTTCCGGTGGGCCGAACATTTCCAGTAGCGATTGCGAGTCGCTGCGTGATTCTGATTCTTCAATATGGCTTTGTATTTCCTGTAATATGTCTTCGCGCGCCTGTCGATTCATCCCGGCCAATGCTTTTTTAAGCAGATTCATATATTGATCATTGTTCATATAAGTTTCCCAAGTTGTTCGAGTGATTGCTGGTTTAGTGCGTTGGCGTTCAACATTTTTGGCAAAACAGATTTCCCGACACGGCTTAATTCATAATAACGACGTGGGTGACCACTCAATGAAGGGGTTTCCCACTTCGACACCAGCCAGCCATTTTTGTGCATTCGGTTAAGCAGTGGATATAAGGTGCCTTCATTCACCTCTATGCCCGCCTGCTGGAACACTTGTAACAATTCGAAACCGTAGGATGATTTTTTTTGCCCAAGTGTGGTGAGCACACACAGTTCAAGGTAGCCCTTGCGTAGTTGTGAGTGCCACTTCTGATAGGTATCTGTTTCCATAGTGGTATTAAAACATATAATACTATGCAATGCAAAGTATTATATGCGGCATTGTTTTGACCTTGCATCAAAACAGGCGGGTGGGAGCGTTTTCCAATCCAGAGATGAGCCTGAGCGTGTTGTCTATTGTGATTATATTTCTAGACATTGAGAGAGTTTTTCAGGCGGCGTAATTTTGGGAATTGTTAAAAGATTGGAATAGTGTATTGCGTGCTTCGTTGAGTCTTTTTGCGGCTTCATTATCGCTGTATTGATGTGCGAAGTCATCCAGTTTTTTGAAGGTTACTCCTGGTTTGAGATATTGTTGTGCATTGGGTAAGGATCGGAGTTTTTCGTAAGGAGTCTGAATGAGTGAGTGCGGGTATTTACGGATTCGTTTTCCTTTTTGGTTGATTTCTTCCTTTGCGAACAGGCAGGGTCTGTGGTAGTTGAGGTAGGGAGTGAGTACATGAACCAGGAAGTCATTGACGGGTTGAGCGAAGTGCTGTGAGATGTGTTCGTATCCCAGATGCTTACGGATGACGGAACCATTTTTGCCTTCGACCAGGGCATTGTCATTACTCTGTCTGGGTCGTGATTTGGTTTGTTCGATATGGAGTTTTTGCAATAGTTTGGCGACTGTGTGATTGATATACTCTGAACCGTTATCGGAATGGAATCCCAGGAGAGTGAAGGGGAAGGCTTGGAGTAATTCATGCAGGGCCGGGATGAGATAGCTTTCAGAGATTCTCTGCACACTGACTATGGCCTGCATCTGGGTGACTTCATCGACGGCATTGATGTGATACAACCCCTTGATGCCGTCCTGGTCGCCCTGATGTACGGTATCGACGCGCAAGAAGCCGGGTCGGCCATTGGGTCTGGGTATTCGTCTGACTCCGATTTTTGCTGGAGTAGGTCGGGTTTTCTGGAAGTGTCGTCGTTTGCGCTGGTAGGCATCCGAGTGTCGCAGGTTATAGAGGTGGCCGTTGGAGATTGTAGCCAGTCGCGCGTATCGGGTATCGCCGAATACCAGAAAGGCGCGTTCGCACAGTTTTCGGGTAGCGGGTCCGGACAGGTTGCCGTGCAGGGTATCGGTTTGAACCAACAAAGCGACATCTGCTGACGTATAGCGCTGGGAGAAAGCGTTAGCGGGTCTTCCCCGACGATCCTGGATACATCCACTGTCGCGATACTGTCGGATCAACCGGGTGACCTGTGCGCGGGACAAGCCACTGACCTTTTCCAGATAGGTCTTGACGATCCCCCGGTCGGTCTTGTTGAGCAAGGAATACCGTACCTGCCGCAAGCTGTCACAGAGCCATCGGTAGGTTTGTTTGCGGGATTGGGGTTCAAAATCAAAAGTGGTGGCTCCGTCCAGAAAGGAACGAATCTCCTCCACCGTCTGTAAACGCTGGCTGTGTAATTTCACGATCATCCTCCGATGATCCCAAAATCAACGCCGAAAGGCTCATCTCCCGATGGAAATACAGATCATCCTTCAGGCTCATCTTCCATTGGACAACTCTGTGGGTGCCGCCATGGTTGATTCCATACTATAATAACTGGATGTCCATTATCGAATTCAACTGATGGCGCCCCGGCTGTTTCTGGCACTGATGGCGGTGGTCGGTATCATGTGGTATCTGGCCTGGTATCACCGTGCCGATCCCCGGCAGCGGAATCGGTCACTGATGCGGATCGCGTTGTGGAGTGCGGCGATCCTGCTGGTGGCGCTGGCAATAACCAAGGGATCGTGGCTGATGGCGATGTTCGGTGCCGCCCTGCCGTGGGTCAACCGGCTCATGATGGTCAAGAGACTCTGGGATGGTTTCTCCCGGAGCAAGGTCGGCGGAAACCATGCCGGAACCGCGCCGCCGTCTACGTCGATGGATGTTGCGGAAGCGCTGGAGATACTGGGACTGGAACCGGGAGCCACTGAGGAGGAGATTGTCGACGCGCACCGCAGACTGATGCAGAAAATCCACCCGGATCGTGGAGGTTCAGACTATCTGGCCAGCCAGATCAATCTGGCAAAGGACACACTACTGCAACAGCATTCCTGAAAAGGTTGATGTTCTGAAAAGTCAATGTTTCTGATTTTCACCCTGTTCTCCTGGATGGCGATCCTGTTTGTTGCACCAGTCTGGCCGTCCGCTGTCGGACCGGGCGATACCGAAGCAGGCCGAAAGCCGAACCTGCCGACCCCCATCATCGCTGAAACATTGACTCCGTTCGTCCACAGTGAAACGCTACCCGACCGCATCACGATTCCCGAAGTCTCAGACTCCACTCTGCTGAAGGCGACCTATACACTGGACTCGGGACTACAAGACGAGGTGCGTCAACTACTGGCCAAATACAATCCTGATTATGGGGTGATCGTTGCGATTGAGCCTGATTCGGGCAGGATTCTGGCAATGGCTGACTCCACACGTGCCGGAGAAAACCACCAGAACCTGTCTCTGGTCAATTCCTTTCCCGCAGCATCCATATCAAAAATCATCACAGCGGTGGCCGCGGTAAATGAAAACAAACTGACCGGATCGACTCTGGTTTCGTATAACGGAAAATCCACTTCGTTGTACAAGAAAAATGTGTTCCGGCACAAAAACAACAAATGGACCCGCACCCTATCCTTCGACCGCGCATTCGCGAACTCGGTCAACACCATATTCGGTCGAGTCGGAGCGGTGACGGTGGGCGGCGACACCATGCTGGATTATGCCTATCGGCTGGGTTTCAACGGCCAATTCGACTCGGATTTCACGTTTGACAACGGCCACATCGAACTGGACCCGGATGACCAGTGGCAGGTCGCAGAAATGGCATCCGGCTATACCGACCGCAATACCTTGTCGGTCCTGCACGGCGCAGTGATCGCGGCCACCGCCGTGAACAACGGCAATCTGGTCGTGCCTGTGATCGTTGACTCGCTAACGGGAGAAAACGGTATCCCGGTCTATGTGCATGAAAAACCTGCCCTTACACCTGTAATGAGCGAATCAGCCGCCGAACAGGTCAAGAAAATGATGCAATCGACCGTCCGGGTCGGATCAGCCCGACGTTCCTTCCGCAACCTGGACAGGAGCGTGCTTAAGGATGTCGCCATCGGCGGCAAGACCGGGTCATTGACCGGGCATAAACCGAAAGGCAAATATGACTGGTTTGTCGGTTTCGGAGAGCGCGATGATCGCAGGATCGCCTTCGCTGTTCTTTGCATCAACAAGGAAAAGTGGTATGTTAAATCTTCCTGGCTGGCAAGAAGAATGTTGGAATATTATTTCTCTCCAGACAATCAAGCTTGACCCAGCCTTGCTGATCACACTTTTAAGAAACAAATTGAAACAATATCTCGACGCTGTAAGGGAAACGCTGGAAACCGGCCAAAGAAAGACTAACCGGACCGGGGTGGATACGATCTCCACATTCAATATCAATTATGAAATTGATCTGCGCGAGGGTTTTCCGCTACTCACAACCAAGGAAATATCCTGGAAGAATATCGTGATTGAAAACCTTTGGTTCCTTT
Source organism: Arenicellales bacterium (assembly GCA_965116335.1). Lineage (GTDB taxonomy): Bacteria > Pseudomonadota > Gammaproteobacteria > Arenicellales > Poriferihabitantaceae. Next base: position 1,106,646 of record OZ220677.1, read on the forward strand.
CAGGCAATACGGATATTGACTTGCTTCGCCGACATAACTGCAAATTCTGGGATCCGTGGGCGGACGAAAACGGCAAGGTGCCGAGCGCTTATGGCAATTTCTGGCGTCATTTCCCCCTGCCGGATTCTTCCAGCAATGACCAGATCGCCTGGCTCGTCAACCAGTTGAAAACCAATCCGACCAGTCGCAGGATGGTAGTCTCCGCCTGGGCGCCGGGCAACGCGCAAACCAGCGCGCTTCCACCCTGCCATGCTTTCTGGGTCATCAATACACAGTATGACGAATACGGCTCGCCTAATCTGTGTCTGCATCTGACCCAACGCAGTTGTGACATCGCCCTCGGCGTACCCTATAACATCGCAGGGTATTCCTTTTTGCTGGAATTGTTTTCACGATTCAGTGGAATACCGGCCGGAATTTTCGGGCATACACTGATTGACGCACACATCTACACCGCCAAGGCAAACGGGGAGTTGGCCGAATTTGATCATATTCCGGGGTTGAAGCAACAACTGACCCGTTCCCCACGGCCATTGCCGTCGCTGGAAATCTGTCCCTCGATTCGCTCGCTGGAAGACATTGAATCGCTGCTCTCACTGGACACCGGGGAAATCATGTCAAAGTTCGTACTGCGCGACTATCATCCATATCCCCCGATCTCGTTCAAGGTCGCGGTATAGCGGTACAAGCGGCATGACTGACAGTGCCAGGCCTCCGCTAATCGGGGCCATTGCAGCCATGACCGATGATCGGGTCATTGGTCTGGACGGTAGTATTCCCTGGCATTACTCCGAAGACCTGAAAAGATTCAAACGCATCACCATGGGCGCCGCCATCATTATGGGCAGGCTGACCTGGGAGTCGATCAACTGCAAGGCGTTGCCGGGGAGGCGCAACATCGTCATCAGCCGTAACCCCGTCCGATCAATCGAATGCTATGATCAGATTCAACAAGCACTGACTGCGTGTGGGGATCAGGATATTTGGGTGATTGGCGGCGGGCAGATCTACCAGGCCGCATTCCAGTGGCTGACTCGGCTCGACATCACATACGTACCAGACCGTATTGAACGGCCAGACGCAGTCCGCTTTCCGGTGATTGACTCGCATACCTGGCAGATCACAGAAACCACTCGAACCAAAAACCCGGAATTAACCCATATCACATACTGCAGAAAACCCCGATAAACCCCCTCTGTTCGTCCCTTGCATAGCACTTGCACCCAACTGCATTGGGTGGCATGATGGCTGAAACCTTCCTCAAAAGAACATGGACTATGACTCGTCGTAAACTCCCCATCGGTATCCAGGATTTCCGTACCATTCGGGAACAGGACTGCTACTACGTCGACAAGACGCCACACATCCAGCGGCTGGTCGAGATGGGCAGTTTCTATTTCCTTTCTCGCCCGCGCCGCTTCGGCAAGAGTCTGCTGATCGATACATTACAGGAACTGTTCGAGGGCAATGAAGCCCTGTTTCAGGGGTTGCATATCCATCCGCACTGGGACTGGTCGGTCAAGTATCCGGTAGTGCGATTGAGCTTTGGTGGCAAGTACAACGAACCGGGCGACCTCGCCATCAGCATCGAAAACCAACTGACGATGATTGAGCGGGATGCCGGTCTTGACCCGGTGCAATCACCCGGGTCATGTCCGGAACGCTTGCGGGATATTCTGAACCGCCTGCACCGGGCCACTGGCCAACGGGCTGTAGTACTGGTAGACGAATACGACAAGCCCATCCTGGATGTACTGGATAACCCGGAAATGGCTAAAGCCAATCGAGACTATCTGCGCGGCTTCTACGGCATTATCAAGGACAGTGCCCGGGATGTCCGTTTCGTCTTCGTTACCGGCATCAGTATGTTCTCGAAAGTGAGCTTGTTCTCCGGCCTCAACAACCTGGACAATATCAGCCTGGATCCAGAGTTTGCTACGATCTGCGGCTATACCGACAGAGACCTCGATACTGTATTCGCCCCGGAGTTACCCGGTCTTGACCGCGATGAAATCCGTAAATGGTATAACGGCTATCACTGGCTCGGAGAAGAGAGACTGTACAATCCATTTGATCTGTTGCTGTTGTTCCGCAAACGCCAGTTCGAGGCACACTGGTTCGAGACCGGTTCCCCAACCTTCTTGTTCCGTATGATGGTGGAACGGGAAGTCAGTCCACTGGAACTGGAGAATCGGACGACGAACGTTGTCGAGCTATCAAAATTCGATGTAGATGCGATTGGCATTGATGCCCTGCTGTTCCAGACCGGTTATCTGACCATTACCGGAGAAGAGAGACACGGTTCCCGTACCCGATACCGGCTGGATTACCCGAACCATGAGGTAGAGCTGAGTCTGAACTACGGTCTGTTACAGTATGTGACGAAGGACGACTATGCCGATGAGCAGGGAGAGAGATTACTCGAGTTACTGGCAGATCAGGATTTTGATGGATTTGCCGGGACATTCCAGGCATATCTGGCAGGGATACCACATCCGTGGCATGACAGTGCCAATCTGAGTCATTATGAGTCCTGGTACGCGAGTCTGTTGTACATGGGCTTCAAGGCTCTGGAGGTGGATGTTCGGGTAGAGGAATCCACCAGCCGGGGGCGGTCAGACATGACGCTGATTCATGCAGATCAGGTATTCGTGATGGAGTTCAAGGTGGTGGAAGATGGCTCCGATACAGAAACCGCTCTGATTGCAGCGCTGTCACAGATCGAGAAGAAGGGTTATAGCGAGAAGTACCGGAACCTGGGCAAACCGATTCACCAGGTAGCGCTTGTTTTCGGGCGGACGGAACGTAATCTGCTGGGGATTCGGGTATCGTAAGAAAATCCACTCCTGCAACTTTATCCTGACAGTTTTGAACTGACATATCGATTCAGGCTTATTCCTTGCTCGCTTGCCGTTATTGCAAGGTTACGGTGCTGTTCCGGTGGAATCCGAACCTGGAATTTTCCACTGAAATGCTTTTCAGAGAGTGGAACAGGTACAGTTTCGCCATTAGCCTGCATATCGGCGACCACTTCTTTCACAAGGTCAAGCACACCCTGCATAGCGGTTATATGGCTATCATCCAGATGAGACAGGCTTGGAAATTCAGCGCATAACCCAACATATTGATTGTCATCTTCTGACCAGGTAACGCGGTATGTATAATGCTCATGATTTGCCATTTTTTTCACCTTCTATTTTCTCGATGGCGGCAATAACCTGTTTGATCTGGTATGTTTTTGCTTCCCCGTTTTTCCCTTTCTGAATATTTACCCGTGGGTCGCCTTCCCACGGCATTTTATAGACTCTATGGCTTGTGCCCTGCTGTCGCGGATGTCCAAAGTAGTGGTCGCATATTTTAGCCAAATCAGAAAAACGAATGTTTTTTTGGTTTATTCTGATGGCCTCCAGTAGTTTTTCTATACGTGACACAAAATCATATCCTTTTGTATTATAGTATCAATAATAATACTATATCAAGATTATATCGTGAATCATATAGATAGTAAATGAAATATCCGGGCTATCCCTCCTAAATAGGAAGTGGTACCCCGTTCCTAAAATATTTTCCTGTCAGGTTGCGGCGCTGTCGCAGATCGAGAAGAAGGGTTATAGCGAGAGGTACCGAAACCTGGGCAAACCGATTCACCAGGTAGCACTTGTTTTCGGCAAGGTTGAACGCAATCTGCTGGCAATCCGGGTATCGTAAGGAGATGAGTGACTGACTGGATATCTATACCGGTCTTTGGCAAATCATGATAATGCGCCGGGGGGCGGGATAGCCTTCGACGGTCAATCCAGGGTTCGCCGGGTCGAGGAAATCCGGCAGTGATTGCCAGGTCATCCAGTCGGTTCGCCGCTGCTCGGATGTTTCGGTGCGCGAAATGTTAATGGTTCGGATACCAGCGAATCCAACTCTTTGCAGTATTCTGGTCAAGGCGGGTTCGGTCGGGATTGAGCGTACATTGGGCATTTTCGCGTAGGAACCCTCCGGTATCAGGAAATCTTCTCCCCGGCCCTCGATAATCAGTGTTTCCAGTATCAGTTCACCACCCGGTTTCAGGCAGGTGAGCAGGCTGGACAGATGCTGTTCCGGGTCTTTTCTATGGTACAGGACCCCCATGTTGAACAGGGTATCGAACAGCCCGTTTTCCGCACGCAGACGATCCAGCGGCAATTCTTCGAAGCGCAATGGCAAAATAGCCGCGCCGACCCACGGCGTGTACTTCTTCAGCGCGTCCCACTGCATCATGAATAGCCAGGAAGGGTCGATGCCCAGCGCGAATCGGGCACCGGCGCCGAGCATTCTGTACAGGTAGTAGCCATTGCCACAGCCCACATCCAGCACCACGCGGCCAGATAGCGGTTGTATGTGTTGCTGCAGGCGACGCCACTTCATGTCCGAGCGCCACTCACTGTCGATGGGGACGCCGAATACCTCGAACGGTCCCTTTCTCCACGGGTGCAGTTCGAGAAGCAGCTCGCGCAGGGTCTGTCGGGTCGCGGAATCGGTATCGGCGGCGCTGCCGATCACGACCTTGTCGGCGCTGAAATCCAGGACGGACGGATGCAGCGCTGGCAATGCGTGGATGATCTCCGCCCACTTGTCAAAATGTCCGTGCCGGCGCTGGCGCATCACATCGGCCACCACCTCGTTCAGTGCCGGAGCCATCCATTGCAGGGTGCTACCGGACAGTTCGTTTTCGAGGTTATCGCCCCAGAGCACTGCAAATCACCTGCCCGAACAAAGGGTTATGACACCCCTAAACCTGCTCAAGCTCAATCAGAGTGCCAAGAGCATCCTTTGGATGGAGAAAAATCACCGGCTTGCCATGCGCTCCAATTTTCGGCTGTCCATCTCCGAGCACTCTCAACCCCTGCTCCGTCAATCGGGTTACGGCCTCATTGATGTCGGCGACTTCGTAACAGACATGGTGCATCCCGCCATTCGGGTTTTTTCCCAGGAACCGGGTGATTGGTGAATTCTCCCCCAACGGATGCAGTAACTCGATTCGGGTATTGGGCAGATTGACGAAGACTGTAGTTACGCCATGCTCGGGCATAGCTGTTGGTGCCGAGACTTCTGCGCCAAACTGCTGAGCGTATAATTGCGCCGCCGCATTGAGATCGGGCACGACAATCGCCACGTGATTCAATCTGCCAATCATTTATTCATCTCTTTGGTTAGTACCCCCCACCACACCCGCCTCGCCTGACGGCTCAGCGGGTTGTGACTCCCCGGTCTGCGGGGGGGAGTGATCAAGGAAAAGAGAAACCAGTTGCCCTGCCGCAACGGACGGAGACATCTCGCCTCGACAGACTTTTTCCTGCATCCCCTCGATGGATTTTTCGATAGTTGCATCCTTTCTGAATGAGCAATGCAACAGTTCCCGCACCTCGGCCCACAATCCGGTCTTCAACTGTGCCTTGCGCCTGGCTTCAAGGTGGCCGGTACGCTCCAGTAACCCACGATAATCCTGGATACTATGCCATATCCGGTCGATATTACAATTCCCGGTCGCGGATGCGGTAATCACAGGAACCTCCCACTCGTCTATTGCTGGCTTGATCAGCCTCAGGGCCTGTCGGATCTCAGCCGCTGACAGGTTGGCGCGGGATTTCAGTTCGCCATCGGCCTTGTTGACGACGACGATGTCGGCCAGTTCCATCACGCCCCGTTTGATGCCCTGCAATTCATCCCCGCCGCCGGGCAGCAACATCAGCAAAAATACATCGGTCATCTGGCTGACCAGCGTTTCGGATTGTCCGGTGCCGACAGTTTCAACCACGATCACATCAAATCCGGCCGCTTCGCACAGCAGAATGGATTCGCGGGTACGACGCCCGACTCCGCCTGCGGTTACTCCGGCCGGGGTTGGACGAATAAAGGCGTTGGGGCTGGTCGCGAGCGTCGGCATCCGGGTTTTGTCACCGAGAATCGAACCTCCGGTCAGGGTCGAGCTCGGGTCCACCGCCAGCACGGCGACCCGGTGGCCTTTCGCGATCACATGATTTCCCAATACTTCGATCAGGCTGGACTTGCCCGCTCCGGGGACGCCGGTCAGGCCGATGCGAATGGCATTACCGGAAAAAGGCAGGATTCGCTGAATCAATGCCTCGGCCTGTCTGCGGTGATCATCACGGGTGGACTCAAGTAACGTGATGCTTCGCGCTAACGCCTTGCGGTCTGACGAGCGCAGGGCATCAATGTCAATCGACTGCTTCAAATTCCATGACCGGTTGGTCCACTTCAAGGATCGAACCCGCTTCGACCAGGATTTCCCGGATCACGCAATCGCGTTCGGCACGCAGGGAGTTTTCCATTTTCATGGCCTCGATCACCGCCAGTTCCTGTTCCGCCTTGACCGCCTGCCCGACTTCCACAGACAACGAAACCAGCAGACCCGGCATCGGCGAGAGCAGATAGCGAGACTGGTCCGCCGCCTGTTTCACCGGCATTCGCTGATTCAGTGCCGCAGTCCGGGCAGTCGACATGAAAACCTGATTCTGGCAACCCTGATAAGTGACATCGAAGCCAAATCCATTCCTCTCCAACAGCAAGTCAACGCGCTCGCCATTTACCTTGCCATTATAGACCACCTCCAATGGCAGCCAGTTGTCCTCGACCACATATTCATGGCCATCGTATTCGACTCGCCACGAACCCCCGCTACCAGAGCCGGAACCGTGGCCTTGCCGGATTCTGACCGGATGTGGCTGCTGGCCGATAATCACCACCCATTCGTCCCCCGTTTTCCTGCCGTGTCCCGGCACCTGGTCGGTAATGGTGATCGCCCTGGATATCAGCCTGAAATGCACACAAGCCATAACCGAAACCAGATTGCCGAGCAGTGTAACTGGCAGAGTGCGGGGAGAGAATCCGTCCGGGTATTCATCTGTAATAAAGTCGGTCGAAATGTCACCATTCTGGAACCGGGGATGATCCATGATGGCCTGCACAAACGGCAGGTTGGTATCGACGCCGCGAATATAATACTGGCCGAGAGCGCTTTGCATGGACTGAATCGCCTGTTCCCGGGTCTCTCCCCAGGTGATCAACTTCGCAATCATCGGGTCATAGAACATAGAAATTTCTGAACCCTCGATGACTCCGGTATCAACCCGGATATGGCTGGCTTCGTCAGGCGGGCGATATTTCCTCAATCGGCCGGTAGAAGGTAGAAACCCGCGATACGGACTCTCCGCATAGATTCGCGATTCCATCGCCCAGCCGTTGATGCCGATCTCTTGCTGAGTCACCGGCAGCTGCTCACCATCCGCCACCCGGATCATCAGCTCAACCAGGTCCAGGCCGGTAATCAGTTCGGTCACCGGATGCTCAACCTGCAGACGGGTATTCATTTCCAGAAAATAGAAGTTGCGGTTACCGTCGACGACAAATTCAACCGTACCCGCTGACCGATAATTCACCGCCCGTGCAAGGGCAACTGCCTGTTGGCTCATCGCCGACCGGGTATCGGAGTCAAGAAATGGAGAAGGAGCTTCCTCAATCACCTTCTGGTGACGACGCTGAATAGAGCATTCCCTTTCATTCAGGGCAACGACATTGCCATGGCTGTCAGCAATGATCTGTATCTCGATGTGTCTGGGCTGTTCGATGTATTTTTCCATCAGGATCCGACCATCGCCAAAACTCGACAAGGCTTCGCTGGTGGCGCGTGCAAAACCATCCCGACATTCATCGTCATCGCGTGCGATCCGCATACCCTTGCCGCCGCCTCCGGCACTGGCCTTGATCATCACCGGATAACCAATCTGTGTGGCGACCTCGACTGCGCGGCTCGCATCGGGCACCACTCCGTCATATCCGGGAATGGTATTGACTCCGGCCTGTGCCGCCAGTAGCTTGGAAGTGATCTTGTCCCCCATCGTCTCAATCGCATGCGCGTTCGGCCCGATGAAGACCAGCCCATGTTCGTCAAGGAGCTGTGCAAACCGGGCGTTTTCTGACAGAAAGCCATAACCGGGATGCACCGCTTCGGCTCCTGATTGCTGACAGGCCTGGATGATTTTGTCGGCCAGCAGATAGCTTTCTGAGGCCGCCGCCGCACCAATATGGACGGCTTCATCCGCCTCAATGACATGTCTGGCCTCTCGGTCTGCGTCTGAATAAACAGCCACGCTGCGGATTCCCATTGCGCGTGCAGAGCGAATGACCCTACAGGCGATCTCTCCGCGATTGGCAATCAGGATTTTACTGAACATGTTGTCTCAAAAATTGTCACGGGGATTGGCTTATGCCCGGTCAAAGCGGGATATTGTCATGCTTCTTGTACGGGTTCTTCAGGCTCTTGTTCTGTAGCATTGCCAGTGCCCGGCAAATCCGTTTTCGGCTGTTACGGGGGAAAATCACATCATCTATGTAGCCTCGTCTCCCGGCAACAAACGGGTTGGCGAACTTGCGGCGATACTCTTCGGTGCGGCGTTCCAGACGCTCTGGCTCCCTGGCCTCCTCGCGAAAAATGATTTCAACCGCGCCCTTGGGTCCCATCACCGCGATCTCGGCGCTCGGCCAGGCGAAATTGACATCTCCGCGCAGGTGTTTTGAAGCCATCACATCGTAGGCACCACCATACGCCTTGCGCGTAATCACCGTCACTTTCGGAGTCGTGCATTCCGCATAAGCGAATAACAGCTTGGCGCCGTGAGTGATGATACCGCCGTATTCCTGGCTGGTGCCGGGCATGAATCCGGGCACATCGACAAAAGTGATGATCGGGATGTTGAACGCATCGCAGAATCTTACGAAGCGGGCACCCTTGATGGAAGCGCTGATATCCAGACAGCCAGCCAGCACCATCGGCTGATTGGCGACCAGACCCACTGTACGTCCCTCCATCCTGGCGAATCCGATAATAATGTTCTTCGCGTAGTGAGACTGTAATTCAAAGAAATCACCCTCATCCACTACCTTGAAGATCAACTCCTTCATGTCATAAGGCAGGTTCGGATTGTCAGGAACCAGAGTATCCAGCGAAGCTTCCGACCGGCTCTGGTCATCAGTCGTATCCCGGTGAGGCGGTTTGTGGCGATTGCTCAAAGGCAGGAAATTGAAGAATCGCCGAGTCATCAACAGTGCCTGCACATCATTCTCGAACGACAGATCAGCCACTCCGGAGCGAGTGGTATGGGTTCTGGCTCCGCCGAGATCTTCCGCAGTAACCTCCTCATGCGTCACGGTACGAACCACATCCGGCCCGGTAACAAACATATAGGAGCTGTCTTCGACCATGAAAATAAAGTCGGTAATTGCCGGGGAATAGACGGCTCCGCCCGCACAGGGCCCCATGATCAGGGAAATCTGGGGGATCACACCCGAGGCCATCACATTACGCTGAAACACTTCGGCATAGCCACCCAGCGATGCCACCCCTTCCTGAATACGAGCGCCCCCTGAGTCGTTGATACCGATCAGCGGGGCACCCACTTTCATCGCCTGATCCATTACCTTGCAGATTTTCTCTGCGTGCGCTTCCGACAGGGAACCACCGAACACCGTAAAGTCCTGGCTGTACACGAAAACCAGCCGTCCGTTGATAGTGCCGAACCCGGTCACCACGCCATCACCGGGGATAGTTTTGTCCTGCATGCCGAAATCGGTACAGCGATGCTCCACGAAGATGTCCCATTCCTCAAAACTGTCTTCGTCAAACAGGATGTCGATTCTCTCTCTGGCGGTCAGTTTACCCTTGGCATGCTGGGCTTTGATACGCGCCTCTCCGCCACCGAGCTTGGCCAGGGCGCGCATTTTCTCAAGCTGTTCAATTATTTCAGACATTCATCTGTTCGGCGTGTTTTTCCAGAAGTTCAAGAATACGTACAGCTGCTTGCGGGATATTGGTGCCCGGACCAAAGATAGCAGAGACTCCGGCCGCATACAGCGCTTCATGGTCTGCCGGAGGAATCACGCCTCCGCAAACAACCTGTATGCCGTCACAGTTGGCGGCTTCGAGCTCGGCCATCACCGCTGGTACCAGAGTACGGTGCCCACCAGCCTGGGAGGAGATGCCGATGACATGAACATCGTTTTCTATGGCCTGATTGACGGCCTCGACCGGAGTCTGGAACAGGGGGCCGATATCGACATCGAACCCCATATCAGCGAATGCGGTAGCAATAGTGCGAGCACCACGGTCATGACCATCCTGCCCCAGCTTGACCACCAGCATGCGGGGGCGGCGTCCACACAGCTTCTCAAATTCCCCGATTCGGGTCTTCAACATATCAAATTCCTGGTCGCCCTGCCAGGCTCTGCCATATACCCCACCCAAGGTTCCCGGCTGTGCATGATGCCGATTATATACCGACTCCAGCAGATCGGATATCTCGCCGACACTGGCACGGGCGCGAGCCGCCTCAATGGTTGCGGCCAACAGATTGCCCTGTCCGGTCACTGCGGTTTGTTTCAGGGTTTCAAGAGTCGCGCGAAACCGCCCGGGATCACGGTTCTTACGGACATTTTCCAATCGCCTGATCTGGGATTCACGCACCGCATGGTTGTCCACCACGAGAATGTCGATCTCGTCTTCCTCTTCAATCTGATACTGGTTGACGCCAACAATAATCTCTTCGCCCCGGTCAATCCTGGCCTGCCTCTTGACCGACGCTTCCTCAATACGCAATTTCGGCAACCCGGCCTCCACTGCCCGGGTCATGCCGCCCATCTGTTCGACTTCATCAATCAGACTGTCGGCTTCCCGGATCAGGCTATCAGTCAGACTTTCGAGATAATAGGAACCACCCAGCGGATCAATGACATGGGAGATGCCCGCTTCATGATTGAGGATGAGCTGAGTATTTCTGGCAATGCGCGCGGAATTTTCCGTTGGCAGAGCGAGCGCCTCATCGAAGGAATTGGTATGCAGCGACTGGGTTCCGCCCAGTACTGCGGCCAGCGCCTCAATCGTGGTACGAACCACATTATTGTAAGGGTCCCGGCTGGTCAGGCTGACTCCCGAAGTCTGGCAATGCGTCCGCAGTTTCTTCGATGCCGGGTTCGATGGAGAAAAGTGTTTCTCCATCAGGGCTGCCCACAGGGTTCTCGCGGCCCGCAATTTTGCGATCTCCATGAAGAAATTCATGCCGATGCCGAAGAAAAAGGACAACCTCGGCGCGAACTGGTCAACTTCCAGGCCGCTGGCAATGGCGCTACGCACGTATTCCACCCCGTCCGCCAGAGTATAGGCGAGCTCCTGCACGATGGTGGCGCCAGCTTCCTGCATGTGATATCCGGATATCGAAACCGGGTTGAAACGGGGCATGTTACGTGCGGTATAACCAATAATATCCGATACAATTTTCATTGACGGGCGCGGTGGGTAGATGTAGGTATTACGCACCATAAACTCTTTCAGGATGTCGTTTTGCAATGTGCCAGACAGCGCGGCCTGGTCAATGCCCTGCTCCTCGGCAGCCACAATAAACATTGCCATGACTGGCAACACGGCGCCATTCATCGTCATGGAAACCGACATCCTGTCGAGTGGAATCCGGTCGAACAGGATCTTCATGTCCTCGACCGAATCAATCGCCACTCCAGCCTTGCCGACATCGCCCGCGACCCTCGGATGATCGGAATCATAGCCACGGTGAGTCGCCAGATCAAACGCCACCGATAATCCGGTCTGCCCGGCCTTCAAGTTAGCCCGATAAAACGCGTTCGATTCTTCTGCGGTAGAAAATCCGGCATATTGCCGCACAGTCCATGGGTGCCCCGCATACATGGTCGCCCGCGGGCCACGGGTGAACGGCTCACTCCCCGGCAACGAGGACAGATGGGCAATTTGATCCAGATCCTCGGCGGTATATAGAGGTTTGATCTCAATGCCTTCCGGGGTATGCCAGTGCAAATCCGACAGACTCCGCTCCTTCAACTCGGATTCGGCGCGTCTTTGCCAGTCATCCAGGTCGGCTGACGCGGGACGGCGGGCGGGCGGCTGATGGGTGGAATCACTCATAGCAACATCGCGAGGTTTGAGTAATCATCAGTCCAGCAACTGGCGGATATTGGCATCCAGAAAATCGGTAAATTCGGGGTCGTTGCCGGGAGAAGCGACGCAATGCCCCCAGGGGGATTGATAAACCTTCAGTTGTGCGCCGGGCACATGGGCCGCCTCGATTTCGTTGTCGGCTGGCCTGAAATACAGGTCGCGGTCACAAGCGATAATGATCGTTTCAGCCTTGATCAACGACAGCGCCCTCTCGAAATCACCGCCGTAGACTGGATTATCGCTGATATCGCCCCGTTGCCAGGTATCGAGTTTGCACAGCAGGTCGTTGGCATCCCAGGCCAGGTGATCCGATTCAAAATCCTGCAGCAAAGCCTCGGCACTGTCGAATCCCAACTGCCGGAACAGCCCCTGCCGGTAGAAAGATTGGGAATACGCCCAGCCAGCATAAACCCGGCCAAAGGCTTTCAGCCCGGCTACCGGCGGCTTGGAATAGTCCCCCTGATTAAAGGTCTGATCGGCAGTCAATGCAGCCTTCACTCCTTCCAGGAAAACCTGATTGTGAACCGATGTTTTGGCGGAACCACAAACCGGCAGAATCGCCCGCACCTTGTGCGGATACTGCGCTGCCCATTGCCAGGACTGACAACCTGCCATGGACCAGCCTGCGACCAGCGCGACCTGCTGTATATCGAAGCGTTCCTCAAGCAATCGGTTCTGGGCATAGACATTGTCATACAACGTGACCACCGGGAAGCGCGGGCCGTCATGGGGAGGTGGGGTATTGCTTGGAGAGGATGAATAACCATTCCCGAACAGATTGATCGAGATAATGAAATGTCGATCCGGATCAATCGCCCGGCCCGGCCCGAAAAAGCCCTCATTACGGATATGCGTTCCAGTATAGAATGTCGGCAACACCACCACATTGTCACGGGCGACGTTCAATTCACCATAGGTCTTGTAGACCAGTCTGGCAGGGCGCAACACAGCCCCGCACTGCAATTCAAGATTCTCGATAGTAAACGTCTGCATGGGGATATGGTTGGTCAATGTCGGAGTCACGTGAGTCAATGCGTATGCTTATGCACGTTCTGGTCAGTGCTTATCATCACCATCACATCAACCGCTCCCGCTTTCTCGAACTCCAGGGTGAGCGGGAACATTTCTCCTTCGACCAGCGGTTTGACAAGGTTGATCAGCATAATGTGCGTAGCGCCCGGTTTCAATTCAACTGCGCCTTGCGCGGGAATCTCGACGCTCTCTGCTTTCTGCATTTTCATCTGCCCGTCACTATGGATCATATTGTGAATCTCCACCTGCTCAGCGATCGGTGAATGGCCGCCGACCAGATTATCTGCATGGGCATCATCCTTTGCGTGATTGCGAATCGTCAGATACGAGGCACCATTGACCGCAACCGCAGGCAATGGTAGCGCCCACGCATTTTCTATCACTATTCGAGGGTGGGTCTGTGCCTGTGCCGTGAATGAAAAAACCACAAGACAACCCCCGACAAACAGGGTATGCAACAGGATAAAACGTGACTTCATGGTTACTCCAGATTATCAGGCAAGTAGAACAAAATCGTTATTTACGGGTTATTATCGTATAATCGGCGGCAATTTGGAAATCCTGATCACTCACATCCTGGCCGATGCCATCTAACAAACCTGCCGTCACTGTCAATGGTCGAGAATATGCCTGGCCACAACAACCCGTCGTGGTGATCTGTGTTGATGGCTCAGAACCTGACTATATCATCGAAGCGGTGCGGGCGGGAGCCATGCCCTGGATGGCGCGATTGCTCGGCAGCAGCCAGATTGAGTCCGGCAGGGCGGACCAACAGAACACGGACGGACGCGGCCTCGATTTGCGGGCGGATTGCGTGATACCCAGCTTCACCAACCCGAACAATATGTCCATCGTCACCGGAGTTCTGCCGGAGGTTCACGGCATCTGCGGGAACTTCTATTATGACCGGGATACCGGAGCTGAGGTCATGATGAATGACCCGTCCTTACTACGCGCTCCCACCCTGTTCAAGGCATTTCAGGATGCCGGTGCGAAAATCGCCATTATCACCGCGAAAGACAAGCTCAGGCGACTGCTTGGCAATGGCTTGTGCCTGGATGGCAGCCGTAACGGCAATGCAGCGATCTGTTTCTCATCGGAGAAATCCGATGAAGCCGACCTTTATCATAACGGCATCGACAAAGTGGTTGAGAGGGTAGGTATGGATGTGCCCTCGGTCTACAGCGCCGAACTTTCGGAGTTCATTTTCAAGGCCGGAGTAAAACTGATGGAGTCCGTGCGCCCGGATATCATGTATCTGTCCACAACAGACTACATCCAGCATAAGTTCGCTCCCGGCAGTGTCGGCGCCAACCGCTTCTATGCCATGATGGATGATTACTGGAGCCAACTCGACGACTTAAACGCAATCATCGGTCTGACCGCAGATCACGGCATGAACGCCAAGCACGACAGCGACGGCCAACCGAACATAATCTACCTGCAGGATGAGGTGGACCGCTTGCTGGGCGCGGGCAATGGCAGAGTTATACTGCCGATCACCGACCCTTATGTGGTTCATCATGGGGCGCTCGGTTCCTTTGCCACTATTTATCTTGAAGATGCCACCCGGCTGGAGATGCTAGCCTCCCGACTTGTGGAGATTGCAGGTATCGAGCTTGCACTTTCCAATGCGGACGGATGCGCACAATTCGGGCTGGCCCGTGACCGCATGGGCGACCTGATCATACTGTCGGGTAAAAATACCGTGATCGGGACCAGCGCAGACCGGCATGATCTTTCCGGCCTGGAAGTCCCGTTGCGCTCGCACGGGGGAATCAGTGAACAAACCGTACCATTGATTTTCAACCGCAGGCCGGGTCAGCCCCTGGATCTCAACCGACTCGACCAACTGCGGAATTTTGATGTGTTCGACATCGCTCTCAACCACCTTACCGCTTGAGTTCGAGCGGGTTTAAGCCGTCTACCCGAACAGGAAAATCCCTATGAAAGCCTCCGCCCCCAGTCATCGAAAAATGTGCATTGCGGGGACGCTCGTGGACGGGGACACAGGCCAATCAGTTGAAGTCCAGAACCCTTTTACCAACGAAGTGGTCGGCGCGGTTCCGCGCGCCAGCCGTAAACAGGTGGCGGATGCGTTCATGGCAGCGAGTGCTTACCGGCCACAACTGAGTCGCTATCAACGCCAGCAAATCCTGTCGAAAACCGCACAGTCACTGGCTACAGAGAGGGATCGGTTCTCGGACCTGATTACCGCCGAGTGCGGCCTGTCAAAAAAGGACAGCCTGTATGAAGTCGGACGCGCCTGCGATGTTTTCAATCTGACCAGCCAGTTATGTATTCTGGATGACGGCGAAATTTTTTCCTGTGACCTGACCCCGCACGGCAAGAGGCGAAAGATCTTCACACAGCGTGAACCACTCACTGCCATCTCGGCGATTACGCCTTTCAATCATCCACTGAACATGATTTCCCACAAGATCGCTCCGGCGATTGCAACCAACAATTGTATGGTGGCCAAACCCACCGAACTGACTCCGTTGACCGCGTTGGCGCTGGCGGAGGTACTGCTGGAAGCGGGGCTGCCACCGCCGATGCTGTCTGTCGTGACCGGCCTGCCCGACGACATCGGCGACGAAATGATCACCAATCCGCATATCGACCTGATTACCTTCACCGGCAGCGTTCCGGTCGGTAAATATATCGCCGCAACCGCTGGCTACAAACGCACGGTACTGGAGCTCGGTGGCAATTCGCCGTTGATTGTCATGGATGATGCGGACCTCGATGAAGCTGCGGAAATGGCGGTGCAGGGTGCCACCCGTAATTCCGGGCAGCGATGCACTGCGGTGAAACGTGTATTGGCAGTTGATTCTATTGCCGATGAGCTTGCCGAGCGAATCACCGAAAAGGCCGCCCGACTCAAATACGGCGACCCGATGGATGCCGATACCGATGTCGGCACTGTGATCACCGAACAGGCGGCGATTCTGTTCGAGGCGCGGGTAAATGACGCCATTGACAAAGGCGCGAAGCTGTTATACGGCAACGATCGCCAGGGCGCGGTCTATTCGCCCACGGTACTCGATCACGTTCCGTTTGACTGTGATCTGGTGCGCGAGGAAACCTTCGGCCCGCCGATACCGATTATCCGGGTAACGGGTATTGACCACGCCATCGAAGTCGCCAACTCGACGGCTTTCGGGTTATCCAGCGGAGTCTGCACCAACAACCTGGAATACATCAACCGATTCGTCAATGAGCTGATGACCGGCACCGTCAACATCCGCGAAGTGCCCGGATACCGTACTGAGATGTCGCCGTTCGGCGGTATCAAGGATTCCGGCCTCGGCTACAAGGAAGGCGTAATCGAGGCGATGAAGAGCTATACCAACATCAAAACCTTCTCACTGCCCTGGGGATAGCAGCCACAACGGTCTGCCCCGCACCCCGTCATCCCGTGAATAACGGAATGACGAAATGATTGCCAACCATACACTGGATGTCAATTCTTGCTCGCGGTATAGGCTTATACCCCCTGATGGGGTATTATCATGCTGCACATAAGATTAAAAAATTCGGGCTTTGAGTCTCATGCCAAAACAACGATTACCCTCACGTCTGATCACCGGACTGTTCAGCTGGCTGGTGGTGGTTGCGTGTATCTGGTCTTTCCCGTTGAGCGCTCGCGAGACAGGCATTGCGTTTATTGAGGATGGGTCGGGTGAGCCAACCTCGCGGCTGGCCGGTCTGATTATTCAGGAATTGCAACCACTGCTTGATCAGGGAGATACCCTTGCGCCGGTTTTTCTCAATGCTGGAGGCGATGTCGCCAAAGTAGAGAATGCCCTCGCAACGGCTATAGCCGACCCGGCTATAGAATATATTGTCGCCACGGGATTGGTCGGAAGCCAGCAAGTTTATCTGCAATCCGGCTACCCGAAACCAACCTGGGCGTTAAGAGTGCTGGACCCGAGCCTGACCGGCATCCCCGTGCGCGATAAAGAGCCAAACTTGTACAGTTACAGCACAGTCAATGAAATCGGCAACGTATTTAACCGGATCGGTACACTTTTCCAAGCCAGGCGGGTTGGCATCATTTTGCCAATGGCTATCGCTGATACACCGCGTAGTATTGGAGATGCGGTCATCACAAGCGCTGGCAAGGCTGGCATCACAGTACAGTTTCTACCGCTTGATTTCACGACTGAGCTGGACCCGCAACTACCCGACGTAGACGCAGTCATACTGCCCCCCGCGATCACATCTGATCAGGCGCTCACGGATTTGCTCCAGGCTTTACGCAGGAAAAGAATACCGAGCTTTGCCGTGGGTGGTGACCGTATGGTAATAAGCGGGGCGCTGATCAGCGATACTCTGGACCAGGACGAGCGCATATTTGCCCGCAGGGTAGCACTTGATTTGCAGCTGGCAATTACCGGAGACTCTCCGGGTGGAAGCCTGCGATTGCTGCAACCGGGAAGACAAACCACTATCAACATAGATACCGCCCGTGCACTGGATATTGACTTTTCTCTGGATGAGTTGCTGACCGCGCGAGTCGTACAAGGCAGCAACCGCACTCTGGCTCCGGGATTTCTGTCCGCGCTGGAACTGGCTACCGACCGCAACCCCGGTTTACTCGGACAATTTCAGCAACTACGGATTGATGAGGAATCTCTGGAGCAGGCCCGTACAGCCAGGCGACCGCAATTAACGACACAACTGGGACACACACGACACGGCGAACAATTGCCCGAACAGGACTCCCTGGCCGCCTTGAATATGCGTCAAATTCTTTATTCGTCATCAGCGAACGCGACCATTGAGGTGGCGGAACTGGGACTCGATGCTTCAGAGAAGTCACTGGAGCAGAAACAGCTGGATACAATACAGCAAACCGCAGCCGCTTATTTTCAGGCCCTGCAAGCTCAGGCCCGTTTTGATACCACCTTGCGTGAACTGACTCTGAACCGGAAAAACCTGCTCCTGGCGGAGCAACGCAAAGCCAGTGGCAGCGGCGCCGGCGCCGATATTTATCGCTGGCAGGCAATCATCGCTGCCAGCGAAACTGCGGTTTTACAGGCCTACACTGCCAATACCCGCGCACAAAACCAACTGGCGCGGCTGCTCAATATGCGTCTGCAAACTCCAGTCCGGCTGGCTGACGTGGGCCTGGATCAACCGCCATTCGATTTGTTGCATGAAGGCATCGAACCCTGGCTGAAAAGTACTGGTAAGGCAGAACAACTGCGCCGGGCAGGCGTCTCAAGAGCACTTGCACAATCCCCTCTGCTGGCGCGCGCCGAGGCCAGTATCGCTATCAGCGACACGCATATCAAAGCAATTGGACAAAGCTATTACATACCGGAGATTTCTCTCAACGCACAATACGCCCGTCACCTTGACAGTAGCGTCACCGCAGCCGGTGTTGAGCTGGATAATCAGGACGACTGGTCTGTCATACTGAAGGCCGAGCTGCCGCTCACTCTCGGTGGCAGTCGCCGCAGCCGGGTACGGCAATACGCCGCTCAAGGCGCATTGGCACAAACGCAATTACAAGATATACGGATAGCCATTTGGGCTAATGCCGGTAACGCGGTAGATAATCTGGTCGCCAACTATCGCGCGATTGCACTCAGCGACCAGACTGAGGCGGCGGCCCTGAAAAGCCAACAGATCACCCGTAACGCCTACCGATTGGGCGCGGCCAGCGTCACGGATCTGCTGGATACACAAAATACCTGGCGTGAAGCGCAGGATAATGCACACATCGCTCGCTATCAATACCTCACAGCGCTGGTGGACTTTCAGGCTCTGATGGGAGAAATGCCGATGCTGGAATCTGGAGCCAGACAACTACAGTGGCTGCAAGAGTTCAAACAAATCATGCTCGAAGGAGCAGACCAATCAGCAGTTGAACAATGAATAAAAAAATGCAATGGTTGCGCCGACCCGGACTGATTCTGTTGTGCTGTAGCACTTTGGCCGCCTGTTCGCCTCAGGATGATAAGGATGAAGCGGCCACCCCTGTACTGCGACCCGTGAAGGTTCTGGAAGTCAGCGCCGGGAGCGCGGTGCTGGAGCGCACCCTGTCTGCAACGGTTATTTCAGCAGATCGCCAGAACATCAGCTTTCGTATCGGCGGATCCATTACTTCACTGCCGATAGCGGTCGGTGATCAGCTGAAAGCCGGCGCACTGGTGGCGACACTCGACCAGGAAACCCTGAAGCTGGGCGAAAAGGAGGCGCGAGCGCAGTTGGCGCAAGCCGAGGCTGATTATCGCAATGCCCAAAGCCAGTACCAGCGCACACGAGAACTCTACGCCACGGAAGCGGCAAGTCTTTCTGATCTCGAAAACGCCAGGGCCAGAGCCGCATCCGCACTCGCGAACCGCTCGCTGGCTGAGGAGGGAGTCAATTCCGCCAAACTGAATCTGGGTTATAGCCAGCTTCACAGCCCCGCCTACGGCTGTCAGGTAGTTGACGTGCCGGTTGCGGTAAATGAGAACATAAGCGCAGGGCAAACCATCGCGACTCTGGCCTGCGGTGATGAATTACGCCTGCGTACGATAGCGCCGGAGAGCCTGATCAATCAGATAAACATTGGCATGCCGGTAGCCGCCACGTTGCAATCGGATGAAACGACTTTAACGGGTCGTGTGATTGAAGTGGCTGTCAGCAGCAGCAACAGCGCCGGTTATGCCGTCGAGATAAAGTTGGAATCACCGCCCCAAACCATAAAAACAGGCATGACCGCACAGGTTACCCTGCAACTGGCGAACAGCGCAACGCGACTGCTCATTCCGTTGAATGCAGTGATGAGCGACAACACGGAAAAGTTTGTCTATATTGCAGAGCCGGATAGTGACCATTACCGCATCGTGCGCCAGGCAGTCCGGGTCGGCGAACTGGATAATGACGGTATCGAGATACTACAGGGCCTTGTGCCCGGCCAGAGAGTGGTGGTGGCGGGTATGTCGCGTATCCGTGAGGGCATGAATGTCACGCTCTATGACAGCATTGAGCCGTGAGCGAGTCAAAAGATGAATCTGCTATCTTTCGTTTTTGCAAACAAGCGCGTATCTCTCACCCTACTCACCCTGATGACACTGTCCGGTGTGTGGGCTTATTTTGACCTGCCAAAAGCCGAAGACCCGGGTTTTGTTGTTCGTCAGGCAACGGTAGTTACCCGACTCCCCGGTGCCAATGCCCAGCGCATGGAAGAGTTGGTCAGCGCAGTTCTGGAAAAAGCCATCATCGAGATGGCAGAGTTGGACAATGTCAGAAGCACATCGCGAAACGGCATCTCCATTATCCACGCTGAATATAAGGCTACCTACACCGACATGCGGCCGATATTCGATGATCTGCGCCGCCGGGTTGAATCTGCCAGTGCCGACCTGCCTGAGGGTGTGTTGGGCCCGGTGGTCAATGATCAGCTTGGCGAGGTCTTCGGCAGCCTGTATTCGCTCAATGGAGAAGGGTTCAGCTACCCTGAGCTTAAACGCGAAGCTGAACGGATTAAAGATGAGTTGCTGTTGCTGGACGATGTCGCCAAAGTCAAATTGCAGGGTCTGCGCGATGAAACAATCTATGTTGAATACAGCGATGCGACTCTGCGTGAACTGAAGATCACCGCCAACACACTGGCCAACGCGATAAAGAATACCAACACTATCCGTAGTGGCGGACAAATGGTGGTTGGAGATGAACGGCTCAGCCTGGAACCGTCTGGTGATTTCTCGGGAATTGAGGCGTTGCGGACAACGGTCCTGCGTAGCTCTACCGGGGACCTGTTACAGCTGCAGGATTTGGCTAATATCTCCCGCGTGGTGGCAGACCCCCCCGATGAACTGGTACGTACACGATCCATGCCCGCAATCTCGATCAATGTCAGCATGGTCACCGGAGGGGATATTGTGGCCCTTGGTGCCATACTGGAATCCTCTGTCCAGCGAATTCAAAATACATTGCCCATCGGCATGACGCTGGAGAAAATAGTGAGTCAGGCGGATATTGTCAATGCAGGGATCAGTGATTTTCTATCCAGCATTATGCAGGCTATCACCATTGTCGGCGGTGTGCTATTGCTGTTTCTGGGCCTGCGTACCGGCCTTATCATCGCAACATCCATCCCGGTCACCATGGCGCTGACGCTGATGGTGATGCAGTGGTTCGGTATGACCATAGACAAGGTTTCACTGGCGGGACTGATCATCTCGCTGGGATTGCTGGTGGATAACGGTATTGTGATTGCCGAGGCTATTCAAAAACGTCTGCTGGCTGGCGAAGAGCGCGTATCGGCTGCGGTGACCACCGCCCGCACAATGCGAATCCCCCTGTTGGTCGGGTCGGCCACCACTATCGCCGCATTCTCTCCCATTGTATTAGCGGAATCAGCGGTGGGTGAATTCACCTCCGCTATAGGATATGTAGTCGCTATATCCCTGAGCATATCCTGGCTCATGTCGATGACTATTATCCCGATGCTGGGCGGTTTATTATTAAAGGCGGCCAACGACTCCGGGAATAAAAAAACCAGCGTCTTCGAGCGCTGGTATCGGGCGTTGCTGGATCAGGCAATCCATTTTCGCTGGGTGACTGTTGCAATAGCCTGTCTGCTGTTTTATTCGATGACGGTTGCCATGGGTATGCTGCGTAATGAATTCATTGCCCCGTCAGACGAGCCGCTGGTCACGATTGAGATGGATTTGCCACAAGGTGTTGATATCAGAGTCACCGAAGGGGTAGCTGACCGTATCAGTGAGTTTCTGCATTCGGGACTGGCCCGCGATACCGGCGTAGTCAACTGGACCCAGTATATCGGTATTTCAGCGCCTAAATTCAAACTCGGATACAACCCCGGACAAACCGACGCCGCCCATATCACATCCCTCGTAAACGTAAAAAGCCCGGCCGAAATTGATGCCGTCATTGCGTTACTGCAGAACCATCTCGGCAGCAATTACCCGGACGCGCAATACAAGGTCGCACGTCTGGCGCAAGGCCCTCCAGTCTCTTATCCGATTCAGGTGCGTCTGTCCGGCAGGGATATTATCAAGCTCGAACAACTTGCGGCACAACTCAAACAACAACTGTACGCGACCGATGGCATACTGGATGTAATAGATGATTGGGGCATCCGGTCGCGCAAGATAGGTGTGGAAATAGACGCAGACCGTGCCAATGCCGCCGGGCTTTCAAACCGGGATATCGCCAACTCGCTATTCGCCGGTATCAGTGGAAACAAAGTGAGCGAACTGCGCGAGGGTGAAGACCGGGTTCCAGTCATACTACGATCCAGCAACACAGACCGCAGTGACATAAGACGCCTGCCAGACCTTACAGTGACCTCCTCTACCAGTGGCCGGTCTGTGCCTCTGGCCCAGGTGGCCGACATAGACATACTATGGGAGACGCCGATAATCAAGCGCCGCGACCGGGTGCGAACCATCACCATTTCCGCCACCTTGTTGCCCGGCTTCAGTGCTACAGACATCAATAACTCTCTCAAACCCTGGTTGACCAGTTGGTCACTTCCCGTCGGCTTTGATTACCAGGAGGGTGGTGAATCAGAGTCCTCTGATAAAGCGACTCAATCCATCGTTGACAAACTGCCCATTGCAGGGCTCGCGATCATCATATTACTGATTGGTCAGTTCAATTCTTTTCGCAAGGCCGGGATCGTGATGATGACTATCCCTCTCGGTTTGATCGGTATGGCGTGGGGGTTAGCGGTTACAGACATCGCTTTTGGTTTTTTTACCATTCTCGGCATTATTTCTCTGGCAGGTATTATAATCAACAATGCTATCATTCTGATTGATCAAATCAGCATAGAAGAAAATGCCGGTACGCCCGGACGCGAGGCAATTATCAAAGCATCAGTGCAGAGATTCAGACCCATTCTGCTCACTACCGCTACAACCTGTGGGGGTATGATGCCGCTGGCCATACAGACAGGCCTGTTCCAGACCATGGCCGTCACACTGATAGGAGGTATGCTCATTGGCACCACCATTACCTTGTTGCTTGTACCCGCAGTGTATTCACTATTATTCAGGGTTCACCGAAATGCCCAACTATAAAACCATTGTTGGAAAATGGCTCGGAACAGGGTTGCTGACTCTTGTTCTTGGGCTGGTCTCCACTTGCGCTACGGCCGCTTCATCACCGGATGGTAATGACCCGTTCGAGAACATGAACCGGAGTATTCTGGAGTTCAATCTGGATGTGGACCGGGCACTTCTCAGGCCGGTTGCCAAATCCTGGCGCAACATCATGCCGACGCCGGTACGCCGGGGAGTTGGCAATTTTTTCTCGAACCTGTGGCAGCCGATGACGGTTGTGAACGATTTGCTGCAAGGCAAGGTGGGGCAGGCAACCAGGGATACCTTCCGGTTTCTGGTCAATACCACAGCGGGCCTGCTGGGCATATTCGATGTCGCCAGTGCGCTGGACTTGCCACGGCATAAAGAAGATTTCGGACAAACACTGGCGGTCTGGGGAGTGCCTCCCGGCCCTTATCTGGTGCTGCCTTTTCTGGGTCCTGGCAATCTGCGTGATACAGTCGGTCTCGTGCCACAGTCTGCCAGTGATGCGGTCGGATATCTGGATTCCCCGGAGCGTTTTTATGCCAGTGGCCTGCGGTTGGTGGACACGCGCTCGCGTCTACTGGATGTGGATGGATTGCTTGAGGTGCAAACGGACCCCTATATTTTCCTGCGCGAGACCTGGCGCCAGTCGCGAGAGAACCTGATTCATGACGGCAACCCTCCCCGACCGGAGGGAGAGCTTAACGAAGACGCGTTGATTGATGAACTGCTACAGGATGACTCGTAATCATGGCAGTCTATGCGGTGGGAGATATTCAGGGATGTGCGAACGCTTTTGAGAAAATCCTGGCTAAGATCAGCTTTGATCCTTGCCGGGATCAGGTCTGGCTGTGCGGGGATCTAATCAACCGCGGCCCGGACTCTCTGGAGGTACTGAGGACTGTTCGCAAACTCGGTGACAGCGCGGTCACGGTGCTGGGAAACCATGATTTGCACTTTCTCGCGGTTGCCGCTGGAATTCGCCGTCATCGTGCAGACGATACATTAAAGGCACTCCTGAAAGCGCCGGACAGTGAGGAACTGATTGCCTGGTTGCGCCAACAGCCTCTGGTCCATTGTGACCGGAAGCTGAAAACGATCATGACTCATGCCGGCGTGTATCCGGCGTGGAAACGAAGCCAGCTGATGGATTGTTCCAGAGAAATAGAAACCATCCTGCAAGGCGAAAAATGCAATCGGTTCCTCAAACGTATGTATGGCAATCAACCCACGGTATGGGACAAAAATCTGAGTGGCCGTGAGCGGCGCCGGTTCATTGTCAACTCTCTCACACGTATGCGTTACTGTGATTCGCAGGGTCGACTGGATTTCTCACAAAAGGGTGCTCCGGGCACCCAGAAATCAGGATGGATTCCCTGGTATATGCACCCGCACCGGAAAATCAGCAAGTGGCGTATCGTGTTTGGTCATTGGTCAACACTGGGTTACCTCCAATATCAGAACATCATCAGCCTGGACAGCGGTTGTGTATGGGGCGGACGGCTGACGGCGGTACAACTCGACGCCGACTATATCGCGCCAAAATGGCAGGTTAAATGCGGAAAATGATCACTCGCGAACCGGTGCTTCTGGCTTGGCTCTACGGCTTTATTCTGACTGATCGGTAAAATCTTATGTCTGGACAAATACAGGAATTACTCAATTTTATCGCCCACTCCCCGACTCCGTTTCATTGCGTTGCCAATCTTTCGACCAACCTGATCAATGCCGGCTTTGATCCATTGCAGGAAGATTCCGATTGGTCGAACCTGACTCCCGGGAACTACTTTGTCACCCGTAATGATTCATCGCTGATTGCCTTCCGGTATGTTCAGGAGGCACGGCACGGGTTTCGATTACTCGGTGCACATACCGACAGCCCCTGCCTGAAAATAAAACCGAATGCAGTGACCGTCAACAACGGATATGCGAAACTGGGGGTGGAGGTCTATGGCGGCGCCCTGCTCAATCCGTGGTTTGACCGGGATCTGGCAGTGGCGGGAAGGGTCACGTTACAGGGCGAGGATGATTCAATCCACAATGTATTACTGGATGTCCGGCAACCTATCGCATTCATCCCCAGCCTGGCCATTCACCTCGACCGCGGCGCCAATGACCGTCGAACCATCAATCAGCAGGAGCACCTGCCTGCGGTGATATGCCGCACCGATGAAAAGGAATCGGATTTCGGACCCGTGCTGCAACAATGGATTCGCCAGCAACACCCGGAACTGGCATTTACCCGGATTCTTTCCCACGAACTATCCCTGTATGACCACCAGCGCCCACAAATAGTCGGTCTCGAACAGGAATTTATCGCCTCCGCAAGGCTGGACAATCTGCTGAGTTGCCATGCTACGGTTCGGGCTCTTACCGAGTCAGAGAGCCCGTTCAATCAGGTAGTTGTGTTGAACGACCACGAGGAAGTCGGTAGCGGCTCATCCAGCGGCGCCGAAGGCCCGTTTCTGCAGTCAGTCCTGTCACGAATCTGCGGCGATTACGAGACCATGCAACAGGCCATCCACCATTCCATGCTTATCTCCGTAGATAATGCCCATAGCGTGCATCCCAACTATGCGGCGATGCACGAACCGTCTCACCAACCGTTAATCAATAACGGCCCTGTAATCAAGGTCAATAATAATCAGCGATATGCTACCAACAGCGAAACCGAAGCGGTATTCAAAGCCGGGTGTGCGAAAACTGAAACGCCCTTTCAAATGGTGGTGGTGAGATCGGACATGGGTTGCGGCTCGACCATAGGGCCGGTCACTGCGACCCGTCTGGGTATCCGCACAGTGGATATTGGCGTACCGCAGCTGGGTATGCACTCAATCCGGGAGTTGGCCGGAGTGGTCGATCAAGCCTGGCTGGTGCGGTCTTTGAAGGGATTTCTCGACTTCACTCCCTGGCCGTTCCGGGACTGACTTCACGTTACTTACCACCGATCATATAGTCGACAATCGCCCTGATCTGGGCATCACTCAAATCCGTGAAACCACCTTTAGGTGGCATGACACCGGTATTTCCGGTAAAACCATTGATTGCATTGCTGTAGATCACTCTCATACCCTTGGCTACTCTAGCCCGCCAATCCGCCGTGTCTCCCGGTTTCGGCGCTCCGGCAATACCGAAACCATGGCAAACGCTGCATTTCGATTCATAGTCAGACTTTGCATCCGCCAGCACACAAGGGGAAACGGCAAATACAAAAACCACCGGCAACAGGTAATTTGTCAAACGCTGCAATATCTTCATCGGGCAAGGTGGCAGGAATCGACCAATAAGCGCCATGTCTGTCTATCGCCGATCAATAAAGGCAATCGCCAGCCGGTCAGCACCACCGGAACCGGGAAGCAGTTCAATGTACTTTCCGGGCACCCCGTAAGAAGTCAACCAGCCTGCCACAGACTCGGCCCAGAGTCGACCGGCATCCCCGCCGGGATAACGGATTTCGATATAGGTTTCCTCATCTTCCTCATATAAGGACAGGATCGTATGGATTTGCTCAAGCGCTATGACATTCGCTCCGGTTACATACTTCGGCCACTGCCAACGGTACAGCATCTCAGTATGTTCAGAGAGGGCAGCCGCATTCCAACAGGTAGTAACCAGTATAATGAATGCAGCGATTCGGGACATGTTTTTCCTGCAAACCTATGGCTTTAAGCCAGTTGAACGGGTTTCTGAAAAGCCTCATTCCACAGACTCTCCAGATCATAGTGCCTGCGCGTGGCATCCAGCATGATATGAACCACCACATCGACAAAATCTACCAGTATCCACTCCCGTGACTCCTCCCCTTCCAAGCCGACCGGCTTGTAACCTGACTCAAGCATGAAAGCAAGAACCCGCTCACAAAGGGTTTGTATGTGGCGGCCCGAAGTCCCGGTGACCACCACCATATAATCCGTAATATCAGTGAGTTTTCGTACATCCAGTGCCTTGATGTCAACACCTTTGGCATCTTCAAGCGCAGCCACCACCCGATCACACATTGCATCGGGTACGGCCCGGGTCGTCTTTATCGGCTCATCCACAAGTCGCCTCCCGCTCAAGATTATCAGAATTGGTTGCATATAAATTGTGAGCGCGAATGTAATCCCGCACAGCAATCGGCAACCTGTCACTGACATCCATTCCCCGGCTGATGGAAGAACGGATTTCTGTGGCCGAAACTGTGATCGGTTCTATTTCCACCTCATAAAATTTACCGGCTCGATGCTCTTTCAGGTCATCAAGCCGGGTCGTCCGCCCGGACTGCCACCAGTCGGGCAAGGATTCAGGGTACGACCATCCCGGGCGCCGCATGACCACGAAGTGGATACGATTGATCAGATCATCCACTCGATACCAGTCCGCAAGACCGGATAACACATCCACTCCGGCGACAAAACAGAATTTCCGGCCCGGATAATCCGACTGTAATGATCTTACCGTATCATGAGTCCAGGAAGGCGAGGCGCGTTTCAATTCCCGATCATCCAGAGTGTATCCATCCAGACCCGATATGGCCAAAGCCGCCATCTCCAGTCGTTGCGATGCGCTGGCGCACGGCGGGTCGCGATGCACAGGACTGGCCGATGGAATGATATGGACGCACCCAAACCGGCACTGCTGCGAAACGGCGGCAATGGCTTTCAGATGGCCGTTATGGATGGGGTCAAAAGTACCTCCAAAAATGCCATATAAGAGATCGGGCATACTCTCAATATAGCACTAACGCGAGCGGATTTCATCCCCAAGAGTAGTAATTTCATTTCACTCACTATCGAACAGGGTTGCGTTGACAGGCGTTGACAGGCTACTCCCGTTTTCACTGTTCGTTTATAATGACTGCCACCAATCCGGCATCGTAATCCTGTTGACCACTATTCCTGCAAGCCCCATGACTCATGGCGCTAATCCCCGTGCAATGACATCTGCCAGTTTGCCCCGGACGCTTG
Source organism: Arenicellales bacterium (assembly GCA_965116335.1). Taxonomy (GTDB): domain Bacteria; phylum Pseudomonadota; class Gammaproteobacteria; order Arenicellales; family Poriferihabitantaceae. The sequence goes on from OZ220677.1 coordinate 1,134,692, forward strand.
AGGCCGATGTGGAGCGGCAATGGCAACGGTTCGTGGAGTCCATGACTCGCAGCGGACTGGCTGACAAAGAGACTGAGACGCTCCATCGTTGCCAGTCCCGCCCGGAACTGAAAGCAGTCTGGGCTTGCAGTGATTTCATCAGTCACAGCTGTATTTCTGACCCCATGCTGTTAATTGATCTGCTTGAAAGCAAAGACCTGGATCGATCGTACTCACCTGACAGCTACGCTAGCGCAGTCAACGATCGGATCGGACTCTGTGCCGATGAGAAAACCCTGCACCGGAAATTGCGCCAGCTACGACGACGGGAAATGGTGAGGATTGCCTGGCGGGATCTGGCGGGGCTCTCTCATCTGGAAGAAACCATGAGTGACCTGTCGGCACTCGCGGAACAGGTCATCGGTGTCGCCCTTACCCATCATTCACGATGGTTGTCACAACGGCTGGGCAGCCCGTTCGGGTTTAATGGCGAGCCTGCTTCGATGATAGTGCTGGGGCTGGGCAAGCTGGGCGGTTCCGAGTTGAACTACTCCTCGGACGTGGACTTGATCTTTGCCTACGATCATCCCGGACAGACTCGCCCGGAGGCGGGGCGCGATGGTACGGATAATCAGGTCTACTTCATAAAACTGGGACAGAAAATAATCTCGGCACTGTCTCAGGTAACGGCTGATGGCCTGGTGTTTCGCACGGATATGCGCTTGCGACCGAATGGTAGCAAAGGCCCTCTGGTATTGTCCTGTCCTGCCATGGAGCACTATTACCAGACTCATGGACGTGACTGGGAACGCTACGCATTGATCAAGGCACGCCGAGTGGCCGGTGATGAGGCTGCCGGACGGGAGATTCTGGCTATCCTGAAACCGTTTGTGTACCGCAAATATCTGGATTTTGGCGCGTTTGACTCTATCCGGGAGATGAAAGGCATGATCGAAAGGGAGCTTGAACAGGCCGACTCTGAGCAGAATATCAAGCTGGGCTGGGGCGGCATCCGGGAAGTGGAGTTCCTGATCCAGAGTCATCAACTGATTCGAGGAGGCCGCGAAATCCTCCTGCAAACCCCGTCTGTGTACGCGGCGATGGACACCTTGACGAAACTGGGTGTAATAAATGATGAGGCTCGCACCGGGTTGGTCGCGGCCTATCGTTTCTTCCGCAATACTGAACATCGCTTGCAGATGACCCGAGACAGACAAACCCAGACATTGCCTCAATCACAGACCGATCAGGTGCGGCTGGCCTGGAGTATGGGTTTTGACAGTTGGGAGCAGTATATCGAACAGCTGGGCGCGCATAGGCATCTGGTGCACAACCAGTTTCGGATGATTCTGGATGAAGCTGCGGATTCACCTGGTGGCGGCAACCACCAACAGAAACAGTTGATTGATCTGTGGCAGGGGAAACTGGACGAGTCACAGTCCGGTGAAGTTCTGGACCGTATCGGATTCGGTGCATCAAACTCGACTCCACAGGTTTTACGGGCATTCCGGGAAGGCAGACTTTATCAGGCTTTCTCTGGAATCGAACGTGACCGGATTGACCGTCTGATTCCACTGGCATTGCAGGAAGCCGGTACGCACAACGATAGCAGGCGTGCAATGGCGGCATTTATTCGTGTGATTGAGTCCATTGGGCGGCGTTCCGCTTATCTCAGCCTGTTGATCGAGAATCCGATCGCATTGAGGCAATTGTTACATTTATGTGCCGCCAGTCCATGGATATCGAGGCATATCGGTCTGCATCCCGTAATCCTCGACGAGCTGCTCCACCCCATCATGGATATCCGTAACCAGAGTGAACGGGAGCTTGCCAGTGAGCTGGAGCGTCGCCTGGTTCAACTGGACGCGAATGATGCCGAGGGACGGAACCATGCGTTGCGTGAATTTCAACATGCCCAGGTGCTGCGAATCGCGACAGCAGACATATCACGAGTATTGAGCGTGGCGGATGTGCACCGGGCACTGGTACAGTTGGCGGAAGTGTTGCTGAACCATGTGTTTGGTGATGCGGTCCGGTTTGTTGAGGGCAAGCAGGGTACAGCCCCCTGCCCCGGCGGAGTCATTGCTTATGGCAAGTTCGCCAGTGGTGAGCTCGGTTATCATTCCGACCTGGATGTTGTGGTCTGCTATGACCCGGCACTGGCAGACAAACCCGTTCCGAGGAACCAGGCCGAATACTTTTACAGCCGTGCAGGGCAACGGCTGGTGCACCTGCTGAGTGTCAGGACCCAGGCCGGATTGCTCTACGAGACAGACATGCGACTGCGTCCGGGCGGGCGCAGCGGCACCCTGGCAGTTTCACTTTCGGGATTTTTCGATTATCAGGTTAATGAGGCCTGGACGTGGGAGCATCAGGCACTGGTTCGCGCCCGCGTAGTGGTTGGCAACCGCGCCCTGGTCAATCAGTTCGAACAGGCACGGACGGCGGTTTTGGCGATAGAGAGGGACCCGAAACAACTAGCCACCGACATTACCGGGATGCGCCACAAGATGATCCAGGAAAATTGCAAATCAACCAAACAATTATACGACATCAAACTGGATGAGGGTGGCATCGTCGATATCGAATTCCTGATACAGTACTGGATTTTACGTCACGCTCACGCCTGCCCGGGGCTGACCAAACCAAGAACCACTGCGGATTCCATCCGGGTGCTGATTGCCCATAACATTATCGAGGCGCCAATCGGCGAACGGCTGCTGACCAGCTACCAGACCTACCTGCGTCATTCCCTGGATCTGAAGCTGATGGATCGCCCGGTTCTGATCGAACAAGACGCGTTACTGACTGAACGGCAGACCGTAAAAGAAGTCTGGCAACAGACTTTTGGTTGACAGAGCGAAGGGCAGTAGTTTATTTTAGCCACTGACTTGCGAGAATCTTGAACTGGAGCATAAACGTGAATACAGCACCTGTGGGAAAAACATTGACAGAAAAGCCGGGCGCTGGAGGGGATCATGTCGTTCAGTGACCGCGATGGCGTAATATGGATGGATGGAGCAATGGTTCCCTGGCGGGATGCCACTACCCACGTGCTGACTCATACCCTGCATTACGGGATGGGCGCATTTGAAGGCGTGCGGGCTTACCGGACGGATGCGGGTAACACCGCAATCTTCCGTCTCCGGGAGCATACCCAACGACTGTTCCAGTCGGCTCATATCCTCGGCATGGAAATCCCCTTTGATCAGCAGACGCTGATTGATGCACAGATCGAATCGATCAGGCAGAACAATCTGGAAACCGGGTATTTGCGGCCGATGATCTTCTATGGCTCAGAAGGAATGGGCATTCGGGCAGACAACCTGAGGGTGCATGTCATCGTGGCGGCCTGGGAGTGGGGAACGTATCTGGGTGATGAGAGCCTGCGCTCCGGCATCCGCGTGCGCGTGTCATCCTATACCCGCCATCATGTCAATGTCGCAATGTGCCGGGCAAAGGCTAACGGGCACTATATCAACTCCATGCTGGCATTACAGGAAGCCATCAACACCGGCTACGATGAAGCCCTGTTACTCGATACCAATGGCTTCGTGATGGAAGGCAGCGGCGAGAATCTTTTCATTATACGGGACAATGTGATCTATACCCCGGAGTTGACTTCGGCTCTCGACGGCATTACCCGCAGTGCAGTCACCCAAATCATCGCGGACGAGGGCCTCAAGCTGGTTGAGAAGCGAATCACCCGCGATGAGGTTTATATTTGTGATGAAGCCTTCTTCACCGGCACTGCGGCGGAGGTTACACCGATTCGTGAGCTGGACAACCGCAAGATTGGCAGCGGCTCGCGCGGACCGATTACCGAGCGAATCCAGTCTCGATTCTTCGATGCTGTACACGGCCGTATCCCTGAATACGAGGACTGGTTAACCTATGTCTGAACTCCGTCGAGCGGAATCTCCCACCGGGGGGGCGGCAAGTGTCAGTGATGTGCCGAATGACCGTGATCGGGTTGAAGTCACCACTGCGGACCTGCCATTGCATTGCCCCATGCCCGGCAAACGTCTGTGGGATTCCCACCCGAAAGTCTATTTGCCGATTGAAGACAGCGGGCAGGAACTTTGTCCTTATTGCGGGACGCTTTATGTGCTCATAAACCGGCAGTGACGGATTCACGGCTTCTTGTGGTTGGCCCTTCCTGGGTCGGGGATATGGTGGTGGCGCAAAGCCTGTTCAAGACCATCAAAGCCGGCTCACAGGAAACCCGCATCACGGTACTTGCGCCCGGATGGAGTGCGCCGATCCTGAAAAGAATGCCCGAAGTCCACGCGACTATCGAGATGCCGGTCGGGCATGGCAGGCTTCAGCTCGGCGCGCGCAGAAGACTGGCGCGATGCATCCGCCAATACCGCTTTGACCAGGCGATCGTGGTGCCGGGATCTTTCAAGTCCGCGCTGATTCCCTGGTTTGCGGGCATTCCGAAACGCACCGGGTTTGTCGGCGAACAACGCTGGGGGTTGTTAAATGATATCCGGCGCCTGGATAAACGGGCGACCCCTGCAAATGTGCAGCGTTACGCCTCTCTCGGCATCGACCGGGAACAAACACTTTCAGGAATGCCTCCATATCCGGCACTGCAGATTGACCGGGAGCAGTTGACCGCAACCCTGTCCCGGTTCGGATTGACACTCGACAAACCGGCGCTGGCTCTCTGTCCGGGAGCGGAGTACGGTTCCGCCAATCGCTGGCCAGTGGAGCATTTTGCCGAAGTCGCCCGCGACCGCATCCATGCGGGTTGGCAGGTCTGGATCTTTGGTGCCATGAACGAGCAACCAATCGCCCGACAGATCAATCGCCTGAGCGCGGACGCCTGCATCGACCTGACCGGGCAGACCCGCCTCGAAGAAGTCGTGGACCTGATTTCCTGTACCCGTACCGTCGTAACCAATGATTCCGGGCTGATGCATGTTGCCGCCGCAACCGGGTGCCACGTAATCGCCCTGTACGGAGCGGGCACCCCCGATTTTACCCCACCGTTGACCGACCGCGCCGACCTTTTAAACCTCAATCTGGAATGCAGCCCGTGTTTTCAACGGGAATGCCCGCTCAAACACCACCACTGCATGACTCAGTTGGCCCCGGGGCAAGTGCTGGAGAAAATCGGAGCCGGCATATAATCACTTGATCATAAACCTGAGAACTAACGCGAACTCCCATACATCCCGTTGTATGTCATCTGGAAACGGGTTGAATTTCCCAACCCGCAATACCGCATCCCGCGCCGCCTGATCCAATGTATCAAAGCCCGAGCTTTTGATTATGGACAAGTCTTTTAGTTCTCCTGTTCTGTGAATTGTAAACTGGACCTGCACTTCTCCCTGATGTCTTAATTTACTGGCTTTGCGCGGATAGGATTTGTTCTTTTCAATAATGGAACGCACATAGACTTTATAGCTTTGTAAAAGCACCGGGTCTTGATCAGAAGTATCACCCTTCTGGTTGGAGTCATCATTTGAAGAATAATCAAAATTCTTCTTCAAAGAAATCAACGGAGAGTTTAGTTCCGGTTCCGGTTCCGGTTCCGGTTCCGGTTCCGGTTCTGGCTCTGGCTCTGGTTCTGGCTCCGGTTCTGGCTCTGGTTCCGGTTCTGGCTCTGGTTCCGGTTCTGGCTCCGGTTCTGGCTCCGGTTCCGGTTCTGGTTCCGGTTCCGGTTCTGGTTCCGGCTCTGGTTCGGGTTTTGGTTCGGGCTCTGGTTCGGGCTCTGGTTCCGGTTCTGGCTCCGGTTCTGGCTCCGGTTCTGGCTCCGGTTCTGGCTCCGGTTCTGGCTCCGGTTCATGCCTTACTGGAAGCTCGGTTGCGTTGCCCGACCCAGGTGAATTTTCGATCTCGAATGCCACAAGAGGAATAGATAAGTTACGTCCCTCCGGGGATCTGGGGTAATCCTCTAAGAACCAGGTAAATGCCAGAGCAATTCCGCCGTGAACCAGCAGTGAAACGAACAGGCCAGTAACAGACGACCGCATGGCTCTGGCGTTTATTCAGACGGCTTTGCGATGATTGACAATCTGTTCATTTGACGGGATTTCAGAAGATCAATAATATTGGCGAAAGACCCAAACCTTGTGGCCTGATCCACTCTGAGAGCAATCGGCGTCTCTCTGTCCATTACGGATAATTCGCGCTCCAACTCTTCCCGTGTGATCTGCCGATCATCCAGGAACAGGTTGCCTTGTCTGTCGATGTGAATCCAATGACCCGATTGCCCCGGCGGGCCGGAAGATGACTGCACTACTGGCAAATCAATCTGCGTCTGGTCAAATTTAATAAAAGTCGCAGTGGTCAATACGATAGCCAGCATGACCAGCATAATATCGATCATCGGGATCATATTGATGGTATCAATGCGCTTCACGGAACGTCCTGTTATCCCTGGTTACTCATAACCCGCCATTGCGCCACCAGAACTTCGGCCCGACGCAACAAGCCGTTATAGAACCAGATTGCGGGAATGGCGACGGCCAACCCCAATGCAGTGGCTTTCAGGGCGAACGCGAGACCTACCAGAATCGCGCTTACCTCTACATCCCCGCCTGACACACCAATATCATAGAAAGTAATTAAAATTCCGATTACCGTACCCAGCAATCCGATATATGGGGCATTGGCACCAATCGTTGAGATCAGGGTCAAGTGGCGGGTTAATGCGATATTCAGTGTTTGTTCGTCTGCGAAAGACTTCAGATCCACCTGACGGTAATAGACAATCCGCTCAACCGAGCTCCATACCATCAAGAAACTCATTGCTCCGAGAATGGAGAAAATGGCATAGTCCAGATTATTCTTGAAAAACTCAATCATAAGCCAGAAATCTGCCCGGAACAACGAGATACAACAACCGGGAACCAGGCGGCGCAGTCAGGATTTGATGATTAACCGGAAAAATTCCTGCGTACAGTAATGCCGAAAAATGTATTTCTGTCCGGGGCAGGTTCATAGTAGCGTTTGCCAAATGCATTGATTCGTATGTTGTTGTTGTAATCTTCGTCAAAAAAATTGTTTATCCCCGCAAAAATCGAGAACTCCCAATCCCCTGCAAAACCATTGTAACCCGATTTCAGATTGGAGACAGTATAGGAATCAACACGAGTATCGTTCGCATTGTCCGCAAACATACTACCCGCAACGCTGGCATCCCACGACGCGTAGAAACCGGTATCCCCAAACCACGAAATATCCGCATAGAACAGTGATTTCGGGACACCCGGAATACGGTTGCCATCGAAGATATCTCCGCCCGCATTGCGGAATGTGTCAAAGGAGAAATCTGACCAGGTCCAGGCGCTCGACAACTCAAAACCAGAACCCAATTTGCGTGTCCAGGCAATTTCAAGCCCATTCCGGCTGGAAGACCCGGCGTTCTCGTAAAACGTTCGACCCGGTTGATCGGATAATTCAAACGGAATCAACTCATCTTCCACCTGGATGTGGAACAAAGCCACCTCGAAACTCTGCGTTTCAGTCAGGGACTTGAGTCCTATTTCGTAGTTGGTTGATTTTTGCGGGTCCAGCATCTGATTAAACCCACCGCCAACCGGGTTGGCAAACTCTGTTGTTGTCGGGGTTTCAAAAGCAGTCGATATCGTTGCATACAGCCGGGTATGATCACTGGTGGCAAAACTTAATCCCGCCATCGGACTGATCTGGTCAAAACTGACCTTGCCGGAATCATCACCGTTCTCAAGGAAACGATCGGTAACATCAAATTCCAGGTCATCATAACGTGCGCCGACGGTCAACTCCATGGAGCTATTCAAATCAATTTCATCCTGCAGATACACTCCGTGAGAGGTGACTCGTTCATTTTGCTCAAATGTTTTGCTACCAACAACCCCACTTAGATTCTCGAACCGGCTTCGGTCATCGTTCTGCCGATCGTAGTCGAACCCAAGTAGCAAACGGTTTGGTCTGCCAGCCAACTCGCCAGTGATTGTATATTTCAGGCCCGCCCCGACAAAATCACGATCCAGCACGACCGCTCCACCTTCTTCAAAAGGTAGCTTATTGCTAAAGTCACGACGAGTCTGGTAGACCCGGGTTTCCAGGCTACGATCAGCGGCCAGTTCGGTTTTGTAAAGCAATCCAACCCGGGTTTGTTTCAGTGCCTCACCTGTATCAAAGGAGACATTACGCTCCCTGGCCGCGGTACGGTCTGCGGAAACACTCTCTGCGTTAATGCCACCCGGGTCATTGGCCAGCGGCTGGTCGGTATGATGAATACTCGCAAGCAGGCTCGATTTATCAGAAATATCCAACTCAAAACGGCCATTCATCTGGGTATTCTCCGCTTCACTATGATCTCTGTATCCATCAATCTCTGTTTTCGAGACACTGAACAGATAATTCAAATCGTTCTGATCTCCACCGGCTTTGAACTGGTTTTTCAAAAAGCCGAAATCACCACTGGAAGTACGCCATTCGACAAATGGTTCGGCTGCTCCTTGCTCGGTTTCGACAATAATCGCGCCACCGGACGCATTCCCGTACAGTGAGGAAGCCGGGCCGCGAATGACACTGATCTGGCGTGCTGAACCGAGATCAATCCCGTCCACCGACCCCTGACCATCCGGTAATGTTTCGGGAATACCGTCGACGATGATCTTGATACCCCGAATCCCGAAGCTTGACCGGGCTCCAAAACCACGAATAGATGCCCTTAAATCCTGGGCGAAATTATACCGGTTAAGAAAAAACAAGCCGGGCACTCTGCCCAGTGATTCGTCCAGGCCCAGCTGTTCTGTACCCAACTGAATTTCGTCCTGATCAACCGCGCTGACTGCCGCCGGTATTTCTTCCAGAGTCTTTTCGACTCGTGTTACCGTTACAGTAACCGGCTCCAGCTCCGAAACCTGGGCCGTAACTGGCGTGATTACGAAACCCAACAAAACCATCGCGACCCGCTGTATATAATGTCCTGACATTCCCCGACTCCTGATTCCTGAAATTAAGTACGCAAGCACCTTACCATAATATCCGGCACTTATTGTTCTGGCATGGTTATGCTAATCACTATGCTTGAATACCACCTCGAAACATCCCGGATATCCTGATCGGAAAGTGCCTGAGCGATAGTCGACATCTGCAAATGCTGACGCTTGCCAGCACGGTATGCCTCCAACTGGGTCTTCATGTAGTCTTCCTTCTGTCCACTGAGATTGGGAACCCCGGCAATCGTGCCAATACCGTCCATTCCATGGCAAGTCTGACAAAAGACCTCGGCCTTCTTTTTGCCTGCCAACAAATCACCCGCACAAGCAGAAGCGGACAGAAAAGCCAGAATGCAGGCCAAAAAAGCACCCGAGAAAGATTGACCCATATCATTCCATCCGGCAGACAGGCCGGGCGCCGGGAAGCGCCCGGACACAATGCCACACGTTCAATCAGTTCTCGTAGTAAATACGATAAACGGCACCCGCCTTGTCATCGGAGACCAGGATGGAACCATCTACATATTGCTGTACATCTACAGGACGGCCTGAATATACGCCGTTTGGTTGCAACCAGCCATCAGCAAAAGGCATGGTTTCCCGAGCATTGCCCTCTTCGTCCAGGAAGGTCACCATGACTCGGGCACCGCGAGGCTTGACCGCATTCCAGGAACCATGTTGAGCACTGAAGATGGCTCCTTTATATTTCGCGGGGAACATATCACCGGTATAAAACATCATTCCCAGGTCGGCGGCGTGAGCCTCCATCTCCACCTGTGGTGGCACGTAGATGGCAGCCTTCTCTTCCGGGATTTCCTGATTTGCGTATTCATTGGTTCTAACTTCTCCACCGCCATACCAGGGATGCCCATACCACATACCGTCAGCAGGAACCCGGTTCAACTCGCCCGGAGGTGTCTCATCGCCCATTCCATCTACCTGATTATCGGTAAACCAGAGACTACCATCCGCCGGGTTAAACGCATGACCGACCGAATTACGAATCCCGGTCGCGATCACTTCCCTGCCGGAACCATCCCGATTCATACGCAGCATCCCTCCAATCCCGACGCGGTCATACAACTCCAATTTTTCCGATGGCATGACATTAAATGGTTGTCCCAGACTGATATACAGTTTGTTGTCGGGACCAATAGCACAGACTCGCGCAGTGTGGTTGTATGACTCCTCCTCTACCGGAATCAGGTCACCCTGAGCCACAACAGGCACAGCAACGGTATCCGGCCCTTCCATAAAGTATTCGGCGGCAGGGAAAACCAGAACCCGGTTTCTTTCTGCTACGAACAAGAAGCCATCCGGTGAATAACATACTCCGTTCGGAATATCAAAGCTCACACTGGGGCTGAACTCCTCCACCGTATCCGCGATATTGTCCATATCCCGGTCTGTAGCCGCCCACACTTTGGTTTTCCTGGTGCCTACCCAGACCGTAGCCTTATTGCGCCCGACCGCCATGTGGCGCGCATCGGGAACCAGGGCGAAAAGTTGAATCTTGAAGCCATCCGGCAAATTAATGGATTGCAGGACATTACGAAGATTTTCCGCGTACTTGCCGCCCTGGGGAACCACTTCACCTCCGGTCGTTCCGGTCGTCTTGAACGAACCGAGCAGGGATAGATTGTCATCATCACCTGCTGCAAAAACCGGGCCAGCCAGTAGCGAGAGTGCCGCGAATGCGGTCGATATCGTGAATTTTCTGATTTTCATTGTTCTATAATTGTATTGTTTGGTTAAAGTATTGGTGCTTAAAATGATAGTGATATCCGGGATACCAGCCTTTCATAATACTGGTTCCTGTAGATGCTGTCAAAGAGGAGGACGTAATTTCGAGCGTAGCTACTTATCTTTCTCCCAGATTTCGCGTGCGTTACATGACGCGTCGTGTTACTGGCCCAGCTGTTGTTTATGGCGGTCAATCAGAAACCGAAGCAGGGTTTCTGACATTTTGTTGTAGTGCGCGATGTTACGTGTGTTGTGGCTGATCTGGCCGACTTCCACCTCGACCGTTTTCCACCCCGCCGCGTGCATTCGCAACATCACATCCAGGTCCGCACCATAACCGTCAGTCAACTCACGGATTGCGATACGTGATCGGTCAAACAGGAACAAGCCGGAATTGACGGCGCGAATATGTGATAAACCGGGAAACATGATTGCAATGGCGGGGCTGACCATCAAGCGGGTCATGGGCATATTGTCGTTAGCGTCAAACCACAATCCCTTGACCAATCCGACTCCGGGACTGACAGCGCTCTGCAAACTCTCCACCAGAGTCGGGCTGAACCCGGAAAGATCAGCATCAAGTTTGACAATCCAGTCATTGCGCGCCGCGATATAACCCGTTCGCAACGCATTGCCCTGCCCGGCAACCGGCTCATCCAGGACTTTCGCACCGGCAGCCCTGGCGGCCCCAGCCGTGTCATCGGTAGAACCATTATCGACCACAATTACCTCATCAACCAGAGGACACGAGATTACAGCCCTGACCACAGCAGCGACAGTATCCTGCTCATCCAGCGCGGGAATGACGACTGAAATAGCGGACGGTTTCTCGAATGTTGCGCTCACATTTTCCTCGTATTCATTCACTTGACATGACAGGTATCAGCCAGTCAAACCGCGAAAAAGTCCCATCGAATCACATCCTCGAATACTTGAATTGCTGAAAATCCTTGCGGTATATCCTGTAAACCATATCCTCAATCTGATCAGTATAGCAGGCTTTCAGTTGCTGTTCCGAGTGGGTCGCGTGGCGATCTTCCCGGCCCCAGAATCTGTGAAATTCCGGGTTGATCGTATTAAGGACCGATTCAAGGTCTGTCTCCAGCGACTCGAAACGCCCGATAAAATCATACTGTATCTGCTGCTGGAAAGTCTGGTAATACTGCACCCGCCAATGCTGATCCATTTCAGCAATCGACTGTCCGGCCACTGCATGAACAAAATCCGCAAAGGACACCGGACGGCCCAAATCCTCCGGGTCGAAACCAAGCTGCCTGAGTATTCCTTTTTTTGCCGTCATGTTATTTTCAATTTTATCCAGCCAGGCCGATAACAGCCGACTGTACGGATTCCGCACAAAACAGAACTTGACCACGTCCGACCGTTGGATGTAGCGACTGAAGGATTTGACCTGGGCGGGCCGAATCAACGGAGAGAAAATCCGGGTATGCAGATCAACCAGATCTTCCGGGCGATAATCCGGATCATCCAACTCCATCCGTTGCAGAATCAACTTGATGGTGGAACAGGCAACCTTCGCGTTTTCCGCATAGACGTAGCGGTGCCTGAGAGAGATATTGACCGTGTAATCAAACTCTTCGGCAGGAATATGAGTAGTGAAAGGAGCGATATCCGAACAGAACTGATCCCATAATTTCGTCATGGCCTATAATACAACATTTATTCCCCAACCCCCTATCTTCACTACCGGATACTGAGAGATCATGACATTGCAGCCGATCAAAACCCGGATGGTGGATGGAGAAAACGCATCCATCCTGTTTGACACCGCTTATGCTGTTCGTGGCTGTAGCAACGCTCGGGAACTGTTAGAGGCACTGTCTGCCATCCGCCGTATTCATGGAGAAGAGGTCTGCCTGCTACCCATTTCAGGCGGGTCTTCCGGCGAAGGCCTGTTTCGAGTCAGACCCGATAACGGGAAACCGATTATCGGCCTCAGAATTGAACCGGCGGTGAGGCCGGAAGTGCTTTTCGGTCGGCCTGAGATAGACCATGTCGGTCTCGATCAGATCTTTATCGACATGCAGTCCATGGAGGTCATGGCTGGCGCCGCGATCACGCTGGAACAGCTGAATCAGTCCCTGATTCAAGAGGCGGGAAGCCCGTATCGGGTGCTCGGCGCGGATTTGACCAGCTATAGCTACGCCCAGGTTGGCGCAACCTTCATGACCGGAGGCATGGGGCCACAGCGCCGATACTTCAGTGACAGCGTTCTCGAAATTGCGCTTCTGGATGGATCGAGCAACCAGTGTATTGCCGGTCACGAGCTTAAGGGCTATGCCGGCACACTGGGCTGGAGCGGACTGGTATCCGCCGTCCGCTGCCGGTTTCACCGTCTGCCGGAAAACGAGATCGCTTTCGCCCTGCCGGTTAGCAACGACCCGGAAAGCCTTGCCGGTTTGCTGTCTCATCTGTCACCTTTTTGCTACCTGAACCTTGATAGCGAAACGGTGTCTGCCGCATCCGGGCTAGAGGATGTCATTCTTGGCCTGGAACATGTCACCGTCTCATCCATGCAACCGCTACTGAATCAGGGCATAGGTAACGAAACTACCCGGCGCGGACAGGGACTGGCTGACAAATGCCGACAGGCGGGCGCAGACGGCCTGATTTTCGTAAACGGCTACAGTCACCGTAGCAAAGAGGACTTCCTGTTTGACCTGGTTGACGATTCGCAGGCACAAACCCCCACCATCGCTGGCATCCACTTGCATCATGCACAAATGTTCAAAGACCCGGAGCAAATGCGTATATTAAGAGAGGCCATTCCGTTTGCCGCCCGCACCCAATTACCCGACAGCCCGTATATCTATAAAAACCATACCGATGCCAATTTCGCGCTGGACCCGAATCAGGTACGGGTATCCATGACTCGTTTCTGGCAGTGGAATCTGGAATATGTCCGCTCAATCGAGGACTATTTCCGCTCATATGGGAACCTTCACGGTGAGATCATTATCTACGGACATCTGAATCCAGCCGGAATTGACCCGCACAACCGCATCACCCTGTCCTGCGATGAGAAACCGGCATTCGACAGGGCGGTTGAATTTCTTACCGTCCAGCGCAATCAGTATTTCCGCAATATCCAGACTATCTGTGAACAGCATAACGCCCGTTTCGTCGGTGGTGAAAAAAGCGCGGCTTCCGAGTGCAAGATATTCCCGGCATTCGGCGGAGTCGAAAGATCACCTGAGTCGTTGAAAACAAAGTTCCACCACCAGAACCGCCGTATAAAAGCAGCGGAGCCAATGTTCAACTGGCGTACTATCAGCCCTTACGGGCAATAATTCGGGTTTGCCTCATGTCCGGCGGATGATGCCCAACCTGTCGGCGGCCTGGGCTGGGGTTGCCGGTTGCCGCCCGGTTTCGCGGATAATCCTCACTGCCCGCTCAACCAGTTCGACATTGGTCGCAAACCGCCCTCTGCCCAGATACAGATTGTCCTCCAGGCCTACCCGGCAATTGCCGTTGCGAGATGCCGCCTGGGCCACAATGTCGAATTCTGATCGGGAAATCCCGAAAGTGCTCCAGTTTGCCTGCTCCGGCAGCAGATTTTTCATCACCGTCAGGATTTCCGGAGTCGCTGGCGCAGCATGGGGAATGCCGAGGCATATCTGAAACATCGCCGGGCTCTCAATCAGCCCGTCACCAATCAATTGACGGGCAAACATGATATGGCCGGGCTCAAACACTTCCAGCTCCGGCTTGACTCCAAGCTCCCGGATGCGCCCGGCCATGATTCGCAGGTGCTGCGGCGTATTCATAAATACCACCTCGCCAAAATTGAAGGTGCCAACATCCAGAGTACAGATGTCCGGGCGCAACTCCTCGATATGATGCAGTCGATCAAGAGGCTGAACCAGTGTAGTCCCTGGCCCACCGACTTTGGCATCCTCATCGCCGGGAGTAAATCGGGCACCTTCACTGGTGGTCAGGTTGATCAGAATATCACTCCCTGCGTCTTTTATGCGCTCGAAAACCTCCCTGAACAAGGCGGGGTCACCTGATCGCACTCCAGTCTGTGGGTCGCGCACATGAATGTGGGCAATGGCGGCTCCGGCTCGGCCTGCCGCAACACAATCACTCGCGATCTGTTTTGGAGTAATCGGGTAGTCCGGGTGTTTGCCCTGATTGTTATGGCCTCCGGTTACGGCACAGGTCAGTATGACAGGTTGATTCATTTTATGGTCTCCTCAAGGTCAGGCAACCTGCCAGCCAGATCGGCTATCAGGCTCGTGGTTTCCCCGGATGAGGCAGACAGCAACGGCGGCCTCACATTCCTCCATCGTTCATCGGAACGACACGTCGCCAGCAATCCCTTCATGGCGGGAATCGGCGCATAGCTCTCAATTAACTTCCTGATAGCCTTCATTTCAGCCTCCGCCCGGTCTACCGAACCGGCCTCTACCGCCCCTGTAATCTGATCGAATACCTTGCGGATTCCGGCGGGATTGACATTACAGGTGGCGGAGATACAGCCAGCTGCGCCACTTTCAAGACCCGGGCGGAGAAAAGTTTCGGCGCCTGGGAATACGGCAATGCCGGGCGCCGCCGCAATCACGGCTCTGGTGTTCTCGAAGTCACCGGAACTGTCCTTGTAAGCCACCACGGTATCCGGGAAATCGGTTGCCAGCCGACCAGCCAGGGATGGGGTAAAACCAATGCCCGCCAGCGGTGGGATATGATACAGGCAAATCCTGAGGTCAGGATGATTGACCGCCTCAATCAATCGGGAAAAGTAGACATACAAACCCTCATCACTGGCATTCTTGAAAAAGAAAGGAGGCAACGTCATCACTGCGGCACACCCCCTGTTGACTGCGTGCAGACAGAGTTTCCTGGTATCGTCCAGATTGCACAGCCCGGCCCCCGGCATCAGTCTGGCCGGATCAATGCCACCATCAATCAAGACATCCAGCGCCCGCATCCTCTCGTCTGCCGACAGACTGAGCGCCTCGCCTGTCGTACCGAACGGAGAGATGAAATGTATCCCCTGTCGCAACAGCCAGCGGGCATGCCACAGATATAATTCAGGATTGAAGCTTGAATCATCGTTGAAAGGAGTCAGTATCGGGGCAATCACCCCGTTCAATTTATGCTTGGTCATATCGGTATGGATAGATGGGATCATGTATAGTCCGGTACAGATTATACCTGTCCATACGATATGCGTTTACTTATTTCATTCGCGGCTCTTTTTCTGTCGATTACCTTCCTGCAATTAAGCTCCGGGGCAATCGGCCCACTGGATGTACTGTCGGGTTTTGCGCTTGATTTTTCCAAGACCGAGATCGGTATTTTGGGTTCTGCCCACTTTCTCGGATTCTTTGTCGGCTGCTGGTGGGCGCCCAGGCTTCTGGGTACGGTCGGTCATGCAAGGGGGTTCGCCGCCTTCGCCGCCTGTGGTGCGATCGGCGTCATCGCCCATCCACTGTATCCTGAGCCCTGGGCATGGGCGGGAATGCGTATCATGACCGGGCTATGTATCGCTGGCTGCTATACCGTCATCGAAGCTTGGATGCAGTCGAAGGTAACCAACCAGTCGCGCGGGCGGGTGATGGGTGTATACCGGGCGGTGGACATTATCGCATCATCCGGTGCCCAGCTGATGATCGCGGTACTGGAACCGGCATCCTATATGTCCTACAACCTACTGGCAATACTTTGCTGCGCCTGCCTGTTCCCATTGACATTAACCAGACTGGATCAACCCCGAATCCCACCTGCCCCCCGGTTACGGCCGCTCAAGACGGCACGAATTTCGCCGCTTGGAGTGGCAGGAGTCATGGTCGCCGGTGTCACCTCATCGTCCTTTCGCATGGTCGGCCCGATCTATGGACAGGAAGTGGGATTGAGCGCACAGCAAATCGGCTATTTTCTCGCAACCGTATTGATGGGCGGCGCACTGGCACAATTCCCGATTGGTTTTCTGGCCGACAAATTTGATCGCAGGCAGGTACTGATTGGTCTGTCTGCTGCCAGTGTCGTCGTCTGTGCGATGATCGCAGTGATCAACTCCATGGATCTGTGGCTGATTTTCGTCGGTGCCATCCTGTTCGGGGTCGCGACCTCCCCCATCTTCTCGGTATCCGCCGCCCATACCAATGACTTCGTGGACCCTGAAAGCGCGATTGAAGTCAACGCCTCGCTGATGTTCATATACGGTATCGGGGCGATTTTCAGCCCACTGATCACTTCCAGCCTGATCGAAGGGTTCGGGCCATCCGCGCTATTCATCTTCATTGCGCTTGCCCATGTTTTACTGGTCATATTCAGCCTGTTGCGAATGCGTGTCCGCCCACCGAGCGCGACTCGAACCAGCTATGCCTATATCCCCCGCACCTCATTTACCATTGGCAAATTACTCCGCCGGAACAAGTAAGGCATTCGGGCTGGTTTCGATTGTTGGAATTATTGCCTGCGTAATCGGTGTTGCCATGGTACTGAAATCCGGCAACAACCCACTCACCAAACTATCCTGAACCGATACCTCACCTGGCACATCACGAACAGGCGGAATATCCCTCGACCACGCTTGCCAGTATTTGTTTAATCTGCCCGGTGTTGCCGGAGCGAACCTGAACCTCCAGTTGATCAAGCCTTTCCTGTATCTCCTGCCATGGCAGGAACTTCTCATTCGCGCTCATGATTCGATCATGCTGTGTAGGCGCCACATTGTCGCCAATCAATAATTCTTCATGCAGCTTCTCACCTGGCCTCAATCCTGAAAATTCTATCTCGATGTCACCATCGGGATGCCCGGCATCCTTGAGAACCAGCCCACTCAGCTTGATCATCTTGACCGCGAGATCATGGATTCTGACCGACTCCCCCATGTCCAGAACGAACACCTCCCCGCCATTACCCATGGCGCCAGCCTGGATGACCAGCTGGGCAGCTTCCGGAATCGTCATGAAGTAGCGGGTGACTTCTTCATGAGTCACCGTCACCGGCCCGCCCATGTTGATCTGATCCCGGAATAACGGAATCACAGACCCGGACGAATCAATCACATTACCAAAGCGCACAATAATGAACCGAGTCTGTCCGGCGTGGCCCCGGGCATTGATGGATTGCAGAATCAACTCGGAGAAACGTTTGGTGGCGCCCATCACATTGGCGGGACGAACCGCCTTGTCGGTGGAAACCAGTACAAAACTTTTTACATTGGCGCGGATCGCCGCCATTGCAGTAGCGTAGGTCCCCAATACATTGTTTTTGACTCCGATGGCAGGATTCATCTCCACCAGCGGTACGTGCTTGTAAGCGGCGGCGTGGAAAATCGTATCCACCTCCAGCGTTTCGCATCGCTCGGCAACATGATCCATGTCCGAAACCGAACCCAGAACCGGAACAAACTCAACCCCGCGAGACCGAAGCTCACGGTCGATTTTGTACAGGTTAAACTCGCTTTGCTCGAACAAAATGATCTTCCTGGGGTTCAACCGGGAAATCTGACGGCACAACTCAGCGCCGATAGAACCGCCCGCGCCGGTTACCATGACTACACAGTTGTCGATATGCCGACGCATCAGGGTTTCATCCGGTGAGACCGATTCCCGGCCCAGAAGATCATCGACACTGATTTCCCGAATATCCTGAACATTTACCTTGCCGGACGCGATCAAGGCAATATCAGGCAATGTCCGCACCGGAATCGGCAAAGACTCCAGCGCTGACAATATCTCGACTCTCCGGCTACGGGAAACCGACGGCATCGCCAGCAGTATTTCAGAAACGCCCAGAGTAACCGCCAGCCGGGACAGATCGCCGGATGGATAAACCCGCTTACCCTGGATCGACTGATTCTGCAACAGGCTGGAATCGTCAATAAAGCCGACCACCTCAGTCCCGTGATAGGACGACAATCCGGCACAAATCTGGATTCCGGCCTCCCCGGCACCGTAGATCAGAACCTTCTTGACATGAGTATCCCCCCTGTTTTTATGAGCCGCGATAAAATACAGATTAGTCAGATACCAGGCCAGGAACCGGGCACCACCAATCAAGATCAGGCTGACCCCCCAGTTGATCAATATAATCGATCGGGGTTTCTCCAGAATACCGGAAAACAGCGCCACCAATGCCCACAAGACACAATAGATCGTAACCGCCCGCAATAGGGTCCAGATGACATCCGCAGTCAGGTAACGGATGATGGCACGATAAACCCCGTTGTGAATGAATACCGGGATAGCGATAACCGGAGCGGCCAGACCCAGGAGAACGAACCGGAAATCGGTAATGACGAAGGTATCCATCCTGAGGAAATACGCCGCCCACAGACCCAGCAAAATCAACCCGACATCCAGAACCAGAAAGGCCGCAAACCGGGCTTTTCGTGATGAATGAACCAGCGAATTGATGCGACGATTCACGGTTATTGCCGCCTGACAGCCCTACACCACAAAATCAGACTCATCCGGTGATGATCGTTTCCTCTCCCAGCATATCGACTATTTTCACAGCCACAGTTGCATCTGTACGAGGGAGACTCAATCCGTACTCACCTTTGATGAAGTCAGTTTTGCGTTGCGGCAAGTCACTTTGGGTGACATTAAAGACACTGCCATCATAATCGGTATCGATCAGCACATAGTCAATCTGCGCCCGAAAATCGTCAACCTGTTCATCAAAAATCGTCCGGTCAATTTCCATTCGCGCAAGAATAGATGGGCTGATATAGTCAACAATTCTCACCACCGCCTTTTTACCTTCCTTTTCTATTTGCACCTCTGCCGCTGCTGGCTGGTTTGTGATCATATCGTCCTGCTGAATATCGCGAACAGTGATTCTGTTGATCGGGGCTTTCTGTCCAGCCAGTTCATCGATCAACTCCATCTCTGAACCATTGCAGAAAACGGTAATATCCCGCGTCTCGTCCGGGCGGTTGTTTTGAATCTCATCCTTGATGATTTGAATGTCCAACCGGGTAAGTGGTCTGTCCAGACCGACAATTTTAGCCAGTTGCCCCGCGGACACACCATCAAAAAACAGATCTCCGTTATCTTTCTGGATACCGTATTTCGAGATAATAATTTTCTTGAGTTCACTCTGTTTGGCAAAATCGTAATTATTCACCCGATAGTGAATGAGTCCATGTCCATTTTTCTCCGCAAGATCGCCGTTTTTCTGGTTGATGATACCTTGCAAGCGTTTGATTGTGGTCTGAATAGCTCCCTTGTTCAGGTCCGCCATAATCCAGCGACGCCCCAGCTTCTCTGCAACGGCGGCAGTTGTACCACTACCGCAAAAGCAATCCAGAACAATAGAATCTTCGTTACTTGAGGCTTTGATAATGCGTTCCAGCAGGGCCTCAGGTTTTTGGGTGGGGAAGTTTCCTGCATCTTCCCTTTCTCTACTCGCTGACCCTTGGATATGGCTTATCTCCCAAACATCTGACATTGCGGTCCCTGAAGAATATTCATCAGTTCTGATTTTTTTTACTGTGTTCCTTTCAGTTATTTCCGTTGACAACCTGGTGTCTCCAAATGCTTTAATCGTCGACGGGGACTTGCTCTCGAATTGTTGGTTCCAGATCAAATCTTTTGATCTGGCATATCTCAAAATCACATCATGCATTTTCTGAAAATCCTTTCCTGGAGAAGGCCAGCGACGATACCGCCAAGTCACCTCATTCCTGAAATTCGATTCTCCAAACACCTCGTCCAGCAAGAATCGCAAATGATGATTCTTATGCCAATCACAGTGCAGATAAATACTGCCTCGTTCACTCAATAACTCCCGCATCAGGATCAAACGCTCATACATGAATTGCAAATAATTGTCGTTTGCCCAGATGTCGGTATACTGCGCTTGCTCAATGAAAGTATGGCCTTGACCTTCCAGTTTTTCAGGCTGTCCACGCAGCTTGACCTTTCGCACATAATCCGCCCCGGAATCAAACGGCGGATCAATGTAGATCAAATCAATCTTTCCCCGAAACCCGAAAATCAGGAGCGAAGACAGAATCTCCTTGTTGTCGCCATGAAAAGCCAGATTATCGTTTCTATTTATGAAATCATCATAAGACGGTTCGAAAGGCGGGTTTTCGGCACCAACCGTTTCGCACAGTTGCGCCGGGAAATGCTGCACGGCATCCAGTGGTTTCTTGCCAACCCAGTGCAGCATCGGACGACCCTTGACAGGAGTTATTTTGAGAGATTTATCCATTATGACATTGCCTTTAGTCTTTATGTTACCACCCAATCCAGTACCGGCTGGATGCGTTCGGCCTCTACTGAATCTGCACCGGAATAAATAACATGATACCTGAATCGGTCAGGCTGCAAACCCTGCAACCGTTCCACCGCTTTTCTCTTCGCTTCCACTGTCCGGTCACCACGGTCGCGTTCAGACTTCACCTCGACAATACAAAACTCACCCGTCTTCTTCACGATAACAAAATCAGGGAAGTAGCGGTGATATCGTTTATCTTCTCCCATGTATTCAAAATGGAAATCCGTTTTTCCGGGATCCGTTAGCCCTCCCATGAACAGAAACTCCTCTACATCATCAGGGTCTGTATTGAGTACCGATAAAATTTGCCTGAAAAAAGAACACTCCGGACCACTGTCGAAGTTGTACGGCGTGTAGTGAAAACTCAGATTATGAACATCTGCATCTGTGTCACTATCCGCATTGCTTACCAATAGTCCGCCCGCTTGCATTCTGTTATAAGTCCGCCTGAGCAATCGCAAGCGGTGGATATATTTGTCTCCGTCCCTCTCAAAAACCTCTCTTCCGTTTTCATCCCGAAACCGGATCAATGCCATGACCTCGGTCGCCTCTTCCTCCACCGTCTCGTAGTCTGCCTGATACGTTTCTGCCTGTCTGAACAACCCGTACAAGTGGCTGTTCGGAATTTCTCCCTCAGGGTACAGGCTGTTGAGCTTGTTCAAAACCGGCAGTGCTGGCAAATGGTAGCGCGAAGTGATTTTCCATGCAGCTGTATGGCAATCTGTTGTTTCTGATACAAACGGCAATTCTTCTATATCACCCGTTGGCATCAGTATTTCTCCCGGCCCGCTGAAATCGGGAGTCAGGATTGTACGAAGCGTTTGTGGGACTTCCTGTGGCTCCGGTTTATGAAAAGTGATGTCACCACCTGCTTGCTCGGTTCGGACCGCGCGCTTAATGGTGCGGGTGATTTCCAGTTTCGGCAATTCCGTTTTTACAATTTCCAGTGTGACAGTCTCCTTGTTTCTTGTTTGCCAGTGGAGGCTGTCGAGATCAGTGCCAAAGTTGTCCCGTAATTCCTTGTCCAGAGTTCGACGGTTACCAATATCGATAAACACCTTGGCGGAATGAGTATTTCCCGGTGTCTGTCTCAAACATCGGGTCGCAGCCTGCAAGACATAGTTGTTGCTCTTTGTCTGCTCCTTGATCAGCGCACAAGCGAATAGACTCGGACAGTTCCATCCCTCTACGCCCTTGCCAATCAGAAGAATGACGCGCTTTTGGTTAGCCGGATTATTCAGGCTCTTGAACTCATCTACTTCTGTGGTGCTGGATTGCTGTGTATTAACCAATATCTGTGAAACACTGATCCCCCTGCCGGTCATTGCTTTCTCAATCAGCAAGCGCGAATACTCCAAATGCTTCTGAGTCTTGAAATAAAAGGCAATTTTCGCTTTCGCGCCATCGGCAAGTGAAACAGCGGCGTAGGTTCTGAAAAATTCCCCGATGATGTCATCGAAAACCTCTTCCTCCGACTGCCTGCCAATACTGTATTGATGAATGCCTTTGTTGAGGTCTTTCAGGATATTATCCCGGATACCATCCCCCAACCCATACCAGACGATCACTTCTTTCAAGGGTTGTCTTTTGTAATAAGGCGTTCCGGTTGTGTTGATAACCGCCACTACCGGCCGCATCGTATGTATGTAGTCGATAGTCTCACGCACCCGCTTGATCTGGTTCAACGTGTTTCCATACGTATGATGCGCCTCGTCTGAGAAAATACCCAGCTCCGGCAGGCTGGCAATCGTTTGCAACCTCCGGTTTGCTTCGACTTCTTTACGGGAAAAATCCTGCTGTGACTGATTGCTCCTTCTCCTGTTGGCACGCAGGCTGATTTTTTCAGTGTTGGTGACAATCAGGTTGTAACTACTGCCCTTTTGTGTCTGTATATCCTTATTTCTATTTGCAAATTCAATCTTCAAGCTGGCCAGAAAATCGCGACTGAGACCGGGTGGCACAATCTTGTCGAATGGCATATCACTGAGTTCGCGCAAGGACTCGATAATGGTTGTACCTGGCGCGAACACAAGAGCATTTTTCATAAAATTGCCCTTGGGGTAACGCAGAGACATGGCAAATTCAGTAGCGATAATCGTCCCAATCAATACCGTTTTCCCGGCCCCCATCGCTAACGCGAGGATGTAACTCGGATAGTCCAGGTTTATGGCTTCGTGTAATGGCTGAATTTTCCATTGTTTGACCAATCCTTCATCTTTCTTGATTTTTTGAAGCACCACGTCTATTTCAGCAAGCTCCAAAGCGTCCCAGGATATTGGAACACCTAACGCATCAAAAAATTCCCGTTTGCTGTTTTGGTAGTAGTGTTTATACAGATCGATGATATGCGGAGTTCCCAAGACAAGACGGACATACCAATAAACTTCAAGGGCGAGAAACTGAGGTTCACGTAAAAACTTGAGGATTGGCTTGCCTTCCTGCATTGAAGTCTGAAAGGCAAGTATTTCCCCTATAAGCGGGTATCGAACACAGGGGTATCCGTCGTTACGCCAATCCGAGGCATCCTTGGCAAGTCTGGAGAACAGCGATGAATTTTCCATCCAGGGATTGTAGAGCATTCCAATGTCATTCGCCAGAATATATCCAACTCACAGTCGCATTAACTCTGGAGGCAGGATTCAATAACGCACGGTAACCTCGTAACCCGCGAACTTGCGGATATTGATTACGCCACAATCGAGAATCAGATATTGACCCTTTATCCCCATCAACGCTCCTGAAATCTCCGGGGTTTTATCGAGACTCAGACTGACTATCCGTTCGGGATACCGCTCCACTGGCCAGGTCAGTTGAATGGGAGCGTCATCCAGCAACTCCCATTGGAGACCGGCATGGATAAGTTTCAACGCTTCCAGCTCGGACTGCACCGAGCCAGCCAGCCGGTCGCGCTCCATAACCATATCCCGCTCTTGTGGCGGCCCCTTCAAAAGTCGGCGCCAATCGGTACGGTCGCTCACCTGCTTTTTCAGTGTGACTTCCAGCAATCCGGAATGAAACCGGTTGCTGACTCTGAACATGGCGATAGCCTGGGAGGCGCCCTGATCAATCCAGCGAGTGGGTATCTGCGTCCCCCGGGTAATGCCGACCTTCAAGCCTGAAGAATTCGCCAGATAGACGTAGTGATCCTGCATGCAATGACTTTTAGCCCATTCCTCATCCCGGCAAGTGCCCTGTGCGAAATGGCAGGTCTCCGGCTTCATGATGCACAAGTCACACTCGGCCAGAGACTTGAAACACGGGTAACAGTACCCCTGCGAGAAACTCTTGCCGGTTTTTCTGCCACACTCGATACAGTGGATATTGCCGGTATACCGCAATTCCAGGACGCTCCCTATTTGCTCGTTCATCGCCAGCAGCGTATCCCCCACCGGCATCCGGTAACCCACTGGAGAAGTCGCCTCAACCCTCATCTTGCGAAGGCACCCGGTCACTTCATCAACCATACTGTAAAACCCGAATTACCGTGGCTTCCTGTTTCTCTACACCGTCCAAAATTTGCACTCCCCCATATCGCACCATCCTGCCTTAATTCAACGGTATTGTCAAAAATCCCCGGCGCAAATTTTATTTCGCACACTGTATTTCTCTATACCGCCGTCGCCTCACAATGCCCGATTATTTTCATGCTACAAATCAGGGGTTACAGCATATCGGGCAAGCCAATGATACAATTCCAGTTGTAAACCCTGCCAACGTCGATTGAACAATATGAACCATACTGAAGAAATAGCCGGGCATTATCATTCTCTTTTGGGTTTAATTGGAGAAGACCCGGGACGCCAGGGACTGGCCGATACCCCGATGCGGGCGGCCAAGGCGCTGCAATACCTGACTCAGGGCTATCAGCAGAATCTCTATGAGGTCGTGAACAACGCGATTTTTGAGTCAGATAACGACCAGATGGTGATTGTCAAGGACATTGAATTGTATTCCTTGTGTGAACATCACCTGCTGCCTTTTGTCGGCAAATGCCACATCGCATACCTGCCGAACGGCAAGGTGATCGGATTATCGAAGATGGCGCGCATCACCGACATGTACGCCCGCAGACTGCAAATCCAGGAGAATCTGACCGAGCAAATCGCACACGCCATCAAGCAAGTAACCGATGCAAAGGGAGTTGGCGTGATCATAGAGGCGCAACATTTCTGCATGATGATGCGCGGTGTCGAGAAACAGAACTCAACCATGAAAACATCCATGATGCTGGGCACGTTTCGCTCCAGCCACCGCACCCGTTCAGAATTTCTTACCCTTATCGGAGTTTAAATTCCCATGAAGAGCATCCAGGCGGATAACGTCACCATGTCACAAGGCGGGTTGTACTCGCTGGCTACCAAAGGCGCGAAAGATGTCATTGATATCGCCACTCCCCGTGTACTGGACGCAATCGGAAACATCGACATTCGCTCTGACCGCTTCACGTTGGCCGATACCGGATGCGCGGACGCAGGAACTTCTCTGGACATGATTCGCCAGGCAATCGCGAAAATACAAGAGACGAAAGCGGATGTACAGATTACCGTAATCTATGCGGATCAGCCTGCCAATGACTTTAACGCGCTGATCGGTATCGTTCACGGACGTACGCAATTTGAAACCTGGCTCGGCCAATTCGACCGAGTCTTCCCTCTGGCTTGCGGCACATCGTTCTATCAACAGTCCGTACCCGATCATTCCCTTGACTTCTGTTTCTCCGCTACCGCCATGCACTGGTTATCTGACAAACCATGCAACCTCAACAACCATGTCCATGCAGTCGGTGCCCACGGACAGGAACTGGAAACATTTACCCGACAAGCCACACAGGATTGGGAGACCATTTTGCGGCATCGGGCGAGAGAATTGAAACCCGGCGGCAAGATGGTTCTGGTCAACTTTTGCCGTGACCCGCAGGGGCGTTATCTCGGCAATACCGGCGGCATCAATATGTTCGATACCTTTAACGCAATATGGCAAGAGCTGGTTGACCAGGGCCGGGTATCGGAGCAGGAATATCGTAATATGACCCTTCCCCAATACTACCGCACGGTAGAGGAATTTACCGCTCCGCTGACCGACCGCAACAATGCATGCTACCAGGCCGGACTGCGGCTCGATAATATTGAGACCGGCATAGTTCCCTGCCCGTTTGCCAACCAATTCAAGGCAGACCAGGATCTTGAAAAGTTCGCAGATGGCCTGATTCCAACCATCAGAAGCTGGAATCAAAGCATCTTTTATGCTGGCCTTGACTCCAGCCGACCCGATGCAGAACGCCGGCAACTAATCGAAGATTACTATCAACTCTACCATCAACGAGTCATGACCGACCCCACTGGCCATGGCATGAATTATGTACACGCCTATATGACCATTTCCAGAGTGTGACCCACGCCTCCCACCATCATAGAGCCGCTGTTGGGTGCCCGCTAATCAGATCAATGTGCTGGCAACCTGATTAGGAAAATAATCCTCACAACTGCCTTCCCTGTACACATCCGCAGTAGCACAATGCAAGCCGCCACCGAAAGCATACGCATCGCGAAACTCGATCGGCAGCACCTCCATACCGAGCTTGTCCATTTGTTCCATCTGATGAACTTCACTGGCCTCGACAACCACCGTCTTGTGATCAATGACCAGACAGTTCATGGATAGCCACACACTGGAATAACACAACGGGGGTGGTGCTTCATGTGCAGGCGGCGCCGCATCGACAATCTCCCAGTCATTGGCTGCGAAAATCCTGCGTTGTGCTGGCGGCAGCTTACGCTCCGGATTGTTGATAATCAATCCCGGACGCAGCGGCACGAATGTGGCATCAATATGAATCGGATAAGGGTCACCCGGAAAGTTGACCGCATGCACGCGATGATCAGGGAAATGGCGCGAAAGCCACTGCATCCCCCGTCTGTTGGTAGTCAGACCGTGCTGACAGAACAAATCCCGCCCAATACGACATACATCCGCAGCATCGAACAGCGGTTCATGCTCATTGGTCACAAAATCGAGCTCCGCAGTCCGCCTCAGTCTTTCCTCTATCGTAATCTCATCGAAATAGCCCGGTTTATACGAAGCGTCACTCAGGCGCGGGCGCGGTGCCTGCTCCCAGCGAAACCCGGGGTCCTCATCAAAATATCTCTGCATCAGGTCATGATAGGCCAGATATTCGAAATACCGGCAACGAAATGACATCGGAGCGCTCAGGATTTCCTTGCCGACGGTAAGCAAAACATCTCTCGGCGGCATACAGCCAAATTGAGAAGCAGTAGTGAAATCCGGCGTATGCACAGCCTGATTCCATTGCAGGGGCGTAGGCCGGTCGACGTGTATGCCCCGACTCTCCAGTAATGCAGCCAGATTATCCAGCCGGAAATTGGCTTTTTCGACCGTATCGAGCGAGCGCGGCCCCCACATACCACGCATATCACTATCCTGGGGTATTTTCGCTTCTGTCGCAGGTTCATTGGGCGGGATGCAGGTGTGATCCGCCCGCCCGACGATGACATGTTTTAATGGATCAAAATCATTCCAGGAACTAACGATAGTCTTCACCATGGGAGCAAATTGCGAGTGTATGTTGTCTTTATGTTGATTCTGACCTGGCGCGAAAAAAGGCTTTCGACCAGAGTTCAGCTACCCGTATTCCGCAAAGTGAGTGTATCATACCGGCACTATGAAAACCGAAGCAATAATAAATCATATCGTCACCTGGCTCATCAATTACAATGAAACAGCACCGACCCGAGGGTTCGTAGTCGGCGTTTCCGGAGGCATTGACTCAGCAGTAACTTCGGCTCTGGCAGCCAGAACCGGCAGTCCGGTATTATGCCTTGAAATGCCAATCCATCAGGCATCCTCACAGGAATCCAGGGCCAGAAAACATATCGACCGACTGAAAAACGACTTCTCTAATGTATCTTCGATCAAAACCGACCTCGCTCCGGTATTTGATCAATTCGTCCAGGCCATGCCAGCGACGGGAGATACCGCAACCCGCTCTCTGGCACTGGCCAATTCACGTGCGCGACTACGAATGACCACCCTTTATTACTTTGCCGGACTGCACAACCGTCTGGTCGTCGGTACGGGTAATCGGGTCGAGGATTTTGGTGTCGGATTCTTCACGAAATACGGTGATGGAGGCGTTGACCTGAGCCCGATCGCCGATCTCGATAAATCTGAGGTCTACCAGCTTGGCAAAACCTTACAAGTAATCGAAGAGATCATGGCGGCCAGGCCAACCGATGGATTGTGGGGAGATGACCGCTCTGACGAAGACCAGCTAGGTGCCAGCTACGATGAACTGGAATGGGCCATGGCCCACGCGCCCAATGCTATGGATAGCCCCAACCAGGAAAGACTGCCCACAGATACAAGCCCCCGCCAGCACCAGGTACTGGAAATTTACACCCGTCTGCACAAAGCCAACCGGCATAAAATGGAACCCATCCCTGTTTGTGAAATACCACCACAACTGCGCTGACTACCATCCCTTGACAGGAGTCAATTTTATCGGCAGTATATGGCCTTTAATATGGCATTTTCATATATTAAAGGTGACATACTGCCGATTAATGTATAAATGAAAACATCCCGACAAATCGAAGCCGAGATAGGCTCCCGCCTGGCACGATTGCGACTGTCTCGCAACATAACACAGTCCATGCTGGCCAAAAACGCCGGAGTCGGTGTGCGTACACTGAGACGTCTCGAAACCGGCGAACCATCAACCCTCGATACCCTCCTGCGTGTCGCTCTGGCTCTGAATCTGGAAGACGCGATCCTCGGCGCGATACCGACCTCTCAAATCCGCCCGATTGAGCGCGTCTCACGGATCGGCTCCGAACGCCAAAGAGCACGACCGAAACCAAAAGATAACCGCAGACCGACATGGACATGGGGTGACCAGCCAGGTGACTGACGCAAACATCATCCTCTGGGGGCGGCGCATGGACCGGCCACCACCAAATGAGTCTGGCTGGATGCCGGAACGGTTTTGAGCGTGACGATATCCTTCAATTCGCCGCATCCATTGGCATAAAAAAGACGAGAGCACTGGAAATATTGGACAAAACAAGCGCCTCCATCCGGGACTGGGGCAAACACGCCGAAGCCGCGGAGGTCTCACCATATAATGCAGCACGGATCAAAAAGGCTTTCCGCTCCAACCTGATGTCGGACTGATACAATGATCCTGTCAGGCACACAGAATCATTATCATGACGCTGCGCACCGAAACACAACTGTCCAACGGCATATCCATCCCAACCAGAGGTTTTGGTACGGCAGGATTAAATGGCTGGCGCAACGATAGCGGTGAAGTAGTCAACACCCTGCTGAGCGCATTGAAACAGGGTTATCGGCATTTTGACACGTCTCCGGTTTATGGCAACGAGCGCAGTGTCGGAGCCGCGATCAGACAGTCCCGAATGGATCGGGATTCTATATTCATTACATCGAAAGTCCCGATAGACCATTTCGGTTACGACCATGCGCTGCGTGCATTTGAGTCGAGTCTTGAAAGACTGGGGCTTGAATATATTGATCTGTATCTACTGCACTGGCCGGTTCCCGGCAAAAACCGGCAAACCTGGCAAGCACTGGAAAAACTGGTTGACGAAAATCGGGTAAGGAGTATCGGAGTTTCAAACTTCCACGTGACCGATCTGAAAGAGTTACAGGATTTCGCCCGTATCTCCCCCGTTTGCAACCAGATAGAACTCCACCCCTATTGCTGCCGGAACAGGATCAGGACATTTTGTTCACAGCACCGAATCCAGATGATCAGCGGATCCCCGCTGGGAGCCGCACAATGGAAGCCCGGCACTGCTGCAGAAACCCCGCTTCGCGACCCGTTGATACGAACGCTGGCCATTCGGCACAAGGTGACTCCGGCGCAGATACTCCTGCGCTGGCATTACCAGCATAATCTGGTAGCCATTCCGAAGGCGCAGACATCAGCCCACATTGAACAGAATTTCAATATCGGAGAATTTGCGCTGGCAGACGCAGAGATGAACAACATCAACACACTGGATCGCAATATTCAATTCGGCACCATCCCCGAAAATATCCGGGAACATCCCTGAAACAAAGAATAATGTCTATGTCTATTTTTGATATTCGAATGTCTGAATTAACAGGCTGGGTTTAGTTAGAGTCCCCTCATCCACAAACGAAATACCAAGTTTTCTATACATTATCCCGGAATTCTACTGGTTGTTTCACTCTTTAGTGGTTCGTTCGACATACGAATATCGGTGGTTGTCCACCGTAACAATTGAAACTACCGCATGGGGTGTGGGAAATAGAATTGTGAACAAATTATCAGGCCCGGAGCGCATCCTAGAACTCAATGGTACGGATATTGGTTGCCCAGAATTCTGTGACCAGACTACTTTAATAGACGCCAACAAGAAAGAAACTTATAAGAATAATTCCATGAGTAGCCCCGCTTCCCCTTTGGGAACTCACCTTATCGTTGAATTCTACGGATGTAGCCGAATAGATGATTCGGAGTTCGTTCGCTCTGAAATCGTTCGGGCTGCTATCGTGTCTGGAGCTACGGTCTTGCAGGCAGACATACACGATTTTGGCGAAGGATTTGGTGTGACCGGTATCGTTCTGCTGGCCGAATCGCATATAAGCATCCACACTTGGCCTGAGTACGGATATGCCGCAATTGATATCTTCCTCTGTGGTCACGCCAACCCAAAGACTGCCGTTGAGACACTGCAAGTCTCGTTTCGCGCTGCGAGAGTAGAAACGGTTGAGCATTTTCGTGGAGCCATGTGCCTGTCAGAACTCACCAGAGAATCATGAAAGTAATGTCAAAGAAAGTAGTTTCCCTCCTGAAGGAACGTCGCCATGGGGAAAGACGCGTGCTCCTCTTGCCCAACGGCGTTGCTAGGTTCACCGACGCCGGTTATCGGGTGCTAGTGGAGTCTGAAGCCGGACTACTCGCCGGTTATGGTGATAACGATTATCTCGCTACGGGGGCAGAGATTGTCGATACCCAAACGGCCTGGAACCAGTCCAAAGTAGTGTTCAAATACAAGGCACCCGGGCCTGAGGAATACCGTTATTTCCGTCCAGACATGCATCTTGCCAGCTTTATGCATGCCGAAGGCAACCTGGGACTGGTAGAAGCCATGCGATCCAGCGGCATGTCGGCGTATGCATTGGAATTATTCAGAACTGAAAGCGGTGATTTTCCGGTTCCGGTGTCCGACAATGAAATATCCGGGAAGATGGCGATCATTCTGGCATCCTACTACCTCCAAAGTCACATGGGCGGTAATGGAGTGCTGATGGCCAATATTTCTGGTGCTCGCCGAGCGAAAGTAGTGGTGATCGGCTACGGAAACGTTGGTGGTAGCGCGGCACGATTGGCTGCCACCATGGGGGCGGAAGTCAAGGTGTTCGGAACACGCTGGGATGGGTTGCGGCGGTTCATGGCCACGGTTCCATCCAATGTGAAGTGCCTGATCAATACGCCAGAAGCATTAGAGGATGCCGTACTTGAGGCAGATGTCGTGTTGGGTGCTATCCTGATTTCTACCCATGATACCCCACCAATGCTTTCAGAAGATCTGGTCAAGCGCATGAAAAATGGGTCCGTTCTGGTTGATGTAACCTGCGGTTATGGAGATGGCTATATGCCCAGCTTCGAAACTCTGACAACCTATGATCAGCCATTCTATGAACGCTATGGTGTACTACATTGCAAGATTGACGCAATGCCCGCATCAGTCCCGATTACAGCAGCAGAGGCGACCAGCAACAATGTATGGCCCTACCTGTTAGCAATGGCTGAAGGCATTTTCACAAACACTGATGACGGGGTATCGCGCACGGGTTGCGTCGTATCGGATGGCACGGTGATTCACCCGGAAGTGAAGCGCCACATCAATATGGAATCGGGTATGCTGGATGCCATATAGCTGTCGGGCCAAGCATTACGAGGTAGAGTATCAGGAAGAAAGAGATGTATCGTTTCTACTTTCCCTCTTCGATAGTTCCGTTCGCCGGGTGATTGAGTTGCCCTGTGGTGCCGGACGGCTGTCTCGTCATCTTGCCCGTAAGGCAGAGACATTGCACGTTCTTGACCTCGAACCCGAAATGGTCTCCCGCGCAGTCGGTGTAGCAAGTGCGGCAGCCCCGGGATGTGATGTGCACGGCCATATTCAGGATATGTGCAGCCTGTCGCTGGACCACTGCTTCGATCTGGCGATTTTGCCCCGAGAGGGACTGCAATTGGTGTCGCCGAGAGATGGAGCGAAGGTACTGCACACATTGGCTGCCCATATTGTATCGGGGGGATGCATCCTGATTGATCTGGCACGATTTTGTGGCTACGGTGATCGACGGGGCCCGGATTACTACAAGCCGGAACAGCTCGACGGCGTATTCAGCATGGACTGGACTCGCTCCTTGCCTGGGGGAGCATTATTGCATCGTCACTCTGCACAGACAGATGAAGGAGACTCTATAGTATTTGACCTGAATTACATGGAGGAGTCCGAATCACCTGTAGCTTGGTCATCACAAATGCGTATCTATCGTTACGATTGTGAGTGGGTCCAATCACTGTCACTGAAGGGATTACAACTGGAATCGCTTTATGGTAATTATGATCGGTCGCCACCAGGACCGGGGACGCATCGCATACTTGCGCTGTATCGCAAACTGTAGAATTCGGCACAGGAATCCGAATCATGTCAATGAAACATGTTGGTCAAAAGGAAATCGCGATTCTGTTCACCGCATTAATCGGGGCGGTCTACGGATTCGGTATGTACCTGTTTCCGGCCATGGTGGAATCAATCCGCAGAGATATAAGCTTTTCCTACAGTACGCTGGGACTGATTTCGGGAGCAGTGCAGGCGGGGTTCCTCGTGTCCTCGGCTCTGGCCGGATTTTTGACTCTGTGGTTTGGAGCGACCAATCTGATCCTGTTTTCCATTATTCTCAGTGCGTTTGCATTGGGTGGATTGACCTTAGTCGGCAATGTCTACGCCCTTGGAACGTTTTTGGTGATACTGGGAGCCTGTGCCTCACTGATCTGGGTGCCCATGGTCGAGGTATCCCGGGAAATCATTTCTCCTCACAACCGGGGCAAGGCCTTGTGCCTGATGTCTTCGGGCACCAGTTATGGGGTATTCATTAACAGTACCCTTCTAGCCGCCGTCCTGCCGGTCTTCGGCTGGCGCATGCTCTGGGCAACTACCTTTTCCATCGTAACGGTATTGGCCATCTACTCGGCGTGGCGCCTGTTTCCGATACGAAATCAACATGATAGGCACAGAGATGTCACTCCAATCAAGAAGCCCTTGGGCTGGAACCGTGTCGCCTCGCTTCCCAAGCAACTGGTCGGAGGCATCTTGGTGATGATGTTCCTCAACGGAATATCCTGCATGTCTTTCCAGACCTATCTGTCGGCCTACCTTGTCGGACAGATCGGGCTCAAGGAGGCCGGGGTAGCTTCGGTTTGGGGAATTATCGGCGTGGTGGGCATGTTCAGCGGATTCCTGGTCGGTGCACTCGCCGACCGAATCACCATCCGTCGGGGCATGATTGTGACTTATCTGATGCTGGGCATGGCGGCATTGGCTGTGATGTTTGCAGAGACGGATGGCGCCGGGTACCTGCTCATCCTTGTGTCGGGGATGGCCTTCGGGCTTTCTTTCTATGCGATTTTTGGCCTGATCCCTGCCTACATCAGCCATCTGTTCAGCGATGGAAATGCAGCTCTCATCTTCTCTTTCGGAAATGTTTCCCTGGGGATAGGAGGAGTGATTGGTAATCTGTTCGGCGGCTACAGCAAGGAAATAACTGGATCGTTCGACATCCTTTACCTGACTATCCTGATTGCGGCATTGCTGTCTGCTGTGATTGCCACAGCCCTGCCTCGTGAGGTAGAAAACGATTTCAGCAAATCACCCTACGAAAAGTCCGAGGAAAATTATGACCATTGAAGCAATTGGGGGTTGGTTGAAAGATGCCGATCCCGGCATGAATCGGAGCTATCGCAGGCTGGACGATCTTGACCCTGGCGTCATGAGCCCCGAACACATCGCCTATTTCGAAGATTATCGCAACCGATACTTCAACGATAGACTGATCTCTGGGCAGGGGATTGAAGAGATCATGACCGCATTATGGAATCATGGCGGCCTCCCCGATCTTTGGGTTGATCTGGGAGCATGCGTAACAACCCTCTTCTGGTCCATCGGCGTACGCAAACCGGGACGGGTGATAGTCTGTGATCTTGTGCCTGAAGCCCTATCCGTGCTCTCATCCTTCAAGGAGGGGAAAGAAATTCCTACCTGCTATAAGCAGGTTATGGAAATGGTGGGTGTGCCTCGGGAAGAATTCGACATCACCCGTCGTCTTCCATGGGATTATCATCTATTTGATTGTCATGCACCCTGGTCGTTGCCTGAATACGCAGAGAAGTTCGATCTAATCACGGCCATCGGTTGTTTCGGGCTTGCACACGATCAGATGCATTACGCTACCGCCTTTAGTGCGGCCGCTTCCAATCTACGCCCAGGCGGACACTTTGTCGGAGCAGACTGGGTTCGCAGTTCAGCATTTGTTGAACGTGAAGGACATGACAATAGTTATATTTCGGCAGAATTGACCGAAAGTTGTGCATCCAGATGTGGACTACGTACTCTCAGCTGCACTATGGTCAACATTCAGGGAGATCCCTATTACGAAGCGGTACTAGTCTGGGCTTTTTCCGATTAGGGTTTGTAGAACACCTGAGCAAGTATTACCACCTTGTAGCCGGTGATTAGCAATCACATCTGCCACAACAAAATAGTCATTTTTTGACACCTATCTGTCTAAATTTACATGCGGAGTTTGGTTAGTGTCTGGCACTTCCATATCCAAACTCCAAGGAGAGATTTCTTGTCGTACTGACATCCAACGTCGCCCTCGAAAGCTCAATGCCTGTTCTGTGATTGTGGATGACTAGTCACGTAGCCAAAGCAAAGACGAACCCATGAATGTCCCAGTCAATACAAACGGTTCCCTGATTGAAGATGCAGATTTTCTGATTTCGAAACCTTGGCCACCAGATGAGCCTGATTTCTCCCAGAATTGCATTGAGATGTGCTCTATGACACGGAACAATCTCCTAGGGCTGTGTTCCTATTCAACCTATTTTCCGGATGCCGACTGGTGGAGAAAGGCAAAATGCTCCCCAAGCACCGTTGCGGAGGTGGTACGAAATTTTCTCAACCATAAGGTTCTGCAGTTCAATTCAAAGAAACTGTTTACAGAGAGTGACTATATACTCCAGCAAGTCACCCGAGCTATCAGAAAGGAGAACCGTGTCGAACTCATATTACCGGCTTTCTGTGTGATCAGCAGCTGGCAAAAGAGGCATCATGTGACATCCGTAACATTTGCCGAAGAAGCGTCACTCCTTCACCTTGCACATGTCGCGAGAGCTCTTGAGAAGAACACCGGCACAAACCTCAGATTTCTGATCATTTCCGATGCCACGTTCTATGCCGGGATTTTCGGCGACCCTATGGATGCGGCTGAACGATATATCCGGGACCTCACCCAGATAGTGCAGAAACATGGTATCGGGGATACCATCTGGATTGTGGACATGTCGGATATTGTAAAAGAATATGGACAGAAATATGAAGGTTCTCTGGAGCGGAATCTCGACATTTTTTCTAGAGAACCCGCCTTGGGACTGTCAGAAAAAGAAGCGGTACGGTTTAAAACAAGCGTTGCGAGCACCCTGAATATTTCGGATCTGGGGCTGACTTATCACCATTTGCGAAAGATACACTGTACGGGAAGATTCCCGAATACAGCCCTCAAAATGGAAATCGAGAGCCGGATATCCAAGGCATTCATCCACTACAGAGCCATGAAGCAATCAATGGCCGAACTGGAATGGGAGCAGAAAACATACCCACAAGCTTTGAGAGGAACCATTCACCACAAGACGGTTCCGGTTGTGGGCGTACGTATTTATCCTGACTACAAAAGCTCGTGTCAACTGCTTCCGTACCATGGCATTGCCGTGCTGTACCAGCAAGACAACCGTTGGAGGATGCGAATTGAACATGAAATCCATCTGCACGACTCCTCTTTCGTTAGAGTAAGGAAAGGGAAAGTCGAAAGCGATTTTTATGTCTGTCCCGCGAGTCTCGAATTGCCCCCTGCAGCCTGATCATACGGTCAGTATCAATAAATCTCACGACCAGATTATCTGATCTTGGAACGTGCGCCAATTGTGAAGGGAGTAGTGTCATAGTTCCGCTTGATTGCCCGTCGCATCCGTTGGCTAGAGCCAAACCCAGCCTTGCATGCAACCACCTTGATGTGTTCACCTCTTTCGATCAGATTAGCGGCGAATTGTACTCTCACCAGTTCAACAAACCTGACCGGGGGAATGCCAAACTCCTTTTTCATATGACGCGTCAATGTTCGTGGTGTCACATTGATGAACAAGGCTAGTTGGTCTAATGTCCATTTCCGGTCCGGCATCTGGATGATTGCATCAACCAGAGGCCGGGTGCGGTCGGTGGCTACGTTCTTCGACTCCAGTAACAATGAATGTTGGCTTTGCCCCCCGGCACGCCGCATCGGGACGACGAGTTCACGGGCAACAGCAGAGGCAACATGATTACCAGCATCAAGAGTTATGATATGAAGAGCCAGATCGATTCCCGCAGTCACGCCAGCGGAGCAGAAAACATTCCCCTCGGACGTGAAAATCCTGTCGAAGTCCCATAGTACATTACCACCAATTTTTTGGGCATCACGAGACCGTCTCCAGTGCGTGGTTGCCCGCTTTCCTTGCAGCACACCCGTATCAGCGAGTAGCAGGGCACCGGAACAGACCGAAAGAACCCTTCCGTCAGGATGCTCATTCAGCCAGGTAGATACCAGCTTCCTCAGCCGTGTGTGGGAAATGACTCGATCAATACCAGTTCCGCCGGTAATCAGAATGTCATCGCATTTTGTGGCTGCATCCAAAGAAATATCCGGATTCAGCAATATCCCGCAACTGGCCATGACGGCGGAGTTTGTGGG
Source organism: Arenicellales bacterium (assembly GCA_965116335.1). Classification (GTDB taxonomy): domain Bacteria; phylum Pseudomonadota; class Gammaproteobacteria; order Arenicellales; family Poriferihabitantaceae. The sequence continues at coordinate 1,171,702 of OZ220677.1, forward strand.
AGAAAAGTATCTGAGGTCGTAGCGGAACCCGGAATGGTTACGAACCTCGTTGAATGCTTCTGCAGGCCCCGCCACATCTACCAAATGGACATCGTCGAAAATGAGGATGGCGATACTGCGGTTACTGTAATCCATAATCAAGTATTTTATACATACTGGGAGTAATTATATTATCCAGATTACCAAGCCCCCCCCCAACCCACTCAACCCAGCCAATCGGACATGTGGGTACATTCATGCTCGGGGCGAGCGATATATAGCTGGGCGTGGTAGGAGCCGGTGGTCTCGAAACCCTGGACTTCACGTCCTCGTTCCCGCACCAGTTGGATGGCTCTTTGTTTCTCCTCATCATCCGCGAAAATCCGGTGGGGAAACGGCGGTATCGGCATCGCTTCCACAATCAATCCGGCCTCCTCCATAATATCCCAGCATTCCTCCGACTCATTGCCGCGCACTGGTGAACAGACGATCCAGGGTAGCGAATCTCCGGCCAGGTCCAGCATCGTCTGCAATGTCCCTTGCAACAAGTGCATCATGGAACCGACCTCAATGATCAGGTCACACCGCTCAATTACTTGTCGCAGTTCTTCGCTGGCTGGATCGGACTGCAAATCAATCGCGAAGATGTCGTCGTAAATACCGACTGATTTGCCATACATGAGCGCCTGCTCAGCCACATCCAGGCCAAATATCTGACATGGCACATCAACAAACTTGTTCTGGTCAATCCATTGGCTGTCCCACTTGATCACCTCATCCACCGTCGCATCGATAAATTTCGGCTCCTGATAGCGATCCAGCACCTGATCCAGCGTAATATGATGTCTCAATAAAAGCGCGCCAATACCGTACCCGGAGGCAAAATCCACCACACACGGCTCCTCTATACCTCGAATACGCTTCAATTCATTCAGCGCCGGAGCCATTCCCTGCATCGCCAAATCGGCGTTTCTGTACTGCACCGCATTCATGGCGTAATAATAAGCCCGACAATCCGGCCGGTTATAAACATCATCAAATCGGGTTACCAACGGAGTATTCCTCTTGTCTGTCATATAGACCTGTATATTTGTTCACAGATGCGTCGCATTTTACTATACAATTTTAGCCACCACCCTTATATCCGTACAATTAATTTATCACCTGTTGCCATGACTACCCCGCAAAGCAACGCTCTGAACTCGACCATCGTCCAGGGCATGATTCTCTCCTGGGTGGCCGTCTTCATTTATGCGTCCGCCAACTCCATTATTCTGATTCTCACGGAAATCGGCTCCAACAATCTGGTGGACGGACGCAACACCATTACATTCTGTAATCTGTTGTTTCTCGGCAGTCTGTTTTCCCTGGTGCCGATGGTTTTCTTTTTCCGCAAGGAATGGACGCGGGAGAATCTGACCAGCATATCACGCTCTGACTGGGTCGCAATGACAATCTCGGCAGTATTGTCCTCCGCCCTGACGCCTTCGCTGTTTTTCTTCGCGCTGGAATTTTCGACCGTCACCAATGTGGTGCTGATCGGGCGGATCGAACCGCCGATGATGCTGATTCTGTCCTGCCTGCTGCTCAAGTCCGCATTTGACAGATGGGCCTTTGCCGGTGCCCTGATTGCGCTGGCCGGTGCTGTCATTATCATCACCATGCGGAGCGAGGATGGAGTCGGATTCAATTTTGGTAAAGGCGAGTATGCGGCGCTTGGCGGGATTTTGTCATTTATGGCCTCAAACCTGCTTACCAGGAAGAAGCTGAACGAAGTATCATTTGGCGTCTTCTCGATCTATCGCACCACGATTGGCACCATTATCTACTTCATCTGGGCGATCTACCTGTTTGGCCCGAACCACTTCCAGGATGTTTTTGCTCCAACTGTGCTGAAATGGACGCTGGTCTACGCGGTAATCGTGATAATCGGCGGTCAGTTCGCCTGGAACATGGCTCTTAAAAAAGCGCGTTCCAGCGATATGACCCTGGCAACCTCCTTTACTCCGGTGGCCGCGATCACGATTGCCATGCTGCTCGTCGGTGAAGACCCGGGCGACGGACTCTGGTTGGGCGGTGCAGTAATAGTCAGTGGAATTCTGTTAGCGCTGTATGGACGTCGCCGAAAAGCCCTGGCGGAAAAACGGCACGCTGAAAAGCTGGCTCGTGAAAATGCGATGGAGCATGAATCAGAATATCACTTCAAAGGCGCTTGATTGACTGACCTGCCTCCACGTATACATTCGTCCCAGAAATCATAAACAGCCATAGCCAATACCAGCATCACGATAATCGCGAAAGGCAACCCCCCCAGGAACCCGGCGAAGCCGCTTGATATACTGTACGACAGTCCGATCACGAACGAGGACAGCAGGATCACACCGCTCGCGCCGGTAAAAAGTTTTACAAGTCTGGCTCTCATCTCATCATCTCAGGGCAAACCCCGGGTCACTGCATCAATCAACTTATCGACCACTCACTAACGGCTTCAAGCCGATTTCAGGTAATCCAGCAACCATCGGGTGGTGCGAAACATACGATCATCCTCGTTTTCCCCTGCCACCAGCTGAATACCGACAGGCAATTGGTTTTCGCCGACCAGTAGCGGCAGGGACAAGCAGGGAAGTCCACATAATGTCCATATCGTACAACAAACAGGGTCTCCGGTGCCATCCCCAAATACCATAGATTCTCCGAGTGCCGCCGGTGTCAGGATCGCGTCATAGTCGTAGAAAAACTGCTGAAACCAGGCGGTTGCAGCCTGCATGATTTCCTGCGCCTCCTCATATTCAGCACGGCTAATCTGGCTGGCCGCAGACAGGCCGGAAATAGTCGTATCACTCAACAACGCACCATGATTCTCCCTTTCATACTCCAGGCATTGATAAATCTCGAACCTGTATATCCTGTACAGAGTCTCAATCAATGCCGAGAAGGTTTTTGGCGCCGGTATCCGTTCAATCCGGTCTCCCAGTGCCTCGATTATCTCCTCACTCCCGGCCACGGTTGCCGCGCTGTATCGCTCCATATAAGGCAGATCAATCCAGACCAGCGCCGGCTCAATCGGGACTTCGGAATAATAACCCTTGAGCGCTTCCGGCCTGGGCGCCAGATAACTCATTTTGTCACTGGCGTCATAACCGCCGATCACATCACACAACAACGCCACATCAGCGGGATGCCGTCCGAACATACCAACCTGATCAAGTGTAGGTGAGGTCTGCAACACGCCACGCCGGGAAATAATGCCGCGAGTCGGCTTATATCCGTAAACTCCACAGTAAGAGGCGGGGCGAATAGTCGAGCCATTGGTCTGGCTGCCGATTGACAGGGGAACATGACCGGCAGCCACCGCCGCCGCCGACCCGCTCGAAGAACCGCCGGAAGTATGCGCCAGATTGTGCGGATTACGTGTATCGGCAGGGTGCATCCAAGCCAGCTCCGTGGTCACGGTTTTGCCGAGGATGACCGCTCCGGCCTCTTTTAACTTCTCGACTACCGCACAATTCACATCCGGCTGGCGGCCCGCGTAAATGGTGCTGCCACGCTCGGTCGGCTGATCGTCCGTGTCGAAAATATCCTTGACTCCGACCGGAACGCCATGCAACGGCCCGGTCGGTTTGCCAGCACGACGAATCCGGTCCATCTCTCTGGCCTGTGCGAGTGCCAACTCCGGGTCAAGATGGGCCCAGGCACCGATTTGTGAGTCAGTCGCCGAAATCCTCTCAAGACAACTTTCTACCCATTTCTCCGAAGTCAGGGCACCTTCCTGAATCAATCGAACCTGCTCTTCAACTGTCCGTTCCTGCTCCCCTGCAATCTGGCTCATCTGCGATACGGATCAGGTCATCAGGGGATATAGGTCCCGAACAGGGCATCGGGCAACCAGAGCGCGAGTTCAGGGAAAAGATACATCAAAACCATACAGAAAATCACGATCGACAGATAAGGCATGATTCCCTTGAAAATTTCCATCAGCTCGATCTGGTTCTTCAATACCCCCTTCAGATAATAGGCGGACATCGCCATTGGCGGAGTCAGGAATGAGGTCTGCAAATTCAGTGCCACCAACATAGCGAAGAAATACGGATTAACACCGAAAGTATCCAGCATCGGCAGGAAAATGGGCACAAAAATAATCAGGATTTCGGACCATTCCAGTGGCCAGCCCAGTAAAAAGATAATCAGCTGTACCATGACCAGGAACTGCCACGGCTCAAGATTCAGTGCCAGCACCCAGTGTTCAATCACATCATGCCCGCCCAGATAAGAAAAAACGGAGGCAAACGTCCAGGAGCCGACAAACATCCAGCATACCATCGCAGTCGTTTTGGCAGTCAGAAAAACCGACTCCTTGATTTTTGTCCAGCTCAGAGAGCGATACATCAGAGCCAGAACCAACCCGCCCATAGCACCCATTGCCGCCGCCTCAGCCGGTGTCGCCAAACCTCCCAGAATGGAACCCAGCACCAGCATGATCAATGCCGTGAGAGGAACAAAAGAAGTGATCAGTTGCAGATAAATCTGCGTGCGGCTGATCGAATGATCAGGCGTAGGCTTAGGCGCGATTGAGGGATTGATGAACACGCGAACAATCACATAGACAATATACAGTCCAGCCAGCAATAACCCCGGGAATACGGCAGCCGCATACAGCCTCAATGGCGACAGCTCTGCGATTGCAGCATAAACGATGAGCATGATTGAAGGCGGAATCAGGATGCCCAGAGTGCCTCCCGCGCAGATCACGCCAGCGCTGAAATCCTTTCGGTAGTTGGCACTGGCCATAGCCGGAAAAGCGAGCAAACCCATCAAGGTAACCACGGCACCTACAATGCCGCTGGCCGTGGAGAATACCGCACAGGTGATCAATGCAGCAATCGCCATCGAACCCGGCAGGTTGCGGGCCGCCAACTGCAAGGACGAGAACAGGCGATTGACGATATTTGCACGCTCAACGACATACCCCATGAATAAAAATAATGGAATAGCCACCAGCGTATCATTCTCCATCACCGAGTAGGTATTCTGGTTGAGGAGATAGAAAATCTGGTTATTGAACGCATCCGCAATGACTTCGATTGATCCCGCCTGGTGATACGCGAAATAACCGAAACCAACACCCATCGCGATCAGGGTGAACGCGATCGGGAATCCCAACAAAACCAGGACGATAAACAGTCCCAGCATCAAAATAGCTACTTCAGGATTTGTCATGCCAGGGCCGCAGGAAAGATTGATCCGGTTATTTGTCCTGAGGTGCCAATCCTTCCGAGATCAGCAACTCCTCTGTTTCCTGAACATCCTCCAGTCTCTCCATCCATCTGCCGGAGCGCATGGCCTTCCAGCAGCGAAGAATCTCGGCGATGCCCTGAATGATCAACAGCCCTCCCGCCAGAGGAATCAGCGTTTTGAAAAAATAAATCTGGATTCTTGCCGGACTGTTCCAGCTAACCTCCTTGTACCGCCAGGAATCGGATGCGATTTCCGCCCCGAACCAGAATAGCGCCAGCATCCCGGGGAAAAAGAAAAGCAGATACAGAACGAAATCAATGGTCGCCTGCACCCGAACCGGGAATAGTCGATAGAGCACATCGCCCCTGACATGGGAGTCATGAGCCAGCGCGTAAGGCCCCGCCATCAGGAACAGGGCACCATACATTTGCACCATCATATCGAACGCCCAGACTGTCGGAGCGTTCAACACATAGCGCACAAAGACCTCGTAGGAAACCGAGAAAGTCAGAATCAGGATGCACCAGCCGAACATCCGCCCGACCCAGGTGCTCAGGCTCTCTATGGCATAGATCAGTCCGGTCATTCGAACATTCCGCAATCCGGCTGCGTCATAAAAGCCGGGGGTCGTTCAGACCCCCGGAAAGACAGCGATATCGTGGTTCCCGATCCGTGAAAATCAGGAGAAATGATGGTCGTAAGCCAACTTGTAATCAGGTTGATTCAGATTCAGGTAGTTCATGACCGTCTTGGCGTAAGCCTTCTGGGACGCGATGACTTCCGCGAAGAATTCATCCTCAGCGGACAACCGTTCAATCACGACATCCCAGGCCTTCAACTGATCAGACATGACGGAATCCGGCGTCCGGTACACATTAACCCCCTGCTCAGTGGACAATGTAACCAGATCGTCAGCATAGCGCCGTGTATTATGCCAGTAGAAATTAGAGTTTTCGGCTTCTGATGCGTACTTCAGAATCGCTTTCAACTCATCCGACAGACTGTTGTACTTATCCTTGTTGAAAGTCACCTCAAAGAACTCCTGGGATTGATGGAAACTGGCCAGATGATAGTGCTTGGATACGTCCTGCATACCGAAATCACGGTCCGAGGTTGGATTGTTAAATTCGGCGGCATCTATCAGACCCGACTTCATCGCCGGCTGAATTTCGCCACCCGGTAGTTGCACCACAGACATACCCATTTCAAGCAATACATCGGCAGCCAGTCCAACCGTGCGGTATTTAAGCCCTTCCATTTGGCTCGAATCCGTGATCTGCTCCTTGAACCAGCCGAGCGGTTGCGCTGGCATCGGGCTGTTGAAAAAGCTGACCAGATTCAAACCGAGTTTGGCCATCAGTTTGTCGAACAATTCCTGCCCGCCACCATAATAAACCCAACCCAGCACTTCCTGACTGGACCAGCCAAAGCAGGGGCCGGTGCCGAACAGTGAGGCGATGGTAGATTTCGAGTACCAGTAGGCTGGCACATAATGCGCCGCATCCAGCACGCCGCGATGTACGGCATCCTGCATCTGACTGGTCTTGACCACGGAATTGACCGGCAGCAGTTCGATTTGCAGTGCGTCCCCGGCCATCGCATTGACCCGGTCCACGTAGGATTTCGCATTTTCCAGGAAGATACCTCCGCCCCACGCGGCCTGCATCTTCAAGGTTACCGGAGCAGCCCGAACAATCGCCGGCGCGGCAAGAGCACCAGCAGCCGTCGCCGTCGCGGCAACAGCCGAGCCTTTCAGAAATTTTCTGCGGGAATTCTGTTGTTTCATCTTTTATCCTCTGTTATTAGTGTAAATACGGTTATTCAAACCGGCTCATCAACTCTTCACTGGATGGCCACTGAAGAATACCGACGACCAAAGAGTACCGCATATTTTTTTAGCACGCAAGCAAGAGACAGTGTATTCCGGTTTTTATTCTGCCTGATCATCCGTCCGACCTCCGGTCCGCTCAGTGATGGCGCAAATACTTCATTATAGAGCCGCGATCTGTCATGAGCTGTTTCCAGGTCTCAATATGACCGGGGGTTGGTGTGCGGTGGTGGGGGGTGGAGTGGCCGCAAACCGCTCGACTTCGACCAGACAGGTATGCGCCGTTGGTCCATGGGCAAGCCTCGATGTGCCCTTGTCGCGTGTCAGCACATTGGGGTTGCCGTGCTTGCAAAGGCTCCCGGAACCGGATCGGTCAGCCGGGTCATACCACGCGCCGGTACTCATCTGCACGACGCCGGGGCGGATATGATCGTCAATCACCACGCCGCCCAGACAAGCGCCCCGGTCATTGAACACTCTCACGACATCACCATCCCGAACCCCGCGCTCAGCCGCATCGTCGGGATGAATGTGCAACGGCTCGCGTCCCTTCACCTTGGCAGACCGACTGTGACCCCCATGATCAAGTTGTGAATGCAGCTTGTCTTTCGGCTGGTTCGAGATCAGATGGAGCGGCCAACGCGAATCCGCGCCGCCCAGCCATTCATAAGGCTCCAGCCAGACCGCATGACCCGGACAATCATCGTATCCGAAGCGAGCCACAGTTGCAGAGAATATCTCGATCTTGCCACTCGGCGTCAAGAGCGGGTTTTTGACCGGATCGGCACGAAAATCATGCAACATGACAATCGGTTCCACAGGGTCGGGAATCTTCAGCCATCCCTGTTGCCGAAAAGCCTCATAGTCCGGCAGGTCAATGTGGGCCGATCGGGCCTGAGCCCGAGTCTGGTCATAAATCCACCGCTGCCAGTCGTCGGAGTCGCGCCCTTCGGTGAAAGCGCTCTCGATGCCCATGGCCTGTGCGATACCCCGGAATATCTCGAAATCATCACGCGACTGGCCGAATGATTCGGTCAGTTGGCACATGGAGACTACATAAGGGTCACGTGGCGTCAATGCAATATCTCTTCGCTCCAGTGGCGTAGTGCACGGCAGCACGATGTCGGCCCGCTTCGCCAGTGCATTCCAGCACCACTCATTGACAATGATTGTGTCCGGTTTTTGCCAGGCCCGGATCAACCGATTGAGGTCCTGATGGTGGTGGAAGGGATTGCCACCTGCCCAATAGACAGCCTTGATATCCGGGTACTCATAACGAACCCCGTTAAAATCGAAGGACTCGCCCGGATGCAACAGGAGATCGCTGATGCGGGCAACCGGTATCAAATCCCGGACTGCGTTTTTACCCTGTGGAAGGGAGGCTCCGGGCAAGATCGTGAACTGGCCACCGATGTAATTCATGGCACTATAGCCAAAACCGAAACCGCCACCCGGCAAACCAATCTGTCCCAGCATGGCAGCCAGCGTAATCGCGGCCCAGAACGGCTGCTCACCATGATCCTGCCGGGTCAGAGACCAACTGACCGAGATCATCGTCCGTTCAGCAGCCATGCGCCTGGCCAGTGAGCGGATGGTTGCGGCGGGAATCTCGCTGATTCGCGCAGCCCAGTCGGCATCTTTTGCAATCCCGTCACCAGCCCCCGTCAGATAGGGCAGGAATTTACCAAAACCCTCAGTATAACGATCCAGAAAAGCCTGATCGGCCAGGCCCTCGGTGTGCAACGTGTGAGCCAGACCCAGCATGACCGCGACATCCGTGTTAGGGCGCACAGCCAGCCATTCGCCGCCCACCTCATCCAGCAGATCCGACTTCAGCGGGCTGATATTTACAAAATCAATGCCGGCGGCTGCGGCGGCCTCCAGACCATCACGCTGGCGGTGATAGCCGGTTCCGCCCTGGGCTATCTGTCCATTCTTCAGCGGGGCACCGCCAAAGCAGACAAAAAGCCGGGTATTCTCGTGGATGGACGACCAACTGGTGCAGGTATCGAGATAAGCGCGATAACTGCCCAGAATGTACGGCACCACAGCCTCCGCCGCCGCGAAACTGTAAGTGAATTTTGACGCCGTATATCCGCCGATGCAATTCAGGAATCGGTGCAACTGGCTTTGTGCATGGTGAAACCGTCCGGCGCTGGCCCAGCCATAGGAGCCGCCAAAGATCGCCTGATTTCCGTAACAGTGGCGGATACGGTCCAACTCCTTCGCGACCAGTTCGTTCACCTGATCCCAGCTGACTTCCACGAAAGGCTCCGCGCCACGCCGCTCAGGATGGCAGCCCGGCCCGCCCTTCAACCAACTCTCCCGCACCATCGGCGCATCGACACGTGTGGGGCCGTCCTGAACATCGAGGATACCCTGACCGATCGGAGAAGGGTCCGGGTCCTGCTCGAACGCCAGCAACTCCTGTACACGGCCATCCCTCACCCGGGCACGGTAAGTACCCCAATGCGAACTGGTCAACGGCAGATCGTCCCGGTCAGTCATGGTACGCTCAATCCCGGTGAGGTCTGGCGCTTTCGGGTGCATGTGCGAGTCATTCGGTCTATCCAGAGAGCAGACGTATCATGACGTGACTGAGTGTAGCCGCGAGCAGCGTGATCACGGTCAGGCAGATGAGATTCAGCCAGAGGCCGGTTTTTCGCATCTGCTGCGAAGTGACATGCCCTGATCCGAAAACGATAGCATTGGGCGGGGTGGCAATCGGTAGCATGAATGCACAGCTCGCTGCGATTGAGGCCGGAATGATCAGGGTGTAGGGATGGATATTCAGCGCTGGCGCAAGGGCGGCCAGAATAGGCACCAGAGTGGCTGTGGTGGCGGTATTTGAAGTCAATTCAGTCAGAAACACGACGGCACTGATGACCGCCAGCAGGATCAGAAAAACAGGCAGAAAGGACAGCGCCATGGCCTGTACGCCGATGAACTCCGTTACCCCGTTGGCCTTGACAGCACTGGCAAGACTCAGTCCTCCGCCCAGCAATATCAGGATCCCCCAGGGCAAGTTCCTGAGATCCACCCACTGCAGGATGGATTGTCCGGCATGGTTTCTGGCCGGGATGGTGAACAACAACACCGCCCCGAAGATTGCGATGCCAGCATCCGTGAGTCCGGCCAACGGAGTAACCACATTACCGAACAGTGAGAATTCGACTGGCTGCAGGGAGCTTCTGGAAAGCCACATCAGTGCCGTAAACACGAAAACACCCAGCACTGCCTTTTCCTCGAAGCCCATGGCGCCGAGCGCTTGCTTTTTCTCCATCAGAGATGTCACAGAGCCCGAGAGCTGTATACGATTAACCCTGTAAATCACCCGGGTAAGTAACCACCAGCTCAAAGGCAGCAATACCAGCGCCACGGGCACGCCAATCCTTGACCACTCAAGAAAGCTGATATCCTGCTGGTAGGGCGCATCAATGGTATCGCGCATAAACGAGACTACGAACGCATTGGGGATCGTGCCGATGATCGTGGAGATTCCGCCGATGGAAGCCGCATAGGCGATGCTCAGCATGATGCAGGTCGCAAACGCATGACCTTCATGCCCCTCCTCGCTTCCGGATTCGTTATACACGACCAGGCTGATGACACTCAGCCCGATCGGCAGCATCATAGCAGTCGTTGCCGTATTGGAGATGAATGCGCTCAAAAATGCGGTCGCCAGCATGAAGCCGCCGACGATTCGGGCCGGGGAACTCCCGACCCGGCTCAGGATACCGAGGGCGATCCGCTTGTCCAGCCCCCAGCGCTGAATGGCGGTGGCAATCAGAAACCCACCCAGCAGCAAGAAGATGATGTGAGAGGCGTAGGGGGCTGTCGCTTGCTGGATTGAGCCAATCCCGAATATAGGGAAAAGCGCAATGGGCAGCAGCGCTGTCACGCGGATATCGACCGCTTCCGTCAGCCACCAGATGGCCATCCACACCAGCATGGCCAGAGTAGCCCTGGCCGGATGTTCAAGATTAGCCACCGCACCATCCCCGGTAATAAATTGGTCCGGGAGCAACAGATAAACAATCAGCGCTCCTGCGGGCCCACTGATCAGGTAGACCAGCCTGTAACGGATGGTTTTCATATCTTTATCAAATCACTGGAAACCCTTTCGCACATCATCAATCACCCGTCCGACTGCCTCCGCAATTACATACAACCGCGCATCGTGACCATGAGCGGCGGACACCATCAGGCCGGTCGGTGCCTTGCCTGTGTCATGGCACGGCAGACTGATCGAACAGCCGTCAAAATAGTTTGCCGAGGCGGTGTTCCTCAGGTTTCTCAAATTGATTCTGGTCTGGTCTTCCTTAACCTCCGCCGCGGCCAGAGTCGGCGCAATGCAGGGAGTGGTCGGGCAGATCACCGCATCAGCCTCAAGCTCCTTCATGGTCTGCTCGAAACAAGCCTTGAGCCGCGCCTTGTCACGATACCGAGCCTGCTGTTCTTCATCGGTCACTGCCCTGAAAGCGGTCATCCGGTTATACACAAAAGGGTCATATTCATGCCCGTATTGCTCCAGTATCCGGGCATGATGCCGCAAGGCTTCATGGCCCACCACCGCTCGGGTGAGAAACATTTCGACGCACTCACTGACGACCGGCATTTCAATAAATTCCACGCGGGCACCGGCCTGACCCAGCGCATCCACAGCCCGGTCAAAATCGTCAACCACTTCCTGATCAAGGTCTTCCATCACCGCGCTTTCGGGTACAATCAGTTTCAGTGAGGCGCAATCCGTATGCTCGATCAGTGGCAACGCGCCCTGTCCATCCCAGGCACCGGACATCAGTTGATCCAGCAGGAAACAGCTATCCACATCCACCGCCATCGGGCCGGGCGCGTCCGATGTGGGTGACAACGGGTAGACTCCATCCAGCGACAATCGACCGTAACTCGGCTTGACTCCGACGATGCCGTTGAGTGCGGCCGGCGCGCGGCAGGAGCCGGCGGTATCCGACCCGATTGAAGCGGGTACGATTCCTTCTGCCACGCTGACTGCGCTGCCCGAAGAAGAACCACCCGGGAGTCGCCCAACCTGCCGTTCCCAGATACACTTCGGGGTGCCATAATGAGGATTGATTCCCATACCGCTAAAAGCGAACTCACTCATGTTGGCTCTACCGGCGAACAACAGCCCGGCGCCTCGCAACCGGCCAGCCACATCACAGTCCCGGGCAGCCGCAACGGCTGAATGCCGCAACGCAATGGACCCGGCCAGCGTGACCTCGCCCTTGATATCGAACAGATCCTTCAGAGTAATCGGAATACCGGCCAATGCAGGAATACGCTGTCCGGCCCCGATGGAACGATCCACCTGCACGGCCTGTTCGAGCGCATCCTGATTGATCGAAACCAGGACATTTTCACTGGCCTTCGCTTTCTCCAGCGTCTCGCTGATCAATGCCTCCACCGTAACCCGCCGGTTCTGGATGTCCCGTGAGAGAGACCTGAGATTGTGCCTGATCTTCATTTTATACTCGGTTTTTTATGCAGCCATCGGGTTGCCATGACCGCATATCATAACGGCAAACCAATCTTCCGAGGCAAAAAACATCGGAATAACCAGTATCCAGACAGAAAACCGGAATTCATGCAGTAGTTTGGAGGAACGGACTGATGAAATACGTAACCTGAAAAATCCTACGCAATAAGCAACATCTTCGAACCCGCGATTGCCAGGACCACTCCCAGCACTGTCCTCAATCCGCCTGCGGATAATCGACGAAATGCAAGCTCGGTCCCTATAATGGCACCCACGATCGCAAACAATACAAGGGCCAGTGTGCTATCGGGGATATGATTCCCAACCGCGAGATAACCGAGCAAACCGGAAACAGAATTCACCAGCACGAACGTCGCTACAATCGGGATAGACCCCTTTACACTTGTCCAGCCCAAAAATAACAGCAACGGACTCAAAAATACTCCACCGCCAATCCCGGTTAACCCGGAAGCGAAACCCAGAGCCGCCCCAACAATAACTATATTCCAGGTACTGACTGTTTTTAACGGTCTTTCAACGGGGTTGTGCAGAAACATTTTCCATGCGGCAAACAGCAGCGCCACACCCAGAAAATACTTGTAATGCTGCGTCTCAATGGTGAATGCGCCACCCAGACAAGCGAACGGTATTGACACAATAATCAATGCTTTGAGCAATTGCCAGTCCACCCGGGATTGATGCCAACTCTTGTATAGCACCAGAAAAGTAACAAAAATGTTCATTACCAATGCGGCTGGCCTCATTATCTCGGGAGTAACGCCAAATAATGCCATGGCAGCCAGATAACCGGATGCGCCACCATGTCCAACGGAGGAATACAGGATAGATGCTGCCAGAACGGACAACAGCAGGAATACCGGATAGTCAATCATGGAGTCAAAATTCAACCGGCCCTGCGTAATAGGGTAACTGATCAACTCTCGGGACGTAGCTTCCTTCGTCAATACATTTATTGACATGAGCCGCGATGTCTTCCATGCGCGCAAACCAGACATCTCCTTTGGTTATCATATAATCTATGAGTTCGATCACTTTTTCCCATCTTGCCAGCCTCCCGGACGCAAATGGATGCCAGACTGTCACCCATAATCCACCGTGTTTATACATTGCGTCGAACTCTTCTCTGAAAACATCCATACCGCGGGAGGGAGATTGCAGTGGCATCATATAATCCAGATCAATCAAGTGAACGAACTGGGGCCAATCATCCATCCCCCAATAAGACGGCAATTCCAGAAGACTGCCATTTTCTGTTTCCAGTAGATAGGGGATATCGTCACCCATCAAGGATGCGTCGTATATGAATCCTTCGTCGATCAGAAAATCAATGGATAAGTCTGAAAAATTATAAAGCGGAGCCCGCCAGCCACGCGGTCTTTGTCCGGTAACGTTTTCGATAACATCAATTCCCCGTTTCAGCCAATACTGTTCTTTCTCTGGAGAAAGTGAGTTCGGGTTTTCATGGATGTAACCGTGATGGCCGACCTCATGCCCGCCGTCTACCATTGCTTTTACCGAGTCAGTATATTGCTCTATGCACCATGCCGGGACGTAAAATGTTTGCTGAATATCGTATTCTTTCCAGGTTTCGAGGATACGTTTAATTGCTACCTCTGGCCCATACCGGAGCATTGAGATTGCAGAAACCCGACGATATCCGGTTTTTGGGTGCTCAAGATGAATCAGGCTATCCGCGTCCATATCAAATGTAAATGCAACGGCGCAACGCTTGCCATCTGGCCATGGAACGGGGTTTTCAATCATGTTCCACCTGTAAAAGTCTAAAAATTACATATACCGAACCAATAGCGGTATCAACTCAACGAAATATAGCAGAAGCTAAACTCTTCCCAATGCTCTGACGACGCGTTCTGGAGTCATTGGTAAATCGACCCAGACTCCGATCGCATTGTAAACCGCTTGGGAAACCGCCGAAATGGCCGCCGCAATAGGCGCCTCACCAGCACCACGAGCGCCAAATGGCCCAACCGGGTCATAGGAATCGCCAAACAACACTTCCGCCTTGCAAGGAAAATCCGCCGCCCTCAGCAGTTTGTAATCAAGCAAATTCGCATTTTTAATAGCACCCGTTTCCGGATCAAAAACCAGATGCTCATATATGGCAAAGCCAGCACCGCAAATAGCACCCCCAATAACCTGATTTTTAAGAATCTGGGGATTTACGACAGTACCGCTGTCCTGACTGGCCAAATAATCAAGAAGCACGATCTTTCCGGTTTCGATATCAACCTCCACCTCCACAAATTGCGCCCCAAAATGCCTCGCAAAAGTTGTGGAAGGCGGCATGGGAACCGCAGGTCTACCCGTAATCGAAGATGTTTGACCCAAGGTATCGGATCTGAGATGGTTCAACACGTCAGAGATTGAAATTTCACGAGAAGGCCTCCCCGCTTTGTGCACATACCCGTCAGTAATATCCAGATCCGTAATATTTGCATGGTCAAATAGTTCCCGGGCCGCTATTTCCAATAACTGACGCCGGGCATCCCGAGTCGCCTCCCGAGTCGCCCAACCTACCCTGAACATCGTATTACTTGCCAGGGAGCCGTGGCTCCACGGACAGGAATCTGTATCCCCTGTCTCCACTTCGACCACCGACAATGGCAGACCCATCTCTTCTGCCGCAACCTGAGCCTGGGTCGTTTCACTGCCTTGCCCCTGTCTGCCCACACTGCAATGCACTTTCAAACTTCCGTCCGGATTCAGTCTGACCATCGCAGAAGCATTTCCCTCGAACTCGACACCACATACATGAGCTCCTGTACCTACACCAACAGCCCGATGCCGAGGGCCATCCACACTGAATGGTTTTCCCCAGCCATTCCAGCGTTCAGCCCACCGGAAACACTCCGCGCCACGTTTCAGTATTTCTTCTGTTGAACCACTGGAAAGATGGAACGGCTTTGGCCATTGGTCACGATATTCATCTGGAAGGTCAGCCAGATACTGTTCAACGCTTTCCTGAGACATATTATGCCTGGAATGTTGCATTCTCAATTCATCACCCGGCCTGATCTGATTCCTGATTCGAAAATCAACCGGGTCCATATTCACTTTTTCAGCGAGTTGATTACACAGTCGTTCAACACTGGCACCGAGCGTACAATCCCCCACCCCGCGCATGCAGCCCGCAGTCAGCAGGTTCGTATTAATTCCGTGAATCTCATAATGACCATGCAGGGCCTTGCCCCACATGTCCACACAGAAAAACCCGACATCATCCTTGAATCCATAACCACCGTTATCAATCAGATGGTCGAATCTGGCCACCGTGAGTTGCCCATCCGCGGTACAACCCATCATCCCACGGGTTCTTTCGATATGTCTGCGCTTGACAGTACCCATACATTCTTCATTGTCCAGCTCGATCTTTACCGGCTTTCGGACCTTTTGCGCCAACAACACAGTGATCATCATGAAGTTATTACTCCACCATTGCCCGAATGAACTGCCAGTGGGCAATGCTATGACACGAATCTTGCTCAGCGGGATACCAAGTGCTTCATGAATACCATCACGGGTTTCAGTTGGAGTTTGTGACGAAGTCCAAAGCGTTACCTTATCTCCCACCCACTCTGCAATAGCGGCGTTTCGTCCAAGAGGAGCATATTGCTGGCTATGGTAATAGATATCGCATTCTACGGTGTGGTCTGCCAACTCTTCACCTTTATCTGTATCTCCCCACTTGACCGTATAGGGCTCCCTTTCATTACCCTCTTCCCTGATTTGAGGAGCGCCAGGCTTTCTGGCTTCTTCAAAATCGAAAACCGCATCAAGAATCTCATACTCTACGTCAATAAGCTCAATCGCTCTTTGGGCTATTTCTTCACTTTCGGCGGCCACCGCAGCCAGTTCATCACCGACAAAACGTCCGACCCCATCAAGAACCTTGCCCCGGTAATTGAACCAGGCTGCTTCCCAGTCATTTTGCGGAACATCTTCATGGGTCAACACTCCAAAAACACCGGGTAACGCTTCTGCATTACTTATATCTATGCTCCTGATTCGGGCGTGGGCATGTGGGCAACGCAATATTTTCCCATACGTCATATTCTGTACAGTCATATCCACTGCATACTTCATTGAGCCGGTTACTTTTTCCACAGCATCCTTTACATGAAATCCACGACCCACCACTTTCATTTCCCTTACTCTGGTCTGCATACCCCCCTGTACGCCGGCAACCGCTTCCTCCATTTCACCCGGCCTGTAGTCAAACATTCTATTCATATCATCATCTTCCAATCAGTCAAATCAATTATCGGCTAACCTGAGCTTTTCCGCGGCATTCAGTACGGCTCGAACAATGTATGGATAAGCACCACATCGACAGATGTTTCCGCTCATGCCAATGGCGACTTCTTCTTCAGTAGGATTCGGGTTTTCTTCAAGGAAGGCAACGGCGCTCATAATAAATCCAGGCGTACAAAATGCACACTGAAAACCCTGTTCCTCAATAAATGCCTGTTGAACCGGATGCAGATTATCAGGCGACCCCAGCCCTTCTATCGTCATAACCTCCCTGCCTTCAACCTGATTCACCAGCATCATGCATGAAGTCATGGGCTCTCCATCAACTAACAGGGTACAGGAACCACACTCCCCCTCCGCACATGAGACACGAACACCGAATAGCCCCATTTCATTTCTCAGCACATCGGCAAGCGTCCGATCAGAAGCGCAATTCAATTCAATGGACCTGCCATTTACATTTAATCGGGTGCTCATGTGATCACTCCTCCCAATTCATCAATACAATCTTTCATACATCGGATTGTCATTACTTTAATCATTGCCCTTCTGTATTGCTCGCTTGCGCGCACATCTGAAATTGGCTTCGCGTCCGCCGTAGCGATTTCGCCCAGTTTCTCTATTTCCTCCCCTGACAGCGATGCAACAGACTGGCCTGTTAATAATTGTTCCGCATCGGGCGACCGGATAACGGTCGGAGCTACTGCACCCAATGCCACGCCAACCCGGGTAATCACGCCCGAGTCATCCACTGACACCGATGTCGATGCATTAACCAGCGCGATATCAACCACAGTTCGGTCAATTCGATGATATTTGGCAACTTTACGCCGCCCTTCTGGCAGGGGAATGAAAATTTCGGTTAACAGACCATTTCCCGCGACGGTTTTGTTGACACCCTTAAAAAACTGATCCATGGGAACAATACGACTCCCTTCATCAACCGAGATAACAGCCGAGGCATCCATAGCGATAAAAGGCGGAGTTAAATCTGCCGCGGGCGACGCATTGACCATATTTCCGCCTACAGTGGCCAGAGTCCGGGTTTGGGGTGTACACATCAGTTTGGTTACATCACTCAGCGTTTTCAGAAGGCGGTGTTTTCTATCGGCTCGCTCCAGCGTTGATAACGCCGTCAACGCACCGATCCGGATGCTGTCCTGTTCAACCCGAATATAATCCAGTTGTTTCAGGTAAGTGATGTCAATACAGTGCTCGAATTTGTCAACTTCACGTTGCCAGCGTAATACCATGTCCGTTCCACCTGCCCAATACTTCGCCCTGTCGCCAAATTCGTTTTTCATTCGCACCGCCTCCTGAACCGAGTCTGGCCTTGAGTATTCGAAATGCGCTCGCATATTCGTAATCCGGCTATTGAAACAGAACCTGAGGGGTCAGGGGACTAACCGCCCAACCCACTGATTCGAACTAAACTCCGCGTGGATGCCTGCGTCGTATAATGACTCAATGATGCTATTATCGACACCATCTGCAAACGAAATCGTACTGTCAATTACCCCGGCGTCCTTGTATACCTCATTGAACAAATTCCAGCTCGCCTCCAGATACCCCGCTTCACAATCGTTACTACTTCCAACCAGGGCACCCCAGCCACTGTTTCCGGCAGGGGGTTGCGGCACACCTTCGGGAAGACTATTGCAAACAGGTTGACTATTGCTAATGCCCAGAGCACCCAGATTTTGATCCAGATTGAGCATAATCGCGCCCGCCTGAGTCAGACGAACATCCGCCTCTGGCCAATCCAGCCCCCTGGCGATGATTGCATTTCCTTCCTCAGGATTTTGCTTCCACCAATCTATAGCCTGGAACCAGGCGCGAACCAATTCTGTTGCGACCTCCGGCGAGTCATCCAGAAATTTGCTGGTACAGGCAATCGAATCGGAAATCAGGCCACGCTCCCATGTTTTGTCTGTCAAACTGGTTTTCAGGACATGGGACCCCTTAAGCTGCAAGGATTGCTCCGTGAATGGTATGAAATTAACGTCAACATCAAGGTTTCCGCTTACAAATGCGGCGGCGGCGTCTTGTGGCAACAAAATGCTATGCGCCGCGTCGTCATAAGCAAGCCCGGCGCGTTTTAACGTCAACAACATCCACATGTGGTTCAAAAACCCGTAATCCGCAGCGTAGGAACGACCTTTCAGGTCCGCATCAGTCTTTACATCCGCCACAGCGATCATTTGATCCAGCCCATACGACATCAGGGGGACGGCGACATGTTTAATCGGAACACCAGCCGCCGCTGTTACCACCGTCGAATCCATAGTGGTCATTATGCACTGAATATCCCCACTGGATAGTCCGGCATTGCGCGCAGTGAGGTCTTCGATGATCTGCACATCAACATCAATATTGTCAGCGAACCCTTTTTCATTGACGATAAACCAGGGGCCATAGACCGAAACGGAAATAATCGAAACCACAACATTCTCTTTGGCATTGGCAACCATCGCGCCTGAAAACATCATTAACGCGGTCATTGCCACAACTGCATATCGAAACATCTCTTTTACATTTTTCATATCAGAATCCTCCATCAACCGGATTTATAAAATATTTGATTTGGCCTTTAAGGAATTAAACATTGATCAAGTCTTTTTAATTTCCTCTCTCATCCAGGAAAACAGTTGCGTCTCTACGTCCACATAGCCAGGCTGTTTCAGCATTTCTTCCTTTCGAACAAATCGCCGACCATTCTTGAAATCAAGGATGATGTCCTGTTTGACGCGCCCGGGGGTACGGCTGAAGAATACAATCCTGTCGGCAAGATATATGGCTTCCTGTATGTCATGAGTCACAAATATCACCGTCTTGTTCCGCTCGGAAATAATTTCAATCATCATTTCCTGCATCTCCCAGCGAACCTGAGCGTCCAGTGCCCCGAAAGGCTCGTCCATCAGTAATACTGCGGGGTTTTGCGCCAGGGTCCTGGCGATGGCGACGCGCTGTTTCATACCACCCGACAATTCAGCCGGGTAGGCATTGGCGAATTCACCAAGATGCACACTTTCGAGCAAACTCATGGCGCGCTCCCTTGCCTCATTGCCTGGAACCTTCAGGATATTCATTCCGTACTCGACATTACCTAATGCGGTCAGCCACGGGAAGGATGTGTAGGCCTGGAAAATCATTCCCCGGTCCGGGCCTGGCCCATCAATCAGTTTCCCTCCGGCAAAAACCGCGCCTTCTGTCGGCTCTTCCAGTCCTGAAATCATGCGCAACATGGTGGTCTTTCCACAACCCGACGGACCGACAAATGCGGTAATCTGACCTTTGGGGAAATTCAGGGAAATATCTTCTACCGCGGTGAATTTCCCACCCAGATATCGCCGGGTGGCACCCTCGGAATGGATTGCCGGAACTTCAGGTGTGATATTTCCAGTATCGTTGTTCATACGCTCAGGCTCTCGATCAAACTCCTGATTATCCAGACCGCTTTCTATTCCAGGGAACGATGTAGTGCGCGATCAGACGAAAAGCGATATCCGTAATCACCCCCAGAATTCCGATGGTAAGTATCCCGGCCATAATGACATCGGCTTTAAGAAAACGCCCCGCCCGCATCATCACCGCCCCTATCCCGTCCTGCGCGGCGACAATTTCCGCGATTACAAGATACGTCCACCCAACCGCAATCATGGTTCGCATGGAATCCAGAATAGCGGGGGTGGCAGCACGGGAAACGACACCCAATACAATCTGTTTTTTGGAGGCACCCATAGTCAGTGCCACCTCAATCAACTCTTTTTGTACCGCCTTTGTATTATCCAGAATCAATGCAATGAGGAAAAATATAACCCCCAGAAAAAGTAATGCCATCTTCTGCAAATCAGTGGGACCGAACCAGACAAGCAGCAACGGAATAAAGGATGCGGCCGGAAGATACCGGGCACCGGATACAACGGGATTAATAAGCGCGCGCATATTGTCGAAGCAACCCATGAAAATACCGAGGGGGACAGCAACCACGCATACCGCTGTAAAACTGCCGATTATGCGGAACAGGCTTATTCCGATATCCGATAAAAAGTCCTTTTCGGTAAGAAGTATATAGAGCGTTGAAACAACATGCTGTGGGGAAGGAAGGAAACGCCTGCTTTCCTCAGGCATTGCATAATGACCCAGTTCCCAAATCAGAAAAAATATTACACCACCGGCAATTCCCAATATCACCGACTGTTTCGAGCTTACCGGGGATAAGAGCCGGAGTATTTGCCTGCTCTTCTTCCTGGAGGGATCCATAGAAACATTGCTCGCTGTTTTAGATGTTGTGTCGGTTACTATCATAATGACCCGGTAACTTTAAAACCTGTATGTCCAGACAACATACTATCGTATCGTTATATGCCGTTATATGTTCAATGTTGCATACTTATATGCAACATTGAACAAGTTAATGTGACTGGCGGGTTCGGGTAGCTGGTTTTTACTGCCGGGTCCGGCAGCCTGGATGAGCGGGGACTTCTAAAATGACATCTTACCGGCGCACTCGGAAATGGCAGCGGTGAGATCAGATGTAAACGTTTCAACAACTTTCGACTTTCGGGGGGATTTTTTGGTTACAACATAGAAGGGCGATTTATAGGTAATCTCATTCGGGAAAATTGCCTGCATCTGTTTTCGCTTCACCCAATCAGTAGTATAGTGGACCGGCAAAAACCCGATGTGACTCCCACCTAAAATAAAAATAGCCTGGGCCTCCAGGGATTGAGCTACACCGCTTCTTATATCCGGGTCGTGATCCAGCATACTGATGTCGCGATTATTGAGATAACTGCGCGTCACTTTGCGAGACGACCTGATTGTATTCCTTACCTCTGCCGGATCACGCAGTTTCGCTATCGGATGGGCAGCCCCGCACATCAGATTATTGATTTCGACATAAATTTTTTTGTAACTCAATCCAGGCAGCTTTCGCTCGAACGTTCCAATCGCTATGTCCATGTCCATATCCAGCAGGGAGCGCTCGATATCTCCGGGCAACATTGTATCGAGTGAGATCATTACGTCATGTATGCGCTCATTAAACTTGTTTAATGCGGTAACAATCGGGCATTTTGGATCGGTAATCACGTTGTCTATCAGTACAATGTTCAGATATCCGCTTAACTTGCCCTTCAGTTCACCCGTAGAGTATTGAAATCTTTCATGCGCCCTGAACAACAAGAGTGTTTCTTCATAAACCCTTTTTCCTTTATCTGTAAGGCGGAACCCGGACCGACCCCTTTCACACAAATTGATCCCCAATCGCGCTTCCAGATTACTCATCTGGTGGCTGATAGTTGATTGGCTGACGTTCAACTCTGCCTCGGCATTGGCGAAACTGTTACATTCAACTACAGCGCGAAAAATCCTGAGTTGGCGAATATCGATATTTGACAATCGGATGGTCATTTTCAATTTATCATTGTCGGGTAGTCTGGAGGCATCTTCTCCCGCATTGACAATTTTAGCGGTCAGCCCGCCCATAAGGGCAAACTGCTCCGAGTCGTCGAATAGCGGTCACTTCCGCCAGTATGGATACCGCTATTTCACAAGGCGTTACACTGCCAATATCCAGACCAATGGGGCCGTGCAATCGCCCGACCTGCCTGTCTGTCAAATTGAAAGCTTCCACGAGTCTTTTACGTCGATTTTCATTGTTTTTTGCAGAACCCAGTGCCCCCACATAAAACGCGTCGGAAGTCAGTGCCTCCATCAAGGCCAGATCATCCAGATTCGGGTCGTGGGTCAACGCCAGGACGGCACTTTGTGAATCCGAGGCAAATAATTCAACTGCCTCATCTGGCAGGCGCGACTCTACAGGAGCGCCATCAACAGCCCAGATTTTCGAGAAATGCTCACGAGGCTCGCAAACCAACACATCATAATCAAGAGCCAATCCCATTTCGGCAACATATCTTGACAACTCCCCCGCACCAATAATAAGCAATCGCCACGATGGGCCAAATACCTTTTTAACAGTTTCACCATCAAATTGGAAACCTTGCACATCCGGACCGGGCTCAGAGTCAAGAGTAACCCGACCCGACGAAAGTTCAACAACCCTGCAGATCCGATTGCGCTGATGAAGAGCGGATATCAGCCGATCAACCTGCAACGAATCAATGGAGTTTTCAAAAACCAACTCCAGCGAACCGCCGCATGGCAAGCCATATCGTATAGCCTGTTCCGGGCTGACATTGTGCCGAACCAGACCTGTTTGCCCTTGTTTTCTGAAATGCGTGGTTAATTCCTTTTCAATACACCCTCCTGACACCGATCCTGTGATTACGCCATCTTCCCGAATAGCGGCCAAAGACCCAACGGGGCGCGGTGCAGACCCCAAACATCTGACCAAAGTCACTAACTCTACCTCATACCCCTGTGCAAGCCAACTGCTCAAGTGCTGAAGAACTTCAAGATCACTGTTTTTCAAATCAGATTACCTGCTGTCATGTGCTCTGGTCTTTGACACTGTACGCATTGCATAATCCATAACGGCCAGTTGTTCCCGAGTGTTCACATCTTGATGGATAACATCCGTTTTTACCGGACATTGCACCACAGCCTCCGGATATTCATGGATCAAGGCTCTTCCTCCGACATCTCCTTCAATCCTGCATAATTCCGGGAAAAACCGTTTTGACCACAAAACCGGATTGCCCGGTTGGTTTTTGCAGGTGGGAATGCAAATCTCGGCGCCTTCTTCGGGGTTAAAATGTTGAATAAGTATATCCAGAATTTCCCCCGTTATTCCAGGCATATCTCCTAATACGACAATCACGCCATCAACAGACGTGTTTACTGCTTTAATTCCGGCCTGGATGGAAGAGCTCAAGCCGGTTTGATATTTCGCGTTGTAAACGCTTTTTATTTTGTATCCACTTAAAGATGATTTGACTTTATCCGCTTCGTAACCCAGAACAACGACGGTATCGGTGACTGCGCTGCCTCTGATTGAGCCCATCACGTGGTGTAAAACCGGCATACCATTCAGTTCCGCCAATAGTTTATTGTCATTCCCCATGCGAGAGGATCGACCAGCCGCCAAAACCACCGCTCCGACAGACAACCCGGATCGTGAAGCAGGTCTCAAGGGCGTACCACGGGGCAAACGAGGCCTAATCATGCCGTGAGCATACCGCACACGGGCTGGATAGTACAACCATGAACGGAATCTTTGGTATATAATCCGGCTCCCGGACCACCAGCGTGAATCCGGCCGACTCACCCGGTGAGGCACATCTGGAAGTCATCTTTATGACACACTGATTGAGTGTAAGGTTGTTTTCTGTTTTTCTTTCCGGGGCAGAATCTGAACACAGGATACTCTGGATTGACCGAATGAAATGCGTAACCTACAACATCCAGTACGGCAAGGGCCGGGATGACCGGGTAGACCTGTCCAGAATCGCGGATGAAGTCAGCGGGGCGGATTTGATCGCGCTACAGGAAGTGGACCGTTTCTGGCCGCGCACCGGCAATGTCGATCAGATGCGCTACTTCCAGGATCGATTCAGCGACTACTATAGTGTTTATGGAGCGGGCATTGATTTGCATGTCTCCGGCTCGAAACCCGCAGACCACCAACGCCGCCAATTCGGTAACATGATACTGAGTCGGTATCCACTCGAATCAAGCCGTCACCACCTTCTGCCCAAACACGGCAGTATCGGCCCACTCAGCCTGCAACGCTCCATGATTGAGGCCACCCTCATCATAAATGACCGGCCACTCCGGGTTTATTCGATCCATCTGACTCACTTGTCTGCGGCGACCCGGCTGCCTCAGGTGAAACGCATTCTGGAAATTCATCGCCAGGCAGTGCATGAAGGCCATGCTGTCGGCGGAGACCTGACCGGCATGGATTGGGAATCCGGGGTACCGAATCAGTCCGTGGCCGAACATGCCATCCTGTTCGGTGACTTCAATTTCCAGCCGGATTCGGAAGAATACCTTGAAATAGTGGGGCCGATCAGTGATTACGGCGGACATATAACCAGCCCTTGCGGATTTGTCGATGCCTGGACTCATTGCGGATATGACAAATACCACGGCCCGACCAGCGATGTAAACGATATACCGGCTCGACTGGACTACGCCTTTGTCAACAGCGCCATTCGGCACAATGTGACAGGATGCCGGGTGGACAACCACGCCACCGGGTCGGACCATCTGCCCGTGTGGGTGGATATTGAGCTATGAAAAACCGAATGATGAAAAACCCGATCATTGAGCCTGAACGGCAAACCGCCCTCGACATTGACCTCTCCGACCCCGGAGCGCTACCCGATGCGGCCATCGAACAGGCCGTGGCACTGATGCAATCCGGGCGCCTGCATCGCTATGGCGAATATAGTGAAACCGAGCCTCATGCGGCCCTGTTCGAGAAAGAATTCGCCAAATATGTCGGCGCACGTTACGCCATCGGAGTGAACTCCGGCGGCTGCGCGATTTTTCTGGGCTTAAAGATAGCCGGAGTCAAACCGGGCGACCCGGTGCTGGTCAACGCTTTCAATCTGGCGCCGGTGCCGGGCGCGATCGAACACGCAGGCGGTCAAGCGTTGCTGGTCGAAATCGACAACGACCATCGGATCAATCTCGATGATCTGGATCGCAAGGCGCAGCAGAGCGATGCCCGTGTCCTGTTGCTGACTCACATGCGCGGCCATATCACCGATATGGAAAAGATCGTGAAGCTGTGCGAGCAATACGGCTTGACCCTGATTGAGGACTGTGCACATACCATGGGCGCCAAATGGAATGGCAGGTTCACCGGACGATTCGGCGCGGTCGGCTGTTTCAGCACCCAGACTTTCAAGCATATCAACTCTGGCGAAGGCGGTATTATCGTCACCGACGATGAAGATATGGCCGCGAAGGCTATCCTGTACTCCGGCAGCTATATGCTCTATGGACAGCATCAGTCGACTCCGTCCGCCAGCGTATTCGACAAATGGAAAAAGCAGATTCCGAACTTCAGTATGCGTATGTCCAATCTGGTGGCTTGTGTATTGCGCCCCCAGCTACGGGAAATGACCGCGCGGGGTGAGAAATGGAATCGCATCTATCGCTGGCTGGAACAGAATCTGAACCGTATTGACGGAATCAAGGTTCCCCCTCGCCAGCAACAGGAGGCTTTCGTCGCCAGTTCAATCCAATTCCATGTCAACGGGCTGGACAAGGCCCGATTGCAAACTCTGGCAGATAACTGTACGCGAAGAGGCGTGGCTATCAAATGGTTTGGTCGCGCAGAGCCAGTCGGCTATACCAGCCAGTATCACCATTGGCAATACCTGCAACCGCAGGCATTACCCGACACCTCACAGATTCTGGCGACCACTTGCGACATGCGGATTCCATTGTCCCTGAGCCAGACCCAATGCGACACCATCGCCTGTATAATTGAACAGGAACTTGCAAACCTGAATAACCCTTAAATCATCCACACGGAGACCCCACTACAATGCACCTTTCACGTTTTCCGCGGACCACCCTCGCTCACCTGCCCACGCCTCTGGAATTTTTACCCAATCTGTCGAAAACCCTGGCAGGCCCGGACATTTACATCAAGCGGGATGACTGCACGGGCCTCGGCACAGGCGGCAACAAAACACGCAAACTGGAATTTCTGATGGCGGACGCACTGGCCAATAACGCCGATGTCGTCATCACTCAGGGTGCAGTGCAATCCAATCACGCACGCCAGACGGCGGCAGCGGCGGCCAAACTGAAAATGGGATGTGAAATTCTTCTGGAAAACCGCACCGGATACGCCAACACTGATTACACCGAGTCCGGTAATGTTTTACTGGATCGGATTTTCGGGGCAAATATAACCCGATTCGCAAAAGACACGGACATGGATGCAGCCATGCAGGAAAAAGCGGAAGAAGTTCGCGCACAAGGCAAAACCCCCTATATCA
This sequence comes from Arenicellales bacterium, assembly GCA_965116335.1. Classification (GTDB taxonomy): domain Bacteria; phylum Pseudomonadota; class Gammaproteobacteria; order Arenicellales; family Poriferihabitantaceae. The sequence goes on from OZ220677.1 coordinate 1,198,463, forward strand.
TCCCCGGCGGAGGCTCCAACGCCATCGGTGCCCTGGGCTATGTGAATTGCGCTATCGAAACCCTGACCCAGGCCAATGACAGCGGGCTTCGTATTGATCATATCGTTACCGCCACCGGCAGCACAGGCACTCAGGCCGGGTTGGTGGTTGGGCTGGAAGCCAGCCGTTGCGGGATTCCATTGCTCGGCATCAGCGTGCGCGCACCCAAAGAAAAGCAGGAGGAAAACGTCTACAATCTGGCCTGCAAAACCGCCGATTACATGGGGGTTTCCGGCTGTGTCAGCCGTGATAAAGTGATCGCCAATTCCGACTATGTAGGCGACGGTTACGGCATCCCGACAACCAGCATGATTGAAGCCGTCAACCTGATGGCTCGTGAGGAAGCCATCCTGATGGACCCCGTCTATTCCGGCAAGGGACTGGCCGGGTTAATCGACCACATACGCAACGGATTTTTCACCAAAGGGCAGAATGTCGTATTTCTCCATACCGGCGGAAGCGTCGCACTGTTCGGCTACGTGGATACCTTCGGTTAGTCCGGGAATCTTACGCACTGATCCGGGTGCCCGTAGCTGAACTGTCCTGCCGTATTCTGGTATACCAGAGCGGCCGGGGCCTGCCCGCCCGGAATCCGAACATGATATAACACGCACCCCTGTGAGCCGATGCTCACGGGAGTGTAAACCATGCCTTCACGGATAATCGAAGAACCCGCTGAACTCACCAACTCGGGAGTGATTGCCGACTCATCCCGGTTGGCACAGGCCGTACCGAATACAACCACGGACACAAGCAACAGGGTGCGAACGAAATTCATTGGATCACCAACTCCGGCGGTAGGCGAAACCGATACTCGTTTCACGTTCTCCCTGGGTATGGTTGGCATTCAACGCGCCGCCGACTTCGATTGCAAAGTCACCACCAAGGGTTGGACGCTGGTGACGGAGTGTCATTCGCAACTCTCTCGCTTCCGCCTGGAGCGGAATACGATATTCGTCATACAGCCTTTGCCCGTTCTCTATCCTGCCGTTCTCGATACGGAACGTGCCGGTACCCGACTCGGCGCGCAATGGTTGCTCAACGATCAGTCCGGTGTTGTGTTTACCGATACGCATCGCCAAAGCCGACATCACGGAAGGAGTCGCCCGGAAGATCGCGTTGTCCTCATAGTCTGGAAGGCTTATCATCAACGTACCCGTGGCACCCAATCTCCAGCCATCCCCCAGCCTGTGCTCGAAAGCGCGGGAGGTCCACAACATGCCAGAGCGCAGGTCTGACCCGAACGCCCCGGATGGTTGGGTGCCCAAATAGCCGCTCTCGTCCAAGCTAAAGCCGTAGCCCCAACCTCTGCTTCGTGGTCGCTGTTCTAGACCGATGGATGAGTCGCCAAAGCTCATCACCCATTCCCGGCCACCCTGGAACCACGGATTTCCGGTACCTCCAAGCGACACCCATGAATGTAATCCGACAGCATCGAGTCCAGCCGTAGGCACAATGGTCCGGTAAGGGCCTTCGAACACGGGAATCGGGGAACGGCTAGCCGTCCGGGTAAAGACTAGCTCTGACAAGGGAACCCAGAATGGAAAGTTCTGCTCGTCGAATGTGGCCAACTCGATATGCGCGGCACGTCCTGCAACCGAGCCGAAAGCGGCCGGAGTCTGGAGCGTCGTGCGGCTGAGCTCATGAGCGGACTGCCCGACACTAAGCGCGCCGACCGGTGCCAACGCCGCCCCAAGGTCCAGATGCCCGGCGCCATACGTCTCAAGGTCGGCGTAGCGCCCGCTTCGATCCGCGGTATCCAGCATTCGCCTCACGACCTCCGTGTTACCACGAGTTCCCCGGAAGTGTTCCATCAACAGCGCGAGTGCTCCCGAAACGATGGGGGCAGCGAAGCTGGTGCCGGTGATCTCGTCTCTGACATCGCCTCTTCCGGGCGAGTTCGAATTGGGCACGAGGCCGCGCACTGTACCGGGGGCAGTGAGGCAATAGTGTCGTCCATGTCTCGCGGCGTTCCAGTCGGAAGGGAGGAGGCCGCATCGGTTGGAATAACCTGCGATGCCCCCAGTATCCGGGTCAGTCGCCGCGACAGCCAAGTGGTGTCCGCGCAACTCGGGGATCCAGAAGGGCAGGTCCGCCTCTAGGCCGGACCAGAGCTCACCCTCATTGCCGGCGGCATAGACGAATATGGTCTTGTCGGCATCACGAGCTCCAACTTGCAGACTAGCATCCAAGGATTTCGGCAAGTATCGTCGCCACCATCGCAATTCGGAATCAATCTCCGAAACGACCAGATCCGGGGCAAAGATTCCGGTGCCAAAAGATCGGTTGATGATGTCGAACCCAGCGTAATTGTCCCGATAATACTCTGCCAGATTATCGTCATACTGCCTCCGTTCCGCGGCAGACAATAAGGATATACCCACCCTGTACACCGCATTCGCCCGTGCGTCTTCCCTTTGATCCTCAAAATTCCGCGCAATCGGAATAATCGTGGCTTCCGGTGCCACGCCGAGATTCGTGCCGGCCGCAACCGAAGCCACTGTGGTGCCATGTGACCCGGCCTGATCGTAAGGTGTCGGCACTTCCGTCCATCGGTTAAATTCCCCAAACGTTCCATCTTCTGGATAGTGTTCGTCAAGCACAAATACGGAATCTTCCCGCGTCGGCCAGCCATCTTCACTCACGATTTCCTGTACCCAGCGATTACGCGCTTCGTCATCTCCGCCACTATCGCCTGCCCAAATATCACATGTGTGGTTTCGTTGACACGAATCAACATCACTGCCGAACTCATCTCCATAAGGGCGCGAGTAAGAAAGTACCGCCCCGTCTGCATCGCGCAGCTTCACCCGGTTACCGAACTCGGCGCGTTGCGTATAGTCAACGATGCCATCTTCGATCCCGATTCGAACCCCCTTGCCGGTCAGTCCTCTGGCGTAGGCGTGATGCGCTCCGACCTGTTCGAGTACCCACGGCTGGTGCTGAGTGAAGCGCGCCGAGCGAAGATGAGCCGCGAGGTCGGACGCGGACGGCCCAGGATCGGTCACCGGATCCGCGGGCGCTGGGGGAGGTTGCGGAGCCTGCGAGACAGCCCCAGACCCGCCACCACCGCAAGCGGTCAGCATAAGAAGACAGGCTGTGAGTATGCCTGCGTAATAGTATCTGATCGGTGTCATCTGCTTATCCATCCTTAATGTACAGGTTGTTGCAAGTGCGGAAGAAGAAATCCTGAGAGTTTCCCGGACCAAACCGGACACGGCGGCTTAAAGAACTATGCGGGGGGGGGGGGGGGGGGTGAAAACCAAAGTAAACATGTGTGAAATCCTCAAGTTATGTGGTTGCGAGGTTTTTATTGTCTTTATTTCAGTGACGACCTATAACGCGAGGATCACTTACAAAACCTTGTAAAACAAAAAATTGTAAAAAGCAAGAGAATTAATTACTTTAGGAATCTCTGATTAATTGATCCTCTATTGTATAATGATTTTTTTCATTTTTTATGGCTGGAGATATTTCATGATGCGCCAGAGCACATTTTCTGAGATTGGGTTTGATAAATACAGTAAGAGGACACGCAAGGAGCGTTTTCTGGAAGAGATGGAGGAAGTGATTCCGTGGTCGGATTTGTGTGCGGTGATTGAACCCTTTTATCCGCAACCCAAAGGAGCGGGGCGCAGGCCGATTGGAATAGATCGGATGTTGCGTATTCACTTTTTGCAACACTGGTTCAATCTTTCGGATCCGGCGGTTGAAGAAGCGTTATATGATTCTCGTTGTATGCGCTGTTTTGCGGGTATTGATCTGGGTCGGGAACCTGCGCCGGATGAGACCACGATTTGCAAGTTTCGTCATTTGATGGAGAAGCACAATCTGGGGAGGCGGTTGTTTGTTCTGGTCAATGAGTATTTGGGCGAGAACGGACTGGCAGTGAAGCGAGGCACGATTGTAGACGCCAGTATTATCGAGGCGCCGAGTTCGACCAAGAACCGGGAGAAAGCACGAGACCCACAGATGCACTCCACGCGCAAGGGCAACCAATGGCACTTTGGCATGAAGGCCCATATTGGTGTAGACAGTCACAGCAAGTTGATTCACTCGGTAGCGGCTACGCCAGCGAATGTTCATGATTCACAGGTTCTGCCTGTTCTTTTGCATGGGAAAGAGACTCGTGTATGGGGAGATTCGGCGTATACGGGTCAGAAGGCGGTGATTGCAAGGGTGGCACCGGATGCGAAGGACTTTACCCAGGCGAAGGGGGCGCGTAATCGAAAGTTGACGGAGAAGGAACGCGCAATGAATCGCACCAAGTCCCGGGTACGGTCGAAGGTAGAACATTCATTTGGCATCATCAAGCGACGGTTTGGTTTTACCAAGGTGCGTTATCGGGGTTTGGAGAAGAACACACATCGACTGGTGGTGGCTTGTGCCTTGAGCAATCTGGTGATGGCGAAGAAAGTGCTGTTGAAACCTGGAAGATTGAAACCGCAGGCTACGTGCGCCTGAAATAGGGAAATAAAGAGAAAATCCCTGCCTTTCCCCGCTCCGGGGTGCTGATTTCAGTCCATTTCGTCCTTCCTGTCTGATGAAATCCCGAATCTATAAAAAATCCATCACAAAACCTGTATTGATCAGACTTTCCTTAGAATTAACACTTGACAAAAAGAGCGGTAAACATCATTCTTGACTGCATGAACCGACTACTACCTACCCCTTTCGACCTGTTTGTATAACATGAACACCTTCATTGTTTTTTTCCCGAAAGGGAAAAGCAAGGTAATACAAACATACCCGAATCATTTCCCGCTGGATGAATCCCTATGGGTTATAGCCAGCGAAGAAAGGACTTGTGCTGATGTTTGCCGTAGCCTTGAAATTGTAAATGGCAAGCAACATAGGGGGGTTGTCGTGAAATTCTCGGAATTTTACGGGTTTTTTGATCGCGCCCTCTGGGAAAGAATCAGCGATTGGAGCGAAGCAGGGTGAGTCAAGCGGATGTGGTTCCTATAACCCAGCCTAGTCCGCCTGCTCCAGGCGGCGGGAACGGGACCGGTGGCTTGGTTAATCACCGGTTAGGCGAACTTGAGCGGAGAATGAGTTCCATAGAGCAAGACGTAAAGGGAATCAACACTTTGTGCACAGAAATAAACACGAAGCTTGACGGCCTTGCCAGCAAGACGCTTTTGTGGCAAATATTCGGAGGAACTCTGGTTATGATGATTGTGAGTTTCTTGGGTCATATGTTTATCAGGATGGGGAATTAACCAACCAACAAAATAACGCCCGGGTCTCACCGCCGTTTGTAAACACTGGTTTTTTGGTTAGCTGGTCTCCTGACCCGCTGTTCGATTTGGTCCAGACTGTGGCTGTGACCCGGCTGTGTTTTATCCGTCATAAAGGCAATCAGTACAGAATTTTCGATTACTCTACCATAAGCATGCGACATTTCCCCGTATATCAGGATGCAGGGACAACCCCCCGCGGTTGTCCGGATAGTAACAAGGTTGGGTCGATCTGTATCGAACCTGATCAGGACAGATGCAAAAACCGTCTGTTTGACTTAAACTTGGCAGGCTGATCATCCAGGGAACCCATTCAATGAAACATCCCGTTATCGAAGGCGACGAATTATCTGTCTGCCTGCAAAAACTCAACCACGACCGGGAGCGATCCTGGCAGCCGGTGGATGGAAAGCTGTTCAAACAATTTAAATTCGGCAATTTCGTTCAGGCCATGGGGTTCATGACTCAGGCTGGCATACTGGCAGAAAAAATGAACCACCACCCGGAGTGGTCTAACGTCTACAATCGGGTAGACATCCATCTGGTCACCCATAGCAGTGGCGGCATTACCCGGCTCGACTTTGAGTTGGCCGGTAAAATTGAACAAATCCAGCCCTGATATTGTCTTTCGACCCTGATCTCAAAGGCAACCCCCTGGCTGAATCGACATTCGATTTACTGCGGGCGGGCGCAACCCTGATTACCGCAACCCCTCGCCTGTCTCGCGAGGTCGCCCAGGCTTATAACCAGAGCCAACTGCAGGACGGACAGACTTCCTGGAATACTCCGGATGTTCTTCCCTACTCGTCCTGGATCGAACGCACCTGGAGGGCTATGCGATCCAGTTCCGACAGCCAGACAACGGCGCCGGATGTCGTGCTGAGCCCGTCGCAAAGCCGACAACTCTGGAAAAACATCATTCAGCAAGACATCCGGGCGCATGGCGGCAATACCGAACCACTGTGGAATATCAACGCCACGGTGCGCTCTGCGATGGAAGCCTGGCGAATCTGCCAGCAGTGGCATATTGACTGCAATGACTTCGATGATTTCTGCCTGACGGATCACCTCAGTTTTGCCAGATGGGGCAGAGAGTATCAGTCACACTGCCGCGAACGACGGTGGCTGGATTCGTACCAGCTCCCCGCCCAACTCACTGCACAGATAAAACCGGGTATGCAGGCCGACTGGCCGCATCTGATCTGGGCTGGGTTCGACAATCTGAGCCCGGAGCAGGAGCGCCTGATCGAGCGCATGCGTAGCGCAGGAATCCGGGTAAGCCGACTGCAACCGGATGCACAACCGGCGGCACAACAAGAATTCATGGAGTTCGAAACCGGGCGCGACCAATGGCTGGCTGCCGCGCAATGGGCCAAACGCAGATTGGCTAGCGACCCGCAACAGCGCATCGCGATTGTGGCGCCTGAGCTGGCTCAGTCGCGGCAGGATATTGAGCTGGAGTTCACCCGAACGCTTTGCCCGACTCACCTCATCAACCCGGACAAGTATTACGACCGTCCCTTCCATATCGCACTGGGCAGGCAACTCGCCACGTATCCGGTGGTGCGCTCGGCAATCAATCTGCTCAACCTGTTTACAGAAAAACCGATCCGGTTTGAAGCCATTGCCTGTATGTTAATTGACCCCTGGATTCGCGGCGCGGCGCGGGACAGGGCTCAGCGCCACCGTCTGGAATACCGATACCGGCAGCAGTTTGCCCACGAGACGACGATACACGATGCCTGGACGCGCATCATTCAGGATACCACCCACCCGGATTCTGACGAAACGACCCCTGAACTCACTGCAATCTTCAGTCGCATCAAACCCCTGCTTATCGGTCAGGGAGAGAGAAAAACCTGTAGTGAATGGGCAGAAATTTTCACGCAATGGCTGGATGGGTTCGGCTGGCCTGGCGATGAAACCCTGGGCAGTGCTGAACATCAAACCGTGCAGGCGTTCAGGAAGGAAATCCTGAATCTGGCCACGCTGGATCTGATCAAACAGCGCACAACGCTGGGCGAAGCGCTATCCATACTGACCGAGCGCTTGAAAACACAGCCGTTTGAACCCGAATCGGCAAAAGTCAACATCGAGATCATGGGCATACTGGAATCTTCCGGGATTCAATTCGATGCCGTCTGGTTCGGCAATCTGACTGAAAAAGAGTGGCCGCCCCGGCTCAATAAAAATCCGTTCATTCCAGCGTCTATGCAAACAAAAGCCGGGTATTTCAAGGCTGATTTCAAGCTGAATCAGGACTACGCCGGTAAGCTGCAAGAGCAACTGACCGGTCAATGCCGGGAGATCGTATTCAGCCGTATCCAGCTTGAAGAGGGAGTTGAGCAGCCGCCCAGCCCACTGATACAGTGGCCGGACCAGCTATCCGCTGCCACCAACCCGCCTGAGCTGTCTCTGCTTGAACACTACCAGCAACACAAGCCGATGCTGGAAGTATTCGATGACTATAACGGAGTGCCGGTCACAGAACCGTATGTCCGCGGCGGCACGGCGGTCATTGAAGATCATTCGGCATGCCCTTTTCGCAGCTATGCGATTCACCGGCTGAACGCGCGGGAAAACGAGTATCGTCAGCCGGGACTGGACGCGATGGGTCGCGGCATCCTGATACATCACATTCTGGAGAAAATCTGGCGACAGGTCAAAACCCTGAAAGAACTCCGCACGATGATGCGGGCAACCGAGCCTGACCCACTGATCATGGAGGCGATTAATGATTGCAGCCAGCCCGTTTTCAGTCAAGGCGGGCTGGACAGGGGTTTTAGCGAAATACAGACCGACTGGCTGGTCAGCCTGATCCGTCAGTGGTTCGAGGAGGCAGAAATGTGGCGGCATCAGGATTTTCAGGTGATAGAGATGGAGAAAAAGTATTCCCTTGAGCTCGGCGGCCTGAAACTGTTGATCAAGGTGGATCGGATGGACCGGCTGGCGGATGGCTCACGCGTCCTGATTGACTACAAGACCGGCGCGACTGGAACCTTTTCCTCCTGGGTCGGCGCACGCCCCCAACGCCCCCAGCTTCCGCTTTACGCGCTGGCCGTGATCCAGAATAGCGGAAACAATGACAGTATTGAGTGTATGGCTTATGGTCAAGTGCGTCATGCCGACTGTATTTATCGAGGGATTTCAATAAACCAGGAGTTTCATCTGGATACCAAAGAGAACAAGCCGAAGGTCGTACCACTGGAAAAAGCGCGAGTCGGCCACCGACCGTTATCACTCGACTGGAAAGAGTTGCTGACCTATTGGGAAAACGTACTTGGGAAACTGGCGCAATCATTTGCCAAAGGTCACGCCGAGGTCAACCCCAGAGACCTCAAGGTATGCGGCAACTGTAACCTGCTCAGCCTGTGCCGACGCCACGAACTCGCCGACAACCCGGCTGACGACACAGAACCGGCAGCATGAGTGCTCAACCACCCGATCAGGGACAATGCGACCAGGCCGCCCCTGAAGCTACCATGCCGCCGGGACCACCCGACCAGGAACAGCGCGACCAGGCGCTGCACCCGTCTCACTCCTTCATCGTCCAGGCACCGGCAGGCTCCGGCAAAACCGGACTGCTGATTCGCCGGTTTCTCAGGCTGCTGGAGACGGTCGAGCAACCGGAACAGATTCTGGCGATTACCTTCACACGGAAAGCCACTGCGGAAATGCGAAAGCGGATTGTCGATGCGTTGGCGGCGGCAAACAATCCCGAGCTTGCCCGGAAGATGGTGAAAAAGGGAGATGCGGATATAGTGGAGTTGGCGTGGCGGGCACTGCAACGAGACCACGAACTCGGCTGGAATCTGTCCGGCAACCCCGGCAGATTGAGAGTCATGACCATAGACGCATTATGCTATGAGCTGGTCAGATATATGCCCTGGTCGGCTCGCTTCGGCGCGACCCCGGAACTGCTTGATCAGAGCCAGACCGAGCTTGCCTGGCTGGAAGCAGCCAAACAAACTCTGGATCTGATCGAGGAAGGCCCCCCTCTGGCCGATTACTGCGCTGACCTTATAAAACTGGCGCGCACCGACTTCAATCAGGCGCGCCAGTTACTGTCAACCATGCTGTCCAGGCGGGTTCACTGGATGAGCGGACTGAGTCTGGACACACGGCAACAGACGGAACAAATGTGGCAACAGGTCATTGAGCGGCATCTGCAACAGATCGCGAGCGTCATCCCGGACTCAATCAAGCATGAATTGGTTGATCTGGCCCGATTCGCCGCCTCCGAACTGGTCACACAGGATATGCCCCGACTACTTCTGGAAAATCCAGAATTCCCCGCCTCCAAACTGGCCGTAAATGATCCGAAGTATCCGTTGTACGCCTGCCTGGGAATCGAGACTTTCCCGGACACACGATTCGAGTCAGTTGGACAATGGCTGGGTATCGCCAGCCTGTTGTTGACCGATAAGGGGGAATTACGTAAACGGGTCGATAAAAGACATGGATTCCCGCCCAAATGTCCTGAAAAACATCGGATCGAGGGCCTTCTGCGATATATTGCTGACATAGATGAAGACTCCCTGATTGCCGGGGACTCCCTGATTACGGATGCCCTGGCACAGGTCCGTCTATTGCCGGTTGCCGGAATGACGGACTCACACTGGCAAACGCTGAACTCCCTGCTCCAGATTCTGCCGGTTGCCGCCGCCCAGTTGCGCTTGTTGTTCAAGGATCGCAACCAGGCTGATTTCACTGAGGTCGCGCATCGGGCACAAGAGGCGCTGGGAGCAGAGGACAACCCGACCGATCTGGCGCTGGTGATGGATCATAAGTTGTCGCACCTGTTGATGGACGAAGTACAGGACACCTCCCGTACCCAGATTGAACTGGTCGAAAAACTGACTGCGGGTTGGCAGGACGGAGACGGCAGAACGGTGTTTTTTGTCGGCGACCCGCAGCAGTCCATCTATCGGTTCCGGGAGGCGGATGTAGCCAATTTCCGGGATATACAGAAAAAGGGTATCGGCGATGTACGGCCTGACTCGCTAACACTGGAAAGTAATTTCCGTTCTGCCCCGGAGCTGGTTGACTGGTTCAATGAGACCTTCCAGAAGGTTTTCCCGAGCGAGCCGGATGATCTGTTCGGAGGCGTCGAATACACACAAGCCCGCTCAGGCTGTCCAGAAAAGACCGGCGGTTCATACACCATCCACCCCTACCGAGAGGATAAAAAAACCCAGGTCGAAAACGCCGTGCAGCATGAGGCAGAAATGATCTGCCAGCAGGTCAAGGAAACCCTGCAAAGAAATACAGAGACCGACAAGGACAAGAACATCAGCATCGGCATTCTGGGGCGCACCCGCAGCCATCTGGTCGGCATCGCACAGGCCCTGCGCCAAAAGGGAATCCGTTATCAGGCGGTCGATCTGGAGAACCTGAATGAACGTACTCCAATCCTCGACCTGATCGCCCTGACTCGCGCCTTGAGCCAGCTCGGTGACCGCATTGCCTGGCTGGCTGTGCTGCGCTCGCCCTGGTGCGGGCTCGACCTCAAGGACCTGTCGGTGATTGCAATGGCCGAACCGCCCACCATCCTGCAGGCCTGTCTGGCAGAGCCGGTAATCACACGAATGAGCGCCGGCGGGCAGCGAAGAGTCCGGCGATTTACCGCTGCGATACAACCCATGGTCAACCGTCATGGCCGGGTTTCATTGCGGCATAATGTAGAAGCCGCATGGCTCAGACTCGGTGGACCAGCCTGTATCGACGAAACCGATGTGCCCGATTGTGAGGTCTGGCTGGACCTGCTCGATACGCTGGAAGCCGAACACACATTGATAACTCCTGAAATCCTGCTTAAAGCCACAGAACAACTCTGGTCCAGAACCAGTGTCAGCAAAGAAGTTCAGTTAATGACCATGCACAAAGCCAAAGGCCTGGAGTTTGATGTGGTCATCCTGCCACAACTGCATCGAAAAGGACCCGCTCAGGACAGGGAGCTGGTGCGCTCCATACGATATCCCGACCAACTTCTGCTGGCCGGACTACCGGATGCACAGGAAGCCGATCCACTGTATGACTACCTCGGTACTCTCGAAGAGAAACAACGGGAAAATGATAATCGCCGGTTACTGTATGTAGCCTGCACCCGAGCCCGCCGGGAACTGCATTTGTATGGTTGCATCACCGACAGGTTGCCCGTGCGAAGCTCGCTGCTGCACCTGCTGTGGCCATCCGTTAGCGATGAGGTGGGCCAGATCGAGATACAACAGGCGATGTCCGCCAATACGGATGACTCGGCGCAACCGCAGCAGATCGGCCAAACCGGACAGCCACAGGAAGCACCCCACCCGCTCCGACCAGATGCAGACCCGAACTCATTAAGTCAGTTCCCGATCTCATTAACCCGGTTCCAACGACTGCCACAAACCTGGTCCATGCCGGAATTTCCAGCAGACCTGGCTCTCAATACCCCCGAACCCACACACAATATCGCCATCGGCAATGAAATCGAGTTCTCATGGGCCGGAGAAGCCCTGCGTATTATCGGCATCGCTATCCATCATATCCTCCAGCAAATTGATGACCGCAACTGGCAAGAGTGGAAATACCGGGAAACCGGGGAAATTGTTGACAGCGGGCGCGTTATTCTCATTGAGCATGGCCTCGATGGGGCAAAACTGGAATCAGCCTGCGATAGTCTGAAAACCGCTGTGGAAAATATCCAATCCGATGCAATGGCCGAATGGATATTCTCCAGCGACCACAACCGCATCAGGACTGAATGGTCACTGACCGGCAGGGTGGATCACACGCTGGCCCGGGTTGTGATCGATCGCACCTTCGTCGATCAGGACGGAACACGATGGATCATTGATTTCAAGTCGGGACGCCACGAAGGTGGCGACCGCTCGCATTTCCTGGAACAGGAAAAGCAACGATACCATAGCCAGATGGCGCGATATGCACAGATCATGCACAATCTGGAGGACAACCGGATCATGCTGGGACTTTACTTCCCATTGCTGAAAGAATGGCTGCAATGGGAAGCTTGACTCCCTCCACCCGACCCATCCCCCACTCAAAGGCATCGGCATCCGCCAGCGCTGGGCCGGGATGATTGACGTAACCCCAGACGAATTACCGATCATTTCGACTGTCGCCAACATTCCCGGACTGATCATCTCCACCGGCTACAGCGGACACGGCTTCGGCATCGGCCCGGGAGCCGGCAAAGTAACCGCCGAACTGGCAATGGATATCAAACCCTGCGTTGACCTGTCCGGGTTCTCCGTAGATCGGTTTATGTAAGAACAGCAGCCAGCAACTCCTGAGTATAAGGATGCTGTGGGCTGGAGAAGATAGAGTCTGCCTCGCCCTGTTCCACTACATCACCGGACTGCATCACCATCAAGTCATCCGCTATCGCCCGTACCACACTCAAATCATGGGAGATGAAAATGTATGCCAGTTGATGTTGCCGCTGGAGCCGGGTCAGCAGCTCCAGCACCTGAACCTGAACCGTTCGATCCAGCGCTGAGGTGGGTTCATCCAGAAACAGTATTCTGGGTTCGAGAATCAATGCGCGGGCAATCGCGATTCTCTGGCGCTGTCCACCGGAAAATTCATGTGGATAACGGAAGCGGACATCCGGGTCAATCTCCACCTCCTCCAGAATTTTCACGACCTTGTGGTCACGAGCTTGCGGGTCGGCCACCAGACCATGCGCCATCAGTCCTTCGCTGACGATCTCGCCAATCGGCAATCGCGGTGACAGGGAACCGTAAGGGTCCTGGAAAACAATCTGCATGGCTCTGCGTACCTGAGCCAGCGGCAGCCCCCCCGATTCATCGAGTGACACCCCGTCCAGACATATCTGGCCTTCGGAACGTACCAGCTTCAACAGTGCCAACGCCAGAGTGGTCTTGCCGGAACCGGATTCTCCAACCAGTCCCAGAGTACGCCCCGGATACAGTCTCAGTGATGCGTCATTGACCGCCTTGACATGGCCCACGGTGCGCTTGAGCAGTCCACGCCGAACCGGGAACCAGACCTTGAGATTGTCTACCTCCAGAACCGGGTCGGCGTCGCCATCCGGTTTTTGCCGGGGCGGAGGTTCTGCCGACAACAATAACCGGGTATAGTCCTTCGCGGGAGAGGTAAATATCTGCACTGCGGAGCCGGTTTCAACCAGTCTCCCGTCCTTCATCACCAGTACGCGATCAGCCGTCTTTCGCACCATATTAAGATCATGGGTGATCAACAGGATGCCCAGATTATCGGTATCCTGCAATTCCTTGAGCAAGTCGAGAATCCGGGCCTGTACGGTCACGTCCAGCGCAGTAGTCGGTTCATCAGCCAGCAGAATGCCGGGGCGATTGGCCAGCGCCATCGCAATCACCACCCGCTGACGCTGACCGCCGGATAACTGGTGAGGATAGTCCGCCAGACGGGACTCAGGATTATGGATGCCAACCCGATCCAGTAGCGCCACAATCCGCTTCCTGGCCTGCTCTTTGTGCATACCCTGATGCAATGCCAATGACTCACCAATCTGTTTTTCGATGGTATGGAGCGGATTCAGCGCAGTCATGGGTTCCTGAAAAATGATAGAAACCTGATTACCACGTATCTGACGCAGCGCCTCCTGATCGGCTCCGATCAGCTGTGCACCCTGGACGGTAATCGAGCCGCCCGGATGAAAAGCGTGCGGATAAGGCAGCAACTGCATCACCGACAACGCGACCAGAGACTTTCCCGCTCCCGACTCTCCAACCAGAGCGACCGTCTCACCGGCATGCAGGTCAAACCCGACCCCCTTGACAACATGGGAGACCACTTCCCGTTGCCTGGTTTTGCGGCGGAAACTGATCGACAGGTCATCGACCGTGAGTATCGGATGCGTACTCATGAGAATACCTTCCTCGGATCAAAGCCGTCACGCACCGCTTCGCCGATAAAGACCAGCAACGACAGCATCAGGCCAATCACCGCGAACCCGGTAATTCCCAGCCAGGGCGCTTGCAGATTGTTCTTGCCCTGATTCAGCAACTCTCCCAGAGAAGGGGAGCCGACAGGCAATCCGAAACCGAGAAAATCCAGGCTGGTCAGAGTGGCCACCGAACCACTCAGAATAAATGGCATGAAAGTGAAGGTCGCGACCATCGCGTTAGGCAGTATGTGCCGGACCATGATACGGCTGTCACTGACACCCAGCGCCCTGGCGGCGCGGATATATTCAAAGTTGCGAACACGCAGAAACTCGGCGCGCACCACAGCGACCAGTCCGGTCCACGAAAACAACAGCATCAGGATCAGCAGGCTGAAAAACCCGGGTTCGATAACCGCAGCCATAATAATCAGCAGGTACAGTATCGGCAGCCCTTCCCATACCTCGATAAAGCGCTGCATAATCAGGTCGGTCAGCCCGCCGAAGTATCCCTGCACAGCACCCGCCGCGATGCCGATAACGGAACTCAGCAGGGTCAGCAACAACCCGAACAACGCCGAGATGCGGAATCCGTATACCACACGAGCCAGCACATCCCTGGCCTGATCATCAGTCCCCAGCCAATGACGACTGGACGGCGGTGAAGGCGCAGGCGCTTCGAGCTCATAATCAATGGTATCGTAGGACCAGGGTATCAACGGCCAGATCATCCAGCCCTTGTCCATAATCAATGCCTGTACATAAGGGTCGCGATACTCCGCTTCCAGCTCAAACTCCCCCCCGAACTCTGTTTCCGCGTAGTGCTGGAAAATCGGAGTATAGAAGGCGTTGTCATAGCGAATCAGAATCGGCTTGTCATTGGCGATCAACTCCGACATCAAGGTGGAGACGAACAATGCCAGGAATATCCACAGCGACCAGTACCCTCTCCGGTTTGCCTTGAAATTCTCCCATCGACGAGCGCTTAACGGAGACATCGCTACACCGGCCTTGATTCAAAATCAATTCTGGGATCAATAATGGTATACATCACATCACGCAGAATCTGCATCAGCAACCCAACCAGCGTGAAAATATACAAAATCGCAAACATCACCGGATAATCCCGGTTCAGTGCCGCCTCATAACCCAGCAATCCAAGCCCGTCGAGAGAAAAAATCACCTCAATCAGCAATGCCCCGGTGAACAGAATGCCGATAAACAACGCCGGAAATCCGGCAATCACAATCAGCATCGCGTTCCTGAACACATGTCCGTACAGAATCTGGCTCTCGGATAACCCCTTGGCCCTTGCGGTCAATACATACTGTAGCTTGATCTGATCCAGAAACGAATTTTTCGTCAGCATGGTAAGAGTGGCGAACCCCCCGATCACCATGGACAGGACCGGCAGGGTAATATGCCAGAAATAGTCCAGTATCTGCCGCCACCAGGGGAATTCATCAAAGCCCTCAGAAGTCAGTCCACGCAGTGGAAAGAGATCGAAATACTTGCCACCAGAGAACACGACAACCAGCAAAATCGCGAACAAAAAGCCGGGGATGGCATAGCCAATGACGATAATCCCGCTACTCCAGACATCGAAAGCCGATTCATCCCGAACAGCCTTGCGAATACCGAGCGGAATCGAGACCAGATAGACAATCAGCGTAGTCCACAACCCGAGAGAAATCGAGACCGGCATTTTCTCTATCAGCAATTCGGTAACCCGCTTGTTACTGTAGTAGCTTTCGCCAAAGTCAAAGCGGATGTAATCCCACAGCATCTTGAAAAAACGCTGATGTGCCGGTTTATCAAAGCCGTATTGCTTCTCGATCTCGGCGATGATTTCCGGCCTCAATCCCTGCGCGCCGCGATACTTGCTTGTACCACCGCCCCCGCCAGCAGCGGCTCCGGTACTGTCTCCCTGCAAATCCGATCCAGTCCCCGCGAACCGGCTGGTGGCATCCACCGCCTGCCCCTGCCATTTTGCGATGGTCTGCTCAACCGGACCGCCGGGCGCGAACTGGATAATCGCGAAATTGACCACCAGAATGCCGAGCAGTGTCGGAATCACCAACAACAATCGACGGATGATATAGGCCAGCATGATAGCAGGTCCGACAGGATCAGCGATTCAGGGCGCTTTCCTTGTCCGCATCTATCCACCAGCTACCGGGGAAACCAGTGCCATAGATCGGCTTGCGTGCGGGAGAACCAAACTTATCCCAGTACGCCACCCAGATTTCATCCTTGTAAAAGGTCGGAATCGCATAATGGTTCCATAATAGCACTCGATCCAGTGCCCGCGTAGTGTTTTGCAGGGTTTCAAGATCCCGGGCCGCAATCGCCTGTTCGATCAGCGCGTCAACCACCGGATTGCGAATCCCACCTGAATTACCACCGCGTACATCGGCAGACGCAGAGCCGAAGAAACTTCGCAGCTCAGTGCCCGGAGGCGGGAAGAAATTGAGTCCTCCCACCCACAGATCAAAGTCATAATCGTAAATCCGGGTTCTCCATTGCGAGGTATCGACCAGGCGGATTCCAGCATCAATTCCTGACTTTTTCAGGTTCTCCACATAGGGCAGGGCGAGGCGCTGGGACTCCGGCCAGGCCGTCATCAACTCCACCTGAAACGGCTCGCCAGATTCGATGGAGACCAATTTACCATCCTGTAACTCCCATCCAGCCTGTCTGAACAGACTCAACGCAGCCCTCCTGTTGACACGGTCACGCCCGCTGCCGTCGGTTTTTGGCGGCACGAAAGCGTCGCGCAGGGCAGCCTCCGGAATCTCTCCGGCAAAGTCGGACAGAATGGCCTTTACGGCAGCAGTCGGAGGGCCAGTCGAACCGTAATCGGAGTTCGGGAAATAGCTGCTGATGCGCTTGTACTTACCGTACAGCAATGTGCGCTGTATGGTCTCGAAGTCATACAGAATCATCAGCGCCTCACGAACACGCACATCCTTGAACTTCTGCTGATTCATATTGAAGAAGTAACCGCCCATGCCACGCGGACTCTTGTTCGGTATCTCGAGCCGGACAATCTCACCACTCGCCACCTCATCCAGATCATACTCCGTCACCCAACGCTTGGCGCTTGCCTCCTGGCGAAAATCAATCTTGCCTGCCTTGAAGGCCTCGAATTGCACCGTCAGGTCGCGGTAATAATCATATCGAATCTCGCCGATGTTATTCAGCCCCCGCTTGATCGGCAAATCTTTCGCCCAGTAATCCTCAACCCGCTGGTAGGTGATCGAACGCCCCGCATCCAGCTCCTTTATCCGGTAGGGGCCGCTGGTCAAGGGCGGCTCAAGAGTGGAAGCGGTCACGTCCCGACCCTTCCAGTAGTGTAACGGCAAGGGCGACAACCCGGCCACCGTCATGATCGGCTTCATACTATCGGTACTGGAAAAGGTAAACTTCAGTCGGCGTGGCGACAACGCCTCAGCAGCGGTCACCTCCTCGAAGAAAGATCGGTAAAACGGTCTGCCGTGATTCTTTATCGTGTCAAACGTAAACACGAAATCCTCCGCGACAATCGGCATGCCATCGTGATACACCGCCTGCTCGCGCAAATTAAAGATGGCCCAACTCTTGTCAGCCGGGTACTCGACAGACTCAGCAATAAGACCGTACATCCCATCTATTTCATCCCCGGAGCCAGTCATCAGTTGATCGTATACCAGGCCAATACTGGACGGCCATTCACCCTTTTGCACATAAGTATTGAGCGTATCGAAGCTGCCGAAATCACTGAGCGTCGTCCTGCCTCCCGAAGGCGCATCCGGGTTGGCATAGGGCAGGTGCTCAATGCCATCTGCATATAACGGCTCACCAAATTCCGAGATCGCCGTTTTCCTGACCACGTCTTCTTCCGCCTGCACGATGCCGGGCGATGCCAGCACGGCTGCCAGCCAGATCAAGGTCATTGAATGGAGCAACCGGTTGATCATCCTCAAGCGCAAACCAGGTTTATTTCTTCTCATCATCGGGGGTTCGGAGTTTCGTTCATGACGGTTCGATTATGCCATCAACTGAGCAGACACAGAATCGCTATTTACGCCTCGCCTTTCATTCCGGGTTCAGGTTTCCCTTCTGTGGTTATGTTCGATAGACTCGCGCCATGGAAACCACCATACCAGAGCCGGACAACGATTTCTCACGCCCTGTACTGGCATGGTTTGACCGACATGGCCGTACCCAACTGCCCTGGCAACATAACCGGAGTCCATACCGGGTCTGGGTTTCAGAGATCATGCTGCAACAGACTCAGGTGGAAACCGTGATCCCCTATTACCAGCGATTCATAACCCGGTTTGCAGACATCGACACACTGGCAAACGCCGATTCGGGCGAGGTCATGGCCTGTTGGGCCGGCCTTGGCTACTATGCCAGAGCACGCAACCTGCACCGCGCCGCACAACAGATCCGCGACCGGCATGACGGCCTCTTCCCGCTGTCGTTCGATGACGTGATAGCCTTGCCGGGTATCGGACGTTCCACCGCAGGCTCGATTCTCGCTCTCGCCGATGATCAGCGTCACCCGATCCTGGACGGTAATGTCAAGCGAGTCTTAAGCCGCTGTTTCGGTGTGTTCGGGCATCCCGGCAAAGCATCCACCCGCAACCGATTATGGCAAATAGCGGAACGGCTGACCCCGGCGGCGCGAGTCGCGGATTACACTCAAGCCATCATGGATCTGGGCGCAACCGTTTGCGTCCGCTCCCGCCCGGACTGCCGGATTTGCCCCTTGCAGCGCCGATGTATCGCGTTCAGCCGCAATCTCCAGGACAAACTCCCCGAACCCGCGCCAGCAAAGATACGTCCGCTACGAAAGGCGCGAATGTTACTGATCCATGATCAGCAAGCCGGATACTTATTGATCAGACGCCCGCCGAGCGGAATCTGGGGCGGGTTATGGTCATTGCCACAAATCACCGACTCCGAAGTAGATCACCGCAAATGGTGCCGCGACGAACTGGGGCTGGAAGTAGATAGCGGATCAGAACTGAGCCGGGTAAATCATGCGTTCACCCATTTTGAATTGAATATCACCCCGATCATCTGCACCCTCATTGCAAAAACCGACACCGTTCTGGATGAGACAGGCGCTCTGTGGTATACCCCGGCCACGGACACCGAACCCGGCATACCCTCCGCGGTCAGCAAAATTTTCCGGCTACTGCAATCACTCCCCCCTTGAGGGGGAGTCAAATCCGCAAAGCGGATTTGGTGGGGGGACAACAAACGTAATCCCTCACACCAACCATCCGTCTTTCCCGCGCAGGCGGGAATCCACAACCATTCAGATACCGCACGTAAAGTCATCGTAGGGGCGACCCTCTGTGGTCGCCCGCTATCGTTGATTCCCGTTTCGATCATTCGCGGGAGGGCACGGAGACCCTCCCCTACGATGATGGTTTCGACCTCACATCATCCATCACCACTGCAACCGTAACTCAAACCCGATACTCGACTCTGCCGACCCCGAGCCATCGCCGCGCAGCGTCCGCACGAACACATCCCATTCCAGATCCAATCCCTGCTCCCTGTCTCGTGCCGCCCGGTATCCGAAGCGCACCTCATCCAACTGTTCCTCCCCGCCGAGCGACAAGTACGGACTACCCAACAGCCCATTGCCGTGACGATACAACCCGTAGCGACCCTCCGCCTTCCAGCGCACTCCCTCACTCTCACTCTGGGCAAGCTCCGGGAACTCCTCACCACCGAACAGCGATTCCACGCCTCCAGATGACTCACTGCCGAAATCAAAGCCCAGCGCTCCAGAGAACCCACGCGCCGTATCCGCATGGGGGTCCCACTCAATCGACGCCGAAACACCCCAGTCCTCGAAATCCCCATCTTCATGCAGAGCCAGCGTCCTGCCCGACAGGTCAGCAACCACTCCACCCGGCATCGCCCAGGACAGACCGACTCCCAGATCCAGTCCGAGTCCGCGCTCCACATCACCGCCATCGCGGCGCAGCCCCAGCGAAACCGTCGGCTCCATCCTGCCCAATCGCTCGCCCTGCCATTCTGTCGTGCCCTCCAGCCTCAGGCGGAGCCGGTCGGTTCCTCCTGACAAAGGCAGAATCTCCCCGGTCGTCTTGATCCAGGTTCGGCGGTAGTCACCATGCAGCGACAGCCCGATTCCAGACTCCGTCGTGCCGAAGTCATGTCGGAAACCGAGGGCAGCCATGCGCCACTCCATATCCGACTCCTGACCAGCCAGCTCCCCGGCCAGGAATCGCACCGAACCCTGCCCCAGCCCTGCCGAGCCCCACAGCCGGAGCTGGTCTGATTGATCCCAGGCTCCATACGGGACGACTGAAACCAGGTCTGCCTCCAGCAATCCGGGTTCCTCATCCGGCACCTCATAACCGCCTTCTCCCCGACTGATCGCGACTAGTCCACCGGCCAGCCAGTTGCGCTGTCCTGCCGAGTCCGCTGCCCGCACAATATCCTGCCCCAGTATCAGAGAGCGCACCTCGCCATCCACAGATCTTCCATCCCCCAGCACACCCTCGAATCCCGCCTGAGAGCCCCGCCCCCAGAACCCGTACCGGCGACCCTCCGATTCCTTTCCGGTCAAACTGAATGAAGTTCCTGTCACCAGATCATCACTGCCCAGGTCCATATCAGCCGATCCGGGCAACGTGCCATCCCACAAGAACGCACTCAGCTCTTCCGCCTCCCCGTTCCAGGCGGCTTCTGGCAGTCCGAACTCCTCTTTCCCGTCTCCGACATCCGCTGCCAGTTGATCCGGCAACAAGCCGGTTGCAGACACACTACCCGGCGCTTCATCCAGAGTCGGTGCCTCTGACCCTGCTGCCTCGACCGTTGCAGCAGATTCTGTCAACGGCTCCTGCTGCCCACTCTCTCCAACCTCTCCGCCAGCCAGCGGAACTCCGGCCAACTCTCCGGTAAACCCTGGCGGTGCGGCTGACTGCCCCATTTGGCTCACCCGGTCATCAACCGCATCCAGCACCACCCCGGTCACCGTCCGGCCAAACCGAATCAGCCAATCCTCCAACACCTCCAACCGTGCCCGGTCATCATCCGTCACCCGCACCGTGGCCTGAGACGGTTCACCCACTACATAATCACCCGCGTCATCAGATAGTATTGACGCAGTCACCGAGCCATCCTCTTCCGGCCTCATGTCCTCCAGCGTCCCTACCCGCAGCACAGCCGTCGACGCACCCGCCGGAATCTGCACCGTCGGTTTCATCTGTGTGTCGGCAACCAGATACTTGCCACTCTCCGACAGCTCCAGATGTACCGGCAGATCCTGCCAGGGCACCGGATCCGCCGCCACCGTGAACGCTATCTCCATACCCTCCGCCACCGGCGATTCACCCGGAGTCACGGTCACCACCGGAACATCGTTATCCAGAATAGTCAGAGTATGCGCCCGCATACCTCCCAACTCGTGACCTGCCCCGGCCGCAAGAGTCAAAATCACCGTCTCATCGGGTTCATTCAGCAAATCGTCATGCACCGTAATATCTATACTCTTGCTGGTCTCGCCTGCCGCAAAGGTGAGCGTTCCGGGTAGCGCATCGTAGTCCGTGCCCGCAGTCGCCGTGCCGCCTACCGTATAAGGCAATGTCACCGGAGTCGAGGGCGCAGTATCCAGGCGCACCTGCACTGCGTGGACTCCGACATCCTCCTCAACCCGGGCACCCCCGGAGACAAAGGCGGCTCCTGGAATGACGACCTCTGGAATGACGACCTCTGGAATTACCGGATCACCATCACTGACCAAGACCCTGCCAACGCGAGACCCATTGACCTCATAACCAACCCCTGCCTGTACAGTTACCGTGACATAGTCATCCGGCTCATCAATGTCATCTGCGACCGTCGCGACCTCCCAGGTCATCGAAGACATACCGGACGGAATCATTACAGTCCTGGCACCTTCGTCTACAGAATCCAGGAAATCACAGTGCTCACCTGGCGCATCAGCCACATCCAGTTTCACCATCAATGGACTGTTTTGAACCGGACTGACGCTTATCTCAAACCTCGCCATGTCACCTTCTGTGATGGCAGAGCCACCGGCAACCGTCACCACCGACACGGAAGCTATGATTGGCGCAGTATCATCATCCTCAATAGTGAGAGTAGCATCGTGCAAGCGCAGGTCAGCAACCGTAGTACTGCCCGAAATCGTGACGGCTTCATCCCCCTCAACATCAAGATCATTCACCGGAGTGAAGGACAAATCATGACTGGCTTGTGTTTGATTGGCCAAAATAGTGAGAGTAAAGTCCTCTACCGGATCAAAATCATCCGTTTCAGTCGCCGTATCGTCGGTAACCGTTACATTCACCTCCGTATCCGTGCTACGAGTGCCCGCATCAAACCGCGCGATCACAGTGACAGTCTGGGTGCCACCGTCTTCGGTAACGCGAGTCGGCAACAGTACCAGTGACAGATCACTCGCCGGCGGATCATAGTTCTGGAGATGCACCGTCGCCGGGGACACAGTGAATCCATCCAGAGTCGAGGCTGCCGATACGATAATGGTTTCTTCCCCTTCATCCGTCCTGTCATTCACTGGCGTGAACGTAAACTCCGCCTGCCCGCTAGTCGCCCCGGCCAGGATAGTCAGCGTGAAGTCCTCCACCGGCTCGAAGTCCGCCTCCTGAGCCGTACCCGCATCCACCGAGATCGTGAGTGCCGTGTCCTGATACCTCGGCGAACCGACCAGCGTAGCCGTAACAGTAATCACAGCAGAGTTATCTTCGTGCACAATGTCCGGCGACACACTCAATATCGCACCAGTCGGCGCAGTGTCATCATTCGTGATGGTGCCCGTACCGTCCAGATTCTGGACACCACCAGAGAAGGTCGCATTGACCGGAGACGACAAGCGCAAAACCACGGTTTCGCTCGGCTCATGCAGGGTATCGCCATTGACCGTCACGTCGATGGTCTTCTCCGTCTCGCCAGCAGCAAAGGTCAGCGTACCACCACTGATCGCCGCATAGTCCACAGCCGAAGTCGCCGTACCTGTACCCGCATCCGTATAATCAACCGTCACCTGCTTGCCACTCACGGTTGACAGAGTGACCGTGAATGTCAGGGTGGTAGTACCGCTATCCCCTTCGTCAACACTCCGATCATTGATCGACAGTACCGGTGCGGCATCATCATCGTTAATCGTACCCGTACCGTCGAGATTCTGACCCCCGCCAGTCAAAACCGCATTGACCGGAGACGACAAGCGCAAGACCACCGTCTCGTTCGGTTCGTCTGTAGTATCCCCATTGACCGTAATATCCACAGAACCACTCGTCTGCCCCGCTGGAATAGTGAGTGTGCCCGATGTAATCGTTGCATAGTCAGCAGCAGAAGTCGCCGTACCTGTACCCGCGTCCGTATATGCAACACTCACCGCATCACTGCTCGCACCGGACAGCGTCACCGTAAACGTCAGCGTCTCAGTACCACTATCTCCCTCAGTAACACTCGGCGAATTGATCGATAGCACCGGCACCCCGGTCGGTTGGTCATCATCGTTAATCGTTCCCGTACCATCCAGCGTGGTATTACCACCAGAGAGCCTGGCACCGCTCGCAGACGACAGACGCAAAATGATGCTCTCATTCGGCTCGTCTATGGTGTCTCCGTTCACCGTGACCGTCACCGTCTTCTCCGTCTGTCCCGCCGTAAAGTTGAGCGTGCCCGCCGTAATCGCCGCATAGTCGGTCGCCGAAGTCGCACTACCCGTGCCCGCATCCGCATACGATACACTCACCGCACTGGCACTGGCTGGTGCCAGGGTGACCTTGAAGGTCAATGTGACCGTGCTACTGTCTCCCTCGCTAACACTCGGACTGTCAATCGACAACGTCGATTCACCTTCATCATCATTCACCGTAACCGATACATCCAACGCTTCCACGCCACTGTAGTCCGATGAACCCGCAACTACCGTATGCGTAATATGACCACTCCGCGCATCCCCCGTATTGTCCATGTCATCATCCACCGCCCTAACCGTCACCGTCTGTGCCACATTCCAGTTCGCAGACGTAAAGGTCAGCGAAGCCGAAGCCGGGCTCAAGGTCACCATGCCCGGCCCGGTAATATTGACCACCACATTAGCCGTCGGCTGGCTGGTGAGTACCACCGTGTAAGTGCCTTCATTCTCCTTGCTGTCCGCAGTGCCCGTATTGTCTACCTCCGCCAGACTCAACAGATCAGCAACCACCTTCACACCCCGATCATCATCATCGGTGATGGTCAACGTCTGACTGGTCGGGTTGGTCACACCACCCGTCGCCGTCGCCGATACCGTCACCGTCTTGTTCGGCGCATCAACCTTATTGTCTACCGCCGTAATCGTCACCGTACCCGTGCTCTCAGTCGCCCCCGCCGCAATCGTCAACGTGGCACCACTTAAAGCAAAGTCGCCCGATACCGCAGGAGAGACCTCCGTAGCAGATACCGTCAACGTCACCGCCTGGTTCGTCGCATGCGACAACGTCGCCGTCACCACGGTCGAATTGTCGTCACCCGACTCGTCAATGGCAGTCGGCGTCAGCGCAAGCGTCACCGTCGGCACACCCTCATCATCCGTAATCGTCAGCGTTACATCATCCGGATCGGCTACACCGTTACCACCGCTCGCCTCAGCCGATACCGTAACCTCCTTGTTCGGCGCATCAACCACATTATCTACCGCCGTAATCGTCACTACGCCCGTGCTCGTGGTATTTCCGGCAGCAATCGTCAACGTCGTACCACTCAACGCAAAGTCGCCCGCTACCGCAGGACCAACCGCAGCCGCATCAACCGTCAACGTCACCGCCCGACTCGATTTACCATCCAATGTGGCCGTCACCGTAGTCTCATTACCGTTACCCGACTCGTTGATGGTCGCAGGCGTCAGTACCAACGTCGCAGTCGGCGTATCCTCATTATCCGTAACCGTAACCGATACACGATCCGCCGGTACACTGCCGTAGTCCGATGAACCCGCAACTACCGTATGCGTAATATGACCACTCCGCGCATCCCCCGTATTGTCCATGTCATCATCCACCGCCCTAACCGTCACCGTCTGTGCCACATTCCAGTTCGCAGACGTAAAGGTCAGCGAAGCCGAAGCCGGGCTCAAGGTCACCATGCCCGGCCCGGTAATATTGACCACCACATTAGCCGTCGGCTGGCTGGTGAGTACCACCGTGTAAGTGCCTTCATTCTCCTTGCTGTCCGCAGTGCCCGTATTGTCTACCTCCGCCAGACTCAACAGATCAGCAACCACCTTCACACCCCGATCATCATCATCGGTGATGGTCAACGTCTGACTGGTCGGGTTGGTCACACCACCCGTCGCCGTCGCCGATACCGTCACCGTCTTGTTCGGCGCATCAACCTTATTGTCTACCGCCGTAATCGTCACCGTACCCGTGCTCTCAGTCGCCCCCGCCGCAATCGTCAACGTGGCACCACTTAAAGCAAAGTCGCCCGATACCGCAGGAGAGACCTCCGTAGCAGATACCGTCAACGTCACCGCCTGGTTCGTCGCATGCGACAACGTCGCCGTCACCACGGTCGAATTGTCGTCACCCGACTCGTCAATGGCAGTCGGCGTCAGCGCAAGCGTCACCGTCGGCACACCCTCATCATCCGTAATCGTCAGCGTTACATCATCCGGATCGGCTACACCGTTACCACCGCTCGCCTCAGCCGATACCGTAACCTCCTTGTTCGGCGCATCAACCACATTATCTACCGCCGTAATCGTCACTACGCCCGTGCTCGTGGTATTTCCGGCAGCAATCGTCAACGTCGTACCACTCAACGCAAAGTCGCCCGCTACCGCAGGACCAACCGCAGCCGCATCAACCGTCAACGTCACCGCCCGACTCGATTTACCATCCAATGTGGCCGTCACCGTAGTCTCATTACCGTTACCCGACTCGTTGATGGTCGCAGGCGTCAGTACCAACGTCGCAGTCGGCGTATCCTCATTATCCGTAACCGTAACCGATACACGATCCGCCGGTACACTGCCGTAGTCCGATGAACCCGCAACTACCGTATGCGTAATATGACCACTCCGCGCATCCCCCGTATTGTCCATGTCATCATCCACCGCCCTAACCGTCACCGTCTGTGCCACATTCCAGTTCGCAGACGTAAAGGTCAGCGAAGCCGAAGCCGGGCTCAAGGTCACCATGCCCGGCCCGGTAATATTGACCACCACATTAGCCGTCGGCTGGCTGGTGAGTACCACCGTGTAAGTGCCTTCATTCTCCTTGCTGTCCGCAGTGCCCGTATTGTCTACCTCCGCCAGACTCAACAGATCAGCAACCACCTTCACACCCCGATCATCATCATCGGTGATGGTCAACGTCTGACTGGTCGGGTTGGTCACACCACCCGTCGCCGTCGCCGATACCGTCACCGTCTTGTTCGGCGCATCAACCTTATTGTCTACCGCCGTAATCGTCACCGTACCCGTGCTCTCAGTCGCCCCCGCCGCAATCGTCAACGTGGCACCACTTAAAGCAAAGTCGCCCGATACCGCAGGAGAGACCTCCGTAGCAGATACCGTCAACGTCACCGCCTGGTTCGTCGCATGCGACAACGTCGCCGTCACCACGGTCGAATTGTCGTCACCCGACTCGTCAATGGCAGTCGGCGTCAGCGCAAGCGTCACCGTCGGCACACCCTCATCATCCGTAATCGTCAGCGTTACATCATCCGGATCGGCTACACCGTTACCACCGCTCGCCTCAGCCGATACCGTAACCTCCTTGTTCGGCGCATCAACCACATTATCTACCGCCGTAATCGTCACTACGCCCGTGCTCGTGGTATTTCCGGCAGCAATCGTCAACGTCGTACCACTCAACGCAAAGTCGCCCGCTACCGCAGGACCAACCGCAGCCGCATCAACCGTCAACGTCACCGCCCGACTCGATTTACCATCCAATGTGGCCGTCACCGTAGTCTCATTACCGTTACCCGACTCGTTGATGGTCGCAGGCGTCAGTACCAACGTCGCAGTCGGCGTATCCTCATTATCCGTAACCGTAACCGATACACGATCCGCCGGTACACTGCCGTAGTCCGATGAACCCGCAACTACCGTATGCGTAATATGACCACTCCGCGCATCCCCCGTATTGTCCATGTCATCATCCACCGCCCTAACCGTCACCGTCTGTGCCACATTCCAGTTCGCAGACGTAAAGGTCAGCGAAGCCGAAGCCGGGCTCAAGGTCACCATGCCCGGCCCGGTAATATTGACCACCACATTAGCCGTCGGCTGGCTGGTGAGTACCACCGTGTAAGTGCCTTCATTCTCCTTGCTGTCCGCAGTGCCCGTATTGTCTACCTCCGCCAGACTCAACAGATCAGCAACCACCTTCACACCCCGATCATCATCATCGGTGATGGTCAACGTCTGACTGGTCGGGTTGGTCACACCACCCGTCGCCGTCGCCGATACCGTCACCGTCTTGTTCGGCGCATCAACCTTATTGTCTACCGCCGTAATCGTCACCGTACCCGTGCTCTCAGTCGCCCCCGCCGCAATCGTCAACGTGGCACCACTTAAAGCAAAGTCGCCCGATACCGCAGGAGAGACCTCCGTAGCAGATACCGTCAACGTCACCGCCTGGTTCGTCGCATGCGACAACGTCGCCGTCACCACGGTCGAATTGTCGTCACCCGACTCGTCAATGGCAGTCGGCGTCAGCGCAAGCGTCACCGTCGGCACACCCTCATCATCCGTAATCGTCAGCGTTACATCATCCGGATCGGCTACACCGTTACCACCGCTCGCCTCAGCCGATACCGTAACCTCCTTGTTCGGCGCATCAACCACATTATCTACCGCCGTAATCGTCACTACGCCCGTGCTCGTGGTATTTCCGGCAGCAATCGTCAACGTCGTACCACTCAACGCAAAGTCGCCCGCTACCGCAGGACCAACCGCAGCCGCATCAACCGTCAACGTCACCGCCCGACTCGATTTACCATCCAATGTGGCCGTCACCGTAGTCTCATTACCGTTACCCGACTCGTTGATGGTCGCAGGCGTCAGTACCAACGTCGCAGTCGGCGTATCCTCATTATCCGTAACCGTAACCGATACACGATCCGCCGGTACACTGCCGTAGTCCGATGAACCCGCAACTACCGTATGCGTAATATGACCACTCCGCGCATCCCCCGTATTGTCCATGTCATCATCCACCGCCCTAACCGTCACCGTCTGTGCCACATTCCAGTTCGCAGACGTAAAGGTCAGCGAAGCCGAAGCCGGGCTCAAGGTCACCATGCCCGGCCCGGTAATATTGACCACCACATTAGCCGTCGGCTGGCTGGTGAGTACCACCGTGTAAGTGCCTTCATTCTCCTTGCTGTCCGCAGTGCCCGTATTGTCTACCTCCGCCAGACTCAACAGATCAGCAACCACCTTCACACCCCGATCATCATCATCGGTGATGGTCAACGTCTGACTGGTCGGGTTGGTCACACCACCCGTCGCCGTCGCCGATACCGTCACCGTCTTGTTCGGCGCATCAACCTTATTGTCTACCGCCGTAATCGTCACCGTACCCGTGCTCTCAGTCGCCCCCGCCGCAATCGTCAACGTGGCACCACTTAAAGCAAAGTCGCCCGATACCGCAGGAGAGACCTCCGTAGCAGATACCGTCAACGTCACCGCCTGGTTCGTCGCATGCGACAACGTCGCCGTCACCACGGTCGAATTGTCGTCACCCGACTCGTCAATGGCAGTCGGCGTCAGCGCAAGCGTCACCGTCGGCACACCCTCATCATCCGTAATCGTCAGCGTTACATCATCCGGATCGGCTACACCGTTACCACCGCTCGCCTCAGCCGATACCGTAACCTCCTTGTTCGGCGCATCAACCACATTATCTACCGCCGTAATCGTCACTACGCCCGTGCTCGTGGTATTTCCGGCAGCAATCGTCAACGTCGTACCACTCAACGCAAAGTCGCCCGCTACCGCAGGACCAACCGCAGCCGCATCAACCGTCAACGTCACCGCCCGACTCGATTTACCATCCAATGTGGCCGTCACCGTAGTCTCATTACCGTTACCCGACTCGTTGATGGTCGCAGGCGTCAGTACCAACGTCGCAGTCGGCGTATCCTCATTATCCGTAACCGTAACCGATACACGATCCGCCGGTACACTGCCGTAGTCCGATGAACCCGCAACTACCGTATGCGTAATATGACCACTCCGCGCATCCCCCGTATTGTCCATGTCATCATCCACCGCCCTAACCGTCACCGTCTGTGCCACATTCCAGTTCGCAGACGTAAAGGTCAGCGAAGCCGAAGCCGGGCTCAAGGTCACCATGCCCGGCCCGGTAATATTGACCACCACATTAGCCGTCGGCTGGCTGGTGAGTACCACCGTGTAAGTGCCTTCATTCTCCTTGCTGTCCGCAGTGCCCGTATTGTCTACCTCCGCCAGACTCAACAGATCAGCAACCACCTTCACACCCCGATCATCATCATCGGTGATGGTCAACGTCTGACTGGTCGGGTTGGTCACACCACCCGTCGCCGTCGCCGATACCGTCACCGTCTTGTTCGGCGCATCAACCTTATTGTCTACCGCCGTAATCGTCACCGTACCCGTGCTCTCAGTCGCCCCCGCCGCAATCGTCAACGTGGCACCACTTAAAGCAAAGTCGCCCGATACCGCAGGAGAGACCTCCGTAGCAGATACCGTCAACGTCACCGCCTGGTTCGTCGCATGCGACAACGTCGCCGTCACCACGGTCGAATTGTCGTCACCCGACTCGTCAATGGCAGTCGGCGTCAGCGCAAGCGTCACCGTCGGCACACCCTCATCATCCGTAATCGTCAGCGTTACATCATCCGGATCGGCTACACCGTTACCACCGCTCGCCTCAGCCGATACCGTAACCTCCTTGTTCGGCGCATCAACCACATTATCTACCGCCGTAATCGTCACTACGCCCGTGCTCGTGGTATTTCCGGCAGCAATCGTCAACGTCGTACCACTCAACGCAAAGTCGCCCGCTACCGCAGGACCAACCGCAGCCGCATCAACCGTCAACGTCACCGCCCGACTCGATTTACCATCCAATGTGGCCGTCACCGTAGTCTCATTACCGTTACCCGACTCGTTGATGGTCGCAGGCGTCAGTACCAACGTCGCAGTCGGCGTATCCTCATTATCCGTAACCGTAACCGATACACGATCCGCCGGTACACTGCCGTAGTCCGATGAACCCGCAACTACCGTATGCGTAATATGACCACTCCGCGCATCCCCCGTATTGTCCATGTCATCATCCACCGCCCTAACCGTCACCGTCTGTGCCACATTCCAGTTCGCAGACGTAAAGGTCAGCGAAGCCGAAGCCGGGCTCAAGGTCACCATGCCCGGCCCGGTAATATTGACCACCACATTAGCCGTCGGCTGGCTGGTGAGTACCACCGTGTAAGTGCCTTCATTCTCCTTGCTGTCCGCAGTGCCCGTATTGTCTACCTCCGCCAGACTCAACAGATCAGCAACCACCTTCACACCCCGATCATCATCATCGGTGATGGTCAACGTCTGACTGGTCGGGTTGGTCACACCACCCGTCGCCGTCGCCGATACCGTCACCGTCTTGTTCGGCGCATCAACCTTATTGTCTACCGCCGTAATCGTCACCGTACCCGTGCTCTCAGTCGCCCCCGCCGCAATCGTCAACGTGGCACCACTTAAAGCAAAGTCGCCCGATACCGCAGGAGAGACCTCCGTAGCAGATACCGTCAACGTCACCGCCTGGTTCGTCGCATGCGACAACGTCGCCGTCACCACGGTCGAATTGTCGTCACCCGACTCGTCAATGGCAGTCGGCGTCAGCGCAAGCGTCACCGTCGGCACACCCTCATCATCCGTAATCGTCAGCGTTACATCATCCGGATCGGCTACACCGTTACCACCGCTCGCCTCAGCCGATACCGTAACCTCCTTGTTCGGCGCATCAACCACATTATCTACCGCCGTAATCGTCACTACGCCCGTGCTCGTGGTATTTCCGGCAGCAATCGTCAACGTCGTACCACTCAACGCAAAGTCGCCCGCTACCGCAGGACCAACCGCAGCCGCATCAACCGTCAACGTCACCGCCCGACTCGATTTACCATCCAATGTGGCCGTCACCGTAGTCTCATTACCGTTACCCGACTCGTTGATGGTCGCAGGCGTCAGTACCAACGTCGCAGTCGGCGTATCCTCATTATCCGTAACCGTAACCGATACACGATCCGCCGGTACACTGCCGTAGTCCGATGAACCCGCAACTACCGTATGCGTAATATGACCACTCCGCGCATCCCCCGTATTGTCCATGTCATCATCCACCGCCCTAACCGTCACCGTCTGTGCCACATTCCAGTTCGCAGACGTAAAGGTCAGCGAAGCCGAAGCCGGGCTCAAGGTCACCATGCCCGGCCCGGTAATATTGACCACCACATTAGCCGTCGGCTGGCTGGTGAGTACCACCGTGTAAGTGCCTTCATTCTCCTTGCTGTCCGCAGTGCCCGTATTGTCTACCTCCGCCAGACTCAACAGATCAGCAACCACCTTCACACCCCGATCATCATCATCGGTGATGGTCAACG
Source organism: Arenicellales bacterium (assembly GCA_965116335.1). GTDB lineage: Bacteria > Pseudomonadota > Gammaproteobacteria > Arenicellales > Poriferihabitantaceae. The sequence continues at coordinate 1,230,290 of OZ220677.1, forward strand.
TCTGACTGGTCGGGTTGGTCACACCACCCGTCGCCGTCGCCGATACCGTCACCGTCTTGTTCGGCGCATCAACCTTATTGTCTACCGCCGTAATCGTCACCGTACCCGTGCTCTCAGTCGCCCCCGCCGCAATCGTCAACGTGGCACCACTTAAAGCAAAGTCGCCCGATACCGCAGGAGAGACCTCCGTAGCAGATACCGTCAACGTCACCGCCTGGTTCGTCGCATGCGACAACGTCGCCGTCACCACGGTCGAATTGTCGTCACCCGACTCGTCAATGGCAGTCGGCGTCAGCGCAAGCGTCACCGTCGGCACACCCTCATCATCCGTAATCGTCAGCGTTACATCATCCGGATCGGCTACACCGTTACCACCGCTCGCCTCAGCCGATACCGTAACCTCCTTGTTCGGCGCATCAACCACATTATCTACCGCCGTAATCGTCACTACGCCCGTGCTCGTGGTATTTCCGGCAGCAATCGTCAACGTCGTACCACTCAACGCAAAGTCGCCCGCTACCGCAGGACCAACCGCAGCCGCATCAACCGTCAACGTCACCGCCCGACTCGATTTACCATCCAATGTGGCCGTCACCGTAGTCTCATTACCGTTACCCGACTCGTTGATGGTCGCAGGCGTCAGTACCAACGTCGCAGTCGGCGTATCCTCATTATCCGTAACCGTAACCGATACACGATCCGCCGGTACACTGCCGTAGTCCGATGAACCCGCAACTACCGTATGCGTAATATGACCACTCCGCGCATCCCCCGTATTGTCCATGTCATCATCCACCGCCCTAACCGTCACCGTCTGTGCCACATTCCAGTTCGCAGACGTAAAGGTCAGCGAAGCCGAAGCCGGGCTCAAGGTCACCATGCCCGGCCCGGTAATATTGACCACCACATTAGCCGTCGGCTGGCTGGTGAGTACCACCGTGTAAGTGCCTTCATTCTCCTTGCTGTCCGCAGTGCCCGTATTGTCTACCTCCGCCAGACTCAACAGATCAGCAACCACCTTCACACCCCGATCATCATCATCGGTGATGGTCAACGTCTGACTGGTCGGGTTGGTCACACCACCCGTCGCCGTCGCCGATACCGTCACCGTCTTGTTCGGCGCATCAACCTTATTGTCTACCGCCGTAATCGTCACCGTACCCGTGCTCTCAGTCGCCCCCGCCGCAATCGTCAACGTGGCACCACTTAAAGCAAAGTCGCCCGATACCGCAGGAGAGACCTCCGTAGCAGATACCGTCAACGTCACCGCCTGGTTCGTCGCATGCGACAACGTCGCCGTCACCACGGTCGAATTGTCGTCACCCGACTCGTCAATGGCAGTCGGCGTCAGCGCAAGCGTCACCGTCGGCACACCCTCATCATCCGTAATCGTCAGCGTTACATCATCCGGATCGGCTACACCGTTACCACCGCTCGCCTCAGCCGATACCGTAACCTCCTTGTTCGGCGCATCAACCACATTATCTACCGCCGTAATCGTCACTACGCCCGTGCTCGTGGTATTTCCGGCAGCAATCGTCAACGTCGTACCACTCAACGCAAAGTCGCCCGCTACCGCAGGACCAACCGCAGCCGCATCAACCGTCAACGTCACCGCCCGACTCGATTTACCATCCAATGTGGCCGTCACCGTAGTCTCATTACCGTTACCCGACTCGTTGATGGTCGCAGGCGTCAGTACCAACGTCGCAGTCGGCGTATCCTCATTATCCGTAACCGTAACCGATACACGATCCGCCGGTACACTGCCGTAGTCCGATGAACCCGCAACTACCGTATGCGTAATATGACCACTCCGCGCATCCCCCGTATTGTCCATGTCATCATCCACCGCCCTAACCGTCACCGTCTGTGCCACATTCCAGTTCGCAGACGTAAAGGTCAGCGAAGCCGAAGCCGGGCTCAAGGTCACCATGCCCGGCCCGGTAATATTGACCACCACATTAGCCGTCGGCTGGCTGGTGAGTACCACCGTGTAAGTGCCTTCATTCTCCTTGCTGTCCGCAGTGCCCGTATTGTCTACCTCCGCCAGACTCAACGAAACACCCGTCACCTTCACACCCCGCGTGTCATCATCGGTAATCGTGATGCTACCCAGTCCTACCGGGTCTTCGCCAGAGAAGCCACCCATGATACTTACCGTCTCATCGTCCTCATCAATAGCATCATCCACCGGCGTGAAGGTGAAGATGCCGGTGCCACTGGATGATTCGGCCTTGATGGTAATTTCGAATTCGTCGACTGCCTTATAATCGTCGCTTGCGGTGGCTGAATCATCGTCATCGCCCACGGTGACGGTCACGGTTTGATCTGTCGATGAGGTGACCTCACCGGAAAGGCTGGCGGTCACGGTGATGGTCGGCGCGGTCTCCACATTCTCGGCAACTTTGGTGTTGGTAGTGCCCTCTCCGAGTGTGACCGTAGCCGTAACCTGGGTAGATAGCGTGTCATCATCCCGGATCGTGCCGGTTGCTGTGCCCGCACCCTCGGCAGTCGAGATCGTGGCATTGGTGGGCTTTTCCAGCGTGACCTGAATGGTTTCGTCCGGTTCGTCCACCGTATCGCCCTTGACCGGAATGACAAGGTTGGCACTGGTCGAACCGGCGGGGATAGTGACCGACAGAGTATCCGGAGCCGTATAGTCAGAAGGTGCGCTGGCCGTACCTCCCAGAGTGTAGAGTACGGTGACTGCCCTGCCACTCACCTCGGACAGGCTTACCGGGAAGGTCATGTCCACCGTAGTATCCGCTTTGTCGCCCTCGGCGACATCCTTGGCGTTCGCTACCGATACAGTTGGAGTGGTATCATTATCAGTGATGGTAATGATGGCATTCGTAATGGCGATATCCCCGGAGGTGCCGGTGACAGTGAGCGTTTCGGCATCCTCGTCCAGAGTATCATCGGTCGGATTCAGGCTGAAGGTATTGGTAGCGCTGACCGCGCCCGCGCCAATCGTGATGTCGAAGTCGGCGACATGGGCGTAGTCAGTGTTCTCACCAGCAGTATCGCCATCAACCCCTACTTTCACCTTGACCGTCCTGGCGGATGAATACACCGTGCCTCCGGTAACCGTAGCCGTCACTGTGACCGTAGCCGTAGTAGCATCCTCGGCGATAGTGGACTTATTCACCGACAGGGCAATGCCACTCGGCGCATCGTCATCATCGGTCAGGGTAATACTGTCTCCATTTACCGTCAGACTGCCGGATTCTCCGCTGATACTGATGGTCTCATCCACTTCGTCAATAGAATCATCCGTGGGGGTCAGATCAAAGGCTTTGGAAACACTCGCATCGCCAGCAGGAATCACCAGATCAAAGGCGGCGACATTGGCGTAATCTGTACCGGATACCGCGCTGTCGTCCGAATCTCCCACCGTTACGGTCACCGTCTTGGCATCCGCATAGCGGGTACTGCCACCCACTGTAGCCGTCACGGTAATACGGGTCTTGCCGTCATCTTCTGCGACTTCGTCGGTATCCACTGACAGGGTAATACCATCCGGTGCATCATCGTCATCATTGACCGTGACTGCTACGCTTGTCGCTGTAACGCCGGTGTAGTCTGATGAACCCGCTACCACCACATGGGTGATACTGCCAGTGCGTACATCACCGGCATTGTCGATAGCATCATCGACGGCAGTGGCCGTTACCGTCTGTGCCACATTCCAGTTCGATGGCGTGAAGGTCAGGCGCGATGGGCTCAAGGTCACCAGGTCCGGTGCGGTCAGATCAATCCGTACATCATCGGTCGGCTTGCTGGTCAGTACCACCGTGTAGCTGGCCTGATCTTCACGTGTGCCCGCAGTTTCAGCCTTGTCCGCCTCGTCCATGCTCAAGGAACCGCCAACTATGGTTACGCCCCGCGTGTCATCATCGGTGATGGTCAGGGTCGCAGTAGCCGGATGGGCTACGCCATTACCGCCGCTCGCTTTAGCCGAGACGGTGACCGTCTTGTTATCGGTGTCCACTTTGTCATCTACCGCAGTGATCGTGACGGCGCCGGTACTGGTAGTGGCTCCAGCGGCAATGGTCAGCGTTTTGTTGGTACTCAATGTGTAGTCGCCAGTGGCCGCATGATCACCCGGCGCGGCGGCGATGGTCAGGGTGACGGCCTGGCTCGTTGTACCGTTGAGCGTTGCAGTGACTGTGCTCTGTCCACTGGTAGAACCCCCATTCTCGGCAACTGACGTTGGGGACAACGCCAGTGTGACCGTTGGAGTGGCATCATCATCATTGATCGTGCCGGTGGCTGTGCCCGCGCCTTCTACCGTAGAGATCGTGGCGTTGGTCGGGGCACCCAGCGTAACAATAATCGTCTCATTCGGTTCGTCCAGCGTATCGCCCTGGACCGGAATGACAATCGTACCAGTGGCTGTGCCCGCCGGAATCGACAGACTCGTGGAGGCGGGCGTTTCATAGTCACTACCACCCGTCGCCGTACCGGTCAGCGTGTAGGGAACCGTGATGGCTTTGGCGCTGGCGACAGACAGGCTTACCGTAAAGCTCATATCCACGGTGGTCTTGGGATCGTTGCCCTCGTTGACCGCAGTGGCATTCGCTACCGATACGGTGGGAGGCGCGTCATCGTCGGTGATGGTCAGGGTCTGACTGTCCGGGTTGGCTACCCCGCCACCGGTCGCGGTGGCGGATACCGTGACCGTCTTGTCAGCCGCATCCACATCATTATCTTGTGCCGTAATCGTCACCGTGCCGGTGCTGGTGGTGGCTCCCGCCGCAATCGTCAACGTGGTGCCACTCAAGGTAAAGTCGCCCGCAACCGCAGGAGATACCGCAGTAGCAGCTACCGTCAACGTGACATCCTGGCTCGATTTACCATCCAAGGTGGCAGTCACCGTACTCCGTCCACTAGTCGCCCCGCCGTCCTCGTCAATGGAGGCAGGAGTCAGCTTGAGCGTAACGGTAGGCGTGGCATCATCATCCGTGATATTGAAGGTCGCTGTGCCGGAACCGGATGCGCCGCCATCCAGGTTTTCTCCCGAACTGGCATTGAGTGTACCGAGTCCTACCGTGACCGATTCGGTTGCGCCTTCATCTGTCGTATCCGCCGTAGCCGTGAGAATGACCGTAGCGCTACTCGCAGCACCGCTTACGCCGGAGAAGGCAATCGTCGGCGGGCTGTCCGTGAGATTGCTACTGGCAAGGTTCGAGTAAGTAACGCCAGTCGGTGTCGGGTTCGGCTCAGCCAGTGTGTAATCCTCGCCGAACGCCGCTGCGCCACCGAAGGTGAGCGGCACAGCCAACGCTTCGTCACCTTCCAGAGCACGGCCCAGCGTCACGGTGATGACCTTGCCGCCGTTCTTCTCGATGATGTCGCCAGCGGGAGCGTCCAGCGCCACCGTGGTGGCATCGTTATCTGTGATATTGACAGTATGACTCGCCCGGGAACCAATGGTAGCGTGGGAGACGGCGCTCAGATTGACACTGAAGTTTTCCGCTGGCTCATCATCACTGTCATCCGTGATACTCACGGTGAAAGTCCTGCTCGATTGCGCCGCTGTAAAGGCGAGATTGGTACTGGCAATGGCGGTGAAGTCACTACCACCCGTGGCGCTGCCATTTGCCGTGACATAGCGAATGGTGGCTGGTACTTCGGTATCGCCGGTTCGTTGTACACGCAGGGTTGCAGGACCGTCATCCTCGTCAAGCGTAGTCGATGCAGCAGAGAAGGCGAAGGTCGGCGTATCTTCCACATCGGTAATCGTACCAATGGCGGAACCGGCTGTAGTACTGATATTGAAGGTATTGGTATCGTCCAGAGTCAGTGTGAAGTAGTGATCGCCTTCATAAGTCGTGTCTTGTGTGGTCGGTATATTGATGCTGCCACTGCGCTGGCCTTGTGTGATTTTAATAGATGCGTTCTTCGCCGCCGCCGTGTAATCGGCGCTGGTGGCAACCTGGTAAGTATCTGCATTGTTGCCGCGCCCGTTAGCCGTTGAGTAGTCAATCGTTACGCCACCACTCGGTGCCGGGTCGGGCAGGGTCACCGTGAATACTACGGCGCTACCCTCGGCAGCGCTGGCATTGGCAACACTGATCCGGGCATCATCATCCAGTATCGGTACAGAAACCGTGCCACTGGTACTGATACCACCAGACAAGCCTTCCGATGACGGGGCGCGAGTACTCGTACCATAAGCAATCGCCACCGTGCGGCTATCATTGTCAGTATTGGCAACAGCAGTCAGCGTCAGGGTCGCGGTTTTCGCTCCAGCACCTTCAAGCGTCACCTGCGGATCCTGGGTGCTGTGGGGGTCGGAAGTATCCAGCGATACGCCTGTGCCACCATCGCCCTTGAGCGCAAGACTGTAATGGTCCGATACGGTCGCGCCGGTTACCGCAAGCGGCACCGTGACACTCTCACCCGCTACCAATGCCCGGCCCAGCGTAACAGTAATATCCTCTGTACCGGAGTTCTCGGCAATACCGCCAGAATCGACTCGCGCCAGCGTGACCGTGGTGGCATCATCATCGTTTACATCTACACTCGCTTCATCGTTGCTCGAATCCACCGTATAATCCGTACCCGCCTTGACCGTTACGGTGACTGAACCATCTGCCTCATCAGTCGTATCAGTCTGGGTGTTGACTGTGTAGGTCTCGTCGGTTCTTCCGGCGCTGAAGGTCAAGGTTTGTGCGCCGGTTGTACCGCTTGCGGCGAAGCGGGCCGTAGTGTCTACCTCAACATTGACGGTCAGATCAGCAACCGGCGCAATATCCGCATTGACTGTAAAGCTCGCCGCCGTGCCTTCGGTAACGGCTGTACCTGCGCTCATGCTGATCTCCGGTATATCGTCATCAGTAATCGTGATGTGGGTTCCATCTACGGTCAGACTGCTGGATGAACCAGTGACACTGATCGTTTCATCCAATTCGTCCAGGTTGTCATCCGTGGGAGTCAGATCAAAGGACTTGGAAACACTCGCATCACCAGCAGGAATCTCCAGTTCCAAGGTAGATACTGGCGTATAGTCGGTGCCGGATACGGCGCTGTCAGTCGATTTACCTATGGTCACGGTCACCGTCTGGGCATCTGCATAGCGGGTACTGCCATTCACCGTAGCGGTTACAGTAATACTCGTCTTGCCGTCGTCTTCTGCGACTTCGTCAGTATCCACCGACAGGGTAATACCAGTAGGGGCCTCATCGTCATCGGTTACGGTGACTGCTACACTATCGGCCGTCACACTGCCATAGTCGGAATCGCCCGCCACCACTTCATGACGGATACTGCCGGTGCGTTCGTTACCGGGATTGTCAATGGTGTCATCCACCGCAGTGGCCGTCACGGTCTGCTCTTTATCCCAGTTCGATGGCGTAAAGGTCAGGCGCGATGCGCTCAAGGTCACCATATCCGGCGCAGTGAGATTGATGAGCACATCATCTGTAGGCTCGCTATTGAGAACCACTGTGTAAGTGTCCTGATCTTCACGGGTTTCCTTAGTCCCGGCGGTGTCCGCCTCCGCCATGCTCAAGGGAGCGTCCGCTACAGTCACGCCTCTCGTGTCGTTGTCGGTCAGGTTGATACTGGCGCCCATCACCGTGACACCGCCGGGGTCTGTGCCCGTCACCGTGATAGTCTCGGTATCTTCGTCCACATCGTCATCCAGGGGTTCAAGATCAAAGGTTTTGGTCACACTCGAAGCACCGGCGGGCAGAGTCAGGGTGAAGTTCTCGACCGCCGTGTAGTCTTCGCCCGAAACCGCCGTGCTCGTCCCCGCACCCACCGTAATGGTCAGTTCCTTGCTCGCCGAGTAGGTGCTACCGCCAGTCACCGTCGCCGTCACCGTGACACTCGCTTCGGCAGCGTTCTCGGCAATGGTCGGGGTATCTACCGTGAGCTTGATGCCCGTCGGCGCAGCATCGTCATCGGTGATGGTCAGGGTCGCATTGGACGGTTTGGCTACGCCGTTGCCACCCTTCGCAGTGGCGGATACCGTCACCGTCTTGTTCGGCGCATCTACATTGTTATCTTGTGCTGTAATCGTCACCGTGCCGGTGCTATCGGTCTCACCCGCCGCAATGGTCAGCGTAGTGCCGCTGAGTGTGTAGTCGCCGATGACGGCGGGAGCAACCGGCGTAGCAGCCACCGTCAGGGTGACCGCCTCGCTGGATGTGCCGGTCAGGGTTGCAGTTACCGTGCTGGCATTATTCTTGCCAGACTCGTCAATGGTCGTGGGAGTCAGTGTGAGAGTTGCGGTCGGCGTACTCTCATCATCGGTAATCGTGCCGGTTGCCGTACCCGCGCCTTCTACCGTAGAGACCGTAGCGTTGGTCGGGGCACCCAGCGTAACAATAATCGTCTCATTCGGCTCATCCACCGTGTCACCCTTGACTTTGATAACAACCGTGCCACTGCTCTGCCCCGCCGGTATGGACAAACTCGTGGAGGATGGCGTCTCATAGTCGCTGCCACTCGTAGCGGTGCCGGTCAGGGTATAGGGTACAGTAATCGCCTTGGCACTGGCAGCAGACAGACTCACGGTGAAGCTCATGTCCTTCGTCGTATCGGGGTCATTGCCCTCTTTGACAGCGGTGGCATTCGCTACCGATACCGTAGGCGCAGCATCATCGTCCGTAATCACGCCGGTGGCGGTGCCTGCACCTTTTTCACTCGACAGAGTAGCGTTAGTCAGGGTGCCGAGTGTGACGATGATGCTCTCATCAACCTCGTCCAGTGTGTCACCCTTGACCGGGATAGTAATGTCAGCACTGGTCGAACCGGCGGCGATGGTGACTGATTTGGGGTTCGGAGCCGTATAGTCAGCCGGAGCACTGGCATCACCACTCAGCGTATAAGGAACCGTTACTGGCTTGCCGCTGGCAGCAGACAGACTCACCGTGAAACTCATGTTACGGGTGCCACTATTACCCTCAGTGACGGCATCAGCATCCGCTACCGATACGGTAGGAGCATCATCGTCATCGGTGATCGTGCCAGTGCCATCCAGCGTAGTCCTACCGCCACTCAATACCACGTTACTCGGTGAGGACAGACGCAGGACGATGGTTTCGTCCAGCTCATCGGTCGTATCGCCGTTGACCGTGACCTCTATCGTCTTGCTGGTCTGCCCCGCCGTAAAATTCAGCGTGCTGCCGGTAATCGCCGTGTAGTCCTGACCAGAGGTCGCGGTGCCGGTCGCTGCATCGGCGTAAGATACACTAACCGGCTTGCCACTCGCCGGTGAGAGAGTGACCTCGAAGGTCAGGGTCTTGCTGGTGCTGTCGCCTTCGGTGACCGTTGGCGTATCAATCGAGAGAGTCGGTTCGCCGTCGTCATCGTTGACCGTGACCGCTACATTGGACGCTGTAACACCCGTGTAGTCCGAACTGCCCGCTACTACCGCATGGGTAATATCGCCAGTACGCTTGTCCCCGGCATTGTCCGTGTCGTCATCCTCAGCCGTAGCGGTGACCGTTTGCACCTGATTCCAGTTCGATGGCGTGAAGGTCAGATGCGATGCGCTCAAGGTCACCAGGCTCGGTGCGGTGAGATCAATACGCACATCATCCGTCGGCTCGCTGGTCAGCACTACCGTGTAGCTGTCCTGGTCTTCGCGATCATCTTCGGTGCCTGCTTTATCTGCCTCATCCATGCTCAAGGGACCACCCGCTATGGTTACGCCCCGCGTGTCATCATCGGTGATAGTCAGGGTCGCATTGGCCGGTTTAGCTACGCCGTTGCCACCGGTCGCGGTGGCAGATACGGTGACGGTCTTGTTGGCTGCATCCACCTCATTATTTACCGCCGTAATCGTCACTGTGCCGGTGCTGGTGGTGGCTCCGGCTGCAATCGTCAACGTGGCACCACTGAGTGCAAAGTCACCCGATACCGCAGGAGATACCGCCGTGGCAGCTACGGTCAGCGTGACCGCCTGGCTGGATTTACCATCCAAGGTGGCAGTCACCGTGCTGGCGTTTTTGTTGCCGGACTCGTCGATGGTCGCAGGGGTCAACGTGAGGGTTGCGGTTGGCTTGTCATCATCATCCCTGATATTGAAGGTCGCACTGCCGCTACTTGTCGTACCCCCATCCAGATCATCGTCAATCGTACCCAGTCCCACCGTGACCGATTCGGCTTCGCCTTCGTCTATATCATCGCTGATGGCAGTCAGGATGACCGTGGCACTGCTGGCAGCACTGTCTACACCAGAGAAACGGATGGTTGGCGGGCTGGTCGTGCGGTTGGTACTCGTAAGGTTCGAGTAGCTAACGCCGGTCGGGGTTGTTTCCGGCTCAGCCAGTGTGTAGTCCGTGCCAAATGTAGCCGTACCCACAAAGTCAAGCGGTACATCCAGCGTCTCATCACCAGTCAGGGCGCGACCGAGTGTGACGGTGATGGTTTGGGTGCCCGCATTCTCACCGATAGCTTTGGATGGGGCTGTGAGCTTCACCGTAGTAGCATCATCATCGGTGATAGTTGCGCTCGCCGTGCCTGCACCTTCGGTGGTCGAGATGGTAGCGTGAGTCGGGGCATTCAGGGTGACGGTAATGGTCTCGTTCGGTTCATCCAGCGTGTCACCCTTGACCGGGATAGTAATGTCAGCACTGGTCGAACCGGCGGCGATGGTGACTGATTTGGGATTCGGAGCCGTATAGTCAGCCGGAGCACTGGCATCCCCACTCAAGGTATAAGGCACGGTGACTGTCTTGCCACTGGCGCTGGACAGGGTCACCTTAAAGGTCAGGTTACGGGTGCCACTGTCACCCTCGGTGACGGCATCGGCATCCGCTACCGATACGGTGGGTGGGTCATCATCGTCTGTCACCGTGACATCTACCGGCGCGGCCGTCTCGTCCTCATAATCGGTGCCGGTCGCACTCACCGTATGGCTGATACGAACCGTGCGGGCTTCTCCTGTGTTGTCAATATCGTCAGCTACGGCGGTGACAGTGACGGTCTGGGCATCCCAATCCGATGGCGTGAACTCCAGACTGGTAGGGCTCAAGGTGGCGATTTTGGTATCCGCACTGGCAAGATTAACCGTCACCGTGCCAGTCGGCTTACTGTCCAGTTCAACCGTGTAGGTTGCCACATTCTCAGCTTTCTCTGTATCCGAATCGTCTACCTCATCAAGGGTCAGCTTCACCGGCGAGACGCGGATACCGCGTGTGTCGTCATCCGTGATGGTTCCGGTGCCATCCAGAGTGGTTGAGCCGCCAGAGAGCGTGGCATTACTCGGTGAGGACAGATGCAGGACGATGGTCTCATTCGGTTCGTCTATTTCATCGCCGTTGACCGTGACTGTTACCGTCTCCTCGGTTTGACCAGCGGTGAAGTTCAATGTACCCGATGAGATCGCGGCATAGTCGGTAGCAGAAGTCGCCGTACCCGTACCCGCATCGGCATAAGCAACACTAACCGCCTTGCCACTGGCCGGTGACAGGCTTACCTTGAAGGTCAGGGTAGTCGTGCTACTGTCGCCTTCGGTGACGGTTGGCGCATCAATCGAGAGGGTGGGTGCGCCATCGTCATCGGTCACGGTCACATCTACTGGCGCGGCAGTCTCGTCCTTATAATCGGTGCCGGATGCACTCACCGTATGCGTGATGCGTACCGTGCGCTCATCATCTGCGTTGTCAATGGCATCGGGCACAGCGGTTACAGTGACCGTCTGCGCGTCCCAATCCGATGCCGTGAACTCCAGACTGGTAGTGCTCAAGGTGGCGATTTTGGTATCCGTACTGGAAAGGTTCACCGTTACCGTGCCGGTCGGTTTAGTGTCCAGTTCAACCGTGTAGGTTTTCTGGTGCTCGGTGATGCTCTGCGTGGATGGATCGTCAATCTCGGCAAGGGTCAGCTTCACCGGCGAGACGCGGATGCCGAGTTCATCGTCATCGTTAATGGTCAGGGTCGCAGTAGCCGGATTGTCAACACCATTACCGCCGGTCGCGGTGGCAGATACGGTGACGGTCTTGTTGGCTGCATCCACCTCATTATTTACCGCCGTAATCGTCACTGTGCCGGTGCTGGTGGTGGCTCCGGCTGCAATCGTCAACGTGGCACCACTGAGTGCAAAGTCACCCGATACCGCAGGAGATACCGCCGTGGCAGCTACGGTCAGCGTGACCGCCTGGCTGGATTTACCATCCAAGGTGGCAGTCACCGTGCTGGCGTTTTTGTTGCCGGACTCGTCGATGGTCGCAGGGGTCAACGTGAGGGTTGCGGTTGGCTTGTCATCATCATCCCTGATATTGAAGGTCGCACTGCCGCTACTTGTCGTACCCCCATCCAGATCATCGTCAATCGTACCCAGTCCCACCGTGACCGATTCGGCTTCGCCTTCGTCTATATCATCGCTGATGGCAGTCAGGATGACCGTGGCACTGCTGGCAGCACTGTCTACACCAGAGAAACGGATGGTTGGCGGGCTGGTCGTGCGGTTGGTACTCGTAAGGTTCGAGTAGCTAACGCCGGTCGGGGTTGTTTCCGGCTCAGCCAGTGTGTAGTCCGTGCCAAATGTAGCCGTACCCACAAAGTCAAGCGGTACATCCAGCGTCTCATCACCAGTCAGGGCGCGACCGAGTGTGACGGTGATGGTTTGGGTGCCCGCATTCTCACCGATAGCTTTGGATGGGGCTGTGAGCTTCACCGTAGTAGCATCATCATCGGTGATAGTTGCGCTCGCCGTGCCTGCACCTTCGGTGGTCGAGATGGTAGCGTGAGTCGGGGCATTCAGGGTGACGGTAATGGTCTCGTTCGGTTCATCCAGCGTGTCACCCTTGACCGGGATAGTAATGTCAGCACTGGTCGAACCGGCGGCGATGGTGACTGATTTGGGATTCGGAGCCGTATAGTCAGCCGGAGCACTGGCATCCCCACTCAAGGTATAAGGCACGGTGACTGTCTTGCCACTGGCGCTGGACAGGGTCACCTTAAAGGTCAGGTTACGGGTGCCACTGTCACCCTCGGTGACGGCATCGGCATCCGCTACCGATACGGTGGGTGGGTCATCATCGTCTGTCACCGTGACATCTACCGGCGCGGCCGTCTCGTCCTCATAATCGGTGCCGGTCGCACTCACCGTATGGCTGATACGAACCGTGCGGGCTTCTCCTGTGTTGTCAATATCGTCAGCTACGGCGGTGACAGTGACGGTCTGGGCATCCCAATCCGATGGCGTGAACTCCAGACTGGTAGGGCTCAAGGTGGCGATTTTGGTATCCGCACTGGCAAGATTAACCGTCACCGTGCCAGTCGGCTTACTGTCCAGTTCAACCGTGTAGGTTGCCACATTCTCAGCTTTCTCTGTATCCGAATCGTCTACCTCATCAAGGGTCAGCTTCACCGGCGAGACGCGGATGCCCCGATCATCGTCATCGGTGATGGTCAGGGTCGCATTGTCCGGTTTGGCTACGCCGTTGCCACCCTTCGCAGTGGCGGATACCGTAACCGTCTTGTTGGCCGCATCGACATCGTTATCTTGTGCCGTAATCGTCACTGTGCCGGTGCTGGTGGTAGCTCCCGCCGCAATCGTCAACGTAGTGCCGCTGAGTGTGTAGTCGCCGATGACGGCGGGAGCAACCGGCGTAGCAGCCACCGTCAGCGTGACCGCCTCGCTGGATGTGCCGGTCAGGGTGGCAGTTACCGTACTCGAACCACCATTCTCGGTGATGGATGCCGATGACAGCTTGAGTGTCGCAGTCGGCGTACCCTCATCATCATTGATCGTGCCAGTGGCGGTGCCCGCGCCTTCTACCGTCGAGACCGTGGCGTTAGTCGGGGCACCCAGCGTAACAATCACCGTCTCATTCGGCTCATCCACCGTGTCGCCCTTGACCTTGACGATGATCGTACCACTGGTATCACCCGCCGCAATCGACAAACTCGTGGACGCAGGCGTCTCATAGTCACTACCGCCAGTGGCCGTGCCGCTCAGGGTATAGGGAACCGTGATGGCTTTGGCACTCGCGGCAGACAGTCTTACCGTGAAACTCATGTCCTTCGTCTTGTCCGGGTCGTTGCCCTCACCAACAGCGGTAGCATCAGCCACCGATACCGTAGGCGCAGCATCATCGTCCGTAATCACGCCAGTGGCGGTGCCTGCACCTTTTTCACTCGACAGAGTAGCGTTAGTCAGGGTGCCGAGTGTGACGATGATGCTCTCATCAACCTCATCCAGTGTGTCACCCTTGACCGGGATAGTAATGTCAGCACTGGTCGAACCGGCGGCGATGGTGACTGACTTGGGGTTTGGAGCCGTATAGTCAGCCGGAGCACTGGCATCACCACTCAGCGTATAAGGAACCGTTACTGGCTTGCCGCTGGCAGCAGACAGACTCACCGTGAAACTCATGTTCACGGTAGTCTTGGGGTCGTTGCCCTCGGCTACAGCAGTGGCATCCGCTACCGATACGTTAGGAGCATCATCGTCATCGGTGATCGTGCCGGTGCCTTGCCGGGCACCGCTTCTGGTCCTGGCGTTGCTCGGCGAGGACAGACGTACTCTGACTGTTTCATCGGGTTCGTCTGTATTGTCCCCATTGACGGTAATGTCGATGTGCTTCCCGGTATCACCAGCATCGAAGGTCAGCGTACCGGCGGTCAGTGCCTGGTAGTCGGTGTTCGAGGTGGCGGTGCCGCCCGATTGTTCGGCGTAGTCAACCGTCACTTCGCGACCACTGGCCGCATTCAGGGTAACGGTGAAGCGTAGTCTGGCAGTTTCGCCACTATCGCTCTCTACAACATCTGGACTGTCGATGGAAAGGGTCGGCGTGGCATCGTTGTCGGTAATGGTGACACTTGCGCCAGTCACTTTGATGTTGCCGGAGGTGCCGGTCACACTGATGATTTCTCTATCTTCATCCAGTGTATCGTCCGTGGGATCCAGGCTGAAGGTCTGCTCAACACTGGTCTGGCCCGCAGTAATGGTCATATCGAATCCTTCTACTTCTGCGTAATCCGTACCCTCTTCAGCACTGTCGTCGGTGTCGCCCACTTCTACCTTGATCGTCTTGTCGGCTGAATAGAAGGTGCCGCCGGTGACCGTTGCCGTGACCTTGACGGTCGCGGTAGCAGCACCCTCGGCAATGGTGGCCCGGTCCACTGCAAGGGTAATGCCCGTCGGCGCGGCATCATCATCGGTGATAGTCAGGGTTTTGTCAGACGGGTTGGCAACATCGGCAGCAATGCCGCTTCCGGTTGCGGCGGCGGAGACGGTGAGCGTCTTGTCCGGTGCATCCACCTTGTTGTCTACCGCGGTAATCGTCACCTTACCGGCGCTGGTGGTGTCGCCAGCGGCGATAGTCAGGGTTTTGTTGTTACTGAGCCGGTAGTCACCCGCAACCGCAGGATCAACCGGCGCGGCAGCTACGGTGAGGGTAACGGCCTCGCTGGATGTGCCGCTCAAGCTGGCGGTCACGGTGCTGGCGTTAGTCGCACCCGACTCGGCAACGGATGCCGGAGTCAGTGTGAGGGTCGCGACCGGGGTAGCGTCATCATCGTTAATCGTACCCGTACCATCGAGGGCGGTCTTGCCACCACTCAATACTGCGTTGCCCGGTGAGGACAGACGCAACACTATCGTCTCGTTCGGTTCATCGGTTGTATCGCCGGTGACTGGGACTGCTACCGTCTTCTCAGTTTCATCAGCAGCGAAATTGAGTGTGCCGCGGGTGATGGCGGTATAGTCCTCGCCAGAGGTCGCGGTGCCGGTAGCTGCATCGGCATACGCAACACTCACCGGCTTGCCACTGACCGCATCCAGCGTGACCTTGAAGGTCAGAGTGGCGGTGGTGCCACTGTTGCCCTCAGTGACGGTTGGTGAGTTGATGGACAGGGTCGGTTCGCCGTCATCATCGGTCACGGTAACATCCACCGGCGCAGCTTTCTCGTCCTGATAATCGGTGTCAGTGGCACTCACCGTATGCGTGATGGTCACCGTGCGCTTGTCGGCAGCATTGTCGATGTCATCGGGTACGGCAGTTACGGTGACCGTCTGCGCGTCCCAATCCGATGCCGTGAACTCCAGACTGGTAGGGCTCAAGATGGCGACCGTTTTATCGCCACTCTCAAGATTGACCGTCACCGTGCCAGTCGGTTGGCTGTCCAGCTCAACCGTGTAGGTCTTCTGATGCTCGGATGTGTTCTGCGTGGATGGATCATCCGCCTCGGCAAGGGTTAGCTCCACCGGCGAGACACGGATACCGCGAGTGTCGTTGTCGGTGAGGGTGATGCTCGCCGGAGTAATGGTGACACTCGAAGTGCCAGTGACGCTGATGGTTTCATCTACTTCGTCCAGCTTGTCATCCGTGGGAGTCAGATCAAAGGACTTGGAAACACTCGCATCACCAGCAGGAATCTCCAGATCAAGGGCAGATACTTGCGCGTAATCTGTGCCAGATACTGCGCTGTCGGTTGATTTACCCACCGTTACGGTCACGGTCCTGGCATCTGAATAGCGGGTACTGCCATTCACCGTAGCGATTACGGTAATGCTGGTCTTGCCCGCGTCTTCTGCAACTTCGTCAGTATCCACCGACAGGGTAATGCCGGTCGGCGCATCGTCATCATCGGTGATATTAAAAGTCGCTGTACCGGAGCCAGACGCACCACCATCCAGGTTTGTGCCGGAACTGGCGTTGAGCGTACCGAGTCCCACCGTCACCGATTCGGTCTCGCCTTCGTCTATCGTATCCGCCCTGGCCGTGAGGATGACCGTAGCACTGCTCGCGGCACCGCTTACACCGGAGAAGGCAATCGTCGGCGGATTGGTTTCCAGGTCGTCACTCGTAAGATTCGAGTAGCTAACGCCAGTCGGTTTCGTCTTCGGCGCGACCAGTGTGTAGTCCGTACCGAATGTAGCCGTACCCGCAAAGGTGAGCGGCACATTCAGTGTCTCCTCGCCGCTCAGGGCGCGACCGAGTGTAACCGTGATGGTTTTGGTTCCAGCGTTCTCACCAATAGCGGTGGCCGAAGCAGCGAGCTTCACCGTAGTGGCATCATTGTCGGTGATGTTGACAGTATGAGTCGTCAATGTACTACCGAGCACTGCATGAGCACCGGCAGTCAGGTCTACCGTAAACGCTTCGTCCGCTTCGTCTGTAGTGTCATCGGTGATAGTGACGGTAATGTCCTGGCTGGTAACACCCGCAGCGAAGTCAAGTTCTGTACTGGCAATGGCGGTGAAGTCACTATCGCCGGTGGCGGAGCCATCGGTAGTCGCATAGCTCACGGTTGAGGCAACCAGGGTCTTGCCAGTCTTCTCAATCGTCAGCTTCAAATCCCCGGCATTCTCGGCAGCCTCAGTGGACTCCGTGGAGAGGGCGAAGGTCGGCCTGTCTGCCGCATCGGTAATCGTACCAGTGGCTGCACCGTCCGTGTCGCTGAGGTTGTAAAGGCTGGTACTGTCGAGGGTCAGCGTGAAGTAGTGGTCGCCTTCATAGGTATCGTCATCGGTGGTGGCTATGCGGATGGTGCCGCTTGACTTGTCTTTAGCGATGGTAATAGTTGCGCTCTCTGCCGCCGCCGTGTAGTCATCGGCACTGGTGGCAATCTGGTGGTCCGCATCTTCGTCATTGCCGCGACCATCAGAGGTTGAGTAGCCAACGGTGACACCAGAAGGCGCCGCCTCTGGCAGCGTCACGGTGAACACTACCTCCTCACCTTCGGCGGCACTGGCGGCGGCGACGCTGACCCTGGCATCATCATCCTGGATCGGCACCGTGGCCGAGCCGGTGGCGTTGAGACCACCAGAGAGGCTCTTTGGTGGGGCGCGAGCGCCCTTGCCATAAGCAATCTCCAGTGTGCGGCGTACTATGTCGTCGTTATCTACCGCCGTCAAAATGAGTGTAGCCGTTTGCGCCCCGGCTCCTGACAGGATGACCGCCGGGTGCTGGTCACTGTGGGGTTTAGCGGTATCGAGCCTAACCCCGGTGCCACCATCGCCCTTGAGGCCAAAAGTATAATGTGTGGTCACCGTGCCACCGTTCACGGTCAATGGCACCGTAACACTCTCACCGGCGACCAGTGCCCGGCTCAGCGTGAGAGTAATGTCTTCTGTACCCCCGTCCTCGACAATACTGCCGGAGCCGACTCGTGCCAGCACCAGGTTGGTGGCATCGTCGTCAACAATCGTGCCGGTGGCATCGAGAGTCTGGCCGCCGCCGGTGAGCGTAGCATTAACCGGTGCCGACAGCTGGATGATGACCGTTTCATCTATTTCGTCCGCATCGTCCCCGTTGACGGTCACGGCGATGGTCTGCTCGGCCGTACCCGCGGCAAAGGTCAGTGTGCCAGCAGTCAGCGCATCATAGTCGGTATCCTGAGTCGCCGTGCCGCCGGTTATTTCGGCGTAGTCCACGGTCACTTCCCTGCCACTCACCGCATCCAGGCTGACCTTGAACGAGAGGGTAGCGGTAGCACCGGAGGCACCCTCAGTAACGCTGGGGGCATCCACCGAGAGTACCGGCGGGTCATCGTCATCGGTGATATTGAAGCCCGCCGTGCCGGAGCCGGTCACTCCGCCGTCCAGCGTACCGTCGTGATCGAGTGTACCCAGAGACAGGCTCACTGATTCGGAGTCTTCCTCATCCAGGCTGTCTGCGGTCGCTGTGAGCGTCAGGGTGGCACTGCTCGCCGCACTCGTGACTCCACTGAAACGGATGGTTGGCGGGTTGCTGGCAGGGTCCTTACTGGCGAGGTTCGAATAAGTCACGCCAGTCGGCACAGTAGTCGGCGCGGCCAGTGTATAGTCCGTACCGAATGCAGCCGTACCAGCGAAAGTGATCGGCACATCCAGCGTCTCAGTACCACTCAACGCACGACCGAGTTCAACCGTGAGGGTCTTGGTGCCACTGGCCTCGACAATATCATCCGCCGCAGCCGACAGCGTCACCGGAGTAGCATCATCGTCTGTGATATGGAAACTCACCATACCTGAGCCTGCGGCGCCGCCGCTCAGGTTAGTGCCGGACCTGGCATCCAGCGTACCCAGGCCAACGCTCACCGATTCAGCCACGCTCTCATCGGCAGTGTCCGCAGTCGCGGTGAGAATAACGGTTGCGCTGCTCGCGGCACTGTCTACGCCGGTGAAGGTGACAGTCGGCGGGGCGGCAGGGTCGGCACTGGTCAGGTTAGCGTAAGTCACCCCGGTCGGTGCACTATCCGGCGCGGCCAGCGTGTAGCTCGTGCCGAAGACCGCCGTACCGCCGAAGGTCAGCGGCACAGCCAGCGTCTCATCGCCGCTCAGCGCCCGCCCCAATTCAACCGTTAGCGTCTTGCTGCCACCGTCCTCGACAATGTTGCCAGCCGGCGCCGACAGTTTCACCGCAGTGGGGTCATTGTCGAGGATGGTGACGACAAACTCCAGTACACCCGATTCTATGACCTCACCATCGCCATCGACAAACACGGCATCGTCGGTGACACCGTCACTGAGGTCACTCACCCGAATCCGCACCGTCTCATCCGGCTCGTCAATCTTGTCCTTCTTAACCGGCGTACTAAAATATTCACCCGCACTATCGCCTATCTCGTCTGTTTCGTCTGTTACCTTGTCATAGTCGCTGCCCGCGGTCGCGGGGTTCGCGCCCGTAGTATCCGGCAGTGTGCTCCAATTGAACGTAACAACACGGTTCCTGTATAACTTCGTAATGCGGTTCAGGTCGAAGCGGAGCGGTTGGGACTCATCATAGCTTTCTGCTGCGCCGTGACCCTGGATGCTCCGCTGAATCTTGACGGTATCCACATTGGTCACCGTGATGGCCAGGTCGTGTGTGCCGGTATTGCCATCCTCATCGGTGACGCGAATGGTTACCTCATAGACATTATCCTTATCCGCATCTGCGGGCACCTCGAAGTTCTGGGGGCGCAGAGTCAGCTCGCCGTTTTTGGCTTTGATGCGGAAATGCTTCTTGTCGGCACCCTCGATAGTCCAGGTCAGCACGCCATGCGAGTCGCCGGCCACTATGGGAATCCCGGAAGTCCATTTTTTGTTCTCCTTGACACGAGTATCGACATAGCCGGTAAATGTGTAGTTAGCCCGATCATCATCGCGGATAGTCACGGTGCCGGTCTGTGTGATGGTGAAGTTCGGTAACGATATTTTAGTCACGCGCACCTCGAAGTCCTCATCCAGCTCTTCCTTACCATCCTCGATGGTATCCACCTCGACAATGACACTGGTATCCCCGGCGGGGAGGGTCACAATCCCCGGCGTACCCCTATGGAATGCACCGGGAGAGAGATTCACAGCTCCCCCTGCAACCGGCGTAAAATCCGCAAATGCCCCGGACTCCTGTGCGCCATCCTTAACCGCCACCGTTTCCCAGGTGACCACGGCATCCTTGCCACGCGCCTGTCCCGTGCGAATCGCAACGCGCGCCTTTTCGCCCTCATCGACCACCGCATGATCGACATAGATCGAGGTCAGATCATCGTCCTGAATGGTGGCTGTCAGCACATGACCCCCGCTATCCGGCAGATCCAGCCTGGCGCCTTGTATGGACGTGTTGGTGAAAGCCGGGCTATCCAGCGTGATGGTGAAGGTTTCATCCGGCTCATAAATCGAGACAGCTAACGGCTCCTCGTAGGTCTGCACCTTGATGGTCGCGGACGGCGCTCCCGGGGATGCGGGCGCAACCAACTGCACCGTCTCACTCGAGACGGAGGCGTAATCATGGCCGCCAGGTCTCGGCTGATATCTTCCCAGATCAATCTTCGCTCCGCCGGTGGCGGTGCCATCTGCGGTCGAGTAATTAACGGTGGCGGTTTCACCCGCCTTGAGCGGTGGATCGACATGAAGATCATAGATTACCTCCTCGCCCTCCCATACCACCGCACGTCGCGGCACCACCCGGATCCTGTGACTCTCATCGTCAATGATGGTGAAAACTCCCCTGGGTGGCGTCAGGATGTTGAATTTCCTCAACTGATGCGGCCCCCACAACCCCCCGGTTCCGGTATCCACGATAAAGGTTTCATCGCCCTCCAGCCGATCATCCTGGATGGTCTGGACGGTGATGGTTTTCTCCAGGTCGTCGGGTGCGAATTTAATCGTACGGAAAGAATAGACTTCACCACGCACCAGGCAGTCGTTCAGCTGGCTGTGCTGGGCACTGACTCGAACATCGTCCAGGCCGTTGCTATAGGTATCCGTATTGGAAATAGTTGCCGTGCCAAAGGGATCATCACTGTTCGCGCCGCGCAGGCAGATGCGGAACCTGTGTTCCTCTCCAGCGGTGCGGTTGCGCCGTATACGCACGCTAATACGCCCGCCCTCGTGAATCTCCCGATTGGTATTGGCTATCGAGTAATGGATGGCATCGTCGTCGTGAATCTGGCCGAAACCTTCGGCTCGCCCGATGGATGTGCCGATAGCGTTGCTCAGCCTCACTCCGAAGGTCTCGGTGTGTTCCGCCGCATTATCGTCTTTGACGGTTACCGTTACCTCTTTCTCGGTTTCTCCGGGCTTAAAAGCCAGAAGTGTCGCTGCAACCGGAACATAATCGCGATTGAAAAACTCCGGCCCATTGGCCTTTGCCGGATGCTCTCCACTGCCGTCTACGGTTTGCCAGTGAACGAATACCTCGCTCGTCTGTGCCGTTGACAACGTGACCTTGAAGGTGGCTGTCGAAGACGTAGCGCCCTCGGTTACCGGCTTCGCGTCTGAGACAGAAACCCGGGTATCGTCATTATCCAGAATGGTGATAGTGGCCTCGCCGATCTGGCGTTTACCTTCGGGCGTATGGAACAGCAACACCTGGAATTCTTCATCCGGCTCGTCTCGATCATCGTCCAGCGTCTGTACGGTAATCGTGGCCTGCGTTTCGCCAGGCTTGAAAACCAGGTCGCCACGGGCTGATTGGTAGTCAGTGTTGCCGGTAGCGCTATCGTCAGCGGCGACATCCTGGGTTGCCCAGCTGGCCTTGACCTCCTTTTCCGACTGACTGGATAGCTGCACGGTGAGGGTTTTGCTGGTACCTTCGATCAGACTCACACTCGCGATCGTGATCTGCGGGCGCGAGTCGTCGTCTCGAATCCAGCCGTCCGCCTGGCGACGCTTGATGGAGAGGCCTGCCGTGTCACTCTGGATGGTAACGCTCAGTTTCTCGTCTTCCTCATCGACCGTATCCTGCAGGGTAGAGACCTGGATATTGGCCGCTGTTTCACCGGCGGCGAGGGTCAGGCTACCGCTGGCCTCGGCGGTATAGTCCTTACCGGCTTGTGCACTATCCGCATCCAGAGTTTTCCAGTTTAACGTCACGTCCTGAGAGAGAGCAGAGCTCAAGGTCACAGGGAATACCATGGGCTGGCCCTCGGTCACCTTCTCCGCATCTGCCAGCGTGAGAGTCGGCTGGTCAGTGATGGTGGCGGATGCGGGGGCGGCGGTGTTATACAGATTACAGAACGTTTGTGAACCACCTTTCGTAGTACGACCGCCGTAGATCTCGATACTGAACGTCTCCTCGCCTTCCGCCACCGAGTCGGAAGTCGTTGGCACCGTGATATTGACGCCGGAGTCGCCTACAGGAATGACGGCTGTTCCGCTACTGATTACTGTATAGTCGGCTGCTGTCGCGGTTCCAGTACGGGTGCGCCATAAGAACTCGCAAAGTTGCTTGGTCTTCACCCGTTCCCCGGTGCTGGTATTCAGCAGTTCCAGCCGGAAAACGGCATCCTCTCCCTCTACCACTAGTCCGGGGCTGACAAGCCTCAGGCTTCTATTGGTCGAGGATGCGCCATCATCGTTCAAGATAGTGCCGGTAACATTCAGGCTGCGGCTGCCGTCCGTAAAGGTAGCATGAGTCAGCCGACTGAAGCGCAGCACCACCGTCTCATCGGGCTCACTTACCGTATACCTGGAGGGACCGTCACCAATGGCGCGAGGTCCTTCTTTTCCGCGGATGCCTACCCGGACTGTTTTGGAGGTTTCCTCCGCGGCGAACGTAATCGTTCTCGGCGTGACAGTCTGATAATCAATATGATCAGTTAAATCATCATTTACGTTCCACTTTTTTCCACCGTAGGCTGTGCCCCGCCCCGTATCTCGCAAGCGCACGGTCACTGGCTTTGTGCTCTTGTTACTGAGGGTAAGCTGATAATCGAGAGAGTTGGCTAGTCCAGTCCACGGATAATCATTTCCCTCCGCAACCGATGGCGAACTGATGGTCAGCACCGGTGTGTCCGCCTCATCCGTGATAGTCGCGAGCGCAATGATCGATTCTGCGTTATCGGGCAAAGCGATCTTGCCGACACGGACGGAAATTTTCAGGCCGAGCACCTCGTCGAATTCGTGTATGTCATCATCAATCGTCTTGATCGCGAATTTTGCCGTTTTTTGCCCTCCGGGCCAGGGGAAGCGGAACATAGTACCCAGGAAACAGACGTCCTTGGTGGTATCCTTACAATCGTCGGTTTCATGCTCTGCCAATGCCGAGTCGACTCCGGCCGCCATAAGCTCCGCCTTACTGGCCACCTCCATAGTGAGGATAGTGCCGTCCACAGGTGCCTTGTCCAGTTCCAGCGTGAAGAAACCCTGCTCGCCCTCTACCACCTCGATATCGGAGACCTTCAGAATCCGGCCGTCGTACTCGGCTCGGTTGGTGACCGTGACGGCTGCCCGGTTGGTTGGCAGATTGCGACTGGCGGGCTGTGTCATGAGCACCTCGGCATAGACCTTGCCATCCTTGTCGCTGGTCGCATCAATGCGAGTGTTTACATAAAAGTCCTGTGTAGTCTCACCTTGTTTAATCTTGACTCTGTGCTCTCCTTCTCCCAATAGCGGAGAGAAACCGCTGGATATTGTTGCGCCCATCTCCGGCTGCTCCAGCAAGACATTGTCCGTGCTGATCAGGACTTCCACGTACATATCCTGAGTGGCGGCTCTGCGCAGCTGCAGTCTGTATCGTATATCTCCTGTGCTGATTCGTCTGTTTGTCGGTCCTTCTTTGACAGTCCGTGTATTGGTGCCGGCGCTGATGGTCAGCCCCAGATCCGGGTGGTTTACGCCATTGTCCTTGACCTCGAAAGCTACCGTTTTCGGCGTGTTGGGCCTGATTACGAAACCGGTTGGCAGGCTGGTTTCGTCTATCGTTACCGTAATCTGGCCGTCACTGGCCGTGAAAGGGTCTTTTTTGGTTGGGATTGCATGGTAGTAAAAGTCGCTGAAGCCCTGTCTTGTTACCGTGATTTCTCTGGTTCCTTCCAGTCTATCATCCAGAAAATCAGCATCCGCATCGTCCTCGAAGGTGGCCGTGAATGTAATACTGCCTGGACTATCTCCTCTTGCCTGAATCAGCAATGCACGGGCGGCCCCCTCTTCCCGGGTGCCACTTATACTGGGCGTCGATTCCTTAAATTCGAGAGTCGGCGTGAGGTTCGTGACGGTAACGCTGGACTTTGCAGGCAGGTTACGACTCGGCGGAGTGGTGCTGATCACTTCGGCGGAGACGGTGCCATCCTTGCCGCTGGTCTTGTCCAGCTGGGTAGTTACGAAAAATATCTGTGTCTTGCTATTCTTCTTGATTGTGACCGTTTTCTTGCCTTCTCCCAGTCTTGGAGCCGATCGATAGGTTCCCGCCGATTGCAGCAAGACATCTTCAGCACTGACCAAAACTTCCACGTCCAGATTCTTGGGTGTCGCGCTCGGCAAAGTCAATGTGTACCGTATGGTGTCACTCTCACGAATAGACGATTGCTGTGCCCGGAGTGTCATGGCCAGATCCGGGTGGTTTTTGGTGGAGTCGTCCCTGACATTGAAAACAACCTCGTTCGAGGTGCCGGGTTTGATTACAAACCCCGTTGGTAGTTTGCTGGTGTCTATCGTTACCTTGACCTCGCCGCTTTTGGTCACAAAAGGGGCGACCTGAGTCGGGATTTTGTAATCGTAACGGTGTTCTTCACCCGTTGTTATTCTGTTTAACGTGACTTCTCCGGTTCCTTCCAGTGCATCATCCAGAAAATCAACGTCGTCATCGTCCTCAATGGTGAGCGTCAGTTTAATTGAGGCCGGTGCCTCTCCGACTGGAGTAATCTGCAACACAAGTTCATCCCCCTCATCGTAAAAGGAGCCACGTCCTTCAAATTCGAGAGTGCTCGTCACCTTGAAGATCGGTGACAGACCGTAGAACCTGCCTTGAGGATGTGTCGCACTTCTTGATCTTGTACTGAACCTTAACGGATTGCCTGTCTTCGGTTTCCCATAACCTACCTGAGACTGTCCAAGATAATTTGAATCCAACCCTCCACTGCTTGTACTTCCCGTCCAGACCACCGGGTCAACTTCGGTGACTATCCCCCCATCCTGCTTCCTGACCTTCTTGCTGTCCCAGCTGCCATCGTAGAAATCCGCGTAGTCGTCGGCGACCTTTTCCCCGTTCACCCAATAGATCGGTACGCCCCCACTGCCGGTAGTGCCGGTATGCTCGCGTGCGCTGTCGCGTTTGGTGTTCGAAACCCAAGCCGAACCCAAAACCCTGAATTTGGAGGCGTAGGGTTTCAGCGCCGTATGGCCTGTATTTTTCCTGTTATCCGTGGCTTGACTTTTAATCTGGTTCCGAACGAATGTGTCGTAAGTCGCGAGTAGATCACCCTCTGCCTTCCTTGTCCCCCAGGTCACAAACAGCAGCCGAAACTCGTCCCCCGGATTCAGACCGGCGGGTATCAACGGCCAGTTGACCGGCACCTCCACTTTCTCTTGTGCCACCGCATTGAATGGCAATAAAACAGATAGGCCGACCAGGGTCAGCAGGCATACATTCAGGATGCGCCGGGTTAGCCTGTTCTCCATGACAGGCACACGATGGCAGACATACGCCCCGTACCCTCCCGCGAATAACGGACAGATTGAGCTGTGGCCACGGCGACCGAAGTCGGGGGGGGGGGGGGGGGCGACTAACTTGAAAAGATGCGGTACAGGAACACGTTTCCCAGGCTCAAGCAGACCGGAGACCATTGTGGAAATGGTTTTCAAAAAATCCCGGGCAACTCGCATATTCTTCACCTAAATACCGGGGCAAATGTTCTAAAAACCCTCATTCCTGCAAAAACCAGAAACAGGAATTTTATTCCCCATCCTTACAAAAACCAAACCCCTGTTCCATAGCCTCCTTTTGTACAACATTTAGTGCATAAAAGTCAACCGATTATACGGATCCATTCACTTCGGCACTGGATTGATCATGATCAAGGATTGCAGATTCAGACTATGGTAAGAGATAAGAATTTTGTAGTCAATCAGCCAATCGCCACAACGGATTGGTAACCATCCCGATCATTTGCGGGAGGGTACAAGACCCTCCCCTACGATGACGGGTTCGGGCATGGGATAACGGTTGGGTATTCCACAGGACCCAACCCTGCAATCATTCCCCCCACCCGCTTCCCGGCGGGCTTCGCCCTTGTATCGCGGACTCCCCCTCAGGTGGGGAGTGATTTTCTCGCTCCAACCATCCGTCATTCCCGCAGAAGCGGGAATCCACGATCATACGGATGCCGTGCTTACCGTCTCCAATATACGGGCTTTGCGATTAAATGATGCCGTAGAGCCTGCCCCGGCTCCGAACGGAGGAGATGGATTGCCAACCCATCATCGTAGGGGAGGGTCTCCGTGCCCTCCCGCAACCGTCAGGACAGGAATCAACAGTAGCGGACAGGCACAGAGGCCTGTCCCTACGACATCATTTCGACTTTGCACCAACATCATTCCCCCCTTGAGGGGGAATCAAAGAAGACAAGCGAAGCGCAGGATGATTTGATGGGGGGACACAACCGTCATCGCATGAGACGACGGTCATAGAGGCGCGCGGTCAATGCGCCGAGCGCAACCCAGAATATCACCTGGGTAATCAGCGAGGTCACGACAAAAGCACTCGCCAGTTCAGGTGGCGCCAATCCAGCATGGATGTCAGCCTGCGGCGCCCCGAGCAGATGAGGCACTGCGATCAGGAACAGGCCCAGCCACCGGGCGAAACCCGGCGCGAAAGCGAGCGCCAGCAAACCGCCGCCGGTCAATACCACTGTGAGCCACCACCAGGTCTGGCGCGCGCTCAAATCCCCTCCCGCCGCGCCCGGCAACTCCGGGGGCATCCCGATAGCCGGAGCCAGATGAAATGCGGCAAAACCGCCCAATCCCCATAGCATACCCCACCGCCAGTTGAGCCGGGATTGCGTCATCCTGGATTCCGATACCATCGTCTGGATTGCATAACAGGCGACCAGCAGCAGCGCAAAACCGATCCCGATGATCAGGGTATTGGCAAATGTGAATAAGCTCCGTTCAAACCCGTCTTCTGGACTCCATGCTTCTCCGTCATGTGTGTGCCCATCACCGGAGTCGGCTAATTGATCATCATGACCACTTCCGACCACGCCGGTTTCGTAGGTCTCAGCCTCAAGGATCATAGGCGTCACAGTGAAATGCTGGATAGCAGCGAGCAACAGGCCCGCAACCCCGCCAGCAATCACCGCGGTTGAGAAAATACGATAGGTAAAACGGTTCATCATTCAGTCGAGGGCTTCAGTGACAGGGAAACGCCAGCCCGTGACGTCCATCGTGCGCCGCATTATGGATGATTTCAGGAGATGCGAAACCAACCGCATAAAGGATGAACACGCCCATCAAAATGGCGGCACTGATTCCGATTACCTTCGACCACGGTATCGAGTTCGCTTGAATATCAGTCAGTTGACTCGGTGATTGTCGTATGGCGCTCATTTTTTATTTCTCCCGTATTACAACGTTTAAGTAAGATTGATTACTGTATTATACCGCCCGATTCCCGGAAAACGACACAACCCGCAAAAAATTGATGGGCAAAAATCAACAACAGAACCCGATAATCACAAACCCCTATATTCTCTTCGATGCTATTTGGTAGACAGCGTTTCGTTCACGCTTGCCAATCGCGACAACCAATTCATTATCACGAACTTGGTAAACCAATCTATGCCCTGTACTGCGTAATTTGATTTTGTAGCTGTCCTTCATACCGTTCAGTCGAGCACTTTCAACGCGGGGAACCTCTAGACGCTCAATCAGTTTTTTCTTGAACCGGGTTTTTATAGCGGGTTGAGCTTGTCCCATTCCTTTTTGGCATGTACACGGAACAACAGCCTATAACTCATCCAATGAAACCTCGATTTCCGGCTGCCCTATTCGAGCTTTGGCAATCGCGGTCAACTCAATATCTTCCAGCTTATCCATCAAATCCTCCCAAGCATCAGCAGGCACTGCGTAGAACACTGGCTTGTTACGGTTCAGGATCGCCACCGGTGCACCTTCGCCCTGTGCAATAATTGACATCGGATTTTTCTTCAACTCAGAAATTCCGGCACTCACATCGGCCAGAATGGTGTGTGTACTGCTCATATTTTTAACCTTTCACAAGACTTTTCAACAGGTCTTATAGTATCAGATGGCGCCGAATAAAACAGGTTGCTCTCAATCACCCCGGCATCCAATCCCGAATCAACCGCCAAATCGATAGATGACTGCCAGCCTGAAGATACCGGCCTTGTTCTCGACCTTGTAGGGGCACGACCTTTGCGGCAACCCCGGCCCGCATCGGTTATTGCCGGAGCGATTGACGTAATGGGTGCCCCGTCCGAAATCCATCTGCAATCCCTCAAGCCGCAACGTCCAGGCATCGGACAACGGCGTCTCGGCGCCGAGACCCACCACCCAGCCGCCTTTCATTGAACTGCTGCGGAAAGAATCGTCAGGATCAATCCGTGTCGTCATGTTCGGGCCAAAATCGATGTCGGTAACCGAATTCTCAATACGGGCAATCGCCAGTCCGCCTGAGACGAATACCGCAACCGGACCGAAAGAGCGCTCAATTCCCATACGCGCCGTTACGATGGATCGAAACTCCGCCTTGACCGTTTCGTCCAGACCTTCCGGGTCCAGTCTGTTCGATGTCGCCGATATACCGCCTGACATCATATCGATTTCAGTCCTGAGCGACACGCCGCCCTGCTCGTACCTCTTGCCGATCAATACGCCGCCGGCAGAACCGGAATTGTCGTAATCGACGGCCCATCCGCTCTGCCCCCAGTTCGCAAAACCGTCAACATCAACAATCCGGTTGCTGATTCGGCTGCGGGCGGCAAAGACGCCTGCGTAGACTCCGCTTTGAGCGGACACAACATCGTCCTCCCCAGCACTCGCGGGATTAAGGAAAGTCAACGACAAAAAAGCCGACAGCACCATAACCGCATGAAACCGCACGATGCCACATCCGAAATTTTGTTTCATTACTGTTTGTCCCGATCCTGTTTCTTTAGATTCACGCACTATATAGATATTGCGTCTGAACTTCAATTTTCCCGCTCTATGACGTACTTCACGGGAAAGAGGCGAAGCAAAAAATTTCGCCCGGCTTTTCATGTTGCTGCCAACTCATGATTGGATTCTTTCACCAGGCGCCGAGGGCCTGCAAAACCTTCTTCTGAAAATCATGTACGCCATGCTCGCTGAACCAGCTTCGATCCCGGTTCGCTACAAACCTGCCCTGCGTATAGCCCGTGCTGTGTAATCCCTTTTGCACGGTTTCACACAGCGGGATATCCTCGTCGCGTACCTGATCCACGAAGTCAATCACCTGCTGCTGTTGCTCGGTCGGCGTCTCATTCGGGAAATACCATTCGCAGATTTGCAGGGTTTCCTCCACCCCTACGGGTAAATGATAAAACACATTCAGATAGCCCCCCGGATAGACCTCAACCACAAAATTCGGCCACAACAGCCAACTGCCAAACTCGCGCCCCGAATCATTGCCGGATGAGCCGGCCTGAGCGGCGCTGCCGCGGGAGCCTCGGCTGGCATGACTGTGATACTTTTCGTAGACGGTGATCTGGTAGGACTCCATATCCAGCGAATCCTGCGCCAGACCCGGATGCTGGTTGGGACAGTGATAGCACTCGGAATAGTTTTCCATCGAGTTCTTCCAGTTTGCCGCCAGCCTGATTTGCCGACGGCTTGCCCTTTTGAGATTATCCAGGTCGGGACTCAATTCCCGAATCTCCCACTCCAGTTCATCCAGACCGTCCGCCAGAGGGTCAGCCTGATGGTTCAGATTAATGAACCAGAATCCACAGAAGGACTCCACCCGCACCGGGCTCAGACCGAATTGGTTACAGTCAAATCCGGCAATCTGGTCGCTGTGTCGCGCGAACTTGAGCTCTCCCGTGAGATTGTAGGTCCAGTTATGATACGGACAAACAATCAGGGCGCCCGTCCCGCCACAACCTTCGAGCAGCCGGTGAGCGCGATGGCGGCAAACATTATGATACGCCTGTACCGCGCCGTTCTGATCACGCACCACCACCACACTCTGATCGCCGAGATCACGAACCACATAATCACCGGGGTTGCTCAAGTCGCTTTGATGACAGACATACTGCCAGCTATCGGCAAATATATCGCGCATTTCCCGCGCATAAACCGCCGGGTCGTAGTAATAGACCCCCGGCAAGGTCCAGGACTGGTCAGCATCGTCGTGGAATTTCCCAATATCCGGCAGATCATCAGAACTCAGCATCAACGGCTTATTCATGGTCATGTCTCAAGGTGAAGTCAATAAACCACATTCTAAAGCCGATTGCCATGAGTTGTCCATATCAGTCAATCCCCGGAGTTGATACGTAACTATCAATATCTATCAATTTTTCAATAATTGATAGATAACGAAAGGCTTGTTAATCAGGGAAGCTCAAAAAAGCCGGGCGACCTGTTATCATCCGGCAGATAATCTGGTAACAAGATATGGAAAAATATAATCTCGACGCCGAAATAGTCCGTTTTTTGAAGGATTCGTCACGATATTACCCGGATCATCCGGGCATCCGCACGGTGGCGGAGGAGCGTGATTGTTATGATCGGTTGTGCCACGCCTGGCAGACGCCGGTGCCGGATGGGGTCTCGTTCACGGACAGCACGGTCGCTGTGAGCGGTGCCAACCTGAAGATACGAACTTATGAGAAACCGGCGGCGGATACGGATGTCACAATCCTGTATTTCCACGGCGGCGGATTTATTCTCGGTGGACTCGAAAGCCATCATTCGATTTGTGCAGAAATTACGCACCGCTGCGGCTATCGCCTGATTGCCGTGGACTATCGGCTGGCACCCGAATTCACCTGGCCGACTCAGGTTGAGGATGCGGTCGATGCGTTTCTGGCACTGGATCGGGGCAGGACCATCGTGGCTGGCGATTCCGGTGGCGGCTTGCTGGCTGCGACAGTGTGCGTGTCGCAATGTGACCAGCAACGCGAACCGATCGGGCAGCTATTGATTTACCCGGTCCTGGGCGGCTATCGATTCGATTACGAGTCGTATCGACTGTTCAGTGATGCCCCCGGTCTTTCCAGCGATGACGTCGAACGATACCTGCGTCTGTGGGCACCTCCGCCATTCCCCTGGTCCGACCCGATGTTTGCACCCTTAAGTTTCGACCAGTTTGAAAAACTGCCGCCCTGTATCGCCCTTGCCGCCGGATATGACCCGTTGCGCGATGATGCCAGGTTTTATGTTGAGAAGTTAAAGGCTACTGGCGTGACAGCAGACTATTACGAGGAAACGGGCTTGATTCACGGTTACCTGCGAGCCCGTCATTGCAGCGAGAAAGCCCGGCAAAGCTTCACCAGAATATGTGATGGCTTCCAACGCCTGGGTAGGCCATACGCTGACCCGGGCGGTACCGGTGAAAATTGATCTCGCCTGACACCGCAGGACAGAAAATATCCAATCGCCACAGCGGACAATCCCAAGGGGTGCCTTAAGGACCGGATTCCTTCTGCCCGCGGGTTGAGTGGTACTCGACCAGGGCCGAACGGCCTGTTATATCGACTACGCGCAACCGTTTTTCCTTCCCGTTGCTGTCGGTAGCAAGCAACTCTTCACCAATAGCAGAAGGAATCGGCTGCCGCTCCCCACCGTCAACAGAAATGTTGTCCGCGTAGAGATATAATCTATCCTGGCTGTCCCGGACGGGATTCAATCTCCCTGCCAGCCCTGGCACGCGACCCGATCCGTCCTCGAAAATCACGGCTCCGCTGCCATTTGGAAGTGCTTTCAGTTCGATATGGAGCGTACATTCGGCCGGAACCCAATCACGCTCCACATGCGCTGTGAAACCTTCCATGGCCACATAGACGGTCATTGGAACATCAACAGAATCCAGATCAGGCATCGCCTCTCCGTTTTTGTCAGTCACAACCCGTTTCCAGGTCCGGGTTGTAACCAGGACCAGAACACTGGCGTTGGCGACTGGCTTGCCATCAGCGAAAACCGAAACGATGAACTCGGAATTCAGCAGACTCGCGGCGCGCAGCATCCGCCAGGGAACCAGCCGCCCGTCCTCGCGCTGTTGAAACTGCTCGCCGCCATAGGCAACTACAACCTTGCAGGATTGGGAAACGCCATCGAAATATCCGCGAACGCGCCGGGCTCCAGTGAACAGGGTCGAAGAGGCAGTCATGGTCGATTTGGCTTCGACCAGGGTAAGGCCAACCGGCCTTTCTATGACGAGATCAACTTCGGCTCCGTTGCGGTCCCGATAAAAATACAGGCCGCCCCTCTCACCACGATTGGTCCGGTGTTTCAGAATCTCCGATACAACCCATGACTCAAAGATTGCTCCGCGCAATGGATGTGAGCGAAGTTGTTCAGGCTGACGGATCCCCAGAAGCCAACAGACCAGACCGGTATCATAAAAATACAGTTTTGGCATTTTCACGAGCCGTTTTCGCAGATTGCCGTGAAACGACGGCAGGCGGAAAGCGACAAAACTGGCTTCCAGTATGCTGAGCCATGCTTTTGCGCTCGGCTGCGATATGCCGCAATCATTCGCCAGTGACGAGTAGTTCAGCAACTGTGCAGTGCGGCCCGCACACAATTCGACAAAACGCTGGAACATCACCAAATCGCCGATGTTGCTGAGAGTACGCACATCTCGCTCAAGATAAGTGGCGACATACGAACGAAGCCAATTTCCCGGAATCAGATTATGATCAAAGATGCGTGGATAACCTCCGGCATAAAGAGTCTCTTCGAGATTTCCGGGAGGCGAATCAAAACGCGAAATCTCACCGCAGGTCAACGGCAACAGATGATGAACTTCTGTTCGCCCGGCCAATGACTGGCTGACCGATTCCAGTAAGGACAGATTTTGCGAGCCGCTGAGAATCCAGCGTCCGGGCTGCGGGTCTTCATCAATGATACCTTGCAGATAAGAAAGCAGATCTGGCGCGCGCTGCACTTCGTCGATAATCACGCCTTCCGGGAACTGACCCAAAAATCTCCTTGGATCATCCAATGCGAATGCGCGGTCATCCGGCGCTTCGAGAGTGACATACGGATGCCGGGGGAACACGGCTCGGCATAACGTGGTCTTGCCGCTTTGACGAGGCCCGGTGAGCGTAATTGCAGGCGATCGGGTCGCTGCATTGATCAGTTTTGGCGTAAGGTCCCGAGTAATCATCCAGGTCGCCCTGCCTGAGCGGAAATTATTCCAGATTGAAGCCTAACAGAAAGTCAGGCTATTTCAAAGTCTGAATTTGAAATATGTCAGCGCAATTCTGTAATGTCCCCTTTTAGCAATTCTAAAATGTCCCCTTTTTTATTAGGGGGGATTGATGGACAAAGGGGTCATCACATTGAGTATTGGGGAGTTGGATCGAGTTTCGGTCATTCAAGATGTCATTAGCAAACGACTTCGTCAGCATCAGGCAGCCCGGCGTTTGGGTTTGAGTGTTCGGCAGGTCAAGCGTCTGGTGCGCCGCTATCGGGAGTTTGGGGCAGAGGGGTTGGTGTCGGGTCATCGGGGAAAGACTCCGGGCAATGCCCGGTCTTTGTCTGTGCGCCAGGCGGTGTTGTCTTTGGTTCGGGAACGTTACCGGGACTTTGGTCCGACTTTGGCGAGTGAGAAGTTGTTGGAGCTTCATGGGGAATCCATTTCCCGTGAGACTCTGCGCCGATGGATGATCGCGGATGGGTTGTGGCAACCCAAGTCACGTCGCAAGGCTCGCATTCATCCACGTCGGGCGCGTCGCCCCTGTTTCGGGGAGTTGGTGCAGATTGATGGTTCTCCGCATGACTGGTTTGAAGGCAGGGCAGAGGCGTGCACGCTGATCGTATTCATTGATGACGCCACCAGCCGTCTGTTGGCCTTGCGTTTTGTACAGGCTGAAACCACTCAAGCCTACCTGGAGACCCTGGCACAGTATCTGCAACAACATGGGCGTCCGGTCGCGCTGTACAGTGACAAACACAGTATCTTCCGGGTCAATCATCCCCAGCGCGAAGGAGAACGGACTCAATTCTCCCGTGCCTTAAGAACCCTGGACATCCAGGCCATACACGCCCATACCCCGCAAGCGAAAGGACGCGTGGAGCGAGCCAACCAGACGCTACAGGACCGACTGGTGAAAGAACTGCGACTTCGCAATATCTCGAACCAGGAAACCGCTAATGCCTTCCTGCCCGCCTTTATCGAAACGTACAACCAGCGCTTTGCCATCGCCCCCCACAGCACCCACGATACCCACCGACCCGTCCTGCACACCCCATCCGAACTCGCCCTGATCCTGTGCCCACAACATACCCGCACCTTGTCAAAGAACCTGACCTGCCAGTTCCAAAACCGCGAGTATCAGATACAGACCCAAGCCCCCGGCTATGCCTTGCGAAAGGCCACTATCACCGTGTGTGCGGCTTTCGATGGAACCATTACCCTACTGTACAAAGGACGCGCCCTACCGTACCGAATCCTCAAACAAGGAGAACCTCCCATCCCACTGGCCGATGAGAAAAGCGTCCAGTCAGTCGTCAACCAGGCCAAAGCCAGACAAGCTAGCCGACCCCGCCATAAACCTGCACCGGATCACCCCTGGCGTCGGTATCCGGTAACCGCCGGAGCGCATTCCAGATGAATCCAGGCGAAGAACAGAACTCGCCCGGTAGGTTGGACTCCATTCGCTACGCTCATTTCGTCCAACCTACCGGACATTCCTTTGAGTAAAAGGGGACATCTTAACTGTGCAGAAAAGGGGACATTTTAGAATTGCGTTGACAGTCTGAATTTGAAATAGCCTGACTTTGAATTTTCACTAACCTTGAGGATTACGAATAGAACATACTTTTCAATACAGCCCCCGGCTGCTATTCAGCTCGCTTGTGCGGGAATGACCGGTGACCGGACAACCACAGGAGATTATCTCCGAACACCGATTCCTGGAGGGCATACCCGGGGAACCCGTGCCTCACACTTCTACTGGTAACTTTTACTTCGGCAATTTTGGGTATTATTTATCCGGCACTGACACCCTGCAAACTGCGAAAAGAAACTGTTGATAAAATACGGCAATGCCGTATAATAAATGTATGCAGACAATCATCGAAACACCCGAATTCATCCGTTGCGCCAAGGCGGTAAAAATATCTGATGCTGAGTTAAGAGAGTTAATTGGTTATCTTGCTGAAAATCCTGTGGCTGGCGACGAAATAACGGGAACTGGTGGAGCTAGAAAAGTACGTTTTGCACGTCCCGGGGCTGGCAAAAGTGGTGGTTATCGTGTCATTACTTTTTATTCAGGCGAATCTATCCCATTATTTTTGCTGTCAATATTCACGAAAAATCAGAAAGTGGACTTAACACAGCATGAAAAAAATACGTTGAAACGGGTTTTAAAATCAATGGTCAAACACTATAAAAATTCGGAGGTATCGTATAATGAGTGAAGCAGGCAAAAGTATTATTAAAGGTGCGTCGGAAGCCCTGGAATTTGCTCAAGGCAAAGAGAATGGCTGTGTTGTTCATGTACCTGATGATATTGATGTTTCGGCGATTCGTTCCAGTATGCACATGACGCAAAGACAATTTGCGTTACAATTTGGTTTGAGTCAGCGAACTTTACAAGATTGGGAGCAGGGCAGACGAACGCCAACAGGCGTTTCCCGAGTATTGCTGCAAGTCCTGTCTAAAGAGCCTGCGGCCGTGATTCGCGCGTTGCAGACCTGATCGAATATCACGGAATCAATTCAACCGAATCCTGAAATTCAAGACATGAAAAATATTCTGCGTCTCGTCCGGCAGCACCTCATTGACTGGCACATCCGGGGATACGCCGCCACATCGACGACGGAAATCCAGGACCCGGTGTTGTCACTCCGGGGGCTCGGCAAGGAGCTTTGGGTAAACGAGAACGCAGATGCTTATGTACGTCGCCAGCGGGAATCATGGCAATAAGCCCGCATCTTCCGGGACACAAACGAGGAGATAGTCGTTTGGCTCGGTCATGGACCGATAGGCATATATCGACTTGCTCGTCAATCGCCTTTTGCAATCGAACTTTCCGCCGAAAGCCTCTCTTATGATGACCATCCTCACAACTCCTTCATGGCACGTCGATGCTTCCAATTCTTCGGCTTTTCCATCTCTTTATGGACAACGGTTCTTTCAACAATCTGTGGGTATTTATTCGGGGCAATGCTTACTTGGATAGTAGTCGTTTTTTCCTCATGTTTTTCGTCAAGCCAGAAAGATAAAATCGCATACGTGGAAGCTCGATAGACCAACTCGAACAAAGCAAGCATCTTGCGGATACTCGGATCTGAGTCTGCATCATCGGACGTGCCATAGAGCATCTTGAACATTCCATGTGTTGAGTGCTCAAACTCACCGACAAATTCCCTGAGAGCAGTTGCCAAATCTTGTTTCTGGTTGAATCTACGGTCACCCAAATCCGTTACAATGAAAACCCGTAGTACGCTGCAATAGCCTTGCCATCGACTCAGTTGCTTCTGATCTTCAGACCAAAAACTTCCGCCCTCTTGCCTCAACCTTTCAATCGCACCTTGCGCCATTCGGGTGTGTTCAGAAGATGCTTTCTCCTCAAATCTCTGAAGCAAGTCGAAGAATTCGACCGAGCGGTTCAGGAAACGCTTGCTCTGTTGCTTCTTCATGGCTTTATTAAGTCCTCATAATGTCAGAGAGTATTGGCTTTCCCGTATGGACACTTGATCGCCTCTCAACCCGCAGATTATCGCACATGCCGCTTCGTCCTGCCTCGCTCGCCCAGATGCTTTTGGGCGATTTGTTGTACCGCACTATCAATAGCCCCGCTCCATATCGGCAACATGAGTCAGCGGCAGGTTATTGCGAAACCGTTTGATGTTGTTGTAAACATGGGCGGCGCTGGATGCGGGTAGCGTCATGCTGGCGATATGTGGAGTGAAACGGATTCTCGGATGCTCCCAGATCGGGCTGGTTTCCGGCAGGGGTTCGACTTCAAACACATCGAGCGCAGCTCCGGCCAACTGCCCATGGTCCAGGGCCGCGATGATGTCGGCCTCGACCTGACAGATGCCGCGGCCTGCATTGATCAGGTAGGCGCCGCGGGGAAGTTTACCCAGATTATCGGCGTTCAGAATGCCCTGCGTGCGGTCGGTGCCGGGTAACAGGCAAACCAGTATGTCACTCACCGACAGCATCGCATCCAACTGATCATCACCGAAATAACTCCTGACCCCTGCAACCGTTTTCCCGGTGCGGCTCCAGCCGATCACATGGAAACCCAATGCCACCAGAAATTCGGCTGCGGCCTGCCCCAGCACTCCCAGCCCTAAAATGCCAACCGTGCGCTCGCGGGCCGGAGCCTGTATGATTTCATGCCAGCGGCGATGTTTTCTGTCCTGTTCATATTGCGGCATGTGCCGATGGAAATGCAACGTCTGGTAAACAATGTACTCCACCATGCCAGCAGTCAGCCCTTCTTCGACCATGCGTACAACCGGAACATTGGCGGGCAATATATTCTCACCTTTCAGGTGGTCAATTCCCGCTCCGATGGAAAAGATGATCTTCAGGTTTGGAAACTGTCCGAGAAAACCGGCGGGCGGTTGCCAGACCAGAGCGTAATCTATATCATCCTTGTCGGCAAACTCCTGCCAGTCGACCAGCTCAATGTCAAAATCGCGGAATGCATTCGGCCAACTATCCGATCGGTCAATGCCGGATTTGACTAGCAGTTTTTCTGACATGTTTTCAGTTCGAGTTGTAAATAATGTTGAACCGGGCAAACGGTCAATGATAACGAAATAAACCGGATTGTTCGCAACGGGAAAAAGCAGGCATCGCCTTCTTCGGCTCACTGATCACATGCCTCCAAACTTTTTGACTCGTATAACTAAAGTCTCCCCATTTTTCAGTTATGTACTATATAAGCGTTTGAAAAGGTTGTAGAAAGGTTGGTTATTTTGTGGGATCAGAGTTCTGCTTTTGGTACAATGGTTTTATCGTAAACTACTGAAACCAAAAGAGAACTCTGATGACGAATGATAGCCGGGAACGTAATAAATGGAAAGTCCGAATTACCGATTGTGTGAATCAATCGAGTGAAGTAATCAGTCAGCCGGTAGCCAAGCTGATGGCGGAGGTTATGGTGGGTATATTAAGCAGTGGGAGTTTGCAGTTATCGATGATTGGGCGGAGTTTGAAAGAGCCGACTCGTCTGCATCACACGATGAAGCGGTTATCGCGGATGTTGGGGAAACATGGTGAGATTGCATGGGCTGCGGAAGATTGTTTACTGGAGCAGATGTCGGGTCGGGTAACGGACGATATGGTGATAGCGATTGATGCGGGAGATTTGAACCGGGAGGGCAGTCGCGCCAGCGAAGGGTTATGCCGGGTACGGGATGGAGACCAAGGAGATATTGTGAATGGTTATCCGTTATTGAGTGTCGTTGCACGCTGTTTGGATAGTGGCCGGACATTTCCGTTGTTGACTCGCTTGCTGTCGTCGAATCGGGGTTCATACAAGAGCGAGAATCGGGATATTGTGAATGTCATGGAGCGGGTGCAGGGGAGTTTGGAGAGTCGTCCGTTATGGGTGATAGACCGGGGTGGAGATCGGGGTGTATTGTGGGATTTCTGGTTGCGGGGAGATTGGAGGATATTGGTACGGTCAGCCAATCTTCGTCACTGGTTGTGGAGGGGTTCGAAGGAGACGGCCCAACAGATTGCGTGTCAGTTGCCCTTGAAGCACCGGGGCAAGCTGAGGAAACAGGCACGGGAGTCGGTTCGTTTTGGTATTACGACTGTATTCTTGAAAGAACATCCTGATACGCCGTTGTCGATGATTGTGGTGCGTCATGGCAAGCGACAACCGATGGTATTGGTCAGTACTGAGCGGATACGGGGTCGGTTGCAAGGGGAGCGTCTGATTCAATCGTACATTCATCGTTGGGCTTGTGAGGAAGGGTATCGGTTCAGTAAGCAGGGATTTGGATTGGAGCGGGTACAGGCGAGGAAATTATCCACCTTGCAGAATCTGGTTGCATTGGCGACCTTGGCCTGGGGATTGCTGGCCTGTCACCAGAATCAGGGGAATCGGTTGATAGACAAAGCCAAGCGGCAAAAGAGTCACCAACCCCTGATTTTCCCGTTCTACACGCTGTTATCCGGTTGGCAGGCGTTATTTGCCGATGCCAAAACCCTGTTCTATGACTGGTGGAGAAAACCCAAACGTCCCCCACCCAGACAGACCGACCTGTTCATCAATAAGACGGCTAACCCCAATACTCTCATGAAAAAATGGGGAGAGTTCAGTCGTATAAGGATTGACAAATCTTACGTCATTCCTGTAAATGTTCAGTAATTCATTGACAAGACTAGTTCATTTGTTCGGGCCGGTCTTATCTGCAAGACGTGAATAAACCGATTCAGTTGATTCTTCTGGCAAGAAGCAAGCCGCTGGACCAATCCAGTTGTAAAGTCTGAAGCAATGGATGGGATGTCAACCGTTCAATCAGACGGTCTACATTGGGTTGATGATTTTGCGGCCAACTGGATTGGGGGAGCAGGTCGTCAATAACGTAAACCCCGCCGACTCTCAACTTCGACAGTGCTAAATCCAAACCTTCAAATTTCCCCGACCACGCATCTGCAAAGAGCAGACCAACGGACTGATCATCCATGACCTGAAGCAGTTTTAGGGCATCATTTATATGAAACGTCACTCTGGGGTCCTCGCCCAGATGCTTTTGGGCGATTTGTTGTACCGTACTGTCAATATCTACGCTGCTTAATTTAGTCTGTTCATCCATTCCGTCCAAAAGCCAACAGGTGGAAACGCCCGTTCCAGTACCCAGTTCCAGAATGCGGCCGCCCGGTACACTACCCGCCAGAAACCGAAGCATATTTCCTGTTTTGATGTCAGAAGACATGTCAAAACCCAGAGAAACCGTCTCCCTGCAGATCGCATCCAGGCAATTTGGCTGCCGCATACCAGAGTCGCCGAACATTTATGTGCCCCGTATCTGGAATTTTCTAACAAAGATTAAGAGAATGAGGGCCAGTATACTGGTAATGTAAACTGCTCCATGAAAACTGAATTGTTCCGTCAGTACGCCAAACAAGAGAATTGAAAAAAGGATTGCCACCAACTGCAGATTTTGCATAGTTGTTGACACTTCCTCAATCAAAGATTTTTTTGAGCGTAGCACCAGTTCATTTTCAAGATCAAGAGACAGATAAGTTCCAAAAACGAGGAATACGAAATAAAACCAATAACCGGAAGCTTTTCCAAAACTACCCATCATTACAGCAACGGCAATCGTCGCTAGTATGGCAAGCGGGCGAATTTTTAGCGTGCTAATGGGGTATTTGTTAATCTTGATGATTATGAATGCACCGATAAATGCGGCAATACCACTCGCAAATTGTACCATCATCACGCCAACCTCGCCCATTTTCATTATGCCTATTGGAAAAATAATCCGAGACACATTATGGAGACCATGGAAATACATTGAAATCAATAAATAAAGGCAGGCGGTGGATGACAATATTGGGTCTTGGAAAATCATTTTAAGTTGTTGCCAGTCGTTATATCGTGTTTCATTATTCCAAGATGGTAGATATCTACGAGACAGGTAGACTATGCAAACAAGACTAATGAGACCAGCAAAAATTAGTATTCCGAATGAAACTAGTTTACTAACAACCCCAAAAAACGGCACCCCAATAACAAGACCTGATAGCCCAGCACCGATATATCGCGCCATCCCGAATTTGGGCAATAAGACTTTACATGTATCAGTATCGTACCGCTTCTTGATTAGAGTGTAACTAAAGGTTCGAGAGAATGTAAAAGAGACAGACCTAATGGATAACATTACAAGAGATAGAATGAACGGCAAGTCAAGAAATACTATTACCACTACAATACATAACGAATAAAGTTCCAAAAGAATAAGCCAAAATCGGATTTTTAATGATCGAGAAAGAGTTGATATTTTTGAGTTCATTAGGATGGATCCAATCCATGGAGTGGACCATATTAATGCAACTGAATAAGCAGAATGATCTAACAAATAACTGTGAAAAGAAGCGTAAATCAATATGCCATAACATGTGAACGTGACTAAAAAATTTAGCACGAGATTTGCGATCAACTCTGATTTGTGATTCACGTTACCCGGCGATGAAAATAGTCTTTATAAACGACTATTCGATCAACAAAGCAATGTGCTGCCAGAAACTGTTCTCAGATTCATAAACCCGTGACCGAACAAGGTCCAAGGATCTTGATTTTGAGTTCAATCGATAGAGCACTAGTGCAATCCGGTATTTGGCCCAGCTCTCGGCTGTAATATGGGCAAGCGTCCGAAGTTTTTGTTTTTGAGTCGTACTACACCTCAAAATCTCTGTTAATGCGTCACCTAATATCCTCTGGCTAGATAAGTACCTGATAGCACTACGATTGTTCAGGTTGGGAGTGTTTAACAACCAGTTTTCCTTCACATCTAGGGAATCTTGAAGCAGTTTTGGATTTAGGAAAATCTCTCGCAATTGTTCCAGTGTTCTTTTGTGGTGCATCCCCAAGCTAGTAGGCTCGAATGCTGCCATGCCTAATCTGTTTTTGAACAAGTAAAATGTGTCGTTGTAAGAATGAACTCTTTTAACTAAATCCGCAGCAGCCATGAAAAACTCGTCATACTGCCAACCATATCTTGTGAGAATCCTGCGATGTTTAAGAAAACTAATTAAATGTTCATCACCGTAGAATAAAAAACGATTTCCAATTGAATCATATCCCCGAATATGCACAAATGTAATGCTGTGTGCTCTTTTATAGTATGGGCTGTACGGTGTTTCGTAGGAATCCCCCGGGACAATTGGTATCACACCGTCTTCCAACAGTTCGATAATTTGGGAAACGATGTCTGGGTTCTGATCGACGATTTGATGCGATACACCAAATCTAGGCAGAATAAGCTGAACGGTTTCGAAAATATCATACGGATGGTTGTGAACTTCCCCGTCAAATTTACCGAATGCGTTTTCTCCAACAGATTGAATACCACCCCCATAATGCTGATGAGAGTAAAGCAACGCATAGAAAGCGTAAGCTGTTTCTTTACCGTATCTACTCACGGTCTGAAAAAGGTGATGGATATAACAATTGAGGCCATCTTTGTCGTATGTCCACGGATGCACCCACCTTGGGAGATTTTCAATCCGTATGTCACAGCACACTGAAAGATCAGTTGCTTGATTCACAAATTTGCCTCATTGTCTTAAGCACAGAAGGCCAAGCTTCGGCCGGTCCAATTTTCCGTTGTTGTTCCTCGGAAGCTCATTAACTGCCACATAGCTATGAGGCTGCATGTAAATGGGTAATCTTTCAGCAAGATATTTCCGAAGCACCGATTCAGAGTATTTCTCGGAAACGACAAACGCATTGATCACGGGATATTCATCTCTTGTCACGGCCACTGCAGCATCCAAGATATCGGGATGGGCGATCAAATGTGCCTCAATTTCCTCAACCTCAACCCTGTTTCCATAGATTTGAACCTGATTGTCGATTCTACCTACATAATAAAAAATACCATCTTCATCAAATTCGCATAAATCTCCGGTTTTGAACGTCTTCTTCATTCTGCCGAAATCATCGAAATGAACCAACAGGCATTTCTGTGTTGCTGACGGATTTTTCCAATATCCGTCAAACAGGACGTGACCGCTAACATACAACTCGCCAACGGTATTCGGTGTCGAGATGGTTTTACCTTCTTTGTCCCTGATTTCCATACGTAGATATGGGTGCCCACATCCAACAGGTATTCTTTCCATATCCTGCGGCAATGGGTTCGTGATCTCATGAATGGTGCATGCAATTGATTCCGACTGGCCGTATATGTTGACAAATCTTGTGTCGGGCAACTTCCCGGCGACTTGCTTCATAATGGGGACGGGAAACT
Source organism: Arenicellales bacterium (assembly GCA_965116335.1). Taxonomy (GTDB): domain Bacteria; phylum Pseudomonadota; class Gammaproteobacteria; order Arenicellales; family Poriferihabitantaceae. Next base: position 1,273,545 of record OZ220677.1, read on the forward strand.
CTTCGCCAGCGAACACGATTTTTTTCAGCGTACTCAGTTTGTCAATAGAGTCTGGAACATGGCGGCATAGGTGTGTCCATATTGACGGTACGCTGCTGAAGTGACCAATGTCCAATCTGGAAAGTCTTTCGATTAACAATCGCGGATTCGATATCAACCCTTGTTCTGGCAGTATCAACACCCCCTTTGAGCCCCATACTAATCCCACATCAAGCAGATGAAAATCAAAATGCAAGGGAGAGAAACTGATGTAGCGCTCGCCAGGAAGCAATCGGTACATGCTCATCAGGCCCGAGATAAATCCGCTAACCGCCAAATGGCTCATCATGATTCCTTTGGGCTCTCCCGTGGAACCAGAGGTGAACACAATCCAAGCGATATCAATGGGTTTGCGTGGTACGACTGGTTCCTTGTCAATCAGCCTAGCGGCCTTAACCGTTATCAATTCATCTGTTTCGATATCAATCTTCAATAGCATCTTGACACCCAACAGGGCAGATGGGGACAGATCAATCCCAATGTATGCATCGGGATCAATACGATGAATGAGACTTTGTTTGCGGTAGCTGGATGAAGACGAATCCATGGGAACAATCACGGCCCCAAACTCAACACATACTGCAAAGACCGTTAGGGAAATAAACGATGTGGGCGCGGATAAGACAACTCTTGTTCCACGACGGAATCCGAACGATACAAATTGGTTTCTGATTCTTTCGGATAATGAAAAAAGATCGCCGTAGGTATAGGTTTTACCCTTGAAAACACAGCAGGGTGCCCGTTCTCCTTCCGCAGCGTGCCTCAGGAAATGCTTGTCCAAATAACACTCCATTGAGCTCATGCTGTCAGCAGTCAATATCCAGTTGCGGATATTCAGAAATGGATATCGTAAATTCGTTTCAGTGTTCTGAAATCATTGAGGTCAAAATGTTCAATATCAATCTGTTGCCCGGATTTCTCTTCCACAAATATTATGATTTCCGTCAGCTTTAACGAATCAATGTAACCACCTTCCAGCAAGTCATCATTATCGGCAATTTCACTGACCGGGCTTCCTGTAAGTCTTCCGATCAAAGTTGTAATGTCGGCTTTAAAAGAATCGTATTGATAGTTGTCCATATCCGTTCTCAAAGAAGGGGTTAAATTTCTACTTTCAGTGGAGCTTCGCCTCTCAAAAATGAGTCAAGCCCAATTTCTTCGGATAGCAAATACCCAGCATCAAGGCTTTCGATTAGCTTTTTTTCCATCTGCCGCAATCCCTTGGCACCGGCGATTACTGCTGATAAGTGTGTCGGTTTTACGGTTAACATACCATCAGAGTCAGCAAACAAAAAGTCGCCCGCGTTGATCTGAATATGGTTGTAAACCAGCATCTCAGGGATTTTTCTTGCCGGTTCTCGTGCGGTCTTTGCAGAAACAAAGGTCACTTCGGAAGAAAAAACCGGAATATTGAAACCGTTAATGAAATCTATATCCCTAATAGCGCCATCGATAACAAGTCCATTAATTGATTGCCCAATTGCTGCTGAAACAAAAATGTCACCAACCAAAGCTTCAGATTTTTCTGAGCAATTTTTTATGAAAACAACCCAATTTTTCGGGCAAGCCGCGAGAGCCTGTAATCCTGGCAGCATATCGTTATAGGTATGTACTGGAAATATTGGACCGCACAACTTACGACGAATGGTCCGGGAGAGAAACGGAACATTTATGACATTACAGTAGCTTGGGGCAGCATCATAAATTTGTGCAACGCCAAGATCATCAAACAGATTTGCCAGCGGCTCAATGAATGAACCAACATGCAATTTTGGGTTGAAATAATCGGGATTATTCATTCGACGACTCTATAATCAGTTATAAACTAACAATTCTTCTTGGCACGCCTCAATGAGGATGTAGGCGGCTTCTGAAACAATGGTTGGGTTCGATGTCACAGGTGGCGCAAATCTAATTCGATTGCCAGTTTTCCCTCCGCTAAAGCAAAGTACATTACGATGAAAACACAAAGAGAGGATTCTTCTGATTACTTCTGAAGAGTCAATCCCGAAAGAAAGTGTGGGACCCGTCACGTAAATATCTTTCACATGATTCATTTGTTTCAATTCCGAAGCAACACACTTCATCACAACTTCAATCTCTCGAAGGTTGTCTCGATCAAATCCATCATCAATAAACTTGCTTACCGCAAAAGCAGCAGAGATACCAATGGCTGATGTCTGAAATGTATGGGAGAGATATATTTTCGATGGTCGTCCCAACGGAGTCAAATGATTGGAATAAACTACTGCAGACATTGGAAAGCTGCCGTTAGTCATAGATTTGCTGAATAAATAAATATCCGGTGCTAACCCCATGGAGCAGGAAGGGCTAAGAACGCCATGCCTATAATAGCCTGATTGAATTTCATCTGCAATCACTACGACTCCGGCCCTCTTGGCATCCGAGACTGTCCTGACTAACCATTCTTCGTCAACAGGAATATATCCATTAGCACCTTGAATCGGTTCAAAAATAAACGCTGAAACATCTTTCCATCGAATGTGGTCACCAGGACTAACATGTTCTACAAAAGGCTTGAGCAAATCAACCCAATCATTTCGTTGAATCGCATACCCCTTATGTATATCTGTTACACACAAACTATCTAACCCTAAACCATGAAATGATCCTTTGAGAGCGACAATTTTACCCGGTCTATCGTTCAGAGACATAGACAAAGCCGTCGAGACAGCGAAGCTTCCACCGACTTGAAAGAGAACTTTATGGTCATCAACTCCCAGTTGTTGGCAAATCCAGTCTGAATAAAGATAGGCTTCTTCAGGGTAAAAGCAGGCAGCGATATCGATGTCACTCCTAACACAGTCAAGGATGTTCCGGTTACAATGACCAAAATTTACGGCACCGTAAGAACTCATCATGTCTTGCATCACTTTCTTACGACCATCTTTAGCAATGAGGAGTGTTGCGTTATCGGCTGACACAAGGCTCCAGCCTCCTGCCCCCTCTATCACATTACTCTCATCAAGTTCACTAAGGTGCATGGTAGAATGATCCCCGCTTCAGTTTTGGTGTCAAGAAATATCGAACCACGGCGCCCGTCTGAACACGATCCCGTTTGGTGGATTTTTGATGGAAGCACTTGGGATTTTCCCTAGTCGGGTCAAACTGCTCCAATTGCTTAACAGAAAATCACACACGCACCGCAATTCGAGGAGTGCCAACTTTGATCCGGGGCAACCATGACGCCCGAAACCAAAAGTCATGATTGGTAACGACTCCCTTCCCGGGTTCCAACAGTCAGGCTCCACAAACACTTCTGGGTCTCTGTTAGCACAGTATATATCGAGTTCGACTTGGCTGTCTTTTTGTATTCGAACACCATTGATTCTTGTGTCCTTTCGAGCATACCGAATAGTTTTTCGTAAAGGCGGCTCCAGTCTAAGAGTTTCTTTGATTATGGACTTGATGTTCCTGTGACTGTTTGTTTCGTGAAAGACGGATAAACAGAAAATCAGGTTTGATAGAGCCAAAATTGTAGTTTCCGAACCGGCAGCAAGCAACAAAGACATGTAGGATTCGTACTCCAGGCGGCCATCAATATCACTTGTATTCAGCATAAGCTTGGAAATTTTTGAATGCTGGGCACTCGAATTAATTAGACAGTTAATGCGTTTTCGGGCATCAAGTGCAACCCCTAGATTCTCGCGAGGATCGTCTAGGCAACGAATTATAGGCCTCAACATGTGGTACGCATCAAGATATTTTTCTACAGGCAAGCCGATCAATATGCAAATGACCTTAAGCGGAACTTGCAAGATAAACAGATTAATTGAAATTCCATCATAATCTCGAAGTAAGTAAGCTCCCGCTTCGTCAATAATGGGTACAATTACGCGTTGCTCGATATCCTTCAATCCTTGGTCGTCAAGAATGTTTATGATGTCAGTTCTTCTGGCAAAATGATGGGCATCTTCAGAGTCCAATGTAGTCTTACCGAAAATCAGTCGTGACCTTCTGAAAGCATTTTCTGCGGTAAGGTTCTTATTTGACAGGGCATCGCGGACTGACCGATAGTTGTTAAGTTTCACACATCTCATTTTGGCTTTCCCACTGTTCGCTGAGTTCCAAACATTTCCCCCAAAACAAAAAATAGCTTTGCTTTTATAGGAAATTGTAATCTATTTGTCCAACTGTTTAGCACATGCTGAGACCCGAGTACTGTGTGTGAGTTAGTGATAATACTCCATGAAAACGTATTGGGAAAACGTATTGGCCAGCTATCGGATCGGTCAATGTCGGATTTAACCAGCAATTTTTCTGCTTTTTCTGCCATAAGTTCTGTTTTTACCTCAGGCGCATGATTTGTGTTCCTGCAAATTCTGTTTCTTCATTGTCGGTGCTTTTTTGATAGAATCCGGCAGCCATTATACCTGATTCCCGGCTCGACCCGATGACAATGAAGATGACGCAGACTCTTGCCCGGCCTTTTGACTGGAAGGAGTATCTGGATTTGTGCAAACCGAAGGTGGTATTGCTGATCCTGTTCACCGCGCTGGCCGGCATGTTCCTTTCCACTGAGGGGGCGGTGCCTTTCGATGCCTGGTTCTGGGGGCTAATCGGAATCGGGCTGGCTGCCTCAGCCGGGGCGGCTCTGAATCATTGGGTGGATGAGGAAATTGACGCACGCATGGATCGCACCCGCAACCGACCCTTGCCGCAGGGTAATATCAGTGGCCGCCAGGCGGTCTCGTTCGCGCTGGCTCTGGCGGTGCTGTCGATGGTGATTCTGCTGAGTTTCGTCAATCTGCTGACTGCGGCTCTGACTCTGGCCTCGATGGTCGGTTATGCGGTGATTTATTCCATGTTCCTGAAACGCAGCACGCCGCAGAATATCGTGCTGGGCGGAGCGGCCGGGGCTGCCCCGCCGGTACTCGGCTGGACTGCGGTGACCGGCGAGCTACATGGTGAGGCGTTGTTGCTTTTCCTGATTATATTCGTCTGGACGCCTCCTCATTTCTGGGCCCTGGCGATCAAGCGTGTCGACGATTACAGCCGGGCGCAAGTACCGATGCTGCCGGTCACTCATGGCATTGCCTATACCAAGCTGCATGTCCTGCTGTATACCATCTTGCTGGTGGTGGTGACCATCATGCCATTCGTGACCCTGATGAGTGGCACGATCTATCTGGCTGGCGCTCTGGCGCTCGGCGCCGGGTTCGTGTTTTATTCGGTACGGCTCTATCGTTCGCCGGGCGATCAGTATGCGATGAAGACTTTTGGCTATTCGATCTTTTACTTGAGTGCCCTGTTCGCGTTTCTGCTGATCGACCATTACGCGAGAATCTTTATCCGCGCCTTTATCCTGGACACCTGATTGTTGGCAAAATGAAACGATCTGTGAATTTGTATGGCTGGTATAATTTGATATAATCGGGTTCGCATTCGAGGCGCACTCTCTCGCTAAGGGATTTTTTTATCGTTGATCAAATACACTTTTATCTGGAAAATCCATGCTGCACAAGCCAATGATTGTAGCTATCCTTCCGGTTTATCTTTACTGTCGGTGAGGCCCCATATACATAATGAAAATATTTGAGCGAATATCCGTTCCCGGATGCGCGATTCTGTCGGCAATACTGCTGTCAATGTTCAGCACCGTCGCTGCAGCCGATTGGCAACTCAATCTGACCGAAGGAGTAACGGAAATCAGTCGCAAGGTATTCGATATGCACATGATGGTGCTGTGGATCTGCTTCTGGATTGGTGTCGTAGTGTTTGGCGCAATGACCATCAGCATCATCCGGCACCGCAAATCGAGAGGCGTGACTCCTGCTACTTTCCATGAAAGCATGACGGCGGAGATTGCCTGGACGGTGGTGCCTTTTATTATTCTGGTTGCGATGGCGATTCCGGCGGCCAAAACCCTGATCGTGATGGAACAGACTGAGGACGCTGAAATTACGCTGAAAGTCACCGGCCACCAGTGGAAATGGGAATACGAATACCTGGAGTCCGGCATCCGCTTCATCAGCAATCTGCACGCGGACAGTCGCGAAGCGGCGAAACTGGACTCCGGGATTGACCCGGCCAGCGTTGAAAACTACCTGCTGGAAACCGACCGGCACGTGGTATTGCCGATTGGCAAGAAAGTACGAATCCTGCTGACCGCCAGCGATGTGCTGCACGCCTGGTGGCTGCCTGCGTTCGCGATCAAGAAGGACGCGATCCCGGGATTCATCAACGAAATGTGGGTGATTATCGACGAGGAAGGCATTTACCGTGGACAATGCGCCGAGCTGTGTGGCCGGGACCACGGCTTCATGCCGATTGTGGTTGATGCGAGGTCGCAAAGCGACTATGACGACTGGGTGACCGCGCAACTGGCCGAAGCCGAGGCGGCGGCGAACTCTGCCGACCGTGAATGGGGTATGGACGAATTGATGGAAAGAGGCGAAGGCGTTTACGCGACTTACTGCGTTGCCTGTCATCAGGGCAATGGCCAGGGCATTACGGGAGTGTTCCCGTCACTGGTCGGTACGCCAATGGCATTGGAAGACCTCGAAGGCCATATTGATATAGTGATGAACGGCAAGCCCGGCACCGCGATGCAGGCATTCTCCACTCAACTCAATGACGCGGATCTGGCTGCGGTCATCACTTATGAGCGAAATGCGTGGGGTAACGATACCGGCGATATAGTGCAGCCGTTGACCATCAAAAACCTTCGTGTGCACTAAGTTTAGGCAAAAACAAGATTACGAGAACAGATACCGGGGACATTAAAAGATGAACGCTTACGCAACTACCGCCCATCATGACGACCACCATGATCATGGCCCGGCACCCGGACTGATGCGCTGGGTAACGACCACCAACCATAAGGATATTGGTACGCTCTATCTGTGGTTCTCGCTGATCATGTTCTTTATTGGCGGCGCTATGGCACTGGTGATTCGGACCGAACTGTTCCAGCCCGGATTGCAGATCGTGGATCCGCATTTCTTCAACCAGATGACGACACTGCATGCGCTGGTGATGATTTTTGGCGTGGTCATGCCGGCATTCGTCGGACTGGCCAACTGGATGCTGCCGATGATGGTCGGAGCGCCGGACATGGCGTTGCCGAGGATGAATAACTGGAGCTTCTGGATACTGCCTTTCGGGTTCGGCATGATGCTCTGCACACTGTTCATGGAGGGCGGCGGACCGGCTGCCGGCTGGACTCTGTATCCGCCCTTGTCACTGCAAACCGGCAATGCCTTCCCTTACCTGATTTTCTCCATTCATCTGTTAGGCGTATCCTCAATCATGGGCGCCATTAACATCATCGCCACCATCATGAACCTGCGGGCGCCGGGCATGACGCTGATGAAAATGCCGCTGTTCGTCTGGACCTGGTTTATCACCGCTTATCTGTTGATCGCGGTAATGCCGGTACTGGCGGGTGCTGTGACTATGTTGCTGACCGATAAATACTTCGGCACCAGCTTCTTTGACGCGGCGGGTGGCGGCGACCCGGTCATGTTCCAGCATATCTTCTGGTTCTTCGGGCACCCGGAGGTTTATATACTGATTCTGCCGTCTTTCGGCCTGGTCTCTGAAATCATCCCGACCTTCTCCCGCAAGCGGTTGTTCGGGTACAGTTCCATGGTTTATGCGACTGCATCTATCGCATTCCTGTCCTTCATCGTATGGGCGCACCACATGTTTACCGTGGGTATGCCGTTGACCGGGGAGCTGTTCTTCATGTTTACCACCATGCTGATTGCGGTTCCGACCGGGGTCAAGGTGTTCAACTGGGTGTCGACCATGTGGCGCGGAGCGATGACATTCGAGACGCCGATGCTGTTTGCGCTGGGCTTCGTCATCATGTTCACGATCGGGGGGTTCTCCGGCCTGATGCTGGCGATGACCCCGATTGATTTCCAGTATCATGATACCTATTTCGTTGTGGCTCACTTCCATTATGTGCTGGTTCCGGGTGCAATCTTCGGCATCATCGCCGGAGTGTATTACTGGCTACCCAAGTGGACCGGCCACATGTACGATGAAAGACTCGGCAAAATCCATTTCTGGACATCCACGATCTTTGTCAATGTCCTGTTCTTCCCGATGCACTTCGTCGGCCTCGCCGGTATGCCGAGACGGATTCCGGACTATGCGGTGCAGTTTACCGATTTCAACCAGATCGCAACCATCGGCGCGTTCGGTTTCGGCTTTTCACAGATTCTGTTGCTGATTCTGGTGGTCAAGTGTATTCGCGGTGGCGAAAAGGCTACCGACCAGGTTTGGGAGGGAGCGCACGGTCTGGAGTGGACGGTTAGCTCACCGCCACCGTACCATACCTTCGACCCGCAACCGATCATCAAATAGGGCTTCTTCCAGACCGGCATGATGGGGCAATCCGCAGTGAAAAATGCCAGAATGACGATAATCATATTGTTTGCCGTCGCCGGCCTGATCTATTTCGGGTTTATTTTCATGGCCGGTACGGGGCGACTGTGATGCAAAGAAAGACTAATACCTGGCATCTGTTCCTGATCCCGGTTGCGATGTTCGGCTTCGGTTATCTGATGGTGCCGATTTATGATGTGTTCTGTGATCTGACCGGCCTGAACGGTAAAACCGGGCGTACCAGCGTTGCCCAGGCGAACATTCTGGAGGTGGACCCGGAGCGGCTGGTCAAGGTTGAGTTCGTGAGTTCCGTGAACCAGAATGCGCCGTGGGACTTCCACCCCGAAGTCAAGAAGATGACGGTCAGCCCGGGCCAGCAATATACAGCGCAATACATTGCCACCAATCAGACTGACCAGACTCTGGTCGGCCAGGCGGTTCCGAGTGTCGCGCCAGCCAAGGCAGCTACCCACTTCAACAAGATCGAATGTTTCTGTTTCAACCAGCAGGTGTTCGAGGCAAATCAGGAGAAGCGGATGCCTCTCATCTTTGTAGTAGATCCGGCATTACCTGCGGATATTGGCACGGTGACGCTTTCCTACACTTTTTTTGACGTAAACAGTCGAATCAACTAAATATCACACAGAGGCACAACTTATGTCAGAAGCAGCGCGCGCTCATTACTATGTCCCAGAAGCCGCAAAATGGCCAATCGTCGGTTCTATTGCGCTCACCCTGATGACAGGCGGATTCGCGGCCTGGCTGAACGGCAGTGAGATCGGCCTGAAATTCACCGTAGCGGGTTTTGCGCTTTTCGTCGTGATGCTGTTCGGCTGGTTCGGTACGGTAGTGAATGAAAGTGAGTCCGGCGCTTACAGGTCCTGGGAGGACCGCTCTTTTCGCATGGGTATGGTCTGGTTTATTTTCTCTGAAGTGATGTTTTTCGCGGCATTTTTCGGAGCCTTGTATTATGCCCGCCAATTCTCGGTTCCGTGGCTGTTGGGTGAAGGCTCAGGAGTCTCTACGCATACCTACCTGTGGAGTGATTACAGCGAAATATGGCCGACCAACGGACCCGGTGATCTCGGTGGAAGTGACTTCCACATGGGCTGGTGGCCGTTGCCGTTCATCAACACGGTGATCCTGCTGACATCCGGCCTGACCGTAACCTGGGCGCACCATGCAATCAAGGCACAGCACCGGACACAACTCATCATCGGCCTGTTCCTGACCGTGGCATTAGGCTACCTGTTCGTCTATTTACAGGGTGTTGAATATGTCGAAGCCTACCATGAAGGCATGAAACTGAGCAGCGGTATCTACGGCTCGACATTCTTCATGCTGACCGGATTCCACGGTCTGCACGTAACCCTCGGCGCCATCATACTGACGGTCATGCTGTTCCGTGCGATCAAGAGTCATTTCACCGCACAACGTCATTTCGCCTTCGAGGCCGCCGCCTGGTACTGGCACTTCGTCGATGTGGTCTGGCTGGGGCTGTTTATTTTTGTCTATATTCTGTAGATAAATCCTGGGGCCGGGTTGCCGGGTCAGCGCACCCACTCTTGACCGGGTTTTTATGGATAAGGCAAATCTCCCGCCTGTCGGTACAGCGGGTATGTCGTTGTGTGTCCTGAATCGCTTACTGCCCGAAACCGTGCGGGGTTACCCAGCCCATTTTGGCACCCACGATCAGGAGTGCCATGATGAACAACGACAAACCGACCCGGATGAACAGCGATTTGACGACTCGGGTAGAGGCGGACGGGTCTTTCACCATATAGTAGAATGCGGTGAACAGACTGGCGACGACGAACAGTAACAGGGCGACCAGTATAATCTTGAAAAACATATCCGGGACCAATGATGGATGTCAGACTGGCATATCATCACGAAAATGAATAAAAAACCAGCAAAAGTTGTCATTCTTGTTCTGTATTTTATGGCATTGAGCATACTGGTCTGGCTGGGAGGCTGGCAGCTGGTTCGCGGACTGGAAAAACAGGCGATTGACCGGCAGTTGGCAGCCGGGGGAGACAATCGGGTGCGGCTGGGTCGAGCCGGAGAGGACTGGCGGGCACTGAACCACCGGCAGGTTGAGCTGGACGGGAGTTGGCTGCCGGAGAGAGTGTTTCTGATGGAGAATCGCGTTCACAATGGAGTAGTGGGACATGAGGTATGGGTGCCGTTCATGCTGGACGAGGATGACACGGTACTGTTGGTCAACCTCGGTTGGAGTACCGATGTAGAGACATTGCCGGGTACGGGTGTGAGTACGGCGGGTGACGGTACGGACGGAGGCGCCGTTGGTACGGGCGCTGCCGACCGCGTTACCGTCAGGGGGCAGTTGACAATCCCTGAAACCGGGTTTACTTTAGGGCCGGCCTTCACTGATTCATCGGCCTGGCCGAGGCGTATCCAGTATTTCGACCGGGATGCGCTGGGGCAGGCTCTCGGCCTGTCAATCGCTGCCGCCGTGCTGGTCATTGACTCGGATGAGAGTCAGGCATTGACCAGAATCTGGAAACCATACACAATGAGTGCGACCCGTCATATTGGCTATGCCGTGCAATGGTGGGGACTGGCCGTGACGCTGATTGTGTTCGGCATCATCTGGCTTCGCTCCAGCCGCCAACAGAAATCCTCATGACAAAACCAGACATACCGGCATCCAGACTGAAACTTATCCTGGTTATCTCGGTTTTTCTGGGGCCGTTGCTGGCCTCCTTCATCTGGTACTACGGATTCGATGCCAGTCAGGCCCCGGCGGGTCAGTCGAATCACGCGCCGCTGATTCAACCGGCCATCCCTCTGGCAACATTCGAGAATAGGACGCATGACCAGCAACCCGCTGATCTGGAGTCACTGGGAAAGTTCTGGACGGTGGTGCATCTGGTCAGACAACCCTGTGGCGATGCCTGTCGTAAATCACTCTATAATACCCGCCAGACACGCCTTGCAGTCGGCAAGGATGGCAACCGGATTCAGCGATACCTGATTGTGCCAGGCCCGAATTTGCTGGAGCCGTTGCAGAGCGAACATGGAGACGCCCGCTTCCTGATGGAATCAGACCAGGGTCTGGAAAATCAGCTGCGTGCCATCTTTAGCGAGAACGGTATCGGCGAGGACGATGCCATCCTGATTGATCCACTGGGTAATGTTATGATGGTTATTCCCGCGGACCTGGAGCCGCGCCTGCTCCTGAAAGACCTGAAAAAACTGCTTAAAATCTCTCGTATCGGCTGATCGAAATGAGCAAAGCCAAAAAATTATGGGGTGGTCGATTTGATGTGCCCACCGATTCGCTGATGGAGCGATATTCGCAATCCATCCGCTTTGACCATCGTCTGTACGAGCAGGATATTGCTGGCTCAATCGCTCATGCCCGGATGCTGGCTAAACAGCAGATCATCTCCCAGGCTGATTTTGACCAGATTAGAGACGGTCTCGAAGAGATTCGCCGCGAAATAGAGAGTGGACAGTTCAACTGGCGGGAAGACCTGGAGGATGTCCATCTGAATATCGAATCGGCGTTGACTGCGCGAATCGGTGAGGCCGGTAAAAAACTCCATACCGGACGTAGCAGGAATGACCAGATTGCGACCGACATGAGGTTGTATCTGCGACAGGAACTGGATCGCATCTGCGACCAGTTGACCCGGCTCCAGTACACGCTGGTTGAGCTGGCCAGCGCCGAGGCTGAAACCATCATGCCCGGCTATACTCACATGCAATCGGCGCAGCCGGTTACTTTCGGCCATCACGTTCTGGCCTGGAACGAAATGTTTGAGCGGGATTTCGAGCGGTTGCGCGAATGCAGGCGCAGGGTTAATATCTGCCCGCTCGGTAGCGCGGCACTGGCCGGAACCGGATTCCCGATTGACCGGGAAATGACTGCCCGGGAGCTTAAGTTTGACGAGGTGGCGAGTAATTCACTGGACGCCGTTTCAGACCGGGATTTCATTGTTGAATTTCTCGGTCATGCCGCCCTTTTAATGGTGCACCTGTCGCGTATATCGGAAGAACTGGTATTGTGGTCTTCGGACGCTTTCGGCTTTGTCGATCCGGGTGATGCGTTCTGTACCGGCTCCAGCATCATGCCACAGAAAAAAAATCCCGATGTCGCGGAGTTGGCTCGTGGCAAGAGCGCACGGGCAATCGGTAATCTGATGGCTCTGATGACTCTGATGAAGGGACAGCCGCTGGCATACAACCGCGACAATCAGGAGGATAAGGAACCGCTGTTCGATACGGTCGATACCCTGCTTTTGTGCCTCCAGGTTTTCAGCGCAATGATTCCACAAATCACCATCCATCGCGATGCAATGCTGCTTGCGGCATCTCGCGGGTATACCACGGCCACCGATCTTGCCGACTATCTGGTCAGCCGCAATATCCCGTTTCGGGACGCGCATGAGATCGTGGGGCGAATCGTCAGCCATGCCATCGCTTGTGAGCAACCGCTGTCGGCTCTGAAACTCGACCAGTTGCGAGCATTCTGTGATGTGATTGAGGCGGATGTGTACCAGATATTGACCGTTGAAGGATCGGTCCATGCACGCGATCATTTTGGCGCCACCGCTCCGGCCAGAGTCCGTGAACAGGTCGTAAAAGCACGGCAATCACTCGATGCCAGAGAGACCGCTTCCGGTGTAGAATGAAAGCATGAAAAAAGTACTCATTGTATGCCTGCTCGGTTGTTCGTGGTTGACCGCCTGTGGCCAGAAAGGCCCCCTGTATCTGCCGCCTGAACAGAATAGTCAGGAGCCGGTTGACCAGTCGGCAGAAGTGTCTTCCCTGCAATCGGCGGGTGCGGGCCTAGCCGGCGCTCTGGTTGCTCTGTCCTGATCCATGACATGGATTACTTTGCCTATCGCAACGGCACATTGTGCGCCGAGAATGTGGATACGGATGAGATTGCCAGCGCAGTCGGTACGCCGTGCTATATCTACTCTCGCGCAACCATGGAAAGACACTGGCATGCCTTTGATGATGCGTTTGGCGACTACCCCCACCAGATTTGCTATGCGGTAAAGGCGAACGATAATCTGGCCGTTCTCAACCTGCTGGCTCGCCTGGGATCAGGCTTTGATATCGTATCGGGCGGCGAGCTGACGAAAGTGATTCAGGCCGGAGGGGAGCCGTCCCGCGTGATTTTCTCCGGGGTATGCAAACAGGATTGGGAAATCCGTCTGGCGCTCGAATCCGGGGTTGATCGCTTCAATATCGAATCCAGCGGTGAGGTCGATCACATCCGCCGTATTGCCAGCGAGCTCGGCGTGGTTGCGAAAATCTCGGTACGAATCAACCCTGACGTTGATGCGAAAACCCACCCCTACATATCGACCGGCCTTCGTGAAAACAAGTTCGGACTGCCACCCGACCAGGCCCTGCCCATTTATCTGGCTGCCGCGAAAGACCCGAATCTCGACATTCATGGCGTGGCCTGTCACATCGGTTCCCAACTGACTGAGCTGTCACCCTACCGCGATGCCCTGCAACGGCTATTGCATTTCGTTGACCGGCTGGCGGGACACGGTATTTCGCTGTCACAGATTGATTTCGGTGGCGGTCTCGGAGTGCGCTATCTCGATGAGCAGCCACCGACTCCCGACCAGTACGGGAAAATGGTATTCGACCAATTACGGCAGCGACAACAGCCTATTCAAATCGCCATTGAACCGGGACGGGCGATCATGGCGAATGCTGGCATATTGCTGACTCGCGTGCATTACCTGAAAAAGGCAGAAACCTCGAACTTTTGTATGGTGGATGCGGGCATGAATGACCTGATGCGCCCTGCCCTGTATCAGGCCCGGCACGAGATTATCGAAGTCCGGGAGCATCCAGAACCGCAAGCTGAAGTATATGACGTAGTCGGCCCGGTCTGTGAAAGCAGTGATTTCCTCGGCAAGGCGCGTACTCTGCGAGTGCGGGAGAATGATTTACTGGCGGTCAGGACCTGCGGTGCGTATTGTGCTGTGATGAGCTCGAATTACAATGCACGTCCGCGCCCGGTACAGGTCATGGTGGACGGCGATCAGTACCACGTCATCAAACCCAGGGAAGAACTGGCCTCTCTGTATGCCGGGGAACGACTGCTACCCTGACCCGGCATGGGGCACGGTTGTTGCCGGAAATTCAGCGATTGACGACACCACTCGGCACATGACCGGTCGGAACATATTTTCTGGTTGATTCACAGTTATCGGCCTGATCATCAAAAAAAATATCCGCGTCAAAGGTTCTCAGAAATTCCGCCTTGTCCATACCGCCCAGGAAGTAGCTCTCGTCAATCCGCACCTGCCAGGCACGCAGGGTTTTGATGACACGCTCATGGGTAGGGGCTGCCCGGGCAGTGATCAGTGCGGTTCGTATCGGTGATTCTTCATGATTGCGTTGAATCTGATGCAAGCCAGCAAGAAATTTCCTGAAAGGTCCGCCGGGCAGTGGATGATTGGCTGCCTGTTTCTCATTTTTCGTGAACTCGTTCAATCCTTTCTCCTGGAAAATCTGTTCTGCCTCATCCGAAAAAATAACGGCATCGCCATCAAAAGCGATCTTCAGCTGACCGACATCGGACTGATCCGAGCGTGACGGCAATATGGTGGCTGCCGCATGGCCGGCCTCCAGTGCTTTGCGAACATCGGACTGATCCGCCGACAGAAACAGGTCGGCGCCGAAAGCCTCAACATACGGATAAGCGGTACTGCCTCCGGTGAAGGCAGCACGGGTTATACCGAGATCATAATGCTGAATCGAATTGAATACGCGCAATCCGGTATCGGCGCTGTTGCGCGATATCAGGACAATTTCCACATGCGGGGCATTCTTGTCAGCGTTTTGATTGAGGGCGAGAAACTTCCTGACCATCGGGAAAGCGATCCCCGGATCCAGCTTTTCGGTCTCATGATCAATCTGGTATTTACAATAGGCATCAATGCCTTCTTTCTCAAAGACTGTATGACTCTCGGACATGTCAAACAGGGTGCGCGAAGAAATCGCGATCACCAGGGTCTTGTCAAATGTCGGTCTCATGTCAACCGCCGCTTTGCAACCCGGCAATGGGGTCGAGTCGCGCAGCCTGCCATGCGGGTTGAAACCCGAAAAACAGGCCAGCGAGTGTAGCCGTGCCGAATCCGATGAGTACGGATAGCCATGAGACGTGGAAATCCCATCCTGTAAATTGACAGGCCACATAAGTCGCGATCATACCGAATACCACACCGAGCACGCCTCCTGTTATGGTCAGAATCACTGACTCAATCAGGAATTGACTCTGGATATCTCCGCGTCTGGCGCCGAGCGCCCGGCGAATGGCGATCTCACGTCGTCTTTCGGTGACCGAAACCAGCATGATGTTCATAATGCCAATTCCACCGACAACCAGCGAAATGCTGCCAATAGCCGCCAATAGCAGGGTGAAAAGCTGCTGTTGTGATTCCATCTGCTGGATCAGCTGCTTGGCGCTGACAACATCCACCGCCAAATCCGGGTCTCTGCCGCGAAAGTAATCATGTACCTCATCGGTGACCACTTCATGACTGACATCCTCCCGGTTCCTTGCAATAATGACACTGATTTCGGAGGGTGTTATCACTCGGCTGGCGGTGGTGATGGGAATGAACACGGATTCGTTGGCAGAAATACTGGCCGGTAATGCGTAGCTCTCCTGTGCAGGTTGCAAAGAACCAATCACAGTATACAGGTTTTTGTCCAGCTCAATCAGCGATCCTTCAATTTCGATGGCGCCTGCCTCTCGCATCGCCTGCGCGATGGTGGCGCCGACCACACAGAACGGTCGTCCGACATCCAGATCAGAAATAAAACGTCCGGACTGTACCGAGAGCAGATTGACGCTGGCAAATGATTCCGTGACTCCCTGAATGTCTCCTTGTCCGACCTCCTTGCCACCGTACAGGAAATTCCCGTACCCGGAAATGCGGGCAGTCGCATCGGTAATGGACGGCACAGAATGTGCCATTTCTGTAGCGTCCGCCAAACTGATTTCTACTTCCTTTCCGGTAGCGGGCGCCTGGTCATAAGACTTGCGAACGACCAGAATATTGGTGCCCATAGCGGCAAACTGCTTGCGGGCTTGCAGCTTCGCGATCTCGCCGAGCGACACCATCGCGATCACGGAGGAAATCCCGATCAGGATGCCGAGCAGGCCGAGCACAGTACGCAGGCGCGCCGCGCGCAGGCTGGTGATCGCTTCGCGCGAATTGGCGCGTACTACAGAGGTGATTCGGGACATATCAGTCGATTACGCCGCAGCGCTGGCAGGAAAAGTACTCTGCATCTCGATCAACTGGCCCTTGTCGAGTTGCAGTCGGCGCGAACACTGCCGGGCTACGCCCGGGTCGTGTGTTATGACCAGAATAGTCACCCCTTGCTCACTATTCATCTGCTTGAGCAATGCCATCACATCCTGCGCGGTATCTGAGTCCAGAGCACCGGTGGGTTCATCAGCCAGCAACAGGGTCGGCTCGACAATCAATGCGCGGGCGATAGCAACCCGCTGCTTCTGGCCGCCGGATAGCTGGTCCGGACGATGATTTACGCGCTCCGACATGCTGACTTTTTCCAGCGCGGTCAGAGCCCGTTTTCTCATCTGTGCCCGACTCACGCCCTGATAAACCAGCGGCAGGGCAACATTATCCAGCGCGGTCAACTGCCCGAGCAGGTGGAAGGACTGGAAAACAAATCCAACATGCCGCCCCCGCAATACCGAAAGCTGTGTATCGTTCAGCCGCGTTGAGTCCTCGCCATTAAAAACACAGGCGCCTGAAGTCGGTCTGTCCAGCAACCCGATAATATTCATCAACGTGGTCTTGCCACTGCCCGACGGCCCCATAATTGAAATCAGGTCGCCCCGGTTGACTTCCAGATTGACACTGTGCAACACAGTCGTGGTAATCGAACCCATCTGCCAGGATTTACAGACATCCACCAGCTGCAACCCGTCAGGCAAACGCGAGCGCTCGTTCAGATTCGGATTCATCAGCCGTTCAGTAGACTATATAACCGCATAACCTGCCTATATTCCCGACAGGACCACTTCGTCGCCAAGCCGGATTCCCTGCACTACCTCAACCGAATCCAGAGTCGTCATGCCGAGCTCAACTGCGCGTCTCTCAACGCTGCCGGTTTCCTTGTTGAGGACCTGCACCCACGTACCGTCGTGTTGCCGCTCCACTGCGGCAATCGGCAGCAGCAGAGCCTCCGGCTGACTGTAGGTGACAATGGTCACGTGAGCGGACATACCCGCACGCAATATATCCCGATGAGCCGCCGACAACCCATCCAGAGCCACGTTGATCTCGAACCGGGGCAACCCTCCACCACCCCACCCGCCGCCACTGGCGCGGGATGCAACCTCTGTAACCTGGCCTTCGAGCCGCAAGCCCGGAAAGCCAGGGCCGGTAATCCATGCCGGTTGCCCGGCCTTGATTTTGCCGACATCGATCTCATCGACGGTTGTGGAAACCGCGATTTGTTCAAAGTTCGCGATATTCAGCAACTGTTCTCCCTGCGTCAATGAGCGGCCTGCGCTCAATGCTTTCTGATCCGACCCACCTTGTATCTCCTGAATGACTCCTGCAATCGGCGCTTCAACAGTGCCCAGGCCCAACTTCACCTCCAGTTCCTTCAGTTGACTCAACGAGTTCTTGACCTCCAGTGAGGCAACCCGTCGTTCATCGGCGTCGGCTTTATCCTTGACAGCGTCCATCTCCTGGGCAACCGCCTCAAAATCCAGCAACTGACTCTCATAATTCCTTTGCGACTGTTCTTGCTGGGAAGACGGAATGATTCCCTGTGAAAGCAGGAATTTGCTGCGCTCAAGCTGTTTTTTCGAGTCAGCCAGAGACAGTTTTGCACGCCGGAATCTTCTTTTGGCATCCGCCATTTCCGTACTGTTCTCCCAGTCTTCCAGCGTTCTCAAGTGTTCCAGTTTCCTGATGTAGTCCACTTCGGCCCGACGATGTTCGATCTGGATTTTTTCAGTATCCAGTTCCATCAACAAGTCACCTTTTTTCACCGGTTGGCCATTTCTTGCAAACAGACTCTTGATGTGACTGTCGATCGGACTGATTACGCTCACGATGTGTCCCGGAGCCAGGTGACCACGTAACGACAGGGTGGATTGAAGCGGCTCTTGCGTAACCACCACTGTTTGCAGGTTCGATACCGGGGCAGATTCCACCGGCTCATCCGGCGGCTGGTTTGAAACCGCCGATTCAACCGCACGCATCAGCGTGTCGAACGGGCGCAGACCGAACCGATCCAGGGGTTGCAGATAGTAACCGGCCACTGTCAGGAACAGACCGGCAATGACAACGATTGACAGACCACGCGCAGCTCTCACCTTCTTCATCATTTGTGACAACATGGCATTGGTAGACTCGACCTCGTGGTAAGCCTTCTGGAGTTCCCGGTGTTGCGCTTCATTTTCCTTATGCAACTGCAACTCCGCCTCGCGAAGCTCGCGAAGCTCTGTGATGTCGGTGAAAACAGCGATTATCGCAATCGGTTGCATCTTTCCATCGCGCATGGCTGACAGACAGGAGGTGGTAATGGTGATGGAACGCATCTCGCCGCGGATTCGTATTTCACCAACGCGCCGCGCTACCGAAGTACGCTGCATCGCCGCATCCAGAACAATCTGGGTGAACTCGTCAAAACCCTCGTACAGGAGGAAAGCGTCTGCGAAAGACTGCCCGACTACTGTATCGCGCTCAATATCAAAGATTTGACAGGCCGCCTGATTGACTATTTCGACCGAACCGGCAAAATCAATCACCATGACCCCGTCCAGCAGGTTCTCGAGTATGTCCCGATAAATGGCGAGGTCTCGTTGCATTATTCGGGAGCCGCCTCTACCTCGATACCCCAGGAATCCAGAGTCACTCCCATCACCTGGTCCAGCCGCACTCGTGCATTGAGATAGCCGATGATGGCATCCGTCTCGGAATTTTCCGCAGTCACCAGATCGACCTCCGATGCAGAGACCTCAAAAGTCGAGGACAATCCCTGGCTGAACTTGCTCTGCTCAATGATCAGGTTTTCCTCGGCCAGCTTACGCGCTTCACTGGCGAGTTCCACCACTCGAAATCCCACCTCGACATCATTCATGGCCTGAAGTACAGATACACTGATTGATTCACGTAATTCCTCCAGATTGCGCCGCGCCATGGTCAAACTGTTTACAGCCTGCAAAATTTCCAGTTGTGGTGAGCGGTCATTCAAGGGCACGGTCAGGTTCAGACTGGCTTGATGGCCGGTTCTGCCCAGTCCTCTGTCGCGTTTTACCTCAATATCGAAGGACAGATCCGGCAATCGGTTGTTTTGCGCGACTGTCAGGGAAATCTCGGCGGATTCCACGGCCAGCTTTGCTATGCGATAGTCCGAGCTATTGGCCAGAGCAATCTCCAGTATCTCCTGAGTGCCCAGATCGTCACTGTCCAACTGCCGGACTGACTCGACTCCCAGATACTCCCGTGGACGAATTCGTGTAGAACTGTCCATATCCAGCAGGTTTACCAGATTGAAATTGGCAGAATCAAAACTGTTGCGGGATTGTAACAGCGCCAATTCCCGGTTGGCGATGGTTGCTTCTGAACGGTTTGCTTCCCGGCTTGCTATCTGACCTGCCTGAATCAGAATGCGTGTCACTTCCAGTTGCTGCCTGGCTCGTTGTGCAGAAGCTTCGGAAATTTCCACTTGCCTGGATGCCTGACTGAGCTGCCGGTAGGCACTGATGGTCGAGACCACCAATTCGCTGACCGCTTTACGAAAGGCGAGAATATTCGATTTCTCGGACAGGTGAGCCTGTTTGAGTTGCGCCTGATCAACGTCCACGCCAGCGCCTTTTAACAACGGCTGGGAAAATCGAAGGGTGGGCACCTGTTCGCCAATCTCATCTCCGGAAATGGATTCGCTGGCCTGCAAACCCAGTGTGCCGCCGGTGGGGATACGTAAACTGGCTCCAAACCCCGCCTGCGCGGTGTCATCATCCCGATTGTGACTGCCACTTGACCGAACCGTAAACTGTGGACGGTAGCGGTCGCGCGCGACATCCAGGGAGAATCGCTGCGTCTCCCGGTTCAAACGCTGGTTAAGCAAGCTGCGGTTACGCTCCAGAGCGAGTTGAATCGCCTCGTTCAATGTTAAATCCAGTTCGGCTGGAATTGTCGAGGAAGCCGCCTCTGATTGCTCCGCCCACACTGGACCCAGCGACAGAACCGCGAACAGGAGGCAAGCAACCAGTATTCTCATAAACCGGATGTTAGATATTACGTGAATAAAGAATAATACTCTATTCTATACGACAATCGTGTGATATCGACAAGGGCAAAGGTTATTGGCAAAAATGATTACAGATGTGGAATCGAAATGTTGTTGTAGGGGAGGGTCTCCGTGCCCTCCCGCGAATAACGGAATGATTACCAACCCGTTATCGTAGGGGAGGGTCTTGTACCCTCCCGCAAATAACGGAACAGGCATCAACGGTAGCGGACAGGCACAGAGGCCTGTCCCTACGATGACTGTAAGCACAGCATCCGAATGGTTGTGTCCCCCCATCACACCCGCTGCGCGCGATGTGATTCCCCCTCAAGGGGGGAATGATACACAGCCGTCATTCCCTTGATAAGCGGGAATCCACTACCGTAATCAATCGTAAGCACAATCCTGCGTATAGCAATGCGGTCTTGATCGCCAGGTTCCGCCATAAGGATGGGATCTTCGGCGACCGATATAGATGGAATTATCATCATCCTGCACGGTAACCGTACAAGAGGCTATCGCATCGGCATCACTGCTACTACCGGGAGGGCCTACATAAATCGTGCCGGTGGCATTACCTGCCTTGCGATATTCTCCTCTGCCATAAACATTGACTTCAATTTTCTTCGTTTCACCTGCCGCTACATTATATTGTAGCGAAGGCCGAATACCTCCTGCAGGGTCCGCGATCACGAACCTCAATTGTCCAGAACCCTGCCAAACCAACCACTGTCCGCCGGTAGTGGCGTTAATCGTAATCCAGGCACTCTTGACACGTCGAGGCTCTGGCTCAATAGCATCACTCCAATCGCTTGTGCCCGGCCCGTCCCGGTATTGACAATACCAGCGGCCGCCACAGTCATTGACTGCTTCAGCGACCAGACCGCCTTCCTTTACGCTGCCCGGACACTGCATCTGGACACTATCTGCCTGTGCGGGGGGGGGGGGGGTGACTAGCAAGAATAAAACAGCGCCCAAACCAATAATAAATTTCATAACATTACCTCAAGATAAAGAATTGTTTGTGCATCCAGTTTATACCAATACATACAAAATATTCATTCACTAATTCCTGTCAGCGCAATTCTGTTTGGCGATATGCGCTCTGTACCTGGTTCACCGAATTTGCATTGGCCCCGGTCACTGGCAGTACTGACCCGCGTTCCCGCATCCCGCCTTAACCGTTTGATCGTTGTCCATGATCTGGCCGGTCAATGTAATCTTTCTCGGCATACCCTGGATCTGTTCCGTTGGTGTCACCCACCCGGTGACGTTATACAGTCCGTTGACCTTCTGGTCGTAGAGCTTGAGCCTGAAGACTTCCGGGGTTTCTTCAGCACTGTCGTCAATCGTGTCCACATAGATCTTCTTCTCTCTGACTCCCGAATTGAAGGTCACGGTGCCGGTGGTATTATCGTAATCCTGCCCCGAGATGGCCGATCTGTCTTTTGTTTTGTATTTGTAGCGCACTGCCCAGCCGTTCGGCGCCACTCCGAGCTTGACGGTAAACACCATCTGGCCACCCTCGGCTACAGCGGTATCAACAGCATAAGCCACTGGAGAGACAAACCCTGCCACCAGCATGACAACTGCAAGCTTCATTACCGCACTATCGAATATTCTCTGTTTCATTGGTTTAAATCCTCGTAACACTATTTGTATTTGTGGGTTAATGGATTGTCTGTCGATAGTACCACCTCCCTGGCGAATTGACAAAAATCGGTTGTCGATTTATTACAGATGGCAAATACGATTTCCCAGTTAATGGATCCGTAGTTGTGAACCGCTATATTCCTGAAACCGACAGCTTTTCTCATTGATTCACAGGTGGTGGGGGTAATCATGCCGAGCTTGTTGAGGGTGGTGAAAATATCACCCATTGTAGCCGGGGCATCCTGCCCGGAAGCGCCGATTATATGACTGCCGATATCAACACAAAGTTGGACCGCACGAGTCAGATTGAGTACCAGAATGTCCTGCAGATCCGGTTGTGTTATTAAACTTCCGATTTCGGGAGGGGTTTTCTCCTGTATCCTTTGGATGCACCGGCGCAGGGATTCCAGCTTTTCCGTAACGATTACCGGATCCATGCAACTCGCCTCTCAGCCAGCATTCTCTCCCGGAGGGGAAGAAAATCGGCTGTATTGAGCAGGTGTTTGGTCAACAGTTCAGCATAAACCGTATCATCGCCCAGCAATCTTTTTCCCTTGAATACCTGCCCCGTGATCGGCTCAGGCGCGTAAAATAAATCAACGATATCCACCGGACGACCAAATTCTGCACCGACCGTCTCCATGATTCCGAGTTTCTCGCTAGCGGACAGTGGCGCATCAAACAGCAGTCCCAGATCAATGTCACTGCCGGGAGTGGCTTGCCCGGTTGCCTGGGAGCCGAATAACATGGCCAGCTTAAGAGTCGGGTAGCGGGCGAGGAATCGGGTTAATTGTTCATCAATAGCGGGCATTCTTTCTTTTCTTCGTCGATAGTAGTACATGATTGTATTATAGAACGAAGTATTGTTCTTATTCACTTATTCCCGGATGGCGCGGATGACCGGTGTTGTGTCCGGGGACTGGCGATGCCATAGGTAAAATGATTCAGCAGCCTGTTCGACCAGCATCCCCAGGCCATCGTGAGCCTGGTCGGCACCTCTGGATAATGCCCATTTCATGAAGACTGTCGGCTCCGCGGAATACGCCATATCATAAATGATCGTACCGGAATCAATGCAGCCTCCGTTGATTCCCGGCAACGCCCCGCAAAGACTGGCTGCGGTGCCATTGATAATCAGGTCATAGCGCGAACCGTCACAATCCTCAAGGCGACGGCTCTCCAATGCAGTACGGCGGCTGTCCACAGTCCCACAAAACGCCTCTACCAGAGCATCGGCTTTGGCAAAGGTACGATTGACCACTGTGATGGATGCGGGATGGCATTCAAGCAACGGGCCGAGAACGCCGCGCACTGCCCCGCCAGCGCCGATGACCAGCAGATTTTTACTGTCCAGAGGAAAGCTGATATTATTCTGGATATCCCTCACCAGCCCGGCTCCATCGGTATTGTCGCCATGGATTTTCCCCGACTTCTCCATAATCAGGGTATTCACGGCGCGCGCCAGGTGCGCTCTTTGCGACAAGCTGTGCTGGCCCTGACCGCACAGTCTCCAGGCTTCCACCTTGTACGGCACGGTAATGTTGAGTCCGGCGCCGCCGTGGGCACAGAAATGACTCACGGCCTGCTCGAAACCACCGGTATCCACCTGGATCCGGTCATAACTCAAGGATATGCCGAATTGCCGGGCGAACAGACTGTGTATCAACGGCGACTGGCTGTGTGCGACCGGATTGCCCATCACCGCGAAAGCGGCTGGTTTCGGTTGAAAATCAAACAGGTCGGTCATGGCAATAATCAGCGCGAAGCAGTAGGGCAGCCTGTCGACTAATCCAGTTCCTCAAAAAAGACAAAAACCGGGCGGGAGCATTCCAGTCGTATTGTACCACTTCCGATATTACTCAGGCCCAGCGAAGTCAACGGTTTGAACAGGGTTGGTTCGGGACATGGATACAGACAATCGCCCTCGACCTTGATCCGGCTTTCTTCCAGCGCGCCGAGACTGAATCCGCCATGACGGCAAAAGCTCCAGCACCCAGCGGAACAGGCCAGTACCTGGTCATCAAACCACACCCGCGCTGGCGCCGCTGTGGTCAGAAACTGATGCGCTTCACCCAGATTGAACATTTCATGGTCCCGTCTCCCGCCCAGAAATCCAAGCAGATGAATCTCTGAAAATCCTTGCGGGATATGGGTCAGGGCAAAAGCCAGATCCGAGAAATCCTTATCCCGATTCAACATTACATCCAGTTCGCCATCGAAAGAATCGCCATCACCGACCGCAATACCCTGGCCGGGTTTTCGGCAACGCGCTCCACCATCGACAAATATGACCGGCTCGCGCAAAACCGCCGATGGATCACAAAACGGCCCGACCAGCGTCAGATTTTTTTGATCCTGGAACTGATCCAGATAACGCTTGATAGACCCGGATGACATGAGATTCAATGCCTGTGAAACGCCGCGCAACGCACGATTGCGCTCAACCCAGCCCCTCTTCCACCGCAATTACGGCAGCTTCCACTCTGGAATGGACATTGAGTTTTCTGAGAATGGATTTGACGTGCAGCTTGACCGTACCGTCAGTAATACCGAGGTCTCTGGCAATGATTTTATTGCTCCAGCCTTTGGTTATATCGCGCAGCACATCCATCTCTCTGGCGGTCAATACATCACGCACCGAGCGCGGGGAAGTATAAGGATCAGTGGTTGCCTTTTTCTGCACAGCGCTGGCCAGCACCCCGGTCAGGTCCGGAGCGACAACGGTTTCACCGGCCAGTACGTTTTTTAACGATTTGACCAGATCATCCGGGTCCATGTCTTTCAGCAGATAACCCTGGGCACCCAGTTGCAGGGATTCGACCAGGTCTTTTTCCTCACTGGAAGTCGATAACATGACGACCGGAGTTTGAATGCGGGCCCGGCGTATCCACTGCAATACCTCAAGCCCGCTCATATCCGGCATCCTCAAATCAAGCAGGATGATTTGAAACTCCTGGTCAGCCAGCAATTTCATGCCACTCTCGCCGTCTCCAGCCTCCACCACATCAATTCTTCTTCTCTCCAGCAGGCTGGAAAGGCCGGCCCGGAACAGTGTATGGTCATCAATTACAAGTAGCTTCATGTGCTATCGTTCCGGCTGCGGGAAGGTAAGACGAATACGGGTGCCTTCACCGGGAATGCTGTCGATGTCCAGTTCACCACCCATCCGGGCAGCCCGCTCGCGCATGACTTTCAATCCAAAATGCTCATCCCTGCCGTCCCGCGGCAACGCCGGATCGAAGCCGCAGCCATCATCCTCGATCAGCAGGTGGCAGCGTTCCGACTCCAGAGACAGCATCACGCGAACCAGGTCGGCTCTGGCATGTTTGCGAATATTCGCCACCGCTTCCTGGACAATCCGCACCACCTGGAACACCACAGCAGAAGCAAACTCAATATCTTCCGCCAGCCGGTTCTGGAACACTGCGTTCAAGCCGGTTTCATCACGGAATTTGCGAATGATGTTTTCGATCGCCGGAATCAGGCTGTCTTCCTCCATCGGCGCTCGAAATCGGCTGATCAAGGCGCGTAACTCGGTATTGGCGACCTCCACGTTGTCTTCCACAATCTCCAGCAACTCGTAAATCTCACACTCATCACCGCCCTGGATGGCGTGATCGAGATTACGAATGTGGTAACGGACGCTGGCCAGTGTCTGCGCCAGAGAATCGTGCAGTTCGTGGGCCAGCCAGGTCCTTTCCAGGATACGGGACTGTTGAATGGTTTTTTCCTGATCGATAAGCATGATTACTGGTAGGTCTTGTCCCCGTGTTCACTGATCCCCATGTTCAACGGCATTATACTTTGATTTGGTGGCGGATAAACGGGCGCGTCAGGTTTTGCATTGTCTTACGAAATCAACAAACCCCGATACCCAGTCCAGCGCCCCCGCCGAGCGTAAATGGGAGAAACCCGCCAGCACATTTTTATGCACGATGCCGTCATGCTTCCCATCCAGCCCCCATCCGCGTTTGACCACAAAGGCGAACCGCTCCACTTCTCCGGTAAATTCAACTCTGGAATAGTGAAACTCATGGGCAGCAATGGTCTCATCCGCCGCTGCCAGTCCCGCCCAGGGTAAATCGCCGGTTTCCTGTAGCTCCACGTATCCACGACCGACGGGCTTGTCCTCCATCACCACATCAACCGGCAGAGCGCCGACCATCTCCACCTGCCGCCCCTGCCATCGGATCGAATTCCCCAGATACATCAAGCCGCCGCATTCCGCATAGACCGGGCCACCGGCATTGATAAAGTCGAGTATGGATTGCCGCATGGCTGAGTTATTGCCCAGTTCATCCATATAAACCTCCGGGAATCCGCCGCCAATAAACAGCCCGTCCACCCCATCCGGGATACCGTCATCCGCTATTGTACTGAAGCGGACAAGCCGGGCGCCCTGATCTGCAAACGTCTTAAGATCATCCGCATAATAAAAACCGAATGCGGCATCATGAGGGATACCAATACACACATCCGCAGACGCGTGGCCCGGGAGCGCTCGCGTGGCAACCTGCCCGAACCCGGTCTGTCGGGGCGCAGGCGGGCGCAAAACCAGAGAGTCCAGGTCGACACTGGCTGCAATGACCTCCCGAATCGCCTCAATCCGGGACTCTGGCCGGACCACTTCGTTACCGGGCACAAGACCCAGATGCCTTTCCCTGATCGATAAACGGTCATCGTCTGCAACGGATCCGATTACGGTAAAGTCGGTATGCGTCTCAATGCTTGATCGTAATTTTTGCTCGTGCCGACAACCAGCCACCCGGTTCAGGATAACGCCGTGAAAGTCAATATCCGGGTCGAACTGCTGGTATCCGATCAGCAACGGCGCGATTCCGCGAGTGATTCCGCGGGTATCCAGTATCAGTATGACCGGCAATCCCAGCAATTTCGCCAACGCCGCATTACTGTCACATCCATCAATCGAAACCCCGTCATACAGACCCTTGTTGCCTTCCACAAGAACCCCTCCTGAGCCGCGGCATTGGCGCGTGAAAAAACGGATGATCTCGGCAGGACTCTGGGTATTGAAATCGAGGTTATAACAGGGTTTTCCGGCGGCCTGACCGAGCCATATCGGGTCAATGTAGTCCGGACCCTTCTTGAACGGCTGAATGTCCCGGTTGCCCCTGCCGAGGGCGGCGCACAAGCCGATTGACAACATCGTTTTGCCGGAAGACTTGTGAGCGGCGGAAAGATAAAAGCCAGGCGGGCGCTGGTCTGGCATTGCAATCAGGCGTTAATCGGCAGGTGCTCTGTTTCCAGGCGGGGTTGCAGGCAGGAAAGGCAAAACCCGAATCACCAGCAAACTTGCGGCGATAGCCAGTGACAAACTGCCAAGACCGAGAGACAGCTCAGCAAAAGTCGGAGAGTAACCGGTTATCACGCCATCATGAAAGCTGCTTGAAACCTCCTTGTTGGGGAAAAGGACAGAAGGATACGCCTGTCCACCAATGATGATCACATACAGATGTGCCAGACCACCCGGAATGTGCAGGACGCTGGCCAGCAAAACCCGGTTCGGGGAAGCCCCGTTAGTACCGGACAGCAGCAAAAGCGGTGCCAGTACACCGAGCCCGATGAAACCGGCCCACAGCAATACAGACAACAGACCGCCGTCAAGCAAAATGAATCGCTCATAATCGCGGGTTGCCACGTCCCAGGTTTTGGTAATGTGGAGAATCAGTGTGATCAACAAAACCGCACAGATGAAATAAATCAGCAGGCTACGAAACTTGCCGAGTAAGCGGGCATCGCCGGTAAAGGTGGACTGTCTCAAGGCAAACAGGTAGACCACGAAAAACGCACAGCCGAAACTCAATGACATGGCAATGAACAGTGGTGCCAGAATGACGCTATCATAAGCCTGGCGCGCGATAATCACTCCGAAAATCGAGCCGGTCCCGGTAGTCAGGACAATCCGCCAGACAAACGCGAGCCGCCCCACCGGAGTTACTTTGTGCGCCATGCCGGGCTCGAACATCATCCACAGATAGACCATGACAACCAGAATAAACCCGCTATAGAGAAAAATATTCCAGGCAAAGATCGACTTGAAATTGTAGTGAGTCATGGCGATGATCAGGCGGTCAGGTCGACCGAGGTCAAGCACCAGTGCCACCAGACCACCGACCAGCAGAGTAATCGCCAGCAGTCCCGATAATCGCGCCCATGCCTTGTATGCGGGCTTCCCGAACACGGATGAAAGAGACGCGATATTCAGAATACCCGATGCGGTGACGATCAGGAAAATCGCGAAAACATGCGGCAAGCCCCAGACGATCTGGTTGTTCATGCCGGTCACCCAGTGACCATGATGCTCCATAAACCAGGCAAAATACAGCCCGTTCACAATGACCGCCGCGAAACCAGCCATCAACAGCCAGTATAACCGGCAGTTACAGGCCAGCGTGACATAGGTAACCCGCGGCTCAGATGCCATGATAGCGCACCCCGGTATTGAGGTTGAGGTCTGCCCGTATCTGCACCGAGGGTTTTTCCCGTAGCTGTCTGTACAACTCGCTATCGGGATCATTCAGGTCACCGAATACCAGCGCCTTGTGACCCTTATCGGCACAGGCTTCGACACAGGCTGGCGTGCCACCGCGGTCCACCCGGTGAGTGCAGAAATTACAGGATTCGACCGTGCCCTTGCCACGCGGAGTGGTCGGAACCTGATCGGTCAGATTCTCATGGATGAACGAACGCGCCTTGTAAGGGCAGGCCAGCATACAATAGCGGCAACCAATGCATGTGTGTTTATCCACCAGCACAACCCCGTCCTCTCTGCGAAAGGAAGCCCCGGTCGGACAGACATCCACGCACGGCGCCGTTTCGCAATGCTGGCACATCACCGGCAGCGAAGAAGTATGCCCGGTTGATTTATCCTTCAATTCGACCACGCGAATATACTGTGCGTCGGTCAGTGGCCGACCCTTGCCGTTCAATCCGTGCTCGGTATTGCAGGCATCCACACAGTCGGTGCAGCCATCCGCGCAGCGGGTAACATCAACCAGCATCCCCCAGCGCACCAGCTGATCCGTTGCCTCCAGCTTGGTATCCGCCAGCGCAAGATCGACCAGCCTGACCCCTGACGCCAAACCGGCCAGCAGGACAGCAGATTTTTTCAGCAGCGTCCGGCGCGAGGGAGTAGAGGGCGTCGAAGTCGTCATGGCTCAGTCGTGCCTTGCACCGGAGTCGTGGCATGACACTGGAAGCAGTCCATCTTCACCGCGGTAAAGGAATGACACTCCTGACAGAACTGCCCCGGCGCGTTGATTGGAATAAACTGCCCTGCCGCGTCCTTTTGGGTATGACAGGAGAGACAGTTGATCAGGCTGAATCGGGCATCACGCACACCGAGATACATGGTTTCATCGCGCTGGTGGAAAAGCATATCTGCATGCTCACGCCGCATCTGTTCAACCGGCGCGACACAGCTTTCACCGCGCATGGCCTTCGGCAGATCCAGGACCGACGGCAACGGCTGTTCATCGGTTAACCGGGATGAGTGAGACAGGCTGATCATACCGAATACCGCAACCAGACCCGCTATTCGTAAAATGAATATCATGACCAGTCCGGCAGCCGAAAACCTTATTTGCCAAGACCCATGTCGATATAGCCAGTGGGACAGACATCGGCGCAGATATGACAGCCAATACACTTATTGTAGTCGGTATCGACATAACGACCGAGCGTAGCCTTGTCTTTCTTGACTCGGAACACTGCTGTTTGCGGACAGTAAACCACACAGTTATCGCACTCGAAACACATACCACAACTCATGCACCGATTCGACTCCGCCACGGCCTGCTGCTCGCTCAGCATGATATGGCGTTCCTCGAAATGCCCCAGCACCTGCTCCGAATCGGGCACCACCGAAACCCGTTTATTGCGGTCTTCCGGCCCGAAATGAGCGAGGAACAACTCGTCTGCCGGGATGATCTCGTTAGCGGAGCGATCCTCGTAATTATGCACCGCGAATCCGGCGCTATCCGTGCCATGCACCTGGCTTTTATCGTATTCGCTGACGGCAAGCCCCTGCTCGTTCAGTTTGTTCAGCAAATTGAAGTGATGAACGTCCACTTTGGGACGCTTTGAGGGGTCATTACCCGCCATGAAGCCGATTGCACTGGCCGCAGCGACCGCGGCCTGACCAATCGCGGTCGTCAACAAATGCGGACGAACAATATCTCCCGCGACAAAATGCCCCGGACGATCGGGCACCCGGAACCCCGGATCAGCATTGATCAGGTTGCGCTCGTTGGCCATATCCTCCAGGCCTGCAAGATCACCGCCCTGTCCGATCGCGGAGACGATTAAATCCGCCTCCACGTCGAACTCCGTACCTTCGATAGCGACCGGTACGCCCCGGTCATCCATCTCGCACTGCACCATTTTCAGGCCGACCGCCCGGCCCGTATCGCCAATCAGCAATTCAACCGGCATGACTCCGTCTATAATGTTGACTCCTTCCGTGGTTGCGTCCTCCACCTCAATCTCCGATGCCGTCATATTCTGGCGTTTGAACAACGCGGTCAGAGTGACATCGCAACCCTGTCTCAATGCCACCATCGCCGAATCATGCGCCGTATACCCGCCAATGACCTCTTCCGGTCGATCCTGCTGGTTGATGTTGATTATCTTGCCCAATCGCCGCGCCACCGAGACCACATCAATCGAGGTATCGCCGCCACCGACACAGAGCACCTTGTCCGCCGTGACCTTGAGATTGCCCTTGTTGAACGCCTCCAGGAAGGCAACTCCACTGACACAGTTCGGCGCGTCATTCCAGCCTTCCAGCGGCAGGGCGTTGCCGCTCTGACAGCCAATTGCCCAGATAATCGCGTCATAATCATTTTCGAGTCGCTGCACGGAGAGATCAGTACCCACCCGCATGTTTAATCTGAGCTCGATACCGCCCAGATCCAGTATCCGTTGAATCTCATGATCCAGCACGCTTCGTGGTGTCCGATAGCCCGGAATCCCGTAACGGAACATTCCGCCAGGCTCCGCCTGCTTTTCAAAAATAACGGAAGCGTAGCCCCTTCGCCTCAACTGATAAGCCGCAGCCAGACCCGCCGGGCCACCGCCGATGATGGCGACACGCTGTTGATTGAGAGGGGGGGGCGCATCAAACTGGAAGTTTCTCTCAAAGGCGGTATCGCCGATATACTGTTCGACCGCATTGATGCCGACGAAATCATCCACATTGTTGCGATTGCAACCCGCTTCACACGGAGCGGGACAAACCCGGCCCATCATAGACGGAAATGGATTCGCGTCAGTCGAGCGTTGAAACGCATATTCCTGCCAGCTCATCTCCGCCGGCGGCTTTTCGATGCCACGAATGATCTGCAACCACCCCCGAATATCCTCTCCAGAAGGGCAGCTACCCTGGCACGGCGGCGTACGATGAACGTAGGTAGGGCATTTGTGGGAGGTATCTTCATTGAAGATATCCTCCTGATAGTTTGCCCACTTGAACGCCCCCTCCTGGAATTTCCTGAAGGTCTGACTGTTTTGTACGGTTGGTTTCGACATTTCAGCTTCCTGACTGGTAAAAAATCATCATCTCTAATGCTCAGTCTGCATAATCAGTGCATCACCGACCAGCTGATGCACACTGACCACCATATCCATACCCATGCCATACATCGGCAGGACCTTGGTAAACTGGCTCTTGCAAATGGCGCAGATTGCGGCCATGTGGGTAACGCCGTGATCCTCGATCACCTGTTGCAGGGCCTGTGCTCTGGGCATGGCGCCCTTGACTCGCAATTCCAGCAGATCATCGGTCAAAAGTCCGCCACCGCCCCCGCAACAAAAGGTATTCTCACGAATCGTATCCGGCGCCATATCGACAAAATGACGGCTGCATGACTGGATGATCTGTCGCGGAATGGTGAACTGCCCGCCCGGCCTGTCGCCCATGCGCGAGGCGCGCGACACATTACAGGAGTCATGGAATGTGATCACCTTGTCGTCATGTACTTCGGGGTCAAATTTCAAGGCGCCCCGCATAATGAGATCGTGGGTCAACTCACAGATATGCTGCGGTACGGGATAGTTCTGGTCGAGAAAATCAAAAGGCCCGATCAGGCTGTTCCAGAAACTGTAGGCCACCCGCCAGGCATGACCACATTCACCCACGACAATGCGCTTTACCCCCAGATCAAGGGCTGCGGTACGGACTCTGTCCGCCACTTTTTGCATGTGCTCCGAGGAACCGGTAAAGACACCGAAATTAGCCGCCTCGGATGCGTAGGAGCTGATCGTCCAGCTGATCCCGGCCTGATGGAAAACCTTGGCATAGCCGATCAACCCGTCAATATGCGGCTCGGCGAAGAAATCAGCGCTCGGCGTCACCAGCAGTACCTCGGAACCCTCCTGATCGACCGGCAATCTGACCGCAACCCCGGTTTCCTCCTCAATGTCTTCCTCCAGACCTTCCAGCGTATCCACCAACGCAGGTTCCGGCAACCCCAGGTTGTTACCGATCTTGTGCACCTTGCCGATGATTTCATTGCTGTATTTCTGCCCGATACCGATATGATCCAGAATTTCCCTGGCCGCCATGGTGACCTCGGCGGTATCGATCCCGATCGGGCAAAACCCGGAACAGCGCCGACATTCCGAACACTGATAGAAGTAACGATACCAGTCCCTGATCACCTCCTCGGTCAAATCCACCGCCCCGACCAGTCTGGGGAAATATTTACCGGCAAAGGTGAAGTAACGCCGGTACACCGCCCGCATCAAATCCTGACGGGCCACCGGCATATTCTTCGGGTCCGCCGTACCCAGATAATAATGGCATTTATCCGTGCAGGCCCCGCATTTGATACAGGTATCCATGAATACCCGTAAAGAACGGAATTTACCGAGCAGCTCCCCCATTTTTGCGATAGCCTGATCGTGCCAGTCGGCAACCAGTTCACCCGGATAGCCCAGCGGTTCCTGATGTTCCGGCTTGGCTACAAAGGGCTGGCTGTGTTCCATCGCGCCGTTGACCAGTACCGGAATCTGCGGATACTCTTTCAGTTCAGGAATCTCGAAATCTGTTTTCATATCCTGATTCTCCTGTCATGACCGCCTGACTCCCGATACATGGCTCACCCCTCACTTGCCGGGCGGCGAATCTGCCCACATTGCAACATGGCGCCGCTCCCTGGGATTATCGACCTGGTTGCGAGTCGGGCTGAAAAGCAGGCCCGGCGCATGCAGCAATTTGCTGATCGGGAAAATCAACATCAGGAGGATGACCAGCGCCAGGTGAATCAACAGACCAGGGTCCGCAGGCAATGGCTGCCAGTTGAATGTCATCAAGCCGGTAATAAAGGCTTTCAACTGAACGATGTCACTGTGAAAAACATACTTCACCAGCAGGCCGCTGACTCCGATGGCAATAATCAGCAACAACATCAGATAGTCGGACGGAGCCGAAATATAACGGATGCGATCCACTCCAGCCCGGCGAACCAGTAACCCCAGCAAGCCGAAAATCATGACCCAACCCATGATCACCCCGATGTCCGCAGTCAGCACCGCGACTGTCCAGACCGGCTCGGTAAAAT
Source organism: Arenicellales bacterium (assembly GCA_965116335.1). GTDB lineage: Bacteria > Pseudomonadota > Gammaproteobacteria > Arenicellales > Poriferihabitantaceae. Next base: position 1,307,465 of record OZ220677.1, read on the forward strand.
AACGCAGGTGGCGGATCAACACGACCAGCAAGCCGAAATGAAACAACCATCCGAACAACCAACTCCATTTGCTACCCTTGAACAGACTCTCGAAGAACACAATTTCACGAATCAGGCGGGCGGCCACGCCGGTTCTGGTGACCGGAGCCGGGGTTGTCGGGATTTTAAGCGGTGCCGGAGTGCGTGAATACTGAACGATCTTGCGACCGACACCGATCACCAGCACTGCGGTGGCAATGTAGAACATCACCGCATAGATGACCGTTATTGCCGACATTCAACCGACTAGACACAGCCTGTCGGCTTCGGCAATCCGGCGTACTTGCAGGCCTGCTTGGCCGGGCCATAAGGGAACAGCTGATACAGATATTTGCTGTTGCCCTTGTCTTTTCCCAGCTTTTTGCCAATCGACTTGGTTAATACCCGCACCGCAGGCGCAATTTGATATTCCTCATAATAATCACGCAGAAAATTGATCACCTCCCAGTGATGCTCTTCCAAGTCGCAATCATCCAGCTTGGCCATCTGATCAGCGATTTCAGGACTCCAGTCAGACAGGTTTGCGAGGTAACCCTCTTCATCGGTATCGTAAACGCGACCGTCAAGTTCTATACCCATTTTCTTAATCTCCAGTCAAATAATGAATTAAATACTAAAATTGAACCCTATAATCTTACAGCCGAATATGCGTGGATGAATTCAGACTCTTGCGCGACCCGCGCCAGTGATCAATGTGGTATTTGGTGAACGGCAGGCCGGTACGCTCAAAAAATCGGGGCCAGCCGATTCGATCAATCCAGTCATTCATCCGCTCCCAGTCCTTCGCGTCTTCCTTGTAAGTCCGTAAAATCTGTTTCACGATGGCTGTCGCTTCCGGCCAGCGCGGCGGGTTGTTCGGAATACCGGCGGCAACCAGTTTCTGGAAGCTCGGTTTTGTTCTGGCGTTTGAATGATTGCCACCCACCCAGATCGCGAGTTTGGTATGTTCAGGGTCGTTTATCTGCATTGGCGGACACGGCGGATAACAGGCACCACAGCAGATGCACTTCTTCTCATCAACTTCGAGCGTCGGTTTGCCATTGACCACCGCCGGACGGATCGCCGCCACCGGACAGCGAGCCACCACCGAGGGACGCTCACAGACATTGGATACCAGGTCGTGATTGATTTTCGGCGGCTTGGTATGCTGGATATTGATTGCGATGTCACCCTGACCGCCGCAGTTCACCTGGCAACATGAGGTAGTCATGTGTACCCGGTTCGGCATCTCGCAGTTCCGGAACTCGTCGATCAATTCATCCATCATCGCTTTCACCACGCCTGAGGCATCGGTGCCTGGAATATCGCAATGCAGCCAACCCTGGGTATGCGAGATCATGGCCAGCGAATTCGCCGTGCCGCCAACCACAAAGCCCGCATCCTCCAACGCCTTGATCAGCGGAGCCACCTTGTGCTCATCGTCCACAAAATACTCGATATTAGAGCGGATGGTGAAGCGTACATGACCATCAGCATACTGATCGCCAATATCGCACAGCTTACGCAGGGTATAGACATCCAGTATCCGTTGGGTGCCAGCCTTGACCGTCCAGACCTGCTCACCACTCTTCGCCGCATGGCGGAGCACGCCGGGTTGCGGATGGTCATGCCACTGCCATTGCCCGTAGTTGCGGACCATGACGGGGTGCATATACTGAAACCCGTCGGGACAACCCGATTCGATCGGCATTCTCATTTCTTTCGCCATTTCGCCCCCCTATACCGGATTGGTCTCGGCAGCCAGGCGTTTTTCAGCCCGCTTCCTGAACCATGCTTTCGCCTCATCATCCCAGCCATCGGTACGCACATAAGAGCTTTCCCGTGGATGGGCAATCATGTTCGGGTCAACATCCACCCCGATACCCTCCAGGAAATTGACCAGCCCGATGCGCTCGATCATTTCACCACAACGCTCATGCTCCAGACCATTCTCCGCCCAGAATTCGATGGTCTCCTCCGCCAGTTCGACAATCCGCTCGTAATCCTCCTCATTTTCCATTTTCATGAATGGAACGATGACGGTGCCCATCAAATCGCCAATTTTAAGCGTCCGCTTGCCGCCGATCAGGACAGTGACCCCTCTTTCCTCACCCGGACTGAGCGCCTTGGGCACTACATTCAGGCAGTGCATGCACTTGACGCAATCGGCGTTTTCAATTTCCAGTGTGTCATCATCATTCAGCGACAGGCATGAGGTCGGGCAGCGGGTGATAATGTTGTCGATCACATGCTTGCGCCCCTTCTCCTCGACATATTTCTTCCATTCCGGCATATCCACCCGGATGTCGTCTTTCCAGGTTCCAATCACCGCAAAGTCGGCGCGCTCAATCGCATTCGTACAATCATTCGGACAGCCGGAAATCTTGAACTTGAATTTATAGGGCAGTGATGGCCGGTGCACGTCATCGGTAAAGTTATTCACCAGGGTGCGGTGCAGCTTCTGCTCATTGGCGCACGACTGTTCGCAACGCGCCGCGCCGACACAGGACATTGCGGTTCGCACACAAGGACCGGCGCCACCCAGATCAAATCCGTACTCGTTGATTTCATCGAAGAAATGTTGCGTATTCTCCGTCGAGGCGCCGATAAACATGATGTTTCCGGTCTGACCATGGAAAGTCACCAGTCCCGAGCCCCATTTCTCCCAACTGTCGGCCAACTCGCGCAGAATATCGGTTGAGTAATGGTTACCGGCTGGCGGCTGCACCCGAAGCGTGTGAAACTCCCTGGATTTCGGGAATTGATCGCCGACTTCAGAGAACCGTGGAATAATTCCACTGCCATAACCATAAACACTGACGGTGCCACCCTTCCAGTAACCCTTGCGGGTCTCGTAAGAATGCTCAAGCTGTCCCAGCAGGTCATTGGCTACGCCGTTGACGCGCCCATCCTCATGATCGTTGCGAAGTTTCTTGATGCCGGATATAAAACTCGGCCAGGGGCCGTTCTCCAGCTCATCCAGCATCGGGGTATCATGGATGGAGACTTCTACGGCCACATCTTCAACAGATTCCTGCACGGGCTCACCGGATATGGATTGCTCAATTTCGTCAGTCATTCTCACGCCTCCTAATCAACAGTTCAGTCGCAATGCCGCAACTCGCAGCATTCACATCAACACAAAGTCTATTCTATGCCGGTATTGAAATATAAAACACTGCCCGATGGTTCTAAATAATGTATCCCTTCCGGGATATAGGGTATTGACCCAATACATTACCTGCATACATTGTGCCCGGTATTTTTCGTTAGCTCCTGGTTACGCCTGCCCCCGGCACAGTGACATGAAATTATCGTAAAGCTGTCGGGCGTTTCTGGCGAAGGAGTCCATGCTGGCATCGCTGTGTGCCTTGATGTTCGCCAGGCCGGACGGCCCCAGAGAGCTTTCCAACGCCCGCCGGTAAGCTGGAATTGCGCCCCAGTTACTCACTGTGTCCGGCTCGATCTCGACATGGTACTGCATGGACCAGGCCCGGTCACCGACTCGCATCGCCTGCACACGACATAGCTCGGAAGAAGCCAGAACAGTGGCGTTTTCCGGTGGCTGGGCAACACAGACCGAATGCCATTGCAGACATTTCTGGGTGACCGGCATATTCATGAAAATCGGGTCTGACCTCCCCTCTCCAGTCAGTTCCACCTCCATTACACCAATCTCCGGCGGATTTTGCGGCCCGCAGGTACCACCAAGCGCATCCGCCAGAAGCTGGTGCCCCAGGCACAGTCCCAGATAAGGCTTGTTCAAGTCGCTGACCCATTTACGAATGGCCTGTTTCTCAGCGATCATCCAGGGATTCTGATCGACATCCCATACATCCATCGGGCCGCCCATCACCCACAGCGCATCGTAACGTTCAAGCTCAGGAATCGGCTCACCCGCATCCAATTCAATGGCATGCCACTCAATCCCGTCTCGCCTGAGAAAATCCCTCAAAATACCGGGGTGTTCACAGGCTATATGCTGAAATACCAGAAGGTTCATGTTGATCTCATTCTCCACGTCATTTTTAGCCCTTGTTATCCTGAGATGGGCACTTATACATATTATGATTATGTCATACTATCCACTGATTCACACTGAATGAACCCTATTATGGAAACAACAGACAGTATTCTTGAGTTCTGGTTTGGTGATGCCACCTCAAACCGGGAGATAAACGACCGGAAAAAAGCGCTGTGGTGGTCGAAAAACGATCAGACAGACCGGGAAATCACGGAGCGGTTTGAGAGTATTACCAATGCAGTATATCGGGGTGAAATGTCACAAATGCAGCGCTCTGCTCGTGGACTGCTGGCCTCGATTATCTGCCTGGACCAATTTCCCAGGAATATGTATCGGGGCACCGCCGAGTCCTTTTCCTTCGATCAGGCCGCGCTTCGTCTGGCGATTGAAATGGTGGACAAGTCCTGGGACCAGACACTGCTTCCTGTTTACCGGGTGTTTGCCTGGTTGCCGTTCGAGCATAGCGAGGACATTGCCATGCAGCACAAATCACTGATGCTGTACGACAATCTGCGCAATTCGGTGGAACCGGACGAGCGGGAAATGTTCGATGGATATTATCAATTCGCCTACCGGCATTTCGAGATTATCGAGCGGTTCGGACGCTACCCGCATCGCAATCAGATTCTGGCACGCGAATCCACCGCCGAAGAACTGGCTTTCCTGAGCCAGCCCGGCTCTTCCTTTTGATGGATCTAAAGGCCGCCGCGCCACCAGCGCAATGCAATCCATTCGACCCTGGCGACCGGGCCGCTTATCAGCGCTGGCGAGAGTGGAAACTGGCCCGCTATGTGACCGATGCGTCGGCGCTTAAAACCCGAATCGCAGAACCCGGCAATATCTCCGCCAGCGAACGACAATCCCTGCAAGCATCCTGTGACCGCAACAATCTCTGCTTTTACCACAGTGACTCCACAATGACCCGAAGCCGTGTACTGGAGCTTGGCGCCAGCATGGGATTGCGGCGTGTCGTCTCCAATCTCTATGCGGATGATCAAGGCGTCAGTGAAGTCCGGGTCAGCCGCAACCACCGGCAACAGAAATTTATTCCCTATACCAACCAGTCATTGAACTGGCATACGGACGGCTATTACCAGCCTGCCGGAGACGGCGACAGCGATAACACAAGTGACAGGATTCAGTCATTTATCCTGCATTGCGTCGAGTCAGCGCCCGGCGGCGGAGAGAATCATCTGCTGGATCACGAGATTGCCTATATCCTGCTGCGTGACCAGAACCCGGATTATATCGCGGCACTGATGCACCCTGAAGCGATGACCATTCCAGCCAATCGAACCGACCACCGCAACATTCGGCAGAGCGTCACCGGCCCGGTTTTTGCGGTCACCGCCAGCGGTCGGCTGTGGATGCGGTATACTGCCCGCACCCGGTCTGTCCTGTGGCGCGCCGACCCGGTTCTCAGTGAGGCACGGGCAGCGTTGACCGATTTGCTGGAGAACTCCGGATATGTCATCAGACACACCCTGTCCCCCGGCGAAGGGCTGATCTGTAATAATGTCCTGCATAACAGAACGTCATTTGTGCAATGCGAACAACAGAACCGACTACTCTATCGTGTCCGATACCTGGACCGGATCGACGCGCAGATTCCTGATTAACCCCTGATCACTGGAAATAACCCTGCATGCCACCACCCAAAACCCGATTTGACTTCGGCGCTGAAACCGGCGCAGATACGGTCGTCTCGACCGCTGCCCTCAAACAACGGTTGACCCTGCTCGAAACCCGCCTGACCGAACAACGATCAGCGGCTGAACCGGACCCGGTCCTGATTGCCCGGCTTGACAAGGACGCCGCCTGGTTACTGCTCGAACTGGGACAGCGTGAGCAGGCATGGCAACGGGGACGAGCGCAATTCGACTCACTTTTTACCGCACGCGACTGGCCAGCAGTGATTGATTTGTGTGATCTCCTTTTCCAGTGCAATCAGGCGGACAGTCTGGCCGCGCTCGGCCAGGGAGTCTGGCTGGCGGTCACCTTCCCGGTCAACCCGAAAATCACCATTGACATGCTGCAACATGTAATTGACGAAACCGCTGACGATGCCGATGGTGCTGCCGTAGCTGCCGCGACCGCAATCTATGTCCATGATTTACGCAAGCAACCAAACGAAGACCCGGGGTTGTATGTCGATGCCATGCAGATGCTGACCACCGTTGGCCGCCGCCATGCTGATGCCCATGATCAGGCTGCCTTCGAGCAGTGGGTCGAGAGGATGGAACTGGATAACCCGGAAAAGTTCCTGGTTCGACTGCGTAATGTAATTGACGTGCTGGTACAGGATCAGTGGTGGTTCGACCGCAATCAGATACAGGCCGGACTGCCGGACGACGACTGAACCGGGATTTTATCCAGTCCGGGATAACCGCGCTATTAAACCCGACTTTCTTCCGGTTGCTCTATCACTACTGGACGGCCTCGCAAGCCCTCTACTACGCCGGACAAGTGTCCCACTTGTTGCGTAAGCTGGTTTATTTGCTGGTTTACTTGTTGGGCAAGCTGGTTGACCTGTTGCCGTAACTCGGCAATATCCCGGCTCTGGCGATTGCTGGCCGGGACAAGTATCCCGGCCAATGCCAAGCCTACCCCGATAATCGCGTATAACTCTGGTGTCATAATTCGTTGCCTGTCTGTTCTTTTCTGGTGTTCCTATTCTGGCCGGGTTGCGCCGCAAGGTCAACCCGGATTCCCGGCTGGCCGGGTCGGTCGGGTTGTGGATGGACTGACCGGGATTTTATCCAGTCCGGGATAACCGCGTTATCAGCCGCCCGGGCCCGCCCCGATCACATCGAACACGCGGGCCAGGATTAGCAAGGTAAGGGCAAACTGAATACCGACCATCCAGCGCAACCCGTTTATTCCCCCCTTGACTCCGTTTATTTCCCCCTTCATTTCTCCCTTCAACCCGGCTATTGAATCCCGGACTCCGGTCATTTCCCCCTTCAATCCGTTTATTTCCCCCTTGACTCCGTTCACTTCCCCCCGGACTCCGTTTATTTCCCCTTTCATTTCCCCCTTCAATCCGGTTATTTCTCCGATTATTTCCCCCTGGACTCTGGTTATTGAATCCCGGACTCCGGTCATTTCCCCCTTCAATCCGGCTACTTCCCCGGCTATTGAATCCCGGACTCCGGTCATTTCCCCCTTCAATCCGGTTATGCCCCCCTGGACTCCGGTCATTTCCTCCTTCAATCCGGTTATGCCCCCCTGGACTCCGGTCATTTCCCCCTTCAATCCGGTTACTTCCAATTTCAGGCTTGCCCTTGTTGCCAAGCCTTTCAAGTCTTCCTGTACCGCTTCCAGGCTTGCCCTTGTTGCCAAGCCTTTCAAGTCTTTCTTTATCGCTTTCAGGCTTGCTTTTGTTGCCAAGACTTGTTTCAGGTATTCCTTTGTTACCGGGTCTTCTTTCACTTCCGGGTCTTCTTTCAATTCGTCTAACAATTCGTCCAAGTCTTCCGGGTTTCCAACGGAAACCACGGTTTGTTCCTCTTTACCCGTCTTATCCTTCATTCCTTCTAATAAGCCTTCTCGGTGTATTTCCTTTTCGGCTTCCCGCTCGCTTACTGTTCCCATGTTCGGATTACCTCCGGTTATTGGTCATTCACAAAACTTATTCTGATATTTTTTATGTCGCCTGTCAAACTCGGATTGACATTTGTCCAGGCTCGCCTTGTAAAAGCTCCGTATACGCTTTTTTTCATTGTCAACATCGCTGGCCTGCCGTCCGATTAAAACCATTGCACTAACCGCGCTGTCCATTGCCCCGTTAGCACTGGATACGCACTGTTGCCGCGCCGCTTTATAATCCTTTAACAGTTCTTCATCGTCCCATATTTTAATACCGGAACCGGCTGGCAGTCCGCTTGTTTCCCGCCCGTTGCCGTTCCTCCATTTGCCAAGATTGAAAGTACCCAGGTTTACCCAGTTATAACACTTGACCGGCTGGCCGGTGGTGGTGCCGGTTCCTCCGTCATAGTAGGATATTAAATTCTCTAGGGCATTTACTGCGGATTTTTCTTCCCCTTCTTCCCAGATGCTCCGGGACAAGGTAATTCGATAACTGGCATCTTCAAAAATACCGTCCTCGCCCCACGCCCCCGCAATATTAACCCTTTTGTAATTGCTACACTTTGTATCATTCCGACATATTAAATAAAGATAAAGATAATCTGTGCTTTGGACCTCGCCTATATCGGATAGTTTCATTCTAATTACATAATCTTCGCTTCCTGCGGCTGGGTGTCCCCTATAGCGATAGTATATGATTTCATCGTCCGATATTTCTATTTCAGATTTTGTATTGACGTTTCCGTGAAGGCTTTCGTCCTCCGCTTCTGTAGAAAACCAGCTTGTACTTGTTGATCTTTCTGTAGTACGCCGCACTTCCGCGATCAATTCGCTTTCTCTGTTTACTTCTACTTCTTCCCCCTGATCAGCTTCCACGCTTCCGGCTTCGGCTGTTACGCTTCCGGCCTCGCCTGCCGGTTCGCTTTCATTGCTGGCCGTTGCTTCGGCTTCGGTTCCTTCCGGTGGACACGGCCCCGCGTCCCCCGCCCGGTAAAAATCCACTTGCGCCAGTAACAGGGTTTTGTCGCCCGTGTTCGGGTTTCCACCATGCGCCCGCACAAAAGCCGCCGCCGCTTGGGTTGTCCGCTTGCCATAGTCCCCATCAATCGCGCCCGCATTAAACCCGCATCCATTCAACGCTTGTTGAACCTCCCGGATACTGTTCTTTGCCGCTTCGTCCTCGGCATGGCCGGGCATTGTCAACAATAGAAAAGCCGCCATTGTCAGGATTGCCAGCCGTCCAACGGCCAGGGTCTTGATGATTGTTGTTTTCATGGTTGAATCCTCGTTATTGGTTGATTGATAAAGCCGGTAATATACCCGGCTTTATCTGGTTGCGTCTACCAATCACGCCCACGCCGCCACTCGTTAAGGTCTGGTATACATTGCGGCGATCCGCTTCGGTAGCCTGTTATTATTGGATCATGGTTATCTGAATCGGTCATAACGCTTTCCCTTTCTTGCAAAATTGGAATTATGGGTACAACCCATCTACAGGGTACAAAGTCCTTTATTTTCGGTACATATTCCGGCAAGTCTGCATCCCCTCGTTTTTCTGGTATGGGTACTACTTCGATTACAAAACGGGTTGGTGCTTCTTCTTCGTATTCTTCCCAGTACTCCGGTGGCGCGATTGTTGTCGCGCTTGCGGCCAGTGGCATGATCAGCAATGCCAGCCCCGCCAGTATTTTCAATTTCATTATGGATTCCTCGGTTGTAGTGAGATTACCATTAGAAACCAGGTTACTTAAACCTGCCCTGAACCAATAAAACCGGGTTTTTACCCGCGCCGCCGATTCTGCAAGCTCCTGTAATCGCCTGTATCGGCTTTTCAAGGGTCGCCCTATATCTGCCTATAGGCCAATATCCGGCTTGCCAGCCTGCCACGCGCTGGCCGCGCTGGATGATGATTCAGTGTTAGTCCTTTCCTGTTCTACGCCGTTTATAAACTGGATTGTGTAACTTGTGCCGTCCGGCCTTGTGTATGTCCATTGCCCGTGTCGTTCACCGTCTACAATCGGGCCTTCCATAACCGTACCATCCGGCCATTCAATTACTTCCGCGCTTGCGGCCAGTGGCAGAATCAGCAATGCCAGAATTGCCAGTATTTTCAATTTCATTGTTATATCCCGGTTATTGGTCAAGCCGGGAATATACCCGGCTTTGCACTACTGGACAATCAAGCCGTCCCGCTCCATTTCTGCCTGTAACTGTTCCATGCTCTTGCCCTGCCCGGTGGCCGGTCGATTGCTGGCCGGGGTCGATTGCTCGACCTGGCCGCGCTCGATGTTGGCCGGGTCGATGGTATCCCCCTGGACGGTCTGCCAGGCTGTTTGTATCAAGGCTTCAATCATCCTTGACCGGGTTACTTGATGCAGTCGCGCCAGTTCGTCCAGTTCGTCCCGCCTGGCCGGATGGAGTCGGATATTGACTTGTGCCCGCTTGTCCGCCGGGTCGGTTACGCGCTCCGACCATCGCGCATAATACTTGTGTTTATTCATCTACTGATTCCGGCTAATGTGCCAAGTCACAAATGCTCTTTTGGTCGAGACGTTCGTTTTCGGGGATGATTTTATTAATTTCTCGGAGCTTTTGTAGCGAAATCGGGTGCTGTCCATTCTTTTGCATTTTTCCGCTATCCCGCCAGGGAATCTCTCCTTTGCCATTGTATATGATTTCTATTTCACGTTCGGCAATCAAAACTTATTCTGCTATTTAAGCAAAGAGACTTTCTTTCTTGTTAATTGAAACCTATGAGGTTACAATTCACAGATGATACGGAGCTTTCAGCATAAGAGGCGATGCCATGCTAATGCACAATCCCCCACATCCCGGCGAAATGATAAAAGAGCTTTGTCTTGACCCTCTTGGCCTTACCGTCACATCAGCGGCCAGGTCGTTAGGCGTGAGCCGAAAAACACTGAGTCAAATCGTAAATGGTCGCACAGGCATCAGCCCGGAAATGGCTGTTCGGCTATCCATCGCCTTCAGTACATCAGCAGAGAGCTGGATCAATCAACAAGGCCATTATGATTTGTGGCAGGCAGAACAGCGTCGTGAACAGTTACAGGTTCAACCCTTATTTGCCTGAGCGTCATTTCGTGTTTTTCTTATTCAATATGGTTCAAAAATGGTACTTCTTAAAAACAGTATCTCAAGGTATATTTACCGCTTTGCGATTTTTCCCCTGACAATCATTAGTCAATCATTAGTAGTATACAAATACCAACGGAGATCATCATTATGAGAAAATCATGTATCAAGCCATTGACAGCCATGCTGTCGGCCTTATGCTTTATCCTGACGGCAACTCCCGCCATGGCTGCGGACAGTAGTGAACCGATTAAGATACCGATCAAGAACTGGTCCAGCCAGGTCGTTATGGCGCACGTGATCGGCGGCATATTCGAGAGCATGGGAAACAATGTTGAATATGTTCCTGTGGACAATCAGGCCAGCTTCGAGGCGGTTCGCGCCGGCGATCTCACCATCGTACACGAGGTCTGGCAATCCACCATGCAGAACGCCTATTACAGCGCCATGGAAAAAGGCGGGTTGATCGACATGGGCACCCACGCCGCGGAAACCCTGGAAGAGATGGGAGTGCCCAACTGGGTCATCGAAAAGGACCTTTGTCCGGGCCTGCCAAGCTGGGAGGCGCTGAAAGACTGTCACGCAAATTTCGCGACGCCGGATTCTGACGGCAAGGGCCGCTGGCTGGAAGGCCCGCAAAGCTGGCATGGTGATGTCATGCCGAATCGTCTCAAGGGTCTCGGTCTGGATGACAAATGGGTGGTCAAGTTCGCGGGCGCTGCAGATGCACTGTGGACCGAGCTCAAGGCTGCCGAAAAAGAAGGCCGCGGAACCATTATCTTCAACTGGACGCCTAACTTTACGGATGCCTCAGGGTTTACCTTTATCGAGTTTCCACCGTACTATGATGGTTGCCGGATGGCAGATGGTGGCGACTTGAGCACGACCGGCTGCGGCTCTCCGGTAGGCTGGCTGAAGAAAGGCGCTAACTACCGCTTCCCGAAATCACATCCCCGGGCTTATACGACATTTTCCAAGCTGTCGTTCACCACGCCACAGATCGGGTCGATGGCTGCACTGGTCGATGTCGATGGCATGACCCATGCAGATGCTGCCGTCAAGTGGCTGGCAGACAATGAGGAAGTCTGGAAACCCTGGACCGTATCCATACTCGGAGAAAGCAACTGACTCCGGTAGTCCTCCCGTAAGCCACGGGAGCTTCAAGCAAGACTCTGGATTCCCCCCTCCTTGCAGGGGGGAATCTGTTTTTGGGCATCGGATTTACAAATCGGACTAAAAATAGGGTACGCTATCGCACTATAAGGGTAACGATAATTTCGGATATGTCATCAGCAGAAGAATCGAGCGGTAAAGAGCAATCCATTATACGGTGTGAATCTGTCTACAAGATATTTGGCAGTAATGCCAAAAGCACGCTGCGCGAAGCGGGTGGGGTTGTGGATGCCAAACGATTCATGGAGGCCGGACTAATCGTGGGAGTCAACAACGTATCCTTCGATGTGATCAAGGGCGAAATCCTGGTGGTTATGGGCTTGTCCGGCTCCGGGAAATCCACCCTGCTACGCTGTATATCGAGATTGACCGATGCTACCTCCGGGCAGATTTTCATCGAGGGGCAGGACATCCTGACCATGAATCACAAGCAACTCGTCGAGTTGCGGCGCAACAAGATGGGCATGGTCTTCCAGAATTTCGGGCTGTTGCCACACAAGACTGTGCTGGAGAATATCGCGTTCCCGTTGCAGGTCAAGGGAATCAGTACCCGGGACAGTGTCAAAAGAGCCATGGAAATGGTGCAGCTGGTCGGACTTGAGAGACGCGAGAACTATTTCCCGCGGGAATTATCCGGCGGCCAGCAGCAAAGGGTAGGTATCGCGCGCTCGCTGGCTGTCGAGCCGGACATCTGGTTTCTGGATGAGCCGTTCTCCGCACTGGACCCGTTGATCCGCAAGGAAATGCAGGATGAGTTCCTGCGCTTGCAGGGAGTTTTGGGCAAAACCATCCTGTTTGTCACCCATGATTTTGATGAAGCCCTGCGCCTCGCTGACCGCATCGCTATCATGAAGGATGGCGTGGTTGAGCAGTTGGACACGCCTTCCAGTATCGTACTGAATCCAGCGACCGAATATGTACGCAAGTTCACCGAAGACGTACCGCGAGAAAAAGTGCTGCGAGTGCAATCGGTAATGGACCCGGTATCCAACACAGAAGTACACGGCGATATCAGAGTTCCCGTGGATGCCGTGATTGAGTCGGTTGCGGAGAATATTCTCGGACAGCAAAAGCCGGTGGCGGTGGTGGATGCACAAGGCGAAGTAGTCGGTGCCCTGCACGCCTCTCACGTGATCAAGGTGCTGTTCGGAGGAAAGTCCGGTAACCCGGAACAGCGCTGATACCCAACCAATGACTTTCCTGACCAAACACCCGAAAGTCATTCAGTTTGCCGTCCTTTTGACGGTATTTTTCCTGCTGTGCGTACTGATCAACCCCTCTGAATCGAGTGTTCTGTGGCGCTTGCCGCCGTTGCTTGCCCAGCTACCCACGCTCATCAACGATTCAGTCCGGCACCTGATGTTTGACTGGTGGCCAGTAAAGGTATACGACCCGATTATTGAGGACTATGAAGAAGAAGCCCTGTTCCGGGAAATCACCCGTGCAGTATCCGGCCTGTTTCTGTTCGTGATCAATCTGGTGCGGGAGATATTTCTCGGCGGCAACAAGACAGTGGTCGCTTTTACCGGCTGGGATTTTATCAGCGAGAACCCCTGGGCACGCTGGCCCGCCCTGCCCTGGACCGTGATCACCGGCTGGGCCATTATTCTGGGTTACAGACTGCAAGGATTCTGGCTGGCAATACTGGCAGGCCTGTGTACAACATTTATCGCGATGTTCGGACAGTGGAAACCCTCGATGGAGACGCTGTCATTCATACTGATCGCCGCGCCGGTATCTGTCATTCTCGGGCTAACGCTGGGTATCTGGGCCTACAAGAGCCGCTTTATTGAGGAAGCACTGAATCCACTCCTCAACATCGCCCAGACCATGCCGCACTATTCCTACCTGGTTCCGGTGATCGTGTTGTTTGGAGTCGGGGACCATGCCGCCGCGATTGCGACTATCGTGTTCGCTACGCCACCAATGGTTCGGTTGACGCTGTTGGGGTTAAAGAAGGTGCGCCCGGATGTGGTGGACTCCGGCATGATGAGCGGGTGCAACAAAATCCAGTTGATGTTCCGGGTACTGATCCCCACAGCGCGACGTGACATCCTGATCGGCGTCAACCAGACCGTCATGCAATGCCTGGCGATGACCGTGATCGCCTCATTTATCGGCGCCCAGGGATTAGGCTCCAACCTGATGATCGCGCTCAACTCCCTCAAGGTCGGCACCGGCATCGAGATCGGAGTCTGTATCGTACTGATTGCAGTTGTACTGGATAAAATGTCCCTGGCCTGGGCAAACAAGCAGACAGACTACTTCGCCAACCTGACATTTGTACAGCGTCACCGATACGGGTTACTGGCTGTGGCTGTCTTTCTGATCGGTACGGTGCTGGCCTGGATTGGCAGTTTCATTTTCCGCGAGGGCTTTAACTATCTGTATATCGTCCCGCACAACAAGGGCATTACGACTGCGCCATTATGGCAGGCTGCGGTGGATTGGGTATGGGACACGTTCTTCTACGCGCTGAACAGCTTCAACGAGTTCCTGATCACGACCATACTGGTGCCTATGAAAAATATGTATCTTGGTATGCCAGTCGCAGCGACCTTTGTCCTGATGATGGGCATTGGATACATACTGGCCGGTGTCCGGCAGGCACTGATCATTGGCGGATTCCTGCTTTTCATTGCGCTGTCAGAATACTGGGATCGCGCCCTGATTACGGCTTACATGGCCTCGTTCTCCGTGATTGTCTCAACGATTCTCGGTGTAATCATCGGTTCCCTGTGCGCCCAGAATTCCATCGCCAGCAAGAGTGTCCTGCTGATCTGTGATTTTCTCCAGACCTTCCCCTCGTTCATCTACCTGATCCCGGTGATCATGCTGTTCGGCATCACCGATACCTCCGTGATCATCGCCGCCGTAGTCTACGCCACCGTCCCGGCGACACGATACACCGTCGAAGGACTTCGCAGTGTGCCGCAGGTTCTGCATGATACCGGCTCCATGCTGGGCGTATCGCGCACCCAGAGATGGCTCTCGATTGAACTACCTCTGGCATTCCCTCATATCATGCTGGGCGTGAATCAGACCGCGATCTTTGCCTTGTTCATGGTGATCATCGGGGCCTTTATCGGCACCACCGATCTTGGACAACTGATCCTGAAAGCCATATCGGATCCACAAGGCACTGGAATCGGGCTGACACTGGGGTTATGCGTCGCTTTCATGGGGCTTGCGGTTGACCAAATCATACGCACCTGGGCGAATGAGCGCAAAAAGGCACTGGATATGAACTGACCTCAAGGAACCGGCAAGGGGCGGCATTCCGACAGCGCGAGTCAAAGCCACTTTGACGCGATGGCGTTGATTGGTATGGTCGGGGTGAGTGGATTCGAACCACCGGCCCCTGCCTCCCGAAGGCAGTACTCTACCAGGCTGAGCTACACCCCGACATCGGTAGAAAGCGCGTATTGTAACTTATCTCAATACCCCATCGTAGTATCCGACTTCTTTCTGATGACGTATTGCCAGAATGGTCACAATATCGTCATCCATTTTATATCGCGCCAGATAGCCACTATCACCAAATTTGATTATCCATTCCCGATACTCGTCAGGCATATCCTCAATCGGGCGACCCAGGCCGGGTTGGTGCGCGATTACCTGTACAGCTTCCCGGATGGTTACACTGGCCCGTCTGGCAGCGGCAGGGTTCCGGGGTTTCAGAAATTCGTATAGTCGTTGCAGGTCGCGGAGTGCGCCAGGAGCATATATTACCTGTGGCATATCGGGGCAGTCCGTTCATCCCCGGTGCCCCAACTAGCCAGCCATGCGTCTACTTCTGCGGCAGTCGCGTGCAGACCACTGGCCTGAAACTCATCCCAGGCCCTGAGTGTATCCTGTCGGAAGGTTTCGCGTTTTTCTTCACGTTCCACATATTGCTGGATTGCCTCGCGCATTATCCAGTGTGCAGTCCGGCGGCGTACTGTGGCCAAACGCTCAATGCGGGTACGCGTATCCGTGTCGAGCTTGACCGACATGGGGCGGATTGTGGCAGTTGTCATCAGGGCTCTCTTAATTGATTAGTCACAGGTAATACTATAACATACTTACGATGGAACCTCATCCAGATTAACACCAGATTAACCACCAGATTAACCGCCTTTGTTCATTCAATTCAATTTGTCATATTGTGGTATATCCCGTAGAATCGCGCGGTTCCGGTGATCTTGAGCACAGTATCCGGGAATGGAAAAACAAACTCTAACTCTTGAGAAAGCAATCATGTCAAAATCCTGCAATCCAGACCGTCCTGTTAGCGTCTCCCGTGTTTCATCCCCCCTCCCCCGCAAGTGGCCGGTTGCAGGACTTGGATGGGCAGTTGCTCTGACAACCTGCCTGTTTGTTCATAGCGCTGTGGCGCAATCGGGATATTCGACAGTTAAAGGCATTTCCTCCGGCATTCCTGAGGGTGGCCTGATTGCACATAAGGGGGGCTCAGCAGGCTATAGTTGCGGACAAAAAACTACGTATGACCCGAAAGGGAGTAGTGAGAGTCAGTCAGATTTCATAAACCGCGTCATGAATTTCTTTTCAAGCGGGGGAGGCGAGAACATTTACTACTGCGAATATCGGGATATTCCCGATGCTATGGACCGAAGACAGCCTGTATACATCTCCATAGTCAATCCCCCTCAGACACAATGTCAGATCTTTTTCTCAGCTGCCACCATAAATTTATATAATCAAGGAGGAACCGCACAAACCAGTCCGTTCAACGTCACTGTGAAGACAGGTAAAAGGAACCGCTTCACTTTTTACGTAACTGGCAAAGCCGACTATATCAGGGAATCAAATGCACTAGGACATGTGGAAGTCTCGACTATCGGATCCACCCCTTGTCCTGGCGGCGGGGTGCTAACGTTCGATGTGATTGACGATGATAACTCTGCTTACATCGGGTCACTGAATGCGCACCCTTACAGAGAAAGTTGGAATAAGAGACCGCATTGCAAAGTGACCGATTTGGATAGTACTGGAAAAGATGGGCCGGGTTGCGGCGCAATAGACTGATGCCAGGCGATTAGCATGACCGACCCATCCTGGACACCGCCCAAAGTCTGGCGACCGGAGCAAGGGGGCGGGGGTCGCTGGGCCGGGATCAACCGTCCCGTTGCCGGTGCTACTCATGAGCGGGAGTTGCCGCGTGGCCGCCATCCGATGCAGCTGTATTCTCTGGGCACGCCTAACGGCATCAAGGTCACGGTGATGCTGGAGGAATTGCTGGAATTGGGTCATCCGGGCGCCGAATACGATGCCTGGTATATTGATATTGGCAAGGGGGATCAGTTCGGCAGCGATTTCGTCTCCATCAATCCCAACTCGAAAATCCCCGCCCTGCTGGACTGTAGCGAACAACAACCCGTGCGCGTATTCGAGTCCGGTGCGATTCTCTGGTATCTCGCGAACAAGTTTCAGGTACTGGCGCCAACCGACTCTTCACAACAAGCCGAGTGTCTGTCGTGGCTTTTCTGGCAGATGGGCAGCGCACCGTATCTCGGTGGCGGCTTCGGCCATTTCTACCGATACGCCCCCTGGCCGATGGAATATCCCATCCACCGCTTCACCATGGAGGTCAAGCGGCAGCTGGATGTACTGGACCGCAATCTGGCAGACCGGCGCTATATCTGCGGGGATGAGTACACGGTGGCAGACATCGCCATCTGGCCCTGGTACGGTCGGCTGGCGCTCAATTCTGTCTACGAGGCGGCGGAGTTTCTGGATGCAGCCTCCTACCGGCATCTTACCCGCTGGGCCAGGCAGATCGGCGAGCGGCCCGCAGTAGAGCGCGGCAAGCGTGTCAACCGTTCCTCAGACAACAATCCGGGGCTATTGCGCGAACGCCACGATGCCCGGGATTTCGAGAACCCCGGAGAACCGCCCACCGCTTCGTAGACGCTCGCCGGAACCCCGATCAGGCCGGACGACTTACAAGCTGCTGGTCAGACCCCTGTCTTCTCCAGTCAGGGGGATGACAGGGCCCGGTTGTCGGCGGCGGCTTCCCGGATCAGGTTCCAGAGCGCCTCCACATGGTGTCGTTCGGTCGCCTCGGCGCCGATGGAAACCCGTACCATCCAGCGCTCATCAATCTTTGCCGGGGACAGGAATGTGGCCCCGGAACGGTTGATGGCATCTACCCAGCCCAGTGTATGCTCATTCAGCGCCCCCCCGGTGAGACCGGGCGGGCGGTGCAGGACACATACGGTTTGCAGGGTGACCGGAGCCACCACCTCCCAATGGGCTTCAGCCATCACCTGAGCCGCCAGCCAACGGGCATTGTCAAGGTCCCGGCGCAATCGCTGGCGGATCGCTTCGGCACCGTCGAGACGCAGGTGAAACCAGAGCTTCAACGCCCGGAAGCGCCGTCCCAGCGGGATACCCCAGTCACGGTACTGCTTCACTTCACCGTCCACGCCAGAGCGTAGGTAGCTCGGATTGGTAGACATCACCCGAACCAGATGTTCGGGGTCACGCACATAGAACAGCGCACAGTCGAGAATGGTGCCCATCCACTTGTGCGGGTTCCATGAGATCGAGTCGGCACTCTCGATACCTTGCCAAAGGTGGCGACACTCCGGCAGCAACATGGCGGAACCCGCCATGGCGGCATCGACATGGAGCCAGAGGCCGTTGCGTCCAGCACACTCCGCCAGCGCCGCCACCGGGTCCATCGCGGTGATGCCGGTTGAACCCACCGAGGCCACGATGATGGCGGGCATGGCGCCAGCCGCCAGATCGCGTTCAATCATGGCTTGCAGGGCTTGCGGCTGCATGGTGCGAGTGCCGGCATCCATCGGCACCCGGCGGATGTTATCTGCGCCGAACCCGGCCAACAACGCCGCCTTGCGAACGGAAGAATGCGCCTCGTCCGTGGTGTAGACGGTGAGAGGCGCAGATACCTGCTGAAGCCCGCCCCGGGTCTCACCGTAATCAGTCACCTTTTCCCGCGCCAGTATCATGGCACAGAGACAGGCGGTGGATGCGGTATCATGGATCGTACCTTGCCACTCCTCCGACAGCCCAACCAGCTGGCGCATCCAATCACACACTACCTCCTCCACCTCGGTAAGAGCGGGGCAACTTTCCCAGGAAATGCCCAGAGTAGAGAGACCGGAGCTGGCGAAATCACCCAGCACAGAAGCCAGCGAGGCGTTGCAGGGAAACCAGCCGAACTGCATGGGATGCTGCATCTGGGTGATGCCCGGCACGATCAGGGTATCCAGGTCGCGCAACACATCGGCGAACGGTTGCGGCTGCTCCGGCGGAGCGTCCGGCAGTGCTTCGCGGATGTCTCCCGGAGCGACCTGCGCGCGCACGGGCCGCCCTTCAATCTGCTGACGGTAATCACAGACCCAGTCAATCAGTTCATGCGCTTGCCGCCGGAATTGTTCAGGTTTCATAGTTTCTTCGTTAAAAGCAAATAGTTGTCCGCCCCTCACCCGATCGTGGGAGTAGATAATAGCCACAATCCAAACACCGTATAACCCACCATCAGTATGGCCGGGAATACCTGGCTCCTGACCGCGCTTCGGGAATCTCGGCAAATATCCAGCGCGATGACATGGGCGATAAAAATACCCATCACATGGCCGAGGACGATGACCGCCGTCTGCACACTCCATATCAGGGCGACCGCATCGAGATAATTAAAAAATGAAGTGGTCACATGGAAGTGGTTGGCGCCGAGCAGGTTCCATCCTTCGGACAACGGATCATTCCAGGCGAGCACGGCATACTGGATATTGACCAGAACACGGGTCAGGTAGTGAGCGCAATGAAAAACCAGGGATATGGGGATAATCGAGTATACCAGTCTCCCGGCAACCTCCACAAAACCGACTGTTACGCCCGCCATTTTCCAGCCCGCATACACGCACGCCAGATACAGCAAAACCAGCAACCCGAATGCGCCCGCCAGCCCCAAAGAATTATCGGGCATCACCGCGCTTCTGCCGGGAAATTCCAACGGGTTGACTCCAATCAGGCTCAACCAGAAGAAGGTTCCTGAAAGACCGTCAAAAGAAACCGTACTCAAAGTCAACAGCACGAAAAGGACGCCGGAAAGAGGCAGGGCGGGCAGGGTACTAATGGCAGAACCGGGAGCTACTATGCTGATTTCCCCCCCCCTGCCACCACCGCGCTGAAAGGGTGAAAATCTGCCGATGAGGCGAAAGAAAATAGCGAACGGCTCGCCACGCTCAAACCATTTTTCCTCACCGTATATCAATACCGCAATCAGGTTGATCAGCCACCATCCTAGCACTATCCAGGCCAGCCGGTGGGGATCTTCCGGTGCTGGATCAACCAGCTCAAACCAGGCAAACCCCGCGAACAGAAGGATCGCCGGGAAATAACCGAATCTTTCCGGCAATGCAGTATAGCGGGGTTTGAGGCGAACAATCCGCCGAACTCCCCAGGCTACGCCACTCCACGGATTGAGGTGAGTCCATAGATTGCCGGTAACGCATTGAAGCAGGGTGAACAGCACCCAGAACAGGGTCCAGACCGTGATCGGCAGTGGGTTGTGCAACGGGTCCCGGGTGCCTTCAAGACCGGCAACAATCAAGAAGGCAAACAGCACAGCCGACCCCAGGCTGCAAGGAATAACCGGAAGCCCGGAAATCCCCCTGATCGGCTGGCTGTACCCGGACAGTCGCTTGACAAGGTCCGGGGGAATGACGGCCAGCGCGATAAAAGACAGCAAGACAGCCAGCGCGCCACCGATCATATAAAACTCGGTCGGAAGTAGCAGGATCAACCCGCGTTCGGCACTATGAGCCAAAACATCAGCCGGCCAGAAGCTCCAGCCAGGCAGTAATAATCCGGTTGACAGTCTGGTTCTCAATCCGTTCGTCCGATACCGATATAACGCCTGACCAGCTCCTCGTTACGCTCTACCTCCGCCACATCCAGCGGTTCATGCAGAACGCCGTTCTCCATGAATGCGACGCGGTCAGCGACTCCCAGCACTGCATCAATTCGCTGTTCCACAAGCAGAATACCCACCCCCTCTGTAGCGAGCCGACTAATGACCGCACGGATGGTTGAAATCATCGACGGCATCAACCCCTCGGTGGGTTCATCCAGCAAAAGCAGGGCAGGCTGCAAGCATAAGGCTCTGGCCATAGCCAGCATCTGCTGTTCTCCTCCACTCAGCGTGCCGGAAACCTGGTTAAGCCGCGCCCGCAGAGTCGGGAACAACTCCAATGCCTGATCGAGGAGGCGCTTGTCCTGTTTCTTCAGCAACAGGCCGATCTCAAGATTCTCCGCCACGGTCAGTTCCGCAAACAGTCGTCTTCCCTGAGGCACATAACCCACTCCAGAGCCAGGAATTTGGTGTGCATCCAGAGTCATCAACTCCACTCCGTTCAACCGGATTTCCCCTGAGCGGAACGGCATCAGGCCCATGATCGTTTTTAACAGGGAGGTTTTCCCGGCGCCGTTTCGGCCCAGCAGACAAAGCACCTCTCCGGCTTCCAGTCGAAATGAAACACTCCGCACCACATGACTGTCCTGAGTATACCCGGCGCTGACATGGCTGGCTGAAAACATACGCTCACACACGCCCCAGATAAGCAGTCTGGACGGCCTCGTTGCGCTGGATTTCATCGGCAGTGCCCTCGGCCAGGATAGCGCCCTGATTCATGACCGTAATCCGGTCCGACAGGGCAGTGACCACCGGCACATTATGTTCAATCAGCAGGATGGTGGTAGATTGCCTGATTTCCCGTATCAGGGACTGGAATACTTCCGTCTCGCCATCAGACAATCCCTGAGTCGGTTCATCCAGTATCAGCAGCAACGGAGACAGCGCCAGTCCCATGGCTATTTCCAGCAATCGCTGGTGACCGTAGGCGATTTCTCCCGCCTTTTGCCGCGAGTCAATGCGAAGCCCCACCCGACGCAGACACTCGATCACGACCTCATCCACAGACCGCGCCGGGTTAGCGGCAACCGGGGGTTGCCGGACTTGCGTGCGAAGCTGCGCGGCGATGGCGACATTCTCAAAAACCGACAGGGCCGGGTAGATGCTGGTGATTTGAAAGGTATAGGCAATGCCGAGCCGTACTCTGCGCCAGGTCGGCAAGGATGTGATTTCTTTGCCACAGAGCCGGATGGATCCGTTGTCCGGAGACAATCGCCCGGACAGGAGGCTGGCCAGAGTGGTTTTTCCGGCGCCATTGGGACCGATGATTGAGCGTACCTCGCCAGTATTCACCGAGAAGTCCACACTGCGAACCGCCTGTAATCCACCAAACGACCGCGACAAATTGCGAGTCTCGATCAGCATTACGGCAACCAGGCTATCCATCGCTCCCGCACGGCACCGAGAATGCCTTTAGGGAAATACAGGATCAGGAATATCAGTACGACTCCGGCAACCAGCAGCCAGGCGGCGGTATAGTTGCTGGCAATATCAATCAGGTAAAACATCAGGAAGCTGCCCACCAATGGACCCAGCACTGTGCCAGCGCCTCCCACCAGAGTGAACAGCAGGGCATCAATGGAATAACTGATACTGGCGAAAGAAGATCCGATATAGGCAAACAACAAGGCGTAAGCGCCACCGGCGGCAGCGGACAGGGTTCCCGATATGACCACCGCCTTGAGCTTGATGGCAAAGGTATTGTAACCCAGCATACGAGTCCTCTCCTCGTTTTCACGGATGGCGATCAATATCCTGCCGGTCGGGCCATTGACCAGGCGATAAATAGTAGTCAGACAGACGGTTAGCAGAGCCAACGCGATAAAATACCGGGTAGCGGGGTCTGTCAGGTTTAATTGCCAGCCCATCCATTGCAGGCTTCGCGCCGACTCAGGCAGAACCAGTCCCTCATCGCCTCGGGTATAGGTGGTGAAATGCAGGGTGGCCAGGTAAGCCACCTGAGCAAACATCAGGGTAACAATCATGAATGCCACGCCGCGAGTACGCAATGCGATAGCACCGATTACCACCGAGACCAGAGCGCCTGACAACACGGCAAAAACGAACGCGGCAACCACACCCCACTCCAGATGATAAGCCGTCAGGCCCGCACCATACAGCCCGGTAGCGAAAAACATGGCATGCCCCAGACTCAGCAATCCGGTATAGCCGAACAGAACATTGAAGCCCATGGCAAAAACCGCCAGCACCATGATCCGGGTCGCGGTCAGATGATGATATTCCGGGAGCACGAACTGTAGAACGAAAAGGATCACGATAACCGCACTATGCAGCAGCAGAGACTTGTTTTTAACCAGCCCCCTCATCGCTGCTTGACTCCGAACAGCCCTTCGGGCTTGAACACCAGCACCATGGCAACCAGAAATGTAGCGGTCATCTTGGCCAGCGTAGGCGAGAAGAACATGGAAATGATGCCATCGCTCATGCCAATCACAATCGCCGCAACCAGGGTGCCACGGATACTGCCGAGTCCGCCGGTTATAACCACGATAAATGACATCAGCAACGGGTCCAGACCCATCAGGTAGTGCGCCTGTCGAATCGGAACAATCAGCACCGCCGCCAGCGCCGCGAACAGAGCGCCGACAGCGAAAACCCAGCCGTAAACACGAGTTACCGGAATACCGAAGGCTTGTGCCATCTCACCATCGACCTGGGTGGCTCGCATGATCAGGCCAGCGCGGGTACGGCTGAGCACATACCAGCTGCCGAGCAGAATAATAGCAGCCATCACAATCACCAGCAGCTTGTAGCCGGAATAACCGAACCAGGGGAAGTCAACCCGGAAATACAGAGGCGGCTGCACCGGCCTGGCATCGGGACCGAACAGCAACAAGGCAGACTGCTGCAGAATATACAAAACCCCGATAGTGGCGACGATGGTGGCCTCTGGATTGTAGTCGAGCCTCTTGAGAACCAGTCGTTCACTGCAAAAGGCAATGACTCCAACCAGAGCCGGGCCAATCACCAGCGCCGCCAGAAATCCGGCCGCAGGATGAAGCGGGAACAAGCTGGTAATCCACCAGGCCAGAACCGCACCTAGCATATAAAACTCGCCATGCGCGACATTGACGATACGCATGACCCCGAACACCAGACACAATCCCAGCGCGGTCAGACTCAGCACCGCCGATTGCACCAGCCCTTCCAGAGAAGCGAGCAGCAGGAATGGCCCGAAATCCATGAATGAATCCGCCAAAGACGGCCTATCCCGTTGCCGGGGCGAACCGTCTACAATATGCCAATGCTTACAGATCCATCAACGTGTAATCGGCCGCGGGTTCGTACAGGCCATCCTCGATAGAGGTCCGGTGCACTACATTGAGACGGCCACCTTCAACCCGTGAGATACTCTGATGCCCGAAGCTCTGGTGAATCCTGCTATTGAAAACCTTGTCCCCCTGGGGATGGTTCCTGCCTTCGGGGAATTCCTGTAGTGACTCGGTCGCCTCGATCAACGCTTTTTTATCTGCCGGGGTGGGCGCCGAATAGCCACTCAACTCCATCGCCTGCTTGATAATGAACAGGGTTTCCCAACAACCGAACATGTGAGAATAAGTCGATACATCGCGGGCATCATTCACGCTGGTGCCATTCTGATCCACTCCCACAGCCTGACGATAAAAAGCGTCATGCTCGCTCTGCCCGCTCTGGGCATAACGGGGATAAGCCTCCCAGAAGTGCGTCCCCTCCAGAAATTCAAGCTGGGGAGTAGACAGATCAACCGCTTCCAGAGAATCTATAAAACCAAAGATTTGCGGACGGTTACTGCCAAAATGCTGCCCCATCTCCTTGACGAAAGTGAGCACGCCCGGGCCAACCATGACATGGTACAGCACCTCGGTAGCGGAGGGTATTCTGGGCAGATAACGGGTAAACGAAGACTCGGTCGGGGGCACCGCAATCAGTTCAAGCACCTCACCACCCTGCGCCTCAATAGCGGCAGAAAAATAGTCTCGATGATCATGGCCGAAAGCAAAATCCGGAAAGATCATGGTGACCTTCTTGCCCAGATTCTCCGCCACCCAGGGCGCCATGGAAATAACCTGGGATCGGACATCGGTTATTCCGGGCTGGAATACATAACGATTCAGGCTGCCCGAAGCGACGTGATGGCCTTCAGATACCACATAATAGGGCAGTTTCAGTTCTCCGGCCCGGGGTGAGGAGCCGATGACCACATGGGAAAACAGAGTGCCGTAAGCGACATCCACCTTATGCAGAGTGGCGAATTTTTCGATCACTTCGGCGCCGCGCTTGGGGTCCGTACCATCGTCCTCGATCACCAGCTCAAGCGGACGGCCATTAATCCCGCCCTCGTCATTGATGAGCCGGGCCGCCGCCGATGCAGTGCGCTCATACCACCTGCCATAGGAGGCGCCAATTCCGGTTCTGTGTAATTGCATACCGACCTTGATGGGCAGGTCAGAGCCGGATACCCAGGCTGTCATTGCGGGATTGAATTGGGCCGCCGCAGTGAGTGCCGCGATGGTTCCCGCTTTCTTCAGCGTCGCTCTTTTCGCGGGGTTGATGGATGCATCTTTTGTTTTCATCTTTATCTCCTCCAGTCATATAGGAATTATTTGATTGAAATACCCGGTTCATCCGGTTTCCAGGCTGTAAAACAGACTCCGCCGAGATTGCCTGCCGTAAACAGGTTGACAATCGCATGGTAAAACTCCGACAGGCCATTCACGACTTGCTGCCCGTGCAGCTTTTCGTTGCGTTGCCTGGCGTTTTCGAAAGCGGCTTGCCGCTCAACCACAAACCGAGTCCATTCGACGGATTTGTCCACCAGTTTGATGCGGGTGAATCCCGCTTCGGAAAGCTCATCGAAATACTCGTCCAGAGTCGGCACACGGTCACAGCGCACTTCCCGGCTCAACAACCGCTTATCCTGGTCGCTCAGCGGATTACGCTCGAAATAATCTTCGACATAGAGACCGGCTCCGGGCTTCAAGGCCGAAAAGCAATGACCATAAAGAGCGCGGCGATCCGGGATATGCAAGAATGTAAGCCAGCTAACCAGCGCGTCATATTGCCGGTTCCCAGGCGGGCCATCCAGTATATCGCCGCACAGATGAGTCACCTTGTCCACAAGACGGCAGCGGGCGGTCAGTTTCATCGCCGTCGCATTCAATTCCGGTTGCAACTCCAGAGCCGTTATCCTGCATCCCGAAGTGTGCGCAAGATAACGCGCCGGGCCACCGATTCCAGCACCCACCTCCATGATCTCCATGCCCGAATCTATACCCAGCTTTCGGATAGCCTCATCCACAGCATCCGTGCCAAGGTAATGGTATTGATCGAATGCGCTCAACACCGACACATCGAGCGGTTCCTGCTCACCGATGCCAAGAGCGGCCAACTCGTTGAATACCCGGTCTACCTGATGGTAGAGCTTCATGTCCGCTATGTCATCCGTCATGTTGAGTTGTTGGAAGGCTGTTGCTGATGGTTTATTATGGCATAGTTCCAGATAACAGAGATTGTTCAATGAAAAAAATGATACAAAACAACACGGATTGCCTGCTGATTATTGATGTGCAAAACGATTTTTGCACTGGAGGAGCGCTGGAAGTCCCGGATGGGGACGCGGTGGTTCCGGTCATCAATGCGGTTTCAAAAGAATTCCAGCACCGCATACTGACTCAGGACTGGCACCCTGCAAACCACAGTTCCTTTGCATCCAGCCATCCCGGACATTCCCCGTTTGATCCGATCAGTATGCCTTACGGGAACCAGGTTTTATGGCCGGATCATTGTGTCCAGGGTTCTTCAGGAGCCGCCTTCCATCCCCGGCTTGATATTACCAACGCAGAGTTGATTCTCCGCAAGGGCTTTCGGGTGGCGATAGATTCCTATTCCGCGTTTTTTGAAAATGACCAGACCACTCCGACCGGACTTACCGGTTATCTGCGGAGCCGTGGATTCGAGCGCATTTTCATGGCTGGACTGGCGACCGATTTTTGTGTGGCCTGGTCGGCTCTGGATGCCCGGTCAGAAGGTTTTGATGTAGTCCTGATCGAAGATGCCTGTCGCGCCATTGACATGGAGGGCTCATTGGCGACAGCCATGAAACAAATGGATGACAGGAATGTCATCAGAATGCAATCAAATTCCTTGACATAAGGTGGGTGAAATGTAAGTATTGCTTCATGGAAACTGATGCTTTCAACCAACTTTCTGCATGGGCGAGCCCGGCCCTGATTGTCGGACTGTTTTATTTTCAATGGCACAACAACAAGGATGTGCAGAACAAGATCGCTGATCTGAATGACAAGATCGCAAGGCTGAATGATAAGGTCGCCGCATTGGGGGAGCGCATGGCTAAGCTTGAAGGAATGTTTGAGGTTGCGCTACCACGCCCGAAACAATCAGACTCCCCATCCTCGTCCTAGTGTCCCGGCTCGGCAGGGCGTACGATGCGATGTCATCTGAGGCGCCAACCGGTTTTTATAAAACTCATAAAAATCATAATAAAAATTGCCAACAGCGGCTGTAATATGTCAAGATACGGCCTGCAATGGGCTAAAGCCCAGCAAAAGAGTTGTATTTTCGATAGGGTCTGTTCTTTATCGGACCAGTTCTTTTTTGTGTTTCCCCGTGGTTTTTGGGGAACCAATCTGAAGTCATCTATCAAATATCAAAATTAGCAGTAATCAGGAGACAAAACAAAATGATTAAAACTTTTAAACGAGTGGCAGCCACACTGATCGGGCTGTCCATGCTGGCGAGTGCCAGCGCAATCGCGGAGGTAAAAATCCGGGTGCAGTCGGTACTGCCGACCAAGGCGGATGAAATCGTCATGCTGAAGGATTTCGCTGCCAACGTCGCCGCCCTGACCAATGGCGAAGTGCAGATTGAAGTATTGCCGGACGGCGCCATCGTGAGTGGACGGGATATCCTGAACGCAGTGGACAAGGGCCTGGTCGAAGGTGGCTTCGCCTGGACGCATTACTGGTCCGGTCAACATCCCGCCGCCATGCTGTTCGGTTCTCCGGTTGCAGGCGCTGGCGTGGGTATCGACAACATCGCTTTCATCTCATGGTTCATGAATGGCGGAGGACGCGAGCTGTATGACCGTCTGTGGGACGAAATGGGTCTGAATGTGCATGGCGTCATGCTCCAGCCTGTTGGCCCGGAAGCACTGGGCTGGTTCAAGGAACCGATCCACAGTATGGATGATTTCCGTAAATATCGTTTCCGTACACCTCCCGGCATTCCCGGACAAACCTACAAGGATATAGGCGTGGCGAGCGTAGCGATGGGAGGCGGTGACATTCTGCCCGCGCTGGAAAAAGGCACGATTGACGCTGCCGAATGGTGCTGCCCGAAACCGGATAGTGTGTTCGGCTTCCAGAAAGTGCTGAAACACTACTACCTGCAGGGACTTCATCAGGTCGTGGTCAACGCGGACCTTTACATCAATGGTGATGTCTGGAACAGCCTGACCGAAGACCAGAAAAACGCGATCAATATCTCTGCCGATGCTTCCCTGATTCGTTCCATGAGTTATCGAATCTATGAAAACGGCAAGGCGCTGAAAGACCTGACGGAAAATCACGGTGTTATTCTGCATGATACGCCCGCTGATTATTTCCCGGCATACATGAACGCGGCGAAGGCAAGTCTTGAGAAAAATGCCGCTGAAAATGAGTTCTTTGCTGAAGTCTGGAATTCGCAAAAAGCATTTGCTGATATTGCGGTTCCGTTCTGGGCTGGCGCGCAAACATCCAATGCCAACCTCGGCCAGGCTTACGCCAAACAATTGCAGCAAATGGCGCAATAAATCTGTGACTTGTGCCCGGAACCATAAGGCACAATAGCAGGATACCGATACGGGCTTATCAAGCCCGTATCTGGTATCACTCTCAAAATAATCACGAATCCAGCTGAAAGCGGGTTATACTGTCCCCTCTACACATTGATGCGTCACAATCATGGCTGAAGAAATCATCCCGGACGATCTCGAGATCGCAGACGAGTTGATCGCCGAGCGGCGTTCCGCCGACCCGGGTAATCTGCCGGATGACATGCCGTACTGGGTAGCCTGCCTGATCAGCTGGATAGACCGCACCAGTATGCTGGTTGGAAAACTGGTTTGCTGGTTTCTGGTGCCGATGTGCCTGGCGATGGTATATGAGGTCATCGCCCGCAAGTTCTTCATTGCCCCGACCATGTGGGCCTACGATGTCAGCCGTATGCTATACGGCGCGATGTTCATGCTCGGTGCAGGCTATGCCTTGTCACGTGGCGTACACATCCGCGCCGACTTCATATACCGCAACTGGTCGGATCGTACGCAGGGAATCGTGGACGGCACATTGTATGTACTCTTTTATTTCCCCGGTATGCTGGTTTTCCTGTGGATGTCGATTGATTATGCCTGGACCTCGATTGATCGGGGAGAACGTGGCATGGACACGGCCTGGATGCCCTACATGGGGCCGATAAAAAGCGCCATCCCGATCGGCATTGTGCTGTTATTAATGCAAGGCATATCCGAGTTACTGAAATGCTGGTATGCAATTACCCGTGGCAGGTGGCCTGTTTAGATGATTGATTTCCTCGCCAACCTGCAACCCGAATATATCGGGCTGATCATGGTCGCCTGTATGCTGTTTGCCATTTTTATCGGCTTCCCGATTTCATTCACCTTGATTTTCCTCGGCATGACCTTTGGCCTGTGGGGGTTCGGGGAACTGGTTTTCTATCTGATGACGTTCCAGTTTTCCGGAGTCATGCTGGAACAGACACTGGCCGCGGTGCCATTATTCATTTTCATGGGCATCCTGATGGAGCAGGCCGGTCTGATGGAGCGGCTGTTTCACGCAGTGCAACTCGCCCTGTCCCGCACTCGTGGCGCCCTCTATATCGCAGTGCTCTTTGTCTCTACCATTTTTGCCGCCGCCACCGGCATTGTAGGTGCTTCGGTGACCATTCTCGGTATCATGGCAGCCAAAACCATGAATCGCGCCGGTTACGATGTACAACTTTCTGCCGGGTCAATTACCGCAGGCGGTACATTGGGAATCCTGATCCCGCCGAGTATCATGCTGGTGGTCATGGGGCCAATCCTGGAAGTGCCAGTCACCGACCTTTTCGCTGCCGCCATCATTCCAGGTTTCATGCTGGCTTTCCTGTACACCGGTTACGCGCTGATCCGCTGCCAGCTCAATCCGTCTCTGGGCCCGCCTCTGCCGGAGGAATTGCAACCGACCTCCATGTCCCATGTGTGGAAGGAGTTTTTCCTCGGCCTCGTACCGCCCGCGGCGCTGGTTGGTTTCGCGCTGGGCAGCATCCTGCTCGGATTTGCTACCCCGACAGAAGCCGCCGGTATGGGCGCCTTCGGCTCGTTCCTGCTTGCGGCAGCCTATAAAAAACTGTCCTGGTCCGGTTTCCGGGATGCGTTGATCAAAACCCTGGAAATTTCGGCCCTGATACTGGTACTGGTCGCCGCCTCGAATTTCTTTGGCGCTGTATTCGCGCGGCTGGGTACGCCAACCATGTTGACTGAGGTTCTGTTATCACTGGATATGTCGCCTTACGCGATCCTCGCATTGGTGATGGTGCTGATATTTCTATTGGGCTGGCCGTTGGAGTGGGTGCCGATTGTCCTGATCATCGTGCCAATCCTCTTACCGTTGATCGATAAACTTGGATTCAATCTGATCTGGTTCGGAATTCTGGTTGCGGTCAACCTGCAAACCGCCTGGCTATCGCCGCCAGTCGCGCTATCGGCCTATTTTCTCAAGGGCGTAGTACCCGAATGGGATTTGAAGGATATCTATATAGGAATGATGCAGTTCATGGTGATCCAGTTGATCGGGTTGCTATTGATCATTATGTTCCCGCAGATCGCGCTATGGCTGCCGGAATACTTAAGCTCAAGATAGCCAATTAACACAATTCTCAGGAGTTTTCAGTAGTAATCATGGCAATTCACTATATCAGGAAAGCGCCCAGAACGCCGTCCACCGGGCAGGACGACACCCATCAAACCGTTCGCACCATGTTGCAGGAAATCGAGCAGGGTGGCGAGGAGAAAGTGCGGGAGTATGCACGCAAACTGGATGGTTGGGAGAAGGAAGTCGTAGTAAGCCGGGAAGAAATCGAGCAGGCAGAAGCATCGCTGCCGGAACAGACCCGGCAGGATATCCGGTTCTCTCACGCACGTGTACAGGAATTCGCCCAGGCTCAACTGGCGAGTATGAGCGAGTTCGAGACTGAATTATCGCCCGGTCTTTTTTGCGGGCAACGCCTGATTCCGGTACAGACTGCGGGTTGTTACATACCCGGCGGACGCTACGCGCATATCGCGTCTGCAATCATGAGCGTCACCACAGCCAAAGTCGCTGGCGTGCGTAACATCATCGCCTGTTCACCAACGCACGGGGAACGCGGTGTTCACCCCGCGATACTGTATGCGGCGAATTATGCCGGAGCGGATACCATACTCCATCTTGGCGGTGTTCAGGGAGTGGCCGCGCTGGCCTTTGGTCTGTTCACCGGCAATCCGGCGGATGTGCTCGCAGGCCCGGGCAACCGCTTTGTAGCGGAGGCTAAACGAATCCTGTTCGGGCAGGTCGGTATCGATATGTTCGCCGGCCCCACCGAAGTATTAATCATTGCAGATGAGACCGCCGACCCGGAAATCATCGCCTGTGATCTGGCAAGCCAGGCGGAGCACGGCCCGGATTCTCCTGCATGGCTGATCAGCACTTCCAGAGCGCTGGCCGAAAAAGTCATCGAACGGATGCCGGAGTATATCGAGAGACTGTCCGAGCCCAATCGTTCGACTGCACAGAGTGCCTGGCGTGACTATGGCGAAGTCGTTGTGGTTGACTCGCGTGAGGAAGCCGTCGAAGTCAGCGACCGTTACGCCAGCGAACATCTGGAGGTGCACTGCCGGGACCTCGACTGGTGGCTTGAAAATCTGAGCAACTATGGCTCCCTGTTTCTCGGCGAAGAAACCACGGTTTCTTACGGTGACAAGTGCTCCGGGACCAATCATATTCTGCCAACCAAGGGGGCGGCGCGTTATACCGGCGGACTCAGTGTAGCCAAATTCATCAAGGTGCTGACTTATCAGCGGATGAGCCAACAGGCCAACCGCGATGTCGGCGCGGTAACCGCAAGAATCTCCCGCGCGGAAGGCATGGAAGGCCACGCCCGCAGTGGGGATGACCGCCTCTACAAGTATTTTCCGGGCGAAAAATTCGATCTGGGGATTGATCGGCAGACGCTGTAGGCAGAGCCTGCCCGGACATGCCAGGCCCGTCACCGATCAAGGATAGTCCACTCGACCAGTTTTTACTGGACAATCGGGTTTTCGTGATTACCGGCGCCAGCTCAGGAATCGGCCGTGAGATGACCCGGATTCTGGCTGCAGCAGGAGCCGCCGTGGTCGGCATCGCCCGCCGCAAAGCCCCGCTCGACGAGGTAGTGGAGGAAATCACAGAAAACGGCGGACGCGCCCGCTCCGTCTGCGCCGACCTGAGTGACCGACCTGCAATACCGAATATCGCCGCGCAATGCCGGGCTATATTCGGGCCGGTCGATGGCGTTGTCAATGCTGCCGGAATCAACCTTCGCCAGAGTATCGAGGAGATCACTATTGAAAGCTGGGACGCGACTGTCAACCTGAATCTTTGCGCGCCGTTTTTTTTCAGCCGGGAGTTTGTGCCCGATATGGTTGAAAATGGCTACGGACGCATTATCAACATTGCATCCTTACAATCATTGCGCGCATTTGCCAACAGCCTGCCTTACGGTGCATCAAAAGGCGGCATCTGCCAGTTGACCCGTGCGATGGCGCAGGCCTGGTCTCCACAGGGCATCACCTGTAACGCGATAGCGCCCGGGTTTTTCCCGACCGAGTTGACCGCCCCCGTGTTTGGCGATGCCGAGACCGAACAGTGGCGAGCCAGCCAGACGATGTTGGGACGCAACGGCAAGTTAAGCGATCTGTCCGGTATTACTATTTTCTTCGCATCGGCTGCGTCTGCCTATATCACCGGACAGACACTACACATTGATGGCGGTTTCTCTGCCGGGTAATACAGGAGGCGAATATGAAAGCTCTGGTCTATACAGCCAATCAGCAAATGACTTACCGAGACGAACCGGACCCGACCCCCGGTCACGATGAAGCGCTGGTCGCCGTTCAATCGGTCGGTATTTGCGGTTCCGACATGCATGCCTGGATGGGGCACGACTCGCGCCGTGTACCTCCCTTGATTCTCGGACATGAAGCCGTTGGCGTGGTATTGCATGGACGCAGGCCGGGCAGCAGAGTCGTACTCAATCCACTCATCACCTGCGGTATATGCGATGACTGTTCGGGCGGTCGACAGAATCTCTGCGCCGACAGGGATTTGATCGGCATGGTGCGGGCAGGAGCCTTCGCTGAACAGGTCGCCATCCCGGAAAGAAATCTGATTGAAGTCCCGGACGACATGGATACCGGCAAGGCAGCCTTGACTGAGCCGGGCGCCACCGCGCTGCATGCGGTATTGCTTGCCGAGCGCTCCAGTGCCCGCCCGGTCAGTGAAGCCCGCGCTCTGGTCATCGGCGCTGGCTCGGTTGGCCTGCTGACTGCATTGATCCTGCTGGACAAGGGGGTGGCACAGGTTGATCTGGCCGAAACCAACCCATTGAGACGGCAAACGGTGATTGACCATACCGATTGCAGGGTTTTTGATCCGATCGAAAACCCTCCCGCAGAAAATTACTATGATCTGGTCTTCGATGCTGTTGGAAATGCCAATACCCGCAATACCAGCATAGCCAGCGCTCGTCCGGGATCAATCATTGTGCACATCGGGCTGATGGATAATCAGGGCAGCATGGATGTACGGCGCATGACCTTGCAGGAAATTACCCTGATTGGATGTTATACCTATTCTCCGCTGGACTTGCGAGTCACGCTGCGGAAGCTGCACAGCGGGGCGCTGGGCACACTGGACTGGATAGAGTCCCGTCCGCTCGGTGACGGGGGCGGTGCTTTTGAAGAAATCCACAATGGATATTGTGCAGCGCCCAAGGTGGTATTGCAGATTTAACGGCGCACACGGGAATCCACAACCACCATCCACATCATTCCCCCCTTGAGGGGGGAATGATTTCCTGCCCGCAATTACTGGACAGGCACCACATTATTGGCACACGGGCCTTTCTGACCCTGCCCTATCTCGAACTCAACCTCCTGACCTTCATCCAGCGTCGCATAGCCGCCGCCACTTTGAATCTCAGAATAGTGGACAAAGAGGTCTTTGCCTCCGTCCTGTGGCGTGATAAATCCGAAACCCTTAGCGGCGCTGAACCACTTGACCTTACCTTTACTCATTTATTTTCTCTTGAATTAACGGTGAATCAACATAAAATTTCCACATCCAAATTCACCGGTTTGAAGCAGAAAACAAAAATATGACGATAACCCGTACCGCCAACTTGAAAACCTGCGAACCTTAACACCTAAAGCGGAAAATTTCATAACAATTTCAAACGAATATACCCTGAATCGCAAATATGCCCTGAATTGCAGCACTCCGGTCGTATAATCTATCTATAACGAGAATATTGAAATATAACTTCAATATAAATCGATCTCCTGTGATTTTAGGATTATTTTATCGTAGAATCCAGTATACAATTTCCTTTCCCGGGTCATCCGCTGCCCTCAGATGACTTATACCATCACTTTTTTGCGAGGCACCGATGAAAGAAAACTACTATCTGGATAATGCTGCTACTTCCTGGCCGAAACCTGAATGTGTCTATCAATTCATGGATCAGTTCTATCGCGGCTACGGAGTGAACCCGGGCCGAGCCGGACATGAACTGGCAGTGGAAGCGGAAAAGATGATTTCCCAGACCCGCCGGTTGCTGGGACAGTTCTTCAATTTCGGTCATGACAGCAGTCGTGTGGTTTTCACCCAGAATGCCTCGGACTCACTCAACATCGCGCTGTTCGGTATGCTTGAACCCGGTGATCATGTAATCAGTACCCGTGTGGAACATAATTCTGTTATCCGCCCCTTGAATCATCTGGAGCGAGACCATAACGTCGCCGTCACGCGCGTAGAACATGATGAACAGGGTTATGTCGATCCACAGGAAGTAAAAAAAGCACTTCGTCCCGAAACAAGAGTGATCGTGGTCAACCATGCTTCCAACGTACTGGGTTCTGTTCAGGACCTGAAATCAATTGGACAGATTGCGCGTGAAGCGGAAGTGACTTTCGTGGTCGATACCTGCCAGACTGCCGGAGTTTTGACCATCGACATGCAGGACTGTTGCATTGATGTCCTGACCTTCACCGGCCACAAGGGTCTGTTTGGCCCTATGGGTGTCGGTGGAATGCTGGTCAATGACGGCATCTGGATTCGTCCGGCGCGGGTAGGTGGAACCGGCGTTGACTCGATCACCCCGTTCCAGCCTGATGACTATCCCCACCATCTTGAGGCAGGCACAGTCGCGCTACCCGGTATCGCGGGCTTGAATGCCGCGCAGAAATGGTTCGCGGAACTGGGCAAAGAACAACTGAATGACTCTGGCGGGGATGTCAGCCACACGCAAGCCTGCCGCGCCGCGCTGCAACATATAGAGGACAAAGAGGTCGCCCATGTGAAAGAGTTGGAGACCGCATTCAGGGATATTGAGACGGTCAAAATCTACGGCCCGCAGGGAGACCGTCACCGGGTTGCGACACTGTCCATCAATATCGGCGATCTTCCCGCCGATCAGGTCGGCACGATGCTGGATGCAGATTACGCCGTATGCGTCCGCGCCGGTCTGCATTGCGCGCCACTGGTTCATCAGGATGCCAATACCGTTCCACAAAACGGAACCGTGCGGTTTTCTCCCGGATACTTCACAGACGGGGAAGACCTGGAACAGGCTATCGAGGGCGTTAAGGAACTGGCAGAAATGTAAGAAATGTAGCCTGGGAATCCGGTTCAGCTACCGATTCAGCTCCGGCTCAATCGGTAGTCATCCGGTAGTCATCGGATGAAACCATCCCAGCTTCGAATGCAGGCTGACTACGGAACCGACTATGGTCAGGGTCGGTGCCTGGATATTACTGCTGGCTATGACATCGGGCAGTTTTTCCAGAGCGCTGATATACACACGCTGATCCGGGGTGGTGCCTTTTTCAATGACTGCGGCCAGAGTATCCGGCGCACAACCATGGGCAATCAATTGCTCGCAGATGGTCGACAATCCCTGAAGAGCCATATAGAAAACCAGTGTCTGCTCGCGGGCAACCAGACTGCCCCAGTCCAGATTGACGGAACCGTTTTGTAGTTGCCCGGTGACAAAGCGCACGGATTGTGCATGATCGCGGTGAGTCAGTGGAATGCCCGCATAGCTGGCGCAGCCGTTGGCCGCAGTGATACCGGGAATAATCTGGAAGGGAATGTGGTGCTCGGCCAGTTTTTCTATTTCTTCCCCGCCCCGACCAAAAATAAACGGATCACCGCCCTTCAATCTCGCGACTCGCTTGCCCTGCCGGGCATACTGCACCAGAAGATCATTGATTTGTGTTTGCGGCAGGGTATGTTTCGAGCGCTGCTTGCCGACATAAATCAATTCCTTGTCCTCCCCCAATCGATCCAGGGTTTCCTTCGACACCAGCCGGTCATAGAGCACAATCTCAGCCTGCTGCAGCAACCGAAATGCCCGCAGGGTCAGCAGGTCCGGGTCACCCGGTCCGGCTCCGATCAGATAAACCTCGCCACAGTCTGAAAACCCCCGGTGGTCGTCAATCGCCGCCTGCAACCGGGATTCCGCGAGCTCAATGTTGCCGGATAACGCGCTTTCGGCAATATCACCGTATACCACCTTGTTCCAGAAGTTTCTGCGCTCACCCGGATGTTGTATCTGTTGATTGATCTGTCGGCGATATCGCCCGAACAACTCCGCAAGCCTGCCATAACCACTCGGGATGAACAGGTTGATCCGATGACGTAGCAGGTTCGCGAACTGGGGAGAAGCGCTGCCACTGGTAATCGCGATCTGCGTAGGCTCACGATTAATAACGGTCGGGAAAATAACATCACACAATGCGGAATCATCCACCACATTGACCGGGATCCCCTGCCGCTTGCCGGCTTCGGCGATTTGCCGATTGACCTCCCGGTCATTAGTCGCGGCCACCAACAGCCTATAGTGGCTTGCAAGGTCACTCGAACGCCAGCGGCGCAGCCAGACACTGCCGTTGCCTGCGAGAATAATATCGTTCAGCTCAGGCAGACATTTCACCGCCACCACATCCACCCGTCCGCCTGCTTCCAGTACACGTCGGGCGCGTCTCAAGGCCACCTTCCCTCCGCCCACCACCAGAGCGCGACAACCGGAGAAATTGTGCATTAACGGCAGATACTTCATCACAGTCGCATCGTCTGTAGCAAAACCGGCTCAACAACAGGCCGCCCTGAATCTCGCCAGCGCCTCACCGCTGGCAATCGCTTGTACCGCTTTTGCCGCCGCCTCGCGTGGGTCAGAAGCCATCCGGAACTGGATCAACCCGATTGCGGCACCATAAATCAGGCTGTCACGCATCGCACCGGGCGTATTGCCGAGTGCCTCAAGTCCCAAGCCGACCGTATGCTCCACAACGCCTTGCAATACCTGCGTATTGTCATAAGATGTTTGCTCGATATCCGCCTGCAATGATTCAGGAACCGGAATCGCCCGCTGTTTGCGTTCTATGCCGAACTCAATCGGTGACAGCTTGTTCATCCTCAATTCCTCCTCTCCCCAACAACCAAAATAGCGGGAAACCTGGCTGAGCGAAGCAATGCAACCGCCCTCAACACCGCGCACAATGGCACTCGAATCGAATCCGGCATGTCTGGCCAGCATCGCATAAACCGGGGGGTAAGCCTTGTGTACGAAGCCGGTCATAAGATAGGTGGCGCGGGCACCCCGCAAGGGCTGCAACACCACCTCCAGTGTGGAAATACAGCTTCGTTTTACCATTTCATCACGAAGCGCGATCAGGTTATTCAGTGCCGGGATATATTGCTCCTGATCCAGATAGCACCATCCGGTATCCGCATCATCCAGTTTTTGTGCAGCGCTGGCCGGACTCAGCCCGACCTGGACGCCTGCCGCATCCAGCACCATCCGTGCCGTGATGCCGTATTTTGGGCCGACGAACTTCAAGCCGTGCAGGTAGGTGGGCAATCCGCAGGCGGCATAGACAGCGGGCAGAAACGGAGTAGCTGGCAGGCTGCGGGTATAACCGTTGAACGGGTCCGCGATCGCCAGGATTTGTGGGCTGCGGGTTACACAGCTCTTGAGGTTACGCATCAGCGCATTGAGAACGCCGATATTCTCGGCATCGGTTTCTCGTTTCATGCGTAACGCAATCAGAAACAGAGCCGTTCGCACCGGGCTTATCTGGCCGCCCAGAATCAGTTCCATGGCATCCTCTGCCTGTGCCTCGGTCAGCGATTTACTCAGTTCCGGCCCGGTTGCGATCAGCTGGATATACCGTCGCATACGCGACTGCGCAGCGCTGGATATGTCCACTGTAGCACTCTCAGTGGAGGCACTCAAAGAGAATCCGCCTTGTCATCAAAACCTGCCTTCCGATACCACATTTTCGCCTGTTCCAGATCCACCTCACAACCTCGGCCTTCCTCATACATCAGGGCCAGAGTCGCCATTGATCCCACCAGCCCCTGATTCGCCGCCTGAGTGAACCACCAGGCCGCCTGTACCGAATCCTGATCCACACAATCCCCCTCCATATACATGAACCCCAGCCCGTGTTGAGCCAGGGCCAGTGATTGTTCGGCAGCCAGCTTCATGTTTTTGAAAGCCATCAGTTCATTCCGCACCACACCGAGCCCATTCTGGTGCATGATCGCCATACGATACTGCGCTTCCGCATTGCCGCCTTCCGCCAAAGGCGACAGGATACGCAATGCCAAAGCGAAATGCTTTGATTCAAATGCGGAAATGCCGCTGCCCAGAATTACCGAAGAGTCATCGTTCATAAGACTAACAGCTTACATCGGCGCAAAGCCTGCGGGAATATGGCTAATGGGATATTCGGATTATGCCCGACAAGGCTGGCCATTATATAATACGCCCCAACCATCCGTCTTTCCCGTGTAAACGGGAATCCACAATAATATGGAGATTGCGATTACCTGTCATCGTAGGGGCGCCCCTCTGTGGGTGCCCGCTATCGTTGATACCTGTTCCGACATTTGCGGGAGGGCACAAGACCCTCCCCTACGATAGCGGTTCGATCACTCCACAAAACCCACAAAACCCACTTGACAGGCGATGACTCCTTATAGCAAACTTATACTCTCAATATCCGGCAAAAAACAGGCTAACGCAATGAAAAAAATAGAAATAAATTCGATTAAGTCCTTGATTTATAGTATAATTGACCGGATTACCGGATTACCGGATTACCGGATTACCGGATTACCGGATTACCGGATTACCGGATTACGCTTGGCGCGTCGGCGTGACGGCCATGAGCGCGTTCGCCTGGTTGCGCCGTTCCCGAGGTTCGTCCTCCCAGCCTGAATCTTCCGCTCCTGCTGGTTGCCGATCCAACACCCGCAAGCCTGCGCCCGACAATCATTCCCCTCCCCGATCAAGCCGGGGACAGGCTCTTGAGGGGGAATCCACCTCACCCTCCTGTCGCAACCTTGCCGCTGCCCTGCTCTGCCTGCCACTGCTGGCGCTGTTCACTACCGGAGCGCAGGCGGTAGTGCTGGTCAGCAATCTTGGCCAGGCGGACGGTGGCACCGGAGGGTTACACAACGATCATGCCCAAAAGTTCACGACCGGCAGCAACGGCTATAAGCTGACCAGCGTCGAGATGGAGTTCGCCAAACTGAACGACACCGATGCCGCCAGCGTCACCTGGACGGCCACTATCCGAAAAACCAGCGGAAATCGCCCGTTCAGCGCTGTCGATGGCACCCTGACTAATCCTGCTTTTACGACCTTTACCTCCGACACCACGCTGACCTTCACCGCCCCTGCCGGAGGCATCAGCCTGGATGCGAATACCAACTACGCTTTCGTGCTGGACCTGTCAGCGCCAATAAACCAAAACAGAAATGCCGTGCGCAACACGTCATCGCGAGACGAGGACTCCGGTGCCGCAACCGGCTGGAGCTTTCATGATGGGAGTGTGTACAGGGCAGCCGCCAATAGTTCCGGTGGCACGACTTCATGGAGCATCTGGAATCAACCCAAAAAAATCCGCATCAATGGCAGCGACGGCTCTGACACCACCGCTCCCCGCATCACCTCCATCACCCGCCATACCCCATCCACTTCACCAACCAATGCCGATACCCTCAAATGGCGCGTCACCTTCAATGAACCCGTACAGAATGTGGACGCAGCAGATTTCTCTATCACTGGCACCACCGCTACCGTTAGTAGCGTAGTCGAGACTTCAGGCACAATCTACGACATCAGCATATCCAGCGGCAACCTCGCAAGTTTCAACACGATAGTCACTCTGGAACTCGACAATAATAACCAAAACATCCAGGACACCTCCGGCAATGCACTCACTAATCTCACGCCCACCGGCACCAATGAAAATACCTACGAGGTTGACAACCTGAAACCCCGCGTACAATCCTTCACCCGCCAGAACCCATCCACTCAGTCAACCAGCGCCGATACCCTCAAATGGCGCGTCACCTTCAACGAATCCGTGAAGAATGTAGACGCAGCAGATTTCAGAATCGTCCCCAACACCCCTCCCCCTACCACCACCGCCACCATTACCAGCGCAACCCAGGTCACGGGTAACGACCGGGCCTACGATGTCACCGCATCCGGTGGCAACCTGGACAGCTTCAACGGCACCGTAAGGCTCGGCTTCAATACAGTTGGCCACAACATTCACGACATAGCCGGTAACAGACTCACCAGCTATGGGCGCATAGGCGCCAATCACAATACCTTCACAGTGAGCAATACTGTACAGCCAACCAACAACGCCCCCACGGTAGCCAATGCCATCCCCAACCAGAGTGCCACAGTCGGCACCGCCTTTACCTATGCCTTCCCGACCAATACCTTCAATGATGCCGATAGCGACAGCCTGACCTATAGCGCAACAAAATCCGATGACACTGCCCTGCCATCCTGGCTGACTTTCACTACCGGCACCCGTACCTTCTCCGGTACACCGCAATCCGGCGATGTGGGCACACTATCGGTCAAGGTAACCGCCAATGATGGCAATAGCGGCAGTATCAGTGATACCTTTAACATCGTAGTCAGTGCAGCGGCACCGATCATCCCCACAGTAGACTTCTCTTCCTCGTCTTCGAGTGTGCTTGAGGATGCCGGTACGCATAACGTGACCGTCAATCTCTCATCTGCCGCACCTTCCGGGGGGCTTACCCTGACCTACACGGTAGGCGGCAATGCTACAGCAGGGAGTGGCAATGACTTCACCATCCAGAACCAGGGTACACTGAACGTTATAGCCGGAGCTACAACTGCAACTATCCCGGTGGTTATCATTGACGACAGCAACCCCATCACCGAGCCAGTCGAGACCGTCATCCTGACCCTGACCGATGGTACAGGCTACACGCTCGGCAGTACAACAATCGTACACACACTCACCATTACCGATAATGATGCGCCACTACCGGGTACGCCCGCACTGACACTCTCACAAAACACACTGACCTTCACGGAAGGAACCACCGGCAGTTACACAATAGAACTGGCAACCGAGCCAACCGCTACCGTAACGGTGGCTATTGAATCAGATAACGAGGATATAACCATCAGTCCATCCTCACCGCTCACCTTCACAACCACCAACTGGGACACCGCACAAACCGTAACGGTCCATGCAGGGCAGGATGACGATACCACCGATGACTCCACAATCCTCACCCATACCGCATCCGGCGGGAATTACGGCACGGTGACTGGCTCCGTTACCGTGACCGTCAATGATGACGATACCACGATAAACCCAGGTCCGACGACACCAACCACAAACCCCGGCGGTGACAATAACAACGACACGCCCCCGGTAGTCACCCCACCCGTCATCCCCCCGGTCACGGTTTCCGCGCAAGCCTTGACCCTGACCGAAGGCACGATGGCTGCCTATACCCTGGTACTGGACAGCGCTCCGACTACAAGTGTCACCATCGAGATTACGCCCCTGTTCTCACCGGCCATGAGTCTGCTGTCCACAGCCAGTGTCGGCAGTACCGCACAAGACAACCCGCGCATTACGGTCACGCCCTCTACGGTAGTCTTTACCCCGGATAACTGGCAAACCCCGCAAAGCATCACCGTAAGTGCAATGGCGAACCAGAATACAACCGAACAAACCGTTCAACTGATTCATCGCATAAAGGGAAGCAATCAACGCGTAGCCTCGGTCACCATCACCATACAAGAGCGAGTCATTACGGTCAGCCTGTCTACTCCCGCCCAAGTCACCGAAGGGCAAACCCTGACCGTAACCGTCACTGCTGATACCACTCCGACGGTTGATCTGCCGATTGATGTATTGATTCGTGAAACATCCGATACCGACTATATAGAGGATACAGAAGAAGGCACCAAGCGCGTGACCCTGCCCGCTGGACAAGATCGTATTCGCTATAGCCTCCCGATACGGGATAATGATACAGAAGATACCCAGGCAGGCCGAGTCACCCTCACCATTCAACCCGGCACCGGCTATACGGTAGCAGGCGGCACGGCGCAGGTCGTCATTACCGATGATGAAGGACAGATTGCCACCACCCCCTGGCTTTCCCGCATGGGACGTACACTGGCCGAACAAGCCATAGAGGGTATCAGCGCAAGAATCCATGCTGCACGCACCCCCGGACTGAACGCAACCCTGGCCGGTTGGTCGGTTCCCATGAACCCGTCATCAGGAGAATCCCTGGATTCTGAAATCCATACCCTGAACCCGGCTTCTCAAAACCCGGCTTCCGGTCAAACCCTGAATGCACAGGATATACTCTCCAACAGTCAGTTTCTCCATACCACCGGCATAGACCTTCGAGGCGGCAATACCGCATGGTGGGGACAAGTCTCTGAAACCGACTTTGCGGGTGTACAACACGATATACACACACAAGGAGAAAGCCGAACCATTCAGTTAGGGGGTGACTATGCGGTCAATGACTGGCTGATGGGCATGAGTGTATTGCACAACAGCGCAGAAGGAGACAGTCAAAGACGGGGTAATACAGAGCGTCTGGAATCCAATGTAACGGCTTTAATCCCGTACAGCGCCAGAGACCTGGGAAATACCCATCTGTGGGGTGCATTGGGCATTGGGCAAGGACAGGTTAGCCGCTACCGGGATAACATTCAACGATCAGAAACCGATATGACCTGGCGGATGATAAGT
Organism: Arenicellales bacterium; assembly: GCA_965116335.1. Taxonomy (GTDB): domain Bacteria; phylum Pseudomonadota; class Gammaproteobacteria; order Arenicellales; family Poriferihabitantaceae. The sequence continues at coordinate 1,350,731 of OZ220677.1, forward strand.
GCAGGCACACGCAGTGAATTGAAACAAACCGAAACCACCTCCATGGCACTCATCAGTGATGCCCTGTGGGTGCGTACCGAGTCCGATGAGAGCAAACAAGACAATATGAATCCACAAGTCAGTCGCATACGGGCGGGCCTGGAAAGTACATGGAATAAAAGCATTCGGGATATACAGATACAACCCACCTTCACGATAGGCGCAAGACATGATTCGGGCGGTGCAGAGAGTGGCTTTGGCCTCTATGCCGGTAGTGGACTGCACTGGACTTCTTCTACACTACAAATAGACATAGAAGGGCAATATCTTCTGTCTCATCAACAAGAGATAGAAGAAAAAGGGTTCTCGGCTTCACTGATCCATGATCGCAACCCGAACAGTGACTTGGGATTGTCTGTATCCTTATCGCAACGCAGTATAGCGTCTGGTGGACTTCCATCATTATTTACCCCACAACCTCTGAACATTACCGAATCGAGACCGCGCTGGATGATAGATGCACAGTATGGGATGCCTGCATTCAATGGCAGATTTACCGGCAGTCCGCATATCGGGTTGGGACTGGATGGAGATACGACCGATATAGAGCTGGGCTGGCGCATGACGCCCCTGACCTATAACAAGAATCTGTCATTGGGTATTCAGGCGACCCGATTGACACAAGAACAAACCGCACCGAAACATTGGTTCGGCGTGGAGGCACGGGTGCGGTGGTAGTAGGGAAATGGGAATCCACAACCATTCGGATGCTGCGCTTAATATCATCGTAGGGGTGCCCCTTGTGGGTGCCCGGTATCGTTGATACCCGTTCCGATCATTTGCGGGAGGGTACAAGACCCTCCCCTACGACGTCATTTCGATTCATGCACCAACATCATTCCCCCGCAGACCGGGGAGTCCGCGATACAAGGGCGAAGCCCGCCGGAGAGCGGGTGGGGGGCACAACCGTCATTCCACGTACCAACCAACCGTCTTTCCCGCAGAGCCTGCCACCGGCCACGGATCAAAAAAATCCTTGACTTGGAAAAGGCAAATAGGATTAAATCAATTAAGTTGATTAATTCGTGAACTCCGGGAGATAACATGAACTTGAAGACCATTCTTTGTGCAGTGGGTACACTTGCACTCGTCGCGACAGCCGGCACCCACGCTGCCACCACCGTCACCATTGCAACCGTCAACAACGGCGACATGATCCGAATGCAGGGGCTGACAGAGGATTTCACATCCAGCAATCCCGACATTACCCTGGAATGGGTCACGTTGGAAGAGAACGTACTGCGCCAGCGTGTGACCCAGGACATTGCCACCAAAGGCGGCCAATTCGATGTGCTGACCATCGGCACCTACGAGGTTCCGATCTGGAGCAAGAACGGCTGGCTCGTATCATTGAACGACCTGCCCGCCGGATGGGATGCCGATGACCTGCTTCCCGCGATACGCTCCGGCCTGACCGTCGATGGCGAGCTGTACGCCGCACCGTTCTACGGGGAGAGTTCCATGGTCATGTACCGCACCGACCTGATGAAGAAAGCCGGCCTCGAAATGCCCGAAGCGCCGACCTGGGATTTCATCAGGCAAGCGGCGGCAGCGATGACCGACCGCGACAACGAGATCTACGGCGTCTGCCTCCGCGGAAAGGCCGGTTGGGGCGAGAACATGGCATTTCTGACCGCCACCGCGAACTCCTTCGGCGCGCGCTGGTTTGACGAGAACTGGAAACCCCGGTTCGACAGCGAAGCCTGGGCCGACACGCTCAACTACTACATGGACCTGATGACCAACTATGGTCCTCCGGGAGCCTCGACCAACGGATTCAACGAGAACCTGTCCCTCTTCCAGCAAGGCAAGTGCGGCATGTGGATTGATGCAACCGTGGCAGCCTCTTTCGTGACCAACCCGAACGACTCGACAGTGGCCGACAGTGTCGGATTCGCTCTGGCTCCTGATAAGGGTCTCGGCAAGCGCGGCAACTGGCTGTGGGCCTGGTCGCTGGCCATCCCGGCCGGTTCCGACTCGACGGATGCGGCAAAGAAGTTCATCGCCTGGGCAACCAGCAAGGAATACACGGCGCTCGTAGCATCGAAAGAAGGCTGGGCTAATGTCCCGCCCGGCACCCGAACCTCGCTGTACGAGAATCCCGCTTATCTGGAGGCTGCGCCCTTCGCCCGGATGACACTGAACTCGATCAACGCAGCCAACCCGAAGCAACCGACCGTCGATCCGGTGCCCTATACCGGTGTCCAGTTCGTCGCCATTCCAGAGTTCGCGGGCATTGCCACGCAAGTGGGACAGGAATTCTCGGCTGCGCTGGCCGGTCAGCAGACCGTCGAGCAGGCACTCGAGAAGGCACAGGCCCTGACCGCCGAGGAGATGGAGGCTGCCGGCTACTGATGACGGCATCAGCCTGACCTGAAAAGGAACGGCGTCATGGCAACCCTGCACGCAAGGTCCGCCGCCCGCCTGATGATGGCGCCCGCGGTTGTCCTGCTGCTTGGCTGGATGCTCGTGCCCCTGACCATGACGCTCTACTTTTCGTTCAAGCGCTACCTGCCGCTGCGAGGCGGCGACCTGGGGTGGGTCGGGTTCGAGAACTATATCCGCTTTGTCAGCTCAAGCTCGTTCTGGCCGAGTGTGCAGGCGACACTCATTATCGTCGGTGGCGTGCTGCTTACCACCGTGGTTCTGGGCATCCTGCTCGCGCTGCTGCTGGATCAGCCGATGTGGGGGCAGGGCATCGTCCGGATACTGGTCATCGCGCCGTTCTTCGTGATGCCGACCGTTTCGGCGCTGGTCTGGAAGAATATGTTCATGGATCCGGTGAACGGGCTGTTCGCGCATCTCTGGAAATTCTTCGGCCTGATACCGCTGGAATGGCTGAGTCAGGCATCACTCTTTTCCATCACCCTGATCGTCTCGTGGCAATGGCTGCCCTTCGCAACGCTGATCCTGCTGACCGCGATCCAGTCGCTGGATCGCGAGCAACTGGAAGCTGGCGAGATGGACGGCGCCCCGCCCCTGGCCCGCTTCCGCCATATCATCCTGCCGCACCTCGGTCAGGCCATTACCATCGTCATCCTGATCCAGACGATATTCCTGTTGTCGATTTTCGCCGAAATCTTCGTGACGACGCAGGGTTCATTCGGTACCCGGACGCTGACCTATCTGATCTTCCAGCGTGTGTTGGAAAGTCAGAATGTGGGGCTCGGTTCGGCCGGCGGCATCTACGCGGTCATCCTCGCCAACATTGTGGCGCTCTTCCTGATGCGCATCGTCGGCAAGAATCTGGATACGTGAGGGGCAGAGCATGGCGCGCACGGTTACCAGCAAGCGGAAGGCCGTCAACACCGCCGTCGCCTGGGGGATCGGCCTGCTGATCTTCTTCCCGGTACTGTGGACCATCCTGACCAGCTTCAAGACCGAATCACAGGCAATTGCCGACCCGCCGGTTTTCCTGTTCTTCGACTGGACGCTGGAGAATTATGCGATCGTGCAGGAGCGCTCGGACTATATGCGCTATCTCTGGAACTCGGTGATCATCGCCGGCGCCTCCACGCTGCTCGGCATCCTCATCGCGGTTCCCGCCGCATGGTCCATGGCCTTCGTGCCATCGAAACGGACCAAAGACATCCTGCTCTGGATGCTTTCCACCAAGATGCTGCCGGCGGTCGGCGTACTCTACCCGGTCTACCTGATCTTCATCGAGTTCGGACTCCTCGACACGCGCTCCGGTCTTGTCATCGTCATGATGCTGATCAACCTGCCGATCATCGTCTGGATGCTGTACACCTATTTCCGGGAAATTCCCGGCGAGATCCTGGAAGCCGCGCGCATGGACGGCGCATCACTGCGCAATGAAATCCTGTATGTACTGACCCCCATGGCCGTACCGGGTATCGCCTCAACCATGCTGCTGAACTTCATCCTGGCCTGGAACGAGGCGTTCTGGACGCTGAACCTGACGGCGGCGAAAGCCGCTCCGCTGACCGCCTTCATCGCCAGTTATTCAAGCCCCGAGGGTCTGTTCTACGCCAAGCTGAGCGCGGCATCAACCATGGCCATCGCGCCGATCCTGATCCTGGGATGGTTCAGCCAGAAACAACTGGTGCGCGGCCTGACTTTCGGCGCGGTCAAGTGAGGATAGAGAGATGGGACACATCGTACTGGACAAGGTGAAGAAGAGTTTCAATGATCTCACCGTCATTCCTCCCCTGGATCTCGAGATGGAGGATGGTGAGTTCGTCGTTTTCGTCGGCCCCTCCGGTTGCGGCAAATCGACTCTCCTGCGGCTGATTGCGGGGCTTGAGGATGTCACTGGCGGCACGATCAGGATCGACGGGCAGGACGCGACCGCCGTACCGCCCGCCAGGCGCGGACTCGCCATGGTTTTTCAGTCCTACGCGCTCTATCCCCACATGACGGTTCGCAAGAACATCAGTTTTCCCCTTCGGATGGCGAAGCTGGATCAGGCCGAGCAGGAGCGGCGAGTGCAACAGGCAGCCGAGGTCCTGAACCTCACCGAATACCTCGACCGGCGACCCGGCCAGCTTTCCGGCGGCCAGCGCCAGCGCGTGGCTATCGGCCGTGCCATCGTGCGTGAACCATCCGCTTTCCTGTTCGACGAGCCGCTCTCTAATCTCGACGCAGCGCTCCGCGTCGGCATGCGTCTTGAAATCAGCGAACTGCATAAGCGGCTGAAAACGACCATGATCTACGTCACCCACGACCAGGTCGAGGCGATGACCATGGCGGACAAGATCGTCGTCCTCCAGGCCGGGAGGATAGAGCAGGTGGGCTCGCCACTGGAACTCTACCGGACACCCCGCAACCGGTTCGTTGCCGGGTTCATCGGCTCCCCCGGAATGAACTTCCTGGAAGGGATTGAAGCCAGCAAGCACGATGCAACTATGATCGGCATCCGCCCCGAACACATCACGCCGTCACCGGATGAGGGCATCTGGAAGGGGCGAGTGGGCGTCGCCGAACATCTCGGTTCGGACACGTTCTTCCACGTCCATATAGAGGAATGCGCCGAACCAGTCACCGTGAGATCAGGCGGCGAGGTGGACATGCACCACGGTGACACGATCTATTTGACCCCGGATGCCCAACAGATCCATCGGTTCGACGAGCGGGGTCTGCGCATTGGGTGAAGATGATCCGTCTATCGAACGCCACGCTGAGCGACCTGCCGGAAACGATTGCCCGGCCAGGCTATGACCGAACCTCCCTGACTCCGGGGATCATTCATGTCGGGGTCGGAAATTTCCATCGGGCGCATCAGGCGTGGTATCTGCATCGGCTGTTGCAGATGGGTCTCAACCACGATTGGGCGATCATTGGCGCCGGTATCCGCCCCTACGATGCCACGCAACGAAGCAAGCTCAGGCAGCAGGATTACCTGTCGACGCTGATTGAGCTGGATTCATCAGGCATATCGGCAGAGGTGATTGGCGCGATGATTGACTATATTCCAGTCGAGCAGGGCAACGCCGCCCTGATCCGCCGGATGACCGATCCGGCGATCCGGATTGTCGAGCTGACGGTGACCGTAGGAGGCTACTACATTGATCCCGCGACCCATGGTTTCGACACGGCGCATCCCGACATACTGCACGACGTCGCCAATCCAGAGCGCCCGCGCACCGTGTTTGGCGCGATGGTTGCAGCGCTCAGGTGCAGACGCGATCAGGGGTTCGGCCCGTTCACCGGCCAGAGTTGCGACAACCTCCGGAACAATGGCGCGGTGCTCCGCCAGACCCTGGTTTCACTCGCACAGGCAACCGACCCGGACCTTGCCAGATGGATTGACTCGAACTGCACGTTCCCGAACTCGATGGTCGACTGTATCGTGCCCGCCACCGGCCCGGACGAACTCACACTGGCACGCAAATTCGGCATTGATGATCAGGTTCCGGTCACACATGAGAGCTTCCGCCAGTGGGTTATCGAGGATGACTTCTGCGCCGGGCGTCCGGACTGGGAGCGGGTCGGCGCCACTTTTTCGGACAGCGTCCATGGCCATGAGGCGATGAAGATCCGCATCCTGAATGCCGGTCACCAGGTCATTGCCAATCCCGGTGAAATCCTGTCCATCGAAACCATTTCGGACTGCATGGCACAGCCCCTGATTCGCGATCTATTCTACAAGGTGCTACATGAGGAAATCCTTCCCCATGTAAAATCGGTTCCGAATCTCACGAAAGAAGACTACCTGGATCGGATCAGTCGGAGATTCTCCAACACCGCTATCGCCGATACGCCACGGCGCGTTGCCGCCGAGGGATCGGCACGCCATACCTGCTTTATTCTGCCGATCCTGCGTGACGGGCTTAAGGTCGGCACACCGATCGAGGGACTCGCACTGGTCGAGGCATTGTGGGCGCGGATGTGTGCGGGGCAACGAGAGGACGGCACCGTCATCGAGCCGAACGACCCGCTCTGGGACAGCCTTCTGGAGGCGGCCAATGTGGCACGAGAACATCCGCGCGCCTGGCTGGAACAACGCCAGTTCTACGGTGACCTGGTGGAGGCGCCCCGTTTCGTCGATGCCTTCGAACGCTGGCTCAACAAGCTCTGGTCGGATGGGTGCGAGGCGACCCTGCAGACCTATGTGGCCGCCTGTCCGGCACGTTCATGCAACTAACCCATTCTTTCGAGGCACCCCCATGTTTCTGAGTTGCGGCGAAGCACTCTATGACCTCTTCCTTTCAACCGAAGCGGACAGCGATGTCACTTTCGATGCTCGCATCGGCGGCTCGCCCTTCAACGTCGCGGTCGGTCTCTCCCGCCTGGGGCGTAGCGCTGCCCTGTTCACCGGCATCTCCAGCGACCCCTTGGGCCGTCGGCTGGAACAGGCACTGGAGAACGAGGGGGTGAAAACCGATTATCTGGTCAGAAAACAGAACCCGACAACCCTGGCATTGGTTACCCTGGGCTCCCGGGGCCTCCCTCATTACAGCTTCTACGGCCACGATGCGGCCGACAGTTCGGTTACCGAAACTGACTTGCCTGAAATACCCCGGTCGGTGCCCACCATACACTTCGGCTCATACTCCCTGGTGGTGGAGCCGACCGGCTCCTCGTTACTCCGGCTTGCCCAACGCCATCATGACCGGAGACTGGTCTCGTTCGACCCCAACCTCCGCCTCAATGTCGAGCCGGATCTGGGCAAGTGGCGTGAGCGGGTCGAGGCCTTCACCGAGATCGCCGATCTGATCAAGGTGAGTGACGAGGACCTGGAATTGCTGTTCCCCGGCGACGAGATCGAAAGCTCGATCTACCGCTGGAATTCCCGCGGAGTCCATCTCATCGTAGTGACCCGCGGCGATGGTGGGGCCCTGGTTTCTCTCCGCGGAGAAGTCTTTGAAACCACCGGACGCCAGGTGGAGGTGATGGATACGGTAGGGGCCGGTGACAGTTTCCAGGCAGGGCTTCTTTGCGCACTGGATGAACTCGGCAAGGCAACCAAATCGGGACTGTCCCGGATTTCGCTGGACGAATGCCGCCAGGTCGTGGATTTTGCCACGGCGGCAGCGGCAATCACCTGCACGCGCCGCGGCGCCGACCTGCCCTTTCGTTCCGAACTGCCGGATCTCTAGTATACCGGCGCCATGCCACCCTTATCGAATATGCGAACCGGAGAGTCGATCGGGCTCAGAGCCTTCAACGAGCGTTTGATGATCACTGCCATACGGCAGGCAAGCGCACTATCAAAAGCGGAAATCGCACGTGCCACCGGACTCAGCGGCCAGGCCGCGACTGTGATCGTCAATTCGCTGCTTGACGAGGGACTTCTGGTCAAGTGCGAGAAGGTTCGGGGCAGAGTGGGCAAACCTTTCACTCCGGTCGCGCTCAACCCCGAAGGCGCCTTTTCCCTGGGTGTCAAGATTGGGCGCCGCAGTCTCGAGGCTCTTCTCGTCGATTTCTGTGGCAGCATCGTGGCTTCCCGGTCAACGGCCTATCACGCCCCGCTCCCGGCGCAGACCATGGCCATGGCGACCGACCTTACTCTGGAACTCATGAGTGGACTTGATCGTGACCTGCGCGCCCGCATCGTCGGCCTCGGTGTCGCGATGCCCTGGGTTCTGCATGAATGGTCGGATGTCCTGAGTCTGGAACGCGAGGCGATCGCCGCATGGCGCGAGATCGATGTCGTCGCCGAACTCGAAGCGGCGACCGGCCTTTCGGTGTCGCTGTACAACGATGCCACAGCCGCCTGTGCCGCGGAGATGATTGCCGGCGATCAAATTAACTGGCACAGCGCACTATATATCTACCTGGGCACTTTCGTCGGCGGTGGCGTTGTCATCAATAGCCGTCTCTACCGGGGTGAACAGCTCAATGCGGGCGCCCTGGGTTCGATGCCGATCGGCGGCACGGATGGAGTCGAAAAACCGCAACAGCTCATTCACCGGGCATCAGTCATTGATCTGGAACGTGCACTGGTCGCCGCCGGTTTCGACGAATCGGAAATGCTGAGCCCCCTCGGCACACGGGACCCCGAGGAGGTTTTCTCTACCTGGCTGAATCGGGCAGTAGAAGCCCTGTCCCGTGCGGTAGTGTCAGCAATGAGTGTGGTTGACTTTGAGGCGGTGATCATTGATGGACTTCTGCGACCCGACTGGCGCCGCCGCGTGGTCGATGGAGTGGGGAGTACCTACGGCAAGCTCGATTGCACGGGCCTTTCGCCCATCGAGGTCGCAACAGGCTCCATCGGACCGAAGGCACGTGTCCTCGGGGCTGCACTGCTGCCACTCATCAGGCGGTTCTCGCCGGACACGGAACTACTCGCCCCACCCAAGACAACCCGACCCACTCCTGATCCGAGAAAACACTGCAATGATTAATCTATATACCTGGAGTACCCCGAACGGACGTAAAGTGTCCATCATGCTTGAGGAAACCGGCCTGCCCTACCAGGTTCACCCGGTCGACATCGGCAAGAATGATCAATTCGATGAAGATTTCCTGAAAATAAGCCCGAACAACAAGATTCCGGCTATCGTCGATGAAGAAAATGGCTTGAGCATGATGGAATCCGGCGCCATCCTGATTTATCTGGCCGACAAAACCGGGATGCTGATGCCACAGGCCAGGCGCTGGCAAATCCTGGAATGGCTGATGTTCCAGATGGGCGGTTTCGGCCCGATGCTCGGACAAGCCCATCACTTCCTGCACTTCAAGCCCGGAGCCAGTGAATACGCCGAGAAAAGATACAAGGTCGAAGCCCAGCGTCTCTATGCCGTACTCGACGACCACCTGGAAGACCATGAATACGTCGCTGGCGATTACTCAATCGCCGATATCGCACTATGGCCCTGGGCCTCCCGGTTCGAGTGGCAAAAAGTTGACATGACCGACTTCCCCAACATCAAACGCTGGTACACCCAAATAGCCACCCGCCCCGCTGTACAAAAAGGCTACCGCATCCCGGTAGATACAGAAATACCAATGCCGTAGTATCACTCCCCCCTTGAGGGGGAGTCAAATCGTGCGAAGCGGATTTGGTGGGGGGTTGTTTTCAGGCCGGGATTACTTTCACTGCGGCCAGATTCCGGTCTTTGGCACTGAACGCTATGCCGATCAGATGGATGGGTTGGTTTTGGCTGCGGTACTTGTCGGCATAACCTTTCTCCTGTATCTGTTCAATCGCCTGTTGTGCCGTATCCTCACTATTGCTGTCTGTATCTGACATCTTGAACTCAAATACGAATACCTGATCTCCATGCAATACCACCATATCTGCCCGACCCCGGCTGCTGGAATCCTCTACCCGAAGGGTAAGACCAATCGTACAAAAGCAGGCATATAACATCCCCGCATACCAGGCTTCATATCGAGCCGGACTCCGGGTGGACTGCCACTGATACGGAATCCCGGCGAAGAATGATTGTAGATGCTCCGTGAATCCATCGAAGTCATTGGCTACCAGCAGACGCGCCAGTTGATCGCCCTGATCTGCTGTTTCGATTCTGCGTCCTGTGATATAACCGAGCAATCCATGGTTCAGACTCTGTCGCACCTCGAAGTTCGGATAATCCAGCGTGTAGAGAGTCCGTGCACCATCCCATTCTCGTTCGACAAGGGTTAAGTAGCCGGTCTGAAACAACAGGGCATCAATGGTGATGTCATCTATATCGAAGGTGGAGAGTAAGTCTTCATCAGAGATACGATTCTCCAGTTCCAGTGGACTGATTTCCCGATCCATCATGACGCGAAACAGGAAAGTCGGGGAACCGGTCTCAAACCAATGCGACTTGAACTGGCGTTTGCGGAACAACAGCAATAGATCAAATGGATTGTACAGTTTCTCTTCTCCGAGCCAGTGATAGCCGTTATACCATTTACGGATTTCATCCCGGTCAAGACCGGGTAACTCCGGGGCGAATACGGTGTCGAGGTCTTTGTCGGTATAGCCGCAGATCGTAGCAAACTCTGGATCCAGGCTGATATTGTCCAGGTTGTTGAGGCCGGAGAACAAACTCACTTTCGAGAACATACTGATGCCGGTGACGAAGACGAAGCGGACATCCCGGGCACTGTCCTTGATGATGCCGTAGAAGCCACGCAGGTAATCCCGGTTGGCTCTGGCCATTTCCGGGTTATCCAGTACATCCAGAATCGGTTTGTCGTATTCGTCTACCAGAATGACGACCTTTCGCCCGGTCTGTGCATGCAGGCGATTCAGTATGTTTCTCAGACGGCGGGGGCCGGTGTGCGACTCAGTGGCTTGAGTAAGTCCGTAACGACGTTCTACACTTTCCAACTGCTCGATAATGTCGCCATCCAGTTCGCCAGGCTCGTTGTACTTGCCACCAAAGCTCAATCGCACCACGGGATGTTTGACCGACCAATCCCAGTGCGGATGGATATGCAACCCCTGAAACAGGACTTCATTGCCCTCGAACAGTTCCTGTAATGTATCGATCAGCAGACTCTTGCCGAATCGACGTGGGCGAGACAGGAAATAGAAACTCCCCATTTCGACCAGTCGCTGGATATGAGGGGTCTTATCGACGTAGTAGCAGTCCTGTTCCCGAATGGTACGGAAATCCTGGATACCGATGGGGAGTCTATGGCGAGTCATTATCCATGTTCTTTGAGGAAGGGTTCAGCCATCATGCCACCCAATGCAGGCGTATGCAAGTACGCTAAGATCAATCTACATGGTAATCATCCCTGCAGCCACACGAACAATGTATAATGGAATCACAATCAGACAAGTAATCAGGATTATGGGTAGACAATTCACAGCGATCATTGAAAAAGAAGAAGGCGGATATGTATCGTTATGTCCGCAGTTGGATATTGCAAGCCAGGGTGATACTGTTGCTCAGGCGAGAATGAATCTCCAGGAAGCATTAGAGCTTTTTTTTGAGACGGCATCTACCGAAGAAATCACACAGCGGCTGCATTCGGAAGTCTATATTACCCAAATAGAGGCAGCGGTTGGCTAAATTAAAAGTGCTGTCCGGTCAGCAAGTTTGTCAGATACTCAGTGGATTCGGGTTTGAGAAGGTAAGACAACGGGGAAGTCATGCAATAATGCAAAAAGCGGGGAAATGATTGGCCTGTTCAGGAGAAAATCTGTGGTTTGAAATTGTCCTTGTTGATAATGCTGGCGCTGTTGCCGGTGGCTCTGATTACGAATAATCCCTGTTTCTCTGCGTAGACATGCGCTTGTTCATCAGATTTTAACCAGGCCATCGCTCCATAGACGGTGTTTTTCTTAAAACGCGGCATGCGAGTCGTAACCTTACCCACACTGACCAGGAAATCCTTGACATCCTGCGCCTTCAAGGTGGTCTTGACTTCAACCACTACAATTTCCTGACCATTGGCCGCAATAATGTCATATTCAAAGTTATCATCGGAGCCGCTTTGTGAAATATTCCGGTAAATCTGGTAAACATGAACGCCCTTCTCCTGTAACATCGCAACCAAATCCCCCTCTACCAGACTCTCCACCAACCGTCCCCACCGGCTGTTAAAAGAAGCTTCGTTCTTTTTAATCTGCTTGTCGGTTTCTTTCATTCGTCTGTCGGTTTCCTTCATTTCCTGCATGAGCCTTTCATGGTCGGCGGCCTGCCTGGCAGCGATTTCTGCTATTTCCTGCATGGCTTTTTCATGTCTGGCAGCTTCTCTGGCAGCACCTTCCTCCTGGGCAGCGGCAGTTCTTTCCAAAATCGCCCAGATTTCGTCTGGAGTGGGTACGGTGGTGGTCATTTTGATATTCCTTACGGGTAGCGATTGCGGATTATAGCAGAATCGGGGTTGGAGGCGGAGACTGTTCGGGTCTATGACATCATTTAATCACAAAGCCCATATTGTTGTGGATTCCCGCCTGCGCGGGAAGGACGGGTTGGGGCGGGGGTTGATGGTTGGGTCCCCCCATCACACCCGCTTTGCGGGATGTGATTCCCCCTCAAGGGGGGAATGATGTGATGGTGGGTTGTGTCAATCCGTAATTACCGGCCACTGCTCTACCACGCCGGATAAATGCCCTATCTGTTGCGTAAGCTGGTTAATTTGCTGGTTGCCCTGATACACAAACCCCAGTATGACCAGTGTCAAAACAAAATGTAATCCGAACATCCAGCGCAATCCGGCTACATCTCGCTGGACTCCGGCAATGTCAGACTTTGTTGCTAACTGTTCGCCCTGATGCGCGACTGCCTCGGCTACCGCTTCGGCCTGGCTTGATTCAAACCCGGCTGCTTGCAGTTTTCGTGCTGTCGCCAGTGTGTCGATGGTATACGCTGCCATGTCTGTTTCTCCGCTTGTTATTTTATATGTGTCCTCTGTGGATGGATTCTGCCTGAATCCGTCCGCCCGGTCAACGGTAGCGGGCGACCACAGAGGGTCGCCCCTACGATGACTTTACGTGCGGTATCTGAATGGTTGTGGATTCCCGCCTGCGCGGGAAAGACGGGTTGGGACGAGAAAATCACTCCCCCCTTGAGGGGGAGTCAAATCCGCTTGCGGATTTGGTGGGGGGACGTCGGGGGAAATGATTGGCCTGTTCAGGAGAAAATCTGTGGTTTGAAATTGTCCTTGTTGATGATGCTGGCACTGTTGCCGGTGGCTCTGATTACAAATAATCCCTGTTTCTCTGCATAGACATGCGCTTGCTCATCAGACTTTAACCAGGCGATCGCTCCATAGACGGTTTTGTCCTTAAAACTCTGCATTCGAGTCGTAACCTTACCCACACTGACCAGGAAATCCTTGACATCCTGCGCCTTCAAGGTGGTCTTGACTTCAACCACTACAATTTCCTGACCATTGGCCGCAATAATGTCATATTCAAAGTTATCATCGGAGCCGCTTTGTGAAATATTCCGGTAAATCTGGTAAACATGAACGCCCTTCTCCTGTAACATCGCAACCAAATCCCCCTCTACCAGACTCTCCACCAACCGTCCCCACCGGCTGTTAAAAGAAGCTTCGTTCTTTTTAATCTGCTTGTCGGTTTCTTTCATTCGTCTGTCGGTTTCCTTCATTTCCTGCATGAGCTCTTCATGGTCGGCGGCCTGCCTGGCAGCGATTTCTGCTATTTCCTGCATGGATTTTTCATGTCTGGCATCCTCTCTGGCGGCAGCTTCCTTCCGCCTGGCATCTTCTATGGCGGCGGCTTCCTTCCGCCTGGCATCCTCTATAGCGGCGGCTTCCTCCTGTCTGGCAGCAGCAGCTTCCTCTCTGGCAGCAGCAGCTTCCTGTCTGGCAGCGGTTTCTTTGCTGATGGCGGCGGTTTCTTCCAGGTTGGCGGAAACTTCTTTCAGAATCGCCCAGATTTCGTCTGGAGTGGGTACGGTGGTGGTGGTCATTTCGACATTCCTTACAGGTAGCGATTGCGGATTATAGCAGAATCGGGGTTGGAGGCGGAGACTGTTCGGGATCGGAACGGGTGTCAACGATAGCGGGCGACCACAGAGGGTCGCCCCTACGATGACTTTACGTGCGGTATCTGAATGGGTGTGGATTCCCGCTTGTGCGGGAATGACGGGTTGGGACGAGAAAATCACTCCCCCCTTGAGGGGGAGTCAAGTCCGCTTGCGGATTTGGTGGGGGGACGTCGGGGGAAATGATTGGCCTGTTCAGGAGAAAATCTGTGGTTTGAAATTGTCCTTATTGATGATGCTGGCGCTGTTGCCGGTGGCTCTGATCACGAATAATCCCTGTTTCTCTGCATAAACATGCGCTTGTTCATCAGATTTTAACCAGGCTATCGCTCCATACACGGTGTTATCCTTGAAACGCGGCATGCGAGTCGTAACCTTACTCATACTCACCAGGAAATCCTTGACATCCTGCGCCTTCAGGGTGGTCTTGACTTCAACCACTACAATTTCCTGACCATTGGCCGCAATAATGTCATATTCAAAGTTATCATCGGAGCCGCTTTGTGAAATATTCCGGTAAATCTGGTAAACGTGAACGCCCTTCTCCTGTAACATCGCAACCAAATCCCCCTCTACCAGACTCTCCACCAACCGTCCCCACCGGCTGTTAAAAGAAGCTTCGTTCTTTTTAATCTGCTTGTCGGTTTCTTTCATTCGTCTGTCGGTTTCCTTCATTTCCTGCATGAGCTCTTCATGGTCGGCGGCCTGCCTGGCAGCGATTTCTGCTATTTCCTGCATGGCTTTTTCATGTCTGGCATCTTCTATGGCGGCGGCTTCCTTCCGCCTGGCATCCTCTATAGCGGCGATTTCTTTTTGGCTGGCGCGAAATTCTGCCATTTCCTGTCTGCCTTTTTCATGGGCCGCGGCGGTTTCCTCCTGGGCAGCGGCGGTTCTTTCCAAAATCGCCCAGATTTCGTCTGGAGTGGGTACGGTGGTGGTGGTCATTTCGACATTCCTTACAGGTAGCGATTGCGGATTATAGCAGAATTGGGGTTGGAGGCGGAGACTGTTCGGGATCGGAACGGGTGTCAACGATAGCGGGCGACCACAGAGGGTCGCCCCTACGATGACTTTACGTGCGGTATCTGAATGGTTGTGGATTCCCGCCTGCGCGGGAAAGACGGATTGGGGCATGCGATGACGGTTGGGTCCCCCCATCCAATCCGGCTGCGGATTGGATTCCCCCTCAAGGGGGGAATGATGTTGTAGAGCCTGCGCCTGACCGTTATCGTAGGGGAGGGTCTTGTGCCCTCCCGGGAATGTCGGGCGGGTATCAACGGTAGCGGGCGACCACAGAGGGTCGCCCCTACGATGACTTTACGTGCGGTATCTGAATGGGTGTGGATTCCCGCTTGTGCGGGAATGACGGGTTGGGACGAGAAAATCACTCCCCCCTTGAGGGGGAGTCAAGTCCGCTTGCGGATTTGGTGGGGGGACGTCGGGGGAAATGATTGGCCTGTTCAGGAGAAAATCTGTGGTTTGAAATTGTCCTTATTGATGATGCTGGCGCTGTTGCCGGTGGCTCTGATTACGAATAATCCCTGTTTCTCTGCATAAACATGCGCTTGTTCATCAGACTTTAACCAGGCGGTCGCTCCATAGACGGTTTTGTCCTTAAAACTCTGCATTCGAGTCGTAACCTTACCCACACTGACCAGGAAATCCTTGACATCCTGCGCCTTCAAGGTGGTCTTGACTTCAACCACTACAATTTCCTGACCATTGGCCGCAATGATGTCATATTCAAAGTTATCATCGGAGCCGCTTTGTGAAATATTCCGGTAAATCTGGTAAACATGAACGCCCTTCTCCTGTAACATCGCAACCAAATCCCCCTCTACCAGACTCTCCACCAACCGTCCCCACCGGCTGTTAAAAGAAGCTTCGTTCTTTTTAATCTGCTTGTCGGTTTCTTTCATTCGTCTGTCGGTTTCCTTCATTTCCTGCATGAGCTCTTCATGGTCGGCGGCCTGCCTGGCAGCGATTTCTGCTATTTCCTGCATGGCTTTTTCATGTCTGGCATCCTCTATGGCGGCGGCTTCCTCCTGTCTGGCAGCAGCAGCTTCCTGTCTGGCAGCGGTTTCTTTGCTGATGGCGGCGGTTTCTTCCAGGTTGGCGGAAACTTCTTTCAGAATCGCCCAGATTTCGTCTGGAGTGGGTACGGTGGTGGTGGTCATTTCGACATTCCTTACAGGTAGCGATTGCGGATTATAGCAGAATTGGGGTTGGAGGCGGAGACTGTTCGGGATCGGAACGGGTGTCAACGATAGCGGGCGACCACAGAGGGTCGCCCCTACGATGACTTTACGTGCGGTATCTGAATGGTTGTGGATTCCCGCCTGCGCGGGAAGGACGGGTTGGGGCGTAGGAGGACGGGTGGTTGGGGTGTGGGTTGGCGGATGGTTGGGGCGTGGGATTACGGTTGTGCCCCCCCATCCAATCCGGTTGCGGATTGGATTCCCCCTCAAGGGGGGAATGATGTTGTAGAGCCTGCTCCCGAACGTTATCGTAGGGGAGGGTCTTGTGCCTTCCCGCGAATGTCGGGCGGGTATCAACGGTAGCGGGCACCCACAAGGGGCACCCCTACGACCAAGCCGGGGGCAGGCGGCTTACGCTTTACTCCTTCTCTGCGTGATAAAAGCCTGCGGCTGCGCCGACGACGCTTGGGTCGTCCAGTTCGCCGGCATTGTAAAACAGTGCTTCGAAATCACCGAAGAAGCCGGTCGGGCGTTGTTCGAAGCGTTGGCCCTGGTCGTTCCCCATCTCGCCGTAAGCTTGCCAGCCCCAACGGCCACTTACTGTTTTGCCGCCATCGTAAGTAGCGCCTCTTACGCCATTGGCGCCAATATATCCAGCAGTTCTTTCATCTAAAACAGTTGTAGGGAAAGCGTCCATGGTTGTCAGAGGGATACTCCATGCAGGATCGACATGACCTTCGCCTGCCACCGCCCTGAAATTGTCAATCGTGCCATTAAGGGTCGGAGTCGTGCCGAAGGTCGCATTTAGTGTCACGTCCGCCTCGAAGTGGCCGGATGCAGTGGTCATGGCGTCTCCGGCGCCGGTCCTGCGTGCAGACAGGCCGTGTGCATCTCCGCTGTAGGTGGCGCTGCCAGCAAGGCCACGGTCACTGTCACCAAAGTTCAGGTTGCTCACTGATACGTCTGCTGTCCCAACCCAGCCGATGCGACCCTGGAGCGTGAGGCTGTTGACGTCGTCGTCAATTCCCTCCAGCCACAAGCCGTAATCGACGTAGTTATCGACTAACTCATAGACACCGTCTCCGTCTGAATCCATATAACGGGACATCTCGGTGTTGTAGCCAAGCTCGCCCTGCCGGTCGCTATCCACAACAGGGCTGAAGTAAAAGCCATCACCCAAGTACTTCACCTTCACAACCTCATTCTCACCCTCACCATTAATAATCGTAATCGTATTCTCATTCAAATCACAGCCACCACTCCGATCACAGTAAAGCGTCCCTGCCATGCCGTTCAGCTGACCGTGAAAGAAACCATACTGGCTAACCTGGTTGAGGACACTTATGCCGCCCGCGGGGGCGCCGCCCTCACCGAACGTGCCTTCCGCCCTGACGACGAAATCAGACAATTTCGGACGGGTCTGAAAATTGATGGCATAATGATTCTGCGGAAGGCCTGTTTCGGCGTGCTTAGTAGCATTTATCGTATTGTCTGGATTGCGGAAAGTCCGACGACTGAGCCCCCAGTCATTGTTGTCTTCGGCGATCTGCCTGAACGTCATGGTTCCTTCCGGGGCGGCGCGGAGAAAGACATGGGCACTGGTATCGAGATCCATGAGGTCGCCGGTGGTGTTGATAACAGGGTCAGAATCAGACCCTCGTATCTGTGCATTTGCTCTTGGCCTATCATAAGCGAGCAATGCAAACACCATCTCCGCTTTTTCCTGCTCGCTGACATCGCCCAGCGCGGTCTCCCAACGCGTAATGTCCTTATTAAGGGCAGTCTTGAGATTTTCGAGGGAGGTTGTGATCTCCTCAACCAACCCACCCTCTCCATTCTCTCCACCAACCACTACCGCTTCAGCCTCCTTAGCCTCCTGATCGCTTCTCTTATCATTCTCGGCGGTCGTAAGCCGCTCGGCTTCCTCGCTGGCTTCCGCCTCCGCCCGGGTCGCGGCTTCGAACTCCTGCTTCGCCTCTATGTATGCTTCTGCCATCCTTTTTTCAGCCGCTTCCATCCGATATCTAGCGGCTGCCTCACTCGCAGCCTCAATCTCAATCTCCTTGTCCATAATATCCTGGTTGGTAGCATCAGGGCTTTGTTGAGGGTCTTTCAACACTGCCAATTCTAACCTAGCATCGGCGGCGTGGGCATCGGACTCAAGAGCATCCTGCTCAAGCTCCATGATTTCCATGTTCAGAGGATTGTACACTGCCTCTTTCTGACCAAGAGCCTGTACGGCTGTTGCGTACACCGTATTGGCCTCACTCGCTTCTCCAGCAAGACCCTCCGCTTCTTCAGCAAGACCTGCGGCTTCGGCACCTAAATCACTGTATATCTGCTTGGCAGTCTTAAGATCTTCCTCAACTTTCGCAATCCCGGCCTTCATCGCGTCGACCTGCGATTGCGCTTCTGCCGTGATGCCCGCGGATACGCCCATGGCAGCGGCGATGACCTGGTTGGATTCCAGATAGATAAGGTTAGCGCCGGTCTCCACTGCCGCTCTGTTCAATATATCAGGCACCTCTGTTACGGCTTCTTGCGCTTCATCTCTGGCCGTCATTGCATCCTCCACCGGGTCATCACTGGGCGTAACAGGGTCCGGGGTGTCGCCTCCGCCAGGGCTGGTTGGGCTGGTTCCACCACCACCGCCACCACCGGCCGTGCTTCCATCTCCACTGTCCGTATCGCCGCCTCCGTTGTCGCCGCCGGTATTGCCGTCCATATTTCCGGTGTTGGGTTGTTCAGGAGCTACCGCTGTGCCTCCCCCACCTCCGCAGGCGGTCAGCAGCAGGCTCAGGCTCACTGCAACCAGAACGGATACTATCGAATTGATTTTGTTTGTCTCTTGACCCAGATTACTCATCTACCCAGACTCCAGATTGTTGGTTGGTTCAGCATCAGCGCAGGCGCCAACGCCCGAATTAGCAATATCCAGCGATATTAAACGCAACAATAAACAAAGTCAAACAAAAGAACATCCAATCATTGCCCGGTCTGCGGCAAGAAAATCACTCCCCCCTTGAGGGGGAGTCAAATCCGCTCACGGATTTGGTGGGGGGAATTGACGAGTGGGGCTGGGGATGATGGTAGCGGGAGGGCACAAGACCCTCCCCTACGCATCGGTAATTGCGGATTTCGTATGGTTGTGGATTCCTGTCATCGTTCGTTGTTTGACGGATTGTGTCAATTCTCCCTGATGCGCTACTGCCTCGGCCATTGTTCTACTACGCCGGATAAATGTCCTACCTGTTGCGTAAGCTGGGTGATTTGCTGGTTAATTTGCTGGTTGCCTTGATACACAAACCCTAATATGACCAGCGTCAAAACAAAATGTAATCCGAACATCCAGCGCAACCCGACTACATCTTGCCGGACTCCTGCCACTTCCCCCCGGACTCCGGCAATTTCCTGGCGTAGTGATTTTTCCACCGCTTTCAGGTCGGACTGTACCAGTTTCAGGTCGGCCTTTGTTGCCAGGTCGTCTCCATGGCTTCCTACTACTTCGGCGACTGTCTCGGCCACCGCCTCAGCCTGGATAGTCTCAAAACCTGCCTTTTCCAACTTCCGCATGGTGGCCAGGGTATCAATCGCTATGGTTGTCATGATTCTTTCCTGATGTTTATTTGTATTGGTTCCTGTTATTGTTCGCCCTGATACGCTATTGCTTCGTCCACTGTTCTACTACGCCGGATAAATGCCCTACCTGTTGCGTAAGCTGGGTGATTTGCTGGTTAATTTGCTGGTTGCCTTGATACATAAACCCGAATATAACCAGATTCAAAGCAACCACAAACCCGGCAACAATCCCGAATGTCCAGCGCAATCCGGCTACTTCCCCTCGGACTCCGGCAATTTCCTGGCGTAGTGATTTTTCTACCGCTTTCAGGTCGGACTGTACTACTTTCAAGTCGGACTGTACTACTTTCAGGTCAGACTGTACTACTTTCAAGTCGGACTTCACTACTTTCAGGTCGGACTGTACCAGTTTCAGGTCGGCCTTTGTTGCCAGGTCGTCTCCCTGGCGTCCTACTACTTCGGCCACCGCCTCAGCCTGGACAGTCTCAAACCCTGCCTTTTCCAGCTTCCGCATGGTGGCCAGGGTATCAATCGCTATGGTTGCCATGAGCCTTTCCTGATGTTGATTGGTATTGGTTCGAAGATTACTGCACGGCTTGCTCGGTCAACCTGCCGTCAAGATGGCCATTATTCCGGCCACTTCCTGTCCGATAGTGAATACCTGCCACGTCAGGGCAGCCATAATCCCCAACATAGCCAGCGTAAAGGCAAAATGTAATCCGAACATCCAGCGCAATCCGGCAATTTCCTGGCGTAGTGATTTTTCCACCGCTTTCAGGTCGGACTGTACCAGTTTCAGGTCGGCCTTTGTTGCCAGGTCGTCTCCCTGGCTTCCTACTACTTCGGCGACTGTCTCGGCCACCGCCTCAGCCTGGACAGTCTCAAAACCTGCCTTTTCCAGCTTCCGCATGGTGGCCAGGGTATCAATCGCTATAGTTGTCATGATCCTTTCCTGATGTTGGTTGGTATTGGTTCGAAGATTACTGCACGGCTTGCTCGGTCAACCTGCCGTCAAGATGGCCATTATTCCGGCCACTTCCTGTCCGATAGTGAATACCTGCCACGTCAGGGCAGCCATAATCCCCAACATAGCCAGCGTAAAGGCAAAATGTAATCCGAACATCCAGCGCAATCCGGCAATGTCGGACTTTGTTGCTAACTGTTCGCCTTGATGCGCTACTGCCTCGGCTACCGCTTCGGCCTGGCTTGATTCAAACCCGGCTGCTTGCAGTTTTCGTGCTGTCGCCAGTGTGTCGATGGTATACGCTGCCATGTCTGTTTCTCCGCTTGGTATTTCCTTATGTATCCTCTATGGATGGATTGTGCCTGAATCCATCCATCCGGTCAATGATCCGTATGGTTGTGGATTCCTGTCATCGTTCGTTATTTGACGGATTGTGTCAATTCTCCCTGATGCGCTACTGCCTCGGCCACTCCTCAGCCTGCCGTCAAGATGGCTACATCGCGCCAGATAGCGAACAGAAAGCCCAACATAATCAGCGTAAAGGCAAAATGTAATCCGAACATCCAGCGCAATCCTGCCACTTCCCCCCGGACTCCGGTAATTTCCCCCCGGACTCCGGCAATTTCCTGGCGTAGTGATTTTTCTACCGCTTTCAGGTCGGCCTTTGTTGCCAGGTCGTCTCCCTGGCGTCCTACTACTTCGGCGACTGTCTCGGCCACCGCCTCAGCCTGGACAGTCTCAAACCCTGCCTTTTCCAGCTTCCGCATGGTGGCCAGGGTATCAATCGCTATGGTTGTCATGAGCCTTTCCTGATGTTGATTGGTATTGGTTCCTATTGCGTCAAGGCAAAATGTAATCCGGTAATGTCGGACTTCGTCGCTAACTGTTCGCCTTGATGCGCTACTGCCTCGGCCATTGCTCTACTACGCCGGATAAATGCCCTACCTGTTGCGTAAGCTGGGTGATTTGCTGGTTAATTTGCTGGTTGCCTTGATACATAAACCCGAATATGACCAGATTCAAAGCAACCACAAACCCGGCGACAATCCCGAATGTCCAGCGCAATCCGGCTATTTCCTGGCGTAGTGATTTTTCTACCACTTTCAGGTCGGCCTTTGTTGCCAGGTCGTCTCCCTGGCGTCCTACTACTTCGGCGACTGTCTCGGCCACCGCCTCAGCCTGGACAGTCTCAAACCCTGCCTTTTCCAGCTTCCGCATGGTGGCCAGGGTATCAATCGCTATGGTTGTCATGATCCTTTCCTGATGTTGGTTGGTATTGGTTCCTATTGCGTCAAGGCAAAATGTAATCCGTCAATGTCGGACTTCGTCGCTAACTGTTCGCCTTGATACGCTACTGCCTCGGCCATTGTTCTACTACGCCGGACAAATGTCCTACCTGTTGCGTAAGATGGGTGATTTGCTGGTTAATTTGCTGGTTGCCTTGATACACAAACGCCAGTATGACCAGTGTCAAAGCAACGTGTAATCCGAACATCCAGCGCAATCCGGCAATGTCGGACTTTGTTGCTAACTGTTCGCCTTGATGCGCTACTGCCTCGGCTACCGCTTCGGCCTGGCTTGATTCAAACCCGGCTGCTTGCAGTTTTCGTGCTGTCGCCAGTGTGTCGATGGTATACGCTGCCATGTCTGTTTCTCCGCTTGTTATTTCCTTATGTATCCTCTATGGATGGATTGTGCCTGAATCCATCCATCCGGTCAATGATCCGTATGGTTGTGGACTCCCGTTTGCGGATTGGATTCCCCCTCAAGGGGGGAATGATTTGGATACATGGATCGAAATGATGTTGTAGGGGAGGGTCTCTGTGCCCTCCCGCGAATGATCGAACAGGAATCAACGGTAGCGGACAGGCACAGAGGCCTGTCCCTACGATGACAGTAGGTACACCATCCGTATGGTTGTGGATTCCCGCTTGCGCGGGAAAGACGGTTGGGGCGGGGGGATTACGGTTGTGTCCCCCCATCCAATCCGTTTGCGGATTGGATTCCCCCTCAAGGGGGGAATGATTTGATGATGGTTGTGGATTGCGGTTATTTGCTCGCTTCGTAAACGCCTGCGGCTACGCCGCCGATGACGACTTCATTATTGTCATCAACGCCATCGTAGAACTCGGCCTCGAAGCCGCCGTAAAAACCGGTGGGGCGTTGCCCGGAGTCACCATACGAGTCCGCGCTCCATCGGCCATCACCATCGCCATTGGTGATGGTGATTGTACTGTCTATGGTCTCATCGCTGAGTCCCGCCGCCTGTAGCTCGAGACTCCAGCCGGTATCTACATGGCCGCTGCCTCCGACGGACCGGAAGTTGTCAATCGTGCCCTCCAGCATCGGGTCAGCGTCGAAAGTCGCCCGTAGTTCCACATCCGCCGCGAAGTGGCCGGATGCGAATACCTCATCGTCTCCGGCGCCGGTCTTGCGCGCTGAGAGGCCGACGGCCTTGCCGGTATAGGTGGCGCTGCCATCCAGAGTGGTACTGGCACCGAATTCCAGAGTGTTCGCTGGTGAGCGTGGCCCGACCCAGTTGATTCGACGGTGGAGTCCCAGGTTGTTGTCGTCTCCGTCCAGCCACATACCGTAATCAATGTATCCGACTGCCTCCCAGATGTCATCTTCATCGGAGTCCTGATAGCCGGCCACTGTCGTGTCATATCCAACACTACTCTGCTTGCTACTCACAACAGGCGTGAAGTACCAGCCTGAGCCGAGGCGTCCAGTGCTACCATGTGTACAGCCGCCGGCGCGGTCACAGTAGAGCGAGCCGACAATGCCGTTCCATCGAACAATTTGGGGGACAGCATCACGGGCTACAGATGCAGTCAGCGTATCACCCGGAGTGTACGGGACAAATTCAGTCGTTTTCTTGAACTCCACAAGCATCGCAGGATGATTTTCCGGCAGGCCCGTTGAGGTATGTGTAGCAGTATCTACCGTGCTATCTGATTGAAGAAAATTTTTCATGGCCCGGAAGTCATTATCCTCGCTGTATATGTCGACAAAAGTCATCCGTGTTCCTGTCGGTTGGTCGGCGCGGGCGAAGACGTGATAGTCCGGGTTATCAAGATCGGCAACATCGGAGGTGAAAATGTCGGAGTCGGGATTGTCAGGCAAACCCTCAAGCAAGTCGAACACCAACTCCGCTTTTTCAGTTTCGGTGGCGGCCTCATCATCGCCTACTGCCCGTTTCCACTCTGCGAGGTCTATCTGGAACTGGTCCCGGATGCGTTCAATCTCATCAACATGACCTGCGGCCGTATCCGCTTCCGTGCGCTTGGCAGTGGCTGCTGTGTCCGCATTGTCGGCATCGGTTTGAAGTTGAGTGGCTTTTGTTTCTTTGTTATCCGCTTCCGTGCGCTTGGCAGTGGCTTCTGCCTTCGCGGTTTCCAGATCACTCTTTAGTTGTATGTACGCGTCACCCATCCTGATGGCATCCGCCTGCGCCCGCTGGACCTCGATCTGCGGGTCAGTCGGGTCAAGGCCTTTCAAGCGTTCCGCTTCTGCTTCATAGCCGGCGATAAGATCGTTCTGAATATTGAGATCGTCCTGAAGTCTGTCACGCTTCCCTTCGGCATCAGAAGCAGCAGTCTTGAGACCGGGCACAGGCATCATGGCTTCATCCGCATCGTCCTGGAGATCATCCGCTACCTCCTTGAGATCGTCGGCTTCGTCTGCTAAAGCACTCTGTGCCTTCTCGGCTTCCGTAAAAGCTTTCTTGATTTTCTCAACTTCGGTCTCAATCGTGGCTATGTCTTCGTAGGCGCCTGTCGCAATGCCTGCGGATACACCCATGGCAGGGCTTATGGTATTGGACGGGAAATCGTGGATGGGAGAACCCTCAATCGTAGCTAATATCGCTGTCTGTGCGGTTTTCGTATCCATCTCGGCATCTGCCGCCTTATGAATGTCGGGGCGTGTATCTTTGGGAGGAGGAGGAGGAGGAGGATTGCGGCTACTACTACCAGAACCGCCGCTACCGGCCATGTTTTCCTCTCCGTTGTCGGTATCCTCGCCTGTGCCGTCGTCTTCTGTATTTCCGGTGTCGGGGTCTTCAACGGGGGGGGGTACGGGTGTGCTTACAGCCGCGCTTCCCCCGCCTCCGCAGGCGGTCAGTAACAGGCTCAGGCTCGCTGCAATAAAAATGGATGCTATCGGGTTCATTTTGTTTGTTTCCTGGTAGATCAGCAATGGTCAGCAATTCTGCCCAACCTGAAAACTACTGTCAACCGTCGGGACAGGAATTACCGGTACAGGAATCCAACGGTAGCGGGAGGGTACAAGACCCTCCCTTACGATTACGTTACGCACAGCATCTGAATGGTTGTGGATTCCCGTTTGCACGGGAAAGACGGATTGGAGCGTGGGTGGCGATTGTGTCCCCCCATCCAATCCGTTTGCGGATTGGATTCCCCCTCAAGGGGGGAATGATATGAGGGCGGATTGGGGCGTGGGGTGGCGATTGCGGGAGGGTACAAGACCCACCACTGTCAACCGCCGATATACGACATTTCCACCTTTTGGGAGTGACTGTGCGCCGGGGCGATGGATGTCGATCGACTCCTTCGCATCGAATACTGGTCATCCCGGTTCAACCAGATCGCCTCGATTCGCTGCCGGATTACGGCGTCTGAATCATGCGCCTTGAGCAAGCCTTTCAAATCAGTGCCACGGGTCGCGAACAGACAGGTGAACAATTCTCCAATGGCGGAAAGCCGGGCGCGGACACAGTGATTGCAAAAGGGCTGGGTGATGGAAGAAATAACGCCAATCTCACCCGAACCATCGGCAAACCGCCATCGCTTGGCAACTTCCGACCGGGAATCCAGGTCTATCGGTTCGATCGGATAGCGGGACTGAACCAGATCAATGATTTCCCCAGCGCCAAAAACAAGGTCACGTCGCCATTGATTATAATTCCCCACGTCCATGAATTCGATAAATCGTAAAATCACGCCGGTGCCCTTAAAATACTCGACCATCGGCAATATGTCGGGGACGTTGATCTCCTTCTGTACCACCATATTTACCTTGACCGCATCAAAACCGGCGGTAACCGCATTGTCCACTCCCTGCAACACGTCTTCCATCGGGAAGGAAACCTGATTGATGCGCTGGTAGATTTCCGGCGTCAGCGCGTCCAGGCTGATGTTGATCCGTTTTACTCCGGCCTCCCTGAGCGCCCGCGCCCGCGCGCCGCTCAACAGAGAAGCATTGGTGGTAATCGCAATATCCCTGATTCCATCCACCTTGTGAATCTTTTCAATCAGCGTCTCCAGGTCCTTTCTCAACAACGGCTCGCCGCCGGTCAGCCGGATCTTCTCGACACCCAGACTGGCAAATATCCGCACCAGCCTTTCGATTTCCCCATAGCTTAACAGGGTGCTGGATTTCAAAAACGGGTAGCCCTTGCCGAACACGTCTTTCGGCATGCAGTAACCACAACGAAAATTGCATCGGTCGGTAACCGATATGCGTAAATCATGCAACGACCGCCGGAGTTTGTCTTTGGGCACGGCGGCTAACCTCCCTGAATCGCGGGCCAGACCGTCAACACGTCGCCCTCTTCCAGCTCCACATCCCGTGCCTCGACCGAGAGAAATACACCATTTCGCATCACCGTTCGTATCTCTGCATCCGGCACATTGAAGCGTTTGAGCACCTGATTCGGCGTAATCGCATCCGGTTCGTCCAATACAATGGCGTTTCCCTCAATGCTTTTCGGCAGATACTCCATCAGGCTGGAGAAAAGTTTGACTGTGATTTTCATGTCATCCTGCCTGAGACCCGCCCTCTATCCGCCACCGCGATGAAGATATTTCTTGAATTTGTCGAGGAATTCATGACGCTCGGTCTGTGAGAAGTGTTCAAACCGGATTCTAACATCGACAACCGGCAATTCCAGCGAAGCAATACGGCGGATTTTCTCCTCGCCGATGGTCAGATGCGCCGTTCTGGTATCCAGTGTGATGGTAAATCCGCGCTCTCCCCGGCTTGCAGCCTGAGCCTTTGAGACCCGGTAGGGGGCAACCGCAGAAGCCAGACTCCTGGTAAGTTCGAGATGGCTGAATCCCATCTGTGCATAGTAATCGGGTGCGGTATAATCAGCCGCGGCAGGCTCGCTCATCCTCCGGCAACCGGAGGCCATATCGCAACCGTGTCATTGGCTTGTAACGGAGTATCCCGCTCCGCCGCAGTCAGATACACTCCGTTCAACAATACCAGATGCACCTCGTGACGGGGTACAAAGTGCTGATCAATCAACTGGTTCGGAGTCGTGTCGGCGTCCACTTCCAGAACCACCACATTTTTTATCGCATTCGCTGGCAAATAGCCCGACAAGGTTGCGAACAGCTTGAAGTGAACCTGCATCTGTCATTGCCTCCAACCCGGATTGCCGAGGGAAAACCCGTGCCCGTACCTGTAACCGGCCCAGCCTTACCCCTGAGTCACAGCCAGATAAGCCTCCATGATCATCAACGGGTTATCCATCAGCCGGTCTTTCCATTTGCCCAGAGCAAACCGGCCCTGTACCAGTCCTCGAATGACTCCGATATGCTGAGTCAGGCCCAGCGTATTGGCTCCGATCAGGCGATCTCCTTCAAACTGAAGCTGGATATAGCGGAAATTCCTCTCATCGACCAGTCTCGCCGTGTCACCGCCCGCGACTCCCTGCCATTGACCATAGGAAGCGGATATCAGGCCGATGGTGTCCAGCACGTTCATCAATACACTGCCGCGATGATGGATGGAGCCCTGTTCGACCATGTTGGCGGCAGCCGTATAACCATGCTCGACCGCGGTCGGCTGAATCGCCTGCACACTGTATTCGCCGGTAGAAAAATCCCGTCCGCAAGCTACATCGCCCGCTGCGTAAATGTCCTCAATGGAGGAACGCATACAGTCATCTATGACAATCGCCCCATTGGACATTTGGATGTCGGAATCTGCCAGAAAACCGGCATTGCCCTGTACGCCGGTAGCGGAAATCACCAACTCCGCCTCGACTGACCCGTGACCACTGACCTGGACCCTGACCTTGTCGCCAGAAGACTCGATGGCTTCCACCTGACAGCCAGTCATCACGTTGACCCCTTTTTCGGCACACCATCTCTCCAGCAATGTACCGCAGGTCTGGTCCAGCATTCTGGGCACCATCCGGTCTCCCATCTCGACCACTGTCAGCTTCGCGCCGGAGGAAACCAGCGCCTCCAGAATGATACAGCCGATGAAACCGGCACCGATCAATACAACGGATGCGCCTGGACGGATTGTGCCGGATATTTTCCTGGCATCCGCCAGCGTCCAGCAACTGGTCACTCTGGCATGGTCAATACCCGGAATCGGCGGGGTGATCGGTCGTGACCCGGTCGCGACCAGCAGCCGGTCATAATCCCGATGCCCCCCGCTGGCGAGCGCAACCGTTCTGGCTACAGAGTCTACCGACTCGACCGTATCCACCACGACCTCAATTCCCTGACTGGGGAAATGGTCTTCCTGCCTTCTCAGATACGTGCCGGACTCGTCAATATTTTCTCTTAACAGATAGGGAATCGCCATTCTGGAATAGGGCGGCTCCGGCTCGTCTCCAATGAGGGTGATACGGGCGGACGGATCCCGTTTGTGCAGGGTCTCAGCCGCCACCACGCCTGCGGGGCCGGCGCCAATGATGACATGATTCATGCGGGCAGCGCGAACTTCTCACGCACTTCGTCGGTCAACTCACCCTCTTTGTTCCAACCGCGCAGGGAATAATATTCCGGCAACATTTCATCCAGACCACATACTCTGCCCTCCGCCGGCCCGGTTTTGGCCGCTTCCTTGAGCAGTCTGGGTGGCAATGTGTCATCCTTGCCTGTCAATCCGGCCCTGATATTGTAGTCCCGCTCCAGATTCCAGATACGTTCACCGGCTTCCAGCAACCGTTCCACAGACCAGTCACCCTGGCAGGCCGCGTCAATCTGCGGCGCCATGTTATCCAGTGACCAGGCGAAGGTAGTGAAGACACACAATCCCATCGATCGACCGCCGCGGTCGCATCCTGGAACGCCTTGACCAATCCAGCCTTGCCTTCAGTCACCAGTGGATCGGTTTTCTCCGGGATGCCCAGCACTTCAGAGGCTACGGTATAGCTGCGTAAATGGCAGGCGCCGCGATTGGAAGTCGCATAAGTCAGCCCCATGCCCTGAATGCCACGCGGGTCGTAGGCTGGAAATTCCTGCCCCTTGACCGTCATCGACAACTCCGGGTGACCGTACTTTTCGCACAGTCTCTTTGATCCCATGCCGAGCTCCTTGCCGAAACCCTGGCCGGTTGCGACCTGATCCACGCACCAGGTCAGTGCCCGTGCCGAGCCGAAATTGAGCTCCATGCCTCCGGTATGTTCAGTGGTAATGACCCCCATATCGAACAGTTCCATGGCGGCAGCCACCGTAGCGCCGAAAGAGATCGGGTCCACGCCGTCCTCGTTACAGATGAAATTGGCGTAGGTCAGCGCGTCCAGGTCACCAACGCCGGTGTCAGCGCCGAGCGCCCAGGCCGCCTCATATTCGAGTCCGCCTGAGTTTCCCCAGTATTCGGGTTTGTTTTCAACAGAGAAGTGGCCCTTGTCGATGGTGGAAATCCGTCCGCACGCTATGGTGCACCCAAAGCAGGCGGCGTTGGTTGTCAGATTCGGCTTGTTGTCGCTGTCACGCGGCTTTGCCATCGCTTCCGCCGAAATATCATTGGCATGGTCAAATTGCACATCGCGCATATTGTTCGCCGGCAGCGCGCCTATTTCATTGATGACATTCATCAGCACCTGAGTGCCCATCGCTGGCAAGCCCTGTCCGGTCACCGCATTCTCGGCCAGCACCTGCTTTTGTTCGGCGACACTTTGCATGAATCGCATCGGGTCCTTGATATTGCCGATACCACGAGTGCCGCGCACGGTGACGGCTTTGAGATTTTTCGATGCCATAACCGTACCCACGCCGGAACGCCCCGCCGCGCGATGCAGGTCATTGATTACCGCAGCATACAGACATCCCGCTTCCGCCGAGCGTCCCACTGCGGCAACTCGCATCTGCGGGTCGCCGTATTTCGCATGAAGCAACTTGTCTGTCTCCCAGACCGATTTACCCCACAGATCATCAGCTGGCAGTATCTCCGCCTTTTCGTTGACGATATTCAGAGTGACCGGGGATTGCGCCCTGCCCTCGAATATGATCATGTCCCAGCCAGCCATTTTCAATTCCGCGCCGATGAATCCGCCGGAATTGGAGCAGGCCACCGCCCCGGTCAACGGGCTTTTGGTAATGATTGAATAGCGTCCGCCAGTGGATACCGTGGTGCCGGTCAACGGGCCGGTGGCAAAAATCAGTTTATTATCCGGGCCAAGCGCATCACAGCGCGGGTCCGTCTCCTCAAAAAGGTAGCGGGTAGCCAGCCCACGCTGTCCGATATAGTCTGCCGCCCAATCCATGTTAAGCGCTTCTTCATTCACTTCACCCCGGGTTAAATCAACCCTCAATACTTTTCCGGTCCAACTCATTGTATTATGCCCCCTGACTCGCAGCCGCGCTGTCTGTTCTTGCCGCCCATGCCCGCATTTTCTCGAGCCCGGTGGCATCTGCATCGACATAAGTGATGGCGGCAGTCGGGCAGGCGCTGGCACACTTGGGATCGCCGCCGCAAAGATCGCATTTGATGACCTTGCCGGTGTCCTGATTGTAGTTCACCGTGCCGAACGGGCAGGCGATGGTACAAACCTTGCAGCCCACACAGGCCGAATCACTGACCACCATCGCGCCGGTCTCCCGATCCATGGTAATCGCCTCAACCGGGCAGGCGTGCAGGCACCAGGCTTCATCACACTGGGTGCAGGTATACGGCACGAACCGGCCTTCATCATGGAAAGTGAAAACCTTTATCCGGGATTTAGCCGGATTGAACACCCCCTCGTTCTCGTAGGAACAAGCCATCTCGCATTGCAGACAGCCCGTACACTTCTCAGGATCTATACTCAGTGATCGTAGCATTTCATTCCTCCCGGATAATTATTGTCTTGCTGTTTATATAAGGTAAGATACCACTATGGGAATCTTTCAACAAGTCCGAATGTAAAGCATGAGTGTGAAGGATTTCAAGAAAAACCAGGACAAACAGGTTTGTCATTGCAGCCAAATTAGATTATCGTATACGTACGCGAATCAGCGAAAACCTTATTTGTGGTAAAGATATCGTAATGAATAAAGCAGAACAACCGACAGACCAGGAAATGGACTCATTCACCCTGACTGACAACAGCACAGGACAATCCTGGCGGTTGCCAGCGCGCACCGGGGCAACCGGCAATCGGCTGGTTGATATCAAGGCGCTGTACGGTGATACCGGCGTGCTTACTTATGACCCCGGATTCACCTCCACCGCATCCTGCAAGTCGGATATCACCTGGATCAACGGCGACAAGGGCATCCTGTTGCATCGCGGCTACAGCATTGACGAGCTGGCGCAAAAGAGCGATTTCATGGAAGTCTGCTATCTCCTGCTGTACGGCGAATTACCTACTCCGGAACAAAAAGGCGAATTCGACAGCGAAATCAGGCACCATACCCTGATCCACCAGCAACTGGCGAAATTCTATTCCGGCTTCATGCGAAGCGCCCATCCGATGGCGATCATGGTCGGAGTGGTCGGCGCTCTGTCCGCCTTTTATCACGACAGCACGGATATTACCGATGTCGAACAACGCAGAACGGCAGCGCATCGCCTGATCGCGAAAATGCCGACCATTGGCGCTTATGCCTACAAGTACTCTCTGGGGTTGCCGTTCCCGATGCCGCGCAACTCGCTCAGTTATTCCGAAAACCTGCTGCAAATGATGTTTTCCAACCCTGCGGAAGACTACAAGATCAATCCGGTTCTGGCGCGGGCGATTGACCGGATACTGATTCTGCACGCCGACCATGAACAGAACGCCTCCACCTCAACGGTGCGCCTGGCGGGTTCTTCAGGCGCCAATCCTTATGCTTGCATCGCATCTGGAATCGCGTCACTCTGGGGGCCGGCGCACGGCGGCGCCAACGAAGCTGTATTGAAAATGCTGGATGAAATCGGCAGCGTCGATCAAATCGACAAATACATCAAGAAGGCGCAGGACAAAACCGACAGTTTCCGCTTGATGGGTTTCGGGCATCGTGTCTATAAAAATTACGACCCCAGAGCCACCGTCATGCGCCAGACCTGCCATGAAGTACTCAACGAGTTCGGCATCCATGATCAACAACTGGAGCTGGCGATGAAACTCGAGGAAATCGCATTGAGGGACGATTATTTCATCGAGAAGAAACTGTATCCCAACGTGGATTTTTACTCCGGCATCATCATGAAGGCGATGGGATTCCCGACCTCAATGTTTACCGTTATGTTCGCCATAGGCCGGACAGTAGGCTGGATCTCACACTGGAAGGAAATGCTGGTAGATGATGAGCAGAAAATCGGTCGCCCCCGCCAACTCTACCAGGGTCAACTGAAACGCCCCTACATCCCTCTCGAAAAACGCGGGCATACCGAAAAGAAAGTCATTTGGTCCTGGCTTTGGGGTGGCTCAAATAAATAAATCCGGTATTCCATCAGCCGCTGCCGGGACTTATTCCGTCACGTCAATATGTTGACCAAAATCCTGATTACCGTGGCGGTAATTATCATCGTCGCCATCGTATTTAGAACCAAGGCTGCGCCCACCCGTTCGTCAACCGTGGAACCGCCCGATGAACGAGGGACATTATCTGTGCGCGGCGTCACTTATATCCTGTTGGGCATCCTGCTGTTGATCGCTGCCGGGATTTTTATTGTTAAATTTCAGTCCGACAACAAAATCATCACCATTCGCGTTATCTCCGATGACGGCATCAGCACGGTCTATCAGGCACGGCAAAAAACCATCAAGGGTCGGCACTTCACCACGCTCGATGACAAGCAGGTAACTCTGGGAGAAAGTGACCGGATAGAGAGGGATGGGCGGTAATTCTTCTGTGTTCTCCGGCATCCCGCTGATTACCCTCCTGATGGTCGGTATTTCCGTCCTGGTCTATGCCCTGATGAACCTCGGCATGGAACACGTTCTTGTAGGTCCCTTGCTGATCTCGGAATATGTGCGACCCACCCTGCCGGAAATCCAGCAAGGCGAGTGGTGGCGACTGGTGACGCCGATGTTCCTTCATTTCAGTATTTTTCACATCGTATTCAATATGTTATGGACCTGGGAACTGGGACGGATGATCGAATGGCAACAGGGCACCTGGCTACTGGTCATACTGGTATCCGCTATCAGCGTGATCTCGAATCTGGCTCAATACCTGGTATCCGGCCCCCTGTTCGGTGGTATGTCGGGAGTCATTTACGGGTTGTTCGGTTATGCCTGGATTCAGTCATTGACCAATCCACGATTCCGGGTTCGCATAAACCCGGTGATTATAAAGCTGATGCTGGGCTGGTTCGTACTGTGCTGGTCTGGACTGCTTGAGATATTTTTCGGATTGAACGTTGCCAACACAGCACACAGCGCAGGTCTGGCAAGCGGAGGGGTAATCGCCTTGCTCGTCTCCGGCATGGTTCGCAGCAGAAGGAGACGGGATACCATCAGTTGACTTATGTCTATGTACGCCTCGCATGAACACGATAGCGCGATTGCACAATACCCAGGCCGATGGATTTCATTGTGTTGTGGATGACCTTCCAAGTGTGCATAATGCGCCAGCCTGACCCGACACAAAAACTCCATTTTGCAAGCGCTGGAAAATGACACAAAACGCGAAAGAATTTGATGATATTCAAGGCCGCTATAATGGCCCGGAACTGGAAAAGTCGGTTCTCGACTTCTGGGAAAGGCATGCCATCTTCGAGAAGACTCTGCAACAAAGTGAAGGCAGACCGCGTTTCAGCTTTAACGAAGGCCCACCGACGGCCAACGGCAAACCGGGCATTCATCACGTCCTGGCGCGTACATTCAAGGACATCTACCCCCGCTTCAAGACCATGCGCGGATTCCATGCGCCGCGCAAGGGCGGCTGGGATACGCACGGCCTGCCAGTCGAACATGAAATAGAAAAACAACTCGGCATTTTCGACAAGAAGGAAATCGAAAGCCAGGTCGGCATCACCGAATTTACCCGCAGATGCCGCGAATCGGTGATGACTTATATCGGTGAGTGGGAAGAGATGACTCGTCGCATGGGATACTGGGTCAACCTGGATGAAGCCTATTACACACTGGATAACCAATACATTGAATCCACCTGGAACCTGCTCCAGAGAATCTGGAACAAAGGACTGATCTACAAGGGGTACAAGGTCGTCCCCTACGACCCGCGTATCGGCGCCACCCTGTCATCCCACGAAGTAGCGCAAGGCTACAAGGAGGTTGAAGACCCGTCTGTCACCGTGCGCTTCAGACTCAAGGGCGAAGCGAACACCTCATTTCTGGTCTGGACCACGACCCCCTGGACACTGCCCGCCAATCTGCTGCTCGCAGTCGGCGAGGATATTGACTATGCCTGGGTACGTCATAACGATGAAGTCCTGATTCTGGCCTGTGCCCGGGTCGCACACTACTTCACAGAACCGGACCTGCCCCGTGAAATAATCCGCACCGTCAAGGGCAGCGAACTGATTGGACTGCGCTATGAACGGCTGTTCGACTGGCTGACTATCGAATCCGGCGATTGCTTTCGCGTAGTCAGCGCCGATTTCGTCACGACCGAAGACGGCACCGGAATCGTGCATACAGCGCCCGCCTACGGCGTGGATGATCTTGCGCTCGGACAAAGGGAAGGATTGCCAGTGGTACACGGAGTCGGACTCGATGGCTGTTTCAAACCACAGGCCACGCCGGTTGCCGGATTGTTTTTCAAGGAAGCCGACCCGGTCATTTGTGAACTGCTGGACAACCAGGGTAATCTGTTCCTGAATGAAACGACATTCCACAATTATCCATTCGGCTGGCGTACCGGAGACCCGCTGATCTACTATGCGAAGGAAGCCTGGTACATCAGAACAACCGCCATAAAGGGCCGCATGGTGGCGCTGAACAAAACCATCAACTGGGTGCCCACAACCATCCGAGACGGCAGATTCGGCCACTGGCTTTCAAACAATATTGATTGGGCGCTGTCGCGTGAACGCTTCTGGGGGACTCCGTTGCCGGTATGGACGGATAATCAGGGAGATTTCATCTGCATTGGCTCACTGGACGAACTGGAAGCGCTGACCGGACAATCCATGCGCGACACAGACCTGCATCGCCCACAGATTGATGAGGTCACCTTCGTCCGGGAGGGGCGCACCTACCATCGGGTTCCCGAAGTCATTGATTGCTGGTTTGATTCCGGCGCCATGACCTATGCACAGTGGCACTACCCTTTCGAGAATCAGGATGTTTTCGCCAAACACTTCCCGGCTGATTATATTTGTGAGGCCATCGACCAGACTCGGGGATGGTTTTATACCCTGCATGCCATCGCCGCCCTGGTGGATGACAGCGTAGCCTATAAAAACTGCGTCTGCCTGAGTCATATTGTCGATGAACACGGCAAGAAAATGTCCAAGTCCCAGGGCAACATCGTCAATCCGTATGACGTTTTCGATGTGGTCGGAGTCGATGCGCTGCGCTGGCTGTTCCTGGCACGCACCGCACCCGACGCGCAAAAAAGGATTTCGGTGGAAATCGTCCGGGAAGTGGCGGCGACCTTCATCAACACACTATGGAACACCTGGTCATTTTTTATACTTTATGCGCGGCTTGACCAGTTTGATACTGATCGACCCGTTGCTTTTTCCGACCGGCCACAGATCGACCGATGGGCACTGGCGCTCACCCACCAGACCTTGAAAACCGTGACCGAATCACTGGATCGATATGACGCTTTCGGAGCCGGACAAGCGATTGAGAAGCTGGTCGACCAGATCAGCAACTGGTATGTACGGCGCAATCGGCGCCGCTTCTGGAAGAGTGATGATGGCGATGACAAGCAGGCCGCCTACCTGACCCTGTATGAATGCCTGCACCTGATCGCACGCATGATCGCGCCATTCATGCCGTTTTTAAGCGAGGCGCTCTATCATAACCTGGGAAAATACGATTCCAGCCACAAGCAAAGCGTACATCTGGCCGCATGGCCGGACTGGAATGCGGAAAGTCTCGATAGCGACCTGGTGGATGAGATGGATGTAGTGCAAACCATTGTCGGCCTCGGTCGCGCCGCCCGCGAGCAAAGCCGGGTACGTGTGCGCCAACCGCTTTCACAGATGCTGGTCAGCTCAACCTCTGCCGCCGTGCGCTCCGCGCTCAAAAAACATGAACGGCAAATCCTGGAAGAATTGAATATCAAGACCCTCGACTTCATCCACTCCGACCAGGAACTGATCCGCTATACCATCAAGCCGAACTTCCCGCGTCTGGGCAAACGCTACGGCAAACTGATGCCAGCCATCAAAGCCGCCCTGGCTGAGGTGGATGCAAACCGGGTTGCGCGACAGATTCAGGATGGCAAGACCCTTGAGATAGAAATTGAAGGCCAGCAAATCGTGTTCGAGGGCGAGGATATTCAGATCCTCACCTCATCAGCAGAAGGCTTCTCCGCTTGCTCCGGGCAAGGCTATCTGGTTGCGCTCAACACCTCACTGGATGACGAACTACTGATCGAAGGCGTCGCCCGCGAGCTGGTGAGAACCGTACAAGATGCCCGCAAAACCGCCGGACTTGCGATTTCAGACAGGATTTCCCTATGTATCACCGGAACGCCAAGAGTACGCGCCGCACTGCATCAGCACCGGGAAACCATCCTCGCCGAAACCCTGGCAGTAGAACTGGTAGATTCGCTGGAGGGAGGGTTTACAGCCGAACGGTCTTTGGATGACGACCAATGGGTTATATCGCTGAAGGGGCGGTAGGCTACAACATCGTTACGCACCCGAATTACTGTAAATTCGTGTTTTCACGCAAATGACGGCACGATTCCCAACCCATCATCGTAGGGGACGGTCTCTGTGCCGTCCCGCAACCGTCGGGACGCGCGCGCCAATCCTTACATGAAAAAATGGGGAGACTGCAGTGTAAAAAAGTATGTGGCGAGCAAACAGACTTTCCGGTTTCATAGCAAATGAATTGTCCGGTCAAGTGACCTATGCGGATAAAACAGTTATACTCTGAAACATGGAATAGACAAAGTCGAACAGACGAGTGGTCAATCTGGAAACCATTGTTTGCCGGGTGTCAAGCCGGGCTATATTTCCTAGCGAACATCCATGAAACGAAAATGATTGAGAACTCCAAAAAAGGCATTAAAACTGCCGTTTACCTTGATTATGCTGCGACCACCCCCGTTGACTCTCGCGTCATTTCAGTAATGTCTGACTTTTTGGGTATTGATGGGATTTTCGGCAACGCCGCATCTCATTCGCATTATTTCGGGCGAGAAGCTGAGAAGGCGGTTGAAAAGGCACGAGCGCAAGTAGCAAGTCTTATCAATGCGAATTCTTCCGATATTGTTTGGACCTCTGGCGCTACTGAGTCCATTAATTTGGCGATCAAGGGTGTAGCACAAGGCAACATCAGCCGAGGTAAACACCTTGTTACATCAAGCCTTGAACACAAAGCAGTTCTTGATACATGCAAACAACTGGAGCGAGAGGGTTTCGATGTTACCTATCTCCACCCTGACAAGGAAGGTTTAATATCTCCCGAAAGCGTAATAAAGGCATTGAAAGATGATACCATTCTTATTTCGCTCATGCATGTTAACAACGAGGTCGGCACAATAACAGACATCCAGTCGATCGGAGAGATAGCTCATGCTCGTGGCATTGTGTTCCATGTGGACGCTGCACAAAGTGCAGCACGTCTACCGATTGATACGGAATCAATCAAGGTTGATCTGATTTCACTTAGTGGTCATAAGATGTACGGACCAAAGGGAGTTGGAGCATTATATCTACGCCGATCCTCCCATGTTCAAATGAAACCGCAAATGCACGGTGGTAGTCAGGAGCAGGGTTTGCGTTCTGGCACATTGGCAACGCATCAGTTAGCAGGAATGGGGGAAGCTTCAAATTTGATCATGCAATATCGAGAGCGAGATATGGACAGACATACCACACTTGATTCTCGATTGCTTGACCGTCTTGAGACTATTGATGGCATCATCCTGAATGGCAACCAGACAAATCGTGTCCCAGGGATCCTGAATATCGGATTCGCCTGCGTAGAAAGCGAATGCCTGATGATGTCGTTAAAGCACTTGGCCATCTCATCTGGATCAGCCTGTACATCCTCTCATACAGAGCCTTCCCACGTTCTACTATCTCTGGGCTTGTCTGAAGATATAGCAAATTGTTCCGTGCGTTTTAGTCTCGGGAGATTCACGACCAAGGAAGAAATTGATTTTGCTGCAGAACGTGTCTGTAATGCCGTTGATACGTTACGCAAATTGTCTCGCCAGTGGCAGAGCTTCAACCGGAACATTCATCATGTTGCCGACTCTCGACCTCAAAACCTGACGGCAATGGCATAATGAATAAATCTGCCCCACTAATGGAGGCACCTGTCATTCAAGAAAACAACATCGTACGAGTTGTTGAACGATTTGATTCCGTAATGAAGGTTATTCGGAAAGAATATCTGCGCAAACACCATGATCCTTGGGTCATAGCATATTCCGGGGGAAAAGACTCAACCCTTTTGCTCCAGATCGTTTGGGAGATGCTGTTATCCCTTCCCGAGTGCGATCGGCAACGCAAGGTATATGTTGTCGGTAACGACACGCTTGTTGAGTCTCCGTTGGTTATTCGCCACCTCAGAAATATGATCGACATAATTAATTATGCCGCTAAAGATGCGGGATTGCCAATCAAGACACAGATCACGAAACCGCACATTGATCAGACATTCTGGGTCAACGTTATCGGTCGCGGCTATATCCCTCCGACACGTAATTTTCGGTGGTGTACTGATCGGATGAAAATCGTACCTACCAGTGAATTGCTCAACAAGCTTGTCAGTGTGCATAAACGTACTGTACTACTGGTAGGTACACGTAAGAGCGAATCTGCAAACCGCCGCCGCACCATGATCAAGCATGGTGTCTCAGGAGTCAGGATGAACCCCCACAGTTCTGTTGATGGCTGTCGCATGTTCGCTCCGCTTGCAGAGTTTGAAGATGATGAGGTTTGGATGGTTTTGTTGCAGCGAAAACCGCCTTGGGGAGGAACCCATCGCAACTTGATCACACTCTACAAAAATGCTGGCGGAGGCGAATGTCCGCTGGTATTGACCAAGGATGATGCGCCATCATGCGGGACCACATCTCCAAGATTCGGTTGTTGGACATGCACTGTGATCAGCAAGGACCGGAGCTTGCGCGGGCTGATTGACTCCGGGCACGAGGATGCGGAAAGTTTCTCTCGCCTGTTCAATTTCCGAGAATGGTTAATTGAACTGCGAGAAGATAATTCCAATCGAGAGCGTGTACGTAGAGACGGAAATTCGCGATATCGTATCGATGGTACTCTGATTATGGGACCCTTCACGCTTGAAGTCCGGCAAGAAATTCTCAAGCGACTGCAGGAACTGGAGCAAGAAATTGGACAGAGGCTTATTTCCGTATCGGAGCTTGATGTCATTGAGGATATCTGGCGTCGGGACCGGGTTCGTGAAGATTGCCGAGTAGCCCTGTCTACCACAGTTACCCGAAAACCTGAGGGAATCCTGGCTTGATACCCCAGAAAAGCACGGTTATCCGAGCAGAGGCTATGTTGTTCTCCAATCTGTTCCGTCAAGGGCAGTTTGAAGTACCGTGGCACCAGCGCTATTACGATTGGAGTGCAGGCCACGTCCGGGCATTGCTTCAGGATATTGACGAAGCGATCAAAGAAAGCCGTGACTGTTATTTTCTGGGTGCGATTATGCTGGTGGAGAATGGGAAAAATCTATGGAAGATCAACGATGGTCAGCAGCGTATGATCACGATATCGTTGATCTACGCAGCTTTATGTCGACGATTCGCTGAAGAGTCACACGGCTCTCATCGTGAGGGACTGGCATTGCAACTGCTGTTCAATCTGAATGTCAATAAACCCTGCACCTTGGAGAATGCGGAAGACTATAGGCCTCGGGTAACGCCACCGAGGAACGACATGATGCGCTACAGACAGATGATTCGTGGGAATACCATAGGCTCTAACGGTTTGCTGACAACCGCATGGGGAGAAATTGAAAACTTTTTCTCCCCGATGAGTTTGGAAAAATCGAAATCGTATTTCGATTTTCTGCTTGAAAAGCTTGAAATTGCGTGCTTTTGGATTCCGCACCATATAGATCCAAATGCGATATATGAAACTATCAACAGCAGGGGCAAGCCACTTGAAGATCTGGACCTGATCCGTAACTACCTCTACTCCCACTTCAACGAAGCTGATGACTCAGAAAAGAAGAATTCCGTACATGATAGCCTGGAAAGAATACGCACAGCGATTCCTCATACCAGGAAGACATCCGACTACCTACGATGTCACTTACAGTGCAAATACGGCTTTTTGCCGAAAGACGACTTCTATCGCAAGACCAAGGAAGCGATGCGAAACCAGAAAGACAAATCCCATGATAAAAAAGAACTATCAACAGACTATGTATTTCATCTGATTCAACAACTCGCCACCCCAGAAAATCTGCAACTCTTCAAAGTCATAACAGCACCAAGTCCGGATCCAGAGTTTATCAAGGCATTCGAAGTTGCATCCGGCACAACCAATTCGCCGAGAAATCTAACGATTTTCCTTCAGGAGTTGAACAGCTACACGGTCAGCCTTCCCTTGGTTTTTGCGATACTGATCGGGTACATGCGTGAAACGGATGGTCGAAAGAAAAAACGGATTGCCAGAATTGCAAACAAGAACCTTCATCGGCTGGCAACCTTTGTTCTCAGAACAGCGTTTGCAGCACCAAAATTCGAACCATCGCATTTTGAAACAGAGTTTTCGAATTATGCCCAACATATTATGTCCTCCAATGACTTGCCGGATGATGAGTTTTACCAGTTCTTGACAAATTGTGACCGTACAGCTTTTGGGATTCTAATTGACTCAAGATTCAAGTCAGCAATTCTTGAGAGAACTCAGATGACTGGAACAAAAAGAATCAAGCATTTTCTAGTCGGAGTAAACAGCAAGCTGCAACCCGATGCAAAACTGATAAACGAACGACAGTGCAGCATTGAGCATATCTTCCCAAAATCACAGAAACATTGGGCTGGCTGGGCCGGTTTCGAAAATGTCGATCAATCCGACTGGGTCCAGAGAATCGGCAACCTTACACTGATGGGAGTAGCAGATAATAAACCCGGAGATAAGTACAACGAAAGCTTTACCAAGAAGCGCCAGAGTTATCTTGACAGCAGTATTAAACTTACACGCGAATTGGGCGAGCATGACGACTGGAGTCCGGCCAGGATCATAGCAAGGGAAAAGGAGATGGCGACATATGCTGCTGATGTCTGGACGTTCAAGTGATATCCGACGATATTGATAAACTTCGGCATCTTACTGAAACTGAACTGCACGTCCCCGCACCCCTCCATGAATATCAGTGGGAAGGAGTGTCTTTCTTGTTCAGGTCCCACTCGGCACTACTGGCCGATGAGATGGGGCTGGGAAAGACAGTCCAGACTGCTGTCGCATTAGCACTTCTTCTGAATGGTCGAAGCGATGTGAGTCGGGTCCTGATCGTCGCACCTGCATCCCTGACAATGAATTGGATTTCAGAGCTCTCGACATGGGCTCCTTCGTTGACAGTGAGACTTGTACAGGGTTCTGCAAGTAACAGGGAAGCATTCTATCTGTTGCCAATACCTGTTCTCATAGCTTCTTATGAGCAGATTCGACAAGATGGCTTGGACCGCATTCCCCTGAATACATTCGATCTCGTTGTTCTTGACGAGGCACAGC
This sequence comes from Arenicellales bacterium, assembly GCA_965116335.1. Lineage (GTDB taxonomy): Bacteria > Pseudomonadota > Gammaproteobacteria > Arenicellales > Poriferihabitantaceae. Next base: position 1,392,364 of record OZ220677.1, read on the forward strand.
GCATCAAAAACAGCAATTCCACTACAGCACTGGCTTGTCGCATTTTGCAGAGGAAGCGTGCTTGGGCACTCTCAGCAACGCCTCTTGAAAACAAGGATGAGGATGTCAGATCGATTCTCGGTTTCCTTGATCCGTCTATCGGAGAAAGTCCTTCAAAGGTACGCCTGGTAGAGAAACTGGAATCGATGATGCTCAGGCGACGAAAAGCGGATGTTCGGGCCGAACTTCCACCCGTTATTATTCAGGACCTGAAGCTTGCTCTTTCGACACCCCAGAGAAAGGCATATAACGAGTTGTGGCTAAATCGTGTAGCCACAGTCAACACAGGCAATACTGAAACAGATATCAGTGCTGCCCTGCTTGGATTAATCACCAAACTGAAAATCGTCTGTAATCTGGATGAAGAAGCGAATGCCTCATCGAAGTTGGATGTGCTTAAGGAAGTCAGCGAAAACGCGGGGATGTCTGCCAGAATTCTCGTGTTCTCGCAGTTCGTCAAGACGCTCAAGTGGATTTCCGAGAGGATTGATCTCTCGCATGGTCTCCTGACAGGTTCAATGTCTCTTGCGGAAAGGCAGGCGGCCATAGACGAGTTCAAGAACAACGAATCTCCGCGCCTGCTTCTGATATCTCTTCGGGCCGGGGGCGTTGGTCTGAACCTGGGCGAAGCGACTCATGTAATTGTATTCGACAGATGGTGGAATCCCGCTGTTGAGGCTCAAGCCATATATCGTGCTCATCGCTTTGATCGTGCAGACCCATTGCATGTCGTCCGCTTTCTGATAGCTGATTCGATTGAGGAACGAATTGCGGATATACTTGAGAAAAAAAGTGTTCTATTCGACGAAGTCATTGAATCTGTTGAGACAAGTTCTCCTTCCTTTACGAAGAAGGAATTGATGCAGATTCTGAAAGTAACGGATAGTGATTTCCCTTTGATCGAAAACCAAATCCAGACGGAAAAGTAATCATGGCAAAAATTATTGAATATCAGAATATACCACTTGATCAATTGACGATTGGGAAAGGCCAGGCACGTACGCAGGATATTGCCAAGGGTATTGATGAACTGGCACACAGCATTGATGCACAAGGATTGCTGCAGCCAATTGTCGTCTGCCCTGCACAGGAAGACAACAAATGGGAAATCCTTACGGGCCAGAGGCGGTTTTTGGCACATAGGAAATTAGGGAAAGATGCTATTTCAGCAGCTGTACTTGACCAACGCGCCCCAGAGGGGGAGGCCAAGGCAATCTCGATCACAGAAAATCTGATGCGTCGAAAGCTGTCTGGAAAGGAATTGACAGACGGAATTTTATTTTTGTATAACATCTATGGAACCATCAAAGCCGTCGTCCAAACTACCGGCCTGCCGTATAAGGATGTAACGGACCACATCAAATATCCACGTCTGCTGCCGGAGCTAAAACGCATGGTGGATGATCATGAAATCGATATTAATGCTGCTGTCAAAGCACAGGATGCAGCAATTGACTACGATGATGAACCGAATCTGGAAGTAGCAATCAAACTTGCTAAGGAGATGGCTCCGATGACAGGAGTTCAGAGGAAAAAACTTGCAAAAACACGCAAAGAGCATCCTGAAAAACCCATTGACGACATAATCGAAGATTCAAAAACCGGGGCAAGAGTAACTCAGATAATGACAACAGTTACTCAGGATACACACGATGCTATTCAACAGTTTGCACATAGTGAGGAAACGACGCAAGACGAGGCTGCAGCCATGCTTATCGAAGAAGCTTTGATTGAGCGCGGCTTTCTGAACGAATACGCCTGATGCTGCCAGGCTTAAGTCCGCTGGAACTAGGACGCCTTCGAATGTCCGTGGGATATGGAACTCATAAGAAAGGACGTCCTCTCTCCCCTGTCGAAGTGGGACTGTATCTTCACCGTGCACGTGATACCGGGGTATCACTTAACGAATGTGCAAATGCAATACAGCTCAATGGAACAGGGCATATCGGACGCTTCCTGCGTATTCTGACATTACCTGACGACCTCCAGCACCTGATTAACTGGGGAGCTGGCAAGGACTTCATTGGTTTTTCTTCCGCAGTTGAGATGGCCAAACTGGAAAATGCTGATGAACAACGTGTGGTTGCTGAATCAATTATGGAAAATAATCTGAAAAAAGCCGAAGTCGGTCAGATAGTGCAGCTTCGGAGTCGATCAGGGCGTTCGATTTCCGATTGCGTGTCGGAAGTGTTGGGTATGCGGACAATAATTGAAAAACGCTATGTCTTTATTGGCTCACTCAAGGATAAAAATGTTCAGGACGCACTTATTGGACTGACGCAGATCAAGCGGGACCTGATTCTCGATTCCTCGCTTCAACGCCTCGGACTCCGCGAGGTATCGGGCCGGTTAGGGAAGCAGTTCTTCACTTTGGTAGGAGGAAAGTATTTTAACGAATCAATGAGAAGCATTGGTAAACAGAATATTGAGCGGAGACTTCGGTCCCATATCGCTGAGGCTGTAGAAAATGTCAGATCCGATAGTTGATGTGCTTGCAAATGGGACCGTTTGTCTGGGTTCGGAAGTAGTATGCGATGGGTTTGCCAGTGGTTATCCGTATCGTGTCCAAACGCATATCCACGATGATCACATGAGGGAGTTTGGCACAAGCAAAGGACTACAGGACTTGTTGATGAGCCCTGAAACTTATGACCTGTTGATAGCAGAGTATAATGCAGACCTTGAATATCGCGATAATCTCCATCCGATTTATCGAGGCACTGAACACGTGTTCAGTAGTGGTTCGAAACTGTTTCTTTTACCCTCTAACCACATGCTTGGTTCCTGCCAAGTCATGCTGGAACAACCGGACGGTTTGCGAATCGGTTATTCAGGGGATTTTGGCTGGCCTCTTGAACAAGTGATCGAAGTTGACGAACTTGTTGTGGACAGCACTTATGGGGGGCCGAACAGTGTTCGAAATTATACGCAGGGGGAGGCTGAGGAGTGTCTGTTGAGTACTGTTTGTGACCGATTACCACACGGATCCGTGCATATCCGTGCTTACCGGGGAACTATTGAGCGGGTATTGCAGGTACTTTATGGCAGTGTGGATGTACCCATTCTGGCAAGCACACGTCTTATCAGGGAAGTGGAGGTTTATCAAAAGTACGGATTTGCCGCAGGAAAACTGGACGCTCTTGACTCTGATACCGGACGCTCTGCTGTAAAAGAACGATCCTACATTCGGCTTTATTCAAAAGGGGATGGATTCGGCAATGAATTGATCGAGGGGACAACAATCACGTGCAGTGCTTTCATGGTTGACAGCAATCATCCTCGCAAAGTTTATTCAGACAGGGCCTACAGCATTGCATTGTCTAATCATGCGGATTTTCATGAAACGCTGGCATATATTGAGGCTACAGGAGCTAGAAAAGTAGTCACCAACAACACCCAAAACCACGGATGGGAATTAGCCATTGCTATCAATAATCGCTTTTCGTGTGTTCATGCCCAACCATCTACCAATAGCCCTGGACCGCACTGGGGATAGTTCGGATAAAAATCATTATACAATAGAGAGTGAAATCAGAGATTCCTTAAGGCGGTGGAGACTAAAATCTGTTATCACCTCATCCTCCAGGATTGGGAAACGCTCGCTGATATGGAAGGAGTAAATTATGAGAACAGAAATACAAGCCACCCAAGATGTATGGCCCATGCTGAACCCCGTTGTTTTCGTTCCCCATGCGGATAGTGAATACCAACGGCTTGTGGCTGTACTGGATGATTTGATTGATGTGGTGGGCGAGGATGAAAGCCATCCCCTGGCCTCACTCATGGAGGTCATTGGCGTACTGATAGAAAAATATGAGGATGACCACGTTCCTGAACTGACGGAGGCATAACAGTCAGAAGACGGACACATTGGGAAACCGACCATTTACACAGTTTTGTTTACACCCTCCAATTTTTCAGATAGCCATAGCTTGATGATTGATTGCCGTGTCACTCCAATTCGGCTGGCTTCCCTATCCAGGGATTCGATCATCCAGATTGGGAAGTCAACGTTTACCCGCTTTTGATTCTGATTGGGTTTTACTGCTGTAGACAAGTCCAGATCGGTAACGATTTCGTCTTCTCCAGAATCAAATTTTTTGTCGAGATTTTTAGCTTTCATATATTCTTACCTCCGATTTTCGGGCGTGTCTGACGGAAATGATTCTAATCTTCTTGCCTCTGACAGTGGTAATGGCTGACCAGTACTTTTTGTTGATCTTGCCGATGACTATATATCGCGGTTCATCGGTGGTCTTAGCTTTCAATTCTACGAAATCAGGGTCTTTCCATAGTTTCTGAGCTTCGAGAAAATCAATCCCGTGTTTTTCCAAATTGGATTGGTTTTTTTCCACGTCAAATTCAAACTCATACATGGTGTATAAAATATACCTTTATTAAACCTGTGACAAGTCTATTTGCTCTTAACAGATTCTGATTCTCCTCGTGATCATTTTATGTGCTACTCAACCGGACAATTCATTTGCTCGCTACAGTACCAACTGCAGAGTATTGACAATGTGATCACGACGTGCTATCAGTAAATTCAGATCATTACAGAACTGGAAATCGCATCATGACCCAATCAGCCCCTGCCACGACGAACATTAACCTTCGGGCGTCCCACGAACAGAAAGCTCTCATAGATCGTGCCGCATCATGTCTCGGGAAGAGTCGTACCCAGTTCATTCTCGACACGACCCGGGAAGCGGCGGAACAGGCACTTCTTGACCGCCGTCTCTATCTGCTCGATGACGAGCAATTCGCTGCGTTCGAAGCCGCTATCACTGCGCCTGCGGAACCGTCAGCGGCACTCCGCAAGACTATGAACGCCCCGCCGCCCTGGGAAGGGAAATGAGCCTGTGCAACGGCCATCGCTTATCTCGAAAGATGATCCAGTCGATTGTTTCGACAGTGGGAGCCCGATTCTCGATAGCTGGTTGTCCGCACACGCCTTGCAGAATCAGGACTCCGGCGCCTCACGTACCTATGTCGTTCGTGAGGCGGGTCAGATTGCAGCGTTTTACTCACTTGCGGCCGGGAGTGTGGAGCGCTTGAACGCCCCCGGTGGAATTCGACGGAATATGCCCGATCCGATCCCGGTCATGATTCTTGCCCGTCTGGCCGTGGCTCGAACTCATCAGGGACGAGGGCTCGCCCGGGCACTGGTAAGGGATGCGCTTATCAGGACTCTCAAGGTCTCCGGGATCGCTGGAATACGAGCCATGACTGTCCACGCTATTGATGCACGGGCGGCAGCCTTCTACAAACATTTGGGCTTCATGCCGTCTCCGATAGACGACCTCATTTATTTTGCCCGACCGACTTCTGTTCTCGCGGCCATCGACAGAGTCTGACTGGCAGCCGAGGATTCGAAATGAAACGGGCGACCACAGAGGGTCGCCCCTACGCATCATGACTTGCAATCTTCATCGTAGGGGACGGTCTCTGTGCCGTCCCGCGACCGTCAGAACGCGCGGCTTACGCCAATCCTTTTTTACGCCCTGCCGGATTCCATCAACATGGCAGGCAGCCATTTTCCCGGTTTCAGGTTGGCAACCCGTTTCTATACAGTCCCTCTATTACTTGCGCGAAAGGTCCAGAACAAAAACATCAATCAGCCCGCGCAGTTCCGCAGGCATTCTTTCAATAATTTGCTTCTTCAACTCAATCGGTGAGTTAATCGAAGGTTCTCCTTTCCCGGCAATCTTCTCATTGCCACCAAACCACAGAACAAGATAAATGCCCTGCTGTTCTGCATCGGGGTGAATTGAATATTTTTGATGAAGTTGCTCCTCCGCGGCGGTGAATAATTGAGGATTCCACTGCCCTTTGACCTCTATAACAAGTAACTTTCGCACACCATCAAGCATGACGGCGGCTGTTATGTCACAACGTGTCGCGCCTTTTAAATGACGCTCAGGGGTCACATCTATGTTCAGGGGGCTCAGACGCATTTGCAGGTGTTCGGCGATCCGTTTTGAGGCAATGGGTTCGTCGACTCGTTTGCCCCCGGAATAGAACTTCTCGACCGGATCAAACTCGCTACCTTTTATTGCTCGTTGAAATTCTTCAAGCTCTTCGAGTAATTGCGCTCTTAACACCTCGACAGTTGCTGCCTGTTGATCCAGAATCTCCATAATCCGAGAGGGTGCTGGCACTTTGAAGTCCAGTAGCGCTAATTGCCGAAATGCGGATGCACGCATGTGGCGGGCATCATTATGAAAATCTCCGAAACGCTCGTCCGCAATTATTGCGTTGAGCACAGGAAGGCTGTTGCCCGGTTCATCTCGCCCAATGGTCCAAACAATATGTGTAAGAAACCGATAGGCAGTCTCCTCTCGTGGGCTGTATGTTCCCCAACCAGAGGGCAAACACACCTTGGGCCATGCTTCGACAAAGGCATCCAGTATCACGTATACCTTTTTTGCCGACAGGGTTGGCCAACTCTTATTCTCATTCCCGTCAAACGGGTTAATATGACGTTCCAACTCAAAAATCGTATCTGGGTCGGATTTAAACCACTGTTTAATGTCTTCCGGGCAATCTTGAGAAAAGAAGAAGTATCGTAAAAACCAAAAAGACCGTCGTGCCGTCAGGTCTTCGTTTTCGGCTTCACCAGGATGGCGGATAGAATTCTCATCGTAACGCCGCTTGATGAGTCCCAACAGGTCAGCTTGATCACTGTGCTCGGCAGCCAGGTCAAAAAGAATACCCAGGGCTCCCATTGAAATCCCGGGGAACCGGGTCAGCCATTCCAGGGGCAATTGTTCCAGCAGAGGCAAGAATTCAGGTTTGTAACGGAGCCAATCCACCTCCGCGTGGTTGCAGTTGGCAATCATAAGTTGTGGTTCAAGATACTCGCGAGCGAACTGTTCAACATCAGCCTTTGTCTGAAATAACCTTTTATTGATTTCTGCTTCAAAATGAGTCCGGGTGTCTGGGTCGACAGCATGATAACCCATATCAATATTGGTCTTCAGAATTGCGAGGGTGTCTCGCTCCACACTGGCAAGCGATCCATATCGCCGGAAAATTGCGAGACAGGCTGCATACAGTATGGTCTCACTAACCAAGCCTTGCGAATTACAATTAAGCTCCGCCAATTTTCCAAGTGTCGGCAATTCCGGTTCGACAAAGGGGAGGCAATTGCATAGCGCATTTATCGGTATTTCATGGTCATCCATATACTCACTCAATTCTTGCGGATTCATCAGATACAATTCTGCGAAACGTTGTAACCATCCCCCATGGCGCCCACTCTCAACAAGGCTCTGGTTCTCCCGCAAATATCGAAGGTTATCGGACTTTATTTGATTTACCCGGTTCTTCCGCCGTTTCATTTTGCGTAGAGCGCGCGAATGCGAAATATGCGATTGTGTAATTAGCCTCCCTATAGCGTGGTGCTCCGATTTCGCCCAAACTCTCATGAATTCAGGTTTTTGCTTGGCTTGTCGACGCATGTGCATCCGCAATGCATTTGGAGCATGCTCTTTTTTATACCGTTCATGGTTGGCGTGGAATTTTGACCAGAGTGCCGGATTATCATTCTCGAAGGCATAGTCAACCATTGCCCGATTGTCACTGGGTTGGAAACATAGCCCCGCGTGCGATTGACGCATGAAATCGTACATCCAGATATTCAAAACTCCATCAGAGTCAGTAACTCCTCCCAGCGCATAGCGTTGAATGCCCTGTCTCAGTTCATGATTTGTTTGAAGGGCCTGAACCGATTCACTTTGTTGGGGAGGTTCTTCATGGAAGTTAAGGTTTTTGACCCATTGCCAAATCCTGACCGGCTCGAAAGGTCCTGCGCTTTCCTCAAAGTATCGGTCCAGAAGCAACCCGACCACCTTGCTGACACCGGTCCTGCAATCACAATCGTAGACTTCTTTGCCGCAGATGCAGATCAGGTTTTCTGTCAGTCGGTCAAGCAACCACTCTACATGGAGTAATTCCAGTTCCCTTATGAACTTTTTAAGAAAGAATTTTGCTGTACTCGTGCGCTCTTCAAATTCATTTCTCCCAAGATACAATCCGGCACACTGGCGAAACAGATTCAGCAATGTATTCCGGCCAAGAGTTTCAACCCCAAGCTCCTGAAACATTACTGTAGCAATATACAAAGCATCTGGACTACCTTTTTTGATCAATTCTTCGCAATCGGATTTATGATCATAGCCCTCAATCGTGATCAGATTCTCGTAGGCAAGCCGTGTGTAGAGACTGTTATTCCCGTCAAGCATCAGCGTACGCAATTCAGGCACCAGTGACAGGGCTACATCTGAGCCCTTGATCAATTCAAGCAACAGATTTTTCAGATGCCTATTCTCATTTTCTCCTACTAACTGTGGCCTGATGTCTTCAATATCTTCAGCACTGAAAAAACCAGACGTACTGAAAGTGCGCCCAATATCGCCCCGACGAAAATAAGGATCATTTTCTGCCGTGTCTCTCAGCCGGGACCACAACCTCCGTTTTGAAGAAGGCCGCAACTGTGATGGATCGCCGTTAGCCAAAACTGCGTAGGGATCCAAATCAATGGCTGCCTCTTGCAAGTTTTTACCGCCGACTGCGGCCATCCAGCCAAGCAGTCCGCGCAATTCATCACGGACCACCGAATTAGGGGCAATGATTGCCAGACACTTCCTCAAGGAAAACCAGTCTGCACTATCATCTATCCGTTCGGCGAGGTATCGCGCTGCACAGTACTCAGCCACAATACGGTGTACGGGTTCGTGCTCTCCTTCGCTGGTGGAAGGTTTCAACAGTCGCGTATCCGTAAGATATTGAACTTGGACATTCTCTCCTGACACCAATGATCCGAGATGCGGGAATTGCCTTTCATCGGGTTTGTCGATGATACTTACCCCGGTGGCCCCGGAAAGTAACAGCTTGGCAAAAACTTCATTGGCCCACCTGATTAGCGTATCTATGGATGGTCGGTTCGCTTGAGAGACAGCCGGGTTGTTTTCGCATGCAAGCCTTCGAACCGCGTCTTCAAAAATCTTGCTTTTTGTGGTGAACTTTCCCCCGCTTTGAACAAATGCATCGGCAAAAAGCCTCAAAAACTGAGGGTTTCCCAACAAAGATTGCAGTTCAAATCTCTCCAGTTCACTCTTGAACTCAGAGAAATTCTCACCCGGCTTATAGTCAAGAAACAACTCTTTCTGCTCGACATCATCGAAGGGTTCCAGGCGGACAACCACAGGGTCAGTTCCAAAACAGTCTCGTATGAAAACTGATCGGGCTTCTTCCCACTCGCTTGATCGACTGGCGAGGACAACTTTTCTGGCGCCTGTTTCCTGCGCCCTGACCAGAGCTGCATCAATACCCGAAGAATCCAGCTTGGACACCTCATCCAAGGCATCAAGAATGAGAACATTCGTTGCAGGGACGGAAGTCTTTGACTTGAAAATACTGGCTCTCTCTGCCTCGGTCCCAAGCCGACTTGAAATTGAGGAAAGCAGTCTGGTTTTTCCGGCACCCGGCTCGGCAAGCACGACCGTAACTCCTTCATGCTCCAATAGTTCGACCTCGGTCAAGGTCTTGTCTTCACACAGCAGCGTTCTTGATATGTAGAGACCGCTCATTATTCTGGTAATTGAGGATCATTGATTCGCTTAATCTTCTGCTGAAAGTTATCCAGACAGCCAACAATCGCTTTTATCTTCCTGTTCATTTGTAATCGCATTAACCCTCAAAACTGATAGAAATCTTCACAGCGTCAAGCGGGACAGAAGCTGCGCGTGCAATACGTTGCCGAGCAGAGTCAACCTCGGCTTTGATGCTTCCTGATATACCAATCTCTTCATGCACACTGGATAGATTCCCAACCGAAATGTCACCCTCAAGACGGTATTCGGCCCATTTCATAGCATATCCATGTTTTTCCTCTCTGCTTGTCGTTCCAGAGCTGGAGTCATCAAACCAGAGATTCCAGGTGGTATTTCTGCCCTTCGTGTTGGGGCTGGTAGACAACCAGGCTTCATGACTCCTGCGAACCGCATCTACAGCTACCTCGGTCGGAACCAGATAAGCAACAACCTTGCCAACCGTGCGTTCGATTTCGGGCATTACAACCAAAAGCCAATCCGTACCTTCAATATTGAGACCTGCATCTTCACTTGGCCTGTCCGCTACGACCACAAGTATGTGATCATTACTTGTACGAACACGTACTGACTCACCATTTGGCATTGTATAGAACATTGAACGACCACGGGTCGGAAGCTTCGTAAGCGAATTTCCATTTACACGCATAAGTTCCAGTCCGGCATTGAGCAGTTCACGGTTGTTGATTCGACCTGATTTCATAATTTTACACCCCTTTATTGGAAAATAATTATTATATACATAGTATATAATAATGTATATAAATTTATCAAGTAGTTCATGCAATCCAGAAACGCTCCGTACTTTCCACGTCGCTTGACCAACCGTCAGACGGATGTAAACAAAAATGTAAAAAAGCATTGCATTTTTTACTACGTGCAATACAATTCACGCAAATAGTGCTCTTGGCAGTATGCCTCCCTACCTGATTCGAGAGGAGGCAGAGCCCAAGAGCTTTTTTGTTTCTGTATCAGGAGGATCATAAAATAATGCCTACTGCCATTTTGGTTGACGGTGGTTTCTTCTTGAAACGGTTTCGTCATGTATACCCGGATGTTGATGCTCACAATGCAAAGGCTATAGCCAAAGCATTCTATACAATGACCATGAAGCATCTGGAGAAAGACGAAACGCTATATCGGATATTTTTCTATGACTGCCCACCGTTAAGCAAGAAAGCCCATAATCCGGTTGATGGGTCACTGGTAAATTTTGAAACGCTCCCAGGCTCTCGGTTAAGAGTCCAGCTTCATGCTGAGTTGAAGAAATTGCGTAAGGTTGCGCTTCGGTTGGGATATCTATCGGACCGGAACCGATGGATTATCAAACCCGATAAAACCAAAAAGCTCCTCAGACAACAAATTCAGGTCAACGACCTCACCGTGAAAGATGTCACTTATGACATCAACCAGAAAGGGGTAGATATGAGAATTGGTCTCGATATTGCAGCACTTTCACTAAAGCAGTTCGTTAAAAAAATCATATTGATCTCTGGTGATTCCGATTTTGTTCCGGCAGCCAAATTTGCCAGACGCGAAGGAATTGACTTTGTACTTGACCCAATGTGGAACAATATCAGCCCTATGCTGTTTGAGCATATTGACGGGTTAAAATCTACTTGCCCACGACCAGTAATCAGGGCAACTCAGTAGTCTTTGCCAGATTTGATCTGGAGGTTTGCCGTGGTTCGTATACCTGCACATAGCGAGCCCCTCACTCGGGCAAGATACTGGCTGAAGGGTTTTTGCGTCCGATGCAAATCCCAGTGGGAATCTACAGCCGATATACGCATACAGAAATGAAACGGGCGACCACAGAGGGTCGCCCCTACGCATCATGACTTGCAACTTTCATCGTAGGACGAGCCCCTGCGCCGTCCCGAAACCGGACAGTTTATGTGCTACTCAACCGGACAATTCATTTGCTCGCTACACAGCAGAAATCTATCAATTGACTTATCAAAGCAGTCGCAACTCGGGTATGGTTCGTTCATTTATTGAATGGTATGGTTACGAGGGAAGGCAAAGCCCGGATCCCGTATTTTTTCACGGCTACCGGCCAGAAATTCATAGAGAGGAAAGTTTGTAGCTGGAATAAAACGGGTGCATAGCTAATTGAAAGGAGTAAATTATGAGAACAGAAATACAAGCCACCCAAGATGTATGGCCCATGCTGAACCCCGTTGTTTTCGTTCCCCATGCGGATAGTGAATACCAACGGCTTGTGGCTGTACTGGATGATTTGATTGATGTGGTGGGCGAGGATGAAAGCCACCCCCTGGCCTCACTCATGGAGGTCATTGGCGTGCTGATAGAAAAATATGAGGATGACCACGTTCCTGAACTGACGGAGGCATAACAGTCAGAAGACGGACACATTGGGAAACCGACCATTTCACCGGGCTATAAGATGGCACGATTCCCAACCCATCATCGTAGGGGACGGTCTCTGTGCCGTCCCGCGACCGTCGGAACACGCGCGCCCATCCTTACGTGAAAAAATGGGGAGACATCAGATCAAACTCTCCTGTTTGAGTATTCGTATGTATTGGTATACACTGGATACATAAGCAACTTTTTCTTGAGGTAATGTTATGAAATTTATTCTTGGTGCTCTGAGCGCCGCTTTATTCTTGCTGGTGACCCCCCCCCCCCGCACAAGCTGACAGTGTTCAAATGCAGTGCCCGGCCAGCGTCAAGGAGGGCGGACTGGTAGCGCATGCGGCTTTTGATTGTCCGGTAGATGGGTTACCGTTAGGAAAACAGTATTGCGAGTATCGGGACGGGCTGGGCGAAAATGATTGGTCTGATGTTACATCTCCAGATAGTGCACGGAGAAGACCGCGAGCCTATATCACGATTAACGCCACTACTGGCGGAGAATGGATAGTTGCTAATCAAGGTTTGGCACTCTTGATTAGTGCTCTTGCTGATGACGATCTCGCGAAATTCCAACGCTACAATATACAGGCGGGCAAAACGAAAAAAATAGAAGTGAAAGTTTATGGAAGGGGAAATTATCGCAAGAACGGCAACACGACCGGGAATATTGTGGTACTTCCTCCCGGAAGTGGTAGCTTGAATGAGGCAATAGCATCTTGTACGGTTACGGTACTGGATGATGATAATACAGCTTATGTTGGATCACGATACCATCATCCTTATGGTGGAACCTGGCGATCAATGCCACATTGTTATGATGAAGTGGGTTGCGCGTCCAGGCAGTAAAGCAGATAAACCGGCGTTCAATTTCGGGTCGCGTACTTACCCATGCGTAGAGCCTGCCCCCGGCTTGATCGGGGGGGCGACCCTCTGTGGTCGCCCGCTATTGTGGATACCTGTTCCGGCGGTTGCGGGAGGGCACGGAGACCCTCCCCTACGATGACGGTTGGGAGCGGGCTTACGCTTGCGATGATGTTCGGCGGCCACTACGCATCAATACAGCGTCAGGCTTCAGTAGTAATTTCCAATTTTTCAGATAGCCATAGCTTGATGATTGATTGCCGTGTCACTCCAATTCGGCTGGCTTCCCTATCCAGGGATTCGATCATCCAGATTGGGAAGTCAACGTTTACCCGCTTTTGATTCTGATTGGGTTTTACTGCTGTAGACAAGTCCAGATCGGCAACGATTTCGTCTTCTCCAGAATCAAATTTCTTGTCGAGATTTTTAGCTTTCATATATTCTTACCTCCGATTTTCGGGCGTGTCTGACGGAAATGATTCTAATCTTCTTGCCTCTGACAGTGGTAATGGCTGACCAGTACTTTTTGTTGATCTTGCCGATGACTATATATCGCGGTTCATCGGTGGTCTTAGCTTTCAATTCTACGAAATCAGGGTCTTTCCATAGTTTCTGAGCTTCGAGAAAATCAATCCCGTGTTTTTCCAAATTGGATTGGTTTTTTTCCACGTCAAATTCAAACTCATACATGGTGTATAAAATATACCTTTATTAAACCTGTGACAAGTCTATTTGCTCTTAACAGATTCTGATTCTCCTCGTGATCATTTTATGTGCTACTCAACCGGACAACTCATTTGCTCGCTACACATTGAACTCTTGATCTGGACAGGCTTTGACCAGAGGGGTACTATTGCGTTTGACCAACATACCTTAACGAGAATCATGACAGGAGCAGAAACCGTGCGGCAACTTGAGAAGCTGATGAACTCAACCGGGTTTATCGCTGCCCTTGACCAGAGTGGCGGCCCTGTCCGGTGGATACAGTCGTGAAGAAGCCAATCGCCGACTCAGTGAGAACACGGGAATGATTGCGAGTTTTTCCAGGGCGCTGACCGAGGGACTGTCGGCCAATCAGTCCGACACCGAGTTCAGTGAGACCCTGGGGAACTCTATTGACGCTATCGTGACCGCCTCCCGAACCTGATATCCCCTTAGGTTGCCCTGGAGCCAAACGTTTTTTTCTGAATCGGGAAGACTGCGAAAATTTCAACCCTTCCTCGAAATCACTCATTAGGAGATGATCCATGAGCAAAAGTAGTACCAGATTACCAAAGGTGCTTAAACGGGAACCGCTCGTAGATGCGCTCTTTGAAATGAGATTGGACGGCTCAGTTTCTCTTGCCGACATCCTTCCGGGCATACTATTTTACACACTTGACCCAAAACCAAAGATCAGTCGATTACCGGCAGCAGAATTACCACAGCCAGTTCGAGCAGAAGACCCGCATCTGAGATATTCCCCTACACAACGCCTGGAGTGGGGCAAATACGTTATTTCTGTAGGTGACCGTAATATAGTGATCACCTGTCAATTACCTTACCCTGGATGGGCAGAATTTAAGGGAGCCATACTTGAAATCACGAACAAATTGACAAATGTCGGAGTTATTGGAAAAGTTGAGCGTTTTTCGGTCAAATACGCGGACATAATTGAAGGTTCAACGTATGCGGACCAACTTGCCAAAATTGATCTGGAAATAAGAACAGGCGCACTTGAAATAACAGACAACCATATCAACATGCAAATCCATCACATTGAAGAAAACATTGTACATATTCAGACATTTATCACAGGGGCGACCGTCAAATTGTGGAACGGGAAAGAAATACATGGCATAGTGGTAGATACTGATTCAATCCAGAACATTGACCCACCGCTGGATTTTGCTGATATTATGAAAGGTTTTGAGTCTCATCTCGAGAAACTGAAGAGGTCAAACAAGGCCCGATTCTTCGAATGCATGAAGCAGAAAACCATTGATGATATGGAGCCAATATATGAATGATATTTCACAGCGTAGCTCAATTTCTGCAACCACGGCAACTGCTGCCATCATAGTAGCAGCAGGACTAAATTCTGGCATTCTGGCAGACCAGATATCATGGCCCACCTCGGTCCGGATCTATGATGTCGATCAGACTATGCCATCCTATAATTCCTATGAAAAAGCAATCTCCCTGGTGGAACCTGAACCATCACAGGACTTCTCCAGTGATATCGCTGTTGTGTTCGCGGAATTATCCAATGACCAAGAATCACTTGGTGCTGAGTTTGAGGCCGTATGGGATCAGCATACAGATGAATTATATGAATCCTGAACACACGAATGAATTTCGATACTGAAAGTCTTCGACAGCAGATACCGTACTATCTGACTGCCGAAGACAAAAGGATTTTGACCAATGAACTGAAAGAAATTTCTCAAGGTGGCACGGCTAACTACCTGCTCAGCCCACAGCATGACTCTTTTCTGGAGGACATGCTGCAAGGAGATGGTTGGGAAGGGTTCTATCTATTCAAATATCCAGACGGGAAGCGAATTTCAGTCAGAGGTCTGGTTTTGTCCAATTCATGTGACATCAATCCTGACAATTCACGAGATGTTCCGTCTCGAGTCCTTTTTGCACCACTGGTAAAACTATCCAAATTTGAAGTACTTCTGCGTAGGGCTGGCATCGCTGAAAAGCGTATCAGCGAAAAACTGAATTCCATACGAACGCAAAAAACAACCAATATTTTCTTTCTGCCTGGTGGTGGCATGCTGAGCGAAGACTATATTGTTCGTTTTGATGAGACACAATCAATGCCTGCACAAGCCCATTCTGACATCGAAAACAAACAAAAGCTATTCACACTAAGCAATACCGGATTCTATATGCTGGTATTCAAGCTCTCCATCCACTTCTGCCGCCTGCATGAGAATGTGGACCGAAAAAACCTCAAGCCGCCCTTTTAAAGGTCAACCAAACATCTATGGACAATGTACGTTTTCGTCGAAACCCTTGGCTCGCAGCTACTATCAAGTTCGGTTCCTGTCACCTTGTCCTGCGTCCTTTGCACGGGGGGTAGTTCATGCTCGTAGACCGGCTCGTACTGGTAGGCAATTCCGTTCATGCACAGCCAGTTGGCGATCTCCAGTTCCTCGAAGCTGCGAACCAATTCCCCCTGGAGGGTTCTCAGTTCATCGCTTTCTACGTAACTGAAATATTCGTGCAGGCTCTCAAAATCCCACTGGCTCCTGGCGATTGTAAAACAGTTCGGTCTGTTCAAACAGACTCCTCTTCCATTGAACTCTTGATCTGGACAGGCTTTGACCAGAGGGGTACTATTGCGTTTGACCAACCTACCTTAACGAGAATCATGACAGGAGCAGAAACCGTGCGACAACTTGAGAAGCTGATGAATTCAACCGGGTTTATCGCTGCCCTTGACCAGAGTGGTGGCAGCACTCCGAAGGCGTTGATGATGTATGGGGTGAGCCAGGATCAGTATGACGGGGAAGATGAGATGTATGCGAAGGTGCATGAGATGCGAACCCGGATCATGACCGACAAAAACTTCACATCAGACAGTATTCTCGGCGCTATCCTGTTCGAGAACACCATGGAACGGGAAGTGGAAGGCCAGTTGACCTCTCATTATCTGTGGCGGGAGAAACAGATTCTCCCGATCCTGAAAGTGGACAAGGGCCTTGCGGATGTCGATTGCGGAGTGCAGATGATGAAGCCGATGCCGGACCTCGACGCATTGCTGGACAAGGCGGTGGCGAACGGTTTTTTCGCGACTAAAATGCGGTCTGTGATCAAGACCGACAATGCACAAGGCATCCGGGATGTGGTCGCGCAGCAATTTGAGGTCGGCAAGCGAATCATTGCCCGTGGGCTGGTTCCGATCATTGAACCGGAGGTCGATATCCATTCGCCACGAAAGGCCACAGCCGAACAGCTTTTAAGGGATGAACTGCTGGCCAACCTGGCTGACCTGAATGAAGGCCAGAATGTCATATTCAAGCTGACTCTGCCGGAGCAGGCGAATTTCTATCAACCCTGCATTTCACATGGCAATGTACTCAAACTGGCGGCACTGTCCGGCGGATACAGTCGTGAAGAAGCCAATCGCCGACTCAGTGAGAACACGGGAATGATTGCGAGTTTTTCCAGGGCGCTGACCGAGGGACTGTCAGCCAATCAGTCCGACACCGAGTTCAGTGAGACCCTGGGGAACTCTATTGACGCTATCGTGACCGCCTCCCGAACCTGATATCCCCTTGATTGCCCGGAGCCGGTGGCGCCGCCGACTCCGGGTGTACCCCCGGTTATTCCTCAGCCAGGCAGGTGTTAAGCGATGTGGCAATCGACAGCATCAATTCGTGCCACATGTCCTGTCCCGGAGTCAATTCTGCGCCTATCGGGTCGAGCACGGCGACTCGGGCCTGAGTGCCTTCAATCACGGTCGGGATGATTCTGGAATCAAACTGGGGTTCTCTGAAAACACATCGAATATCGCGCTCCTGGATCAAATGGTTCAGGTCCTGGATTTGCCGGATAGCGGGCGCATGGTCCGCTGAACGTGAGATTGAGGTCTGCGCGTTTAACTGATTCTCGTTCTCGTAGTATTGATACGCATCATGGAATACGATGTACGGGATGGTTTTGACGGGTTCCAGCAATTCCGACATCTGCCCTCTGGTCTGGTGGATTCTGGCAATGACTTCATCCCGGTTAGTCTGGTAAAGATCCCGGTTGTCGTTGTCTATCCGGGAAATCCAGTCAGTAAAGGCGGAAACGATCGAGATTGCATTGTCGGTTGAGAGCCAGATATGAGGGTCCGGGGCTTCTTCGTGCCCCGCCTCTTCATGCTCCTCATGATCTGCATGATCTGCATGATCTTCATGACCTTCGTGCTCCTCATGTTCTTCATGTTCTTCCTCTCCATGTCCGTGATCATGTCCGAGTGCACTCCATACACTCTGTTCACGCATTGGCAGAATGTGGAGACTGGGCTCATCCATCAGGGACTTAACCCGCTCCTGGCGCTCAATCTGCTCTACGATTTTCTCCATGGGTACTTCCATACCGGGGCCGATCCAGGTCACCAGGTCGGCGTCGTATACGGCTTTGACTGCGGATGGAGACAACGGCTGGACATGAGGGGAGTGTCCGGGTGGTACCAGCAATTCAGGAACCCCCACTCCCTGCATGACTCCAGAGACGAGGGAGTGAATCGGGCTTATCGAGACTGCCACTCTGGGCGTTTGTGCAAACAGCCCGGTTGACCAGGAAAGTATTGCGAGACACAGCGCGGAATACAGCAATCGTTTGCTTGCAGGGGAAAATATCCTGTGATAGAAAGGCAGTTTTACAGATGAATTCATGGTCAATAAATGGATGATAGGGTTGTTTACAATAAAGTTATAATATATCATAACACAAATCAATTTGCCAATGTCTTCTGTATCTTTGCCGTTATCCATGACTGCACCCGACTCTCCTCGTTTCCTCAGTGTCAAACATGACCATGATTCCTGTATCCAGGGGGCGCTGGAAAAAGCGCAGGCCATCTGTATCAAAAACAATGTCCGTTTTACGTACCTTCGCAAACGTGTCCTTGAATTGATCTGGTGCAGCCACAAGCCGGTATTGGCTTATGAGTTACTGGAAACCCTGCGTAATGAAAAAGTCAATGCTCAGCCCCCTACCGTCTATCGGGCGCTTGATTTTCTGTTGAAACACAGACTCATCCATAAAATCCAGTCTCTCAAGGCTTATGTTGGATGTGGTTTCCCGGATCAGGAACATGTCAGCCAATTCCTGATCTGCAACCAGTGTTATCAGGTCGTAGAGCTTGATGACCCCGTGATTCCACGGGCGATCTCCCGTCAGGCTCACAAGGCCGGATTGGAGATCAGTCATCAAACTATCGAAATTCTGGGCCTTTGCCCGAATTGCAGAGTCTAGTCAGTCTTAAGTCGAATCGGTCCATGCAGCCAGAAACACTCATTGATCTGCAAAATATCTCGTTGTTTCGTGGCAACGGAACCATTCTTGATGATGTCGGGCTGTCTGTCGCCAGAAGTGAAATCGTGACCCTGGTCGGACCAAACGGAGCGGGCAAGAGCAGCCTGGTAAAAATCGCCCTCGGCCTCATTCAACCCGACCGGGGTTCGGTCGCCACAAGTCCTGATCTTCGTGTTGGCTACGTCCCTCAATCGATCAATCTCGACCGCAGTATACCTGTCAATGTGACCCGGTTTCTGCAACTTTCAGGCATTCGGGGAAAGCATCAGCTGGCACAAGCCCTTGAGATGGTCGGTGGTGAACGATTAGGAGGAAAACCCTTGCAGGACATTTCCGGCGGGGAGCTGAGACGTGTGCTACTGGCAAGAGCGATATTAAAATCGCCCGATCTGCTGATTCTTGACGAACCCACCGCCGGTGTCGATGTCAGCGGACAGGCGAGCCTGTATACCCTGATCCAATCCATACGGGATAAAACCCGCTGTGGCGTTCTTCTGGTTTCTCACAATCTCCAGATTGTGATGGGCACCACCGACAAGGTGATCTGCCTGAATCGCCATATCTGCTGTTCCGGAAAGCCGGAAACGGTGCAGGAAAACCCGGAGTTTCTCCATTTATTCAGCCAGGAAAATGCGGCAACGCTGGGCATTTATCGCCATTTGCATGATCACGAACATAATTTGCACGGAGATATTTGCCCGCCTGACCAGGCCAACCAAACCACCGGCGGCAACCCGGCCTGACCGTGGACGAATTCATTGTCCGGTCGGTGATTGGCGGCCTTGGAGTCGCCGCAATATGCGGGCCGCTGGGTTGTCTGATGGTATGGCAACGCATGGTCTATTTCGGCGCTGCCCTGTCGCATGCCGCGTTACTGGGAGTCGTACTGGGGTTGTTTTTCTCTATCAACCTCTATTTTTCCATCGTGGCGGTGTGTGTGGCGCTGTCATTCCTGATGTTGTACATGGATCGCTTCCGGGATCTGAACGCGGATACCAGTCTGGGGATTCTGGCACACGCATCACTGGCCTTCGGCATTGTTGTTCTCAGCCTGATACCGACCGTGCGAATGGATCTGATGGCTTATCTTTTCGGTGATATTCTGTCGATTAGCTGGCGGGATGTTTTCTGGATTTACGGAGGTGGAATCATAATCATTGGCCTGCTCGGAACCATTTGGCGGTCGTTACTTTCGCTGATCATACAGCCGGACCTCGCGGTGATTGACGGTGTCCGGGAAAAGCGAATCCGATTGATATTTCTGGTTATACTCAGTTTTGTAGTCGCGGTTTCGATGCAGGTTGTCGGTGTCCTGCTGATCGTGTCGATGCTCATCATTCCGGCGGCATGCGCCAGAAAGTTCTCCAATTCGCCGGAACAGATGGCTTTTTTGGCCAGTCTGTTCGGCTGTCTCTCGATTGTCCTTGGACTCGGCGGTGCTCTGTTGCTGAACAGTTCGGCGGGGCCGTCTATCGTGGTTGCGGCAACCGTCCTGTTCGTGCTGTCGATGCTGACCGGGAATCGGGGCAATGGAGGTAACTCGTTATCGTAGAGCCTGCCTGGTATTTATGATACCCAGAGACGCAATCAAGAATGCGGCAAGCACTAAAATCGGTATGACTCCGTAATTCATACTCTGCCAGCCAATATGATGATGCAGATGACCGGAAATCAGGGCAGTGAAGGCAACTCCACTGAAAACAAGAAAATCGTTGACTCCCTGAACCATACCTTTCTCTGATGGCCGATGTACTCCGGTGAGCAGGGTGGTGCTGCCGACAAAAAGGAAATTCCAGCCGATGCCAAGCAGAATCAGGCTGATTATAAACAGGTTATAGCCATCGCCTGACAGATTGAGGACGGCACAGAGCACCAACATCAGTACGCCGGTAGCCATCACCGAAAGGACTCCGAACCGGTGAATCAGATGGCCGGTGAAGAATGAAGGCGCAAACATACCAACGATATGCCATTGAATGACCGTGGCGGTTTGCTCGAAACTGAAATCATGATGATCCATTGCCAACGGAGTCGCAACCATCAGCAGATTCATGGTTCCATAGGCAATAGTGGCACAAAACGCTGCAACGATGAATGAGGGCAGCAGCAGAATCCGCATCAGCGGCCTCGCTTTTTCTGTGGATCGGGTAACATCCGGCAACGGTATTCTGAGAAAAACCATACAGATCAGAACACCGAGTCCGAGAACGGCATTGGAACCGAATGAAAGCGCAAACAGGGCGTCCGGCAGGGTGTCTCGGGTAACTCTGGCAATCCAGGGCCCCAGGAAGGCGGCTACCAGGCCGCCCGCCAGTACCCAGGAGATTGCTCGGCTCTTCCAGGATTCGGGCACTACCTCGGCAGCTGCATACCGATAGAACTGCGCGGTTGACATCGCAACCCCCTGAAAAACCGCAGACAGGCAAAATAGCTCAAAGCTGCTCTGGATAATGGCCACTGCTGCCAGCAGGCCGCCGGCAATGGCGCTCAACCCGCCCGCGATAAAACCGGCCCGCCTGCCGTATCTCTGCATCAGCAACGAAGCCGGAATCAGAGCGACCATGACAGTGAGAAAACTGATGGACAACGGCAGTGTAGCCAGGTTTCTGGCCGGAGCGATCGACAGGCCGACCAGCGCCGAAGAGGTCATGCTCAGAGAGGTCGAAGCCATGATCAAGGCCTGACAAGCCGATAACAGAAAAATATTCTTGTACATGGATTGAGAGTACCATAAATGGCTCTCCCGGCTTGTCACAACACGCATCAACTCATCGCATCATTCCCCCCTTGAGGGGGAATCACATCGCGCGCAGCGGGTGTGATGGGGGGACAACCGTCATCGCATGACACAACCCGTCATCGTAGGGGAGGGTCTCTGTACCCTCCCGCAAATGATCGGAGCCAAGTATCAACAATACCGGGCACCCACAGAGGGGCGCCCCTACGATGACGTTAAGTACAGATTCCGTATGGTTGTGGATTCCCGCCTGCGCGGGAAAGACGGTAGTTCCCGTTTCCCTACTACCACCGCACCCGTGCCTCCACTCCGAACCAATGTTTCGGTTTGGTTTGTTGTTCCGTCAATCGGGTCGCCTGAATACCCAATGACAGATTCCGGTTGGTTGCCAGGGGCGTCATGCGCCAGCCAAGCGCTATATCTGTCGTATCTCCATCCAGTCCCAACCCGATATGCGGACTGCCGGTAAATCTGCCATCGAATGCAGGCATCCCATACTGTGCATCTATCATCCAGCGCGGTCTCGATTCGGTAATGTTCAGAGGTTGTGGGGTAAATAATGATGGAAGTCCACCCGACGATACACTGCGTTGCGATAAGGATACAGACAATCCCAAGTCACTGTTCGGGTTCCGATCATGAATCAGAGAGGCCGAGAATCCTTTTTCTTCTATCTCTTGTGCCTGGTGACTCAACAGGTATTGGCCTTCCAGGTCTATTTGCACAAGAGGCGATGTCCAGTTCAGTCCACTGCTGGCATAGAGTCCGAACCCACTCTCTGCCCCTCCGGCATCATGTCTTGCCCCTATCGTGAAGGTGGGTTGTATCTGTATATCCCGAATGCTTTTATTCCATGTACTTTCCAGGCCCGCCCGTATGCGACTGACTTGTGGATTCATATTGTCTTGTTTGCTCTCATCGGACTCGGTACGCACCCACAGGGCATCACTGATGAGTGCCATGGAGGTGGTTTCGGTTTGTTTCAATTCACTGCGTGTGCCTGCACTTATCATCCGCCAGGTCATATCGGTTTCTGATCGTTGAATGTTATCCCGGTAGCGGCTAACCTGTCCTTGCCCAATGCCCAATGCACCCCACAGATGGGTATTTCCCAGGTCTCTGGCGCTGTACGGGATTAAAGCCGTTACATTGGATTCCAGACGCTCTGTATTACCCCGTCTTTGACTGTCTCCTTCTGCGCTGTTGTGCAATACACTCATGCCCATCAGCCAGTCATTGACCGCATAGTCACCCCCTAACTGAATGGTTCGGCTTTCTCCTTGTGTGTGTATATCGTGTTGTACACCCGCAAAGTCGGTTTCAGAGACTTGTCCCCACCATGCGGTATTGCCGCCTCGAAGGTCTATGCCGGTGGTATGGAGAAACTGACTGTTGGAGAGTATATCCTGTGCATTCAGGGTTTGACCGGAAGCCGGGTTTTGAGAAGCCGGGTTCAGGGTATGGATTTCAGAATCCAGGGATTCTCCTGATGACGGGTTCATGGGAACCGACCAACCGGCCAGGGTTGCGTTCAGTCCGGGGGTGCGTGCAGCATGGATTCTTGCGCTGATACCCTCTATGGCTTGTTCGGCCAGTGTACGTCCCATGCGGGAAAGCCAGGGGGTGGTGGCAATCTGTCCTTCATCATCGGTAATGACGACCTGCGCCGTGCCGCCTGCTACCGTATAGCCGGTGCCGGGTTGAATGGTGAGGGTGACTCGGCCTGCCTGGGTATCTTCTGTATCATTATCCCGTATCGGGAGGCTATAGCGAATACGATCTTGTCCAGCGGGCAGGGTCACGCGCTTGGTGCCTTCTTCTGTATCCTCTATATAGTCGGTATCGGATGTTTCACGAATCAATACATCAATCGGCAGATCAACCGTCGGAGTGGTATCAGCAGTGACGGTTACGGTCAGGGTTTGCCCTTCGGTGACTTGGGCGGGAGTAGACAGGCTGACCGTAATGACTCGCTCTTGTATGGTGATGGTGACCGAGGCTACGCGTTGATTGCTTCCCTTTATGCGATGAATCAGTTGAACGGTTTGTTCGGTTGTATTCTCGCCTGTTTGTGCCTGCACGGTGATGCTTTGCGGGGTTTGCCAATTATCGGGAGTAAAGACTACGGTAGAGGGCGTGACCGTAATGCGCGGGTTGTCTTGTGCGGTACTGCCGACACTGGCTGTGGACAGCAGACTCATGGCTGGTGAGAACAGGGGCGTAATCTCGATAGTGACCGATTCAGTCGGGGCGCTGTCCAGTACCAGGGTATAAGACTCCATCGTGCCTTCGGTCAGGGTCAGGGCTTGTGCAGAAACCGAGACCGGGGGGATGACGGGTGGGGTGACTACCGGGGGCGTGTCGTTGTTGTTATTGTCACCGCCGGGGCTGGTGCCGCCACCGAGATTGGTGGTCGTGTCATTATCGGTAATGGTGAGTGTGTGGGAGACCGTGCTACCGAGTGTGTAGCCCGTACCCCTGCTGATCAGGGTCAGGATGACGGTTTCATTATTCTCGTCCTGCTCGTCATCCTGAATGACCACCGGGATAGTGGCTGTAGTGGCATTCGCCGCAACCGTTACCGTGCCGGGGAGGGTCGTATAATCACTGCCTGCGGTCGCGCTGCCGGTGATGCTGTAGGCCAGGGTCAGGCCACCAGCAGGCGCGGCGGATGAGAGTTGGACAGTCACATCGTGCGTACCGGCATCTTCGCCCACACTCGATGTGGCGGATGCGAAGTCTACGACCGGCGCATTGGCCGAGAGTACGACATTGTTCACGGTTACATTGAAGCCATTATCGGTACTGTGCGGGTCCGCCCCGCCGCCGACATTGGTGCCCAATGCGTTGGCATCGAAGGCATTGTTGTTACCCAGTGCAAGGGTGAAGGTTTCGGTACTTTCTGTGGTCGTGTCTGCGCTTGCGGTCAGTTGCAGGATTGCGGTCTGTGCCCCCGCCCCTGCAAAGCGTACTGTGGGGGTCGCTGTATTGATATTCTGGAGTGTGATGCCGGTATGGGTTGTGCCGGTCTTGGTAGAAAGACTCCAGTCGGCGGGCGTGACATTGGTGCCCCCTATGGTAAGGGGTACATCAATGATCTCACCGGCTACCAATGCCCGCCCCAGTGAGACGGTGAACTCTGCCTGGTCGCCTTCATTGAGTGCGCCACTATCAACACGGGTAAGAGAAACTACTGTAGGGTCGTTGTCCTTGACGACAATGGTTGTGGTCGATGGATTACCGACCGTATAGCCAGAGCCGATGTTGACGGTTAGCGTTACACTGCCGTCCGGTTCGTCCACGGCATCGTTAATCGAAGACGGTCTGAAACTCTGGGAAGTGTTCCCTGCTGAAATAGTGCGCTGCGTAACGTTCAGTGCGCTGGCATGAAAGAAGCCGCCACTCTGGCGGGGCGTTACGTTGACGGGCAAGTTCGCGGTGGATACCGGGCTGACATTGAAGGTGAAGACCGCATTCTCTCCCTCTGTGATGGGAGAGGGGCCGGTCACGGTGACGGTGGGGACAGTGGCTGCACTGACTACGATACTAAAGGTATCGCTGATACTGCCGCCATTGCCATCATTGGCGGTTACTTTTACCGATAGTGTGCCCACATCGCCCGATTGCGGCGTGCCGGAGAAGGTACGGGTGCCGGTAGTGAAAGTCAGCCAGGAGGGTAAGGCGCTGTTATCGGCTTTCAGTGCGCTATAGGTCAGGCTGTCGCTATCGGCATCGTTGAAAGTATTGGCCGGGAAGGCATAAGTAAAGGCAGTGCCTGCCGTTGCACTCTGATCGGGGATGGCATTGAGTACGGTAGGGGCGGTGTTGGGTGTGTCATCCTGGATGGTAAAGGTGAGCGTACGCGGGTTTTTTAAGCGATAGAAGGGTTGATCGAGGTCTTTGTAGACTTGTGGCAGATCAAGCAGGGTAATGGTGGTGGTTTCGGTGGATTCCTTGATACCATCCTGCAACGCGGTAATCCGTACCCGGGTACCGGCTTCTCCGTCCAGTACCGCCATCAGGTTCTTTCCGCTCAACCAGCCGAGGCCTTCGTACCAATACTCCAGTGTGTAGTCACTGTCGATGCTCGCTCCACCTTTATGTTGTACATGGACAGCGCCGTGCCCGCCGCCGGTGAAACGCTCCGTGAAATACGGTGCACTGACATCCAGCTCGAACTCAATCGGCGCCCCGCCTTCAACCAGGGTATAGTTCTCGGGACGTTCAAACTTGACGAACGGGGCATCGTAGATACGGACATAAATCAGATTGGGATTGCCTACTGTCACACCGGTGGGT
The DNA here is from genome assembly GCA_965116335.1 of Arenicellales bacterium. Lineage (GTDB taxonomy): Bacteria > Pseudomonadota > Gammaproteobacteria > Arenicellales > Poriferihabitantaceae. Next base: position 1,418,317 of record OZ220677.1, read on the forward strand.
AAGCCAAAATTATGAATGTCCATCCGGAAGGTTTCATATCCATCGCTATTATCCCCCAGTTCGCGCAGGTTATCTGCGGTAATGGGGACGGAGATGGTTGTGGTGGTGGCACCAGCCGGGAAGGTGGCCCTGTAGGTCTGGCCACTATAATCTACGCCATTGCCGGTTGCGGTCAGTGGCGTGGCCGAGACATTGACCGGGGTAGCTTCTGTGCGGGCGGCAGACAGGTTCAACTGTACCACCAACGGCCCCTTGCCTTCCTGAATGTGGTGGACCGTCGTCTGGGCGAAGGAGACGGTCTGGGCGACGACCGGGGCAACGAAACCGAGCAACAGCGGCAGGCAAAGCAGGGCAGCGGCACAGACCCGACGCAGACGGCGGATGGGGTGGATTCCCGCTTGTGCGGGAAAGACGGATGGATCATACGTTGACGGGTTGTTGTCCCCCCATCCAATCCGTTTGCGGATTGGATTCCCCCTCAAGGGGGGAATGATATGGATGCAATCACTCCCCCCTTGAGGGGGAGTCCGCGATACAAGGGCGGAGCCCGCCGGGGAGCGGGTGGGGGGAATGACGGATGATAAAGATTCAGGCCGGGAGGACGGACCCAGGCAACGGCGCAACCACGCGAACGCACTCATGGCCATCACGCCGACGCGCAAAGCGTAAAGCGTAATCCGGTAATCCGGTAATCCGGTAATCCGGTAATCCGGTAATCCGGTAATCCGGTCAATTATACCATAAATCAATGACTTAATTGAATTTATCGGGGTTTTTTTCATTATCGTTAGCCTGCTTTTTTGCCGGATTATTGAGGGTATGAATGTACTTTGATGGGTAATTACTTGTCAAGCGCTGCGAATTTCTGTGTTTTTCTTGATTTCCTTGACGGCAGGCGTTAAAAGGAATCCTTTTCCTTGAGGGTATTCCATTGGATTTTGCAGAGCAGTTTCTGAAACTCGTCCAGATTATATTTGTAGACCTGGTGCTGGCGGGCGATAACGCCATTGTCATCGGGCTGGTCGCCGCAAAATTCAGTAAGGACTATCGCCGAAAAGTGATTCTGTATGGGGTAGGGGTCGCGGTTGTCCTCAGAATCCTGTTCGCCCTGATTACGGTTCAGTTACTGGCTATCAAGGGATTGCTGCTGGTCGGAGGTCTGCTGCTGCTGTGGATCTGCTGGAAATTGTGGCGGGATCTGCGCCACCCCCATCAACCGCCAGAGATTCCATCAGATACGGATCAACCCGCAACCGCGGGCGAACAAAACCCGCCGTTACGCTCGGCCATTTTCCAGATTGTGGTAGCCGATGTTTCGATGTCACTCGACAATGTGCTCGCGGTTGCGGCGATTGCAGACGGACAGACCGGGATACTGGTTTTCGGCCTGGCACTGGCAGTCATATTCATGACCGTAGCTGCCGCCCTGATCGCCGATATTCTGCAAAAACACCGCTGGATCGGTTATCTGGGATTGTTCATCATCCTGTATGTGGCGTTACGGATGAGTTACGATGGCTACATCCAGCTTTTCGGGGCTTAACGCCTCCTGACAAAGCCTTTGGCGATGAAAGCGCAGAGCAATAGCAGAGCCATCAGAGCCAGTGCCGGTTTGTCTCCGAATACAGTGTAGGGGGTGGCACCGGTTCTCGGCTGTATAGAGCCTTTGAGAACCTGTTGGACAAATTGTGGCGCATAGTCCTCGATGCCCCCTTTCCAGTTGATCAATGAGGATAATCCGTTGTTGGAGGAACGTAGCATCGGACGCTCACTTTCACGAGCGCGGAAGCGAGCTATCTGGAGTCTCTGATGTGGAGCCAGTGAATCGCCAAACCAGATATCTTCACTGATATTGACCAGCGCACCGGCGAGTGCCACCTGATCTTTCGACTCGCTGGGGAATATATCCTCGAAACAAATGGTGACTGCGAATTTGTTTCCGGCGGCAACCAGTGGCGATTGTGGTTGCTTCCAGGCACTGAAGTCCGACATCGGGATACTCACCATTTCCACCAACCCGCCCAAAATACCGCGCAGAGGCAGGTACTCACCAAACGGTACCAGATGACGCTTCCTGTAGATCATGACCTGCTCATCGGTGACCGCAACCACGCTGTTATAATCATTCTCCTGCCCATCCGTCTCATCCTGATACAGGACACCGAAAATAAAATCCGCCGGATGCGCCCGAAGCTCTGACCAGAATCCGTCTGCCAGCCGACTGGTATATTCCGGGACTGCGGCTTCCGGCCAGACAATCAGATCCACGTCCTGATGCTGCTGACTCTTTGACAGGTAATCTGAGATAATACGGCCAGTCAGGGCGCTATCCCATTTTTGTGTAATCAACACATTGTTCTGGATAATCGCCACTGAAACCGGCTCGCCTTCAGCCCGGGTCCAGGCCGTCTGATTCAGCATCGCGCCACCTGTCCAGACTCCGATCAACAGCAATCCGACCATGCCAGTCGCTACCGAGAAACGCCTCACGATCGAGGCGATCAGCCCCGCGCTCAACAGCACGATCAAGCCGACCAGGTAGACCCCTCCTATCGGGGCATAGTTTGATAAAGGCGTATCGAGCCAGGCGTAGCCGGTCGACAGCCACGGGAATCCGGTAAACATCCAACTCCTGAGCCATTCGACGAAAATCCAGCATACCGGCATGATAATCAACAATCGAAGGGCTGCGTTCCAGCTCGAGAAAAGGGACTGCAACCAGCCACAAAACATCGGAAAAACAGAGATAAAACAGATGCCCGTGAATACAACCAGGCCAGCGACAATAGCATTCATCCCGCCATAAGTATGAATACTGATATACACCCACGAGGTGCCGACTCCGAACATGGCCACGCCGAAAGCGAACCCGCACCACAGCGCGTCCCGGGTACTGCATACCAGCCAGACACCGAACAGAATGGCGAAGCTGACCAGGCCCAATGGCCACCAGTTGAATGGTGCGAAAGACAGGGTATTCAGGATACCTGCAAAGGCGGCCAACAGCAGGTTGATCAGGCTCCGGTATGACATGCCGGTTTTAACCAAATCCGGCAACAGCCGGGGATGTCGGGTTCAGGTCAACCCGAATTCTGCGAGCACCTGTTGCTCCCGACTCTCCATGTCCTCGGCCTCTCCCTGATCTTGATGATCGAATCCGCACAGGTGTAGCGTACCATGAACCACCATGTGGGCAAAATGGTTTTGAATGGATTTATCCAGTTGATTTGATTCAATTTTCACAACATCCAGACAGATCACAATGTCACCGAGGCAGGAATAATCGACTTCCGCTACCTTTTCAAACGGAAATGCCAGTACGTTGGTAGGGCGGTTGCTGCCGCGATATTTATGGTTGAGTTGAGTCATTTCCTGTACATCAACGACTCGAATAGTCAAGTCTGGCGCATCCGCCCGACCCGCCACCGCCAAAGTTGCGGATACCCAGGATGCAACACATCGCTCCAGTGGGTGCAGTGATGACAGGGCCGATAAATCACTGACCCCCGATTGAAAATCCACGGCCATATCCGGTCACGTCCGGTTACCGTTTTCCTCGTAGGCTTCCACGATTCGCTGCACCAGTGGATGTCGAACCACGTCCTGGGGTCTGAAATGTGTGAAACTGATTCCTTCAATGCCAGCCAATACATTGTGCGAGTGTTTCAGCCCGGAAAGCTGCCCCCTGGGCAAGTCAACCTGAGTGATGTCGCCGGTGATGATCGCCTTGGAACCGAACCCGATTCTAGTCAGAAACATCTTCATTTGTTCTACAGTCGAGTTTTGCGCCTCATCGAGAATGACGAACGAGTCATTCAGTGTTCTGCCGCGCATATAAGCCAGAGGAGCCAGTTCAATGGTGCCGCGGGCAATCAATTTCCCGACCCGGTCAAAACCCAGCATCTCATAGAGTGCATCGAACAGCGGGCGCAGATAGGGGTCAATCTTCTGTCCGATGTCTCCGGGCAGAAAACCGAGTTTCTCACCTGCTTCGACGGCTGGGCGCACCAGCAGGATTCTTTCGATCTCGTTTTCCGCCAGCGCGTGCACGGCACAGGCCACCGCCAGATAAGTTTTACCGGTGCCAGCCGGACCAATACCGAAGCTGATGTCATTATCGCGAATACTACGCAGATAGGCCTTTTGTCTCGGATTATGTCCTCTGATCAGATTCTTTCTCAATCGGATGATGACCTCATCCGTATCTACAGCCGCATCGGCATTGGCGGCATTGTGGGAGTTCTGGTTATTCGGGGTCTCCGGCGAATCAGGGTGAGCGGCGCTGGTTTCAGAGTCGTTGGTATCAACCAGAGCCAGATGCACGTCAATGGCTGAAATTGATTCGTCTGAGCGCTCAGTCATGGCAAACAGCTTCCTGACTACGGACACAGCGCGACGTGAATCAGAACGTACCCCTTCGACACTGAAGTTGTTGCTGCGGTTGATGATCCTGACTCCGAGATGGCTCTCGATTTGCCGCAAGTGGCAGTTGAGTTGACCGCAAACCGCCGACAAGCGATCATTTTCCGCAGGCAGAAGCTGGAAATGGATGGATTCAGTGGTCAAGAGTCGATCAGTCGATTAGTTGACGACTACCGATGGTTCATCCGCAGACAATAAAACTCCACGCAGGGAATTAGGCAGGGCTTCGGTAATCTTCACCCGTGCAAAGCTACCGGATAATGAGCACTCACCGGAGAAATTGACCACCCGATTGTTCTCGGTGCGCCCGCACAATTTTTCCGGGTCTTTCCTGGACGGGCCTTCGACCAGAATGACTGGCTCGGTGCCGACCATGGCCTGGCTATAACCTGCGGCATATTCATGAATTCTTTCCTGCAGGGTGGCAAGCCGGGCTTTTTTGGTACGGATAGGGATGTCATCGGCCAACCGGGCAGCCGGAGTGCCGGGCCTGGGGCTGTAGATAAAGCTGAAACTGTGGTCGAAGCGTACCTGTTCAATCAGGTCCATCGTGTCATTGAAGTCCTGATCTGATTCACCCGGAAAGCCGATAATGAAGTCGGAAGACAGCGATAGTCCCGGACAGGCGGACTTCAACTTGTCGATCCATGCCAGATACTGCTGTGCACTATAGCCTCTTTTCATGCGCTCCAGAATCCGGTCTGAGCCGCTTTGTACGGGTAAATGCAGATGGTTGACCAGCTCCGGGATGTGCCGATGCGCCTCGACCAGCTCATCGGTAAATTCGATTGGGTGGGAAGTGGTATAACGAAGCCGGTCAATGCCCTCCACCGCCGCGACATAATGCAGCAGTTGTGCGAACTCCATGATTCCGCCATCGTGTGTGAGACCGCGGTATCCATTGACATTCTGACCGAGCAGGCAAACCTCGCGCACGCCCTGGGAAGCCAGTCCGACCACCTCGGTAATGACATCATCAAAAGGTCGGCTGAACTCGGTGCCACGGGTATAGGGCACGACACAAAACGAACAATACTTGCTGCATCCCTCCATAATGGACACATACGCCTTGACTCCTTCGACCTTCGGCGGCGGCAGGCAGTCGAACTTTTCTATCTCCGGGAAGGAAATATCGACCGCGCGCTGGCGTTCATCCATTACCTGATTGAGCATCATTGGTAGCCGGTGCAGGGTTTGCGGGCCAAACACCATATCCACATAAGGCGCCCGGCGCATGATCATCTCGCCTTCCTGACTGGCGACACAGCCACCCACCCCGATCACCACATTCTCATTCGCCTGCTTGATCTGTTTCCACCGGCCCAGCAATGAAAACACTTTCTCCTGCGCCTTCTCCCGCACCGAACAGGTATTCAGCAACAGCATATTGGCCTGTGCCGGATCATCCACCCGCTCATAATCATGGCTGGACGCAAGCAGGTCTGCCATACGCGATGAATCATACTCATTCATCTGACAGCCAAAAGTTTGAATGAAGAGTTTCTTGCTCAAGTTTCTAAAGAACCAATCAGTTGATTATGTCGTGAGCAATGACCTATCCGTCCTGCGACTCGCCGGACATCATCTCCACCTTTTCGATGATCACAGGTTGCAGCGGCACATCGCTATGCCCCTTGATATTGCCGGTGGACACTCCGGCCATCTCCTGCACGACATCCATACCGCTCGTCACTTTGGCAAAAACAGCATAGCCCCATCCCTGTTGGGTCTTTGCGGTAAAATCCAGAAAGGCATTGTCAACCAGATTGATGAAGAACTGGGAAGTAGCAGAATCGGGGGCTGGCGTTCTGGCCATGGACAGCGTGCCTGCGGTATTTTTCAAGCCGTTGTCCGCTTCGTTGACAATCGGGGCGCGGGTCTTTTTCTGACTCATATCCGGCGTAAACCCGCCGCCCTGCAAGACAAATCCGGGAATGATCCGATGGAATATGGTGCCGTCAAAGAAACCGCTCTGTACATACTCAATGAAGTTCCTGACGGTAACCGGCGCCTCATCAGGATAAAGCTCAATTTCAATTTCTCCCATACTTGTAGTCATTTTTACCATGGTTTTGTTTCCAGTCTCGGATGAATAAGAGGGCGGGCTAATCAAGCCTGCCATGAATGCCAGCATCACCAGGCCTGTTGCTGCGTACCAGCCGGTTTTTCTGAAACGTGCCCACATGAATCGGGGGGTTCGGTAACTGATCCACCTCATCTTTTAGCTCCCAATCAGTTGATGAATAAAGTCCCAGTGCCTTTTATCCAGTGGCGTAATAGACAACCGGTTGCCCTTTTGCAAAATCCGCATGTCAGATAATTCCGCATGTTGCCGGAGTTCACGCAAGGTAATCTGCTGTTTCAGTTTTGACACGAATTTCACATCGACCATCAGCCAGGTCGGATTTTCCGGATCACTTTTCGGATCATAATAATGTTCTTCCGGGTCGAAGGCGGTATGGTCAGGATACGCCTCACTCACAATCTCCATGGTGCCGACGATGCCCGGAACCTTGCAGCTGGAATGGTAGAAAAACGCCTGATCCCCGACCGCCATTTGATCCCGCATAAAATTCCGCACCTGATAGTTCCTGATTCCATCCCACGGCTCAACTCCAACCCGCTCCAGATCATCAATCGAGAACGCCTCCGGTTCATTTTTCATCAGCCAGTATTTCATTTTTCACCGCTCCTTAATATCTCAGGCCACGCTCACCATCTGCTGCAGCTGGAGTGATTCAATTTCCCGAGAAAACCTGTTTGTGGACAACTCAATGTATTCTTTCTCCTGCTCGCATCCTGTGAATTTTCGTCCGTGCCTGACTGCCGAAATACCCGTCGTGCTACTCCCCGCGAACGGGTCAAACACCGTATCCCCCTCGTTAGTGGATGCAAGAATGATTCGGTCAAGAAGTTCTACCGGCTTTTGAGTGGGGTGCTTTCCGCAGCTTTTCTCCGCCTTGCCCGGCACTCCCATCTTCCAGACTGTTTTCATCTGTTTGTAGCCGTTGTGCTCACGCATCAACTGGTAATTGAAACAATGCTTCGATTTTTCTGACTTCGCCGCCCACAGGATGGTTTCCGTGGAATGGGTGAAGTAGCGACACGACAGATTGGGTGGCGGGTTCGGTTTCTCCCAGGTAATGCCATTGAGTATCTTCATCCCGAGATACTGCATGGCGTAGCCCACGGAATGAATGACGTGATGGGTGCCTGAAACCCATATCGTACCGTTCGGCTTGAGCAGGCTTTGGCACAGGCGCAGCCATTCCAGGTTGAAATCGTGGTTCGCTTTTGCGCCCATTGATTTGTCCCAGCCGCCCTTGTTTACGCTGACCATCTTGCCGGCATGGCATGAAATCCCGTTATTCGACAAAAAATACGGCGGATCGGCAAAAATCATGTCAAACAGGCCATCCGGATGATTTTCAGACCATTCTGCCATCAGGGTCAAGCTGTTGGCATGGAACAAAGTAACCTGATCCGTCTCATATACCGGATGTAATCTCACGCCGCCAATCCCCCGCATTGCAACCGCTCTCCATTCATGCTAATCACCACTCTAGCCCACACTCTGTAATTCCCGTAACTCACGCGTTAAGTTCTTGAAAAGGAATAGACCTGTTTATCTGTGACCACGGTTGTCAACGGAATATCCCAGGGTTCGACATTGATTTTTTTCACTTTTTGAATTTCGTGGGCAATGCCAATCAGTTCAGGCCGGGTGCTATCGGTATTCACAAGAAACTCGAAGGTTCTGTCATAAAACCCCCCACCCATGCCCAGACGATTGCCGCACTGGTCAAAAGCGACCAGCGGCAACAGCACCAGATCAAGATCCCGCGCCGCAATAATCCGGGTTTGGGTAATTACCGGCTGCCTGATTCCGAACCGATTTTCCCTGAACCGGGTTTGCGGAGTCACTTCTGCAAAAACCAGTATACCACTGTCTCCCTGGACAACCGGCACAGTGGGTATTTTCTCATTTTCCTGGCACCATTGCATCACCCGGACGGGATCAATCTCACCGTCATTGACCAGATACATGGCAATGACTTGAGCGAACTGGAATGAACGGACCGACAACAACTGTTCCAGCAACCCCGCAGAGGCCACATCGTGCTGAGCCGTGCTCAACGCATTGCGCCGGGTTCGCATTTCGCGCCTCAGGAGCCCCTTTGTGTGCGCCGCATTACCCACGTGTGCCGTTGCTCACTTTACCTTGAACCGGAAGGTCCAAGTGGGTGCGAAGAACAACTTCGGGAATCGCGCCAGCTCATGCTGTGGTCATACTCGCCCATCGTTCATATCTGCACCCGGGGTGTTATGTTAGGTTCTAAGGGATTCGGAGAACTCATCGAACACCGCAGGTAACGCCTGTGCAGTGTAACAGAGAATCCAGAAAAACACAGCCAAAGTGAAGGTCAATTACCGATTAACACGAGCCTGTTGTCCGGCATGGGCCATCAGGGGGTGGCTTCCCCGAGTTTGTTGACCATTCTGTCGATGCGCTCGCGCAGGGAATCCAGGCGTACATTATCCGTATATTGGGCATCAACGGATTTTTGTAACTGCAAAAAATCATAGCTGATATTCAATCCCGCCATCACCGCACAACGATCCTGCCCCATAATCTGTCCTTTCGCGGCAATCGCCCGAATCTGCTTGTCCAGGTATGCAGCCGCCTCGATCAACCCTTCAACTTCAGACTCGTCCGTATATACAATCGTGAATTCACGTTGCATAACGCTGACCTTGACACTCAGATTTTTCCGTTCAGACAAGGGTTTCATCGCTTTTTCACAGAGCGGACAAGGTGCGTGGCAGTCATGGCTGGATGGATTTCAGACGGGCGATAATGTGTTCCATACGATCACGCGCTATTTTGTTTTTTTTCTGTAATGCGGCAAATTCATTACGCATCATTTGTTGGTCCATTTTCAACACCTCATTTTCACGGCTCATATTCTCGCACAGTTCGAGTATATCCGCGATGCGCCGCTCCAGTTTCGCAATGGAATCTTCCACCTGCAGGGTTTCCTGAGAATTTGTTGTATATTCTTGTTTGGCCACACTCGCTATTATCCAATGACTGACCTGGCATTTCAACAGAAAATCTATCTGGAACTGGACCAAAAACTGAGATTAACCGCTTTCAACGGCGGCGCCCCGGAAGCGCATGGGCTGCTGTCCGGCCTGGCGTGCAGGGGAATTACTGTACAGGATCTGCAGAACAAGCTCTGGCTATTCCAGCTCAACAGTGATGATCCGGATTCAATCCTGCTACAGGGATTGTTCGAATTGATACTCAGGGATTTACAGTCATCCACCCTGACATACCGTATTTTACTGCCGGATGATGATTCGAGCCCGATCATCAGAACCGATGAAATTGCCAACTGGTGTGGAGGCTATATGCAGGGTTTTCTCCATGATGGGGACTCCGCGTTCTCCAATAGCAATGAAACCATCCGCGAAATACTGGAAGACATCATGGATATGGGTGGATTGCATCTGCAACAGGACAGCATGGAAGAAGCCGAGAAATCCATTGCCCAGATCGAAGAATATCTGCGAGTTGGCGTACAATTGATATATGATGAAATCACCAGAAACGCCGAATAAAACACGATATGAACCCGAAAATATTTGCTGACCGCCGAGCCGACCTGATCGAAATGATCGGAGACGGCATTGCCATACTGTCCACGGCAAACCACCAACCCCGCAATGGCGATGTGCTGTTCCCGTTCAGGCCGGACAGTGATTTTTATTATCTCACCCATTTCCCGGAACCGGAAGCCATCGCCGTATTCGCACCCGGACGGAGCGACGGGGAATTTCTTCTTTTTTGCCGGGAACGTGACGCCGATAAGGAACAATGGGACGGGTTGCGGGCAGGCTTGCACGGAGCCGTTGAGCAGTATGGTGCTGATCAAGCCTTCCCGATTGGTGAGTTCAGTGACCAGTTGCCCGGATTGCTGGACAGCCGTGAAAAGATCTATGGCATGATCGGTCGGTATCCTGATCTGGACCATAAATTGTTAGCCGCGACCAATACCGTCCGTGGCCAGCGCCGATCCGGTGTCCATCCGCCCGACGGATACATTGATCTGCGTAATATGCTGCATGAGATGCGACTGATCAAAAGCCGGGAAGAGGTAAAACAGATGCGTGCGGCGGCGAAACTCGCAGCGGCGGGTCATGTCCGCGCGATGCAGTACACCGCTCCCGGCAAGAAGGAATTTCAGGTGCAAGCCGAACTGGAATGTGAATTCCGGCTGGGTGGCAGCGAATCTCCCGCCTACCCCTCAATCGTTGCCGGCGGGAAAAACGCCTGCATCCTCCACTATATCGACAATAATTGTGAGCTGCGTGACGGCGACCTGCTGCTGATTGATGCCGGTGCCGAGCTGGATTGTTACGCCTCGGATATTACCCGGACATTTCCGGTCAATGGGAAATTCTCCAGCGAACAGAAGATACTCTATGAAATCGTACTCGCCGCCCAGCAATCGGCCCTGCAACAGGTTCGCTCCGGGCACAGCTTCAATGATTATCACCAGGCTGCGGCGCGTGTGTTGACCGAGGGGTTGGTGGATATTGGATTGCTGAAAGGCGAGGTCAATGAATTGATAGAGACCGGAGCCCACCGCAGATTCTACATGCACGGCGCCGGGCACTGGCTGGGTATGGATGTGCATGATGCAGGCGACTACAAGATTGATGGCCAATGGCGGCTGCTGGAGCCTGGCATGGTATTGACAGTTGAACCCGGCCTCTACATTGACTCCGGCGAGGATATCGCTCCACAGTGGCGCAATACCGGCATCAGGATTGAGGATGATGTCCATGTAACCAGCCAGGAATGTGAGATTCTGACTGGAGACGTGCCCCGGCAAGCCGAGGAAATCGAAGTGCTGATGGCAGGCTAATGACGGCGACTGACCTGACAGAAGATCGGTTCGATGTCATTATCATCGGCGGGGGGCTGGTCGGTGCCAGTCTGGCCATAGCCCTGCAATCCTCCGGCAAGAGCATGATGCTGGTTGAGCCTGAGCCTCCTGATGGTGACCACCAACCACACGATGACCGGCGCAGCATTGCCCTGACCTGGAGCTCGAAACTCGTTTTGGGCGCAATCGGCGTGTGGCAGGATATCGCATCCCGCAAAGCCGAACCCATCAAGGATATTCATGTCTCCGACCGCGGCCATGCAGGGCAAACCCGGCTGTCTCACCGCCATGCGGGGACAGACGCGCTGGGCTATGTCGTACCAGCCAGCGTACTGAATCAAACGCTGTGGCAGCAACTGCGATCGATACCGGAGCTAATGCTGTGTTGTCCCGGCAGTGTATCTGCCCTCAGCCCCGCCACAACCGGGTGCACGGTCACCCTCGCCCTGCCGGAAACCACCAGACAAGTCACGGCAAGGCTGGTGGTGCTTGCCGATGGTGGAAAGGGCGGCATCGCCGATCAACTGGGCTACAAACCGCAACTGCGGGAATATCCCCAATCCGCGATTCTCAGTATTGTCAATACAGACCGGCCGCATCACGGACGCGCCTACGAGCGTTTTACCGATGAAGGCCCGCTTGCGCTGCTGCCTCACTCCACTCTGGGAGCCCAGGACAGCGACCGGCACAGATACGCGGTAGTATGGACCACTCGAAAAGAAAACGTGTCCGCCAGATTGAGCCTGGATGATGCGGAGTTTGCTGATCAACTGCAAAGAACATTTGGTGACCGCGCTGGCCACTTCAGCAGTCCCTGTCAGCGCAGCGTTTACCCGCTGAAGCGCTTGCGCCTGCGCTCACTGGCCGCACAACGTAGCGTGATAATCGGCAATGCGGCGCATACCGTCCATCCCGTTGCAGGGCAAGGGTTCAATCTGGGATTGCGGGATGTAGCAGCTCTCGCGGAAGCCATCTATTCGTGCCCGGTTCATGATCTGGGCAGCCCGTCTATGCTGGAGAAATATGCCGCATCAAGAACCCGTGATATACGAATGGTTGATTGTTTTACTCATGGCCTGATTACCTTGTTCACTCACCGTTCCGGCGGCGTTCGTCTGGCCCGGAATCTGGGACTCACCGTGATCGGACACTTGCCCCCGGCCAAACGATTTCTATTGAAAAGAAGTATGGGCATGGCGGGGAAACAGAGTCGCCTCACACTCGGCCTGCCACTCGATGATCGGCCACCCCGTCCGGCGCCATGACCCGGTCCGGACAGATTCATGACATTGTGATTGCGGGCGCCGGTCTGGTGGGCATCACCGCCGCCTGCCTGTTCGCCCGCTCGGGATTGAAGGTCGCCCTGCTGGATGACCAGGCAATCCGCTCGCTGGGCGAATGCCCGAACCCGGTGCTGTATGGCAGAGTCAGTGCCATCAATATCGCGTCCATGAATCTGTTCTCGGCTCTGGGTGCCTGGGACAGCATCACCGACAGACGGGTCAGCCCCTACCGCTCCATGCGCGTATGGGAGGACAACAGTGACATCGAAATATCCTTCAATGCACAGGCAATAGGGCAACAGCAACTGGGGTTCATCGTTGAAAACAGCGCCATCATCTCGGCATTGATCGAAAAACTGAGGCAAAATTACAACGTCACGCTGTTCGAGAACACCCGACTTCTCGACCGTCAGGCTGAAGCGGACAAATTGACGTTGTTCACCGATAACAACCAGACCCTGCAATGCAGATTATTGCTGGGGGCGGATGGCGCACACTCCAGGGTCAGGCAAATCAGCGCAATTGACTCGCAGGTTTTCGACTATCAGCAACACGCCATTGTCACCCGGATTGTGACTGAAAAACCTCATCAAGCCACCGCATGGCAGGTTTTCCTGCCCACCGGACCAGTCGCGTTACTACCTCTGCCCGATGGCACAAGTTCTGTCGTCTGGTCCTGCGACAACACATTCGCGAACAGCGTAATGGCAATGAGTGATGAGCAATTCTGTGATGCCCTTGGTTCCTGTTTCGCTCGTCATGTCGGCGCGGTGACAAGCTGTGAAGACCGCTCGCAATTCCCGCTTGTGCAACAGCACGCCCGCACCTACATCGCAAAACGCACGGCATTGTGCGGGGACGCCGCGCATACTACCCATCCGCTGGCCGGGCTGGGCGCAAACATCGGATTCATGGATGCCGCCGCCATCGCCGAAGTGGCCGATGCTGCCGCAGAGCGGAATATAGACATCGGCAATCGTTCTGTACTGCGCCGCTATGAGCGCTGGCGAAAAGGAGAAAATACGCTGGTGCTGGAAACCATGAAAGGTTTCAAGACCCTGTTTGCGAAAGAACAAAAAGTGGTCAGGATGGCGCGTCAGGCCGGACTGGGACTGGTCGATAGCGCCACTCCACTCAAAAACCGCCTGGCCCGATTCGCCATGGGCCTGTCCGGAGACCTGCCGGAGATCTGTAGATAACATCAACATACGGCATTTGATTAACCCGTTGTGATACAATTACGGGGTGGACAGTTCCGACTTAAAACAGGCAGGCCTTAAAACCACGTTGCCGCGGTTGCGGGTGCTTTCCATTCTTGAGGATAGTGAGGTACGCCACCTTTCTGCCGACGAAATCTATAAGAGCCTGTCGCAGGATGACAGTACCATTGGGCTGGCTACTGTGTATCGGGTATTGACCCAGTTTGAAGACGCTGGCCTGGTGATCCGCCACAATTTTGAAGGGGGCCGCTCGGTGTTCGAGCTGAATGATGAGGATCATCATGATCACATGGTCTGTGTCAAATGCGGCAGCGTGATTGAGTTTTTTGACAGAAGAATAGAGGAGCAACAGGAAAAGGTGGCTGTCGATCATGGTTTCACGATCCAGGACCATTCACTTACGCTTTTTGGCACCTGTAACCACTGTACGCACCACTCATAATCCGTACCCAATCCAAGGCCCTGCATCATGCGAACATTGATTACCGGCTCGTTTGCCTATGACACCATCATGGTTTTTGAGGATCAGTTCAAGAACCATATTCTGCCCGACCAGGTGCATATTCTGAATGTCAGTTTTTTCGTCCCGGAAATGCGAAAGGAGTTTGGCGGTTGTGCTGGCAACATAGCCTGGAACCTGCATTTGCTGGGTGGAGACGCAGTACCCATGGGCACCACCGGAGAGGATTTTGCTCCCTATCGCAAGCGTCTGATCGATACCGGACTGAATGACGAGTTTGTAACCGAGGTCCCGGATACTTATACCGCGCAAGCCTTCCTGACAACAGACATCGACAACAATCAAATCATCGCGTTTCATCCCGGCGCAATGAGTTATGCTCATCACAACCGGGTTTCAGATGCTGGCCAGATCGACCTGGGCATTGTCGCACCGGATGGAAGAGACGCGATGATCCAGCATTGTGCCCAATTTGCCGAGGCTGGTATTCCTTTCTTCTTTGACCCCGGTCAGGGTTTGCCGATGTTCAACGGTGCAGAGCTGGAGACATTCATTGATCAGGCGACCTGGCTGTGTGTGAACGATTATGAGTCCGAAATGCTGATGGAAAAAACCGGCAAATCCCTGCAACAGGTGGCGGACAAGGTTGAGGCACTGATCATCACACGGGGCGATAAAGGCGCCGACATCCATGCCAATGGCCAGCAGTTTCACATCGACCCAATCGCGGTCTCACAAGTCAAGGACCCGACCGGCTGCGGGGACGCATTCCGCTCAGGTCTGCTGTTTGGCATTGCCAACCAATGGGACTGGTTATCAGCCGGGCGGCTCGCATCGCTGATGGGAGGCGTCAAGATCGAACATTCCGGCACACAGAACCATGCACCGACAAAGAGCGATCTCGAGGCACGCTACAAGGAGAATTTCGGAGACGAGATAACACTCGGCTAACCATCCGGCGAGTAGATGGCACGGACTTCAACCGCCCTCTTCCTGAACATCCATAACATCCGATATATCCAGTTCGTTTTTGCTGCCTGAGCGAGTGCTGTCGCTACGCATCTGATCCACATACTCAAGGTATTGCGCCGAGACATCGCCGGTCACATAGCTGCCGTCAAAACAGGAGGTGTCGAATTGCCGGATTGCCGGATTGCACTGCCGCACGGCCTCAATCAAATCATCGAGGTCCTGATAGATCAGATTGTCTGCGCCAATTTCATCACATACCTCGGCACTGGTGCGATTGCTCGCCACCAGTTCTGAGCGGGAAGGCATGTCAATCCCGTAAACATTGGCATACCGTACAGGGGGAGCCGCCGATGCAAAATAGACTTTGTTCGCACCGGCTTCACGGGCCAGCTCGATGATCTGTCGGGAGGTGGTTCCGCGAACAATTGAGTCATCAACCAGAAGGACATTTTTACCGGCGAATTCAGAGCCGATGGCATTGAGTTTCTGGCGCACGGATTTGCGACGCTGGGTCTGGCCTGACATGATGAAGGTACGGCCAATGTATCGGTTCTTGATGAATCCTTCACGGTACGGCAGTGCCATCGCTTTCGCCATCTCCAGCGCTGCGGTGCGGCTGGTATCGGGAACCGGAATAATCACGTCAATGTCATGTTGCGGCCAATCCCGCTTCAGCTTCAAGCCGAGACGCTGCCCCATGTTGATTCGAGTCCGATAGACGGGTACGCCATCCAGAATCGAGTCAGGTCTTGCCAGATACACGTATTCGAAGATACAGGGCGTATGCGCGGGATTGTCAACACAGATTGAAGAATGCACCTGCCCCTGCGAGTCAACCAGCACAACCTCGCCCGGCGCAATATCCCGGACCAGACTGTAACCAAGCACATCCATAGCCACACTCTCTGATGAAAAAATGTGAGAGGTCTCGCCTTGCTCCCGCCGGATTCCATAAGCCAGCGGGCGGATTCCGCAGGGATCGCGAAATGCGACAATACCCACTCCGACGATCATTGCGGTAACCGCATAAGCTCCCCGGCAACGGCGAAATACGCCACGAATGGCATTGAATACATCGGCAGGAGCCGCGCGTAAACTGGATTCCCCGATTGCTCTTTTTAACTCGTGAGCCAGAATATTCAGCAGCACCTCAGAATCAGAAGAGGTATTGAGTTGGCGCAGATCCTGCTTGAATAATTCATTGCGAAGAGCGTCGGCATTGGTCAGATTACCGTTGTGGGCGAGCGCAATACCGAACGGCGAGTTGACATAGAAAGGTTGTGCTTCAGCCCGGGACTCACTTCCCGCAGTCGGGTAACGGACATGACCGATACCCATGGAGCCTTGCAGTTGAACCATGTGACGGGTACGAAAAACATCGCGCACCAATCCGTTATCCTTACGCAGATAAACCCGGTTGCCATCGCTGGTGATGATCCCTGCCGAATCCTGTCCACGATGCTGCACCACCGTCAAACCTTCGTATAACGCCTGATTGACAGGCGTGTTGCCCTGTATGCCGATCAATCCGCACATAACCGTAATCAGCTGGTAACGGGGGGGGTGTAGTCGGCAAGATCAGCCGGTAACAGGGTGCGTATCCACTCCAGTGCCGGATCAAAATAATCGACTAACAGGGATTCCTGCCACCAGATCTTCGAGGTGAAATCCATGAAAGTGGCCGCTATGATCAACAGGGCCACGATCACAACCCCTCTGAACAAACCGAACAAAAACCCTAATGAGCGATCAATCCCGGAAATCCCCGCGACCGCCAGTAAACGATACAACAAGTGACTGACGATGGAAAACAGAATCAGGGAAACCAGAAAAATACCGGCAAAAGCGATAACCACACGAAATGGCAGTTGAGTGATGTGGTTTTCCAGGTAACCCGCTCCGATAGCCGCATAGGTCCAGGCAATCCACACTGCGGCCAACCATGAAAACAACGACAGAACCTCCCGGATAAACCCTCGCACCAGACCGATTGACAAGGAGACAAGAATAATAGCGAGAATGGCGATATCGACAATACTCATAATGTTATCGATCCGGGTTGATCAAGGCGCCTGGTCGGTGACATATACTTTCTCATGAGTCAGGGCTCTTGCCTGAAGTCTGGCCTGCTCGGCTTTTTCCCGGTCGTGGTAAGGGCCGAGCCATACGCGAACCGCTTTGGCATTGTTGGTCTGCACTTCAGTATGACGCGCTTCGAAGCCATTATCCTCAAGCAGTTTTGATATTGTATTGACATTCCTGATACTGCCATAAGTACCCACTCGCACAAACCAGACCGGCCCGGGTTGCGGCGCGGGGGCGGGAGCAGTCAACTCTTCCGCCGGTGGCTGCGCCTGGTCCGGCTCAGTGACCGGAGGTTCGACAGGGACGGGGGGCTCGATTACCACCGGGTCACCCGGCTCAATTACTACCGAATCCATGTCATCACCGATCGGTTCACTCTCCGCGGGCGCGGGCGAATGCAACAGGTATGGAATGATCACGACTGCAAATGTAACGATAATGACTGCGCCTGTAAGCCGGTGCCTGAGCTGATACCCGGGTTGCGGTTTTGGTTGCTTTATCGCCATTTATCGCCTTCCAGACGTTCAAGTATATCACCGACCATATAAAATGAACCAAATATTACCACTCTGTCTTTTGCTTGCGCCCGACCTATTGCATCGCGCCAGGCGCCTGCGGGGCAATCATGACACACCGCAACGGCACCCTCCACAACCGAGGTTAGTTTCCCGGCCAGAGAATGTGAAGACTGGCCCCGCTCTCCGGTCAGGGTAGCCAGCACCCATTGATCAACCACAGGGGCCATTGTAGCGATGATTTTATCCGCTGCCTTGTCTTTTAACATACCGAGCACAGCAATAGTCTGCCCCGCACAGGGCAGTTGTCGCAGATAATCGGCTAATTGCCGAGCCGAGTCTTCATTGTGCGCGACATCGACAATTACATCCGGCGATTGCCGGATGACCTGACAACGCGCCGCCAGACTACACTGGTCGAGCCCCGCTTGCAGGTGCGAAATCTCAAGGCCGGTATACACACTGCTGATCGCTAAAACAGCCGCCACACCGCCAAGATTGGCTTTTTGATGTTCGCCCTGCAAGGGCGTGGATAACTGTTCGAGTCGTCGCCAGGCAACCGGAACGGCATCATGTTCACTGCTCCAGTGGATGGACTCGCGTTGCGCCTCGACGAAATAATCCTTTTGCGCCGCGACCAGACTGGCCTGCTTTTGGTCGGCAATTTCGATCAGACTGTGTGGAATATCACTCTCGGCACAGACAACCATCCCGTTTTGCTTGATTACTCCTGCTTTTTCCGCCGCGATGGTCGAACGGTCCGGGCCCAGCCAATACTGATGATCCAACCCGATCGAGGTAATCAGAACCAGATCATTATGCACCATATTAACCGCATCCAGCCGCCCTCCCATACCCACCTCAAGCAACGCGACCTCGACTCGACGCCACTGGAAAATGACCAGCGCGCATAATGTGCTGTATTCGAACCAGGTCAATGGAATACCGTTGCGAAATGACTCAATGTGACAAAATGCGTCACAGATTTCAGAGTCGGAAACGGTCTGCCCGCAAATCCTGAACCGCTCGTTATAGCGCACGAGGTGCGGGGAAGTATAGGCTCCGGTACGCTTTCCGCCTTGTCGAAAAACCGCATCCAGCATACTGATTGAGGAGCCTTTGCCATTGGTGCCAGCCACTACAATCGTGTATCCGGTACATTCGCCCCCAAGCTCCGTCCACACCCGGGTAATTCGATCAAGCGACAGATCAATGGTTCTGAAATGCTGTCTCTGGATGTGTACCAGCCAGTCTTTCAGAGTATATGACTTGAATTCCAACTCATTCAACCCACTCGTGGATCCATTCCAGCACCACCCTAATCATCCATCACTTAATCTTCAGGAGCGGTTCGGCATTGTCAACGCCCCCGAATCCCAGCTTGTCAAGCAGGGACGCGATCTGACTGGCCATATCGCGGCGATCCACAATCATGTCAATAGCGCCATGCTCCAGCAGAAATTCCGACCGTTGGAAACCGTCCGGCAGGGTTTCACGGACGGTTTGCTCGATCACCCGCGGGCCAGCAAATCCGATCAGCGCATTGGGCTCCGCAATGATAATGTCGCCCAGCATCGCCAGACTGGCAGAGACCCCTCCCATGGTCGGATCGGTCAATACCGACAGATAAGGGATACCCTGGTCTTTCATCTTCGCAATGGCCGCCGTAGTTTTCGCCATCTGCATCAGCGAGAACAGGGCTTCCTGCATCCTGGCACCTCCAGAAGCGGAAAAACAGACCAGTGGTTGATGCTGTTCCATGCTGGCCTGGATAGCCTGAACAAAGCGCTCACCGACCACCGAACCCATTGACCCGCCCATGAATTTGAACTCAAAAGCCACGGCAGTGATGGGGCGAAGATTGAGTTGGCCGGTGGCGCAGACCAGAGCTTCGGATGCCTGACTGGTTTTTGCCGACTCGGTCAGACGATCCTTGTATCTTTTGCTGTCCTTGAACTTGAGGGCATCAACCGGACGTACCTGCTCGCCGATCCACTGCACCGAGCCTTCATCGAGAAAAGATTTGAGCCGGGTTCTGGCATCAATACGCATGTGGTAATTGCATTTCGGGCAAACCTGCAGGCCCAGTTGCAACTCCATCCCGTAGAGCACTGCCTGACAGCCGGTGCATTTATTCCATAATCCTTCGGGGACTCCTTTCTTGCGAATCCTGCCAACCGTTTTGATTTTCGGCGGGAGTATTTTGTCAAACCAGTTCATCGGGATGCTCTGACCGGTAGCGGGCGGGGGTGATAGTTCAGGACATTCGCACAAAAGCGTGTGATCTTTTGCAAGTCCTTGTGACCATTGGTTTCGACTCCACTGCTGACATCCACCGCATAGGGGCGGACAGACGAAATCGCCTGTTCGACATTTGCCGGAGTCAGGCCTCCTGCCAGTACAATCGGTTTGTGACCCTGATATTGCACGCCCTGCCAGTCGAATGATTGTCCGCTGCCACCGTAAACCCCATCCGCCTGGCTATCCAGCAGAATAGCCGCTGCATCCGGGTACTGATTCTCGATCAAGGGTAAATCCAGAGTCTGGCCGACTCGCACCGCCTTGATATAGGGCAGGCCGAAACTACGGCAAAACTCAGCCGGTTCGTCGCCGTGAAACTGGATGTAATCCAGATCAACCGAGCGCAGTATCTCGCTCATAAACGATCGTTGTGGATCGACCACAACGCCTACCCGGGATACAAAAGGCTGGATCACCCGATTGATAGAAACGGCCTGTTCGATGGTCAGATTCCGTTTGCTGGGCGGGTAGAACATCAAGCCGATGGCATCAGCGCCCGCACTCATGGCGTGCACCGCCGTTTCGGGTGAAGTCACACCGCAAATTTTGATTTTTACCGCTACGGGCAAGTCGTTTGTCGGAATCATGCCCTATTCTACCAAAACCGGCAGGCCGCCGGCGGGGCGGGCAAATTGTATTTTTCATCATACTGGGCCGAAACGAAATACAATCCGTCTGCGGGTGCCGTAATCCCCCCGGCCTTGCGGTCTCGACTGATCAGCACCTCCCTGGCCCACTGCACCGACTCCAGTCCTTGCCCGATTCGAGTCAACACGCCCATGATATTACGGATCATGTGATGCAAAAAACCGTCTGAAGTAATATCCAGCCATATCCAGGGACCGGTCTGCTCGAGCGAGATCAGGCTGACTCGCTTGACCGGATTCCGGTTCTGGCATCCGGCTGCGCGAAACGCGCTGAAATCATGCTGACCAACCAGTTGTTTGGCCGCTTCGCGCATGAGCGCAAGATTGAGCGGCGCCCGATACCAGGTCACCCTGCCGTGCAGATAGCTGGGACTGACCGGGCGATTAAACAACACATATCGGTATGAACGCTGGCGGGCGCTGAATCGGGCATGGAAATCCGGGCTGACCGGACGCGCCCAGAGCATGGATATGTCATCCGGCAAGCCGGTATTCACTCCCCTCACCCACTGGTCTTCGAGCCGATGACTCGAGGTATCGAAGTGTACCATCTGGCCAATCGCGTGAACCCCGGTATCCGTTCGCCCCGAAACCACCACATCAACGCGGTGATTCGCGACCTTGCTGACCGCTGATTCGACCGCCTGCTGTATCGACGGCGCATGGCTTTGCCGTTGCCAGCCACGATAGCCAACCCCACAATATTCCAGACAGGCTGCGATTCGTATCATTTTGGTTGGTGGCGACTTTTTTGTCTAAAACGGGCTGCGGTCTGAAAAAGCCTGAACCAGCGTACCCGGGTCCATGTATTCGAGCTCACCCCCTATCGGTATTCCACGCGCAAGCCGCGTCACCCTGACTGACTGTGGCTGCAACAAATCCAGCAAAAAGCCGGCGGTGGCCTGACCCTCCAGAGTCAGGTTGGTAGCCAGGATGACCTCGTCAATCGCCTCCCGGTCAAGCAACGCGAAAAGCCGGTCAATACCGAGTTGCTCCGGGCCAACATCATCCAGTGGCGACAGATGCCCCATCAGGACGAAGTACATCCCCTGATAGACTCCGGCCTGCTCAATGGCCTCCAGATCGGCCGGGGTTTCGACCACACAGAGTATTCTGGAGTTGCGTTTACCAGACGCGCAGATCGGACAAATATCCGACTCGCTGAAATTGTTGCATCGCTTGCAGTGATTGACCTTCGACAGGGCCTGGCGAATCGCCTCGCTGATCTGCAAGGCTCCTTCCCGATCTCTCTCCAGCAGGTGAAACGCGATTCTCTGGGCTGACTTGGGACCGACCCCCGGCAAGCGCTGCAGGGCCTGTTTCAACCCTCCGACTGAGCGCGGGTCTGTCATCAGAACGGCAATTTCAGTCCGGGGATATCAAGACCAGGTGTGAGACCCGTCATTTTCTCTTCGGTGGCTTTTTCAACCTTGCGAACTGCGTCATTGAATCCGGCGGCAAGCAGGTCCTCCAGAACCTCCTTGTCGTCATTCATCAACTCAGCATCAATGCTGATTCTTTTGACATCATATCGGCAACTCATGACAACCTCCACCAGACCGGCACCGGATTGACCGATGACCTCGATACTGGACAGCTCCTCCTGAGCCTTTTGCATCTTCTCCTGCATGGCCTGCGCCTGTTTCATAATGTCGCCGATCCTGCCTTTCATGTCATTTACCTGCGTTTGTGTGTACGTTGATTGTCGCTTGACGAACGCATTATACTATTGAACCCGATTAAAAGTATCAGACCCGGGTACGCCACGACTGGGTTTTTTTCAGCACCCCTCTCGACATCAAGCCGTGTAGCAGCTTGACCGTGACATTGGTATAAAAAATCATCATCCCCATCGCGGCAGCGGGAGCAATGTCTCCTGCATCATCCATATTCAGTACCGCTACCGAGGCCAGCCCCGTGTGCGGCCCATACAAAAACACGACTGCGGAAACCGTCGTCATCGCATTCACAAAAAGATAAATGCTGATATCCAGTATGGCAGGCAGACACACGGGTACGGTAACCTTTCCCAGTGTTTTATAAAAAGGCGCTTTCAACGATGCCGCGACCGATTCAAACTCCCGATCCATCTGCTTGAGGGCGGTGACTGCGGTCAGGTGGGACACCGTATAAAAATGGGTGATCGTGCTGATCACCAGAATCGCCATAGTGTGATACAGAAAGTTAAACGGGTTGTTCGGCGAATTGAAAAAGAAAATATAGGCAAGCCCCAGCACCAGACCCGGCACAGCCATCGGCAGCATGGCAAGAAATTGAAACAGGTTTCTTACCACTTTGAATTTCCTGCCCTTTTCCACCATGAAGGCGCCTAGAAAGACCACCACCGTGCCGACAAGCGCAGTCCATGTCGCCATTTGAAGAGAGTTGTACCAGGAATCCCAACCGCCTCCATCCATCAAATCAAACTGATAATTGGTAAGCCCGATGGTCAGGTTATAGGGGTAAAACTGGACCAGGGCGGCGTATTGACAGGTTCCCAGTATGCCGAGGATAAAGATACTCACGACAATGGCATAGCACAGCATGACCCGATCAAATACCTTGTCCGGCCGGGGTTCAAGCGCGACTGCCCGAGAGGAAAGTAACGCTACCTGTTTCCTCTGGACAATCCGGTCCACACCAAAAGCCAGAGCAGCCGGCAACAGCAGTACCAGACTGACCACGGCACCCATCTCAAAATTCTGTTGCCCGATGACCTGTTTGTAGATGTCGGTTGCCAACACATTATAGTCACCGCCGATCACCTTGGGCGCACCGAAATCGGTGATCGTCAATGTGAATACCACAAACGCCGCGCTGATCAATCCGTAGCGCACGCCCGGCAGAGTCACAGTAAAGAAAATCCGTGGCTTGCTGGCTTGCAGAGAGTCTGCCGCCTCATACAGCCTGGCATCCGCAATCGACAAGGCGGTGGTAATGATAATCAGCGCATGGGGCAGAGTGAAAAATACCTCGGATATCACAATGCCTATCGGCCCGTAAATGTCATGACCGAACAGCAGCCAGCGAATCATCCCCTGTTTACCGAACAGGTAGATCAGCGCAATACCCGGCAACAACGACGGCACCAGTATCGGCACCATCGAAATCATCTTGAATAGTCCCTTGAATGGCATGCAGCTCCTGTTCAGGCCATAAGCGAACAGAAAGGCAATCGTGACCGAGATCAAAGTTGTGATAATCGAAACGGTCAGACTGTTCTGTATGGACCAGGTCAGTGCTGGCGTATTGAAATACTCAATATAGTTTTCCAGCCCGATGAAATCGCCGTCATGGTTTTTGAAGCTCCTGGAGAGGATCGTGTAAAGCGGCCATGCCAGTGCCAGTATCAGATAACACGCGATCACCGCCATGAACAACAGCATTTGCCGGTCATCGCGACTCGACTTCGCCTTGACCACCTGTTTGCCTGCGCTCACAACCGGAGCCTGTCAGGAGGGGTAGATACGTATACTGTCAGCAGGCAGCGCAATCGGGATAACCATGCCTTCGGCCAGCTGTTCACGGCGCACCAGATTGGCGGAAAAGTCAGCGAACAGACGGCTGGACCCGAACCCGTCGATCGATAACTCCGCCCGCACAAATGCGCCCAGGAACTCAATCTCCTCAATCCTGGCATCCATCCCGTTTTGATCCTGTCGGCCAACCACAATATCTTCCGGGCGAATAGATGCAGTCACCGCACCGTCAACCCGATTGTCATCAACCGCGCAATTCAAGGATACCTGCCCCGCGCTGATCTGGTCTTTGGCAATCACACAAGCCGGGAAGAAATTCATCGTACCAATGAAGTTTGCGACAAACCGGGTCTGGGGCCAGTTGTAAATCTGCTGAGGCGTACCGACCTGCTCAATCCTGCCGTCCTTCATCACGATGATGCGGTCTGCCATGGTCAGTGCCTCCTCTTGATCATGCGTCACCATGATCGTCGTGACTCCCAGCCTGGCCTGCAATTCCTTGATCTCGTGGCGTAACTTCACCCGCACTTTCGCGTCCAGCGCGGACAACGGCTCATCCAGCAACAGCAGTCCCGGCGATATCGCCAGCGCCCTGGCCAGAGCCACTCGCTGTTGCTGGCCGCCAGAAAGCTGTGCCGGATACTTGCTACCCTGATCGGACATACCGACCAACTCCAGAAGCGCTCCGACACGGCTGTTTATCTCGCTTCTCGGGAGTTTCTGACTCTCCAGGCCATAGCCGATGTTTTTCTCGATGGTCAGGTTCGGAAACAGTGCGTAGGACTGAAACACAATCCCGAAATCCCGCATCGACGGGGGTAACGCCGATATATCCTTGCCAGCCTGTTCCACCTGCCCCCAGGTCTGGATATCGAGCCCGGCGATAGCGCGTAGCAATGTGGTCTTGCCGCACCCGGACGGCCCCAGAAAACAGACGAACTCTCCCTCATAAACCGACAGGGAAATTTCCGCGAGTGCGGTAAAATCATTAAACTTCTTGGTTAACCCGGAAATTCTCAGGTAAAGTTCACGCTGAGTACTTTCAGGCATGGCGGGAACTCCGGGAACAAGCACCACCCGACTCCCGGAACACCGGAAATCGGGCGACAATCACGCTAAATGATTATAGCGGTCATTTCAGCTTTTGGGTTCTGATTTCGAGTCATAACGCGACTGCCACTCAGACAGGATGCGCTTGCGATTGCTTGCGGCCCACTCGAAGTCATTATCGATCATGGCCTGTGGGATATTATCCGGAAAATGTTCAACCGGTTTCGCCAACGCCTGCTTGCCAATCACCGCATAGCCTTCGTTATACATCCTGTTCGCCTTGTCGGTGATAGACCAGTCCACCAGGGTCCTGGCTGCCTCCAGATTATCGGTGCCCTTGACAATGGCGGTTGCCTCCATATCCCAGCCGATACCCTCTGACGGAATAATGATTTCCAGCGGCGCGCCCCTGGCTTTTGATTTAGCCCCACGGAAAGCAAAGGAGACGCCGATGGCTACCTCACCCGATGCAGCCTGTTTGCAGGGTTTGGAGCCGGAATGCGTATAATGGGCGATATTCCCATGGAGTCCGTCCATATAGGCCCAACCTCCATCTTCACCGAAAATCTGCAACCAGCTGGAGACATCCAGAAACCCGGTGCCGGAAGAGTTGGGGTTCGGCATGGCGATATGACCTTTATACACCGGATCGGTCAGATCCTGCCACGAAGAAGGCATCGGCAAGCCATTGGCTTCGGATTCCACGGTATTGACGCAGATTGCGGCAACCCAGGCATCCATCCCCACCCACGAAGGCGGTGAGTCCTTGTCATAAAACTTGTCATCCAGCCCTTCAAGTCCTGCTGGCGCGTAGGCCTCAAGCATACCTTCGCCTTTCATCAGCAATAAACTGGTCGCAGCCAGCCCCCAGATTACATCGGCTTGCGGGTTTTCCTTCTCTGCCAGCAATTTCGCGGTCACAATCCCGGTCGAATCCCGTACCCAGTTAATCTTGATATCCGGGTGGTCCTGATTGAAGCGTTCCGCATATTTCTTCAGATCCTCCGCCTCCACCGCGGTATATACGGTGAGTTCAGTTGCTGCAATCGCATGGGCCGAGATCAGTAACACCGCCGCAATGCCGGTAATCACATTGACTATATTTCTCTTCATTTTATCCTCCAAAATTTAGTATGAACTTCAACATTTTTCGTCATTGTACTACAACACACCTCTCTTCATCCCGCTATTTATCGCTATTTATCGGCGCAGGTCGCTGCGCCTGCCTGATTGCAGAAAAAACAGGAATAAACCCCGCCTCTCCTGGAATCGCGGCGAATCTGTCTGACGCTCCGATACCCCACACCCAGGCGATCTCACCATCCACCACCAGCATGGGCAGGTGGTCTCGCTCCCAGGGCGGAATCCGGCTGGCTTGCAGCAATTTCTTGACGGATGCACTGTGACTTCGATTGGCTAACCGGATGCGCTCACCTCCCTCGCGCCATGCCCATTTCAATTGTGCGCCGGTCACTCTGGACAGACTCAGCCCCTGATTCAACCCGGTCTTCACCTGAACCCGGACAGGATACGGTACAATCTGAAGTCCCTGGAGATCCCAGCCAATCGGGTCGGGTCGCCTTTTTGTGAACCTGCAGGTCAGGTACAGATGCGCACCGAATTTACGGATGACCTGCCGACCGAGGCGTAATTGCGGATGCCCTGCATGACAGCGAAGCTGACGGTAAAATTCTGATAATTGCCGGTTGCCCGGTGAACCGCAGCCCGACTGATGCACCCAGTGCCGAATCAGGCCGTTGAATTGATATGGCTCCAGATCAGTCAGGCTATCCGTATTGAGCGGGTCGGCCAGACAGAAAATCCGCCGGCTATCCGGGTCTACGCTTTGCCGGTATAGCCGGTCAAAGACTTCGGTTTCACGTTCGGCAATAATCCGGCAATGATTGGCGGCCCTGTTCAGCCTCTCAATCAGGTCCGGAGAACGCTTGCACAATACCGGGATCAGATCGTGACGCAACAGGTTTCTATAGCGGGAAACCGAGTCATTCATAGGGTCTTCAACCCAATCCAGATTGTGTCGCCGCGCATATTGGATCAGCTGGTGACGGGTAAACCCCAGCAACGGCCGGATCAGGCGGGTTGCGGAACCATATACAATCGGCCGGTGCAAGGAGATACCGGCAAGCTGTGCGATCCCCCTGCCCTGAAACAGATTCATCAGAAATGTTTCGGCCTGGTCGCTGGCATGATGAGCGGTCAAAACCACGTCGCTTTCATCCGCGATTTGTGACAACCACTGATAGCGCGCGTCTCTCGCCCAGGCCTCGACATTCTTGCCTGGCCCAAAAGCACCGGGAGATCGGGCTGCTGTCGGCTGTCCGCTGACAAAATCGACGCCCAGAGACTCCGCCCAATGTCGGCACTGATCAACCCAGCGCCCGGATTCGGGTTGCAGTCCATGATTAAAATGCGCCGCAACCACTTCACACCCGGTCCCTCGAACAGCATCTGTCAGGCTGTTCAACAATACCTGGGAATCGCAGCCGCCACTATAAGCGACGATGAAGCGGACACCCCCCCGCAACCCGAAACGCTGGACTAAAATACCGGACAGAGCTTGTGGACTGTAAGCCTGCCGGGATAGCACTTCGTGTCCCGGCCCGGTGCAGACCGGATATGCCGGGTTATCCCTTGATTGCGAATCTTCCAAAACTCATCAATCGGTCATGGCGCATGGCCCGCACCTCTGATGCTTCCAGGCCGGCAAAACCTTCCAGCGATGCGACAAGACTCAACTTCAGATTTTCCGCAATCTGCTGATAGTCTCTGTGCGCTCCCCCCAAGGGTTCGGACACAACCTCATCAACCAGACCGAATCTGGACAACTCTGTCGTGGTTACGCCCATCGCTTCGGCTGCATCAGCCGCTTTTTCGGCACTCTTCCAGAGTATGGAAGCACAACCTTCCGGGGAGATCACCGAATAGGTTGAATACTGCAACATGATCAGCTTGTCGCATACCCCAATCGCCAGGGCACCGCCGGACCCACCCTCGCCGATCACGGCGGAGATGATCGGCGTATCCAGACCAACCATTACTTCAATGGAACGGGCGATCGCCTCGCTTTGCCCCCTTTCTTCAGCACCAATACCGGGATAAGCGCCCGGAGTGTCTATCAGTGTAACCACCGGCAGGGCGAATCGTTCCGCCAGCTTCATGACGCGCTGGGCCTTTCGATAACCTTCCGGGCGCGGCATGCCGAAATTCCGCCAGGTTCGCTCACGGGTATCCTTGCCTTTTTGATGCCCGATAATGGCGACCCGGTGTCCGCCAATCAGCCCCAAACCGCAGATAATAGACGGATCATCCGCATACATCCGGTCACCATGTAGCTCCTGAAAATCCTCAACCATGAGCGTAACGTAATCAAGCGTATAGGGACGTAACGGATGCCGGGCAAGCTGGGTGATCTGCCAGGCACTCAGCTTGGAAAAAATATCGCGGGTAAGCTGTGTACTTCGGGCCTCGAGATTCCTGATCTCCTCATCGAGATTCAGTTCACCCTCGACACTGACACGCTTCAGCTCTGAGATTTTCTCCTGCAACTCCGCGACTGGCTTTTCGAATTCGAGATATTCCAGGCCCATTTTCAGATTCCGTGATGTTTTACCATTGATTCATCAATTTTAAACTATTTCCAGACCGGGTATACTCTTGAGCTTTCGACTGTAACGCTACGAGGCTGATTGATGACAATTGAAGAAGGCATGCTGGCCCCCGATTTTACACTCACCGACCAGAATAACCGGCAGGTCTCCCTGAAAGATTTCAAAGGCCGGGATGTCGTCGTCTATTTTTATCCGAAAGACGATACGCCGGGATGTACCAAGGAAGCGTGCGGGTTTCGCGACCTCTGGGCAGAAATTGAAAAAACCGGGGCAGCGGTGCTTGGCATCTCCCCGGATGATGCACAATCGCACACCAAATTCATCAACAAATACCAGCTTCCGCTGACCCTGCTCAGCGACCCGGACAAATCCATGATGACCGAGTATCAGGCTTATGGTGAAAAAATGATGTACGGGAAAAAGGTGATCGGCATTATCCGCTCCACAGTCTGGATTGGCCGGGACGGAACCGTGAAGAAACACTGGCGCAAGGTGCCAAAAGCCGCAACCCATCCTGAAAAGGTATTACAGGCATTGACCGGGCAGTAGCGCGATGGATAACCCATAATGTCATCACACAACCGGGTCAAGCCTCTGTTCGACCTGAACGGGAAAAACGCGCTGGTCACCGGCGCCAGCAAGGGCATCGGTGAAGCCATAGCGAGGGGACTGGCTGAGTTTGGCGCAAGGGTCGTTCTCAGCAGTCGGAATCAGGATGCGGTAGAACAGGTCGCGGCTGCATTTGCGGCCGATGGGCTGGATGCTATCGCTATCGCTGCCAATATCGGAAATACAGAGGACCTGAGGAGACTGGTGGAGACCACCGTGAAAAGCTGCGGAGGAGTTGACATTCTGGTCAACAATGCCGCCGCCAATCCGGTGTTCGGCCCGATCCATGAGACGGATGAACGTGCATTTGACAAGATTATCGAGGTCAATCTCAAAGGGCCTTTCGAGCTATGCAAGCAAATCCACCCTGTCATGAAGGAACGCGGCGGCGGTGCCATCATCAATATCAGCTCAATCGGTGGCATCACGCCGGAACGGTTTATTGGCGTTTACAGTGTCAGCAAAGCGGCAATCAATAATCTGACCAAAGCCATGGCTCAGGACTGGGGCAAAGACAATATCCGGGTAAATGCGATCTGCCCGGGATTGGTAAAGACCCGATTCAGCGAGGCACTTTGGCACGATGACGTGACTCTGCAACGTTTCCTTGACCAGATTCCTCTCGGCAGAATCGGACAGCCCGATGACATTGCGGGGCTCGCGGTATTTCTCGCCTCAGACGCCTCTTGCTGGTGTACTGGAGGGGTCTACATGATGGATGGTGGCTATTCTGCTGTCTGACGATTACGGGTGATTTCGAGAAGATACATGACCATCGTGTGCTCGTCTTCCGAGTACTTGAAGTGGTAAGCGTCGGAGAGATTTTCCACCGCGTAAATCTGTTCCAGATTGTCGTTGAACACCGGATTGAACTGATACAGATTGAAGTCGACCACCCGGAATTTATAACCGTTTTTCTGTAACAGATCCCGAGTCCGTTTGGCTCCGAGCATGGAAACCTGCATCAGATAAGCCGTCCCGTCCGGGTTCAGGTAATTATCCAGATTCTTGATGAAATGATCGATCAGATTTCGCCCCCAGTAATCAATATCACGATGTCCCCGGCTTTGTCCTTTTGGATTGGTGGGCATCTGGTAGAGGCTGGCCACGATCACATCAAACTTTTCCGCCGGTAAGTAAGAGTACAAATCTGCGGCAATTCCGGTCATCCGGTCTGCAACGCCATTGCGAAAGGCATTGGTCAATGTGTTATTCACAGCCGCAGGCAAAATATCGAAAGCGGTCACATTGCGCGCTCCATTGAGCGCCAGCTGTATGGCCAGTATCCCGACACCACAGCCAATATCGAGACAGCTCCTGTCAGCACCTGTGCCGTTGTTGAACAGATATTTCCAGATCAGATAGCTACCCTGAGTGGGCACGAACACCCCGCTATCAACCACAATTTCCGGTAGCGGCAGTGGATACAATTCCTGTCCAGACCCATCCATCCAGCCAAACCCGTCCGGCAATTCGATCATGCCCGAAGGCACCGGATCCTCTTCCCGCATCCTTCTGCGCTCGTGTCCATGTGGCACCCCTTTCACTGCTTCTTTCACTGCGGCTATCTCGGCTGGTCCGACACCGCAGCACCCGCCGATGATCTGCGCTCCCTCGGCCCGCCAGGTCAGAGCCCTGGCGGCGAAATCATCCGCGGTCATCGACTCGTCGAATTTCCAGCCGGAATCCTCAAACCTGCCGACGTTCGGATAAACTCCCAGCGGCAACGTTGTAAAGTCCCTCAACCACGACAGGGTGCCATCCACCCGGTTGGTCGGCAGACAGTTGATCAGCAAGGCTTCGACCCCCATTTTCTCGAAGGTCTGGGCCAGACGGCCAAAACGGTCGCCCTCGGGCCCGCCCCACAGCTGCCCGTGTATACCGCAGACTCCCTTGCGGCATCGTCTGAATGAAACCCAGACCGGGAAGCCCGAATCAATCAGTGCCTGAATAGCATCAAAGGTCAGATTGTCCTCAATCAGAGACAGGGTTTCAAACAGGATGATATCCGGCGGGCAATCCTGGAATATCCGTAGCAAAAACTCCATCGTGTCCTTCTGCTCGTTATTCTCGATCTCTCCGCCAATACTAAACGCAACCACCGCGTCATTTTCCCGTTTCCGTTCGGCGATTGCCTGGCGTGGCAATTCAATAGCAGTGCGCGCCAGATCCATCCAGTGAATCGGGTTCGGGACATGGATATCGTAATCCGCAGAATAGGAAGGCGCCTCCAGAATCGTGTAGGTATCGGTAGTCAGTATATGCGCTCCGGCATCCAGATATTGCCGGTGGAGGTCGAGAACCGTTTGCGGCGCCACATGCAACGCATCAAACCCCCAATGGATGTCATCCTTCAGCCCCCATCCGCGGATACCTGAGCGCTGTAGCTCTGTGGCAATGGCACCGTCCAGTATGACGCACTGGTCATTCTGGATCAGATTTTTGATATAAGAATATCCGGCAAGGTTTTCCATCCCCCCATTCTACTCCAACACGCCCGAAAAATAACCGCCTTCACCCGATTTGGTAACCAGCCGTCAAGCGGGGGCAGGCCGTATCGGTAATTATGACATCCATATTGTTGTGGATTCCCGCTTATCAAGGGAAAGACGGAGCGGGTATAAAACATTAACCGCAACACGCATTAACCGCAACGCGCTTTACCGGCCTCGAAAAATCGGCGATACTACCGGCACATCCTAAGGTTTGGGCAAGTACATGGCCGGGCCGGACGACCCTGAAGTCGTCAAAGATCAAATAAACTGTAAATATAAAGAGGATATTCTTATGAAACGTCGTGAACTGTTAAAGAGCGGAGTCGCGGTTGCAGCGGCAGCCGGAGCTTCAACCCTGGCTGCACCCGCTATCGCACAAGAACGTATCGAAATTGCAGTGGTCTCTACCTGGCCACGGGACTTTCCGGGGCTCGGCACCGGCGCGCAACGATTCGCGCAAAGGCTGAGTGATATGAGTGATGGTCGCTTCGCAGTCGAATATTTTGCTGCGGGTGAGCGAGTCGGCGCATTCGATTCGTTCGATGAGGTGGCATCCGGGAACGCGCAGATTTATCATGCTGCCGAGTATTACTGGAAAGGCAAGCACCCGGCCTGGGCTTACTTTACCGCCGTACCTTTCGGCCTGACCTATACCGAGATGAATGCCTGGATCCGATTTGGTGGCGGGCAGGAACTCTGGGATGAACTGGCCGGTGAGTCTGGATTGAAAAACCTGATGTGCGGCAATACCGGCGTACAAATGGGCGGATGGTTCCGCAAGGAAATGAATTCAGCCGATGACTTCAAGGGTCTGAAAATGCGGATTCCGGGTCTGGGTGGCGATGTACTGGCAAAACTGGGGGCTTCTCCTGTTTCACTGCCGGGCGGCCAGATCTACGAGAATCTGATTTCAGGCGCGATTGACGCCACTGAATGGGTAGGTCCGTGGAATGATGAAGCCATGAAATTCTATGAAGCCGCTCGCTACTATTACTATCCCGGAATGCATGAACCCGGCCCCATGCTGGCGGCGGGAATCAACAAGGATTTCTGGGAAGGATTGTCGAACGCTGACAAGGTGATGGTTGAAGCGGCCGCTTCGATGGAAAACGATGTGATGATGGCCGAGTTCAACGCCAATAATGGCTCGTCACTCACTCGCTTGCTCAACGATCAGGGGGTTCAGCTGAAAAGATTCAGCGATGACACTTATGACTCATTTGGTGAGGCGGCGGAAGAGGTCTTCGCAGAAACCGTGGAGCACAGTGGTCTGGCAAGACGAGTCCACGAGAGCTTCGTCCAGGCGCGAGCTGATGTCGGTGGCTGGGCAAAAATCGCTGATCAGGAATACCTGAGACAAAGAAACAGGGTTCTCGGCGTATAACAACTGCCGAGGGTGGGGTGCTTTGGTGCGTGTTGATACAGGGATC
Organism: Arenicellales bacterium; assembly: GCA_965116335.1. Classification (GTDB taxonomy): domain Bacteria; phylum Pseudomonadota; class Gammaproteobacteria; order Arenicellales; family Poriferihabitantaceae. The sequence continues at coordinate 1,451,870 of OZ220677.1, forward strand.
GAAATGATGTTGTAGGGGAGGGTCTTGTACCCTCCCGCAGATGTCGGAACAAGCATCAACAATACCGGGCGCCCACAAGGGGCGCCCCTACGACATCATTTAATCGCAAGTGCACAACTCCATTTTTCGTTAATTGTGAAGAACTCTCATTCTTCACATCCGCTATTTAGTCTGAACATCGGGTTTCGGGCGCTGGCTGCGTCCATGATTGCTGTATTGTTCCTGTTTTTGATCGACAACACGTTGATCCACTGGTTCAAGTGGCCGGGAACACGACACTTTCTCTCCTACCTCGGATTATTCGGCGCCACGCACTCCGTCCCGGAGCTGGCTGGCCCCGACATACTCCGCGGCTGGATACAGCTTATTGTCTCACTGGTTGCGGTTCCGGGAGTCATCTCTCTGGTCATTATCACTCGCGCACGAGGACTGGATGAGGATGCCCGGCTGTATAGCCGTATTTCTGCATTCATCATCCGTGCCGCATTCTGGTCGGTTTTCCTGGTTGGCCTGACCGATATGCTGATTTCGTTTGTCAGGGTTGAGGGATTTTTAAGTGCACTCGCAGGCGAATACCTGACCATTCAGTTGGGACGCCCTATTTTCCGTGGCACTTATATCCACTTCCCGCTGATCCTGCTTTCTATTGTCATTGCCGGCTTTACCCGGACACTGGGATTTATCTGGCTGGCTCTGCTGATTGTCGCGGCGGAGTTCCTGATTGTGATTACCCGCTTCGTGTTTTCTTATGAGCAGGCGTTCATGGGGGATCTGGTGCGATTCTGGTATGCTGGTCTGTTCCTGTTCGCCAGTGCCTACACGCTGGTCGAGGATGGACACGTTCGAGTGGATGTACTGTACGCCAATTTCAGCGACCGGGGCAAGGCACTGACCAATTCGCTGGGCTCTCTCTTGCTGGGGTTGCCACTGTGCTGGAATATTCTGATCCAGGGTATGTCGGGCAAAGGCAGTATCATCAATAGCCCGTTGCTTAGTTTTGAAATCTCGCAAAGCGGTTTCGGTATGTATACCAAGTATCTGATGGCCGCTTATCTGCTGATATTCGCCGTCAGTATGGCCGTTCAGTTCGTCAGTTTCACACTCACCAATATCGCGGTTTACCAGACCAGTAGCCGCGAGACAGCCGTGACCACAGAGGAACACGCATAATGGAACTGGTTTTTCTGGGCGTTCTGATCCTGCTGATGATCGTCTCGCTGAGCTCCGGGTTTCCGGTGGCTTTTGCCTTGCCCGGTTCTGCCATCGGGGCAATTGGTCTTGCCGCAATTTGTGGCTGGTTGTTCGCACAAGACCCGGGAGCCTACTTTGCCCAGGATGGCCCGGTACAATGGCTGACCGCGGGAGTGACCAATTTCCGTAGCCTCTACTGGGAGGTGGAGCGCGATACACTGATCGCGATTCCGTTGTTCGTGTTTATGGGCATCATGCTGCAACGCTCGAAAATCGCGGAAGACCTGCTGGTGGCAATGGCTCAATTATTCGGCCCGGTTCCCGGGGGGCTGGGCATCTCTGTAGTGTTCGTCGGCGCGTTGCTGGCTGCGACAACCGGCATTCTGGGTGCCACCGTGATTGCCATGGGACTGATCTCATTGCCAGCCATGCTACGCAACAATTACTCGCAACCCCTGGCAACAGGAACCATTTGCGCTTCAGGCACGCTCGGACAAATCATTCCCCCATCCATTGTACTGATCATCCTGGCCGATCAGTTGGCCAACGCAGCGGATCAGGCAAGAACACTGAGAGCCCAGGAATACAAGAAGGCAACCGGCGAGTTTTCGATGCCCGCCGAGCTCGACATCGTCTCAGCCAGCGCCGGAGATATGTTCATGGGGGCACTAATCCCCGGCTTGATTCTGGTCGGGTTATATATGTTGTACATTCTGGCAAGGGCAGTTCTGAAGCCCGGTACAGCACCACCGATTCCCTACGACGGGGAATATGATCGGCAGTTTTTCAGCAAGGTCGCTATCTCTCTGGTGCCGCCCCTTTCACTTATTTTCGCAGTGCTCGGCTCCATTGTGGCCGGCGTGGCTACGGTCAATCAGGCGGGCGCGATTGGAGCGGTTGGCGCGATTGTAATGGGCGGATACCGCCTGCAGGAAAACCCTGAAAACAGGTATACCCCACTCATTATTTTCATCTGCTCGGTATTGAGTCTTCTGGTTCTGCTGCAATTATTTGACCTTAATGTAAAGAATATAACCAGCACCCGGGATCAGGTCGGCATTATTCTGGCAACCATCGCGGTCATCTCCTGCCTCGGCGCCGTTGTCTGGAGTGTCTGGAGGACCTGGAAAATAGACGACACACTGGTCAGTGTGATGATCGACACTGCCAAGACCACCTCCATGGTATTTATCATTCTGATCGGGGCGGCCATGCTGACGGCGGCATTCCGGGGGTTTGGAGGAGAGCATCTGGTGCGAGAGTTCCTGACCGGACTGCCGGGTGGATTCTGGACTCAGTTCCTGGTGGTTATGCTGGTCATATTCCTGCTCGGATTCTTCCTCGACTTCATTGAAATAGCGGTAGTCGTTGTTCCCATCGTAGCGCCCATCCTGTTAGCCGACCCTTCCGCCAATGTCACCGCAGTCTGGCTGGGCGTGATGATCGGGCTGAATATCCAGACATCTTTCCTGACTCCGCCGTTCGGCTTTGCCCTGTTTTATTTACGAGGAGTAGCGCCGCCAACCGTCAAAACTACGGCGATCTATAAGGGCGCGGTCGCATTCATCGTGTTGCAACTGGTCGGACTTGCCATCGTCGGCTACTCTCCGAGCCTGGTCAACTATATGCCTGCCCGTACTTACCTGACATCCGAAACAGCACCGCCCCCGGTCAACCCGAAGTTACAGTATTGTCTGGAAGAGCAGGTGTTCAGCGAATATGATACGCGCGAAGCGCAAATACTCGACAGCCTGGCAGTAATTGGAAGAACCGATTTCACGCCATTGCCTGTGACCTGGCAGGACTCTCTGAGCAACAGCTTCACGCTGGCGGAAAATACATTCACTCTGGTGAATAATGTCCAGGCAGCGAACGCAGAGCTGGGTGATTTCATACCCGGCTATAAACCATTGCACAATGAAGTGCGCCAGATTACTGTACGAATCCGAAGTATTGACAACCGCCTGAAGACCCTGCACGACCAACACCGGCGTTGGTCAAGGCGTGATGATACCAAACTGTCTCGGCTCCAGGCCATTGAGTCGGAGATCAACGAGCTCGAACTGGAGCGGGAAATGCTGGAAAACCGTCTGCCGCCTGAATGGCCGGTGGAAAACAAAAGATACAAGCAACTGGCACAAGCCGAAAAGAGCGCAAGAATACAATATCGTCGTAACTCGGATGCCGCTTATGAGCCATTACAAAAGCTGTTGCGGCTGCTTGACCAGAGGGCGTCCCTGGCCGACATACAACCCGACATCCGCAACCTGAACGCAGCAATCGAAAATGAGCCAGCACAAATCGCGATTGAAACCATTCAATCGGTCGAATCGCGGCTTGGCGACTTCGACGGGGTTTCCAAAATCAAATCACAGCTGGCGAAGTCAAGACGCGCCTTGAAGGGCGACAATCCGAATACCGAATCCGCAAAACAGCATCATGCAGAAGCCCTGTCGCTGCTTGCCCGGGAACTTGAATGGAGAGATCAGGCATCCACATTGCTACCCGCGCTTCGCGACTACGACAACACGATAAAAAACTCCATAGGCGCCCGCTTACAGTCCCGTTTCACAAAAGCCCGGGCCAAACAGATAGCCGCCTGTCGCTCCGTACATCGCGATGTATCCCTGCACTTTTAAGCCCTGCTGCGTGAGAGCCAGCGCCGGATTTACCGACCCGGCGTCGCCACCTGCACTTCATAGCCGGGTTGTTCCGGCTCATCATCCAGCATTTGTGGCGGGAATCCCGGTGCGGTAACGTTGATTCCGGTGGCATCTTCCAGGCGTCGAATGATGTTGGGTGACAGTTCCCCGGCGCCATAACGCGCCTGACCATCCTGAAAAACATCCACCATTAGCGGGGACAGTTCGAGAGGAATATTGTGGCGTTTGGCGATCTCATTGAATAGCCCGATATCCTTGCAGACCAGCCCCATCGTAAAACTTATATCCCGGCTACCGTTCAGAATCACCTGGCTTTCGGTCTCGTGGACGAAAGAATTTCCGGAAGAGATCCGGATAGCCTCATAGGTCGTGTTCAGATCCATTCCAGCCGCCTTCGACGTAATCAGGGCCTCACAAACAGACAGCAGATTGGCAGTGGCGAGATAGTTGGTCACCACTTTCAGGACCGATGCCGAGCCGAGCGGGCCAGTATGCAGGATGCGCCGCCCCATCGCGGTGAGCAGAGGCAGAATATGCTCGAATGTGTCGCGCTCACAACCGGCGAATATAGAGATATTGCCGCTGGCCGCACGATGGCAGCCTCCCGAAACCGGGCAGTCCACGGCCTGTGCGTCAACGGCTTTTACCCGCTCCCCGAGTCGGCATACCTCGGATTGATCGGTGGTGCTCATTTCCGCCCAGATCTTGCCCTTGCCAAGACCCTGCAGGGCACCGTCATCCGCCTCCATGACCGCAGCACTGGCCGCAGGACTCGGCAGACAGGTAATCAGAACATCTGCATCCTCGGCCATCTGGCGTGGATTCTCTCCCCATTTAGCACCCGCATCCAGGAACGGTTGCGCCACGCTTCGATCCAGGTCGCGAACCGTCAGATCAAAGCCATTTCTCAATAAACTGCCTGCCAGTTTGCCGCCGACATTGCCGAGGCCGATAAAGCCGATTTTATTCATGATGATTTCCGGTTGGAGTTTGATGTCCTGTGTTTCTCAATGGAGAGATTACCAGACAGATTGTAAAATAAAAGAAATCATTTCCGCTATACTCACTGTCAGGCAATCACAACCCGACAATCATTCCCCCCTTGAGGGGGAATCCAATCGTGCTTCGCGGATTGGATGGGGGGCGGTGGGATTACCACCTGATCCCCACCTCAACCCCGACAATCTCGATCTGTCAGACAACCCATGAAAAGAATATGCGTATATTGCGGCTCCAAAGCCGGTAACCAAACACAATACCGCAATGCGGCAAAGTCTCTGGCCAGCGCCATGAGCGCGCGCAATATCGGCCTGGTTTACGGCGGTGGCAGTATTGGCCTGATGGGGCAAATAGCGGACTCGATTATGGAAAACAACGGTGAAGCCATCGGAGTCATTCCAGCAGCCCTGTTCAAGAACGAAGTACCCCATCAGGGTTTGACCGAGTTGATCACAGTGACTGATATGCACCAGCGAAAAGCCAAAATGGCCAGCCTGGCGGATGGATTCATTGCCCTGCCGGGCGGATTCGGCACTCTGGAAGAATTTTTTGAGGCAATCACCTGGTCGCAACTGAAGATTCACAACAAATTCAAGCCGGTCGGGCTTTTGAATGTGGCCGGATACTACGATCAGCTGCACGCCTTCATCAACCATACGGTCGACCAGGGCTTCATCAAGCCCAAACATCAGGCACTGTATACGGTGCATTGTGACCCGCATACCCTGCTCGACCGGATGCTGGAGAGAACCTGACTGTCCCACAGGCAACCGGGAGAGAGAATCAGCCTCTGAGCTTCTCGCCCTTCGGGTCGAATAGTGGCGCGGGCAGCAGTTCAGCTTTATGTGGAACCCCCAGTATTGCAACCTCGAACTGCTCACCGGGGACGGCGAAAGCGGCATCGACATAGCCCAGAGCCACCGAGGTATTGAAGGTAAAACTGTACGAGCCGGAAGTGATGCGACCGACATATCTGCCAGAGCGGGAAATGGTCTCACCACCCCAGGCATCTGCGCCCTCGCGTCCAGCAGCAGATTCGATAGTGAAACAACAAAGCCTTTGTCGTGGCGGCAGATGCTTGATCTTCATATAAGCGTCTCGCCCCAAAAACTCAGGCTTATCCGTTTTCACCAGTGCTGCCAGCCCGGATTCCACCGGCGACCATTCCGGCGAGTATTCACGCCCCCAGCTACCGTAACCTTTTTCGATCCTCATAGACCCCAAGGCACGTGAGCCAACTGGCCGGATCGCATACTGCTCTCCTTTAGCCAGAATGGATTGGTACAGCTGCAATTGATTTTCTTCGCTGACATAAATCTCGTAACCCAGATCCCCGGTAAATGAAACCCGCAACAGGATCGCCTGATAGCCGTCTATTTCGATCACGCGGTTACGCATGAAGCCCAAAGAATCATTAGGTAAATCGCAACCAGTAACTTCCTCCAGCAGTTTCCTGGCATTGGGCCCGGCAATATTGAATCCGGTCATGGCTTCGGTGACACACTCGAAATGAACGCCCGGAGCGGGCAAAAACTGCTCGAAAATCCGCAAGTGGTAATCCTCGGCAATGCCCGACCCGATCATGAACAACGACTCGTCCGACAGACGTGCGACCGTGAAGTCTCCGGCCAACCCGGCACGCAGACTCAACAGCGGAGTCAGACAGATACGCCCGTTTTGTGCGGGCACATGGTTGGCAATTATGCGATCCAGCCAGGCGACGGCATTTTCCCCCGTGATCCGGTACTTGGCGAAATTCGAGGTATCGACCAGCCCCACAGACGCTCTCAGTGCCCGCGCCTCCTGTCCCATGACCTCGAACCATCGCGGGCGCTCGAAACTGAACTCGTCCTGCTGAGGCACACCGCCTGTCGCATACCATTGGGCATGCTCCCAGCCGTAGGAAAGACCGAATACGCCACCCATGGACTTTTGCAGATCATGCACCGGGCGTTTTTTGAGCGGTCGGCCCGCCTCACGTTCTTCATTCGGGAAATGAATGCGGAAACGAGAGCTGTAGGTATCAAGTGCCCGTGCCCGGGTCCAGGATTTGGTCGCCCATCGACCAAAACGGGCGACATCCCATGCGAACATATCCAGCTCCGGTTCGCCTTCGACAATCCACTCAGCCAGCGTTTTGCCGAGACCGGCACTCTGGCTGAAGCCCGGAATAATACCGTTACACACATAGTAGTTTTTCAGTCCCCGCACCGGACCAAGCAATGCGGAAGAATCCGGTGACCAGATCATGGGACCATTGATCACTCTCTTGATCCCGGCTTCGCTCAGCGCAGGCACCCGGTCACAGGCTCGCATCACATTCTCCGAGATACGATCCAGGTCTTCCTGCAACAGGTCATGACCGAAATCAGCAGGTGTACCATCCTCTGCCCAGAACCGACCATCCCGTTCATACGCCCCAACCAGCAATCCCTTGCCTTCCTGACGCATATAGTATTCATTATCCCGATCAGCCACTGCCGGAAGCTCTCTGTCCAGGCTGGCGATTTCAGGTATGTTCCCGGTCACGAAATACTGATGCTCCATCGGCATCAAAGGCAGGTCAATTCCAGCCAGCCTGGCTACTTCCCGCCCCCACAGGCCGGCGGCATTGACCACGACATCGGCCTGGATGTTGCCTTTTGGAGTCACCACCTGCCAGCTTCCATCCGCTCTCGGCCTGGTTTCGATCACCGGAGTAAAACGGTGAATTTCGGCACCGTTCTTGCGAGCGCCCTGGGCATAAGCATGAGTCACTCCGGAAGGGTCAACATGACCACTGAGCGGTTCGTACATCGCACACAGCACATTGTCCAGGTTCAGCAACGGATTCAGGTCGAGGATTTCCTGCGGAGATATTTCGTAAAACTCTGCATCGAACGCCCGGGCTTTGGATGCCTGTATACGCAGTTGATGCACTCGCTCCCGGGTACAGGCCAGATAAATCGAGCCGGGCTGATGAATACCGCATGACTGCCCGGTTTCCTTCTCCAGCTGCCGGTACAGATTCATCGTGTAGTACTGCATTCTGGATACATTGTCATTATCATGCAGACCATGTGTTCCGGCTGCGGCGTGCCAGGTGGAACCGGATGTCAATTCATCGCGCTCAAGCAACATCACATCCCGCCAACCCAGCCCGGTCAGATGATAGAGAATACTGCAGCCGACCAGACCGCCACCAATCACAACTACCTGCGCTTCGGACTTCATTATCTACCTTGCCTCACTTAAGTTCATGAATATATGCGGCTATACGATCACAGGCGACCGCCAGCCGATCATCTGGAACACATAGACTGACACGAATCAGCCCCTTTCCGGTTGTGCCAAATCCATCGCATGGCAATACTGCGACATTGTGCCGATCCAGCATATCCCTGGCAAACTGTCGGCTGGAAACCGGCAAACGCGAGATGTCCAGCACCACATACATACCACCAGCCGCGCTATACAGCGACAGGGGATACACTTTTTCGAGTTTCCGATAGAGTATCCTGCGCCGGGTATCCATATTATGGCGCACCTGATCTGCCGTATGAGACCCGGATTGAAAAGCGGTCAGGGCGGCATCCATGATGAACTCCGGCAGACCATAAGCCATACAGATCGAAAGGTTGTACAGATTCTCGATCAGCGCGGCCGGGGCGACAACCCAACCCAGACGCCAGCCGGTCATGCGGTGCGATTTGGACAGACTGGAGACCGTGACGCAAACCGGGTGCGCGCCGACAACACTGGCCGGGCTTGCCCGATCTTTCGGCAGTAGCAGTTCCTGATACACTTCGTCATTGATCAGCCAGATACCGCGCTCCCGACAAATCTCCACCAGAGGCGTAAATTGCTCCATGCTATAGGCTACTCCGACTGGATTGTTAGGAGAGTTTAGTACAATCGCCCGCGTCTTGTCTGTGATCGCGGCAATCACATCACCGGGATTCAACTCGAAATTGTTCTCTCTTTTGACCGGAACACTCACCAAGGTGGCACCCGATGCGGTGAATGTGGCTGGATACGTGGTGTAGTAAGGCTCTATCAGAATCACCTCGTCACCGTGTTCGAGCACACACTGGGCAACGGCGAACAGCGCATTTTGTGCTCCGGAGAATACCGCGCAATGATACGCATCAACTGCCTGTCCGGTGAGTTCCTGGTGACGCCTCGCAATCGCCCTCCTCAACTCCATCGTACCCTGGATCCGGGTGTAATGATGACGCCCACTCCGCAGACTCGCCACCGCCGACTCCACAATGACATCCGCGGTCACCTCGTCGGTTTCCTGTCCGACACTCAATACGATAATATCCTCCCCGGCCTCGCTGCGTGCCATGCCCTCATAATGCACCTCCCAGGCATCCACGCTCTCACCCGATATACGCATCGTCAGGCTGGAAAATTTCATGGCAGGGAAACTATTCAATCGTGTTTCCTGTGATCCAGATGTTAGCCAGGCTGTCTCTTTGCTTTCTTTCCCGGTTTCAGAAAAACCCGCTATTAAACCCGGATTTCTTCCGGTTGCTCTGTCACTATTGGTCGGCCTCGCAAGCCTTCCAGCAACCCGGATAAGTGCCCTACCTGCTGGGCAATCTGTGTGATCTGTTGCGCCTGCTGGTTCATTTCTTGTCGCAATCCGGTAATCTCTTGACGCAACCCGGAAATTTCTTGACGTAATCCGGTAATCTCTCCGGTAATCTCTTGACGCAACCCGGAAATTTCTTGATTCATTTCTTGTCGCAATCCGGTAATGTCCTGACGCAATCCGGTAATCTCTCCGGTAATCTCTTGACGCAACCCGGAAATTTCTTGATTCATTTCTTGTCGCAACCCGGTAATGTCCTGATTAATTTCTTGTCGCAACCCGGTAATGTCCTGATTCATTTCTTGTCGCAATCCGGTAATGTCCTGACTCACCTGTTTCCGTAGTCCGTTGATTGCCGGGATGAGAACCCCGGCCAATGCCACCCCTACGCCAATAATGGTAACAACCAGCAAGATTAACGCAGTGGTAATAGTCATGTTTGTTTCCTGGTGTTGGTTTTTCGTTTATACAGTTTGCCCGTCTTGCTGCGCAAGGTCAACACGATTCACACACGATTCACGCATTTGTGACCACAAAACAGGGAATTGCCTCCAGGCTTATCTTCCATTGGCCAACTCTCGTGTTTGTACTGGAAAATTTTTGTGCGACAATCATGCGAAAATGAATTTCGATTAGATTCGACGAAACACGATGGAATTTCTGCTTCACTTCGATAAGGTCTTTACTCTCTATCACATTGCATTGCTGGTCGGGGGGACTCTGGCGGGATTGATTCTGGGTGCGTTACCCGGCCTCAGTCCAACCATGGCAGTGGCCTTGATGATTCCGTTCACTTTCCACATGCAGCCTGCCGCCGGGTTGATCCTGCTGGGCGCGATGTACACGGCGACCGTAGCTGGTGGCGCAATCAGCGCTATTTTGGTCAACGTCCCCGGTGCTCCAGCGAATATTGCGACAGCGCTGGACGGCCATCAACTGGCCAGGACCGGAAGAGCGACAGAGGCGCTGCATTATTGCTTCACCAGTTCGTTCATAGGGGGAGTGATTGGAATTTTCGTCCTGATATTCTTCACGCCTCCCCTAGCCCGGCTGGCCCTGAAATTCGGGCCGACCGAGTTGTTCTGGATCGCGATTCTGGGCGTCACGATTATCGGGACAATCGGTAGTTCCTCCGTGGTCAAGGGACTGCTGGCCGGATTGTTCGGCTTGTCATTGTCCACCATCGGCGACAACCCGATGCTCGGAGAGGAGCGGTTCGTGGTTTCCGAACATCTGGAAAGTGGCATACATATCGTCGCCGCGCTGATCGGACTGTTTGCCATCCCTCAGGTCTTTACCCTGATGGAGCAAGCGATGACGGACAAAACATCCAGTATCTATGCACTCGGTGATTCACGCCTGTTCAAGTCGGTTGCTTATAATTTACGCCGAATCAGGGCCTTGAGTATCGGTTCGGTAATCGGCACCATTGTCGGCATCATTCCCGGCGCTGGTGGACAGATTGCGGGACTGGTTGCCTACGACCAGGCTAAAAAGACCGCCAGGGACCCCAGTACTTACGGGCACGGCGAGCCGGATGGAATTATCGCGGCGGAATCGGCAAATAATGCGATGGTCGGGCCTTCTCTGGTGCCGCTTCTGACCCTGAGCATACCCGGCAGTCCAACCGCTGCCGTGCTGCTGGGTGGTCTGTTGATTCACGGACTGTTCCCGGGACCGGACCTGTTTACCATTCATGCGGAAGTGACCTGGACCTTTATCAATTCGTTGCTGGTTGCACAGGCGCTGATGCTGGTCATCGGCTTATTTCTGAGCCAGCATAGCGGCTGGATCATGAAGGTCCCCGGACACTACATGGCGGCGGTCATCTTGATTCTCTCGGTCTTTGGCACCTATAGTATCCAGTCCAGTTATTCCGATGTATTGATCATGATGTCGTTGGGAATGTTGATGTATTTCGCCAGCAAGTTCGGATTCGGACCGGCACCGCTGGTGCTCGGTATCATTCTGGGGCCGATCGCGGAAGATAATTTCCTGCAAGGCAAACTGATCGGTGAAAGTGGAGACGGAGTATTCAGTTATTTCACCAGCGGCCCGATCAATATCGCACTGATTTCGATGTGCATCCTGTCCATCCTCTACAGCGTCTACAGTGGACGCCGTAACGTGAAAAAAAGTTGAAACCATGTTGCCTGTCAACAACACCGAAACCAAAGCAACCCTGTTTGCGATGACCGCTGCAATCGTGTTTGCGGTCGCCTGTTTCCGGGATACGGACGCGGAGGTTTATCTGTTCCCACGCATATTGGCGGGATTGATGCTTGTGCTTGGTTTCATCCAGCTCATCCATAGCGCGAGAGAAAAGGCGAAACCCTCGCCGAAGAAGCCGGATGCGAGTGCCATCGCGTGGCCGGCCCTGCTGCCCGGCCTTGCGGTCACCGTAATTTTTGTCCTCTCGATTGAGACGATCGGATTTTATACCGGGTCGTTCCTGGCTTTTCTGTGTATTGTTCTCATTTATGGCAAACGCAAATGGACGGACTACAAGGCTTTTGTCTACAAATCCCTGATCGGAGCACTCCTCATGCTGGTACTTTATGGCCTGTTCTGGAAACTTCTGTATGTGCGTACTCCGCAAGGCTGGCTGATCTGACAAACCAGTTCCTGTTTGTTGTTCAAATAATGTAATATACCGCCCTCAATACACTTAACACTTTTACTATCCCTTGAAGGAGAAAAACATGAATATATGTGTGCAAGGCTTTACCCGAAAGACGGCTCAGGCCGTTATCACCGCCATTTCAGCGGCTCTGCTGCTGGCGGGTGGGGCAACCGCCCAGGCCGGAGATTATCCCGAAAGACCGATTGGTGTGATGGTCGCTTACAGTCCCGGTGGGGCCACCGACTTCCAGGCCCGAATCGCCACCCTCGCATCCGCGAAAGAGGACGAGAACGGGGATCCATTGTCGATTGGCCAACCGATTTACGTGACCAACAAGCCGGGGGCCGGTGGACGCAAAGGCTGGAACTGGTTTGCGGAAAAAGCCCCGGATGATGGTTATATGATGGCGGCTTATAACGTTCCGCATTTCATCGCCCAATCCATCGTCTTTGACACCAAATACAATGTCAACAATCTGGAGCCAGTCGGCAACTGGGGAGCCGACCCCGCAGTACTGATTACCGGCAAGGACAGCCAGTTTGACACCGCCGAGCAACTGGTCGAATACGCCAAAGCCAATCCCGGCAAGGTCACGGTCAGTGGCGCGGGTAAATTCGTCGGTCACCATATCGCTCATTTGCAGTTGGCCAAGGCGACTGGCGCGGACCTGAAATATGTCCCCGGAAAGGGCGGCGTAGGTGCCCTGAAACTGGTCAAGGGCGGGCAGGTCATGGCTGGATTCAACAATCTCTCGGATTCCGCACGGGCAGCTGGCGACATCAAGATTCTGGCCGTTGCGGACCTTACGCGACACGCATTCCTGCCCGATGTACCAACCTTCATGGAACTCGGCATAGAGGTGGATAATTCCAGTGTCAATTTCCGCGGGTTGATGGTGCCAAAAGGCACCGATCAGGAGATTATCGACTTCCTGGCCGAGAAAGTGCCGGTGATGTTCAATGACAAGAAAACCCTGGGCAAAATGGCACAAACCAATTCTCCGGTTCGCATCATGAATCGTGATGAAGTGCTGGCCATGTGGCAGGAAAGGCAGACGGCACTGACCGACTTGCTGGCTACCCTGAAGGAAAACTGAGCGACAGTTTGTAACCTTACCTGCGACCAGGCATTATGAACTGCGGCCTGTGCTGTAACCCTTACCGTGTTGACCGGCCTTGACGACTGAATCCGTTGTGGCCCGCGCCCGAGCTGCCCAGAAGCAATACAACGCCTTCGACCAGTGCCGGGTTGATGAGGTGGTCACGGCGCTGGGCTGGAGCATTGTCCATCCTGACAATAACCGGCTACTCGCCCAAATGGCGGTGGCCGATACCGGGATGGGCAATGTCGCGGACAAGGTGGTCAAGAATCGCCGCAAGACGATCGGCCTGCTGAGAGACTTGCGACATGCCAGGACAGTGGGTATTGTCGCGGAATATCCGGATCAGGGAATTGTCGAGATTGCGAGGCCAGTGGGAGTGGTCGGGGCGATTGTGCCTTCGACCAACCCCGCTGCCACGCCCGCCAATAAAGCCATCAACGCGATTAAGGGTAGAAACGCAATCATACTGGCACCCTCCCCCAAAGGCGACCGCACCTGCACAAAACTGATTGAGTTGATGCAGGCCGAGCTCAAGCGAGTCGGTGCGCCCCTGGATCTGGTACAGAAACTGCCATCGCCGGTGAACCGGGAAGCCACCCGGCAATTGATGTCATCGGTTGACCTGATCGTCGCCACCGGGTCACAAAACAACGTCCGCGCCGCCTATTCCAGCGGTACGCCTGCAATCGGTGTCGGTGCTGGCAACGTCGTGTCCATTGTCGATGAAACTGCACAAGTGAATGAGGCAGCCAGTAAAATTGTAATCTCGAAATCGTTCGATAACGCGACCAGTTGCTCATCCGAAAACAACCTGATTGTGGTCGATTCGGTTTATGACGATACACTGGCCGCACTTGGACAGCATGGCGCGGTATTGCTCAATGCGAATGACAAAGCGATACTGGAGTCGGCCCTGTGGCGAGACGGCAAACTGAATCCTGACCTCATCGCCCATTCTGCCGGGGAGATTGCAACCGCGTGCGCCCTGAACACATCCGGGGCACAGGATGCGCGAGTCCTGATGGTCGAACAAGCCGAATTTGGCGAAGGCGCGAGGTTTTCCGGAGAGAAACTATCCCCCGTATTATCGGTTTACCGCGCAACAGACTTCAACCATGCCTGCGCTATCGCCGAAGGAATCATGGACTATCAGGGCAAGGGACATTCGATATCCATCCATACCACCACCCGCGACCGACCCGTTGCAATGGGATTGAACATGCCGGTATGCAGAGTCATCGTCAACCAGATACATTGTTACGCGACCGGCGGCAGCTTCGATAATGGTCTGCCTTTTTCCCTGTCGATGGGTTGCGGAAGCTGGGGCGGGAACAGTATTTCCGACAATATGAACTATCGGCATTACCTCAACACAACCCGTATATCCTACCGCACCGAACCCTGCGAGCCAACGGAACAGGAGATCTTTTCAGACTATTGGGAGCGGTATCAATGTCGCCCGGCTTGCCCGGCCTGATCGGTTTGCGAGATTCTCGCCGTGCAGACTGTCAGGCAACTCATTGATTCTCTTGCGCTGGAAAACCCGGACAAACTGTTTCTCGAAGTAGCGGAAACCGGGGTTGGTCTGAGTTACCTGGAATTACAGAAAAAATGCCAATGGATCACCCGCCTGCTTGAACACAAGGACATTGCCCCCGGCGAAACGGTGGCGTTTCTGATGGACAACGGATTATGGACGACCTGCCTGTTTCTGGGCATCATGTACAGTGGACGTGTCGTGTTGCCGCTAAATGCGGTCGCGGGCCAGGACCAGTTGGGTTATGTGATTGAGCACTCGCAGCTGAAACTGTTGTTTTGCTCCGACTCGTACCAAATCCAATACGCAGACTGCTTGCGTGCGAGACAGGGTTTCGAGTGTCTGGCGTGGAGCGAAGATGACGGGGCGCAACAGGATTTATGCGCTCTGGACGACATCGTTGCCGAGCAACCAGCGATCACAGAGCAGGATACTGCGCTGATGATTTACACTTCCGGAACCACCGGACGGCCCAAGGGAGTTCTGCTCAGTCACCGCAATGTAATCGCTGGCGGCAGGAACACGGTCACCGCCCATGGACTGGATGATCGCGACAAGGGGTTATGTGTACTCCCGCTCTACCACATTAACGCTGAAATGGTATCCGTCATGTCTACTCTGGTCAGCAATGGCACGGTGGTTATGACAAAGAAATTCAGCGCACGGAATTTCTGGCTCTGGGTCGGGAAATACCGATGTACCTGGTTCAGTGTAGTACCGACTATCGTCTCCTGGCTTAACGAGCTCCGGCAAAGACAGATAACCGACCATGACAA
Source organism: Arenicellales bacterium (assembly GCA_965116335.1). Classification (GTDB taxonomy): domain Bacteria; phylum Pseudomonadota; class Gammaproteobacteria; order Arenicellales; family Poriferihabitantaceae. Next base: position 1,467,340 of record OZ220677.1, read on the forward strand.
CCCGGAATCCGGGTTTGAAGGGTTCGGCGATCATCTGCGGTTTGGACGTTCCGCCTCAGCGGCACTGGCACCTGCCACCCACCAGCAATTCGAAACCCTGTTCAATATTCCCCTCATCGAAACTATGGGCATCAGTGAATGCGCGGCCCAAATCCTGTCAACGAAGATGGGCGGCAAGGAGAAGGTTTACGGGTCAGCCGGATTGCCGGTTGGCAACGAAGTCATGATTTTCGACGAAAACCGGAATGTCTGCGCCGACAATGTGATCGGAGAAATTGTAGTGCGCGGCGACAACGTCATGAAAGGGTACTTCAACAACCCCACAGCCACCCGTGAAGCACTGGACGAAAACGGCTGGTTCCACACCGGCGACCTCGGATACCGGGACGAACGGGGTTATATCTTCGTAACCGGCAGGCTGAAGGAGTTAATTATTCGCGGTGGAGAAAATATCGCGCCACGGGAAATTGATGATGTCCTGTATCGACACCCGGCCGTATTCGAGGCAGCCGCTTTCGGCGTTCCCGACTCACACTATGGGCAGGAAGTCATGGCCTGTGTCACGCTGAAACCGGACACCCAATGCAGCCAGAACCAGCTGATGGAACATTGCAGAGAATTACTCGGAGAGATCAAGTGCCCCAAGAACATCTACATACGGGACGAACTACCCAGAGGCCCCTCCGGGAAAATTCAAAGGCTGAAACTGGCGGAATCTCTGGCACCATCGGATTGAACGAAAACTATATACTGATCAGTATAGTCCGTTACAATTCCATGTAGTCAAATGACCAATAAGAAACAGTATGAACGAATACCTTACTACGGAAAATGATGCCTCTCCAGAAAGACCCTTTCTGGAAAGACCGGAGACAAACATTATTACTTCTTGTCTGTCCGTTTTAGAAGGCGAATATCCTACTGACAGGAAAAAGCAGGCATTGGCATATATATGCAGGCAAAGGGAGCTTTCGTACAAACCAGTCATTTTGAAATATGCACAGCACAGAAATCCTGAAATTGTTATGCAAGCTATCCGGGGGTTGTTATGTTTCAAGCAGGATAAAGAGGTTATTACATTTCTGGCTTCCCTGAAGAAACATCCAAACGATATGATTCGGGACGTTGTTCAAAAAGAGCTGAGTACTACAGGTAGACAGACACATCAAAAAGACCATGCTGAATCAATAGAATTATTGCGAAACAAGATTGTCGAGGGAGATACGTTAGAGATATTGGATCATGTTCAGGACAATTCTGTACATCTAACTTTCACATCTCCGCCTTACTATAACGCAAGAGATTATTCGATTTACACGACCTATAACGAGTATCTGGGCTTGTTAGAGCAGATCTTCAAAAAGGTGCATAGAATAACGAAAGAAGGCCGGTTTTGTGTTGTCAACTCTTCTCCTGTAATTATCCCTCGCGCTGGTCGCAAATATTCCAGTCGCCGTTATCCTATTCCCTTTGATTTGCATAATAGACTTATGTCAATGGGCTGGGAATTTATTGATGATATTATCTGGGCCAAGCCGGAGAAAAGCGCAAAAAACAGGGTTTCAGGCTTCAATATGAACAGGAAGCCTCTTACATACAAACCAAACCCGCGAACCGAGTATTTGATGGTATATCGGAAAAAAACCGACAAACTGATTGACTGGAACCTGAAACAATATGATTTACAAACCACTACGGATAGTCTGGTTGATGATGATTTTGAACGATCTAATGTTTGGGATATTGCGCCAACCTCAAGCAAGCAACATAGTGCTGTTTTCCCGTCCAGGTTATGTGATCAGGTTATAAAATTGTATTCTTTCAAAAATGACCTTGTTTTTGACCCGTTCGCGGGGAGTGGCACGATGGGGGTATCTGCATTAAATCTGGGAAGATACTTCTTTCTCACGGAGAAATGCCATGAATATGTCAATGCCATGGTTAACCGGATTAACGAAGCATCTCTGCCAATGTTAAACAAGTGGGAAAAATTAAGCAGCAAAGATTTTGCAATGGTTATGAGTAGCAAGCCGTGATATCAGATACTACCTTGAGAAGGATTATCAAGCTACTTTTGTCAGGTGAAGACCACAGAGCCATTCCCGATAAATTGATTGATGAGAGTTTTTTGCAAGAATCCATATCTTTCTTTAAACGTGTTGCAGAGGTAAAGCTCAACAACAAGGAAGTGACCCTGGATTGGTACAAGGACGAATTTTTGTCAGAAAAGTATGGAAAAGACAATCTGGCTGCTTATGCAGGCACTTCAATAAAGAGCATAAACAATAAGCGTGGAACGACAGCGCGCAATATCGTAATTGAGGAATCCAATAAACATTTTACTGGATTTCTGGAAAGCATAAATCAGCTTTGCGATACGGAGTTAGAGATGGAGCTATCTATCAGATTTAACAACATAACAGCCCATCTCAATCTGACCGAAAGTTTAGTAGTGGTAAATGCTCTTGCTTTACGCAGGCAACAAATCAGGGGAGGTGCCTGGAGTGCTTTAGGTAAACGAGTAGAAGCTCCTCTACTAATTACACTATGCAAACTTTTTGGCGTTTCTTCGGATAATTATAACGAAAATCTGAAAAGGGAAAACAGAGAAATAGATTTCGCTTTAATATCCAGTAAATCTGGGCGAAGACCATACAAGTGCGAAGTCAAACTCATGGGTAAAGGCAACCCGGAAAGTGCTGATGGTGCATACGCTAGAAATGCTGATGTTTTGATAGCTACGACAATATCGAAACAGCATAAGGATACTCTTGATAATTCCAATATCCACTGGATAGAGTTGGGTACAGAGCGAGGATTTATGAAATTCCCTGAGGTATGTGAGCGGATAGGAGTGCCGTGCAACAAAGATATACTTAATCTTTCCAATTCAGATATAGAAAGCCGCATAGATGATGCTATAAATCAAGCATTACCAATTCATTAGCTCATTACAGGAAGACGAAAACAACACCAGAACTATCGAGACACCACCCACCAAACACCAACCAGAAGTTTCACCAGACTCCTGATTATAAAAGTCATTACTGCCGGATATTAACTCCTCGGTCCAACAGGCGCAGGTTGACTACGAAGAGAAGCAGGCAAAACAGGACGATCAGCACGAACGAAACCAACAGGTTGATATCGGCTATGCCCAGAAAACCGAACCGGAATCCACTGATCATGTAGAGAATCGGGTTGGCGTGGGAAACTACCTGCCAGAACTCCGGCAACAACTTGATCGAATAAAAAACCCCGCCCAGATAGGTCAATGGAGTCAGTATGAAATTGGGAATAATGGTCACATCGTCAAATTTGGTGGCGAAAATACCATTCAGAAATCCGGCCAGGGAGAACAACAGTGCCGTAAGTATGATAATACTGGCCGCGACCGGGAAATTGTAAATCGACAGATCACTGAAAAAGAGAGATACCAGAGTAACCACGACACCTACCAGCAGCCCGCGCAAAACACCTCCGCATACATAGCCGAGCAATATGATGCTGTTGGGAACCGGAGAGACCTGCAACTCCTCAATCGAGCGCTGAAACTTGGCACCGAAAAATGAAGAGGAAACATTGGCATAAGAGCTGTTGATGACCGACATCAGGATGAGTCCGGGTACGATGAACTCCATATAGGAATGCCCTGCCATCTCACCGATCCGCGGGCCAATCAGATTGCCGAAAATAATGAAGTACAGCGTAGTCGTTATGATGGGAGGAAAGATAGTTTGCTGCCAGATCCGCATGAATCGGGTAACTTCCTTGTCCAGTATGGTGACGAACGCGACCCGGTTTCGCTCACTGTTCATGACTGCCCCCTGTCACCTGATTGATTCTCGCCCGTGATTTCCATGAACAATTGCTCCAGCCTGTTGGTCTTGTTACGCATACTCGCCACCCGGATTTGATGTTTTGAGAGCAGTTCAAAGGCAGTGTTCATACCCTGGGTCTTCGACACCATAACCTCCAGAGTCATCGCGTTGCGTAACTTCCAGCGCGGGTCAACCGAATCAGCCAGCGACCCAGGCAATTGAGTCAGAGGAGACGCCAGATCCAGTATGTAGGTATCCTGTCGCAACTGCGACAACAGGCTTTGGGTATCCGTATTTTCCATCAACTCTCCGCGCTCTATGATCGCGATATTCCGGCACAGGCTTTCCGCTTCTTCCAGATAGTGAGTCGTCAATATAACGGTAGTGCCCTTTTCATTGATTTCGGCCAGAAACTCCCACATCAACCGTCTGATCTCAATATCAACGCCCGCAGTCGGCTCATCCAGGATCAACAACCGGGGTTCATTGACCAGAGCGCGGGCAATCATCAACCTGCGTTTCATGCCTCCTGACAGATTCCTCGCAGGGGTGTCCTTTTTATCACCCAGGCCCAGCATATCCAGATAGTGCTGCGCCCGTTGTCTGGCTGGTTTCCGCCGAATACCATGGTATCCTGCCTGATTCGTCACAATCTGTATCGGCGTTTCGAAGATACTGAAGTTCATCTCCTGAGGCACAATACCGATGTGCGATTTGGCTCGATCGAAATCCTCGTCAATGTCGATGTCAAAGATTCGGACTGAACCCGAGGTCTTGTTGACCAGTGAAGAGATAATGCCGATCGTGGTTGACTTCCCGGCGCCGTTTTTGCCAATCAGCCCGAAGAAATCACCCTGCTCAACCGCCAGGTTGATGCCGTCCAGGGCAACATGGCCGTTATCGTAAACTTTCCTCAGATTTGAAATACTGAGCGCTTTGGTCATGACCACACCCGATCCCTGCTACAAGGAGTAATCACGCAGAATCAGGGTCGTCTTCCTGTTCTTTCTTACGGTTACGATTTTCAACGGAATATTCTGCCTGTTCGGATCCAGCCAGAACGTAACCGTTCTGTGAGTGTCTCCAAGTTTGTTTCGTGTCACTTGCCATGTATTATACACTCTACCATCTTGTTCGAGCATTTCGGATTGCGGTGTATGGTACAGATAGCGCGCCGCCCTTCGGGCATTCACATCCCACACGATTTTCCCGGCTACCGATGCCAGATCAGCAGTGGTCAGGGCAACCGGAAACTCGGTCGAATCCAGTATCTCGCCGGGCGCAATCGGATAACTGTCTCCAGAGTCCAGTTTCAGGATTTTATTGTCGTAATCAACCGTGAATCCCGATTCTGTATTGCCCTTCCCATGCCGCAAACCCCGATCCAGAAGCGCATGATCTCCGTCCAGATGAAACCAGGTTTGGGTGGTAACATCTCCCACAAGTAGCTTTGCCAACCCATCCAGATGGGTGGTCACAGTCGCCTTTATCTGCTGCTCACCGCGCTCCAGAACCACCTCCAGATCACCGATGACTTGACTGCCTTCAGCCACAGAATATCGTAGTGTCCGAGTATCGGACGCCTCAGCCAATGCCAATGACGACGTCGTACACAACAGCGTACCGAACAGGAAAACCAGGATTGGGAGTCGGGCAGGCTGGAATAATCTGATCATGATTTCATCCGGTTGAAACTGACTTGCCCGGTCACAATTCGCTGAATCGCCATCGGGTAGATCCGGTGTTCCACCTGATGCACTTTCTGTTGCAGGGTGGTCGCGCTATCCTGTGGTGAAATATCCACCCGACTCTGAGTGATAATCGGCCCGTCGTCCAGCGCACAAGTCACATAATGAACACTGGCCCCATGCTCCGTCTCGCCCGCGTCAATCACACGCTGGTGGGTATTCAGCCCCTTATATTTTGGCAGAAGCGAGGGATGAATGTTTATGATTCTCCCCTCAAACCGACTGACGAAAGCGGCACCCAGTATTCGCATATACCCCGCCAGCACAATAAGGTCGGGTTGATAGCGCGACACAGTTTTCGCCAGAACCTGATCGAAGTCAGACGCGGATGAATAATCTCCGGGCGCCATCACCAGAGCCTCGATACCTGCGGACCGGGCTCGATGGAGACCGAACGCGTCCGCCCGGTTACTGATCACCGCCATGATTCTGGCATCCAGCGTTCCGGCCTGGATATGATCCATAATGGATTGCAGATTGGAACCATTGCCGGAAATCAGCACCACCAGTTTATAAGTTGAACCAGACATGACGGGGTTAATCGGTCAGGATCACTCCGGCCTGGTCCGATGCAACAATCTCCCCAAGGATAAAAACCGTTTCCCCCAGGTCCTCAAGCCGGGCTATCGCAATCTCTGCATCCCTTGAATGGACGCAAACCACCATGCCGATCCCGCAATTAAATGTACGTAACATCTCCGCCTGTTCAACCTGGCCGCCCTCCTGCAACCACTCAAAGACAGGCGGCATTGACCAGGATGACCGGGAAATCCGGGCGCTGACGCCCTGTGGCAACACCCTCGGCACATTGTCAAGCAACCCGCCGCCGGTGATATGAGCGATGGCGGTGAGCTCGATTGATTGGAGCAGGGAGAGAATGGTTTTGACATAAATCCGGGTAGGAGTGAGAAGGGCATCACCCAGCGTGGTTCCTGCAAACTCCTGATCCAGATCGCTGCCGGTGCGCTCGATAATTTTCCTGATCAGGGAATAACCATTGGAATGGGGGCCCGAAGAACCCAGACCGATAATCGTATCTCCCGCACAGACCCGCTGTGGCGTGATCAGGTCACTTTTTTCGACGACACCGACCGCGAAACCGGCCAGGTCGTAATCCCCGGAAGCATACAAGCCGGGCATTTCTGCCGTCTCCCCACCGACCAGAGAGCAACCTGCAAGGGTACATCCCCGGGCAATGCCATGGATGATAGTTTCCGCCTGCTCCACATCGAGCTTTCCGGTGGCGAAGTAGTCCAGGAAATACAAGGGTTCAGCACCACATACGATAATGTCATTGACACACATCGCAACCAGGTCGATACCGATTGTGTGATGCCGGTTCATCATGCCAGCGAGCTTCAGCTTGGTGCCGATACCATCGGTGCCGGAAACCAGTACCGGACACTGAAATCGGCCTGCGGGCAATTCAAACAACGCGCCGAAACCGCCCGCTCCCTGCAGAACGCCCGGACGATAAGTTTCCCTGACTGCGGGCTTGATTCGATCAACCAGTGTGTTTCCGGCATCTATATCCACCCCACTCTGACTATAACTTAGCGCGGTTTTCGGGCTTTTTTCCAACGGCATCGGACAATTTCGGGTAAACATGAAATCCAGCCCCGATTATGCCTGATCAATCCTGAATCGGGTATGAAGTAATTTCGCTGAACAAATGTTGTTGAACAAATGTTGTTGAACAAATGTTTGAAAATCGACGGGTGCAGTGATAGGTTAGCCAAACCTGTTTTTTGACTCTTTGACATGGCCTTACGGTGCATAATCTGCTCTCACTCGTTCCCAATCTGCTGACTCTCGCCCGAATCGCGTCCTGCCCGATACTGGTGCTGTTGCTGTATGAACATAGCTATGACCTGGCGTTATACCTGTTTATCGCCGCCGGCATTACGGATGGTCTGGATGGATATATTGCAAAACAGTTCAATTATGTCTCAAATCTGGGCAAGGTGCTTGACCCGATGGCCGATAAACTGTTGATCGGCAGTACCTATATCATGCTGGCTATCCTGGGTGATATTCCTTTCTGGTTGGTGGTGCTGGTGATGTTCAGAGACCTGGTTATCGTGGTCGGCTACCTGATTATCGCGGTGATGGTACAAACCGTATCGGTGCGCCCCACCTGGCCAAGCAAGGTCAACACATTTCTGCAAATTTCGCTGATGATCTCCGTATTACTGGAGAAGTCGGCCATTCTTTCTGTACCGATAATAGTCGACGCCCTGATTCTCGGAGTGCTGGTCACGACGGTGATCAGCGGGATTCAGTATGTATGGCTGTGGGGAATTCGACAGGAATTTTCCAACCCGGTTGAAAAATGAACAGACAAACACTGATTCCAGCGGATACCGGAGACGAGATCGCTCTCGAAAGTTTTTACGAGAGAGGAAATGAGATACTGGTCCGGGAATTGAGGAACCTGCTGTGGGGGGTTCAAACCCGACCGATCATCTATTTGTGGGGAGAATCCGGCAGTGGCAAAACCCATTTACTCAACGCCTGCTGCGTGAGCGCCAAAAAGCAGTCGAAGCCCGGGATTTACGTCTCCCTGACCGGGCGGGACGAGGTCGAACTGGACAAATTGCTCCCGGTTGCTGCAAATACCATCCTTTGCCTGGATGATATAGGAACGATTGCCAGCCTGAACGATATGCAGGTGAAGATTCTGGCACTGTACGAAAGCGTAACCCAGAATTCCGGGACACTGATCGTTAGCGGTTCGGCGCCGCCCGGCAAAATCAATCTGGAACTGAAAGACCTGGAATCCCGTCTGGCCTGTGGCGGGGTGTATCACCTCCAACCGCTGGATGAAACCGGCAAACAACAGGCACTACGGCATCAGGCACTCATACGGGGGTTTGATCTGGATGAGAAAGTGACCGCGTTCATCATGTCTCGTTGCAGGCGCGATACCGGGTCGCTGTTTGCCTTGCTCGACAAAATCGACAGCGCCTCACTACGGGATCAGCGCAAAATTACCGTCCCTTTCCTGAAAACGTTATTGTGACAACCTGACCGGAATTCTGACCAGGGTTCGCCGCTACAGCGTCCTGCCATCCAGGGCGACGGCGAGACCGGCTACCCGGCGCCCGAGCATTTCCGACAGCGTTTTTTCATCATCACAAACCGGCAGGGCGCCATCTGACCCGTCAACATGGCCTGCGCCGTAAGGACTGCCGCCGGTCTGTGTCTGGCTGAGCCGAGTACCGCTATAAGGCAGTCCGGTGATGATCATGCCGTGATGGATCAGGGGCAGCATCATGGATAGCAGGGTGCTTTCCTGGCCACCATGCACGCTGCCGGAAGAGGTAAATACGGCGGCGGGTTTATCCTTGAGGGCGCCATTCAACCATTGCGGGACCGTCTGATCAAAAAAATACTTCAATGGCGATGCGATGGTGCCAAAACGGGTGGGACTGCCGAGTATCAGTCCGGCGCAACTCTCCAGATCATCGGTTGACGCATAGACGTCCCCGGTCGGGTGAATGGCCTCTTCGGTCGCTTCACAGACCGTAGAGACCGCCGGCACAGTCCGCATCACAGCCTCGCACAAGCCAACACTCTCCACGCCCTGCCCCACATACCTCGCAAGCTCCGCAGTAGCACCATGACGACTATAGTACAGAATCAGGATTTTCTTCATCTGCCTTACCGTTGGTATTTAATGAACGGGGTCAGGCTGGCCATTGGGTTTCATCCCCAGAGCAGAGGGGGCGAATGAGTAGAGTCATGCCTGTTATCCTTCAAAGGTAGTGTGATTTCAGGATGACTTTCATTCGTCAAAGCTCGCACGTTTGGGGTCATTTCTTGCGACAGCCTCGTCTCGGCCCAAAACAATCTGGACCATGTCGTGCGTGTCAGTGTTGATTTGCCACACCCGTTCGGGCCTGCTACGACATACAGGGTTGGCACGGTCAACCACCTGGAACCTAATCAGGGCAGCTTTTGGTTAGGTGTGGACTCTTCGAGCACTCGATCACCGCCTTTGGTGCGTGCAATATAACACCCGTCTGACCTGATGCCGTATAGTGTCCCACCAGCTTCGAGCTGGGCCGCGAGATCTGCCTTGATTTGGTCACGCCAGTCTTTCGGTCGACCCGGTATATCGGGGGGACACGTAGCTACTTTCATGGGCTTTGTCATAATTAATTATAAGGGATTGTATATATCAGTCACTTATCTGTAATTTTGATAACGGGTATGGGCGGGATCATTGATTTTTGGTCCGTTTCCGGGCCGCTCAATCCCCGCCTTCTTCAAGGCTTCTTCCAGTTTCTGATGTGCCCGGTAACTTCTCAAGTCAAGATGACCTGAGCCACGTAATATTGCCCGACGATTCTTCTCGATGGTTGATTTGGTCTGTTTCATTGTTCTCCTTCCAGCTTGGTATAATATGCAGTCTTCAAGCACACGAGCATATTATTATTTTTCATGTAATCCGTCATGAAGTTATGAGTCTTGTGTAATCTTCCTTGAAGAGTTTCATGACAAGATATATCTTCTATTTTCAATTGCAACTCATCTGTAAGTAGTTTCATTGGGATGCCACGAGAATGCGCATGCCACCTTGTTGTATCATTAAGCGCCATCGCGATTTTATTGGCTCGCTCCCGTTTCATCTTCGGCGTTACCTTATCACCATTCGTTTCTGTTTTACTCCAATTCTTGAATTTGTAGGTTGTCAGCCACTTTTCCAACAATTCCACCGAATGCTCTCTGGCCTGTTCGTATCGATGCAAGTCAGCCAAATTCATCTTGTCCACGAGCGCATACTCCAATGGGGTAAGTGTTCCGTCCTCGGATTTTTTATTAAGTTCCTGAAATTTTTCCAGATACCCTAAACCTGGAACCCATTTTTCGTCTATAAAAAATTGAGGGTCTATCGGGCCTAACTGCGAAAAGTAGTCCATATAGATATTGTCCCCAGACAAGGCAAAAACAGTCCCGGCCGACATCGCCTGATCTGGAATAATAAAATCCACTATTTTGTAATGATGACGGATTACCTCAACGGTCCGTTCTACGGCATCAACTAACCCGCCTCCTGTATCCAATACTACTGTCAATCGACCATTGAAATTCTTCTGTTTCGACAACTCCTCTACTTCGGTTCGAACAATCCCGGGCAAATCAGGAAACATCGGGCCGTATATAGCCATAACATCTGATTCACGAATTTGCGCCAATCCCGAAAGGTGAATCCCTGCCAGATGCTCTAAAAATCTTTGGATTTCACTCATAGATGTAAGTATGGATTGGGAACAAATCAATCATATCACTATATTGGCTTTACGGGGGAACGGAATGCTGTCGCTGATCAATCCTCGCTGGCATTACGCAATCCTTAACATTCCAATGGGTGTGTATAATCCCATGCGGGTTTTACAACACAGACTCCTAACTCAGGCAAATTTTCCGGCAGGATGAGGAATGAACGGTCAAACACTGACAAAACGGGCAAAAAATATCTTAAGCACCATGAAGGGCGTTCTACTCGTTATCCTAATAACCTTAGGGATTATCGCGGGGCTTCTACAATTACCCGAGCAATATAATAAATTCCGTCTTGAAATTCCTATCCTGCGCGAAACATGGCTAAATGCTTCGCAATGGACAGGAATATATAGTTCCTCCCCAGAGGGCATAGTCAATATGACAGAACTAAACCTCTCATGGGAGTCCGATGTGAAAATATCTCTGGATTATTCGGAAGAAGACCATAGCATTGACGGATATATTCATTCCGAAATGTTCTGTAAATCAGGGCATTTATATCGTACTGTTCTGCTAACAGGAATACCGAATATATGGCATCCGAACCGTTTGGATTTAGTTGCGTTTGACGTTAAACATGGGGAAACAGTCACTTGGGACGATACAACTTGGGACGATACAGTCACTTGGGACGCCAATATACGAATTGAGAGAACAGGACTACAGGGATCCATTTCAGTATCAAGTATCGGTAGTGAACGTCGCTTATTTGAAAAGAAGTTGAGACTTTTCTTCGATTCAGTGTTAAATGAAGAAGAGTTGGATGTTCATTGTTTAAGCTCAGACGACTGGAGGAAAATACTTGAGAAGAATAACTGATTGCCCGTCAACCGACTATCCAGTTTCGTTGACCCGCCACAAGGCCGAGCCTCAAGCGCGGGCTTCCGACGAACCGGCGCACGAGGAGACGGGGGAATCTCAGGCGACCTTCTCAATGGATTTCTGTACCTACATTTAGCCATGTAATTCATAGACAGCGTTTTAGTAAAATGGGTGTCTATGAATCGCATAGCTCATTTGCTGGATTTCCTGCGATTGCATTCCCTACACAGCATTTGACAGTTCTGATCGTTTGTTTTGCCGCCATCCACCCAAGGAGTGATGTGGTCAGCCTCCATGCCCGTGATCTCAAACTTCTTCATACATACCTTGCAGATACCCTTTTGAATCTCGAACGCCTTCTGCTTCATGGCATCGGAGAAGACGCGGATATTGAGATGCTTTTCCTCGCCAGTGAGGAGATACGGGTAGATGCCAGCCTTCTTTGTCACATCGTCGTCCGTCATCAGGCGGACAATGTCGATCTCAAGCCCTTCGGGGTCCAGGCTCTCGTCTTTGAGTTGCTCATAAAGTCCGCCCCAATCCACCCCTTTCATTTGATTGCGGTAGTTCGGGAAGACCGCTTCCACCCGGTTGATTACCGACTGGAAGTGACTCCACAAAGCGGTTGCGGTCTTGTCGTGCTGATGCGCGGCCATGTGCTCCTCAACCGTCTGGGCCTCGTCCTTGATCCATTGGATCGCAGTTTCAAGGTATTCCTGCCGCTCGGCTCTCCCATTCACATATCGGCTGCCGATTGCATAAGCCGGGCAGGCAGCCCCCTTCCGGCTGAAATGCCGCTTTGCTTCGGACACCCACGGGCCAGCATAGACTGCGTTCCGCAGTTCCTGGCCGGTCAGCTTTTCGCCCGCGATGTTGATGATCCTGAACCAGTCCAGCTTCTCGCTGGCGCTCCCCTCGCAGACATAAACCTGCACCGGGTAATTGAGTATCCGCTCCTGTTCGTCGTCTTGCAGGTTGTGGAAATACCGCCCGTCAAGGGAGTAGTCGCCGTTCACATACTGAGCGACCGAGATCGTTCGCTGCTGGCCGTCGATGACCTCATACGTTCCATCTTCGCGCACTGCCCAATACATCACGTTGAGCGGGAAGCCCTTGTTGATGGTCTCGATCACCGCATCGCGCTGCTTGTCCTTATAGACGAACTCGCGCTGAAATGGCGGGCGGATGTCGAGCTTGCCGCCATAGCCACGCACCCCGTCTTCGCCGTCGTCATGGTAATCTTCCACAAGGTCGCGGACTGTGATTTTGTTGAGTTTGATCTTCATGTCTGTGGCTTACTATGGATTGAGTGGGTTTTTCTCTTAATAAAAACTCTTCCATACAAGGAGTAAACCACGTCATCGCCCCCCCCCTCACATAGAAATTACCTTTTTTCGGCATACCCCTCATAACGGGGTTACCATTAGTTTTCTTCCCGGAACTTCCGGTTTTCGACCCATCCTGCCTCGTCTCCATATAATCATCGTAAAACTTATGACTTTCCAACCCAAATCCCACTTTTTGGGAGAGTCCGAGTATCTCAAACTGCTCCGGGTTGTGCTTGTCCAGAAACGTAATTGGCACCCCCATCACCCCGTCCCAATCCATCGGAATATCAGCGACCTTGTCCACGTTGATCGCATCGTAATTGTCGTAGGCGGGGTATTCTTCAGGTGAGTACCGCTTGTAGAGGATCAATTCCTCGTGGCGCTTGGCATGATCAAGATTGGTAAACCAAGCCGCATTCCCCAACCGCCCTTTGATAACCCCCTTGACGACTCTATAGGCACTTCCTTCTCTTGCAGTCGCCTCCAATAACTGCGCGTATTCCTCCGGCACATCAAACAGCATGTCTTGACCCTTAGGGGTGACACCAAGCCACATTCTGTTATCTTTGATCAGAGGAAAAATCTCCTTGTAGTTAATGGCATTCTGGCTCCCAACGATCAGGAATTTTTTGCTGTACTGCATCAGTTGGGCGACGTATTCACGGAAAAGCGAAAACGGCGGATTAGTCACCACGATGTCCGCTTGCTTCAGAAGCTCAATGCATTCCGCGCTACGAAAATCTCCGTCTCTTTCAAATTCACGGATTCCAATATCTCCAACATCGGGCATCCTGTCGCCCTTCGCGTTCCCGTTGTATTCGAGCCATATCGCACGCTCCGAGTCGTGACGGCTGAACAGGTCACGTTCTTGATTCTTGTAGCACGCCGTGATGAGTCTTTTCAATCCCAAATGCTCGAAGTTGTACGAGAAGTAATGGAAGAAGTTCGATACACGGGGATCGTCACAGTTGCAGTAGACAACCTTGCCCCGAAAATATTCGGCATAGTGGCGCAGTTCGTTTTCGATGTCAGGAAGCTGCGTGTAGAACTCATCGTTCTTTTCTCGTTTTGCCTTGTGAAGGTTTTTATTCAATGACATGACGATAGTCCGGGTTAACCACCCGACAATAAAAATTCGATCAGCGCCTTTTGCGCGTGCAGGCGGTTTTCCGCTTCGTCCCAGACTACGCTTTGCGGGCCGTCGATCACTTCCGAGGTCACTTCACTGCCGCGATAGGCCGGCAGGCAGTGCATGAACAGAGCATCATCAGCCGCCCTCTCCATCAATTTCTGATCGACACAGTAACCCTTGAATATCTTCTCACGGACTTTCTTTTCCTTTTCATAGCCCATTCCGGACCAGGTATCGGTAACCACCAGCGCCGCACCCGCGCAAGCCTCTGCCGGGTCTTCGGTCAGGACGATATGGTCCGCGCATTGTATCGCCAGCGCCTCGTCAGGCCGCTGATTCTTCGGTGTGGCAATGTGCAGTTCGAAACCGAATTGCCGAGCCGCGTTCATCCACGAATGACACACGTTGTTACCATCACCCACCCAGGCGATTTTCCGCCCCCCGATGTCGCCACGATGTTCGGTAAATGTCTGGATATCCGCGAGAACCTGACAGGGATGATTGTAGTCGGATAATCCGTTGATTACCGGCACCGAGGCATTCTCCGCCATCGTCTCAACGCGCGCGTGCGCTCCGGTTCGCATCACGATCAGATCAGCCATTCTGGAAAGCACCCGTGCCGTGTCCGCTATCGACTCTCCGCGACCCAGTTGAGAGTCGGAAGGCGATAGGAAAATTACATTCCCGCCGAACTGGCCGATGCCGGTTTCAAACGAAACCCGGGTACGGGTAGACTGTTTCTCGAATACCAGTATCGCGGTTTTGCCCTGCATGAATCGAGCATGGCGGCCTGAGGGGAGCTCGGCCTTGAGTTCAATGGATCGCAAAATCAATTGCCGAAGCTCTTGTTCGGTCAAATCCATACAGCTTAACAGATGTCGAATTGCCACTTGCCTGTCCTTCTCAAACGGTTACATGGTTAATGATATAATAAAACCTGATAGCTTACCAAAATACGAAAACAACTATGTCAGAAATCAACAAGGCTGTTCTGGCCTATTCCGGGGGGCTGGATACTTCAATCATCCTGAAATGGCTGCAAGACGAATACCATTGCGAAGTGGTCACCTTCACCGCAGATATTGGTCAGGGTGAAGACCTGGAGCCAGCCCGGGAAAAAGCCCGGAAGTATGGAATCCGGGATATATTCATCGAAGACCTGACTGAAGAGTTCGCACGTGACTATGTGTTCCCGATGTTTCGCGCCAATGCGGTCTACGAAGGCGAGTATTTGCTGGGCACCTCGATTGCCCGTCCGCTGATCGCCAGACATCTGGTTGAAACCGCCCGCAAGACCAATGCCGACGCCATCTCGCATGGCGCCACCGGTAAAGGAAACGACCAGGTCCGATTCGAGTTGTCCGCTTATGCCCTGAACCCGGATATCCGTATCATAGCGCCCTGGCGGGAGTGGGATTTGACCTCACGCGAGAAACTGATGGAATACGCAAAGAAACACGGTATTCAGGTCGAGAAGAAGAAAGACGGCGGTTCTCCGTATTCGATTGATGCCAATTTGTTGCATATTTCACATGAGGGCGGTGAACTGGAAGACCCATGGACAACACCCGGTGATGAAGCCTGGGGCTGGACCAATTCTCCGATGGACGCGCCGGATGAGCCGGAGGAATTGCTGCTGGGCTTCAAGCAGGGAGATGTCGTGTCGGTCAACGACCAGGAGTTGACTCCGGCGCAGGTCATGATGGACTTGAACAGACGGGGGTCGCTCCACGGCATTGGCCGGGCGGACATCGTCGAGAACCGATATGTCGGCATGAAGAACCGGGGATGTTATGAAACCCCGGGCGGCACGATCATCCACAAGGCCCATCGTGCAATCGAATCACTCACTCTGGATCGGGAGGTGGCCCACCTGAAAGATGAACTGATGCCACGCTATGCCAGTCTGGTCTACAACGGTTACTGGTTCAGCCCGGAGCGAGCCATGATGCAGGGTATGATCGACGCTTCCCAGGCAACCGTGAACGGAGAAGTCCGGCTGCGCTTGTACAAGGGCAATGTCGATGTGCTGGGACGCCAGTCAGAAACTGATTCGTTGTTTGACGAGAAAATTGTAACCTTCGAGGAGGATGCCGGTGCCTATAACCAGGCTGACGCAACCGGCTTTATCAAACTGAATGCCTTGCGAATGCGAATCGCCGCCAGCCGGGGGAAATAACCCGCAACCGGCGAAGAAGCGCGAAGATTCGGTAACGCTGATATGATCTCGATTGTTGCCCCGCTCTATAATGAAGGACAAAACGTCGCAGGTCTGGTGACTCATTTACAGGATTTGCGCGGACTGCACGAGGCCATACTGGTGGATGCCAGTGATCAGGTAGAGTCCCGCGAAATCCTGAAATCCATTGCCCGGCAACATCAACCGGAACCGGAGAAACCCCTGATTCGGGTTATTTCAACGGATCAACCCGGACGAAGCCGACAAATGAATCTGGGGGCCATGGCGGCGACTGGCGACATTTTGTTATTTCTTCACTGCGACACCCGACTACCGGACAATGCCATCGCCATGGTGGAACGTGCAGTCAGCGGGCAACGTCAATGGGGACGATTCGATGTAGTGCTCGAATCCAAAGGATGGATCTACCGTCTGATCGAGAATATGATCTGGATTCGTTCACGCATCCGGCCTCTCGCCACGGGTGACCAGGGGATTTTCGTAACCGCATCCCTGTTCCATCGTGTCAACGGCTTTCCTCCAATCTGCCTGATGGAGGATGTGGCAATGAGCAAGCTGCTCAAACCGCACTCCTCGCCGTTACTGATCAGCCCTCCAGCCATCACTTCCGCCCGGCGATGGCAGAACCGGGGCGCAATCCGAACCATATTGCTGATGTGGAAATTGAGGTTTCTGTTCTGGGTCGGAATGGATCCGCAGCGTCTCGGTGAGATGTACGGCAATGAGCGCTAACCCCGATATTCCACTCTACCTTTTTGCCAAGGCGCCGGTTCCAGGTCAGGTCAAAACCCGAATGCAGCCACAGTTGACCGGCTCCGAGGCGGCGGAACTGGCCCTGATGATGCTGGTTCAGTCGGTCAGCAAGGTAAGGACACACTGGCCCGGTTCGCTAGTGCTCACAGTGTCGCCCAACCCTGATCATGACTGCTTCCGGGACTTGCAGGACCGTTACCACATGGATATCGAAGTCCAGACAGAAGGCGATCTGGGTCAAAGAATCAGCCATGTACTCGAAAAGGCGATCCAAAAATCCGGTTGCGGTGTTGTCATGGGCTGCGATGTCCCGCATATCCCCGGTGAAATCCTTGCACAAGTGCATACGCGGCTCAGCAAACCGGATAATATAGTCGGCCCATCCGTTGATGGCGGCTTTTACATTCTCGGCTTGCATGAATTGGGGCACGGGATATTTGATCAGGTGGACTGGGGTTCCGATCAGGTTCTCTCTCAATTACTCGCCAACCTGGATGCACTCGGCATGGATATTGATTTTTGCCGGAAACTGCGCGACATTGATACCTGGAGCGACCTGTGCTGGCTTGCCAATGAAGAACCCTGCTATCAGAAATTCATCCGTACCGATGCCGCCCGCCCATCCTCCTGACCCTGAAGTCAAACTCGACCGAACCTGCTTCAAGCCGGGATGCTGGAGCGCCTGGCTGACTCTGCTGTTACTCTGGCTGGTTTCCTGGTTGCCGAGAAAAGTGATCATGAGATTGGGCGGAGTGGTCGGTGACCAGATGCGCCTGCATAACCGGAAACGCAGGAATATCGCCGCAGTCAATATTCGACTTTGCTTCCCCGAACGGTCCGAATCCGAGCAGCGAGAACTGCTGGAAGCGCACTTTCGCTGCTATGGCCGCAGCCTCATGGACATGGGCTTGAGCATGATGAGTACGCGCAAGAGGCTGAAGAAATATGTGGACATCGAGGGCGCTGAACACTTCCAAAAGTATTCACAGGCTTGTGGTGATTGTACGCAAAACGTGATCATGGTCTCATACCACACGACTACCATGGATACCGGAGCCTCTGCTCTGTTCATTGGAACCCCTCTGGTTTCCATGATGAAAAGGGATAAGAATCCGGTATACAACTGGTTTTTGCACAAGGGTCGGACCCGATTCAACGAGACCCGTCTTTATATGCGGGATCAGAGTCTGCGCGGGCTGATCAGGGGAATAAACCGGGGGCGCGTCGGCCTGCTGATCCCGGACGAGGATCACGGAGAAGGCAAGCACGCAGTCTATTCGTCTTTCTTCGGTCAACAACGCTCTACGCTTAACATGGTCAGTCGCCTGGCCGCAATCACCGATGCCGTGGTCATTCCGTTCATCTGTATTCTGGATGTACGCAGTGGGCGATACAAAATCATCGTCGCCCCCCCTCTGCAACAGGTTCCGAGCGATAATCATGTGTCCGATGCAACGCGACTCAACCAGGCGATGGAGACTCTGATCCGTCAGGCGCCGGAACAGTACATGTGGACATTCCGGTGGTTTCGGACACAGCCGGACGGCTCCAACCCCTACCGTACCGGCTAACCCGATGGTCAACCCGTGAAAATCCTGGTTATCAAACAAACCTCGCTGGGAGATGTGCTGCACTCGACCGGGCATATCCGGGCACTCAAGAAACACTACCCGGACAGTCACCTGACTCTGCTCACCGCCAGCACATCTGTGGACATCCATCGGTACAACGCCTGGGTCGATGAAATTATCGTCATAGACCGCTATCGGATCAAACATAACTGGTATCGGGAGCCAATCTGGGCCTGGCGGGAAATATCCGGCGTCATGGCGAAAATCAGGCAGCATCGTTTTGATCTGGCAATTGATCTTCAGGGGCTGGCGAAGTCGGTACTGTTTCTGTATGGCGCGAAATCAAACCGCAAACTGGTCAAGGGAAACTGGTGGGGACTGGAAGGCTTCAGGGACAAGAGCCTGCACGCCATCCGGGAGATGGATCAGGTGCTGCAACTGGCGGCGATACCGACCCTGGATACCTCAATGGAATTCTGTGTCAGCACAAAGGAAAAGCATACAGTCGATGACCTGCTTGCCCGAACCAATCCACAGGCAAAGCCGATCCTGATCATGAGTCCATTTACCCGCTGGCCCTCAAAAGACTGGCCGCTTGACAATTATCTGCTGACCCGAAAAGCAGTTGCGAACCAATTCCATGTCGTATTTACCGGCTCTCGAGAACGCCGGAGTGAAGTGGAAGAAGTGATGAATCTGCATGGACTGACCGGAGAACAGGTAAGCAACACCAACCTGCTGGGCGAACTGAGCTTGCCGGAGTTCGCGGAACTCACCCGGCGGGCCGAACGGATATTGACCGGCGACAGTTTTCCGATGCATGTCGCCGGGGCGGTAAAAACCCCGGTGGTCGCGCTGTTCGGCCCGACCGATGAAAAAAAAACAGGCCCGCTGGGGCCGTATGATCAGGTGATCCGGGTGGCCGGGTGCGCCCGCTGCGATCAACCATCGTGTCGGCGGCGATGTCTTGCCCGGCTTGACCATACAGAAGTGATTCGCGCAATCCGGGCAGACCGCCCCTGAAAGACGGTGGCTGCTCAACTCAGCATCTGCTCAAACTCGCTTTCCGATATTTCTGCCTCGCGTTTCAACCAACCCCGAAAGGCGGTAATCTGCGGTTCGCTTTCCCGCCCCCGGATACAGACGAAAAAATAAGAAAGGTTGGATTTGCTTTTGACTTCCGGGAACAACCGCACCAACCGACCGGCCTTGATGTCATCCAGAACATGGGCACTGCGGGCCAGAGCGACTCCCTGGTCGTCGATTGCGGCCTGAATGGCCAGGCTGGTTTGCGGAAACTGGGTGCCTTTGGGCATTTTCCTGATCGTGACGCCCGCATCCCTGAACCAGTCTCTCCAGCGTTGCAGGATGTCTATTGCGTTGCGCCGCAGCAAGGGCAGGCCGAGCAAATCCTCAGGCTTGTCGGGTATACCGTATTCCTCCAGAAAATGTGGGCTGCAAACCGGGAAAACATACTCCTGAAGCAATAGCTCTTCATACAGGTTGCTCCAGTTTCCGTATCCTAAACGGATGCCGATGTCGGCATTTTCCGAGTCGAAATCCACCAGTTCATCCGAAGTGGAGATCCACACATTGATGTCGGGATATTCATGGTTGAAATGACCCAGTCTCGGCACCAGCCATTTGAATGCGAATGATTGCAACAATGTCACCCGCAAGGCCGTGGGGCCAGACTGTACCTCCTGCAAATCTTCGATGGTTGAGGTCAGCCGCCTAACAAACTCGCGCACTACCGGCACGATGGCGTGGCCCGCTTCGGTCAGGATCAGAGTCCGCCCCCTGCGCTGAAACAGCTGGACTCCCCAGAGTTCCTCAATATGCCTGATCTGGTGGCTGATGGCACTTTGTGTCACAAACAGGTCTTCGGCTGCACGGGTATAGCTCAAATGACGGGCCGCAGCCTCAAGAGCCCGTAGCGCAGACATGGAAGGATAACGGATCGGCATGATTCATACATGAGTAAATGCTCATGCATTGTATGAAAATATATCGTTTGTGTATAGCGTTTCCAACCCCTATATTCCATTCTGTCGATTGAGTGGTCAATCGGCCTGTTACCAAACAGTAATGTTATTGAGGGAAATAAAATGACGAACATATTAATCAAAGTAGGACTTTCCTACGTAGGTGCTTTAACACTCTTGACCATTATCATGTCTTTGCGGGGGTGGGTATGAATAATATTACAACGATGGGTGACCACAGGAACGTCATCCACAGTTCATTCCGGCGTGGAATTACGAAACGAATCATAAGCCGGATCAAATACTGGAATGAGCGTAGAAAAGCTATTCGCCAGTTGACTGCAATGAGCGACCGATTGCTGCAGGATATTGGTATTGAACGCCACGAAATTCATGAGGCAGTCTATCAATCCGGCGCACCGGTAAAGGCTCCTGTGAAAATGGCTTCTGAAAGAACCGGCAAGCCCGAAGTTTCCAGGGAGCTTCGAAAAGCCGCATAGTGTTTTAATCCTCCATTGGTGTATTGATTGGGACGTCCGATGTTTGGACGTCCTTTTTTTTGCCTGCTAGAATAACCCGGCACAGACTGCTTGATTAAAAAATGCTCTGGATCAAATCAATTCATATCATCTCAATGGTTGTCTGGTTCGCCGGACTGTTCTACCTGCCCAGGTTATATGTCTATCACGCCCAGGCCAGCGACCGCATCGGTATCGAGCGATTCAAAATCATGGAGAGGAAGCTGTTTTTCGGGATTATGACTCCGGGAGCGGTACTGACTCTCGTCTCTGGATTCTGGCTATGGATCGGTTATGGATTTTCCGGTAACTGGTTATCCGCGAAACTGGTATTGGTCGGGCTGGTCATCATTCATCATCTCTGGTGTTATCGGGTGCTGCTCGCGTTCAGACAGGATGCCAACAAACGCAGCCACGTCTACTACCGATGGATGAATGAAATCCCCGTGTTGTATCTGATCGGAATTATCCTTCTGGTCGTGATCAAACCATTCTAGCGGCTGGCTCACGCGCAATCCGTGTCCTGACCAAATGCAGTATAATCGCTACCCCGATCCGAATCCGGGGTTGAACCCCGTTATTTTATAAAGAACCATGACACAAATCAGTAAAAATTCATTCGACAGCTATTCGACTCTGGATGTCGATGGAGTCGCATTCGGCTACTATGACCTCAACTCTGCTGCGCTGTCTGCTGTTGCCGACATCAGCCGACTGCCCCATTCGATCAAGGTACTGCTGGAAAATCTGCTGCGCCACGAGGATGGGGTTTCCTGCACCGCCGACGATATTGCGGCCGTAGCCAGAAGCGCTGAAAACAACACGGCCCAGGAAATCGCCTGGTATCCCGCCCGTGTACTGATGCAGGACTTTACCGGAGTGCCGGCGGTGGTAGATCTGGCGGCGATGCGTGAGGCACTGGTCAAGGACGGTATCGACCCGGAGAAAGTCAACCCGCGATCAAGGGTTGATCTGGTGATTGACCACTCCGTAGTGATTGATCAGTATGCGACTCAAACCGCGTTTGCCGCTAATGTGAATCTGGAAATGCAGCGAAATGCGGAGCGCTATCAATTCCTGAAATGGGGTCAGGGAGCTTTCGACAACTTCCAACTGGTGCCTCCGGGAACGGGCATCTGTCACCAGGTCAATCTCGAATACCTGGCCAGGGGCGTATGGAGTGATCACAAGGACGGGCAACGGGTCGCCTACCCGGATACACTGGTGGGAACAGACAGTCATACCACCATGATCAATGGCCTCGGCGTGCTGGGCTGGGGCGTCGGTGGTATTGAAGCCGAAGCCGCCATGCTGGGGCAACCGATCCCGATGTTGATTCCGCAGGTAGTCGGCTTTGAATTGACCGGGCAACTGAAGGAAGGGATTACCGCGACAGACCTGGTTCTGCGGATCGTGCAGATGCTTCGTGAGCACGGCGTAGTCGGCAAGTTTGTGGAGTTTTACGGCGAGGCGCTGGATCATCTGCCGATTGCAGATCGCGCAACCATTGCCAACATGGCCCCCGAATACGGCGCCACCTGCGGTTTCTTCCCGGTGGACCGGAAAACCATCGACTACCTTCGCCTGAGCGGCCGTCCAGCCGAAACTGTGGCCCTGGTCGAACAATACAGCAAGGCTCAGGGGCTGTGGAGGAACAGTGATGCCCCGGCGCCAGTGTTCAGTTCCACATTGACTCTGGATATCAGTGAAGTCAATCCGAACCTGTCCGGGCCAAAACGCCCTCAGGACC
This sequence comes from Arenicellales bacterium, assembly GCA_965116335.1. Lineage (GTDB taxonomy): Bacteria > Pseudomonadota > Gammaproteobacteria > Arenicellales > Poriferihabitantaceae. Next base: position 1,490,257 of record OZ220677.1, read on the forward strand.
GGGTCGCCCTGCCCGACCTTCCGCAAGCGATGGAGGCGTTCATCTGCGACGCAGGCAAGGGCAACGAGCTGGATGAGGATTTTGGGAGCGCCGACGGCTTGCGCCTGCGCCATGGCGATGTCGTGGTGGCCGCCATCACCTCCTGCACCAACACCTCCAACCCGGCGGTCATGGTCGGGGCCGGACTGGTCGCGAAGAAAGCGGTGGAAAAGGGGATCACCCGCAAACCCTGGGTCAAGTCATCGCTGGCGCCCGGCTCGAAGGTGGTAACTGAATATCTGGAAAAGGCGGGGCTGCAATCCAGCCTTGATGCACTGGGATTCAATACAGTGGGGTATGGTTGCACCACCTGCATCGGAAACTCAGGCCCCCTGCCCGAACCGGTAGACGATGCGATCAGTGCAAATGACCTGATCGTGGCCGCTGTACTGTCGGGCAATCGAAATTTCGAAGGCCGTATCCATCCACTGGTGAAAGCGAACTGGCTGGCCTCTCCACCTCTGGTCGTCGCCTACGCGCTGGCGGGAACCACCCGGATCAATCTGGCGAGCGACCCGATCTCCTGCGACCGGGACGGCAACCCGGTATACCTGAAAGACATCTGGCCGACCAATGAGGAGATTGCCCATGAGGTGGGCAAAATTGATGGCTCGATGTTCTCCAGCAAGTATGCCGACGTATTCGCCGGAGACCAACAATGGCAGGACATCCCCACCCGGCAGGGTCAGACATACACATTCTCCGCCGATTCAACCTATATTCAGTTACCGCCGTTCTTCGAGCAACAGTACACCAGCGGCAAGGATAGCAATATACAAGGAGCGCGGATTCTCGCACTGCTCGGCGATTCGGTGACCACCGATCACATCTCACCGGCTGGTTCTATTCAACCCGGCAGCCCTGCGGCCAGATACCTGACCGATCACGGGGTTACCCAGCGGGATTTCAATTCCTACGGCTCGAGACGAGGCAACCATGAAGTCATGATGCGAGGCACCTTCGGTAATATCCGGATCAGAAATGAACTGGTGCCGGGCGTTGAAGGCGGCTTTACCCGCACGGTGGACGATCCTGAACCGATTTCAATTTATGATGCTGCGATGCGCTACCTGTCGCAACAAATACCCACCGTAGTCATTGGCGGCAAGGAATACGGCACCGGATCAAGCCGTGACTGGGCAGCCAAAGGGACGCTGCTGCTCGGCGTCAAAGCGGTCATCGTGGAAAGTTTCGAGCGCATACACCGCTCCAATCTGGTCGGCATGGGTGTCCTTCCGTTACAGTTCATGCCCGGAGAAAACCGCAAAACCCACAATCTCGGCATCACCGACAGCATGGATATCCTGGGGCTCGACGGCGGACTTGAACCCCGACAGATTTTCGAGGCTCGTATCAACCGGGCAGATGGTTCAGTAGACCCGATTCAGTTACAGTCCAGAATCGACACCGCGGTCGAATTGGAATATTATCTCGCCGGTGGGGTGTTGCACTACGTGCTGGAACGCATCAAGGCCGGCTGACCGGAGTCTTCTCCCGCTTACTGGATATTGACTTCGATGTTTCTGGCTTCAGACTGCTTTGGTTTCGCAATGGTCAGTATCAGGGTCCCATCCGCGTAGTTGGCGACCACACCGCCTCCATCAAGCTCCGAGCCGAACCGGAGATGACGCACGAAATTCCCGACCGGCCTCTCATGCCGTACCCAGTGTCCGCCCTCAAGATTCAATTGCCGGGTGCGAGCATTGACTACCAGCGCATTCCCGGATGTGGTGACCTGAATGCTGTCCTTGTCGACTCCGGGCAGATCTATCCACAACTTCAGGGCTTCATTGTCCTCGTAAATGTCAACATTGGGAGTGATAGAAACCGGCTCATGACGGTGCGCTCTCTTCTCGCCGTCACTGCCGATGGTTTTGATCAGGCCGCCCACATCGTCCTGATCGATAATGATTGTGCCGAATGGCGAGCTTATTCTCTGTGACATGATGTTCTCCGTATTGGATTATCCAACTTGCTGGATTTAACTGGTTTTATCGGCTTCCTGAGACTCCGTCGAGTGAGAAACCGTCACCGTGCCACCGGAGTCTTGCTGTGGCTGAAGATCAATCACATCAATCTGGCCCGGTTCCGGATAATCCTCATTCAACCACCGGAAGAACGACATAGTCATGATAACCAGAATGACCATCAGTGGCAGGCCGACCACGATGGATGCGGTCTGCAACGGTTTCAGGCCACCGAGATACATCAAGGCCAGTGAAACCGCAGCCAGGATAAAGGCCCAGAACAAACGATGCCATCTTGCCGGTTCGGTATTGGCGTCTTCCTGCTCTTCGGTAGCGACAGTGGCCAAAGTAAAGGCGGATGAATCCAGAGTCGTGGCGCCGAATATAAAAGCCAGCACGATAAATACTATCAGCAGAAGAGGAGCCACGAAACCAATCCCGAAGCCAAAAAACGAAGCATTTTGCCCGACTCCGACAATGGTGGCGATAACTGCCGCAGCTCCATCCTGATTACTGAGTATATCGCTGATCGGAACAATATCGTTCAGCTGGAAATACATTCCGGTATTTCCCAGTATGGCGAAAAACAGCCAGCAACCCAGAGAACCTCCGACCACTTCAGCGACAATCAACTGGCGGATGGTGCGGCCATAAGAAATACGCGCCACAAACAGCCCCATGAACGGCGCATAAGCAATCCACCATGCCCAGTAGAAAATCGTCCAGCCCTGCGGGAATCCGCCCTCGGCTATCGGGTCCGTCCAGAAACTCATTTCAACGAAATTGGACATCAACAGCCCCATGCTGTTGGTGAAAGTGGACAATATGAACACGGTCGGGCCAAACAGGAAAGTAAACCCGAGAATAATCATGATCAGCCACAGGTTAATATCACTTAAAACCTTGATGCCCTTTTCCAGACCGGAGTAGACACTGGCGCCAAAGATGAGTCCCCATACCAGCACAACGGCCACATCCAGCGAGAAACTGCGTTCGATACCGAATAATTCGGAAATGCCGGCGGATAACATCGGCGTTCCCAACCCCATTGAGGTGCCAATTCCACCGATCAGGCCGAACATGAACAGGACATCTATGATCTTTCCGGGCCACCCGGCTGCGGCATTTTCCCCGATTACCGGCGCACAGGCAGCAGACAAGCGCAGCACCGCCCGCTTTTTGTTCCATAACATATAAGCCAATGGCAATGTCGGAATGCAATAAACCGCCCAAGCGGTGAAACCCCAGTGGAAAAGGCCGTATGTGGAAGCCCATTCAGCCGCTTCTGCCGATTTCGGCTCAATACCGAACGGCGGGCCGGAATAGTAGTATGCCCACTCAATCGCCCCCCAGAACATGACGCTTGCGCCAATACCGGCGCAAAACAACATAGCCACCCAGCTTGCCATCGAAAACTGCGGGCGGGCCTCCGGACCACCGAAGCGAACATTCCCGAAACGACCCAGGGCAAGCCATGCGAGGACGAAGAATGTGCCAATCGTAAACCACAGAAAGCTCCAGCCAAGCTGCTTGGTGGCAAAATTGAACAACACGCCAAGAACGCTCTTGGCGCCTTCCTCGAACAGAACCAGAGGCGTGACAAGCGTGACGATAACGATCAGGGCCGTCCAGAATATTACCTTGTCTATTTTTGGTTGTTGCATACTTTACACTCCATAAGAGGGGTCATTCGGTTGTCAGAAACGTGCGCCGCGTTCCTGCACGTCAAGTCCTGCAGGTGCAATCCACTGCTCGAATCTCTCCCGAATCGGGTCGATATTAACTGCCCACCATTGCGAATCGAAACGTAATGACGTATCCGACAGATTTTCCGCAGGCAGATAGGGTCTGACTTCTTCAGGAACCCCTTTCTGAGCCGACTTTCTGACCGGGCCATACGGGATATAGCGGACCACTTCAGTCATCCCCCTGGCACTGGTCGCATACAGAATGAACCGCTTCGCGTTTTCAAGATTGCGACTGCCTTTCGTGATAGCGAGAAACTCCATCTCCCACAACTGACCGTCCCAGACAATATCTATCGGGTCACCGTCCTCCATCATCGGCCGGTGCAATCGCCCGTTCCAGGCAGCCGTCATGGTGACCCTATCGTCTTTCAGCAACTGTACCGGTTCGCCTCCCGAACTCCACCACACAATATTCGATTTCAGCCTGTCAAGCGAGGCAAAGGCCAGATTCAGGCCTTCTTCGGTAGCTAATTCAGCATATACCTGATCAGCCGGAATACCCGCCGCCATCAGCGCCCATTCCAGGGTTCCGCGCGGGTCCCTTCGCAACCCCCTCTTGCCCGGGAAATCCCGTACATTGAAAAAATCAGCAATGCTCGTCGGCTGACCGTCAGCGAAGGCTTCCGTATCGTAAGCATAAACCGTAGCCCATGTGTAAATACCCACTCCGCACTCATTCTCCAGAGCACCCTCGACAAAATCATTACCGGGGCCAGGCAGTGTGGAATGATCGAATTTCTCCAGCAACCCCTCATCACAGGCCTGGATCAGGTCGGAATATTCCATGTCGATTACATCCCAGGTCACGTTGGTGGTATTGACCTGATCCCGAATTTCCTCGATCCCTCCACCGTAATACACCAGCTCCGCCGATTTATTGTTTTCTTTTTCCCAGGGCAGAATCCAGGCCTGCATGTGGGCGCGCGCCAAGTCCCCGCCCCAGTCCACCACCGTTAGGTCCCGATGTGCATACACACTCCCACAAAAAAACAGAACCAGGACGAACAATGAAGCTGTTTTTTTAAGGAAATTCAAACCGATTCGCAACATTCTCTATCTCCTAAAGTAAAATTTCCGGGCCTGTCAATATGGTCTGCAGGAACACTCACCAGTGCTGATACCCGATCAGCAATTTCACAAAATCCGAGTCATTGTAGTTTACATGGATCAGTTTTGGCAAATTTTTCGCATAAAAACATTGCTTTTTTATTTTTTTGTGCATGAAACCGCCTCACTGACCTGCCAGGTCGACTTCTCCAGCCAGGATGAACAAACCCGGATACCCCAACCGGGGCCTTGTGGAATTTGTACCTTACCGCCTTCCGCCACCGGAAAATCCTCATAGATACCGTATTGCCAAGGATAATAATCCGCCTCCTCAATCGAAAACTCGACATAAGGGCCAGCATTTTCGATTGCCCCCATCAGGTGCAGCGTGAATATCGTGACCAGTGAGAGATTGGCCGCATGGGGAGTAATCGTTTTCCCGGCGTCCGCCGCCATTTTGACTACCCGCAGGGTACGCTCGATACCTCCCATGTAACAGATGTCGGGCTGATAAACATCAACCGTATCGTTATCGATCATATATTTCCATAACGCCAGATTGTTGTCCTGCTCGCCTCCTGTAACATCAATCGACAAGGCATCGGTGACCCGTCTGGTCCATTCGTACTCCCAATAGGGGCAGGGTTCCTCGAAGTGGCAGATACCATAATCCTCCAGCATCCGGCCCATTTCGATTGCCTTTTCGGGCCGGTAACAACTGTTGCCGTCAACCAGCAGATCAACGTCATCACCCAGCGTTTTCCTGACCGCCGCCACGATTTCTTCCGAGCGACCCGGCCACTGATCCTGATTGCGTCCGCACTCGGCCCCAACCCTGAATTTGAACGCATCATAACCGTGTTTGTCGCGCAACCGATCAAAGCGCTCGGCCTCATCCTGTGGCGTAATATCCCGGCTCATGCTGGAAGCATACACACGTAGCGGGCGCGGGCTGCCGCCGAGCAACTGACATACCGACTTGCCCTCTATCTTGCCGTGCAGATCCCATAATGCAGTATCGACTCCGCAAACCGCACGACACAGATAGGAGCCGGGAAACTTGTGCTCCTTCTCAAAAACCAGATCGAACAAATCACCCAACCCGGACAGGTCGGAAACATCGCGCCCCAGCACCCAGGGGGCCACCTGACGGTGCAGGACCGTCGCGGTGATGTCCGCATTGTAGGTGGAAACCTGCCCCCAACCCTGATCACCGGAGTCAGTCGTCACCCGAACCAGCCCGACATCAGTCGTACTGAAGGATTCAATTCTGTCTATCTTCATGCTTACATTGCCTCATCTTTTCCACAAAGAGCGCCCCGTCTTTCATTGTTCCACCCCGGGGTTTATGGTCTAATTGTGATGAATACCGCCAACGGACAGTCAACGGATACCCCGGAATCTACCATGACCAGCAATCTCTGGAAACTGATCGAACCCTCCCTGTTGCGACATGGTGACCATACCGCCTGGATATGCCGCCAGTCCGAAGGCCGCAGAGAAGTGCAATACCACCAGATCCACCAGGCTGCTCTGGTCACCGCACAAAAACTGCGGAAATCCGGGATCGAGGCAGGAGCCACAGTGGGCATCACCGCCCCCAACGGTCCGGAATGGACCGTCGCTGCCCTGGCCGCATGGCGTGTGGGCTGCATGATCGCCCCGATTCATATTGGTAACAGCGACCACGAGATCAACGCCCAGATCGAAGCGATTCAGCCCGACATTATGCTGGTACACGATTCCAACCTGGCTCACGAACCCCGCATGGAGATTACTCTGGATAGAGACACACAACTGGCCGCCGCCGAAAACACGATAGAACCAGCGGACGACCCGAATGCCGTGGCGGCCCGGATCTATACCTCCGGCAGTACCGGAAACCCCAAGGTGGTGCGCCTGTCCCATGCCAACCTGTCTACCAACGTACTGGCCGCAGTCAATATTGAAACGTTCGACTCCACTGACCGATTCATCTCCCTGCTGCCGTTCTCACATGCCATGGGCATTACCGCCAATGTCAACCTCCCTTATTACTCCGGTTCTACACTGGTAACGCCAAAGGTCCTGGCAGCCACAGAAATCGTCGCCACCCTGCAGCAAGAAAAAATCACCGTAGTCATCGCCGTCCCGCGATTATTCCGCAACGTGATGCTGGGCCTGGAAAAGAAGTTCTCGGAAGGCGGCAAGGCTCTGGCGCTCTACCGCCGGGTACTCAAGGCTGCCCCTATCGGACTGCGACAATACCTCAATGCGCCCCTGCGTAAACGGCTGGGAGGACGAATCAAGACCTGGGTCAGTGGCGGTTCCCGCCTGGACGGACAAATCACACGCTACTACCACGATCTCGGTTTTCCGTTGCGCCAGGGCTATGGCCTCACTGAAACTTCGCCCCTGGCCTGCATTCAGGACAACTTCGATGATGCTCCAGAGAGTGTCGGCAAACCCGTGCAACACGTTCAGGTACGAGTCAACCAACCCGACACAAGCGGTCAGGGAGAAATCTGGATCAAAGGCCCCAACATCATGCTCGGCTACGAGGATGCCACACAAACCGCGCAAGCCATTGAGGACGGCTGGTTCAAGACCGGAGACCTCGGCCACATCGACACCGAAGGACGAGTCACCCTGACCGGCCGCTCGAAACGGTTGATCGTGACCGAGGCTGGCAAGAACGTCTACCCGGAAGAGTTAGAGACTCTGCTGGAACGAAATCCCGCTATCAAGGAAGCCGGCGTACTGGAAGTCGATATGAGGCCGGTCTGTGTACTCGCCATGGACAGCGACAACCCGGCCACCGATGCCCGCAAGGTGCTCAGAGAATACAACGCGCTGGTATCGTCCCACAACCGCATCACACGAGTCGCCGTCGTCGAAGAACTCCCACGCACCCCGCTCGGCAAAATAGCGCTACAGGAACTACCCGCGATATTCCAGCAACAAGAAGTCAGCGCCGCAAACAGCTGAGGCATATTACTCCCCCCGCACCTTCCCATCGTCTTTCCCGCGCAGGCGGGAATCCACAAGCCGTCATCCTCCGCCACCCACATACCGAAAGCCACCCCCTTGCTCCCGTCACCCTGCCCTCTCTTTTTCATTCTCTTTTTAATCTTTCTGCAAACCTTTAATTTTTTGTCAAATTCTCTCTGCAAAACACGCTATGCAGAAATAGACAGGGCATTGATGTTACTGCTATAGAGTGAGTCTCTCATTATTACGCGCAACCTGCCGTTTCCCCTCCAACCGAACTATCTGGGATTGCCGGATAGTTGCCTCTGGCGCAAGCTCACCGCCATCGTAAAACTGACCCGGCAATGGCCGTAGGGGACGATTGGAGTGACAATACCAGATTTAGCTATCTAAACTCTCGGCTTGTCTGAAATGACCCATTCGTACATTGAATCCAGAAGTTCCAGAGTCGGATAATCCTGAATATCTGGATCAGAAAATCCTCTGTCGAGTTGCCGTTTAATGCTGTAGTTATCCTTTTGGTGGGAACGGGTCATTTCCATAGGAATCACGTTCGCGAATACGACCATCTCGGCCATGGATATAAACTTCGGTTCGCTGATTCCGGGCAATATCACGTGCGGCCTTGATAGCCTCTCCCTGAGTTGCATACTTTCGCGTTACTCGATCAGCACCAGACTTGCGTACGGCCCATTTCCCGGATCTGGGAACAACATGTTGTCCTTTTGGGGGCATTATTTTCTCTCCTGAATAATCAAAATTGCGTGTTCGAATCATACCATCATCTGTAGTTTCGATTCAACGCTCGTGATGTAGCATGGGGGCGTTGGCGGACAGCATTGCATTTTTAGTTTCTTCATTCTCTTTTTAATCTCTCTGCAAGTCTATTTTGCGGAGAGATATAACTTATTGTTTTTATTGATATGTGTCAATATTCTCTCTGCAAACCTGTAGCGAGCAAATGAGTTGTCCGGTTGAGTAGCACATAAACTGTCCGGTTTTGACACACAATGAAAGAGGTGTTTGATGATCCGGGCGCAGTGGTTACAGGAGACCAGACAGATGAGATTTGAAGAAGCGTATGAAGGGTGGAACAAGAGTCGATTGACGCAGGAAGAAGCGGCGAATTTGTTGGGGGTGTGTAGTCGCACATTCCGTCGTTATGTAGATCGTTACGAGGAGGAAGGACTGGACGGGTTGCTGGACAAGCGTATGTGCGAAGTGTCGCATCGTCGTGCGCCGGTAGACGAAGTGATGAGGTTGGTGGATCGTTATCGAGCTCATCACCGGGGATGGAACGTTCGTCATTTTCATTCCTGGTATCGGCGGGATGGAGGGCAGAGGAGCTATACGTGGGTGAAGAACCAGTTGCAGGGAGCGGGTGTGGTGAAGCGGTACGCGAAGCGCGGGGCGCACCGCAAGAGACGGGAGGCGGCGCCGTGGCCGGGGATGATGTTGCATCAGGACGGCAGTACGCATGAATGGGTGGTGGGTCAGCGTTGGGATTTGATTGTGACGATGGACGACGCGACCAATGAGCATTACTCGATGTTTTTCTGTGAAGAAGAAGGCACTCGCAGCAGTTTCCGGGGGGTGCGCGAAGTGATTGAGTCGAAGGGACTATTCTGTTCGCTGTACACGGATCGGGGCAGTCATTACTGGCATACGCCGGAGGCGGGAGGCAAAGTGGGCAAGAAGAATCCGACTCAATTTGGGCGTGCCATGAAGCAGTTGGGCATTGAGATGATCCCGGCTTACTCGCCGCAGGCGCGGGGGCGCTGTGAGCGGGTCTTTAGAACCCACCAGGATCGTCTGGTGAAGGAACTGGCCAGTGCAGGCATCACCGACATGGACACGGCCAACCGCTATCTCCAAAAGGAGTACCTGCCGGCTTACAATGCCCAGTTCAGCAAACCGGCGAGAGAGGCAGGTAGCGCCTTTGTCGCTTGCCGCGACCTGTCGGTACTTTCTGATATTCTGTGTGAGCGCCATGAGCGAATGGTGGGTGCAGACAACTGTGTGCGCTATCGGCGCAAGGTGTTACAGATACCGGCAGACCGGCATCGTTGCCATTACGTCAAAGCCCGCGTCCAGGTGCTGGATTATCTGGATCAGGGTCTGGCGGTTCATCACGGTCCCAGAGAACTGGCTCGATACGATGCCAGGGGGCGATTACTATGAATTTGCATCCGAACAGCCGCGTCCGGTCCGCCGCGCACGTTCGGTTTGATTCTTGCTCCGGGTTAACCCGGAGCAAGAATCAAGGTATCATAAAAGCGGACAATTCATTTGCTATAAAACCGGACAAGTCTATTTGCTCTTAACATATTCTCTCTGCAAACCTTTACTTTTTTGTCAAATTCTCTCTGCAAATCCACATGAAAAAAAGATATAGTATTGATTTTATTACTATGCGATGGAGTTCTCAAGGTTGTCCAATGAGAGATAAATCTTCCGGCATTGGTTTGAAAGGGTCGGGCCTTTCAAATCGAACTATTCGGAATTTCCGAATAGTTGCCTCTGGCGCAAGCTCACCGCCATCGCAAATATTTTTAAGATGCTCTGTTGAAGGTATTTGGGATGACTGTTAAGGTGTACTCGACTAGAGTCAGCGCACTGCGCCGTACTGCGAAAAAGGATAGATGTTCCCTGAACCCTGCTTCTGAGGTTGATTTTTGGAGTTTCATCAAACTGAATACACGCTTGCGAAAGGGTAGTCTGATATTGATGGATAACGGAAACCTGCGTGCCGTCTGGAAGGACGACCAAAAAACTCACTTTGGCTTGCAGTTTCTAGGGAAAGGAATGGTGCAGTACGTCATTTTCAAACAACGAGAAGCCACGCAACCGATCTCGCGGGTGGCCGGACGCGACACGTTCGAGGGAGTGAAAAAAACAGATCAAGGCTTTCGAGTTACATTCCTTGCTCTACGAATGAAGGGAGAGGAAATGAATGTCGGTACACTTCTGCGTGTGGTATCGGAAGAGTTGGATATCCTCCGCATTATCCATGATCCGCTTGAAGCGGAACAGAATTACGAGGCCGACCCATCGCATTCCGAAATTTCTGGCCTACCACCGGGAGAATCTGATCAGGCAATACTGGTTGGAGATTTGATTGCGGAATGTGTTGTGAATTTACACCCAATATAATAGATAATAGCCAGTGATGATGGCTAACCATCCACTCGGTCCACTGTTCCCACTGTGCATTTTTAGTTTCTTCATTCTCTTTTTAATCTCTCTGCAAAAACCAATTCTCCAAGCGTTTTCTGATGCCAGGTTTTGGTATACGCCTTACGTAGAGAGACACTTGGACGATTCACTCCTGCTGCATCAAGAAGTTCTTGCATCGACACGAGCCTCTCGCGAAACCCCAGCCTTATGCCACAACGAAGGCTGGCCTTGTCCGGGCCGCACAGGACCCAGTCATCAGTCCGGCTCAATGCGTGCGCCAAAAGCGCAGCTTCGCCTTCGTCCAGCGCGATATTACCAGCCTTGATCGCCAACTTAGCACGGTCCAGACCTTCGACAGTATGAACCGTCGATAACCTGTCCCGCAATTCACCACCGTAAATCTGCAACTCTTCCCGGCGAAGCTGGAATCCTGTCTGTGTTTCGATTACACATTCCTCTACGGTTTCCACCCGGTAACCACCGGTTAGCGCTCGCCAGGTTTTCGTCCGGTGAGCTTCCAGGATAACATTTGTATCTACCAACACAGTACCGCGATGCCTGACCATATCGACTCATAGACAGGTCAGGTGCTCAACGCCATGCGCTGCGAACACATCCGCCAGGTCCTCGACAGTCAGATTGAGCAATGCCGAGGCACGGCGCACTGAGACATGACCGCTCCCGATGGCAAGCCCGATAACCTCCGCGAACGGTCTGGAAAACAACGCAGGTGGAGTATCTTCCACAACCTCCCGTCCATTATTACGCAATGCCTCGTCAGGAAGTGCGCGTACTGTCGCCGGTGTAAGTAAACCGAGTGCTACCAGTCGCCATTTTAGCGCCGAAGCCGTCACCTGTAACTTGTCCGCCGTTTCATTCAACCGTCGGATCAACACATCTTCGGACTGCCCTGACCAATCATCAAGCCGCATCAAAGTATCGGCTGGCATCAATACAGCTGCCGCAAAATTATTAGCGAGTTGCTCAACACGGTTGGAGCTGACCACCATCGCCTCCTCCGAATACTCGGGCGGCATCGCTTCCCAGGTAAGAACATGAAACAGTTCATGGGCAAGGTCAAAATGGCGACGACCAGCGACTTCATGACGAGCGATCAACACGGAATCCATCTCCGGCAACCGACATGCCGCACCCGAGATACCCCGGTCAGCCTCTACCATGAGAACCAGAATACCCAGTTTCCGCTCCATGACATCCAGCAAGCGCGTCGCTGGCACATCACCCAGACCAAACTCGGCAACGAACCGCTCTCCGGCCAACATGGCATCCTCGTAACTGGAATGCCGGTGAAGATTGAGGGTCCGCCGCATAAACGGTGCCTCGCGCCCGACCAGTGGCGCCAGGGCCCTGAATGCGGCGACCCAGCACCCCGCCTTTTGTTCATAAGCCTCAAGCTGTTGTGTACCGACACCGGTCTGGCGCCAGGAAAAACGGCCTTCACCGGCGAGCAGGAAAGGATCGGTGAAATACTCCAGCGGAGCGCCAAGTTTCTCCACCGCGAGCACCAGTTCCTCTGCGGTCACTTGTCTGGTACCAGTCTCGATGGCCGAAACGGTCTGCCGGTCCTTGAATCCGAATATCTCCGCCAACTTCTCCTGAGTAAGCCCGCGTTTCTCACGCAGTGCCCTGATCCGCTTGCCAATCAACTGTGTCGTCACCCCAATCTCCGCATATAATTATTGCATTTGGCAATTTGCAATAATTATATGCGATTCTGTATTTGCTGGCAATGGGGCAGACTTTTCACAGGAACAGGTCTTAAACATCTGTCCGCGCAACAGTTCCTGTAACCAAATCCCGTAGCTTGGCATAATCCGTGACGACATCGTATTTGACTGTCTCAGCCTGAACCTGTCTGTTGACCTCTTTGAAAAACTTGCGTGCACACTTAAGGAATCTCTGATTAATTGATCCTCTATTGTATAATGATTTTTTTCATTTTTTATGGCTGGAGATATTTCATGATGCGCCAGAGCACATTTTCTGAGATTGGGTTTGATAAATACAGTAAGAGGACACGCAAGGAGCGTTTTCTGGAAGAGATGGAGGAAGTGATTCCGTGGTCGGATTTGTGTGCGGTGATTGAACCCTTTTATCCGCAACCCAAAGGAGCGGGGCGCAGGCCGATTGGAATAGATCGGATGTTGCGTATTCACTTTTTGCAACACTGGTTCAATCTTTCGGATCCGGCGGTTGAAGAAGCGTTATATGATTCTCGTTGTATGCGCTGTTTTGCGGGTATTGATCTGGGTCGGGAACCTGCGCCGGATGAGACCACGATTTGCAAGTTTCGTCATTTGATGGAGAAGCACAATCTGGGGAGGCGGTTGTTTGTTCTGGTCAATGAGTATTTGGGCGAGAACGGACTGGCAGTGAAGCGAGGCACGATTGTAGACGCCAGTATTATCGAGGCGCCGAGTTCGACCAAGAACCGGGAGAAAGCACGAGACCCACAGATGCACTCCACGCGCAAGGGCAACCAATGGCACTTTGGCATGAAGGCCCATATTGGTGTAGACAGTCACAGCAAGTTGATTCACTCGGTAGCGGCTACGCCAGCGAATGTTCATGATTCACAGGTTCTGCCTGTTCTTTTGCATGGGAAAGAGACTCGTGTATGGGGAGATTCGGCGTATACGGGTCAGAAGGCGGTGATTGCAAGGGTGGCGCCGGATGCGAAGGACTTTACCCAGGCGAAGGGGGCGCGTAATCGAAAGTTGACGGAGAAGGAACGCGCAATGAATCGCACCAAGTCCCGGGTACGGTCGAAGGTAGAACATTCATTTGGCATCATCAAGCGACGGTTTGGTTTTACCAAAGTGCGTTATCGGGGTTTGGAGAAGAACACACATCGACTGGTGGTGGCTTGTGCCTTGAGCAATCTGGTGATGGCGAAGAAAGTGCTGTTGAAACCTGGAAGATTGAAACCGCAGGCTACGTGCGCCTGAAATAGGGAAATAAAGAGAAAATCCCTGCCTTTCCCCGCTCCGGGGTGCTGATTTCAGTCCATTTCGTCCTTCCTGTCTGATGAAATCCCGAATCTATAAAAAATCCATCACAAAACCTGTATTGATCAGACTTTCCTTAATTTTGTTTTCCTCTATTCCACGCAGTTCCATGGAAGATATTGAGCCTTTCGTCTCGGCAACAAAGTAAATGTGTTTGACACTGCCCTGTTTGAAAGATATGGCCCAGTCCGGGTTGTAGTCGCCAACCGGCGTCGGAATCAGGAAACCGCGCGGGAGTTTTGCATAAACCACGACTTCAGCGCTGGCTTCCAATTCATTGACGAAGTCCCGCTCAACTTTGGAATCAGTAATCGCGTAGTCATAGACATGACGATCAAGTTTACCAACTGCACGTGAAAAATCCTGGCTTGTCTGGGCTGCCGTAAAAATGTCAGCTTCGTACCGATCCTCAATCCGGTCATAACAGAGTTGTTCAATAATGGTGGTTGCTTTCTGCTCACTGATCAATCGGGAGGCCTCCGCGATGAAGTGCTCTGGATTCATCTGGAACTGCTCGAATAATGCGGGCTCGATACTCGACAGAATCTTCGCCACCGTCTTGCGAGTGAGATGGGTATTTCCCGCCACCTTGCCAATCAGGTCATAAATCACATTTGAGTGAACAACACCTCCCTGCTCGGTACTGGTACTCGTGAGATGGAAGCCCTCGCCCGCATTTAACTGCTTGTCCGTAACATCCGAACGCAGCTCACCCGACTGGACTGTATACTGAAGCCGGGTAACACGAAGTTGACTATCCAGTGCCCGAACCGCCTTCTCAATCAGTTCATCGGATTCAAATTCAACCCGGTAAACAGCCTTTCGATTGATACGTGACCACAAAGCCTGAAATTCCTTCTTATCAAAATTATCATTCAGAGGATTGGTCTTGGGTTTGCGCCCATCATCAATAATTCTCGATAATTTGCTGCCATCGAATACACTGTCAATCAGGTCAATAATCCGTTCGCTGTACGGTGTCAGTTCATCGGGCAAATCCGCCAACTCGCCGGAATCCTTTGCCACATGCCAGGCATCGGCGATGCAATCATTATCGTCCGTGTAGTCGTTTTTCAGCAGATATTTGTAAATTTGCTTGGCCATGACCGAGGTAATTTCCAGCGACCCCGTTTCGGTCGAGATAACCTTGCCAGTGAAATAGGCTTCATCGGCTTTTCTGGGACGTGCGGTCAGTGTCTCCACTATTTCTTTTTGCAGACCGGCAACAAAGTCCGCATAACTTTCACTGGCGACTACAGTTAGCACATTCACATCATGAACCACAGCCGGATGATCCATGCGCTCGCCATATTGATCAACGCAAAGACGCAGACCACGTCCAACTTCCTGTCGGCGGGACAGGGTATTGTCGCTGTGCTTTAGCATACAGAGTACAAAGACATTCGGGTTATCCCATCCCTCACGCAGCGCCGAATGCGAAAAGATAAAGCGGGTCGGTTCATCAAATGCGAGTAGCCGCTCCTTGTCTCTCAGAATCAGGTTGTATGCGCCCTCATCATCTGACAGCCCCGCGCTCTCGCCCCGTACTGCTGCCTTCGGGTCTTTCATCCGGTTGGTTTTCTTGTCAATGGAGAAGTAGCCATTGTGAGTTTTAGCCGCATCAATACCGGAAAGATATTGCCGATATTCTTTGTTATCAATGGCGATCTCCGATAGATATTCGTCCTTCTGGTAATTGTATTCTTCTTCAAAGAGGTGAGCATATTCACCCTTTTCATCCAATGAATCATAGTCGCGATATTTGGAGACAGTATCAATGAAGAACAAGGACAACACCTTGATTCCTTTCTCAAAGAGCTGCTTCTCCTTGTCAAGGTGCGCCTTGATGGCTTCGCGTATCTGGATGCGACGGATGTCCCGTTCATTTACGTCGCCTGTGGCCTCACCGGCCTGCAACACAACCCCGTTCGTAAATTCTACGGTATCGTCGTTATAGTCGATCTGGGAAATGGTGAAACCCTGATACTGGTCAAGCTCCCCGGACTCATCGAACAAATTTGTCCCGGACTCAAGTCGCCTGCGCTTTCGCCTGATCTCACCCGATTGCAGCTTCACCTCGATCTCAATTCGTGCGACCGGGGCTTTCTTTGAAATATCAATCCCCTCCAGATAAAGCCGGGCATTGGTGCCCGCCAACCCGCGTATCTGTATCCCACGCACTGCAATCTTCTTCACCAATTTCTGGTTATAGGCATCCAGCGCATCCAGCCGGTGCACACGGTTATGCTCTGTCCTGTGGGTCGCGGAATAACGCAGAATGAACAACGGATTGAATTTCGGCAAGGCATCCATCGTAGCCTTGCCTTCCATCTTCTGGGGTTCATCCAGAATCAGGATCGGGTGGTTGCCGCTGATCACATCAATCGGGCGGCGCGACTGAAAGTCATCCAGTTCATCGTAGATACGCCGATTGTCCGCGCCGCGCGCATTGAACGCCTGGATATTAATGATCATCACATTGATACCGGCATCCGATGAAAAGCTCTCCAGTTCGTGCAGCCGTTTGGAATTATAAATGAAGAACCGGGCCTTCTTGCCATAGCTCTCTGTGAAATGCTCTGCGGTCATCTGGAAGGACTTATGAACCCCTTCGCGAATAGCGATACTCGGCACCATAACAATGAACTTCGACCAGCCATATCGCTGGTTCATCTCGAACATCGTCTTGATATAACAATACGTCTTGCCAGTGCCGGTCTCCATTTCAATATCCAGATTGAACCTGGCACCCGGCCTGTAACTTCTCGCCTTCGCCTTGACTACACCTTTGCCATCAGTCTCCGTGAACTCATCGAGAGATTTTGATACCGGCAGGTTCTGCCGTTTCTGCACGGCCTGGATATTTTCCAGAAGCTGAATATCTGCCAGGCGAATATCGGCATTCATGAAGCCATCGTCTTCCATGCGTGTTTGTTTGTTTCTTCCCGAATCAAGCCTCCCCTGATCCATCCGGTAGCGGAGCCCATCAGCCCTCGGCTGTCCGGCAAAGCAATCAACCACCGCATCAACGGCGCTGGTTTGAAAGGACTGTGCTTTGAATTTGAGCTTCATTTGCCGACCCCCATTACACTCTCCTCAAATGGATTTCACGTCTGTGGATGAAGAAAGCTGGCGGAAAATCTGGTCTACGTTGATCTTCACAGCATCCGAGGCAAAACCATTGTCACGAAAGACTACGCGCAAGGGCTTGTAAGCAGCCAGTTCCCTGACCAACTCTTCGGTAATACCTTCATCGAAGCAGGCGATCAGGTCATACGGCTCATGATTGACGAAAAAGATAGTTTTACCCCGAATAGTCTCACGGCGAATAGGCAGAGTCAGGTCAACCCCCCAATCCACCAATACCTGAAACAGAAGGTCTTCCGGGTTATCTCGCCCCGGCTTGATAGTATCAACCGCAGCTAATAGATCAGATTGCCTGGTCTCTTGCGGTGTGTAGTAGACATCCGCCATGTTGGATGTGTCAACCTTCAAGACGCGGAAACCAATGTCCTTGTTCCAGTCCGGGTGACAGTCACCCCCCCCCCCCCCGAATTTTCTTCCCCGCCCTGCGGATACGTTCCTTGCTGATTTCCGCGATGGTTTCGTAGCCTGCCTTGAATGCTTCAGTTTTCTCATCGCACGGTTCGGGGAGTTGAACCATAATGAATTTACGGTTACCACCGTCTTCGGCATTGAGTTGCATCACAGCATGGGCAGTCGTTGACGAACCAGCGAAAAAATCGAGGATGATGTCGTTTGGTGTGCATACTGCCTCAACCATTTTTTTGGCGACAATAACAGCTTAGGATTATCAAAAGGCAATTCTTGGGCGGTGTCACTTCCGCCAAAATATAATAGTGAAGAAACATTTTCGTACATGTTGTCCTTTAACAAATATTTTCTCCTGGGTTGGGTGTTTTCATCTACTCCAAATAAAACCAACCCTTTGTCCAAAAGAGAATCCATTGTTTTATCAGGAAAACGCCAACCTTTTGCTGGCACTGGGCAAGGCTTTTGAGTAATAGGATGTACTAATGGTCTATGAGAACGAGTTTCGGGCTTATCTGGAGCTGCCATAGATACAGGTTGGTAGATATTCCCATCGTTATCAATTTCTTTGTATGCAATCTCACCTCCAGAAAATTTATTTTTTTGGTTGTTGATCCATTTCTTGTAGTCTTGTTTTGCTTTTTCCGTTGCGCCGCCAAATTTTTGAACTAATGAATTCGCTTTATGCAACATAGATTCTGCGTTCTCTTTTTTCTTTTTGAAATCAACATTTGAGAATTCAAATTTATTTTTACAATATACAACTATTGATTCATGCTGTTGAGCAACTCCGACAACATCACCTTTGGGGTTTCGTTTATCCCAGACTATGGTGCCAAGATTGTTTTTCTCGCCAAAGACCTCAGTGAGTAACTTTTCAAGATTAGGATATTCATTTTCGTCAATATGAATAAAAATCACTCCATCATCCTTGAGCAAATTTCTTGCCAGTTTCAGCCGCGAATACATCATACTCAGCCAGTCAGAATGAAAGCGCCCATTGCTGTCCTTATTAGCTACAAGACGGTTGCCTTCTCCATCTTTCTGGCCCGAATCCAACAGGTAATCCTCTGTGGATTCAGAAAAATTATCCTTATAGATAAAATCATTCCCCGTGTTATACGGCGGATCGATATAGATCATCTTGACTTTGCCGAGATAGGTTTCCTGTAGCAGTTTGAGCGCATCCAGATTATCTCCTTCGATGAACAGGTTTTTTGTCGTATCAAAATCAACGCTTTCTTCCCGACATGGGCGCAGGGTCTTGGCAATGGGGGCGTTGGCAGCCAGCATTGCTTCGCGCTTGCCCGGCCAGTCCAGGCGATAGCGTTCCTGTGGCCCTTCTATAATCTCATCACTGAGCTCCTGCCTCAGTTGATCAAAATCAATCGCCAGACGCAGTTCGCCGTTTTCATCTCTTGTCTCACTCACACAGCCCGGAAACAGATCACGGATTCTCGCTATGTTGTCACCCGTCAAATCGGGACTGTGCATTTTCAGTTTCTTCATTCTCTTTTTAATCTTTCTGCAAACATTTACTTTCTTGTCAAATTCTCTCTGCAAAACACACTATGCAGAAATAGGTAACTGATTGATTTCTATAAATATATAGATCAAGCCTTTCTGCAAACGTTTACTTTCTTGTCAAATTCTCTCTGCAAAACACACTATGCAGAAATAGACAGGGCGTTGATGTTACTGCTATAGGGCGAGTCTCTCATTGCAATTTTTCATTATTCTTACGCTAACTATTTCTCTCGTTCCAGCCGCCAACAGGGAGCTATGGTTGAACCCGTATTCACTATTACTCGTCGACGACGAAGTTTGGTAAGCAAATTGCTAATCTTTTTATATTTCTGCTTATCGCTCAAGATGTCGCTAAGTTTGCCCAACAACAACTCGTTGATTTCGGCACGATTGGCCTGACCGAATTTTTCCAGATAATCTGTTAGCAACTTGGCATAATACTCATCGTCTTGCGCCCGGGTACGAATATAATCCGCTTTATTCGCTGTCACCTCAGCCACAGTAGCCGAAACGTAGTAATTCGGTTTGCGCCCCTCGATCAACTTCATCCGTCTCAAGCGAGCCACTGCTTCTTTAGGGACAGGGAGCTTCTTTTGCACACGATCTAGTGTCAGAACGTCCACCAGAGGCAGGTCAGTCTTCTGGATCAGCAATCGACTATAGGCCGGGTCTACTACTCCTCCATAGATCGTCAGCCTTACCCCACCAACTTCATCAAGATCATAGTCCGGCAACGGGAAGTACCGACGGGCCTGCCCCTCATAGATACCGTGGATACCATAGCCCATGGTATCGATCATATTCAATTCACTCATGGCTTGTGCCAAAAAGGGATTGCGGTAACGGCGAGGTGTTTTGTGGCCCAAAATATACTCATCGGGTCGCCCCTCGAAGAAGGCGCCCTCATTCTCGAAAACCAGTCGGTGCAGTTGCTCCGTCACCACGACCCGCCCATTGCGTGAATAGTCTTGGTGTGCAATGCAGTTATGCAGAGCTTCCAAAACAATCTTCTGGTCGTATTTTGATACTTCAATGGGCAACAACTCGTCAAACGGCAGCAGTCTCAGTTGCAAGTTGCGGATACGCTGATACAGTTGCGTGGTATTCAATAGAAAAGGTGGGCCGAAATGCTCATAAGCACGTTCCGGCCCTTCAAGCTTCCAGGTCAGTTGGACCGGATGGGGTGACAGATGCCATGCCGATTCGGCTCTACCCAAGAGCAATAAGGCAGCACGCGTGATTTTACCGTCTCGCGTAAGGCGAGCACGGTCAAGGAAAGTGGGCAACGGCCAGCCTTCAACCTCACCGGGTGCTAAACGGTTAGCATACTTTTGCGCGAAGGACTCTCGCGCCTTATGCAATGCGGATTCGTCCAAGTCATTCAGCCCGGCCTGAGGGACTACTTGAGCGGTCCAATCCTGTTGTAGAGTCTGCTGGCGGATTTCATCCAGCTTGTCCAGTCCCAGCGAGACAAGGCTTTCGCCAGCGCGGGCGTAATAGTGCCCCTTCCAGGCAATGGGGATACCACTCGGTGCAGCCGGAATCTCAAATAGCACCACGCGCTTTGTATCGTAATTCAACACATGAATGTCGCGAAATGTGGTGCCAGGCTCAGTATTTGAAGCAATCTGAAACTTCAGACCCTGCAAACGTTCGGAACCCAGACGGTAGTCGGAATCCAGCCGGTAGTTCGTCCCGACCACGGCACGGGATTTATCATTAACACCGAACACTAACCAGGCTCGTTCGACATCGCGCAGATTTGCCTCATTACTCAATGCAGAGAAATATTTTCCGATTCTATCCGTATCCTGATCGTTGTTGGCCTGTTTGAACTCCACCACCTCGTTTTCCCAAGTGGTGATCAAGCGTTCAAGCAGGCTCTCAAGTTCCGATGAATCCATGTGTATACCTTCAGATTGCCTTGACTTCGGTAGTGGATGAAGAAAGCTGGCGGAAAATCTGGTCTACGTTGATCTTCACAGCATCCGAGGCAAAACCATTGTCACGGAAAACCACGCGCAAGGGCTTGTAAGCAGCCAGTTCCCTGACCAGTTCTTCAGTAATGCCTTCATCGAAGCAGGCGATCAGGTCATACGGCTCATGATTAACGAAAAAGATGGCCTTACCCTGAATAGTCTGACGGCGAATCGGCAGGGTCAGGTCAACCCCCCAATCCACCAATACCTGAAACAGAAGGTCTTCCGGGTTATCCCGCCCCGGTTTGATAGTATCAACCGCAGCCCATAGATCAGTTTGCCTGGTCTCTTGCGGTGTGTAGTAGACATCCGCCATATTGGATGTGTCAATCTTCAAGACACGGAAACCAATGTCCTTGTTCCAGTCCGGGTGACAGTCGCCCCCCCCCCCCCCCAGAATTTTCTTCCCCGCCCTGCGGATGCGTTCCTTGCTGATTTCCGCGATGTTCGTATACCCCGCTTTGAATGCTTCAGTTTTCTCATCGCACGGTTCGGGGAGTTGAACCATGATGAACTTGCGATTACCACCGTCTTCGGCATTGAGTTGCATCACAGCATGGGTAGTAGTGGCTGAACCAGCGAAAAAGTCGAGGATGATATCCTTTTCGTTTGTACAGGCTTCAATCAAGTCGGCCAGAACAAATTCGTCTTTAGGATGATCAAAAACATTACCATCCAAAAGGGCACACAATCTTTTCGTTGCAGCTCTCCCATCTCGGTAAAATACGCTATACAGAACTTCTTGTTCTCGATTTTTCAAGTAGGACTTAGTACAAGGAACTTTACGATCATCGTCTCCAAAATGTATGCGATCATCACGTATAAGTTCCTGCATCTTTTGATACTCAAACCTCCAACCCCCTGATGGGGTTTTGCATGGTTTGTTTGTAACTGGGTGAAGAACCTCATACTTTGGCCCACCACCACCTGGCCATGAAATATTGTCAGGGAAATATATTCCCCTGAAATCGACATGTGAGTAATGCTTATGAGCTTTGGCGGGATTACCGTCTGCAAGATTTTTAAACCATTCTTGGAGACCAGATGACATATCGGTATAGTCATCACCATACTCTTTCTTCAGTTTTTGATATTGACGATATATATCATCTAGCCCTTTCTTTGTTTGCCGCCATTGGATTTTTGATTCTTTTAGATATTGGGTGTCTTTGGCATAACAAACTATGTATTCATGCGACACTGAGACTAGCCGAGAATCATTCTTCCGCCCCGCTGCCCACACCATATCTGCAACGAAGTTTCCTTGACCGTAAATTTCGTCCATCATTGCTCTCAAGCGAGTGTGTTCATTTTCATCACATGACACAAAAATCGCACCATCTTGTTTCAAGAATGACCTTGCTAACTTTAGTCTTGGATAAATAAAACTCAGCCAGTCAGAATGGAAACGTCCATTCGACGACGTGTTGGCAACCAAGCGATTACCCACCTCATCTTTCTGACCCGAATCCAACAGATAATCCTCTGTGGATTCAGCAAAATTATCCTTGTAGATAAAATCATTCCCCGTGTTATACGGCGGATCGATATAGATCATCTTGACCTTGCCAAGATAGGTTTCCTGTAGCAGTTTGAGCGCGTCCAGGTTATCGCCTTCGATGAACAGGTTTTTTGTCGTATCAAAATCAACACTTTCTTCCCGGCACGGACGCAGGGTTTTGGCAATGGGGGCGTTGGCAGCCAGCATTGCTTCACGCTTGCCCGGCCAGTCCAGGCGATAGCGTTCCTGTGGTCCTTCTACAATCTCATCACTGAGCTCCTGCCTCAGTTGATCAAAATCAATCGCCAGACGCAGTTCGCCGTTTTCATCCCTGGTTTCACTCACACAGCCCGGAAACAAATCGCGGATTCTCGCTATGTTGTCACCCGCCAAATCGGGACTGTGCATTTTTAGTTTCTTCATCGTTTCTATCTGCTTCCTCGGCCCACAGACATAACCGTAGCGTCAAGCCGTTTCAGTTGATTCTTGACGTCCCGCAACTCGGCGTTGATCGCAACCCGTTTGTTAAATTGCTTTTCACGGGCAAGACGAGTCTGGATACGTCCTGCCTCACTCTGCTTCGCGCGGATCGTCTCCATGCGCTCGACGCGCATAGCCAATGACTCACCGGCACCGGGCTTCAATGGAATCAAGGCACTCAACAGTTTTTCATAGAGTGTACCCAGATTGAGAGCGGAAGGAAGGGGGCACCTCGGGGAATCTTCACTTTCCCACTCGGTCAAGAAATATTCGCTGACAGTCCATCTGGATTTGTCCATTTCACTCGGACGCTTATAGGCCGCTATCGCTTTGCGTTTACTGTCATGCGTTAGCTCGAAAATAATCGGAAACTGAATCGCTTTATCAATAGCACGCAATACGTCTTCGCTCAACTCGGAGTCTCGAAGTTTGAGCCTGAATATTTGTATCTCCGGAACCTGATTGCTGGCACCCAGATTGATCGTCTCCGGCGCCAGCTTGTATTGCCAGATGATCTGGTCAACCTGACTGACGAAGAGCTGCCTCAGACTGCTTCTCACCTTTGAGTGCTCATACACCTTCACTTTGGGCAACACTCGACCGAATGCAGCTGCTTTAGGATACTCGAAAAATGCAGTCATCTGTGCATCTCTTCAATTACCAGAAAAGCAATCAGCTCAAAATCATCAAGCCCGGCAATCGTGTTCACAAGCGCAGTGGTGCGGCCTCCGGAAAACAGGCTGTCCAGGTCCTTTTCTTCTTTTACCTCAATCATTGACTGGATGGCAGAACTGAGTAGTTGGGACTGCTGAGCCATTTGCCGACCATCGTCAGTGCGATCATTGAATAGTCGGCATACTGTCGGGATGGGTTCGGATTGCCCCTTGCAACTTGTCCGAACCAGATCAAGCAATCGCTTGACCTCGGTATGATCCGCGATAATCTCTCCGTCATCAGAGATATAAACCAGATAATACGGATGCAGTCTGTTCTGCTGGTTGATGTTCACGCTGTGATGGATGTTGCGAAGCGCGAAGATTGTCCCTGGTGGCAGACCAGACTCGCGATTGGCTGAAACTACGGCATGAAGGCCATGGGGCATGTGCCCCAAATCACTGTTCTCTCTGGCGTAATTCAGAAGGTCCATGCGGAAATCGTTCAGACCAAGATCGGTAATGGAAACTCCGGTTTTCACATCCTCAAGCTCAATCACTTCATCCTTGAGACGCCTGAGTTGCTCCTTGCGGTAGGCGATCTCGCTGCTTTTCGCCGTGAGAACATTGTCGTCCCCGGTAGCGGTCACGTCGGCTATCATCATCCGGTTTTCGACACGCTCTTTCAAATTGATGTACTCGTCAAGCGTAATGTCCGGCCAATAATTGACCAGTTGTATTTGGGCATTCGGTGAGCCGATACGATCAATCCGACCAAAACGCTGGATGATCCTGACCGGATTCCAGTGAATGTCGTAATTAATGAGGTAGTCACAATCCTGAAGATTCTGGCCTTCGGAAAGGCAATCCGTACCGATCAGGACATCAAGCTCATTGCCGTCATCAGGCAGGGTCAGACGCTTTTCTTGTGCATGTGGCGAGAACAGCGTCAGAGTCGATTGGAAATTATAAGACTTTCCCAGGGTTGTTTTCGGTGCATCGGATCCGGTCACCCTGGCCGTATTCAATCCCTGGTCCTTGAGTAACCCGGCTGCGATATTATCAAAAAGGTAATTCGCCGTATCGGCGAAGGCCGTAAAAATCAGGATTTTTCGATTATCCTTATTTATGGGATTTTCGACCTTCTCCCGGATATGCGCTTTCAGGTGTTGGAGCTTGGCGTCGTCATCCGGCCCGATCAGGTCCATTGACGCAATGAGTGTATCAATAATCGCCAGATCGCCCCTCAGATCACGCTGCCAGGACGGAAGGTCCATATCGGACAAGCTAATCTTGATCTTCTTACCAACGGTGAAGTCACCCAGGCCACTCAAGTCATCGTCGTCCGATTCAAAGTCAGAAATGTCGGACAGGTAATCCGGTATTCCCGACGTTTTTCCTGAGCACTCGAAGTCTGCGATGGCATTCAATGTACCGTTAAGATTCTGTTTCAGAGAACGAAGCGTCAGGCGAAACGCCTCAACCGAGCTTTCCAGACGTTTCAGCAGGTTGGTCGTCATGAGTGCCTGGAGACTGCGTTCCCGATCAACCTGTCGGAGTCGTCCCTTGCCATCTCCAACCTCGGTATCATAGAGTTTCTCATACTTTTCGACCCGGCTTGGCAGGATGTAGCTGATGGGCGCGTACACAGCAAGCTTCAGCGACGTGAGGCGAGACACGATCTCGTTCAGCTTCATGACATCCGGACGTTCTGTCAGCGGACAATGGAACGATAGCGGTTTGCGCCGCTCGGGGAACTCCCCAATATCTGCGGTATCGTAGAATGCATCTATATGCTTGCGAGATCGTGCAATAGTCACCCTATCCAGAAGTTCAACAAAATCAAAATCCAGCATAGCCAGGATTGACGAGTCTGTACGCTTGTCTGGTGGAAAATTCGACCAATCATTAAATGCTTTTTGTGCCTTGCGGAAAATTTCCTCAATACTGGTTGTGGTTTTCAGTTTCTCATTGAGTAATTCAGACTGGCCTTCATAAGCGAGCGCAAGCTGGTTTCTCAGGTCAGTAAAACGGTTGTTCACCGGCGTCGCGGAGAGCATCAAAACCCGGGTCTTGACCCCCCCGCGCATGACTTGCTCCATCAGTTTCTGGTATCGGGTTTCCCTGTCCTTGAAAATATCGTTGTTGCGGAAATTGTGTGATTCATCAATTACGACGAGATCGTAATTCCCCCAATTAACCTGGCTAATCGGCATGCCGAAGGAGTTACCGCTTGTTCGGGACAGGTCGGTGTGGCACAGCACGTCGTAATTGAGACGATCCTTGGTAAAGAGGTTGGTCGTGAGATTTCTGTTGAAGTTCAGCCAATTTTCGGCCAGCCTCTTTGGGCAAAGCACAAGCACAGCCTTGTTTCGCAATTCGTAATATTTGATCACCGCCAGCGCGGTGAAAGTCTTTCCCAGACCAACGCTGTCTGCCAGGATGCAACCGTTATAAGTTTCCAGCTTGTTAATGATGCCGGTTGCCGCATCACGCTGAAAGTTGAAGAGCTTGTTCCAGATGGCGCTGTTCAGGTATCCGGTACGATCATTCGGTAATACATCTTCGTCAATTTCGTCCAGAAATTCATTGAAGATATTGTGAAGAATCAGGAAATAGATGCGCTCCGGCGAGTTCTCCTGATAGACGGATTCAATGTGCTGGCAAATCGCGTCGGTAACATCTTCGAGTTTTTCCGGGTCATTCCATATCTGGTCAAAAAGCGCAAGGTATCTGGCCACATCTCCGGCATCGTCAAAACGGTTGACGAAATTCGAAACTGCATCTCCTTTCTGCAAACCAAGATCAACAGCGGTGAATCCATTCACCGGCACATAGGCAATCTGATTGGCACCGTTCTCGACACAGATGAATGGTTGCATCAAGGCTTGAGTCTTGTTTGACTTGAACACCACTTTTTGGCGTATCCAGTCCGCACATTCCCGTGCGATGGCTCTTTGTGTGAGCTTGTTTCGGAGGTGGATTTCAAACTCGGAACCATACAAGGTACGCTCTCGTTGCGCCTTCGGAATAAAGAATTCTCTCCTCTCCTTCCTGAGGCGATCAGTCGCTCCTTCTGCAACGAAAGTCGGTGACGTAAATATGAACTCGACACTCTCGACCTTGCCCAACTCACTTTTCAAAGCCTCGAAGGCGTAGATTGAAAAGCACGGAGCCGAAATCTTTAGTTTAGTGTGCCGTTTCAGTACAGTGCGAAGGTCGTCACCGAGCAGGTTGCTGATGTTGTCTATGACCTGCATGCAGCTTCGGCAAAATCAAAGGTCATGACTGCAAGAAAACCATCAAATCACTCCTCCGTCCAGTCAACCACCTGGTAGAACTCTTCGCCCGGCTTGATCAGGCCGAGTTCGGAGCGGGCAATGGTCTCCACGCTTTCTCCTTCTGCTTTCAGGGCATTGACTTCGGCGCTGAATCGGCGGTTTTCCTGTGACTGCGTCTCGATAGTCTGTGTGGTCTGACTCACAGCCTGCTTGAGCCGGTACAAGTCAAACACATTCTTGTCACCGAACCACAGTGCGTACTGGGTTCCGGCGAACAGTGTCAGCAATAGGATATTAAGCGGTCTCAAGTCTTGTTTACCCGGTGTTTGACAGCAATTATCCCCGGTGGCGTTGGAGATTAGAAAATGCGTCAATTCCCGCATAGCGCGCATTGTCACCCAGAATCTCCTCTATTTTCAAGAGTCGGTTGTACTTTGCCACTCTCTCTGAACGACACAGGGAGCCGGTTTTGATCTGCCCGGCCGATGTCGCCACGGCCAGATCGGCAATGGTGGAATCCCCGGTTTCACCGGAGCGGTGGGAAATCGTGGCACTGTAACCAGCCTGTTGCGCCATCGCAATCGCGTCCAGGGTTTCTGTCAGGGTGCCGATCTGGTTGAGCTTGATCAAAATGGAATTGCCAATCCCCTGATCAATGCCCTTTTGCAGTATTTCAGTGTTGGTCACAAACAGGTCATCCCCGGTTAATTGCACGCAATCACCCAGCCGGTCGGTCAGCTCCTTCCAGCCCGCCCAGTCACTCTCCTGCATTCCGTCCTCGATACTGATCACCGGGTATTTGCCGACCCAGGCTTGCAAATAGTCGGCGAATTGCAACGCATCCAGCGCAAGGCCCTCAGCCGCCAGATGATATTTGCCGTCTCTATAGAATTCGGAGCTGGCTGCATCCAGCCCGATCATCACCTGTTCGCCGGGACGGTATCCTGCTTTTTCAATGGCCTGCATGATCAGGCTGATCGCCTCCTCATTGGATTTGCATTGCGGGGCAAATCCGCCTTCATCCCCAACCCCGGTACTCAACCGATTCGCCAGTAATACCGATTTAAGGCAGTGGAATATCTCCACTCCGCAACGCAATGCCTCCGAGTATTGATCAAAGCCGACCGGCAGAATCATAAACTCCTGAAAGTCAATCGCATTGTCGGCATGGGCACCGCCGTTGATAATGTTCATTTGCGGCACGGGCAGAAGGAAATTCTGATTCCGGTAAATTGTGCCCAGATGTTCAAACAGGGGAATGCCCTGCGCGTTGGCGGCGGCATGGGCGGTGGCCAATGAAATACCCAACAGCGCATTGGCGCCCAGATTTTCCTTGTTGGCAGTGCCGTCGAGCTCAATCATTCGTCGGTCAATGCCCTGCTGATCATACGCATCGTATCCGCACAGGGCAGAACCGAGAGACGAATTGACATGATGCACCGCTTTCAACACGCCTTTGCCGAGATAACGCTGCGGGTCATTATCGCGCAACTCCAGTGCTTCGAGAGAACCTGTCGAGGCGCCGGAAGGAACCGCGGCACTGCCTACGGTCTCATTTTCAAGCGTAACCTCGACGGCTACAGTGGGGTTTCCTCTGGAATCCAGGATTTCCCGGGCGTGAATATTACGGATGTTTGTATCGGTATCGCTGTCTGTTCGGATCATGTTTTATTGTCCAGTTTAATTTCCTGCCGATTGCTGGCTTCGCTCTTGTCTTCTACCTGTTGCTTTGCGACCCGGTCAATTTCTATCAGTTTGAGTAGCAGAGCTCGCATTTTGTCGAGCGGCCAGGCATTCGGGCCGTCGCTGAATGCCCGCTCCGGGCTCGGATGGGTTTCCATGAACAGGCCATGAATACCGATCGCCATAGCCGCCCTGGACAGAACCGGAACAAACTCCCTTTGCCCTCCTGACCTGTCTTGCCCTGCTCCCGGGAGTTGCACCGAATGGGTGGCATCAAATACCACCGGGCACTGCATACCTTTCATGATTTCCAGGCTTCGCATATCGACTACGAGGTTGTGATAGCCAAAACTGGAGCCGCGCTCACAGACCAGTATCTGCGCTCCCGGCCTTGCTGTTTTTGCCTTGTTAACCACATGCTGCATCTCCTGGGGGGAAAGAAACTGTCCCTTTTTTATATTCACCGGACAACCTGATTGCGCCGCGGCCTGAATCAAATCGGTTTGCCGACAAAGGAAAGCCGGAGTCTGAATCACATCCACACGGGTGGCTGCCTGTTCTACATCCTCGACACTGTGAACATCTGTCAATACCGGAACATCCAGTTCCTGCCTTACTTTTTGCAGAATTTCCAGCCCCTGCTCCCGTCCCGGTCCGCGCGGAGACGTGGCGGAGGTTCGGTTCGCCTTGTCAAAGGATGACTTGTAGATAAACGGGATGTCAAGCTG
Source organism: Arenicellales bacterium (assembly GCA_965116335.1). GTDB lineage: Bacteria > Pseudomonadota > Gammaproteobacteria > Arenicellales > Poriferihabitantaceae. The sequence goes on from OZ220677.1 coordinate 1,519,618, forward strand.
GCTGGTGATCTCTTTCAGCCTGGCGGCGGTTGACATCGCCATGGCCTCGGATTCGATCACACAGGGGCCAGCAATCAGGAAAAAGCGTCCCTGTGCCGATGCGCTGAAATCAGGCAGCTTCATGGTCGGAGCCGTTCATCGCGACAGGACATCGGAGCGTGACTTCTGGTAATCGAGACCCGCCTTGACATAGTCGCTGAACATTTTATGACCATCCCTGGGCGAAGAAGTGAATTCCGGATGAAACTGGCAGGCGACAAACCACGGATGATCGTCGAGTTCAATGATTTCCACCAGCCCGTTACCGGACAGCCCGGAGAAAACCAGGCCGTGCCGTTCAAACTCATTCATGTAATTGTTGTTGAATTCATAGCGATGCCGGTGACGTTCGCGTATGACATCCGATTGGTAAATCTGCCGATAGCGGGCGTTTTCCTTCAGGTAGACATTCTGCGCCCCGAGACGCATCGTTCCACCGAGTGCGGTGGTTTCGTCCCGCAATTCAAGATTTCCAGTGTCATCCACCCATTCCGTGATCAGGGCAATCACCGGATCAGGGGTATTGCGGTCGAATTCAGTGCTGTGCGCCTTGCAAAGACCGATCACATTGCGCGCGAATTCAATAACCGCAACCTGCATCCCCATACAAATACCCAGATAAGGAATCTTATGTATGCGGGCATATTGTGCAGCCAGAATCATTCCTTCCACTCCCCTCTCTCCGAACCCGCCCGGCACCAGAATGGCATCGGCACCTTCCAATACCCCGGGTCCGTCTGCTTCCAGTGCGGTAGAATCTATATAGTGGATGTCTATCTCGGTCAACGTGTGAATACCGGCATGACTCAACGCCTCGGAAAGCGACTTGTATGACTCGGTCAGGCTAATATACTTGCCAACCATGCAGATCCTGATTTTATTGACCGGATTACGGATATTTTTACTGACCTTGCGCCATTCAGACAAATCGGGCGGGCCAGCGTCAATCATCAACTGAGACGTAACCAGCTGGTCCATTTTCTGTTCGACATACAACTCTGGAATATCATAGATATTGTCCACATCCACCCCGGAGATAACGGCGGCTTCCTCTACATTGGTAAACAACGCGATTTTGCGCCTCGCATCATCCGGCAGAGTCTCACGCACACGGCACAGCAAGATGTCAGGCTGTATCCCGATTGACCGCATTTCCTTGACCGAGTGTTGAGTCGGCTTGGTCTTTATTTCACCCGCAACCTGGATTTCCGGGACCAGAGTAAGGTGAATAAACAAGGTATTCTGTCTGCCGTGCAGAACCCGCATCTGCCGGATGGCTTCCAGAAACGGCAGGGATTCGATGTCGCCGACAGTGCCCCCAATCTCGACCAGCGCAATCTGTGCGTTGCCCGCGCCTTCCACGATGGATGATTTTATTTCGTCGGTAATATGGGGAATGACCTGCACAGTCCCGCCCAGATAGTCCCCCCTGCGTTCCTTGCTGATCACCCTTTCATAAATCTGGCCGGTGGTGAAGTTGTTGTCCTTGCACATGGTAGTACGGACAAATCTTTCGTAATGTCCCAGATCAAGGTCGGTTTCGGCTCCGTCTTCCGTGACAAACACTTCGCCGTGCTGAAACGGGCTCATTGTGCCGGGATCGACATTGATGTAAGGGTCCAGCTTCAGCAGGGTGACCTCAATTCCCCGCGCTTCGAGGATGCTGCCGAGAGAGGCCGAGGCAATACCCTTGCCCAGTGAAGAAACCACGCCCCCCGTAACGAATATATATTTGGTCATTAACAGCAGGCAGATTGTGGGATTCAGTCCTTGTGGTTAGCAAAATCGCCGGGGCAGATTACCAAATAGCCGACTATTAATCAATCGACACTTGGCGACACTTGGCGCATGGGATGACGGTTGTGTCCCCCCATCACACCCGCGGTCTGCGGGATGTGATTCCCCCTCAAGGGGGGAATGATTATCAATCCGACATCGTAGGGGAGGGTCTCTGTGCCCTCCCGCAACCGCCGGAACGGGTATCAACGATAGCGGGCACCCACAGAGGGGCACCCCTACGCATCATTTAATCACAAAGCCCATATTATTGTGGATTCCCGTTTTCCTTCATCATTCGGTCGCCTTTTTCTGGCTTTGCTCGTATTTTTCCAGTTGCTCAGGCGTCGCTTTTTGCTGGTATGCGGTCTTGTATTCGCTATATGGCATGCCGTAGATGATTTCCCGCGCCTGGTCGTAGTCGAGTTCGATGCCCTGGTCACGGGCTGCGCTCATGTACCACTTGGAGAAACAGTTGCGGCAGAAATAAGCCAGATTCATCAGGTCGATATTTTGCACTTCTGGATTTCTGCGTAAATGATCGATCATTTTCCTGAAGACCGCCGCTTCGATTTGAGTGCTTTGGAGAGCATTTATTTCCGGTAATTCAGTCATGGTTCATTCTCTGTCAATTATGATTGCGCCTTTTGATATACTCTACCTGTAGCCAAAATATGTCAACTATGCCCGCCCCGAAACCAGAAACCGACGCTGTCAGTTACGCGCGCTCTGTCATAGAGATTGAGGCGGCTGCGGTGCTTGCCCTGCCGGGTCGCCTGGACAGCGGATTTGATGAGGCTTGCAGTATGATACTCCGGTGCACTGGAAGGGTTGTCGTTATTGGCATGGGCAAATCGGGGCATATTGGCGGCAAGATTGCAGCTACTCTGGCGAGTACCGGCACACCCGCTTTTTTCCTGCATCCGGGAGAAGCCAGTCATGGCGACCTGGGGATGCTGACCACGCGCGACCTGGTTATCGCTATTTCCAATTCAGGTGAAACTGCGGAGGTGATTTCGATCATTCCGATCGTCAAACTGCTCGGTGTCCAGATGATTGCGATGACCGGCAACCCGGCCTCGACACTGGGGCATCAGTCCGATGCCCACCTGAATGTCGGCGTGGACAGGGAAGCGTGTCCACACAACCTCGCGCCGACCGCGAGCACAACCGCAACTCTGGTCATGGGCGATGCACTGGCGGTAGCGGTGCAGAAACTGCGCGGATTTTCAATCCAGGATTTCGCCCGAACCCATCCCGGCGGCATGCTGGGCAGGCGTCTGTTGCTATATGCCCGCGACCTGATGCACACAGGCGATGAGCTTCCTCTGGTCAGACAGCAGGCAACCATGGACAAGCTATTGCTCGAAATGTCCTCCAAATCATTAGGAATGGTCGGTGTAGTGGGTAAGGACAACCGATTACTGGGTATGTTCACCGATGGGGATTTACGGCGAGCGCTGGAGAAAGAGGTGAATGTATATCAGAGTAAGGCGGAGGATTTGATGACCAGAGATCCGTTTACCATCGACCCGGATACACTGGCGGAGGAAATTGTCAAAACCATGAGAGACTTCGCGCAACAGGGGCCACATGCGATCAATGGTCTGTTCGTCGTGGACGAAAACCATCAGGTAGTGGGGGCACTGAACACTCATGACCTGCTGCGTAGCGGAGTCATATAATCCATGCGCCTGATCAGGGAAAATCTGGTGCTGGTCGGGGTGCTGGCCGGCATATTCATCGTTATCTCCCTGTCATCTGTCTGGAGTCAGTTCAATTTGCTGGGCGAACCGGACAGCGTAAACACGCTCGGCGCGAATGACCCGGACTATTTCATCGAGAACCTGACTTCGATCACTATCGGGGAAAACCAGAGGAAATACCGAATGACCGCCGACAGGCTGGTACATTATCCTGTCGCAGGCCGATCACTACTGAATAATCCGCAAATCACACAATATGTTTCCGATCAATCTCTGAGCTATACTTATGCGGACCGGGGGTGGATATATGATGATCAGTCCACTGTCTTTCTGGATGGCAACGTCCGGGTCTCCGATACCCGGGATGGCGTTCCCCACAGTGTAGCCACATCGGATAAAATGACGATTAATCTGGAAGGTAAGCGATAAGAAGGAGGGAAAACGAATGCTGAACCGGATCATTGCCGTATTCCTGTTGTTGCTGTCGGGTCTGCTGGCCCAGACTGCCTGGGCACTGGATGAAGACACCAACCAGCCTGCCTTTCTGGATGCGGATGACATGGAAATTGATTTCACCAAACAGGTACGCATCTATCGGGGCAATGTGGTGTTCACTCAGGGCAGTATGCGCCTGAATTGCGATAAGCTGGTGACATATCTGGATGACACACAGGCATTGGAGGAAGCAATCTGTACGGGTCAACCCGCACGATTCAAACAACGGCTTCAGAACCAGGATACAGACATGAAATCCGCGGCGCTGAAAATTACGCTGAATCGCGCGCAGGACCAGTTGTTGTTGGAAAGCCAGGCCTGGATTGAACAGGGCGATTCACTCATTACCGGGGATAAAGTCAGCTACGATCTGACCACCCGGAAGGCCAGAATAACCGGAAGCCCGCCAAACACGCAGTCCGATAGCGACAGCGAATCACCAGATACCCGGGTTCGGGTGATTATCCAGCCCAGGGAAAAGGAGACCGAGTGAACCTGCCGGACAAACTGCCTCATGAAATGATTGCAATACGGTTTGCCACTCCATGAGAAGGCTGACCGCCACCGGGCTGAAAAAGAAATATCGGCAGGTCACGGTTGTCAATGGCATTGATCTGACCGTATCTGACTGCGAAGTGGTCGGATTACTGGGCGCAAACGGAGCCGGCAAAACCACCAGCTTCGATATGGTGGTCGGGCTGGTTCAATGTGATGAAGGGGTGATCAGCCTGGATGGTGAAGATATTACCCATCTGCCCATGCACGAACGGGCACGCAGAGGGATTGGCTATCTACCTCAGGAGCACTCGGTATTCAGGAAGTTGACCACCGAACAGAATTTGCTCGCGGTACTCGAGATCTCAGGCAAACACAGTAAGGAGGAGCAACACTGGATCAGTGAGAGGCTGCTTGCGGAATTCGGCATCCTGAGTCTCAGAGACAAACAGACCATTCAGTTGTCAGGCGGCGAGCAACGACGGGTGGAGATCGCCCGTGCGCTTGCCCTCGAACCCAAATTCATTCTGCTTGACGAGCCTTTCGCCGGGATTGATCCAATCGCGGTTCAGGATGTCCGGCACATCATCAAAATGCTCAAGGAAAAGGGAGTCGGTGTGTTGATCACCGACCATAATGTCCGCGAGACCCTCGGCATCTGTGACCGGGCCTACCTGCTGCACCGGGGACAAGCACTGATTTCCGGATCACCGGAAACCATCATGGCGGATGAAAGGGCACGGGATGTCTATCTTGGCCGTGATTTCAAAATGTGACCGGCGTATGTTGAACTCACTGTCAGCGCAATTCTGTAATGTCCCCTTTTAGCAATTCTAAAATGTCCCCTTTTTTATTAGGGGGGATTGATGGACAAAGGGGTCATCACATTGAGTATTGGGGAGTTGGATCGAGTTTCGGTCATTCAAGATGTCATTAGCAAACGACTTCGTCAGCATCAGGCAGCCCGGCGTTTGGGTTTGAGTGTTCGGCAGGTCAAGCGTCTGGTGCGCCGCTATCGGGAGTTTGGGGCAGAGGGGTTGGTGTCGGGTCATCGGGGAAAGACTCCGGGCAATGCCCGGTCTTTGTCTGTGCGCCAGGCGGTGTTGTCTTTGGTTCGGGAACGTTACCGGGACTTTGGTCCGACTTTGGCGAGTGAGAAGTTGTTGGAGCTTCATGGGGAATCCATTTCCCGTGAGACTCTGCGCCGATGGATGATCGCGGATGGGTTGTGGCAACCCAAGTCACGTCGCAAGGCTCGCATTCATCCACGTCGGGCGCGTCGCCCCTGTTTCGGGGAGTTGGTGCAGATTGATGGTTCTCCGCATGACTGGTTTGAAGGCAGGGCAGAGGCGTGCACGCTGATCGTATTCATTGATGACGCCACCAGCCGTCTGTTGGCCTTGCGTTTTGTACAGGCTGAAACCACTCAAGCCTACCTGGAGACCCTGGCACAGTATCTGCAACAACATGGGCGTCCGGTCGCGCTGTACAGTGACAAACACAGTATCTTCCGGGTCAATCATCCCCAGCGCGAAGGAGAACGGACTCAATTCTCCCGTGCCTTAAGAACCCTGGACATCCAGGCCATACACGCCCATACCCCGCAAGCGAAAGGACGCGTGGAGCGAGCCAACCAGACGCTACAGGACCGACTGGTGAAAGAACTGCGACTTCGCAATATCTCGAACCAGGAAACCGCTAATGCCTTCCTGCCCGCCTTTATCGAAACGTACAACCAGCGCTTTGCCATCGCCCCCCACAGCACCCACGATACCCACCGACCCGTCCTGCACACCCCATCCGAACTCGCCCTGATCCTGTGCCCACAACATACCCGCACCTTGTCAAAGAACCTGACCTGCCAGTTCCAAAACCGCGAGTATCAGATACAGACCCAAGCCCCCGGCTATGCCTTGCGAAAGGCCACTATCACCGTGTGTGCGGCTTTCGATGGAACCATTACCCTACTGTACAAAGGACGCGCCCTACCGTACCGAATCCTCAAACAAGGAGAACCTCCCATCCCACTGGCCGATGAGAAAAGCGTCCAGTCAGTCGTCAACCAGGCCAAAGCCAGACAAGCTAGCCGACCCCGCCATAAACCTGCACCGGATCACCCCTGGCGTCGGTATCCGGTAACCGCCGGAGCGCATTCCAGATGAATCCAGGCGAAGAACAGAACTCGCCCGGTAGGTTGGACTCCATTCGCTACGCTCATTTCGTCCAACCTACCGGACATTCCTTTGAGTAAAAGGGGACATCTTAACTGTGCAGAAAAGGGGACATTTTAGAATTGCGTTGACAATGTTGATGAACTCACACCTGCATTTCCGGTGCTTTTGTTGTACACTGGAAATATGTGCCATAAAGAGCATTTAACGATTCGCGCTTCCGATGAACCTGTCCGTGTCGGCTTGCGGCCTCGTGACCAGGTTGTCGGTAATCCATAACCAACAGTAACCCTGGAGCAAAATTTATGCAAATATCTGTAAGTGGTCAACATCTTGAAATAACCGATTCCCTGTATCATCACGTATCCGAAAAAGTCGAAAAGATCGCCCGGCACCTTGATTCTGTTACCAAGACAAATGTGGTACTGCATGTTGAGAAAACCCGGCATATTGCAGAAGCCACGATGAATGCGAAGGGAGCCATGATTCACGCCTCAAGCACCGCCGAAGATATGTATTCGGCCATTGACGCGCTGGCGCACAAGCTCGACAGGCAGGTCATCAAACACAAGGAAAAACGAGGTGACCACCATAGAAACACCGAATCCATCAGACATATCCCCGGATGACTGACTCAGTAAACGAGGCGGCTCATTATAACGATGAGCCGCTCACTGCCCCCGGCATAACCCTGAAAGAATACCTGAATTGCGATCTGGTCATCGCAGACATGGAGGTAACCAGCAAAAAGCGGCTGCTGGAACAATTTGCCAAACTGATTGCCAACAGCGCCACAGACCCGGATGGGCAGGATGAAAACAGTCCCGATCTCGACCTGATTTTTAACACTTTATATAATCGCGAACGTCTCGGATGCACGGCACTCGGGCAAGGCATCGCATTACCCCATGGCCGAATCGAGGGATTAACCGAGCCGGTCATTTCAATCGCCAAACTCAAACAACCGGTGGACTATGACTCGCCGGACGGCGTGCCGGTCTGGCTCGCAGCCTGTCTGCTGGTTCCGGCAAATGCTCATGACGTGCATCTGAATCTGCTCGCCCTGCTTGCGGGCAAGTTCAGCGATGAGCAATTTACAGACGACCTCAGGAAAACCCGGACCGCGCAGGCGTTGTATCGTTGTTTCGTTGATGACCATATCCGATACTGACATTATCATCAACGGCCTGTCCTCCACCCCGTTGCTCCTGATCGAATCGTTTGGTTTCAAACACGGTACTCCACGGGAAGCGGATTTCGTGTTTGATGTCAGATGTCTGCCTAACCCGTATTGGGATGAATCCCTCCGCTCGCTGAACGGACTGGACAAGGCCGTTCAGGACTTCATGGGAAGCAAACCGATTGTGAATGATATGAAAACCGAGATATTCCGGTTTCTAGGGAAGTGGCTGCCGGAATTTACCAGTGAAAACCGGAGCTACATTACTGTGGCGGTAGGCTGTACCGGCGGACGGCACCGCTCAGTCTTTATCAGCGAACAGTTGATGCGGCTTTTTGCAGAAGAGGGTATTGACGTGCAGATACGCCACCGGGACATTGCGAAATGAGAGTGCATCAACAAGTCCAGGTTATCAATAAGCTGGGTTTGCATGCCCGCGCCGCCGCCAGACTGGTCAGGCTGTGTGGCGACTATGAAAGTGAAATCACGCTCCACAATGGCGATAAATCGGTGGATGCCAAGAGTATCATGGGAGTCATGATGCTGGCCGCTACCCAGGGTTCATCACTCGAGCTGGTGGTTGAGGGCAACGATGCACAGACTGCCAGTAAGGAAATAGCCGCATTGTTCCAGAACTATTTTGATGAAGGGGAATAGGGGGCCGGGAAGATCATGTTAGCGCTACACGGGAACGGCATCGGCTCTGGCATTGCCATCGGTACTGCCCGGGTTATGCGACAACCCGTACAGGATATCCCGAGCTACGACATACGCCCTGAAAATATCGAACAGGAAGTCAATCGTCTCAAGCAGGCGATCAGGAACGCCACCCGCAGACTCGCCGCTATTGATGCACAGTTACCGGATGCGGGGGTGTCTGAAATTCGCGGCATACTGAACGCGCACTTGTTGATGCTGGATGATCCGATGCTCAGTCAGGAGTCTGCCGCTATCATCCGCGAGCAGGGCATCAATGCAGAAGCGGCACTGAAACGCCATGCCAATCATCTGGAACAAGTATTCGCCGGAATTAATGATCCCTACCTGAGCAGCAAGTCAGTCGATGTGGTGCAGGTGATCAATCGTATTCTGGATGCGTTGATGAATGAGCGGGATGAGGCGGATGCCTCGCCTGAAAGTGACAATGCTGACGGGATGATTGAGGAAGAAATTATTGTAGCCAATGACCTGACCCCGGCCGATACCATTGAACTGAACAAACATCATATCAGGGGATTCATCACCAATCTCGGCAGCCCGATTTCACATACCGCGATTCTGGCGAAAAGCCTGAAAATCCCGGCCATTGTCGGATTGCATGGCGGTATTCGCTATCTGCGTACCGGCGATCAGCTGATTCTGGATGGCAAGCGCGGAGTGGTCCTTGCCAACCCCGATGAAGCCACCCTGGAAGCCTACCGAATCAGGCGAGAGAAAATTCTGCGCCGTTCCCAGGAACTCGAAGCCCTGGTGGAAGAAACCGCCACCACCCTGGACGGTATTGAGGTGGCCTTGAACTCCAACATTGAACTGCCGGATGAGGTGCTTGAAAGCGAGTCATTGAACGCCGCCGGAATCGGCCTGTATCGAACCGAGTTCCTGTATATGAATCGGACCGAAATCCCGGATGAAGAGGAGCAGTACCAGAAATATAGCCAGGTTCTGGACCAGACGACCCGCCCGGTCACTTTCCGAACTCTGGATATTGGTGGAGACAAGCCGGTGGAGGGGATCAGCGCCAATAATCTGATCACCAATCCCGCTCTGGGGAGACGCGCGATTCGATTGTGTCTGCACGACCTGGCCCTGTTCAAGCCCCAGCTGCGGGCAATTTACCGGGCGGCGACTCACGGACAGGTCAGGCTGCTGGTGCCGATGCTGTCCAATATGGATGAGCTGGATCAGCTGTTTTCCCTGCTCCATGAGGTTCGTGAAGAGCTTCGCTGCCAGGGTTTTGATTACGACCCCGATGTGCCGGTCGGTGGCATGATCGAAGTACCGGCGGCGGCCGTGGCAGCCGACCTGTTCGCGGACAAGCTCGATTTTCTGGCCATTGGCACCAACGACCTGATTCAATACACGTTAGCGATTGATCGGGTGGATGATGAAGTCAACTATCTTTACGACCCATCGCATCCTGCCATTTTGAGATTGATCAAAACCACGATCAATGCAGGGAAAACTGCCCGGATTCCGGTTTCCATGTGTGGTGAAATGGCCGGAAATGTGCATTACACACGTATGTTGCTTGGCATGGGGTTGCGCGATTTCAGTATGGATCCGTCGGCTATTCTTGAAGTAAAACGGCAAACCCGGCTCACGGATACCACCAAAATCCAGCCATTGGTAGAGAAGCTGCTGAAAACAACCAGCCAAAAGCAGGCCAAACGGTTAATTGATCAGATCAATGCCTGAGCGGTCTGGATCACTGTGCGCTCTGGCGACGCGGACGGCGATGCCCACGTCCACCGCCGGAATGTCCTGACCCGGCATCGGCAGGCTGAGGAAGATCAACCTGCTGTCGGAGGTGATCAAATATCGCCGTTTTATGCGGTATCGCCAGGGCATCTACAAAATGCTCCTGAAACCTGGCCTCCACCGCTGTTTCTACCTTCTGGATTCGCTTGACTACCTGCTCAATCTCCGAGCGCGCATCGGTATCGAGCAGTGTAATGGTAGCCCCTGCTCCGGCTGCGTTACCGGCAGAGCTGACATGAGCCAGATCACAATCAGGAATCATGCCGAGCACCATCGCATATTTGACATCAATATGTGCCCCGAACGCTCCCGCCAGGCGAATCCGGTCCACCGAGTCCACTTTCAGTTTATCCATCAACAACCGGGCGCCCGCGTATAATGCGGCCTTCGCCAACTGGATTGCACGCACGTCATTCTGCGTAATCAATACCTGAATCCGCCCCTCGTCATACAGTTTATAGCTCCAGGTTTTCTCCTCTTGAATCAACCGCCCGGTTCTTGCGGCCAGGTTACCATCAATCACGCCATCCGACCGGATCAGGCCAGCGAGATACATCTCAGCCATTACCTCGATAATGCCGGAACCACATATTCCGGTAATGCCGGTAGCTGCGGTCTGTTCCGCGAAGCCAGGCTGATCCGACCACAATTCACTGCCGATTATCCGAAACCGGGGTTCAAGGGTCTGTCTGTCGATTCGCACTCTTTCAATAGCTCCCGGCGCCGCTCTCTGGCCACCGCTGATTTGCGCCCCCTCGAAAGCCGGGCCGGTCGGACTGGAGGCCGCCACCATCTTGCGGTTGTTACCGAGCACGATTTCCGCATTGGTGCCGACATCCACCAGCAAGGTCAGTTCATCGCGCGCATAGGGAGCCTCGGAAAGCGTGGCAGCGGCAGCATCCGCCCCCACATGACCCGCGATACAAGGGAGAATATAGGCTCTGGCACCCACATTGACTTTCAGATCAATCTCTTCGGCGCGGATATCGAGCGCCGCATCCGTGGCCAGCGCAAACGGGGCGCCACCCAGCTCGATCGGATTGATACCCAACAACAAATGATGCATGACCGGGTTCCCTACCAGCGTCAAATCCACCACATCGCTCAACGCGATGTCCGTTGCGGCAACCAGGTCTTCGATCAATCCCTGCAATGCAACCCGAACCGCGCGAGTCATATCCGCTTCGCCACCCGGATTCATCATCAAGTATGAAACCCGGCTCATCAAATCTTCACCAAACCGGATCTGGGGATTCATCCGTCCAGCCGAATGAATCGCCTCACCACTGACCAGATCACACAAATGCGCTGCAATGGTAGTCGAACCCACATCCACTGCCACACCGTAAATGTCGGTTTTCAGCCCCGGCCAAATGGCAATCGCCTGCATCGAGCGATGCACCGCGATCGTTATTTTCCACTCCCCCTGCCGCAATACGTCTTGTAATGAGCTCAACAGATGAAAATCGAATGAAACACCAGTCAGACCCCAATCAAACTCAAGCGCATCCAGAGTACGCTGCAAATCCCCGGTTGGATCGTGCATATCCGGCTCAGGCACCTCAACATAGTGCAATCGGACAGACGGATTCAGGGTGATGCCATGCACATCCAGCCGTTTGCGAACCACCTGCTTGTGCGCCTGGCTTTCCGGTGGCACGTCGATCACCACATCGCCGATCAATTTCGCCTGACAACCCAGCCTGCGAGTCAAAGGCGACCGCCCACCAAAAAATTCCTGCTCACTGGCACTTTGCGGAGACAGATTTTCGGCGTTGGAATGGATGCGGAATTTGGCGAACTCCCCGATGCTGTGATCAATCTGGCAACGGTCGCAAATGCCCCGGCCACCACACACGGTATCCAGGTCCACGCCCAGTTGCTGGGCCGCCTCCAGCACAGACTTTCCCCGGACAATCTCACCGCGTTTGCCGGACGGCGTGAAGACGACCTGTACGGTGGCGTGGGTCTCGTTCATTTTTTCACTGGAACGGGGGAGGGGTTATCCCCTGCGACGCCGGCGATTGGCACGCCCGCCGCCTGCGCCTTCCTGAGCCGGCTGTCGATATTTTTTCAGCCAGCGCGCGCAATTCCTGTCATGCCCCATGACCACATCTGCGCTCATGACCCCCTGCATCACCTCTTCATGGAGCGGGTTGGTGATCGCCGAGGTCATGCCCGCACTAATCGCCATGCTGAGAAAATGCCCGTCCATTCCCTTTCGATTGGGGATGCCGAAGCTGAAATTCGAGGCACCACAAGTAGTATTGACCTTCAACTCTTCCCGCAAGCGCTTGACCAGATGCAATACCTGACGACCGGCACTATTGACCGCACCGACCGGCATGACCAGCGGGTCAACCACAATATCGCTGTAATGAATCCCGTAATCCGCCGCCCGTTCAACTATCCTTTTCGCGACATCGAAACGTTCATCCGGGTTTTCTGATATACCGGCCTCATCGTTCGAGATAGCAACCACAGCCGCGCCGTATTTCTTGACCAGCGGCAATACCGATTCAAGCCGTTCCTCCTCTCCCGTCACCGAATTCAACAACGCCTTACCCTGATAGGCCGCAAGGCCCGCTTCCAGCGCCGCTACGATGGACGAATCAATGGAAAGCGGAACATCGGTAATTGATTGCACCAGTTGAATGGCTTCAGCCAGAATTCGCGGCTCATCGGCCAGTGGAATCCCGGCATTCACATCCAGCATGGCAGCACCCGCGGCGACCTGTGCCAGCGCGTCGCTTTGTACGCGGCTGTAATCCCCGACCTTCATTTCTTCCGCGAGAATTTTCCTCCCGGTTGGATTGATTCTTTCTCCGACAATCACAAATGGCTGCTCAAAGCCGATACGCACCTCACGGGTTGCCGAACTTACCACCGTATCCGTCATAGCCTTATCTGTTTTAACCTGATTTGCAAATTCTGTTACATTTCACATGATTCACTAATATGAATCAGCCGGAATCATTACCGTGATTACGTACAAGTTCAATCAATTTCGCCTTGTCATATAGCGCTTCCAGACTGGCCGCCCTCGCCTCTGCCGCAGATCTCAGGTCTGTGCCACAACTCTCGGAAACTCGTCGCCATTCCTCAAGATAGGCATCGGTTCCAGCCTTTCCCGCACGCATCGCAGCTGCATCAATAGCCTCGGCGAAACGTTCCGAAAGCTGTACCTTCTCCGCTTTTCGCCGTTCTTTCGCGATCACCTGGGCGGGAATATCACGCCAGTAAACCGTAATGAGTTGAGCCATCAAGATACCTCCAGATAAAACCTGCCAGCAAAAGGCGGGATGAGATCAGGCGACGACGGCATGCCCCGCGTCACCGGCCAACCGGACTTGAAGTTCGGATTCCAGAAATCGATCCCCGGTCACCACTTTTTCATAACTCACGCCCAGATATTGAGCCGCCGCTTCCGCCTTTTTCTCGACTCCGGCATCTTGCTTCTGGGATAAGTAAACCAGCTTTTTGTAATTGCCGAAGAACTGGTCTTTCAACTCCGGGTATTTGTCCAGCGACAGTCCGTGTATGACCAGCCGGTCAAAATGAGTAGCCAGGAAATCGGTAAGATAAAAGGTGCCGGGTTCGGATTCATGCAAATCACGAAACTTATCCTTTCCAGCAAACATTTCATAACAATGAGCACCGGGTAATCGCTCGACATTCTCCTCTCTGAGCATCTTATCCAGCAGTCCCCCCGTGCCACAATCCGAATAGGCTACAAACAGTTTCTCGTAGTGTGCGCGATTATCCCGGATTTTCTCCTGCACCGCCTGCGGAATATTCTGTGGATGATTATGCAACTCGGCAGGCAGGCACTGGATATCAACATGATCCCAATGATTGAGATTCTTGACCCGAACCAACTCATGAGCCAGAGCACCACAGGCAATCACCAGAACTCTTTTCATGGACAGCACCTCTAGCGAGCGCCTCAGACAACCATCAATTAAATCACAGCAACGTGACCTGCGGGTTTTTTATGCGGCACGCTTTTCAGCAATCTTGGCCTGCGCTGTTTCCACCGCAACCGCCGCATCCCGACAATAAGCATCGGCGCCAATGGCCTGACCGAACTCCTCGTTCAGGGGTGCCCCGCCAACCAATACAATATAGTCATCACGGATACCTCTCTCCACCATCGTGTCGATCACCACCTTCATGTAAGGCATGGTAGTGGTCAACAGTGCCGACATACCGATGATATCCGGATTATGTTCCTCAATCGCATCCATGTAATTATCCACCGGGTTGTCGATACCGAGATTAATCACCTCAAACCCCGCGCCCTCCATCATCATGGCGACGAGATTCTTGCCAATATCATGAATATCGCCTTTCACGGTGCCAATAACCATTTTACCAATCGGCTCGGCACCGGTCTCGGCCAGCAACGGACGGAGTATCTCCATCCCGCCCTTCATCGCGTTGGCCGACATCAACACCTCAGGAACGAACAAAATGCCATCACGGAAATCAATACCGACAATTCGCATGCCCTCTACCAAAGCCTCATCCAGAACCCGGGTGGCCGCCCACCCCCGTTCCAGCAGAATCTTTGTGCCCTCTACGATCTCCTCTCGCAACCCGTCATAAAGGTCATCGTGCATTTGTTCAACGAGCTCATCGTCGGGCAGCGACGACAAATCCAGTTCATCGTCATCATAGTTATCGTCAACCATCTTCAAGTCCCGTGATTAAAAGAAAGTATAGAGATACGGAAAGTGGTGCCAGAATATACAAGCCGGTGAGATTATGCAATATGTAATTTTGCTATATTATCCAGCATTATCCATTATATATTGACCGATTGTATGATCTTCATCAACTCGCCCTTGCCCTGTATCAACTCCTCCTCCGACAGCCCCATGATCTCATGCGGAAAAACCAGCCATTGTTCGGTGGTATTTACATAATAATCCGGTTCACGGCTGGTCTTGTTGTTTACACTCTTGTACCAGGGAGACGCGACCCTTACCTGTTTCGGCATATTCTTCCCGGTTTGCAAGGCGACCTCCCGGAGCACGGCCTCTATACTCCGGCCTGAATCATAAACGTCATCCACGATCAACAACGCATCCTCCGGTTTCAGGTTATCCACCAGATAGCCCAGCCCATGCACCCGTACCTCGTTGGCCGTTTCTGAGATTCCGGTGTAATAGGAAGTGCGGACGCTGATATGGTCGGTGCTGATGTCGAAATATTCGAGCATTTCCTGAATGGCGATACCTACCGGAGCACCGCCACGCCAGATGCCCACAATAAAATCCGGCTGGAAACCGCTTTCGATTATTTGCGCCCCCAGCCGGTAGGAATCCTCCAACAGGTCCTGTGCAGATATATAGTGTTTTTCCACGAACTAAAATCAGGCGAGGTCGAAACGGTCCAGGTTCATGACCTTATCCCACGCCGCCACGAAGTCCTGCACAAACTGTTGCCCGGAATCCTCGCATCCATAAAATTCCGCGAGTGCCCGCAGCTGTGAGTTCGAGCCGAACACCAGATCGACCCGGGTTGCGCTCCATTTCAGTTCACCGCTCGCACGGTCACGCCCTTCAAACAAATCGCAATCTTGCGAGGTCGGTGTCCAGGCTGTACCCATATCCAGCAGATTCACGAAGAAATCGTTGGTCAGCGTCTCCGGGCGGCTGGTAAATACGCCATGCCCCGATTGCCCGGAATTTGCATTCAGCACACGCAAGCCACCGACCAGAACCGTCATCTGGGGTGCGGTCAGTGTCAGCAACTGTGCCCGGTCAACCAGCAACTGCTCTGCCGATACCGTGCACTTCGCCTTGAGATAATTACGGAAGCCGTCCGCAGTCGGCTCCAGCGCAGCAAAGGACTCCACATCAGTCTGCTCCTGAGCAGCATCGGCGCGGCCCGGCGTGAACGGAACCGTCACATCGTATCCAGCGCTCTTTGCAGCCTGTTCAACACCGACACAACCAGCCAACACGATCACATCCGCCAGCGAGACCGCCTTGCCGTTCGTCGCCGAGTCGTTGAACGCCTGCTGAATACCTTCCAGAGACTGCAATACCCTGGCCAACTGATCCGGCTGATTTACCTCCCAGTCTTTTTGCGGCGCAAGGCGAATACGCGCCCCATTGGCGCCACCCCGCATATCCGAACCGCGGAAAGTGGATGCCGATGCCCAGGCCGTGGAAACCAGATCAGACACGGACAACCCGGAAGCCTGAACCCGGCCCTTGAGATCGGCAATATCAGAGTCATCAATCAGCGCATGAGTAACCGCCGGAATCGGGTCTTGCCAGATCAACTCCTCCTCAGGAACCTCCGGCCCATGATAACGGGCGCGAGGCCCCATATCGCGGTGCGTCAACTTGAACCATGCACGCGCAAATGCGTCTGCAAACTCGTCAGGATTCTGGTGGAACCGACGGGCGATTGGCTCATAAGCCGGGTCCATCCGCATGGACATATCCGCCGTAGTCATGATCGGCGCATGATGTCTGGACGAATCGTGCGCATCCGGCACCGTATCCGACCCGGCGTTATCCTTCGGCACCCACTGGTTCGCGCCAGCCGGACTCCTGGTTAACTCCCACTCATAGCCGAACAGATTGTCGAAATAACCCATATCCCATTGGGTTGGATTACTCGTCCAGGCGCCCTCGATTCCACTGGTGATGGCATCTCCGGCTTTACCGGAACCATGCTCACTGTTCCAGCCGAAGCCCTGTTGCTCAATGCTTGCGCCTTCCGGCTCCGCACCAACCAGATCGGCATCCCCGGCACCATGACATTTACCGAAAGTGTGCCCCCCGGCGGTCAGCGCGACGGTTTCCTCATCATTCATCGCCATACGAGCAAACGTCTCACGCACATCCGCCCCGGATGCGACCGGGTCCGGATTGCCGTTCGGTCCTTCCGGGTTGACATAGATTAAGCCCATCTGCACAGCGCCGAGCGGATTGGCCAGGTCACGTTCACCAGAGTAACGCTCGTCTCCGAGCCACTCATGCTCGTTGCCCCAGTTGATATCCTCCTCGGATTGCCATACGTCCTCACGACCGCCCCCAAACCCGAACGTCTTGAACCCCATCGACTCCAGCGCACAATTACCCGCCAGAATCATCAGGTCAGCCCAGGAAATTTTCCGCCCGTACTTCTGCTTGATCGGCCATAGCAACCTGCGTGCCTTATCCAGATTGCCGTTGTCAGGCCAACTGTTGAGCGGCGCAAAACGCTGGTTGCCAGTACCGGCGCCGCCACGACCATCGCCGATGCGGTAAGTCCCCGCGACATGCCAGGCCATGCGAATGAAGAGCGGGCCATAATGACCGTAATCAGCGGGCCACCACTCCTGTGATGCCGTCATCACCTCGTAGAGGTCCTTCTTCAGCGCATCATAATCGAGACTCTTGAACTCCTCGACATAATCAAAACCGTCATCCAATGGATTAGACTGGGGAGAATGCTGATGCAAAATGTTAATGTTCAACTGGCCCGGCCACCAATCCCGGTTCGTGGTCCCGCCTCCGGCAGAATTATCCGGCACATGATGGACGGGGCATTTACTCTTTTCAGTCATAAAATCATCTCCTGTTTGTCTCAAGGTCTTTACATATTACACAGATACGAAATCAGCCGGGCATTATATATCAGATTGCCTGTCGTTTTTGACAGGATGTTACAGGATTTTTCTTAAAAACAGATGGATTGCACAGCCTGTTTTGTCGTGATGCAAGGGTATAATCGTCTTTCCCGCTTGGCCTGACCGGCCACAACCCGAAAATCAACTTCAAGGAATCCTCTCCTGACCCCATTGCATAGAATCGGGAAGAAAGAATTTGTCGCCTTGATGGCGCTTAATATGTCCCTCGTTGCGCTGGCCATCGACGTCATGCTGCCAGCCCTTGCCCAGATCGGTTCCGACCTCAATCTGGCGCATGACAATGACCGGCAGCTGGTCCTGACCATCCTGTTCCTCGGACTGGCGCTCGGCCAACTGTTCTATGGCCCGGTATCGGATTCTCTGGGACGAAGGACACCGATTTTCTTCGGCTACGGGCTGTTTATCATCGGCAGCATCCTCGCCGTGATTGCCCCGACCTTCGAGTGGCTCCTGCTGGGCCGATTCCTGCAAGGTCTCGGCGCCGCAGCTCCCCGCATCCTGACGGTTGCCATCATCCGGGACGGCAGCGCAGGCCGGGAAATGGCCCGCCTGATGTCACTGGTGATGATGGTATTCATTCTCGTGCCCGCAATCGCTCCGGCACTCGGACAGACCATCCTGCTATTCGCTTCCTGGCGGGGAATCTTCATCGCCCTGCTCCTGCTGTCCAGTATGACTCTGGTCTGGTTCTACCTCCGCCAACCCGAAACCCTGCCACCGGAAAAACGACAACCATTGACATGGGCTACACTCCGCGTATCACTCGTCGAGATACTGAAAACCCGAGTGACCGTAGTCTATACCCTGGCAGGTGGCATGATTTTCGGGGCGTTTGTAGGATTTCTGAACTCTGCCCAGCAGATTTTCCAGGAGTTATACGGTCTCGGAACGCAATTCCCCGCCTATTTCGCGGTGCTGGCGCTGATCATTGGCGGAGCCTCCATCGTCAATTCCAGGCTGGTGATGCGTCTGGGTATGCGTTTCCTGTGCCGCCTCGGCCTCCTGTCAACGATTGTGACCGCTTTCGTCTTCCTCCTCTACTGCCAGTTCCAGCAACCTGCTCTCTGGCTGTTCATGGTCTACCTGGGAGTGACTTTTTTCTGCACCGGCATCCTGTTCGGCAATGTCAACGCCCTGGCCATGGAACCACTCGGTCATGTAGCCGGACTGGCATCCTCCGTGATCGGCTCAGTAACCACCCTGGTCTCCCTGATTCTGGGTCATTTCATCGGCTACGCCTACGACAGCTCAGTGATCCCACTAGTCACCGGATTCGGCTTACTCAGCCTCCTCTCCTTCGCACTCATGCTCCTGTCGGGGGATTGATGGGGCAGGTCTGGTCAGTGCGAACCGACCGGTGGCGGACGAAAGTCCAGATAATACGGCCCGTGACGCTCAAGAAATTCCTGCAATTTCGGTGCCTGCCTGACCAATCGCGAAAATTCCGCGCACACCTCCCCATCATCTCGCGGGTCTGGATCAATCGCGGAATTGGGGTGCGGGGAAATAATTCACATTATCATATCACTCATGGTATCCTGCTAGCTCCAGAAACGAAATGGATATGGGTTGCGTTCGGAAAGTGCCGATTCCAATGAAATATCTTGGCCAAGAGAACTTGCAACAGTATTTGCCTGCACACTCCGAATTAATTTTCACCGAACAGGAGACTCTGACGCTTCAAACAAAACAATAAAGATTGAGCTTGACGTGCCTCGTGTTCGCTTAACGCATATTTATGTTTATGAGGAGATATTTCACTTGATTCTGATATCGACCTAATGGCTTTGGTGAAAAGCGTTGATCTGGAATTGATCCCAATAAGTTCTCAATCTATTCCTATGTGACTAAATTTATGGAGAACGGATTATGTCAGTAACAAAGACAGGCGGTGCCTCGGTTCGCTGGCAGAAGTTTGCGGGAGCACAAACAGTCCAGCTTCCATTTGATCGTTCCGAAGATTCGATGATTTATCTCATTTCTTCACCTGGTCAACGTGCTATTGAGGACGATGATTTCCCTTTTGAAACGCTAAGCGACATTGCGGAAAGAGAAAGCTGGCGCAAAGAAATAAATCGCCCGACCACCCACATTCATAAATGGTGGGCACAGCGTCTTGGCACCGTATTTCGGGCCATGGTTATTGGGTCCTTTGCTCCAAGTGGTACTGACCTGATCAATCTATTCTACAAGCCCGTTCGCGTTAAAAACGGCGTTGTCTTCGACCCTTTTATGGGAAGTGGCACCACCATAGCCGAAGCGGTGAAACTGGGTGCGAAAAGCATTGGCCGTGATATCAATCCGGTTGCACATTTTTTAGTTAAATGCGCCCTGTCCGTTCATAGCCGAAAGGCCATCCTTGATACCTTCCATGCCATTGAACATGATATTGCCGATAAGGTACGTAGCTACTACCGCATGGTCTTTCCAGATGGTAGTGTTGCGGATGTCCTATATTACTTTTGGGTCAAAGTCATAGATTGTCCATCCTGCTTGACTCCCGTAGATTTGTTTTCTTCGATGATTTTCGCGCGGCATGCATGTCCGAGGAAATATCCACGCTCCCAAGCCATCTGTCCGTTCTGCGATGGGATTAATGAGGTTCGCTATGATGCAAAAGAAGCACAGTGCCTAACTTGCAAAAAGACCTTTGATCCAAGCCATGGGCCTGCAAATGGACAATCAGCAACATGTCCAACATGTGACCATAAATTCCCTATTGCTAAAACCGTTCGCACCTCTGACGACCCACCAGAACACCGATTATATGCCAAACTGGTTTTAATGCCCGACGGGCGCAAGGCCTATCTTCCTGTTACAAAGGAAGATCACAAAATGTTCGCCAAAGCAAAACAGTCACTGTCTCGAAAAAAAAATCCGTACCCGGTTGTTGAAATCACTTCTGGTCATAATACCAATCAGGTATTGGGTTATAACTACCGCTATTGGCATCAAATGTTTAATGCCCGTCAGCTTCTTTGTTTGTCTATTCTTGCTGATCGTATTAGAGAAGTCACCGACCCAGTATTGCGGGAGCTTTTTACCTGCTTGTTTTCCGGTGCGCTGGAATTTAACAATATGTTTGCATCCTACAAGGGGGAAGGTACTGGTGCTGTTCGTCATATGTTCGCACACCACATCCTAAAGCCTGAACGGGTTCCTCTTGAAGCTAACCTATGGGGAACACCTAAAAGCTCAGGCTCGTTTTCTACGATGTTCGAAGGTAGGATACGCCGGGCACTCGACTATGCTGACAATCCGTTCGAACTGCGGGTAGGTCAAAAAACTGCCAGCAAAAAGAAGGTCGAAAAAGTCTATGGTTTATCCGAGAAAATTGGCCTTCCTATAGCCGAAAATTATGCGTCCTTTGCGAACAGCAAACAGGTTTACCTTTCATGTGGTGATTCAAGCGTAACCGATCTGCCGGATCGTTCGGTAGATACCGTCCTGACTGATCCACCATTTTTTGATAACGTTCATTACTCCCAGCTTGCCGACTTTTTTCATGTCTGGCAACGACATATCCTGGAGGATGGCGAGTACCGACAAAGAAATACCACGCGTTCCGAACGTGAAGTCCAAAATGCTGATGCTAGTGAATTTACGGACCGCTTGTCCGGCGTTTGGAAAGAGGCGCACAGAGTTCTAAAAGATGAGGGATTGTTGGCCTTTACCTATCACCACTCCAGACCGGAAGGTTGGCGTTGTGTGTTGCGTGCTCTGATGGAGGCCGGTTTTGGTATTACGGCTGCACAGCCTATTAAGTCGGAAATGTCGGTAGCCATGCCAAAGCAGCAGGCGAAAGAGCCGATTGACCTCGATATCATCATCGCCTGCCGTAAACGCTCGCAAATACGGAAACACGTATGGAATGGAGACTTATTTAGTGCGGTCACGCCTGTGGTGGTTAGCCAAACTCGCCGTTTGATTGATTCCGACAGACATCTTAGCCGTAATGATGTACGCATAATCGTCATGGCCCAGATTCTCCGTCAACTTTCACACGCGCACTCAATTAAAGATGCGCTGCATATTTTGGATGATATGAATGGCGATACCGAAGTGCTCATAGAACAAATCCACTCGCTTCGAGAAGAAAAGCCGCAAAAGCAAAAAGGAGCGCAGTAAGTCGTGTCCAAAGTTTCTTCAATATTCACGTCTTGCGTACAGGCTATACGAAATGGTGTGCTCATCGAGCGAAAGGACCGTAATGACAAGGAGTTTCACTTTCAGAACTGGTTCAAGGACCGTCTGGAATCCATGGGCCTGAATTTTGACTCGCCAGGGCGAAATTTGTATCCGGATTTCCGGCTTGTGCACGATGCAGAAGGTTTCGAGCTTAAAGGATTGGCTTATCCGGGGAGAGAGGCTAACTATGACTGCAATAGCCAAGCTCCTTGTGGCGAACATAACGGACGGCAAGTTTATTACGTGTTTGGCCGCTACCCGAAAGACCCTGACGGTAATTGTTATCCGGTGCTTGATCTTGTCCTTTGTCACGGCAGTTTCCTGAATGCCGACAACACTTATATTCACAAGAATAAAAGTTTCAGAGGATTTGGTAGCTATGGTGATATTCTTGTTCGAGATAGGAAAATGTATGTAGCACCTACACCTTTTGCGCTTGCCGAAGGCACAGCACACCGCCGAACTCTGATTATTCCCGAAGATCATCAAGTCGACGATGAACTGGTAGAGGTCAGTACATTGGTACGACGTGAAGTTGGTGAGATTGTTGTAGCCTATAGTTTTGATTTGCGGACGAATGAAATCACGACAAATCATGTGCCCAACCCGAATGCTGGACGCGAACATATTTTCAAAGCTTACCGCATCGCAGGTGATCCATCTGACCCAGCAAGCTTGTGCACGCACAAGAAGAAATAGAAGTCGGGATGATCTAGGAACGACAGCTGCGTCTTTTGTCTCTGATAGCCAGGTTTTACTCTGCCCTATATATATACCCTTACCGATTTCACTTCGAGTATGAACTAGGTTTAGGAAATCCGCCTCGGATAACGACCACAACAATTATAATTTCAGCCTGACCTGTCGGATGCACAAAGACCTCAATATCGTCTTCAATGACACCAACGGGCTCATCTTTTAGTGACGATTCGAGGACAGACAATATCCCAATTCTTTTGCCTAACCCTGTTGCATAAGCAGCGGTCTGGTTGAAGTATTTCTTAAAATCTTTGGGAAACATGATTTTATTTTTCTCGACTTTCAATTCAATCGGTATATCCTTGAACGTAAGATCGGTAATCCCTCCCGCTGCTGTGGGATGGCACTGCAACTGCTCACCAATATCGCTCCTGTTTCGAAGCATCCTAGTGGTTTCTTGCTGGTAGGTTGCCTCAGATGTGCCCGTCTCAAAAAGGCCATCTCTCAAAGCTTGTGCAGCGATGTTACCCAACCCAGCAAGCACTATCATTGAGTTGGCAACATCATCTGAATGCAAGCCAGGGGTGATTCGCAATTCATCCCGAACTTTGAGGAGATGACGATCTACATTTGAAAATCCGGTCAAAGGATTTGAGGTAATATCACTTCCTTCTAGGATCAGACGGCGATGTCCTACAATTCGGCAATTGCTTGTATCGTCGAATTCTGCCGCATAAAGAAATTCATAAGGTCTTGACCCGAATGAATGGGCCACCTCCAGAATAGCGCGACCGGTGCCAGTCAGAATAAACGGGCCATCCCCCTCGGGTTTCTCGAACCTGAAACTTGGCAGCCAGTCCCGCTCACGGATGTCGACTGTTACAGGTGTCAACAAAAGGACGCTTGCACTTTTGGGCCAATGTGAAACCCTGACTTCTATCGTGAGGTCATAAGATGTCCCCGGCTTGAGGTAGTTCCAATATCTTGCAGGTTGTCCGTCGATGTCAAATTTCAAGAATGCCACAATCGTTTCGAGTTTCTCAGACTCTTCCGAGTTTCTGTTCGAGGCAGGAATACGAACCCCTCCAAAACCTCCAGTCCAGAGATTGGCGAATAAGAGGAGTGGCAAGGCCCATTGTTTCAAATGATCCTGAATATCGTCCAGTTCGCCCACGCCCTTGATGCCTTTCACTTGATCTAGAAAGGTTTTAAGCCGTTCATCAGAAGCGAAAGCCGAAGATTGTTCAACTTCTGACACTTTTAACTTCGCTGAACTCAAGAATCGTTGTGCATCTTGTTCAGCATTGCGTATTGCGTGCTTCCACTCAGCCAAGATAACAAAAATAGCGATGGCGGCGTGATAAGCACGATACTGGTCCTCGACATCACCTTGGTCCACTTCGGAGATTGTTGATTCAAATTCCAAACAAGCTTTTTTTAGCCGCTCAAAGTCCTGCACTGAAGTTTCCAATGCCCCATCAAGTGCTGTAGCAACTTCAATCCTCGAGGAAAAAGCTCGGTGGAAAATCTCGAAGTTTGGTTCGTTCCTCATTTTCTTTCTCCAAGTCAGACAGAAGGGTGCTCCATCTTTCAATCAATTCATTAATCGCTTCTCCATTTTCTATCTTGTGTTCAATCTCCGCAGCCGTCTCTACCATAGCGATTTCAAGTCGCCACTGTTTCCATCGATCTTCTACAGGGATGCTTGTACTGAGTCCCGAAAAATGTGCACTGACATCTTCATATTTTCCAGCCCTGGTCAATGCAGCAGCATATAGAAGGGCTTCTATAAAGTTCTCCGGCTTGGGACTGATCGCTGAAAGTGCCTTGTTGATATCGTCAGTACAGTTCAGAAGTTCACTATGCGGGGCACTCGATATTGCAGTCATGCAGTCGTCGATAGAAATGGAACGAGTATAGTCATCTTGAATTGCTTTTAGCGCAACTTTGACAAAGCCGGGAACTTCCTTGAAGCCATAGTGCAGCCGATCAACAGCACGGTACAGTGCACTTCCTTCCAGACCGAGTAGAATATCTGAAAGCAACTGCCCGAATTTTCCTTTTCTTTCTTCAGACGAAAGGCAGAGATATGCAAAGGCATCAATACAGTCAACAACAAAGTCCTCTTGCTTACTCTCTTGGGAATAGTAAGCAATCAGATTCCAGAGCGGTTGTTTTATAAGATTTCTTTTTTCTTCCGGAAATGGTCGGCGCCAAAGAGCATGAACGGCCGAACGATGAACGATGACATACGGATCAGCTAGTAGCACAGAATATGCTTCGAAGAACAGGCCGGGAAAATTCTTCACTAAATCGTATGGTACATCCTCCCATGCGTTCACAGCATTAGCACGCACCAATGTGCTCTCGTCCATAAGTGCGCTATACCAATCAGACAGTACCAGCGCCAAACTTTCAACCCCGGTCAACAATTTGGAAATATGGGCGATCATGTTCCCACGCATTCGGATTTGGTCTTGGGGCAGTCTCCGATAAAGATCGAGAAATTCTTCAAACCCCACCTGGCCCTTGGTTCTTGCGCCAATCGCAGCCCATTCAATAAGTGATTTTTGTAAGTTGTCAATTGCTGAGTATTTGTTGCGCTTGTCCATTTGAAAGAGCGCATCGTCAGCCAACTCCAAAGTACCATCTGTGGCTACTTGCTCATATTTTTCGCTGAGTGTCGCAGCTGCACCGATCAGACCTGCAAAATTTTCGACTGCAAGTTCAGAATATTCATTCCGAGAATGTCTGAAGAATTGTCCTGCATCATCCATTGACTTTTCTGGCCTTTCTACGGCAGCCCAAAGCATCCTTTTAAATGCTATCCTTTGAGCTGTTCCTATCTGTAATTTTTCTTGATGGCGGTGCTTAAATACCGACTCATAGGCTTTAATGGCTTCTTCTCTTCCTGTTTCGTCACTACCTATGAGAAGTGATTGAATAATCTTATCCGCGTCCTCTGGATAACGTTCTAGACATTTCGAGGCTGTTTTTCGAAGATAGTAGAGTACACTGCTATCTCGACGCTCCCCGGGAAGTAGAGTTCGTCTTCGGATCAGCTTGGAGAAAATCCTCTTGGTGTGTCTTAAAAGCAGCTCGTCACTATCCGTCGCAAGTATAATCTTAGCGGCAGCACCGATCTTTTTTGGGCTTTCATTATTACTTATCAATAAGTTGACCTCACCACAAATATCAGCATGCCTTTTCTGGAAGAGCGAGTGAATTGGCTTAGCATCAAGTATTGGTTCGCCCCCTCCAAAATACATTGCCGGTGGTGGTCCTAAAGCCATCGACACAAAGCGATGCAGAACCTTTGTTAAGTCTTTCTGAGAAATTTTATCGGCATTCAATAGAACAACATCTATAGCCGTTGAAGATATCTCATGCACTTTAATCAAGTAAACTGCCACCGAGAGTTTTTCCTCTGGTTCTAATGGAGCACTGAGTAATGCCTTTGCAGCAGGCATGGAATACGGTAAATACTCGTGTAGTACTGCCGGCAACAGATGATCGATCACCTTTCTGGTAAATGTTTCAGGAGCAAGATTTGCAAGCTGTTCCAGACGAGGATCGTCTGTTGCAATATCTTCCTGATCAAGATCACCCAACAAATCGAGAACGAAGGTTTCTTCTAAAGAGAGTTCGTTGCGAAGCCCATCTCGTTCTTTTTGCCTATCTGCTTGCCTTTGCTTTCTCTTCCTTTGTTCGGCAGCTTTCTCCCTTGGGGCAACAAAGTCCATAATATTTGGGACTCCGACAGGAACCCGCTCTTTACAATCTCGGCAGTTATTCTGATAGAAGTCGTATGCACCATCTTCTAGAAGCCAACACATCATTGAGTTTTTCTTAGAAAACTTGCACTGTACACCCATGTGTCCAATTGGAAGGCCAGTTTCGGCTTCAATCATCCCTCTGCCAGATCGAGTAAGCTCGGCATGAAAACACCAGTTGGTTAGGAGTTTTGTTGCCCGCAGATTGCGCTGGCCTGCTTCTATAGCACTCTGATAGTTTTCTTCAAAATCGTCCATCTTGGCGTAAACTCTACTCTCTTTATATTCAGTCCACTAATTTCTAATTTGAGCCCTAATGTCTGCTTTTTTGGATTAGCTGATTGATGTCAACATCTTCGGACATTCGATTGAGATCAATACCTGACTTTGCGAGTGCTGTACCACCTGAAAACACCAGCTGATGGGATTCAAATTGAAGTGGCTGCAGAACCCTCAGCAGTTCTACTATGTAATAGTCCTTTTCAACGATTGATGTGGAACCAATGCCCAAGGCATCAGCGACCTCGGCAAAGGCTACCTTCAGATCAGGCATTCAGCCGACTGTTGCCAACAGACAGGCGGCGCTTAAAACGATAGGGTATTTCAATCTGGGTATACGCAGGGATTTGTGTGGATTCGCCCGACAGGTATTTCATTGAGCCTCCACCAAGTGAATAACCGATGCCAAGCCGCCCAAGGGCTTCAAGAATGACTGCATCAGAACCGCCGGGGCAGGCAGGCATGAGTCTGCCTGTCATCGGGTTTTTCCTGGACTTGGTATAGACACCATAACCGACCTTTATCAATTGCCCGTCTTTCACCAACTCACGCAGTACGCGCCCAACCTGATCGTATCCGGCAATATCTCCGAAATCGGCTCGTATAAACACATAGCGTCTGGAGCGATTCAGTCGTTCCTGTATACGGATTTTGATAGACATTATTCACCTCTACTCAAGGCGACGAAAGAGTAACAGGCAAGCTAACAAAAATACGACATATTGTCCAGCAAAAACACGGCCTGGACCGACGCGCTCTTATCCGCTCCCCATTCAACTGTTAATCGCGGCGGATGCAAGCCGGTCCGTACTGCCGACCAGGTAAAGAGGGAGTGAAAGCAGCCTGTAGTCCAGGGCTCGGCCAGTGGGAAGTGTTTTCGAGTCATTCAGCAAACTCGGCAAGTCGGCATTGAATCTCATGGCAAACGTCCGCTTCTTTTCCATAAGGAACTGGTGCAGAGATTTAAGCGTGCCGGTAGTCCCTGCCTTTATTTCGACAGGCACAATTTCCTGCCCCTGTGTCATTAGATAGTCAATTTCTGCGGCTGAGCCTTTCGCCTCTCTTACCCAGTAATAGAGTTGAGGGTATTGAAAGGTGGGCATTATATGCAATAGATGCTGGCCGACAAACTGCTCCGCCAGAGACTGAAGGGGAAGCAGGAACAGGCCAAATCTCCTTGGTGAGTTCTGAAATATGTCTGCTCCGCATCGACCCCTACGAAGATGTTTTGGGGACTTATTCTGTCAACGAATTACTGAACATTTACACCTGTATGATCTCAGTAATTCATGTATCCGAATAACTTACGTTTGGTCTAACATCTCCAGTCCCTCTATACCCGCATCCAGTAACATTCTGGCAAACTCCGGCCCGTTTACGAGTCTGATATTTTCACTTTTCGCACCTTCTTCGCACTTTTGGGTGAATTCCTTCGCTGATGAAATCACCCAAGCGATCAGGGTATAGCCATCGTCTCCATCCATTTCTCCTTTGGTGCGGCGGTACTTTTCAACCTGTTCCACGGCCCATCTATCTGTATTGTGGCGCTTGGCTTGAACATAAATTATCACTTTCAGTGCCTCGAATGTGGCGATAACATCCGCATCTCCTTCTACACCTGATTCGTTTTTCTTGGGAGGAATTTCCGCGCTGGCACCTACACGACGGAAGTAGTCGCAAATCACCTTCTCGAATTGGTCGGGTGTAATATCCTTTTCAATGATTTCGAGGACACGCTTGGCACAACTTTCCATTACCTGACTACGCAGGCTAATCACCCGTTTTTCTTTGTGTCTGTTGATAGCGTCCTCAATGCTTGTAGAAAGGCCCGTGACGCAGAGAGTCGTTTGCCTTGCCTTCATACGGCTTGTCAGGGACGCATCCGCATAATGATCACGGCTTACACTCTCACTCTTATCGACCAGAGAGACCTCCCGAAAAAATCCCAAGTCAATAACTTCCTCAGTTTCGCTACTGCGAACACAAAGTTTCCCTTTCGATACCACGGCTTTGGCATCGCGCCAATTCATGAGATCAGAGGTTAGAAAATCTTCTAAATCTTCCGGTATAAGGCAGTGGTCAGACTTGATTTCGTACACATGAAATTTTCCCGTGTCAGGAACTATGACCTTATCGCCCTTCTTCATTTTCAGAAAACGCTGCAAACTGTATGCTCCCCGTTTCCAACTGTCATCTTTTGCCTCTGCAATTGCGTCGGGGACTCCCTCCCAGTCTGTGGCTTGGTGTTGGGCAATGAAGGTCGTTGTGGCGAAATCAGAATATCCTATGGATAGCAGCCCGCGTTCGCGTAGTAGTGGATGAGACCACTCACTGCAATGCGATATTCTGTGCTGGTAATAGTTCATGTGTTGAAAGAGTATACCTCAATCCCCTGATAACTGTTTTGAGAGTGATTTTTGGATGGTTGGTTGTGTTATGGGTGAGTTGGGTCGGGTCATCAGCCATCAGGCGGGTCGAATAGAGGTGCAAAATCTTCTTTGAACCGTACGGTCGCCCTCTTGGAAACGCCGGATTTTCTGGTGCAGGCCAGTGCCCCCCCGCCGCCAGGCGACGTTCGTCGATCCAGAGTGGATGGTGGCCGAGAAGTCCTTTAAGGAGGAGAGCGGGGAGCACAAAAGTTTGTGGCTTCCAGCGTGACCATGGCTTGGTATAACCAGTCCAGTCGGAAGTTGTTCTTGGCAAAACGCACACACAGTTGGCGAGCCTTGCGAACCAGATATGCCGCCGTTTGCATCACATAGCGGATAATCGGTCGGATGCCATGACGGCGCGCCTTCTTCGGTAATGCCGTGTACTGTACCGCCCGCAGCAGAACCTGTGCAATCTGGCCCAGCGCGTAGAAGGCCTGGTTGGCGCGGTAGCTCCGGCACGGCGGATGATGCAGGTCCATGTCCCGCAACGGACCCTTGAAGGCGTTCTCCTGACCCTGCTTGCCCCGGTGACGAAGCACTAACTCCTTCAGCGGCAGGTCACTCCGAGACACCAGAATGACCGTATGACGCGGCGCCAAAAGAGCCTGGCCGTTCTGACTTCGGCATCGAACCACTACGTAATCCTGCTCCCGCTCCCAACCGCTCGGACGGTGCGTTGCAAAAATGGCTTCCTCCTCCATCCCTATATCCGTCCACACCGAATCAGGAAGACCTTCCAGTTGTGCAAGTACCGGCCTTCTCCAGTTGTCATTCGTCAGACTGATCGAATAGTCCCAGCCCCGCTTCGCGCATTCACGAACCAGAGCACCCTTATAATAGGCATTGTCCGCCCGAAACCAGACCGGCGCGTCCTTGGGAAGCATCCCCGCAGTCCAATGCAGCAGCTTGCGCCAGTTCAGCGTCACACGTCCACCCCCCGGTTGCAACTGACCCGCCGACCACAAACCGCCTACAAACGTCCCGTGCAACCAGTACCCCCGGTTGCCGTTGTAATCCTTCCCCGTCCGCTCAAACAAGCGTCCGTCTACCTCAATCCCCGTAGCGTCCATGAATAACGGAACATACCCCTTCGTCTCTACCTCATGGGCGATGATGGACGGCGCAACCCGACCCGCAAAGGCTACCGCCGCATGCCATAGCCCCCGGATGTCTGTCACAGCCAACCGCGATAACCATTCCCCCGCACGGCGCGACTCAGGAACCCAACGCAAACCCAAAAGAACACTCGCCGCACGGTCTGACCGCAAATCATCCAGGTCCGATAACGAACCCTGTCCACGCGCCAAAGATGCAATGATCGACCACAGGGTATCCATATCCGATGCGCCCCGGTTCCTCACCTTTACCGAAACCGCTCCGTCCAGAAGATCAAACAAACCAAACTGATGAGCTGTCTGTGCCAGTATCGAGGAACCTCCAAAGGCCGTCAAATCCAAATCCGTGAACTCATAGGTTACCTTCGGCGGTCGAACCTTCCGAATCTTCCTCGCACGACCCTTGCCAATCTTCCCCGATTTTCGATGCTTTTTCATAGTCACCCAGAAAGTGAGTTTTCAGATACCCTATTTTTCCATATAATCCCTTGATAACAAACACCTTTCAATCACTCAATATCTCCCTTATCAGGGAATTGGGGTAGTATAACGCTCTGCTCCTGCTCTGCTGGCTGCTCACGGTCTGCCATAAAGTCGGGGATGACCTCAAGCTGCCCAAACCAGTGATCCCAGCTGTCTTTTGACGGCGCGATCAGCCGCTCCCGCCCTATAGCGATTACGTCAACGGTTTTCGTGTTCTCCGGGAACCCGGTCACACACTACCCACATATTCCCCGCGAGCGGGGTAGTTGTTTTTGATCGCGATGGCATTGACAATAGTAGGTCAATGGCCTATAAGACTTGAATGGAACTTGAGTGGGACGAAGCCAAAAGCGATGCCTGCCTGCGCGTTCGCGGTTTCGACTTTACCTATGCTACCCGGGTGTTCCACGACCCGAACCGGATGGTTACACAGGACCGCAGGCGCGATTACGGCGAAGACAGATTCCAGGTGCTGGGGGTTATAGAAGATCGAGTGTATGCAGTTGTCTTCACCATACGCAACTCAACCACACGAATGATTTCCGCCCGCAAAGCCAACGCTAGAGAGGTTGAATACTATGAGCATCACACGCATCAAGGTTGATCCGAACAATCCTGATACATTTCCCAAAGGACGAATTAATCCCGATCTGGTGGACGGAACCACCGAAGCGCAGATCGCCCGGCAGCAACGGGAGGACGAGCAAGAAGCCATGCAGGACATGGCCAGATATGCCCGCCGCATCCGGCGCCGTTTGGGTTTAACACAGGTCGAAATGGCGCGACGCATCGAGGTGCCACCAGAGACCATCCGCAACTGGGAACAGGGCAAGCGCCACCCTACCGGCGCGGCACGCTCCTTGCTACGCATTCTCGACCAGGCCCCGGAGACAGCGCTACGTGTCCTGACCTGAGACCTGACATGGTTTTCGTGTTCTTCGGGATCCCATTCACACACCACCCACATATTCCCCGCGAGCGGGATAGTTGTTTTTGATCGCAAAATCGAGCGCCCCGATCAGCTCAGAAAAATGGGGGCGGACAAACGGCATGGTCTGTGTTGATCCGTAGTACAGGGTTTGCTCGGGCGTAACCAGAAAGAGTCCCGGCTCAGAAAACAGCGCAGGCTCTTCGATACCGATGGATGTCTTGCCGCGTGAAGTAGAGATATAAAGCCCCCATTCTTTGGCTTTCGCTAAATCCAGACCATAACCAAAGCGCAGTTTGTCCGCCTTGATTTTATCTGCCATGCCCTGTGCGCGTTCCTGTTCATCCGAGCTCACCGCAATCACGTTGACACCGCGCTCGGCAAACTCGTCCACCCTCTTTTCCAACTCGGTCAGATAATTAGCGCAAATCGGGCAATGCAGTCCGCGATAAAAACAGATCAGGGTACCGCGTTCTGAGGATTCGTTTGAGAGATCAAAAGTATCGCCATTGAGCATCCGCACACGCAGGTTCGGGGTTTTCGTTCGGGGAATTAACATAGTCATAATCCTGGTGAGTAATGATTGAATGAGGATGAAATCCTCGGAAGTGTCCAGTAAGGTTACAGAAATTCAAGTATCATTCCAACCGCCAAAACAGACCGCCAAAACAGACCCAAACCGGAGAAAACCCATGAATTCACGAAAAATTGACCAATACGAAGTGCTGACTTTCGACTGTTATGGAACCCTGATTGACTGGGAGACCGGTATCTGGGATGCGCTTCAGCCGCTTCTTATGGAAAATGGCGTCGGGCATATTGACCGCCGCGCCGGGCTTGGGGCGTTTTCTGGCATTGAGAGCACGCTTGAGCGGGAGGCACCGGACAGACACTATTCCGATATGCTGAGACTCACTCACCGGCGGATTGCGGAGCGGTTTGACCTGCGGACAACGGAAGGGCTGGATCAGGCGTTCGCGGACGCGATTGCCCATTGGCCAGCCTTCAGTGACAGCGCGGACGCATTGCGCCGACTCAAGCGGCGCTACCGACTGGTGATTCTGTCCAACGTGGACCGGGTTGGGTTCGCCGCATCCAACCGCAAGCTCGGAGTCGAATTCGATGCCGTTTATACCGCCCAGGATATTGGCAGCTACAAGCCGGACCCGCGTAATTTTGAATATATGCTGAGTCGGCTTGACACTGACTTCGGCATCCGCAGGGAGGGCGTTCTCCACACCGCCCAAAGCCTGTTTCACGACCACCGGCAGGCGCGGGCTTTCGGACTCGCCAACGCCTGGATCGACCGGCAACGCTTGCAGGAAAAAGGGGATTGGGGAGCCACGGCCCGGATGGAAACCTGGCCAGATTACGATTTTTATTTCAACACGCTGGCTGAGATGGCGGACGATGTGGACAGGAGACACAATTCAGATGCGCGATTAATGCCATCGTAGGGGAGGGTGGGAAGACAGCCGCCGAGGTCGTCGAACACATTGAAGAACAAGGCATCACCATCAGCAAACGCACCGTTGCCGATAGCTGGCAGTTGAGATGGTGGATATTGTCACAGGGCAATAGCATTGAAATTGTAAAACCGGTATCGCTACGCAAGGCCATCGCAGAAAGTCTCCGAGAGGCATTAAACCAGTACAATGCAGACGCTCCAGGCCGGGACAATTGAAATTCAGAGGAAATCAACCATGAGTTTAACGAAGAAAAAAATAGATAATGCAATAAACCTGTGCAAATCGTACTCAGAGACAAGAAAAAGCCAGATGCAAAGAGGGTTGAATGACTTCAATGTGTTTACCTGCCTTCTGGAGGAGCACGATGAAGTCAGGCTTCACTCAAGATTCATTCATTCGCTGCTAGACATCAATGGCGATCATGGTCAGGGTGATTTTTTTCTGGGGTTGTTTTTACAGCAGTGCGGGCTGGATGATGTCGGTATGAATACAAAAAATTGCCGCGTCTACAAGGAATACAACAATATCGACTTGTATATTACCGATGGCAGCAGGCACATTATCATCGAAAACAAGATATACGCGGGACCTCAGGACAAACAGATAGAAAGATACATAGAGACAATCAAAGAGGAGAATCGGGACGACGATTTGTCAGAAAGCCTGGTGGTCGTGTACCTGTCGCTGGACCGCGATGGCCCCCACGAGGATAGCCTGGGTAAATACGAAATAATCCAGAGCGGGGACGGGAAAAAGATTGTTGATGTTGATAAAGAGAAAAATGATAAAGCGATAAAGTCGGAAAAGTACAGGTTTTTATCCATTCACTATGACCGGGAAATCCTTGACTGGATCCAATCATGTAAAACACAGGTATCAAACATCACCAATTTATCCATCGGCCTGACGCAATATGAAGAGGTCATATTGTCTCTGTACGGGCGAAAAGAGGACAAACTAATGAACTTGAAAGAGTATATTGAAGAAAATCATAAAACCGACGAACTCGAAGTATTGCGTGATTTACGGGAGGTTAATCGGGAATACCTACCTTTAAGGGAGTCCTATATTCAAGAGGTAATCTCTAAAAGTGCACTATCTATCAAGGCAAATATTCCTTCCGAAGACTGGGAAGTGGAGTTGGACACAACAAAGTACTCACCGAAAAAAGATTGGGCCCCAGTGACAATAAAACAAATGTCGACAAAACCAGAACAATCACTTGGATTCTACTTACAGTTTGATGCAAGGAACGGTTATTGGCCATTTTGTGGTGTCGCCGGAACCAACATCGAGAACACGAAACGGCTTAAGGAATATTGCAAAACCAATAATACCGTGAAAGAGATGCTGGAGAAGATTGATCCGAAATTAGCTGGTAAAAGTGCCTCGTGGATTGGATACGAGTACTATCACGGGGGGAACGACATGTTTGATTTTATTATTGATAAAGGCGGGGTGGATGCCGCAGCCAGCGAATTTGAAACTAAATTTATGGATATGTTCAAGAACTACAACGAGTTTGTGAAAAAGTGCAATGAGCTGTACCTGTCACACACAGAATAAAGTCAGGAATTTCACTTCGCCAGTACGGTATAGCGCATCATTAACCCGCCCGACGCACTCTTATCCGCATCCAATTCAACCGTTAATCGCGGCGGATGCAAGCCGGTCCGTACTGCCGACCAGGTAAAGAGGGAGTGAAAGCAGCCTGTAATCCAGGGCTCGGCCAGTGGGAAGTGTTTTCGAGTCATTCAGCAAACTCGGCAAGTCGGCATTGAATCTCACGGCAAACGGCCGCTTCTTTTCCATAAGGAACTGGTGCAGAGATTTAAGCGTGCCGGTAGTCCCTGCCTTTATTTCGATAGGCACAATTTCCTGCCCCTGTGTCATTAGATAGTCAATTTCTGCGGCTGAGCCTTTCGCCTCTCTTACCCAGTAATAGAGTTGAGGGTGTTGGAAGGTGGGCGTTATATGCAATAGATGCTGGCCGACAAACTGCTCCGCCAGAGACCCCTGGTTTACCATGGAAAGCTCACTCCTCGTCAGGTCAAGCACGTTAAGTTTCAGTGCGGCGCACATCAAGCCAATATCCATATACAGAGCCTTGAAGTAATTTTGGCGAGCCTCCGCGCCAAGCGGCACGCCATTGGCAGAAGTATGCAGTACAGGGCTGGCTACTCCCGCCATACAAAGTTGCCGGAATGCAGTCGCCACCTGCGCCGCACGGTGATTATGGCTGATATGGGCATATTTGAATTTGCGCCCGACGGCAAGAGGTAAATGATCGAATACCTGCTGTACCAGGATTTTGGTCGTGCCCGAGCTGTATTTGCTGAAATCATCCCGATAGGTAGCCACGATTCCTTGTTGAACGCGAGTCACCTCAAAATAATCCTGCGTAGCCGCATAAGTCGCCACCGCTTCAGGCAATCCGCCCACAACCCAATACTGGCGCAACAGATTGAGACATTTCTCATGAATCGCCCGAACCATGTTTTGATTACGAATGTCATCCAGCGACAAATCGTTCAGGTAATCGGCCAAAGAAGCCTCACCCATGGCGATTAAAAAGTCGTCAAACTGCATGGGGCCGATATGAAAGTACTCCACCCGCCCGACTGGCATTCCAAACTGTGCGTTTGACAGCGCGAACTCCAACAACGAGCCTGCGGCAACAAGGCGCAACTGTGGCAATTCTTCATAGAAATAACGCAGAGCCGCCAATGCCTCCGGTGCTTCCTGAACCTCATCCAGAAACAAGAGGGTTTTATCGGTATTCACCGGTTGTCCGAGCAACAAATCCAATACGCGGGTGATTTGCAACGGGTCTTTGGTGGCAAAAGCATCGCGATACTCCGGGTTGCGCTCGAAATTGATTTCCAACAGTGCGAGCCCCGCTGCACTGGCAAGCTGCCTGACCAGCGTGGATTTCCCCACCTGCCGCGCCCCCCGAATAACAAGCGGCTTGCGATTTGGGCGATCAAGCCACTCAAGCAGGGTTGAAAGTTCCTTGCGAACCAGAAGATTGAGCACGGCACCTGTACAGATTAGTAGATAACAAGGCCAAGATTAACGGAAATAGTGACATTTAACAACCCTGTTTTATCACTATACATGACATTTGTAGACCCTGTTTTATCTTCACACACTACCGACATATTCCCCGCGAGCGGGGTAGTTGTTTTTGATGCGATGGCATTGACAATAGATGGTACCCGGGGCCGGACTTGAACCGGCATGCCTTTACAGGCGAGGGATTTTAAGTCCCTTGCGTCTACCCATTCCGCCA
Source organism: Arenicellales bacterium (assembly GCA_965116335.1). Classification (GTDB taxonomy): domain Bacteria; phylum Pseudomonadota; class Gammaproteobacteria; order Arenicellales; family Poriferihabitantaceae. The sequence continues at coordinate 1,556,270 of OZ220677.1, forward strand.
CCCGGGCAAACAGTACCGAATCATCACAAGCTGGAGGCTGAGCCCGGAATCGAACCGAGGTCAACGGCTTTGCAGGCCGCTGCATAACCACTCTGCCACTCAGCCCTGATCTTGTCCATGGCATCGAACACACAAGACGCATAAATACTGGAGCGGGAAACGAGACTCGAACTCGCGACCCCAACCTTGGCAAGGTTGTGCTCTACCAACTGAGCTATTCCCGCTTATAAATTTTGGGGGTGTTGATTCTAGCCAAGCGCGAGGTGGTGTCAATAGCAATCACGCCCGCGCAGCCGGTTTTCAGTCAATATCGGTTGATTATCCATCATTAGACGTTCTTTTCCAACAGATACGGCATCGCGGCTTTCAGGTAGACCCACACCGACCAGAGAGTCAGAATCGCGGCAACATAAAAAGCGAGCTCGCCGACACGGAACGCGGGGATTTCCAGTATCGGCTCAGCATACAGCAACAGGGAGATGGAAACCATCTGGAATACGGTTTTCACCTTGCCTAAAATACCGACCGAAACCACGCCGCGCTCGCCCAATTCCGCCATCCATTCCCGCAACGCAGAGACAGCGATTTCGCGGCCTATGATGATACACACAGAGACGGAAAATAACAGTGGATGGAGCACACGCTCCAACACCGCAAGGTCTGAGACCAGAAGAACCAGCGCGCTGGAAACAATCAGCTTGTCCGCCACCGGGTCGAGAAAAGCGCCCAGCGCCGAGGTCGCATTCATCTTCCTGGCGAGAAACCCATCCAGCCAGTCGGTGATCGCAGCCACCACAAAAACTCCGGTCACCAGTATGGAACGAATCTCCAGATCCCAGAAATACAACATCACCAGCACCGGAATCAGGGCGATTCGGAACAGCGTAAGCAGATTCGGGATGTTTAGCATGACATCGAACACCTACCGATTAAAATCGTTAAAAATCCGTTGCGCCAGACTACGGCTGATTCCGGGGACTTTTGCAATGTCCTCGACTCCGGCGCGCTTGATTTCCTGAACTCCGCCGAAGTACCGTAACAGATTGCGCCGGCGCTTGTCTCCCACCCCGGCAATCTGTTCCAGGGCGGAGCGATTCCTGGCCTTGCCACGACGCAACCGATGCCCGGTTATGGCGAAGCGGTGCGCCTCGTCACGAATGCGTTGCACCAGATGAGAAACCGGAGAAGTTCCCGCAGGCTGCAACGGAGTCGCCACACCGGCCAGATGAAACCACTCTTCCCCGGCCTTGCGTTGCGGGCCTTTGGATACACCCATCAGCGCGACCGAATCCAGCATCTGTAATTCCTCAAAGACTTTTCTCGCCACACTCAGCTGCCCCTTACCGCCATCAATAATCACCAGATCAGGAACCCGACCATCGTTTTCGAGTATCTTTTTATAACGCCGGGTCAGAACCTGTTGCATCGCGGCATAATCGTCGCCGGGTTCGATACCGGATATATTGTAACGCCGATAGTCGGACTTTACGGCACCGTTTTGATCAAATACCACACAGGCGCCCACCGTTTTCTCTCCCATCGTATGACTGATATCGAAACATTCAATCCGCGCCGGGGTTTCGTCCAGCGACAGGTAATCACCCAGCTCGGTGAACTGGCTGCTGATCTGGCTGCGCTGGTTCAGGTAACGGCCCAGATGGTCCGCCACATTCAACCGCGCCGACTCAATCCATTTGGCCCGGTAGGAACGGCAATGCTGTCTGATTTCTACTTTCCTTTTGTTTTCAATGGATAGTATCTGCTGCAGGGAGCTTCGGCTGTCAATCGCTTCACTCAGCAAAATCTCTCTGGGCATCGCCGAACCGAAGTAATTCTGCGCGAGAAAAACCTCCAGCAATTCAGACGGGGTTTTGTCCAGCGCGTTGGCTTGCAGGTGAAACCGGATGCCCAGGTTTCTCCCCCGGCGAATGGAGGTGACACCAAAACAAACCATGCCGGATTGTGCCGCCACGCCGACCACGTCTGCATCCCGCGCATCCGATGAGATATATTGCTTCTCCCTGATCCTCTGCAACAAGGCGATACGATCACGATAAACCGCCGCGCTCTCATAATCGAGTTGGTCGGACGCCTGCTCCATCTTCCCCGCCAGCTCATCCATCAGGCGACTATCCTCGCCAGCCAGCATGGCTTTGGCCTGACCGATGTCCTCCTGATAATCGTCGGCGCTGATACGGCCAGTGCACGGTGCGCTGCATCGCTTGATCTGGTATTGCAGGCAAGGTCTTGAGCGGTTTTTGAAGAAAGCGTCATCACATTGACGCAGGCTGAAAATTTTCTGTAGCTGCGCCAGCATCTCCCGGACTGCGGCAGAATTGGGGTAGGGCCCGTAATACCGCCCCGGCAGCGTCCGCGAGCCGCGATAGAACATGAATCTCGGGAAGGAGTCGTGCTCGGTCAAGCGGATGTAGGGAAAACTTTTGCCGTCCCGCAGAGTGATATTATAATGCGGGCGCCGGTCCTTGATGAGATTGTATTCGAGCAGCAGTGCTTCGCTTTCCGTGCGCGTCTGCTGGGTTTGGGCATGAGCGATTTTTGAGACCATCAATCGCGTTTTCGGCGAAAGGGAAGTCGGGCGGAAGTAACTCTGCAAGCGCTTTTTCAGGTTTTTCGCTTTCCCGACATAGAGTGTGCCACCCTGTTCATCCGTGAAGATATAGACTCCGGGCCGATCTGAAACGCTCGCAAGAAACTGGCGCGCGTCAAAACAGGGCGGGTTATCCTTATTATCGCTCATGATTGCCTGATCCCGCACGCCGGTCTATTGATGCCACCTGCCAGAGTGGATACAATCCGGCACCATTCATCCTCCAATATCAGGAAACATCTTCCAGTGAAAATTTCAGCCTTCGAAGCTCGCATCGGCAATCTGATGGAATATCAGGGTAAATTGTGGCGGATACTAAAGAAAAACCATGTCAAGCCGGGTAAGGGCGGCGCATTTGTGCAACTTGAGATGAAGTGTATATCAGATGGCACCAAACTCAATGAACGATTTCGCTCGGAAGACAAGATGGAAAAGGCCTATGTCGAACCGCGCAAGATGCAATACCTGTATCTGGATGGTGATAATTATGTGTTCATGGACCAGGAGAATTACGAGCAAGTCACGTTAAGCGCGGAAGAACTCGAAACCCAGATACCGTTTTTATTGCCAAATGCCGATGTCCAGATCAATTTTCATAATGAAATTCCGATCGGGATTGAGTTGGCCGGGTCTGTCGTGCTGGAGGTAGTCGATACCGAAGGCGTAGTCAAGGGACAGACCGCCTCTGGCAGTGGCAAGCCCGCGCTTCTGGAAACCGGGCACAAGGTCACCGTCCCAACCTTTGTCAACGTAGGTGAGAAAGTGAAAGTCAATACCGACACCGGCGAATACATGGAACGCGCCTGAACTGCCAGTCCCCCGTCTTTCCCGCGCAGGCGGGAATCCACAATAATATGGATGCTGTGCTTACGGTCATCGTAGGGGCGACCCTCGTGGTCGCCCGCTATCGTTGATACCTGTTCCGATCATTCGCGGGAGGGCACGGAGACCCTCCCCTACGATGATGGGCTGGGGCAACACCCAATCATTCCCCCCTTGAGGGGGAATCCAATCGTGCGAAGCGGATTGGATGGGGGGAACGACCGTCCTGATCGCCCCCCGATCAATCATTGTCGTTCAACCCCGCGCCTGCACCCGATAATCGGGATTCTTCGGTGGCTTCGACATAGGTCAGCCAGGCCCGGCTCTCGAGTTTTCCCCAGGCCCCGGCACTCACTGACATATCTCCGACTTTCGGGTAGCAGATGTCTCGGCCCGGCTGCTCAAAAACTCCCTTATCGCAGATCAGATGAGGCGCGCTGTCTGTGTACAAGTCGCCCTGGTCACCGATAATAGCCAGTCGGTCATGGCCAATCGTCAAGCGTATGGACAACCAGAGCAACCTGACCGACTGCTCTGGACGCAACAGAGTCTGCCCGACATACCCCGCGACCAGTAGCGGGCAGGCGATTTCGCGAGTCCTGATACCACGTTCCGGTAGCAGACTCATGCAATCACTCAACGCAAGCCCGGTCATGATCGGACTCAATACATGGCACGCCCCTTGCCAGACTCCATCGAGCGATTGCGGCGCATAGTCAACCGCCCGCTGATGATCCAGTCTTTCCAGCAATGCAACCAGACTGGAAACGCCGTCCAGACCAAAGCCATGCAGCCAGCGAACCGCCCGCCCCGTATCATCGGCCACTCCCCAGGGCAACCCGCTGCCTCTGGCCGCTTTTCGGCAAGTCTGCTCAATCTCATTCAACGAGCGTTTCATGAGTCCGGCAGTGGCGGATAAATCCAGCCATCCCCTTCGTACTCTCCAAGTTCGTCCGGGAACGGGGCGTGTTGATACATATTGATCCGTATCCAGCGGTCCGACTTCGGGTCGAATTTATTGGCGCCGAAAAATGAAAGTTTACATCGCAGCAAATCAACCGGAACCAGATCAGCAGAGATCAGATTATCCCGTATCTCGGCATAGTCCAGCCGGTTGGCTATCTGGATTCTGCGCACACTGTGCCGATGCTGCGGGTGGGTGAGCAAGAATCCGGCCAGTTTGCCCCCGTCCTCGCCCTGCCTCTGTCCGCAGGCTTTCGTAAGGTCTTCATATAATGCCCGGACATCCCGCCCATAAGCCAGCGGATGTTCCTTTTCGGCTCCCGGTTCTGTATGGCGCTGCCCAAGTCTGGGTTCCAGTTTCTCTTGTGAATAATACCAGAACCGGGCGGACTGATTCTGCCCGGAATAATCGACCGCCAGTGCCCAGGCGTATTTCTGTTCAATCACCTGTATGGCTTCGGCAAGATTCTGACCGCCATCAATCGGGAAATACTGCGCTTCGTCAACCGCCATAGTGTGGGCCAGATCATCCACCCGTTCACCGTGCGGTTCTATCGCCAGAGTGACTATGAGCTCCTGCCCCTCCAGCGACAAGGCCTGCTCTGACCAAACCACCAGCGCATCCCAGGGATACGGCATGGACAACCCGGCAGACTCTGTATAACGCGCCACTTTCACCAGATCGGTAGCCAACTCGCCGATGCGCTTCTGCTGGCGTAAATCTGCGGTAATCCAGTCTGCCAGTCCGTACTGCATCCGTGCAATCAGTTGCCGGAATGCCTTGCGCGTCTGTGGTGTACTGTCGGCCAGGCTTCGGACTCTGGCCAGTGCGGTTTCGCGAGCCAGTATCCAGCTATGGATCAGTGCCGGATGAAGAATCAGGAACGGCGCCATACCCAGCCCGGTCGAGTTACCGACACCCAGCCTGCGCCGTAAATCCGGCTGCATCGTCACCGCCTGATCGCCACCGTGCACACGGGCCAGATGCTCGGCGATATCCACGGTAAATCCGCGAATCAGCCAGACCGCCAGCAACTCGGTATGAAAGGCGGAGGAAAACTCCGGGCGGTCGGCTATACGCTGCCGGTCGCTGATGCCGAATTTACCGTTACCATACACTGCGGTGGTACGCATCAGATAACCCACCTTGTCGATCATTTCCCGGTCGGGTTGGCAGCCTCGCGCAAGCGCATCAACCACATGATCGAATAATCGCACGCTACGATTAGCCCGCGCCAGAACCAGCTCGGTTTGTGTGCAATGCCCGGCTTCCTGTTTCGGGACAGCGGCTTTCAGTCTTTCAATATCGGCAGGCTCCGGCACCCCGTCGAACAACGTAAAGGTAGCGTCCCATTCGGTGGCGATCACCCGGTCCGAGCGCTTGTGTGCGGGCAGGTCGTTGGCGTAACAGATCAGCGAATAGAGGCGCTCCGGCGCTTCGATTTGATAAACCGCGACGCCCACCCCTTTCGAGTCAATATCCCAGCGAGTGCGCCGGAATTGCCAACTCTGGTCGCCGATTGAACGCAACAGGGTACGCATGAAACTCAACCGGGTCTGATGGAAACAGCCCATGCGGTCGAGGCGCATTACCTGGTCAGGGTCTCGTAACGGGACCGTGTTGTCTCTTGCCAATGGTTGCTCCGGGAATATAAGGAGTTGGCCGATAAGCCGGGTTCTGTCGTGGACAGTTATTCATCTGGGACGTTTGTCACCAAACGCCTCAAGCAACCTACCCGGATCCGGCGCGGGTCACACCAATGGATCCCTATTTGGTCTTGCTCCGAGTGGGGTTTACCCTGCCACTACTGTTGCCAATAGCGCGGTGCGCTCTTACCGCACCATTTCACCCTTACCTCATACCAGATACGTACAAGGCGGTATATTTTCTGTGGCACTGGCCGTCAACTCACGCTGCCCAGCCGTTAGCTGGCACTCTACCCGTTGGAGCCCGGACTTTCCTCGATATCATCGGATACCGCAACTGTCTGGCCAACTCCCACCGTACCCTACTGGATTCCCGATCAAAAAACAATATTCTGACCCCCAAAATCCTGCTCTTGAAATAGCATGGAAGCCGTGCTATCGTTATCTCTTGATTCGCTCATTCAAAAACAAGGCCATGGTTCGAATACCTGCACATAGAGAGCCCACTCATCCGGGAGAGATGCTGGTCGAAGAGTTTTTGCATCCGATGCAAATTACCCAGCGCGAATTGGCGGATGCCATTCATGTGCCCTATCAGCGAGTGAACGAGCTGGTGAATAAAAAGCGTGGCGTTACGCCAGGCACCGCATTACGCTTGGGAAAGTTTTTCGGGATGTCGGCTGGTTTCTGGCTGAATCTCCAGATTCGTCATGATCTCTACAAAGCCCGGAAATCTGAAAGCACCACACTGGAAAAGATTCATAATTTCGACCCTTGTCAAAAAAGCAACTTGACCCGCGCAATCAGAACTGACGCACAAACTGCAACTCTGCGCGGTCTCTCCGGTAATCGTACAGCTGGGCGCTAGATTCCCGCACTTCATTGATTAGCGCGAGCTTCGGGCTGAAGCCGAATATCGTAAATGCGCGATTGAAAACGCTGGCGCGAATAGTCCGGGTGCGGTCGTCACGAGGGCTGCCGTCCGGCGTAAACGGTGCCCAGTTACCCTGATAATCGGTCCACAACCATTCCGTGCTACCACCAACCGTGAAGCCTCGCGGCAACGCGAACGAGGCGCCGAGCCGTAACCATTTGCCGGAGTTCCTCCATACGATGGACTCGGTACGCTCTTTCGCATAGCCAGCACCCGCATTGGTCTGTATGGTTGGCGTCGCTTGCCAACGCAGGCTGAGGGAAAGTGCAGTATGAGAACCTTCCAGATGCTTATCGCGCTCGAACTCCCGCTCATGCCAGGACAACCGCCCATTGCCAGACACACGCCCGGAGAACCGATGGGAGGCCTCCAAACGTACCCCGCGCTCGCGCGAATGCAGTTTGCTGGCGGTCCAGCGCCGCCGAACGCTACCCAGCAGACTAGCTTCTGTAGCTCTCCCGACCAGCCAGCGTGGCCCTGTATGAAGCGACAACGAAGACTGATCGAAGCTGCGTCCGTCATATTCCCTCAGTGAGATGTCAGCCCCGGAGCGCAGCCGCAGCCGATTGCTAATCGGATGCTGATACTCACCCCCTCCCCATAACACAATACCCAGGCCGGAACGCGCCCCCGAATCCGAATCGCGCCGAAACGGCAGACCGTAAATATAGATCGTACCGGAGTCAGAAGCCGCATTGATGTTGCTGTCCGGTGCCAGAGTAGCGCCGAAATAACCGCTCCAGCGTCGCCGCGCCCGCATCGCATCAATAAAACGCTGAACGTTAGCCACAATCGCCTCTGGCGGCTTGCCCGCCAGCACCCGCTCGAAATGTCTGCGTGACAAGCCATCTTCGCCCTTGAGGAAGAATGCGCGCGCCAGTTCCAGACGTACACGCACCAGATCCGGACGGTCAACCAGAATGGCGCGAAGCGCCGTGATAGCCTCATCCAGCAACCCGGTGCGGTCTGCCTCGGATGTTTGCGGGAGTTGCGCGGCGCTGATCGCAGCCAGACCGAGCAGAAACAGGACATCCGTTTGATCCGGGTGATCAGGCGCCAGTGGGCGCAACATCGCCAGCGCCTCCTCAAACTGCCCGCGATCAATCAGCGCCCTGGCATTGCTCACCCGCGAGTCGTCCGACAGGTGCGGGGACTCGCCGAAAGCCGGAAAGGGTGCTCCGGTAAACAGGACACAACAAACAAAAGCGCAGATCAGCGTAACAGGGCGCATAGAAATCAAGCCGAAAGATGGTAATACAGGAAATCGGCACCAGACTTAACCAGCAGAGCTTTTCCGCTCCCGGCCAACCACCCGGCACCCACAGGAACGACGATTCTACCACATCCCGTCACAACACATGACTTCTCCCCCCGACAATTCGGATATCGTGATTACCGATGCGTAGAACCTGCCCCCGCCTTCAACCCCAATTCTGCTATAATCCGCAATCGCTACCTGTAAGGAATGTCAAAATGACCACCACCACCGTACCCACTCCAGATGAAATCTGGGCGATTCTGAAAAAAGTTTCCGCCAACCTGGAAGAAACCACCGCCATCAGCAAAGAAACCGCTGCCAGACAGGAAGCTGCTGCTGCCAGACAGGAAGCTGCTGCTGCCAGAGAGGATGCCAGACATGAAAAATCCATGCAGGAAATGGCGGAATTTCGCGCCAACCAAAAAGAAATCACTGCCAGGCAGGCCGCCGACCATGAAGAGCTCATGCAGGAAATGAAGGAAACCGACAGACGAATGAAAGAAACCGACAAGCAGATTAAAAAGAACGAAGCTTCTTTTAACAGCCGGTGGGGACGGTTGGTGGAAAGTCTGGTAGAGGGGGATTTGGTTGCGATGTTACAGGAGAAGGGCGTTCATGTTTACCAGATTTACCGGAATATTTCACAAAGCGGCTCCGATGATAACTTTGAATATGACATTATTGCGGCCAATGGTCAGGAAATTGTAGTCGTTGAAGTCAAGACCACCCTGAAGGCGCAGGATGTCAAGGATTTCCTGGTCAGTGTGGGTAAGGTTACGACTCGCATGCCGCGTTTTAAGAAAAACACCGTCTATGGAGCGATGGCCTGGTTAAAATCTGATGAACAAGCGCATGTCTACGCAGAGAAACAGGGATTATTCGTAATCAGAGCCACCGGCAACAGTGCCAGCATCATCAACAAGGACAATTTCAAACCACAGATTTTCTCCTGATCAGGCTACCCACTCCCCCCATCCAATCCGTAAACGGATTGGATTCCCCCTCAAGGGGGGAATGATGTTGTAGAGCCTGCGCCCGACCGTTATCGTAGGGGAGGGTCTCCGTGCCCTCCCGCAACCGTTGGAACGGGAATCAACGATAGCGGGCACCCACAAGGGGCGCCCCTACGCATCGGTAATTGCAAATTCCGTGAGGTTGTGGATTCCCGCCTGCGCGGGAATGACGGGTTGGGGCGGGGGATGACGGTTGCTCCCCCCATCCAATCCGTAAACGGATTGGATTCCCCCTCAAGGGGGGAATGATGTTGTAGAGCCTGCGCCCGACCGTTATCGTAGGGGAGGGTCTCTGTGCCCTCCCGCAGATGTTGGGGGGAATGATTTTCCTCGCATCACTCCCCCCTTGAGGGGGAGTCCGCGATACAAGGGCGAAGCCCGCCGGGGAGCGGGTGGGGGGATTGGGTTGGGGCGTCAGATGACGGTTGCTCCCCCCATCCAATCCGTAAACGGATTGGATTCCCCCTCAAGGGGGGAATGATGTTACTCCTCCTTCTCTGCGCTGAAGGTACCTTGGCCCTGGAATACGTCGACTGCGACGTTGGCGTTGCCGTCATTATGTTGGCTGGTATCACTCGGCACCATGGTCCCCATCAGCGTGTATATGCCGCCTACGGCCTCACCGTTCGGGCCGAAGAATCCGCCTTCGTAACCTGCGCTCCAGCCGTAATGATATATATGATCCTGGCGTACGTTATGCGAGGTACCATGCCCGTCAGTATAAGTAAACCTTGATTCTCCCTCCGTATCATACGACCCCTCCGTCTCACCGGTAGCGCCTGAGAACTGGTTGCTCCAGCCTGTCGTGGTCTGACCAACCACCACCGGGTAGTGGTAGTCGGCCTTTTCATTCCTTTCGCCATCGTTAGTCGTGCCGGTTCCGACCCTATCGCTGCCGGTGAGGCGTTCGGTCCTGTATTCGATCACGTCTTCGTGTGTCAAACCCACATGACCTTGCATGGCGGACAGCATGGTCTCTCCATTCGGAAAGGCGCTGCTGTCTGTGTTGTCTGAGGTCATGGTCATGGTAACCTCCGGCGTCCAGGCATCGGCATTCTCAACATCAAAACCGGCGCCAAAGTCAACCGTCAAGGCCACGGCGCCTGCGTCCGTTTGATAACCGTTCCAGGCGTCATTATGGTCGGCTGCTTCATTGCCACCCAGATTGCGGGTACGATAATTACCGGAATACCGCCCGTCCCAGCTTACCTCTCCGGTCATCGCAGTCACCGTGGTGGCGGCCGTCAGATCCCCGTCAACATAAAAGCCGGCGCCATCAGATGAATCCCGGCCATGGCCCCAGGTGAACAGCGCATCTGGCCGCGAGGCGCCCTCTGACCATACGCCCAACTGCAGGTAATCAGTAGTAGTAGTAGTAGTAGTAGTAGGAACGGCACTCAGCTGGTCGGCTGGCACCTCTCTTTCTGCCACGAATACGCCTAGGCCCTGGATGCGGTCATCCGGGTTGAACTCTTGGGATGTATCATATTGGTACACGCCAGCAACCGATTGCGCGGCCTCCCCGTAATAGCCTCCGACCGCGGAAACAAGCCGGGCCGTGTGGGTATAAGTACCGTCCTCCGCTTTAGTGCCCTGTGAAGCCGCCTGGAACCCCCCACTGGTGAGGTCTGTTGGCCCGATCATCTCTACCTCATCCACATATCCATCCGCGGACGGGAACACGTTGCCGGTTGCGCTGGACAGGGTTATCGCGACATCCTTCACAGCAGTGTCACCATCCAGGTCCACGGTCATCTCGACTGTGCCCGAATCTTCCTGAAACGGATTCCACTCCTCCGCCTCGCTGTTGAAGTGGCGGTATTCCCCCTCGTAGTCTCCGTTCCACGTCACCGTACCGGTCAGCGATGGCAGGTATTCATCGGGTGTCGGCGAAACGCCTTCTCCCGCCACGACAGTGTGAATTTTTTCACTTGCCCAGTACCTGCAATTCGCGCTAGGCGTGCCATCGTTTTCCAGCCAGAAGGTATGGCAATAGCTACCGACATTGGCGCCGGAACCGTAAAACTCCCCATTCTGACCAAATTGGAAATCCGTCGAGCTGGTGTCCAACCCTGTAAAGAGTGCGGGCGCTAATTCCCGAGCCAGCCTCTCTATCTGAAAATCTCCACCGCCGATGTTGGCGGTGGTGACGCCACCGGCGCCCGCACCCGCTCCACTGCCGGTGTCCGTACTTACGGTAGTGCCGTCGCTGGTCGGGCTGGCACCTCCCAATCCGAGGGGTTGGTCAGGCGCGAGCGCAGCACCGCCGCCCCCGCCACAGGCGCCCAGCAACAGGCTTAAGGCCGCGGCAACAAGAATCGACAGGGTCGAACTCACTTTGTTTCTTACTTGGCTCAGATTACTCATTTACCCAGACTCCAGGTTGTTGGTTGGTTCAGCATCAGCGCAAGTGCCAACGCCCAAATTAGCAATATACGGCGATATTAAACGCAACAATAAGCAAAGTCAAACACAAGAAAATATTGGCCGGCAAGCACGGCATCCATATCGTTGTAGATTCCCGCTTGTGCGGGAAAGACAGATGGGGGCGGGATGATTCTACGCATCGGTAATTTTCAACGTTAATACAAAAAATACCCTGTAAATCTATAAACTATGGGGTATATTATACTACCAGGTAGGCAAGACTGGCCTAATCTAATGATGGAGCACTCAACATGCCAATGGTAAAGAAAAGCATCTCGATTACAGACCAGCAAGACAATTGGATCAAAGCACAAGTTTCAACCGGCCACTTCGGCAATGAAAGCGAGATCATCCGCCAACTCATTCGCGAGCGGCAAATACAGGAACAGGAAACGCCTGCTGAAATTCAATGGATACAGGCAGCCCTGGCTGAAGGTGAGAATAGCGGGGTAAGTATGCGCGCGCCAGACGAAATCATGAATGCCGTCATCCAGCGAAAGCGCAAAAATGGCGAGCTATAGATTAACCGAAACTGCCGACAGGGATTTTGAAAACATCTTCGACTTTGGCATTGATACCTTTGGACTTGACCGGGCAACCGTATATCAGACCGAAATGTTGGGGCGATTTGCCGAATTAGCTACACAACCAATGCTGTATAACGCGGTTGATCATATTCAGGAAGGCTATCGCCGTAGCATATTCGGACCGCATTCGATTTACTATCGGATCGAACAACACGAGGTCGTCATTGTAAGAATTTTGGGTCGCCAGAACCCCGGTAAAGCCTTTGGCGGGCAAGAATAGGTATCAACGATTGCGGGCACCCACAGAGGGGCGCCCCTACGATGACGGTAAGCACGACATCCGTATGATCGTGGATTATCGCATCTTTCATTCATTTCTTTTCTTCTGCTCCAGGGCGTGCCGATACAGTCGGTTTTTGCTGACTTTGAAGGTATCACTGACTATTCTCGCTGCTGCTTTCGCAGGCATATAGTCAATCATTGCCGCTACCAGCTGCGAGGCTTTTTGCCAGTCGGGGTGGTCCGGCAACTGCCAGCACAGCACGATGACGAACTCTCCTTTCTGATGCCTGCCGTGCTCGCTAATCTGACGGCGCACGGTGCCGATGTCACCCTGGTAGAATGACTCGAACTTCTTGGTCATTTCCCGGGCTACGGTGATTTTTATATTGGCTGGCAGGCAGGACTGGATATCCTCAAGCGTGGCAACGATACGGTGACTCGATTCAAACAGTACCAGGGTGCGGGTCTCGGTCGATAACTCCATCAGTTTTTGCCGTCTCTGTTCGCGTCTGGCTGGTAGAAACCCCTCGAAACAGAATCGCCTCGCCGGCAACCCGGAGGCCGAAAGCGCGGCGATAACGGCGCTCGGCCCGGGAACCGGAATGACCGGCAACTGATTGTCTCGCGCTGCCTGAACCAGTCGATAGCCCGGGTCACTTACCAATGGCGTACCGGCATCACTTACCAGCGCAATGTCCAGGCCCTGCCGCAACAGCCGGATGATTGCGGGGGTCTGTTCATTTTCGTTGTGCTCGTGAAATGACCGGGTTGCGGTTTTGATCTGGCAGTGATTGAGCAGCCTGGCCGCATGTCGGGTGTCTTCCGCCAGGATCAGCGCCACCTGTGCCAATACGGCTTGTGCGCGCAGGCTGATGTCTTCCAGATTGCCGATTGGAGTGGCTACAATGTATAGTGCGCCTGTTTTGCCGTTCATCACCGAATCTCTTATACTGTGGGTGTATTCATCCGCCGCTGCAATGCAACGAATTTCCATGGTTTCGCTTTACCAAAGCCTGTCAAAACTGTTCCCGAAAATCGGCTGGATGCCCGGCCAGTCGGGACTGTCGTCGCCGAATCTGGCTGTTGGCCTGACCTGTGTACTGCTCGCTAACTGTACACTATTACCGGAGACATTGCCGCAGACATCCACTCCCAATCAGGAAGTCGCACAACCGGCGGATACTACGCAAGAAGAAACCGACATAAAAGAGGAGGAGGAGGAAGAAGCCATAGCGGAACCAGAGCCAGAACCCACCGCGCTCAGTCATGGCCTGCCCGATGAAGAGACGATTGTCACTGTGGACGATGACGACACACAGGAATGGGAGACCGGATTGGCAGGAGTACGGGAAGAATCGGAACCGCAGATCCTTCTGGCGAAAATGCAACTGGCTCAAGGCGACCCGGAGGCAGCGGTAGAAACACTTCTGAAGCTGGATTGGACGAGCACCGGGAAGACCCGACTGGAAGCCGGGAAAACCCTGTTGCAAATACTGGAATCACTCGACTCTCTGCATCGTTCCCTGTTGCTGGAAGACAGTACCGACCCCAACCTGGCGGGTTGGCTGGCCTTGCTTGAGGTGCTCGCTACAGAAGTACAGCCTGAAGCACAGTTGCAGGATTGGCGGCGGGCCTGGCCGAACCACCCCGCGAGTGCCGAACTCATCGGGTCATACACGGTGAACCGTCCGCAGGTGCGACGGCAAATCGCCCTGCTTCTGCCTCTTGCTTCGTCTGACGGCAAGGCCGCCCGGGCTTTTTACGATGGCTTCACCGAAGCGCATAACCGGGATGGTTCTTACCCGAAACCGGAGTTGACACTATATGATATTGGCGCTGATCCTTCATTGGCTTCTTTTTACTATCAGGCCGCCGAAGCGGGCGGCGCCGATTTTATTGTCGGTCCACTGGGACGAAAAACGGTGGCCAGTCTGCTGGCCAGCCGGAATCCCGAAACCGATACCCTGCTGCTTGCGGATATTCCGCCCGGAAGGGCATCGGACAATCTGTATGGCCTCAGCCTGTCTCCGGAAAATGAAGCGCGCCAGGTGGCGGACAAGGCTTACGCCACCGGCCACAGAAATGCCACCGTGCTCCGTAGCGAGGGAGAGTGGGGTTCCCGGGTCGCCAATGCGTTCATCACTCACTGGCAAAGCCTGGGTGGACAAGTCCTGAAAAACAGCTCATTCGGGCAGGATGTCTCGAATCACGCCAAAGTGGTACGGAAATTCCTCGGCATAGACCGGAGCGTCATTCGCCACCGCCTGATCGAAGCGCAAAGCGGGCTGAACCTGAAGTTTTCGCCCCGCCGCAATGAAGACCTGGACTTCATTTTTCTGGCGGCAACCACAGCCCAGGCCCGGCTGATCGTGCCCCAACTCCGGTTTTTCCAGGCTCACGGAGTCCCCCTCTACGCAACCTCATACATTTATACCGGCAAACCAGACCCGGCCATGGACGCGGATCTGGATGGACTGGTTTTCGGGGAAATGCGCTGGATACTGGACGGCGTCTCGCGGTACAAACAGCAAAAGGCGGAGGAGGAAAAAGCAAAGGCCGAGGCAGAAGCGGAAACGATAATAGAAGTGGAGGCAGACAGTGACCCGGACGACAACGAAGAAGTTCAGCCACCGCCCGATCTGTCGGCAGAGGAGAGTAGCGGACAACATCATTCCCCCCTTGAGGGGGAATCCAATCCGCAAACGGATTGGATGGGGGGTACATCCGCAGACCGGGCTACGGATACCGATCTGCCACGCCCTTACGCCCGCACTGCCCTGGACCGGCTGTACGCGCTCGGAATACAGAGTTATCAGATCATTCCCCGATTGCAGGTACTCAGGCAGAATTCATGGATGAAGTTCCCCGGCAAGGCCATGACCATCCGTGTGCACCCGAACGGCAACGCGGTTCACCTGCCAGTCTGGGTGAAGTTCGAATCCGGTCTGGCAGAACCCTTGCCCATGACGAACAGCAGTGGTCATGTCCCGGATTCCGCGAATCCTGGGAAACAACCTTGAAGGCACCGCATTTGCAACGTGGTGAGGATGCGGAAACCAGAGCGTTATCCTGGCTTACCACCCGCGGGCTTACGCTGGTTACGCGCAACTATTCCAGGAAATGCGGAGAAATCGACCTGATCATGCAACACGGGCAGGTTCTGGTATTTATCGAAGTACGCTACAGAAAAAACCGGGCTTTTGGTGGAGCGGGAGAAAGCATCACCCGCAGGAAGCAGAATAAAATCCGTAAAACCGCCGAATCCTTCCTGCAGCAATACCACAGTGACCTGTATGACCAATGCCGGTTCGATGTCATTGCGGTCACCGGCCAACCCGGCCAATTTGACATAGACTGGATCCAACACGCATTTTGAATGGCGGCAGCTTCCGCACCATTTAATGCAAAGTCCGTATATTTGGACGGCAAGCACGGCATCCGTATGGTTGCGTCCCCCCATCACACCCGCTTTGCGGGATGTGATTCCCCCTCAAGGGGGGAATGACCCCGCAAACTCATGTATAATTCACTTACCCGGACTTCCTGACAGGCGGCCTGCCTGTCCCGTGACCGGCTTAACCTTTGTTCGAGAAACCAACATGATCCCGACAAACAACTCTCCAGGGAGTTTCCTGATGATATGGAGAAACCTCTTTTGCGGCCTGCTTGTCCTGGCAACCGTACAATCCATCACCGCCTGCGCTCCTCTGTTGGTTGGCGCCGTGATCGTCACCTCCATTGACCTGCATGGTGAAAGACGAACCATAGGGCGTAACATAGACGACAACCTGCTGGAATTGAAATTAAGAGGCGATTACCAGTCGGACGAGAATCTGGGCTCGCCGGTCAATATCAGCGTAACGGCAATCAATGGAATCGTACTACTCACCGGAGAAGTCCATACCGATGAACAACGCCAGTATGCGGAATCTCTGGCCAATGGATATGAGCAAACCCGGAAGGTGGTCAATGAGCTGGACCTGGCCGGACGAAGCAATCTCAACAGCCGCGCAAATGATACCTGGCTGACCAGCAAGGTGAAAGCCAGCCTGTTAAGAGCAGACAACGTGCCGTCATCCAACATCAAGGTCATTACGGAGCGCGGCAAAGTCTATCTGATGGGGCTGGTCACACAGGATGAAGCCCTGGCCGCAGTCGAGGCAGCGCAAGGCGTTGCGGGCGTAATCCATATCGTCAAGGTTTTCGAGTACATCAAAACCGAATAACCGGGTCTATGGAAGGCAAGATATATTGGCCCGACCGCGAGGGCGGTTTCGGCTCATGGATTGGCCGGTTTGACAGGCCGATAGTTTTTACCAATGGCGTGTTCGACATTCTTCACCGCGGGCATGTCGCCTGCCTGCATAGCGCAGCTACTCTGGGCGCCTCGCTGGTGGTCGGCATCAATTCAGACGCATCGGTAAAACGGCTCGGCAAGGGCACCGATCGCCCCTTCAATACGCTGGCTGATCGAGCCGTTGTGCTGGCTGCCCTGGAGTGCGTGGACGCAGTAGTACCATTTGATCAGGATACCCCGCTGGAATTGATCCTGAAGATCAAGCCGGAGGTGCTGGTAAAGGGTGGCGACTGGAAGATCGAGGACATTGTGGGTAGCCGGGAAGTGCAGCAACGGGGTGGGTCGGTGCATTCGATCCGGTTCGAGCACCCGCTTTCAACCACCGCACTGGTCGAGAAGATAAGAAATTCTTGCGATGACAGGTAACCGCAACCTCCATATTATTGTGGATTCCCGCTTATCAAGGGAAAGACGGATGGTTGGGGCGTGGGATGGCGGTTGTGTCCCCCCACCAAATCCGCTATCGCGGATTTGACTCCCCCTCAAGGGGGGAGTGATTGGGTTAAGTTGTGAACCGCTCTGCCTGATCGGTGACGCGCCCGGAACCATCTTCGTATCCCGCTTCGTAGGCCTCGTTGGTTCGTTGCTCTTCACGTGCGGGATTGCCCAGAAAGCCGTTGGCCCAACCCTGGACATATTCAGGGTTGACTCCCTCTTTCTCGAGTTTCCGTATGGTTTCGTAGTACATTTCTTTCACTGTTGAAGGTTGCTTATCGACCGGCTATTGTTGATCTTTTGTGACCTCGGTTGAATACTCTCCATGGGGTATCCATAAAGTGATAGACTCGCGAGAGCGAAAATATCAGGCTATAATTATATTCGATATGAGTGCGTCCCGACAAATAAAACCGGTGAAAAGACTGCTGGTGGCCAACCGCAGCGAGATTGCGATTCGTGTATTTCGCAGTGCCCGCGAACTGGGCATTACGCCGGTTGCGATCTACAGTTACGAAGACCGATATTCCTTGCATCGCTTCCAGGCCGATGAGGCTTATCAGGTGGGCGGTGCCGGTGAACCGATCAGAAATTATCTGAATATCGAGGAAATTGTCGCCCTGGCCAAGGCGCAGAATGTCGACGCCATTCATCCGGGTTATGGTTTCCTTTCCGAAAACCCCGACTTCGCCAGACGCTGCCGGGAGGAGGGCATTGTATTTGTTGGTCCCTCTATCGAAACCCTGACCTCCCTGGGCAACAAGACTTCGGCAAGGTTGATCGCGGAGAAAGCCGGGGTGGCCGTACTCGGAGGGGTCAACCGGGCGATAACTGATGTCGCCGACGGCCTGGAGACCGCGGCCCGGACAGGCTATCCGATCATGCTCAAGGCCGCGCATGGCGGGGGTGGGCGCGGTATGCGCGTGGTTCATAGTGAGGCGGAATTCAAGTCCGCGTTCGAGGCGGCGCAACGGGAATCCCATAGTGCTTTTGGCAGCCGCGATATTTTCATCGAAAAGCTGATTGCCCGGGCGCGCCATATCGAGGTCCAGATTCTCGGCGACGAGCAGGGCAACCGGGTGCATTTGTTCGAGCGCGATTGCTCCATTCAGCGCCGCTACCAGAAAGTGGTGGAAATTGCCCCGGCGCCCAATCTGGAGCCCGGTCTCAGGCAGGCGATCTGCAATGCCGCCTGTACCATCGCAGCGGCTGTTTCATACCAGAATGCGGGTACTGTGGAATTTCTGGTGGATGATCAGACCGGGGCATTCTATTTTATAGAAGTCAATCCGAGAATCCAGGTCGAACACACGATCACCGAAGAAGTCACCGGCATTGATATTGTGCGCGCGCAAATACTGATTGCCCAGGGCTATACGCTGGACAGCCCGGAGGTAGACCTGCCATCCCAGGAGGCGATCAAAACCCATGGTTTTGCCGTACAGTGCAGAGTCACGACCGAAGACCCGACCAACCAGTTCATGCCGGATTATGGCCGCTTGACGGAATATCGGTCTTCCAGCGGCATCGGCATTCGCCTGGATGCCGGAAGCGCGTTTTCCGGGGCCATTGTCATCCCGTATTTTGATTCGATGCTGGTCAAAGTGAGCGCCCGGGCGAGAATATTCGACGGCGCTATTGGCCGTATGAAAAGAGCCCTGAACGAGTTTCGCGTCCGCGGGGTCAAAACCAATATTCCGTTCCTGCTGCGCCTGATGGATCACCCGACTTTCGAACAGGGGCAGTGTACCACCCGATTTATTGATGAAACCCCGCAACTTACGGATTTCAAGATCTATCCCAGCCGCACCTCGAAAATCCTTGTGTATATTTCTGATACCATCGTCAATGGCAATGACGAGGTCAAGGGTCGGGCGGTCGCCCAACGGCGCAACCCGGTTCCACTCCCCGATTTACCGGACCTGAAACCCTGCAAGGGAAGCCGTGAAATCTGGTTGCAGGAAGGAGTCGAAGGGCTGCAAAACTGGATAAAGGGACAGGAGAAACTGTTACTGACGGACACGACATTCCGTGATGCCCACCAGTCCCTGTTCGCCACCCGGATGCGTACTGTGGATATGCTGAACATCGCGGAACATTACGGCACGCTCGCTCCCGGATTGTTTTCCCTGGAGATGTGGGGCGGGGCGACCTTCGATACGTCCATGCGGTTTCTCAAGGAAGACCCGTGGCAGCGTCTGGCTGAAATGCGTGAAAAGGTGCCGAACATCCTGTTTCAAATGCTGCTGCGTTCCTCCAGCGTGGTCGGCTATATCAATTACCCGGATAATGTGGTGCGTGAATTCGTCCGGCAATCGGTTGATGCGGGAATGGATATTTTTCGGGTTTTCGACGCGCTCAACTGGATCCCGAACATGGAGGTCGCCATGGACAGCGTACAAAAATACGGCGGCATCTGCGAGGCGACGATCTGTTACAGCGGCGATATTCTCGATCCGGCCAGGAAAAAGTACACCCTCGACTATTATCTTGAAATGGCGCGGAAGCTTACCGACATGGGCGCTCATATCCTGTGCGTCAAGGACATGGCGGGACTGTTGAAACCCGATGCGGCCACACTTCTGATCCAGTCGCTGAAACAGGAGATCGACCTGCCGATCCATTTTCATACGCATGACACATCCGGGATTCAGGCCGCCTCCATATTGAATGGCGCGGCAGTGGGGCTGGATATCGCCGATGCGGCTATGGCGCCGATGTCGGGCGGCACTTCCCAACCCAATCTGAATACCCTCGCCGCGGCGCTGCAATCCAATCGGCGTGGAACCCTGCTGAACACAGACCACCTCGACCTACTCGCCGATTATTGGCGTTCGACCCGGGAATTCTACAAGCCTTTTGAATGTGAAACACTGCCCGCCTCGGCGGACTTGTACAAGCACGAAATGCCGGGCGGTCAGTATACCAACCTGTATGAACAGGCGCGCTCGCTTGGCCTGTCGGACCGCTGGGTGGAAATATGCGAAACCTACGCCTCGGTTAACCAGATGTTCGGTGACCTTATCAAGGTGACCCCGACCTCAAAGGTAGTCGGTGATATGGCCTTGTTCATGGTTTCCAATGAGCTGGTCTGCGCGGATATCGAGAACGGAGAGCGGGAACTGGCTTATCCCCAGTCCGTTATTGACCTGATGAGCGGGCGCATGGGCAAGCCATACAAGGGCTTCCCGAAAAAGGTAAGGAGCCGGATACTGAAAGGCGAGAAGCCAATGAGCGGACGACCGGGGCGCAGCCTGCCAGCGGCTGATTTCGACAAAACCCGGAATCTGCTGAAAAGCAAGGGACTGGATCAACCGACCATGAAGGATGTGCTGTCCTGGACACTGTATCCCGGCGTATTCGAGCAACTGATCGAGCATCGCCGTAAGTATGACGATACCAGCCACTTGCCTACGCCGGTTTATTTCTACGGACTCAAGCCGCGAGAAGAAATTGTCATTGATGACGAGTTCGGCAAGGCACTGATCATCAAATACCAGACGGTCGGTGACCCGCATCAGGATGGTACACGAACCACCTTTTTCGAGGTAAACGGTCAACCCAGGGAAGTCGTAGTAAATGACCACAGCCTGGTATCCAGTATCATTTCCCACCGAAAAGCGGACCCGGATGATGACAAACAGGTCGCCGCCCCGATGCCGGGGATGGTGGTCAGCGTGGCCGTATCGGTCAACGAAAGGGTAGAAAAAGGCCAGTCGGCGATCACCCTTGAGGCAATGAAGATGGAAACCCATCTGACGTTCGAGCAGTCCGGCAGGATTTCGGAGGTGCTGGTCAGCGCTGGCTCCCGGGTCGAATCGGGCGACCTGCTTGTTGTTCTGGAATGACCAGCAAGCGCAAGGTTGATTTTATCGTCATTGGCGCGGGGTCGGCTGGCTGCGTGCTGGCCAATCGACTGAGCACCAACCCCGATCACCGTGTTTTACTGCTGGAGGCGGGAGGCCGGGACAGCAGCCCCTGGATTCATATACCGGTCGGCTATTTCAAGACCATGCACAACCCCCGGATGGACTGGTGCTATGTCACAGACCCGGACCCGGGATTGAACGGGAGGCAGTTGAAGTGGCCGAGGGGAAAGGTGCTGGGTGGTTCGAGCTCACTCAACGGGTTGCTTTATGTACGCGGGCAGCCGGAAGATTTCGATGGCTGGGCCGAGCAGGGCAATCCGGGCTGGTCTTATGATGAAGTGCTGCCATACTTCATCCAGTCAGAAGATCAGGAGCGCGGTGAGATTCCTTGCCATGGCACCGGCGGCCCGCAGAAGGTTTCAGACATCCGCTTTCGCAGGCCGGTCACGGACGCTTTTATCGAGGCAGCCATGCAGTCCGGTATCCCGGCGAATGACGATATAAACGGTGAATCCCAGGAGGGAGTCGGCTATTTTCAGTTGACCACCCACAAGGGCAGGCGGTGGAGTACCGCCAAAGGCTATTTGAAGCCGGTGATGTCAAGAAGCAATCTGACCGTCATGACTCGCGCCCATGTCACCCGGCTGCTGGTCGAGGGCCGAAAAATCGTCGGCGTGGAGTTTCGCAAGGATAATCAGGTTCAGCGGTGTTACAGCGAAAAGGAAACGATATTGAGCGCCGGCGCCATTGGCTCGCCGCAGATTCTGCAACTTTCCGGGATTGGTCCCGGCGCCTTGTCGCAGGAACTGGGTATCCCGGAGGCGCGGCATCTTCCGGGGGTGGGACAGAACCTGCAGGATCACCTGCAGATACGCGCGGTCTACAAAACCGTCCAGCCGACCCTGAATGACGAGGTCAATAATCCCTTGCGGAAGCTGCTGATCGGACTTCAGTATCTGTTTTGCAGAACCGGCCCGTTGACGCTGGCGGCCAGTCAGGTAGTCATCTTCACCCGCACCTCAGGTGAGGTTACAAGACCCGATATCCAGTTCCATTTCCAACCGCTCAGCTCAGATAATCCGGGCGAAGGCGTGCATTCTTTTTCCGCATTCACCTCCTCGGTCTGCCAGTTACGCCCCAAGAGTGCTGGATTCGTCAAAATCCAGAGCCCTGACGCTGACCGGCACCCGAACATACAACCCAATTATCTGTCTGTCGAAGAAGATTGCCGAATCGCGGTGGAGGCCATGAAAGTCTCCCGGAAAATTGCCTCCATGCCAGCGCTGAAACCCCATATTCTCGCCGAATATGACCCCGGAGAAAACATCCGCACGGATGAACAACTGCTCGAACACGCCAGAAATTCCGCGACCACTATTTATCATCCCGCCTGTACCTGCAAGATGGGACGCAACGATGATCCGATGGCGGTTGTCGACCACCAGCTAAAAGTGCATGGCCTGGATGGGTTGAGGATTGCGGACGCATCCATCATGCCGGACATCACCTCCGGCAATACCAACGCGCCCAGTATCATGATCGGCGAGAAGTGCGCCGACATGATTCTAAAAAGCTGGAAATGAGCGCTGGCAAACACGCTCCTGAAGGCAGGCTGGAAAAGTATCTGGTCGGCGGCGCGGTACGTGACCGCATCATGGGACGACCCGTTACAGACCGTGACTGGGTAGTGGTGGGATCGACCCCGGATCAAATGGTGGAGCTTGGGTTCCGGCCAGTGGGACGGGATTTCCCGGTATTCCTGCACCCCGATACCAACGAAGAATATGCGCTGGCGCGTACAGAAAGGAAGACGGCTCGCGGCTATCATGGCTTTGAATTCTTCAGTGATCCGGATATTACCCTGGAACAGGATTTGGGCAGGCGCGACCTGACCATGAATGCGATGGCCATGGATGATCAGGGCAATCTGATTGACCCTTATAACGGCAAGCGGGACATACAGCGCGGCATCATCCGTCATGTCTCAAGCGCATTTGGCGAAGACCCGGTCAGAGTGTTGCGGGCTGCGCGATTTGCCGCCCGTTTCACAGATTTCAGCGTATGCCCGGATACGCGCGCACTGATGACCGAAATGGTCGACAACGGAGAAGTCGATACGCTGGTGGCGGAGCGCGTCTGGCAGGAAATGGTTCAGGCTATGCAGGAAGAAAAGTTTTCCCGGTTTCTGACAGAACTGCGGCAATGCGGCGCGTTGCAACGGCTTCTGCCAGAAGTGGATGCCCTGTTCGGGGTTCCCCAGGTCGAGAAATACCACCCCGAAATTGACACCGGAATCCATACCCTGATGTCGGTTGACGCAGCCAGCGTATTGACCCGGGAGCCGATGGTGATGTTTGCGGTTCTGGTGCACGACCTCGGTAAGGCACTCACCCCCCGTGACGAACTGCCTCGGCACCGGGGACATGAAAAACGCGGGCTGAAACCGATTGCGGCGTTGTGTGCCCGACTCGGTGTGCCCACCCGCTTTCGTGAGTTTGCCCTGAAAGTATGCGAATACCATCTGCACTGTCACCGTATCCGGCAGTTGAGACCGGACACGGTGCTGAAGATGCTGGAAGCCTTTGATGGTTTCCGCCGACCGGAGCTGATCGAGAAGTTCGCGTTATGCTGCGATGCCGACCGCAGGGGGCGTACCGGGCATGAAAACGACGGGCGCGAAAACACCGCCTGGATGTGTACGATGCACAATGCGGCGCTGCGCGTTGAACAAAAGCAGATCGCGCGGCAGATCGTGGATGAATCGGGCGAGGGACGCCGCGCCGGCCTGCGTATCAAAAAAGCGATCCGGGAGCAGCGTATTGCCGCCATTCAGGCAGCCGGGAAGGCTGTCTCCAGTGACAGCGCGGCTGGATAGCGGGCAAAAAATCAAATGAAAAAATTCGACCCGACTGACGCTGAAGAAACCGGGCGGGCGCTGGCGGGCTTTGGCGTCAATCTGCTGGTATCCGATGTTGAGAATACGGTTCGGTTCCTGACCACCGTGCTGGACTTCTCCGTGGTCACTTCATCGCGGGATTATGCCCTCCTCAGCACCAACGGCCAATGGTTCATGCTGCACGGCGACCATACCTACGGGAATAACCCGTTGCCTTCGCTGCTGCCCGAATTCGGCGCCCGCGGCGGCGGGCTGGAATTGAGATTGTACGAGCTTGACCCCGACCAGGCGGAGAACAAGGCTCGCGAGAACAACTACCAAGTGCTGATGGGGACGGCGGATAAACCGCATGGTCTGCGTGAATGCTTCTTACTTGATCCGGACGGTTACTGCTGGGTGCCCTCAGTCAAGAAAAACAAATCAGGAGTAGACCATTGATTAAAGGTATTCTGTTCGACAAGGACGGCACTTTGCTTGATTTCAACGCCACCTGGCTATCCGCTTACATTCAGGCGGCGAATTATCTCGCCGAATCGGTCGGACAACCGCAACTTGCCGACTCGCTGTTACGAAGTGGCGGCTACGATCCAGTAACCGGCCGGTGGGGTACTGATTCGCTACTGGCTTCCGGCAGTAACCGGCAGATCCTGGATTTCTGGTCAGGGCAGATTGGACAAGCCCTGAACGGCTCTCGATTATCCGCCGTTCTGGACATATTCTCACACGCCGCAAGCAACCCGATGCCCGCAATAAACAACCTGCGGGAGTTCCTGCTGCGACTCAAAAACCATGACCTGAAAATCGGTCTGGCAACCATGGACGATGAGCGCAATGCGGTTTCCATGATCGAAAAACTCAATCTGACGGACTGTTTTGACTTTGTTTGCGGCGCCGACAGTGGCTATGGCGTGAAGCCTGAGCCCGGCATGGTAGAGGCCTTTTGCCGACACTGCGACCTGAGTCCCGAACAGGTCATCATGGTGGGCGACAGCCCGAAAGACATCAACATGGGCGTCAATGCCGGGGCCGCCCTGTCCGTCGGGGTATTGACCGGCTCGCATACTCGCCAGGAACTCGAAAAACATACCGGCACGGTGCTTGAGAGTATTGCAGAACTGGAAAGTTTACTGGATTGAACTATATGCCTCGTATCCGGCTCTAACCACTGAATACCTGTAATCATATTAGCGAAATGACTGACCCGAATCCATCACCTGACCCCCGATCCTATGAAAAGCCGGAGCGGGAAACCCTGCGTGAACGCCTCAGCGATATTCAGTACCGGGTAACCCAGGAGGACGCGACCGAGAGACCATTCGCCAATCCATATAATGATGAAAAACGCGAGGGCATCTATGTCGATGTCGTCAGCGGCGAACCGCTTTTCTCGTCCACCGATAAATTCGATTCCGGCACCGGCTGGCCGAGTTTCATCCGGCCGATTGACCCGCATTGCGTAGTGGAGAAAACCGACTACCAGCTGTTCATGCGAAGAACCGAAGTCAGGAGCCGCCATGCCGATTCCCACCTCGGCCATGTATTCCCGGATGGCCCCGTCCCGACCGGATTGCGCTATTGCATGAATTCAGCGGCGTTGAGATTCATCCCGAAAGAGTCCATGGAAGCCGAGAACTATGGGCAATATCTGTCACTGTTCGAGCAATGAGGATTTCCAGGTGAATGTTCTGAAAACCATCGGGCTGTCCATTTTAATCGGGGCTGCCTCGGCTGTAGCGGCTAGTGAAACGGATACCCCGCAGGCACTAAGAACCCCACTCGCGGCACTGAATGCGGGCTGAAACTCTGCGGGAAAGAACGCAATGACATCCGAACGCACCTGCTCCTTTATGAAGAACGCCAAAGACAAGGCAAAAACAGCAGCCAGTCTTACGCTCCAGGCAAAATGACTTCCTTACAGAAAGGGCAGACTGCCCGGACCAATAAAATACATACGTTTATCTCTTGTCAGTCATGGTATATGCTTGGAATTATACTCTTGTCAATCTGATATAACACTGGTTTTGAAAACATCGGAAGGAAAAAGCACATGAACAAATACACAGCAGCAGAGCTACAGGAAGACCTGAACAAACTCCTGGAATTAGGAATAGTAACCAATCTGGAAATGAAGGAGGAAGGATGCGAATTCCAGATAGATCCAGCGGTAATCAGACTATGGCCGTTACTGTCAGCCATGATCGAACAGGGTTCAGACCGGCAACAGCAGGAAAACGAAAGCTACCACTGACAGACAAACCAGCCAATATTACAGGAACAGGTTTAAGGAAAGCCTGATCAATATAGCCCGGTGACGAACTATGTTCGAAATCTTCGGGATACGCAAAGATAGATTCCTGCCAATATGAATATGGATGCAACCACCAACTCAACTGACAAAACCTCGTTGGCAAAAACAACGCCGAGTACCAGAGCGACTAAAGGAATCAGGTAATTGTTCAGTGTGAAGTAAGTAGCTCCCTTGGCGGCGATCAAGCCGTACATGATTACAAACGGAATCGCTGTGCTGACCACCCCGAGCGCAATCGTCGCGTACCAGGATTGGGCACTAAACCCGGAATAATCCGGGTTTTCAAAAATAGCAACGGGTATCAGAACTATGGCAGCCACTGTGGTTACTGCAGCCGCAATCACTTCCGGCTCTATATCTTTTACTTTTTTAGCAAGAATCGTAGATGCCGCGTAAGATACCGCGGCGAGCAACACCGCAAAAACAGCCGTAACATTGTCTATATTTTGTACCGATATTTCCGGGTAGTAAATAAACGCCAGCCCAATCAAACCGGAGACAACCCCCAGTATTTTGGCTTTATCGATCACTTCATCTTTTACAAAAAAGAAGGCCAGGATGAAGACAAACATCGGCACCATTCCGATTAACAGGCCCGCAAGACCACTATCAATTGATTTTTCCGCATACGACACAAGGGAAAATGGGACCACATTTCCAACGATGCCCATTGCTACAATAATGCACCAGGACTTGAAATCTCCGCCTGGTTTGATTCGGCGAATTAACAAGTATGCAATCAAGACCAGCGCGGCAATGCCGACCCTCAAAAAGACCAGAGTAAAAACGGGAATCGTTTCCACTCCAAACTTGATAAATAAAAAAGATGCCCCCCGGCAAATCGCTACTACGACAATCAGCAGAATGGGTATCAACGCCAAATTCATTTTGCAACCATTGCTTTCATATCCTCCTGTACCATAAATCTGTCACCGTTCAGGCGGCCAGGTCCAGGAACATCTGTACAAAACGCCAGGTCAGCCCCCACAATACCCGTTGCTCGTCGAGACGGACGGCTGGCCAGGTCTCGTTGCAATATCCCGGCGGTGAGAAATCAATCCGGTTCCTATCCTCCAGTAAATGTGAGACTGGCGCCCAGAAACTATCCTCCACTTCGCTGCTGTTGATGGTCTGTTGCTCATCCTCTATATGGAACACAAAGCAACTGATCACCAGGGGTAGCTTCCGGTTTTTGATTTTACCTTGCTGATCATGGAGTCTGCCCAACAGATTGCGGGGCGACAACTCAATCCCTACCTCCTCCCTGGTTTCCCGGCATGCAGTGGCAAGCGGATTGAAGTCTGCCGCCTCCCGATTGCCTCCCGGAAACGCGATTTGACCGGACCAGGGATCATTTTTATGTTTTGCCCTCTCGATAAAAAACATTTTCGGGTGCGATGCGAGATCGCGCAGAATCAATGCGACCGATGCCTGCCTTTTCCCGGCAACCGGGATAAGATCGGGCTGACAGGCCCGGATGCGTTGTTGAATGTCAGGGGGTAAAACCATGTGCGGGGCCGCGGGCAACCTGCTGGACATCATCCAGCGATAACAGGATAAAGATAACACCTATTTTATATTCTTGTTTCAGTGTAATGTAGTCCGATTAACCTCCCGGAGCTGATTAACCATGAAAGGCGTGATTCTCGATGAAAACTCATTCGACAAAAACGATATTGTCCTGACCGGGCTGGAAATTCCCGGGATTGACTGGAGCCATTATCCGGCCACCCGTGCCGGGCAGACTCTGGAGCGGGTAAGCCCTCATCAAATCGTGATTACCAATAAGGTTGTGCTGGACCATGACCTGATCCGCCGCTGCCCGAATCTGAAACTCATCCTGATTGCGGCAACCGGCACTGACAATGTAGCTCTCGACGCCTGTCGCGAGCGAGGCATCGTGGTCTGCAACGTCCGTCATTACGCAACTCCGGCTGTCGCGCAACATACCATCGCGTTAATCCTGAATCTGCTGACCAATCAGACCCGGTATCTTCAGGATGTGCAACAGGGAAAGTGGAGCAGCAGCGATGTATTCTGTCTGCTGGATCATCCGATTATAGAAACCAGTGGCAAAATACTGGGTATCATCGGGTACGGTACACTGGGCAGGAAAGTGGCGACAATCGCCGAAGCGATGGATATGCAGGTCTTGTTGTGCCACAGGCCCGGGTCGCAGGATGTGCCTGAGCCGGGTCGTGTCCACTTCGATGAATGGCTCGAACGCTCGGACATTCTGTCACTTCACTGCCCCCTGAACGCCGACACGCATCATCTGTTCGACCAGCGGGCGTTCAAAAAGATGAAAAAATCCGCGATCCTGGTGAATACCGCACGGGGCGCCATCATAGATTCCTCCGCGCTGATCCATGCGCTCGAACACGGTGAGATAGCAGGAGCCGGCATTGACGTATTTGACCTTGAACCGCCGCCACCCGACCATCCACTGTTACGAACCCGGCACCCAAACCTGTTGATCACGCCGCATAACGCATGGGGGTCAAGAGAAACCCGACAACGGCTGGTGGATGCACTGGCAGAAAACCTGACCGGATGGCTGGACGGACGCCCAATCAATGTGGTTAGTTAGGCTGGACAGACGGGATGGATACGAATGAGGGCGCCATCCCACTCTCCCTTTATATCCATTTTCCGTGGTGCGTCAAAAAGTGCCCTTATTGCGACTTCAATTCGCACACGCTGCGGGGGGATTTCCCGGAACAACGCTATATCGACAGCCTGAAAACGGATTTCGATGCGGATATTCGCCGGTTGAATCCGGGGCGCCGGCTCCACTCGATTTTTCTGGGAGGTGGCACCCCCAGCCTGTTTCGGGGGAAGTCAATTGCAACTCTGCTTGCGTTTATCGGACAGAAAATCGAGTTCGAGCCGGACCTGGAAGTAACCCTGGAAGCCAATCCGGGGACACTGGAATACGACCGATTCGAGAGCTATCTCGAAGCCGGAGTCAATCGCCTGTCTATTGGCGTACAGAGTTTCAATAATCGCCATCTGGAGGTCCTGGGCCGGATTCACAATGCCGAAGCAGCTGACCGTGCGGTCACCAACGCCCGGCGGGCCGGATTCACCAACCTCAATCTCGATATCATGTTCGGCCTGCCCGAACAGACACCGGAGATGGCACTGGACGATTGCGCCCAGGCGATGGCCCACTCACCGGAGCACTTGTCGCTTTATCAACTGACCCTGGAGCCGAATACCTGGTTCCATCGACATCCGCCCGACCTGCCGGACGAAGACCAGCGTGCAGATATACAGGACGCAATCGTATATCAGCTTGAACAGAATGGTTATCTGCGCTATGAAGTATCTGCCTACGCCCGACCGCACCGACAATGCGTCCATAATCTGAATTACTGGCAATTCGGCGATTATCTGGGAATCGGTGCTGGCGCTCACTCCAAAGTGACGGACTGCGGCGGCATCACGCGGGCATGGAAGCAGAAAAGACCGGAAACCTGGATGTCTTGTGTCAGTGCCGGGAAACCCTGGCGTTACCCGACCCAGGTGGCACTGGACGACATTCTATTCGAATGTCTGTTAAATGCGTTGAGACTTAAAAACGGGATTGATGTCAGTATGTTCCAACATCGAACCGGGTTGGGCCTGGAGGCGGTCATGGACTCGTTGCACCAACCAATTACAAAGGGTCTGTTGCAAATATCCGACAACCGGATTCGATGCACAGAAAAAGGCTACCGCTTTATCGACGAAATTCTGCAACAACTGCTGGCTTGAGCCATAGTGCCACCTTTTCCACAAGCCTATCCTCCTACTTTAAGCCTCACCGTTGACTTGGCTTCAAGCCGTGCCTTGATTGCGGAATAGAGTTGTGCTTCTCCATTTTGTTGGTCGCGCAAGCTGACTACTACGGAATACTCTTCGCCAATATTGCATAAATCATGACCCCAGGGAAAATCATTTCTGGTTACCACCAAAAACAATTTTTGAGTTCTCAGCTTGGAGCTTTTATTGAATTGCTTGAAACTCCAGACATCAGCTTGAACCGTGCCCTTACTACGTGCCTGTTTTCCAATCGTAGCTTTGTCGATTTCGGGGATATTCTCATAATCATCCTTCGGCGTTGCTTTATTGAACATTTTGGTCACATGCTGCAAATCTACAGCAGCAACCAGACTAAAATTGATTCGGGAAGCACGGTACTTTATCCGTGTTGATCTGACTGGTGGGGTGTAGGCAAGCGCAACCGCTATCTCTCTTACACGATGTTTACCACCACCGGCAAATTCTTCAGGTATCGGGATTTCATAGAAGTGATGTTTCTTATCTTCAATAACCTCACCTGCAACCAGCGTCACGGAGTTTTCCAGAGAGCGATATAGTGATGCCTCTTGTACCTGTCCATATCCACAAACTCGTCTGAACTGTTTGTTTCGATCGATCATCTCCTGGCTGGGTTCCGGCATAACTGCATTCAGGCAGAGCAACGCCCGAACAAGGTTAGCATCAGCATCGGGATGTTCCCTGATGATACAACCGGCCAGATGAGCGATCTGCGGGGCGGACATGCTGGTGCCTGTATCAACGGCGAAGAGCGTACCGCGTGCGAAATCATTGTTTGTTGAAATCACCCCCAAGCCTGCGCTTCGATCCGACAGCAAATGACCTGCACGTATATTGATTGCCCAGTTGCCTCCGTGTGCAACCAGCTCTGGCTTGATCGCTCCGTCAACAGAAAAACCACATCGTGTAAATGGCGATGGCTGGTCAGGCTGAGCTATCGGCACTTCTGAAGGGTCCAGCTGGTGGGACTGGCTGTTCCAGGTTTGGTTGTGACGTGCCAGACTTCCCACGGTAAGAACATTTAGCGCCGAGGCTGGTTCAATGATCTTCCAGGCATCCCCCATCAGATAATCCGGGTAGTTGTCCCTCCATTCCAGCCGATCAGGGGATTCATTTACGATACGATGATTGCCTGAAGAAACTACAAAAAGTACGCCCAATTCCCGCGACAATGTATCCAGAACGACGGACAGCCCCTTCAGATGTCCTCCAAGGTAGGGTTTGTTCGAATCACCAAATGAGAGATTGAAGACTCGACATTTGTAGTGCTTCACGAAATAGCGAACCGCTTCTTCTATATGATTCTCGACGAATCCAGTTGTGTTTTCGTTATCTTTATCAAGAATTTTCCCACTGAACAAGAGTAGTTCAGGCACGAAAGCACCAGAGGACAGGCTGCTCTCGAAGTCGCCATAAAGCGCCAACCCTGCGACTTGGGTTCCATGACCATTCTCGTCATGTGCGCTTGTTTCACCAGGCAAAAAGCACTGTGCATCTCCCACTGCAGCACTCAACAGGGGATGCCCTGTTGTCAGACCAGTGTCCAGGACAACTACTCCGGGGGGATCTTCTCTCGGAGCGTCAACCACAGGAAACTCCATTATGTCACTAAACACAACGGAGCGGTTGAGGCCGAAACCAGGAGGTAAATCAACAGAACGCACATCACGATGCTGGAGGAGTTGGGCGGCCTGTTTAGCGTCGCATTGAACCCGGTAAAGCACCAATTCAAGCTGTTTAACCTGGTCCAATGTTTTGATCTTCTGTCGCGCCAGCCATTCTTCGAACATAGTCTGTTCTTTACTACTGCCTGCACGATTGTCTTCCAGCGGCCACAGCTCAACATCCAACATGAACTCATCTGACTCCGGGAATCCTTGTTTCTTCAGAGCCCAACCTTTCCTATCTTCAGGGACGAAGCCATCAATCCCTTGCAGAGCGTAAATAACCTGCTCATTCGTGACACTCGAACCTTTTACCATTGTGGAAAGCCGTGCTTCGAATTGATCAATAGCCACATTGCTGGCAAATCCGATCACCATCGTTTCGCCTTCTTGACTGACAAATTCAATCTCTTTCGAAATCTTCCGAAGGTCTTCGGGGATAAATCCTTTGTCCACAGAAAATCGAAACAGTCTGCGATTATCAAAGCCGCCCACATCACCGGCAGCTTGTTCTTTGGCATTGGCAAGTTTCTGCAATAACACTCTGCCATGTCCGGCGACATCTTCGGGAGGTTCCTTGGCACGGAATGCCCCTGCCCGCTTCTCGTTGACCGGCATCTCCCTTTGTAAGGGGAGGTGCGGGAATGTTTCTTCCATGATCGGTTAATTCCTCTTTATACGTGCTCTACGTCCATCCTCACGCTTGATGGCCGACAGCAAGTGGCGTTCACCGAGGAAATCTTTGCCCGCCAGAACCATATCTTTTGCTGCACGGCGTATAACACGCTCTACATCCGCATGGCTCATTCCCTTGAAGTAGCCCGCTATACGAGCATCATCAGTTTCGAACTCTCGCCGTAATCCACGAAGTTTCACCGCCAACAGACGGCGTAACTGCTCGAGATTTGGTAATTCAAAAACCAGCACTTCATCAAATCTTCTCCAGACAGCCGAATCAAGAATCTGATCATGATTGGTCGCTGCCACCAAAATACTCTTTCCCTCATAAGCATCAAGCATCTGCAGGAAAGCATTGACCACCCGCTTCAATTCTCCATGTTCAGCCTCGTCCGAACGCTCCTTGGCGATCGCGTCAAATTCATCGAAGAGAACGACCATTGGAACACTGGAGACAAAATCGAAAACCTGTCGCAAGTGGCTCGCAGTCTCGCCCAGAAAAGATGAAATCACACTGTCAATACGCACTACTGCCAGTGGCAATCCAATCTCGTTAGCCAATACTTCTGCGGTCAGAGTTTTCCCACATCCAGGAGGGCCACAAAACAGCAGTTTATCTGCTGGATACAGTCCATAACTTGACAACAATTCAACCCGGTGATGCTCTTGGAGCAGTTCATTCAGGAGGGAAGAGTTCACATCTGAAAGCACAACATCTTCCAAGCATCTTATTGGCTCCTTGATCTGCAACAATGGTAGATTCCGTTCTTTTTCTTTCGGCAACCGGTCATTTAACATAGAATGTAACGGCACAGTCGAGCTACGACGACCATAAAGAATCTTCTCCAGATCATTGGCCAAAAGGTGATGGTTCTTGGCGCGCTCTTCTCTGATTAGTTGTTCGGAAACCTGCCTGAAGGCCTGGTGGTCTCCTTCTGATCCAGACTTCACTAGCTGTCTCAACAATTTAGCTGTTGTCATGATTTCTCTCTCGACACATTTTCTTCCTAGACATCCTGATTAGCCAACCGCACTTAAGTTTTTCGTTCACTAAATCAATCTGTTGCATACGCAGAATTTTATGGGCTCCAGTATTGCACCAATTTAAACCCTTTTGGGAAATTATTCTATAGTCAGTCCCGCACTGCATCCATGTCTTTGATTCGAAAGTCGGCCCCATTTCCGGAAGGGTTGTAGTTCCCGTTCTCACCCCGGATGGCTATAATTGCGGATGAAGAGCGTCAATATCGAGCTCGTTGTAGTTCCCGTTCTCACCCCGGATGGCTATAATTTGTCTTGGATAATGGGTGCGGCTCTGAACGTTGTAGTTCCCGTTCTCACCCCGGATGGCTATAATTGGCGGCAGGAAGGCACCGAGACGGGCAAGGTTGTAGTTCCCGTTCTCACCCCGGATGGCTATAATGAATGTAATGAAAAGCCCCATCACAATTAGGTTGTAGTTCCCGTTCTCACCCCGGATGGCTATAATCCTGGCATCAAGGAGGCCGGGCTATTCATTGTTGTAGTTCCCGTTCTCACCCCGGATGGCTATAATCTTTTGATGGATTGACCCACCGGCCAGCGTGTTGTAGTTCCCGTTCTCACCCCGGATGGCTATAATCGGACGTCGTCGGTAGCACTCTCACCGAACGTTGTAGTTCCCGTTCTCACCCCGGATGGCTATAATCGGCAATGCTGTACTCGGCAAGGGCTTCCAGATCGTTGTAGTTCCCGTTCTCACCCCGGATGGCTATAATCGGCAATGTATACTCGCCGAGCTTCCGATCGTTGTAGTTCCCGTTCTCACCCCGGATGGCTATAATCTGGGGCGCGATCAGGAGACGGATATATCGGTTGTAGTTCCCGTTCTCACCCCGGATGGCTATAATAGATCGAACCAGACACCCATGCTCTTGTGGGTTGTAGTTCCCGTTCTCACCCCGGATGGCTATAATACCACAACGCCAGATGCGACTACCGCCGTTGTTGTAGTTCCCGTTCTCACCCCGGATGGCTATAATTCCCCGTAGTTCAGCCAAAGCGTTCCGTCCGTTGTAGTTCCCGTTCTCACCCCGGATGGCTATAATTGAGTTGGCCATTTCATATGCCAGTTGTAAGTTGTAGTTCCCGTTCTCACCCCGGATGGCTATAATTTGACTTCTCTGGCAGATCTGTCAGATAGAGTTGTAGTTCCCGTTCTCACCCCGGATGGCTATAATTGCGCGTATCCTACGCGCTTACTCAATCGCGTTGTAGTTCCCGTTCTCACCCCGGATGGCTATAATGAAATCGAAAACCTTAACGAAAGCACTCAGTTGTAGTTCCCGTTCTCACCCCGGATGGCTATAATCTGGGAACCTTGATGCTCGACACTGCGTTGTAGTTCCCGTTCTCACCCCGGATGGCTATAATCTGAGAACCAGTGATAAGCTTACCGGTACGCAGTTGTAGTTCCCGTTCTCACCCCGGATGGCTATAATCCTTGATCCCAAGTTCACCACGCGACACGGTTGTAGTTCCCGTTCTCACCCCGGATGGCTATAATACGGAGTCTCTAAGTCCCTTGCCTGACTTGAAATTTGGGCAAGGGATTTTCTTTATTCGGAGTCAAAACAGTGACAATTGACTGGTTCCGACTGTTTTTTCCTGAAAACTGGGAGTTCCCACCAGGATCTTCATGCTGGCGAATTGCTTCTCGGTCACGGTCAATGCACGCACTGACCCTTTAGGCGGAAGATATGTCTTCAACCGCCTGAGGTGCTTTTGTTCGGCATCATGGCCGTTTACTATGCGACCGTAAACCGAATATTGAAGCATGTCATAACCGTCCGTTATCAGGAATCGCCTGAACTGAGTATAGATGCGCCGTTCTTCTTGAGTTTTGACGGGAAGATCGAAAAATACCAGTAACCGCATGAATCTTCGGTCGGACATGGGTTATGCCGAGTCTCTGTCAGACTTCCGCCTTATGTGCGTCAAGTCCAATCAAGGAAGGCAACTCAAGCAACAGCGTTGTCCCGGTAACAGAATTTTCGTAGCTTCGTGCCAGACTCTCCATAACCTGCTCTATCGAACTGAGGACTGACATACACCCCCGCGGCATCTCTACATTGACATTCAGTAAAGCCACCAATGCAGCCTTGTCGGTGGGCAACAACAAATGTGCCAGGTCTGCGGGCAAATGCTGTATTACATGCAGATCAACTAATGGACGAAACGGCTCTATCAGATCATCGGCAAGATTAAAAGCATTGCGCTCACTGTCGTGAAACAATCCGATGGAAGGATGAAATCCGTGCGCGACCAGTGCTCGTGCAATAGCCCCACGCAGGATAGCATAACCATAATTCAAGGCACTGTTAGCCCAATTTTCCCGATTACGCGCGAACTGACTGCCAAAAAGGGACCCGAAATAAAACAATGCAGCTTGGCTTTCCAGATTCTGCGGGTCGCCGGACCGTATACGGTGTGACAAAGCAGTAAGATGCGCGGCCCCATCATTCCCACTCAGACGCAAACAAGCCGCCTGATTACCAACTTTCTGACGCACTATTTTCGCCCAAATCTGTTTGATTCGAGGACGGGACAAAGCCTGCTGCTGCCGCAATCGGCGAGTGGTGCGGCTATGTTGCAGAAAAGGAAGATGGACTCCGTTGGGGTGGTGGTTCGGTCCGAGCGAATACAGGACGATGCCCTGTTCAGCACAGGCAGACAACACGGGATGAGTCAGATTGATTTCAGCATGATCCAGTACGATGACCGCAATATCCTCCAATGGGATTCGGGCCTCCTGCTCCTGTGCGATGACCAACGCATGACGGTCAATCATTAGCCGTGCTGGGCGGCTGATCAACAGGCTGCGCCAACTCATTTCACATTATCGTAACGGTTTTCGGTTCTCACACTGAACCAAATATCGACGACCCAAGACATCCACATGGAATTTACGCAGGGATAAAGCGGTTCTGATGCCGATACTTTCATGAAATCCATTCTTACCTACGGAAACATCACGATCATGCTCCCATAGATTAATCGCTCCTGTAGTTCTGTTGCAACCTGCAAAGTACCCCGATTTCGTACCCTTGCGGGTTTTAACTTCGACAAAATCGTTGGGGTACAATGAGAACATGAAATCAAAACCGTCATCAATTGGAATCCAGTCCTCTTCATCTTTATACGGAACGATAGCCCTGTCTGGAAGAGGTTTTCTCCGATGATGAGCATAGACAGGAACAACATAGAACTTACTGTTTTTGGTAAATACATCTACCCGCGGCATGGTGCCATTCTTGGCAAGGCCGCCACGGATTGGTATGCCGGTTTTTTTACCGATCTCCCCAGTAACTGTGCACACGACCGGGCCATCGCCATTCTTGCCGGGTTTGCGTAGTGGGTTGTCTGACGGAAATGCCTTTTTAGCGTTGCCGCCATGCTCCTCCAAGCGTTTTCGAATAGCTGCATACAACTGTTTATTGCGGTGCGGATCTACCAGTGTAGGCATATCTTTCATACGCAATTTTGCTAGTGGAATTTTTTTGGTTGCATAACCCTTACCGAGGCGTTCGGGTTGTGCATAGACAGTTGCTTCGTGTATCTCGCCGTTCTTCCGCCTGTTTGGAGATCGAGAAATAAAGACCGGGCACAGCTTCTCCAGTTCGGTTTTCGAGTACGTGCCCAGTTTCTCCATTTTCTCGCGCAGGAGTGCAGAATCCTTGATATTGAGACGATCATTCACTTCATCGCGAAAATGTTTCCATGGCCTGGGGAAATAATGCCCAAGTTTCTGAACTGCATCGGGTTCTGAAAACTCCCGTTCCTTGTTTCGCGAATAGTCCGCGAGTCGTTTGACCATGCCCCGACTGCACGCTGCCACAACCACCGCATCCAGAGCATGATGCCGATCGTTGTCTCCCCGAACTTTGAGTAACCCCCAACGGTGACGCAGGAATGCTGTGAGTTGACCACTCAGAACCACACAAGGCTGGACATCTCCAGGTTTGCCTTCCGCAAGCAGCAGATGATTCTCAATGTAGTTTTTCAGGAACCTCGCAATGTAGCGCGTATCATTGAGATTCCGCTCCCGGAAGCCTTCCGCCTTTTTTTTACCAAAATTCTGACGAAGTAGCCGGCCCCTTTTGGCTTGGCGATAAGTCGGGTTGCTTTCAACGAATGCCCTGAAATTCCTCCATTTTAGACTGTCGTCTTCTCCGTCCAGATACTCATACGGAGTATGACCACCCTTATTCTGGTTCTCTCTGGTCAGAACCAGCACCCTGTTGTTCTTGCTGTTGTCATAACTACGCGAATACGGCAGGATATGGTCAATCTGAACGTAATTGTCTTCCTCAATCACTCGGTTCAGGGCCAACGGATCCAAAGAATAAGCGCATTTACCTTGTTGTTCCTTGTAAAGCAGCCATTTCTCCAACTCTTTGCCTGTGGGTACACGCCCGAACGAATCACAAAAATGTTTTCGAGCAGTTTCTTTGCGTTCCCTGTATTTTTCTTGCTCATCTCGTACATTCCGACGTTCATCAAATGGCTGACCCAAGTCACGCGCCAACTCGATATGGACCGCTCGTGGCGAACCGTACTGACGCACGATCGCGTTGATCACCTTGCGTGCCTGATTGATCGCGCGCAGCACCACCGGATTACGTGGCATGTCCATATTCTCATCCCAGAGCATCGTGTTTCTTTTCCGATCTCTGCCCTTGTACAAGGGAGGGAGCAGGGTCTGTCTTTGCGATGTATTCGGCATGCTATGATGATAACCTGCATTTTTGCAAGCCTCGTCATAACGCAATCCCTTTGCCATGTGCGGAAGAATATTACGCAATGCCTTGAAAGAGAGGTTGCTGAATTTGTCGAAACGAATAGACAACAAGGCTTCGATCACCTTCGTCTTATTTGGCAAATCCAGTTTTTTCAGTTCACCCTCTACTTCATCGTCTTCCTTGTACACGCTCAACACCCAGGCGATCTCATCAAGAACTCCAGACTCGCCCTCCGCCAGTGCCTCCCGACTCATTTTTTTCCATTCCGCATTGAGTCCGCAAGCCTCCAATGCCTTCCTGATCTCCTGCCAACCATTCAATTCAACGAGCGCGGCAGTCTCCGGGGCTTTTTCCTTGCCATCCTTGTCCGGCCCGTAACTCAGTCCCGCAAATTTGAAGTCATCATCCAGCCCACCCTTCTTGACTAACGTCGCCCGCAATTGCCGATATGTGAATTTTCCGTTTTGCTGATAAGGTAGCGACAAAACAAGCGCGCGTTCGGCATCGGTCAAGCCATGAATCTCACCATACCGATAGATACGCAGGTTATTCAATTTAGTCAGCCAGACATGGCGTTCAGCACTGAAGCTTGCTTTGGGAGCCCGATATTCATGCTTTTCAAGCGTGCAATGACCGAGCATATTCAGTAAATCCTCTCCCGAAAGCGGTGGCTTCTGTTCCCAAAGCAAGCCGGTTTTCCGATCACCGCTACCGAGAATCTCCCCTTGCAAGCACGTACCTGCATGAGGGTTTCCCATCTCACGCTGACGTTCGAACAACAGAGAAAGCTCTTTATCCAGGAGAATACGGGATAGAGCCTTGCTGTATTCGTCGCGCTTATTTCGCTGCGCCTCTGGAAACTCTCTCAGTATCATTTCAGCAGCGGTTCTGTATCGCCCGCTCTCTATCAAGCGTTCGGTTTCGGCCAGCCCTTGCTTGACCTTTCCACTTTCGCCTTTTTCATCCATCCCTTCCTTGATACGGTCAGCGCGACTGACCCAGTGAAACCCGCGATGCTTGCAAATGTGGAAAATTACGCTTGCCCACTCCGCGCCGTCGAGCCGACGCTCCAAACCCTCAACCCTCAAAAGCCAGGGTGACTGACGGTGTGGTTTGGACAATGGATGATCCTGCAACCAGCCTTCGCTCTTTTCGTCGTCTGGAGGCGTTGCTCCCATCCAATGGGTGGGTAATCCTTCACATGCGAATAACCATCTTAGTTTTTTTAACCGTGTAGCACGGCGATTCAGCCGGCGACGTGTAAGCCGAGCCGTGCGGCGCGCAAGATTAAGGGATTCTCCTTTTCTCGGGGTTTCAGCCTTATCAAAGCATCGAACACCCAAATCTATGATGTGATCATCCGCTAACAGAGCCCAGCCGACGGAAGCAATTCCAACATCAAGACCAAGAGTGTAAGTGCCTGATGCAGTTTCTTTAAAATTGTTGTTCATCATAAGTTATATTTATACTATAATTCGTACTAAGTAGCTATCCGGGGTGAGAACCGTTGCTACAATAAGATGCTCGAACCAAGTTCGATGACATCGTACCCGCCCGGTGGGTCATCCACCGGGCTTTTCATTCTGCAACCTGAAAATACTTCAGGGAAAGTCTGGTCACAATTTGGTTATTGAAGGATGATTTCCGAAAAATCAGCCAGCGTGGCCGAATGTTGAACAGTATCCGATCCATCCCTTGCGACACTTGACAGGGGGCGTCAGCGTTCTCCGAATACGCTCTGACTATGTTATCTTTACGCCTTGCCCGTGAAGCCATGGAACATCTCGCACTTGCCTGTCCGTAATTTATTGCTGTTTTTATTTTTCGCCCTGTCGTCTGTGGCCTTCGCGGACGAGGAGGCTTGGGACGTATCCTGGTTGATGCATCAGTTTTCCAAAACCGCTCATGCGAAACTGGTTTTCAGGGAAACCAGGAACTCGGCTTTTCTGGTGACCGATCTGGTGACCACAGGGAGTATCGAGTATCGCCACCCGGATTATATAGAGAAAAGTACTCTATCCCCGATTGTCGAGAAGGTCGTGATCAACGGGGATTATGTGTCGATAGAAAAAGTCGTTCACCAGAGAAAGGGCGAGGATGTGGTACAAGTCCAGAAATACCCGGTACAATCCCATCCGGTTTTAGCAACCGCAGTTACAGGTCTCCGTGCCCTGCTGGCCGGAAACATGACCCGGGTAAGGAAAGACTTTGAGATCGAGCTTGCAGGCAGTCGCGCTGACTGGCAACTCCATCTCATTCCAGCCAACCCGGAAGTCCTGAAGTATTTTGACCGGATAATACTCCATGGCAGCGATGCCCGAATACAGAAAGTGGTCTCGACCCTGACCGATGGCGACCAATCCGTGCTTGACTTGACCTACCAGTTTCTACAACCCACCCACCCATAAACAGCTGTGGATGTTGCGCGTACCAAAGCGATCGTCGTTCTGTGCATTTTTGCCATTGCGCTGGTCACGATCTTCACTCGATTCAGTGTGTCGACTGATGTTGGCATATTTCTGCCGAAGCCTGAAACCCGGTTCGAGAAACTGTTGCGCCACCAACTGGATAACGGGGCATCATCCAGCATTATTTTGTTGGCGTTTGAAGGGTTGCCTTCGACAGAGCTGGCTGAGTTCAATCGTGCCGTTGTTGAGAAACTGAGGACTTCCGGGACATTTGACAAGATCAGCAATGGTGCCCCGGAATCAAGCGATGAAATGCTCTCTTTTCTGGAGAAGTACCGCTATTTGCTGACGCCCAATGATCTGACAGAACAGTTTTCGATACCGGGTTTGAAGTCGGCGCTCAAGGCCCGGCTGGAAGGGCTGTATTCCTCCACCGCGACCCTTGAGAAACGTTTTCTACGCAAGGACCCGACCGGCGAGACTCTCGGTTTGCTGGAGAACTGGCAGGGCCGGGTAAGCCGTCATAAAAAACCCTCGGTTGTGCACGGAGTCTGGTTTTCTGAGAATCATCAACGCTCACTGGTACTGATAGAGGTCGGGGCTGACATTTCCCAGATGGAAAATCAAGCGGCAGTGGTACGGGAAATCCAGTCCACTCTGGATGCCATGAAACCGCCCGGATTGAATGTGATCATGGCAGGCCCGGCGGTGTTCGCCGTTGAGTCTGCGAAAAATATACGGGAAGATATAAAAAACCTGTCCATGATGGCGATACTGCTGGTAGGGCTGTTCATCTGGGCGGCTTATCGGTCGCTCCGCATGGTGGCGCTGACCATACTGCCATTAGTGGCTGGCATGGCCGTGGCGACTGCATTTATCTTGCTGGTTTACGGACAGATTCACGATGTTACGCTGGTATTCGGAATCACTCTGGCGGGGGTTGCCGTGGACTATCCGATTCATCTACTGACCAGCGGTCTGAGCCAGAACCACAAAGACGAGAGGAACAAGCTGCAAAAGGTATGGCGAACCTTGCGGTTGGGTGTTTTTTCCACCGTCATCGCTTATGCCGCATTCCTGTTGTCCGGCTTCGGCGGATTGCGGCAGTTGGGAATATTCACTATCACGGGGCTGGTGACCGCCGCGCTGTTTTCACGCTGGGTGCTGCCACTCATTGCCAACCACCGGGGGCCGCCCGCAGGATTATCCGGCGTGCATGGCAGACTGAAATCGCTGGGTCGTTCTGCCGCCCGATTCCGCCTGGTAGTAGTAGCCATGCTTGTGGTTTCAGCGGCGGTATTGTTGTTTCATAAAAATCCGGTGTTACATCTGAATGTCGATTCACTCAGCCCGATCAAGGACCAGCGCAGGGCGCAGGGAAGAATGTTGCGTGAAGATATCGGGTTCTGGTATGGCGGCAGTATGCTGATGATGACCGCAAAGGACAAGGAGAGCGTACTGCGGCTGAGCGAACAACTGGCGCCCGGTCTGGATGATCTGATAGAGGCCGATACTCTCGAAGGCTTTGACATGGCTTCACACTTTCTGCCGAGCCGACAACAACAAGCATTGCGAAAGACCCAACTGAAGGATGTAGATGCAATCGTTGCCAGCCTGACCGAAGCACTCGCGGAGCTCCCCTTCCAGAGCCATGTGTTTGACCCTGCAATCGAGGATATCCGGGCGCTGGATAAACTTGAAACGCTGGATATAACCAACCTGAAAGGCACTCCCATCGGCAAAAAACTGGAGCCGTTCGTATTTGATTTCGAAGACGGGGCGGCGGGGGTAATTCTCCTGCATGGTATCCGCGATGAAGCAGTAATAAAAAGTTTCGCCAACGCCCACGATGCCGTTCATTACATGCACCTGAGGAGCGCGTCGACCGCTCTGGTTGCCAAGAGCGTAAACCGGGTGGCCCTGTCCATGATTGCCTGTATCATAATTATCTATATCGCGCTGGCCCTGGGTTTCAAAAGCCTGACACGACCATTGAAAATCATGGTGCCGACCTTCTCGGCGGCGGCAACCATAGCCGCCATTCTGGTTTTTAGCGGTCATTCACTCAGCATTTTCCACCTGATCTCGCTGTTGCTTGTGGTTGGTCTGTGTTTGGATTATGCTTTGTTTTTCAACC
The DNA here is from genome assembly GCA_965116335.1 of Arenicellales bacterium. GTDB lineage: Bacteria > Pseudomonadota > Gammaproteobacteria > Arenicellales > Poriferihabitantaceae. The sequence continues at coordinate 1,599,108 of OZ220677.1, forward strand.
GGCTGCCGGAGAATGACGATGAGTGGGATACGACCTTCAAGGCTCTCTGGGTATGCGCGATCACAACCATGCTGGTATTCGGCGTCCTCTCCTTCTCCTGGACGCCACCGCTGGAAGCGATTGGATTGACCGTCTGCATCGGCACTTTTATCAGCATTGTATTCGCGGCAATGTGGGCCGCCGTCCCTGAGAAAGATCAAAGTCTCTAACCGGAATCAATTATGAAGTCGAATCGGAACCAACCCAATATTCTTGTGGTCATGGCGGACCAGTTGAGCGCCAAAGCGCTGGGGTGTTATGGAAACAACCAGGTTTACAGCCCCAACATTGATACGCTGGCGAGCCAGGGGGCGCTGTTCCAGAACGCCTATACCAGCAGCCCGTTGTGTACGCCTGCGCGATATGCCTTCATGACCGGGCAGAATATCTCCCGCTGCGGAGGCTATGACAACGCCGCCTATCTGCCATCGACGACTCCGACTTTCGCCCATTATCTGCGCTTGATGGGGTATCGCACCTGCCTTTCCGGGAAGATGCACTTTGTCGGCGCCGACCAGCTTCATGGATTTGAGGAACGGGTCACAACCGACATCTATCCCGCCGATTTCGGCTGGGTACCGGACTGGACCGAGCCGGATCAGCGGATTGACCTGTGGTATCACAACCTGTCCAGCGTAACCCAGGCCGGAGTAGCGTATATTACCAACCAACTGGCCTATGATGATGAGGTGGGCACCCAGGCCATGCGGGTAATCTATGACCACGCCCGCTCCGAGGATTCCCGGCCATTGTGTCTGGTCGCCAGTTTTATCCACCCGCACGATCCTTATGCAACCCGGCAAAAATACTGGGATCTGTACGATGAGGCAGATATTGCGCTGCCGACAGTCAGTCGTCCGGCGACCCAGCCCGACCCTCATAATCAACGCCTGGAAAACGTGATTGCGATTGACTCAGTTGAACTCAACGATCAGCAGATTATCAACGCCCGGCGCGCCTACTACGCCAATGTTTCCTACGTAGATGAATGGCTGGGGCGATTGCGCGACACGCTCGACGAATGCGGGCTTGCTGAGAATACGACCATCATTTTTACCGCGGATCACGGCGACATGCTCGGTGAATATGGATTATGGTACAAAATGTCATTCCGGGAGTGGTCCTGCCGGATTCCGATGATCATTAACCAGCCAGAGGGTTTTGCTCCACGAGAGGTCAGCCAGCCAGTTTCTCTGGTGGATGCGCTACCGACCTTGCTGGATATTGCATCAGCCAGCGCCGATGTCAACAAACCTGAGGCCATCGACCCGCTGGACGGGCGCAGCCTGTACCCATTGTGTCAAGGGGATGACTCCAGTGACCCGAACCGGACAGTCAGCGAATACCTGGCCGAAGGAACCTCTGCCCCGATGCTGATGATCCGATCTTCCCGCTACAAATACATTACCTGTGCAACCGACCCGGACCAGCTTTTTGATCTGGAAAATGACCCGGATGAAACCATCAATCTGGCTGGCGACCCGGCCTTTGCCGGGCTGGTCAGCGACTTCAAGGACCAGGCCGACCAACACTGGGATGCCGAACCACTGCGGCAAACCGTGATCGCCGACCAGAACCGGCGCAGAAAGGTTCACAAGGCGCTCACCATCGGCAAGCTGCAAAGCTGGGATTACAACCCAGCGCGCAATGCCGCCGAGGAATACACCCGAAGCCATCACGACCTGACTCGCCTGGACATCGCCTCCCGCTTCCCCAGACCCGCCCCGTTCAACCCGAAATACCGATAATCCGGGGTGCCGAATTTTTTCACATTCCCACAGGAATACATTTTGAAAAGATTACATATTGCTTTAGCGGTAATGAATCTGGATGATTCGATTTCAGAATACTCCAAACGTTTGGGCAAAGAGCCGGTTTGTGTTGTTCCCGATATTTATGCGCTGTGGAGAACAAGGGAAGTTAATTTATCCATCACCGTCAAGCCGGATGAAGCCGGTCAACTGCGACATCTGGGTTTTGAGGATGAGAAAGTACCAGAGATGCTGGTTGAATACGATATTAATGGCTTTATGTGGGAATATTTTACGGCAAGCCAGCAACGAGCAGAGATTTTTGACCTTTGGGATAATGCCAGCTATCCGAAAGTACCAGAATAATCGGATATTTCCTTCGTGGACACGCGCCAACCATCCGTCTTTCCCGTGAAAACGGAAATCCACAACCATTCGAATGCTGTGCTTACAGTCATCGTAGGGACAGGCCTCTGTGCCTGTCCGCTACCGTTGATACCTGTTCCGTCGGTTGCGGGAGGGCACGGAGACCCTCCCCTACGACATCATTCCCTCCGCAGACCGGGGAGTCCGCGATACAAGGGCGAAGCTCGCCGGAGAGCGGATGGGGGGTTAGGTGGCCTGTCATTCCCTTGAGTAAGCAGGAATCCACAGAATGAACGCTTTTAATTTCTCTATGGTTTTTCTATACCCGTTAGTATACGATATTCATAACTTCTGATAACTCTGGAGGCGATAACATGAAATTTATTATTAGCTTGGGCGCTGCTTTATTCTTGCTAGTCACCCCCCCCCCCCCCCCCGCACAGGCGGAAACTATAACGCTTAACTGTCCATCTTCCGTAGTGGAAGGCGGGCTGGTGGCGCAACAGGTGGGGAATTGTCCGGCGAGTCCGAGGACGGATAGTTGCGGATCTTTGCCTACTTCACCCACTCAGCAACAACTTAATGCTTTTTATCAATGCAAAATCGCAGCGTGGACACCCGTCAATAATAATTATTGCGAGTTTCGGGACCAGCCGGGGGTTAATAATTCGCGCGTCGCTTCCGTAGGGCCAAAAGCAAGAGAAGCGTATCGGCTCTTGATAACTAATGCGGATGGAGGGCAATATGCTGTTGAACTTGAGAACCTGATCGGATACTCCTCAATGAACAGCGCAAGTGGAAGTACAGGTTTCAGCTTCAATCTTAGTGCAGGCGAGGATATAAATTCAGAAGCATATATGTCTGGTTTCCCTCAGTATTCAAAAGGCACGGCTGGACAAGGTGTATTGAATATTCGTAAAGGCAGTACAACTGGAACAATACTTGCCTCTTGCACCGTCAACATCAGAGATGACGACAACTCCGCTTATATTGGTCGGCGCCGTTCTCATCCTTATGACGGAACCTGGAGAACCACCCCGCATTGTACAGGGCCGGTAAACTGCGGCTGGGATTAGAGGGCAGGCCGGGGAATCCAACTGTCATCGTAGGGGCGCCCCTTGTGGGTGCCCGGTATCGTTGATACCTGTTCCGGTCATTCGACCATCTTCACGGGGCATTTTTTAATGGGTAATCCTGCACCAGACTTTCGGTTGGGATATTCAAACCTTCATGCAACTTTCGAATCATGGTCAGTGTTAATTTGCGACGATAATTCAGCACTTCCGAAACTCGACCCGACCGACCAATATAAGGAACCAGGTCCTTATCTTTAAGACCGTATTGCTCCATCCGAAAGCGAATGACTTCAACAGGATTCGGCTTGCCAATAGCAAAGTTTCTGGATTCATAGGACTCAACAAGCGTTCCTAAAATATCTAACTCATCACCTTCTGGAGTATCTGCTTTTGCATCCATTAGTTCCATAATACGCGCTAAAGCTGCATCATAATCCCCCTCGGTTTTAACAGGTTTGATGTTCATATTGTCACCGCATCTATTTGATCGTACATCGTCCGCTTTGATACTATACGCACTTTCTCTCCTCCCATTATGGGAGCTTTTATGATTTTGTCAAGTTTAATTTTCTACAATGATCGCTAGCGGTTACCTATCATCGTAGGGGCGCCCCTTGTGGGTACCCGGTATCGTTGATACCTGTTCCGGTCATTCGCGGGAGAGTACAAGACCCTCCCCTACGATGACTTTAAGTGCGGTATCTGAATGGTTGTGGATTTCCGCTTACTCAAGGGGGAATAATTGGACGACAGTTTTCAGGCCGTGATCCCTTTCACTGCCGCCAGATTACGCTGGGGCAGGGGTGGCACAACCGGACGATTCAGGCGCACATGCCAGAAATGCCAGCTTTCCTCGGTAAACACGCCGACAGGCGGGTTATCCAATACTTCTTCAAAATCAGCATCGCTGAAATATTGAGTCACAACCTGTAAATCAGACAAAGCGCCATAGCGCATGACCTGAGCCAGAAACAACCGGGGATTACGTAAGGCAGAGACTGGCTCGGTCCACCATACCATACGGCCAGCCACCTTGCGTAACGCCGCATTATCAACCGATTTCATTTTCGATATCCCACTCCCGCCGAAAACCTGTTTTTGCCACAATTTTCGGCAAATGATCAAGATCAGGAGAAAATATTTGATTCATCTAATTTCTCTCTCTATGGTTTTTCTATACCCGTTAGTATACGATATTCATAACTTCTGATAACTCTGAAGGCGATGACCGACAAATTGATCGAAAGAAACCCGGAGGTCCTCTGGGGCACACCGGTCTTTCCAGGCACCAGAGTTCCCGTGCGTGCCTTGATGGACTATCTGGAAGCTGGCGACCCATTGGATGAGTTTCTGGATGACTTCCCCACCGTATCGCGAGAGCAGATTGTAGCGGTGCTTGAGTGCGCGACGAGGCTCCTGCTATCCGAGACAAATGAAGCTGTTGCCATTCTGGCAGGAAACCCGGAAAAGCGTATCTACCGCATTCCAACCTGAATAGAAATGTCCGGGCTCATGGGAAATTCAGTGTACGGTTTTTCTCCACTCGTTAATATATAATGTGCATAAATTCCGATAACTCTGGAGGCGATATTATGAAATTTATTCTTAGCTTGGGTGCTGTTTTATTCTTGCTAGTCACCCCCCCCCCCCCCCCGCACAGGCGGAAACTATAACGCTTAACTGTCCATCTTCCGTAGTGGAAGGCGGGCTGGTGGCGCAGCAGGTGGGGAATTGTCCGGCGAGTCCGAGGACGGATAGTTGCGGATCTTTGCCTACTTCACCCACTCAACAACAACTCAATGCGTTTTATCAATGCAAAATCGCAGCGTGGACACCCGTCAATAATAATTATTGCGAGTTTCGGGACCAGCCGGGGGTTAATAATCCGCGCGTCGCTTCCGTAGGCCCAAAAGCAAGAGAGGCATATCGGTTAGTGATAACTAATGCGGATGGAGGGCAATATGTTGTTGAACTTGAGAACCTGATCGGATACTCCTCAATGAACAGCGCAAGTGGAAGTACAGGTTTCAGCTTCCATCTTAGTGCAGGCGAGGATATAAATTCAACAGCATATCTGTCTGGTTTTCCTCAGTATTCAAAAGGCACGGCTGGACAAGGTGTATTGAATATTCATAAAGACACTTCAACTGGAACAATAGTTGCCTCTTGCACCGTCAACATCAGAGATGACGACAACTCCGCTTATATTGGTCGGCGCCGTTCTCATCCTTATGACGGAACCTGGAGAACCACCCCGTATTGTACAGGGCCGGTAAACTGTGGATGGGATTAGGGGGCAGGCCGGGGAATCCAACTGTCATCGCATGGCCCAACCCGTCTTTCCCGCGGATGCGGGAATCCACAACCATTCGGATGCTGTGCTTAACGTTATCGTAGGGGCACCCCTCTGTGGGTGCCCGCTATCGTTAATTCCCGTAACCTGACAGGGGGACTCCGGTACTTGTTGGAATTCCGAGGCTTTTCCCCGCCCTGAGTAAAATCTTGTCGAGACTATAGATGGCGTCTGACTTGTGGTTCATGGCAATGGCCAGGTGCATTGCATCGCCAGCCCTCAAGCCGGTGTCAAAATGGCGGATATATTCTTTAGCCAGGTTGAAATCGTCTCCATTTGGCAGCAGGACTGAAAAGGATTCCTCAATCATGGTTTCGAAGCGGGCATCGGCCTGGCGCGCCGCATCGGCGCTCAGACCATCCATACGAACCTCGCGCGCGAGCAGCGAGGAGAATTCGACTCGTGTCCAATGACTAACCGCCAACTCTGCCATCGGCAAACCTTCAAAAAACCCGGCGATCAAATCGCTGGTGGATTCAGGCAGAATAAGGGGGACAAGGAAACTGGTATCGAAATAATGCATTGGATACGCGCATCACAGCCCTTCGTCCCGAGCCTCGCGCAGTAACTCAACCGCAGGACGCCGCAGTCGAGGCATGGCTGCACGAAACCTGGCTAGATCATGAACAGGCAACCGCTTTCTGGGGCGGGCGACTGGAGAAATATGCGCTACCGCTCTGCCACGACGGGTGACTATCACCTCCTGGCCCGCTTCTACCTTGTCCAACAGTTCGCTGAGATGAGCTTTGGCATGAGCCAGATTGACTGTGACCATTATGAACCTCATGTAGTCATAAAACTGGTCATATAATAACACAGGCCGACTGAAAAACGCTCCGTTCTGCTTTAATTTCCTACAATGAACGCCTTTCCTTAATCTCTAACGTGTGTGTTTGATCATTTTGTATGTATTGGTATACACTGGATGCACAAACAACTCTTTTCTTGAAGGTGATGTTATGAAACTTATTATTAGCTTGGGCGCTGTTTTATTCTTGCTGGTCACCCCCCCCCCCCCCCCGCACAGGCGGAAACTGTAACGCTTAACTGTCCATCTTCCGTAGTGGAAGGCGGGCTGGTGGCGCAGCAGGTGGGGAATTGTCCGGCGAGTCCGAGTACGGATAGTTGCGGATCTTTGCCTACTTCACCCACTCAACAACAACTCAATGCGTTTTATCAATGCAAAATCGCAGCATCGACAGGTGGCAATAGTAATTATTGCGAGTTTCGGGACCAGCCGGGGGTTAATAATGCGCGGGGCACCGCTATCGTAGGCCCAAAAGCAAGAGAAGCGTATCGGCTCTTGATAACTAATGCGGATGGAGGGCAATATGCTGTTGAATTTGAGAACCTGATCGGATACTCCTCAATGAACAGCGCAAGTGGAAGTACAGGTTTCAGCTTCAATCTTAGTGCAGGCGAGGATATAAATTCAGAATCATATATGTCTGGTTTTCCTCAGTATTCAAAAGGCACGGCTGGACAAGGTGTATTGAATATTCGTAAAGGCACTGCAACTGGAACAATACTTGCCTCTTGCACCGTCAACATCAGAGATGACGACAACTCCGCTTATATTGGTCGGCGCCGTTCTCATCCTTATGACGGAACCTGGAGAACCACCCCGCATTGTACAGGGCCGGTAAACTGCGGGTGGGATTAGGGGCAGGCCGGGGAATCAACGGTAGCGGACAGGCACAGAGGCCTGTCCCTACGATGATGTTAAGCACAGCATCCGAATGGTTGTGGATTCCCGCCTGCGCGGGAATGACGGGTTGGGACGTGGGATAACGGGTTGTGTCATGCGATGACGGTTGTGTCCCCCCATCCAATCCGCTTACGGATTGGATTCCCCCTCAAGGGGGGAATGATGTGATGGATGCCAACCCGTTATCGTAGGGGAGGGTCTCCGTGCCCTCCCGCGAATGATCGGAACAGGTATCAACGGTAGCGGGCACCCACAAGAGGCACCCCTACGACATCATTTCATCATTCCTGTAAATGACGGATGGTTGGGGCGTAGAGAGACCGGCACCGCCAGCATCACCGGAGTGTCACCATCTCTTCCGCTGCGGTGGGATGAATGGCGACTGTGTTATCGAAATCTTTTTTGGTTGCACCCATCTTGATCGCGACCGCGAATCCCTGGATCATTTCATCGGCGCCTCGTCCGACTACGTGACAGCCGACTACTCTCTCGTCTTCACCGTGCACGATCAGTTTCATCAATGTGCGCGGTTTGTGTTCGGTGACCGCGAAATACATATCAACAAACTCGCTTTTGTAGACCCGGATGGTATCGGCGCCGTACTTTTCTACTGCCTGGGCTTCCGACAGGCCGACCGTACCGACCGGGGGGTGAGAGAAAATAACCGTGGGAATGTTGCTGTAGTCGAGTTTTGCCTCTGCTTGATTGTCAAACAGCCGGTCAGATAATCTGCGCCCCGCCGCAATCGCTACCGGCGTCAGCTGCGCCCTGGGGGTGACATCCCCAACCGCATAAATGCCACCGGCAGTGGTATTCTGGAACTCATCGGTTTCAATATAACCGCGCGAATCCATCTGCACTCCGGCTGCATCCAGACCCAGATTCTCCACATTGGGATGGCGGCCAACGGCCCAGATGATGCAGTCGTAGCCGTCCTGGCCGGAGCCGTCGAGGTCGCGGTAGCCGAGGCTGCCGGAATTTTTGACCAGAGAACCAATTGCGACATGGGTGAGAATTTCAATGCCGGCTGCGGCCATTTCCCGCATGACCGCCTGATGTATGTCGTGGTCGAAGGTTCGCAACAATTTATCCTTACGCAACAGAATCGACACGCGGCTGCCCAATCCGTGCATCAACCCGGCCAACTCGGTCGCGATATAGCCGGCGCCGATCACCAGTATCCTCTGCGGCTGGTGGGCCAGCTCGAAAAATCCGTCGCTGGTAATGCCGTAGCCGGCGCCCGGAATGTCCGGGACGGTGGGACGACCGCCGGTGGCAATCAGGATGTGGCGGGCTGAATAATTCTCTCCGTCCACGGTAACCGTGCGTTCATCTGCAAACCTCGCGATCCCCTCTACGACTTCGACGCCGGATTGATCCAGGTTACGCCGGTAGATGTTATTCAACCGCTCGATATAGCGGTCTCTGGAGGATTTGATAATCGACCAGTCGAAGCCGTTTTCGTTGATGTCAAACCCGTAACTCCCGGCCATCCCCAGAGTTTCCCTGATCTGCGATGTAATCCACATGACTTTTTTGGGTACGCATCCGACATTGACACAGGTGCCCCCCAGCCGACCGGATTCAATCAACAAAACCCGCGCTCCATATTGTGCGGCCCGCCGGGCCGAAGCGATGCCACCGCTGCCGCCGCCCATCACGATAAAATCATACTGTTTACTCATCCCGTTCACTCCTCAATAGAAAATTTAATCCGTACATAGCACTGATCGTAACCAAATAGCGGCGCTCTGTCAGCCGGATTTGACACCCGATTTGACCCTCCTCTCCTCAAACCGCAACCGTCGGAACGGGTATCCACGATAGCGGACAGGCACAGAGACCTGTCTCTACGCATCGGTAGTTGCAGGTTCCGAATGGCTGTGCTTCGCTTGAATGTTGCGCACGGGTTTCTATAAAATAACCTGAATTTCTTTCCCGGACAGAAAAAATGAAAACGAGAGCGGCAGTAGCTTACGAGGCTGGCAAGCCTCTGGAAATAGAAACGGTTGAGTTGGATGGCCCGAAGGCGGGTGAGGTACTGGTCGAAATCAAGGCGACCGGGATTTGCCATACCGATGAGTTCACCCGTTCGGGCGCCGACCCTGAGGGCCTTTTCCCGGCGATTCTGGGACATGAAGGGGCCGGAGTGGTGGTTGCGGTAGGCGAGGGCGTGAGAAGTCTGAGCGAGGGCGACCATGTGATTCCCCTGTACACGCCCGAATGTCGGGAATGTGAATATTGCACCAGTGGCAAGACCAACCTGTGTCAGGCCATTCGGGTCACTCAGGGACAGGGCATCATGCCCGATGGCACCAGCCGGTTTTCTATCGGCCAGCAGAAGCTGTTTCATTATATGGGGACATCGACCTTTTCCAACCATACCGTTCTGCCGGAAATCGCGTTGGCGAAAATTCGCCCGGACGCTCCATTTGACAAGGTTTGTTACATCGGGTGCGGAGTCACTACGGGAATTGGCGCGGTCATCAATACGGCCAAAGTGCAGCCGGGTGATCATGTCGTTATTTTTGGTCTGGGCGGTATCGGCCTGAATGTGGTTCAGGGTGCCCGACTGGCCGGGGCTGACCAGATTGTCGGAGTGGATATCAACCCCGGACGACAGGCTCTGGCTGAAAAGTTCGGCATGACGCACTTCGTCAATCCGACCGAGGTTGAGGGCGATCTGGTTCCGTATATCGTCGATCTGACCGGCGGCGGCGCGGATTACAGTTTTGAATGTGTCGGCAATACCGACCTGATGCGCCAGGCGCTGGAATGCTGCCACAAGGGCTGGGGGGAAAGCGTCATTATCGGGGTCGCGGGAGCCGGTCAGGAAATCAGCACCCGACCCTTCCAGCTGGTCACCGGACGAGTCTGGCGCGGCACTGCGTTTGGTGGCGCACGCGGCAGGACCGACGTGCCCAAAATTGTCGATTGGTACATGGAGGGTAAAATAAACATCGACGACCTGATTACCCATAAAATGCCGTTGGAGAAGATCAATGATGCGTTTGATCTGATGCATGCAGGGGAGTCAATCAGAAGTGTGGTCGAGTTTTAATCCCGACCGACAGGTAATGCCCGATCAGGAATCTTCCAGATAGCGGGGGTATGGCGGCACGGCCTGATGCCGCCGGATGGTACAGCAAACCGGCGGATATCCTGAAAATACAGCAACCAGTACCACAGTCAACAGGATCAGCGCTCCAGCCTGATGGGCCACCCCCAGGGCCGCGGGAACCTTCAGCAGCAATGTGGCGATACCAAGCATGACCTGGGTCACCCCGGCCAGAAAGACGGCGAGGGCACAACTCCGGGCCATGCAATGCCTGTGCCCGGCCAGCATAGCGGCATACACAAGGGTCATCAACAGCAGAACGACCGCCAGACAACGGTGAGTAAACTGAATCGCAACCGGATTCTCGAAGAAATTTCTCCACCCCGGCGACAGTGCCAGAACCCGGTCAGGTATCCATTGCTCCCCCATCATCGGGAAAGTGTTGTAAATAAACCCGGCATGGGTGCCTGCGACAAAACCACCACTGCCGATCATCAGCAAAACCATGCCCAGCAAAACCGGGCCAAGTCGGGCCGCGGGTCTTGAGCGAGGCAGTTGCGGCGAATGCAGCCCGATGATAGTGCGAACCATGTAGGCGTAAATGATCACGGCAATCATCAGGTGCGCGGTCAGTCGATACTGGCTGACCGCGGGAACATCCACCAGGCCGCTCTTCACCATATACCAGCCCATCACCCCCTGGATGGCCCCCATCAGAAAAAGCAGCCAGAGTTTCGCGGCCAGGCCGGGCGGTATTTTTTTCAGAAAAAGAAATATCAGGAAAGGCGCCAGAAAAACCAGCCCGATCATTCTGCCCGCCAGGCGATGGGCGAACTCCATCCAATAAATGAACTTGAACTCTGCCAGCGTGATTGAGCGGTTGACCAGTTGGTATTCAGGAAACCGGCGGTATTCTGCGAACGCCTGATTCCATGCCTGTTCATTCAATGGCGGGATACTGCCCATGATGGGTTGCCAGTCCACCATGGATAGCCCGGAGCCGGTCAACCTTACTGCGCCACCCAGCAAAACCATGGCAAAAACCAGCACAGCGCATACAACCAACCAGCAGGTTATCTGCTTTCGGTCACGGCGCGTCATGCTCCGCCCCCCGCCTCTGCCGACCGAGCGCACGGACGACCCGGCCCCTGCCTACTGCCAGTTCTGAAAAACCAGTGAACAATTTGTGCCACCGAAGCCGAAGCTGTTGGTCATCGCGACCTCAATGTTCATGCCGGTGCGGGTCTCGGAGATAATCGGGAATCCGGTTGCCGCCGGGTCCAGATTGTGGATGTTGGCGCAACCGGCGATGAAGCCGTGCTCCATCATCAGCAGGGTATAAATCGATTCGTTTACTCCGGCGGCTCCCAAGGCATGGCCGCTCAGTGACTTGGTGGCGCTGATCGGTGGACAATCGTCGCCAAACACTTCGGCAATCGCCTCCAATTCCTTGATATCCCCGACCGGGGTGCTGGTGCCATGAGCATTAATGTACTGCACCGGCTGTTGCAGATTTTCCACCGCCTGTTTCATACAGCGCGCCGCGCCCTCACCCGAAGGCTGCACCATGTCGTAACCATCGGAAGTCGCCCCGTAACCCACCAGTTCTGCATAAATGCGCGCGCCTCGTCTTTTGGCGTGTTCGAGGTCTTCGAGCACGACTACACCGGCTCCTCCTGAAATAACAAACCCATCCCGCTCCCGGTCGTAGGGTCTCGATGCCTCTCGCGGAGTTTCATTGTAGTTCGAGGATAAGGCCCCCATGCCGTCAAACAGTACCGATAACGACCAGTGGACTTCGTCACCACCGCCGGCGAACACGACATCCTGCTTGCCCAGCTGTATCAGTTCCGCGCCATGACCGATGCAATGGGCGCTGGTGGAGCAGGCCGAGCTGATGGAGTAGGAAACCCCCTTGATACCGAATGCCGTACCGACACAGGCGGGAATCGTGCTCGCCATGGTTTTGGTCACCATATAGGGGCCGACCCGTTTGACACCTCGCTGGCGCAATGTATCGGCAGCCTTGACGATATTTTCCGGCGAGGCGCCGCCGGTGCCCAACAGCAACCCGGTGCGTTCGCTGCTGACCATGTCATCCCTCAGCCCTGAATGAGTGATCGCCTCCTGCATGGCAATATAACCATAGGCTGCGGCGTCTCCCATAAAACGATAGAGCTTGCGGTCTATTATCGACTTCGCATCCATGTTGACCGCGCCATGCACCCGGCTACGCATACCGAGCTCGGCGTATTCATCACAGTATACGATGCCGGATTGTCCCGACATCAGGGCCGTTTTTACCTCATCCTTATTATTGCCCAGGCTGCAAACAATACCATAGCCGGTTATTACTACTCTTTTCATCTATAACTCACCACACTGTAACCATTCAAAATGACTCCACATTTTGAAACAAACCCACTCGCAGGCCCTTGCAGACGTAGACCTGTGTACCATCTGCCACAACCTCTCCATCTGCAATCCCCACTACCAGACTACGCATGATCACCCGCTTGAAGTCGATTCTATAGGTCACCCGTTGGTTGGCGGGAGTTATCTGACCACTGAATCTGATTTCACCGGAACCGAGCGCCCGGCCATGCCCCTTACCGCCTCTCCACCCCAGGGAAAAGCCGACCAGCTGCCATAGCGCGTCCAGGCCAAGACACCCTGGCATGACCGGATCTCCCTCGAAATGACAGTTAAAAAACCACAAATCCGGGGCAATATCCAGCTCGGCAATCACACACCCCTTGCCGAATTTGCCGCCGTCTTCATCAATATGAGTGATGCGATCAAACATCAACATATTCGGCAGAGGCAGCTGTGCGTTACCCGCACCAAACAGCTTACCATGACCACAGTTCAGTAGTTCTTGCTTGCTGTACCGGCTCTTGTTAAGGCTCGAATTCATGGTATTTCTAAAGAGAAGATATTTTTTCCAGTTGCTGTTTGACGATCTGGCATTTCGACTCCAGATCCATCAGTTTTTGCCGTTCCTTTTCAACCACCTGTAGCGGCGCCCTGGCGACAAACTGTTCGTTCTCCAGTTTTCCCCTGACCCGGACAAGCTCACTGTCAATCTGTTGCGCCTGTTTACCCAGGCGTTCTGTCTCCGCTCGCTTGTCAATCAGCCCGGCAAGCGGAATCAATATTTTCATCTCGCCGACAATAGCCACTGCGGACTCCGGTTCATCGTCCGATTCCCGCAGCACAACAATACTTTCGATTTTGCCACCCACATCCAGCACCCTCCGGTTGCTCTCCAGCATTTCCAGATCACGGCTGGTAGCTCCGGCTAACAAAACCGGCACGTGTCGACCGGGTGAAATATCCATCTCGCCCTTGATTTTCCGGATACCGAGGATGAATTGCATGACCCAGTCCATTTCGTGCTCCGCATCGTGGTCAATCCGGGACTCGTCATGCCGGGGATACGGCTGGGTCATGATGGTTTCGCCCGTTTTGCCCGCCAAAGACGCAACCTGTTGCCAGATTTCCTCGGTAATGAACGGCATAAGCGGATGGAGCAGACGCAAAACGGCCTCCAGCGTATCCACCAGTGTTTGTCGGCTGCCGGTTTGTAACGCCGCTGCGCTATCCGGGCTGTTCAGTACCGGCTTGCTGAGCTCAAGATACCAGCCACAATATTTATTCCAGATCAGGTCATGGATTTCCTGAGCGGCCCGATCAAAACGATAGTTCTCCATGGATTCACGTACTTTCTTCTCACTGCGCTGCAACTGCGATATCATCCACTTGTCGATCATCGACAGCGTCACCTCACCACCGCCCAGACCACAGTCCTTGCCCTGCGTGTTGATCAATACGAAGCGGGCCGCATTCCAGATTTTGTTACAGAAATTGCGATAGCCTTCAATCCTGCCGAGATCGAAATTAATGTCCCGGCCATTCGACGCCAGCGCCATGAAGGTGAAGCGCAGGGCATCCGCGCCAAAACCGGGAATTCCATTGGGGAAGTCCTGACGTGTCTGCCGCTCGATTCTCTCCTTCAAGTGGGGTTGCATCATGCCCTGGCTTCGCTTCTCCACCAGCGGTTCCAGCTCAATGCCATCAATCAGGTCAATCGGGTCCAGTACATTGCCCTTTGACTTCGACATTTTCTGTCCGTGCGAATCACGAATCAGGCCATGAATGTAGACCTGATGGAACGGAACCTCGTCCATGAACCGCATCCCGAACATGATCATCCGCGCCACCCAGAAAAAAATGATGTCAAAACCCGTCACCAGCACACTGGTTGGATAAAACGTATTCAGCCGGTCTGTAGTCGAAGGCCATCCCATCGTGGAAAATGGCCATAACGCTGAGCTGAACCAGGTATCGAGCACGTCTTCATCCTGTCGTAATTCAACCTCATCGGCGATATGGTATTTCGCACGGACAGCCGACTCATTCATGCCGACAAAAATATTTCCGTCTTCATCATACCATGCCGGAATCCTGTGCCCCCACCATATTTGACGCGAAATGCACCAGTCCTCGATATTCTCCATCCATTGAAACCAGGTCTTGCTCCAGTTCGACGGCACAAATTCAATGGCTCCGCTTTTCACCGCCTCGATTGCCGGCGCGACTATCCGGGCTTTTCCACCTGGCCGACCGTCATCCAGGTTTTGACGGGTAAGATCGACATACCACTGATCGGTCAGGAATGGTTCGACCACTGTCCCGGAGCGATCCCCTCTGGGAACCATCAGTTTGTGATCATCTATCCGCTCCAGCAGTCCCTGTTGGTCAAGGTCGGCGACAATCGCGTGCCTGGCCGCAAACCGATCCAGACCGACATAATTCTCCGGCATCAGTTCGCCTTCGCTCAAAGTCTGGTCGTTGATATTCTCTCGTATGCTCGCATCCGCCGTAAACACATTGATCAGCCCCTGGTGGATTTGTTCATGGATTGCCGGGGCATTGCGATGCCGGGTCCAAACCTGATAGTCATTAAAATCGTGAGCCGGGGTGATCTTCACACAGCCTGAGCCGAAACCGGGGTCCACATAGTGATCGGCGATGATCGGTATCCGGCGTCCAGTCAATGGCAGCTCGACCCATTTGCCGATCAGTGCTCTGTATTTCTCATCATCCGGGTGCACCGCAACCGCGCTGTCACCCAGCATGGTTTCCGGGCGCGTGGTGGCGACCGTGAGCCAGCCGTCTCCATCCGCAATCGGATAACGCAAATGCCACAGGCTGCCGTCTTCCTCTGCGGACAGGACTTCGAGGTCGGACAACGCCGTATGCAGAATCGGATCCCAGTTTACCAGCCGCTTGCCGCGATAGATAATGCCTTCGTCATAAAGCTGTACGAATACTTCACTGACCGCGCGGCTTAATCCGGGATCCATGGTAAAACGTTCATGCTCCCAGTCCGCCGAGGCTCCCATGCGCCGCAGTTGACGGGTAATCATACCGCCGGATTCATTCTTCCACTGCCAGACTTTCTCTATGAACTTCTCCCGACCGTAGTCATGACGTGTCTGGCCCTGTGCGTTGATCAATCGTTCGACTACCATCTGGGTCGCGATGCCCGCATGATCCATACCCGGCTGCCAAAGTGTGTTGTCACCCAGCATACGATGGTAACGAATCAGGGCATCCATGATCGTGTCCTGAAACGCATGCCCCATGTGCAGGCTGCCGGTGACATTAGGCGGGGGGATGACAATACAGTACGGGTCGGCGGCATGCGCTCCGCAGGGCGCGAAGTAACCGGCCTCCTCCCAGTGGTTATACCATCTGGTTTCAACCTGATGAGGGTTGTAGGACGGGTCAAGAGTCACGTGGTTGATGAAATCTTGCGGGTATCCGGCTTGATACCCTGGCTGAGATAACCCCGGAAACGGTCACGCGCCGCCTGCTTGTCTACCGGGTCCGAGCAAACCACCTCGTCAACACGGGCATATTGATGCGGTCGCGAGCCGGGTTGCTGGCACAGGTTGATGAGCATATCCACGGATTCGGTTTCGGGTGGCTGGTCGATATTTTCACCCAGTTGCACCGGGTAATCCTCCCGGTCAGGGCGATCGGGCCCGGCGATGGCGTGCGGGATGAAACTGCCCTGGGAAAAGGTCCACAACATGGCGTCCAGCTGACTGCTCTGATCAGGATTCGTGGTGCGGATATTCACCTTCAAGCCCCGACTATATGCTTCGCGCACAAGACGACAGGTATAGCGCAGCTTTCCGTTGTAATCCGCATTTTCCAGGATATGGAAATTTACCTGCTGCATTGCCAATCTGTCATCATGGACCGGCTGTGCCGTCCTTGCGCTGTCTGGCGCGAGCCATCAGAAACTCGACCAGCAAGGGAACTGGCCGACCGGTAGCGCCCTTGGGGTCTGCCGATTTCCAGGCCGTTCCCGCAACATCCAGATGGGCCCAGTCATACTTGCCCGCGAAGTGCTTCAAAAAGCAGGCCGCGGTCACGGAACCCGCGCTGCGACCGCCGATATTGGCCAAATCCGCGAAGTTGCTTTTCAGCTGCTTCGAATAATCTTCCCAAAGCGGTAACTGCCAGGCCCGGTCTCCGGCGTCTTCGCCCGCTCTCAACAACTGTTCGGCCAACGGGTCACTGTTACTGAACAATCCACTCGCGTGATGGCCCAGAGCAATAATACAGGCCCCGGTCAGGGTTGCAATATCGACCACAGCCGCCGGTTTATAGCGTTCCGCATAAGTCATCGCATCACACAGAATCAGACGACCTTCGGCATCGGTATTGAGTATTTCTATGGTAGTGCCGGACATACTCGTGACAATATCGCCCGGTTTGTTGGCAGCGCCGTCAGGCAGGTTTTCGCTGCTCGGCACAATTCCGACCACATTGATTGGCAATTCCATCTCCGACACGGCGATCAGCGCACCGAATACACTGGCGCCACCACACATATCGTACTTCATTTCATCCATAGCGCCAGCCGGTTTGATCGATATTCCTCCGGCGTCGAAAGTCAGTCCCTTACCGATCAGAACCACCGGGTTATCCTCAGAGTCTCCCCCCCGGTACTCCATCACAATCAATTTCGCCGGTTCGCGGCTGCCTCTGGATACCGACAGCAGCGACCCCATTTTCAATCGCTTCATTTGTGCTTCGTCGAGCACGGTGGTTTTGATTTCATGGGTTTTCTGTAACGCTTTCGCCTGTCGGGCCAGATACCCGGGAGTACATATATTACCGGGCAGATCCGATATCGTCCGGCAATAACGAACGCCATTAGCCAGCGCGGCGCCCTCGACAACCCCTTGTTTCGCCGCCGCCAACGCCGCCCGGTCGGCGATAATATTCACTTTCTTCAATGCGCGTGCCTTGTTCTTCACGCTTTTTGTTTTATCATAGCGGTAGAGTGACGCATCAATCGCCTCAACCATACTCCTGACCTGGCGGGTCACATCCGCATCATCACCGACCGTATCGAGCAAGGCCAGATCTACGGTTTTGATATTGCTATTGTCCAGTTGCCGGACGGCCGCAACCACCACCTGACGCATGATCTGGCTGGCCACCTCGCCCTTCTTGCCAAGACCGAGCAGCAGTATCCTTTTGGCGTTGATTTCCCGCGGCTCATGCACCATCAGTATGGAGCCGGGTTTGCCCGACAGGTCGTCCCGGGCAAGCAGTTTGCTGAGCTGTTTGCCGGTCGCCTGGTCGAGAACCCTGGCAGAAGGCGACAATACAGGCTTGCCCGCATCAAAAACACCTGCAACAATGCAGGGTGACGGTTGCCTGGTCAGGTTCAGAGTCTTCGCAGAGAAATCCATATTAACGTCTCGGTTGATATTACGTAGAATAGAGCGGTCTATTGATCAACATGATTCTATCATTATAAAACCCGCATGATTATCCATCGGGCCTTCGTCCGCGAGGTTTTGCAGACCTGCGCCGGGGTTGCCACCATCCTGATTTCGATATTTTTCGTCGTCCGTCTCGTTGGCCTGCTGGATCAGGCCGCCGAGGGAAGCATTGCCATGGACAGGGTTCTGATTCTGTTGTTGCTTAAATTAATCACTTATCTCGACCTGATTGTACCACTGGTAATCTATATTTCCACCTTGCTGGTCATGGGTCGATGGATTCGCGATAACGAACTCACTGTGATCCATGCTTGCGGGGGCGGTATCAACATATTCCTGCGTCCGGTCGTCGTGTTGTTTGCAATCGTGGGTTCCCTGGTGGCCGTGTTATCACTCTATCTCTCGCCGCTGGCGGATAAAACCGTGCGTGTGCTGGAGTTCACCGACAAAAACCGTTCAGATATAACGGCTATTGTGCCTGGAGTATTTACCGAAACCAGGCGGGGTAACGGGATTTATTTCGTGGAGAGCCACAACCCGGAAACCGGCGAACTCAGCAATATCTTCATCTATACCTCCAGTGAAAATCAGGACGATGTGGTGGTGGCGACAACCGGGCACAGAACCACAGACGAGCAAACCAATGCTGACTTTCTGGTGCTTGACGGGGGCTCGCGATACAGCGTCGCCGCCGGGGACAACCAATATACATTGCTGGATTTCGAGTCTTATTCCCTGCGCCTGAAATCCCGGCCAAACGCCAGTCACATTGGTTTGCCGGTCAAGGCTCGCCCCGTGACCACCCTGATTGAACAATCGGGACGTCAACGGGCGGCTGCGGGTGAACTCCACTTTCGATTCGCAAAAATTATCATGCTACCGATTTTAATGATTTTTGCTCTTTGCTTTTCAAGCCGAACCTACAGAAAAAAGCGATTCCCCGGAATGATTCCGGCATTACTGGTCTACTTTGCATACTTCAACACAATGGGGGCGGGAGTTGCACTGATACAGCGCGGAGCGTTGCATCCGCATCTTTCCCTGTGGGCTATTCACCTCCTGTTCCTGATTGGCGCCGTTTACTTGTTCAGAAGGCGCAGCCGCAACCTGAGACTGCTGCCGGGACTGACCGCCTGATGTCTATTCTCAACCGCCATATCGGATTGATCATCCTGCAATATGCCCTGCTTTCCCTGCTGGTACTGGTCGGGCTGTTCACGCTGGTCAATTCTCTGGACGAGCTTTCCAGTCTGGGGAGAGGGAATTATGACCTGAAAGCTGCTCTCATATATATCGCCCTGACCATCCCGCGCATGATTTACGAGCTATTCCCGATGGCGGCATTGCTCGGCACAATCATCGGACTGTCCATACTGGCCAATGGTTCAGAATTGGTCGTGATGCGCGCCAGCGGGATTTCAATTTTCCAGATTACCATTACAACACTGAAAACCGGCGCATTCTTCGTGGTCGCGGCCATTCTCATCGGTGAGGCGGTTTCCCCCTGGACGGAAACCCGGGCGCAGCGGGGGCGGGCTGAAGCCATGCAACAGGACATCAAACAGCATACCGCCACCGGCCTGTGGATGCGCGACTCACAAACCTACGTGAACGTCCATGAAGTGCTGCCGGATCTGACCCTGCTGAAAATCAAATTATTTCACTTCGATGAAAACAGGAAGCTGGAACTGCTGGTTGAGGCTGGAAAGGGTGCCTTCGTCGAGGGTCAGTGGGCACTGGACGACGTTAAAACCACCCGGATTGACTCCGATTCAGGGGGAGCGGAGACTTCCACGAGTGATTCCGCCAAATGGAACTCGCGGGTTACGCCGGAAATACTGTCCGTGTTTTTGATCAAACCGGAAGAACTCTCATTTATCCAGTTGAACCGCTATATCCAGCACCTGGATAATAACCAGCAAAAAACCGACCTCTACGAGCTTGCCTTCTGGAACAAGATCATGTTGCCGCTTGCCACGGCCATGATGGTCGTGCTGGCCATTCCGTTCGTTTTCGTGAGTGTACGCTCTGGTGGCCTGGAGAGAAATCTGTTTATCGGAATCATGCTCGGCATCGGTTTTTATGTCGTCAACAACGGCTTTGGTCACTTTGTTCTGGCCAGCAATTTGCCTCCCTTGCTGGGTGCCACCGCTCCCCTTGCGGTGTTCCTGCTCGGAGCGATTGTACTGCTCCGCAGGACTTGACGATGCAACTGCGGAATCCACGGCCCGACTGGTTTCGATTGTTTCCTGTCGCCAATTAGGGTATGGTCAGCGCCCCGTAGTATTTCAAATAAATGATGGGTATGAACAATATGAAAGTCTCTTTTATTGGTCTTGGCGTTATGGGTTATCCAATGGCCGGGCATCTGGCCAGAGCCGGTCATTCGGTTTGTGTTTATAACCGAACCACCGCAAAAGCTGAAAAGTGGGTCGCTGAATATGGCGGCACCCATGCGTTGACTCCGGCCCAGGCTGCAACAGACGCTGATTTCGTGTTTTGCTGTGTGGGTAATGATGATGACCTGCGCAGTGTGACCACCGGCACAGACGGCGCATTCAACTCAATCCGGCGCGGCGCGATCTTTATTGATCACACAACCGCCTCCGCCAATGTCGCGAGAGAGTTATACGACCATGCCGGGGAAAATGATTTCGGCTTTCTCGATGCCCCGGTTTCCGGCGGGCAGGCAGGAGCCGAAAACGGAATATTGACGGTCATGGTTGGGGGCGATCAGGCAGTGTTCGACCGCGCTAAACCACTGATCGACTGTTTTGCGCGGGCCGCGCTGCTGATGGGAGCGGCAGGCTCCGGCCAGCTGACCAAGATGGTCAACCAGATATGTATTGCCGGACTGGTTCAGGGGTTATCCGAGGGACTGGCTTTTGGTGTCAATGCGGGTCTGGACGGTATGAAGGTTTTCGATGTCATCTCAAAGGGCGCAGCCGGATCATGGCAAATGATCAATCGACATGAAACCATGCTCAATAACGAGTTCGAGTTCGGCTTCGCGGTTGACTGGATGAGGAAGGACCTGGGCCTGTGTATGGAAGAAGCGGAACGCAATCACTCGCAGCTACCGGTCACCCGGATTGTGGATGGCTACTACGCCGAAATCCAGGCCGCCGGCGGCAACCGCTACGACACATCCAGCCTGGTCACCCGGTTGCCGAGGAAGGATTTGGATTAATCAGGGAAGGGCAGTCCATCGCCTGTATGACGGACTCCCCTGTAATCCGGTCGGATTGCCCCTATTCAATCAGTGTCGTTACTAGCCAGGGCTGCCAGCTCAGGAGCACGAGCACAGCCAGTGTGGCGGCAAGGAATGGCAATAGCGACCGGAAAAGAGCTCCGGGTTTGACCCCGGTCATTGCTGTGGTGACAAACAACCCGGCACCGACTGGCGGGGTGAGCAAGCCCAGAACCAGATTGATGCAGATGACCACGCCGAAATGAAATGGATCGATGCCGTAGCTCTGCTGTGCAATCGGCAACAGGATCGGGACCACCAGAATAAGTGCAGCGATGCCATCCAGAACCATACCGACAAACAACAAGCTCAGATTGACCAAAAGCAGAAAAACCAGTGGGTCTTTCGTCAGGGCGACCAGTTGTAACGCAAGGTTTTGCGGAACCTGCTCATAAATGATTATCCAGCCAAACAAATTGGCTGCTGCCACAATGAACACAACGATTGATGTGTTGATCGCGGTACGCAACAAAATTGTGGATATTCGCGATATTTTAAGTTCCCGATAGACGAATTTCCCCAGAATGAATGCGGCCACGGATGCAACTGCGGCGGATTCAGTCGGTGTCGCGATACCAGCCAGAATGCCGCCCACAATGACCAGCGGAATAAGCAGGGTGGGTACGCCCATTACAAGTGCCACGCGTTTCTTTTTCCAGGGCACCGTCTCTCCTGTGGGGAAGTCGGATTTCATGCCGATAAAAGCGATTACCAGAAAAAAGCCAAATGCCATGAGCAAGCCGGGGATGATGCCGGCAATAAACAAATCGCCAATGGCAATCTGGGCGAGTACACCGTAAATCACGAACAACATGGACGGTGGAATGATCGGTGACAGGAGACCACCGGCCGCTGTGGTCGCCGCAGCGAAAGAACGGTCATATCCCTTGCGTTCCATTTCTGGAACCATCGCCCTCGACATGATGGCGATCTGGGCGGCGGCCGAACCGATGATTGATGCCATCATCATATTAACCAGCAGGTTTATGTAGGCCAACCCACCCTTCACACGCCCGACAAACACGCCTGCAAATTCAATCAGACGTCGTGTGATGCCACCCTCGTTCATCAGCTCGCCCGCCAGCATAAACAACGGAATCGCCAGCAGTCCATATTTTTCCACCCCGGAAAACAACTGTTGCGTGTATGACTGCAACAGAACAGTTTGACCGGAATATAAAATGTAAAACAGGGCGGAGATTGCCAAAACCAGCGCGATCGGGACACCGGCCAGGAGCAGGACAAGAAAAACCGAGGGAACCATCTTTATTCGATCTCCGGAACAACAATGCCATGACCGGATAATCTTTCCAACAGATTGACACCTGAATGAATGGTCATGGTTATTGCCGCGAAGGGCATGATCAGCCACACCAGAAACTTTGGAATACCAATCGTGTTAGTCGGCTCCTGATAGATGAAATTAAAGAATTTTGCCGAGAATTCCCGAGTGTCAAACCCAACGGCTGCCAATTTCAGCGGCTCGAACCAGATCCAGCACAACACAACGAGAATGATTGAAAAAAGGAGAATGACCACATCCACTGCAATCTTGAGAGGGCGGACGACTCGTTCGCTCAGGCAGGTCTCCGCGAGCGTCACCGCGATGCCTTTTCGCAGTCGGATTTTGACCGATGCCCCCACCATCATCATCCAGATCATGGCATAGATTGCCAACTCGTCGACCCAGAAAATCGACATGCTGAGAGATCGGGTTACGACATTCAGCAGGATCAGTCCGGTTACCGATCCAGCCAAAGCAATCAGCAGATATTTTTCAATTCGCAGAGTGACCGACGAAACCGTTTGGATATATGACAGCATTCGATTCCCCCAAACAGAAGGGCCATCCAGAGCAGCACCCGGATGGTCATCGGATTTCATCTGCATCAGAGAGTATCCCTATTTTGCGGCCTCATCTCTCAGTGCTTGCACGGCGGCAGTCTTCTTATCCCAGACTTCGTTCCATTTCTCAATGGTATCCCCGAAAAATTCCGGCCCGGCCATCAGGATGGGAACGCCCGTCTTTTTAACCTCCTCAAGGAATGTCGGTTCCCCGGCAACGTATACGTCAATCGTCGAATCAACGTGTTTGGCCATCAATTCCGCGATGCTGGCACGATCCGCTTCACTCAGACCCGCCCACACTTTAGCGGAGACCAGCCCCACCATAGGAAACATCATGTGATTGGAGACAACCACGGCTTTCGAATGCTCCCAATACTTCAGCTTCCAGATCAACTCCAGATCCATGTCGATTGCATCCACCTGGCCGTTCGCCATCGCGTCATACACCGCCGGAAGCGGCATTGGGGTTGGCGCGGCTCCCAGAAAATTGTAGAAGTCCTTGATCGGCTCGAAAGGGGTAATCCTGATCTTCTTGCCGACAAGGTCACCCGCAGAACCGGCGCTGTCGCGTGAAGCAATCTGACGCAATCCGGCTGAACCGTAACCTATACCCACCACTCCGACCTTGCCAGGAAGCTGGTCCAAAAGTTTTTTCGCCGTATCACTACGGAGAATTCTTGCCGCAGTGTCCATATCCTGAACCAGATAAGGCGCATAAAATGCACCCAGGTCAACCACTCGATTGGAAACTTCGGCGACAGTCAAAAAAGCCATATCCAGAGCACCCGTCTGCAACTGCTGTAACATCTGGGCTTCATTACCCAGTTGTCGTGACGGGAATACCTGGACAGAATGTTCCCCGTTGCTTGCCTCGGCAAGCTCTTCCCCAAAGGCTTCGGCGGCCTTGGTCCACACATGGGGCGGTGGCGTTATCAAGCCCAGGCGAAACTCTGCGGCATGTACTGACGCAATTGCTGTAACCGCGATTGCGGTCGTTGAAAAAAATCTGACTGCGATTCTTGCGATTCTATTCATCACTATTTCTCCTAACTGAGTTTTTGGTTGGTTATTGCCACTATGCTCATCCTCAAATGCTGACCCAGCCTTCTGGCGGCTCTTTGCCCGGATGAACGACACCGCAGTGGCCGCAGGTTCTGTGTTCCCGGCTGCCATAAAATGCCGAAAACAAGGGCGGCAGATCTTTCACGATATCGGTAACTGTCACCTCGACCCGGTGAACCTTGTCGCCACAGTTGAAACAGAACCATTCAAAGCCGTCTCGATCATCTTCCCTTCGGGTGCCTTCGACCACCAATCCGACCGAGCCTTCTATCGGGCGTTGTGGCGAATGGCGGGTATGCGGCGGTAGAAGAAATACTTCACCTTCACGGATCGGGATGTCAAAAATCTGTCCGTTCTCCGCAATCTTGAGAACCATGTCGCCTTTCATCTGGTAGAAAAATTCCTCCACCGGATCATCGTGGAAATCAACCCGCATATTGGGGCCACCCACAATCATCACCACCATGCCGGTTTGCTGGTCAAACAATTGTTTGTTGCTCACCGGGGGCTGCAAAAAATGTCGGTTGTCGTCAATCCAGGCCTGAAAATTAAAGGGCTTGAATCCAGAATGCACATTCATCAGTATGATACTCCGTTAGCCGATCATCAGCACGCATAGTAGCACGCAGGGTCTCGTTTTGGCTTTGATGGTACTTGTTCCATATCACACTAGACCCTGGCAGGTAATGTGTCAATAGAATTAAATCGAATTGGCTATTTGGAAATGCAATAGCAGGCAACACAACCCCTGTCCACTTTCTCAGACGAAAACTCTGGACTGCCGGTTGTAAATTGCACGAACAATACTCATGGCAGTCAATGCGGATGATCGGGGATTGTCAGGAAGAGGATTGCCTTCGATCCTGAAACTGAAACGCCCAAAATCGCCTTCTACTTCCAATTCATGCCGGTTCGACGAAATCCCGGGATCAGCAATCAGTTCTACGCGGGTCTCATCCATTCCGAATCCAGCCAAGGCGATTGAAGCGGCAATGTTGGCATTTTTGGGATAAAGTCGCGCCGCATCGCGCGCTGAACCCTTGAAATGACACACCGTTTCATGGACATCACGAAGATCTACGACATTTTCCGCGTGCGACCCCAGCCATCCTTGCGGCGGCTTGGTTGCTCGATATACAAGGCATCGCAGCCCGCCGATTTTTGCCGCGGAGAGTGCGTCAATGGCACCGATAGCGCCGGAAACGATCTGCAGCCTGCCCCCTCCGGACTGCGCTCCTTCTTCCAGCCTGGCTGCCACTGTATCATCGGCCAGGGCGCCGCTCGAAACAGCTATCAGGTCAATGCCCCGCGCCAGAATGTCCGGGCCATGTTCTGCGAGCGCATCCTGTCCGGCGCATTCCAGCGCCAACCCAACCTGCTCGTTGATTTGATCCAGGCTGTTGACGGCGATCACATCGCTACCCAGTGAGTCGGAGACGCGGGCGTTTCGGCCCGGGCGACAAAGCACCCATCGAATGCGCGCATCACAGTGGTCGGCCAGATGGTTTGCAACGTATCGCCCTATGGCTCCGTAGCCGATCATCAGTATGTCGATCATGGTGTCCAGTGCGGTTGTTATGGTTGTCGAAAACTCCTCCGGTCGCGGACCAGATTCATCAGGCTACTATTCTGACAGCAAAACCGTCCATCAGGTTATCTGAAATGCTTATATCAAATTTGAATATTCGTATTTGCATGGATACCAATAATGTTTCAGGTTATCCTGAATGGCAAATCATGAGTTTGAATTGTTTATAGATGAATACATACCCGGAAATTCAACTGTACATTGGCGGAAAGTGGCGGCAGTCAAAAGACTATTGCCCGATACTCAACCCGGCGGATGAAAAGCCGGTCGGATTGCTCCCTGTTGCCAGTCAGGCTGATTTGGACGACGCGCTTGTTGCCGCCAATGAGGGATTCAAAATCTGGAGCCGCACGGCTCCCGGTGAACGTAGTCGGATAATTTTGAAAGCCGCACAAATCATGCGCGAACGACAAGAGGAAATTGCCCGGTCGATCACCCTGGAACTGGGAAAACCGATAAAACAATCCAGACTCGAGGTTATCCGCGGTTGCGAGTTCTTTGAATGGGATGCCGCTGAGGGCCAACGATTATATGGTCGAGTCATTCCGAGCGCGCCGGGAATTCGCTACATTGTTGTTCATCAGCCCATTGGCAGTGTGGCCGCGTTTTCGCCCTGGAACTTCCCGATGAGTCAGCCAGCACGCAAGGTGGCTGGCGCATTGGCGGCAGGCTGCTCAATTATACTCAAACCCGCCGAGGAAACTCCGTCCGGCGCAGTTCATATCGCGCGTGCTTTCGAGGATGCCGGGCTGCCTCCGGGTGCCCTGAATCTGGTCTTCGGACAGCCCGCGGATATCTCTGGCTATCTTATCCCAAAGGATCAAATCCGTCTGGTGGCTTTTACCGGTTCCACGGCTGTCGGTAAACATCTCACCCGGCTCGCGGCTGAATACATGACTCCGGTTCTGATGGAACTGGGCGGCCACGCTCCTGTTATTGTCTGTGATGATGCAGACCCACACCGTGCCGGAGTTTCCTCTGCTGTCCGAAAGTTCAGAAATGCCGGACAGGTCTGTACTTCACCAACCCGGTTTTTTGTACATGAAAGCCTGGTTGATCCTTTCACAGAGAGCTTTGTTCAACGCGCAAAGGCGACAAAGGTTGGAAATGGAATGAGGGAAGACACAGAAATGGGGCCTGTCGCCCATGGCGGGAGACTTGAAGCCCTGCAAAATTTTGTAGACGATGCCTTGCAACATGGCGCCAGACTTCTTCTCGGTGGATCGAGAATAGCCGGGAAAGGTTACTTTTTTGAACCGACCGTTCTGGCTGACGTGCCGGATGATGCGCTCATCCTGCGGGAAGAGCCCTTCGGGCCGATTGCGGTCGTGAATTCGGTCACCAGCCTGCAACAGGGAATAGACAAGGCGAACAGTGTCCCGTATGGATTGTCGGCCTACGCATTTACCGATTCTGCAGCGAACGTCGATCAATTGGTGGACGGGATTGAAGCGGGGAATCTGTCCATCAACACGCTGGAAGCATCAGTACCCGAAACGCCATTTGGCGGTGTCAAATCCAGCGGCTATGGTCGTGAGGGCGGGGACGAGGGTTTGTTGCACTATACCGTGGTGAAAAATATCTCACACAGTATGAGATTAGTGTGATTCTATTTCGTCAGCCCGCACGTTTCAAATGCCGCCCTTGTTTCAGCTTTTTCTTCTTCTGTCAGTTGAAGCAAGGGAGGACGTACCGGCCCGCCCGCCTGACCGAGCAGCTCCTGCCAATATTTTTGGTGAGCCTGGGGCTTGCCACCAGGCCGGGTACTTTTCAGAGCCTTGCGTACCGGCTCAAGGCTGTCACGAATGCTGAAGGCTTTCCTGGTTTCCCCCGCAAGTGCAAGTTCTGTATATTCATGCATTCGGAGATCATTTTTGGTCTGAATCAGATAGGGAGGAGAGGAACAAAGATACAGTTGCCAGTTCAAATCCACAATATTATCCAACCACTCTTCTTCAGACGCGGTACTGACCAGGATTTTGTCTCCGGCCAGCTCGGTCAATCTGGCGTACATGTCACGCGGAACTGAATATTTTATCGCCATGATGTTGGGCAGGTCCGCAATGCGGGCACACAACTCCGGGCTCATCAAGTATCCAGAGTCGGGGTGACTCCACATCGCAATGCCAATATCGACCCGATCACAGAGTTCCCTGTAATAATTGTAGAGCGTATCGTCCGGGTCATTGATGAAGTGCAGGACCGGCGCGTGTACCACAATATAGTCGGCACCCACACTCTGTGCGTGTCGGGCCAGTTCCACCACCGTGTCAAAGTTCTGGTCAGAACATGACATTATCGTACCCGCCCGGCCGTCGCAGGCTTCCACCGCCAACTCAAAATTGCGTTTGCGCTCAGCCAGCGACATCGAGAAAAATTCGCCCTGCTTGCCGGCAATGAACAAACCTTGAATCCTGAGGTCGTCGATCCAGTGTTTGATGTTCCGCCGCAGACCGTCCTCGTCGATGGAATAGTCCGGGAGCATCGGGTTCAGTACCGCAGCCCAGATTCCCTTCATGTTCTCTCTCGAATATTCTTTTGCTTCGTTTCTGGCGTATTTCATTGGACAAATTTCCTGATGGGTCCGTCAGGATAACCTGAAAAATTATCCGTATCTATGATAATACCAATATTCAAATTTGATATTATCATTTCAGATAGCCAGCAAACTGTTGCCCGCCACAAGTATTGTCCATGTAATTTGTAACCGGCAGGCCGGAAGTTCTCGCCCGATGAAACAGCTATTCCGGCCGGGTAGGCCGATCTTTTGAGACGACCCTGAGCATTTCGAGAAATATAGCGGCGGCGGGCGATAGCCCCCCTTGTCGGCGATAAGAAACTCCGACCGGACCGGATGAAAAATTGAGTCTGGAAGGGATAATCGCCAGCAGACCATTTCGAACCTCCTCCTCAACCACATGAAATGGAAACGCACCTAAAAAATCAGATGTGGTGAGCAGGTTCCTGTTGGTCAGAAATGACACGGACTCGACTGCACCGACGGGCGGCACCAAATCCCTGTCCAGGAATTCCTTGTCGATCTGCCTTCGCAGGGTTGTGTCTTGCGGCGGCAAGATCCAGTCGAAAGTGGACAACCGCTCAAAAAGGGTCTCCTTCTGGTGAACCAGCGGATGATTCGGACGCGCGACGATACAAACCCGCTCATCGTACAAACGTTCTTGCACCAATTCCTGCCTATGTCTGTATTCCGGCAACCGCCCCACAACAAAATCGAGACCACCCGCACGCAATGCTGGCATGAGCACATCATTTGTGCCTTCATGAATGGAGATGATGACGTTCGGTCGTTGCCGATGCAGTCGGCTGATCGTTTGTGGCAACAGGACAGCGGAGGCCGCCAGCAACGTCCCCACCGCGACACGACCACCGCTCCCGTCGTTGAGATCATCCAGTTCCTGGGCCGCATGGGAAATTTGCGCGAGGATGAGTTTGCCATGTTTGACCAGAGTCTCGCCAAACACCGTCGGCACGACCCCCCGGTTGGTCCTGTCAAACAGCTGAACACCGAAATCTTCCTCCAGGTCCTTGATCAGCTTGGTCGCAGCTGGCTGTGAAATGTTAAGCCGTCGAGCCGCATGAAGGATACTATTGTGCTCGGCAATTGATACCAGCAAACGCAACTGCTTGAGCTTAAGACGAGTTGTAACGCGCTGGGTTATCCGGATGTGTCGATTGGTGCTCTGCATTCATTTGTTATCGCATTATCAAGGAGGCTAGTGTTTCGTCATACATGAACAGACTCAGGTGGATTAGCAGTTCACAACTGAGGACGTGCACATCAAACTGAAACGACTATATCCGACACAAGAAATATGGCGAGATACTAGTCGTGGTTAAAAACCATTTCGAACACATCTTCATGGCCGTTTCCCCTTCATCACATCTTAATCTCGGATAACGACGTTACCACATCAAAATCCACTTTGAGCGTTTCGAAGTGCTTTCTACCACACAGGATCTTCTGGTTCTCGTTTGTGCGCCGTTCTTCGCTGTCTAAGGTACTCTTGGTCTCGCGGACGAAGTAGAGCTTTTCATCTCGCTCGGTGACGAATGTCCAATCGGGGTTATAAGGGCCAATAGGAGTGTCAATTTTAAACCAGCGAGGAAGCTTTACAAACAAGCGGACGTTTTCATTGTTGTCCAAGTCACTGGCGAACCGCTTTTCGATCTCAGATTCGTATTCGATGGCATCGAACAGCGTCTTGTCCTTGTTTTGCACTCGGTAGAGATTGCTCAGATAGCGAACGATGCCTTCTTCGGCCTCCTGCTCGATTCGGCTCATTTCCCATTGCTGATTGCAGACCTTCTCGTATTTGATACCGTCCAGCATGAGACCGTGCAGAGCCCGCGATATTTCACGCGCCACGGTGCTCATGAAAGCCTGTGGATTAATTATGAACTCCGACAACCGACCGGACTGTTTTAGTATCTCTGCTAACGTATGCCGCGTGAGTTCGGTTTCCTTTTGCAGGAAGGCGAGGATATCCGGCAACACTTTCACCGGCGTCGTGGCGCGTGAACGAGTTTCCAATTCTCGCTCGGCGACAACACCTGCATCGGTGATGTCGATATCCCGTTTGGTCATGGCGATGCGAGCCGGATGGAGTTGCTCAATCCGTTTGATTCGAGCCACTGCCATTGCAATCAGATCAGCAGTCTCGAATTCAACCCGGTAGCGGGTCCGGTGTTTGATCTGATCCCACAGTTGCTGGAAGTCATCACTCAGATGTACTTCTTTGTGGAACCGAAGTTTGTGTTGCTCTCGTACATTGACGATACGGTTCTTGAAGACCTTCTTGTTCAACTCGTCCACGACATTGGCGGACAGGTCAGAAAACTCGCCCGACACATCCAGCTTGAAATGCGGATTATTCGGTTCAAACTTGTCGAGGATCTCCCCGGACTTGTTGATATAGCCATTGACAACCAGCTCACCGAAGATCTGCCGGGAAGCATCCTGACCGATGCGGCTTTTCGAACCATCCTCGGTGATGCGAATCAGCCGCGCAAAGTCGATCGCCTTCACCTTGCCGAACTTGATGCCGAAGTCTTCCTCGAACTCGGTCTGTAGAGTACGTGCGAATTCCTCGTAGGATTCTTTGGCAATGACGGTAAGGCGGTTGACCGTCTCATCATGTACGCGCTCTCCCGCACGGTTGACCGGCAGGCGCAGGCCGCGGCCGATTTCCTGGCGTTTTTTCTCAACGGACTTGGAAACGTTCAGCGTGCAGATCTGAAAGACATTCGGGTTGTCCCATCCTTCGCGCAAGGCAGAATGAGAGAAGATGAAACGCAAGGGCACATCAGGATCAAGCAGGTGCTCCTTGTCGCGCATGATGAGGTGGTAGGTGTCCTCATCAGCAGCTGTATTGCCGCGCGTATCCTTGGCACGGCCTTGCTTATCCTGCGAGAAGTAGCCGTTGTGAACCTCGGCAACATCGAAGGGAATCAGGCCCTTGTAGATCGGCTTTGCAGTCAACTCGGTAAAAGCTTCTTCGAGCCACTCGCCAACCTTCCCGAGGCTGGTGGTACCATCGTCATTGTAGATACGATAGTTGGCGACCCGGTCGATGAAGAACAGGGACAAGACCTTAATGCCCCTGCCTCGTAACGCACGCTCTTTCTTCAGGTGCTGCTCCACGGTTTCATAGACCTGCGCCTTCATTACTTCGTCACCGAGACCGCCCACTTCCTGGCCAAGCTCCAGAAACCGGCCCTGATTAAATTCGATGTACTCCACACCCGGTGTGCAGTCAATGTTCTGCACAATATAACCTTCGCGGTAAATCTCCCGCTCTTTTGATTTCACACACAGATCGTCGCCCTGCTTCACCCAGAGTTTGGCCTGCTTCGGCCCATTCGGTCCTTCCTTATGGATCTCCACCTGCGCCCTGATTCCGTTCTTGTTGTCCGTCTTCAACAGTTTTACATAGCCATCGTTGAAACTGTCGTCGGATCGGATGGAGGCTACCTCAATACGCTTTACCAGCCGAAGGTCGTATGCTCTCACCGGGTCTAGCTTGTACACCAGGTTGTAGGGATAGCGGTGAGTGGCGCTGTAGCGCAGAGTGGCGGCCAGATTGAGGTTGCCGATAGCGCGACGAGACTTCTCGGTAGAATCAACACTCTGTGGTTCGTCGATGATGCCGATGGGGCGGACCGCCTGAATAAACTCGATGGGGCGGCACCCCGACATGCGATCATTCTCCCGGTTGATGACGTTGAGTTTCTTTAGCTCATCATCCGTCATTTCCGAGAGTTCCTTGTCTGCCACATCCTTCTGAAAGGACTGGATGTTGATGATCATAATCTGGATCTGGTTGCTGCTGGCGAACTGGCGCACCTTGCCCAGACGTTTGGAGTTATAGACGAAGTAGTTGAAGGGCACGTTGTCGTAGAGCGTCTTGAGGTGTTCCCGGGTAAGCTCGATACTCTTGAGTACCCCTTCGCGAATCGCCACACTCGGCACCACAATGATGAACTTCTTGAAGTCGTAAGTCCGGTTCAGTTCGAAGATGGTGCGAAGGTACACATAGGTCTTGCCGGTGCCGGTCTCCATTTCGATGGAAAAATCCAATCCTTGCAGCGCTCCGACCTTCTCAATATCGTTGGCTTCCTGAATCCGGTGAACATTCGCCAGCAGAGTCTCCTCTGGCAGGGTCAGGTGATTGCCGACGCACAGATCCGACGGGTTGGCACCTTCGTCATAGGTTTGACTTAGCTCGAAGCCTGTCTGTGCCATTGGCTGTCCGTTGAACACTTCAATAACGGATCTCACAGCCTGATGTTGATATTCGAGAGAGGGGTCAAATTTAAGCTTCATACTTGCGCCCCTAAACTGTCTTGAAAACGATTTCGGATTCCTCCATCTGGGCACGTGCCTTGAAGGTCTGTACCGCGTTGGCCTTTAATTGGTCGTTACCTTTGAATGCGACATCGAGGCAGATCACCTGCAAAGCCTCGGCCTCGGCCAGGGCATCAATCAGTCCAGGGGTAACTTCTTTTCCCAAGTAAATCAGCAGCGTGCCGTCTTCGATGGAGAATACCTGCTTGCCAGCCATCTCGAGGGTTTTTACCCGCGTGGTGAGCGGAAAGCCAGCCTTCAGTAGCAATTCGTAAAGTACATCTTCCGCGCTGCTTTCACGGGCCAAGTGATCGGCGTGCATTTCGAGTTGTTTACCGGATTCGTCGAAGTTGTCGGCGTCACCTTGCCATGATTTGAAGTTGGAGCGATTGAGTTTGAAGGCCTTGAACCCGAGATCAACTGCCTCTTTCTGTTCGAGGTCGATCTGCCCCCCTGAAGACTTCCTCACCTTGCTGATAACGCGGCGTATCCGCTCGCTCCCAATCTCGGAGATTGTCGAAAATCCAGCCTTGGCAGCATTGGAATCATCCGCTACGGATTCAGGTAGCTGAACAAGAATGAATTTACGGTTACCGCTGTCCTCGAGATTGAGCTCAATGATTGCCTGAGCAGTCACGCATGAACCCGCAAAGAAATCCAGCACGATGTCCCCCGGCTTGCTGCACACATGCTCAAGCATTCTGCGAATAAGTTGCACCGGTTTCGGGTTGTTGAACACCTTTCCGGGGATGAGTGCCTCAAGGTCTCTCGTGCCTTCGTCGGTGTGTCCTGCGTAGTCATGAGCCCAAAAGTTGGTCGGGGTAAGGCCCCTCGCCTCAGAAAGAAACATCTTTATTGACGGCACTGAGGCTTTACCGTCGGGCCCCCAGTACAGGCGATTGTCGGCAAGAAGTTCCTCAAACGCTTCCCTTGAACGCCGCCAAGCGTTCATGGTTGGGTGCGCGACTTCTCCTGTGTTCGGATTTCTCAGAGGATAGCAAAGATTGGGCCGATCCTGCGGCGAGATCGGACCAAGGAACGACGCGCCCTTCCAGTCGCCGCGCGGATCATTATCGATGTTCGAGTACCGTGCATCCGCCTCTTGTGTGCGCGGCAACAGGTTAACCTCAAAAGCTTCCGACTTCGCATAAACAAGTACGTGCTCCACTACCGTGGTAAAATCAATCGTA
Source organism: Arenicellales bacterium (assembly GCA_965116335.1). GTDB lineage: Bacteria > Pseudomonadota > Gammaproteobacteria > Arenicellales > Poriferihabitantaceae. The sequence goes on from OZ220677.1 coordinate 1,633,076, forward strand.
TTGTTACTGCGAGTGTAACGCTTCTGCCATGCTATATCAGCCTTGAAGTTCTCTTCGCCAAATAACTGGTCGCAAATTTCCCTCAATCGACTCAGTTCGTGGTCGTCTATTGAGATGAAGATTGCTCCGTCGTCGCACAGCAGGTTGCGGGCAAGGTAAAGCCGTGGGTACATCATATTCAGCCAATTAGAATGATACCGGCCAGCCGTATCCGTATTTGTGGAGAACCTGCGCCCCTCGCTATCGATCTGTCCCGTGTAGGCTAGGTAGGTTTCAAGGGTCTCGGCGTACTTATCGGGATAAATGAACTCCTGCCCCGTGTTGTAAGGGGGGTCAATATAGATCATTTTTACCCGACCGAAATATGCCTTCTGGAGTAGCTTCAACACTTCAAGGTTATCGCCTTCAATAAAGACGTTCTCCGTATACTCAAAATTAATTGACCGCTTTCTGTCAGGTTTCAGGGTTGCGACGCTAGGCTGCTGTATGATCTTCATGCACTGCGCCTTGCCTGGCCAAACGAGGCCAAAGCGCTCGCTGCCTGCCTCCACCCAGTCTCCGAGCGTACGCCTCAACAATTCGAAGTTAATTCGGCCTTCGGAGATGCACTCGGGATAGCTTTGGGCCAGGAAGTGTCTCAGCGTATCGCGCTTTCGTGCCGCCACGTCATCTGACAGCGCGTCAACTCGCGTTTTGCCTCTCTGACCCTGACCAGCCTGTTCGTTTGCTCTCCGGCCTTCAAACAGTGAAAGTTTTGTATCATTGTTCATTAGTACCAACCATATAGTCTTGTGCGTGTACGACCCCATGTGCCGAGCGCAAGCGACCGATCCACGATGTCCAACATCGGTGGACCAGGGGGTAGTATTTTGAAATAGAGGACACCCAGCGTTTCTGTGTATTCCACGTAGGCGATTCCCTGTTTGTGCTCACGTGCCCAATCCACGAGGGGAGTGGAATTCGGAATGTTCAGACGAAACATGCCGTTATCCTGATAGTACTTGTATTTAAAAACCCGCACTTCGTCGTCTGCACAGTGAATCTCGATGGTTTCGTCCTGCGAAAGATTTTCAGATATGCGGAGAAGGACAAATCCAGCTTCCTTTGGAAACTCGACCTGTAGGTTGTACGCACCGGTAAAGGACTGCAACCCGGCCCAGGCCACCGATGCCGCAGCTTCAGAAATCGCCTTATGCCCCTCCTTGGGCGGCGTGACGCCTTTCTTTGGCACACCATCAGCCTTCTCTGGAAGGCTGTCGGCAATTCCGAACGTGACCATGTCTTCCGGCTTGCGATGCCGGTTACGGAGAGCGAAATACTTTTCGTAAGCGGCAAGCTTCTCCGCCGTAGCTGGAACGCCAGCACTCCAGCAGTCAAACCACGCCCTGGCGGCCGATTTCCGACTATGGGAAGTTGCGCTCCAGAAGACGCATTCCCCGTTCTTTATAAAGCCACCGTGACTGATATTCGGCGATCCAGCGATCGCCAGTGAGAGATCGGTCACACCCCCATCGTCGTCGAAACCCGCAGCACCCACGTACAACTTGGGATGAAACGTGCCTGCAAGGTTGTCTACGAGCCGAACGTTCCAGCCGCTTTCCACCGCACTGCACAATGCCTTGGGGTGAGTCACGCCGTCTTTAGTATCTGTGACAAGCCAGACTTCAGTGACACCGCCCTCGTCAAGAATTTTTTTCACGAGGCTAAGCCCCGATGTTGAAACATAGGCCACCGCCATTCCGATGACAGGTGGTTTCACGCGAAGAATCTGTTTGCGAAATAGTGCTTTGTAGGTATTGCCCGTCAACCCGGTTGTAGCCAATGCATTCGTCATATGTAAGTCGTCAAAAGATTTGGGGGGTGATGTATTATAGTCTTTTTCCATTGATTCACGCTGTGTCTTGGATTTTTCTGCACCCACTTATCCGAAAGAGATAATCTATTTACTAAGGTTGTTTTATGGTCACAGGCACATTCGTCAATATAGACTTAAAGGAAGCATCCAGGCTGTCAGACTTGACAGGGATTTCTGCGGATTTGAGTGACGCACAAGAGCTTGCCAATGAATTGAAAAAACTGCTTGCTGATGCAGACTGGAATCGGTGGAATGTCGAAGCACTCACAATCGCTATTTTGGTTAAATACAGCCGGCCGTTTTCCAACGGTATTCGCGACAAGCTGGAGATAGATAAACTGCCTGCATTGAGTGAGGAACAGCGAGAAAAACATCGACATCTTATGGCTTTTCGTAACAAGCACATTGCACACTCTGTAAATTCCTACGAGAATAATCAGCCGATTGCACGTTACGTGGAGGGACGTGAAGACACCGAGGGTGTGTATGAGATTAGCTGTCAGCACGGACGGGTGGTAGGATTATCTTCAAATGAAATCAAAGAGGTGCTCGAACTCACGGCTGCGATCCTAAGCTACGTAGACAATGAATTGAAGAAAGAGAAGAAAGCACTTTTGGGAATTGTCAGAAAAATACCGATTAAGGAACTTTTATCTAAAGAAAAGGCACTGATAGTTCCAGGCAAGAATTCCAATATAACTAAGCCCAGAAAAAAGCAGTAAGTATAGATGTGATTCAGGATTCTTGGCAGGGTGTCGAGGGTATGATTGGCGCCGCCGGACGCACTGAAGAATCCGGGGCCATTTTGAGCGTTCTCTTCATTTTATGGAGCGCAAACGCACCGTCAATGAGTATTACAAACTTGTTCATGTAGAGGGGGAGGATCATACACTGTCGCGGTTAATCGGATATTTCTATCCAACCAACGCTTGGATCAGACAGGTAGCAGGATAGATTAGCCGCGGAGTTTCTTCAGCTTGTCGATGGCTCGGATCTGGGCGGCGTAGGCTGCCAGTTCTGCTTTCATATCGGCATAATCCCTGTCATCCATGGTGGTGTCCTTCATTTTCTCCTCCGCCCTTTTCATTGCTTCCTGGGCGGCGGACTCATCCAGGTCGTCGGCCCGCATTGCGGTATCTGACAACACCGTGACCAGATACGGCTGGACTTCGAGCAGTCCGCCCGTAATAAAGAAAAACAGTTGTTCGCCGTCTTCCTGCTCAACCCGGACATCGCCAGCCCGGAGCCGGGTAATCAACGGGGCATGCTTCGGTGCAATACCCAGTTCACCCTGGATACCCGGAACAAACACCATCGTACCCTGACCATCCCAGATCGGTTGTTCCGCGCTGACGATTTCAACTTGTATGGTAGACATTGACTTTACCCGGCTCTAGCTTAACTCTTTGGCCTTTTCAATCGCTTCATCAATGCCGCCGACCATATAGAACGCCTGCTCCGGCAGATGATCGTAATCCCCGTTGGCAATGCCCTGGAAAGCCTTGATGGTATCTTTCAGCGTCACATATTTTCCCGGTGTCCCGGTAAACGTCTGCGCCACAGTAAATGGCTGGGACAGGAAACGCTGCATCCGCCGCGCCCGACCGACCGCCTGTTTGTCTTCTTCCGACAATTCATCCATCCCCAGGATCGCAATGATGTCCTGCAACTCCTTGTAGCGTTGCAGTGTACCCTGAACAGCGCGCGCCGCGCTGTAATGCTCATTGCCGATGACCAGTGGATCAAGCAGCCGGGAGGTCGAATCCAGCGGGTCCACAGCCGGATAAATCCCCAGCTCGGCAACCTGCCTGGACAGTACCAGAGTCGCGTCAAGGTGCGCGAATGTGGTCGCGGGGGATGGGTCGGTCAGATCGTCCGCCGGCACATAGACCGCCTGGAATGAAGTGATTGAGCCATCTCTGGTGGAAGTAATACGTTCCTGCAGGGCACCCATTTCATCCGCCAGGGTTGGCTGATACCCGACCGCAGAAGGCATCCGCCCAAGCAACGCCGAAACTTCAGTCCCGGCCAGCGTATAGCGATAGATGTTGTCGATAAACATCAGAACGTCGCGGCCCTCGTCGCGGAAATATTCCGCCATGGTCAACCCGGATAATGCCACCCGCAGCCGGTTGCCCGGCGGCTCGTTCATCTGACCGTACACCATCGCCACCTTCGACTGTTCGGGATGTTCGACATTGACCACGCCCGCCTCCTGCATTTCGTGGTAGAAATCATTACCTTCCCGGGTGCGCTCCCCGACTCCGGCGAATACCGACAGACCACTATGGGCCGTTGCGATATTATTGATCAATTCCAGCAGAGTAACGGTTTTGCCTACACCCGCCCCGCCGAACAGCCCGATCTTGCCGCCTTTGGCAATCGGCATGATCAGATCAACCACCTTGATCCCGGTCTCCAGCAACTCGACGCTGGCCGCCTGTTCCTCATACGTGGGGGCCGGACGGTGGATCGGCATGCGCTGGTCTGATTGGATCGGGCCGCGCTCATCGACCGGATCGCCCAACACATCCATGATCCGACCCAGAGTGCCCTCTCCAACCGGAACCGATATTGGCGCCCCGGTATTGCTGACTTCAACACCGCGCTTCAGGCCGTCGGAAGACCCCATGGCGATACATCGCACGATGCCATCTCCCATTTGTTGCTGCACTTCCAGGGTCAAACCTGCTTCATCTATTTTCAGCGCGTCATACACTTTCGGTACTGTGTCACGGGGGAACTGGACATCTACCACCGCGCCGATGATTTCTACGATATTTCCTGAACTCATGGTTCGAAAAGCCCTCTGTTAATATTTCAATTTCTCTTGGCTTGCGTGTCTGCTATCACCAGAGCGGTTAAACCGCCGCGGCGCCACCTACAATTTCTGACAGTTCCTGGGTGATCGCCGCCTGTCTGGCCTTGTTATAGACCAACTGCAAATCATCAATCAGGCTACCTGCATTATCCGTGGCCGCCTTCATCGCCACCATTCTCGCCGCCTGTTCACAAGCGGAGTTTTCTGCCACAGACTGATAAACCAGTGACTCGACATAACGCGACATCAGAAAATCAATCACCTCTTTTGAGTCCGGTTCGTAAATATAGTCCCAGTAATGCTTGAGCTCCTGCTCTTCACTCGGCACAATCGGGATCAACTGCTCGACCTGGGGAGACTGGGTCATGGTATTTACGAATTCATTGCTGACCACGAACACTCGATCCACCTTGTGGTCCAGATAATCATCCATCAGCACTTTGGTGGCACCAATCAGCGCGTGCAACTCAGGCGCATCACCCAGGTCCGTGACCTCGCTTACCACCTCGGCGTTATACCGCCTGAAAAAAGCACTGGCTTTTTTCCCGATCACACAGACCTTGACCTGTACACCGTCATCATGCCACTGCGCCATCGCGTTCGCTGCCTTGCGGAAAACATTGACATTCAGGCCGCCGCACAACCCCCGATCACTGGAGATAACGATAAAACCGACCGCTTTCACTTGCTCGCGGCTAAGCACATAAGGGTGCGTATATTCAGGATGCGCGTTCGCCAGATGAGAGACGACAACACGCATTTTGTTCGCATACGGTCGCGCCGCGTTCATACGATTCTGGGCACGGCGCATCTTGCTCGCGGCGACCATTTCCATCGCCTTGGTAATCTTGCGGGTGCTACCGATACTCTTGATCTGGTTGCGTATTTCTTTAGTGCTTGGCATTACAAGCTCCGGTCAATGCGGTTGCCCAGGTTACGAAATTACCAACTGCCATTTTTCTTAAAGTCCTCAACTGCGGCACCCAGCCTGTCCCCGACTTCATCAGACCATGCCTTATCCCGATTGATTTCCTCAATCAGGTCAGCGTGATTCGATTTGACATAAGCCTGCATCGCATCCTCGAAGGCGACCACATCACCCACAGCGACATCATCGAGATAACCCTGGTTGACCGCAAACAATGACAGAGCCATTTGTGCGACCGACATCGGCATATACTGGGGTTGTTTCATCATTTCCATGACGCGCTCGCCCCGTTCCAGTTGCTTTCGTGTGGCCTCATCGAGGTCCGACGCGAACTGGGAGAAAGCCTCAAGCTCACGATACTGCGCCAGCGCCAGGCGAATCCCGCCGCCCAATTTCTTGATAATGCCGGTCTGGGCAGCACCGCCCACCCGTGATACGGACAGGCCGGCGTTGATAGCCGGACGCATACCGGCATTGAACAGGCCGGTTTCCAGAAATATCTGTCCATCTGTAATGGAGATTACATTGGTCGGTACAAAGGCGGACACGTCTCCAGCCTGAGTCTCGATAATAGGTAACGCCGTCAGCGAGCCGGTGCGTCCCTTGACCTCTCCGCCGGTCAGCTTTTCCACTTCCTGCGCGTTGATTCGCGCGCCCCGTTCCAGTAGCCGCGAGTGCAGATAGAACACGTCACCCGGATAGGCTTCCCGTCCCGGCGGACGTTTCAACAACAGTGAAATCTGCCGATAAGCCCAGGCCTGTTTGGTCAGATCATCATAAATGATCAGGGCATCCTCCCCCTTGTCACGAAAGTATTCGCCCATCGCACAACCGGCGTAAGGCGCGATGAACTGCTCCGCAGCCGAATCGGCTGCTGATGCGGCAACCACGATGGTATGTTCCATTGCGTCATGCTCTTCGAGCTTGCGTACCACACCGGCGATACTGGATGCCTTCTGGCCAATGGCGACATAGATACACTTCACATCGGTGCCCTTCTGGTTGATGATGGCATCAATAGTCACTGCGGTCTTGCCGGTCTGGCGGTCACCGATGATCAGTTCGCGTTGCCCCCGACCAATCGGCACCATCGAATCAATCGACTTCAGGCCGACCTGTACTGGCTCATCAACCGACTGTCGGGCAATAACTCCGGGTGCAATCTTTTCAATCGGAGACGATACCGTGTTTCCAATCGGCCCCTTGCCGTCAATCGGATGTCCCAATGAATCAACCACCCGCCCAAGCAATGACTCTCCGGTCGGAACTTCCAGAATCCGCCCCGTACATTTAACCGTGTCGCCCTCGCAAAGATGCTTGTAATCACCGAGTACTACCGCGCCCACCGAATCCTGTTCCAGATTCAGGGCGAGACCAAAGGTATTCCCGGGAAATTCGAGCATCTCACCCTGCATCGCCTCGCTCAGACCGTGGATGCGGGCAATACCGTCAGTCAACATGACAATCGTACCTTCTGTACGCGCTTCTGTATCTGCTTCAAAGTTTTTGATTCGGTCCTTGATCAGCTCGCTGATTTCAGACGGATTCAATTGGATGGACATTTTAGATTTTCCTCTGTTTAAGGTGTTCCGCACCCGACCCGTAACGAATCAAGCACCCAGGGCCATGCCAAGTTGTTCAAGTTGCGCCTTGACCGAGCCATCTATTACCCGATCCCCGGCCCTGATCACGGCGCCACCGATAAGTTCTTCATCGACTTCAAATTCAAGATGGACACTGCGCCCCAGTTTTGACTGCAAGGCCTCAGCAAATTGCTTCTGCCGGTCTTCGTCCAGCGGGGCTGCGGTCGTCATTTGCGCCACAATCACCTTCTCAGCATCCGCCCGGCGCGCCGAGTATGCCTGCTCAATATCCCGAATCGCATGCACCCGGTTATTGCGCACCAACAACCTGACCAGATTTTCCCCCTCCTGATCCAGTCGGTCACCGCACACGTCGATGATCAAACCAGACAGCTGTGTAGCCGAGATACGAGGGTTACGCGTCAGGTCCACTATAGCAGGATCGTCCGCCACCACGGCCAGCAGCTTGATCTGGTCGTCCCAGCCAGACAACGCATCGCGTTCCAGAGCCAGCTCGAACAGGGCCTGGGCGTAGGGTCTGGCAACATTGCTTTGGGAAGGCATGATCGGTCCGAGGTGCGGGTACTAAAGCTTCGCGGCCAGGTCGTCCAGTATGTCGGCATGGGCTTTCTCATCCACTTCCCTGCCGAGAATTTGCTGTGCCCCGGCTATGGCAAGCTGACTCACCTGGCCGCGCAGAGCATCTTTGGCCTTATTCAACTCCGTGTCGATCTCCGTCCTGGCAGCGTTCAGGATGCGTTCGCTTTCCTGTCTGGCCGTGCCCCGGGCTTCATCAACCAGCTCAGAACCCCGCTTTTCCGCTTTGCCAATGATGTCGTTCGCCTGGTTTTTGGCTTCCAGAATCACTTCTTCGGCTTGCTTCTGCCCTTCGGCTTCCGCCATAAGCCCTTTTTCAGCAGCGGCAAGGCCATCGGCAATCCGGGTTTTCCGTTCATTGAGCGCTCCCATGATCGGAGTCCATACAAACTTCTTGCTAAACCAGACAAAGACAATAAAAAACAATACCTGGAACGCCAGTGTGAGATTCAGATTCATCTCGTTACAGCCTCATGTTTGTCGCGTTAATAGTCGTACCGCGCCAAGAACAAACTCGACGCTTCGGTCATGCGACCGCAAAGAGAACATACATCGCAATACCCACCGCAATCATTGGCACCGCGTCAACCAGGCCCATGACGATGAAAAACTGGGTACGCAGCATGGGAATCAACTCCGGTTGACGGGCCGCGCCCTCAAGGAAGCGCCCTCCCAGAATACCGATGCCGACGGCGGCGCCGAGTGCCCCCAGACCCATCATGAGTCCGCCCGCGATGTAAAGAAGTGCTTGTTCCATCTCAATCTCCGAAAATAAAAGTTGGATTAAAGTTTAGTCAAAAAGTACCGGTCTTAATGATGTTGATGAGCCATATCCATATACACGATGGTCAATACCATGAAAATAAAGGCTTGCAGGGTAATAACCAGTATGTGAAAAACTGCCCAGATGAATTGCAGAACGCCGCCGAACAAAGTCAGGGTAATGCCGGCGCCGAACATCAATGAAATCAGGATGAAGATCATCTCACCCGCATACATATTGCCGAACAGGCGCAGCGAGTGAGAAATCGGCTTGGAGATCATGCTGACGAATTCCAGGAAAAAATTCACCGGTATGAACAACAGTTTCAGCACCGGGTTTTTCGCCTCGAACGGATGCATGGTCAGCTCCGCCACAAATCCAGCCGGTCCCTTGATCCGGATGCTGTAGTAAATCATCAACGCGAACACACTCAAGGCCAGACCGAAGGTGATATTGGGATCGGTGGTTGGCACTACTTTCTGGAAGTGAACACCAAACAACTCAAGAAATCTCGGGATGACCTCCACCGGAACCAGGTCCATCAGGTTCATCAGAAAGATCCAGCAAAACAGGGTCAGCGCCATGGGCGCGACCAGGTCATTTTTCGCGTTAAACGAGCCGCGTACATTTTCATCTATGAACTCAACAATCCATTCGCAGAAGTTCTGCGACATTCCCGGCTCACCTGCCGTTACCCGGACAGCCACCCGGCGAAACAGAGCCAAAAACAGCGCGCCCAGCGCAAACGACCAGAAAAGACTGTCCACATGGACCGCCATCACTCCCATTTCGGCAGCCTCGGCGCCAGTATGGGCCATCCCCCACGAGCCATCGGTATGACGGCCAAAGGTCAGATTGGTCAAATGATGCCGAATGAATTCAGTCGAGGTAATTGTTCCTGACGCTGCCATCTAAATCCAGGTTTTCACTTGTTAAAACGTTTATAACGACCCGTTCGGGGCTTCAAATTCTACGCCTGATCATGACTCCGGCGCCCGCTGTTTGTACTACGATATAACCCACCACCAGCCAGACAGGCGCAAGCCGTAAGAAAATCAGCCCGCAAGCAATCCCGCCGCCGATTATCACCAGCTTGTTCAGCAATCCGGCATAAATCGAGCCCATCGCAGACCAGCCGGTCTGGTCAGCGCCCGAACCGAAACCACGCATTACGCTTCTGAAACTTAAAGCTGTACCCGTCACCGCCAGTAATGCCCCATAAAGCGCACTCCCGAACCAGCCCCGGATCGCGGGAAACGGGGTTACATCTCCAAGCCTGCCCACCGCTACCAGCCATACCGCAACCGCGAGAAGGAGCACAACCGTGGCAATACACTGCAATACCAGCACCTGCCTGAGCCCTTGCCACAGGCTTTGTGCTTCATCCTTCACACGTGCGCTCGCGCATACAAGTAAGTTCGCACTACGACTATCAAGGAGAGTCGGGGTATACCATGAGGTGTCCGGTAGGGAATTATAAAAGCATCGCTCAGGAGGGTCAACTCAACTGAGGAATTAAATACCCCGCTATTTTATCTTTTCCAGAATGCCGTCCAGTTCATCCAGAGAGTGGTAGTGAATAATCAGCTTGCCCTTTTTCGCGCCTTGCCGTATGTCGACTTTGGCGCCCAGTTTTTCCGCCAGGTCTTCTTGCAGAACCCTGAGATCCGGGGTGAGCCGCTCGCCTTCGTCCCTGTCGTGAGCCGCTGGCCGGTTGATTGATTTCACCAACTGCTCGGTCTGGCGAACCGAGAGTTCCTTGTCCACCACGATTCGGGCGGCGCCGGATTGTTGCGCTTCCGCCAACCCCAGCAGGGCACGGGCATGACCCATGTCGAGCTGTCCTTGTTCCACCATCTTTTGTACGTCCGGGTGCAGTGACAGCAAGCGCAGCAGATTGGTGATCGTGGTACGCGAGCACCCGACCGCCTCGGAGGCTTCCTGATGAGTCAGCCCGAACTCGTCCAGCAGGCGATGGTAGCCTCTGGCCTGCTCCACTGCGTTCAGGTTTTCTCGCTGGATGTTTTCGATCAACCCCACTGCCATCGCGGTTCTGTCTTCAATCTCACGGATGACCGCAGGCACTGTCTGCAACCCGGCCAGCTGGGCACCGCGCCAGCGACGCTCTCCGGCAATGATTTCATAACGGTCTTTGCCCCTCGGCCGGACCAGCAGCGGCTGCAGTACGCCCTGTGACCGGATGGAGTTGCTTAATTCTTCCAGGGCTTCCTTATCCATCCGAATCCGGGGCTGGTATTCGCCGCGCTGTAGCTGCTCTATCGGGATTTCGCGGAATCCGGTACGGTCGCTGTCACTATCGCCGGTTGCGGCGACAGGCGGCCGATCTGCCGCCGATTGCACATCCCCGAGCAACGCTCCAAGACCGCGCCCCAATCTGGTTTTTTTCTTCATGTCACTGCGACCGGCGACGGTGCCCCGCGCCGCAATAACTCACACGCCAGCGCCGTATAAGCCCGTGCCCCGGCGCAGTTGCGGTCATATTCCAGCGCTGGCTTGCCATGGCTCGGGGCTTCCGCCAGGCGCACATTGCGGGGAATAATCGTGCGCAACAGCTTTTCCGGGAAATGTTCCGCCAGCTGCTCCGAGACCTCTATCCCCAGATTGTTACGACCATCATACATGGTTCGGAACAGACCCAGAATTTCCAGTGAGGGGTTCAGTCTCCGCTTGACCAGCGTAATAGTCTCGACCAGACTGGTCAATCCTTCCAGCGCATAGTATTCGCATTGCACCGGAATCAGCGCCTCGCTGGCGGCAGTCAATGAGTTGACAGTCAGGACATTCAGCGAGGGCGCACAATCAATCAGCACCACATCAAAGTTCCGGGCAACGCCGGTAAGCGCGTTTTTCAACCGATGGTCGCGCTGTTCATGCTGCATCAGTTCGACCTGGACACCCGACAGGTCGGGATGGGACGGCAGCACGCTGAACCCGTAATCGGTAACCACCAGCGCGTCCTCGATATCACAATCACCCAGCAGGACTTCGTAGACACTGTTTTCCATTTCCCGCATGGCTACCCCGCATCCGACTGTGGCATTACCCTGCGGATCCATGTCAACCAGTAGCACTCGGCTCCTGGCATAGCTGAGTGAGGAGGCCAGATTGATCGCAGTCGTGGTTTTACCCACCCCTCCTTTCTGGTTCGTAATGGCGATGATTCGGGTCATTAAAAGTCGAACAGGACGATATGTCTCTGGGCGTTCAGCCAGGGTATGTCGATTTTTTCAACGGTCATGTATGTTCTGGTTTCTGCGGACAACTCAGCAATCTCGTCTTGCGGGTATTTACCCTTGAACGCCAGCAGACGAACTCCCCGGTATCGGCACTGCCCGGCGCTTTCCACCAGCCTGACCAGCGATGAGAATGCGCGAGCCACAAGCGTATCAGATTTTTGCTGTGGCCGGTAATCCTCCACTCGACTTTTTTGCAGTGTGACGTTGTCAAGCCCCAGGCTGTGGCAGGCATAGCGGAGGAATTCGATCCGCTTGCCTCGACTGTCCAGAAGGGTGATCTCGGCAGCCGGATCCATAATAGCCAGAGGAATGCCGGGGAATCCGGCGCCGGAACCAATATCGAGTATCCTGCTCCCTTTTATCCAGGGCGTGACACTCAGGGAATCCAGGATATGATGGGTAATCATGTCGCCGTAGTCCGTGATCGTGGTCAAATTCAGTCTCCGGTTCCACTTTGCGACCAGCTCAATATGAGCCAGCAATTGTTGCCGCTGCACCGTGCTGACCCGGATGTTCATTTGTCGACACCCTTCCTCCAGTTTTTCCTGTAGCCCTTCCGGTGTGGCTGTTGCGAGATCGGTTTGCGACATGGGGAAGCACTACTTATGCGTCCTTGTTGAGTCACCTCGGGTTTTGCCAGACTCAAGACTTTGCAGCCGCTCCACCGCCATCTGGTGAAAAAGACGATCCTGTGCATCCCTGGGCGAAATCCCGATCGCCTGCACCAGCAATTCACGGGCTCTCCTGCGATTCCTGGTTTCGTTCAGCAGCAACAGACCGAGCGCATATTGAACAGTTATCAGCTTTTCTCCGGGGGCCAGCCGAATGGCCTCCTCGTAGTGTTTCAGCGCACTCTTTTTTGATGCACCGTACAATGCCCTGGCCATAAACCCGCCGCTACTGAGTGCTTCTGCATGCCAGGTAGCCAGGCTCACATGAGCGTCTGCGTTTTGGGGATCCAGCCTGAGAGCCTCGTCAAGCGCGTCGCGCACTATCGTAGCATATCCCTTACCAGCCGCCTCAAATATTCCGATTGCCTGTGCGTATCGGCCCTTTGCATGCGCCAACTGAACCCATGCATCCGGGTTGTCCGCATCCAGCCTGGTGGACTCTTCCGCCAGTAGCGCGGCGCGATCAAACAGAGCCAGCTTATGGTCGTCTTCGGCGATATGGTAACCGAATGTGGCCAGAGATTTGGCCGCTAGCGCAAGTCCTGCGGAAGTGTTAAGGGATTCAGCGAGCTCAGCCGCCTCGGTAAAGCGTCCCTGGTCGTATGCCATGCGGGCCGCTTCGATTGTCTGCTCACTGAGCGCTGCCTCCGCTACAGTCAAGCAGGCCAGCAATATGGCTCCCCGCCAGCAAGCAGTCAGTCTGAACATATTTCTACTCCACGGGCCGGGAATCCGGGTTATGCCAGCCTCGGGCCAGCCGCGACCAACGCCCTGCCTTCATCGGTATCTTCGTATTTCTTGAAATTTTCGATAAACAGGGTGGCCAGAGAGCTTGCCTTTGTGTCCCACTCGGTTGGGTCATTATAGGTGTTTCGGGGATCCAGAATATTACCGTCAACCCCTTCCAAAGCAAGTGGAATCGACAGATTGAAAAACGGAATCGTGGTGCACTCGGCAGCCTCCATGCCACCATCCAGTATCGCATTGATGATCGCCCGGGTAGCCTGTATCGAAATTCGTTTGCCGCTGCCGTTCCAGCCTGTATTGACCAGATACGCCTGGGCATTGGCCGCCTCCATTTTTCTGACCAGCTCCCTGGCGTAGCGGGTTGGATGCAGGCTTAAAAACGCCGCGCCGAAACAGGCAGAGAAAGTCGGGGTCGGTTCGTCCACACCTCTTTCCGTACCGGCCAGTTTGGCCGTAAAACCGGACAGGAAATGATATTTTGTCTGCTCCGGGGTTAATCTCGAGACCGGCGGCAACACACCAAAAGCATCGGCGGAAAGAAAGATGATGCGGTTGGCGTGACCGCCCTTCGAGACCGGCTTGACAATATTGTCTATATGGTAAATCGGATAAGAAACCCGGGTATTCTGGGTCTTGGAACCATCCGCATAATCAATCGTACCATCGGCCAGAACCGTCACATTTTCAAGCAGCGCATCCCGGCGCACGGCATGATAGATATCGGGTTCGGACTCTGCATTCAGTCCGATGGTCTTGGCATAGCAGCCCCCTTCGAAATTGAAAATGCCGTCATCATCCCAGCCATGTTCATCATCACCGATCAGTTTGCGCCGGGGATCGGTGGACAGCGTGGTTTTGCCGGTGCCCGACAAGCCGAAGAAGATGGCTGTTTCACCCTCCTCGGAGACATTGGCGGAACAGTGCATGGATGCCATACCGCGCAGGGGAAGCAGGTAGTTCATGATCGAGAACAACCCCTTTTTCATTTCGCCACCATACCAGGTGCCACCGATAATCTGCATCTTTTCGGTCAGATTGAAGGCGACAAAATTTTCTGAGTTGAGCCCCATTTCCCGCCACTTCGGATTGGTCGCTTTCGCGCCGTTCAGCACAACGAAATCCGGCTCAAAGTTGTCAAGCTCGGCCGGTTGCGGGCGAATGAACATATTTTTAACAAAATGCGCCTGCCAGGCCACCTCCATCACAAACCGCACTGCAAGGCGGCTGCCGGGATTGGCCCCGCAAAAAGCGTCCACAACGAACAGCCGCTTGCCCGACAACTGTCCGCCAACCTGGCTTTTAAGAACGTCCCAATTCTCTTTCGACAGGGGTTTGTTGTCATTGCCCCCTTGATCGGCCCACCAGAAGGTATCCCGTGTCACGTCATCGCGCACAATGTATTTGTCCCTCGGCGACCGTCCGGTAAAAACCCCGGTATCTACGGACACAGCGCCGCTTACGGTGAGTCGGCCTCTTTCATAGCCGTTCAGGTGCGGTCGGGTTTCCTCTGCAAAGAGTGTCTGGTAATCCGGGTTGCAGATAATTTCTGTGGCATTGTTGATGCCGTATTTCAGTAAATCGGTTTGTATCGTCATTGTGATCGGGAGGTCTGTATAAACGGGGGATTCTACTGGTTTTTGCCGACTAATTCTAATCGCCGTCCAGATACTCTCGACAAGCCCGGTAATACGGGTGGTGATCGGATGGTGTCAGGGTGGTTGTCAATTTCCTGTTCTCCGGTAAAATGCCCGTTTTCTTACACGATGGCGCTATGGCTGATTGGCGGCTGTTACTTTTAGTTACTACTTCCGGGAATGATGAATGAACGAATGTCCTGTATGCGGTGGTGAAATTACCCTGGCGGATGATGTCGTCACGGGTGAATTGCTTGAATGCGGTGATTGCGGGTCGGAGCTCGAAGTCACCTCACTGGACCCGGTAGGGTTTGAAGAGGTGCCTGAGGCAGAGGAAGATTGGGGTCAATAACGGTCGGCTTCCTGCATTCCCTGATCAGAAAAGAAGAAAAACTTCTGATCGGGGAGTTCAACAAGCGCCGCAATGTCAATCTGGTCATGCTGGATGACCGCCAGCTTCGTTTCGACTTGAAACATCGGCCGCAAGTCGATGTGATCGTCGAACGCAGCATCAATCACTCACGGGCGTTGCATGCGCTCAGGCTTTATCAGGGTCTCGGCGTGCCGTGCGTAAACCGTTACGATGTTTCCCTGACGTGTGGTGACAAGATACTCACCGCGGTGGCGTTGCAGGAACGGGGGGTAGCGCAGCCTGATTTGAGAATCGCATTTACGGTCGAGTCCGCTCTTGAAGCCATTGAGGAACTCGGCTATCCGGTGGTGTTGAAGCCCGCTGTCGGTTCCTGGGGCAGGCTGTTATCCAGAGTCAATGATCGGGATGCCGCGGAAACCATCCTTGAGCACAAGGCCGTTCTCGGCAGCTACCACCATTCGATCTTCTTCATACAAAAATATATCGAAAAAAAAGGCCGCGACATTCGCGCGTTTGTAGTGGGAGACGACTGCATCGCCGCGATTTACCGCAGTTCCGCGCACTGGATCACGAATACCGCACGTGGAGCGACTGCCAGTTGTTGCCCGGTCACCCCGAAACTCGGTGAAATCTGCCTGAATGCGGCGCAAGCGGTCGGCGGCGGTGTATTGGCTATCGACTTGTTCGAATCGGATGACGGGTATCTGGTCAATGAGGTAAACTACACCATGGAATTTCGAAACAGTATCGACACAACCGGCATTCATATTCCGGGCAAGGTGGTTGATTATGTCCTGTCGCGCACGAGCGGCTGACCCCGTAACTCATGCCGGATAACCCTTCTCCTATGCGGGTTTCTATTGCTGGCGGCAGCGGTTACGCCGGTGGAGAATTGATCCGGTTATTGCTGGATCATCCCGGCGCCAGAGTACATCAGGTCAGTTCTGAGCGGTTTGCGGGAAAGCGGGTGAGCCGGGTTCACCCGAACCTGCGTAAAATAACCTCTCTCCCATTCTGTTCACTCACTGACCTTGAGCCATGCGACCTGCTGTTCCTGAGCCTGCCTCATGGTCACGCGATGCAGAAGCTCGAATATTTCCAGTCACTGGCGCCGAAAATAATTGATCTCTCCGGGGACTTCCGGTTACAGGACGCGGCCACTTATCGCGCCTGGTACGGGCGTGACCATAGTTGCCCCGATCATTTAAGCGAGTTCGTGTACGGCATCCCGGAAATAAACCGCACCGCAATCCAGGGTGCCTCACTGGTTACCGGGGCCGGATGCAATGCCACTGCGGCCCTGCTCGGACTGCGTCCCGTCTTCCGGCGCGGACTCGCAACCACAGCCGTGATCGAGGTCAAGGTGGGTTCCAGCGAAGGCGGCAATCGCATATCGGAAGCCAGTCACCACCCGGAACGGTCTGGCGCTGTGCGCTCGTACAAACCAACCGGACACCGCCACATCCCGGAAATACTCCAGGGATTGGGGCAGGATGCGGATATTTCCCTGTCCGCCACCGCCATTGAAATGGTGCGAGGTATACTGGCTACTTGTCATGTTTTCCTGAAACAGCCGGTATCTGAGAAAGAAATATGGAAAATCTATCGGCAAGAGTACGCGGACGAGCCTTTTGTCCGAATCATCAAGGAAGCGACCGGGATTTACCGCTATCCCGAACCCAAATTATTGAGCGGAACCAACTATTGCGACATCGGTTTTGAAATCGACCCGCACAGCAATCGTCTGGTCGTCATGAGCGCGATAGATAACCTGATGAAGGGCGCAGCGGGACAGGCCATCCAGGCATTCAATCTGATGTGTGGTTTCCCCGAACGCACCGCGCTGGGATTCACCGGGCTACACCCGGCCTGAACCGCCTGAACCACGCCATGTGCCGGTTATTATTGCTGGAGCGCCGGGGCGGAGTGCAACCCGGACCGCATCTTGATGCCTTCAAGGCGCTGTCGAGAAACAGCCCGGAATATCAGGGACATGGCTGGGGATGCGCCTGGCTGAACCCGGATTGTTCCTGGTCCCTGTACCATAGCATCCAGCCGGTATGGGAGGATACCCGCTCATTCCCCGAAACCACCCTGTTTCTGGCCCATGCAAGGAGCGCTTTTCGCGACGAGGGCATTACGGTACGTAATAACATGCCGTTTTATGACAACAATCAGGTCTTCCTGTTCAATGGCGAACTGCGTGGTGTCCGCATCAAGGCCGAAGGCAGGATTGGCGCTGAAAAGATATTCAACACGATCAAAAAATTCGATTCAGGCGATATTCTGGAGGCCACCCGGCGAGGTGTACAGGTCATTAACAAACGAACCCGTTATATCCGGGCGATGAATTTTTTCCTGGCGGACTCCAGAGCGGTGCGGATTTACAGCCAGTTTTGTGAAAACCCGGACTATTTCCAGTTATGTCGAACCACCTGCAATGATGTCCGTATTGTCTGCTCACAACCTTACCATGCAGGCGGTAAGCACTGGCACAAAATACCCAATAACCATCTTTATACCCTTGATCTGGTTGCCTGAGGATGAAATGATTATCATAAAAATTGGCGGCGGCGAGGCGATCAATCTGCCCGCAATCACCCAGGACCTGGCCATACTCAAGCAGCCGTATCTGGTAGTGCACGGTGCGAACGCCTTGCGCGACCAGATCGTGGAGAAAATGGGGTTCACCAAAAACGTGGTGACTTCCCTCTCCGGCTATAGCAGTGTTTTTTCTGATGATCAGGCGCTGGATGCCATTTTGATGGCCTACAGTGGATTGCGAAACAAGCGGCTGGTTGAATTATTCCAGCGTCAGGGTATCAACGCAGTAGGATTGACCGGGCTGGATGGACAGCTGGTACAGGGAGTCCGCAACAAAGGCATCCGGGTAATGGAAAACGGAAAAAAGATGTTGAAAAGAGACTACTCCGGCAAGCCGAAAAACATCAATACCCACTTGCTCAACCTGTTGATAGATGAAGGCTATGTTCCGGTACTGACCATTCCCATCTGCGACCAGAACGGCTACGCGATCAACTCGGAGAATGACGACATCGTCGCTCAGCTTCAGGTTGCCCTCGGCGCGGATACGATCATTCAGTTGATAGAAGCTGCCGGCCTGATGGAAGACCTCGGCAATCCGGACTCCTTGATACGAAAAGTGAACCCGGCAGAGCTCGCCACGCGCGAGCAGCTGGCACAGGGCAGAATGCGACGCAAGCTGCATGCCCTGAACCGGATAGCCAGCGCCGGGAATGCCAGAGTCATTATTTGCGACGGGCGAATCGAACAACCGATTACGGCGGCGCTGGCTGGCGGCGGCACCTGGATCGAGTAAACCGGCGATGCGGTTAGAACAAAAGTATGGTTTCGAGGTTTACCCGAAACGCGATGTAACTCTGGTTCGCGGCCAGGGGGCACTGGTCTGGGATGATCAGGACAATCAGTATATTGACTGCGCCGCCGGAATCGGCGTCGCTAATATCGGTCACGCCAATCCGGTTGTCGCGAACGCCTTGAAGCGCCAGGCGGACAGGCTGATTACGTGTCCGGGCATCTTCTACAATGATGTCCGGGGCGAACTGATGGAAAAACTGGTATCCATCAGCCCGGCCGGCCTGAATCGTGTTTTCCTCTGTAATTCCGGTACGGAAGCGGTCGAGGCCGCCCTGAAATTCGCCCGTATCACCACCGGGAAAAACGGATTTATCAGCGCCATGCGCGGGTTTCACGGACGCACGATGGGAGCGCTTAGTGCCACGTTCAAGTATCGGGACGAATTTGAGCCACTGCTTCCCGGTCACCGCTTCGTGCCCTTTAACAACCTGGAAAAACTGGCCCGGGCGATTGACGACGAGACCGCCGCCATTATTCTCGAAGTCGTCCAGGGTGAAGGCGGCGTGCGTCTTATCGACAACCAGTATCTGCGCTCCGTGCGGGAAATTTGCGATAGTCGCGGCATTTTGCTGATCGTCGACGAAGTACAGACCGGGTTCGCCCGCACCGGGAAAATGTTTGCCTGCGAGCATTCCGGCGTGCAACCGGATATGATGACGCTGGCGAAGGCAATCGCCGGCGGATTCCCGATGGGCGCCGTGCTGTGCAGTGACCGCATCTCTCCGGCGCTGGCGAAACACGGCTCCACTTTTGGCGGCAACCCGCTGGCTTGCGCCGCAGCACTGGCCAGCATCGGGTTTATCGAGGACCAGGCGCTCCCGGAGCAGGCGCGGCGCAAAGGCCACCACCTGGTGAATCAGCTGGAAACCGGCGATCTGACCGGAGTACGAGAAATCCGCAATCTTGGATTGATGGTCGGAATCGAGCTGAAATCCAAATGCCGTCCGGTGATCGAAAACCTGTTGCAGAACCGTGTGCTGGCCCTGCCAGCTGGCCCCACCGTAGTCCGCCTGCTGCCTCCTCTCGTCATAACCGGGGAACAACTGTCTGAAGTCGCCGCCCGGATTCACCAGGCGCTGGCCAGCGTCGCCGGGCACTAGACACGGCCCGCGCTACCCGTATCAGGGCTGCTTTTCCCTGAGATCAAATATATCCACCCGGTCGCCCTTATGGCCTTCAAAAGTCATGACCGGAGATTCTCCGATGCTGGAGATTATGCGTTGATAATACCCGCTCCGGTCACTCCTTCCAGCGCGGATTGCGATTAAATCCATCCGCTCTTTCAGAGTCTCCGGGTTGGCTATCGGGCCAATATAATGCCAGCGAGTCAGAAATATATTCTGTCCCGCGTAATAGTCGAGGATTCGATTATTGCTGTAGATACGGAAGCGGTGATAATCGTCTCCGGTTTGTTGCCCGAGCCAGATTCCGGCCTCTTTGATGTGGCGTTTTGTAGTAAATCGGTCCAGCCCTTCCAGAGAGTTAATCAGCAGCACCAAGCCGGTTACCACACAGACGACCTTTGCTTTTCCACTCATTTTGCCCTCCTGCAAAGATTTGCCCACACGACACAACGCGGTGACCGCGAACGGCACCAGCAACATGGTCATCACCGACAAGGTCAGCGGGTAACGGTCATTGTACAGAAACCGGAGCGCCGCAAAAGCCATGAGTATCAGAATGTTAATCGTAACGATGATCTCCCAGCACTGCCAGGTGCGCTCAAAACCGGGGGTCTGCCGGTGCAGCCACGGCCGGGCAAACCACCCGGCAATCAGGACCAGGAAATAGCCCACCGTCAGAATTTCAAGGAAATTGAAAACCGCTTTCGCGAAAGGCAGTATCGCCACCACCGGATAAAACCCTGTGGTAAGAGCGGAGCGCCAGACTCCGGGGGCCAGGCTGTCAATATAGCTCGTCAATTCGGCTTTCGGCGGGAGCCAGATCTTCGGCAACCACTCCCGGGCGACTGCTATCTTGCCATCATACAGCCAGTACAAAATGACATAAGCGAATAACGCCAGTAAAGCCAGCCCGACGGCCACTACCAGCTTGCGAGTCAGCCAGGCCGGAGTATATCTGCCGGACAGCAACATCCAGAACAGAATAATGCCAAGATAAACGATGCCCTCGACTCGAAAAAACGCGGCCAGCAAGCCGGTCAGGATCAGGGCGGTAAGGTCCCGGTTGTTCGGGTGCTGCCAGACCTGCACGAAAAACACTACCATCCACAGGAAACAGGCGATATACGGTATATCCCGCATAATCATGGACTGTATTTCATTGAGTCCGGGATAAAACAGGTAGACAAACCCGGCCAGCCAGATTTGGGTCTTGTCGGCCCCGAGCTTTTCGCTGATCCGAATGAATGCAATGCCACCCACCGCCCGCATAATCGCTCCGAATATCAATGCGATATACTCGGTGGGCAACGGCGTAATCTTGCTGATGCCAGCGAGCAACATCGGATAAAAGGGCCACTTATACCAGGCCAGCCCATCCTGGAAGTTACCCGCCATAAAGGCGTTTGCCGTCATCACATAGCGGATTCCATCCTCGTTGATAACCGGATCAATATAATAACTCCACAGCGCGATGATCAGGCTGCCAACAACTACGCACCCGTAAACCGGCATCCGGTTGCCCTGTTCAACCGGCATGATCAGGATCTTAATTTCAGATTTTGCGGGTCATAAGGCGATTCTTCAATCACCGTAGCCCGATGCAGATTACCAAGAATTTCTATTGCAAGCCCGGTGCCGACGACAGCGAATTGCGGGGCAACCAACCCCAGCGCCAGGGACTTTTCGACCCGGAAACCATAGCCACCCGAAGTCGCCCGTCCAACCAGAGCGCCATCACAGTAAATGGCCTCGGAACCACGGGCATCGGCATCCGTTACATCATGCACTTCCAGCGTTACAAAAGCATTGGCAAAACCGCGTTGCTGCCAGTCGACCAACGCCTGCTTGCCGATAAAGTCGCTGTCCTTGTCCAGCTGGATGAAACGCTCCAGCCCTGATTCAAGCGCGCAATACTCAATCGACATCTCTCGCGGGATCAGACGGTAGGATTTCTCCAGCCGCATGCTGTCCATGGCACGAATACCAAATGGCTTGATGTCGAACTCTGCTCCAGCCTCCATAACCGCATCAAAAATATAGTTTTGCATTTCGATTGGGTGATGCAGTTCAAATCCCAGTTCACCAACAAAATTGACTCGCAGAGCCTGCGCCTGCGCCGCGCCCACGTTGATCGGCTTGCCACAAAGCCATTTGAACTTCTCATCGGACAAATCAGTATCCGTCAATTTCTGCAGCAATGCCCGTGACTTGGGCCCCGCAATTACCAATACGCCATAGCGGGTGGTGACATTGTGTAATTCAACACTCCCGTCTGACGGCTTGTTTTTAATCAGGTAGTCCCAGTCGTGACGCTCCATGGCTCCGGCTGATACGATGTAATAACTGTTTTTGCCGGTTTTATAAATGGTGAATTCAGCGCGCACGCCGCCGTTGTGTGACAGCATGTGACACAGGCCGATTCGCCCCACCCCCTTCGGTATTCGATTGCAAACCAGTGTCTCCAGCCAGTCCGCCGCTCCCGTGCCGCTCACTGTGAACTTTGAAAATGCCGACATATCCAGCAATCCCGCCTTTTCCTGAACATGTCGGCATTCCTGGCCGACAAACGGGAAGTAATTCGACCGGCGGAATGAGTACCGCTCCACCACACGCCCATCCGCAAGCGCAGTGGAAGTGTTATTGCCCAACAAAACATCCCCGCTACCGACCTCGTCAGCTGGCAATTCATAGTCTTTGGGCGCAAACCAGTTGGGTCTCTCCCAGCCATAGACATGTCCAAAAACAGCGCCTAATGACTTCATACGGTCGTAACACGGTGAGGTTTTTAGCGGGGTCGCCGCCGAGCGCTCCTCATCCGGGAAATGATTAGTAAACACATTGCGGTAGGCTTCCTCGTTTTTCTCCCGTAGATAACCGCGAGCGGCGTAAGGTCCGTATCTTCTGGGGTCGACGCCCATCATGTCTACAGTCGGCTCCCCATCGACTATCCATTCCGCCAGTTGCCAACCCGCGCCGCCGGCCGCGGTAATGCCGAAGCTGTGTCCTTCATTGAGCCAGAAGTTTTCAAGCTCCCAGGCGGGCCCGACAATCGGGTTTCCATCCGGGGTATACGCGATGGCTCCGTTATACACCTGTTTGATTCCCACTTCGCCGAATGCGGGGACACGATGGATGCAGGCTTCGATATGCGGGATCAAACGATCAATGTCTTCCTGGAACAATTCGTTTTCACAGTCCGCCGACGGACCATCCACATAGCAGCACGGCGCGCCCGTCTCATAAGGTCCCAGCAATAATCCCCCGGCCTCCTCCCGCAGATAGTAACCCGCGTCCGATTCCCTCAGGACGCCTTGTTCGGGCAAGCCGCGCTCCTTCCGGGCGAGGATTTCAGGGTGAGGTTCGGTAACAATATACTGATGCTGTACCGGAATCACCGGAATATCCAGCCCCACCATTTGCCCTGTTTTTCTGGCAAAGTTGCCGGTGCATGAAATCACATGATCGCAACGAATGTCGCCCTTGTCGGTGCTCACCAGCCACTCGTCCCCGTCCCGCTCAATCGCGTTCACACAGGTATGTCGATAGATTTGTGCGCCGCGGGTACGAGCGCCTTTGGCAAAGGCTGTGGTCAGGTCGTTAGGCTGAATATATCCATCCTGTGGGTGTTGTATGGCACCTGCCAGTCCTTCAATGTTACACATCGGCCAGGCCTGCTTGACTTCATCGGGAGTCAGGAAGCGGATATCCACCCCGACCGTTTTACCCACTCCGGCATAATAACGATACTCATCCATTCGATCCTCGGTACAGGCCAGCCGAATATTACTCACTTGCCGGAATCCTGTAGACAACCCGGTTTCCCTTTCCAGTTCCTGATAAAAAGCGACCGAATACTGATGCAGTTTTCCCACCGAATAACTCATATTGAATAACGGCAACAATCCGGCTGCATGCCACGTGGACCCGGATGTCAGCTCTTTTCTCTCGATCAGCACGGAATCAGTCCAGCCCTTTTTGGCCAGATGATACAGCGTACTGGCGCCGACAACGCCCCCACCTATGACTACGGCTTTTGTGCGGGTTTTCATGGTTGATGATGCCTCGGATCAGTCTGGTTAATTTGCCGGGTAGCGGGACACGCTCCCTGGAGGATTTTATTGTATATTAATTCTCTTTATGTGGATAAATTCGGCTTTTGCGATTAGACTAAAGTGGTCTAATCAGCCTGACCGTCTTAAAAAAGAAAGTGTATAACGAAACCCGGGATAACAACCAGTGACCAACCCTTCATTCTGGAATCCCTGTCTGCAAAAACTGAGAGAAGTCCTGTCCGAAGAGGATGTGGAAACTTGGCTGGCCCCGCTGCATGTATTTTACGACAGAAATACACTGAAATTACTGGCACCCAACCGCTATGTTCTGAACCACGTAAAGCTCAATCTCTTCCCGGAGGTCGAGAAAGTGGTGATGAATATGGATGCAGGGGTCGATAATATCCGGCTGGAAATCGGAAGTTACGGACTGGACAGCCCGTTCGATTCCAATGGTAACGGCAAGGACCAGAAACAGGCCCGACTACGCTCTGACTCCAATACCCCGTATTCCAGCGGGACACTGAATCCCGACTTCGTCTTTTCCACCCATATTGAAGGCAAATCCAACGAATTGGCCAGGGCGGCGGCGATCCAGGTCAGCCAGAACCCCGGTACAGCCTATAACCCCCTGTTTATCTACGGCGGTGTAGGGTTGGGTAAAACTCATCTGATGCAGGCCGCCGGAAACATGATTCTCGAGCGCAAACCCGATGCAAAAGTGATTTATGTGCACTCGGAATTGTTCGTGAACGACATGGTCAAGGCGGTGATGGACAATACCATGGCCAGATTCAAGGATTACTACCGTTCTCTGGATGCGTTGTTGATTGATGACATCCAGTTTTTTGCCGGGAAACAACAATCACAGGAGCAGTTTTTTCATACCTTCAACTCCTTGCTCGGAGGTCAGCGGCAGATCATTATTACCAGCGACAGCATCCCCAATGCGATAAATGGTATCGAAGCCCGCCTGATATCCCGATTCAGCAGCGGCCTGACTATGGCCATTGAGCCCCCGGAACTGGAAACCCGGGTCGCAATTCTGGAAAAGAAAGCACTGCTGAAAGGCATCTCCCTGCCCAATGAGGTCGCTTTTTTTGTCGCGCATAATGTCCACTCCAATGTCCGCGACCTGGAAGGCGCGCTGAACCGAATCATCGCCAGCGCCAGCTTTACTGGCCACCACATTGATCTGGAGATAGCCCGGCAGGCGCTCTCGGATATCCTGATTTACCGCAAAAGCAAGATTAATATCGAGAACATTCAACAAGTTGTCTCTGCTCATTATAAAATACGGGTTTCCGACATGCTCTCAAAAAAGCGTCACCAGTCGGTATCACGCCCCCGTCAACTGGCCATGGTCCTGACCCGGGAACTGACAAACATGAGCCTGCCGGAGATTGGTGACCGTTTTGGTGGTCGTGACCATACCACCGTGCTTCACGCCTGTCGTAAGATAAAAGAATTGAGGGAAACCGATAACAAGGTGCGGGAAGATTACCAGAATCTCCTGCGCTTGCTGGAGCCTTGAGTTGCTGGAACTAAAGGCCGCAAAAACCATACAGTCAGAGTGGTTCCTTATGGTCGGCCTGGTTGACGCTTTCGCGTTGCCTGATTCAGGGCTTCATAAGTCTGTGTATAATTATGTGATAATCTGGTTGGTATCTTTCACTTATCCTGTGGATAAAATTGTGGAAAAGATTTACCCACAATTCATCCATTCGTTTTACAATACGCATTCAACAGTTACTCACATAAATTCTTAAGAGCAAGTAATTGAACCACAACCGATTTTCAATGATACTCACATGTCCACAGCACTAATTATTAATATTATAAATAGATGAACTTCAGCATTCACAAAAACAGATTGTTGCCGGTACTCACTCGGGTAAGCAGTGTAGTAGAAAGAAGACAAACACTACCTATATTAGGTAACCTGTATTTCTGCCTGGCCGGTGGAAAGCTCACTATGGTAGGAACCGATATAGAAATGGAGATTTCAGAAACGATTGAAGAGGTTCAGGGAGGGGATTGTGAGTTTACGGTATCTTCCCGTAAAATCTCCGATATTGTACGTATATTACCGGAAAGTTCGGTTATCCTGATCGAGCTTGAAAAGGATCGGGCGATCGTTTCATCCGGTCGGGTGCGATATACCCTGAATACTCTGGATGCCGATTCGTTTCCCCGTATAGCCGAAGGGAAGTGGGAGGAACGCTTCAAAATCAAGCAACGGGAATTAAAAGCGATAGTCGATAAAACCGCCTTTGCCATGGGTGTTCAGGATGTTCGATATTACCTGAACGGTTTATCCATGGAGATGCAGGAAAACAGTGTAAAAGTGCTGGCCGCGGATGGCCACCGGCTGGCTCAAACCAGTACGGATGTCGCTCTGGCTTCCAATGAGGAAAGGCAGATTATTGTTCCCGGAAAAGCTGTGAATGAAATTGTCCGCTTCCTGGATGGGGAAGATGAAAGTGAACTGACGGTAGAGGTCAACAGTAAACACCTGAAAGTAACCTGGGGGAAATCCGATCAGCCGGATGAGGCCGGCCATCCGGTGCCCACGCTGATCACCAAGCTGATAGACGGCAAAGTCCCGGAATACAAGAGTGTATTGGAAACCGAGTTGGGTATCGTAATTCGGGTAAACAGAATTGACTTTCTGGAAACCCTGACCCGCGCCGCAGTACTGACCACGGACCAGGAGAAGGGAGTCAAAATAACCATAGAACAAAATAATATGCGGCTGGTTACCCGGAATAACGAAAACGAAGAATCAGTGGAAGAGCTTGAGATTGACTATGGTGGCGATGTTTTTGAGGCGGGTTATAACATCAGATATTTGATTGAACCGGCCAGAGCAGCCACCACAGAAGAACTGGAATTGCATTTTCAGGGAAATGAAGGGATTTGTGTTCTGAAACAACCGGGAGATGAACGATCAATCTGGCTGGTGATGCCAAGACGGCTGTAATGGCTGGAAATGTTTCACGTGAAACATCCATGCTCCCGTCGGATCCCGGGGCAGGCTCTGTGACTCATTTCGATCCATGTATAAATATCCAATCACTCCACCCCTGAGGGGGGGGCAAATCCGCAAAGCGGATTTGGTGGGGGGCAGAACCGTCAATTCCCGCCGGATGCGGGAATCCACAACCATCCGGATGATGCAATTACCGATGCGTAGGGGTGCCCCTCTGTGGGTGCCCGCTATCGTTGATACCTGTTCCGTCGGTTGCGGGAGGGCACAGAGACCCTCCCCTACGATAACGGGTTGGCGTCCAAATCATTCCCCCCTTGAGGGGGAATCACATCGCGCAAAGCGGGTGTGATGGGGGGCACCCCTGTTATCCCACGTTCCAACCACCCGTCTTTCCCGCCGGAAGCGGGAATCTACGACTCATTGTAAGTGAATGTTTCACGTGAAACATTCACTTACAGGTTATCCGATTCAGGGGAAGGTTCAAGGCTCGTCTGTGGTAAAATCGGGATTTTATTTGAGGATGATTGTTTATGTCGAATGACTACGATTCCAGTAGTATCAAGGTACTGAAAGGACTGGATGCTGTCCGTAAACGTCCGGGTATGTACATCGGCGATACGGATGATGGCACAGGGCTTCATCACATGGTGTTTGAGGTTGTGGATAATGCCATAGACGAAGCGTTGGCAGGGTATTGCAGCCGTATTCGGGTGGTGATCCACATTGACGGGTCCATCACTGTCAGCGATAACGGTCGCGGCATCCCGACCGGCATCCTGGAGGAAGAGGGAGGCCGCAGTGCCGCAGAAGTGATTATGACGGTACTTCACGCGGGTGGAAAATTTGATCAGGATGCCTACAAGGTTTCGGGTGGCTTGCATGGAGTGGGTGTGTCCGTGGTCAATGCGTTGTCGGAAAAGCTGATCCTGAAGATATACCGGGATGGAAAGGTTTACCACCAGGTGTATGCAGACGGTGAGCCGCTGGCTCCACTAGAAGTTACCGGAGAAACACAGGAAACCGGGACCACGATTACCTTCACCGCCAGTGCCCGGACATTTTCCAGTATTGAGTACCATTATGAGATTCTGCGGAAAAGATTGCGTGAGCTGTCGTTCCTGAACTCTGGAGTGTACATAGAGCTTGTGGACGAGCGCACGGATGCCCGGGACGTATTCGAATACGATGGTGGGATTGCCGCTTTTGTACAACACCTGAACAAAAACAAGAATGCCCTGCACTCCACGGTTTTCGCTTCTATATGCGAGAAAGAGGGGGTTCTGGTTGATCTCGCGATGCAATGGAATGATTCCTACCAGGAAAATACCTTTTGCTATACCAATAACATACCGCAAACAGACGGTGGCACACACCTGGCGGGACTTCGCGGTGCCATGACTCGCACATTGAATGGATATGTTACCGAACTGGGGCTGGCGAAAAAAGAAAAGGTGAACTTGAGCGGAGACGATTGCCGTGAGGGGCTGACCGCCGTCTTGTCGATCAAGGTCGCCGACCCGAAGTTTTCTTCCCAGACGAAGGACAAACTGGTGTCTTCTGAGGTGAAGGGAGCGGTGGAGTCAGTCGTGGCTGAAGCATTGGGGAATTTTCTTCTGGAAAACCCGCGCGAGGCGAAGATTATCGCCAATCGTATTGTCAACTCTGCACGTGCCAGAGAGGCCGCGCGAAAAGCCAGAGAAATGACACGGCGCAAGAATGCACTGGATCTGGGCAGTCTGCCCGGCAAACTCTCGGATTGTCAGGAGCGGGACCCGGCATTGTGTGAGCTTTATCTGGTTGAGGGAGATTCCGCAGGTGGCAGTGCCAAGCAGGCCAGAGACCGCAAGTTCCAAGCGATTTTGCCGCTCAAGGGTAAAATCCTGAATGTGGAAAAGGCACGTTTTGACAAGATGCTTTCCTCCGAGGAGGTGACCACCCTGATCACAGCCCTGGGAACCGGAATAGGCAAGGCTGATTTTGATGTTGCCAAACTGCGCTACCATCGAATCATTGTGATGACAGACGCGGATGTTGACGGCTCGCATATCCGCACCTTGCTGTTGACTTTCTTTTTCCGGCAAATGCCGGAACTTATTGAAAAAGGGTACATTTATATCGCTCAGCCGCCACTGTACAAGCTCGAGATGAGGAAAAAGGAAATCTATATCAAGGATGACACGGAAATGCTGAGCCACATGCTGAATATCGTTGCCGATAACGCGAGATTGCGCGCTGCGGATAAAATCATAACCGGGGCGGAGTTGAGGAGGCTGGTCACGCAAAACAATTTTGTTGTACAGACGATAGAACGGCTGTCCAGACGTTATAACCGGAGAATACTGGAAGCACTGTTACAGATTGAGCCGGTAGTGGAGCAGGAGCTGGGTAACCGGGAAAGCGCGGCCCGTATAGCAACCGCGCTGGAAGCGGTACTGAACACGGATGATAATGACACGGTGCGCTATACCGTCGGCATGGAACCGGCCCGCTCTGCCCTGACCGTGTCGATACAACGATACGGGCTGGAAGAAACCATTGGTTTCCCCGCGAGCTTTTTCAATAGCACGGAATACCAGTCGCTGATTGCTCATATCACCCGGCTAAAGAACGTCGGGGAACGATTCGTGGTTGAGTGGGGTAACAACGAAGAGGGATTTGATCGCTTTTCCGAATCAGTGGAATGGATGATGGCAAGGGCCAAGAAGGGGTTGTCGATTCAACGCTACAAGGGCCTTGGGGAGATGAATCCCGAACAGTTGTGGGAAACCACGATGGACCCTGCGGTACGTCGCCTGCTTCAGGTCACCATTGAGGACGCTGTGGGCGCAGACGAAACCTTTACTACGCTGATGGGAGATCATGTTGAGCCGCGCCGGGAATTCATCGAGAAAAACGCATTTGCCGTCTCAAATCTGGATGTTTGATTCTTTCGATGGAAACACGCAACTATATTAACGGTCGATGGGTCGATGGGGTTGACCGGATAGCGGACGTGAATCCATCAGACACCCGCGACGTGATCGGTGAATTTGCACAGGCCAGTGTAGCGCAGGTTGCCGAGGCCATTGACGCAGCGCGCGCGGCACAGGCTGTCTGGGCTGGCAGTGGTCTGGAGCAGCGTTATAATGTGTTGATGGCGATTGGCCAGACCTTGATGGAGCGTTCCACGGAATTGGGCGAATTACTCTGCCGCGAGGAAGGCAAGACTCTGCCCGAAGGCAGGGGGGAAGTTTACCGTGCCGGACAGTTTTTCACCTACTACGCGGCGCAAACGTTGCGCCAGATGGGGGAGGTTTGTGATTCTGTTCGCCCCGGAGTGGAGGTTCTGGTGACCAGAGAGCCGGTTGGCGTAGTGGGTGTGATTACACCCTGGAATTTTCCGACCGCGCTGCCCTGCTGGAAGCTCGCGCCAGCCATTGCTTATGGCAATAGCGTGGTCTGGAAACCGGCTAACCTGACACCGGCCAGCGCGGTTGCGCTGATGGAGATTATCGCGCGCCAGGACCTGCCCGATGGCCTGGTGAACATGGTGCTCGGTAGTGGTCGATCAGTCGGCGAAGCGATCATTACCTCCAGCGGCATTGATGCCATCACCTTTACCGGCTCGCTCGCTACTGGCCGCAGAATTGCTGCGGCGGCAGCAGAAAATCTGACCAGGGTACAAATGGAGATGGGTAGCAAAAACCCCCTGGTTGTACTGGATGATGCGGACCTGGATACCGCAGTAGCCTGTGCGATAAACGGCTCGTTTTTCAGCACAGGACAAAAATGCACAGCCTCATCCCGGATTATTGTTACCCGGGGCATTCATGACTCGTTCGTTGAAGCCATGCAAAAAGCCATGAGTGACCTGGTGGTCGGTCATGCGCTGGAGCAACAGACGAACATAGGCCCAGTGGTGGATCAGGCACAGTTAGACCAGAACCAGCGGTATCTGGCGATTGGCGAACAGGAAGGCGCACAACGGTTGTGCGGAGGACAACGCCTGGAGTTGTCCACTCCAGGATACTACATGGCGCCGGCACTGTTCACGAACGGCAACAATACCATGCAAATCAACCGGGAAGAGGTGTTCGGGCCAATTACTTGTGTAATCCGGGCGGAGGATTATGACCACGCGCTTGATCTGGCCAATGATACCCGATTCGGATTGACCTCCAGCATCATCACCCGCTCCCTCTCCCATGCCAGCGATTTCAGGAAACACTCACAAACCGGCTGTGTCATGGTCAATCTGCCGACTTCGGGGACGGATTATCATGTGCCTTTCGGGGGCCGCAAAAGCTCCAGCTTCGGCTCTCGCGAACAGGGACAATATGCCGCCGAATTTTATACACAGGTGAAAACCACCTACCTGAAGGCGTAAGACCATGTTGATTATTGATGGATTGCAGTATTCCGGCTGGAGCCGCAAGACCTTCGAGCAGATGCGCGAAGGCGGTTTGAACTGCGTCCATGTCACGATTGCCTACCATGAGACCTGCATGGAAACGCTGAGAAATATCGGCGAATGGAACGATTGGTTCGAGCGTCACAGTGACCTGATTGTCAAGGCGGGCTGTGCACAAGACGTTCTGGACGCGGAAAAAACCGATCGCATAGCGATTGTGCTCGGGTTCCAGAATTGCTCTCCGGTCGAGGATGATTATCACCTGGTGGAAATTTTTCATGACCTTGGCGTGCGTTTCATGCAGCTCAGCTACAATAATCAGAGTTTGCTCGCGACCGGCTGCTATGAACAGAACGATGCGGGGATCACCCGTTTTGGCAGACAGGTAATCCGGGAAATGAATCGGGTCGGCATGGTCATAGACATGTCACACAGCGCCGAGCGCTCGACGCTGGAGGCGATTGAAATTTCTGACCGGCCAATCGCCATTACCCACGCTAATCCGTCCTCGTTCGAGCCAGCCCTGCGTAACAAATCGGACACCGTGCTCAAGGCGCTCGGACAGAGCGGGGGCATGCTGGGTTTCAGCTTGTATCCGTTTCATTTGAAGGGCGGCCCGGACTGCACCGTGCAGGAGTTTTGTAACATGGTTACCGACACCGCTGCGTTGATCGGTATTGACCACATCGGTATCGGCTCGGATTTATGTCAGGGTCAGCCGGACTCGGTCGTGACCTGGATGCGCAACGGGCGCTGGAGCAAGGTCACCGACTACGGCGAGGGAACAGCCACCAACGCCGGTTGGCCCGCACAACCGCAATGGTTTGGCAATTCAACTCATTTTTGTAATATTATCAATGGATTAGAGGAGATCGGCTGGTCCCGGGAAGACATTGAGAAAGTAATGGGGCGGAACTGGCTGCGTTTTTTCCGCGAGTCGTTCACCGCCGCCTGAAAAGAAACAACCCGACCACACAGAAGTCATGCGTACATCAAAACTTTTACTGGCCACTCTCAAGGAAACGCCGGCTGATGCCGAAGTCATATCCCACCAGCTCATGTTGCGCGCCGGACTGGTTCGCAGGACAGCGGCGGGGATTTATAGCTGGCTACCTTTGGGGGTGCGGGTATTACGCAAGGTCGAAGCCATCGTGCGCGAGGAAATGGATCGCTCGGGTGCCCAGCAGGTCCTGCTACCGGGCGTCCAGCCCGCGGAGCTATGGAATACCTCTGGCCGCTGGCAGGAATATGGCCCCGAACTATTACGGTTCAAGGACCGTCATGGGCGGGACTTTTGTCTCGGGCCAACCCATGAAGAGATTATTACCTCGCTGGTCAAGAACGAGATCCGGAGCTACCGTCAGTTACCGATGAACTTCTATCAGATACAGACCAAGTTCAGAGACGAGATTCGCCCCCGGTTCGGAGTCATGCGCGGGCGTGAATTTATCATGAAGGATGCCTATTCCTTTCATACAGACCAGGCCTCGCTTCAACAAACCTACGAGGTCATGTATCAGACCTATAGCGCGATTTTTGATCGTCTGGGATTGCGCTACCGGGCGGTGACCGCAGACTCAGGGAGTATTGGCGGCGACACTTCCCATGAGTTCCATGTATTGGCGGATTCGGGCGAAGACGCAATCGCTTTTTCCAGTAATGGCCGGTATGCCGCGAATGTTGATCTGGCCGAAGCCGTGACCGTCGGGGCGGAGCGTAGTCCCGCCAGAGAAGATCTGAGGCTGGTCGATACCCCCGGCGTGAAAACCATAGCGGGTCTGGTTGAGGCGTTCAACCTGCCGATAGAGAAAACCATCAAGACGCTGGTGGTCGAAGCGTCAGACTCGTGCCAATCGCCGGTGGTTGCGTTACTGGTTCGGGGAGACCATGAGCTCAATCCGGTCAAGGCTGAAAAGCTCTGGCAGGTTGCTTCACCGTTGAGGATGGCGGATAAAGGGGTGATACGGGACGTGATTGGAGCAGCCCCCGGCTCGCTGGGCCCGGTCAATCTGCCCATCCCGTTTGTGGTAGACCGGAGCGTTGCTGTAATGTCTGACTTCGGTGCGGGAGCGAACATCGACGACAAGCACTATTTCGGTATCAACTGGGAGCGGGATGTCAAACCGGGTGAGATTGCAGATATTCGCAATGTAGTACAAGGCGACCCGAGTCCGGACGGGGATGGCACAATCACCATCGCCCGCGGAGTGGAGGTTGGGCATATTTTCCAACTCGGTACAAAATACAGCAAGGCGATGGATGCCACGGTACTGGATGAAACCGGCCGCAAGGTTGAAATGGCAATGGGGTGTTATGGCATTGGCGTGACCCGCATTGTCGCTGCCGCGATCGAACAGAATCACGATGACAAGGGCATTATCTGGCCCGAATCAATCGCTCCCTTTCAGGTTGCCATTGTGCCGGTCGGTATCAAGAAGTCAGAGCGTGTGCGTGACGCGGTTGATGCGCTTTATCATGAGCTGCAACAGGCCGGTCTCGAGGTGTTGCTGGATGACCGGGATGAGAGGCCGGGTGTGATGTTTGCCGATATGGAACTGCTGGGCATCCCCCATCGGGTCACAGTGGGCCAGCGCGGTCTCGAGCGTGGAGTCGTCGAGTATCATCATCGCGCATCCGGCAAGGACGCAGATATTCCGGTCGAATCGCTGATCAATACCCTGTGTTAAAAAAACTTATTGTATTGTTTGTAAAGGTGCTACACTCCCGCCCGAATACGGTGATGAAATCGTTTGGATATCTTTCCGTATTGTTCGATAGACGGCTTTGTCGGAAAGTTGGCTTTTTCAGCCGCCAAGCGGCTCATTCATAGAAGTAAGAGGTTAGTATGTCAGGTAATCTGGTAACCGGAACCGTAAAATGGTTTAACGATGCCAAGGGTTTTGGCTTTATCGAGAGAGAAGGAGAGACCGATGTATTCGTTCATTACCGCGCAATTAATGGCGAGGGCAGGAAAACGTTGTACGATGGTCAGCAGGTAACGTTTGAAATAACCGAAGGGGAAAAAGGCCCTCAGGCGGATAACGTGACTCCCGTGTAGTCAGGGCAGAACTCAACGCCCAATCATACGGAACCTGCAATTACCGATGCGTAGGGGCACCCCTTGTGGGGGAGTCCAATCCGCTTCACACGATTGGGTGGGGGGCTCAGCCATTCGCATGCCGTGCTTAATGCCATCGTAGGGGTGCCCCTTGTGGGTGCCCGCTACCGTTGGTTCACGCCCCGATATTCGCGGGAGGGTACAAGACCCTCCCCTACGATGATGGGTTGGATCATACGATGACGGTCATTCCCCCCACCCAATCAGTCTGCGCTTCACTTGCCTGATTGGACTCCCCCTCAAGGGGGGAGTGATTGAGGGGGTGGAAATCATTCCCCCGCAAGGGCGTGGTATCAACAGCCATTCGCATGCCGTAATTACTGCCCCTGGGTAGACCTGCGGTAGTGTCCCTGGATGATGCGGTCAATCACCATGGCGACAAACAGGATCGCGAGGCCCGCCAGCATACCCTGTCCCTTGGCCGCATATTGCAGCGCCACCAGCACATCCTGACCGAGGCCCTTGGCGCCAATCAATGACGCGATCACCACCATTGACAAACACATCAATATGGTCTGATTGATTCCGGTCATGATGGACGGCATCGCCAGCGGAATCTCAATATCTCTCATCAATTCCCACTTGGTGGCACCGAACGCGATGGCCGCTTCCTTGGTGTTATCCGGCACACCGCGCATTCCAAGAGCGGTCAGCCGGACTACGGGCGGCATACCAAAAATCAGGGTGGCCAGTACGCCGGGGGGTTTACCCGTACCGAAGAAAGCGATAATCGGAATCAAATACACGAATGCCGGCATGGTCTGCATGAAGTCGAGAACCGGGAGCGCGGCGTTGTAGGCACGCTGGCTCTTGCCGAACCAGATGCCCAGAGGAATGCCGATCACCAGACATAAACAGGCGGCTGCTCCCAGTAGCGCCACTGTGATCATGCTGGTCTCCCACAGGCCACACAGACCGAGATAAGCCAGCGCAGCGGCTGAGAATATGGCAACCCGTGGGCCAGCCAGGCGCCATGCAGTAACCAGTATGACGGTCATTACAACCGGCCAGGGCGTATCGACAAATACCGTCTCGAGGCCATCCAGTACGGCCCTTATGGTTGCCACCACGCCATCAAAAACATCACCGAATTTAACGGAAATAGTGTCAAAACCGTCATCCATCCAGGTGGAGATCGGTGAAAAGTATTGTTTTTTCTCAACCGGGAACAGTCCCACATAAGGAGTCAGGGCAGGGGCTATTTTCCCGACCGTAAACTTGTACAGGGTCAGGGGAACAATCGCCAGCCAAAGCAACCCGCTAAACCCGGCCCAGATCCAATTAAACCCGGATTGGGTGGTTGCTGGCTCGGCTCGCCAAACCAGATACTGCTTCTCATACCTGATATTCGCGTAAAAACCCTGCACCACCCGGAAAATAACAAACAGCACAATGCCGATAACCAGATAACTAATTGCCCCTGTTGCGGCGACGGCGGCCTCTTCCATCAGACGATCAATCACCTTTTTCAGGTTCTCAGCACGTGTATAGATAGCATCTGCGCCAGCTTCTCCCGCAGCCTTTGCGATATCCGCCTGGGCTATTGTTTCTGTATATTTTTCGGTCAGCTTTTCCGCCCGGGCCAGTTTGTCCGCCCCAAGCTCGCCCCATAATCCTTTGCCGATCTGCACAAACGCGAGAATTTCGAGCACCATGAAAGTCCAGAAATACCCCCACAATCCTCTGGACGCGCCCCAGAAAGGGCCAACTACAGCGGCCATCGTATTCCAGCTCCACGGAAATTTTGTCGCAGACTGGATCTTGTCAAATTCCTTTTCATAATAGGATTCGCCGGTTCCGACAAAGTCCCTTACCGAACTCCCCAGTTTATTTGCCTCAGGCACAATTCCGGTTTCTTTCATCAGTTGTCACCCCCTTTTATGCCTTTTAGCAGTGTTGTTTTGTTGACCACGCCAACGTCTTTGCCATCATCCGTAATCACAATAGGCTGGTCGGTGGTCGCGGACAAGTCTATTAACCCGGAAAGATCGGTGTCATGGGGCGTTCTCGGCGACTTCGATAAATCATCTCCTCGCTCGAGTGGGTATTCGTCCATTTTCACCATGATCGTATGGGCAAAAATCAATTTCAAAGTGGAAATTCCCTCGACGAAATCGGTCACATAATCATCAATCGGATTGGTTACTATTTCTTCCGGCGTTCCAATCTGGACGATCACGCCATCCTTCATGATGGCGATCCGGTTGCCTATGCGGATGGCTTCATCCAGGTCATGGGTAATGAACACCGTTGTTTTGCCGAGCTCGCTCGATAACGCCATGAACTGCTCCTGTAACTGGCGCCGGATCAACGGGTCCAGCGCTGAAAATGGCTCATCCATTAACAGAACTTCCGGGTCAGAAGCCAATGCCCGGGCCAGGCCAACGCGCTGCTGCATACCGCCTGACAGTTCTCGCGGATAACGGTCCTCATATCCATCCAGATTGACCATGCTGAGACAACGCTGGGATTCTTCCCAGCGCCTCGACTTCGGCTCTCCCTGCACTTGCAGTGGAAACGCTACGTTATCCCGCACTGTGCGGTGCGGGAACAGTGCCATGTGCTGGAATACCATGCCGATATGCGCCGCCCTCATTTTACGCAACTCGGTTTCGTTCAGTGACATCATATCCTTGCCAAGCACATTGATCTGGCCGGAGGTCGGTTCAAGCAGCCGGTTGAGATGCCTGACCATGGTCGATTTGCCGGACCCCGACAGCCCCATTACACAGAAAATCTCACCGTAATTGACCTCGAACGTACACTTTGCCACGCCGATTACACAGCCGTACTTCTCCAGCACCTCGGGTTTTGACAACCCCTCATCCTTGACAGCCTGCATGGCCTCGTCGGCGCGCTCCCCGAATATCTTCCATACATCATCCAGACGTATGACTTGTCTGTTCATATCTTGCACGGTATCCCCCTGGTAATTCTGGCTGCCTTAAAATAAAAACGGGCGACACATCCGCTAATGTGCCGCCCGTCTGTTCAAAATAACCGATTGTGGTTGATTATAACCATGAATTTACAAGGTCGGCGTTATCCATCACCCACTGTTTCGCATATTCGGCGTTATCCACCTTGTCTACGATAATCGCGTAAGCCCAGTCGGACAATGAATCTCCATCCAGCGCCACGTTATGAAGCAATGACGCTACCGCAGGATGAGAGTCCTTCAGGCTGGTCGCATAGTGAATATGCAGCTGGGCTACCGGCCAGGCTGTGGGCGCGCTGGATTTTTCCAGCCAGTCGGGATCATCGGTCGGCTGAATGAGCGTCCACTGGGATTCATCCGCCGCAGGCTCTTCCAGAATCACCAGATCATACAGAGTGAACATGTGATGCGGCTTATAGCAGAAGAATACGATGTTATCGCCTTTCGCGATTGCGGCGTCTACTTCAGCCAAAGCCAGGGTTTCGTCCATTTCCCGAAGGTCCATAGTGGCATCGTAGCCATAGCTTTTCGCGCGGATCTTCTCGATATTGGTTGAAGCCCAACCGGGAGCGCCAATCCAGATATCACCCATACCGTTGCCGTCCGTGTCGAAATTGGCCGCCATTTCCGGGTCAGCCAGCTCAGACAGTGCCTTGATACCGGTATTCTTTGCGGTGTCAGCGGTCACACACATCGCCTGCGGGCCGCCCACATAGTTCGGGTTCATGGATACCGTGCCTTTCTCCTGAACGTAGGTATTGTTCAGGTTGACCTGATTGGGCATCCAGACTTCCGGGTGCACATGCATGGAACCACTATCCATCGCCTCGAATATGATCGGGTTGGTGCCGTTCTGCAATTCCACTTCGAGTCCGAAGTTATCCTCGATGACCACCTTCAGGACATCCGCAGTCATGGCCACGGTAGGCCAGTTCGGCACACCGATAACGAGATCGGCCGCCTGGGCGGTGCCACTCACTCCCATCGCGCTGGCAATCAGCGCTCCGACGAGTTTCTTGTTTGCTTTCTTCATTTCTGTACTCCAGCTTGTGATATTTTGATAAATTGGTAAATAGTTGTAATGTAAAAAATCCAGGTCGGTAATGAAAATACCGGATTCACCTGTCCGGTTGACATTATAACAACAACGATGCAGGAAAAGGCAAGTTACTTGTATAACACGTTATCCCGCTACTTCGACCGATACCCGGAGTGTAAAAGCAATCGGTACAGGTCGGCAAGTCATTTTATCGTTCATTTTATCGTGTTTCACCGAAATGAAACCAGAAGAATCAGGGAAATCACGAAAAGCGCCACCAGTCCGATCGGTATCAGCACCCCGGCCCAGTCTTTGGGCAAGTCCCGCTCCTGTTCCAGCCGGGGCTTGATGCCGGGCAGAAACCAGAACAGTAAAACCACCATAAAAATACCGATAACCACTTTTTCCCAGGTATCCATTGTCTGATTATCCTCTTTGTACGGGCGCAGATGCAACCCGATACGATTGGTGATTTCCCGGTTAAGTAGTATGATACGGCTACTTCGTTCAAGTCAGATGAAAATTATGGAGGGATAAAATTTTGCGAGCATTGGCAGATATTTGTATTATTCCGATTGGAGCCGGCCTATCGGTTTCCCGTCATGTTGTGGCCTGTCAGGAGATTTTTAATGAGGCTGGCCTGGATACTCGCTTGCACGCTTATGGAACCAATGTCGAGGGCGAGTGGGATGATGTGATGGCGGCTCTGAAACGCTGCCATGAGAAAGTTCACGAAATGGGTGCTCCCCGGATCAGCGCTTCCATACGTCTGGGCACCCGGATTGACCGTGAGCAGTCGATGCAGGACAAGGTCGACAGCGTCACAGACAAGATGAAGCCGCTTTGATGACGAAAAAACATGTAATTGCGATAACCCGGATTTTTATTTTCAGATATTGACGTCGGTATCCGCCTGTGAAGATTACCGCCGTCATGGTGGCAACCTACATAATCGACTGCTGCCTGATCGGGACAAAACCCTGCAAGTATTTTCAGCTGAACTCCCCCTGGTTTAACGAGCGCAAGGGCGTGTTCTCGAAGATGGATCTGGATCGACTGATTCCTGACCGCTGGCGGTTGCAACAGGATTATGACGACGGCGCATCCAGTCCTGATTCGTTCCCGGTTTTTCTGAAGCCCGAATGGAGCGAAAACGCGAAAGGCATCCGGCGGGCGGATAATGCGGACGAGTTACGTCTGATTCGACAGCAAATCGCCGCAGCGAAGGTTCCCTATCTGCTGCAGGAGGGAGCGAGCCACAGGCGGGAATTTGAGATATTCTGTTTGCGGGATTACCGGGACAAGAGCCGATTCTCAATATTTTCTATTACCGAAACAATCAATCGCAGGGAACCAAACCCGATAAACAGTATCCATAACCGGGATACACACTATCGGGACCTGACTGACCAGTTCACCACAGAGCAAAAAGAAATCATATACGGTTTTGTGAATCAGGTTGGCGCGTTCGCAATATCGCGCCTGAGTGTCCGCGCTCCATCACCACAACAACTGGTGGCCGGGAATTTCCAGGTAATTGAGCTGAACCTGTATACCCCGATGCCGATTCACATGCTGGATGGTAAGTACAAACTCCGGGATTTATGGAAAATGATTCGCCAAACCATGATGTTTCTCGCCAGGTTGACTCGGGCCAGAGACAAAAGTCTTGTCGAAAAACCGGTCTATACCCGAATCATGCGGTACAACCGCAAAAGCATTTTCACCCATTTTATAAAGGAGGGAACATGAGGAGGCTGAAAGCATGGGTTTATGCCTGGCTTAGCGAACGATATATGCACGGTTGCAGCAATTTCAATACGCTGGCGGTACGCAAGGGCTGTCGATCAAAAGCGCAGGGGCGAGCGGTTTTCAGGAAGAACAATGTTCCACACGCGCGCGGCCAGGTGTTTTTCTGGCCCTTGGCAGCACACCGATTTGCCCGGCAGTATGGCTTCCCGCTGGTGGTCAAGCCGAATGTGAGCGGTTATTCTCGCGGCAGCTATTTCCCGATACAAAACTACCGCGAGCTCTGGCGGGCTTGTCTTTGGGCGAAGGTCTGGTGGCCGACCACGATCATTGAACAATACCTGAAGGGTGCCAATTACCGGGTTTTAACCGAAGGCAAGGGGCTGATTTCCGTAATCCGGCGCTATCCGCCGTTCGTCACCGGCAACGGACAGGACACGGTGGAGGCGCTGATCGAACAGGAAAACGGGATTCGCAAGGAAATGAACCTGCACCCGACCATTTTCCCGATAGCCAAAAACAACCATGCGCTCCGCCATCTGCGAAAACAGGGGCTTGAGCTGTCATCCATTCCCCGGGACGGGCAGCATGTTGAGATATTTCACCGGGTTGCGCTGGCTCCCGGGGGCGTGGTCGAAACCATCAACCAGGATACCATTGCCGGGGAAAACAAAGCCCTGTTCATGGAAGTCGTCAAAATGTTCGGCGCCAACATACTCGGCATAGACGTGATCTTTGAAAAGGGCATCGAAATTCCTCACTCGGAACAGAAGTGCATCTTTATCGAGGTCAACTCCCGGCCCTATATCAAGATGCACCACTATCCAAGATACGGTGCGGTCGAAGACTTCCATGAAGCACTGGCAGAACTGGAAAAACTGGACATCACGGACCGGGACATTTTTTGAACACGTCGTCCGACAGCCGTACCTTCAATCGGTATCTGGGGCTACATTCCCTGCTGATCGGAATTTTCCCGTTCTATATCCCGGTTTATCTGTGGAACCAGAAGTTTGGTCTGGCTGACATTTCTGTATTTATCTCGTTAGCCGGACTGGGTTTTTGTGGCGGCTTATGGGTGTGGGACCGACTCAGACGGATGATCGGCTTGAGACCACTGATCGCGCTGTCATTGATTCTGGAAATCGCCCTGCTCTTCAATGTGCATCTGCTGGAAATGAATCGACCAACATTGCTGGTGCTGGGTATAACGTATGGAATTTATAACTGCTTTTACTGGACCACTCTGCGCGCTCTGTTTTTTGATCTGATTGATGTTGAATCCTCCGGGCGCAAATACGGCAACCTGCAAATCCTGGTTGGTTTTTCGCTACAGGTTGGCATTCTGATCGGCGGATTCCTGCTGGAAAAAACCAGCCTCATCTGGTTACTGATGGTTTCCACAGGGGTCGCCGTGACCGGGTATTTCGTGGTCACCTGGAACAAACCGGGCTACCCGGCTGTCCTGGCCCGACATGACTGTTTGAGCCTGAAACAGGTGGTCCGGTTCCGGGATAATGAAAACTCCCGGCTGATATTCCTGCTGGACGGGTTTTTCCTGTTCGCGGAGAGTTTTTTCTGGGTAATCACGTTGTTTTTACTGGCCCATGAGAGTTTTGCCCGGCTCGGCATTATGGTGCTTTCACTGGCCGTCGTGTTCGGCATCCTCTTCTATTTGCTGAAAAACACGATTGATCGGCTCGGACGCAATCGAATCTACCGGCTCTCGGTCATTTTATATGCGTTGTCATGGGCGTTGCGGGCACTGACCGAAGACACGCTGAGCCTAGAGGTGCTCTATCTGTTTCTGGTCGTCATCACTTTCTGTACCGCCTTTTTCAGGCTGGCGATGAACAAGCGCTTCTATGATCTGGCGAAACTGACCTGCTCGCACGACTACCTGGTCTTGAAAAGCTACTACTCCCAGGCAGCGATTGCCCTCATTTTCGCCCTGATGGGTTACTGGCTATACTCCATCGAGCCGGGGGCCTGGGTCTTGACTCCGGTTTACTGGCTATCTGCCACCCTGGCGCTGATTTACCTGACTTACGGAATACGGCGCTACAGCCAGTAGAGCGCACCGGAGGATGCTCTTATCCATAAGCGCAAACATCAAAATCTGCCGTGAACCGCATTTTGCGCCACGGTGCGGTATGTTTGCGCGTCAAAAGTAATCGGGTTGGTGGCAGCCGAAGGGTCAACGACTGCCATTTCACCGATTTCCTGCGCCCGCTCATCGCCAATACCGATTTCCCGTAACGTGTTCGGGATGCCAATGTTAGCGCGTAATTCCATCACCCATTCCAGAAAGGGATCAAACCCCGGTTTGAGTCCAAGATAGCGAGAC
The DNA here is from genome assembly GCA_965116335.1 of Arenicellales bacterium. Classification (GTDB taxonomy): domain Bacteria; phylum Pseudomonadota; class Gammaproteobacteria; order Arenicellales; family Poriferihabitantaceae. Next base: position 1,675,453 of record OZ220677.1, read on the forward strand.
AGCCGCTCAATCGGTTCCACAATGGCTGGTTTATTGGCTATCAGCACATAAGGCATCAGGATGGCATTGAGCGTTCCGTGATGCGCGTCATAAATGGCACCCAGCGGATGAGCCAGCGCATGCATGGCGCCGAGACCGCGCTGAAACGCAGTTGCTCCCATTGAGGAGGCCACCAACATTCGGGTTCTCGCCTCCACATCGCTGCCATCGGCAACCGCAGACGGCAGGTTTTCTTTGATAATACGGATGCCTTCCAGCGCAATCCCTTCCGCCATCGGATGAAACAACGGAGAACAAAAAGCCTCCAGGTTGTGGGACAGCGCATCCATGCCGGTGGCGGCGGTCAGCATCGGCGGCAAGCCGACGGTTAGTTCCGGGTCCAGTATCACACAATCTGGACACATGTCGGGATGAAACACGATGACCTTGCGCTGCTCGTCCTGCTTGACAATGACTGCGGCGCGGCCCACTTCCGAGCCAGTGCCGGCGGTAGTGGGAATGGCCACGACCGGAGCAATCCGGTCGGCATCCGCCCGCATCCAGTTATCGCCCACGTCTTCCAGATCCCACAAACTGCATTGCTGCCCGGCAATGACGGCAACTGCCTTACCGGCGTCCAGAGCGCTGCCTCCGCCCAGAGCGATCACACTGTCATGATTGCCAGCCTTGTATGCGGCTACGCCAGCGGCGACATTCTCTCCGGAAGGGTTCGGTTTAACATCACTGAAAACCTCAATTCCCAACCTGGCTTGACGGCAGATATCAGCGATTTCCCGTACCATCGGCAATGCCGCGATACCCGGATCGGTGACCAGCAGCGGGGCAGCCATATCGTACATTTTGCAGACTTCGGCGATTTCATCAATTCGCCCGGCGCCGACTCGTATGGCGGTGGGATAGTTCCAGTTCATATTTATATTCGTGTTGTTCCTAAAGTGATTGAAAGCGGGCAATGATCCGACCCCATCTGTTCATTCAGATAGTCTGCCTGCTCCACCCGCGCAAGGTCGGCCCGGTCCATCAGGAAATAATCAATCCGCCAACCGACATTACGCAATCGACCACGGGAAATCGCATGCCACCAGGAATAGACGTTAGCGACATCAGGATTCCTCTCCCTCCAGACATCCACCCAGCCATCCTCGACCAGACGATCCATCCAGGCGCGTTCTAATGGATGAAAGCCGATTTTGCCATCGTTCTCCTTCGGACGCGCCAGATCAATCTCCTGATGCGCCACGTTCATGTCGCCACCGACCAGCACCACCCGTCCCTGCTGGCGTAATGCGGACATATAAGCGTGAATGCAGTCATAAAAAACCAGCTTCTCCCGCCACGCCTCATCGCTCTTGCCACCGTTCGGGAAATAGACAGAAAAAAGATCCCAATGATCTCCGCGCAAGGTAAAGGACAAATGACAGATCCGGCCCTCGTCCGCATTCGGCGCATTCGGCACCCCGGTTGCGAACTCTACGTTCTCAAACTGCTGGTACAGGGACTTCCTGACCCACAAGGAAGTGCCCGCATAACCCTTTTTCTGTGCGCTGCTATAGTACTGGTGATAGTCATCGTGTGCAGTCAACCAGGGGCTGAATTGATCGACAGATCCCTTGATCTCCTGAATCATGACCAAATCAGGATCATGGGTTGTGATAAAATTCTGGATTTCCCCCTTGCGCTCAACCGCACGGATGCCATTCACATTCCAGGTAATAATTTTCAAGTATCCCACCTAAATACTGTTGCAAAGCGCAGATTGTACACAGCGAATCCATCAACGGGTATACTTTATCAATCCTCAACAAGAGAATACACACGCAACTTTTCAAGTATGTCACTAAAGCTGAACAGCAAGTTACCCGATGCGGGCACAACCATTTTTACAGTGATGTCAAAAATGGCACAGGACTGTGGAGCCATCAACCTGTCTCAGGGATTCCCGGATTTTGAGCCCGATGCAGGCTTGATCGACCGTGTCGCATATCACCTTCGCAACGGTCATAATCAGTATCCACCGATGATCGGTATAGCTGAATTGCGCGCCGCCATTTCCCGCAAGCTGAAAGCCAACAGTCAGATTGATGTGGACAGTGAATCGGAGGTCACCATAACCAGCGGTGCCACCGAAGCCCTGTTTTGCGCGATCCACAGCGTCGTGCGACCCGGTGACGAAGTCATCGTATTCGACCCGGCTTACGACTCCTACGGGCCCGCCGTTGCCCTGGCCGGAGGCAAGACCATCCACATCCCGATGACTCTGCCAGACTACCGTATCGACTGGCAGGCCGTGCAGCAAAAACTCAACAGCAACACCCGCCTGATCATTATCAACTCGCCACATAACCCGAGCAGTAGCATATTGCAACGGCAAGACCTCGATCATCTGGCCGCGGCAATACGGCCGCTGAATTGCTTTGTGCTCAGTGATGAAGTGTATGAACACATTATCTTCGATGGCAGGGAGCACGCCAGCGTACTGACTCATGATGGACTGCGCGAGCGAGCAATGGCGGTCTTTTCCTTCGGCAAAACCTATCACGTGACCGGCTGGAAAATTGGCTACTGCATCGCCCCCGCCGGACTGACCACGGAATTTCGCAAGATTCACCAGTTCAACGTGTTCACAACGCCAACCCCGATGCAATGGGCGATTGCCGACTTTCTCGACTCCAATCCGCAGAACTACCAGCAACTCGGAGCGTTTTATCAGCAAAAAAGAGACCGCTTCTGCCAGATGATCGAAGGCTCGCGGTTCAAGCTGCTGCCGTCAGCCGGCACCTACTTCCAGCTTGCCGACTACAGCCGGATTTCGGACAAAACGGATACCGATTTCGCCAACTGGATGACACAGGAAAAGGGCGTGGCGGTGATTCCGTTGTCCCCGTTCTACAAGGAGCCGCCCGACAGTAAAATGATTCGATTCTGCTTCGCCAAGCAGGACGCGACCCTGCAACAGGCCGCCAATATTATCAATACCCTGTAAACCTTACACCCGTTTAACCCATTTTCGGAGAACCCTATGTTAGAAATCCTGGGCAGGAAAAATTCCAGTAACGTAATCCCGGTCTTATGGACCCTCGCAGAGTTGAAGATCGAACATGTCCGGCGCAATGTCGGCGGCACATTCGGCGGACTGGATTCGAGCGAGTACGGCGCCATCAACCCCAACCGCCTGGTCCCCACCATGAACGACAACGGATTCATCCTGTGGGAATCCAATACCATTATTCGATATCTGTGCAGGCAATATGGCAACGGCTCCCTGTATCCTGCGGACCCTCAGCAGTGCGCGCTGGCGGATCAATGGATGGAGTGGTTCAAATCGACTGTGATGCCGAGCCTTTATCCCGCGTTCTGGGGGCTGGTGCGAACGCCGGAAGCAGAACAGAATCAGGAACAGATCCACGCCAGCGCCGGACTCACCGGGGAAAAACTGGAAATCCTGGAACACCACCTTGAAAACCGGTCATTCATCCTGGGCGATGACTTTACCATGGCGGACATCCCGCTTGGAGCTATCCTGTATCGCTACTATCATCTGAATATCGAGCGTCCGTCCCTGCCCAACATCGAAGCCTGGTACAGCCGGTTGCAACAACGCGACGCCTACCGGACCCACGTTATGATTCCATTCGGAAGCTCCCTTGAGGAATGGCTTGAGCTGGAAAAAGCGGGAGCCTGAGAGACCGGACTTAATCCTGCAAGTGCCTTGTGTGCAGGGGCGGTCTCCGTGCCCGCCCGTCAATCGGCAACGGCGGACGGCGGGCTGACCAGAACCTGCCCCTCCGGTGAGTCGGGTTTCTGCGCGTACCCGTAAATGATCTCAAACGTGACCACCGCCTTCTCGCCGGTTTTCGTCTGCTCTTGCAGATGATCGGTGAATTGTCTGAATCGCTGCTTGCCGGTGAGTGATTTTCTGCGCCCGGCGTGCAGATTGACAAACCCTTCGCTCCGTAAATCCGGGATCACGGTCATGCAGTCCGTATACTCAACCCGCATCCAGTCCGCATCCACGATGGGTTTCTCAAAACCGGCTTTCAACAGCGTATCTCCCAGATGGTGCATGTCGATAAACGGGTGCACATGCGGGTGCGAATCCACCTTTTCCCAGGCGTGGTAAATCTCAGCCAGTGTGTCCGGCCCAAATGCGGAAAAACAGAAAACCCCGCCCGGTTTCAGTGCCTGTTTCACTTGCCTGACGAGTGGTTCGAACGCAAACCAGGTGGACTGCAAGTTACTTATCACACAATCGAACAATGCCTCGCTGCCGGGCAGCGTGATGACCGGGGAGGCGGACTGGCAACTGCCCGGACCGGAATCAAACAGACTCGAATACTCAACCTGTCCGGCTTCCGGGAATGCAAAACAGCCCGGCTCGAAATCAAGAATCAGGATGGATTCCGGCGATGATCGCGCTGTTGCTCCTGCCCGCTCCGTAAGTTCCCTGCGGACGGGCTGCATCAAATAGTCCATACCGGCCTGACGCCCGGGAAACCTCTTCCTCGCGATGGTGAGCTTATCCAGATCAAGTTTCATATCGTGCCCGATTACTCTGGCCGGTGGCTGTGCGATAATTCACTCCTGAAATTAACACAGGAACGAACATGAAAGCCGTCCTTTTAACAAACATGGCCTCTCATCATCAAATGGATTTTGCACAGGCTATGGCGGACTTGTTGGGAGTCGATAATTTCCGCATCGTACACCTTAAAACCGTACCCGAAAACCGTCTCGCAATGAATTGGTCTGATGACCATGAATTCAACCAGCCGTTTATTATCCGGTTCTGGCAATCGGACAAAACGAAAATGGAAGCGCTGCGCTGGATTGAGCAGGCCGATGTCGTGATACAGGGCGCCTTTCCAATCCAATATGTGCGTGAGCGCATAAAACAGGGGAAACTGACCTTTGCCGCCCAGGAACGGTTCTGGAAAAAGCCTCCATCCGTAAGACGCAGGATAACACGGCTGCCTCGTCTGTACCGCAACTACTACTCAGTCAATCGGCAAAACTATCACTTCCTGGCGATTGGCGCTTACGCGGCGCAGGATTTGAATGGGCTGGGCATCTTCGAGGGCCGTAGCTGGAAGTTCGGATACTTCATGGATACGCCTGCCTGGCAGAAGAAAAAATTATCGGGCGACTCGGTTCAATTACTCTGGTGCGCGAGTTTTATCCCGGTCAAGCAGCCACATAAGGCGATTGAAATGGCTCATGGATTGCACAAACGAGGCATGGCCGTTCATTTAACGATGATCGGAGACGGTGAATTGCGCCCATCGATTGAACAACGGGTCAGCCAATCGGGAATGAGTGATTACGTCACTTTGACTGGTTGGCAAAGTCAGGAGGAAGTGAAACGGCGTATGTTGGGCTCGGATTTGTTGCTGATGACCTCGCACCGTGGCGAAGGCTGGGGTATGGTGGTCAACGAAGCTCTGGGCTGCGGTTGTGCGGTTATCGCCAACCGTGAGTCGGGGGGGGGCTGGCTGGTGGAGCATGGCAAAAGCGGGTTTTTATACCGGGATGGCGCCCTGGATGAATTGCTGGATGAGGTCGCTGCAACCGACCGCGAGCGGCTGCTGGACATGGGACGACATGGCCATCAGCGAATGATGCAATGGTCTGCTCGCGTTGCGGCCCGGCGGCTGATTGATCTGTCCGGGAAACTGCTGGACGGAGATATCGCGTCCGCCAAACACCTGTTCCGGGATGGCCCCTGTTCGGTGGCGTAGCGGACACCATTCAGCATCCTTTGATATAGCTGATACGTATAACGCAAATTGTCCCAACCTGATTCGTCATGCAGCTGATCTGCGTAACTCCTGAATATAGAACGAATTTGAGACAATACTTGCGATAGAGGTTTTATAATTTTTTGCCAGTGCGCTCGCGTCACTTTTGGATTTTTCTGACTTTGGCACAGCGACTCTAACTTGCTCAAGTTCGTTTGTTTTTATTCTGTTGTGAGAAGATGATGTGCCGGAAGTTAAACTTTGAATCTGATCTTGCACGAGGTCGTTTTGTAGTAGGAACGCAATCCAATAAGGATCATAACCTTCTTGGGCGGTGAGGATTTCAAACTCCGTTGAGCAAGTGGTTGGAAATGGAAATTCTGGTACAACTAAAACTCTCGGAATTCTTGGGTTAATTTTCGCAATCAGAATATCGTTTGGAAAACAAACATTTCCTTTTGTTTTCGGTTCGTAGTCAAGAAAATCCGGGAAATTTATAAATCCATCGCCGATAATATGGAGCACACTGATACACCTACTCCCTGGTTTCACTCTCAATCTTCTCCTGTTTTTTGTTTCAAAGGTCACTATATCTTTAAGTTCTTTTGATTCGTAGTCTTTAATAGCGCTTATGGCTTTTTCTGCGTTGATTCGTTTGGCGCTGTAATGTGATGCAGTCCAGACATTGTTCAACACCAGTCTGGTTTCTTCTTTTACACACGATGGCGCCTCTGAAACAACGCCTTTTGTATTGTTTGACATAAACAATTTATTCTTCAGTATTTCCAACTCATTGACACCATCATATTTTTTGATCGCTACACCTTTGCGCATGGATACCTGGAAGCCCAGAGATTCAACTGTGGCCATTGTTGTTAATCCCTTGCACTCTTTAGCGGCCGAGCTATTTTTCTCCAGATAAAGGATGGATGTTTTTGTTCTTGTTCCCGCCTGGGCAAATGTTACTGCTGGAAGCTCTATTACGCCCTTCAATGTCACCTGTTCAACAATCCTCGCTCTTAGAGTTTCGGAAAGTCCGCGTGATGAAATAGTGCGATCAGGAACTACAATAAATAATTTCCCCCCCTCTTTCAGCAAAGACAACTCACGATCAATGAATAGCAATTCAGAATCAATGGTTTTCGTTAAATTCTCAACATCATTGAATAACGGGTAGTTTTCACGTGGCTCCAATCCTACATCCGCACTTGAAATTTTCGCCCCGAATGGTGGATTTGTAATAATTAAATCAACTTTCCCATTATATTGTTCTAAAAACCTGTTTTTGAGCAATGAATTTCCTTGTTCAATCTGGTGGTTGTCTGTGCTAAATAGCATCATATTTATTTTGGAAAGACGAACCATCCTGTCTACTTTATCCAACCCGATAGAGGACACAGTTTCCTTGTATTTGTTATTCAGCTTTCCTGCTTTTAGATAAAAAGATGCCAAAAAACTTCCAACCCCACAAGATGGGTCCATAACAAGAAAGTTTTCATTCAGTGATTCGTTCTCATCTTTTATTAATTCGTACAGCGCCCATTCACAAACAAAATTTACCACCTCTGGTGGCGTCATATATTGAGCATCCTCAATGTTCCCCCGAAAATTATCGCGTACAAAATGACCGAATGCTTCGTTTACAAGATCAAATGATTCTGATGAGTTTGAATGTGCTGATACTTGTGAAAATGACACATAAATGGATTTAAGCAATAAAAAAGCGTACTCATATTCACTGTCCTGAAGGTTGAGAGAAGCATTCGTGCCAAAAATTGATGTGCCATCCTTGTTCTTGAATTGTGGGAGAACAATACATTTTTTGAAAAGAGCGCGTAATTTTTTTACAGTCAATTGCCTCTGATTGTCAAAATTCACCAATAACTCAAGTTCGCTTGAGTCTATCCAGCCCCGGTTCCCGGCAATACAAATTGCCAGCACTTTGACAAGCTCATCTAATTTTGCATTGGAATCATCTATTCTCCCGGACGAGTAAAGATGTTCCCGGAGGCTCGTGAAAGATGAATATAATTCTTTATATGTTTTTTGAATGGATGACATTAGTTACCTCTGTTTGTTTTTCAGATTATAATCTGAAAAACAAACAGAGGTAACTAAGTTGAAGTGGGTTCGTCATATTTTTTGCATTGCCCAGAATCCAGAACGCTCTGATCATATTTTGAAATATCAAATTTCTCTTTTGATAACACCGCTTCAAAGAGCAATGGATACTCCAGTACTCCACAATTATTCCTGAAAATATTGTGATCAAGATTTCTTGGAGGATGAAGCTGAAAATTGCTACTGGTAATTTCTCCGTCTTTGCGTTTTTGATACCATCGGCTAGCCATCGCACGAAACTCTGTGTCATATTGTGTTCTTGTAACCCAGATTCGGCAACGCTTGAAACCAGTGGATTCTGTCGTATCCCACATTACGAAAAACAGATACGGCATTGCATCAAGTGAAGCCAAAGAGTTTGCGGTTGACGCCTGTGTACCCGCCTTTATGCAACCGTTAAATCTGGGCGTATCAATCGCATCCCAACAATTGGCAGCCTTAACATCAGAGCCATCTATTAGATCAGGCCCTTTTCTTCTTCCATAACCTTTTAGACTCGTTAACGCACTCACCAATATTTGCGACCACCCCCTCGTATCTGTCGGGTGTGGGTGTTCGTGTTTGTCTGCAAATGGCTTTATCTTTGCGTATGCATCGTAGTGCATTTGTAACAGCAACAAAGTTTCTTCAGACTTTGTTAATGACACCATATTTGATCTCTCGTGTGTTCTCTAATTAAAAACAGGTTGTAATTACTCACCTTCCGTTGTACTGGAAGTACCGGTTATCGTCTCCTCCAACAAGGCAAAAATCGTTTGAAAATGCTGAAAATCATCCGCCGTCCCATTTTTACAGAGCCAGTTGCAAAGATTACTTTTCTCATCTGAATCAACAGTCCACTCTTCCGGGATTGTTTTTGTCTCCCCTCTTTTCTCTACTACGTGTTCGGATGTGATATTTATAAATGCGGACTTATGTCGTTTCGCTTTTTCCAAAGTTGCCTGTGAGAACAGGTTCTCAATCCCTTTTTTTACCGGATGTTCGCTCTGCATAGAGATTTTTCGTTTGAACATGGTCCCGTTCGATTTGCGATCGCCCGAATAATCACAGTCATAAAGAAGCACTATTTTTTGAGGAAGTGGAACAGGCAGCTTTGAAATACGCCAAATCTTGTCCAGGTTGCTACTGCCCTCTCCATTTTTCATTTCGAACTTTTCAAGTAGTGTTTTCTGATTTAGCAATTCAGCCGCCCTTTTGATGTATTTTATATCAGTCATTTTTCCGGTCTATGTTTTGTTGTAGTTTAGTTTATTTCTGAACAGCAATCTGGCGAGGGCGTTCATGCCTCCTTATGGTATCATCCTCGTAGCCTCGCTCCCCGAAACATTATTAACGCCAGTCATCTAAATTGTCCAATCCAGATCAAAACCCGTTCATTGAGCTGTGGCCTTGTACCATTCTCAAGAAAAAACTCCAGAACCATCCGCAGATCAACGCTGAACTGAAAGAACTTTTCCAGCAGTACAGGCAAGAAAGCTCGAAAGGAAATTTGGACACTTCGGGACCCGGCTTCATCAGCCCGGATAATTTCGCCAATGATCTGGATAACCCGGCGCTGAATACGCTCAAATCGTTCATTACCGACGGGGTTTACCACATTTCCAGGAAACTCAACGAAAAATACTGGACGCGGTTTGCACTGAAATCCTTGCGCGTCGATGTGACCGGCATGTGGTTCCAGATCAGCAATGGGTTCACCTTCCATGAGACTCATGTACATGGCAATTGCTCATGGTCCGGCGTCTACTACGTCCAGGCCGGGGAATCCAGCCGCTCAAACGATGACCGAATGCCCAACAAAATGCTGAACGGCGTAACCCGGTTTTATGGCCCCCATCTGGAAGAAAGCGCCGCCGGGCACGGTGATTGGGGTAACTATTATCTTCATGACAACAACTGGACCAGCTATCCTGAGGACGGTAACCTGATCATATTCCCTTCGTACCTCAAACATACGGTATTTCCCTACAACGGTGAACAAGACCGGATTATCGTGTCGTTCCACGCCCAGGTAAATTCCAGCTCCGAAGTGAAATACAAATACGGGTTTGATTAACAGTATCCGGGGGTGCTGTTGGTAATGCGTCCGAAATTGGTATAGGATAGACAAACGAGCCGGAATAATGGATTGTCTGGTTCGGTAACCGGATAATTACTGACCTTTGGAGAAAAACACAATGAATTTCAAGTTTAATCAGGCCGTACTGACGGCGGGCATGGTACTGGGCCTGTCCATTCCGATGACAATTACCGCGAGCGCGGATGAGGTAACCATCGCATCATGGGGAGGCTCCTATCAGGATGCCCAAAGCAAGGCGCTGTTCATGCCCGTAGCCGAGGCCATGGGCATCACCATCAATGAGGAATCCTACAAGGGCATCGGCCAGGTACGCACCAAGGTCGCGGCAGGCGCGGTCCCCTGGGACATCATTGATACGGGATCCGGTGGGGGTGCGCGAGGGTGCGAGGAAGGCATCCTGATACCGCTGGATTACGACATGATAGACGTTTCCAATTTCGTGGCGGACACCACCCTGTCCTGTTGTGTGGGAACCATCGTGTTTGCTACCGTAGCGGCCTGGAATACTGAAACCTACGGCATGGACGGACCCAAAAGCTGGGCGGATTTCTGGGATGTCGAGAAATTTCCGGGCACTCGCGCAGTGCGCGGCAAAATGCACGGTATGCTGGAGCCGGCGCTGATGGCGGATGGCGTGCCAATGGATGAGGTTTATTCCGTTCTGGACAGCGAGGAGGGAATCAAGCGGGCACTGGACAAGATTCGTGAGTTGAAACCCCATATCGCGGTATGGTGGGGCTCCGGCGCCCAACACGCGCAGTTGATGAAAGATGGTGAGGTGGACATGACCACTGGCTGGAATGGTCGATTCGACGTGGCCATCGCCGATGGCGCGAAAGCGGCCTATAGCTATAATCAGGCCTTGCAGGATTACGATTGCTTCGGTATCCCTAAAGGTGCGCCCAACCAGGAGCTGGCCATGAAAGTGATCGCCAAGATGAGCGAGGCGGAATATCAGGCCAACATCCCGCAATACATTACTTACGGACCCACCAACTCCAAAGCCTATGAAACCGGCAAGATAGATGATGCGTTGGCCCGTATGCTGCCTTCTCACCCGGATAACGCCTCCAGCCTGCTCCCGATCAACCAGGAGTGGTATGCGAAATGGGAGAAAATCGGCTCCGAGATGTATGTCGATATGATGACTGAATAAGGCGACAAGGCGGATGACTGACAGCGTGTCCGCCGGGGCGCTGCCCATTCATATACGCTCCGTAACCAAAACCTACGGTAGCGTTTTCGCTCTGGACAATGTTGATCTGGATGTCCGAAGTGGTGAGTTCCTGACCTTGCTGGGTCCTTCAGGGTCAGGAAAAACCACATTATTGATGGTGCTGGCTGGCTTCACTCGCCCGGATTACGGCAGCCTGAAGTTCGGTGATCAGGAAATCATCCGAATGCCACCCCATCTGCGTGAAGTGGGCATGGTTTTCCAGAACTATGCGTTATTCCCCCACATGAACGTAGCGGACAACATCGGATTTCCATTAAAGCTGCGTGGCGTCCCGAAAGGTAAGGCAGCGCAACGGGTGGAGGGCGCGTTGGCCACCGTGCAACTGGATGGTTACGGAGACCGTCAGATCACCCAGCTGTCCGGTGGCCAGAAACAACGTGTGGCGCTGGCTCGGGCAATCGTGTTCGAGCCGCAGATACTATTGATGGATGAACCGCTTTCCGCGCTCGACAAGAAATTGCGGGAGCACATGCAGATCGAATTGAGGCACCTGCATGAAAAGCTCGGTATGACGACCGTTTACGTGACTCATGACCAACGGGAAGCATTGACCATGTCGGACCGGGTGGCGGTGATCAATTACGGGAGACTGATTCAACTGGATGAGCCCCGCAGGATTTATGATCAACCGGCCAACGCATTCGTAGCCAATTTTATCGGCGAATCCACTCTGGTCCCGATTGAACGCAGGGATGGGAGAGCCTGTTACAACGGAACGCCACTGGAAATCACCGACCCTGAAAGGGCGAAAGGCGATCTGTTAATGCTCAGGCCCGAACGATTGCTCATATTGAACCCGGAGGCCGATTCCGACAACACGAACTACAATTGTCTGAAGGGCAGGGTGGACGAAACCGTCTATCAGGGCGAGAGCTTCATAACCTGGGTAACGCTGAACGACGGAACAAAAATAACAGTGCGCAGCATCAGCCAACAGCAAACCCTGGCGGCAGTACCCGGGCGAGGTTGTGAGATTACGCTGGGGCTGCACCCGGATGAAACCGTACTGATCACAAGCGACCGAGACAACGCGCAAGACCCGTAACTCAAGGTCTCGAGAGTGATGAATCCACTGATCAAATGAGCAATCACCCGGCCACAGCGGGCATCAATGCACAAGGACTGCGGCGCGACAGAATTCGTGAAAAGCTGACGCTGTTCGGCTTGTCTGTTCCTGCTCTGTTACTGGTTGTGATCATTATCATTGTGCCGGTGGGCTGGCTGTTCTGGCTTTCTCTGTTCAATGATGAAGGCGCCCTGTCCCTGAGCAACTATACCCGGATGCTCGACAGCAAATCGTATGCGCGAATTTTTCGCACCACATTCGAGGTCAGTTTTTTCACCACCCTGATCTGTGTGCTGATCGGTTATCCACTGGCTTATTTCCTGGTGCAGTTGCCCAGACGCTGGGCGGCACTGGGCATGGTGACGGTGCTGCTGCCATTCTGGACTTCGTTGCTGGTACGCACCTACGCATGGCTGGTTGTGCTACAACGCAAGGGGCTGGTCAATCAGTGGGGCATGGATCTGGGTTGGTGGGATGAGCCGATCAGGCTGGTGCATAATCTGAACGGCACGTTGATCGGCATGGCGCATATCATGCTGCCATTTCTGGTATTGCCGTTGTTCGGCTCGATGAAAACCATTGATTATGACTACATGAAGGCCGCCTCCAATCTCGGTGCCAGTCCGGTCAAGGCGTTCTGGCATGTCTTTTTCCCGTTATCCCTGCCGGGTCTGTTCGCGGGCATAATTGTCGTATTCGTCCTGTGTCTGGGATTTTTCATTACGCCGGCGGTGCTGGGCGGCGGCAAGGTCATCATGGTCTCAATGAAGATCGAAACACTGATTGATCTGTTCTTCAACTTCGGCACCGCCAGTGCACTCGGTGTCGTATTGCTTGTACTTACCCTGAGTGTGCTGTTTCTGGCTCACAGGCTTTTGCATCTGGACCGGGTGCTGGGCGGAGGGCATAAACCATGAACTGGCTAAGCCGTCCGGCCTGCGATACCCAGATTACCCATGCCAGGCGACTCTGGTTATATATTATCGCTGGACTGATTATGGCCTTTCTGGTCATTCCCACGCTGATCGTCATTCCAATGTCGTTCTCCGACTCGCAGTATCTGGAATTTCCGCCGCGCAACTGGTCACTCCGATGGTACGAAAATTATTTCGGTTCCAGTTCCTGGATGAGGGCGACCTGGGTCTCATTCCAGGCCGCATTCCTGACTGTGGCCGTAATCACCCCTATTGCTACCATGGCCGCTTATGGGTTGTACGTTTCCAATCTCAAGGCGGCCCGATTCATCTTTGTGCTGTTGATCACGCCGATGATGGTGCCGGTTATCCTGATTGCGATTGGCGTATTCTTCGCCTATACCAAACTGAGACTCAACAACACACTGTTCGGTCTGGTACTCGCTCATGCTGTGCTGGCCCTGCCGATGGCACTGATCGTGGTCAGTGCCGGACTCAAAAGCTACGACATGAATCAGGAGCTCGTAGCCCGTAGCCTGGGTGCGTCCAGGTTCAGGGCGTTCCTGCTGGTGACTCTGCCACAAATCCGGTTTTCCGTAATTACCGCCGCATTGCTGGCATTTATCGTGTCTTTCGACGAGGTTATCGTGGCCTTGTTCATATCGGGCGGAAACATGTCAACCATGACACGAAGTATGTTCCTCGCGTTGCGTGATCAAATAGACCCGACCATTGCTGCCATATCCACTATCATGATTCTGGTTACCACAGTCGCCATGGTCATCGCCCAGGTATTCGGCAAATCCGACCAGGAGAAAAACCACTGATTCCAGTAGTTGGCGGGGCGCCCGGTTAGTCGCCGGTTTGTCGATCAAAACAGATTTCGCCATCCACGAGATCAACCGAAACCCGATCGCCGGGGCTAAGTTTGCCGGTCAATATCTCCTGCGCCAACTGATTCTCTATCCGGGTTTGTATCGCCCGCCGCAAGGGCCGCGCCCCATAAACCGGATCGAAGCCAGCCTCAACCAGCTTGTCCAGAGCCTGGTCAGAGACCGCCAGTGTCATATCCCGTTCAACCAGGCGATTTTCAAGACGTGTTATCTGGATTCGCGCGATTTCCCGGAGTTGATCGCGTTGCAGCGGGTGAAATACCACCCTGTCATCCACCCGGTTGATAAATTCCGGGCGAAAATGAGCCGCGACCACCTCCATCACCGCTTCTTTCATCCGTGCATACTGATCGCCACCCGGGTTATCATGACTGATTTCCTGCAATCTCGAGGAGCCCAGGTTCGAGGTCATCACGATAACCGTATTCTTGAAATCAACCGTTCGCCCCTGTCCGTCGGTCAATCGTCCATCGTCCAGCACCTGCAGCAGGACATTGAACACATCCCGATGCGCCTTCTCGATCTCGTCCAGCAGAATCACCGAGTATGGACGGCGGCGAACCGCCTCGGTCAGATATCCACCTTCTTCATAGCCCACATATCCCGGCGGTGCGCCAATCAGCCGCGCCACGGAATGTTTCTCCATGAACTCCGACATGTCGACCCGCACCATAGCCTCCTCACTATCGAACAGAAATTCAGCCAATGCCTTGGTCAGTTCAGTCTTGCCCACTCCGGTAGGACCCAGCAACAGGAAAGAACCATACGGCCTGCCCGGGTCGGACAGTCCCGCTCTGGAACGGCGTATCGTATGGGACACTGCGCTAATCGCCTCCTCCTGGCCCACTACCCGTTCATGCAGCTTGCTCTCCATCTGCAACAGTTTCTCACGCTCCCCCTCCAGCATTCTGGCAACCGGAATGCCGGTCCAGTTGGCCACTACTTCCGCAATCTCATCTTCACTGACATGGCTGCGCAGCAGAGTCGTTTCCTGTTGGTTGGCCGAATCGGCGGCCTGGATCTGTTTTTCCAGTTCGGGGATATGTCCGTATTGTAATTCCGACATTCGAGTCAGGTCTCCGGCCCGGCGGGCGGCCTCCAGCTCAATACGAGCGCGGTCCAGTTTCTCCTTGACATGCTGGCTACCCTGAACGGCTGATTTTTCCGCGTTCCATATTTCCGTAAGATCGGCAAACTCTCTCTCCAGTCTGCTGATTTCGGTTGTAAGAATATCGAGCCGCTTGCGGGAGGCTTCATCGCTCTCCTTCTTTAACGCCTCGCGCTCGATTTTCAGCTGAATCAGCCTGCGCTCCAGTTTGTCCATCGCTTCCGGCTTGGAGTCAATTTCCATACGAATCCGGCTGGCCGCTTCATCGATCAGGTCAATCGCCTTGTCCGGCAGGTTGCGGTCGGTGACATAGCGGTGAGAAAGCGTGGCCGCGGCGACAATGGCCGGGTCTGTAATATCCACGCCATGATGCACCTCGTAACGC
Organism: Arenicellales bacterium; assembly: GCA_965116335.1. Taxonomy (GTDB): domain Bacteria; phylum Pseudomonadota; class Gammaproteobacteria; order Arenicellales; family Poriferihabitantaceae. The sequence goes on from OZ220677.1 coordinate 1,690,992, forward strand.
TCCTTCAAGCCGCGCAGAATGGCAATCGTGTCCTCAACACCCGGTTCGTCTACCAGTACTTTCTGGAATCTGCGTTCCAGTGCCGCATCTTTCTCGATATATTGTCGATATTCATTCAGAGTGGTCGCTCCGACACAATGCAACTCCCCGCGAGCCAGTGCGGGTTTCAACATATTACCCGCATCCATGGCGCCCTCCGCCTTGCCGGCGCCTGCCATAGTATGCAGCTCATCAATGAACAGGATAATCTGCCCCTCCTGTTTCGATAAATCATTCAGCACTGCTTTCAGGCGTTCTTCAAATTCACCCCGATATTTGGCGCCGGCGAGGAGCGAACCGAAATCAAGCGCAAGCACCCGTTTGTTTTTAACGCCATCCGGCACCTCGCCATCCACAATCCTCTGTGCCAGTCCTTCAATGATAGCCGTCTTGCCGACCCCCGGCTCACCGATCAATACCGGGTTGTTTTTGGTTCTTCTCTGCAGGACCTGAATCGCCCGACGAATCTCGTCATCACGGCCAATCACCGGGTCCAGCTTGCCCTGCTCAGCGCGTTCGGTCACATCGACTGTATATTTTTCCAGCGCCTGGCGATTGTCTTCGACATTCTCACTGTCAACAGATTGACCGCCGCGCATCGTATCAATCGCTCTCTCCAACGGAGCCGGAGAAGCCCCTGCATCGCGCATCAGCTTGCCAAGCGCACCCTTGTCATTCACTGCCGCGAGAATAAACAGCTCGCTGGTAATAAACTGATCCTTGCGCTTCTGCGCCAGACCGTCACAGACATTGAGCAACTTCGCAAGACTACCGGACACATGAACCTCTCCCTGATTGCCCTCGACCCGGGCCAGGTTGTCCAGCGCATTGCCGAGTGAAGACCGCAACTGGCTGACATTGACATTGCTGCGCGCGAGCAGGTGCCTGGCATTGCCACCCTCCTGATCCAGCAACGCCAGCATCAAATGCAGGGGCTCGATAAATTGATGGCTGTGCCCGATTGCCAGACTTTCCGCCTCGCCCAGGGCCAGCCTGAATTTTGTCGTCAGCTTGTCAAATCGCATCACTTGACCTCACTTGTCACTCGTTGTTCTCATCACCAAACGGCTTGGGTAAACCGCATATTCGCTGTACCCGACTGTCGTCAGGCAGCATTCTTATGGTTTTTAAATGGGGATAAACAGGGTGACTTTCAACCGCATACTGCAATAATGCGGGGATCGTAAGGGGCGAGCCTGGAGCGCGCCGTTTTCATTCCGTCTGATTTTCGTCCGATCGCTCTTTCTTTCTTCGCAGGCGTCGCTGTTTTGCATGCGGATTCACCGGGATACTCATTTCTCCGTACAGAACCTGCTTTAAGAAACGGCATGAAAACTGGAAAAGCCGGTCCTCATCCTCGGTAAGCTCACTCTTTTCCTTACCATCCAGATCAAATACCTCTGCAAATCCCGGACTTTCCAGAAACGCGCGAAAGTTGTCAATATCGTAACTGCACATGTCGAATAACTGCATCGAACGAGGGGTTGGCTTGCCCACAGTCGGGCCCGAAGAGCGCTTCTTAAGGACAATGTCCCGCCACTCCCGGTTTTTCTCATCGTACTCGACAAGCCCCTGTTCCACCAGATACTCCCTCACGGTCTGGGTACGAGGCTCCTCGTGTCCCTTGCAGTGAGGCTCCCTGACCACGAAGTAGACATCCTCGACTTCAGCGGCGCCCTGTTTCCGCACCCCCATGGAACCCAGCGCATAATAGCGGCAGGCCGTAGGCCGATCCTCATAGACACTGCAACCCTCCGGACTCAGGAACACACAGGCGGTAGACCCTGGCCGGGTAGCCAGTTTCAGGCCGGGCATGTCATGTGCATCCATTGGAAAGGGCAGAGTATATTTCGCAACGAACGCAGACGACGAAATGCCCTGCCTGCGCTTCAGGCGCTGAATATCATAAGGCATCAAGGTAATGTCGATGTTCTTGCAACATTCATTAAAACAGGAAATGTCCTTATGGCAATGAAATTGAAACTCACTGTCCAGCGTCAATTCAACCGGATTGACCGGACTTTCATAAGGAATTTCCTCCTTTATTCTCTCGAGATCTTCCAGCGACATATATTCAAGCAACTCCGTGGAAACAGATGTAAAATCAACATCTCTGATAGTAACGCTTGTGCCATGTACAGGCAATTCAAATCGAACAATCCGAGCAAGATATATCCGCAATATGCCACTTGAAGTCATTGTTCTCGCCGCCGGACAAGGCACCCGAATGCACTCCGACCTGCCCAAGGCGCTCCATCCGATAGGCGGCAGACCCATGCTGCAGCATCTGCTTGAAACGGTAACCGGGCTTGCGCCGCACCGAATCCATGTTGTCGTCGGCCATGGCCAGGCACAGGTGCTGGCGGCAATCGAACAGCGCTGCCCCTCCCTGATCACCAATGACCAGCTGAAATGGGTCGAACAGGCCCGGCAGCGTGGCACCGGTCATGCCGTCATGCAGGCGCTACCGGATATCGCAGGAAACGTATCGGTACTGATTCTCAACGGCGATGTCCCGCTGATTTCCCTGGAAACGCTCAAACGGGTCGTTGTGCACGGTGAAAACCTGAACCTGCTCACCGTATCCCTCGATAATCCACACGCAATGGGGCGGATTATCCGCGACGACGCAGGGGAGATCATCGGCATCGTAGAACAACGGGATGCCACCGAGACACAAAAAAACATACGGGAAACCAATACCAATTGTCTGTGCGCGAAGGCGCATCAGTTGAGCCGATGGCTGACTCCTGTTGGTTCCACAAACGCGCAAAATGAATTCTACCTGACCGACGCAATCGCCAATGCGGCCCGAGACGGAATACGGATACAAAGTATTTCCCCCGACTCAGTAACCGAAACCCTGGGCGTAAACAGCAAGGCCGACCTCGGCAGACTGGAAAGAATCTACCAGATGCAGCTGGCTGAGAAATTGATGAATCAGGGACTCACACTGCTGGATTGTGCCAGATTTGACCTGCGCGGAACCTGTGATTTTGGCCGGGATTGCGTGATTGATGTCAATGTCATACTGGAAGGAGCAGTCAAATTAGGAGAAGCAGTCAGCGTCGGGCCCAATACAGTTATACGCAGCTCGACTATCGGCGCAAACTGTGTGATCGAAGCCAATAGTCTGGTCGAGAATGCCGTAGTCGGGAACAACTGTCGCATCGGACCGTTTGCGCGAATTCGCCCCGGGACTGTGCTGGAAGACGGAGTGCGGATCGGAAATTTTGTCGAAGTAAAAAACAGCTTGATCAGGGAGCAGAGTAAAATCAACCACCTTTCTTATGTCGGAGACAGCGAGGTGGGTAAACACGTCAATCTGGGCGCTGGTACTATTACCTGCAATTATGACGGAGCCAACAAACACAAAACAGTGATCGGCGATGACGTACATGTCGGCTCATCCAGCCAACTGGTGGCACCGGTCACGATTGGCGACGGCGCGACTATTGGCGCGGGCTCAACCATTACCCACGATGTAGCCGGAGACACACTCACCGTCGCCCGTACACGACAGCGTTCGGTCCGGCACTGGAAACGGCCGGACAAGAAACAGACATAAGCATAATGTTATCACCCGGAGACAGGATATGTGCGGGATAGTCGGCGCAGTCACGAAATCTGATGCGCTTCCGGTTCTGCTGGACGGACTGAAACGCCTGGAATATCGGGGATACGATTCCGCCGGGATCGCGTTGATCGGGCCAAGCCAGACGATTTCCCGCACCCGCAGCGTCGGCAAGATCGCCGAACTGGAAAAGGCGCTGTCCAGTTCCGACATCATGCACGGGACAACCGGCATCGCCCATACCCGCTGGGCGACCCATGGCCCACCTACGGAAATCAATGCCCACCCCCATATCAGCGGGGGCCGGATTGCGCTGGTCTGCAATGGCATTATCGAGAACCACGAGAGTCTCAGACAGGCGCAAATCGCAGACGGAATGGAGTTTCACTCCGACACCGATACCGAGGTCATCGTCAACGAAATATACCGGCATATCCAGCGCGACCTGGATCTTCTGGACTCAGTCAGAGAGACGCTCGCGGTACTGGAAGGCGCGTTCGCCATTGGCGTGATCAGCGCAGATGAACCGGGTCGTCTGGTCGCGGCGCGGCGCGGCTCACCCCTGGTGGTCGGAGTCGGCCAGAATGAATCCTTTATTGCTTCCGACATGTCAGCGCTGGTGCCGGTTACGCGCGAGTTCCTGATTCTGGAAAATGGCGATGTCGTCGACATCAAAGACGGTCATATCACGATCACCGATCAAGCGGGGCAGCCCTGCCACCGTGAAATCAAGGTCAGCGCAATTCCGGCAGATGCTGCCGAACTCGGAGATTACCGCCACTTCATGGCCAAGGAAATTCACGAGCAAGGAGGCGCGATTGCCAGTACACTGGAAGGACGGCTGACCGGAACCCGTATCCTCGAAGCCTGTTTCGGTAACGCAGCCGACGCTATCTTCGACTGCACCCGTTCAGTCCAGATTATCGCTTGCGGAACCAGCTACCATGCCGGCATGGTAGCCCGTCACTGGTTTGAAGAGATGGGGATCCCCTGCCAGGTTGAGGTAGCCAGTGAATTTCACTCTCGCAGTCATGCCGTACCGGACGATTGTCTGGTAGTTGCCCTGTCCCAGTCCGGGGAAACTATCGACACGTTGACCGCATTAGCCCTGGCCCGGTCGGAAGGCTATAAATATTCCCTGGCAATTTGCAATGTTCCGGAAAGCGCCCTGGTGCGGGAAACCGATCTGGTCCTGATGACCCACGCAGGACCGGAAATCGGAGTCGCCTCAACCAAGGCATTCACCACCCAACTGACCGCACTACGCCTGTTGACCATCGCAATCGGTCGCAGATTCAATCTGACGGCGACAGACGAGGCCAGGCTGGTCCGGGAACTACGCGAATTGCCCGGCAAGGTAGAAGACTCGCTGCAACTCGAGCCGATAATCCAGAACATTGCCGAACAGTTCGCCGACAAGCATCATGCCCTGTTCCTGGGACGCGGGGTACACTACCCGATTGCTCTGGAAGGAGCATTGAAGCTGAAGGAGATTTCATATATTCACGCAGAAGCTTATCCCGCCGGAGAACTGAAGCACGGCCCGCTAGCACTGGTAGACAACGAAATGCCAGTCATATCGGTCGCCCCCAATGACCGATTGCTGAACAAGCTCAAGGGCAACATCGAAGAAGTGCGCGCCCGCGGCGGAAAACTGATCGTCTTCGCCGATTCCAACGCCAGAATGACCAATCAGGAAAACCTCCAGGTCACCAACGTAGCCCCGGTAGACAGCTCTATCGCCCCCATCATCTACACCATCCCCCTCCAGCTTCTCGCCTACCACGTAGCCCTGATCAAAGGCACCGACGTAGACAAACCCAGAAACCTCGCCAAGTCGGTTACGGTGGAATAGGTACCGCCAGTATACTCCTTAGATTGCAAAATAATTGCTGTGTCAATAACACGAGACCTGGAATTAGTAATCAAACGGACTTCGTTATTTGACTTGAACCGAAAAGGGATTGAGAAACTGCCGCCTCCATAACAGCCTCCTGTCTACTTCGCTTAACTCCGCCTCATCACAAACCGTATCCCATTGTTGCACAATCGTTTCTGTAAGACTAGCGAAGGTCGCGCGAGCATCATTTTCAGATAACAGGAAATGGTGGGCGGCTTCCAGACAGACCTCAAGCTGACTGAGATTGTTGTTTCCGCAAATCAGCATAGCTTGTGAAGCCTCATTACCCGTGCGCCCCTGCGGACAAATATCATAAGCTGGAGTCAAGGCAAGTGTACGGCCATTCCAGAATGCGGCATGGTTGCGCGCATGGTCGTCGGTATTGCCACACAGGATATTGAAGACGAGCCGTGTGAATAGCTCCTTCAGCGTATCCCTCGGGTTTGTAAAACGTTGACGAATAATTTCAGCAAGCGTTTCATAGCTGGCATATCGAGCCATCATGTCATCGAGTCCGAATAGCGTAAGCGCGGAGACTACAGATTTGCGTGACCAGTCGTTTTCTTGCCAAACCCGATCAAATCGCTCAATCAGGAGTACATCTTTATTAGCTGCCCTGACCAGCTTTACGGGAGCCACGTCCAGTCCAGCCAAAAGAGCCAGCCTCATCGCGATGAACTCAGCTTTGACCACATTGTAAAGATCAGCGCTGGACGAAAACTTTGCGATATATTTTTTGCCCTGATCCTGGACCAAGGCTTTGGGGCGAGCACCACCGACAGAACTGCCATGCAATAACGCTTGATCCAGTTCTGGCGTGAGAGGTATCCCTCTTTCGACCCGCCCCGCGGATTCGATCAGCTCTTCCATGCTGACGTTGCTTATGACACGCGGAATATATTCGGTCGGTGAACGCTGGAAATCAAGCGCACCGATGCGGTCAGATCCAGATTCCAGAAACCAGGTCAGTTCATCCAGTCCGACTGGATCCGTGTCGGTGCCTTTAAGCCCGAGCTTTTTGTTGATAATTACACGCCGCCCCCATGCATCGGGCGCGGCATCCCGAATGCAACCAGGCATGGTCAAACCTGCGGACAAAGGCAATACTCCCGCCTGCAACGGCAATTCCGGCTCATAGATCGGTATGGCAGATTTGTTGTCTTTGGCTCGCTCCAGGTAGCTTTTCCCATAGTTGAACAAAATGCTACCGTTATCGGCTTCCAGCCGTCCGGCGACTACTGGTTCGGTTTCGTCCGGCAGCCAGATCCAGACAAAGGCTTGTTTATCGCGGTCAGAAATCATCGTAAACGGCCTTTGCTCTGGTTTTTATACGTTGAGGTAACAGCGCAATTTTGTCCCGAGTATGCTCGATATGGTTGGATAGTGGTATGTTATCGGACTCAAATAACTTCACACCAACAAGTGTCGCGACATCAAAAACCAGGCCGACAGCGCAGCCCATTTCACCCTGTTCGATTTTTTGCAAGGTGGCTCTGGAAATGCCTGCCCGATCCGCGAGATTCTGCTCGGTCCACTGCCGCTGCTTGCGTCCCAGCTTGATCTGTTCTCCCAAGAGCACAGCGGCCTCTTGAGCGTATCGGGAGTAGACTCGCTTCTTTGCCATCATTAATATATGAAATAAAAAGACTCAACAATTAGTCATTAGAATATATAATGACCAGAATTATAGTTATTTGTATCAGAAATAGAGTGAAAAATCAACGGCTGAAAGATGATGATCATGCCCCATCCGCTCTTTGGTGTTCTTTGCACCCCTTTTCCTGCAATGCGCGGCAATCTACCGGACTATTGGTATAATCGGACTCTGCACAAACCGCTCCCACAAATTGCCCCATATATGATCAGTGCTAAATCCATTCCGGTATGTGTACGGATATTTGCTGTACATTCTATCCATTCATGATATATTGACCCAAGATCGGCGAATTCATCCTGGGGCATATTTCATGGCGACCACACGTATTGATATGAGGGTTGACGCAACCCTGAAAGCAACGGCAGAAAAAGCGGCGGCCCTGAAAGGGATTCCCAGTTTGACCGAGTATGTTGTACGGTTAATTGAGAAAGACGCCAAACAAGTCATCCAGGAATACGGAGCCATCACGGTTGAAAATGATGTGTTTGACCGCTTTATTGCGGCCTGTGATGCGGCTGAAGCTCCGAACAGGAAACTGCATGAAGCGAAGGAACTCACCGCAAATCGAAAGATTCTGTGAATCCTTCTTCCAGGTTTGTCGAGCTTGACAAGACTATCCATAATCGTAAATCGTTCGATTGCGGTACTGAGATACTGAACACCTTTCTTCAGCAATTTGCCGTGCGTCACAAGGAGTCGGGCATCAGTAAGACCATGGTCCTCCCGGCCAGGGAAAATGAGGCCAGTATCTGTGCGTATTACACCCTGTCTCATACCGAAATCAAGCGACGGACCCTGCCGCAATCCATGGCAAGGAGTCTTCCTCACTACCCGGTCCCCGTGATGCTGATTGCCCAACTCGCCGTGCATAAGGAATCCCAGGGTTATGGACTGGGAAAGGTTACATTGATCAGAGCATTACGGCATTCCTGGGAGGTAAACTTGCACTTGCCGTCTTATGCGGTTGTCGTGGATGCCTTGAGCGATGAAATCAAGGGGTTTTATGAGCAATATGGTTTCCGGACATTGGATGACCGCAATCATCGCACGCGGTTGTTCCTACGCATGAAAACAGTAGCGCAGTTATTCAACGATTGGTGCCCGGGGCCACTGTAACCACTCCGACCGTCTCATGGCATTTCCCGTCGCTGCTCTTCATTAAATCCAGTGGCCTTAATCATTAGAACGTATCGAGAAGAACGCGCATCACTTTCCGGCTATTCTTATGTTTCGATGCGAGGCTACCGCCCTGCTGACCGGGACCGCCGGATGACGATTTCCACGACCACTGAAATTAGGAACCGAGGTCGAGAACATGGGATAAAAAACTACCGTCCGGGATGTCGTCCAGCTCCTGAATTTCGTCCCGAAGCCAGGTTCCCCACAGGTGAACAGCGAAAGAATCCCGGAGATACCGATCATAAGTTTCGCGCTCAGGCAGGAGGAGGGGGGACATATCCTTATATACAAATGGGTGGAAGCTCTCACCAGGGAGCGCATAGTGGTCTTCCCTGTTTTTGCGCAGAAACCAGGTCAGGGCACTTGGCCCCCATACGCCCCAGCCTTGTCGGGATACGTGCACAGGAAAACCGATCAGCTTTCTGATCTTCAGGTTAATGATTTTCCGTTTTTTCTTTCCAAAGGGTGGGATTGAATAATAGTCCTCACAAAATTCGATCAGGTCTGCAAGGGTCGGGGAGTTCTCAGGAAGAGCAAGCAGGCCGTTGTTGATCTTATTATCGTTCTCCCAAGCGAACAGGTAACCGTTGGTCGGTTGCAATGGCTTCAACAGAAATATATCCAGATCTGCCCAGATCAAGCCAGCCTTGCTGATCATGTGGTAGCGAAACTGATCCGAGTACAGTGTCGGGGACTTTATGCGTTTTTTGTTCTTGACACAGTAAGTGAAAACGACAGGCCGGTCTCCCGTAATCTCTTTGGCATCACGAACCTGGATACCTTCCGGTATCCCTTTCACCTCACTGTGAACAAAAAGCGTGACCTCATGCCCTTGCTCCATCATTGAGCGCAAGCAGGCGCGTTCCAGTCTGCCAAGTTCGGGTCCATACCAGAACGTACCGATTCCCGGTAGAGATGCGGGGGGGGGGGGGGGGGTAGATTGAGTCAAAATAAAGGCGAGTCCATTAGCTCGGGAGATTTGCACAGGTGCAGATAATATACCAATATTATCGAAAAATGTGGACAATACGCCTCTCCACCTGAACATTATTGACTACTGTTCTCATGTTATGATGCGCGGATAATGAATGAGAATCAGGATAAGACTCGCCGCCAACTTCCGATCGGCATCCAGACCTTCCGGCATATCCGGGAGCGCAACTGCTACTATGTAGACAAGACCCCTCTGATCCGGCAGATGATTGATCAGGGTTCTTACTACTTCCTTTCTCGTCCGCGCCGTTTCGGCAAGAGTTTACTGCTTGATACCCTGCGCGAACTGTTCTCTGGCAACGAAGAATTATTCCGGGGGCTGGATATTCACAACCACTGGGACTGGAACCCGGAACAAAGGCATCCGGTGGTGCGGTTAAGCTTCGACGGTAAACACACAGGATCAGGCGATTTGGAGAGTAGCATACTCAATCAGTTGAACATCATTGAACGCAATGCTGGTTTGACACCATCCCGCGAGCTTACGGATGGCCCGGAACGCCTGCGAGACATACTGGATCGTCTGCATGAACAGAGCGGACGTGAAGTCGTGGTACTGATTGACGAATACGACAAGCCCATCCTGGATGTACTGGAAAACCCCGAAATGGCCAGAGCCAACCGGGATTACTTGAGGGGATTCTACGGCATCATCAAGGACAGCGCCGAACATATCCGGTTTGTCTTCATTACCGGCGTCAGTATGTTCTCCAATGTAAACCTGTTCTCCGGTCTTAATAACCTGGAGAACATCAGTCTGGATCCCGTGTACTCCACTATCTGCGGTTATACGGACAATGACCTCGATACCGTATTTTCTCCAGAGTTGCCCGGACTTGATCGGGAAGAGATTAAACGCTGGTACAACGGCTATAGTTGGTCCGGTGAGGAGAAAGTCTACAACCCGTTCGATGTACTGCTACTGCTTCGAGAGCGGGAATATGAACCGCACTGGTTCCGCACAGGTACACCGACCTTTCTGTACCGGGAGTTAGTCAAGAATAAAATCAGCCCGATGGAACTTGAGCATCGTACCGCGAGCAAGGAACTGGTTTCTACCTTTGATGTAGAGAGCTATAACATAGATGCCCTGTTGTTTCAGACCGGGTATCTGACTATTGTGGGGAAAGAGCGACACGGCTCCCGTACACACTACCTTCTGGACTATCCGAACCATGAGGTAGAGTTGAGTCTGAATCATGGATTGCTGCGTTATATGACCCAGGATGATTATGCGGATAAGCAGGGAGACCGACTGCTTGAGTTACTGTCTTCTCAAGACTTTGCTGGATTTGCCGAAGAATTTCGTGCGTATCTGTCCGGGATACCGCATCCGTGGCATGACAGCGCTAATCTGAGTCATTATGAATCGTGGTATGCGAGTCTGTTATATATGAACTTCCGGGCGATTGGCGTAGATCTTCGGGTAGAGGAGTCTAGTAGCCGGGGTCGTTCAGACATGGTACTGATTCATGCCGGTCAGGTATTTATCATGGAATTGAAGGTAGCGGAAGATGAATCGGGTAAAGAGGCGGCATTGAATCAGGCGATGGCACAGATCAGGGACAAGGGCTACAGTGAGAAATACCGCAATCAGGGACAACCGATTCACCATATTGCACTTGCCTTCGGGCGGACGGAACGCAATCTGCTGGGGGTTCGGGTGGAGTGTGGCTGATGAAGTTTGCTTTCGCTATTCGACTTGAACCGAAAAGGGGTTGAGAAACTGTCGCCTCCATAACAGCCTCCTGTCTACTTCGCTTAACTCCGCCTCATCACAAACCGTATCCCCTTGTTTCACAATCGTTTCTGTAAGACTGGCAAAGGTCGCGCGAGCATCCTTTTCAGACAGCGCAGCCCATTTCACCCTGTTCGATTTTTTGCAGGGTGGCTCTGGAAATGCCTGCCCGATCCGCGAGATTCTGTTCGGCCCACTGCTGCTTGCACCTCTTTTCCTGCAATACGTGGCAATCTACCGGGCTGTTGGTATAATCGGACTCTGCACAAACCACTCCCACAAATTACCCCATATTATGGAGTTCACCCGCACCTCTGGAAAGACCGTTGCCCGGTAGAATCCTGGTCACAGGAGGTGCTGGCTACATTGGCTCGCACACAATCCTGCAGTTGCTGGCGGCGGGGAATACGGTTGTAGTTGTGGATAACCTCTACTCCGGCCATCAGTGGGCCGTGCCCCGGCAAGCCACCTTTTATCTAGGAGACATCCATGATCGGGCACTGATCAGCCGGGTTCTGAAACAGCACAAGATCGAAGCAGTCATGCACTTCGCCGCCCACACAGTGGTCAGTGAGTCGGTCGAAAACCCGGCGAAGTACTACCACAACAATGTGCTCGGATCGCTCAATCTGATCGAAACCTGCATTGAGCAGGGAGTCACCCAATTCATATTCTCCTCCAGCGCCGCGGTTTATGGCGCCACCGGAAAAGGAACCGTCAACGAAAACGACACAACCAGCCCGATCAATCCCTATGGAACCTCCAAACTTGCCACCGAATGGATGCTGCACGACTTCGCGCAGGCGGCAGGGGGGGATTTCAACTACATCGCGTTGCGATATTTCAATGTTGCGGGAGCGCATATCGGTGGCAAACTGGGGCAGGCAACACCTGACGCGACTCACCTGATTAAGATAGCCTGCCAGGCTGCCTGTGGCATTCGTTCCGGCATGTCCATATTCGGCGATGACTACGACACTCCCGACGGCACCTGCATCCGGGATTATATCCATGTCGATGACCTCGCCACCGCTCATCTCGATGCCTGGAGTTACCTGAAGGACGGCGGCACAACCCGTATATTGAATTGTGGGTATGGTCACGGATTCAGCGTCCGGGAAGTCATCGAATGCGTCAAATCGGTCAGCAATACGGACTTTGCAGTAGATATCCAGCAGCGACGACCCGGCGACCCGCCGCAACTGGTCGCAGACAGCGACAAAATCAGACGGCTGCTCAACTGGCAGCCGCAATACCACGACCTCGAAACGATCTGCCGCTCGGCCTGGCAATGGGAAAAACGGCTGGACTCCATGTCGGCGGTGGACAGCGTTCCGATTACACCACATGACTGACCGGGATATTCCAACCGCATGAAACTGGCATTCTGTCTGTTCCGGTATTTCCCCTGGTCCGGACTGGCCCGGGATTTCCTGCGGGTCGTACAGGAATGTCACCGGCGGGGGCATGAGACACATGTTTATGCCCGCGAGTGGCAGGGAGAACAACCCACCGCAATCCCGATCAATCGGTTGCAGAGCCGAGCCTTCTCCAACCATGCCAGCAACCGGGCGTTTTACCAGCAGTTCCAGGAGATAGCCAACCGCCAGAATTTCGACAGGATTGTCGGCTTCAACAAGATGCCCGGACTGGATGTGTATTATTGTGCCGATGCCTGCTATGCCAACCGGGATAACCGCCATAGCAAGCTGTATCAACAGTTCAGTCCCCGCTTCCGTCAGTTCCAGGCTTATGAACAAGCCGTCTTCGACATCCAGGCCTCTACTACCATCCTGTCACTATCAGAGCGCGTCAAGAGCGTATATCAACAGTACTACGGCACCCCGGAAAGTCGATTCAGACAAGTACCCCCGACTCTCGATATCAGACAAAAACCCTGGTATCGCCCTGCCGCCGTGCGCCGCAAAAAACGCGACCAGATTGGGCTGGAAGATCACCAGTCCCTGCTCCTGTTTATCGGCTCCGGATTCAGGCGCAAAGGGCTTGACCGCGCCATTCGGGCTATGGCCGCGTTGCCCGAGTCGCTTCGTCGAGACAGCCTCATGCTGGTACTCGGCCAGGACAAGGCAACCCGCTATCAGCGACTCGCGAACCGCTGCGGCCTGACCGGTAAAGTCCGCTTCCTCGGCGGCCGCGATGACGTTGTCGAGTGGATGGCCGCCGGTGACCTGTTGATCCATCCAGCGCGCGAGGAAAACACCGGGTCCGTACTGATCGAATCCGTAGCCGCCGGCCTCCCGGTCCTGGTCACCGACGTATGTGGCTACGCCCATCACATTACAGACGCACAAGCAGGCATCGTTTCCGCATCACCATTCACACAACAGCAACTTAACCAGCAACTGCACGATGCCCTGACCTCCGACCACCGCGCCAACTGGCGCCAAAACGGCATGGAGTATGGAGAAAACCCCGACCTCTACCGAATGCCGGAAACAGTCACCGATTTTATTGAGGAAAAGACATCCTCTGCATAAAACCGACATCGTAGGGGCCGGTCTCCGTGCAGGACCGAGTGGGCTTTACGGTGTATCAGGCCCAGATTGGCCGCAGGCACCGAGATGCCAAACCTCTCACCGGATTAGGTTCCGGTGTCGTGGAAGTGGTCTCAAGATATGACGGGGATACTTATAGGGCCGTATATACGATCCGATTCAAGTCAGCCGTTTAGGTCCTGCATGCTTTTCAAAAGAAGGCCAAGCATGGTCTGCTCCTGTTTGAGTTGTGCTATATTTCCGTATGAAATGATCAAGAAAAAGAAGCTGAAAGAACGCATAATCAGAGCAGTAATAGCAAAACCGCTGAATTCTATACTCAAGAGGATAGAGACTGTTCAGGATTTTCGTGAGGACATCCACAAGATTACGTACTGGCAGTACTTGAGCTCAAACAACTTCATTGTTGAGTTGTATGATGGCGGGAAATTGTATGTGCCTCATTTTTACCGGGATGGCGTGCAATATCGCATCGTGGATACCCTGAATTATTATGAAAGGGAAATCCTGGATGATGTGAGTGGTTATATTCCTGACAATGCAGTCGTTTATGATGTGGGAGCCATGATTGGCAATCACAGCTTATATTGGTTTCACTACAAAAAAGCGGTCGTTCATTGCTTTGAACCACTCCCCATAAATTACAATATCCTGATCAAGAATATCGAGATCAATCACGCAGAAGATTTTATTACTGCCAATAACATCGGTTGCTCTGACAAAACGGGTACAACAAAAGTAAAAGCCTTTGATGCGGCTAATTTTGGTGGCACACAGCTTGATTCTGTAGAAAACAGGGGGAGTTCAGGCAACATAAAATTGACTGCCATTGATCAATATACGCAGGCCAACAGCGATAAAATCGACAAACTGGATTTAATCAAAATTGACGTTGAGGGGATGGAGTATCCGGTATTAAAAGGCAGTATCAATACTATAAAAAACTTCAAACCCTTGATCTGGGTGGAAATAATACCCAAGCTGGGTGGAGACCTGAATAAGGTTGCGGAGTTAATGAATAGCCTGAGCTATGAGTTGATTGAAGAATACGCCGATTGCAATTATCTTTTCAGGCATCATTAATCTTCCTTCAATCTGGCGACGGGTGGGCACGGTGACCCGCCCCTATGCCGCGTTGACAGACCATGACCCACGAAGTTGAACTGCGACAAACGTTCAAGCGCATACGCGATGAAGTCAGCGCTGCGTGCGGCTTTTTCCATACATGGAAGGCACTCGAATCGGCTAAAGGCGATCAAAAACTTCTTGAGACGATGAATGATACCCGCCATGTAGATTTTTTTCGACTATCCATGGCAGGAAACTTTAGACTGTATTTTCTTTCTTTATGGCATCCCGAAAGACAGCTTTTTATCCCATGTTCTCGACCTCGGTTCATAGGAAGCATCAACCAAGCCAATTTAGTATACATCATGCAGAGAGCAGTGCTATACTTGTATAGCACAATTCAAACAGGAGCAGACCATGCTTGCAATCCGACTTCCCGAAGACCTGGAAAAACGACTCGAAGCGCTGGCGCAAGCCACAAACAGAACCAAAACCTTCTATGTGCGCGAAGCCATCCATGAGCATCTTGACGACCTTGAGGATTTGTATCTGTCCGAGCAGCGTTTGATCGATATCCAGGCAGGCAAAATGGGGACCGTCCCCCTCGTTGATGTTATGAAACGCTATGGCATGGAAGATTGAACTAGCTGATGCAGCCGAGCGAGACCTGGATAAGCTCGATCCACAGATGGCAAGACGTATCCTTGCTTTCCTGCATGATCGTGTAGCCGTACTGGATAACCCGCGGAGCATGGGTCAGGCACTGAAGGGTTCCAGGTTGGGGAGGTTCTGGAAGTACCGGCTCGGGAATTACCGTATTGTCAGCAGCATTGAGGACGAAAGAGTACGTATCCTCGTCGTTCGAATTGGAAACCGGCGGGATGTGTATCGGTAGGCGCTTCGCAACGTGATATTAAAGTAGCAAGAACGCTGGCCGAAGAACTGGAGATTGAATAATGAAATTAAGAAATTTTGATGTGTCAGAAAGTCTGGATAGTCCAGAGATGATCAGGGAGTATCTACAGCAGGTGATCGCGGATGGTGATATGGCCGAACTGACCAGAGCCATTGGGCATGTAGCGAAAGCAACCGGCATGACGGAGCTTGCTGATAAAACAGGAATTGGCCGCGAGAGCCTTTATCGGTCATTATCAGGTGAAGTGTCGCCGCGAGTAGATACGTTAGCCAGAGTTTTGGCTGCTTACGACTTGCGCCTGGATATAGCCCCGATTTGAAGTACAGTACAGGCGCACAAGACTTCAAGCAAGTCGTGAGCGCGACTTTATACGAGCGTCCTGAGGACGGTCTTGCGTTTGCTCCCCCCTAATTCCGCGATAGAGGATGTATAAGGAGTGTAGTGGCCTTGTTGTATACTGTTATTTCTGTAAAAACAACATCACCGGATGGGTGAACAACAAGGCCGATGAAGAGTATACCGTATAAAGTGTCCTGCACGGACGACAAGTTGACCTCACGTAGTGGATTATTGCTGGTTACGGAGATCATGAATCGTTTGGGTTTGTCGCAATTAGCAGAGCGATACTTTCCGTCTGTGGGGAGTAATCGTGGATATGATGCCTGGGTTTATGTCCGCACCTTTCTTTTGATGTTGCACGAAGGGGCGGGTTGTTTGGAAGATGTTCGTAGTTTGCGTCGGGAATCGGCGTTATTGAAGCTGTTGGGGATTCGCAGGATACCGAGTTCGGATGCACTGGGAGACTGGTTGCGGCGTTTGGGTTGTGATGGAGTGGGCATACGTGCACTGGGAGGAATCAACCGATGTCTTTTGGGTACGGCCTTGCATCGTTGCCGGGAAGTGACATTGGACATGGATGCGACGGCGGTTCTGTGTAACAAGCGTGGAGCGCGATGGACTTATTTACAGGAGCGGGGTTATTTGCCGATGGTGGGTCACATCGAACAGACGGGTCAGGTTGTTGCGGTCGCGTTTCGTTCTGGCAATGTGTCCCCGAGCCAGGGTAATCTGGAGTTTATCCGGTGTTGTGAATCGAGGTTGCCTGCTGGGGTACGGGTATCGGCTATACGGATAGATGCGGCGAAGTGATTCACTGGTACAACCAGCGCGCAGAACACTCGGAGAACCGCATCAAGGAGTTGAAGCTGGACATGGGAGCCGACCGACTGCCATGCAGCGACTTCCATGCCAATGAACTGTATTTCCATTTGTGCGCGACCGCCTGGAACCTGTTTGCGCTGTTGCGGCTCACGCTCCCGCCACAGTGGCTGAACCGCCGAGCCGGGACGGTGCGTCACCGACTGTTCAGTGTGGCGGGCAAGGTGGTCTGTCACAGCCGCCAGTGGACGCTGAAGATTCAATCAGAACATTATGCGCTCTTGTCAGAAGCGCTATATCATACCCGGCGATTCGCTCTGGCGCCCTGACTTCATACGGTGAGCCGGTTCGCGCCCCGGTCTGTCACCCCCATTCCTGTCCCCCCCATGTAGGGTCTCTTCGGATGACCCAGGCTGGCTGTGCCTGAAACAGTGGAAAATGGCGCCCAATCCTGCACAGGCCCCCCTGCGAACCTGAAACTCCCCGAAAAATCCTTATACGTCGGTCTGATCAGACACAGAACTCTGGCTGAATCAGAATATGCACTCCCAATCCGTCAAAATACGACATCAAAATACATCACTGAATCTCTATCGCGGAATTTGGGCTCCTAACAGGACTTGATAAATTTTAAGGTATAAATTTTAAGGTATACTGAAAAAGATGAACAATGCAGGTTCGGGGCTGGAAGACCGCATTGGATCAATTCATTATTCTTTCAGAGACAGAGGTCTGTCTGACATGAGCCGTGGTCATTTACATGAAATCTAATTTATTCTCTGGGTTGCCGGGAGATGGGACCAATAACACTCTTCGATAAGTCGTTTTTGCAGTCGCTCAGCCTGGATGAAGCAGTCTGGTTTGACGCGTTCTTCATACCTGTGATATGTCCAATATTCTACGTGGAGACATTGGCAAACCTCGCAAAAGTACAAACCAACCGCACAGCCGATAAAGAGGTGAGGATAATTGCTGAAAAGACACCGGAATTGTTCGGGAGTCCTTGTTTATTTCACAAACGATTGGCCACGATGAGCCTACTTGGGTATGACGTTCCCATGGATGGTCGTATTCCTCGGCCGGAAGAACGATACGTTACAGATGGTGTTCAAACTAGCGTCGTGTACGATGAAAGCCCGGAAATGAAGGCATTCAGAAGCTGGCAGGACCAACAGTTCCGTGAGGTAGAACGCTCTTTCGCCACGGTCTGGAGAAAGGTCCTGAAAGAGGCAGATTTAAACAAAATTTCCGAGGGCCTTCGTAGGCTTGGCATGGATGGGAAAAGTTGCACCTCTCATGAACAAGCCAAATTAATGGCACAGGCAGTCGTGGATAGTTACAGTAATTCCTCTGATCAGCTTGAAATGGCGGTGCAGTTCTTTGATATAGAGCCGAAAAATTATACTACACTGTTAGAAAGGTGGAGAGCTTTCGGTCAACCAGCACTTTCTGCGTTCGCACCATATGCGGCGTACGTGCTCACTGTTGAGATATTTTTCCACATTTCGATTGCAGCAAATTTGATATCGGCTGAGCGCCCATCAAATCTCACTGATATCGCATATCTGTTCTACCTGCCGTTTTGTATGATGTTTGTTTCCAACGATAAGTTGCACCGCCGAACTGCCAAGTTGTTTTTAAGGCCGGACCAAAAGTTTGTATGGGGGTCCGACCTAAAAGCTGATTTGAAAAAGCTAAACACACATTACTTGACCCTGCCGAAAAAGGAGCGGGATCAGGGTGTTATGCAGATAGCCAGGCATCCTCCGATTGAGGGTGAATATCTCACAACCACACTTTGGCGCAAATGGATGTCGGCAGCAGCGTTTTCGGAACGCGATCACTCGGAACCAATGGAGTCTGGGAAACTGCTTGAACGACTTAGGTCTCTCACAGAAGGCGAAACGTTATCCGACTCACAAATTACCGAGACTGGTGCGGAACCAGAATTAATGATTATTAAGCGGCATGTATGCCGACAAAAGGGGTCTTGGTATCTCGTCCCAAAAGACTTGCCTGATCCAGTTAATGAATGAGTGGGTATAGGTGCCGTGATGGTGACGAACGTTCAGGTGCTAACCCAACCCTCCATATGCTTAAATTCGACGACCCCTTGTATTTTTATTATCGTAGATGCCGAAGTATCAACAGATTGTAAGAGATGGATCAGAATTATGAACAGATATTGACGCATCTGGAACGAGCCGTTAATTTATTGGCAAGGCAAGTTCCTGGACCGAAGTTGATAGATTTCGGGGATTTCCGTGCATTTCGTTATGAAGAGAAGACAATTTATCAAGCAATCGTCCAAAAGCTAGCCCGCATGGTAAGCACGCTTGATGCTGCACGCCTTCTGCTCAACAACGGTTTCGTACAGGAGCAAGCCTCCCTACAGAGAATTCTGGGCGAAATTCAGGAGGATATATCCTTTCTCTCCTATGGAGTTCTTCAAGATGATCATCAATCTTCGCTACATTGTAGATATTTAGAGGCATTTTTTGAAGAGGAATTTGATGCGGATACGGCCATTGAATCGACTCAGAAGCGACCGATGATATCCCGACAGAGAATACAAGCGTATTTAGCTCGCACTAAATTCTCTGACGACGACCCGAGCACTGGAAAAGAGTTACTTCGAACTCATCACAGGATGTATTCAGGATATGTGCATGCTGCGTCGCCCCATATAATGGATATGTACGGAGGAAACCCTGGTCAATTTCATATGCGCGGTATGCTGGAACATCCCGCTTATAACGAATACAAACAGGATCTTTGGAATTACTTTTACAGAGGTATCGTCTTGTGCTCGTTCGTTGCCGAAGCATTTGGTAATAAAAACCTCTTTAAAGAACTCCTGTTTCTCTCTGAAGTATTCTCTGCAACCAAACAAAACTCCCCGAACTAATAGCCCTGTCTTCGTCATCATCCCCCACCATAGCCTGAATCTAAAATCCCCCGTACAATCCTTGATTCATAATCAAATCCAGTACCAAAGGGGGTGGGTCCATACACTCGCTTGTAATCGTATGGTGAAACCACTATAATCTGGTATGACTAATGAGACACTGAAACCTGTCGAGTGGGTGGGTTCGAGCAAAGAGGACCTGAAGAAATTCCCGGACTCCGTGCAGGACCGGGTGGGCTTTGCGGTGTATCAAGCCCAGATTGGCCTCAGGCACCGAGATGCCAAACCTCTCACCGGATTAGGTTCCGGTGTCGTGGAAGTGGTCTCAAGATATGACGGGGATACTTATCGGGCTATATATACGATCCGATTCAAGTCAGCCGTTTATGTTTTGCATGCTTTTCAAAAGAAGGCCAAGCGAGGCATTAAAACACCGAAATCGGAGATTGATTTGATCAAACACAGGTTGAGAGTGGCTGAACAGCACCACAGAAATATCTATGAAGAATAGTAAATGAGCATAAAAGAGACAAAAATCGAACAGGGCAGTGGCAATGTATTTAAAGACCTTGGGCATCCTGATGCCGATGCACATCTGTTGAAGGCAGCACTGGTTACCCGTATTGATGGGATCATTCGCCAGCGCGGCCTCAAACAGGTCGAAGCAGCAAAGCTATTGGGGTTGTCTCAGCCTGATGTCTCGCGTCTGCTCCGAGGGAACTTTCGCGAATACTCCATGGAACGTCTGTTGCGTTTTCTGACAGTACTGGGACGTGACGTGGAAATCGTCATCCGGCGGTCCCGGTCACAGCAGGGCGGCAGTCTCAGCATCGAAACATAAGAACAGCGCAAATTTCATAACTTGCCCAAGATAGCTGAGTTTTGGCTGCTTACGACTTGCGCCTGGATATAGCCCCGATTTGAAGGGGGGCCTGTCAGTTGTAGAAGTTCAGGCCTGATCTGATATTGTTACCCAATCATGGATAAGCTCAGTACACTAAGGAAATATCCGGGCCTTCAACAGATTAGGCGACTACTCCTATGGTATCTATATATTTGGCTATCCAATGCAACAGGCCATAGCACAATCAGCGCCAGACCTGCCATTGATTCCTTTCTTCGTTATCTCGTTTACCGCGACACTGTTATTGGCGTTCATGTCCTGGCGCTGGGTCGAAAAAGTTGCCCTTTCTTACAAATCACCAGTGGCATGACCACCGATTCTATTGGGCAAGATTCTGCCAATTCGGATTACACATCTGTTGTCGCACGACTGAGTACTTCCTCGGCCCACTGGTTCAGACTCTTTCGTTCAAGCGCGGCTCTCACTGCGGCCTTGCGATGAACTTCGGGACTGATCCGGAACATGACTTGCCCGGAGTAAACTTTATTGGGCTTCTTTCCGATTCTGGCACAAGCTTCGAGGTAATCTTCCACCGCCTCATGGAAGGCTTCCTGCAGTCCGTCCACTGTGTCAGCGTGAAAACCCACAATATCCTGAATACCCGCGATTCTCCCTGTAAAAAGGAGATCATCGTCATCATAGTCGATACGAGCGGTATAGCCTTTGTAAGTCATGGTGTTCGTCATGGCTTGACTCCGATCTGTTCCAGAAAACCCCGAGCATCTATCACCTGATAACGTTTCGCTTCTTTGGTGGGGTGTGGGCGATGAAATGTCGCAACCTTGACGCCAACCGAAGTCGGTCCTGGCGATGTGGTGGTCGTGCCAGCAGGGTGCGCACAGCGAATTTGCAACGAGACGGATAACGATTTGATCGTCTACTGCCTGTGCACGCCGCGTTTCACGCCCGATGTCTACCACGATTTCTTGCCGCCTCATGATGATCTTCTATGAAAAGAACCGGGGGCATTCAAGCAATCTGCCCGTCCATGGATTTCGAGCGTGCTATAATCAATAACCATGCCATCCGATTTTCCCAGACCGCCTTTATGACGCCGCTCTCGGCCAGACAGAAAAATTTCCTGTACAGCAATCTGGTATACGGCAAACTGCGTGTCTTTGCCAAGCCGTGCTATGACCTGATACTTGGCGCGATACTGCTGTTTGAGCGGATTATCGATTTTTGCGCGCCAAAAGATGATTCAGACATCAGCAACCTGACCATCATAATCAAAACATTTGAGCGGCACTATGCGGTAACACGGTTAGTCAAAAGCATTAAACGTCGTTATCGACAAGCCAATATCCTGGTCGTCAATGACAGCAAAAACCCATCACAACTGGACGGGGTAGAAAATCTCATCATGCCCTACGATACCGGCATCTCGGCTGGCAGGAATGCAGCGCTGGATCGAATCCAGACCCGGTATCTCTTGCTGCTGGATGATGACTTTGTATTCAGCCGTCGCCAGAAACTTGGATGCCTGATTTCCCAGATGGAAGAACATGACAACATCGACATACTCGGTGGCAGGTGTATTGATCTTCCTTTTTATATCATACACGGCTTTCAAGACACCCCGGTTCCCTCTC
Organism: Arenicellales bacterium; assembly: GCA_965116335.1. Taxonomy (GTDB): domain Bacteria; phylum Pseudomonadota; class Gammaproteobacteria; order Arenicellales; family Poriferihabitantaceae. The sequence continues at coordinate 1,713,134 of OZ220677.1, forward strand.
CTGCAGAACCCAAAACCCCGTTGGGCCGGATGATCGGCGAAAACGTGATAGTCGACAAGGTTCAGAATTACTTTATTGCCCGTACCGAATCCATTCGCCGGGTGCGCTGGAACAATGACCTGAAGGTCTTGGAACACACCGAATTTTTTACCCGCGCACGCGGGCAGATTACCACGGCCTACAGAGACGATATGCTGGTTCTCCATGCCAAAACGCCCTTTGACATTGCCTATCATCGTCACCGCTTTCGCACCCGGACGGCGGGTTGAACCGTTCCGGGACAAAACCATCACCCCGATGACCCTATACAACACAATGAGGATAGCGAACCGTTTTTCAGGACCTTCTATTTGCAAGAGGCCAATCGCAGTGATTGGCCTTGAACCGTTCGAGTAATTTGCGTTCAATCCGCTCAGGCTCGTCTCTGGAGCAACACCACATCCAGACCTGTGCATTGCCAATCTCTTGCAGTTGCCAGAGCCACTCACCTCCTCTGTGGTTCTTCGCCTTACCCACTCCAAAACGTACCAGTTGACTCACACGCTTACGCAGACTGCCAGTCTTACCGCCTGCCTTGCCGATATAGAGAATGTCGGTCTGCCCGAAAGTCAGGATTCGATCCCTCTTATCGCAAAGTGATTTGGGACTGGCGGGATTGGCATGCTTCGCCATACCTGCATCTGAACTGAAAGAACAAGTCCTCCAACCAGTCAAGCAGACGGCATAGATGCCTGGAGAGTCCAGAAGGTCCCGCCATCGTCCGACCCTGTCTGCCCGCTCTCTCCAGCAAGCCGCCCAATTCGACAACTCTCGCCTCCTCACCCATAAATTGGTTGATGTCTGATGCTTCCATTATCGTTCCTATCGTTTTAGATGGTGTCTGGATCCAAACACCATATCCAGCCTTCCCGGCTATCCGTCGTCGAGATCCAGCACGCGGCGACTGAAAGCGGGACCGTTCCAGTCTTCCGGCCAGCCTTCCCCTTCCTCCGTGATGCCAAGACGTCGGCGCGCCGATTCCAATTTCTCAAAATCGACCCCGCCACGCTGATCACAGCGCACCAGTTCGACGGCTGGCTGGCCGTGCTTCGTGATAACAACACGCTCCCCGTAGCGGGCGGCGGCTACCAGTTCGGAGAGGCGCACTTTCGCCTCGCGTATGGCAAATTCCATGATGGATCGCTCCTGATTCTGGTTTGGTTGCCCCCAGTATGCCGTGATGGATTCTATCATTCAAGACCATTCGATCTGCAATTATACGGATTCGTCAAAAATTATCTGGAACCGAAACTATCCCCACAAACCGTTTATCATACATGGTCTTTTGAAAACTCATTCAGAAACCCCGCTTTGCTGGAAGACTTGCAGAAGCAGGGTTACTTTCACGACCGGGCCGTCAAAACGATTCTGCTACCCTGGGAGTCCTCTTTTCATCTCTGATTAATTCTTCTGCCAAAGCAAGCCATCCGATGTACACAACTTGCGGTTGGAAGTAATGCCTCAACCCGCGACCACCTTTCCCGCCTGATAGAGCCACCCGGGCATTGGGCGCTCCAGTTTCCAGAGTATTTTCATGGGTCGTTCCGATTCATGACTTCGGTAACTGGCACGGCCGAGGCAGTGGTACGGAAGGGTTTCGCCCCGGGCATCTTTTTTGCGTTCACGCACGAACAGGATGACATTTGTGTTGCGGGCCGGTTGTTCGATGTACCGGCGTCCGGTAGGGGTATCGGGTGAGGCGGTGTTCTGCGACTCCCAGTGAAACAGTGTCGGCGAGATCGGGTAATCGGCATAGCGTGTCGAGGGCGAGTAGTCCCTGTCCGACTTCTCCAGCGTGACGAACAGAAGATCCGTCTGCGTCGCCTCGTCCCACAGCACTCCGCTCTGCGGAGAGACCAGCGCGCCATGCCTGTCGATGCGCCTGTATGCCGCCACGATCTCTCCGAGGGTATAGGTCGCGTGGCTTGCCAGGGGAACCTCACCGGTAGGATCGAGCGGTTGCGAGACCGTACGAATGCGATCGGCCAGGATTTCCAGAAGATCGCTGATCTCGCGATGCAACTCTGTAGATTCACAGATCCTTTCCAGGATCTGACCGGCCTCTTCGATCGACTGACGACGGCCACCCAGAATGGCAAACAACATGAGGCCCAGACGATGTTTACGGCCCTGGTGACCCGAAATCCGGTCGCAACGGCCCGTTTCCAGGATGTCTAGCCACGTTTTGATCCTCTCGTGATCGTCCAAGTGGATCAGCCGGCCGATGGCCTTTCGGAGAGGGTCATCTACAGCGGGCTGGCTGGCGCCCTGCTCGAACCCGGCCCGCCGGCGAAGTTCGGTAAAACAGTGTCCTGATCCGGGCCGTGCGTAGATTTCGTCGAGTTCGGCGCCAGCGTCACGCATGAAACCACCGAGTCGCGTATCGGGGCCAAGTGCACGCAAATCGTCGGCGAGGCGCGAGCGGGCGTTGTGCACCGCCGCTTTCAAGTTGCGAAGCACGGTTTCCTTGGCGATGCGGTCCAATTTGAGCGCACATCCCGGTGGCAGGAGCGGGAAATCGGCCTCGACGGCGCTCCGAACCTGATGACGGGTGCCCCCTAGCAGAGCCCGATAGCGCACGTCGTAGCGGTACTCTTTCCGAACCTGGCCCACGAAGTCCAGGACGGTGAGAACCCGCTTCCCTTCAGCCCACCGCAACCCTCTTCCCAGCTGTTGGAGAAACACAGTAGCACTCTCGGTCGGTCGAAGCATGAGCACGGTGTCGACCTCGGGCAGGTCGACACCCTCGTTGAAGAGATCGACGGTGAAGACGGCGCGAAGCTCTCCTTGCCGCAGTCTGGTAAGCACCGCACGACGATCATTGCGTGGAGTGCTGGCATCGAGCGCCACTGCCGGGTATCCAAAACGAGCGAACTCATCTGCCATAAAGTGGGCATGACCAACACCCGCGCAGAACCCCAGCATGCGCATCTGGTGCGGATCCGTCACCAATTCCTCGACAGCCTGACGGATTCGAACGGCGCGAACGTTATCGCCCGTAAGCACGTTATTGAGTTCGCCTGGTGCATATCGTCCGCGCTCAAAACGCACCGTCGAGAGATCCGTTGCGTCGTTCACCCCGAAATAGTGAAACGGGCAGAGCAGCCCCTGGTCGAGCGCATCCCAAAGTCGTGACTCTGACGCAATACGCCCATCAAACCACTTGAGCACTGACTTGCCGTCCGCACGCTCGGGCGTAGCGGTAAGCCCAAGAAGAATTTTCGGCTTCAGACACGACAGCAGGCGATCGTAGCTCGCAGCTGCCGCATGATGAAACTCGTCCACGATGACCACATCAAACCCGTCTGGCGCAATATCGTCGATGTGGTTGGCAAGAGACTGCACCGAGGCAAAGACGTTGCGACCCGTGTGCGGACGCTCTCCGCCAACCAGCAGCTCACCAAACCCCGGCTCGCGCAGGACAAGCTGGAAGACCTGCTGGCTTTGACGCAGTATCTCATCGCGGTGCGCGACGAAAAGCAGGGAATGACCCATACCCTGGTCGCGTAGCCGCTTGAAATCGAATGCCGCAATCCAGGTCTTGCCAGTACCGGTCGCTGCGACTACGAGATTGCGGTGATGCCCGCGCAGGCGCTCCGCTTCGAGCGCCTCAAGCACAACCGCCTGATGAGGCTTCGGCGAGACGTCGACCAGCAAAGGCAGATCGGTGATGTCGTCGGGTGCACTACCGTTGCGCTGTCTCGAGAGCGCGCGATCGAGCCGATTGGTGTCACGTCCTGGCGTATAGTCCTCGAACTCGGGATCCTGCCAATACTGTTCGAAGGTCGCCTCAAATCGCTCGATGACCTCGGGGTTCTCGGCTGCGCTCACACGCACGTTCCATTCGAGGCCTTCGATCTGTGCCGTGTGGGTGAGATTCGACGAGCCGATATAGGCGGTGTGCATTCCGCTATGGCGGTGGAATAACCATGCTTTAGCATGAAGCCGGGTCCGTGCGACCTCGTAAGAAACCTTTACTCGCGCGCCGAGATCGACCAGTGCATCCAGCGCCCGACGTTCGGTTGAACCGGTATAGACACTTGCGATCACGCGCACCTGTGCTCCCTCCCGCACTCGTTCTTCAAGCTCAGAGCGGAACAGGCGCAACCCTGAATGACGCACGAACGCACACAGGAGATCAATCCGATCGGCGCTTGGGATCTCCCGCGCAATCTCGCTCGCGATCTGGACATCGCGCCGCCCATTGACGAGAAGTCCAGTTCGTCGGAGGGAGAGCGTTGGGCGAGGGACCGGGGATGGCGTGCTACCAAGAACACGGCATCCGACAGCCTCCAGGAGCAAGCGTGCATCGTCTGCGACCCGATCGTCGGCCATCACGCCATGTTCGACGAGCAACTCCACCAATCGGTTCGCGAGAGCGATCTGGTTGGTGGACTGAGCACCTTCTTCTCCAGAAATCCCCTCGAGCGCACGTCGAACAAGTTGATAAATGTGACGGGCCAGGAACTCGGGGCGGACAGTTGGGTCGACCGGGCGGACATCCACCCACCAGCCCTCTGCCCTTCGGGCACCGATTTCCGTCTCCAGAGCAGAGGTCAGCAGTTCTTCGTAAAGCCCGGAATGGAGTCGACGCGTCATGGCTTGTCCTCTCATCTCAAATGACACTGGATAGCTGTAACGAAAACCTTGACTATATACCAGATTTTGAGAATGAGCATAAACGATTGTTTCAAGTACATGAAGTCAGTTAACCAGTGATTGATGGGTTTGAAACGTTTAAACTTGGAGCCCGATTGTACTCCCGCAAAGGTTGCGTCCGTCGATGAAATTGATAATAGGTGACTACAACTATTCCACTTGGTCCATGCGCCCCTGGTTGTTCGTGCACAAGCATAATCTGCCGGTGGAGGTGAAGCGATACGATCTGTCCAGCGATGCCATGCGTCAGGTTCTCTCGGGCCGGTTTTCCAATGGCAAGGTGCCGGTTCTGCTGGATGGCGCTACTGAAGTGTGGGATTCCCTCGCCATTTTGGAATACCTGGGTGATCGCTTTCCTGATTCGCAGCCCTGGCCCGAAGACCCGAAGGCTCGCGCAGTGGCACGATCAGTGAGTGCGGAAATGCATTCCAGCTTTGGCATCCTTCGCAACGAGGCACCAATGAACCTGCGTCGCAGGTTTCCTGGATACAGGCTCAGTCAGGCGGCGATTTCGGATATACACCGTATCCAGGCCGTCTGGCGGTATTGCCGTGATCGCTTTGCAAACGGCGGGCCCTGGCTGTTCGGGAAGTTCACCATCGCCGATGCAATGTATGCCCCGGTGGTGATGCGTTTTCGCAGTATCCCGGTAGATCTGGATGCCGATGCCGCCAATTATTGCCGTACCGCGGAGTGTGATCCATCAGTTCGCGAATGGATCCGCCGGGGCTTGGCGGAAAGCCATCGAGTTGACGAGGACGATCTGGACTTTCCATCGGAGCCGGTTACGGACATTTAATCCGTATCCAGATGGATACCTCACCATGCATGAGATGCATCCGGCGTCTCCCGCTTCTTCGTTATATCACCCTTCGCCTCGACTTCACTTCCATATTCTCTATTCACAACCGTTATGTTTTTTGAACATTCCGGCATCGTGCCCCTCGGGTATATTGTCGCAGACGCCACCTTCAGAATATCCGCGTAATTTGTTATAGCGTTTGATTTGCTTTTCTGACAACAACTCGACCGTTTCCAAATGTCTGGACAGATGAACATATCGTAGTTTCGCTCGAATATCTTCTATTTGTTCTATCAATAACAGCACGGAATCACTGCTCATATTTCCTGTTTTGAACAGTGTATCCAGGTTCCGTTCAGCATCAATATATTCATTTCCAAGCAGAATCGCTTCAGAACGCATCTCTTCATGTATCTTTTCTATCTGAAATACTTGTTCCGGATTTAACGAGATATCTTCCTTCATTTCCAATAAATGCGCCGGACCCGGCACACCGTTCAGTTCCGCAGGTTTAGCAAAACCCCACCCGCCGCCTTTTTGTAATTCAACGATATCTTCTGCCGAGAGAGCTTTTATCTCTCTATTTTCTTCACCAACATATTGTGATGTATGATCAGGACTTTTACTTGCGGTCACCTCGTGTGAAAGAAATAACACTATCAAAAGCCAGATGAGCTTGTTCATTTCGAAAATCTGATTGGGTGTAAAGCCCGACATTCTATATTAACCATGCGTGACATAAACGCATTATTCAAGCTGGATTGCACGAATTTTTCACGCACGGTACTGAAAGCATTACGCACTCTGGGACTGGAAGTGATTGTCCAACCCCGCGAGAGTTCTGTATTCAAACCGCCATTACCGCAAGATGAAGGAAACCATGCCTGAGAGTATTATTCCTTCTTCATCATAATACCGAGATGAGGATAGTGTCCCCTGATCGGATTTACCGCTTTTTCGGTGCTTTCCAGCCCCCACTGATTGGTCAGGGCCCATGTTTTTCCGCTAACCGTAAAAAGCTCATCCTGCTTACAAAAATATCGTCCGGTTAATGGCACCTTCCCGCCTTTATCGGAAGACATCAGCTTTTCTGCAAATTGCTCTGCATCAAGCGTACCCTCAAAACTGACAAACAGCTTTCTGAATGTGACCAGTTCTTCCAATTCTTCCGGCTTCACATCCGCCTTAACCATGTCACTAATGAGTTGGTACATCAGATTACGTTTATTCAAACCGTTGTATTCCTGACCAGAAACCATCAAAGTGAATTTTGAGAAATCTTGGGAATAAGATCGGGCTCTCTGTTCTTTTTGTTTCTTTTGCCTGACCTGCACCTGGAATTGTTCGGCCTCGGGTAGCGGTATAACCTGCTGGATATCAAGAAGAATTCTCTGTCCGTCATGGAACGGCTCTATCTTGACGCACCGAATATCAATACCCTTGTCATTCAGCCACAGCACTGCGCTGGTCAGTTCCTTGGAAAACTCCGCAGACGCCAGCACGATACGTACATCCTGGGCAAACAAGTCTTCGTCTGGCGCTTCCCAATCAAGAAAGTCAAGAATCCGTTGCTGGGCGTCTTCGTTTGAACCAATGTTATTGAGAAATAGTTTGTGGGCTTCGACCACCTGATCAAATGTCATTGTAGAAACCATCGCACTGTATCGAATAGCTTGTAACTCCATGTGACCACCATCTTCTGTACGCTTTAACTCAACGACGACCAGATTGGCTTCTTTATCAATGCACAACAGATCAATTCGTCTTCGACTCTCCTCCCAACCGCCAAACTCTTCGGCAATAACCATAGAGTTATCAGAGATAATCTCTATCTGCTCCCTGATAAGGCGTTGAATATCCTGACGCTCATGAATACCATGGGCCGCAAAGGTTGTTTTCATGAGGCGCTTGATACCCCCCTCATTAAATTCGTAAATTGCCATCAAATCACTCCCATTCTATTGCAGATAATACTTTTTTGTTTTTATTTTCAATGGCTTAAATTTCCTGTAAATCAGTAATACCATGAAAAATACTCGAAAAATCGCAAATTGAGCACTGCCCATGACATCTTCTCAACTGTCGTTATTGGGTGCCAGATTTTTCAACTGGAAAATCCTCGGCACCCAAGGAGGTTTTCCCTGGCGGAAGGTATGTACGCCGAAACAAATCCCGACGCATCACGGCTATTACCTCGATCGGATGGAGTGTTGTTGCTACCCACTATCTCGCTCATCGGAACCGGCACTTGGCTCCAAACACCATATCCAGCCTTCCCGGCGAGCCGTTTCGCTGTAATCGGGTGGTGGAGGCATGGAATCACCACGGATAAAGTCGGCTGCAGCCAGAAGGCATACAACCGCATCCAGTGCATCATCGTTATCAAGAACCGTTCGGAAATCGTTATCACGTAAATTCAAATAATCCCGCAACTTGGTTGCGATTTCTTCACGTTCAGCACGTTTGCAGCTGTCTTTTGTCTTCTTGTAACCATTAAAACGCAACCCGTGTGACTTCAACGTCGCAGCAGGATAGACCTCGATTGCCTGGATACCTTCGAGGTCATCACTAGACCAGGCGAGGGGAATTTCACTGCCATTCTTATTTCTCAGAATGTTCAATTCTTTCAGTGTAGTGTGGGCTGTACGAGCGATACGGTCTGCCCCAACGTCAAGCGGTTGTTTATCGACCTTTTCCTTGATGTAACGGTCTGTGGAACGACGGAACATCTCATTCGAGCATCTGTCAGCCGGGCTGCCCGCTGAATGGTACTGGAGTACTTCGCCAAGTCCCATGGGCCAACCCAAAGGTGCATCAAGGGCGATCAGGATAGTTTCTCTTTTATGGGTTGATATCCAGTCGGCCACCTTGCTCCAGGGGTCAAGGTTGATACCTGTGTAGACCTCGCAGACCCGTACCATATCCCTATCTCCCAGTTCAGCGAGGGCGATACCCGTTTTCTTCGATCCCATTGCACAATCGACACCAATAAGATACATAAGACTTTTTCATTCAAATTCAGTTGCGGTAATCGCAAGCGGATGTCCAATCAGACCCCTGTCTATGGTAAGCAACCTGAGGTCTTCCTCCTGAGCCTGGACAAGCAGCAACTCATCAAACGGATCCTTGTGACCAAGTGGTGTCTTGAGCGCCCGCGCAGCATGAAGTATGGTCATCGGCAGATACGTTATGTTCTGATCTTCCAGCGCTTCGAGCACATCCTCCGGGGAGAAGCGGCTCTTTTGCGCGCCCGACCGGTAGCGAGCATTATGCTTAAGCCGCATTTCCCAGATCGACACCGCGCTGACATATAGCTCAGTTTCGGATGCCGACAGAATCCGGCGCTCAGAGTCTGGAAATTTCCCTGGTCTGTCCATGAAGTCAAACAGGTAGGAAGTGTCGAGAAGAACGCGCATTACTGTCCCGGCTATCCGTCGTCGAGACCCAGCACACGGCGACTGAAAGCGGGATCGTTCCAGGCTTCCGGCCAGCCTTCCCCTTCCTCCGTGATGCCAAGACGTCGGCGCGTCGCCTCCAATTTCTCAAAATCAATCCCGCCACGCTGACCACAACGCACCAGTTCGACGGCCGGCTGACCATGCTTTGTAATAACAACACGCTCTCCGTTACGGGCGGCGGCAACCAATTCGGAGAGGCGCGCTTTCGCCTCGCGTATGGCAAGTTCCATGGTGGATCGCTCCTGATTCTGGTTTAGTTGCCACCAGTATGCCGTGATGGATTCCATCATTCAAGACCATTCGATCTGCAATTATACGGATTCGTCAAAAATTATCTGGAGCCGAAACTGCCCCCACAAACCGTTTACCATACATGGTCTTTTGAAAACTCATTCAAAAGCCCCGCTTTGCTGGAAGATTTTCAGAAGCAGGAGTATTTTCACGACCGGGCCGTCAAGACGATTCTCTACCTTGGGAGTCCTCTTTTCCCTGTGATAACATCACGATGTGGAGATCGTTGACTATCATTGATTGAGGCGGGGCTCATGAGTATAAAAAACGGGTTGCGACCGGTGCATCCAGGCGAAATTTTACGAGATGAACTTGAAGAACTCGGGATATCAGCCAGCGCACTGTCGAGGGCGTTGGGTGTGCCGGTGAACCGGGTGACGATGATTCTGAATGGTCAGCGGGGAGTGAGCGCCGATACGGCGTTGCGGCTGGCGCGGTATTTCAGGACGACACCACAGCTCTGGCTGAACTTGCAGAAGACCTGGGAGCTACGTCAAGCAGAGATTGAGGCAGGGCAGGAGGTCGCGAAGTACGTGATCCCCCATCAGTCGGCGATACGGGGTGCAATAGCCGATGCCCGTTCCTGATTTATGGAAAACGGAAAAGTTGCTGGACATTAGCGCCTGTCGTTTTCTATAATTGAATTGCGTCATTGGACGTAAAAAATTCTCGGGGCGGGGTGAAATTCCCCACCGGCGGTGATGGTGACTCCACCTGAGCCCGCGAGCGCTGGAAATCCCACTACTTGCCAGGAACCTTGCTACAAGCGCCAGATATGCCGCCATCGTCGGCTCAGCATTCATCGTGGATTCCCGCTCCTAACCGTCATCGTAGGGGAGGGTCTCCGTGCCCTCCCGCAACCGTCGGAACAGGTATCAACGATAGCGGGCGACCACAGAGGGTCGCCCCTACGCATGGGTAAGCACATCATCCAGATGGTTTGCCGGTTTGTCTGCTTTACTGCCGGGACGCGCAACCCACTTCATCATAACAATACGGCCTTGATTGCCAGGTTCCACCATAAGGATGACGGTATCGCGATCCAACATAAGCTGTATTATCATCATCCTGAATGGTAACCGTACAAGATGCTATGGCATCACTCCAGCTACCACCTCCGGGAGGAATTACCCCAATGCGCCCGGTCGTGTTGCCGTCCTTGCGATAATTTCCCCTTCCATAAACTTTTACTTCTATTTTTCTCGTTTCGCCCGCTTTTACATTGTAGCCTAGCAAGCTTGTAGTGTCGTCAACGGACGCAACTATAAGTGGCAAATCTCTACTACCAATAGACCATCGTCCGCCAGTAGTGGCGTTAATCGTGATATAGGCCCGCGGTCTTTGCCGTATCCTTTCTGGCAGAATAAAATCATTCCAATTATCTGAACCTGGATCGTCCCGATACTCGCAATACTGTTTTCCTAACGGTAAACCATCTACCGGGCAATCAAAAGCCGCATGGGCGACCAGTCCGCCCTCCTTGACGCTGGCCGGGCATTGCATTTGAACACTGTCAGCTTGTGCGGGGGGGGGGGGGGGGTGACCAGCAAGAATAAAGCAGCGCCCAGAGCGCCAAGAATAAATTTCATAACATTACCTCAAGAAAAAGAATTGTTTGTGTATCCAGTGTATACCAATACATACGAATACTCAAACAGGCCGTTTGATCTTGTCGTTTGATCTGATGTCTCCCCATTTTTTCACGTAAGGATTGGCGCGCGCGTTCCGGCGGTCGCGGGACGGCACAGAGACCGTCCCCTACGTGATGGGTTTCGCTATCTCTTGATTCATAATTGATTCTCCGATTGTTGATATTGGATTACACCTCAAAATATACCCGGTAATCCCGCCGATTGATAGCCCACGACTGGCAAAATCATAACCCTGTACAGCCCCTGCAAGCGGATGTCTGACCAGGACCTATCATCGCCATCGCTTTCGCACGCAGATAAGTAAGTGCACAATTTTAGCGTTGATGTGGTAAGGTGAATTCAGTTGAGTTCAGCTAGGAGTTTGCGCTGTAGGAACGGGTTTGAGATAATATTTTGGAATGAATGATTGAGGATATTTGAGATGCCGACGAGATTTCGCCCTTACCACCCGGATCAGAAACTGTTATTGCCGCCGGACTTGCGGGACTGGTTGCCGGAAGGACATTTGGCACACCATGTGAGTGATTTGGTGGACGGGTTGGATTTGACGGCATTTTACGCGCCCTACCTGGGAGATGGTCGGCGCAAGTCGCCTTACGAGCCTCGGATGATGCTGAAGGTACTGATTTACGGCTACGCGACGGGTGTATTTTCTTCGCGCAAGTTGTCGTGCAAGCTGGAGGAAGATGTGGCGTTTCGGTTGTTGGGTGCGGGCAATTTTCCGAGTCACCGGACGATCTGCGAGTTTCGGCGTCGTCATCTTGTAGATTTTGGAGGTTTGTTTGCCCAGGTGGTGCGTTTGGCGCGGGAGGTGGGTTTGGTTGAGTTTGGCAAGTTGTCGGTTGATGGCACCAAGGTTCGCGCGAATGCGAGCAAGCGCAAGGCGATGAGCTATGGTCGGATGGTTGAGAAAGCGGGTCAGTTGGAGGCGGAGATTGAGGGTTTGTTGGAACAGGCACGGAGGACGGATGCTGCGGAGGACGAATTGCTGGGTCATTCGGTTCGGGGAGACGAATTGCCGGAGGCGTTGCGTCGTCGGGAGGATCGGTTGGCGGCGATTCGGGCGGCGAAGGCGCGTCTGGAGGCACGGCAACGGGAATCGGACGATGCGCGGGGTCGGGAGCCGGGGAGCCGGTGTAATCCCAAGGGGGGGCGGCCCTACAAGCGTGAATACGGCAAGCCGGACGATCGGGCGCAGGATAATTTCACAGACTGCGAGAGCCGGATCATGAAGACCTCATCGGAAGGCTACCAACAGTGCTACAACGCGCAGGTAGTGGTGGATGGCAGTCACCAGTTGATTGTGGCGAGTGGGGTGACATCGAACGCCAGTGATCAAGGGCATCTGGTGGGGCTGCTGGACGAAGTGGAGACGGTCTATGGGGAACGTCCAGATACGGTGCTGGCGGATGCGGGCTACTGCAACGAGTCGGATCTTGCGACGCTGGAGGGTCGCGGCGTAGACGGCTATGTGGCCTTGGGTCGGGAGTCGCGGAGGGACATTGCGGTAGATGCCCGGAAGTGTCCGGCAAAAGCGCGCATGGCCGAGAAACTGTCGACCCCTGCGGGACGCAAACAATACGCGCAACGCAAGTGGTTGTCGGAAGCACCCAACGGGTGGATCAAGGAAGTACTGGGTTTTCGTCGTTTCAGCCTGCGGGGTCTCGACCCGGTGCGATGCGAGTGGGAGCTTGTGTGCCTGGCATTGAACATCAGACGGCTTCAGACGCTCGCGACCCCCTGAGAAGGCGGATTGCCGGTCGCAACCGCCCTTTGCAACGCCCCTTACGACACATTCCGGGGAGGGGCTGCCCGATCCTCGTTCACCCAACCGAAAGCCCGTCAGGATTCGCATAACTCTCAACCCATTCCACATCCCCATTCTACATCCTGTGCCAAATCATCGGCTTTTCTGTAAAATCGTCCTACAGCGCAGACTCCTAGTATAGAAAAGAAAACGCACACCCCCAACCTCTAGAGAAAACAATGATGAAAAAAGATGGCATAAGTCGTAAGCAATCCAGCCGTGAGATGGAGCAGGCCGCCATGCTGGAAGAAGCGCTTCGACGTCCGGGCGTAACCGAAGTAATGAAGGTATATGAAAGCTGGAAGCAGGTCGATAACGGTCTTGATGTTTACCGAGAGGCAACAAAGAAACCACAACTTATAACAACGACAAACCACGCGAATACCTGTTAAGTCAGAACCTGAAAAGGAGTAAGGTTAATGCCTATATGGAGTGAAATTCTTGAGGAATTGCATAAAAACCCCCTGCCAGACGGACGACCAGATCATGACGGAATCCGACGCAAGTACCTTCATTCGCTCAATCTCCACACAAACCGCAATGTCATTCTTTATTCTTCGGGCTGGCTGCAAAAGGATGCACCTCCAAACCTCACCTCAATCACCGATCACGACATGGCATAGTATTTCCTTGCTGGCATAGGGCAAACCGCATGTCCTTACCAAACCATATCTATGAGTTGAGCCGTTCCGAAACAAAACCGCCCCGATGACCCTGTACAATAAAATCTATAACATAGTGAAAAGAATCCCGGAGGGTAATGTGACCAGTTATGGGAAAATCGGGCGGATGGCGGGGTGTTCCGCTCGACAGGTCGGTTATGCCATGGCGGCTACTCCGGCAGACGATGATATCCCCTGGCACCGGGTCATCAACAGCAAGGGGGAAATCAGCGCACGCAAGGAAGGGGATAGTGACCACCTGCAACGACTCCTGCTGATGGATGAGGGAGTCAGGTTCGACCCAAATGATCGGGTTGATTTTGAGCAGTTCGGCTGGATTGAGGCGGAATTTCCATGACCGCCTGCTATCATGTCTGATCCACAAATCATAATCAGCAGTGGCGAACCGGCGAGTATCGGCCCTGATATTGTCATCCAGGCGCTGCAACACCCGATATCCGGTCGCCTGGCTGTCACTGGCGACCCGGAGCTGATGCGGGAGCGGTCGGCCCGACTGGGCATAGATACGGAAATATCCGTGGTCGATAACCCATCATCCATCGCCCCTCATAAACCCGGACGGATACAAGTGGTCCCGGTCGCATTGTCATCTCCAGTGACCGCCGGGGAACTGAACCCGGACAACAGCCAGTATGTGATTGATTGCATCAACCGGGCAGTCGACCTGTGTCAGGATGGTTGTATGCAGGGGATGGTGACTGCCCCGGTGCATAAGGGAATCATCAATGATGGCGGAATCCGGTTTTCCGGGCATACGGAATGGATTGCGGAACGAACCCGGTGCGCTCAGCCGGTCATGATGCTGGCCAGTGACTCACTGCGAGTTTGTCTCGCTACCACCCATCTGCCGTTGTGCGAAGTCCCACAAAACATTACCCGGCACGGCATTGAGGCGGTCATTGAGGTCATGCACTGTGGGATTTCGACGCTATATGGCATTCCCGACCCGGTAATTGGCGTGTGCGGACTCAATCCCCACGCAGGCGAGGGCGGCCACCTGGGAACAGAAGAAACCACCATTATCGAACCGGCCCTGAATCATTTACGGCGTAGAGGACTGAATCTGGTCGGCCCCCTGCCCGCGGATACGATTTTCACCCAGCAGGTTGCAAGTGCCCTCGACGCAGTGCTGGCGATGTATCACGACCAGGGGCTGCCGGTGATCAAGCACAGCGGATTCGGGGAAGTGGTCAATGTGACGCTGGGCCTGCCGATTATCCGCACATCGGTGGATCATGGTACTGCCCTTGACCTCGCAGGGAGCGGCACAGCCAGTGCAACCAGTTTGCTTTCGGCGATCCATCTTGCGCTGAAGTTTGCCGGACAGACACAAGCGACTGACAGGTGATGTCTTGGGTAAAACAGTCCCACGCAAACGATTCGGGCAGCATTTTCTGAACGACTCACAGGTTCTGGACCGAATGATCCGGGAGTTTTCGCCGAGAAGCGATCAGGTGATTCTGGAAATCGGTCCCGGCACGGGCGCGTTGACCGAAAGGCTGCTGGAACCTGTCGATCATCTGTTGGCAGTTGAGCTGGACCGAGATCTGTCTGCGTTACTCACCCGGAAATTCGATTCGCGAAAACTAACCGTGATCCAGCAGGATGTGTTGACGCTGGACATCGGGGCACTGTGTGTCGACCACGCGACTGCCACGCCAACCAGGAAAATCCGGGTGATTGGCAACCTTCCCTATAACATATCCACTCCTCTGTTATTCCACCTGATCAATAACGCCGGACTCATCACGGACATGATGTTGATGCTGCAAAAGGAAGTGGCCTTGAGGTTATCCGCTGGTGCGGGCAGCAAACACTATGGTCGCCTGTCGGTCATGGCCGGTCTGGCGATGCGCTGCGAATGCCTGTTCGATGTCGGCCCTGAATCCTTTACTCCTCCTCCCCAGGTTATGTCAACGGTCGTTAGACTCTATCCAGAATCAATACGCCATCGTGTGAACGATAGCCGCAGGCTGAACCACATTGTCCGACAGGCATTTTCCCAGCGCCGCAAAACCCTGAAAAACTCACTGAAAAACCTGGTTTCAGAGTCCCAGTTTGTAAATGCCGGGATTGATTCCTCACTGCGGGCCGAAAAGCTCAGTATTGAACAGTTTATCGCTCTGTCAAATGCCTGACTGAACGGGGCCTCGCCGCGGGCAGGCACGGCACTATCGTTTTAATTATATGGCCCTATGGTTAATGATGCGTAGGGACAATCCCTCTGTGGTTGTCCGCTATTGTCGATGCCCGATGCGGGCGGGCACGGAGACCCGCCCCTACGATGTCGGTTTCGGTCAGGCACGGCACTCCGCCATCAACCGTCCTCACCCACCAGTCCCTTCTGCTTCTCTGTAATCCATTCTTCTACCTCCTGATTGATCTGGCGGGCGCGTCTGCCTTGGCTTTCGATCACCGGACCGATCACGACATCAATCACTCCCGGATGTTTCAGCAGGCTTCTTTTGGGCCAGAACAGTCCCGAATTGTGGGCGACCGGCACCACCGGATAGCCTGATTTCGCCGCAATCATGGCGCCCCCGACCTGAAATTTCGCCATCTTCCCCGGCTCCCGGCGCGTACCTTCGGGAAAGATAACCAGCCAGCGGCCCTCCTCCAGCCTGATCACGCCCTCCTTCACCAGAGTATCCAGTGCCCGTATTCTTTTTGACCGATTAATCGCAATCGGACGGTTCAGTGCCAGGCCCCATCCAAAAAACGGAATCCACAGCAATTCCCGCTTCAACAAATACGACTGTGCCGGGAAAATCAACTGAAAAGCCAGCGTTTCCCAAGCGGACTGGTGGTTCGATATGATAATGGCGGGCCCGGGAGGAATGTTCTCCAACCCGGATACGCGATAGTGAACACCGCACAGCCATCCGAGTGTCCAGATATTGAACCGGGCCCACAGTCCGATCACCCTGGCGCGGGTCAGCGGGGGCAGCGCGAAACACAGCAACGCGAGAATACAAACGACGACTGTACTCACCATCTGGCCTGCATAGTAGAGCAGGGATTTGCAGAACAATAAGCCTGTTTTCATTTTCTTACCGATTCTTTTGCAGACGCAGACAGGCACCAGATCGGCCGCTACACTGACAGTTGATGGCTTGGAGCCAGTATGTGATCCGCGAAGGCAGCCAGATCTCTGAACCGGGGCACCTGCCCGAATTGCTCTTGATACAAGCCGGATTGCAGCTGCTGATACGTGCCGCGACCTTTACCCGTCTCGACCAGAACCGGCTGCGCCCCTGCCGATTGTGCTGCCTGTATATCACGTAATGAATCCCCCACCACATAAACATCATTCAACTTGCATTTTACGCGCTGCGCCATGTCCAGCAACATACCCGGCTTGGGTTTCCTGCATTCACATTGGTGCTCATCGCTATGTGGACAGAAAAACACTGCGCTGATCTCGCCACCAAAATGCCCCAGTTCATCCAGCATTTTCTGATGGATTTGATTCAGGGTATTGACCGAGTAATATCCCCGCGAGATGCCTGACTGATTGGTCATAACCACAATCTGATAATCCTGCCTGCATAGCCGGGCAATGGCTTCAAGACTGCCGGGAATCGCAACCCATTGTTCCGGCGAGCGGATGTGGGCATCTGAATCCTGATTAATCACGCCATCGCGATCCAGCACAATCAATTTTCGGTTATCCACGTCTTTCAGTCCTCTTTACCCCGTCAGTCCAGGCTCATGATTTGATTCTGATTCTTGAAATATCCGCGACTCCCAGGAATAGCTCACGAATCCTGGCCAGCAGTGCCAATCGGTTGCGGCGGATGGTTTTATCGTCGTGCATGACCATAACATGGTCGAAAAACTGATCCACCGGGTCTTTCAGTCCGGCCAGTTGAAGCAGCCCCCCGGCATAATCGTTGGCCTGAAACCGGGCGTTCACCTGGTCATCAATCTGGTCAAGCATCACCGCCAAGTCTCTCTCAGCCGAGTCACAAACCACAGCCGAGTCGAAATCCTTTGCCTCGATAATAGCATCCCCCTTGGACAGCATATTGCTGATTCGCTTGTTGGCCGAAGCCAGGGATTGGGCAGCGCCGGTATTGTGGTTGAAGAAGTGATGAACCGCCGCGATACGCCTGGTGAAATCCATTGGTCGAGTCGGCGCGGGTCTGGCGCTGGATACGGCCGCATATTCATCGGCACTGTAGTTCTGATTTTCAAAATATCCTTTGGAACGCTCCATGGTGAAATCATACACCCGATTGACCACTCCATCAGACGACCAGCCGCCGGAATGGCGCGACAAGCCCTCCTTATAAAGTTCTTCCAGATCAATATCCAGATGATTTTCGACGATGATACGGAACACTCCGAGTGCTGCCCGGCGCAAGGCAAACGGGTCCTTGTCCCCGCTCGGAGCTTGACCACAACCGAACAGTCCAACCAGACTGTCCACCCGGTCAGCCAGAGCGATACATATTGCCACCGGATCAGATGGAACCTCGTCTGTGGCGGTGCGCGGTTGGTAATGTGCCTCAATCGCATCGGCAATGGTTTTCCCGTAACCTTCATTGTCGGCATAGTATCTGCCGACCGTGCCCTGCAGCTCGGGGAATTCCCCAACCAGATCGGTGACCAGGTCAGCCTTGCAAAGCTGGGCGGCACTATCCACAATCTCCGGGTCTGCATCCAGTTGCCCGCCAATAAAACGGCTGATTGACCGGATGCGCTCGACTTTGTCATGGATTGAGCCCAGCTGGTCATGAAACAGCACGCCCCTTAAATCTTCGACCCGGTTTTGCAACGGGATTTTCTGATCGGAGCGCCAGAAGAACCGGGCGTCGGACAGCCGCGCGCGTAACACCCGCTGGTTGCCCTGTCGCACTCGATTGGGGGATTTGCTTTCTATATTGCTGATCGTCACGAACATGGGCTCGATCTGACCCCATTCATTAACCACATGAAAATATTTCTGGTGATCTGCCATAGTGGCAATCAGCAGAGCTTCCGGCAATTCCAGAAACTGCCGGTCAAACTCCCCAGCCAGGGCAACCGGCCATTCCACCAGTCCGGTTACTTCATCCATCAGGTGGTGGCGGAGCACAACACTGACTCCGGCCTCGTTTGCGAGTTGTTCCACCTGCTCTTTAATGGTGGCTTGACGTTCATCATAGTCTGCGATAACCCGCCCTTCGGTTTTCAGCAGGTCGAGGTATTGATCGGCAGAGGGCACCTCAATACAGCCAGCACTGTGAAAGCGGTGTCCTCGTGTCGTCCTGCCGGATTCAAGTCCCAGTGCTTCAATTTGTACCCGGTCGCTGCCATGCAGTGCAAGCAGCCAGTGAACAGGCCGGACAAATTCCGCTTCATGCTCCCCCCATCTCATTCTCTTCGGGATGGGCAGGGAGCGGATGCTCTGATCCAGACACTGTGCCACAATTTCATCCAGCCCACTGCCGGGCTGTCTCTTTTCAAAAACCAGCCAGGTGCCCCTTTCGGTCTGTCTGGTCTTCAACTCGGACAGTGGCACCCCGCAGGATCGGGCGAAGCCCTGTGCCGCACGAGTCGGAGCGCCCCGATCATCATAAGCGGCCTGCAACGCGGGGCCCCTTCTTTCCTCGATCCGGTCGGGCTGCCTCGCCAGCACATTATTGATCGCGACTGCCAGACGCCGGGGGGTGGCATACCACTTCATGTCTACCGGGTTATCCTCAGCCAGTCCCGCGCCAACCAGTCTCTGATAAAAAGCCGTGGAAAACGATTGCGCCAGATTTCTCAAGATTTTTGGCGGCAACTCTTCGGTGCCGAGCTCGACCAGCAGTAACTTTCTCTCGGCAACAGGGATTTTATCACTCGACATCATCCGGTCTCCGGGGTGGTTGCTGATTTCGAGCTATCCGGCACGTTCTTCCCTCGCGGGAAACCGAGTTTTTCCCGGCTGTCGTAGTATTTGTCGGCCACGCCTCTGGCCAGATTTCGTACCCGACCGATGTATCTGGCTCTTTCCGTCACCCCGATTGCGCGGCGTGCATCCAGTAAATTGAATGTATGGGAAGCTCGCAAAACCTGTTCATAAGCCGGCAGGGACAGGTTTTGTTTCAGTAACTGACCAGCGGCAGTTTCCGCGCTGGCGAACTGTTCCTTCAAAACTTCGACATTGGCATGCTCGAAATTGTAAGCCGATTGCTCCTGTTCGTTTTGCAGATACAGGTCACCGTATTTATACTGTCCCGCGCCGCTGGATTTGTCGACCTCGTTCCAGACCAGATCGAATACCGAATCTACTCCTTGCAGATACATCGCGATGCGCTCCAAACCATAAGTGATTTCCCCACTCACAGGCCTGCAATCACGGCCTCCGACCTGTTGAAAATAAGTGAACTGGGAAATCTCCATGCCATTCAACCAGATTTCCCAGCCCAGCCCCCAGGCCCCAAGCGTAGGTGACTCCCAATTATCTTCGACAAAACGAACATCATCTTTCTGCATATCCAGACCCAGACGGGTCAATGAACCCAGGTACAAGTCCTGAAAATTGTCCGGTGAAGGTTTCAGGATGACCTGGAACTGGAAATAATGCTGCAACCGATTGGGATTGTCACCATAACGTCCGTCTGTGGGACGGCGGGACGGCTGGACATAAGCTGCGCGAATCGGCTCCGGCCCCACTGCCGCGAGGAAGGTCGCCGGATGAAATGTGCCCGCTCCCATCTCCATGTCACAGGGTTGCATGAGCACACAGCCCTGCTCCGCCCAGTATTGCTGGAGGGTCATGATCAACTGTTGAAATGTGAGCATATTGTCGCCAATCGAAGATATTTGCAAAAACCAATCCGTCCGTTCAGGTCACCGGCGAAAGGCCGGTCATTTCCAACAAGCCCTGATGTAGACGATCCAAAGACTCAAGTCTATCGCCTTTCAGCTCAATCCGCATGATCGGGCGTAACTTGTTTTCAAGAACCCGGTAATCCCCGTCAGCCTGGGCACGATGCAGATCACCGAATCCATAAGTGCGACCCGGCACCGGCAAGGACGCAAACCCGGAGTCGATAATCTGAATGAAGCAACCACTCGCAGGGCCGCCCTTATGTAATTGCCCGGTGGAATGCAGGTAGCGAGGACCGAACCCCAAAGTTGCAGGCAAACCGAGCCGCCGAGACCACTGCGCCCTGATTTGCCAAAGACGCTCCCTGATCGGATCGAATCCCGGCAACCAGGCCATAATACCCAGATATTCAACCGCCGACAATCGGCATTCAAAGCGGTCAAACACATCCGCAAGCCGACGGCAACAGGCCCCGTCCGCAATAGCGTCCCCCGCATAAAAAACACAAAAATCAGTCTCCATCAAGCGGCTCATCCTGACGGGTCGCTTTTGTTCGACCAATGTTCGGGTCTGGCTTTTCGCCTGTTCCACATCCGGCTGATTAAAGGGGTTGACATCCATCATCGCCGCAGCCAGGGCGGTTGCCATTTGCCAGCGAAAAAACTCCCTGGCGATATCACAGGGTTCCCGCAACGACCAGCCTGCATCCGCATCCGGAGCAATCTGGTGCTCCTTTGCACCGAAATCAGCCCTGATATTTATTGTGAAGCTGCGGGCCGATGGCGCGTGGCTGCACAGGGTCCCGGTTGCCCCATAAATCGGGATCAGCCCGTTGCCATTTTTTCCGGTACTTTCGGCAATCAGTTGTTCAATCCAACCCGACAGAGCCTGAACCGGCTGCGCGATATTCAGCTGCATCTGGTTGTTGCCGGCCAGGGCATTACCGCCCAACAGTTGAGCCAGATCAGTAACCGTCGTGTCGTCACCCGACTTGACCTCATCACAGAACTGCTTGAGGTTCTCATACAACAGGGTCAGATCCACTCCGATCAGCACCGCCGGAACCAGGCCGAAGAAACTCAAGGCCGAATAACGTCCTCCGATATCCGCAGGATTCAGGAATATACGGCAAAAACCCAGCCTCGCCGCCTCACGAGCGAGCGCAGAACCGGCATCCGTAATCGCGACAAACCGATCACCCGGATTCTCCCGGATCAAACCGGCCCGACGATAAAACCAGGCGAACAGATCCAGGGTCTCCCGTGTAGAACCGGACTTGCTGGAAACAACGAACAAGGTTCTGTTGAAATCGAAATCCAGAGCGTTGATTTGCGCGGGGGAAGTGGTATCCACCACGGTCAGTTTCAGGAAACCGGGCCGACTGGCAAATACCCCGGCAAAAACCTCGGCAGCCAGGCTTGATCCACCCATACCCAGCAAGACCACATGATCGTAGCGACCGGATTTACAGACCTCGTCTGCCCAGGTGGATAGTGGGCCAATATGCTCGCGCATCCACTCAACTGCATCCAGCCACCCCAGCCACTTGCCCGGATCATCACCGCTCGCGAATGCGGTTTTCCACAGGGTCGCATCCTTTTGCCATAACCGATCGAGCAGCTCACGGGAACTCATTATCTACACCCGGATATGCGCGAGTTCCTGCTCAAGATGCCGATACAACGAGGGTTGATCATCCCAGTTTTCCAGGAACCGCGCCTTGTCACGCCGCAACGCGGTCCGATGAAAAAATTTCCAGCGGTGTTGTCTCGCGCTGTCCAGGTCAATCACCACCAGATCATCATCACATACCAGCAGATTGGTCGCCTTCATATCCCCGTGGGACAAGCCATGATCCCGGAAAATCTCGAACAATGCCGCAATTTTCCCTTCAATGGATCGAAGCGGCGCGGCCCAGTCTTCAGCGCCCAGATAATCCGACAACGTGACGCTATCGACAAACCGGCTGATATACCAGGAGCGGCCGGTAAACGGCCCCGACCGGCTTTCAACCATCGCAACCGGCTGCGCCACCTGAACCCCCGCACTACTGTATTTTCCCGCCATTTCAAGACAATTCCTGGCCCGGCTGGTCTGGAAATTTCTCCGTACAAGGTGCCACAGATTTTTTGTGTTGTATCGTTTGACCATCAAATCACCCATTGCCGACGGTACCCGGTACAGCGTCGTGGTCCGATCATGCTTGAACAGGGTCACGCCTGTCGGAACGACGCTTTTTTGACCATCACCCTCCAATACCTCCACCAGTTTTTCCAGGTCAACGCCAGCCATCCGGGCTTCGGCGCTCTGGAACCGGATTTTCAATTTCACCGACACCCCCGGCGCCATCGGTCCGTTTCAGGATGTCAGCGCCTGCTCCACTTCCGCGTATTTCTGCGCGGTTCTGTTGATGATCTCTGCCGGCAACTGCGGGGCCGGAGGGGTCTTGTCCCAATCCAGGGTTTCCAGATAATCGCGGACAAATTGTTTATCATAGCTCGGTGGGCTTGTGCCCGGTTGATACTGATCCATCGGCCAGAATCGGGATGAATCCGGGGTCAGGACTTCGTCAATCAGATGCAGTGTGTTGTTTTCATCCAGGCCGAACTCGAATTTGGTGTCGGCGATGATGATGCCACGGGTGACCGCATAGTCCACCGCCCGCGTATAAATCTCCAGGCTCAAATCCCGAACCCGACCCGCCAGCTCCTCACCGAGCAGTTCGATCGTTTGCCGATAACTGATGTTTTCATCGTGGTCGCCCGCTTGTGCTTTAGTGGATGGGGTATAAATCGCTTCCGGCAAGCGGTCTGCCTGCTTCAGATTCTCTGGCAGGTCAATCCCGCATACCGCCCCGGTCTTCTGGTAGTCTTTCCAGCCTGACCCGATCAGATATCCTCTGACAATAGCCTCAATCGGTAACGGTTTCAGTTTTTTCACGACGATGCTGCGTCCGGCAAGAGGCGCCCGCTGATCAGCGTCGGGCACAACCTGTTCCAGCGTCTTGCCGCTCAAATGATTGGCAATCAAATTCGAGGTTCGTTCAAACCAGAAATTCGCAACCTGTGTCAATATCTTGCCCTTGCCCGGAATCGGTTGGGGAAGAACCACATCAAAGGCGGAAAGACGGTCACTGGTGACGATCAGCAAATGATTTTCATCCACATCGTAAATATCTCTTACTTTGCCCCGGTTCAATAACTCAAGGTTAGCAAGGTCGGATTCAAACAGGGCTTGGCTCATATTCATTTTCTACAGGGCTTCGATAGGTAATTCTCTGGGGAAACAGGTGGATTTTACAGCAACATCATCTCGCAACGGGCGTAATCGAGTGAACTCGGCGAAATCCTTTTGGCAGGAACTTCCCTCTTTTCGCCCGACTGTCGACGTAGGGGTCAAAATCGGCAGGTCTCATATTCAGGTAACGCTTGCCACTGTCAATACGCAGGTTGTGGCCTTCCTGGAAAATGGCGATGTCAACCACGAACTCTTCACCTGATTTGAGCTTGGCCGCCGGAATATTGATCAGTCGTATACCCTTGCCCCGGTTCAAGCGGACTACTTCACCCACGGTAAAAATCAGCAACCTGCCAACGCTGGTAATCACGGCGATCCAGTCATCTTCAAAATCGGCGATTGGCCGGGGCACCAACACATTGACTCCGTCGGGCACTCGCAAAACCGCCTTGCCCGCCTTGATCCGGGTACTCAGACTCGAGAGCGCCGCAACAAACCCGTATCCGGCATCGGTGGCAAGCAGGTATTCGGATTTTTCGGCACCCATCATCAAACCCTGGAATGTCGCGCCGGGTCGCGGTGTACAACTGCTACTCAACGGCTCACCGAAGCTGCGGGCGGAAGGCAGATCGTGAGCGGCTATCGAATAGGTCCTGCCGTCGGAATCAATCGCAACCAGATTATCGCTGGTTTTCCCCTCGACCGAGCACAGATGCTGATCTCCGGTCTTGAAGTTCAGTTTGTCGATTCCGACATCGTGTCCGGTCGCGGCCCGAATCCAGCCTTTGGCGGACAGCATCACGGTCACCGCTTTGGCTGGCACCAACTCACTATGATCCAATGCTCTGGCTGCGGCGCGCTGAACAATCGGGGATCTTCTGGGGTCGCCATACTCCTCGGCATCCGCCAGTAATTCATTGCGGACAACGGTTTTCAGTCGGGTTCTGGATTCAAGTAGAGAGTGCAGGTCGTTCGCTTCCCTTTCCAGCTCTTCGCGCTGCGAGCGGATTTTCATTTCCTCCAGTCTCGCCAGATGACGCAAGCGGGTATCCAGAATCGCGTCCGCCTGTAAATCGCTCAAGGAAAACTGCTCAATCAATGCGGCTCTGGGGTGTTCTTCGTATCGAATAATCCGGATCACCTCGTCCAGATTCAGAAAAGCAATCAACAAGCCCTGCAACACATGAAGCCGGGCCAACACCGTATCATAACGAAACTGTAGCCGCCGCCTGACCGTGTCAATACGGAATTCAAGCCACTGTGAAAGCAGCGTCTTCAGATCAAACACCTTCGGGCGGCCATTCAGTCCGATCATGTTCAGGTTGACGCGGTAGCTTCTTTCCAGATCGGTAATGGCGAACAGGTGCTGCATCAAAGCCTCCCGGTCCACCCGGTTCGAGCGTAGCTCAATAACCAGTCGGGTCGGGAATTCATGATCGGACTCATCCCTCAGATCCATCACCATCGGCAACTTTTTAGCCAGCATTTGCGCCGCGACCTGTTCCTGGATTTTTGCCCCGGAAACATGATAGGGAAAAGCGGTGATCACAATGTTGTCGTCCTCGACCTGCCAGGCGGCTCGTTGTTTGATTCCGCCATAGCCGGATTGGTAGATATCGAATATTTCCTTACTGCTGGAAGTGATTTCCGCTTCGTTCGGGAAGTCGGGGCCTTTTATATGCTGGCAAATCTGCTCCAGCGTGGTTGCCGGATCATCCAGCAGCTGTACACAGGCTGCCACCACTTCGCGAATATTATGAGGAGGGATGTCGGTTGCCATACCGACAGCGATACCTGAACCGCCATTCAACAACACATTCGGCAAGCGCGCCGGAAGCTGCCGCGGTTCCTCCAGAGTGCCATCAAAATTAGGCACCCAGTCGGTAGTACCCTGACCCACTTCTTCCAGCAGCAGCTGGGCATACCGGGTCAAACGGGATTCGGTGTAACGCATTGCGGCAAACGATTTGGGATCGTCCTGACTGCCCCAGTTTCCCTGCCCGTCAATCAACGGATAGCGATAACTGAATGGTTGTGCCATCAAAACCATGGCTTCATAGCATGAAGTATCACCGTGCGGATGGAACTTGCCCAGCACATCGCCCACGGTACGGGCAGACTTCTTGAACTTGGCGGTAGCGTGGAGTCCGAGATCAGACATGGCGTAGACAATGCGGCGTTGCACCGGCTTCAACCCATCCGTAATACTGGGCAAGGCGCGGTCGAGAATCACGTACATCGAATAGTGTAAATACGCTTTCTCGGCGAACTCGGCCATCGGCACAGTCCCGATTCTGGCGGGTGCCTCGGCTTCCGGCAGGGGTGACGGGGATTTTCTCGCCATATTCAAGGGCTCTTCGCTTCCAGAAGTCTCGGCATCATTTCGACCAGATTGCAGGGACGGGTACGATAATCCAGCTGGTGACTGATCAGTTTGTCCCAGGCCAGCCGAACCGCTCCGGGTGAGCCCGGAAGAACAAAAATATAAGTTCCGTTTGCGACTCCGGCCAAAGTACGTGATTGCAGAGTCGAGGTTCCGATGTCATCGTAAGACAAAACCCGGAACATTTCTCCGAACCCGGCCAGCGTCTTGTCGAGCAGGGGCGCAATAGCTTCCGGGGAACCGTCCCGTCCGCTGACGCCGGTGCCTCCGGTTGTAATGACGACCTGTACCTGCGGGCAGGCGATCCAGCTCGAAATCACGGCCCGGATTTGATAAATATCATCCGCGACGATCTGCTTCTCATGCAATTGGTGGCCCGCATCGGTCAACCGGCTGACCAGCGTATTTCCCGATTTGTCATTACTTAACGTCCGGCTGTCGGATATCGTCAGTACCGAAATCGTGGTCGCAATGAACTCACGTTTTACTGCATCTGGCATGGGTTGTTCCTGTGGCAGCTTAGGTTAATCGCTATAGTATGCGATAATTTCGCGCATTATAATTTTACCTTAAATATGGTTGTTACAGTAAGAGCCTTTGCCAGCTTGCGTGAGCAGCTCGGCATGGACAAAAAATCAATAGACTTGCCGGAACCTGCCACGGTGGCCGGGGTGTGGGCGTCGATCAGCGAATCTGATGCCCCGGAAAACCTGCTGTGCGCGGTCAATCAGGAATACGCAATGCTTGATCGGGTGGTCACGGACGGTGATGAAATCGCCTTTTTCCCGCCGGTCAACGGAGGCTGAAATGCGGATTGAGATTCGACCTTGCCGATTCGATCCCTGGCAGGAACTGGCCCGTTACCAGAGCGAGAGCGGCCTGTCACCGGGTAGTTACGGAGCCTGTAGCGCATTCGTCGGCACCATGCGGGACTTCAATCAGGATGAAAATGTCAGCGAGATGGTGCTCGAACATTATGCCGGCATGACCGAGAAACTGCTGGCCGACCATGCCGAAGCGCTGGTATCGCGCCATGACCTGCTGGAACTGCTGATTCTGCATCGCGTTGGCCGGATTCTACCGAACGACTCCATCGTCCTGGTCGCCACGTGGTCTGTGCATCGCAAGGCTGCGCTTGATGCCTGCCGCGAGATGATGGAGTACCTGAAAGCCCGCGCCACGTTCTGGAAAAAGGAAACTCTGGCGGATGCAACCGATACTGCCAAACAACGCTGGGTGGATAATATTCCCGGTTAACGCGGAGATTTCCGGATAGCGCGGGATTCCCCGGATACCTGACGAGGGATACCCGGCAGGTATTACAGGAACGGCTCCACCATGCCGCTCAGTTCCGGGTAGTCGAGTTTACCGAGCCTGCTGCTCACGAGCTGGCCATTGCGGTCGAAAATCGCCGTAAACGGGAGCGCGCCGGCATTGTCGTTGCCGTGGGAAGCCAGTAATTCATTGCTGCCGAC
This sequence comes from Arenicellales bacterium, assembly GCA_965116335.1. Classification (GTDB taxonomy): domain Bacteria; phylum Pseudomonadota; class Gammaproteobacteria; order Arenicellales; family Poriferihabitantaceae. The sequence continues at coordinate 1,740,422 of OZ220677.1, forward strand.
AATGGAAACCAGGGACGGGTAATTGATACCGATCTGATCGCCGAAGGCGCGCGTCGAATCCAGCAGATCATGGGCAATCCCGACCACCTGTACGCCTTGCGTCGACATTGCGGCATTGAATTCAATCAGCATCGGAATTTCCTCCAGGCAGGGCGGACACCAGGTGGCCCAATGATTGACCACCACGACCTGACCAAGCCATTCCTCACCTGTACGCAGTTTCTTATCGACATCCGGTAATTCCAGTTGCTGCAATACCGCCGTCTGTGCCTTGTTATCCGGGGAAAATTGTTTCACGCCGAGCCAACCGCCCGCCAGCATGAAAACCAGAGCGAAAATCCCGACCAGCCAGTTCTTTTTCAAAATACCACTCTCAACCAATACCCGTTACAGTTACAGTTCCGCAAGCAGGGCCAGGAACTCTTCACTGTCCATATAACCATAAAACCCCTTGTCATCCAGTACTTGCCCGTTCTCATCCAGAAAGATAGTCGCGGGCGGCCCGAAAACCCCGAATCTGCTCTTCAACTGTTTCTTGCGAGAGTCCTTCGGGTCGGTCACGTCAACCTGCAGGGCAACAAACTCAGCTTTCAGCTTCTGCCTGACTCGCGAATCGGCAAAAGTGGTTTCCTCCATGCGAACACAATCGACACACCAATCCGCATAATAATCAATCAATACTTTCCGGTTGTTTGATCTGGCGCTAACCAGATGCTGCTGCAACTGCTCCATATCGGCTATTCGGATGAACACCGGCTCATCAATCCGTGCGGGTTGAACCGCTTCGGCAGAGTCTCCGGTTGCCGGGACACTGTTGAACAGCAAGGGTGGCAAGGGCCGCAAAATATCCCGTTGCCCGGCCAAGCCGCCAACAATCGCTACGATACCCCATACCAGCAAGATAATTCCCACTCCCTTCTCGAGCCGTTGCCCGGTTGAAAGCGGCTCATTACTTCTCTGGATGGCACCAGCAAAGACACTAAGCAGGATGAAAAACCCTCCCCACAGCAACAGAACCGGGACTTGCGGGAGCGTCCCCAGAAACCAGATGGCCAGCGCAATCAGCATAACCCCGAATCCCTGCCTGACTTTCTCCATCCATGCACCGGCGCGTGGAATCAGATACCCTGCACCCACACCGAGCGCAATCAATGGCAGCCCCATGCCGAGCGCCATGGTAAACATCAGTCCAGCCCCCAGTAACGCATCGCCACTGGCTATTGCAATTCCGAGCACAGAAATCAATACCGGGGACACACAGGCACCGATAATCAGCGCACAGACCAGTCCCAGCAGGAAAACCAGTGGAACAGACCCAACCAGACTTTGCGTGCGGCGCTGGATGCTTTGCTGGATGGCACCCGGAACCTGAACGGTAAAAACGCCAAACATCGCAAGAGCCATGACTACGAGTAACGCGCTCAACAGGCCAATCGCCCAGACATTCTGGAAGTACGCCTGCAGCTGGTCGCCGGTAGCGCCCGCAAGCGCACCCATGGCAGCCCAGGTCACCGAGGTTCCGAGAACATAGGAAAGTGCAATCAAGCCGCCTTTTGTGCGCGTTAGAGATGCTCCCTGGCCTGCCAGAATGCTGGACAGGACCGGAATCATTGGTAGTACGCAGGGGGTGAATGTGAGTAACAGCCCGGCGACAAAAGCCGCCAGAATCAGAGCCGGTATGGCTCGCTTCCGGGTTGGGTCGTTATCGGCACCCGGCTCCAGTGACAGGCTCGTCGCAACCACATCCGCCGGGTTGGACAAGTCAAACGTCTGATTGACCGGCGCATAGCAAATCCCTTCATTGGCGCAGCCCTGATAGCTTACATACAGTGTCAGTCCGGCAATATCCCGCGAGAATCCAACCGGCACCGTAAAATCCGCATCATATATTTCCACCTCGCCAAAATACGGATCCTGCTTTGTTTTCCCCGAAGGCAGCGCAATGGATTCAATCGAACCTTCAGGCTGTGTGGTGAATTGAATTTTATCCCGGTAAAGATAATAGCCCTCGACAACCCGAAAATCCGCGCTCACACTGTTTTTCGAGACGGCCTGCATGGTCAGACTGAAAGCCTCATCGACCGGCAGAAACTCCTGTTGCACGAAGTTTGCCCCTAGCAGTGAGCGTATATCCTTTGCCGGAGTCGAACCCGGAAGGCTTCCCTGCAAATTTTGTGCATGGGAGGCGAGACCGCCCCAGAATTGTAAAATCAGGATAAGCGGAACCACGAATCCTGAAATCACGGATAATCCGGCAATAAGCGGTTTTTTGGTCATGCCTGTTTCAATACGGGGATTATGTATATCCGATCTGCCCGATATCAAGCCGGGTCATGTAGAATATACCAGATGAAAGTGCTGTTTTTGATTTTTCTCATCGTCCCGTTGGTCGAAATCTGGCTACTTATTGAGATTGGCACCGTAATGGGGGCCGGGACAACGATATTTCTGGTGGTGTTCACCGCGCTGCTCGGCGCATTTCTGGTCAGAGTGCAAGGATTTTCGACCCTTGGCCGGGTGCAGATGCAGTTGTTGAAGGGACAAATACCGGCTCTTGCGGTCATTGAAGGGCTGTTCCTGTTCATTGCCGGCGCATTATTGCTGACTCCCGGATTTTTCACCGATACTCTCGGTTTTATCCTCCTTACTCCGCCCTTGCGCCGATGGATTATCAGAACCATACTGGAAAAGGGAATACTGCGCCCCCCCAATCCGGTAACCAGGCAAGCCCGACCTGCTCCTGAATCGGATACCCCACGGTCGAACCGGGTAATAGAAGGCGAATACAAGGACCTGGACTGACCCTGTCCAGACCAGTCAAGGTTCAGAACATACTAAATGGGGGGTCGATAATTTGTCTGTCTTTCAATCGTTAAGCTATCAGGAGCTGCGCCAGTGCACCATCGAAACACTTCGTTTTGGAGAAAGCACACGCGCCGATGTACTGTTAATTGAGCACCACGGCGATCAGGCCATTCTCAAGGATTACTCTGGCTCGAACAAGGGTTTCAGGTGGTTTATCGCGCCTCTGCTGGTCTATCGTGAAATCAAGGCCCTGCACGCTCTGGACCCAGTGCAGGGAGTGCCCGGATTCATCCGCAAACTGTCCGGCCAAACCTTTTTGATGGAGTTTGTTCCGGCTCGTCAGATCGGTTTGCACACAGAAGAGATTGATTGGTCGCTGTTTATTCCCCGGATTGAAGCACTGGTCAACGCGCTCCACGAAAAAGGAGTGGTTCATGGCGACCTGCGTAATACGACCAACATTCTGGCTACGCTGCGACAACGTCCGGTATTTGTCGATTTTGTTTCAGCCGTCCATCGCGGTCATCGTTTCAATGTCCTCTCCCTGATTCTGTTCAAGCTGTGCCAGCCGATTGACCATGGCGCGGTGTTCAAACTGAAGGAGAAATATGCCCCGCAACTGATCACGCCTGCGGAACATATTCGACACGCCAATCCAGGCCGGATTGAGGCAGCCGCCCGCTGGCTTTCTGCCCGTATCCGCAATCTGGTGCAACTGATTTTCCCCTGAATCTGGCTCTCGCCCCCGGATCAATCACAAAATATCTGTTTTTACTCTTGACTTTTAAATCTTCGCCACTATATTAGCACTCGCTCAAGGTGAGTGCTAATAAACACGGTTACCCCTGTCTTGCGCTCGCCGTTCAACTTGATCTTTAACCAAACAACAGGAGATATGAACGTATGAAAATCCGTCCGCTTCATGATCGTGTCGTCATTCGACGAGTCGAAGACGAACGAACCAGCCCAGGTGGAATTGTCATTCCTGATTCTGCTACCGAAAAACCGATGCAAGGCGAAGTGCTGGCAGCAGGAAATGGCAAGGTACTCGATAATGGTGACCAACGCGGTCTCGATGTCAAAGTTGGCGACAAAGTGCTGTTCGGGAAGTATTCAGGCACCGAAGTCAAGGTTGATGGCGAAGACCTGCTCGTGATGCGTGAAGACGACATCATGGGAATTATCGAAGGTTAATTCATTTATCTGAACTGAAAGAACAAATTTTTGAGGAATTGTAGAAATGGCCACTAAAGAAGTCGTATTTGGCGAGAACGCGCGTGCTCGCATGCTGAAAGGGGTAAATACCCTGTCAGACGCTGTAAAGGTTACCCTTGGTCCCAAGGGTAGAAACGTCGTGCTGGACAAATCATTCGGGGCACCCACCGTAACCAAAGACGGTGTTTCAGTCGCGAAAGAAATTGAGTTAAAAGACAAGCTCGAAAACATGGGCGCGCAAATGGTCAAGGAAGTCGCATCCAAAACTTCCGATGTTGCCGGTGACGGTACAACCACCGCAACCGTATTGGCTCAATGCATCGTTCGTGAAGGCATGAAAGCCGTTGCCGCCGGCATGAATCCGATGGATATCAAGCGCGGCATCGACAAGGCGGTTATCGCAGGCGTTGGAGATCTGCAACAGCTTTCCAGACCCTGTACCGATCACAAGGAAATCGCCCAGGTTGGAACCGTATCGGCAAATGCCGACAAGAATGTAGGTGACATCATCGCCGAAGCTATGGAGAAAGTAGGTAAGGAAGGCGTAATTACCGTAGAAGAAGGCAATGCGCTGGAAAACGATCTGGAAGTGGTCGAGGGTATGCAGTTTGACCGCGGCTATTTGTCTCCCTACTTCATCAACAATCAGGATAACATGTCGGTTGATCTGGAAAATCCCTTCATCCTGATTCACGACAAGAAAATCTCCAACATCCGTGATCTGCTGCCCACACTGGAAGGCGTTGCCAAATCCAGCCGCCCGCTACTGGTGATTGCAGAAGATGTAGACGGAGAGGCGCTGGCCACACTGGTGGTCAACAATATCCGTGGTATTGTCAAGGTCTGTGCGGTCAAGGCTCCCGGCTTTGGCGACCGTCGTAAAGCAATGTTGCAGGACATCGCGGTACTGACCGGCGGTCAGGTGATCAGTGAAGAAGTCGGTATGAATCTCGACGCTGTTTCTCTGGAGGATCTCGGACAAGCCAAGCGTATCCAGGTTACCAAGGAAAACACCACAGTAATTGACGGCGCCGGTAGTTCTGACGAGATAGAAGGTCGTGTCAATCAGATCCGGGCTCAAATTGAAGAGGCAACCTCTGACTATGATCGCGAGAAAATGCAAGAGCGAGTGGCCAAACTGGCCGGCGGTGTTGCCGTGATCAAGGTAGGTGCTGCCACTGAAATTGAGATGAAGGAAAAGAAAGCCAGAGTCGAAGACGCGCTGCATGCAACTCGCGCCGCAGTCGAAGAAGGCGTGGTTCCCGGTGGTGGTACGGCGCTGGTTCGCTGTGTCGATGCCGTCTCCAGGGTCGAAGGCGATAACCAGGATCAGGATCTGGGTATCCGCATTGTACTGCGTTCGCTGGAAGAACCACTGCGTCAAATCGTCACCAACTCCGGTGGCGACGCCTCTGTCGTGCTCAACGAAGTAGCTAAAAACGATGGCAATCATGGCTACAATGCCAGCACCGGAGAATATGGCGACATGATCGAAATGGGTATCCTGGATCCAACCAAGGTAACCCGCACGGCGCTGCAAAACGCCGCTTCCATTGCCGGATTGTTGATCACAACCGAGGCGATGATCGCGGAAGTACCGGAAGACAAACCCGCTCCTCCGATGCCTGACATGGGCGGAATGGGTGGAATGGGTGGAATGATGTAACCCGTATCCTCTGTCACAAGGACTGAAAAAGGCGCCGTCAAGGCGCCTTTTTTATTGCGGCTTCTGGTACGCTATCCCGGCATAATCGCAGAGAATGGCTATACACTCGATAAATCCGCCGGAATGACCCTTTAAGTACCCGCCCGTTTGAAAGACAGAGAATGAACGATTATTTTGATTTGGGCAAACACAGCCGCCCGGTTTCGACCACTTCTGTAGAAGCGCAAATATGGTTCGACCGGGGGCTCAACTGGTGCTACGGATTCAATCAGGAAGAAGGCGTAAAGTGTTTTTACAAGGCACTGGAATATGACTCGCGCTGCGCGATGGCCTACTGGGGGATCGCTTATGGCTCGGCCCCATTCTACAACCTGTCGTGGCGGGAGCTGAGCCAGCAAGAGAAAGACCGCTGCATCTCGCTTTGCTACGACAGCATCCAGACCGCACGTACGCTATGCACCGCAACATCCGATGTGGAAACAGCTCTGATCCACGCACTGTCCACAAGATTTCCGTCAAACTGTAGCGATTCGCTGGAGCAGCTGGAAGCCCGCGATGACGCCTGGGCCAATGCCATGCGTGCCGTCTACCATAAATACCCTGACGATCTGGATGTCGCGGCGCTGTTCGTTGAGGCCATGATGATACGGACCCCGTGGAAACTATGGGATGTGAGCACCGGCCAACCGGCCGATGGCGCGGACACAGCGGAGTGTCTGTCCGTACTCGATCGCGTGCTCTCCCGGATGCGCGAATCCGGTAGTACCCCGCACCCGGCAATTCTGCACCTGCATATTCATTGCCTGGAAATGTCTCCTGCACCGGAAAAAGCACTGGCCTCGGCAGATGCTTTGGAGAACCTGTGTCTGGATATCGGTCATCTGGTGCACATGCCCAGCCATATCTACATCCTGTGCGGACTTTATGACCGCGCCAGAATCGTCAACGAAAAGGCCATCCGGGCAGACCGCAAATACCTGGATTATGCCGGCCCGTACAACTTTTACACCGCATCACGTTGTCATGACCTGCACATGATGATGCTGGCCTGTATGATGATGGGGCAGTCTCAACGTGCCTTCCAGGCAACCCGGGAATTATCCGAAATGCTGCCACAGGAACTGTTGGAAATCCCTGACCGACCGTTTCTGACCATACTTCTGGAAGGCTATTATTCGGCGCAAACGCATGTCCTGATACGGTTCGGTAGGTGGCAGGAAATCGTAGAACTGCCGATGCCGGAAAACCCGTCACTTTACTGTGTTTCCACCGCCATGCAGCATTACGCCAGGGTGATCAGTCTGGCTGCACTCGGACAAATCGAACCGGCCCGGGCAGAGCGGAGCCGATTCTACCGATCGCTGGAGAGGATTCCCGAAGACCGCAAGGTATTCAACAACACGGCACTCGATATCCTGGCGGTCGCTGAAAACATGATGAACGGAGAGATCGAGTATCACAGTGGAAACTACTCCCCGGCATTCGAATATCTACGAAAGAGCGTACGTTTGTGCGACAACCTTGCCTATTCTGAGCCCTGGCCCTGGATGCACCCACCCCGGCATGCGCTGGGTGCCTTGCTGATCGAGCAGGGACACTATGCAGAGGCCGAAGAAGTATACAGAACCGATCTCGGGCTGAACAACAAACTGGATCGCTGCAATCATCACCCGAACAATGTGTGGGCATTGCACGGATTGGCGGAATGTCTGCGCCACAGAAACGAAACCGAAGAATTACCCGGCATCACCACCCGACTCAATGCAGTAATGGCGAACTCCGATTTCGAGATCACCTCCTCATGCTGTTGCCGCAGGGGATGACACGTCGCCAGTACGTAATCTTGTGGATGTCATCACGAAAATCCTGAACAGTCTTTATCCTCTTGAGTATCGTTTTTTTGAGGTGCTTATTCTTCGACAGAATCCGGTTTCCTGAAGCGGTTGATGATTCTGGAAAACCAGCCCGGTTTCGCTTTGCTGTCCTCTGCCTTGATGCCGGAATACTGGTCGAGATATTCGCTGTTCGGGAAATTGTGTTCGAGCACTCTGCGGGCGTCGTCCGACAGGTCATCCATGCCCATCTTGCGGTAACTCGACATCATCAGGGCAAGCGCCTCCTCGACAGCGGGAGTGGAAGCATAGTCCTGAATAACCCCGCTGGCGCGGTTGACTACGGCCACGTGGGCATCCTTCGAGTAATAGTATTTCGCGACTATAATTTCATTCCTGGCCAACGCATCCAGCAGGCGTTGGGCCCGGACTCTGGCATCTGCGGCATACCGGCTATCCGGGAAGCGGGTATACACCTCCTGGAAGGCAGTCAACGCATCATACATCGGCGATGCGTCCCGGTCACTCAGATCATCATACCCAAGCAGTTTGCCCAGCATGGATGAGTCTTCCTCGAAGCTGGCCAGGCCTTTCAGATAATAAATGTAGTCCACCGAGGAATGAGTCGGGTGCAGTTTAATGAAACGGTCTGCAGCCGCCAGAGCCAGCCCGGTCTGCTCCGTTCGATAATGGATATAGACTGTGTCTATCTGGGCCTGAGTCGCGTGCTTGCTGTAGGGGTATCTCCCCTCCAGCGTCCGCAACTGTCCGAGGGCTGTTTCCCAGTTGCCCTTGTCCATGCTCTCCCTGGCCTCGCTGTAAAGCTCCTCCGCAGTTTTATCCTCCTCCGCATCTTTATCTTTATTGAACAGGGCGCACCCGGCCATTAGCAGGCAGGACAGGATAATGATGGACAGTCGCACAGTCAGTTGCCTGATTCGATGAGTTTGAACGGGAAACCGTGGAGCAGGTCGTGTCGGTGCGGCTTTAATTGTCATTGGCACGGAGGTTTTTCTATAAGGTAGAATTGTGATTTGCTTGATTCAGATTCGTAATTATAATAATTCAGGCACCCATTGTGCCATAACTAAATCAACATGTCGGAATCCGAATCCAATCTTTTTATCCAATCCACTCTGCAAATGAAGGGGGAACGGGTGGACAAGGCGCTTTCCAGACTGTTTCCTGAATATACCAGAAATACAATTCAACAGTGGATCAGACAGGGTCTGGTGCGGGTAAACGGGGAATCAGCAAAACAGAAGCTCAGGCTGTCGGGTGAGGAAACACTGGAAGTTCAGATTCCATGCCCTGCCGTTGTGGACTGTCTCCCCGAACCGATTGATCTGGAAATCCTGGATCAGGACGATCAGATTCTGATCATCGACAAACCCTGCGGTCTGGTCGTCCATCCGGGTGCTGGCAACCCGAACGGTACGCTGCAAAACGGCCTGCTCTACCATAACCCGGAACTGGCTAAACTGCCGAGGGCAGGAATTGTTCACCGGCTCGACAAGGACACGACCGGATTAATGGTAGTGGCAAAGACAGAACAGGCCCGGCAACATCTGATCGCCCAGCTCGACAGTCGGCAAATGAGCCGCCAGTACCTTGCGATCGTCAACGGTGTCATGATTTCAGGAGAAACCATCAACCAGCCAATCGGCCGACATCATCAGGATCGGTTACGTATGTCGGTAACCCCGCAAGGCAAGACCGCAATCACCCACTTCCGCGTCAAAAGAAAATACCGTCACCATTGCCTGGTGCAGGCCAGTCTGGAATCCGGGCGTACCCATCAAATCCGCGTACATTTGAGTTGGCGAGGTTTTCCTATCATTGGTGACCGGCTGTACGGACAACGAAACCGATTGCCGCCGGGGGCATCCGAACCATTCAAGCACTGCCTGCAGACGTTTGGGCGACAGGCCCTGCATGCCGAGAAACTCACCCTGATCCACCCACGGAACAATGTCGAGGCCAGCTGGCGAAGCGAACTGCCGGAAGACATGAAAAACCTGATGGCTCAGCTTGAAGACGATAATGCCCGGAATAACCAGTGAGTGCTGCGATTTAACTCGATCTTGATAGTGCTACCCGCATTTGCTTTCACCGCAACTCAGGCAGGTCATGCAGCCATCCATGAATATCATGGCTTTGGTGTTGCATTTGTTACACAGAATGGCTCCATCGGGAAACGCGCTGTCCTGTGTATCCGACAGGGAGTGTGTATGACTTTGCTCATATTCCCTGCGCTTCTGGTCGACCAGAGCCTGCTGATGCTCATCCAGCCCCGACTCGACAATCATGCCGATCATTTTCAGGTGGGATTCGATGACATCGCCGATTTCAGCGACCAGCGAAGGCATATATTTGCCGCCCCGCTTGAAGTAGCCGCCTTTGGGGTCGAATACGCTGCGTAGTTCGTTGGCCAGAAAGGTAACGTCCCCGCCTTTTCTGAAAACCGCAGAGATGATCAGTGTCAGCCCCGATATCCATTGATAGTGATCCATGTTTTTCGAGTTGATAAAAATCTCGAAAGGCCGACGCTTCTCGTACGGAGTGCCCGGATTTAACAGGATGTCGTTAATGGTAATGTAAAACGCATGCTCGGAGACCGGGGTCTTGATCTTGTAGGTATTGCCGACCAGCATTTCCGGGCGAACGACCTTTTCATGCATCTGCACAACCCGGTCTTGTGACGCATCCAGCACAGCCGAGGAAGCGGGGGTTGATTCTACTGTACTTGCACTCTCGGCGCCTTGGGCCGAAGACTTGATCACGTTGTAGTCAATGATTCTCTGGTCTATTTTTATAGTCATCAAAATCTCGACAGGGTTTGTTGTCTGGTTGGTAATGATTGTTGCTGACGATCAGGGCGCGTTGATGCAATACGGCCGATCTGCAAGCTGAACTGGACCCTCCGGGTTTTCCCCTGATGTCGGTTCTGGAGCTTTTTGCCGGAACTTTTCACTTTAGTCTCTATTAGCCAATTTCCAGATAGGGTCATCCGATAAAAGTCGCTAGAATCTTCCGTAATAGCCTTCTTTCAAGGCATCAAACAAATTCGCCGCAGTGTGACTCTCACCATCGTACTCAATTTCCTGGTCACCCCTGACCTCGACCATATCCCCGTTTTCGAGAACAAATTGATATTTCGTGTTCTTCAGATCCTGCTCTTTCACCAGCACTCCCTGGAACACTTCAGGATTGAATCTGAATGTGGTGCAGCCTTTCAGCCCCTTCTCCCAGGCGTACCGATAAATGTCCTGAAATTCACCGAACGGAAAATCCGTCGGTACATTGGCGGTTTTGGATATGGATGAGTCGATCCATTTCTGCGCCGCAGATTGTATGTCCACATGCTGTTTCGGCGTAATATCTTCGCTGGTAATGAAATAATCGGGCAGTCTTTCGTTTTCATTTTCCCCGGCGGGCACAGCCGCCGGATTCACCAGCTGGCGGTAGGCCAGCAACTCGTAGGAATAAACATCAACTTTCTCCTTGGTTTTCTTGCCTTCGCGAATGACGTTCCTGCTGTATTTGTGGGCGAAGCTCGGCTCGATTCCATTGCTGGCGTTATTTGCCAGAGACAGGCTGATCGTGCCCGTGGGCGCGATTGAGGTATGATGGGTATAACGACAGCCGTTGGCTTCAATCCCGCTCCGTATTTCCTCGGGGAACTGCTGCATATAACGACTGTATCGAGCCATCAACACGGAGCCTTTGACCCGGTCGCCCTCACAAAAACCATCTTCTGCCATTTCCGGGCGCATGAACAGCATCTCCCGGGTCACCGTGTATTCCTGCACAAGGACAGGCGCAACCCCCTTTTCCTCGGCCAGCGCGATACCCACCTCCCAACCGACCGTAGCCATTTCTCTGGCAACCCGCTCGGTGAAAGCCAGTGACTGCTCATCGCCGTATCGCATCTTCAACATGGTCAGGGTGGAACCCAGCCCGAGGAAACCCATGCCGTGACGACGCTTCAACTTCAGCTCGTCAACTTGCCTGGCGAGTGGCAAGCCATTGATTTCAACCACATTATCCAGCATACGGGAAAAGACGGCGACCACTTCCCGGTACTCGTCCCAGTCAAACCGGGCCTCATCGGTAAACGGGTCACGCACAAACCGGGTCAGATTGACCGAACCCAGCAAACAGGCACCATAAGGCGGCAGTGGCTGTTCTCCGCAGGGATTGGTCGCGCGAATATTCTCGCAGAACCAGTTGTTGTTCATCTCATTGATGCGGTCCACCAGAATAAATCCGGGCTCGGCATAGTCATAAGTGGACCTCATGATCGTGTCCCACAGGGATTGGGCACGAATAGTGCGGTAAACACGACAAGCGACCTCACCCACCTCGTTGGTCACGTAATTCTCTGTATGCGGCCATTGCCGCCAGATGAGCGGATATTCTCCACACTCGACTTCATGCCGGGTAGCCGGGAAAGACAGCGGCCACTCGGCATCGTCCTGCACCGCCTGCATGAATTCATCGGTAATCAGGCAGGACAGGTTGAATTGGCGGAGCCGTGCGTTCTCGCGCTTGGCGCGAATAAAATCCAGAATATCAGGGTGAGAAATGTCGAAGGTGCCCATTTGTGCGCCACGACGTCCACCGGCGGACGATACCGTGAAGCACATCGAATCGAATATGTCCATAAAAGAAAGCGGGCCGGAGGTATAAGCTCCGGCACCGCTAACAAAAGCGCCTCTGGGGCGCAAGGTGGAGAATTCATATCCGATTCCGCATCCGGCTTTCAGGGTCAATCCTGCTTCATGAACGCAGGCCAGCACACCATCCATCGAATCCGGGATAATGCCGGAAACCGTACAGTTGATCGTGCTGGTTGCAGACTTGTGCTCGAGGGCACCTGCATTGGACGTAATCCGGCCAGCCGGGATGGCGCCGCGCTGCAATGCCCAAAGAAATCTCTGGTGCCATTCATCCTGCTTTTCGGGAGTATGTTCAACCTCAGCCAAAGCTCTGGCCACCCGATCAAAGGTCGCCATGACATCCTGGTCAACCGGCTCACCCTGCATGGTTTTCAGCCGATACTTTTTATCCCATATATCAAAAGCGGCAGGTTGAAGAGCAATTTCGTCCAGCGAAACCGCTGCGGTATCCTGGCTTTTTTGACTGACTGCGCTAACCATCCGGGGAATATTCTAATTTCGTTACAAATCATACATATAGTGGAATCTCATCGACAGATAACACTACATATAGGGCTTTTATACTGTTAAGCACCCTATGATAGACGCTATTCTCGAAGTTAGTCAACAGTTTTTGGTTACCAACAACCTTTTTATTACATTGAAGTACCGTTTTATTGACTTCATGGCCGAAATTATCCACAGGCCATATATGAAAATTCATACCTGATCATGAGAAGGTCAAACAGAACGAGGGCAAGAATTTTACGGGAACTACCAGACGGCGGCGGCGTGGTCATTCGTCCAGTACCGGGTAAACCCCCACCAACCCGGCGCGGCGGTCGCGTGGGAGGACGCGGACATTGCGCCCCCGAACTGGACGGCGATCAATCGAGCCAACGGCCATTGTCATAATGGCTGGTTATTGGATATTCCCGTATTGATGGGCGACCATGATCGCAAGGCCCCCATGCACTACCTGGACGCGGTCGAGGGCTGTATGTCCGAGCGGATCGGGGCTGACCCTGGCTATTCCGGGCTACTGGCAAAAAACCCCCTGAATGACCATTGGCAGGTACTACGCGGGCCGGGCTATCCGTACACACTGGACGCGCTGGCGGACTGGCTACCGGATATTGAAAAATGGAAGAAACCCCCGGCGGATAAACTGACCGGGATCGGGCGCAATGTCGATACATTCGATACCGTCCGGGTATGGGCTTATAAGCGCGTAGTCGAGCGCAAGCGGGACGGCGTGACGCGGGCGGAATGGATTGATGAACTTGTCACGGTCGCGGCGGCGTACACGGGCGAGGCCCATAAAACCCCGTTAGGCTTTAACGAGGTGCGGCACCTGGCGCACTCAATCGGAAAATGGACATGGCGATATTTCCGGGTTGACTGGTTGCGCGACATACAGAGGGCGCGAGGGAAGCGATCAGGAAAGGCCAGGCGCGAAAATAACGCCGTCCGTGATCAAATAATCGGCCAGTGGTACGCGCAAGGGATGACACAACAGGAGATCGCCGACCGCTTGGGAGTCAATCAAAGCACAATCCACAGGGCATTATGCGCGAACCGTATCAGATAAAGAATTACTGCGAATCAATAAAGCGGGGGCTCAGGGAACCAGGCAGAGAGATCAACCTGGCCACAGTACCTGTAGTCCAACCCGTTTCCATCCCCTTTATCAACAGGAGTAAAGATTGCGCGTTGTTCGTTCACGTAAAAGCGTCCACCCTCATATCCCCGCACATCCAAGACAGGTTTTAGCGCCATTGTGACTACAGATTTATCTTGTTGCACCTTGGAAAGATGAATTTTCTGTGTAACTCTTTGTCGGATATCTGGCGGGTCGGTGTCGGTTAACGCAGGAGATTCATAATATATGTCTTTTCCACCGGCAGCCAATTTGTAGGGAATTCCGGGCCTTGGACCAACCCAGAGATCGCCCGGATTAAGAGGATTTCCGTTCATATCAATTGGTTTCGATGTCAGGCGTTTCTCCTCGAATTCAAATGTAAAATCTGATTCTGCCTTCCCTCCTGAAAAGCACTGCGAAGTACCATTTCGGGTGACAGGAACAATCAGGTGCTGATATTCGTTGATGTAAAATGCGCCGCCTTCTTGTCCCACAAGGGCGCGTTTGATTTTGTTAACCCTCTCGGCAATACCAGTATCACCACTCTCAACAGCCAGAAACATCAACCCTTCACCCAAGTCATAACTAACCGTAACTTTCCATTCTCGTTCCACAATTCTCACTGCATATTTCGCTGTTTTACCGGCGACTTTCGGCCACTGTCCACGGTAGAGTTTTGGTTCGTTCATAGTTACCTCCTTCGGATCCAACGATCCCAATTTGCAAATTGAGAAGGATTGACCCTACCCACGTAAAATGAGCACCAATCATCTCCAATTTTTTTATTTGTGATAACGTGGCCACCAACAGTAATTCGTACTCGACCACCTTCGTCAAAAGGACGGGCTTCCTTAAATCCAGAGAATAGCTCACGACAGGATCCGGAAATTTTTTCGTAGCATTTTTTGTATCCATATTCTGTGGGCTGAGACCAATGGGTGGACAAAGACTCGTCTGACTTGATATTGCATTCCAAACCTATCGTATTTGGCCCCAACCAAGCCTGCCCTGGATTAAAGACACTGGTCTTCGAGAGATCAACAATATGATTCCCATTGACTATCTTGAGCCCTCCTTCAAATCGGCCAAGAAATACGCGCATTCCTTGCTCATCTTCATTTTGGAGCGGTTTTACAATATAACCACCGGGCAAAAAGAGCACCCGCCCACCTTGCCAACCACTTCTAACAGTCTGCACCAGTTGTGTAACACCGTCAGTTTCCTGAACCGGGCAAAATGTTTGTCCCTCACCAGAAGTGGTCCAAACCCCAAGATGTCTATCCTTAATGCGAAATCCCGATGAAGTCCCTCGAGCTGGGGAGTAAGGTCCGACCCAGTAAGGAAACGGCGGTTTCTCTGGAGTGAATCTCATTGTGGAAACTCCAACCCGGATTTTGCTTCATCAAAACAGATGCGTTCGCCGTTTACTTCAATCCAGAATTTTATTTCACCATCCCAGTATAGTTCATGGATGTTTGTTGATAGTGCATCCTCTTGGCTACGTATCCAATCAAGGATAGCTTGAGTTTCTTGAGCTTCTTTTGAAGGGGCCGTGCCAGGCCCTCTTGCAAACACTATATTTCGACCTGTCTTTCTGGCAATTACACGACGACCGGAGACGCGTTTAACAAGCAGCTTCTCAACATGTTTGTCAGTTAAAACTTCGGGCTCACCAACCAATCCCAAAAACACCCATGTGTCGTCAGGGTCTTGCTTGACTCCAGTTCTGCAAATCAAGTGGCCACAGGGCGTTCTTACAGCCCGGCGGTATTGATTGACTTCCAGAATCTTATTGATCGTTTCATGTGACGCAGGAGTCAGTGTACCATCATACGTTCTGAGATTTCCGGCCTGATCTACGCGTAAGTCCGTCCCTTTGGTTTGTGCAGGGTATTCGCTACCGAACCCAAGGGATTTAACGTCGACTTCGTGGCAAGGGGGGCGATAAACTCGTGGTGGAGTGTTAACTTCATGTAATTGGTGCAAAAGACCCTCAAGCGTGAGATTCTCTTCTACAGGTTCTGTGTTTGGCACCCATTCACAATAGCGATTTCTGCCTGCACCTATCACTGCTTCCCAGTCGGCTTTCTGGTAGATGGCTTCATCTTCTGTATCCTTGACATAGAGGACGAAAATCAACGCTGTTTCGCCGGTTTCCTTTTTACGCAACATACGACCAAGACTTTGAATTCGTTGTCTTACCGATCCACTTGAGGCTGCAATAATGCCTATATCAGCCGAGGGAACGTTAAATCCTTCGACAAGGGATTTAGCACTGATAATTGCTCGTGCGATGCCTTTTCGAAAAGCGTCAATGTTACTGTAGCGCAAACTTGCAGGAAGTTTACTGTGTTCCAGAACTGCGGGAATATTGGCATCAACTGCAGAAATGAACAGATTGTTAATATCATCAATAGACTCGTGAAATACGATCACCTGACAGCCTGGCTTTTTCATCGCCGATGACAATATTTTCAAGGTCAGGTTAAATCGAGATGCAGCGCGATAGATCAGTCTTTTCCGTTCACTTGCCATACCGATAAAACGAGAGGCATTTCCTGACCCTTCGCGACTGGCGACAGTTTGACACCAAGCGATAAAGTTTTGTTTGCTTCTACTGCGACGATGGATAACCTGTAAGTCTTTTCGGAGTCCAGAAATTTCCCGGCTTAACCGGGCATGGTTGATTGCTTCATCAGGGTCCAAGGGTAAACCTACATGCCAAACTTCGAAAGGAGTCAGGAGTCCTGCTATCAAGCTTTCTTTCAGGGAAAACTCAAATATTATCGGGCCGAGTGCTTGACCAACTTCACTTGCTGCGTAAGCGTCGTTGGTCGGAACGGTGTCGTCTCCCTGGTCTGTTTCCGGTGTTGCTGAAAGGCCGAGCGTATAAGCCGGGCGAGATTCAAAAACCCGCTTTGCTTCACTGGCATTCGCCCGGTGACATTCGTCAACCACCAATAGAAGCTTGTCATTCCATCCAAATTTTTTAACCAAGGCAGGTAGCCGAGCCTGGGCTGAATTGATCACACAGATGACAATTCGGATATCTGGGTTTTCCGGAACACTTTCCCCGCCACCAAGAAAGGCAACCCTGGATTTGGGGATGTTTGATGCACCCAGTTCTTCAGCCCATTGATTCATTAAGGGAATAGTTGGCACTACTATGGCTAGTCGAAGATCCGATACAACTTTATTCTGCAGAGTTTGTGCTACAGCAAGCGCAAATAGTGTCTTACCGCCACCAGTAGCTACTTTTACCGTCCCTCGGCGATTTTCCAGCCAAATCTCAAGACACTCACGCTGCCAATCATGAAGCTCAATATGTTCAGGCAACAATTGCCAGTGATCATACGTTGTCGAAGATAATCCTTGATCACCATGACCAGTCTTAACTCCCCCTCCATGGGCAGGTGATGAACCCGAAGTCTCCAAGGCTTGCCGTGTCAGTAATTGCTGTAAAAGCAACTGGTCTTCTCTACAGAATTCAAATGGTTTTTTATTTTCCATTCCAGACATGAATTCCGACTTTCGAGAGTAGTTGTATTTCCACGTATGGAACGCGCATCCAAGGAGAGATATTGCATGCAGTATGGCCTCGTCGATGCCCCGATGCTCCCGTGCCTCCCTTCACAATGGATACATCCACCACGCCTGAAAAAATTGCTTTCGTCACCACAGCCGATTGACGCGATAGCGGTCGAATACCGTATCGACCGATACGACCACCAGGTCGCGGGCCAATGCCTGAGCGATAAGCATTCGGTCGAATGGGTCACGGTGGGGTCCGGGCAATCGGCCAGCGCGCTCAGCCTCGGCGACACTGATCGCCAACTCCTCGAAACCCTGGTCAGCGATGATGCTAGCGATATCGAATGCCGCGACGTCTGCTCCCGGCAGTTTGCCGAGCCGGAATTTTGTGGAGATTTCCCAAGCGGATGCCGCGCTGACCATGATATCATTCGACTCGTCCGTGATCACGCTGTGCGCTATCCGAGACAAGCGACCGCTGTCCGCAACCCACCAAAGAAACGCATGGGTATCTAACAGCACTCGCACCGCTACTTACCTTCCCATACCATCAGTTCTTCCTCCGGCAACGGGTTGAAGAAGCTCTCCGGAATGACGACTTTCCCCTTGAGGACATCGGGTTGCCGCTTGCCTGGAGGTTTACAGCCAACCAGCCGCGCGACCGGTTCGCCTCGTCGGGCGATCACCACATCTTCACCCGCCTCGACCTGCGTCAGCAGTCGGGAAAGTTGGGTCTTGGCTTGATGAACATTGACGATGAACATAACCTTATCCTCCCTGGTTGAGTTGATCTGGCTAACATTATAGCCAGATCATGGGTATGGTCAACATCTGCGTGTAACACATCTGTGTGTAATGCTAAAGAGCAAATAGAATTGTCGTCGGTCCCACCCACCCTCAATCAGTCACCAAGCGCCGATAACAAGAACGGCACTACACGATCCCGGATCAAGGGTTGAGCCGCGTCATTGGGGTGGATCATGTCAGGCTGCATATATTCTGCATCCAGCGCCAATTCACCGATAAAGAACGGTAATAGCGGAGCCCCGGTGTCAGCAGACACGTTCTCGTAGACTCGCTCGAATCCCGCGGTGTAGGTTGCGCCGTAGTTGGGCGGAATACGCATACCCAGCAGCATCGCGCGAACACCGCGGGATGTGACAATTTCGACCATTTGGCGGAGATTATCCTCAATCACCGGGGGGCGGATACCACGCAGCCCATCGTTACCACCGAGCTCAATCAACACCCAATCCGGTGCATTACGCAAAATGCCGTCAGCGAGCCGGGCCAGCCCTCCGGCTGTGGTATCGCCAGTGATGCTGTCATTGACGATATGAATATCGCGCCCCTCACGGGCGAATTGTCGATTGGTCAATTCCACCCAGCCCGGCCCGGCCAGTCCATAGCCAGAACTCAAGCTATCGCCGACCAGGAGAATTTTCGTGGTCATCGCCGTCGCCGATACTGGCCAGGCCAGGAGCAAGCTCAGCCAGGTGAGAAGTAACCAGCCCGCTATCGCGGTACGGGAAGACACATTGCTATTTGACCACATCCGATATTCCATCCGATTAAAACAGGGAATTATATATAATTCCCTTGAAACTCGATAATGGAACCGCACTTTAATGGAATCGCTTTATATCTCGGTAATTCTTATCTCATGACACAACCTGACTTGCCAATTCGCGCGGAAAAGGTCGGCAAAACCGTGCCGGTGGCATCCGGCGCCCTCAACATACTGCAGGATATCAATCTTGAAGTGGCTGTGGCGGAAACTCTGGCTATTGTGGGCGCCTCCGGCTCGGGGAAATCGACGCTACTCGGCTTGCTCGCCGGACTGGACCAGCCCAGCGAAGGACGCATCACACTGGCTGGTAATGATATAACCGACCTGGACGAAGACAGCCGGGCCGCTATCCGCGCCGATCATGTGGGTTTCGTATTCCAGTCCTTCCAGTTACTGCCTAATCTGACAGCACTGGAAAATGTGAGCCTGCCCCTGGAAATCACCGGCGCGGAAGACGCGACCTCCCAGGCGACAGAAATTCTGCAACGGGTAGGACTCGACGCGCGAACCACCCATTATCCGCTTCAACTTTCCGGTGGCGAACAGCAGAGAGTGGCGATAGCGCGGGCATTCGTCACCCGACCCACCATTCTGTTCGCCGACGAACCCACTGGCAACCTCGACACCGAAAACGGCCGCCGGGTAGCGGATCTGATGTTCGCCCTGAACGCCGAACATGGCACCACCCTGATTCTGGTTACTCATGCGTTGGAACTGGCCGAGCGGTGCGGACGGCGCGTCAGTATGGAATCCGGGCGACTTCATTAGCGTCAATGAAACCATCCCAACTCCTGACATTTTCACTTCGCCTGATGTTGCGCGAATGGCGCAGCGGCGAACTGACCATACTGTTGCTTGCGCTGGTGGTGGCCATCGTCAGCCACACGGCTATCGGCCATTTCACAGACCGGATCAGCCGGAGTATGTCAATCAATGCCCAACATGTCATCGGCGGTGACCTGGTACTGTCCGGCAGCAGACCATTCAACCCAGAGGTGCGAGCGGAAGCAGACCGGCGCAATCTCGAAGTCGCCAGCACGCAACGCTTTGTCACGATTGCGGGCAACGATGACATTCTCCTGGTTGCGGTCAAGTCTGTAGACGACAACTATCCCCTGAAAGGGAGCCTGCGAGTGACTCGCGAACTCTACGGCGCCGAAGAATCAGTAAACACTGGTCCGGCGCCCGGTGAGGCCTGGGTAGAGGCTCGGGTATTGCACGCTCTGGGGGTCGAACCGGGAGACAGCATCACGATCGGAGAAACGGCCTTTACGATCACCCGAATCCTGACTTATGAACCGGACCGTGGAAACAGTTTCTACAATTTCAATCCGCGGGTGATGATCCACCAGAACGACCTTGAGGATACCGGGGTCATCCAGCCCGGAAGCCGTATCCGCTATCAGAACATGTTCGCGGGGGACACGGAACAGGTGAACGGCTTTCGCGCATGGCTGCAACCCAGGTTGAAGCCGGGGCAGCGTATCCACAATCTCGCCGAAGACCGCCCGGCGCTGGATGAAGCCCTGAACAAGGCAAGGCAATATACTGGCCTGGCCAGTCTGGTGGCGTTGCTGCTGGCTGCGGTGGCCATCGCCAACAGCGGGCGGCATTACAGTGAACGCCATTATGACACGAGCGCATTGTTGCGCTGCCTCGGATGCAGACAGAACGATATTCTCGGTATTTATGTGTTTCAACTGCTGC
Source organism: Arenicellales bacterium (assembly GCA_965116335.1). Classification (GTDB taxonomy): domain Bacteria; phylum Pseudomonadota; class Gammaproteobacteria; order Arenicellales; family Poriferihabitantaceae. The sequence goes on from OZ220677.1 coordinate 1,761,051, forward strand.
TGTTGGCACTGATCGGTGGGATTCTGGGCAACCTGCTCGGATGGGCAACCCAGGCTGGCCTGATTGCGGCGCTTGGCACCTTGTTGCCTGAAAATGTCCCGGGCATCGGTCTCATGCCGGTATTGTCCGGCCTGTTTCTCGGCTTCGCGGCGTTGCTCGGCTTCACCCTGCCATCGGTATTACGGCTGCGCTCGGTGCCGCCCCAGCGGGTACTGCGTAAAGACCTGAGCCCACTGCCCCTGTCCGCCAGGCTGGTATACGGTGCGACGTTGCTCCTGATTGTGGCGCTGATGTGGATTTATACCGGCAATATCGTCCTGACTCTGGGAATGGTTGCGGGCAGCGCTGTAGTAATCGCCGTTGCCGCGCTGGTGATTGGCGGGATATTCCGCCTGCTGGGGCGGGCGCTTTTCCTGATTCCCGCCGCCATCCGCGCCGGAGTCCGGAATTTCCTCCGCCGACAACAGGGAACCGTGATCCAGACCATGGTTTTTGGATTGACCATCATGACCATGCTGGTGGTGTTGATGCTACGGACAGAACTTGTTTCTACCTGGCAACAGACCGTGCCCGAAGACGCTCCCAACCATTTCGTGCTCAACATCCAGTCCCATGAAACCGATTCCTGGGCCGACTTCACTGCCCGACAGGGGATTGCCGCTGATCGTTTGTATCCGGTGGTTCGCGGGAGACTGATCCGTATCAATGACATACCGGTTCTGGATCACGTCAGCAAGGAGGAGCAGGACGAGGACGGTATCCAGCGGGAGTTGAACCTCACCTGGTTAAAAGACCTGCCACCGGACAACAAGCTGACCGCCGGGGATTGGTGGCAACCGGATGATCGCGGCCATATCCGCGTTTCGGTGGAAAGCGAATTGGCGGAGAGTCTCAACATCGTCATCGGAGACGAACTCATGTTTTTCACCGGCGACCATAACTGGACAGCAGAGGTCACCAGCCTGCGTAGCGTGAAATGGGACAATTTCAAGCCTAACTTCTACATGGTTTTCAACCATGGGGCGCTGGATGCCCTGCCTGCCTCCTGGATCGGCAGTTTCTTCCTCGAGAGCGAACGCAAGAAACTGCTGGTGGACATGGTGCGCACCTTTCCTTCCGTCACCCTGCTTGAGGTGGATGCCATCTTAAAGCAAGTCAAGTCAATTATCAGCCAGGTCACGCTGGCGGTAGAGTCCATTCTTCTCTTCGTTCTGGCGGCGGGATTGATGATTACCCTTTCAGCCGTTCAGGGCAGCATGAACGAGCGACTCCGGGAGGGCGCCCTGATCCGAACTCTGGGCGGCAGCCGTAAACTCCTGCGACTCAACCAGTGGAGTGAATTCGCCAGCATGGGATTGCTCGCCGGCCTGATTGGCGTACTGGGGGCCGAACTCGTGATTGCGCTGCTGTACTGGCAGATATTTGATCTGGACTACACGCCAACCTGGTGGGCATGGGGCCTTGTGCCACCCGCTTCCGCCATGCTGATCGGACTTGCCGGTATCTGGAGTAGCCAGCGCATCCTGGCAGGCCCTCCGGTCACGATCTTAAGACAGACCGATGCCTGAATCGGCTGGAGTTGCAATTCGTGTTTGTGATTCTATTGATGCGATCTCAAGCCAGCAATGGAACCGGCTGGTGCGGGGGAACTACCCTTTCCTGAATCACGGGTTTTTATCCGCGGTGGAACAATTCGACTGTATCGGTGAGCAGGTCGGATGGATTCCCCGTCATCTGATCTGCCAACAGGACCAGACCCTGGTCGCCGCGATGCCGGTTTACGAAAAGCATAATTCCTGGGGCGAGTTCGTATTTGACCATGCCTGGGCTGATGCTTTCCACCGATACGGAGTCCCATACTATCCGAAGCTGATCAATGCAGTACCGTTCACCCCGGCTTGTGGTCAACGCATTCTGATTGATGGAGAACATCGGCAAGAATGGGCGCAGGCGCTGATCCGGGCAGCAAAAACCTGTGCACGGGAATACCGATACAGCGGCGTTCACTGTCTGTTTCCAGAGCACAGCGACTACCAGCTGCTCAATCGGCTGGAAGCGGTCTCGCGCTATGATTGTCAGTTCCATTGGCATAACCGGGGCTATACCCGATTCGAGGATTTCCTGGCAGCACTGAAATCCAGAAAGCGGAAAATCATCCTCCGGGAAAGGCGCAAAGTAGCAGATGCCAATGTGCAGGTCACATGGCTGGACGGGAATGAAGCAACCGAGGCGGACTGGCATGCGTTCACCCGGCTATACCAGAAAATCTATGACCGGAAATATGGCATACCCGCATTCAACCTGGCCTTCTTCACCGCGGTCAGCCAGGCTATGCCCGACCAGATTCATCTGGTATCCGCGAAAGTGGACGGGCACAGCGTCGCGGCAGCGCTGATGTACAGTGACGATACCACCCTGTATGGTCGTCATTGGGGATGTGATCACTATGTCGATTGTCTGCACTTCGAGGTCTGTTACTATCAGGGCATTGAATACTGCATTCGGCGCGGGCTGGAACGATTCGACCCCGGTGCCCAGGGCGAACATAAAATCGCGCGCGGCTTTGAGCCGACCCGGACCCATTCCCTGCACTGGATGTCAGACAACCCGTTCAATCAGGCCATCGGGCAGTTCGTCCAGCTTGAACAGGTCAAAGTGCAACACTACATGGAAGCGGTAACCGCCCACTCCCCGTATAATGCCGCGCACAGAGAGCCATGAAAGCCAACTCGCGATGGGATTCAGGTATCGCAGGGGCAAAAAGTCACTGTGCCCGCCCAACCATCCGTCATTCCTGTATGTGTTCAGTAATTCCCTTGATAAGCGGGAATCCACAACCTGCGGCATGATGATTGCTTTATGCCACCATGGGCGGTAATATCCAGCCCCCGAAAAATCTTCACATCCAAAAGCGAATTCTGACCGGAGAACCTGAGTAAACCGTGCGTACAACCCTGATTGCTGGAAACTGGAAAATGAATGGCGACCCGGCCATGGCCCGGGCTGTGTGCGAGGATATTGTCGCAGGCACCCGCGAACGGGGAGAGGATAGCGCGGATAACACCGGCAAGTCGGACATTCTGGTCTGCCCTCCCTTTACTCTGTTATCGACGGTTGAGCCAATTATTCGGGACAGTGTCTGCCAGCTGGGCGCCCAGGACATGGCAGCGAGTCCGAATGGCGCATTTACCGGCCAGATTTCCTCGACCATGCTGCTCGATTGCGGGTGCAGCCATGTTATCCTCGGACATTCCGAACGTCGTACCCTGTGCGGTGAATCGGACCAGATGGTGGCAGACAAAGCGGGACGGGCGGTTGCCGATGGGCTGGTCGCGGTCGTATGCGTCGGTGAAACCCGGGCAGAACGCGAGTCAGGCGTAACCAAACAAGTGGTACAACGACAAGTCCAGGCAGTGATTGATAGCGTGGGCATCCGGCAATTCAAGGATGTCGTGATCGCTTACGAGCCAGTCTGGGCAATCGGAACCGGCCTTTCCGCCACGCCGGAACAGGCCGGACAGGTTCATCGGTTGATTCGCCAGCAGTTGGCCCGACATGATGCCGGTATCGCAGAAGGCTGCCGGATACTGTATGGCGGCAGCATGAAGCCAGACAACGCAGGCGAATTACTGGCCAAACCGGATGTCGACGGCGGCCTGATTGGCGGTGCCGCATTGAAAGCGGAAGACTTCCTGGATATTTGCTTCGCCAGCTGACCTAAACGAAAAGTCAAACACACTAATATACAATTATGATCTCCAATCTCCTACTGGTTGTTCATCTAATCATCGCAGTTACCATCGTCGTACTGGTACTGCTGCAACAGGGCAAAGGCTCGGAAATGGGCGCAGCGTTCGGTGGTGGTTCCTCGCAATCCCTGTTCGGCGCGAGAGGTTCAGCTAACTTCCTGAGCCGTGTTACCTCTACGCTGGTAACCATATTCTTCATCACCAGCCTGGTTTTGGCCTTCCTGTATACGCGCCAGGGTGAAGAAACCAGCATACTGACCGAATCCGTCATCAACCAGACGGACGAGCAAGTTGAGGAAGCAGCCGCTACGGACACGGCAACACAGACCGGGGACTCTGACATCCCCGCAACACCGGAAAACTGAAACACAAACAGCCGAAGTGGTGGAATTGGTAGACACGCAGTCTTGAGGGGGCTGTGCTTCACGGCGTGAGGGTTCGAGTCCCTCCTTCGGCACCAGTTATGTTACACCGTCACCCCGATAAACTTGAACTGAAACCGGGGCGGGAAACCACGATACGCCAGAAGTCGGACTGTTCTCGTGTTTTCACCGCCCCCTGGCTCCCCGCTTCTTCGGGACCTTGGGCGTGAATATCCTGCCGCTCTCCTGATTGCTGGAAACCAGGGTGATGGCTTCTGGCGGCAGTTTGAGGAAGGAACCCGGTTTGAGGCCGCGTGGCAATGCGATCGCGCCGTATCGTATCCGGTTCAATCGGTTCACCCGGCAGCCGATAGCTTCCCACATTCTACGCACAGCGCGGTATTTGCCTGACGTGATCGTTACCGAATACCAACTGTTGGAGTGGTCTCCCGACTGTTTGTTGAGCGCGTAAATCCGGTCGAAGCGAGTCAGGGCGCCATCGATTTTTATTCCCGATTTCAGTTTTTCGATGCCGCTGCCGGTCACTTCACCGAATATGCGGCACAGGTATTCGCGCTCAAGCCCAAGCCCGGGGTGCATCAGATGATTGGCGAGTTCACCGTCATTGGTGAACAACATGAGGCCGCGAGTGTTGATGTCCAGCCGCCCCACCGCCACCCATCTCTGCCCTTTTATCGCAGGCAGATTTCTGAATACAGTCGGTCTGTTGCCGGGGTCGGAACGTGTACATATTTCACCTTCTGGCTTGTTGTAAAGCAATAATTGCCGGTGAGTCTGCTGCTTCTGGCCATAGTGCGCTCGCAACGGTTTGCCGTCAATACTGATCCGGCAACCCGATGTCACCCGGTCGCCGGGCCGGGCAATTTCCCCGTCCACTGATATTTTTCCCTGAACCATCCATTGTTCGATTTTTCTTCTGGAACCGACTCCGAGCGCGGCAAGATATTTCTGTACTCTCTGTCGTTCAACCGGATCAGTCATCACTGGCCTGCACATCCGGTGGCGCTTCGACAGGCGGCGAGAGTCCAGAGTCTTTGGCCAGTTCCTCCGCGACTTCGGCAAATTCACGTTGCTCCATTAACGGCGGCAGGTCGCCCAGCGATTGCAGATTAAAATAGGCCAGAAACTGCGGCGTTGTCACGAAAAGTTCAGGGCGGCCCGGAACATCCCGCACTCCGGCATGCCGAACCCACTCCCTCTCCAGTAATCGCTGCATGATCTCCGGGCTCACCGCCACACCGCGAACTTCCTCGATATCGCCTCGTGTCACCGGTTGACGATAGGCGATAATCGCCAGCGTCTCCAGCTGCGCTCTGGACAATTTCGGGGGGCGCCCGGCAAGCAGCTTCCGAATCCATTGGGCGTATCGGGTGCGGGTTTGAATACGATACCCGTTGCCTGTCTTTTTGATTTCGATACTGCGGGATTCATAATCGCGCTGCAATTCCCGGATCGCCGATTCCACCTCACCAGAGCGCGGTGCGGCATCCTTGTCAAAAACAGATTGAATCGCCGACAAGCTCAATGGCGCTTCAGCCACAAAAAGCAGGGCTTCGATTATATTTTTCAGCTCGGATCGGTCGGACCCGGTTGCTTCACTGCTCATTTCTTTTCACATGAATGGAGCCGAACGGCTCGTTCTGCATGATCACTACCATATCATCGCGCACCAGTTCCAATATCGCCATGAAGCTGACGACCAGCCCGACTCTGCCCTGCCTGAGATCGAAAAACTCCTCGAATCGCACGAAGCGCGAAGTATTCTGTATTTTACGTAGAATAAATGCCATCTTCTCCCGCATCGTCAAACCTTCCCGGTCGATTGAGAATGTACGGTTCAAGCGGGAGCGCTCCATTACGTTTCGGAATGCGATTACCAGATCATTGAGTGATGCTCTGGATTCAATCTTGACCGGATCAGGGTCCTGGAACCCGACACCGGCCAGATAAATCTCTCTCTCCAGGCGAGGTTTGCTGTCGATATCCTGTGCGGCCTGCCGGAATCTCTCATATTCCTGTAACCGGCGAACCAGCGCGGCTCTGGGATCGTCCTCGTCTTCTGAGGCTACAGGTTGCAACTGAGGCAACAGCATACGGGATTTGATCTCAGCCAGCATGGCCGCCATCACCAGATATTCAGCCGCAAGGTCGAGACGGAATTTCCGCATCAATTCGACATATTCCATGTATTGCCTGATGATCAGCGCAACCGGAATATCCAGTATGTCGAAGTTCTGCTTGCGAATCAGATAGAGCAGCAAATCCAGGGGACCCTGAAAGGTCTCCAGAAATATTTCCAGCGCGTCCGGGGGGATGAACAGGTCCTGGGGCCAGGTTTCCAGCGCTTCACCATGAATCAGTACGGATGCGGGCTGATTGGCAGGACTGGAACCGGGACTGGACATCAACTGTTCTGGTATCGGGTTCCGACCGCATCCCGGACAAGCTGCATGGTTTCAAGAGCGGTCTCGCGAGCCTTGCGGTTGCCTTCATGGATGATCTCCCTGACCTGCTGCGGGTTCGATTCGTAAGGTCGGGCGCGCTGTTGAATTTCGTCCTGTTCTTCGAGGATTTTCTGAATCAACGGTTGCTTGCATGCAAGACAGCCGAAGGCTGCCGAGCGACAGCCGGAATCAACCCATTCCCGCACCTCTGGTTCACTGTATACCTTGTGCAATTGCCATACCGGGCACTTCTCCGGGTCACCGGGGTCGGTCAATCGAACTCTGGCCGGGTCTGTTGGCATCCCCTTGATGGCTTGCCCGACTCGCTTCGGGTCATCTCTCAAAGCGATGATGTTATTGTAGGACTTCGACATTTTCTGCCCGTCAAGTCCGGGCATTCTGGCCGCCTCCGTCAGTAGTGCCTCCGGTTCCGGCAGAATGGTTCTGCCCTTGCCTTCAAAAAAACCGAGCAGGCGATCTTTCTGATCCTGACTGATATTGGATTGCTCATAAATCAGGCTGTGTCCTTCCCGGTGGGCTTGTCTGTCGCCCTGCTCCAACCAGGCCCGTTGCAAACGTAAAAATGCTTTCGACGATTTCTTACCCATTTGCCGGATCGCCTGATCGACACTGTTCATGAACTCAGGGCCACGCCCGAAAAAGTAATTGAATCGCCGGGCAACTTCCCGAGTCAGTTCAACATGGGGAACCTGATCTTCTCCCACAGGAACCCAGGCCGCGCGATACATCAGAATGTCTGCGGACTGCAATAGCGGATAACCCAAAAAGCCATAAGTTGCCAGATCCCGACCTTTCAGTTTCTGTTGCTGATCCTTGAAACTTGGCACCCGCTCCAGCCAGCCGAGCGGCGTGACCATGGATAACATCAAATGCAACTCCGCATGTTCGGGCACTTCGCTTTGAATGAACAGGGTAGCCTGCTCAGGGTCTACTCCCGCCGCCAGCCAGTCAATCACCATATCCCAGACATTTTCACTCATGGTCTGCGGAGTATCATAATGCGTGGTCAGGGCGTGCCAGTCGGCAACAAAGTAGTAGCATTCATAGTCGCTCTGCATCTTCACCCAGTTTTTCAGCACGCCGTGAAGATGCCCCAGATGCAGTCGGCCAGTCGGACGCATACCGGACAGCACCCGGTTATTTTCACCCTTACCGCTCACCACCGGCCGCTCATCTGTACTCATTTTCTGTATCGAATCCTGTTCATTGGATGAAAGAGTCAATCTCACCTTTGCCTGCTCGCAGGACCTCAGGGATGCCACCGACCAGATTGACGACAGATGTGGGTTCGTTATCACATGGCCCGCCATCAATTACCAGATCAATCTCGTGCTCCAGAACATCGCGAATAACTGAAGCGTCATTCATCGGCAGCTCTTCCCCCGGCAATATCAATGTTGAACTCATAATCGGCTCCTGTAACATATCCAGCAGCATTTTTACAATGGGGAAATCAGGCACACGCAACCCGATTGACCGACGTTTCGGGTTTTGCAAACGCCTGGGCACTTCACGGGTGGCTGCGAGAATAAATGTATAAGGTCCCGGAGTAAAGCGTTTTAACAGCCGGTACATATCGTTGTCCACCGTGGCATACAGACTCAATTCAGACAAGTCCTGACAGACCAGGGAAAAGTTATGGTCGCTGCTGATCTTCCTGATCTGTGCAATCCGGTTCATCGCCTTCTTGCTGCCCATGGCACATCCCAGGGCGTAGCTCGAATCTGTCGGGTAAGCGATCACGCCGCCCTGTTTGATGATCTCCACTGCCTGGCGAATCAATCTGCCCTGCGGATTGACCGGATGAATTGAGAAATACTGTGCCATACCTCACCGGATCACTCGATCTGATTCATCGTGCTGCAAGCTGTTACTCCTCCTTCTGCGCCTTCGGGAGCGGGTTTTGTTGACCGCTCGCCGGTCACCACGAGTCTTGTCCAGCGGGTGACGCCGTTCGCAAGAGGTATCGGGGCGGGTACGGGAATGCGGGTGCCGGGCCGGAGCAACTGATCGGGGAAGCTCGCTGTCTTCCTGCTTGCGAGTCCACCAGTCGGCGATTTCGGGACTGATCTCACCGACCTGACTACGTAGCAACAGGAAATCATAGGCTGCCCGAAACCATCGTCTTTGCAGTATGCGGTCGGCTGACTTCGGGGATTTGAGATCAAGCGATGCCTGCAACTCCCAGATACCAATGGCGGAGCTTCTGGCTCTCCAGGGCACTGCAACCGTTCTTTCCTGAACCCTGAAAACCTCTTCACTCGCAGCCAGACACGCCTGGTCACGACTTAATCCCGGCCTGTGCCATTTTTGCAGCTCCTGCCTGAACGGCCCCCACAACAAAACAGCAAAAATAAACCCTGCAATAACCGGCTGATCGCTGGAGACACGGGCATCGGTGTTTTTTAATGCAGCGACAATCAAGGCCTCCAGCCGCTGTCCTTGCTTGCCCCCGATAGCGTCAAAAGTCTGCGGGAAAAGAACCCGGGCAAGTGGTGTCTGACGAAGAACCTGCCAGGTATCCAAACCGCGCTGATAATGAAATAGTTTCAATATTTCTTCAAACATTCGGGCAGCGGGCACATCCTCGATAAGGGAGGCGTATTTACGTATCGCTTTTGTAACCTCCGGCCTCACCTTCAGATCCAGTTTAGCTTGAAACCGGATCACTCGGAGCATACGCACCGGATCTTCGGCAAACCGGGTGCGGACATCACCGATTACATTCAGTGTGCGGGTCTGGATGTCTTCCATTCCCCCGACAAAATCAAGTACAACTTCCTTACCCGGATCATAATAAAGCGCATTGATTGTGAAATCCCGGCGCACGGCATCGGCATCTATCGAACCATAGACATTGTCGTCGAGAATCCGGCCGCTATGGACGGCCCTGTATCGAGAATCAGCGGTCTTGTTGTCGCTTTGCGGCGCGGCGCGGTAAGTCGCTACCTCGATCACTTCCCGATTGCGCCAGCCCTGGCCAAAAGAAACATGGATCAGTTTGAATCGCCGGCCGATGATTCTGGCGCGGTCGAACAGTTTTTTGACTTGTTCCGGTCTGGCGTTGGTGGCAACATCAAAATCCTTGGGACGACGATTCAGCAATAAATCCCGGACACAGCCACCGACCAGGTAGCCATCAAACCCGGCACTCGCAAGCCGATCAACAACCGCCAACGCATTGGCGCTGACACTGGATCGATCAAACCCCAGTTGCGGGGCGGCGTATTCAACCGGCTTCAAAAGAAATCGCTGTGAGTCAACCGGCGCACCGGGTTGATTGCTATTGATTTGCAGCCTCGCTAATCAACCGTTTCTGGTCAATCGTTTCCACGCCATTGGCAAAATGATCATGGCCAGTACAATTTTCGCCAGATCTCCGAACAGGAAAGGGGTCAGTCCCCATGCCAGAATCGGCTGATCCCAACCGAGCAGATACCCCAGCCAGATCAGGCCGGGGACATAAATAATGATGTTTCCGATCAGCATGGCCATGAACGTGCTGTTCATTTTCCGGTCCCAGCCCTTTTCGGCGAGGTAGCCAGTAGCGGCGGCGGCCAGCACAAAACCGAGCAGATACCCCCCTGTCGGACCGGCCATATAAGCAAGTCCCAGACCCTTTTCCGGAGTGCCGGCAAACACCGGTAAACCGAACACGCCCAACGCCATATACATAATGACTGTACAAGCGCCGAGTTTCCATCCATAGATCATGCCAAGCCCCAGCACGACAAAAGTCTGCATGGTCATCGGCACCGGATAAAACGGAATTTTCAATTTAGCTGATAATGTCAATAAACCAGCGCCGACAAGAGTCAGGAACAACGGACGCATCCAGCCCGGCTTGTCCCATAATGTATCCGCCAGAGTAGGAAATTGAATAGATTGCGTAGTCATGGATTAACCTCGTAACTAGACCAGAATGGACAAAAACTTAACCGGCATTGTACCACTTCTACTACCGCAACAGGGTCAGAAAATCTGGCGAACGCTGCTCTACGATGTCGGGGTTCATTCTCCGGTGGATTTCGCGACCCGCAGGTACTGCCAGGCGTATCCACCAGAAGGTGCACAGATTGACAAGACCGATGAGCTATCCGGCTGCGATTTCTTCCAGCTTCTTCGCACGGATCACCTGGCCGTTGAGACCGGCCTCTTTGGCGGTGCCGCCGTAGGCCACTGTCATCAACTGACTGTAATAAACCACCGGCATCTTGAATTTCTTGTTGTAGGTCTTGTTGATCTGCTCCTGATAAACCTCGACGTTCATCTGGCAGACCGGGCAGGGGGTGACGATCATATCGGCGTCGTGATCATAGGCCGATTCAACGATCTCCTTGATCTGGGCCTGGCTTTTCTCCGGCTCGGAGAAGGCCAGAGCACCCCCGCAGCAGGTGACTTTCTGTTCATATTTGTCGGCGGCTTCGGCGCCCATGATCTCGACCATCTTGTCCAGATATTTGGGATTCTCGAACGACTCGCCGTCAATGCCGAACGGGCGGTTGGTCTGACAACCGACATAGCCCGCGATTTTCAATCCATCCAGCGGCTTTGTTACGGGCGCCTCCAGCTCATCGTAACCGAAATCCTCAATCAGGACTTCGACCATGTGACGAACCCCCTTGGCGGTGTCTTTGGTGATGTCCACCTTGAGGCCAGCGTCTGCCAGGATGTTTTGTGTGTCTGCCAGCAGCTGATCCGATTTGGACAATCGCTCGACCGACTCCTTGGCGCCGAGCCAGCAGGCGGCGCAAGTGGCGACAATATCCTGGCCGGTATTATGTTGCTGCGACAGGGCGATGTTTCTCGCGTTCATCACATGGCGGGGCAACTCACCGCCTTCGCCATAACCAACCGATGCCCCGCAGCAATTCCAATCGGGAATCTCGTTCAGCTTGATATCCAGAGTCTTGCACATGGACTCCACCGATACCATGTAGTTGGAGGCGGACGAATTGCGTTCCGACGAGCAACCGGGGTAAAACGAATATTCTTTTCTAGCCATTTGAACCAAACCTCACTTAATTGAATCCCTTTCGTTTATCCTCGATCTCGTAAGCCTTTTTGAGCATCTGCTGAAGCTGGGATTTCTGCTTGATCCCACCGGACATGAAAAGCCCGAAAGGATTGAGACGACGGGTCAGCAACATTCCCAGACCGATGTTTCGCATCGCAAAAGCGTTCTTGACTCCCTGGACAAAGCCATTCATAAAATACAACCTCATGGACAATCGGGCTTCATTGACCCGACCAGTGACGCTGATGTTATCCCAGAAGATTTTGGCGAACCGTCTGGTCGGATTCATTTTGGGCGCCAGACCGAGTCGATTGGCATAGTTCGCCAGACCGTGCATGATATGAGTGATCGGGAGACCTCTCGGGCAACGCACAATGCAGTTGTAACAGGACGTACACATCCACATCGACTCACTGGCGAGCACTTCTTCGCGCTGCCCCGCGCGGATCATCATGAACAATTCCTGCGGCGGGTGGTCCCAGGCATTGCCCAGCGGGCAGGAGCCGGAACAAACTCCGCACTGCATACACATTTTCACCCAGTCCCCTTCCTCTACATTAGCCTCGACTTCTCTCAGAAAGCTGTTGCGATATTTCTCGATCATTGCCGTATTGGCATCGGCTGGCGCGGTAGCAGGAGACATGACTAAAAGCCCTTGAATGGATTCATGCCGATTTCGTCAATTCGTGCTGCGTATTTATTGATCAGCCGGGGCACACGGTCAATATCGGTGATTTCCACCTCATACGTCTGCACCCGCTCCGGCTCAAGCTGCAGTTGGCTCAGAGTATCATCGACCTTGCTCATACGCTCGTGAGCCAATCGGGAACCATCGACGAAATGGCACTGATAGTCTTCGCCTTTTTTGCAACCCATCAACATGATCCCGTCAAATCCTGAGTTCAGTGCATCCGTTATCCAGATCAGATTCACCGAGCCCAGGCAACGGATCGGTATAACACGCACAAACGCATTATATTCAATCCGATTATGACCTGCCATATCCAGCGCCGGATAGGCGTCATTCTCACAAGCCAGGATCAGAATCCGGGGTTTTTCATCAAACTCATCGGGCATGTCGATGTTTTTGATCTGCTGACCCACGGTATCGACCGAATAGTTTTCAAAGGAAATGACCCGAACCGGGCAAGCACCCATACAAGTACCGCATCGTCGACAACGGGATTCATTGAAAACGGGGTATCCGTCCTGATCTTCGTCAATGGCGCCAAACGGACATTCAACAGTACATCGTTTGCATTGCGTACAGCCGTCCCGGCGAAAGGAAGGATAAGACAAATCCCCCGACCTTGGATGCGCTGCACGCCCCATGGCAGCCCCTTCCACTGCCTGTATCGCCTTCATTGCAGCGCCGGTGGCGTCTTCAACAGACTGGACAATGTCCATGGGCCGGCGTACCGGACCGCAAGTATAAATCCCGGTGCGACGGGTTTCATACGGGAAGCAGATGAAATGTGAATCACTGAAACCATGCTTCAGATGGGGCATGTCCGGCCCTTGTCGATAGTCGAGATTCAGGATTGAATCGACATTCACCCTGACCTCGGCACTGTTAGCCTCGGCTCCAGAGTCGGCAGGCGCATTGATGTCAATGCCGGAGTTCGGAACCTGGCCGGTTGCCAGAACCACCAGATCAGACTGGAGCGTTACCTCCTGATCCAGAATATGGTCGTGCAATACTACATCCAGCTGTCCTGCGCCGGATTGAACGACTGCCTCGCTCACCGAATGAACCGCGCCATTGGTGAAGATCACGCCTTTCATCTGCGCGGAACGGTAGAAATCCTCGCCATTGCCGGGCACACGCAAATCACTATAGATCACATGGGTCTCGATATCGGGGTTCTGATCCTTGAAATACATGGCCTGCTTGATGCTGACATTGCAGCAGTAACCGGAACAATATGGCAGATGACCCGGTTTGTCCGAGCGTTGGCCGGCGCACTGTACGAATACCACACTCTCGACCGGCTTGCCATCAGAAGGCCGCAGGATCGCCTGACCATCCGCCGCGCTGGCCAGCGCTTCAAGTCCGGCCTGATCCACCACGTCGGCAGCCTGGCCATAACTGAATTCAGGCAATTGGCTGGCATCATAGCGAGTGAAACCGCTGGCCTGTACGATAGCGCCGACATTTTCCGTGCTGGTTGACCCGCTTTCGGTTGTAATATCAATGCTGAATTGTCCGGGAGAACCGCTGGCCCGGGTGACTGTAGCGTTCAGAAAAACCGTGATATTGGTCGCAGCCTCAACCTGGCTTACCCGCTCTCCAAGAGGGTTAGACTGTGGCTCTGCGTATGGTTCTCTGGAGGGCAAAATACGATGGAAGTCTTTCACCCATCCCCCCAGAGTTGACTTTTTCTCGACCAGCAACACCTCGTAACCGGCTTTGGCCGCTTCCAGCGAGACGGTGATGCCACTGATGCCGCCACCGACAACCAGTATCCGCTTGTTCGTGCCGCGTTCAGGATTGGAGGCGGGCTGCTTCATGAACCTGGCCTCGGTACAGGCCATACGCACATAATCGTCCGCCATCTCCTGAGTCAGTTCTCTGGCTTCTGGAGTATCCGGTTGACTCCAGATCACCCCTTCCCGCAGATTCGCTCTGGCAACAGCCACGTCTTCCATGTTAAATGCTTCCGTTTTCGCTCTTCTGGAGCAAGCTCCCAACACAACATGGGTTACGCCCTGGTCTGTAATATCCTGGCGAATCAGGGCGCGGCCATCATCGTTACACAGATAATCATGACATCTGGCAATGTCGGCTCCACCCTGTGATCCGGCAATGTCCACCAACTGGTCAATATCCAGTCGCTCTCCCAGGCCACAGCCCTTGCAAATATACGCCGCTGTTTTCATTGTATTCGACATTTCCCGGTTACGCGGACACGGTATTGACAACCTGGATCGCACGCAACGCCGCAGCGGTGGCACTCTGCACCGATCGGTTCACGTCAAGCGGATTGGTCGCACAGCCGGAGCCAAAAACCCCTCCGTTGTCAGGGTCCAGCTCGATGAAACCACTGGTATCCACGCTCAGGCCATGCGCGGTTTTGATCACCGACCTGAAATCCAGGCTCGGCTCCATTCCGACTGCCAGCACCACCAGATCATGCGGGTTTTCATATCGTTTGTAACCATGGGTATCCACGCCCTTCAAAACCGGCTTCCCGGTTTTTGGGTCTCTGACGATATTGGCGACCTTGGATTTGACAAAATGCACTTTCTCATCCGCCCGCACTTTCTTCTCGAAATCCTCAAACCGATCAATGGTACGAATGTCGATATAGTAGATCGTCGCCCGGGCACCGTCATCATCACCGAACTGTTCGCCGATATAGGTGCTTTGTTTCAACGAGGCCATGCAACAGATTCTTGAACAATGTGACAAGTGGTTGCGGTCACGCGAACCGGCGCATTGAATAAAGGCAATGTCCTTCGCAGGCTCTTTATTGGAAGGCCTGACCAGCTTGCCACCAGTCGGGCCGTAAGGGTCCATCATGCGCTCAAGTTCTACACTGGTAATGACATCTTCGTACTGATCATAGCCGTAGGGTTCTATACGGGCGGCATCATAAGGGCGCCAGCCAGTCGCGAATACAACCGCTCCGCATCTGACCTCCATCGTCTGTTCCTGCATCCCTAAGTCAATCGCATCCACCGGGCAGGCGGCTTTCGCTTTCTCACCCTGTTCGTTGCCGACGATGGACCGGTCAAGGACATAGCGCTGGGGATAAGCCATATTGTGGGGCAGGTAAGCTGCCTTGATTTTGCTAAGCCCATAATTGTGCGGATCGTCGATTTCGGCGTCCACCGCTTCCGCGCAACTGCCACAGGCCGTGCAGTTTTCCTTCACATAACGCGGACGAACCCGGATAGTTGCGGTATAGTCTCCCGCATGGCCGCTCAGGGTTTCTACCTCAGCCATGGTCAGAATCCGCAAACGCCGGTTCGCCTTGATTCTCCTGAAATTGATTTCCTGCCCGCAGCTGGGTCGACAAAGCTTGGGGAAGTATTTGTAGAGTTGGGCAACCCGTCCGCCGAGCGCCGGATTTTTCTCGACAAGAATGACATCCTTTCCGCATTCGGCAGCTTCAAGGGCAGTGGTGATGCCGCTGATGCCACCGCCGATAACCAGAATGGTCTCATTTGTGGCAATGATATCGTTCATACTATAGATTGATTCGCCTGACCCGGAGTTTATGATTATAACCTCTGACTATACGGGTTTCTCATGCAATAGACCAGTGTAGCGGCCGGATTGTTCTCACAAGTATTTCCAATACAGCAATAGAGAATATGTATTTCCCCGCTGTCTATTCGTTCCCGGTCGCCTGGTTCTGTTTATGATGCTCGTAAAGAATTGAATGATCGGTCGATATGAATCTGAACGCCATCGTCTCCGGTTCTACCTCGATCTCCAGAAACCCGTACACGCTCGCCCCGAAATGATGCTCCGGGTTTTCCTGCAATGAGTGCAATGCCGCCCCGCCTGCCCCGGAAATGAACTGATCCGTCCGACAGCCATCAATATCCAGATGCTCCAGGTGATGGGCATGACCAGCCAGAAATGTGTCCACATGATCACATAAGGCAGACTTGACAAACAGGCCACCCAGGCCGCCGCCGCGATGTCTGCCACCTCCTTTACTCTGTGAGGTGAGAGGATGATGCCCGAGTGCGATGGCCCAGGGGGTCGAGCGACCTGCCAGCGTCGGGAGTGCTGTATGTATGAATATCGGACTCATCGTGTCGATCGCATACAATGCCAGAAGGTCCTCAAAAAGCACCTGATAATGTCGATGTGGAAACCACCAGCGAGCATTGATCGTATCTGCTGATTTGAAGAGCCACGGGTCACCATTGTAATCATGGTTGCCGAGAACCGGAAAGATCGGCAGACTCTGCAAACATTCACTGCCATACATATCGAAAATATACTCATCCCAGTGCGGGTCTGTCAGCGTTTGTGTACCATCCGGGTAGATCACGTCACCCAGCAAGAGCAGGGCATCCGGGTTTGTTTTTTTACACCGTTCCTCCATCGCCTCGGCAACCTCTCGCTGCGCCACCCCTCCATAGCCGGAATCACCCAGAGCGAATAACACAACCCGCTGGTCATGGGCTACTACCTTGACCGGGGGAGTATCGACAAACTCCGGGTATTTCGCCAGTTTCTCCTGTACGTATAGTGCCAGCAAGACAATCGGGACGACCCCAATCAGGACGACCATCGCGATCAAGGACCACTTCAAAATACGCATATCCGGCACTCGTAGATTTCAGTTCTCATATCATCGGATTATAGGTCAACGCTGTGGCAGAATGTGGAGGATTTGATGCGGATTCCCGCTGGCACGTGGAATGTCAGAGCGTAGCGTAGCGTTCGATAAAAAGACCGGAACCTGATACACTCGCCGACAGTTGCCAATCCCCTGTGAATTATGACTACTGATCCCGATCTCAAGGAATATCGGATTTCGGACGAACCATTCTACTCTCCCCAGAGAAATGAGGTGGAGTTGTTTGAAGCCGCCTGCGAAAACGGTATCCCGGTACTGCTGAAAGGCCCGACCGGATGCGGCAAGACCCGATTCATGGAGCACATGGCGTGGAAGTTGAACCGCCCCCTGATTACGGTTTCCTGTCATGATGACCTGACCGCTTCGGACCTGGTTGGCCGATACCTGATCATCGGCGGCGAGACACGATGGTCGGACGGTCCCCTGACACGGGCAGTGCGCGGTGGTGGTATCTGCTATCTCGATGAAATCGTCGAAGCGCGCAAGGATACCACCGTCGTCATCCATCCGCTGGCGGATGATCGCAGGGTACTGCCGATCGAGAAAACCGGCGAGCTGCTGGCTGCCTCCGACCGATTTTGTCTGTCCATATCGTATAACCCCGGCTACCAGAGCGTACTCAAGGATCTGAAACAGAGCACCCGGCAACGTTTTATTTCAATTGAATTCGACTACCCTCCGGCGCAACATGAAACCGATATTATCGTCCGCGAATCCGGCCTCGACAAACAGATGGCGGCCCGCCTGGTGAAGTATGCAGGAATGACTCGCAACCTCAAGGGCAGCGGCCTGGAAGAAGGGGCCAGTACCCGACTGTTGGTGCATGCGGCCAAATTGATGGTCAGTGGCATCAGCCCGCAAGACGCCTGTCGCGGCGCCATATCGGAAACCCTGAGCGACGACCCGGATATGTTGAAGGCCGTGAGTGAACTCAGCGCCTCGCTGTTTTAATGCACCAGCCATGTCGATAACCACCCGGAAAGAACAGGCCGCCAAAGCCGCCCTGGATTATATTCAGTCGGGAGATGTCGTCGGTATCGGCACCGGCTCTACCGCGAACTGCTTTATTGATGTGCTGGCTCTGCATAAGGGCAAAATAGACGGTGCAGTAGCAAGCTCCGAGACGTCCGCTGACCGGTTGCGGACTCATCACATTCCGGTACTGGACCTGGGGCAGGTCGGCACGTTGCCGGTCTATGTGGACGGCACCGATGAAGCAACCCGGCATCTGCATCTGATAAAAGGCGGCGGCGGTGCGCTTACCCGGGAGAAGATTGTCGCCCAGGCATCGGAAAAGTTTGTTTGTATTGCCGATCAGGGTAAGCTGGTTGAACGACTGGGCGAGTTTCCATTGCCAATCGAGGTCATACCGATGGCACAAAGCATGGTCGCCCGCGAGATGTTCAAGTTTGGCGGGCAGCCTGTGCTGCGCCCCGACTTCATCACAGATAACGGCAATATCATCCTGGACATCAAGAATCTGAATATCGAAAATCCGGTCGATATGGAAAGACGAATGAATCAGATTCCCGGCGTGGTCACTGTCGGCCTGTTCGCGTTGCGCGGCGCCGACGTGTTGTTGCTGGGCACCGACTCTGGAGTCAGAAAGATCGAATGAGTAATTCCGTTTCCCCGTTGAGGTTGGTAAGCCGGGCAGGGCTGGCTGGCCTGCTGGCGGTTGCGATAACCCTGACCGCGCCGCTGACCTGTGCAGATGATCTGCCTGAGCTGGGCGACAGCTCGACACAGCATCTTGACTCCCGTCAGGAAAAACAGATCGGACAAGCCTTCTTGCGTCGCCTGATCAGCAGCCCTTCGTTTCTCGCTGATTATGAGCTGCAACATTATCTGCAAGTGCTGGGGGACAGTATCGGACAATATGCCGATCTGCGGGATATCCAACTCACCTTCAATCTGGTCCAGGACAATAATCTGAATGCGTTTGCCGTGCCGGGTGGCTACATTACCTTCAATACCGGGCTACTGTTGACAACCGATGACGAAAGTCAACTGGCCTCGGTGGTAGCGCACGAAATCGCCCACCTGACTCAACGGCATTTGCCCAAGCTGATTGCCAGAGCCAACCAGAATCAACTCCCGGCCATGGCGGCGATTATCGGTTCCATACTGGTCGGCGGGCAGACCGGCGCGGCGGGAATCACCCTGACCGGGGCGACACTGGAATCCGGTCGACTCGCCTTTACCCGGGATTTTGAGAGAGAAGCCGACTCGATTGGCATTAAACTGCTGGCCCAATCCGGTTATGACCCGAAAGCCATGGTCGCATTCTTCGGGAAACTGGAACAGTATAACCGCATTGACGGCGATGTACCGGGGTTCCTGAGTACCCACCCACTGTCTTATACCCGAGTCGCAGAATCCGAAGCGCGCGCGCAGAACTATCCGGACCGCGAACACATCAGCAGCTTCGAATATTTTCTTGCGAAGGCACGTATCCGGGTGCTTTACGTGGAGCGTCAAAAAGATTCTGTGCCCTATTTCCTGGAACAACTCGAAACCGGTTCGGTTGAGACCAGAGACGCAGCCAGATATGGCCTCGCGATTGCACATACATACGACCGGAATTTTGACGAAGCCCGGGAGGTGCTGGGCGAAGTACTTGCCAGACATCCGGATCATCCCTGGATTCAGTCTGCCCAGGCTGAACTCGACATTGCGGATAACCGGGTCGAGAAAGGCATTGAGAGATACCTCGATACGATCGCAAGCCACCCCGATCAACGCTATCTCAGTTATCGGCTGGCGGAAGCCTATCTGCTCAACAACCAGCACGCTCTCGCCAAAAAGACTTTACGCTATCAGGTCAGAAGACATCCCGATGACTACAGGTTGTATCGTCTGCTATCCCAGGCTAATGCCGGTCTCGGTCAAGTCGCACAGGCCCATCAGGCCAGAGCGGAATATTTTGCAGTACTGGGAAATTACGAAAAAGCCTTCGCTACCGTCGAACTGGCATTGAAAGAAGTCGGCTCCGATGAATATCTCAAACAGAGCCTGACCGCCCGACTCAAAGACCTGGAAACGAAAATCGCTCTGCAGAAAAAAGGCGGGTAACGGGTTGTGTCATGCGATGACACATGCGATGACACATGCGATGACGGTTGTTCCCCCATCCAATCCGCTTACGGATTGGATTCCCCGGTCTGCGGGGGGAATGATTGGGTGTTACTGTAATGTGGAGAGCGACTCGCCGAAAGTGATGAAATCTTCGCGGTCACTGAAGATTTCCAGAAGTTTTTGGCTGTTACCATTACACGTGAGTGATGCGGCCAGAAACCGACTCGGCGTCAAATATCTTTGACGCTCCAGCCAATCCCGGGACATCGAACACAAATTATGCTCGTTCAACAGGCTTAGCGCGACCCCATACCGGTCCAGCGTCCAGAATCTTCTGTTCTCATTCTTTGGCATCGCTCTGGACAACCATGCGCCATGATCACCTGAGACAATGAATATGGATTCAGGAAATTTCAGACGTAATTCATTCAGGCGCTCCAATGCACTCAGTAATCGCCCGGCTTCACTCGCCAGTTTTTCTTTGTATTTCTCTAAATCCGAGGCGTTCCCGGTTGTGTGGCGGTGAGTTGTATGACCCGGCAACAGAATATAGAAGCCGGAAAACAGCGGGGTTTTTGAATCAGTTTCTGATTTTTCGATTATATCAAATACGTGTTCCTCCCATGGTTTATCCCCTTTCACATTACTGTATCCTGCCCACTCATTAATTTTACGAAAAACAAACTGCAATTGATCATTGCACAGGCCAAGCAAACGTTCCTTGCAAATCACGACATCTCTGAACGAACCATACTGATGTTTTAGATGGTAACGATCAACATGGGCTCCCTTTTGTCCAAAATAGCCATTCGCAAATCCGGTTTGAATCAGGTAACCGTTTCCCCGCAAGAGCGACCCCAACGGGCTTGGTAAAACACCCGAAAAATGGAGTGACCTGCCGGATTTTCCGGGCCCCAGAATACCCAAGCCAAACAAAGCGTCCCAGCATTGTATGGTCGGAACTCTCTCACAAAAACTCATTTTGCCTGCATAAATCGAATCGTCCAGTTGCGCCAGATAATCTGCGCCAACACTTCTTTGTCCCAGAGACTCCATAGAGAATTCTGAATTGATGAGCGCATCGAACATGATCACATGGATGTTGGGGGTCCGATCAAGCGTTATATCCGCAACATCCATGTTTGGATGTTGCGAGGGGGGGGGGGGCTGTTTCCATAGCACAAGGTCCGTGCCAGCGTGACCGAAAAAAGAAACGGTGGACAGGCTCAGCATCCCGACCATGATGCCAGCGATATGCGACTGGGCGACTCGGTAATACACAGCAATTATGAATGGGAATGCAAGAACGAAAAATATATACAGGAAAGTCTGATCAATACAGGTTTTGTGATGGATTTTTTATAGATTCGGGATTTCATCAGACAGGAAGGACGAAATGGACTGAAATCAGCACCCCGGAGCGGGGAAAGGCAGGGATTTTCTCTTTATTTCCCTATTTCAGGCGCACGTAGCCTGCGGTTTCAATCTTCCAGGTTTCAACAGCACTTTCTTCGCCATCACCAGATTGCTCAAGGCACAAGCCACCACCAGTCGATGTGTGTTCTTCTCCAAACCCCGATAACGCACTTTGGTAAAACCAAACCGTCGCTTGATGATGCCAAATGAATGTTCTACCTTCGACCGTACCCGGGACTTGGTGCGATTCATTGCGCGTTCCTTCTCCGTCAACTTTCGATTACGCGCCCCCTTCGCCTGGGTAAAGTCCTTCGCATCCGGCGCCACCCTTGCAATCACCGCCTTCTGACCCGTATACGCCGAATCTCCCCATACACGAGTCTCTTTCCCATGCAAAAGAACAGGCAGAACCTGTGAATCATGAACATTCGCTGGCGTAGCCGCTACCGAGTGAATCAACTTGCTGTGACTGTCTACACCAATATGGGCCTTCATGCCAAAGTGCCATTGGTTGCCCTTGCGCGTGGAGTGCATCTGTGGGTCTCGTGCTTTCTCCCGGTTCTTGGTCGAACTCGGCGCCTCGATAATACTGGCGTCTACAATCGTGCCTCGCTTCACTGCCAGTCCGTTCTCGCCCAAATACTCATTGACCAGAACAAACAACCGCCTCCCCAGATTGTGCTTCTCCATCAAATGACGAAACTTGCAAATCGTGGTCTCATCCGGCGCAGGTTCCCGACCCAGATCAATACCCGCAAAACAGCGCATACAACGAGAATCATATAACGCTTCTTCAACCGCCGGATCCGAAAGATTGAACCAGTGTTGCAAAAAGTGAATACGCAACATCCGATCTATTCCAATCGGCCTGCGCCCCGCTCCTTTGGGTTGCGGATAAAAGGGTTCAATCACCGCACACAAATCCGACCACGGAATCACTTCCTCCATCTCTTCCAGAAAACGCTCCTTGCGTGTCCTCTTACTGTATTTATCAAACCCAATCTCAGAAAATGTGCTCTGGCGCATCATGAAATATCTCCAGCCATAAAAAATGAAAAAAATCATTATACAATAGAGGATCAATTAATCAGAGATTCCTACAGATAATCCCGTTCCAGTTGAAGAGAGGCACCCCATAACCAGAAAAACGGAAAATTAACGGCTATGAGAAGTCTGAATTTAAACCGGGCCAGATCTTTATGCTTCTCACCCCATAAAAACAACAGTAATATAGCGGTTAAGCCGATAATCCAGAGGGATGAAAACAGTATTGAATATATGAAAAACGAGGTTCCCGCTTTCCAGAACCCGAACGATAACAAATTGGAAACCAGCCAGATTTGCAGAAGCAACCAGGACAATACAAGATTTCGATTGTTGTCCAGGCGCGATCCAAACAATCGTTGCATTACTGACTTATTGTTTCGCCACATGCTCTTATCGCTCCCAGGCATAGATGATCCTTGAACTGGATTGCACCGCATGGATAACTACATGCTTGTTGATATCTTGCAAAATTCGCTCCATATTTGCCTGATCGTAGTCAACGAAAATATCTTCCCGGTCACGTAGCAACCCTTTGACCATCGGGTCTGATTTCGGAACAAATTCGATTAACCCCTTTGGCGCGAGATCACAAACCCAGCGTACGAAAAACTCAATCGGTATGTTTCTGCCAATCACGATGTGGTGGATCAGTGCGAAGCAAAAAATTCCCTCAATCTGCCCAAGCCGCCGTTCCAGCGTCAACCTTTCCTTGCACATCCAACCCATATCGGGTGACGGGTTCGCAACGTCGTAGTGCAGAATCTGGATTGGCAAGGAATTCTTTCGGGCATCCTTGAACGCGATGTCGATAGCGCCGCAATCAATGTCTGTACCGATTACTCGCTGGGCGCCCGCATCTACTGCCACCCTGGAGTATTCTCCCGTATTGCAGCCCAGATCCAGAATCTCCCGGATATTGTTTTTCACGATGAACTCGTGTGCAATGCGTGTCTTGTCGGCCTGGGAAGAGTCGCTGTAACTGTTGTAGCCCGAATACTGTTGCCAGTAGGATGATCGCTTGCGCTGCAGTTTTGTAATGAATCGTTTCAGGCCAGCGCAGAGCGCGATCAGATTCCGCCGTGAAATCGGGCGAGGGCGCTTGCGTCGATGTTCGACAACGGCTGTCGTTGCCTGCACTTTTCGCATGGCCCACGCTTGCAAGTGAAGGTGCATCAATATCTGCAATCGAAAACGGGTAACGACGGGCAGCGCTTTGGATACCTCAATCAAATCCAGTCCTTCAAGTCGACCCCGAAACCAGGCGTTGTAATCAATGCCGGCACAGGCCGAAAGGCACAACGGAGCCAGGAAATGTTCGCAGAATTGTTTATACCCGATAAAAGGCTCCCCCTCCTGGTATTCAGTAAATGAAAGGATATCAATAAAAATCGGTTTGGTATTGATGAATTGCACATTGAACGCGGACGCATCCTTTAATGTATAGCCGCAACTCAAACCGTCAATAAGCAGGCTCAATGTCAAGCGACCCGCTTCTTTCAGAGACTCGAATGACCATTCATAGGGATACGAAATGAGTGGAATCCGCGAATGCTCCACCCACATTTCCCAGGAATTGGCATCGTCAATGGAAACTCCGGCAGAAGCAACCTCCTGAGAAGAAATCTCTATTGTTTCGACAATTTGAGAACCTGCATGTTTTTTATAAAAATCGGAGTGTATAAACCTGCGGACACGTGAGGCGGCGCTACTTGAAATTCCTCTGAAGATTCGACCTGATGCAAGAAAAACAAGGCCCTCGGGATCACGAAACGATCCGTAATCTCTACTCATCTTCAGCTTTTATCTGATCATCTTTCCAGTCTGCGTTCTTCTCACTGATGTCTTTTTTCCTGATGCCGAAAATTCCAAGTAATCTATAATACCAGTGCTTCCAGAAAAGCACCGCGCCCGCAATTGCCGCAACGACAGATTGAAGCACAAGGCTCACGGAGCCCGGGTCAAGATACGCATGTGCGGAAGTACTGAAAAAAGTAAACAGCAAGACCGGTATGAGAGTCGGCGGCAAACACAACAGCCGAAAACAGCCGCCTCGGCGGCAACCCGTGGATGGGGATGGGAGGGATGAATCAGGGGTTGTAAATATCATTCTTATCTCCAGAGCCGGGGCTCAATAACAGGCACGAATCTTATTCCCGAATACAGTAAAAAGCAAACGTTTTGGCGCATGGGATGACGGTTGTATCCCCCCATCCAATCCGCTTGGCGGATTGGATTCCCCGGTCTGCGGGGGGAATGATTGTAGAGCCTGCGCCCGACCGTTATCGTAGGGGAGGGTCTTGTACCCTCCCGCAAATGTCGGAACGGGTATCAACGGTAGCGGACAGGCACAATGACCTGTCCCTACGATGTCATCAGGCACAACGTCCATATTATCGTGGATTCCCGTTTACACGGGAAAGACGGGTTGGGGCGTAGGATGATTGGTGTCGTGGACTCGTATGCAGTTTTTCGCTGTCGGGATACACACTGACACCGGGTACCGTGCCTTCCTTTAGCTCCCGCTGGATTCCCTGCCAGTATTCGACGGTAAAAAGTTGGGGATGCTGGTCTGCAAAAACTCTCCTCAAGTCCCGGTACGGCAGGCACAGGCCGACCAGGATTTCTTCCGGCAGGAAAACGAAACCGTCCTCGAAATACCAGTCCGGGATATCCTCCTCCCCGTCCTCGCGGCCCAGATTGGTGCGAATCTTGACATCAATCAGCACCTCCAGCGCGTCATAATCAAACAGATACACTTTTGAGTAGCGCGACACGCCATAATTTCTGGCATCCAGGTCCTTGTTGAAAATGTTGGCTGCGGCGTTGTTCTTGATGCAATAGCCCAGATTTCTGACCACGGTTTCAGCCTGTCGCCCGGTAGCGTTTTCCAGAAAAACCGGCAACGGAGTCAGTTTTATCTGCACAATCAGATATTTGAAGATCACGGCATCACTGTGTTCGGTTACGCTGTTGCCGGCAAATTCCAGCAGTTTGGACAATATCGGCGGCTCGAACCAACTCTTGTCGATACGGAGGTTATAGTAGATGATGGCATCCATCATGCTATCGGTTCGATTGATGTCGTGAACCCGCGAATACTTTTTCAACACCGACTCGACACCCTCGAAATCGCCCCATTTGTAGTCTTTTGTCGGAGTATCGCGAATCACCTTCAGGATGTAAGCCGAATCCGGCGCGGTGAATGCAATCGCCACCGTACCCTCGACACCCACGGCATTGTCCAGTTTCTGTCCGGTGGTTCTGATTTCATGTTCCAGTTCCTTCATAACCACCACTTTGCCGAGATGGTTGTAGCCAACAGTCGTATACTGCATCCCCAAAGGGCGCATCGGCATTATACTTTGCAGGAACAGGCACAACTCATGATAGCGGGTATTGGTCACATGAAAATTCGCCAGCGTCGAACTGAACATATTATGCGCGTAGGTTGAGCTGGTAATCAGCGCATCGACATAAAGACCCGTGTCATCGTTGAGCAGGGCGATAATGAACGGAGCATACCTGCCCTTACCGAAATCCACCCGCCCGACCAGATAAGCACCGCGATTTCTGTAGAACCCGGCTTTGAACATTTCGATACGGCGCATCAAGCGAGCATCCGGCTCGGACAGGCGATAATTCCGGGTCATCCGCTCCAGAACCAGAGCAGCATCGCGTTCCAGATTTTGGTATGCAATCGGAAAGGCTTCCAGATTCAGTATCTCTTTGATGGTGTCGATACCCACAATCCGGTCAACCGGATACTGGATGATATATTCTCCCTGTTTATCGTCGAGCGACCGATTACGCTGATGACCGGAATAATCTTCCGCCCGCCACTCTCCCAGATAAATTTTTCTGCGTACCGAATGACACCAGGCCAGTGCCAGGTCTTCCTCATAACGCTGCCTCACTCGATCACGATAATCAGCCTCAACCAGACTCCAGTTCGTGTCACAACTCGATATGTCCGGGAAACCAGCTTTGAAATCGGAGGCCAACTGATTCATGCTGTCGCGATACAGTTGTAGCCGCTGTGTGCTCAACTTCAGCGATTCGGCATGATTTCTTTGCACAAAGGCCTGTTTTGCCCGATCAGGCACATTCAGAAAGGTACTGTAAAACCGATCAAACGCCTCCAACAGCAGTCGGGCCACCGATTCCACACGGGCACTGTCTGCGGTCAGGTCGATGACGGTTGTTCCCCCCATCCAATCCGCTTACGGATTGGATTCCCCGGTCTGCGGGGGGAATGATTGGGTGTTGATGCCCGCTTTTCCAAAGGCAGTGTCGGCTATGTGCCGGTTGCGTGTCCGTCCTGAATGGTTTTGTTCAGCAGGCAGACGCAAGCATAGATTGATTTGAGTGCGGGCACCGGGGTTTGGGTAATTTCCGCCAATTCGATCACGGCTCCGAGCATACCGTCAATCTCAAGCGGTTTGCCAGCTTCGACATCCTGCAGCATCGAGGTCTTGTGTTTGCCGACCCTCTCCGCACCTTCGATTCGTCTTTCCAGCGTTACCCGGAACCCGGCTCCGAGCTTTTCGGCAATATCTTTCGCTTCCAGCATCATGGTAGCTGCCAGCTCACGAGTCAGCGGGAATTGGCAGATGCCTTCGAGTGTGCCGTGGGTCAGCGCGCTGATCGGATTGAATGAAAGATTACCCCATAACTTCAGCCAGATCTCCGAGCGAATATCAGTCAGAACCGGGGATTTGAAACCGGCTTCGATGAGCATGGTTGAAACCCGGCGAGCACGCTCTGAGTCCGAACCATCCAGCTCACCCAGCGGGAAGCGGATGCCTTCGACATGCTGGATGACACCGGGCTCGGATATAATCGCCGCCGGGTAGGCAACACAACCGAGCAAGGCTTGTGGATCAATGGCACTGGCCAGCACGCCGCCAGGGTCCACCGTTTGCACAGTCTGTCCGGTATATTGTCCGGGCAGGTTTTGAAAATACCACCAGGGGATGCCGTTCTGTAATGTCACCATTACGGTCTGGTCGCCGAACAAATGGGGGAGCTTATCCAGTACCGCGGCAATCTGGTGAGACTTCAACGCCATCAGCACCACATCCTGTTCTGGCAATTCACTGATGTCATCGGTTGCGACCAGTTCCCGGGCAACCCGTTCTTCACCATCCTGTATCAATTTCAGACCGTTGGCGCGGATGGCATTCAAATGCGGGCCGCGGGCAACTACCGACACTTGCTGTCCGGTATGAGCCAGACGGACTCCCAACAAGCCGCCGATGGCACCGGCCCCAACAACACATACTTTCATTTTAGTATTGGATTCCCCGAATCGAAAACCGTCGATTCTAGCCGAGTTGATCGCCTGCGACCAGTGCAGTGGATGCCGCATACTCTGATGCAGCGACCTTGCCAGCATCTGCCCGTACCCGTTTGACCAGCACAGAACCGTCACCGGCAGCAATCAGGATGCCTTCACCGGATATGGAAAGTACCGTGCCCGACCGCCCTGTTTCAGCCGAAACTCCAGCATCATAGATTCTCAGTGTATTGTCATTGTGTGTAGTCCATGCGCCGGGCTGTGGATTAGAGGCGCGGATGATGTTGTAACATTGTTGGGCCGACTGTTGCCAGTAGACCCTGGATTGCTCCTTGCCGAACCAGGATTCATACGTTCCTTTCGACAAATCCTGGGTGATTTTCGGCGCGGTTCCCGCCTTTACCAGGTCCAGCGACTCAATCATCGCATCCACTCCCATCGGGAACAGCTTTTTGAAATAGACATCACCCAGTGTTTCATCGGGGCCTATTTGACATTCTTTCTGCAACAGGATCGGGCCTTCGTCGAGACCGTCATTCGGCCAGAAAATACTCAGGCCGGTGCGGGTGGCGCCGGTCGCAATCGGCCAGTTGATCGAAGACGGACCGCGGTGCATGGGTAGCAGTGACGGGTGATACTGAAAGGTTCCATATCTCGGGACATTCAAAACCGCTTCCGGCACAAATAACAGAACATAAGCCATCATGCAGACATCGGCTTCAAACGATTTCATCAGGGTCAGCGATTCGTCCGTTTTCCAGGAAGCGGGCTGGTGTACCGGAATATCATTTTCCAGTGCCAACGCTTTCACGGGATCAATCGGGCGACCCTCCTTGTCGGGGGCGGTGCACACTGCTACAACATTTTCACCGCGCTCAAGCAGCTTTTTCAATACCGTCTCGCCGAACGCCTGCTGCCCGTGTACTACGATTCTCATTTCCTGTCTCCTGGATTGGGGCTGTGGCAACTATACCGCACCCGATTGCTTGATGTCCGCCACTTCCTCTGCGCTATAACCGAGCACCTCCGCCAGGATTTCATCGGTATGTTCACCCAGTAACGGGGAACGTTCGACCTCAACCGGAGAGTCCGACAGCTTGATCGGACAGCCAACCGTGAGATATTTCCCCCGCTCCGGGTGATCCACTTCGACAATAGTCCCGGTCTTTCTCAGAGAAGGTTCTTCCGACAACTCTTTCATCGAAAGTATCGGGCCGACCGGGATGTTCAGGGGATTGCAGATTTCCATAACCTCGAACTTGGTTTTGGTCATGGTCCATTGCTCAATCGTTTCAAATACCTCATTCAGCCGCGACAAACGCGCTTTCGGAGTGGCATAGTCAGGGGCTGTCTTCCATTCTTCCTTGCCGATCACATCACATACATTGCCCCATACTGCGGCCTGGGTAATGAAGTAAGTATAGGCATTGGGGTCCTTCTCCCAGCCCTTGCATTTCAATATTCGCCCGGGCTGGCCGCCACCGGAATCATTGCCGGCGCGTGGCGTAGCGTCGCCAAACTCAATGCCTTCACCGTATTGTGAATACTCGGTAAGGGGGCCACGTTGCAGACGTTGTTGATCGCGCAGCTTTACCCGGCAAAGGTTCAGCACGCCATCCTGCATCGGTGCCAGTACCTTTTGACCGCGCCCTGTCTTTTCGCGCTGGTAAAGCGCGGCCACCAATCCCAGAGCCAGGTGCAGTCCAGTGCCTGAATCACCGATTTGCGCCGCGGTCACCAATGGCGGGCCATCGAGAAAGCCGGTGGCCGAAGCGGAGCCACCTGCACACTGCGCCACATTTTCATAGACCTTGCAATCCTGATATGGCCCCGGACCGAAACCCTTGACCGAACCCATGATCATGCGCGGATTCAACTGCTGGATTCTTTCCCATGAGAAACCCATCCGATCCAGCGCTCCGGGGGCGAAATTCTCGACCATCATATCGCATTCCCGGATCAACCGTTCAAGCACCTGTTTGCCGGTTTCGTTTTTGGAGTTCAGAGTCAGTGAGCGCTTGTTGTGATTCAACATCGTGAAATACAGTGAATCAGCACCTTCAACATCAACCAGCTGCTTGCGTGTTGCATCCCCGACGCCGGGGCGTTCCACCTTGATCACATCGGCACCGAGCCATGCCAGCAACTGGGTACAGGTTGGGCCCGACTGCACATGGGTAAAGTCAAGGATCCGGATTCCTTCAAGAGCTTTCATATTATTGTTTCATCTGAAATTGGTGGTTAACGTTGCTGCTTATTTATACATTGTCTGGGCTTTGGTTCCCGGCGCGTATTCATCCGGATCCACCCAGACATTGACAACCGCACAGTTTCCGGTTTTTGCAATGGCTTCACGTGCCCGCTGTAGTGCTGGCTGGATTTCACGGGCTTCATACACTTCTTCACCATAACCGCCGATCATCTCGCCGAACTTGCCGAAAGGAATATCGCCCAGCTTGTTGCCGACATTGCCCCGTTCCATGCCATATTTCGTGATTTGCCCGTAGCGGATCTGGTTCATCGCCGAATTGTTACCGACCACAGCGAGATAGGGCGCTCCGAACCGCTGGGCAGTTTCCATATCAAAAGCGGTCATGCCAAATGAACCATCGCCGTACAGACACATCACCTCTTTACCCGGATTGGCCAGCTTGGCTGCCATCGAAAAGCCGGTGCCGACACCGAGCGAACCCAATGCCCCCGGATCCATCCATTGACCCGGATTTCTCGGGCGCACAGCCTGCGCCGAAATGGTCACGATATCGCCGCCATCGCCAATATAAATTGTATCTTCACCGAGAAACTCATTGATTTCCCAGGCCAGCCGATAAGGATGAATCGGATTTTGATCGGTGGTAAACATCGGCATCAGTTTTTCCAGCTTGGTGGCTTCGATGGCACGCAACTCAGCCATCCATTTCTGCCTGGCCTGACGTGCGCCGTTGTCGAGCCGGGCCGAGGCCGCCTGCTCTGTTGCCGCCAGTATCGCCCCTGGGTCACCTGCCAATCCCAGGCTTATATCCCGGTTTTTGCCTACGGTCGCATAGCTTTGATCAATCTGGATCAATGTCGCCTTGCTGGAAATCCGCTTGCCGTATCCCATTCTGAAATCAAAAGGCGTACCGACAATCAGGATCACATCGGCGTTTGAGAAAGCGTCCCGGCGGGTACGGTCGAAATGATGCGGATCATCATTCGGCAACATCCCCCGGCTGGCGCCATTCATATAGGCCGGAATATCCAGCGAACGAACGAAATGGATTGCGTCCTGATAGCCACCACTGCTCCAGACCTGCTGGCCGAAAAGAACGGCAGGCCTTTGTGCCTTGACCAGAATGTCCGCCAGCCTCTCGATGTCGGCGGAGTCGCCGATTGAACGTACCGATGCACGATAACTGCCGGGTTCAGGGATTACAGCGCTTTCCAGCGGAATTTCCCGATCCAGAATATCCCTCGGTATTTCCAGATAGGACGGGCCATAAGCGCCGTTAAAACATTCCCGGGCAGCCATCGAAACCATGTCGGCCACCCTTTCTGTTGAAAACACACCGGACGCGAATTTGGTGATCGGGTTCATCATGTCAACATGAGGCAAGTCCTGCAACGATCCCATTTTGTGCTGAGTCAGTGAACTCTGGCCACCGATATGGAGCACCGGACTCTCTGAACGAAACGCAGTCGCGACACCGGTCACCGCATTGGTGCAGCCGGGGCCGGCAGTGGTCACGACACAACCGAGTTTTCCGGTCTGTCGGGCGTAACCATCCGCCGCATGGGCCGCGGTCTGCTCATGGCGCACATCGACTATACGGATACCCTCATCTATACAGCCATCATAGATGTCGATGATGTGGCCGCCACACAGTGTAAAAATCGTATCCACCCCTTCATTACGCAACGCTCTGGCAACCAGATGCCCACCGGATATAACGTTTTGGTCCCTGCTTTTTCTGGCCAGGGTATCGGTTGCGGTATCGGATTGTATTTTTTGATCCAGTTCTTTATTCATGCTTATTTACTCACAATTATTTTGCCGGGGTTTGATGTCAGATGGAGTCGTGTGCAGTCTTGTTCTTGCCACGCATTCGATTACGGATAACAGGGTAAAGAATCAGCGCAATGGCTATGGCGATACAAACTGCGGAAATGGGACGCTCGAAAAAGACGGACGGGTCACCATGAGAACCGATCAAAGTCTGTCTGAGAGAGCGCTCAGCAAGCGGCCCCAGAACGATGGCCAATACGGCTGGCGCTACCGGATAATTCAGTTTTCTCAATAAATACCCGACAATGCCGAACAGGAACATCAACCATACATCGTGCATAGTCTGGGTCGGCGCATAGCCACCTACTACACACAGAATATAGATAATCGGTGCCAGTATCGTGAAGGGTACGGTCAGGACGCGGACAAATATCGGGATAAACGCCAGATTGATCAATAGCGTAACCATGTTGGCGACATACAGCGACCCGATCAGTCCCCAGACGAAATCAGGATTCTCGGAAAACAACAGCGGCCCCGGACGCAGACCCCATATAATCATCCCGCCGAGCAGAATGGCAGTGGTCGGAGAACCCGGAATCCCCAGTGTAATCATCGGCAGCATGGAACCGGTTGAGGCTGCATTATTGGCCGCTTCCGGGGCGGCAACCCCGGAGATATTGCCCTTACCGAAAGAATCCGGTTCCTTTGAGAAGGTTTTCGCCAGACCATAAGACATCAGTGAAGCGGGAGTTGCACCGGCGGCAGGCAACGTGCCGACGAAAAAGCCCAAAAATGATCCCAATGAGGTCGTGCCGATATATTTGCGGATATCCCGTAAATTCAACAGCGTCGACTTGATTGACATTTTCACATTGTGCACGACAACCTTGCCGCGGGTGGATTCGAGCGTCCACAGCATCTCACCAATGCCATAAATCCCGATCGCCAGAACCAGAAAGTTGATGCCGTGCAGAAACCCGGAAACATTGCCAAAAATCAGCCGGGGCTGGCCGGAAATAATGTCAAGACCTACCGCAGCCAGTACCAGCCCGATCAAAATGGAGAAAATGGTCTTGGGTATATCGTCTCCGCCGAGTCCGATAAAGGTCGCGAAAGCCAGAACCATCAGGGCGAACTCTTCCGTTGGCCCGAACTTAAGCGCGAAAACCGCCAGCGGCGGGGCAAACAATGTGAACAGCACAACCGATACTGTGCCGCCAATGAACGAGGCAACCGCGGCGGCGGTCAACGCCTTGTCCGATTGGCCGGACTGTGCCAGCGGACGGCCATCGAAAACGGTAGCTACCGCAGTCGAAGCACCGGGAATGCCCAATGTAATAGAACTGATAGCGCCGCCGTACATGGCGCCATAATAAATCGCGGCGAGGAATATGATCGCTGCGGTTGGCGGCACCAGAAAAGTAACGGGCAACAATATCGCAACCCCGTTTACCGACCCCAGGCCGGGCATGGCCCCTACCAGCAACCCGATCGTGCAGCCAATCAGAATCATCAGGAAGTTGGTCGGTTGCAGTGCCTCAAGCAACCCGGCCATCAACAGGGGTACGACCGAATCAAGCATTATTTCGTCTTTGCGTCATCATTGGTATCCACTTCGGTGTGCATCAGGAATACATCAAATCGTAAATCGGGTAAAACAATGGCTCGGTTCCTGCCTTGGGCAAGGGTATCTTCAGTGCCCATTCAAACAGGCAAAATATAAATACCGGAACCGCAATCATCACCACAATGGTCAGCAACCAGGTATGATGGCCTACGAAACGCAGATAAAACAGCAGGAACAACAGTAATGACACATAAATCCCGACCAGATGCGTCCCTACCAGCAGAAACAGGATAGCACCTGCGGAAATCCCGACAATCAGTAAAGCATCCCGGCTGATATAGGGTTCCAGCGAGCGCGATTCTGGCGTAATCCGGCGAAACCAGCACCAAACCGTGGCCAGGGAAGCCAGCAGCATCCCGGCAGACAACCAGAAAGGCCAGGCCCCGGAGCCGGGACCGCGATCCTCAATCCAGCCAATGTTCAGCTCAGCGCTTTTGTGCATCAGAGCGATGGAACACAGCGCACAAATAAGTGCCATCACCAACTCAGCGGTGCGTACTGTCATATCAATTTATGGTCTTGTCTGGTCAGGACTCACCTGCCGGGACTATCTGACGAGGCAGACAATGCCTCGCCAGACTATCCCGAACAGCGCCCGGAATGTGTCAGGCCCGAAAAATCCGGGCGACACACTGGGCGACAACGAATTACTCGCCGGTAATTGCAGATGCGCCGACCGCCTGAATCAGGTTTTTATGGAGCGCAATCTGATCTTTATGGTAGGCACCCAGGTCACTGCCCGCCAACCAGGTATCGCAGGCCAACCCATCCTCTGTACAGAATTTCTGCCATTCTTCAGAGTCGAACAGTTGCTTGAACAGATCAATATAGAAAGACTGCGCTTCGGCTGACATTCCCGGAGGACCATTGATCGAGCGTTGCATATAGTACTGCATATCTACGCCCAACTCTTTGGCGGTGGGAATATCGGGGTATGCCGGAAGCCGTTCCGCCGTGAACTGAACCAGCGGTTTGGTATTGCCCGCACGGTAGAACTCGTTTTGCTCGGCAGGGTTGTTGACGGTTGAGTCAATGTGCTTGCCGACCAGGTTTTTGGCGACTGTTCCGCCACCCGGGAAAGGAATATAAGTCACTTCGTAACCGAATGTCTGTTCCATCATCGCGGTCAGAATGGAATCCTCCTGACCGGTGCCCGTGCCACCGACTTTCCAGGTGTTGCCAGCCGATTTTACTGCTGCAACATAACTGTCCAGATCGGTTATATCAGACATATCGGAATGCACCCACAGCAGGAAGTTATCCACCGCCATGCGCCCGATTGGGGTAAAGTTACTGACATCCACGCCAAGCTCCGACTGGATGATCGGTGTCGTATAAAAACTGTTGAGCGTGACCAGTACAGTATGATCATCGCCAGCCTTATCCTGCAGATAGCGCAGAGCTTCACCACCGGAACCGCCCGGCTTGTTTATCGGAATAAAAGGGCGAGGTGAAAGGTCTTTCGACTCAATCAACCCCTGCAACAGTCGTGCAATCTGATCAGCGCCCCCGCCTGCACCCGCCATGATAATTAGCTCAACAGGTTTCTTCGGTTCCCAGGCCGATGCAGACTGGGAATAGCCAGTTCCGGCACCAACCACTACCAGGACGGCTGCAAGAGTCAAGGCTTTTGCTTGTTTAAACATTAATAATCTCCAAAAACGTGATCCGGAACCCGGCCGCAAATCCAGCAATGGATAACAGCCCGCCGGAGTAATTTTAATTGATATGTGGTATACCAGATACCAACTCCAGGAATAACCAACCTGATTGCCGTTGTAAAGCCCGCATACAAAACCAGCCGAACGGTCAGGCGGTGTCACTCACAGGTGACCCACACATACTATACTCTATCAGAGCCAATAAATACAAACCCGGTTAGAAAATCGTCCAGGCTCAAGACATCAGCCGATCGAAAATGGTGGTGCCAATATGGACCGGAGACTCAACAACGGTCACTCCAGCCTGCGCGAGCAATGTCATTTTCCCTGTGGCCGAGCCTGCATTATGTTCGATGATGGCACTGGCATGACCCATACGACGCTCGCTGGGAGCATGTTGTCCGGCGATATACGCGACCACCGGCTTGGAACAGGGTTGCTCCAACAGATACTGCGCGGCCTGCTCTTCTTCAGTGCCGCCGATCTCGCCAATCAGGACAATTCCATCGGTTTGTGGGTCGTCATTGAACAGCTTCAGACAATCGACAAAATTGATCCCGTGAACCGGGTCACCGCCAATGCCGATACAGGTTGACTGCCCCAGCCCGGTCGTAGTGGTTTGTGAGACCGCTTCGTAGGTCAGCGTACTGGAACGGGAAACCACGCCGACTCGCCCCGGCTTGAAAATCTCTGCCGGCATGATACCGATTCGACAACCTGTCGGAGTGATGATTCCAGGACTGTTCGGACCGATCAATGTGGAATTACTTTGCTCCAGTATCCGTACCACATGAACCATATCCAGTACCGGAATATGCTCAGTGATACAGACAATCAACCTCATTTCGGCTTCGATCGCCTCAATCATGGCCGCCGCCGCTGACTCCTTCGGCACGAAAATAACGGTCGTATCGGCTTGTGTTTCGGCCTTCGCCTGTGCCACGCTATCGAAAACCGGCAGCCCCAGATGACGGCCTCCGCCCTTGCACGGCCTGACTCCGCCCACCATTTTCGTACCGGATGAAATGGCGCGCTCAACATAAAAAGTAGCCTGACTGCCGGTTATGCCCTGACAGATGACACGAGTGGAGGAGTCGACCAGAATAGACATGGGTTATCCCTGGTTCCCGCCAGCCAGCAGCTTTTTGACTCGCCCGACCAGAGAATCATCGTCCTGCGGCAACCGCTTGCTGACTGAGCCTGTGGCCGCAGCAATTTCAACCGATTTTTGTGCAGCCTGAGCCATGCTTTCGGCAATGAAAATCTGCGGCATGGATTCCTTTAACCGGCGTTTAGCCAAATCCGCATTGGTGCCCGAGAAGCGGACAACCACCGGCATTGTAATCGGTGCTGACTGATTAATCAGTAAAAGCGCATCGGCAATCGTATCACAGCGCATGATACCGCCACCAAACACATGGATCAGCAGACAGTCCACAGATGGAGTGTTCAAAACCTGCTCGATGGCACTGTGACTACGTGCAATCTTTGAGTCCGGCGGCAAATCCAGAAAATTCGCTGGCTCACCACCCAGATATTTGATAGCGTCAATGGTCGCCATCGACAACCCTGCCCCGACTGCCAGACAACCGATATTGCCCTCCATTCTGAAATAATTGAACCCATGCTTGCTGGCCTGCAAACGATCATCCGGCCGCCAGGCATCCTGTGCCAGATACCGATTTTGCTGCTGCCGGAACATCGCGTTGTCATCCAGAGCAATCTTCGCATCCAGTGCCACCAGTTCTCCGCCGGTGACGGCCAGAGGATTGATTTCGATTAAACTCGCATCCCGGCTGACAAACAGGTCATGGATTTTATGCACGATCTGTCTGGCCTGATCGGCCAACTTATCGGTTAGATTGAGGTTTGCGACCAGCGTTTCAAGCTGCTCCGGCGTAGCACCGCTATCTTCTTCTATGACCAGCTTGTAGATTGAGCCCGGCTCCTGTGCCGCAACCGATTCAATGTCGGAGCCGCCATGGTTAGAATACAGCAAGACCGCTTTCCCCAATTTCGCGTCCACCAGCATCGCCATTGAAAGTTCACGCTCGAACTCCAGCACCTTTTCCAGATAAACCCGCTCAACCACTGCACCTGCACCACTGGTTTGCGCGGCCTTTAATGTATTTCCCAGCATCGCATCGGTGTACGGATGAACATCCAGATGGTTGTTGACCTGATGGACGCCACCGACCGGCTCCAACCCCCGAAAGCGACTCATATCGACAAAAGAACCGCGAGCGCGACCACTGGAGAGAACCTGCGCCTTGATCATCCAGCGGCCACCGCCGAGGCGAGTCGCGACCTCTACTGCCTGTTCGGGAGTAGCCGCAATTTCGCCGGGAGGAATCAGGATTCCGGCTCCTTCCAGAAGGCGTTTGCCCTGGTATTCGTAAAGGTTCAATTCAATTCCCGGTACATATAAACATGGCGCCGAATCAGGTCCGGCTATCCGGCAATACTAAACTAAAAGGACAATTTTTCCAAAATGACGGCTGGCCTCCATGACTCGATGCGCCTCGGCGGCCTCCCGCAACGGGTAGACATCGGACACAAGCGGCATGATTTTGCCATCGGCCATCATCGGCAGCACCGTGTTCTCGAACTCGGCAATGATCGCGGCTTTTTCAGCTATTGGCCGGGAACGCAGCACAGAGCCGATGATTCTTTGCCGCTTGACCATCATCAGAGCCAGATTGACCTCAGCCTGTACACCGCCGAGCACGCCGATCAGCATCAGCGTCCCGCCGACGCTCAAGGATTTCATGTTGGCTGCCAGATAGGGCCCCCCAATATGATCCAGAATGACATTCACTCCCCGCTTCCCGGTGCGCTCGCGAACCTTGTCAGCGAACGATTCTCTCTGGTAGTCAATCACACAGTGAGCACCGAGCTTACTCACCCTTTCCACCTTGCCAGTGGAGGCAGTCACGATAATATCCGTATCTGGAACCAATGCACGGCAAAGTTGAATAGCAGCGGTATTCACTCCGCCACCGCCACCATGCAGCAGCACTGACTGATTATTGCCAAGACCGCCGATCATGAAAAGGTTGAGATAAGCGGTCAACCCGATCTCACAAACACAGGCCGCCTGGGTAAAATCCATGTTTTCAGGCATCGCCATGGCATGGTCGGCATAAGCCGTGGCAAACTCCGCGTAGCCACCACCGCCGATCAACGCCATCACCCGGTCACCGGCTTTCCACCGGGTGACGCCCGCGCCGGTTGCCTCCACGGTTCCGGCGACTTCGAGGCCGAGGATTGATGAATCGCCCTTAGGTGGCGGGTAATGACCCTGACGCTGAATGACATCTGGCCGATTAACCGATGTAGCCGCGACCCGGATCAGAATCTGGTTCTCTCCCGGAGTTGGCATATCGGCATCGCCCCACTCCATCATTTCCGGACCACCGAAGTCCTTCAGTAAAATTGCTTTCATTTTGTCATTTTCCTGGTATCCAAGTCATCCGCCCCGATTCGCATCAATGCCCACCGTTAGGCAGTGCAGGATCGTCGTTCGGGTCTTGTGCGATCAGCTTGCCCGGCTCAGGCCGTACACATTCGACTATGGCGTGAAATACTGCCCGTTGACAATGTCCTCGTCGATGATTCGTTGTGTCTTCGGTGCTCTCTGGATTGATTATCATGCGATAATTCAAGTAGTGCCGGATTCTACCATTCTTGTCAGGACTCTGTAGTTGCGCTTGTCATTCATTACGCCGATTCCCGCGAAAGCGGGGGTCCTCGTCCATGATGCGTTGCGCCGATAACGCTGGTTCCAAACCAGATAGAGATAGATTGACTAGCGAGCTACCCAGTTGTCAACGCGCAACCCGGATACTCTGGAGTATTCTTTCGTGTTATTGGTTATGACAATCAATCCGTTTGCTCTGGCGTGACCTGCAATCATGGCATCATACGGGCCAATCGGTTTACCCTGTATAGCGAGTTCTGCCCGAATCTCACCGGTATGAATGGCGGCAACTTCATCGAAATGCCAAACCTCCAGCCGAGCGACCATACTTTCAATAACCGACATCAATGTCCGGGTATCCGAGTGTCTTTCAGCGCCAAAGACCAATTCCATCAAAGTCACAGATGAAATACACATTTGCCCGTGATGCGCCGCGAATGCTTGCCGTATTTCTACCGGCTTGTTTCTGATCGTGTAGCTTACCGTATCAGTATCCAGCATGTATTTGATCATTCAAACAAATCACGCTCCTGCTCTGCTGGCTGATCACGATCTGCCATAAAATCAGGGACCGCTTCAAGCTGTTCAAACCAATGATCCCAGCTGTCTTTTGACGGCACGATCAACCGCCCCCGCCCCACAGCGATTACGTCAACGGTTTTCGTGCCCTCCGGGAAAGCCAGGGACTTCGGGAGCCGGATCGCTTGACTGGTATTGTTCTTGAATACGCTGGCCTTGTGCATTCGAGTCACCTTGTATATGTATTTTGCATATACTTTAATGCTTCGCTCGGTATATGTCAACTGTATATATGTTCACCTCTTTGTGAAAGATGCAAAACCGGTGCTTGAGTTGTTACTGGGATAGACTATTCGGGTGCGAAACGACGGCCAACCCGCGAAAGCGAGAATCCACGATGGTATGATGGTTGCAATTTATGATGCGTAGGGGCGACCCTCTGTGGTCGCCCGCCGTGAGTTATATCGAGGGTGTAAAGGTTTCTGAACTTATACAGCACTACGCTCGCTCGTGATCTTCTCAATGGTGTCCTCGTCCATGATGCGTTGCGCCAGGGCATGCCCGGCCGCCGTGCGCCGATAACGCTGGTTCTGACTGGTTGGCTTGTCGGGAATCGTCATCTCGATCAGCCCGGCCTCAAGAGCGGGCCGTAGATAGGTGGCGATGAAATGGGGTCGGTGCTCCAGATTTAAGGCAGCCTGTAATTCGGCGCGGCTCAATTCTCCGGTAAGAGCCGTCACGAGTTGCGCGACTTGTTCGGTACCTTGTTCGGTACCTTGTTCGGTACCTTGTGGGGTGACTTGTTCGGATGGCTCCAAGAGTACTCTGTCATGGACCGGAAGCCGAACCAGAAACGAGGTGCGGTCTTCATCACTTTCAAATATCGGATCCGGGGAACCGTTCTTCCGCATGGCTCGAAGAATCTTCGGTACACCCGTTGATCGTCCTTCAGCCAGGTCCAGTTCCTTGAGAAAGTCACCAATCCGACGATTGCGATAGCGTCGACTCACGGCCTGCCCCTTGTGAAAATCTTCCATCCGGATGGAGTAGAAAAAACTATAGTGCCGTCACCGAACTTTCCTGGACAGAAAATATGGGCGATGGAGTGCCGTCATTGTGGCCACAGGTACGGTACAAATGGATGTGATGCCCACCAACGCCGATGTCCAGAATGCCAGGGCGGAAGGGAAGGGTTTGATGTAGCGTAATCTGAACAGATAGTTTTGGTGCCTTCTTGATGATGCGTCGTATTTCGTCTGTTCGCGAGCAAGTGCTCTCCGATCAAGCAGGGGCAGGCCTACGATACCTGAACTATCTCTTAGCGGGGGGCGGTGGTGGCGGGGGCGGTTTCCTCGCAGTCGGAGGTTTAGGTGATACACCGTCACGTTGTCCCCACTTTTTCACTATCGGCCTTGATGGTTTTGGCGCTTGTTGATTTGTCATCTGTTGTTTAGCCATAAGAGTGCCATTATACATGGACACAGTCGATCACTTCGCTTTAATCCGTTCGAGCAATACAGATGCAGGTTCGTCGTTCGGGTCTTGTGCGACCAGTTGCCCGGAAAAGGCTTGTTTCAGGATTTATTGACGGAGCGCGACTATTTTATGAGGTCTCCCACTGATTCCCATGGCTTTCCCCAGGTTTTCAACGCCTTTGTCGATTTCAGAAAACAACGCCTCAATTTTGGCGACGATTCGGCGTTGTTCGGCCTCTGGGGCTAAATCAGGCAAACGCTTAAATAAATAACCTGTTATTTTTGTTGATAATTTCTAACTTTTCTTAAATCACCCAAGGGTATCTCTTAAATAAATTCAGGCCCAGAACGGTAGATAACGGGCAAATGTACTCCGTCCATCAACCATTTCAAAAACGCTTTCTGCTCTTTATTGAGACTGAAATTGTCCGGGTCGGTCATATAGTCGTAGGCGGCCAGAAAGAAACCGCCTGTGCCGCAGGCCGGGTCGGCGATCAGCTTGCCCGGTTCAGGCCGTACACATTCGACTATGGCGTGAAATACTGCCCGTTGACAGTGTCCTCGTCTATGATTCGTTGTGTCTTCGGTGCTCTCTCTAAAGTCTCCCCATTTTTCAGTTATGTACTATATAAGCGTTTGAAAAGGTTGTAGAAAGGTTGGCTATTGTGTGGGATCAGAGTTCTGCTTTTGGTACAATGGTTTTATCGTAAACTACTGAAACCAAAAGAGAACTCTGATGACGAATGATAGCCGGGAACGTAATAAATGGAAAGTCCGAATTACCGATTGTGTGAATCAATCGAGTGAAGTAATCAGTCAGCCGGTAGCCAAGCTGATGGCGGAGGTTATGGTGGGTATATTAAGCAGTGGGAGTTTGCAGTTATCGATGATTGGGCGGAGTTTGAAAGAGCCGACTCGTCTGCATCACACGATGAAGCGGTTATCGCGGATGTTGGGGAAACATGGTGAGATTGCATGGGCTGCGGAAGATTGTTTACTGGAGCAGATGTCGGGTCGGGTAACGGACGATATGGTGATAGCGATTGATGCGGGAGATTTGAACCGGGAGGGCAGTCGCGCCAGCGAAGGGTTATGCCGGGTACGGGATGGAGACCAAGGAGATATTGTGAATGGTTATCCGTTATTGAGTGTCGTTGCACGCTGTTTGGATAGTGGCCGGACATTTCCGTTGTTGACTCGCTTGCTGTCGTCGAA
Organism: Arenicellales bacterium; assembly: GCA_965116335.1. Classification (GTDB taxonomy): domain Bacteria; phylum Pseudomonadota; class Gammaproteobacteria; order Arenicellales; family Poriferihabitantaceae. The sequence goes on from OZ220677.1 coordinate 1,803,011, forward strand.
TCGGGGTTCATACAAGAGCGAGAATCGGGATATTGTGAATGTCATGGATCGGGTGCAGGGGAGTTTGGAGAGTCGTCCGTTATGGGTGATAGACCGGGGTGGAGATCGGGGTGTATTGTGGGATTTCTGGTTGCGGGGAGATTGGAGGATATTGGTACGGTCAGCCAATCTTCGTCACTGGTTGTGGAGGGGTTCGAAGGAGACGGCCCAACAGATTGCGTGTCAGTTGCCCTTGAAGCACCGGGGCAAGCTGAGGAAACAGGCACGGGAGTCGGTTCGTTTTGGTATTACGACTGTATTCTTGAAAGAACATCCTGATACGCCGTTGTCGATGATTGTGGTGCGTCATGGCAAGCGACAACCGATGGTATTGGTCAGTACTGAGCGGATACGGGGTCGGTTGCAAGGGGAGCGTCTGATTCAATCGTACATTCATCGTTGGGCTTGTGAGGAAGGGTATCGGTTCAGTAAGCAGGGATTTGGATTGGAGCGGGTACAGGCGAGGAAATTATCCACCTTGCAGAATCTGGTTGCATTGGCGACCTTGGCCTGGGGATTGCTGGCCTGTCACCAGAATCAGGGGAATCGGTTGATAGACAAAGCCAAGCGGCAAAAGAGTCACCAACCCCTGATTTTCCCGTTCTACACGCTGTTATCCGGTTGGCAGGCGTTATTTGCCGATGCCAAAACCCTGTTCTATGACTGGTGGAGAAAACCCAGACGTCCCCCACCCAGACAGACCGACCTGTTCATCAATAATGGACGGCTAAACCCAATACTCTCATGAAAAAATGGGGAGAGTTCAGGTGCTCTCTGGATTGATTATCGTGCGATAATTCAAGTAGTGCCGGATTCTACCATTCTTGTCAGGACTCTCTGGTTGCGCTTGTCATTCATTACGCCGATTCCCGCGAAAGTGGGGGTCTACGACGAATGATTGTAGAAATTCATACGTAATCTGATAATGAACATATTTTATCTCAGTGAGAATATACAGGAATGTGCGGCGTTTCATGGTGATAAACATGTGTTGAAGATGATAATTGAGTCCGCCCAAATGTTATCTACGGCACATTGGATGCTGGGTAATCCAGACACAAATATAAGGCTATACAAGAAAACTCATGAAAATCATCCATGTTCTGTATGGGTAAGGCAGGATTTTTACCATTACCAATATCTATATGGATTATTTTGTTGTTTGCTCGAAGAATATAAGTACAGATATGGGAAAACACATAAAACATCGGGCTTGATAAAGAGTCTGGTATTGGTGCCTTCCTCAATAACCAAAAGGTGTTTCTCTGAGCCCCCACAATGTATGCCAGATGAGTTCAGGCGGGAAAATACAGTCGAAGCCTATCGCGCCTATTACAAACAAAAATATGCAGACGGTATCGTCCAATACCATAACAAGAGAGCAATTCCAGAATGGTTGAAATAAACAGGCGCCGATCGCTATTCGCCGGGCAGGCAGGCATTAACCAGCCCCTGGTCATCAAGCTGGTCCTCTTTCATGTCGTGATTATCGCGTTGTCGAATTATCTGGTGCAGTTCACCGGCACGTTCATGGGGTATACCTTCACCTGGGCCATGTTTGTTTTTCCGGTCGTCATACTGGCTACCGACCTGACTGTCCGATTATCCAATCAGTACAATGCCCGGATTGTGGTTGGATTGGCTTATGTCCCGGCCATTCTGATCAGTTCCCTGATGGCGGACTGGCGGATTGGAATAGCCAGCGGCACCGCCTACCTGGTCGGACAATTGCTGGATATTACGGTATTCCAGAAAATACGGGAAAGAACGAGGGCATGGTGGCCAGCACCTCTGGTTTCCACACTGTTCGCCAATACCATTGATACGTATACTTTTTTCGCAGTCGCGTTCCACCGCTCCGCCGATGAATTCATGGCTGACAACTGGTTCGGGATTGCTACCATAGACTTGTGTTTCAAGATTGTCGTGTCGGTCGTATTGTTCCTGCCTGCTTACGGGGCTTTGCTCGACTGGCTGGGGTCCCGGCGTGGGCGTGGCGATAGCCCTGGCTTTTGACTCTTCCGACACCTCGGTGCTCTCTGGTGTCAACGCAATTCTAAAATGTCCCCTTTTCTGCACAGTTAAGATGTCCCCTTTTACTCAAAGGAATGTCCGGTAGGTTGGACGAAATGAGCGTAGCGAATGGAGTCCAACCTACCGGGCGAGTTCTGTTCTTCGCCTGGATTCATCTGGAATGCGCTCCGGCGGTTACCGGATACCGACGCCAGGGGTGATCCGGTGCAGGTTTATGGCGGGGTCGGCTAGCTTGTCTGGCTTTGGCCTGGTTGACGACTGACTGGACGCTTTTCTCATCGGCCAGTGGGATGGGAGGTTCTCCTTGTTTGAGGATTCGGTACGGTAGGGCGCGTCCTTTGTACAGTAGGGTAATGGTTCCATCGAAAGCCGCACACACGGTGATAGTGGCCTTTCGCAAGGCATAGCCGGGGGCTTGGGTCTGTATCTGATACTCGCGGTTTTGGAACTGGCAGGTCAGGTTCTTTGACAAGGTGCGGGTATGTTGTGGGCACAGGATCAGGGCGAGTTCGGATGGGGTGTGCAGGACGGGTCGGTGGGTATCGTGGGTGCTGTGGGGGGCGATGGCAAAGCGCTGGTTGTACGTTTCGATAAAGGCGGGCAGGAAGGCATTAGCGGTTTCCTGGTTCGAGATATTGCGAAGTCGCAGTTCTTTCACCAGTCGGTCCTGTAGCGTCTGGTTGGCTCGCTCCACGCGTCCTTTCGCTTGCGGGGTATGGGCGTGTATGGCCTGGATGTCCAGGGTTCTTAAGGCACGGGAGAATTGAGTCCGTTCTCCTTCGCGCTGGGGATGATTGACCCGGAAGATACTGTGTTTGTCACTGTACAGCGCGACCGGACGCCCATGTTGTTGCAGATACTGTGCCAGGGTCTCCAGGTAGGCTTGAGTGGTTTCAGCCTGTACAAAACGCAAGGCCAACAGACGGCTGGTGGCGTCATCAATGAATACGATCAGCGTGCACGCCTCTGCCCTGCCTTCAAACCAGTCATGCGGAGAACCATCAATCTGCACCAACTCCCCGAAACAGGGGCGACGCGCCCGACGTGGATGAATGCGAGCCTTGCGACGTGACTTGGGTTGCCACAACCCATCCGCGATCATCCATCGGCGCAGAGTCTCACGGGAAATGGATTCCCCATGAAGCTCCAACAACTTCTCACTCGCCAAAGTCGGACCAAAGTCCCGGTAACGTTCCCGAACCAAAGACAACACCGCCTGGCGCACAGACAAAGACCGGGCATTGCCCGGAGTCTTTCCCCGATGACCCGACACCAACCCCTCTGCCCCAAACTCCCGATAGCGGCGCACCAGACGCTTGACCTGCCGAACACTCAAACCCAAACGCCGGGCTGCCTGATGCTGACGAAGTCGTTTGCTAATGACATCTTGAATGACCGAAACTCGATCCAACTCCCCAATACTCAATGTGATGACCCCTTTGTCCATCAATCCCCCCTAATAAAAAAGGGGACATTTTAGAATTGCTAAAAGGGGACATTACAGAATTGCGCTGACACTTCGGCGCTCTCTGGTTGATCGGGGTGGTCATTGCCCTTATACTGTGTGCAGGGCTTGTATTGATAATCAAATATCCAACCGGAGAGATGCCATGACCAGACTGTTAATTGTATTCACCGCATTGCTTTTAGTCACCCCCCCCCCCGCACAGGCTGACAGTGTTCAAATGCAATGCCCGGCCAGCGTCAAGGAGGGCGGATTAGTCGCCCATGCGGCTTTTGATTGCCCGGTAGATGGTTTGCCGATAGGAAAGGAGTATTGCGAGTATCGGGATGTCCCAAACAATGATGATTGGAGGGATTTTGATCTGCCTGAAAGGATACGGACTAGACCGCGGGCCTATATCACGATTAACGCCACTACAGGCGGACAATGGATTGTTGCGAGTGCCAGTATTCCACTAATGATTGCGGGGCAAGTTGGCGCGGGTGCGAGTATCCAACGCCACACTATACAGGCGGGGAAAACGAAAAAAATAGAAGTGTTAGTTTATGGAAGGGCAAATTATCGCAAGGAAGGCAACACGACCGGGGATATTGTGGTAATTCCTCCAGGAAGTAGTGATTTTAATGATGCAATAGCATCTTGTACGGTTACGGTACAGGATGATGATAATACAGCTTATGTTGGATCGCGATACCGTCATCCTTATGGTGGAACCTGGCAATCAATGCCACATTGTTATGATGAAGTGGGTTGCGCGTCCAGGCAGTAAAGGGCGGATATGACCCTCGCGGGTGGGAATCCGGGTGTGGGAATCCGGGTTGACCTGATGGCGCAACCCGTCCAGAATAGGAACACCAGAAAAAAACAGACAGGCAACGATTTATGACCATTACAACCGCGTTAATCTTACTGATTGTTACCATTGTCGGCGTGGGCGTGGCATTGGCCGGAGTAATCATACCAGCCAATAATCGCCAGAGCCGGGATATTGCCAGGCTACGGCAAGAAATGAATCAGGACATTACCGGACTACGGCAGGAAATGAACCAGCAGGCGCAACAGATCAACCAGATCGCCCACCAGGTGGGACACTTGGCCGGGTTACTGGAAGGCTTGCGAGGCCGTCCAATAGTGCAAGACCAACCGGAAGAAAGCCGGGTTTAATAGCGCGGTTATCCAGGACTGGATAAAATCCCGGCCAGTCCATCCACAACCCAACCCACCCGGTCAGCCGGGAATCCGGCTGACCCTTCCGACCCTTCCAAAAATGACCTTTCCGAAAATTGACATAAAGCACAATAAAATATAGCATGAGACTTTTTTAACCGACTCACTTTTAACCGACTCAAGGTTGGTATAGATATTCAGGAGAAATAAATGAAATCGAAGTCTCTGAAACTTGTAATTGCTGGTTCCCTGTCACTGGTAATGGTCAGTGAAGTCATGGCAACCGAATGGAATGTGTCGCTGTGGGGGAAACGCCGCGCTTTTACCGAACATGTTGAAAAACTTGCTGAACTCGTCAGCGAAAAGACAGGCGGTGAATTCACGCTGAATCTATCGTATGGAGGATTGTCCAAAAACCGTGAGAATCTGGACGGTATTTCGATCGGCGCATTTGAAATGGCGCAGTTCTGTGCGGGCTACCATTATGATAAAAACCCGTCCATTACCGTGCTGGAACTGCCGTTTCTGGGGGTTTCTTCATTGGAACAGGAGGTTGAAATCTCCCAGGCTGTTTACCAGCACCCTGCCGCTATTGAAGACCTTGCCCGTTGGAACGCTACACTGTTGATGCCCTCTCCGTTGCCTCAGTATAACATTGCAGGGGTTGGTGATGGCCCGAGGACACTTGCAGAATTTGAGGGACTGGCGGTGCGGGCTACAGGCGGCATTGGCCAGGCCATGAAGGCAGTTGGTGCGGTGCCCACTTCCATGTCAGCAACTGAAGTCCGGCAGGCGCTGGATAGCGGTGTGGTTTCAGCCGTTGCATTTGCACCCCACGCCCACATGGCGTTCGGGACAGTTGGAAGCGCCGAGTGGTGGACCACGAATCTCAATCCCGGTACTGTCAACTGTCCGGTCGTTGTGAATACCGATGCCCTTGGCTCACTGAATGATACGCAACGTGAGGCACTTCTCGGTTCTGTTGATGAGGCACTGGCTCACTATCTCTCTAACTACAACAACAAGACGATGGCTCAGTGGGGCCCGGTTCTGGATGAAAAGGGTATTGAGAAGATCACCTATACCGAGCAAGAACTGTCTGCCTTCCGGGAGGCAGTGGCTGCCCCTGCTGCAAAGGCCTGGATCGAGGAGAACACTGCGCGTGGCTTGCCTGCACAGGAGCTCTATGATCTTGTGACCGGCATGATCGATGGTAACTGAGCATACCAATAATTCCCGCCGGTAGCGTACTGCCGGCGGAGTCAATACCGGAGAAATCATTTGGCCGGTCACTCTGCTGTTCTCACAGACGGTACGCGCTTAAGCAGAATAGACCGTCGACTGTATCAGGTCGAATCCCTGCTGGCTCTTGTCGGCGGCTTTGCAGTGTTTTCGTTGATGTTGCTTGCCGTCGTTAGCGTCGGTGGGCGAAATTTCCTGAACCACCCTCTGCCGGGATATGTCGACTGGATTGAACAGGCGATGCCGCTGATTGCGTTTATTGGCGTTTCGTACTGTCAGAGACTCGGCGGTCACATACGGATGGACATTCTGGTCGGTTTGCTACACAGACGTTCTCTGTGGGTGGCTGAGTTCATCGGCACATTGTTAATCCTGATTTTGATGTTGTTGATGATCTGGGGAACCTGGTCCCATTTTGAGCGCTCCTTCGACTGGTCAGCGCCCTGGTGGAGCCGTGACTCCAGCCTGGATATACGCCTGCCTCTTTGGCCTGCCAAGCTGTTGGTTCCTGTAGCATTTTCAGTCCTTGCCCTGCGCATGGCATTACAGGTCTGGGGCTATGGCAGAGCTATTCTGTCAGGCGCCTCAGAACCCGTGGCTGTGCCGCTCATTGAGGATGTCGCAAAAATTGCCGAGCAGGAAGCTAAAGCGGTATCAGGATTTGACCAGGATAAATGGAACCCATTGAAATAGGCCTGGTTGTCACTGGTTTCCTGCTGGTTCTGGTGGTTATCGGTGTACGGGTAGCATTCGCGGCTGCCATTGCCGGGATGGTTGGTCTGATCTGGATTTTCTGGGACAAGCGTGATTATGCGCCGGAACAATTCGTCTGGGCTCTTACAGTGGCCGTGAAGACAGCCGGACAGGTTCCTCACTCCAAGATTTCTTCCCAGGCTCTGTCTCTCATCCCGACCTTCATATTGATTGGTTATCTGGCTTATTATGCCGGTCTGACCAAAGCACTTTTTGAGGCTGCCAAGCGCTGGATCGGTTGGTTGCCCGGAGGTTTGGCGGTGGCAACCGTATTCGCTACTGCGGGATTTGCAGCTGTTTCGGGTGCTTCAGTTGCAACCTCCGCTGTCTTTGCCCGAATCGCCCTGCCGGAAATGACCGCCATCGGATATGACAAACGCTTTGCCGCCGGAGTAGTGGCCGCCGCGGGAACTCTCGCATCGTTGATTCCACCGTCAGCTATCCTTGTTATCTACGCCATAATCGTTGAGCAGGATGTCGGCGCGTTGTTGCTGGCAGGGTTTCTGCCGGGCGTGTTTTCTGCGCTTGTTTATGGTTTGTTGATCATCACAATGGCGTTTGTGGTCAAGGATTTCGGCCCTGCCGTCGGTGGCTTTTCGTGGGTTGAAAGATTCAAGTCTCTACCGCCGGTGTTTCCAATCTTTTTTGTCATCGCGATTATCATATTATTCATTTATAACCCTTTTGGTGGTGATGCCTGGGGAACGCCGACAGAAGGCGGCGCACTCGGTGCGTTTGTGGTGTTTGTGATGGCCGTTTACGGTGGCATGAAGTGGCCCCAATTCAAGAGAGCACTGATGGAAACCGCGAAACTCTCGGTCATGATCTTTACCATCATCTGGGGAGTTTTGGTGTTTGTCAGGTTTCTGGGGTTTGCCGACCTGCCCGGGGTTTTTTCAGCATGGATTACCTCTCTTGACCAGAGTCCTTTTCTTACCCTGGCTCTCATTCTGCTGGCTTACGCCGTGCTGGGTATGTTCATGGATGCAATCGGTATGCTTATTCTGACACTCCCGGTTGTGTTTCCTGCGGTAATTGCCCTCAATGGCGGTTGGGATGTAACGGCTGGGGAGAGCGCTTTTGGACTTACCGCCACCGGGTGCGGGATTTGGTTCGGTATAATTGTCGTGAAAATGGCCGAGCTTTGCCTGATTACACCGCCGATAGGACTCAATTGTTTTGTGGTCGCCGGTGTACGTCCCGAACTTTCTGTACAGGACGTATTCAAAGGGGTGGCGCCATTTTTTATTGCCGATGCCCTTACCATCGCCGGGTTGGTGCTGTTCCCGGGAATTGTCGTTTATTTGCCCGGTCTGTTGCTGGGTGGGTAATCGTGTGTGGTACTCGATAGCCTGCAATTGTCTCGCCGATACCGGGTTTTTTACAGTCAAATGATTTAGAATAACGGTTTTACGCCGGGGTAGACCCGGACCGGCCAATGAACTGAACCTGCGTTTGTTTTGTTAACCGATTATTTACCGATCCTGTTATTTATCATCGTCGGCATCGCCGTCGGTGGCATCGCTATGTCAGCAGGGAGGATATTGGCTCCGAGCAACCCGGACGAACAAAAGAATTCGCCGTATGAGTGCGGGTTCGAAGCATTCGAAGATTCCAGGATGAAATTTGACATCCGCTATTATCTGGTTGCCATCCTGTTTATTATTTTTGATCTTGAAATTGCGTTTCTGTTTCCGTGGGCAATTGTGCTGGATGAAATCGGCGTGTTCGGGTTCTGGGCGATGATGTTGTTCCTCGGAGTCCTGGTAGTCGGGTTCATCTATGAATGGAAAAAGGGCGCGCTGGAATGGGAGTAGATTAAATGGCACTCGAAGGCACCTTGCAGGAAGGATTTGCGACAGCCCGGCTGGATGACCTGATTAACTGGGCGCGAACCGGCTCAATGTGGCCGATGACTTTCGGTCTTGCCTGTTGTGCGGTGGAAATGATGCAGGCGGGTGCGGCTCGCTATGACCTCGACCGCTTCGGCGTTATATTCAGGCCGAGTCCCAGACAATCTGATGTCATGATCGTGGCCGGCACTCTGACCAACAAGATGGCGCCTGCCCTGCGTAAGGTATACGACCAGATGGCCGAACCGCGCTGGGTTATCTCGATGGGATCATGCGCCAATGGCGGCGGTTATTACCATTATTCCTATTCCGTGGTGCGCGGCTGTGATCGCATCATACCGGTAGATGTGTATGTTCCCGGTTGTCCACCTACCGCCGAAGCATTGATTTACGGTATCCTGCAATTACAGAAGAAAATCAGGAAAACCAGTACGATCGCGCGCCCAGCCGTGATCTCGGCAACCTGATTTACGGAACCATTTTGACATGATGACCCTGTCCGCATTGTCCGGGTACTTGACCGAATTGCTTGGCGAAGACTTGATCGCCAGCAAAATCCGGCTGGGTGAACTGACCTGCGAAGTCCGGGCGCGGGCAATCACCGATGTTTGCAATCGCCTGAGAGACGATCCGAAGACCCGGTTCGATCAGTTGATTGATCTTTGCGGTATGGACTACTCCACCTGGGGCCAGGAAGGCGGCGACCCCTGGTCGGGCAGCCGTTACGCGGTGGTCTATCATTTGATGTCACTTGATAATAATCAGCGTATCCGGTTGCGCTGTGGGCTGGACGATGAGCAGCCGATTATTGACTCGGTGATTGAGGTCTGGCCCTCAGCCGACTGGTTTGAACGTGAAGCCTTTGACTTGTATGGAATTATTTTCAACGGGCACCCGGATCTGCGCCGTCTGTTGACGGATTATGGTTTTATCGGTCATCCGTTCCGCAAGGATTTCCCGCTGTCGGGGCAGGTGGAAATGCGTTTCGATGAAGAGCAGGGGCGAGTCATCTATCAGCCGGTCACAATCGAAGACCGTATCCTGGTTCCACGTACCATTCGCAAGGATACATTCGCCGGTTCCGGCCCGGTCGAGGCGTCGGACTGATGGCCGAGATCCGCAACTATACGATGAATTTCGGGCCGCAGCATCCGGCGGCGCACGGCGTGCTCAGAATCATCATGGAGATGGATGGTGAGGTAATTGAACGCTGTGACCCGCATATCGGCTTGCTGCATCGGGGGACGGAGAAGCTGGCGGAGACCAAGCCCTATAACCAGAGTATCGGTTATATGGACCGCCTCGATTATGTCTCGATGATGTGTAACGAGCATGCATACGTGCTGGCAATCGAGAAGATGCTCGGCATCGAAATACCGCTTCGCGCACAATATATCCGGGTGCTGTTTGATGAGATCACCCGTATCCTGAATCATTGCCTGTGGCTGGGCGCCCATGCGCTGGATGTCGGCGCCATGAGTGTGTTCCTGTACTGTTTCCGTGAAAGGGAAGACCTGATGGATTGTTACGAGGCGGTGTCCGGCGCGCGGATGCATGCTACTTATTACCGGCCCGGCGGGGTTTATCGGGATCTGCCTGACCAGATGCCGAAATACGCTCCTGACAAGCGGCACTCCGAGGCTGAAACTCTGGCCCGAAACGAAGACCGCGAAGGCTCATTGCTTGATTTCATTGAGGCTTTCACCGAGCGTTTCCCGGCCTGTGTGGATGAATATGAAACCCTGCTGAGCGATAACCGCATCTGGAAACAGAGGACCGTGGACATCGGCATTGTGGAGCCTGAACGGGCCAAGGCGCTGGGCTTCAGCGGGGCCATGCTGAGAGGTTCAGGAATAGAATGGGACTTGCGAAAAAAACAGCCCTATGAAGTGTATGAGCGCATGGATTTTGATATTCCGGTTGGCACCAATGGCGACTGCTATGACCGCTATCTGGTACGAGTCGAGGAAATGCGCCAATCCAACCGCATCATCAGACAGTGCATTGACTGGCTGCGAAACCATCCCGGCCCGGTCATTCTCGATGATCACAAGCTGACTCCGCCTGCGCGGGAAAATATGAAAGGCGATATGGAGTCCCTGATTCATCACTTCAAGTTGTTTACCGAGGGTTATTGCGTGCCAGCCGGGGAGGCTTATGCGGCCATTGAGCATCCCAAGGGAGAGTTCGGTATTTATCTGGCTTCGGATGGCGCCAACAAGCCCTACCGGGTCAAAATCAGGGCGCCCGGTTTTGCTCACCTCGCCGCCCTGCACGAAATGTCCAGTGGTCACATGCTGGCCGATATGGTCGCGATCATTGGTACCCAGGATATTGTGTTCGGTGAGATAGACAGATAGACCATGGCATCAGATTGTACCCATCCTTCCCGGCTGTGCGACGCATCCATGCAACAGATCAGCCATGAACTGGAGAAATATCCGGCGGAGCAACGCCAGTCTGCATTGCTGGCCGCCCTGCGAATCGCCCAGGATGAGCATGGCTGGCTAAGCCCTGAACTGATAGAAACCGTTGCCGGCATTATCGGCATACCACCGATCAAGGCTTACGAGGTCGCGACCTTTTACTCCATGTATGACCTGAGTCCGGTCGGCAGACACAAGGTCTGCCTGTGTACCAATATCTCCTGTATGTTGCGTGGCTCGGATGAGATCGTCGCTCACCTGCAGCACAAGCTCGGCATCCAATTTGGCGAAACCACTGCCGATGGCCGCTTTACCCTGAAAGAGGTCGAGTGCCTGGCTGCCTGTGCCGGAGCGCCGATGATGCAGATTGGACGTGATTACTACGAAGACCTGACTCCGGATAAAGTGGACCGGATTCTTGAGGGGCTGACATGAACCTGCCATTGGTTGCCGACCGATTCAGTTCCCTGCGAAAGGCATGCAATGTCAGCCTGCCCGACCCGGCTATCACGGAACCCTGGACATTGCAAAGTTATCGCGCCAACGGGGGTTACCAGGCATTGGAGAAAGTACTGGCTGGTCAGATACCGCATACTGAAATTATCGATACCCTCAAGCAATCGAATATCCGCGGGCGGGGCGGGGCCGGATTTCCGGTGGGGGTGAAATGGAGCTTCATGCCACATAGTTCGCCAGTGCAGAAATATGTGGTCTGTAATTCCGACGAAGGCGAACCCGGCACCTGCAAGGACCGGGATATTATGCGGCTGAATCCGCATGCCCTGATTGAGGGCATGACCATTGGCGGTTATGTGATGGGCGCTACGGTCGGTTACAACTATATACGTGGCGAATTCCAGGAACCCTATGAGGTCATGGAGGAAGCGGTAAAGGAGGCTTATCAGGCCGGTTTGCTGGGTCGCGACCTGTTCGGCTCTGGCTTTGACTTCGATCTGTACAACCATCTGGGCGCGGGCGCCTATATCTGTGGCGAGGAAACCGCGCTGCTCAATTCGCTGGAAGGCAAGAAAGGCGAGCCGCGCTTCAAGCCGCCCTTCCCGGCGGCTTATGGCTTGTATGGCAAGCCGACCACAATAAACAATACCGAGTCCTTCGCCTCTGTGCCCGCCATTCTGAGGGCGAACGGCAACTGGATGGATGGTACGTGGTTCAAGCAGCTGGGGGTTGAAAATGCCGGAGGGGTCAAGGTGTTTTCGGTGACCGGCCATGTGGAACGCCCCGGAAATTATGAGATCGCGATGGGCACGCCTTTCCGTGATCTGCTGGAAATGGCGGGCGGAGTCTGGAAAGGCCGCAAGTTAAAAGCCGTGATCCCCGGCGGGTCGTCGGTGCCGGTCATGCCTGCGGAAAACATCATGCAGGCGAATATGGATTATGATTCACTACAAAAACACGGCTCTGCGGTCGGCGCCGGTTCCGTAATTGTGATGGATGAAACCACCGACATGGTGAAAATCCTGAAACGCATCGCGTATTTCTACTACGAAGAGTCCTGCGGTCAGTGCACGCCCTGCCGGGAGGGCACTGGCTGGTTGTACCGTATTTTGAAACGAATTGATTCAGGACATGGCAAAATAGAGGATCTGGATACGTTGCTGGATGTCGCCAACCGGATAGAAGGCCGCACCATCTGCGCGTTGGGTGACGCGGCGGCCTGGCCGGTGCAGAGTTTCCTTAAGCATTTCCGGCATGAGTTTGAAGCGAAGTTAGGGTAACGGATACGCGATGAGTACGATAACCATAGAAGTGGACGGCAGGGAGCTTGAGGCCGAGGCGGGTGAAATGCTGATTCGTGTCACCGACCGCAATGATATTTATATCCCCCGGTTCTGCTACCATGAAAAACTGTCGGTCGCGGCGAATTGCCGGATGTGTCTGGTGGAAGTGGAACGGGCGCCGAAGCCGATGCCGGCCTGCGCGACTCCGGTCAACGACGGCATGAAGGTCTTTACCCGGTCGAAACTGGCGCACGAAGCCCAGAAGGGCACCATGGAATTCCTGCTGATCAATCATCCGCTGGATTGTCCGGTTTGTGATCAGGGCGGAGAGTGCCCGCTACAGGATCAGGCGCTGGGGTACGGCGGCGACGATTCGCGCTTCATGGAAGCCAAACGAGTGGTTCCGAATTATGACATCGGGCCTCTGGTCGCCACCGAAATGACCCGTTGCATCCACTGTACGCGCTGTGTGCGTTTCGGCGAGGAAGTTGCCGGAGTGGTTGAAATGGGCATGCCGGGGCGCGGTGAGCACGCTAAAATCACCACTTTCCTCAGTCGTCCGGTGAATTCCGAGGTTTCCGGCAACATCATTGATCTGTGTCCGGTCGGTGCCCTCACGTCCAGACCCTATCGTTTCGCCGCGCGTTCCTGGGAGCTGCAAAACCACTCGGCCATCAGCCCGCACGATTGCCTCGGAGCCAATATCAATGTCCAGACGCTCCGGGGGCAGGTTGAACGGGTTCTGCCGATTGAAAATCCCGCGATCAACGAATGCTGGCTGGCGGATCGGGATCGCTTTTCCTATGAGGCGGTCAACAGTGAGCAACGCCTGCTCGAACCGATGATCCGGCAACAGGGTCGCTGGCAGACAACTGATTGGGAAACCGCTCTGACCTTTGCCGCCGAGGGGCTGGGCGCCATCATCAATTCCGGCTCGGCTGATGACATCGGCGGAATCGCGGGGTATGCGTCAACACTGGAGGAGTTCTACCTGTTACAGAAACTGCTGCGAGCGCTGGGCAGTGAGAATGTGGATCACCGTTTGCAACCGTGTGATTTCAGAGACGATGACATAGCTCCGGCCTGGCCCGCATCAGAGGCGGCCATCAGTGACTATGACAAGCAACAGGCCGTACTACTGGTCGGTTCCAACATCCGTAAGGAACAGCCGTTGCTCGCCTTGAAAATCCGGCGCGGAGTTGAGTCCGGCCTGACTCGGGCAAGTGCCATCAATCCGATGGATTATGATTTGAATTTCAGTCTGGTCGAAGCCACTCTCGGGGCCGGGCGGGCGATGATATCCCGGCTTGCAGAATTGGCTATGGAGGTCGCTACAATCCAGTCGGTTGATCTACCCGAAGATATTCGCCTGCTTGTCTGCGATCATCCCGGCATGCGCCAATCCGCGCACAATCTGGTTGATGCGGGTGGCAACGGATTGATCATTCTGGGAGCTGGCGCCCAACAGCACCCGGATGCCAGCGTGATCAAGGCCATTGCCAGCTGGATTGCCAATACCGCAGGTTGCAGGCTGGCCATTCTGGTGCCGGGCAACAGTGTGGCCGGACATATCGCGAATTGCCGACCCGGCACCGGTGGCAAAACCCTGCACGACATGATGAGCGGGGGATTACAGGGTTTTGTATTGCTCGGCTGTGAGCCGGAACTGGACTGCATGAACGCAAAAGCGGCGATAGCGGCAATGAATAGTGCGCGTTTTGTCGTCCAGATGAGCGCTTTTGAAAGTGAATCAGTGAAAAAATACGCGGATGTGCTGTTGCCGATCGCCGCCTTTACCGAGTCTGCCGGTACTTTCATCAACTGCGAAGGCCGGGCGCAAACAGCCGAAATTGCGGCCAGTCCCCCAGGTGCTGCCCGGCCCGCCTGGAAGGTGCTGCGTGTACTGGGTAATTTCATGCGCTGCGAGGGGTTCGACTTCATCACGCTGGACGATGTCATGGAGGAAATCCGGTCTGTCACCGCATTGAATGATCAACAACCGACTGCACGTTGCACACAGCACCGCATCGGCCCGTTGTTATCCGCAGCCGCTGCGGATGATGCGCTGCTGAGACTCACGGATATGCCAATGTACCGGGGTGAGATCACACTGCGTAACGCGGACGCGCTCCAGCGTACTGCGGACAATCCCGCGCCGATAGCATCCATCCATCCCGTCACGGCCTCAAGGCTGGGTCTTGCCGAAGGCGATGAAGTGATCGTACAGGCATTCGTGAAAGATGGAGGCGGTCGCATCCGGTTGCCACTCCGATTCAACCATCGCCTGATGGAGAATTGCGTCCATGTTCCCGCCGGATTCCATGAGACGTCTGACCTCGGTGGCCAGGCAACAGTCAACCTGCTGAAAGTGCATCCACACGGTAAGGCAGATGGTTGATTTCTATTTCTCAATGACCGGGTGGCTGCCGGACAGTTTGCAGCAGTTGGTCTGGATCATGCTGAAGATCACCGCAATCATCATTCCATTGATGGCCTGCGTGGCCTGGTTTACTTTTGCCGAGCGCAAGGTGATCGGCTATATGCAGACTCGGGTCGGTCCGAACCGGGTCGGCATCAAAGGCTGGGCGCAACCGATTGCGGATGCCGTCAAACTGATGTTCAAGGAAGTCATCATTCCGCGCAAATCGAACCGATACCTGTTCCTTATCGCCCCGATTCTTTCCCTGGCACCGGCGCTGGCGGCCTGGGCTGTGGTGCCATTTACTGACTCGCTGGTGCTGGCTAACATTGATGCCAGTCTGTTGTATGTGCTGGCCCTGACTTCGATGGGGGTCTATGGCGTGATTGTGGCGGGTTGGGCATCGAACTCCAAATATGCCTTTCTGGGCGCGATGCGCTCTGCCGCACAGATCGTTGCCTACGAAATCGCCATGGGATTTGCCCTGGTGGGCGTGTTGATGGTCGCTGGCAGTCTCAACCTGAGAGAAATCGTGATGCATCAATCCGGTGGCTTCTGGCAGTGGTACTGGCTGCCCCTGTTGCCGCTGTTCGTCGTATATTTCATTTCTGGAGTGGCGGAGACCAATCGCGCGCCGTTTGATGTGGCCGAAGGCGAGTCAGAAATTGTTGCCGGATTCCATGTCGAATATTCCGGTATGGGTTTTGCGGTGTTTTTCCTGGCGGAATACGCCAATATGATTTTGATTGCGGCACTCACTGTATTGATGTTTCTGGGAGGGTGGCTGCCGCCGATTGACGCAGCGCCGTTCACCTGGCTTCCCGGCCTGTTCTGGTTCGGCGCAAAAACCGCGGCGGTGGCATTCCTGTTTTTATGGTTTCGCGCAACTTTTCCGCGCTACCGATACGATCAGATCATGCGCCTTGGCTGGAAAGTCCTGATCCCGGTTACTCTGGTATGGATTGTCGTAATCGGCCTCGGCAAGTTCCATACGCCACTCGGCTTTATTTTTGCATAACGGCACGCAAGTGTAATCACAGGTATCCTCAATGGCTCTGGATCTCAAGCAACTTTACAAGACCTTTTCCCTGCAGGAATTGAGGAAAGGACTGGGTGTAACCGGCCGTCAGCTTTTCAACAAGAAAACGACGATCATGTACCCGGAGGAAAAAACACCGAAGTCGCCGCGCTTTCGCGGCCTGCACGCACTGCGGCGCTATCCCAATGGCGAGGAACGCTGCATCGCATGCAAGCTGTGTGAAGCGGTCTGCCCAGCGCTGGCTATCACCATTGATTCTGAAGAGCGCGAGGATGGCACCCGCCGCACCACCCGTTATGATATCGACCTGTTCAAGTGCGTTTACTGCGGGTTCTGTGAAGAAGCCTGCCCGGTGGATTCGATTGTAATGACCGATATACATGAGTTCCACATGGAGGAGAACGAGGAACGTGTGATCGACAAACAGGGACTGCTGGAAATAGGCGACCGCTACGAAGCCGAGATCGCCGCCGCGCGCAAACAGGATTCAGTCTACCGATAAATCAGGCGATGACACTTCTGCAAACAGCCTTCTATATATTCAGCGCGATTCTGGTGTTCGCGGCGATGATGGTGGTAACCATCCGCAACCCGGTCAAATCCGCGCTGTTTCTGGTGTTGGCGTTTTTCAGCGCGGCCTGTATCTGGATTACCTTGCAGGCTGAATTCCTGGCCATTGTCCTGGTACTGGTCTATGTCGGGGCCGTGATGGTGTTGTTCCTGTTCGTTGTGATGATGCTGGATATTGATCTCGCCAGGCTACGCGCTGGCTTCACCCGTTATCTGCCGATCGGCTCACTGGTTGCGGTGCTGCTTGTGGTTGAGATGGTGCTGGTGTTGTATGGCTCCTTCGGTGCCGGTGATTACAGCCCGCCCGCCAACCCCGGAGTCGGCTACAGCAACTCAAAGGAGCTGGGCGGACAGTTGTATACCCACTATGTTTTCGCGTTTGAAATTGCCGCGTTGATTCTGCTGGTTGCGATTATTGCGGCTATTGCGCTGACCATGAGAAGACGCCCGGAAACAAAATATATCAACCCCGCAGAGCAGGTATTGGTGAAACGTGAAGACCGGCTGCGAATCGTGAAAATGAAGCCGGAGACCGCCTCCTCCGTTGACCGGGAGCAGCCATGATTCCACTCTCGCATTATCTTATTTTAGGCGCGATCCTGTTCGCGATCAGCGTCGTCGGCATATTCCTGAACCGCAAGAATGTCGTAATCCTGCTGATGGCGATTGAACTGTTGCTGCTTGCGGTCAACCTGAACTTCGTGGCCTTCTCATATTATCTGAATGACATCGCTGGCCAGGTCTTTGTGTTCTTCATCCTGACCGTGGCTGCGGCGGAAGCGGCAATCGGACTGGCCATCCTGATCGTACTGTTCAGAAGCAGGCAAACCATCAATGTGGAAGAACTGGATACCCTGAAAGGATGAAGAATATCTACCTGACCATTCCCCTGATCTGTCTGGTTGCCTCGGTCGTAACCGGACTGTTCGGTAAATCCATCGGGCGTCGAGGCTCGCATTGGATCACGATTGCCGGAGTAGCCATTGCCTTCGTATTGTCGCTCTGGGTCTATGCCGATGTTCGCAGCGGCGGCATCGCCAACCAGATCGTGTATACCTGGGCAATCAGTGGCGGTATTTCCTTTGATATTGGCTTCCTGATTGACCAGTTGAGTGCGACGATGATGGTAATTGTCACCTTTGTCTCGCTGATGGTTCATATCTATACCATTGGCTATATGGCGGAGGATCCGGGTTACCAGCGATTCTTCTGTTACATCTCCCTGTTTACTTTCGCCATGCTGATGCTGGTCATGTCGAACAACTTCCTGCAGTTGTTTTTCGGCTGGGAGGCGGTCGGGCTGGTGTCGTATCTGCTGATCGGGTTCTGGTTTGACCGGGACACCGCGATTTTCGCCAACATGAAGGCGTTTCTGGTGAATCGGGTTGGTGACTTCGGGTTTTTGTTGGGAATCGCCGCCATTCTGGCCGTGTTCGGTTCACTCGATTACGCCACCGTGTTCGGCGGCGCCGCAGCGCACGGGGAAGCCACTGTGGCCTCGCCCTTTGGTGAATGGGAGTGGATTACCGTCATCTGCATCCTGTTGTTTGTCGGCGCCATGGGTAAATCTGCGCAAGTGCCGCTGCATGTCTGGCTGCCGGATTCGATGGAGGGGCCGACTCCGATCTCGGCGTTGATTCACGCGGCGACCATGGTAACGGCGGGGATCTTCATGGTGGCGCGCATGTCTCCCCTGTTCGAGTTGAGCGAAACCGCCTTGTCGGTGGTATTGATCGTCGGCGCCACCACCGCAATCCTCATGGCCCTGGTCGGCCTGGTACAGAATGACATCAAAAGAGTGGTCGCCTACTCAACCCTGTCGCAGCTCGGTTATATGACGGTGGCGCTGGGAGTATCGGCTTATGAGATCGCAATCTTCCACCTGGGTACTCACGCATTCTTCAAGGCGCTGCTGTTTCTCGCTGCCGGATCGGTCATTATCGCCATGCACCATGAGCAGGACATGAGGAAAATGGGCGGCTTGAAAGCCGTCATGCCAATCACCTATCTGACCTGCCTGGCCGGCTCGCTGGCGCTGGCCGGAGTCCCTCCGTTCGCCGGTTTTTTCTCCAAGGACGCGATTATCGAGGCGGTCCGTCACAGTGATACCGCAGGGGCGCAGTTCGCCTATATCGCGGTACTGGCCGGAGTGTTCGTCACTGCATTCTATTCTTTCCGGTTATTGTTCATGACCTTCCATGGCAAAAACCGTGCCGACCAACAGACACAATCCCATCTGCATGAATCGCCTCGGGTGGTGACTCTACCCCTGGTTGCACTGGCCATTCCCTCAATCCTGGCTGGCCTGCTGTTCTTCGGGCCGGTGATCAGCGGCGAACACTTCGGCGACTCTCTGTTTATCCTCGCCCATCATGACGTCACGCGAGAAATTGCCGATGCCTATACCGGCAAGACCGGCGCAGAACTGATATTCAGTGCTATCCTGCACGGTATACTGACTCCGCCTTTCTGGCTGGCAATCGCTGGAATCGCCGGTGCCTGGTATTGTTATTGCCACAATCGGGCAATGCCGGCGCGGATTGCAAATGCCAGCGGCCCCATCTACCGCATATTGCAAAACAAGTACGGCTTTGATGATTTCTATCAAGCCCTGCTCGCACGCGGCTCGGTATGCTCCGGCAAACTGCTGCACAAGAATGTCGATGCGGGGTTAATTGATGGTGGGCTGGTGAATGGAACTGCCCATACTGTAGCCGCTATTTCAGTAGCCTTACGGAAAATCCAGACCGGGTATACCTATCATTACGCCTTTGTGATGATTATCGGATTGTTCAGCCTGATCACACTGTTTGTCTGGTTTTGATAATGATACTTGACTTGAACACCGGACGGTCCTGAGGTCCCGTATGGAAAATAAACTGCTCAGCGTACTTATCTGGCTTCCCGTTCTTGCCGGCGTACTGGTGCTGGCAACCGGCGATGATCGGCGTGCCGATATGGCGCGCAAACTTGCCCTCGGATTTTCTATTGTAATCTTCCTGCTCAGTATCCCTCTGTACACCGGGTTCGACCCGACCACTGCCCAAATGCAATTCACCGAGCATTATCAGTGGATAGAACCATTCAACATTTTCTACTCAATCGGAGTGGATGGCATTTCGATGCCGCTGATTCTGTTGACAACCCTGTTGACCGTGGTGGTCGTGATAGCGGGTTGGCAGGTTATCGGGCAGCGAGTCGCGCAATACATGGCGGCGTTCCTGATCATGGAAGGCATCATGATCGGCGTGTTTAGTGCACTGGATTCGATTTTATTCTACGTCTTCTGGGAGGCCATGCTGATTCCGATGTTTCTGATAATCGGCATCTGGGGTGGCCCCAACCGCATCTATGCGACCATCAAGTTTTTCCTGTATACCCTGCTCGGCTCACTGCTGATGCTGGTCGCCCTGATCTGGTTGTATAATGCCAGTGGCGGCAGTTTCAGTATTCTCGATTTCCACCGTCTGCCCTTGTCGCTGGATGCCCAGATATTGATCTTCCTGGCATTTTTCGCCGCCTTTGCCGTCAAGGTGCCGATGTTCCCGGTGCATACCTGGTTACCCGATGCCCATGTCGAGGCGCCGACCGGAGGCTCCGTCATTCTGGCCGCGATCATGTTGAAGATGGGCGGCTATGGCTTTATCCGATTCAGTATGCCGATTGCTCCCGACGCCAGCCATCAACTGGCCTGGCTGATGATCGGGCTGTCCCTGATCGCGGTGGTCTATATCGCTCTGGTCGCGCTGGTGCAGCAGGACATGAAGAAACTGATCGCCTATTCGTCGATCTCGCACATGGGCTTTGTCACTCTGGGGCTTTTCGTCTTCAACTCGCAGGGAGTGGAGGGCGCGATGATGCAAATGATTTCCCATGGTTTCATTTCCGGTGCCTTATTCCTGTGCGTTGGCGTACTGTATGACCGCCTGCACTCGCGCAGGATCGACAGTTACCGGGGTATCGCGACGCCAATGCCTGTCTTTGCCGCATTCATGGTACTGTTCGCGATGGCCAATGCCGGACTGCCCGGCACCTCCGGGTTCGTCGGTGAATTCCTGGTCATCCTCGGCTCTTTCCAGGCCAATCCCTGGTTCGCCATCATTGCTGCGCTGACTCTGGTGTTTGGCGCGGCCTATACCCTGTGGATGGTCAAACGGGTGGTATACGGGAAGGTGCTGAACGATGAGGTCGCGGCGTTGAATGATATTAATCGCCGGGAAATCCTGATGCTGGGTATTCTCGCAGGGATGGTTCTGGCAGTAGGTGTCTGGCCAAATCCTGTTCTCGATGTAATGCATATATCCATCGACAATCTGTTGCAACATGTCGAGGTCTCGAAATGTCTGACAGAATGCCGTTAATCCAGTACCGGGGTATCCGCCACCCAATCCCCAGCCCGCTATTATGACTCTTCAAACACTCAATTTAGCACTGGCCCTGCCTGAAATTTTAATCGCGTCCATGGCCTCGATTATTCTGATGGCAGGCCTGTTTCTCAGGCCCGCCCGGCGCCAGGAAATTTGTTTCTGGTTGAGCGTCGGTTCCCTGCTGGTGACCGCTGCCCTGATCATTGCAGATTTTTCGACCCGGTCAGTGACCGCATTCAACGGACTGTTTGTCGATGATCCACTGTCTGACCTGCTCAAGGTTGCAATCTGTATCCTGTCTGCCGCCATTTTTGTTTACAGTCGGCAATATAACCAGCAGCGCGGCATCTTCCAGAACGAATATTACGTGCTCGGACTTTTTTCCGTTTGCGGGATGATGATAATGGCCTCGGCCAATCATTTGCTGACTCTGTACCTCGGCCTGGAGTTGATGTCGCTGTGTCTTTACTCGATGATTGCCTTTTACCGGGATGATGCCCTGGCCGTTGAGTCAGCCATGAAATACTTCGTGCTGGGGGCGTTGGCATCCAGTATTCTGCTGTACGGCATGTCCTTGCTGTATGGTTTGACCGGTGCCTTGAGCCTGCCTGAGCTGGGCATCGCGGTGGCCAATATGCAACCGGATAATCTGGCGCTGATCCTGGCTACCGTGTTTATCGTGGTCGCGCTCGCCTTCAAACTTGGCGTAGCACCGTTTCACATGTGGGTTCCGGATGTCTATCATGGTTCTCCGACCTCAACCACCGCATTCATTGGAGCGGCCCCGAAAATTGCCGCTTTCGCGCTCACATTGAGATTACTGGTAGGCGGACTGGAAGACCTTCAGGGAATGTGGCAGCAGATGCTGATCGTGCTGGCTTTATTGTCCATCCTGATCGGCAACATTATCGCAATCGCCCAGGATAACCTGAAAAGAATGCTGGCCTATTCCACCATCTCGCACATGGGTTTTTTCCTGCTGGGCATCCTGAGTGGAACAGATGCGGGGTATGGCGCATCCCTGTTTTATGTTCTGGTTTATGCCACCATGAGCTGTGCGGTGTTCGGGGTGATACTGGTTCTGTCGGACAACAACTTCGAGTCTGATCAGTTGGATGACCTGAAAGGACTGAACCAGAGAAGCCCGATACTGGCGCTGTTCATTCTGATCCTGATGTTTTCGATGGCCGGGGTGCCGCCTGCCGCTGGTTTCTTCGCAAAACTGTCGGTCATACAGGCACTGGTTGATGTCGGGCTGGTCTGGGTCGCCGTGGTGGCGGTGATACTGGCCGTGGTCGGAGCCTATTATTACCTGAGAATTATCAAGCTGGTTTATTTCGATGCCCCACAGTCTGAGCGGGCGATAATCGGCACAAAAGACCATCAGGCGGTATTGGCGTTCAATGTCCTCATTATCATCGCCATATTGCCCTGGATCGGATCGCTCATCTCACTGGGTAATCAGGTTGTCCTTGCATTCATCCATTGATGAAAGGGAAAATTAATCTCGGTATCCTGTTCGGTGGGCAATCCTGTGAGCACGAAGTCTCGGTCACATCGGCAAGATCAATCCAGCAAGCCATCAATCGGGAAAAATATCATGTCCACCTGATCGGCATTGATAAATCCGGCTACTGGCATCTGGGCAATGATGTCGAGACGCTGACTTCATCGGGCTCAGCCACTCAACTGCCACAGGTTGAGGGGCACTCCGACAGCGCGGTATCACTGGAACTGCATAATAAGGGTAATCTGGTCGCCCCAGCCAGCTCGACAATACAGCCCGGCGCTTCTGCCCGGCTACCTGTGCTGGATGTGATTTTCCCGGTTCTGCATGGCACTTTCGGTGAAGATGGAGTCATACAGGGCGTACTGGAAGCAGCCGGACTGCCTTATGTCGGATGTGGAGTTGCCGCTTCCGCCCTGGCTATGGACAAGGCTCTGGCGAAAATGGTATTTGCCGCCAGCGGGATACCCCAGGCGCCGTATATCATTACAGAGGCGGTCAAGTGGCGGCGTAACCAGAACCAGATCGTAACGCTGAGCGAACAAGAGCTGGAGTATCCGATGTTCGTAAAACCGGCCAATCTGGGCTCCAGTGTGGGGATTAGCAAGGCCGGTGACCGCCAGCAATTGACAGAGGCCATCCGTCTGGCATTGCAATTCGACAACAAGATTGTGATCGAGCAATCCATGGAGAACTGCCTGGAGATCGAATGCTCGGTATTGGGCAATGAAAACCCGTTAGCCTCCATCCCCGGCGAGATTATTCCCGGCGCCGAGTTCTACGACTATCATACCAAATATATCGACGATAAAAGTCGGCTGACCATTCCGGCGCCGTTGGATGACGAAACAACCCGCAAGGTTCAGTCGCTTTCAGTCCGGGCTTTCCAGGCGATTGACGGACACGGACTGGCTCGAGTAGATTTCTTTGTCGATAAGAAGTCGAACGCGGTCATACTGAACGAGATTAATACCATGCCGGGATTCACCCCGATTAGTATGTATCCGAAGCTTATGGCTGCCTCCGGCATCGCCTACCCGGACCTGATTGACCAGCTAATCGAACTCGCCCTCGCCCATTTCGAGTCAAAACGATCATTAAAACGCACAATGTAAGATCAGACTCCGCGCCCTCCCACGCCCCAACCCCCCGTCTTTCCCTCGATAAGCGGGGAATCCACGTCCCAACCCGTCATTCCCGCGCAGGCGGGAATCCACAACCATTCAGATGCTGTGCTTACTGTCATCGTAGGGGCGCCCCTTGTGGGTGCCCGGTATTGTTGATACCTGTTCCGATCATTCGCGGGAGGGCACAGAGACCCTCCCCTACAACATCATTTCGATCCATGTATCCAAATCATTCCCCACCTGAGGGGGCGTCAGGTTGGCGCGTGGAATGGCGGAACGAGTTTTGTTGAGTCTGTACACGCAACAAAAGAGTTTGTTGCGTGTATAATCGAATCTGGACTCAACAAAAGACCTTGTTGATACCAGAGACTCAACAAAATGGTAGATACCGGATTACAGGGCAACAACATACAAAAAATGAAATCCCCCCGCCAGTATGTATTTGAGGGTATGGAGGTGCTGCCCGAGGCACTGGTCCCGTTCGTTACGAAGCGGCTGGAAAGCGCTCTGACCGGACACTGGCAGATACAGGTCACCAAGAAGCTACGACTGCACCGCGTTCGCAACGGCTCTATCACCTGGGACCAGATTGCATTACTCAAAACCATCGATCAGTTCTGGACAGAAGCATTCAGGACCATATTGGGGAGGTCCGAACGTTCAATCGTGAACGAACTGATAGATGTTCGTAACAAACTTGCACACAGTGGGGAGTTTACTTATGACGATGCCGAGCGTGCGCTGGATTCCATGCGCCGCCTGATGGAAGCCATCAATGCCAGCGAGCAAGCCCTGCAAATTGGCAAGATGCGTAACGAAATATTACGCGACAAATTTGCTACTGACTCCGGTGCGTCCCGAACCCGGACTCGCCCTGGTCTCGGCCAGACTCACTCCGTGGAGACATCTTCGGGATACAATAACTCGCAGAGGTCTCCTGCCAGTCGCACCGATTTCGAGACGGAGTTGCATACACAACTACATCGTGCACAAACACAGGGTCGTTCCTTTCTCGAAGTCAATTCCGGGGATCTTCATCGCCAGATAGGCGGCTATCCGGGTGGAAAACACCGGATGTCTACTTGTTGCAATGTCATGTATGCTGAGATGGAGTCCGATGACACGGTGGTGAGTGCCCCTCCGAAGGGCAAGGGAGCTTCCCTCACGATTCGGTATCAGTTACCAAGAAAAGCAGTTTGATTTGGAATCCTGCTTGTTCCAGCTTCCGTGCGGTTTGCGTACCTACTAACCGTTGGAACAGGTATCAACAATAGCGGGCGGGCACAGTGACCCGCCCCTACGCATCGGTAACTACGCACCTGACTGGTTGTGGATTCCCGCTTCCACGGGAAATGAAGGAATGATTGCCAACCCGCCATCGTAGGGGAGGGTCTCCGTGCCCTCCCGCGAATGTTGGAATGATTCTCGTTGACCTGGTTTCAGGCACTGAATGAGTTTTATTGAGTCTGAGTTTGTACGAGGCATAAAGTATTCAGGTATCATCTCTCTATGACCAGCGCGAAACAATCCCGGCATATTCCGACCACTCTCTACCTCGATACCGAGGTTTTTATAAGGAATGGGTATCATTTTGAGGGGAAACTTTCCGAATTAAAGGACACATTTATCGAAAAAGGGCTGCGCCTGCTTGTTCCTGAGATCATGGAGTGGTTTTGGGAAGGGGGTTGATATATACATGCAGGTTGAGGCTTTACACAAATTACTCCCGGAACATACGGCATTGGTTGTCGAATGTCTTGCAAGAATCACGGATTCCATGGATCAGGAGGCCTATATACATATTCCAGTCGACGAGAGCAGAAAGATTTTGAAGGCGGGATTGAATGCCGAAAATACAGAAATCCAAGAAAACGCCGAACGTGCTCGAGAAAACCTGTTGCGTTCACGCAGGTTTGAATTTATGGATTTTTGATCCTTGGCTTTTCGGAATACCCGACATCAAACCCATAGAGATCCAATTTCGAATTTCTTAAGACTGCGGTAGCTTCAATGATTGCGGTTGTATGACAGGCCAAGTTCTCATTCTGTTATTTTGCGGGTTATACGCTCCACCTCCTTACAGATGAAGGTTTCTATTTGGCGTACATATTCGGGTTCGCCTGTCTCGACTTCCTTGAGCGGGTCGCCTGTTTCGAAAAGGGTTGCGTCCGAACCTTCCATTACTGCTGCTCGTGTTTCTTGTTGTTATTCCGGTGTCCCTCTCAATGTTTGACCGGCCAGCCGTGCGGCACCGGTCAGACTCATTTCAGCATCTCCTGATTTCCTGAATGAGCCAATCTGAATGAAGGTCACGATGATAGTGATACATGCAATCGGCGCAATGGCTAAAAAAACGAAAGCCTCTGCCATACTCTGCCAAAGACCGGAGTGACGCAGGATACATACTTCCAGAATACCTGCTGCAATAATGGTGAGGATTGCAACGAAGATGGCTGCCCATCGTAACCTCATATGGTGTTTGTCTAGCGGGTTAAGCTCCCGAATTGCATCCACGTCGAGGGTTGCAATATCTGGGTCGTTAGTGGGTGGTGTCACCATTTCCTGATCGTTCCAGCTTGTCTTTGAAGTGCTCTGCAATCAATTCATTAGGGATAATAACTCCTCGTTTCCCACGTTCATATACGGTGTGCCAGGGGCCGCCCTTGATGTGTGTCAGAGCCGATAATTGGTTTGCTGAGAGGCGCTCATACAAGTCGTAGACAGATACTATCAGGCTATCCATCTCGTCACTCATATCACTCTCTTGAACAAGTGGAACAGGTTTGAGATCGTATACTCCATGCGGGCGGAAGGCATAATAAATGCTTGGGATAACAGGGCCGTATTTCCACGCCTGCACATAATCGTTGACCAGAGGTTTCTCGATGATCGCCAGAGTCCAGCCATGCACCATGTACGCGAGCTTGAGTACACGCATAATCGACATGGGTATGCCACGCTGATTCGAAATCTGTATCAGGCGGTTGGCGATCTGGCGACTATCGTATGGGGCTCCCATAGGTCTTTAAGTGTTAATGGTGCAGTCAGTGTATCCCAAACAACCTCTTACCGGCCATCCCTTGAAAAACTATCCCATCTGAAGGTGCCAGTCTAACCTCCCTAGAGCACGATTGTCAAATTTTAATAATTGCACGTCAGAACAGTGAGTCGTTATTCTCTTCGTTGCCACCTGCATCCAGGTTCGAGCTCTTTGTCCCGATCACTGCGTCACCGGGTTCGGTGTCGGCGAGATAGTATTCCAGATACCCGTCCGGGTCATCCGGTGGAGTGGGTTTTGCGGTTTCCCGGTTGATAAAGCGGGTGGTTATGTTTTCCGGGATGACTTCGGGCTTTTCCGGGTAGTCCGGTAGAACACGGCCCATGAAATCAATCCAGATCGGCAGGGCGGCGCTTGCTCCGGATTCACGCCTGCCCAGATGGGACGGTTCATCAAAACCCACGAAAACCGTGGTGATCACATCCGGGCTGAACCCGGAAAACCACGCATCCCGGAAATTGTTGGTAGTGCCTGTCTTGCCAGCCAGATCGGAGCGGTTCAGTGATTGCGACCGCCGTCCCGTACCACTTATCATGGCCTGCTTCATGATGTTCCGGGTCAAAAAGGCATTCTGGGCAGAGATCACCCGTTGCGGGGGTTGATAATCGGGCAGAGTAACCGGATTGCCCTCGGCATCCTCGATCTTTTCGATCAGGTAGGGCGTAACCTGCAAGCCTCCATTCGCGATAATGGCAAAACTGGATGCCAGATTAAGTGGCGTGACACTGGTGCTGCCGAGGGCAAGAGAGAAACTGTTGGGCAGTTTTTCCGGATCGAACCCGAACCTGGCGAGATGTTCGATAGTCGTATCCAGCCCCATTGCACGAAGCAGGCGGACGGATACCAGATTCAGGGAGAGGCTCAGCGCTTTCCTCAACCGGGTAGGACCGAAAAACTTCTTGCTGTAGTTTTGCGGTTTCCAGATTCCTTCCAGATCGTCTTCTACGATGACCGGCGTAGCGCTCACCTTGCTGGAAGCGGTGAAACCATTGTCAAGTGCCGCCGAATAAATGAATGGTTTGATATTCGATCCCGGCTGGCGTTCAGCCTGGGTGGCGCGATTGAATTTGCTCAGGTAATAATCGAATCCGCCGGTCAGCGACAGGATCGCCCCGCTATGAGGGTCCAGACTGACCAGGGCACCGGATACCTCCGGTAACTGGGAGAGCATCCAGTTGTTTTCGTCCCGTTCTCTCAGGTAGATAACATCCCCTGCAAAAAGGATGTCACTGACAGAGTTCAACGCAGGACCGATACTGTTGACCCGGATATATTTCCTGGCCCATTGAATATTTTCCCATTCAACTGTGACTCTATCGCCCCGGCTGTTGATCGCCTCGAACGATTGCTCGGAGACGGTGGTCACAACAGCCGGTATCAGTTCCCTGCTGGACGGATATTCGGATAGTGTGTTGAGCAAATCCTGTGTGGAGGCCCCGGCTTCGGGAAGTGTGGCCGGATCAATCTTGCCGATCGGGCCTTTGAATCCATGACGCATCGTGTAATTAATGAGACCCTGTCGCAGTGCTTCGTCTGCTTTTTTCTGGTATTCACTGTGTACGGTGACGGTGACGTTTAACCCCTTCCGGTAAACCTCCTCACCCATTCGCTCGAACAGGAGTCGTCTCGCCATTTCCGATACATAGGGAGCCTGGAAGTCGACGTCAGCGACATGAAGCCGGGCTGTAATGGGTGCCTCGCTGGCGGTTTCCAGGCTGAGCTTGTCGATTCTGCCGAGTTCATGCAGTCGGTTCAGAACATGGGCGCGTCTTTCTCTGGCGCGTTCCGGGTTGGATATTGGATTATCCCTGGAGGGAGCTTTGGGCAAGCCAGCCAGCATACAGATTTCCGGCAGACTGAGTTCCGCAAGACTGACGCCATAGTAGATCTGTGCTGCTGCGGCAAAACCGTAGGAGCGATAGCCGAGGAAAACCTTGTTCAGGTAGAGTTCCAGGATTTCATCTTTAGTCAGGGCGCGCTCCAGCTTGAATGCCAGCAGCATTTCCTTCAGCTTCCGGGTATAGGTTTTCTCTGGATCCAGGAAGAAGTTTCGCGCTACCTGCATGGTGATTGTGCTGGCGCCCTGGCTACGTGAACGGGTCATGAAATTGCTGATCGCGGCGCGCGCCAGACCCGGGAAATCAACTCCGGTATGATGGTAAAATTGGTCGTCCTCGGTCACCAGCAAGGCATCTATAAGGAGTGGCGGAGTTTCGTCCAGGGTGACGGGAATGCGCCTTTCTTCGCCGTATTCGGCGATCAGTTTCTGGTCGGAGCTGTAAATTCGGAGCGGGATATTCAGGGGTATCTGTCGAATTTCATCAACGGATGGCAGGCCAGGCAGTAATGAGGTGGCGTAAAGAACCAGTCCTGCCGCCATGGCGAAAGAGAAAACCAGACTGATCGAAATGAGTTTCAGTACAATTTTTCCCAGAATGATTAACACGGACAATAATCAATGAGTAAGAGTGACAGTTGAAGCCCCTTCAGGCGCAAGTCATTGAAGTCGCATCTTTTGCCTGAAATACCATGGATGAAACTGCTTTCAAAAGGGCTGTTCCAAGGGTTATTATAGCCGTTATGGAGAATATTTATCTGATTGGCCTGCCCGGAGCGGGAAAGACCACCGTGGGCAGAAGTCTGGCACGGTTTCTGGATCTGGATTTCGTCGATACCGATCAGATGATCGAGGAGAGAACGGGTGTTTCCATCAGCCATATCTTTGAGATAGAAGGGGAGGCCGGGTTCCGAAAGCGGGAAACCCGATTGTTTGAGGAGGTCAGCAACCGCACCGGGATCGTCATTTCCACCGGGGGCGGCATTATCCTGAATGAGTCGAACCGGAAACTGATGCGCCAGCACGGAAAAGTAATTTACCTGAAGGCTTCGATAGACATTTTATGCACAAGACTGAAGCATTTCCAGAATCGACCGTTGTTGCAAACCCCGGATCCTCGAGCCACAATCGCCGAATTAATGGAAGAACGCGAATCACTATACGATGCACAAGCCGACCTGGTTATCTATGTGACTTCGGAAACCGCGAACCGGACTGCCCGAATGATTGCGAAGCTGGTGCATAATCTGCCACAGGGTAAATAATCATGCAGACTGTTCAGGTTGATCTTGGTGATCGGAGTTACGATATCCGGATTGCTCCCGGCATACTGGATGACCGCGAACAGTTGCTACCCTGGATTGGTGGCCGGCAGGTTTTTGTTATTACCAATGAAGTGGTGGCTCCGCTTTATCTGGAGAACATAACCAGCAATCTGGCGAGTAAGTCGGTCTCACAAATGATTCTCAAGGATGGAGAGAGCGTCAAGACATTGCAGACTGCACAAGAGATTTTTGATCGGATGATTTCGGTTCCACTGGAGCGCTCGGCTACAGTCATCGCATTGGGAGGGGGCGTGGTTGGCGATATAGCCGGGTTCACTGCCGCCTGTTATCAGCGCGGTATCCCGTTCATTCAGATACCTACGACACTGCTTGCCCAGGTTGATTCATCCGTTGGCGGCAAAACCGCGGTCAATCATCCACGCGGGAAAAACATGATTGGCGCCTTCTACCAGCCGCAAAGAGTGCTGATTGACCCCAGAGTCCTGTCCACTCTGGAGCCGCGGCAGTTCTCTTCCGGTGTCGCGGAGGTCATCAAATACGGGATGATCAATGACTCGCCGTTCTTCAGATGGCTGGAAGACTCCATTGACCGGGTGATGAACCTGAATGAAGAAGCGTTGGGGTACATGATTGAACAGTCCTGCCGTAACAAGGCGAATATCGTTGAACAAGATGAGAAGGAGGCGGGCGTTCGGGCGTTGCTGAATCTGGGGCATACATTCGGTCACGCGATCGAAACGGCGACACAGTATGTCGACTGGCTGCATGGCGAAGCGATTGCCCTTGGCATGATGATGGCCGGGTTCATGTCGAACATACAAGGCGATTTCTCCGACCGGGAGTTGGCCCGTCTGGAATCGTTGCTGGAGCGGGCGCGATTGCCGACACAGCCATGTCATGGTCTTTATGCGCACAAGCTGAAGGAGTTAATGATGCTGGATAAAAAGGTGCACGACGGGAATTTGCGACTCGTGCTGCCACAGGGAATCGGTCAGGCTTGCGTCACGGATCAATATGACGAGACTGCGCTGGATGCCACGCTCGAGCATTTCGCGCTGGATTGATACCCCGTTAATGGTTAAAATGTCCGCTCCGATGCGCCGTGCTGGATGATTCATTGTCAATCAGCGCCATTCGTTATTCGCGTTATTCATATCAAATTTCATGCAACATCTTCGATCCGGATCACATCCGAAAAAACAGGGCCTGTATGACCCGGCCAATGAACATGATTCATGCGGGGTCGGCTTTGTCGTCAATATAGACGGCGTGAAGAGTCATGAGATCATAACCAGCGGGCTGACTATATTACGTAATCTGACGCACAGGGGCGCGGTCGGCGCGGACCCGAAAGCGGGTGACGGTGCCGGTATCCTGCTACAGTTACCGGATGAGTTTTTCCGCAACAGGATGGGTGAGACGCTTCCGGCCAGCGGTCATTATGCGGTGGGTATGTTGTTCATGCCTGAGTCTTTGGCTGGACAGGCCGAGGCGAAGGGAGTGGTGGAGCGCTATGTGCTGGACGAGGGACAGACTGTGATTGCCTGGCGCAAGGTGCCGGTCAACAATGCGGGCTTGGGTGAGAGCGTATTACCGACCGAACCTGCAATCTGGCAGGTCGTGGTGGGACGTGGAGCCGGTCTGGCTACCCAGGATGACTTTGAGCGGAAACTGTTCGTCATTCGTAAACAGATCGAACGTCATATCCAGTTGTCCGATATACGGGGAAAGGATGATTTTTATATCACAACGCTGTCATCCAGGCTGATTAACTATAAGGGAATGCTGTTATCCCATCAGGTTGGCGAATTCTATCCGGATCTGGTTGACCAGGATATGAAGTCCGCCATGGCTCTGGTGCATCAGCGTTTCTCCACCAATACCTTCCCTACCTGGGATCTGGCGCACCCGTTCCGTATGATCGCGCACAACGGTGAGATCAATACCTTGCGCGGTAACATAAACTGGATGGCTGCCCGCAAGAGCACATTGTTCTCGGATGTGCTGGGCGATGATATCGACAAGGTCTGGCCGGTAATCCCGGAAGGCCAGTCGGATTCGGCGGCGTTCGACAATGCGCTGGAGTTGCTGGTGGCTGGTGGTTATTCACTCTCCCATGCGATGATGATGCTGATACCGGAAGCCTGGTCGGGCAATTCATTGATGGACCCGGGGCGGCGCGCTTTTTACGAATATCATGCGGCCCTGATGGAGCCGTGGGACGGGCCGGCGGCGGTTGCCTTCACCGATGGCAAACAGATTGGGGCTACTCTGGACCGTAACGGACTGCGCCCGGCGCGATACCTGATCACCAAAGACAATATGGTCGTTATGGCGTCCGAAATGGGTGTGTTGCCGATACCCGAAGAAAATATCAGGAAGAAATGGCGTCTTCAACCGGGAAAAATGTTCCTGATTGATCTGGAGCAGGGCCGCATCATCGAAGATGAAGAAATCAAGAACCAGCTGGCTTCATCCAACAATTATCAGGAGTGGTTGAACCGCACCCAGATTGAACTCAAGTCCTTGCGTATCGCAGTCGGAGCGATGTCGCCGGACCCGGAGACTCTGCTGAAGACCCAGCAGGCCTTTGGTTATACCCAGGAAGACCTCAAGTTCCTGCTACTGCCGATGATTGAGCGTGGCGAGGAGGCTCTGGGCTCCATGGGTATGGATTCGCCACCGGCGGTCATGTCGGACAAGCCGCGCCACATTTCCAATTACTTCAAGCAGAATTTCGCCCAGGTCACCAATCCCCCGATTGATCCGATCCGTGAAGAGCTGGTGATGGCACTGTTCTCCCTGATTGGCCCCCGTCCGAATCTGTTCGGCCACAGTGACGGCGGTCAGGAGATGCGCTTGACCGTCGAGCAGCCGGTATTGACCAACAACGAGCTGGAACGTATCCGACAGATCGAGGATCACACCGGCGGTGCGTTTCGAACCAAGACATTGACCATTTGTTATCAAGTGTCAGAAGGTTCGCTCGGACTGGCCGAGGCGATCAGGGTTTTATGTGGCAAGGCTGAGCAGGCCATCCTGCAAAAAGGCTTCAATATCCTGATTCTGTCTGACCGGAGAATGGATGCCGACCACATTGCCATCCCGGCATTGCTGGCGACTTCTGCGGTGCACCATCATCTGATCAGGAAGGGGTTGCGAACCAAGTCCGGCCTGGTGATTGAAACCGGCGCCTGCCTGGAAGTGCATCACTTTGCGACACTGGCTGGATACGGCGCGGAGGCGATCAACCCCTATGTCGCGTTTGATACGGTCAATGCGCTGCTTGGCAACCTGGCATTGAGGCTTGACTTCGAAGAAGCGCAGTCACGTTATATCAAGGCGGTCAACAAGGGGCTGAAAAAGGTCATGTCGAAGATGGGTATCTCGACCTTCCAGTCCTATTGCGGTGCCCAGATTTTTGATGCGGTTGGTTTGTCACAAGAGTTTGTGGATCAATACTTTACCGGCACGAGCTCGCCGGTTCAGGGAATCGGCCTGGGCGAAATTGCCGAGGATATGTTCACCTTGCACCGTCGCGCTTTTGGAGATCAACCCCTGTATCGGGATGCGCTGGATGCCGGAGGCGATTACGCGTTCCGGGTGCGTGGGGAGAGCCATGTATGGAGCCCGGAATCAGTATCCCGCCTGCAACATGCCGTGCGCGGCAATAATCCTGCAACCTGGCAGGAGTTTTCCGACCTTGTCAACAATCAGGATAAAACACGCTTTAACCTGCGCGGGCTGTTCGAGTTTGACTGGGCGCCATCCGCCATTCCGATAGACCAGGTGGAGCCCGCCTCACAAATTGTCAAACGATTTTCAACAGGTGCCATGTCGTTCGGGTCGATTTCTCAGGAAGCTCATTCAACCCTTGCGGTTGCGATGAACAAAATTGGCGGGAAATCGAATACCGGCGAGGGCGGAGAGGAAGAAGAGCGCTATCGGCCGTTGAAAGACGGGTCAGGCAACCCGAAGCGATCTGCAATCAAACAGGTCGCGTCCGGGCGGTTCGGGGTTACGGCAGATTATCTGGCCAATGCCGATGACATCCAGATCAAGATGGCACAGGGCGCCAAGCCGGGTGAAGGAGGACAGCTGCCCGGTCACAAGGTAAGCCGACAAATCGCCAGTGTGCGTCATTCGACTCCGGGCGTAGGATTGATTTCACCGCCGCCGCATCATGACATCTACTCGATTGAGGATCTGGCGCAGTTGATATTCGACTTGAAGAACGTCAATCCCGAAAGCCGCATTTCAGTGAAGCTGGTTTCTGAGGTGGGTGTGGGCACGGTGGCCGCAGGGGTATCGAAAGCGCATGCCGACCATGTCACTATTTCGGGCTATGAAGGCGGCACCGGCGCCAGCCCGCTGACATCGATCAAGCATGCCGGTTCGCCATGGGAAATCGGCCTGGCTGAAACTCATCAGACGCTGGTATTGAACCGGCTGCGTGGGCGAATTGCGGTTCAGGTGGACGGCGGCTTGCGTACCGGACGTGATGTAGCGGTGGCCGCCCTGCTCGGCGCCGATGAGTTCGGTTTCGCGACGGCGCCACTGATCGCACAGGGATGCCTGATGATGAGAAAATGCCATCTGAATACCTGCCCGGTCGGCATTGCGACTCAGGACCCTGAATTGAGGAAGAAATTCACAGGCCAGGCGGATCATGTCATCAACTATTTCTTTTTCGTTGCAGAAGAGTTACGCAGCATCATGGCCAGGCTCGGCATTCGTACCGTTGACCAGATGATTGGCCGGATTGATCGGCTCAAGGTGTCAGACGCGGTGAGCCACTGGAAGGCGCGGGGACTCGATTATTCACGGATTCTGACCCGACTGGATGTGGCGGACGATGTGGCGGTTTACAACTGTGAATCCCAACAGCATGGCCTGGACAATGTGCTCGACCGGGAGCTGATTCGACAGGCGGCTCCGGCACTCGATAACGGTAGCGGAGTTGATATCGACCTGGGCATCGCCAATGTGAACCGGACATTCGGCGCCATGTTGTCGGGCAAGGTCGTGCGCAAATACGGGCATGACGGCTTGCCAGCAGATACCATCCGCATTGCCGCGAAGGGTACGGCGGGGCAGTCGTTGGGTGCCTGGCTTGCCAATGGCATCACGCTTACACTGGAAGGAGAAGCCAATGATTATGTGGGGAAAGGCTTGTCCGGCGGCAGGCTGGTTATTTATCCGCCGGCAAAGTCCGGCATTGGCGACCGTCGTAAAAACATCATTGTCGGCAACACGGTATTGTACGGCGCGATTTGTGGTGAAGCCTATTTCAATGGCGTTGCCGGAGAACGATTCTGTGTGCGTAACTCCGGCGCCATCGCCGTGGTTGAAGGAGTCGGAGACCATGGTTGCGAATACATGACCGGCGGTGTCGTCATCTGTCTGGGGGATACGGGCAGAAATTTTGCAGCGGGCATGTCGGGCGGAATCAGTTATGTGCTGGACCCGGACAGGCGGTTTTCTGTACGCTGCAACTCGCAGCTGGTATCGCTGGAACAAGTGGATGCCGACCATCGTCATGAAAATA
The DNA here is from genome assembly GCA_965116335.1 of Arenicellales bacterium. Lineage (GTDB taxonomy): Bacteria > Pseudomonadota > Gammaproteobacteria > Arenicellales > Poriferihabitantaceae. Next base: position 1,838,487 of record OZ220677.1, read on the forward strand.
TCGACAGCCCGCTGGAAGCAGATGAGGCGCGCCTGAGGAAATACATCACAAACCATTATCAATATACCGGCAGTGAAATAGCTGGACAGATTCTGGCTGACTGGAACAAATACCTGCCTGATTTTGTCAAGGTACTGCCTCATGATTATGCAGCCGCCCTGCTGAAACTGGAACAGGAAAATCAACTCGAATACCGGGAGGTTCAACATGGGTAAGCCGACCGGATTTATGGAGATTGAGCGCCAGGAACGGAAATACGAGGATATTCAAAGCCGGGTTACTCATTTTAACGAGTTTGTCGTTGAACTCGGTGAGAACGAATTGAGGAAGCAGGGTGCCCGGTGTATGGATTGTGGAATCCCGTATTGCCAGGTCGGCTGTCCGGTCAACAATATTATCCCGGACTGGAATGATCTGGTTTATCGTGGAGACTGGAAGCGAGCCAGCGATGTGCTGCATTCGACCAATAATTTCCCTGAGTTTACCGGGCGCATCTGCCCGGCCCCCTGTGAAGCCTCGTGTACCCTGAACATTGAAGACCGCCCGGTTACGATCAAAACCATCGAACAGAGTATCGTCGAGCGCGCCTGGGCGGAAGGCTGGATACAACCCCGGATTCCAACCCACAGAACCGGCAAATATGTAGCCGTGATCGGTTCCGGCCCGGCGGGTCTCGCCTGTGCCCAGCAACTGGCCAGAGCGGGGCACTCGGTTTCCCTGTATGAAAAACATGAGAGAAGCGGCGGATTATTGCGTTACGGTATCCCGGATTTCAAGCTGGATAAGCTGGTGATTGATCGGCGCATGGCGCAAATGAAAACCGAGGGTGTCAAATTTCATTCGGGTATTCATGTCGGCGTCGATATTCCGGTTTCATTCCTGTTCGAGACTTTCGATGCCATGGTTTTGAGCGGCGGTGCCGAACATCCACGGGATCTGGAGGTGGCGGGCAGAGAATATGACGGCATTCACTTCGCGATGGATTTTTTGCGATCAAATACGCGCAGAGTGCAGGGACACACGGTGGATGACAATCAATTTATCAGTGCCGAGGGAAAACATGTGGTGGTCATTGGCGGAGGGGATACCGGGTCAGACTGTATCGGCACGTCAATCAGACAAAGAGCCCGCTCAGTCACTCAAATCGAAATACTATCGCAGCCGCCGGAGCGGGAAAACAAGGCGCTGACCTGGCCCAACTGGCCGCACAAAATGCGTACCTCTTCGTCTCAGGAAGAAGGATGCAACCGCATCTGGGATGTCAAGACACAGCACTTCAATGAAGACGGTCAAGGGCGCGTTTCATACATACAATGTATCAAGGTAGCCTGGGATCAGGTGGACGGGCAGTGGCGGATGCGAGAGATCGAAGGCTCGGAGTTCCTGCTGCAAGCGGACCTGGTTCTACTGGCGATGGGATTTCTTCACCCTGTGTATAGCGGACTGCTGGAGGAAATGGGGGTCGAACGCGACAACCGGGGCAATGTCAACGCGCCGGAAAGTGGCGTGGGCGCGTATCAGACCAATGTCGAGAAAGTGTTTTCAGCAGGTGACATGCGACGCGGACAATCGTTGGTGGTCTGGGCGATTCGGGAAGGGCGGCAGTGTGCCCGGGCGGTCGATGAGTTCCTGCAGGGACACAGTGACCTGCCCGAATAAACTCGCGTCCGCTTCGAGTCCCCCTGTCAAGACCGTTTCCGGCCTGCCCTGTTTCTGTTACTCCATGAATAATCCATGAACGACCGTTTTTTGAAGGCGTTGAGACGCCAGCCGGTTGACTGTACGCCGATCTGGATCATGCGTCAGGCTGGCCGCTACCTGCCGGAGTATCGACAGAGCCGCGCTCGCGCCGGGGATTTTTTGACACTGTGCAAGACGCCCGAACTGGCCTGTGAGGTGACGCTGCAACCGATTCACCGATTCGACCTGGATGCCGCCATTATTTTTTCCGACATTTTAACCATCCCGGATGCCATGGGATTGGGACTGACGCTGCATGAAGGAGTCGGTCCCCGCTTCGAACGCCCGTTGCGGTCGGCGAACGAGATCGAAAAGCTGCCGGAAGTGGATGTGGAGACACAGCTGGGCTACGTGATGGAAGCCATCCGGCTCACACGCAGGGAACTGCAAGGCAAAGTCCCGCTGATCGGATTTGGCGGCAGCCCCTGGACTCTGGCCACCTACATGGTCGAAGGCGGGTCGAGCCGGGATTTCATGCAGGTCAAGGGCATGATGCATGATCAGCCAGCGACCATGCACCGGCTGTTGCAGAAGATCACCACGGCAGCGATTGATTATCTGAAAGCGCAGGTGATGGCGGGAGCGCAGGCCATCATGGTATTTGACACATGGGGCGGCGTGTTGAGCACGCCGGATTATCAGGAATTTTCGCTGGATTATATGACGCAAATCGTGTCAGCACTGAAAACGGATCCGGCCTGCTCGACAACTCCGGTGACTCTGTTTACCAAAGGCGGTTCAGGGTGGCTGGAGCAGATCGTACAAACCGGATGCGATGCGATCGGACTGGATTGGACAGTTTCGCTGGGTGAGACCAGAAAAAGGACAGCAGGCTCGGTCGCCCTGCAAGGCAATATGGACCCCACCGTACTCTATGCCTCCAATGACAAGGTAGAACAGGAGGCGAGGCGCGTACTCGAAGACTTCGGCCCAGGCGAAGGACATATCTTCAACCTCGGCCATGGCATTCACCCTGCCATTAACCCGGAGCGCGTGCAAACGCTGGTGGAGGCGGTGCACAGAGAGAGCCGGCGGTGACAGACTTGCATCAGCGTATTCGGGCCACGCTCACCTGTCGGTACGATACGCCCATCATGCACAACATTTATCGAGCCGATTATATTGAGTGTCTGGTCGCTTTTACACTGGGTTCCGGTTGGTGGCTTACCGAGAACTGGGTTTCGTGGGATTGTCAGCACACATCCGGCGCCCGGCTCGAGGTCAAACAGTCCTCGGCAAGACAGTCATGGGACCGTGCAGAAGTAGCGCCACCCCGCTGCCCCCGTTTTGACATCGCGCCCTGTACCGGCTACTGGACAGAAGATGGAGGCCAATGGCAAAACTTTCCGGGGCGGCCTGAAGATATTTACGTTTTCGCATGGCATGGCGAGAGGCACAATGGTTACGCCGATCACCGTGATACCAGCCAGTGGCTTTTCTTTGTCGTGGCGGAGCAAGATCTGCCAGAGAACCGAAAGCGCATCGGGCTGGCAGGACTCAAATCGATCGTTTCCCCATGCTACATCGCAGAACTCAAACGCACAGTAGAAGCCCGCCTCGCACCCGTAGTGCTGAAGGCCCAATGTTTGCGTGAAGGAAAATGAACCCGGTAATCACATAAAATCTTCCGAAAAATCTCACAACAGTTTGTAATCATGAAAGCTATAGAAGAAAAATTACTGGATTTCCTAAAGAAGTCCCCGCAATTCAAAATTCCTGTTTATCAGCGCACCTATTCGTGGACTGAGCGCGAGTGTCGTCAGCTTTGGGATGACATTTTACGTGCCGGAAAAGATGACAATATATCTGCTCATTTTGTAGGTTCCATCGTCTACATCGAAGAGGGTCTTTACCAAGTCTCCAGACAGTCATCGCTTCTTGTCATTGATGGACAACAACGGCTGACCACAGTTACTTTGATTCTGGAAGCTCTGGCACGATGTTTAGGGGATACCGAACCTCTAAGTGGATTCTCTGCCCGGAAACTGCGTCATTATTATTTGCTGGACGACCTTCAGGAAGGCGAGAACAAATTCAAACTGTTACTTACCCAGACTGACAAGTCCAGCCTCCTGGCCCTGATTCAGCAGAAAGATTGGCCTGTGGATCATTCGTTGCGAATTGCCGAGAACTTCGATTTTTTCAGAAAACAGATAAAAAATCTGGGCGATGACCTTTCGGCATTTTGCTGGGGCATTGCCAAACTGATCATTGTGGATATATCGCTCAGTCGCGATCAGGATAATCCGCAACTTATCTTTGAAAGCATGAATTCAACTGGTCGCGAACTCAGTCAGGCCGACCTGATTCGCAACTTCATCCTGATGGGGCTAGAACCTGTCCAGCAGACCCGGTTGTATGAGGACTACTGGCGACCAATGGAACTGGCTTTCGGCCAAGAGGCTTACAGTTCACATTTTGATAGTTTCATGCGGCATTACCTGACATTGAAGACAGGTGAAATACCAAAGATTCGGAAGGTTTACGAAGCATTCAAGGCCCATGCGAACACACCTGAAATTGAAACTGCTGGTGCGGGCACACTGGTTGCAGATATTCATACTTTCGCTGGTCACTACTGTGCTATGGCTCTGGGTAAAGAGTCGAACGAGAGTCTGGCAAAATGTTTCCGCGACCTCCGTGAACTGAAAGTGGATGTTGCCTACCCGTTTTTACTTGAACTCTATGACGACTTTAGAAATGACAGGTTGGGCGGAGCAGATTTTGAAGCTGCTGTTCGGCTGATAGAGGCATACCTATTCCGTCGCGCTGTGTGTAATATCCCTACAAACTCACATAATATGACCTTTTCCACATTCAGAAGGGCTCTGAAGAAAGAACGGTATCTGGAAAGCATTCGGGCACACCTGTTGATGTTGCCCTCTTATCGTCGTTTCCCATTGGATGAAGAATTCAAACGCGAACTTGTCGTGCGTGACCTCTACAATTTTTCTCGCCGCAGCTACTGGTTGCGCCGTCTTGAAAATCATGATCGCAAGGAACGTGTCCCCGTTGACGAATACACTATTGAGCACATACTTCCGCAAAATCCAGACTTGTCTCAAGCGTGGAGGAAGGAACTTGGACCTGAGTGGCAGAATATTCAGGAAACCTGGCTTCATACTCTCGGAAACCTCACACTCACAGGTTACAACTCAGAGTATGGTGACCGTTCATTCGAGGAAAAACGAGACACGAAAGGTGGGTTTCGTGAAAGCCCTCTAAAGTTGAACGAGGGTTTGGGGGCTTGCGAAACCTGGAATGAAGCGGCTATCCGGGAACGCGCAAAGAGGCTTGCATTGGTAGCCACGGAAGTATGGGCGGCACCATCACTACCAGATGAACTGCTTGAAACTTACGCCATACGTGATGCGAGAGATTCAGACTATACGATTGATGACCACCCTCAACTTGCGATGGGTTCACCTGCACGCGCCTTGTTTGATGCGTTTCGGAATCAGGTGCTTGCACTTAACCCGTGTGTGACAGAAGAATTTCTCAAGGTCTATGTAGCCTATAAGGCCGAAACCAACTTTGTAGATGTCGTGCCACAGAAAAACCGCCTCCGGTTATATCTCAACATGAATTTCCACGAATTGCACGACCCGAGAAATCTGGCCAGAGATGTCACCCGTATTGGTCACACGGGTAGTGGTGATGTCGAAGTGAAATTCCATGATCTGGAAGATCTACCCTATGTCATGGGCCTGGTACGGCAGTCTTTCGAAAAGCAAATGGGGAGTACGGAAACGGATATGTGAGGCTTGAAGAAAGTTCTATCGGAAGCCGTACACATGATGATGACTCGCAACCTTCATCGTAGGGGACGGGCTTGTCGAGACCGAAAACTCAGCCATTTTGACCAGTTTATGAAATTTTCGGATTAGGCCTCTTTGCGCTTTTCTCATACTCTGGCACTGATCCTGCCGACCCGCTGTGACCGGGACCGCCGGATGACGATTTCCACATCACGCCCCAGTACCGTCAGAAAACGCAACAGACGCTCCATGGAATATTCGCGAAAGCTCCCTCGGAGTAGACGCGAGACATCAGGCTGAGACAGACCCAACAGCTTCGCCGCTTCGACCTGTTTGAGGCCACGTTGGCGAATGATTTCATCAATACGGGTAACCAGCTCTGCCTTTAACAGATGTGCATCGGCATCAGGGCACCCAAGGTCCTCAAACACGTTGCCACTGCCCTGTTCAATTTTTGTCTCTTTTATGTTCATTTACCTACCTTTTTCATAGACATCTCTGTAGTGCTGCTCAGCCGCCTTCAGCCTGCGTTTAATCAAATCAATCTCCGACTTCGGTGTTTTAGTGCCCCGTTTGGCCTTCTTTTGAAAGGCATGTAGAACATAAACGACTGCCTTGAACCGGACCGTATATACGGACCGATAAGTATCCCCGTCGTATCGTGAGACCACCTCCACGACACCCGAACCCAATCCGATGAGAGGCTTGGCATCGTAGTGCTTGAGACCAATCTGGGCCTGATACACGGCAAAGCCTACCCGGTCTTGCACGGAGCCTGGAAATTTCTTCAGATCCTCTTTGCTCGAACCCACCCATTCGACAGGTTTCAGTATCTCATTGGACATATCAAATTATAGTGATTTCACCATATCTTTGCAAGCGAGCGAGCGGCAGTTTGCTAACAGTCTTACGAAGAAATCCGGGTTTGATAGCGCGTTGTTTCATTCAGGCGGACTGCGCCTGAATGTGGGTTTAATGATAGTGTTTTTCGATTAATTGCGATCTACATATTAATAAAAACTACTAAATAATAGAAAGATATGGAAGAATGATTACATATAATAGTAAAATTTACCAGTCGCGATTGACCAATAACTGGAGACGATAGTGAATTGTAAATCTATCCAAGCCACCAACTTGGAGTGAAGGTAGCAAAAGGAAAGGCCGGGTTACCCCAGCCAGTCCATGAAGAGGCTGAAGAAGTACCAATAACCCGGCGTGCTACCCAACCGGACAGCTCATTTGCTCTTAACACTTGCGAAGTCGTATATATTGAGTTTATCCTTAAAATCGTATATATAAACATTATCTGAAAACCCGTATATGGAATGAGATGGTGGGAAAGGTTATACGCAGTAACAAAGACTTCGGCGCCGCAATCCGTATGGAACGCAGAGCCAGAAACTTACGGCAGGTTGATGTTGCCCGAAGGGCATCTGTCCGGCAGGCCATGGTCTCCGAACTGGAAAATGGCGCAACAGCGGCAAAACTGGATACTTTGATTCGGGTGCTGGCCGCTCTGGACTTGGACTTGTCTGTTGTCACACGCCGCAAAACCGGCTTTGACCCCACGGAGTATTGATTGTGGGGCGACAGCGGCAGCACCGCATACTGGATGTGTATGTTGGTTCAAGTATGGTTGGTCAGTACTCCCTTGCCTCAACCGGACCATGTGTAGTTGGCATTTCCTGAATGTTCCTGTAGAGTGTTAGAAACTATTATCACAAATACAGGTAACTTTATATGCAACCACATGAATACAAATATCAGCCTTTGGAAAATCATCTGAAAACAGGCGGTCTGCCAGAAATACCGATGACCTTTGAGGAAATCGAAGCGATTATCCAGGACCGCCTTCCTTCTTCAGCCCGCAAGCACCGGCCCTGGTGGAGCAATAATCCTTCAAACAGTGTCATGACCAAATCCTGGCTCGCTGCGGGATATAAAACAGCCCAGGTGAATATGGAAAGTGAGTGTCTGGTTTTCGTCCGGGATGACACATCGAACTTCCGGCAAACATCGTCTCCGGCCACCAGCAATGGTTCGACAGGGCATCCGGTTCTGGGTTGTATGACCGGCACGGTAACGGTGACTGTTGACCTCGACCTGACGGCTCCGGCCATGCCGGAATGGGCGGAAATGTCTCAAAATACAGTAACGCAGACATGAAAGATTTGCTTCTGGATACCTGTGCGGTTATCTGGACAGGAAATGGCGATCCGATGGATGCGGATGCCATTGCCCAACTGGACGCAAGCCACCGCGAAGGTCGCCGAATATGGGTTTCGCCATTCTCAGCCTGGGAACTGGGGTTGCTCGTCTCTCGTGCACGGTTGAGACTGGAGCGCCCGGTAGCGGTCTGGTTTGAGGATTATGTCAGCAAAGGCCAGATTTCGCTTGCCGGGACTTCTCCGCACATTCTGGTGGACTCGTCATTCCTGCCGGGTACGCCGCCAGCCGACCCGGCTGACCGGATCATTATTGCCACCGCTCGCGCAATGAATCTGTGCATTGTCACCCGGGACTCCCGCATTCTGACCTACGCCTGTGAAGGCCATGTCCGGGCGTTACGTTGTTAAGGAATCGCTAGACGCACAACGTGTTTGATTTCCAGTTCATACGATAACACCCGCCCCGCACCAGTAGTGTCGAAGGCAATGAACCGGGCGACCACAGAGGGTCGCCCCTACGCATCATGACTCGCAACCTTCATCGTAGGGGACGGTCACCGTGCCGTCCCGCAACCGGACTCATCTGCTCTTACGAAAAGCAAATAGGTTGAGGCCCTTTTTCAAGTGGCGATGACCTCTCTTTAGTAAAAAGATTTGATAATTCCTGTCACCGATCTGGCTATCGCTCTGGGCCGGCTATTATCTGGCTTCCATTTTGCTTCCTGAAAACATCCACCAGTTGCAGAATCCCACAATATCATCCGTAAATGCTGAGTTTCCTTATATGATTTTCTCATGTGTTTTCGCTTCTTCTGGAGAAGGCTGTACTCTGTCATAATTATTTGTTGATTTACTATAATCCGAGCTTCTAAAGCATGACGCTCTGTTCTGCCACCTTTGTTACCATTTATCCAATACATTGACGATATCTCCATGAAATCGTAAAACCTACTCTTGAGGTCATCAACGCTACGATGATGCAAGTGAATTGATCTTTGGACATAGTAATTACCTATCCATCCTATAACACCGCCCACAGCTGCGGCAATGAGCATATAGGGCAGGTACATAGCTATTTTCCAGCACCATCGATATATTGCTTGGTCAAAGATATGAAATCCTCTAGTTCTGGTTCTTCCGTTGATAACTGAAGGTGTTCGTCAAGAAACGCCTTGCTCATATCTTCTTCTCGTACCAGACCACCGAAGGCCTCTTCCAGAAACGATGAACCGAATCCTGCAACCCCATCAAATATAACTCTCAGTACCTGTTTATCTTTCAGGGGCGGAACCAGATGTTCTCTGCGAAATGTTGTCCCATTAAAATCCCCATCTTCTGGATAACGGCCAGCCGGGTACATGGAAAAATCTTTCGCGATAGAAATCGTGATAATTGATTGATTATTCATTTGATAAATTCAGTTTCCACTCAATCAGCGTTCCATTCAGGGAAAGTTGATGAGATATTTTCTTGTGAACTGGCCTACCGTCTGACTTTCTCTCGTAGAAATACTCACCTCTTAAACTTACCACACGATAATGTCCACTACAATTCAATTTATCCAGGTATCCGCGTACATCTCTTTGAAGACCATGTCCTCGGTGTATTTCTTCGCTGCTACTTCTCGATAAATCATGCGCCGTTTCAATCAATCTTGCATGATCTCCAGGTAAGATTGATTGGATTTGCTCAGCAAAATTGCGTGGTAGTGTTTTCGGTATGCCAAGTCCTTGGTCATAAACCATGATTGTCACCTCGCGCTTGGTGGAATCATAAGATGCCGACAGCCACCAATTCTGTAGGTTTTTAAATACCTGCTTCTCGCTGTAGGCGTGATGAATGACATTTGTCATGGCTTCTGTGATAGCACCGTAAAGATAACGTTTCTCTGGTATCTCACCAACAACAGGTTCCAAATCCTTTGTTCGTAGCAGATCAACGACCTCGCCATCAGCCCTGTTTCCGGTCTTGAATTTTATGTATCTGATATTCCTTTCTATATTGGTTGACGGCATATCAGATACTTGTAAGAGCTCGAAAAATCCCATGTCTTTCAACAAAGCTCGCACTTGAGGGTCCCACTCGCTCACATCAACCGATTGGAGATTGGCTTTTCCGGGTTGTCTATTCCAACGATCAAGCTCGGCAGCGAGTACTAAAGCTGCGGCGGGAGACAAATTGTTAATATTCTTGATATCAATATATGTTCGATCATTTCTTTTCCTTAGGCTTTGCGTGCGAATTTCACTTAGCACCCTACAAACCCCATTGAAGTTTGATCCTAATGAAAAGTTTTGTGGGCATGTGATTGTATGTGTTGGAGTATCCGTCTTCCTTATGCTTTGTTTGTTTCTCTTGTTACTCGGGCTTTTTTGGCGCTTGAATAAATTATAGGTATGCCTCTCATTCCATATTTTAGATTCTCGAGTCGGTTTTTTCATCAGATAACTTGAGTGTCTATGAAACGGGTGTTCATAGAGGAGCACCCCCCGCAATGCCTGCCCTCGACTCGATCGGGGAGGACGGTCTTAAATGCCATCCCGCAACCGGACAACTCATTCGCTCTCTCAACCCACATCAATCACGTCTTTCATGGTTTTCATGGCTTGTTTTTCTATCTGGCGGATTCTTTCTGCTGATACTCCGTACTCGTCCGCGAGGTCGTGCAGGGTGGATTTGTCGTCGCTTAGCCATCGGCGGGTGACGATGTCTTTGCTGCGCTCATCGAGTTTGGTCAGGGCTACGCCAAGCTGTTGTTGGCGTTGCTGCTGGTATTGGTTGTTTCCGATTACAACCTCGGGGTCATAACGGCTGTCTCCCAGATACTGGGCGGGTGCCAGGCAGGCGCTGTCTTCGTCCTGGTCTGCTGAGGGGTCGAAGGTTATGTCCGTGCCACTTAATCTTGATTCCATTTCCCGGACGGTGCCAGGTTCGACATCCAGATTATCGGCAAGGTGGGTGACATCTGCGCTGTTCATCCATCCCCATTTGGAGCGGGACTTTCTCAGATTGAAGAACAGTTTGCGCTGTGCCTTGGTGGTGGCTACCTTGACAATGCGCCAGTTGCGAAGCACATAGTCGTATATTTCGGCCCGTATCCAGTGTACTGCGAATGAAACGAGCCGAACGTCACGGGTCGGGTCGAAGCGTTTGACGGCTTTCATCAGTCCGATGCTTCCTTCCTGAATCAGGTCAGGCAGTGGCAGGCCGTAGCCCATGAATCCCCGCGCCACCTTGACCACATAGCGAAGATGGGACAATACCAGTTCGCGCGCAGCCTCAAGGTCGCCGTCATCCTGATAACGCATGGCCAGGTCGTACTCCTGTTCGGCAGTCAAAACCGGAGCGGCGTTGACCGCCTGCATATAGGTTGCCAGGCTGCTGTTGGGGGAAAGCGGTATCAGACCGGGTAAATTTTGTGTCATCGAATCAGAGGAATCAGATTTTGGTTATCACGTATTTTAGCACTCAAAGGGTTAGAGTGCTAATAATTTTTAAAGTTCCGCGGCATGACTCAATTATTCCCCTTGTCCTGCGCTGACTTGTCTATCCTCAACCCATGCCCGTACCTGAGCTTCTGCATCCCTGGCGAGTGGGTCGCGTGATTCATCCGGTGCCAATAACTCAAAAACCCGGACATGGGCGCGTATTCTGCCCAGGCAGACGGTCTGCCACAGACTTTGCAGGAAGGTCATGTTTCTCGTATAACTGACTTCGGGAATCAGCTTGCCGTCCTTACCAGAGTAGCGCAGGGCGACTGGCTGCACACGGGCATTGCTGTCAATTGCGGATTGCATCAGACGGGGATGAAACCGATTGACGGAACGCCCGTCTGTAGTCGTGCCTTCGGGGAAAATCAGAACCGCCTGATTGTTTGTTAGTGACTCCGAGAGCCGAGCTTTCGCATCGCTGGCTCCCCGCCCTCTGTCGATGAACAGCGTTCCTGCCGTTTTTATAATGAATCCCAGTATCGGCCAGCTTGCTATCTCGCCTTTTGCCAGGAATACAACCGGCATCCTTGACCCGATCACTGAAATATCCAGCCAGGAGACATGATTGGATACTACCAACACGCCCGGAGCAGGGGTAGCACCACTGAATTCACACTGAACCCCCACGGACCACAACACTCCCTTGTGCCAGAGCCGGGTGATTTTCTGGTACAACCCGTGAGTCAGGAAAACCGACAGGATGCTACAGAACCACCCTGCACAAACCAGCAGGCAAAGCAGGAAGACTTTTGTGCCGCCAGCAATTCTACTCACATCAAAGTATGTATCGCGACAGGTCCTGATCGTCTGCCAGATCCTGCAGATGCTGGTCTACATAGTCAACATCAATACAGACGCTTTGACCGGACTTGTCGGCTGCTTCGAATGAGACAGTTTCCAGCAGGCGTTCCATTACGGTATGCAGTCTGCGGGCACCGATGTTTTCGGTTTGCTCGTTTACCTGCCAGGCGACTTCGGCAATTCGCTCAATGCCTCGTTCCGTAAATTCCAGTTGCAGTCCTTCGGTAGCCATTAACGCCTGGTATTGTTCGGTCAATGAGGCATCCGGCTCGGTCAGTATTCGCACGAAGTCACTGCTGTTGAGTGCCTTCAATTCGACCCGGATCGGGAGACGTCCCTGTAATTCAGGAATCAGGTCTGATGGTTTGGACAGCTGGAACGCGCCGGATGCGATGAACAGGATATGGTCGGTTTTCACCATTCCGTACTTGGTTGACACGGTCGAGCCTTCGACCAGAGGCAGCAGGTCCCGTTGTACTCCTTCTCTGGAGGCATCCACGCCGCCGTGCGTTGCGCTGGAACGGTTGACGATTTTGTCGATCTCATCCAGAAAAACGATGCCGTTCTGCTCGACCTTGTCCAACGCCTGCAAGCGGACTTCTTCTTCGTTGATCAGTTTTGCTACTTCTTCTTCCGTAAGCAGCCGCAATGCTTCCGCTACGGGAACTTTCCGGGTGGTTTTTTTCTGCCCGCTCATGTTCTGGAACAGCCCCTGGAGTTGGTTGGTCATTTCTTCCATGCCGGGAGGTGCCATGATTTCTACACCAATCGAGGTATTGCTGACCTCGATTTCTATTTCCTTGTGATCCAGCTTGCCTTCGCGCAGCATCTTGCGGAATTTCTGACGGGCGGCGCCTTCGTCATTCACCGGTTCGCCGCGGGCGGGTGGCAACAGTATATCCAGCACAATTTCTTCTGCCATATCCTCGGACTTGTTCCTGACTTTTTCCATGGCCTGTTCGCGGGTCATTTTCAGGGACATGTCCATCAGGTCACGGATAATCGAGTCGACTTCCCTGCCGACATATCCCACTTCGGTGAATTTGGTCGCTTCGACTTTGATGAATGGCGCATTGGCCAGTTTAGCCAGTCGTCGGGCGATTTCGGTCTTGCCTACTCCGGTGGGGCCGATCATCAGGATGTTTTTCGGCGTGATTTCTCCCCGCAGCTCCGGGTTGACCTGCATTCTTCTCCAGCGATTTCTCAGCGCAATCGCAACCGAACGCTTGGCCGCATTTTGGGCAATGATATGCTTGTCCAGTTCTTCGACAATTTCTCTGGGGGTCATTTCAGTCATGTTAGCTTCCGAAGGTGGAACGTGTGGTTAATAATCAAGGGTTTCAATGGTCAGGTGGTCATTGGTATAGATGCAGATCCGTCCTGCAATTCCTAAACTTTTCTCAACGATCTCGCGGGCAGACAGATCTGAGTTTTCGATCAGGGCGAGCGCTGCCGACTTGGCGAAGTCACCACCGGAGCCGATCGCCATGACACCCTGCTCGGGCTCGATCACATCTCCGTTGCCCGAAATGATCAGCGATGCCTCACTGTTCGCTACTGTCAGCAAGGCTTCCAGTCTTCGCAACATACGGTCGGTACGCCAGTCTTTAGCCAGTTCTACCGCAGCCCGTACCAGTTGACCCTGATGCTTTTCCAGCTTCCCTTCAAACCGCTCGAACAGGGTAAATGCGTCCGCAGTTCCACCGGCAAAACCTGCCAGTACTTGTTTGTTGTACAGGCGTCGTACCTTGCGTGCATTGCTTTTCATCATTGTGTTGCCGATCGAAACCTGGCCGTCACCACCAATCACGACCTGATTATCGGTTCGCACAGACAGGATGGTTGTGCCTCTGAATTGCTTCATTTGATCACTCCGGGATAAACGAGTCTCTGCTATACAAGAGACGGATATTTTACTTGACCAGTTTCAGATGAGGCGATGAATCCGGTTTTTTATTCGACGTGCGTTTCGCCGGTCCGCGCCGGTCTGTGGGAGGCGAGGCGCTATTTTCCTCGAACACGATTCCAACTCCGTTTTCCCTGGCATAGATCGCCAGGATGGCGGATACGGGCACACAAATCTCGAACGGCTTCCCGGAAAACCGCGCCGAACACATCAGGAACTCGTTGCCAAGCTCAAGCGCTTTCACTGATTGTGGGTGAATAGTCAATATAATTTGATTTTCCCGGACATATTCCGTCGGCACAATAACATCTTTGATCCCGGTGTTTACCCGTACTTGCGGTGTCAGTCCGTTGTCAATCGTCCACTCGTAGATTGCGCGAATCAGGTAGGGTTTGGTGGAACCGGGAAGAGCGGACCGGCGATTGCCGGAACCGCCGCCTTTACCTTTGTCTGGAGCTCCCATCAGGGGTTGATTCAGGCGATCTGATGCAGGTTTAATTCGTAGTCGCTAAGGCTTGCCCTGAATGCAGGTCGTTCGAAAAGCAATTCTCCGTACTTGATCATGGGCGTGGCCTGCTTTGGCAGGGTTATGCCAAGGGCGGGAATGCGCCACAGCAAAGGCGCGAAATAAGCGTCGATCAAGGTGTAGTCCGCGCCCAGAAAAAAGGAGTTTTCAGCAAAAATCGGAGACAGGGAAATCAACCCGTCGTGCAGACTCTTTTTCAGGTCAGAAGGAGGAGGTTCAGGGGTGGGCATTTCTCCCAGGGCGTAAATTGGATTCAACCAGTCGCGCGTCAGGCGCCAGACCATAAGGCGGGTTTTGGCCCGCAGCATGGGGTCAACCGGCATCAGGGGAGGATGGGGAAAACGTTCGTCCAGATACTCGACGATGACCCCCATGCCGTAGAGCGCCACATCGCGGTCAACCAGAGTCGGTGTTTCGCCATAAGGATTGTGCTGCCCTATGCGGTCGGGATCATCGTCTGGTGAAACGTATTCAATCGCACAGTCGATGTCTTTTTCGATCAGAATGATGCGACAGCAATGGCTGAAAATGTCAAACTGGCTCGACAGCAATGTCATCGCAGGGTGTCGGTCTGCATGCAGTCCCGTAGTCATCATGGAATCAGCTTGAATCCGGTTCTTCCCGGCGGACATCCCGCCAGTATTCCTTTTTCAGGAAGAATGCAAGCGTACCCAGCGCGGCCAGAAACAGCATCACCCAGACACCATAACCAATCCGCACCATGCGGGCGGGTTCTGCCATGTAATACAGGAAATTGGTCAGGTCGCGCATCGCGTGATCATACTCTTCAACGCTCATTTTCCCCGGACTGCTTATCTCCAGCTTGACCGCTTCCTGTGCATTGCCATGGCTATCGGTTTCGCTGGTTTTGCTGGCGTGCTGTATTCCCTGCAATTCGTACAGGGCATGGGGCATGGCAACCTGCGGAAACACCAGATTGTTCCAGCCGCTGGCCGTGGATTCATCCCGGTAAAAAGTACGAAGGTAGGTATACAGCCAGTCCGGGTCTCTCAGCTTGCCGATTAAGGACAAATCCGGGGGCGCGACTCCAAACCATTCCTCACCCTGTTGCGCGGTCATGGTCGTGGTCATGCTGTCAGTAATTTTTCCGCCCGTGAAAATCATTTGAGACTTGACCAGATCCTCGGGAATCTCCAGATCCGCAGCCATCCGGTTATAGCGCATATATTTCGCGCTGTGACAGGACATACAGTAGTTTACAAACAGTTTGGCTCCGTTTTGCAACGAAACCTTATCTCGTAATGATACTTCGACCCGGTCCAGGGCCGCGCCTCCGCTGGCCGCAAAACCGGCCATTGAGTTGATCGCCAAAGTCAGTGCCAGAGCCAGGGTCAGAAACCGTTTTTTCATCAGCTAATCCTCTCCGGAACAGGTTTGACTTTTTCCGGGCTTATAAAAGCGGGCCGGATACCCAGTATGAAAAGTATGGCAATGGATAGAATCGTATAAACCAGTTTCAGGCCTGTGCCCGGACCTGCGCTCCAGCCAAACCACCAGTAGAAAAGTGTCCCGGCAAACAGGGCTGCCGCTATCCAGAACAGAAGTTTGCTGATTGCGGTCAACTCTTGACCGGCGGCGCTGAAACTCGGGTACAGCAGAAAATAGGCGAAGTAAATCAGAGTGAAAAACTGCGCCATGATGGTCAGGTCTGTGGTCGGCGCCTGGGTTCCCAGCCATCCCAGAACCAGAAAGGTCACCACAAAAAGCGCCAATGAAAACCGGGTGGTCAGACCTTTGTAGCGTATGGATTTGACCGGACTTTTGTCCAGCCACGGCAGGAAGAAGAACACGGCGACGGAAGCGAACATCACCAGTACTCCCCAGACCTGGGTGCCGGCAAAACTGGGTATTGCCCGCAGAATCGCGTAGTAAGGCGTGAAGTACCATACCGGCGCGATATGTTCCGGGGTTTTCAATGGATTGGCCGGTTCATAATTGGGCTGCTCCAGGAAATACCCGCCCATTTCCGGCATGAAAAACACAATGGCGAAGAAAAAGGCCAGGAACACAACAGTTACCAGAGTATCCTTGA
The DNA here is from genome assembly GCA_965116335.1 of Arenicellales bacterium. GTDB lineage: Bacteria > Pseudomonadota > Gammaproteobacteria > Arenicellales > Poriferihabitantaceae. Next base: position 1,854,933 of record OZ220677.1, read on the forward strand.
CCGTATAGTACGGATGGAAGGGGACGCCGTCGGTGGGTGCATCCTTGCTCCATCTATTGCCTTTCGGGCCTTTCTTGATCTCGATGCCGTCCGGGTTGTTTGATCCGACTTTATGCACGGAAACGATATGCAGGAATACCAGCCCGACCAGAATGAATGGAATCAGGTAGTGAAGCGCATAAAAACGATTCAGGGTAATGTCTGAAATCACGTAATCCCCGCGAATCCATTCCGACAATGTCGGCCCAATCCAGGGCAGGGTCTCGAACAGATTCACGATAACCTGGGCACCCCAGTAAGACATCTGTCCCCAGGGCAACAGATAACCGAAAAAGGCAGTCGCCATCATCGCCAGGTAAATCACCATACCGAAAATCCAGACCAGCTCGCGGGGATTGCGGTACGAGCCGTACAGCAGTCCGCGAAACATGTGCAGATAGATTACGATGAAAAACATTGACGAGCCGGTGGAGTGCATATAACGCACGAACCAGCCGCCCCAGACATCGCGCATGATGTATTCGACGGAATCAAAGGCGAGACTGGCATCCGGCTTGTAGTTCATCGCCAGCAATATCCCGGTCACGATTTGCAGGACCAGTACTACTATCGCCAGGCCGCCGAAGAAATACCAGAAATTGAAATTCTTTGGCGCGAAGTATTCGGTCATGTGTTCTTGCATGGCCTTGCGCGCCGGGAATCGGTCGTCCAGCCAATTGATCAGGAATTGCATTACGCCACCTCCCCGTCTTCGCCGATCAACAACACGTCATCGGACAGATACTGATAGGGAGGCACCACCAGATTGGTGGGTGCTGGCACTCCACTGTAAACCCGGCCGGCCAGATCGAATTTGGAACCATGGCAGGCGCACAGGAATCCGCCCTTCCAGTCATCATCGAATGAAACCGCACCGATTTCGGGTTGATATTTCGGGGAACATCCCAGATGCGTGCAGATACCGACCAGCACAAGAATGTCGTCCCTGATTGATCGGTGTGGATTGCGCGCATATTCAGGTTGCTGGTTCTGATCTGAATCAGGGTCTGCGAGAAGATTATTCATGTCTGGCAATAGCTCCAGAACTTCAGGGGAGCGTTTGATTATCCAGACTGGCTTGCCACGCCACTCAACCGTGATCTGCTGGCCTGCTTCGATTTTGCTGATGTCTACCTCTACCGGAGCACCTGCCGCCTTCGCCTTTTCGCTCGGCAACATACTGCCAGCAAACGGCACCGCTAATCCTGCGGCACCCGCCAGGCCCACGCCTGTGGTTGCGATAGTCAACAGGCGTCTCCTCCTGTTATCCACATGGTCGCCAGTCATGTTTAAACCTCTGAATCGGAAAAATTATTTGACCTGTCCTGAGCGTCATCAGGTTCAACTCATGAATCCTCAGAATTGAGAATCCCGGAACCGATGGATGCCCGGACCTTGAAAAACGCCAGATTATACCAGAACCCGCAAATGATTCTAAAGTAGGGAACTATATAGATTGGTTTATAGTTGACAGGAGACGTTAGAGAAATGCTTTAACGCCTGTCAATGCAATGCCTACAGCAACTCCAATACCTCCAAGCACTCCTCCCAATATCCAAACTTTAAGGTTGGTAATGTCATTTTTTGTTGCTGTGGTGGTTTTGATCCATGAGATGTCTGTTTCCATACGCGCCATTTTCTCCTCAATTTCACTCAGACGACGGTTAAAGCCGTCTCCTCCACCGTTACCACCACGACCTTTAAGTTCCCTATGGTGATCAGCAAGATGAGTAACTTTATCCACTTTGCTTATCCAACCACTCAACAAGTTGCAGAGATGAAAAACCAGAATAATATTCAATCTGCACAACAATTCCCGGAGAGCCTTCTTTTTTTATTCCGGCCTTGTCAGAAATCTCTCCCGTTAGCAATTTATCATCCTTGATAAAAGCGACTCGATCATCATGGATATGGTGTGATGGAGAAGGCCAATATTCTTTGACGTTATCCCATATTGTTGAATTCTCTGTATCAAGAATCAAAACGTAGAGAGACATGATTATTTGGTGAGTAAGATGTTATCAGGAGGACATTGGTTGACAGGCTATGAATCGGGTACTACTTTCGGGGATTATACACATAATTGCACAAAGAAAGGTTGGTTTTGGTCTTGTCTACACATATCACTCTTCCAGCAACCGTCTGGCTGATTCGGGTAACTGCTTTCTGGATCGGGCGCCGAGTTTTTTGAGATTGTCGATACGCTTGACGATGTTGCCTCTGGCGCCGGTATGTAGCCGGTTGCGTGCTTCGTCGTAACTTTCCTGTACGGAGTGGATGTTTTTGCCGAGCTTGTCGAGGGATTCGATCAGCAGTGCGAACTGATCATACAGCCCTCCGGCACTGTCGGCGATCTGTTGCGCGTAACGGTTTTGTTTTTCATTGCGCCAGATGTTGGCGACGGTGCGAAGCGTTGGCATCAGTGTCGTGGTCGATACGATCACAATGCCCTTGTTCCAGGCTTGCTGGAACAGTCCCGGCTCGGTTTGCAGGGCCAGAATCCAGGCCGGTTCCACCGGAATGAACAGGAAGACGAATTCCAGGCTGTGAACACTGTCGAGATTCTGGTAGGACTTCCCGGACAGGTTGGCGATATGTGATTTGATGGATGTCAGGTGGTCTTTCAGCGCCTGGGTCTGTTCCGCTTCCTCGCTGGCGTTGAAAAAGGCTTCCCAGGCTTTCAGGGATACCTTCGCATCGACTACGATATCCTTGTTTTCAGGCAGGTGAATGACGACATCGGGTTGTTTGAGCCGCCCGTCTTCGTCTCGATAACTGGCCTGGGTCTCGTACTCCCTGCCCTTTTCCAGGCCGGACTCTTCCAGCAACCGTTCCAGTACCATCTCCCCCCAGTTGCCCTGAGACTTGCTTTCGCCCTTGAGCGCGGTGGCAAGCTGCACCGCATCCTGACCAATCTGCCGGGCCTGCTTCTGTAGCTCAATGATCTGGCCCTGCAGACGGTTGCGGTCCTTCAGGTCTTCCTGATGGGTCTCATTGACGCGCTTGCGGAAGGATTCGATCTCCTGTTTCAGCGGTTCGAGGCTGGAATCCAGGGTTCGTTTGCTGTCCTGGTCAAATTTCTTGCGGCTTTCCTCGAACACGCGGTTTGACAATACCTCAAAATCCTTTTGCAGTTGTTCGCGGGAGCGGCCAATTTCCTGATTGAGTTCCTGGTAAAATTTCAGCTGTTCTTCGGAGCGTACTCCGGCAGTTGCAAGCTCAAGCTCGGTCTCGCGCAGCCTGTTCTGAACGGTGTCGAGCTCGGTTTGCAGTGCGGTTTTCTCCGTTTCCAGCCTGATTTTCCGGCGGTTGCTGGCAAGCCCGCCGGCTACCAGCAATATCGACAGTACGACCACCGCCACCCACAGCGAATATGAAATCATTTCCATCAGGTAGCCGGATTGGGGGAGTCGTATGTAATGGACAAACTGACCGCTCCCTTGCCAGCATGGCCGGGGTCTGGTCTGAGTCGTGAAATTCTGGCTATTGTGCGGTACACTGTCGGGTTCATCGGGCCATTCGGGAAACGCAATCATGCCACGAGATGCGCCCTTGTTCAATTTGTAATCTTGAAATGTGGGCTGCCTGGAGAGCCAATTCCATGACACGACAGGTGAACTGTACAAAACTCGGCAAGCAAGCCGAAGGGCTGCCGCGCCCGCCCTGGCCTGGAGAGCTGGGCCAGAAAATATTTGATCAGATATCGAAGGAAGCCTGGCAGGAGTGGTTGCGCCAGCAAACCATACTGATCAACGAGTACAAGCTCAATCCGCTGGATGCCAGCCACAAGAAATATCTGGCCAGCCAGATGGAAGCCTGGTTGTTTGGTGATGGCATCGTATTGCCGGACGCATGGAAAGCGCAATCGGAATCGTAAGGTCGTGAGATTCCTGCTCACAATTTTCCTGGCGGTTCTGGTGGTTCCGGTGGCGGTGGCAAAAAGTCCAGGCATCGAGGCTCCAACCCGGCTCGACATCCACGCGATTCCGGTTTGTTATGACTTTGGTTGCAAGAGTAGCACCGTGGTCAATCTGCCTGTGGATGAATGGCGCGAGGTTGCAGACTGGTTCGCCGTGGCAGCACCCACTCCGCAACAGGAGCGCCAACAGATCAAGCAGGCTATCGGCTGGATGGAAGTCCTGATCGGGCGGCATACCCCGACCCACAAGGATCTGGCCTTTAATTTGCCGGTCGGACAGGACGACCTGTCCGGTCTGTTTCCGGGTCAGCAGGACTGTATTGATGAAGCGGTCAATACCACTACCTATCTGCGCCTGCTGGAACAACAAGGGCTGTTGCGACACCATGTTGTCATCAAGCATGCTTACCGCAAGGCTCTGTTTGACCAGCACTGGGCAGGACAGATTCGGGAAATCGTTTCCGGCAAGCGCTATGTGGTGGATTCCTGGTTTCAACCCAACGGCTACCTGCCGATTATTCAAAACAGCCCGGACTGGGAGAATATCAGGCCACTGAGTGCGCTGGTGGATAATTCGCGAAGGGATGAAACTCCGGATGCCGGTGGCGATGTTCCGGTCGATGCGGGCAACCGTTGCGATTCCAATTGTCAGCGTGACAAAAGGGATGCACAAACTCAGAACAGGAAATAGTGGTGAGTAATGTAATGGTCGGTATGTCCGGCGGTGTCGACTCCTCGGTGGCTGCCGCGAAGTTACTGGAAGACGGTCACCGGGTCACCGGTCTTTTTATGAAAAACTGGGAAGAAGATGACGATCAGGAATATTGCGCGGCGGCAGAGGATCTGGCGGATGCACAGGCCGTGTGTGAAACGCTGGGAATTAAACTGAAAACCGTCAATTTCTCCCATGAATACTGGGATCGCGTGTTCCGAACCTTCCTGGATGAATACCGCAGCGGACGAACCCCGAACCCGGATGTGGTCTGCAATAAGGAAATTAAATTCAAGGAGTTTCTGCAATGGGCCATGCATCTGGGCGCCGAATTTATCGCCACCGGTCATTATGTCCGCCTGGGCAAAAGAAACCATGTCCGGCTGCTCATAAAGGGTCGAGACCGGGACAAGGATCAGAGTTATTTCCTGCATACGCTGGATCAGCGCGCATTGTCGCATTCGCATTTCCCGGTGGGTGAGATGCACAAGGAAGCGGTCCGTGAGACGGCGAGAAAACTGGCCTTGCCTGTCCACGACAAGAAAGACAGTACCGGAATCTGTTTTATCGGGGAGCGGCGATTTGCCGATTTTCTGGAGCGATTCCTGCCAGCCCGTCCGGGGCAGATCAAGACGTTGGAAGGAGATACGGTCGGTCAGCACAGAGGAGCTTGCTTCTATACCATCGGACAGCGTCAGGGGCTGGGCATCGGTGGAGAGGGCGAGCCCTGGTATGTAGTTGACAAGGATGTTGAGCGGAACATTGTCCATGTTGTGCAGGGTCGTAATCATCCGGCCCTGACTCGGGAAGTGGTGATTGCCGAACAACTGCACTGGGTGGCAGGCTCCCCGCCCGCGCTGCCGCTCGAATGCAGTGCCAAAATCCGCTATCGACAGGAGGATCAGTCGTGTGTTGTTTATATGACCGGAGCAGACCGTGCGCGGGTCGGGTTCAGTCAGCCGCAATGGGCGGTCACGCCCGGCCAGTCGATTGTGTTCTATCAGGATGATGTTTGTATCGGTGGCGGCATTATCCGGGAGGCCCGCAACCGGCGGGAACAAGAATGGAACTGAGCCCCCTGTCTGCGATTTCACCACTGGACGGTCGTTATCACGACAAAACCGCCCCGCTGCGCTCCCATTTCAGCGAGTTCGGACTGATTCGCGCCAGAGTGGAAGTCGAGGTGAAATGGCTGCTGCATCTTTCCCGGCAACAGGCGATTCCTGAAGTGGCCGCATTTTCCGATAACAGTGTCGCTGATCTGGAGGCTGTCATCAGCAATTTTGACTCTGCTGAGGCGATGCGTGTCAAGCAAATTGAGAGTACCACCAACCATGATGTCAAGGCGGTGGAGTACTATCTCAAGGAAAAAATAAAAGGCAACCCGGAGCTCGAAAAAGTCAGCGAGTTTATCCATTTTGCCTGTACTTCCGAGGATATAAACAATCTGGCGCATGGTCTGATGCTGCGGGGAGCGCGTGACCAGATCCTGATTCCGGCACTTGACCGGCTGATTGATTGCCTGAAACAGATGACGCAACGTTATGCTGACAAGCCCATGCTGGCCCGAACCCATGGCCAGCCAGCCAGCCCGACCACGGTTGGCAAGGAGTTCGCAAATGTGGTGGAGCGGTTGCTGCGCTGCCGGAATCAACTGGCGGCGCAACCGTTTTACGGTAAGCTGAATGGCGGAGTGGGCAACTTCAACGCGCACTTGTCCGCATATCCTGATGCAGATTGGTCGACCATTTCATACGATTTCGTCCACAGTCTGGGCTTGACCTGGCAGCCCTATACCACGCAGATCGAACCCCACGACTACATTGCCGAGTTCTGTCATATTCTGGCCAGAAACAACACCATTATTCTCGATCTCGACCGGGATATCTGGGGTTATGTCGCGCTTGGATATTTCAGGCAGAAAGTCATAGAAACCGAAGTCGGTTCCAGCACGATGCCGCACAAGGTGAACCCGATAGACTTTGAAAACTCGGAGGGCAACCTGGGACTGGCCAATGCGGTACTGGCTCATCTGGCGGCAAAACTGCCGATCAGTCGCTGGCAACGAGACCTGACGGACTCGACCGTACTGCGAAATCTGGGAGTGGGCACCGGCTATACCCTGATCGCGATTCAATCCACCCTGAAGGGACTGGATAAACTGGCCCTGAATGAGACTGCGCTGGATGCTGACCTTGAGCAAAGCTGGGAGGTGCTGGCGGAACCGATCCAGACCGTGATGCGGCGTTACGGCGTCGCCGAACCCTACGAGAAGCTGAAGCAGCTTACCCGGGGCAAACAGGGCATCACTCCGGCCTCGCTGCATGAATTTATCCATGGGCTGGATATTCCGGCAGACGCGAAACATTCCCTGCTCGCGCTGACGCCACAGAAATACATCGGAATGGCGGCCGAGGCTGCCCGAAAAATTTGTCGGGACATTGACTGATCCGGTTCGACTGGCGAAAGTAATGGCACAGCGCGGCCTGTGTTCGAGGCGTGAAGCGGATCGTTTTATCGAACAGGGACAGGTCCGGGTCGATGGTCGGATAGTCTCCACGCTGGGCGCCAGAATCCAGCCGGATCAGACGATTTCCCTGAGTCGGCGGGCGGTCTCGGAGCAGTCCGGGAAAGTCACCGTGCTGCTGAACAAACCACCGGGGTATGTATCCGGGCTACCTGAAAAGGGGTATCCTGCAGCGGTCAGGTTGATCACCGAAAAGAATGCCTGGATAGCGGGCGCCCGGGTGCCGGGTCGGCACGGGTTGGCACCTGCCGGCAGACTGGATATTGACTCCACGGGGCTTATTGTATTTACCGGGGATGGTCGAATCGCCCGCCTCCTGATTGCTCCGGACAGCGACATAGAGAAGGAGTATCATGTTCGGGTAGAGGGGCATATTACCCGCGCGAAGCTGCAACGGCTCAGTCACGGGCTGTCTCTGGACGGCAAGCCGTTACAGCCTGCGGTAGTCCGGCAGCGTCGTGGGCAGGAGCTTGCCTTCATCCTGACCGAAGGCAGGAAAAGACAGATTCGCCGGATGTGCGAGCAGGTTGATCTCAAGGTGTCCGGGTTAGTCCGGGTCAGAATCGGCGGTGTCTCGCTGGGCAACCTTCCGCGTGGCAAATGGCGCCTGCTGGGGGCCACAGAAACATTCACCCCCTGACATTCAAGGATCAGCGTCAATCCAATGTATTCACTGGCAAGAGCGATTCTTTTCAGATTCGAGGCTGAAACCAGTCACCATCTGGCAATGGCCGGGCTGTCCCTGGCCGCCCGGTCGAAACTCCTGTCGAGCGGGGTCGCTACAATGATGGGAGCCGGCCAGACAACCAACCGGCACCATCCGACTCAGGTCATGGGCATCGAATTCCCCAATCGGGTGGGGCTGGCCGCCGGTCTTGACAAGGACGCGACGGCCTGCAATGCACTTCACCGGCTGGGTTTTGGATGGCTTGAGCTCGGTACGGTGACCCCTGCGCCACAGCCGGGACAGCCGCGACCCAGAATGTTCCGATTGCCTGAACAGGGCGCCGTGATCAACCGCATGGGGTTCAACAGTGCCGGTCTGGATCGGTTCGTTGACAATATCAAAAAGGCGGACCCGGCCATTATCAAGGGAATCAATATCGGCAAGAATGCATCTACCCCGCTCAGTAGCGCGATCGATGATTATCTCCGGGGATTGCAGTCGGTATATGCTTATGCGGATTATGTCGCGATAAATATCTCATCGCCGAACACGCAAAACCTGAGAGACCTGCAACAGTATGAAATGCTGGATACGCTGCTGCACAGCCTGAACCGAAGACGTCAGCAACTAACGGACAGCTCCGGCAAAGGAATCCCCCTGGTACTGAAAATATCCCCGGATATTTCCGCATCCGGGATGGATGACATCGCCGCGTTGCTGAGGAAACATCAGATAGACGGAGTCTGTGCAACCAATACCACGGTTGCCAGAGAGCGGATTGCCTCGCATCCTCTGGCGAGTGAGGCAGGTGGTCTGAGCGGTTTGCCATTGTGTACCCGGTCAAGCGGGGTCATTTCAGGTCTGCACAAAAACCTGCAGGGAGAAATCCCGATCATCGGAGTCGGCGGGATACATGATGCAGACTCCGCGCAGGAAAAGTTCGATGCAGGCGCCAGCCTGGTTCAGTTGTACACCGGATTGATCTATCGAGGCCCGAAACTGATCAGAGAAATCCTGGAACAATGCGAACCCTGATACAAGTCAACACAACCTCTATCATTCCCCCCGCAGACCGGGGAATCCAATCACGCCCCAACCATCCGTCTTTCCCGCGAAAACGGGAATCCACAGCAATATGGAACCTGCAATTACCGAGGCGTAGGGGCACTCCTTGTGGGTGCCCGCTATCGTTGATATCCGCCCGACATTCGCGGGAGGGTACAAGACCCTCCCCTACGATGATGGTTTCGACCACGCGCCAAAATCAGCACTTGACAGGCGATGACTCCTTATAGCAGACTTACACTCTCAATATCCGGTAAAAAGCAGGCTAATGCAATGAAAAAAATAGAAATAAATTCAATTAAGTCATTGATTTATGGTATAATTGACCGGCTTACCGGCTTACCGGCTTACCGGCTTACCGGCTTACCGGCTTACCGGCTTACCGGCTTACCGGCTTACCGGCTTACCGGCTTACCGGCTTACCGGCTTACCGGCTTACCGGCTTACCGGATTACGCTTTTGCGCGTCGGCGTGACGGCCATGAGCGCGTTCGCGTGGTTGCGCCGTTGCCTGGGTCCGTCCTCCCGGCCTGAATCTTTACCATCTGTCATTCCCCCCACCCGCTCTCCGGCGGGCTTCGCCCTTGTATCGCGGACTCCCCCTCAAGGGGGGAGTAATACCAACCCGTCCAATCACTCCCCCCTTGAGGGGGAGTCAAATCCGCAAGCGGATTTGGTGGGGGGACACAACTATCATCCTACGCCCCAACCAGCCGTCTTTCCCGCGAAAGCGGGAATCCACAACGATACAGAGGTTGCGGTTACCCCTCATGGGTGCCCGGTGTCGTTGGTTCCTGTTCCAACGGTTGCGGGAGGGTACAAGACCCTCCCCTACGATAACGGTCGGGAATCATTCCAACGACATCATGTCGAAGCGGGAATCCACAACCGTCATCCTGCGCCCCAACCAGCCGTCTTTCCCGCGAAAGCGGGAATCCACAACGATATGGATGTTGCGGTTACCCGTCATCGTAGGGGCGCCCCTCTGTGGGTGCCCGCTACCGTTGATTCCCGTTCCGATCATTCGCGGGAGGGTACAAGACCCTCCCCTACGATAACGGTTCGAGCGCCACACAAAACTCACATCACCCGCCGTCTGCGGTCGGGTCTGTCCCGCTTCCTGCTCTGCTTGCCATTATTGCTGGGCCTCGCCGCCGGGGCGCAAGCACAAACCTTATCAATCAGCGGCCCTGCCGACGCTAACGAGGGCAACTCCGGCACCAGAGATCTCACCTACACGGTAAGTTTATCACAGGCGCTTACGGGGTCGGACTATGTTGCATGGAAAGTCTGCTTCACCGGCACCGCTACGATCGATTTGACAGAAGCTGCGACCATTCCCGCGAGCGACGATTATCAGGTGCTTGCGGGTGGCAGTCCCCATAATGCAAATTGCACGCCACCTGGTAGTTTCCTTCCTACAACAAGCTCCCTTTCAAACACCCGGGTAGGTATCCGTATCAAGGGCGACACCGACGCTGAATCCGATGAGACCGTGATCGCGACGTTGTCTATCACCGCCCAAAGCGGCGGTATCACCCTCGGCACCTCCACCCATACCCATACCATCCTCGATGATGATGATACCACTGCCCCCGGCGTCACCTCGATTACGCGCCAGTCGCCGACCGCGCAATACACCAATGCCGACAGCCTGACCTGGCGGGTGACGTTCAGCGAGGCCGTGCGCAATGTAGATGCGACGGATTTCTCCCTGGTGATCGCCCACACCTCCGTTGCGTTCCCCGGAACCACCGCACTGGCTGTCTCGCAGGTCTCGGCCAGCGTCTACGACATCACCGCCTCCGGCAGTGGAATTGAGAATACCAACAACGGCATCCAGCTTGTCTTTGCGAGCAGCCACGACATCGAGGACCTGTCCGGCAACGATCTGCCCGCATCGCCCTCCCCCTCCGGCACGAATGACAACTCCTTCGTTTTGGACAACACCGCGCCGACCGTGACCTCAATCGAGCGCCAGTCACCGACCACCGCCATGACCGATGAAGACAGCCTGACCTGGCGAGTGGGTTTCTTGGAAGACAGCACGATAGAGAACGTGGACACGTCGGACTTTTCTGTCACCGGCACCACCGCCACGATTACCTCGGTATCGGAACACGCGACCGTTCCCGGCGACTTCGCGACCGCAATCTACGACGTCACCGCCTCCGGTGGTGACCTGGCCAACCTCAACGGTACGGTAACGCTGAGCTTCGCCAACAACCACGACATTGCGGACGAAGCCGGCAACTTGCTCACCAGCACCACCCCCACCGGCACCAATGACAACACCTTCGAGGTACAGAATGTCGTCATTGACCCCGACGCCCCGAAAGTAGTCTCCATCCATCGCTATGAACAGCCGGTTCAGGGTCTGGGCACCAGTCTGGTCTGGCGGGTGCGTTTCAACAAACATCTGCCCAATGTGTACGCCTCGGACTTTACCCTGACCGGCACCACGGCCGGACTGGATGTGCGCCATGATCTGAGTAATTATGATCCGACCACCTACAAAACGATTGTTCACGTGTACGCGCAAGGCGGCGATCTGGACACCGTATCGGGCGCCGTCACCCTGAACTTCGCCAGCAATCACAACATCCGGGATTACGAAGGCAGAAGACTGGCCTCCACCACGCCGACCTCCGGTACTAACCAGAAGACGTTCACGCTGAATCCTGCCGAGACCCTGCTCTACTTCACCCAACCGGACTACTACGTCAACGAAGGCGATGAAGCGGTGCTGACGGTCAAACTCTCGCGCCTGCAGGAGAACGATACCGATATCCGTCTCTCCGCCACCCCGCTCTCCGCCACCGGCAATGGCGTCGACTATCATGGCCAGACCTTCACCGTCACCATCCCCGCCCGGCGCAGCAGTGGCACGTTCAGTATCCGCACGACAGATAAGGACGGAAGGGAAGAAGAAGAAACGTTCCGAGTAGACATTCACACGTTCAACCTGACCGGCTTTGCCACGGCCCCTGCCCGGGGCAGCTCTACGCTCAACGCCGGCACCTACATTCATATTCTCGACAAGGAAACCGCCGACTATCATGCCAACAGAAAACCCGGTCTGCTATTTGACACCCCCTCCATGCAATGGAACGAAGCCGATGGCTGCACCAGCAAAAGCGATGGCACCGGACCCGGACCGAGCTATCAGGTCAAACTGGAGAAACAACCCTTGGGTCCGGTAGAAGTCTGGATCAAAGACCCCGATGACGACTATCGCAGTGACCCGGTCGCTACAGGTCGCCTGTATGTCGCCAACAGACGATTCCTGAGCCGATACATTAACGAGGAGAATGACCAAGTGCAAAAGTGGAAGGACGATACCCACACCGTCCTGCACTTCACCCCCGGCAACTGGAATACCTACCAACGGGTTCAGGTCAGGATTCGATGCGCCGACCATTACACCGCACAGATTCCCATTGTGCATCGTCTGTATACCAACTACACCGACGACAAGGGCAAACTCAGTCATGCCTATCCCGGCTATACCGGGGTGGTCAATCAGACCTGGAGCGTCCAGGTTCGGGTACACGACTCTGATCCACCGATTGTAGTGAAAGGTCTGCCCCCAGAAGGCCAGTCCATTGCCATAGACGAAGACGGACATCAAGACTTTCAGATGACCTTGAGTCCATCGGCCTTTGCGCATGACAGTTCACTGACGGTCTATCTGTCCGCCCGTGGCGGCAAGGCCGCCGGAGTCAAACGCAGGGATGGCGATGCCCAATCCTGTGGGGGTCCACTGGATGACTGTTTGATCTTCACGCCGTCCAACCGCACACAATGGGTGCGGGTTTTTGCCATCAATCCCGGTCTGGATCAACTGAAAGTAGAGATACCGCAACTGCAATGGGGAGACCTCTATCATGTACGCGATTGGGAGATGACCTGGCCGATACAGGTATTGCAAGGACAGAATGCGCCACAGAATGCGCCGGCAGAAAGTGAACAAGCCAGCTATCAGCCGGTGACTTGTGTATCGGATGCCCTGCTATCCGATGTTACGGACTATTCGAACGAGACCTGGCGAAGTTCGGTTGATCATGTCGAGCGCTGGAGCCGGGTACTGGCGGCCTTTGGCGTGGATAACGCCTACAGCAATCATCCGATGACCATTGACGAGGCGCAAGCGCAGGCAGACCGTGGCCTTCAACGTTGGCTGCCGATTGTTCCGGCCCTGCAATGTCTGGAGAACCCGCCACAGGAACAGCCGCAAGTGGAAGAAGAAACCATACCACCCCCCACCGTACCTGAACTCAGTCTGTCCTCTGGTTCTGCCATAGATGAGGGGGGTACTGCCACCTTCACCGTCACCGCAGATAGCGCACCGCAATCTGATCTGACGATTGGCTATACAGTGAGTCAAAGCGGAGACTATCTCGATGCGCCGGGTAGTGGAGCAAGAACTGTTACTCTGGTGGCCGGCGCGACCACTGTTTCGGTCGCTATCGGTACAGTAGATGATGCGGCGGATGAGGTCGATGGTGCAGTGAGTGTTACAGTAGACTCCGGCAACGGCTATACCATAGCCACCAACCAGGACAGCGCATCGGTCCCGGTGCGTGACAATGACGAACCGGTCGTGCGGATTAGTGCAGGCAGTGGTATCACAGAAGGAGATTCCGCCTCGTTTACCCTGACCGCCCATCCGGTGCCCGCCGTACCACTCGATATGACCGTCACTGTGGCCCAGAACGGAGAGTTTGCACAAAGTGGAGAGACCGGCTCGCGAACTCTTACCCTCCCGGTCACCGGCAGCGCCACCTTCACGGTCGCCACACTGGATGACGCGGTAGACGAACCGGATGGTTCCATTAGCGCTACGATAAATACCGGCGCTGGCTACATAGTGGCGGAAGCGCCGAACCACACGGCAAGCGTTACCGTATCTGATAACGATGTCACACTATCCTCCGGCCCCACCCTCTCAATCGGTGATGCCACTTTGCATGAGAACCAGCGTACCGGGTACTTCACCATCACCTTGAGTGAAGCCATGCAATGGCCGGTCACCTTCTACTATGCCACGCAGGATTCCAACCCGGTATCGGCAAGGGCAGGGGAAGACTATATCGCCTGGCAACGCGCCTGGAAGTTACGCAGTACCATTAATCCCGGTCAAACCGAAAAGAAAATCTATGTCCGGCTGTATAACGACAACCATGATGAAGACCCGGAAACCTTCGAGATGGTGATATACGATGCCGGAGTCAGTGGAGCGGATGCAACGGTAGCCATAGCCGACAGTACCGCAACCGGCACCATCATCAATGATGATCCGATGCCACAAGCCTGGCTGACCCGATTCGGTCGCACGATAGCCCAACAAGCCATAGATGGACTGTCTGATCGTATCGCAGACAATCGTACTGCCGGAACGCAAGGCACGGTAGCCGGACAAGCCTTTACGCTGGGTATATCCAGCCAATCAGAATCCGTCCTGTCTCATTCCAGTATCCATTTGATGGATGATGACTTCGCTTACTCCACCGATGCGGTACATGACCGGCATTACTTCGGCGGCACACAGAGCCAGTCTTATGATATGACAGTACGGGAAGCCTTACTCAATAGTTCCTTTACCGCCACCGGTGAGAAAGATGCGACAGGCGGCAGTGTATCCTTCTGGGGACGGGCCACACAAGGTCACTTCGATGGACGGGAAGGCGCCTTCTCATTAGACGGAGAGACCACCACTGCCTTATTGGGTACAGACTATGCCAAAGACAACTGGCTGGTTGGACTGACTCTGATACAAAGTGATGGAGAAGGCCGTTATACCGATACCGAACCTGACACCCGCACGCATTCACAACTGTGTACTCAGCAGATGTCCGCACGGACAAGACAAGTCCTGTGTGAAGGCGCGGTACGGGAAGGCGATGGAGAAGTAGAAGCCTCCCTGACCGCGATTACGCCGTATGCCTCCATTCAAGCCTCTGATTCAATCCAGCTATGGGGCACACTTGGACAGGGTAGTGGAGAAGTCACATTACAACCGGAATTGGGCGATGCCATCCCTTCTGATATGAGCTGGAGCATGGCGGCGATGGGAATGCGAGGGGATTTGTTACAACAAGAACAGGGACTCTCTCTGGCGCTGACTGCTGATGCCTTATGGTCTCGTACCGAGTCAGACCAGACTCATGCACTGGCAGCATCAAATGCCAGCACGACCCGTATTCGGGCTGGACTGGAGAGTAGCTGGAAGAAGAACCTGGAACAGGGTTCGGTTACGCCCCGACTGGAAGTGGGTATAAGACAGGATGGCGGGGATGCAGAGACTGGAACGGGGTTAGAGATAGGCGGTGGCATTGCCTGGAACGACCCTAATCTCGGACTCTCGCTTGATCTGTCGGGGCGTACTCTGGTCTCGCATGATTCGGATGATCTTGAAGATCGGGGTTTTGCCGCATCGTTTGTATTTGATCCAGAACCACAAAGCCAACAGGGACTGTCCCTGACCGTCAATCAGGATTGGGGTGGACAATCCACTGGCGGACTGGATGCCTTGTTTGCAGAGCAATCCATCAGTGAACGCACGGGTAGTGCATCGGAGAGTCGCTGGAATGCTCAAGCCGCGTATGGTTTCTCTATGTTATCGGGACAGTTCACCGGCAGTCCGTATATCGGTACGGGGATAACGGATAGTACGCAGGAATATACGCTGGGTTGGAGACTGCAACCGGTGTATACCACCGATAAGGCAGTAACCTTCACGCTGGATGTCAAGGCGACGCATCGGGAAACTGATGAGAATGAACCTACGCAGTTTGTGGGGGTTGAGGTTGGGGTGCGGTGGTGAGTGCCTGATCCATCATTCGCGGGAGGGCACAGAGACCCTCCCCTACGATGACATCAGGCGCCATCCATATCATTGTGGATTCCCGCTTGTGCGGGAAAGACGGGTTGGGGCGTGGGATGATGATTGTGTCCCCCCATCCAATCCGTTTACGGATTGGATTCCCCCTCAAGGGGGGAATGATGTTGATACATGGATCGAAATGATGTCGTAGGGGAGGGTCTCTGTGCCCTCCCGCAGATGTCGGAACAGGCATCCACGATAGCGGGCACCCACAGAGGGGCGCCCCTACGATGACATCAGGCGCGTATCCATATCATTGTGGATTCCCGCCTGCGCGGGAAAGACGGGTTGGGGCGTCGGATGGCGGTTGTCCCCTCATCCAATCCGTTTGCGGATTGGATTCCCCCTCAAGGGGGGAATGATATTCGTCTGGGCACCCATACGATGAACGCGATGTGATTCCCCGGTCTGCGGGGGGGATGATGCGATGACGGATAGGCGGGGGTGCGCTACCAGATTTGTTCGGCTGCGGCTGCCTTTCTTCTTTGTGAGATTTTGTCGATTATGGCCAGCTTCTGTTCCCGGCTGAAGATCGGCCATTCCCGAATCTCATCTGCATCACGATAACAGCCGCGGCAGAACGGCTCTCCGTCAAACCGGCAGACTGATTGGCAGGGAGAAGGCACGGAGGTATCGAACTTCCTCTGGCGTTGCGTTCGACGCCGCCGGTTCTGCCTTCGAGTTGATCGTGGCTCTGTCATCAAAGTCGCCCTTGCAGGCTACAGTATCCGGGTAATCTGGGTAGAAACCTCAATGAAAATCAGCAGGATTATCTGGGTTGAGGTGATGATTATGCTGCGTTTGTGCAGCTTTTTGAAATACGCCTTGTCCTGCGGGGAGTCACTGTTCAGCCATTTGTCCTTGGCCGATGATATCTTCGGCAACAGAATCTGGCGGCTGTAGAGAAACCCGAGGAAGACGACGATCAGTAGAATGTAATGGTACGTCCCGTCCACAATCGAACTCAGAGTGGCCAGCAGTGAAAGCGCGAGGCCCCATGTGCAATACCGGGGAAACAAATGGCGGGTCAGGGCGAGCGCCTTGCCGCCGTCCAGAACCTTGTGGATGGACGGTATTACAATCCCGACCAGGAAAACCATCGAACCAAGCAGAATTGAGCACAGCAGTATTGTCAGACCCAGCATAACGAAAATCCGATTGGGGTTAGTGGGTAATTATACGCAAAGAGTCCGGTAAATAAATTAAAAATGCGTTAGTTTACCGGGCAGGGTTCATGCTTTTGTGATTGTTCCGCGAGTCCATCCGCGGAGGTGGCGGCAAGTTCTGCCCGATATGGATAGGGGCATATCTCTTATTGGGGGGTTGATATTTGAAAAATGATTGGGTAGTTTCTACTGATGATGACTTCTGAATCCTCTGCTGCCCCGGGAACTGTGTTTGGTGAAAAGTGCGATGTGTTGTTCGCCAGGCAGTGGGCGGCCTGGGTGGCTGCTATACTGCTGGCGGTCAGCAACATCTTGTTGTTCGCTTATGAGAAGCCCTGGAGCGCGGCAGACGGCGTGCGAAACTGGGGCGACTGGCTGTTCAATAGTCTGGGGCTGGCGGACCATATTATTATCTCTCCGCACCTGTATTCCACTTCCCTGCTGAATTTTGGCGTGGTTGGCGGTGCCTGTGCCGCCGCCTTGCTGGCCGGACAATTCCGTATCCAGGGTGCTCCGCCGTTCGAGTTGTTCAAGGGTCTGGTCGGCGGGATACTGATGGGGATTGGCGCTGCCATGGCGTTCGGCTGCAATATCGGCGGCTTTTTCAGTGCCACCAGTGCCTTGTCAATGGCCGGACTCTCGATGATGGCGGGCTTGATGATCGGGGTCTATATCGGTCTGCGGTTGTTGATTCTGGAGGTCAACTACCTGGATTTCGCAACTTCCAGCGGACCTGCAAAAACCGCCGAAAGCGGCATCCTTTCAAAGCGCAATGTACAGCGGTTGCTGGGCCTTGCGGTATTGGCCGGTGGTGTTCTGGCTGCACTCGTTTATGATGGTTTCGATTACCCGGTTCGCGCTGGTTTCCTGCTATTCGGACTATTCATCGGAGTGGTCATGCAGCGCTCGCGATTCTGCTTCGTCAAGGCTTTCCGGGAACCGTTTTTGACCGGCGATGGTGAAATGACGAAAGCGGTCATTCTGGCGGTCGTGATCGGAGTACTCGGTTTTTCTATCCTGAAATGGAGCGACCTGAAGGACTGGGACGCACAGGTATCGAGTGCATTCTGGCTGGGCAGCCTGCTCGGCGGTACTATTTTCGGCATTGGCATGTCATTAAGCGGGGGTTGTGCCACCGGCTGCCTGTGGCGTGCGGGAGAGGGCCAGACTAAATTGTGGGTTGCGATTGCGGCCTTTGCTGTGTCCGGCTCACTGTTCCGAGACTGGCTCGACCATAGTGGCTGGTTAATGAAACTGGGGGATACGGTTTTCCTGCCGGATATAATGAGCTGGAAAATGTCGATTGCGACAGTGCTCGGTATCATGTGCCTGTGGTATCTGCTGATCGTGTGGAACGAGGCAAAGAGGAAGTGGGTCGTGTCCTGGTGATTAGAGGATAGGATTTGAGTGCGACCCTGAAATCATACTATAATGAAGTGGTATCAATAAACCAAGCGATAAAGCTTAGGAGGAAACGATGAAATACAAATCTAAAGTTCTGGCGGGCGTATGTGCGCTTGCAATGGTGGGCGGGGCTTCGCTTCTGTCCGTCGATGTCAACAGTTCTGCCGCCAAGAAATTCGGTGCCCCGACCGAGGGTATGAGCGTCGAGGAATACCAGTCGCTGGTATTTCTGGATCCCCAGAACACAATCCGTATGGACTGGGACGCGGTCAAGGGCATGGACGGGTATTTCCTGATTGACAATCAGGGCGAACCGACCGTTTCGGTGGTGGACTACGAATTAGGTGAAACCATCAAGAAAATCGACATGACCGAAACCGGAAACCATCATCTCTGGGTTCTTCCGGGTGCCCGTTATGTGTGGTCTTCGCAACGCTACGAGAACGATGTGTTCTGGACGATTGACCTGACTACTCAGGAAGTGGTCGACAAATTCAATGTCAGCATGAACGGCACCAATGTGCTCGCGCCTCTGCATGTCGGGTTCGCCTATACTCAACCGCTGGCGGTGGTCGGTAACATACTGGACAAGGAGAACGGCTACCTGACATTTATGAGTACCGCCACCCGAAAACCGCTGGAAACCATCAAGCTTAGCTGTCACGGCGCACGCGATGCCATGTTCAGCCCGGATGATTCGCTGGTTTTCAGCACCTGTCAGCAGGAACCGAAGGGGCTGTCGGTTGTGGATGTGGAATCGCGTAAGGAAGTCAAGATGATTCCTGTCTCTGGCGCACGCGCCGGGGCTATGACTCCGGATGGCAAGTATTTCATGGTTGCGGCTAAGGGCTCGATTGTGTTTTTCGATACCAAAAACGGGGATCTGGTTAAATCCATCGAAGTGCCCGGTGGTGGCGGTAATATCACCTGTCTGCCAGATAGCTCCAAGTGCTATGGCGGCCTGCGTAAGGCCAACAGTGTCGCGGTCATCGACATCCCCAACCTGGAGCTGAAAACCGTGATTGAAACCGGGCCGGACGCTAATCGCCTGTATCTCAATCCGGCGAATACACGCTACGGATTGTTCGCCAATGAAGGTGGCAAGTCGGATATCGTGACCATCATCGACACCGAGAATGACGTTGCGGTGAAGAACCTGTACACTGGTCTTGGGCCGCATAATATCGCCTTCAATCCCGAGGGAACCCGCGCTGCGATTACTACCAAGAAAGAAACCGTTGCAACTCTGGTCGATACTTCAGCAGCAGACCCGACGGAATGGGAGGTGGTTACTACCGATCTGGCTGCCGGTATCCAGAACAACGGGGTGCGCTGGGTGCCAAGCCCGGAAGCATTGCGTTCGGTCTTGTGAGGAGGTCTTGAGATTATGAGGCGTTCACATACCCGGCGCGATTTTCTGCGCTATGTCATGGTCGGCGGTGTAGCTGTTCCGGCCAGCTTCGGTCTGATTGACCAGAGTTTCGCCAGTGCTTTCAATTTTGTTCGCGACACTGAAAATCCGACTGAACTGGAAAAGATGCACATGGCCAAGCTGACATTGCCGCCTGTCGTTGAGGACGGCAGCGCGGCGCCGATTCAGGTGGAGTTGGATCATCCGATGGATGACGACCACTATATAACCAACATCCAGATCGTCAGCTTCAATGATCCGGTGCAGACCAAAGGCACTTTCTACTTTTCTCCCGCTAACGGTGAGGCATTTCTCAGTACGCAGGTTCGGCTTAACGGTGGCGAAAGCGAGGTCTGGGTGATCACGGAATGCAACCAGCATGGCCGGTGGGCCACATCGAAAGAGACCAAAGTAGCTGCCGGAGGTTGCTGATTCATGTTGTCCGTGGTTTTGGGCCGGATTTATCGGCTCTGCAGATGGCTGATATTGCCGCTGATTTTCAGCCTGGTTCCGATACAGGCTGGATTGGCGGCGGGTAGCGGGCAGATACGTATTATCAGCACCAACGACATTCACGGCTATATGAGTTCGGTCTACTACCGTTATATGGATCAGCTCCGGCCCTGGGGAATGGAGACATCGGAAGGAAATTATCTGGAGAAAGCGCGTTTTGAGGGCAAGGTCGGTGGCATGGCCCATGTGGCCACTGTGGTAAAGCAGCTTCGAGCAGAGGTTTCCGGAAACGCACTGGTGTTGGACAGCGGCGACACCTGGCACGGTGCCGGAGTATCCCTGTTAGACCGTGGCGAATCCATGGTGAAAATCATGAACGCGATCGGCTATGACGCTATGGTTCCGGGAAACTGGGAATACTTTTTCAGCCGGGAGCGATTCATGGAGTTGGTTGAGCAGTCTGATTTCCCGGTTATCGCCTATAACCTGACCGATAAGGAGTGGGATGAGCCGGTACTGGAGCAGTATGTCATCAAGCAGGTCGGTGACCTCAAAGTAGCAGTCATCGGCATGACTTACCCCTGGACCGGGTTGGCATCGGTCGCCACCACCGGAGCCGCAAAATGGTGGAACTTCGGCATCCGGGAAGCCGAAGCGGAGGAGTTGATTGAACAGATCAAAAGTTCCGATGATCCGGATTTGATCGTATTCATCTCGCATGCCGGTTATGGCATGGACCGGAAATTCGCCCAACGGATTGATGGCATAGATGTTATGGTTAGCGGTCATACTCACAACTCGGTTTTTGAGCCGGTGGTCTATAACGACACTTTTATTTATGAGGGCGGGGCTCACGGTGAATATGTGGCGAGCCTGGACCTTGAGGTAAAGGACGGCGAAATTGCGGGTTACGATTACCGCTTGGTCAAGGTGCAACAGGATAATATTCCAGCCGACCCGGAAGTAGACGCGCTCGTGGAAGCAGCCTATAGAGCCCACGCCGATAAACTGTATGAAGTGATCGGAGAGGCCGAGGGTCTGTTTTATCGCCAGGATTACTGGCAAAGCACCATGGGTAACCTCATTACCGATTCGTTAAGGCAGATCGAAGGAGTTGACATTACCTTTTTCCCGGCATGGCGGTATGGCATAAGCCTGATGCCCGGAGAAATTACCGCAGAGAATGTCTACAATATAGTGCCGACCGACGGCCGCATTTCTACCTACAGTATGCCGGGCCGGGAAATCAGGACCCTGATGGAGAACATCGTGGACGCGATCGTCAACCCGGACCCGTTCGCAAGGGTCGGCGGCGACATGATACGCTTTTCCGGCCTTAAAATCGTAGCGGATCCTGCCAACGACCGGGGGCAGAGAATTCTTTCGATTACCACCTCTGATGGTGAGCCGCTTTCCCCCGATAAATATTACTCCATTGCATCCGTGCATACCCGGTTTCAGGGTAATCCGATGTTCGGCGCTACCGACATAGTCGATACCGGCAAGGTTTTTGTGGAGGAGTTGATCCAGTATATCCGTGCCCACTCGCCGTTATCCCCGGTTCTGGATGACAGAATTGTCGCGCGTGGCGCGACGCGACCCCAACCCATTGAGAATTAAAAATACAGGAGGAAACCATGGCAAAAATAAAACCCCCAAGAATGAAAATCGACAGAAAAATCACTCCGGACAAGATATTCAAGGTCAAGGTGCGGTTTGAACACCCTTCATTCACCGGCTTGGGTCAGGTCGATACTGAAACGATGCCAGCATTCAATCGCGCGGTGCCGGTCAGCTTCATGCGGAATATGCTGGTCTATTACGGTGATGATCTGGTCAGCCGATTCAGCATGACTTCGGCGATTGCGGACAGTCCGCTGTTTTCTTTCAAGCTGAAGGCAACCAAAGAGGCTCCGGTCAAAGTCGTATTTGTCGACAATGAGGGTGAGCGCTGGGAAACCTCCAAGGACGTGAAGTTCGCGTGACAAGACAACTCGACGATAGACGACAGGTGATTTTATGAAAACAGTTCCCCCTGTAAATTTGCTCGCAGTGCTATTCGTGGCATTTTTTACCAGCACCTCGGCAAGCGCTGAGGTTTCGGTCGAGAAGTTCGAGATAGAGGGGCTGATTTCACCCGCCAGTCCCAAGGCCCTGACTGCTGAGCTTGAAGCAGCGCTCGATGTCAAAGTGGTTGAGCTCGACCTGAAAAACATGCAAACCGGCTGGCCGACGCTGAGTGTAGAGTTTGATACTGACCAGTTATCGGCTGAGGATATTGCAGAGACGATATCCAGCATTGAGGATCCGGCTGGACACAAGTTCCAGGTACGCACCGGCCCACCCACCCGTAACGCAGAATATTCGGATGAGGAAATTGCGGCAATGGCGAAGCTCGGTCCACCGCCTCCCGCTATTGTTCCAGTGACCAATCCGAATCCGTCAACCACCGAATCCATTGCACAGGGTAAGACCCTGTTCGACAACTATTGCACCACCTGCCACGGCCTTGATGGCGGTGGTCACGGTCCGGCGGCGCATGGTATTACCACATTCCCGCGCCAGTTGTGGGTCTGGAACAACGCCCCGGAGTCCGCCGATGGTTACCTGTTCTGGTTCATAACCAATGGTCGCAATGAAATGCCGCCGTGGGGCGTAATCCTGTCCGAAGGCCAACGCTGGGATTTGATCAACTATATCAAAACGCTTGAAAAGCCGAGCGGCTGAGTCTGATTCTCTGCAATCGTCATCACTCGTCACACATCGCACAGCACTTTGATCTTTTTGGCGGACTCTTGATTTAACGTTACCGAAAACTCCTGATGAAACGGTCTGCTGAACCGATTATTGCCGTCGTTGCACTCTGGCTCATCCTGATGACCGGGTTTGTGTCTGGCAGTACCGATGAACAAGGAGCCGGGTTGTATGGGGGCGAGGAACTTGTCCTGCAATCGTTCGATGGCCCGGTCACCATCAGTCAACTGCACGGCAAGATTGTGCTTTTATTCTTCGGCTTCACCTCCTGCCCGGATGTTTGTCCGATGACGCTGTCCACGGTGTCAAGAGCATTATCGGGACTGAGCGCGGAAGAACGGGATCAGGTTGCCACCCTGTTCATCAGTGTGGACCCGCAAAAGGATACCCCGGAATTGCTGAACAAATATACCGGCTATTTCCATGAAAACATTATCGGCGTGACTGCCGACCATCCGGTGCTGAAACGGTTTGTCGCACACTATGGCGCGACCTATGAGCACAGAGAGGATGAGGGCTCTGCGCTCGGTTACGCTATTTCCCATACTCCTGATATCCTGTTCGTGGATCGACAGGGCCAGCTTCTCGATACACGAGTCGGTTTCCCGGCCACTATTGATGATATCAAGAGCAAGATAAGGCGCGTGTTGTCTGATCAGGCCAGTACGCAATGAAGCGGGCAGGCTGGATGGTAACCGCATGGCTCCTGTTGGGGTCGGCCTGGCCGGTCATGGGTTATGAGCATCATGAGTCACTGGTCGACTTCGAGGAATATTCCGACCGTGTCGTAGTCGAGTCGAAAGCGGCGGACAAGCCCTACTTTCTATTGTTCTCTGCCGAATGGTGCTACTGGTGCCATGAGTTTGCGGAAAATACGCTGGTACGCAAGGATGTTACCGATTTTCTCAATCAACATTTCGTCAATGTATTCATTGATGTCGATATCCATCAGTCCGCCTACGTAAAGTATCAGGCAACGGGAGTGCCCTACACCGTATTCCTGAACCCGGATGGAACACTCTACTACAAATATACCGGAACCCTGTACGGGGATGCTTTTCTGGCGGTGATTCAGGAGGTCGCGGCGGAGGCTGGCGTGGGAAAATACGCCCTGGGTATGGAGTCCAGCCGGCTTGAATACCAGCCCCCCGACAGGCTCGATAGCCAGATGCTGGCCGATTTGCCGAGCTATTTCACTGAAAATGTGCTGGATAATTTTGACGCAGAAGAATTTGGTCTGGGCAAGGCAAAGAAAGGCATACAGCCGCGCACCTTTTTATACCTGCTTGAGCAAACCGATGCTGACGCGAAGGGACAGGCGGTTGAATCGGTCAGCAAGACTCTGGAGCGGGCCGTCAACCATATCTATGATCCGGTCGAGGGCGGGTTCTTTCGCTACGCCGAGACCCGGGACTGGAAAATCCCGCATTATGAAAAGTTTTCCGACCTGAACGCGGCCACGGTCCGGCTGCTGTACCGGCTGAGCCAGGAACAGCATTCCGAGACGCTTGAACAGGCTGCGAAAGCTACATTGGACTACCTGACCTCGACTCTGTATGACGATGAAGCCGGTGTATTTCTGAGCTTTCAGGTTGCCGATACCAGCTATTATCTGCTATCGGAGAGGTATCGCAAGCAAGCGCAAAGAGCACCGAAAGTAATGGATAAGGTTTTCACGGGTCGGCTGGCTGCCACGTTGTACCAGATGATCGGCATTGACCAACTGATTGATGATGACTCAGTCACGGAAAAAACCAGAAAGTCGGTGGATTTCCTGGCCGGGATGATCATGAGTGATGAAGGCATGAATCGCTACTTCATGCTGGATAACAAGCAGTGGTTCTCGCAGGGTGACCTGTCTGATTACGCCCATGCCGCGATTCTGTTTGCCGAAGCGGCCAGACATTATCAGGATGCACGCTACCGCGCCGTCGCTGACAAGGTCATACGCTCCGCGATCGGCGAGTTTTATGATCCGGAAAAAGGCATATTCATGGACCCCGGCGTTGACAGCACGAGTGTCGAATATCTGATGGAGATGAACGGGTTGATTGCCACAGCCATGGTCAAGGCCGACAAGCATGATCCGGCGAATCGGGAAATCCTGGAGTCCATGATGACCTATTTCTCGCAGGTTTCCGTAGTGCTCGAAGAGCGGTTCTGGGATGCGGTTGACTGGGATTTCGCAGAAGCCTACGTACCGTACCTGCGTGCAGTAGAAAGCGTATACGGCCAGCTGTAATTTACGTAGACTTGTGCCCGCCGCTTAAGGCCAGCTTTGCCGTTTCCCGTGCCTTATGCCAGCTGGCTTGCTGACCTTCGTTACCCCTTTTTCAGCCTGAAATGAAACTCCTGATCCTGGCTTGAGGAATCCAGCAATTCATTCCCGGTCTGGTTGGCGAAAGCCTCAAAATCCTTGACCGAGCCGGGGTCGGTCGCCACAATCTTGAGAATCTGGCCGGATTGCAGCCGATTCAGTGCTTTCTTCGCCCTCAATATAGGCAGCGGGCAACTGAGTCCGCGAGCGTCAAGTTCTTGATCAAAATCAGTCATATCCTGAAATCTCCTGTCGGGTTACGATTCATTACAGCCAGGATTGTACCGACTCGTTGGCGACGGCCAACTCAACAAATCGGTCATAGCCGACCGGTTCCACTCCTTCGACCAGGCTGCTTTGACCCAGACCCCTTGCCATCAGGTCTGGTTCAAGCGCATAGATATTATGTTGTCTTGCCGCCTCGATCAGGTCAGCGGAGAAGTCGGTATCTGGCAGTGCCGCATACACGGCATCCTGAATCAATAGTATATCACTTCCAGCCTGCGCCAGCCGTAAACAGGTGGTCAGGCTGTTTTTCTCGAACGGGGATTTGTTGATGGTATGCAGCATGGAGCGTTCTAGTAATTGAAGATGGCATCCTGTTCGGCGATGAGTTGCGCTAGTTCATTACTGTCCACCACCCGGATGGAGGGCTTCTCGATATAGTCGTCGTCCTCATCCTCCCAGGTGAGTGGCATCAGATCATAGACGCTCAATCCGCGTGCTTCCAGCGACTCTTTTTCGACATACAATCGGGTAATATCATAATCCCCCAGGGCCCGCCAGGCTGGTGAAAAGTTTTTCATGCCGGTCGCCGAGGTGTCCTGCCCATTCTTTATCTGGAACACCCCATCGTCGATGAATGCCATGGACACGTCCTGGTCGAATGCCGCGCCGATCAGTGCTACTTCCAGCCCCTCCTGTGCGTAGATGGAGCCGTGCGGTGCCGTGCGGTTGATATACATGAACTTCTTTACGGCGCCCATACAATTAGTCCCCGAACGTCATCAGGCGGTCCGCCTGGATGGCGGCCTCGATCAATTGCCCGAGCCCGGATATACGAAACCCGGGTGCGATATTTTCTGCATCCTTGCCGTTTCTCTTAGCCTCATCCGCATCCACGATACCCCTCCTTTGTGCCGCGGCTACACAAATAACCAGATCAAGACCGGAGTCATTCGCCAACTGTGACCAGCGCTCGACTATGTTGCGGTCATCCTGCGGTGGCGTAGTCAGGCGCGTGCCGTTGTTCACTCCATCATGATAGAAGAATACCCGGACGACCTCGTGCCCGGCAGCCAGTGCCGCCTGCGTAAAATGCCAGGCCGTATCGGATGCCTGATGCTGGTAAGGGCCTTCGTTGATTACCACTGCGAATTTCATACTGCTGTTCGATTGTCGGGGTATAATTGCGGAAACGGTCCGATCAGTCAAATCAGAACCTGCCTGCGTATTATATTGCCGGTTCCGCTTCATGACAACAAGCAAATTCCCGACCCGGGGCGCTCCCCGAGCAAGGGTGCCCGTAGCCGCAAGAAGACAGCCCATCCATCCACCATTTGAAGGCATGATGTACGACTTTATTATCCCGTTGGTTGCATTCGCCTTTGTCGCATCCATTACCCCCGGCCCGAACAATCTGATGTTACTGGCATCGGGAGCCAACTTCGGTTTCCGTAGCAGCTTGCCACACATGATGGGCATTTCTCTCGGCCATTCGTTCATGTTATTTCTGGTCGGTATCGGGCTGGCACAGATATTTGATCTTTATCCGGTTGCCAAAACCTCTCTGAAAGTGGTGAGTGTCGTCTATATGCTGTATCTGGCATGGAAAATCGCCAATGCGAGTGCTCCCGGAAAAGCGGGGGGCAAGGGGCGTCCCCTTACATTCATGCAGGCAGCGGCCTTTCAATGGGTTAACCCGAAAGGCTGGGCAATGGCACTGACGGCCGTTACCGTCTATGCGCCGAACCAGCAGTTGACTGTGATTGCGATAGTTGCGCTCACTTTCTGTCTGGTGAATTTCCCGTCTATCACGTTCTGGACCGTGCTCGGACAACAGATGCAGCGATTCCTGACCAGCCAAAAACGTCTGCGGGTATTCAATATCGGCATGGCCCTACTGCTGGTCGGGTCACTCCAGTCAGTTTTGATGCAGTGATGGCGCGGTGCAGTGATACAATGGGAAATATGGAGGTGAGGATATGAGAATCAATGATATAGAAAAGTTCGTATTGGATGATGTGCGGTGCTTTGAGGGCAGACACGAATTCAATATACGGCCGTTGACCTTCCTGGTCGGGGAAAACAGCACCGGAAAATCCACTGTTCTGGGGTGCCTGCAATCGTTGGTTAGCAGCTTTGAATCGGGTGTGGATTTTAATTCTGAACCTTACCTGATGGGGACATTCGCGGATATTGCCAGGAAATCCAGGCCTAAGAAAACTGGTTTCGAGATTGGACTAACCCTTGCCTATCCAGAACTGAAAGGAGGCAAGCTACAGGCTTTCCTGAAATTCCGTGAGGATAAAAACAGAACCGAGCCGGTCGTTGATGAAATGCGTTGGGTTTTCCCGGATGGTGAAATTATTTTCTCTGAAAACGGTGGCCGACGCGGGCAATCCGATCCAGGTCCTTCTTTGCGTGTAACTGGTGGAGAAAACAGTAAGAAATTTTATTTTTCCATGAAGAAAGGGCATTTGGGTTCGGTGTTTAGTTCCAGTGTATTCAATTTGGTACTTTTTTTAGAAGGATTCGCCGGAAATAGTGGTGCTCGAGAAGATGTTCAGGAAATAGAAGAATTTTTGTCCCGACAATTCAAGGGGAAAAAGCACCGGCTGATGGAGCAGTTGATAGATGTGTATGGAGACCTGAGAGGGAACAGTTACAGCATTGCGCCCATCCGTTCCAGCCCCAGGCGTACCTATGATCCGTTGAAGGAGGCGGCAACGCCGGAAGGTAGTGAAATACCAATGTTCCTGATGAGACTGAGTGCAACGAGCAAGAATGAATGGGATGAGTTGAAAAAGAACATACTGGCTTTCGGCAAGGCGTCCGGCCTGTTTGCCGATGTCAGAGTCAAGCACCTTGGGAAATTGGGCGATCCTTTCCAGTTGCAGATCACGGTAAGAGGCCCCAGATCAAACCTGATGGATGTCGGTTACGGAGTCAGTCAGGTTTTGCCTATTCTGGTTCGTATATTGAGAGCAGAGGAAACCCGGTTTTTACTGCAACAACCGGAAGTGCATCTACACCCCAGGGGGCAAGCCGAATTGACTTCGTTGTTCGTGGATGTGATCAAGAAACGGAACAATTCATTTGTCGTTGAAACCCATAGCGACTATATGATTGATCGCGCTCGAATAGAAGTTATGAAAGGACGTTTGGCTCCACAAGACCTGTCACTCATTTATCTGGAACCGTTCCAGAATAAAGTCAGGGTTCACAACATCGGTTTTGACCGAGAAGGTAATATGGAGGGGGCACCGGCTGGTTATCGGGATTTCTTCCTGAAGGAGTCAGACAGATTGCTCGGTTTCCCGGAGTAAGGCAGGATGTGCGCGATACTGGATGCCGATATGTACGGCAGGTTTCTCAATCCACAGAACGCAGACATGGAGCCGGTAAGAGACTGGATGAACAAACACGGCAAGATGGCCTATTCCCCAACCAGCAGGATGGAAGCAGAACTCAGAAGATCTCCGAGAATGGAGAAAAAGTTTCTCGAATACAGTCGGGCGGGTAAATTAAAGCGGTTTGACAAGATCAAGGTTAGTGCCTTCGCGAGCAAGTTGGAATCGGAAGGCCTACGGACGAACGACAGTCACATTGTTGCGTTGGCAATATGTGGTAATGTCAAGTTGCTGATTTCCGAAGATCAAATGCTGCACCGGGATTTCAAGAAAAAAGCGCGTGGAAAAGTTTATCAATACAAGGCCCAGAAACACTTGCTCAGAAAAGATACGTGTTCTTAATCAACCCGACATCTTTACTACTTTTCCATAAAATACAATGACGACTATGGATGTGAGCGTATGAGAACTTTTCACTATCGAAAAAACACTAGCATTAGTGGCTGGTGGCGGACATCTTCGGCAGTGATACAATGCTGGTTATGGAGGTGGGTGTATGAGTGAGCCAGTTAATCAAATCAATGTACAAGCATTCGATGTGTTCTGCAGTATTGGAGGTTTGACATACGGGCTACAGAAGGCTGGGATCAAGGTCAATGCAGGCTTGGATATTGATGGTTCGTGCCGCTACGCCTATGAAACAAACTGTCAGGCAACTTTTGTTGAGGCGGATATCCGGGACATCTCGTATCCTGAAATTGCAAAATATTTTGACGGTGCCGACTATCGTGTGTTGGTTGGTTGCGCTCCCTGTCAACCGTTCTCAAGTCTTGCAGCAAAAACAAAATCGCACAGCAAAACCGATTCGAGATGGAATCTGATTGGTGAGTTTCTGAGGATAATTCTTGAAGGTCGGCCAGAGCTTGTTTCAATGGAAAACGTGCCCCAACTTATGGAGGAAGATATTTACGATCAGTTCAAGTCAGCCCTGATTGATGCGGGATATTGGGTTTCAGATGGCATTCTCTCAAGCGACCAGTTTGGGGTTCCGCAACGAAGGCGTCGTTTGGTGATGCTGGCATCTTTACTAGGCAGGATCACCATGCCAAAGCCTGGACAAATGAAAAGCAGGACGGTCAGAGAAACTATTGGAAAGCTGGTTCCTCTTGAACATGGGCAATCAAGCCGGACAGACCCATTACATGTTTGTTCAAGACTGGAGGCGGTCAACTTGAAACGTATTCGGGCATCAAAGCCGGGTGGTAGTTGGCGCGACTGGCCTGCCGCATTACTGCCTGATTGTTATAAAAAAGACAGCGGTCTCAGTTATGGCAGCGTCTATGGACGTATGCAGTGGGATACGCTGGCTCCTACGCTGACAACACAATTTTATAGATACGGAACAGGTCGTTTTGGACACCCGGAGCAAGATCGCGCCTTGAGCTTGCGAGAAGGCTCTCTCCTCCAAACGTTTCCTGAGGATTATCAATTTCTGCCACATGGAGAAAAGGTTTTGATTAACAGAATTGGTCGGCATATTGGAAATGCCGTGCCGCCAATGTTGGCTTCTGCTATCGGAGGGAAAATATCAGATCATTTTGACAGGGAGGTGAATACACATGCCTGAAGAATACAATCTCAATATTGATTTGAATGTACTCAATCACTTGGGTTTGAATCTGTATAGCAATGTCCCTGCCGTGCTATCAGAGTTGATTGCCAATGCTTGGGATGCAGATGCAAAAGCAGTACATATCTCCGTAACAGAATTAAACGGTGATAAGAAAATCATAGTTCAGGATGACGGCTGTGGAATGAGCGACGATGATTTGCGGAACAAGTATTTGACTGTGGGCTACCAGAGAAGGAGTGTGCAAAACGGAGATTGCACACTGGAGGGGAGGCCAGTTATGGGGAGGAAGGGTATCGGCAAGTTATCAGTCTTTTCCATTGCGGGAAAGGTGCAAGTCTTCACAAAAAAAGCAGGTTGCGAGCTTTTGGCAATAGAGTTAGATGTCGAAAAAATACAGGAAACAATCAAAGCCAAGCAGCCTTATCATCCGCCTCCCATAAGAGAGCCACAGCCAGGTTGTATTGAAAATTACGGTACAAAGTTAATTTTGAGTAATCTCAAGAGGAGAATTTATGCATCTCTTGATGGAAATTTGCGACAACGGGTAGCGCGCCGTTTCTCGATTATTTCTGATGACTTTGAAGTCTTTATTGGTGATAGCAAAGTAACCCTGAGCGACAGGAATTATTTTGGGAAGTTGGAATATGCGCTGGTATATGGCGATTATGAAAAGTCTAATTTTAAGCACGACCAGAAATACATAGTCGAACGAGAAAAAAACACAACTGAAGATGAAAAATATTCTGTGCATGGCTGGATAGGGTTGGTCAAAGAATCTGGGGCATTACAAAGCGATTCAGATAATTTGAACAAGATATCGGTTTTAGCCAGAGGGAAGGTGGCACAGGAAGATATTCTCGATTCATTCCGGGAGGGTGGCTTATATACCAAATACATCATTGGCGAATTGGAGGCTGATTTTCTGGATTCATCAGAGCAAGAGGATATCGCCACATCCAGCAGACAAGACTTTATTCAGAGTGACCCGCGGTTTGTTCAGTTGAGAGAATTTGTAAAAGGAGAGTTGAAATTCTTGCAAAGTGAACGGGTAAAGCTGAAGAATGAAACAGGGAAGAAGTTGGCGTTGGAGACCCCTGCTCTGAAGAAGTGGTACGAAAGTCTCAAACATGACTCAAGGGAAGAAGCCAAAAAGCTATTCGGCAAGATCAGCGAGATAGCTACTGACGAGATACATAGAAAAACTCTCTATAAGCATGGAGTTCTGGCGTTTGAGCACTTGCGCCACAAAGAAAAACTAACTCAACTGGAACAGCTTGACATCAATAATCTTGAGATGGCCGTCAAGCTTTTCTCTGAGCTGGATGACATAGAAGCCTCCTGGTATTACCAGATTACTCAAGGGCGCTTGGATGTTATTAGAAAGCTATCTGAAAATGTTGAAGAAAATGCGCTGGAAAAAATTATCCAGAAGCATATATATGACCATCTCTGGCTACTGGATCCATCATGGGACAGAGCTACAGAGACTTCCTCAATGGAGCAACCTGTTACTAAAGCGTTCGATAAACTTTCCAAAGATTTGAGCGATGAAGAAAAGAAAGGGCGTGTAGACATAAAATATAAGAAGACATCAGGGAAGCATGTGATCATTGAGTTAAAACGGGCATCCGTGAAGACCAGCACATCAAGCCTCATGGGGCAAGTGGGTAAGTATAGGAGTGCGCTCAAAAAGCAGTTGCAAACCGCCCAGGAAACTGTAGCGATAGAAGTTGTTTGTTTGGTTGGAAAGGATTTATCAGATTGGGAAGATGCGGAAGAAAAACAAAAGTCTGCGAACTCTTTAGCCGCAAGGGACATTCGAGTGGTTACTTATCAGCAACTCATAAAAGATGCGAAGACAAGTTATCAGAGTTATCTTGATAAAACAGAGGAGAAAGGACGAATAAAAGCCTTGTTAGATGCTATAGAAGACCAATAATGGCACTCGGGAATACGGTGAAACAAGAGTATCGAGATAAATCATGTCCGGCAGACCCAACATACCCGTTCCTTTTCTATAGAGGATAATTAAATGGCAAGACTTACCGAACAGGAGCAGCAGGAGGTTATTCGCTATATTGAGGCGGATAGGCCGTTGCCGGACAGGTATCGGTTTTTACTGTTTGAGGACAAGCGCGAGGTGGAACTGGTCTGGAACGGAAAGACCTGCAAGACTAGCGAGCATACGAAGATAAAAACGGTTGTCCGGTGCCAGGATCACAAAATGAAATTGCGAGCCGAGGAACGGGAAATACTGGAAAAGTTGGGATTATTTGATACAGCAAAAAGGCGGGCGGCGGGGATGCTTGACCAAGAGCAGAAAACATTACATGGGCAAGATGTCGTAGACATAACGGCGTTTGTTCAGGAGCAATAGAGGGGTATTTATGAGGTTGAGACGAAACCGGCCGAACAAGCCGGAAATTGAACCTTGGCCGTCTAGCGCATCACGGAGTGAACGGCTGGATATTGATTTTGCTTTTACTCTGAAACGCGCTTGCCGGTGATTGTGTGGCGTGGTAGATACGGCCAAGCAATACTTCAAGGACCCACAAACTACTAGAAAAACAGCATCAGCAAAATAATACTGGTCAACCCGCCGAGCAGGAAGGATATGGCGCTGATGATGCCTAAAGCTGTGGTGGTGTTGGCCAGGGGGAAGGTCTGGTTTTCCAGAATGAACATGGCGTCTGTGCGGCTGATCTCGCCGTCGACAAACCGTTTCAACCCTTTTTCGGCGCCATGCGCCTCTTTTATTGAAACCAGCGCCACCAGAATCATGGTTGCTGCCGAAGTCAATGTGCCGATGGCGAATACCAGCAGCGTCATCAGGCTGACCCAGTGGTAGACCGGGTCTTCGCTACCGGAGGCCGAAGCGCTCATGAAGCCGATGATCAATGCGGTGCCGCCCGCATTGCCGAACAGTAACAGGCGCACCGACTCGTTAATCAAGCGGAACATGGTGCTGCGTCGCAGCGCGACCACCTTGTAGAGTTCACGCAGCCATTCTTCCCCGGTCTCTTCGCCGGAAAATTCATCCATCTTTTTCAAGAGTCTTTCTCCATTTCAGGAAATCAATTGCCCAGATTGGTCAGCCGGACGTAACTGGAGCCGGTATTCGTGCCGGGTTCAAACTGGAGTGTCCAGTCATCAATTGCTATGGGTTCGGGTGATAGCGCTTCCATCATGAAACGTTCTCTGGTTAATTCATCGCCCATGCGTTTCAGGACATGGATGACAAAACGCCCCAGTATGTAGCCTTCCAGGGATACTTCATTGACCAGGCTCTCCATTGACTCCGCCGCGGACTCATGATTTGCCCGGATAGCCTTTTGAAATTGCTGTACGACTTTCCGGTCCCTGTTTGTCGCATCCGGCACGACTTCGGTCACCAGGATTTCTTCATCGGGTTGCTCAATCGCTTTCTTCAGTTCCCGGGAGAAGGAGAAGGACAGGTTGGCCACTGTGTAATCATGGCCGGTTGAGTGAATCAGGTTGATCAGTTCCGAGTTTGTGGAGTAGGGGCCGATGATCAGGACTGCGTCCAGATCCGCCTTGGAAATCACGAACAGGCTGGCATGGACTGCATGGGTATTACGCGAATAGGCGGTTTTCGCCAGTATGGGTAGTCCGCGTTTCTCCAGAGCTTGCTGGTAGTTATTCATAACCGAGCGGCCAAAGGCATCTTCCTGATAGATGACACCGAAACGGGTCTTGCCCAGATCATCAACCATGTAATCAACCAGCGTCGTGACTTCGTCTCGATATCCCGCCCGCAGGTTGATGACGTTGGGGAATTTCTCTGCGTCTCGCAGAAAATCAGCGCCGGTGAGGGGGCCGACAAAAGGAATATCGACCGTTCTCAGTATCGGCGCGAGCCGTTTGGCGGTCGGTGTCCCGACGCCGCCGATGACGGCGAATACGTCGTTTTCAGATGCGAACCTTTTGGCGTTTGCGGCTGCCTGTTCAGGCTCATAGGCATCGTCTCTGGATATGAGTTCCAGCTTCCTGCCGTTGATTCCACCCAGATTGTTGATTTCCTGGAAGGCGGCAGTTATGCCAGCCTGATAGTATCGTCCGAGATATTTGCTCGGTCCTGAGAAGCAGGCGCTCTGCCCGAATGTGAGGGTGTCGGCGGTGACTCCCGGCGCTGCGGTTGCTGCCGCCCCGACCGCCGGAGAGGCCACCAGAAGGAGGATGGACAGGCAGCCGGAGAGCGCTCTTCTTTTGATCAGATTATTGAGTAGGGTCATGTTGCTTATCGCCACTCGACACGTCGCTATGGGAGAATATGGACGGTGTATCGAATATCAATGATTTCGACTTGCTGGTGGTTGTACGACTTCCCGGGAGAGGCTTGTGGTCGCGTTCCGTGTCGTCAGTGTGGTACTGGCCGTCCAGCAGGAGTTTGTCTTGATCCGCTTTTTCGATGGTATGTATGTTCGGAGCGACTGTGGACAGCAGCGGTCTGTCCAGTGACTCGTGTCCGGTTGCGGACGGTATGTCCGGTATATGTACGGGCAGCGGGGCAAGTGGGCCAGCGCCGTCAATCAGGTTGATTTCGATATTCGCCTCATTGCCCGGATTGACAGCCGACAGGCTCGCCTCGGCAAAGATTGTACGCATCCGTTGCCAGTAGCGTGTAATGGCTACTTGTTTCGGCTCTTTCCGGTACTCTGCGAGCAAGGCAGACCAGGCGCTGGCGCTACTCACTGCCTGTGCTTTGCGTTCCTTTGCTTTGGCGCGTCCGTCCAGTATCAATGCTTGCGCCTGTCCTTTGGTGCGGGCGATCAGCTTTTCCTTTCTGATGTTGGCATTGCTGATCGCCTGAATGCGTTCCGAGATTGCGTCGTTGACATCCCGGAACGCAGCCAGTGTTTCTTCGATCGGGCGCACATCGACGATATTGAGGGCAATCAGTTCGACTCCGATATCGAGGGATTCCAGGTTTTTGGTGACTTCGTTAAACAGGTGGCTCTGGATGATGCTTCGATTGGAGGTCAGAACCAGGTCAATAAAGTTCTGGCTTACGATGTTGATCAACTCTTCGCGCGCCAGCATGAGCAACAGCTGCTTCGGGTCGGAAGCGGTGAATAGAAAGTTCTTCAGGTTATCAATCCGGTACTGAAGGTTGATATCCACTTCCAGCAAATTGGTGTCTCCTGATAGCAGGGTCAGGTGAGTCTTTGTGGATTCACCACTGATCAGCGTGCGAGTAATCCGCTTGACCTTGCGAATGTGGACTTTTTCGATAAAAGGCAGCCGATAGTGAACACCGGGTTCAACTACGGCTTCAACCACCTTGCCGAATCGAAGGCGCACTCCCTGTTCTTCTTTCTTGATGACATAAAAGCCACTGGCTAGTACCGCTGCAATGATCAGGAGCGCGATGGCAAGCAGCAGGCGGGTCTTGTCATACCGGCAGGCGGCATCGAATACCGCATAGATGATGCGTGTGCTGGGCGGCAACGGCCGGTCATCACTCATTGGAATGAAATGGGTCCCGGAACTGGAATGGTTTTGCTGTCCAGATACTTGAACAACTCGTTGTCAGCCGGCAACATCAGCGTCGTGTTTTTGTCGATGATCAGATCATAGCTGTCCAGAGCGCGGATGAATTTGTAAAATTCAGGGTCCTGACGATAAGCCTTGCCCAGCAAAGCCATCGCTTCGGCCTCGGCATCGCCGAGAATGATGGTTGCTTCTGCGTGTGCCTCGGCCATCAGTTTCTCGTGCTCGTTGATAGCCAACGCCTCAATGCGTATCGCCATTTCTTCTCCTTCGCTGCGATAGCGGGCAGCGATACGGGCGCGTTCCGAGATCATTCGCTGAATTACGCTGGGCCGGTTTTCGGCTGGCAGGGTATATTCGATGATTCCGACTTTGAGCACTTCAATGCCGTAATTAGCCTGGGCGACGGGCTGGATTCTGGCGAGAATATCCTGGGAAGCCTCATGCAGGTCTTCATGTTCCAGGCCCAGGCTGATAAAGGCGTCGCGAGCCTTGTTGCTGATCACGATACCGCTGCTGGAAAGATACAGGTCGGTCAAGCGGTCGGCCGCGTTCTGTCCGGTTCGAATCGCTTCCACATAGAGAGTGGGGTCGGTGACGCGCCACGACATATAACCGCTGATCAGGATGTTTTTCTGATCTTCGGTAATCAATTCGTGAGACAGGTTGGTTTGTGTATGGATGCGCCGGTCTACCTTATAGATCTTTGATACCGGGCGCGGCCATTTGACGTGCAGCCCCGGCTGTCTTACCGGGGGTGAAATTTTCCCGAAGTGAGTCAACACGCCCTGTTGTGTCTCATTGATGACGTAGAAACAATCGGAGGCTACTGTGACAAACGCAATAGCGGTGATGATTGCGACGATGCGTTTTCCCTTTGCGGTCATTTATCTGCCCTCTTGTCATGGTGGGTTTCGGCGCCCGTTCCCGCCGACTTTTTCTTCCATAGCGCCACCTTGCTGAAGCTTTGCGGGTTGGGCGCGATGATCTTGGTATTACCGGATAGGGCGGTCTCCAGCTTCTCCCGCCAAAGCATATACGTAAGGACATCGGGCGCCGTCTGCATCGCTGTGGATATGGTGGAGATGGCATCCGCCTCGGCGCCAGAAGTGGCCACCTTCCGATGAGCCCTGCCGCTGGCCTGCGCTACCTCATAAGCGGCGTTGCCGTGAGCCTGGGGTATCAGGGAAACCATAAAGCTCTGCGCGTCTGTGATGAACCGCTCACGGTCTTCCTGTGCGCTGGAAATCTCGCGGAAGGCATTCATTGATTCTGCGACCGGGTTTATGTCCAGCAGATTCACCTTGACGAGTTCGATGCTATTGAATATCTCCATGCGCGGGTCGTTGCCGGAGGTCTCGAACAAGGTAGCGATTTCATGCTCCAGGGGGGCGCGGTAGCTGGTAAGCAATTGATCCAGGTCGCGAGCCGATACGAAAGTACGCACTTGATCCCTGACTGCGTTTTCGACGATTGTTTCCGGGTCTCTGGTTCTGTAGCGCCAGGTATACGGGTCGTTCACCCGGTATTGCAGGTTCATGGTAAGAAGCAGCATATTGAGGTCGCCCGACAAATACTCGTGGGGGTCGGAGGTCATAATGGACTTCACTTCCTGCACCGGCCATTTATCGACTCGCACGAAGGGGCGAGGAGCGAGATAGTGCAGTCCCGGCGACAGGTCTTTCCATTGCACCTTGCCGAACAGGAGGCCATAGCCAACATGGCCCGGTGGCACCGTGGTGAATCCGCTGCCGAGAAACAGCGCCAGAATCAGGCTGTAGAGCATCATGCCCATCGGCGTAGTCGGTGACAGGGTGCCGGCAAAGGAGCGATTCCGGGTCAGGCGGCCCCATATCCGTTGCCAGGGTTTGGACAACGGGCGAACGTTGAGCAGCAGGTCTTCGTAGCCGCTATGCAGGGCGCCGGCGCGGAATCGCCAGATGATCAGGGCAATCAGCGCGAAAGCGCCTCCCCACTGCACAATCCACAAGACGGTAGAGTCGGACGCATCGAGATTGACAGAGATCGTCAGGCCGGTAGCCAGCAGCAGGACATCAATGAGAATGCCCAGAATGACGGTGACTACGATGACTACGGAGACATAGACAGACGCGAAGCGTGTACCGAACTGGCTCATGATGATCGCGATAGTGCCGGTGTTGGTTGCCGGTCCGGTCATCAGAAACACCATCGCCGCGCCAGGGCTGAACCCCTTGGCGACCAGCGCCGCGGCGATTGGCGTACTTGCCGATGCACAAATATAAAGCGGAATGCCGATCAATACCATAATCGGGTAGGACAGCCAGCGCGCATATTCGTTGGCCATCAGGTCGCTCGGAATGAACAGATAAAGCAATCCACCCAGAGCGATACCGACCAGCAGCGCGAACAGGATGTCATCCGCTATTTCGACGAAGCCGTAGCGCAGGATGTGTTTGACGATCTTCCTGAAATCCAGGCCGGACTCGTCTGCGGGAGAAACCGGCGTGGATTGGTTGTCTTCGGCAAAGTCCGGCTGTCGATAGAAATCGGGTTTTACCCAGAACCCCAGTTTGCGTTTGCCGAACACAGTGGGGAGTCCCTTGATCCATGCGATCAGCAACCCCTTCATTCGTGACGGGCTGATGTAGCAATCGCTGGTTTCCTCAATCAGCGGCTGGTGTACGCCATGATCATGCCCGCAATCGTGATCGTGTCCATGTTCGTGACCGTGATCGTGGCTGTGCTCAGAGTCGCGCTCACTCGCTTTTGCTTCGTCCCGGTCATCCCGAATCAGCCCGATGCAGAAGATACCGGCGACGACTGCTGTGATGAAGCTGACAACGGGACGGACAATGGCGACGATCCAGCCGAAGAAGGCGTTGGTGACCAGAATCGAGTCTGCTCCGGTTTCCGGCGCGGTGATCAGGAACGACATGCAGGCGGAACGGGATGCTCCCTTGTTCCGCATCTCGGCGACGACGGGCACAACGGAACAACTGCAAAGCGGCACAGGTACGCCGATAGCCGCGCTTGTGCTCACTGATTTCAGGCTGTCGTCCTTGAGATACCGGAGTATGGCCTGGCGCGAGATGAACACATGAATCAGGCCGGACAGGAGCAGTCCGAGCAACAGCATGGGTGCTAACAGCAGGAAGGATGACCAGAGGAAATCCAGGTAGGTGTTCAATGCACCTTGAGTCCAGGAAACCATAACCGGCTGCCTACACTCGATTGACTAATTCGTATTGCATGATTGGACGGCTGCTAACTCTTGAGTATATCAATCTCGATTCTACCGATTCTTACAGGAGATGTCAGCAATATCAATGCCATCGTGTCACGCCTGGCGGGGTTGGTTTATCGAGCCTGATCGAATATGATCGCTCGTTCAGTTTACTGAAAACACCAATCAACCAAGAGGACTCATATATAATGAAATCAGCATTTACTCGAATACTGGTGGTCACCGGCATGTTGATGGCATCCGTAGCCAGCGCCGCGGAAAGCGTCAACATCGGCACGCCGGCCTGGACTGGCGCACAGGCAATCGCCAATCTGATCAAGGTGGTCGTGGAAGAGAAAATCGGCGGTACGGCGGAACTCGTTCCCGGAACCAACGCCACAATCTTCCAGGCGATGGATCAGGGCAAGGGAGATATTGATGTGCATCCTGATGTCTGGCTGCCCAACCAGGAAAACTTCACCAAGGAATATGTGGACGGCAAGGGAACAGTGGCATTGAGCCAGAACCCGTATCAGGGCAAGCAGAATTTTTGTGTCTCCAAGGCATTTTCCGAGGCGAACAATGTGACTTCGATCTTCGATCTGGCTCGCCCGGAAGTGGCCGCGCTGATGGATGGTGACGGCAATGGCAAGGGTGAGATCTGGATTGGCGCGCCGGGCTGGGCATCCGCCAATGTCAATGAAGTCAAGGTGCGGGATTACGGGCTGATGGATTTCATGGAGCCAGTACGCGCCGAGCAGAGCGTGATGGTGGCCGAGGTCGGAGATCGTCTGGCTAAGGGTACCGGCTATGCTTTCTATTGTTATGCTCCCCACGCAATCTGGTATATGTATGATGTGGTTACTCTGGAGGAGCCGACATTTGATGCGGAAAAGTATGTCATGGTGCAGCCGAAAGAAGACCCGGACTGGTTCGAGAAATCCACGGTCATGACCGAGGA
This sequence comes from Arenicellales bacterium, assembly GCA_965116335.1. Taxonomy (GTDB): domain Bacteria; phylum Pseudomonadota; class Gammaproteobacteria; order Arenicellales; family Poriferihabitantaceae. The sequence goes on from OZ220677.1 coordinate 1,895,134, forward strand.
TGCCCTGAAAAATGTCCAGGTTGCCTGGTCGAAGTCTCTGGAATCCCGTTCCCCGATCATCGCCGGTCTGCTCGCCAACATGGCTCTGGATACCGCGACCGTCAGCTATTTCGCTTATGAAATCGCTGGTAATGGTCGTGACGCCGCGGAGGTGGCGAAGCAATGGGTGACCGAAAACAGCGAGCGCGTGGATAGCTGGCTGGGCCTTTGATATTCCGACAGCTTTCTTGATGCCATACTCCTTCGAAGCGCCGGCCTGACCGGCGCTTCTGTTATCTGCAAGATGGATAAAGAGCTTGCTGAATCGGGTGTTGCCAAAGTCGGCGCGATTCGGGTAGAAAATGTCTGGAAGATTTTCGGTGACCAGTGGCAGTCCGCTCTGGCCGGTGTCCAGGCGCATGGTTACTCCAAGTCAGAAACGCTGGAGAAATATAATTGCGTGGTCGGAGTGGCCGATGTCAGTTTCGAGGTGGAGCGCGGTGAAATTTTCTGCGTCATGGGCTTGTCTGGAAGCGGCAAGTCCACACTGGTGAGACACATCAACCGATTGCTGGAGCCTTCCGCGGGGCGCATCATGGTGGGTGGACAGGATGTGATGGAGATGGAAGAGAGTACGTTGCGCCGGTTCCGCAACGAACACATTGCCATGGTTTTCCAGAATTTCGCGCTGATGCCACATCGTTCGGTGCTGGATAATATCGCCATGCCGTTGGAAATCCGTGGAATCAGTAAGAACCGCCGTATGCAGGTGGCGGAAAAGACGCTGGCGATGGTGGAGTTGGGCGGATGGGGCAACAAGTTCGCGCATGAATTGTCCGGCGGTATGCAACAGCGCGTGGGGTTGGCCCGCGCCATCGCCGCGGACCCTGAAATTCTGCTGATGGATGAACCGTTCAGCGCGCTGGACCCGCTGATCCGCCGTCAGTTGCAGTCCGAGTTCATGGCGCTGGCATCTGAAATGAAAAAAACAACGGTTTTCATCACACATGATCTGGATGAGGCGGTGCGCATCGGTCATCGTATCGCCATCATGCGCGATGGTCACGTGGTACAGATCGGCAAGCCTGCGGATATCGTCATGCACCCCGCCGATGATTATGTGGCGGATTTCGTGGCTGGAATATCCCGGCTCAAGGTGGTACGGGCGGAAACGGTCATGCAGTCGCTGGTGGAGTATGAAGGGTCGCACGGGCCACTGCCGGACGGCGTGCCGGAATTTCTGCTACAAGACAATCTGAGTGTCCTGATCCGTGCTGCCATTGATAGCGAATTGCCCATTCGTATCAATGACAGCGCTGGGCGTGCCCGGGGAGTCATTACCCGGTCTGACCTGCTAACAACCGTCATTGAGGGCACAGAGACATCATGAACCAGCCGACCGACGAACCGCAATCAATGCCTGCGAGCGAACTGCGGGAGGATCACTCGGAATTGGCGCGGGAGTTTGTCGGCGTCGGGCAGGAGTACTATCTTCGCGTGTTTGACAAGCTCGGTAGCCAGTCCGGGCTGCGCTGGAGTTTTAATCTGGTGGCGGCGTTGCTGGGGCCGATCTGGTACGGCATGCGGGGGCTGTGGAATTGGTGCATGCCATTCGCGGTTCTGGAAGCATTCGCCTTCATCCAGATCGCCAGGGGGCTTTTCGGCGACCTGGCCGCAGAGGCCAGAAACCGTATGGAGAGTGTGCAGGGCACTCTGGAGTTTCGCCGACAACAGTTAGAGACTGCCATTGAAGCCAACGCTGCTAATGTGGATGTCTTCAGGAGAGCTATTGACTCACTGGAGTCCGGTATTCTTGAACTGCAGCAGGAAGTAGTCCGTATCGAGGAGAGTGCGATCTATGTGGCACTTATGGGTCTGTTCCTGCTGGCTCTGGTCAAACTGGCGGAAGGTCTGATGGCCAACAGCATTCTCGAGCGTCGCTTCTCGGATTGGCTCTCCGACCGCAGCGTGCCCTGCGGAATCAGCAGTCTTCGCACCGGGTTGAGTGCTTTTTTCTTCGTACTGGTGGTTATTGCCTGTGTGATGCACTACAGCTTTCCCGGACGATATGCGTTGTTGATGGAGTTTCCGACCAGCGCCGAGTATCGTTTAACCGCCATTGATTGGGTCAAGCAGTTTTTCACCTGGGCCGTGCTCAAGGGTGAATGGTTTTTCGATATTATTACGCTGGGTATCCGCACTCTGCTGGATGCCCTTGAGGTGGTATTTGTGGAGTCGCCGTGGATCGTGATTGCCAGTTTCATTGTGTTATTGACCTGGCTGTCAGCCGGTCCACGCACTGCGGTATGGTCTGCCGCATTCCTCGCCTATATGGGGTTGCTGGGCTTCTGGGAGAAGGCCATGACCACCCTGGCCCTGTTGGGAACGGCGGCGCTGATCAGCATTTCCATCGGCATTCCGGTCGGTATGTTCTGCGCTCGTCGCCAGCGAGTCTATGCGGTGCTTCGCCCGATCATGGATTTCATGCAGACCATGCCAGCTTTTGTATTCATGATTCCTGTCATCGCTTTCTTCGGCACCGGCAAGCCAGCAGCCATCGTTACCACGATGATTTTCGGCGGCACCCCGGTGGTGCGTCTGACGGTGCTGGGACTGCGCGGAGTGCCGGAGCATATCCGTGAGGCCGCGATCGCCTACGGCGCGTCCAAATGGTATCTGCTACAGAAGGTAGACCTGCCGCTGGCGGCGCCTTCCATTCTCGCTGGCGTCAACCAGACCATCATGCTGAGTCTGGCCATGGTGGTGGTGGCGTCCCTGATCGGAGCCAAGGGGCTTGGCGAGGATGTGCTGGAAGCCCTGCAGTATGCCTCGGTCGGGCAGGGGATTCTGGCTGGCTTTTCGATCCTGTTCTGCGCCATGATTCTGGATCAGATCGTACAGGGTCGGCGCAAGGGACAGTGACGCGGGGCTGCGGGCAGGCACGGCGGCCTTGTGCCCCTGCGGCTAATAAACTGCGGTGAGCCAGTGTTGGTAATCTGCTTCCTCGCCGAGCAGGATACGGCTGAACAGGTCTTCGATTTGTCGGGTGATCGGTCCCTTGCCACCCTCTCCGATCTGGCGGTGGTCAATACTGCTGATGGCCGCCATTTGTACGCCGGTGCCACAGAAAAACGCTTCATCGGCGACATAGAGTTCGGAGCGGTCAATTTCTCTTTCTTCTACCGGGATTTTGAGTCTGTCTCTGGCTAGTTCAATCAGTGACTTTCTGACAATTCCCTCAAGCAGGTTAGCGGTGATTGCCGGCGTAATCAGGGTTCCGTTCCTTGTCATCATGAAGTTTGCGGCGGAAGCCTCAGACACGTGACCGTCCTGATTCAGCAGTATGGCTTCATCAAACCCGCTTAACATGGCGTCGCTTTTCGCCAGCGAGCTGTTTACATAAGTGCCGTTTACTTTCCCTCTGGCGGGGATTGCGGTATCGTCCACCCGCCGCCAGCTGCTCACCGTGACCCGGACTCCCTCATCCTTGCCGAGATAATGGTCAACCGCCTGGCTGGAAATGGCGACCTTGTCTTTCGCGTCATGCAGCCAGACCCGGTAAAAACCTTCGTCCTTGTAGGCGATTGGCCGGACATAGATATTTTCCTTCCAGCCTTCCCTTCTCAATAATGTCAGGGTGATTTCCTGGAGATGTTCGTTGCTGTAGTCAATTTCACCGTGCAGAAACCGGACACTGTTCAGGAACCGTTCGTAATGATCGGCCATCCGGAAAATATGGAGTTGTTGCTGGTTCTGGTTCCAGTAGCCACGGATACCGGCGAAGCAGCCGGTGCCATAGTGCAATGTATGATTGGTGATGCTCACCTTCGCCTGGTCAATGGGAACGATTTCCCCTTCAAAGAAGGCTAGTGTTGTCATAGTGAATCCGAAGTTCAGGAATTAAATGGCCGGATGCGTACCCCGCATCGGCATCTGGTACGCCGAATTATACTGGATTGAGGTGCATAAACATACGCCGGTTATCGCCGTGCCGCTTGAGCAAACCACACTTGACCTCACGAGTAAATAACGCCAGAATGTTATAACAATATTATTACCACCCGAAAGGATGATCATTATGCAAGCGAAACTGCGCCCGGTCGGCAATAGTGTCGGACTCACCATACCAGCCAGCGAATTGAATACCATCAGTGCCAAAGCTGGTGATATTATTGAACTGGAAATCAAACGCGTTGTGCGTCATGTTCGCGCAGATTGGAACAATGTCGCTTTATGGCAAGGGGCCGATGAAGAACCTATGTTACTGAAAGATGTGCCAGAATCCCCCGTTGACGGACATGAGTGGGAATGATGGTCAGGCGTTTCAGTGTCTGGAGAGTAAACCTGAACCCTTCTCAAGGTAGCGAACAGGCCGGAAGTCGGCCTGTTCTCGTTGTTTCACCTGACCCCATGAATGACAAACTGAAAACGGTGATCATTGCGCCAATGACCACACGCTTACGCGGCTGGCCCACAAGAGTGCTTGTAAACCATGATAGTAAAATGGGTGAAGTAGCTCTGGATCAGCTTCGAACCATTGATCAATCACGCCTGGGGCGTTCTATGGGCGATCTAAGCGTCGCATATCACGAACCGGTGTTATCTACCCTCGCTGAAATTTTCGCAGAATAGCTCTCCAATAGTATTTTCCAAACGCTGTTAAGAGCAAACGGTAGCGGGCGACCACAGAGGGTTGCCCCCCGTTCGGAGCCGGGGCAGGCTCTACGATGGCAGTAAGCACAGTACCCGAATGGTTGTGGATTCCCGTTCCCTGTTCGGGCACTCAGGTGTGCCGGACAATGGACTCCCGGTAGGTGAGGTAGGTCACCGCGCATACGATAGTCAGTCCGCCAGTGATGACCCATATATCCGGGATTTCACCAAACAACAGGTATCCGAATAGGACCGCCCAGACCAGTTGCAGGAACGAGAAGGGCTGGGTTACGGTCAGCGAAGCGGTGGCGATGGAGCGGGTCAGCGCATAGTGGCCGCAAGTTGCGAACAGCGCCGTCAGAGCCAGCCAGAATAACTCGGTTGCGGTCGGGTCCCGCCATTGTATGAGTGCTCCGGGCAACAGCACAAGGGTACATACGATGGATAACATGACCAGAATCTGGGCCGGACTTTCGCTGTAAGTCAGTTTCTTGGTAAACAGATAGGAGACCGCGAAGCACAGGGCGGCTACGACTTGTGCCAGGGAACCAGCCTGAACCACCTCAAGTCCGGGGCGCAGGATGACCAGCATGCCAATGAACCCGGCCAGAATAGCACTGAGCCTGCGGGCATGGATACGCTCCCTGAAAAGCAGTACCGCGCCAACCGCGATAAAAATGGGGGTGGTGTAACCGATCGCGGTGACTTCGGCAATCGGGATTCTGGCCATTGCGTAAAACCACAGCATCACCGCTCCGCCATGTGCCAGGCCACGCAGCGAGTACAGGGTCAGGATGTCCCGATTCATCCTTCGCCAGGGAAATTTTGCGATCAGTGGAATGAGGAGAATCAAACCGAAAACATAACGGATAAATGCCGCTTCCACCGCTGGCAGGTCGGTTCCCAGGTGCCGGACAATGACGGACACGCCGACGAACAACAGACCTGACAACAGCATCCACAAAATGCCGGCGAGATGATTCTGATGAGGCTCCGGGTTTTCCGGTAGGAGAGTCAACGGGTCAGTCTGCCGGGTTGTTTCGTTTACGCAGGTCAGCCAGCTTTTGTTTTATCCTGATTTCCAGTCCCCGCTCAACCGGGTGATAAAAACGGGTCGGTGGCAATTCGTCCGGGAAATAATTTTCTCCCGCCACATAGCCGTCCGGTTCATCATGGGCATAGCGATAGCCCTTGCCATAGTCCAGTTTTTTCATCAGTTTGGTCGGCGCGTTTTTCAGGTGCAGGGGCACATCCAGTGAGCCGGATTGCCGGGCTGTCGACAGGGCCTGATTGTAAGCCTTGTAAACGGCATTGCTTTTGGCGGCTACGCTCAGGTAGATGATGGCCTGGGCCAGAGTCAGTTCCCCTTCCGGGCTACCGAGTCGTTCTTGAGTCTGCCAGGCGTTCAACGTGATTTCGAGCGCTCTCGGGTCTGCATTGCCGATGTCTTCGGATGCCATGCGTACCATCCGCCGGGCAATATAGGCTGGGTCGCATCCGCCGTCAATCATCCGGCAGAACCAGTACAGTGCGGCGTCCGGGTCCGAGCCGCGTACCGATTTGTGCAGCGCTGAGATCTGGTCGTAGAATGCGTCTCCGCCTTTGTCGAATCGACGCAATGCGCCCCCGGACATAACCTCGGACAAAAGATCACGGGTGATTTCCCCGCCTTGCGCGAGATCGGCGGAGATTTCGAGCCAGGTTAATGCACGGCGTGCGTCTCCATCCGCCATTTGCGCCAGATGCTCGATATCTTGCCGGGTTATGGACAGGTTTGCAGTCCCCAGTCCCTGGTCTGCATCACCCAGCGCTCGTTCAATCACTGTTACGATTTCTTCTACTGCAAGTGGTTTCAGCACATAAACCCGAAGCCGGGATAACAGTGCATTATTCAATTCAAAGGAGGGGTTCTCCGTAGTGGCGCCGACAAAGACAATTGTGCCGTCTTCGATATGGGGAAGGAAAGCGTCTTGTTGCGCCTTGTTGAAACGGTGCACCTCATCGACAAACAGGACCGTTTCCCCTTGACCCGCCTGTTGTCGAAGTTTGGCTTGCTCCACTGCCTCCCGTATGTCCTTGACTCCGGACAGCACCGCAGACAGGGAGATGAATGCTGCATCGCAATGCGTCGCCAGTAATTTGGCAAGGGTGGTTTTGCCTGTACCCGGCGGCCCCCAGAATACCATGGAATGTAACTGACCATGGGCAATCGCACTGTACAGTGGTTTGCCGTCGGCCAGAATATGTTCTTGCCCCGCGACCTCATGTAATGTAGCGGGCCGGATTCGGTCGGCGAGGGGGCGGTAAGAACTTTCAGGTGTCATGTCTTGCATTACTCCAATATCACTCAGAGGAGTCCTAATATCGTCTCAGCTTGTCATTTATCGCGATCGGTGTCGGATATTTGGCGACGATCCAGTAAACCGAAATGATGAATGAAAGAATGGTTGCGAGTTGAACCACGTAGAAGGTTTCTGGAGTAATCATCTGATTTTGCCGGGCTGCGAACACGATCAATAATGAAAACTCGCTGAGTTGCCCAAGCCGCACGCCGGTTTCCCAGGCGAGCGGGTTGGTTTCTGCCTGACTGACCAGCAAATACCGGAACACAACGGGTTTGATGATCAGTAAAACCGCCGCGATCAAGATAGCGGGTAGAATAATGTCAGTCGCGGCGACCATATCAAATCCAGCACCGAGTGCGAAGAAAAACAGCACCAGGAAAAAGTCCCTGAGCGGCTTCAGGCTGACCGAGATATGCAGTGCCATCGGGCTGGTGGCGATGGCTACGCCGGCGGCAAATGCGCCGATTTCATAGGAAAGCCCCAGGAACTCAGCCAGTTGAGCCAGACTGAGACACCAGCCGATGGAGATTAAAAACACATATTCCCCAATCCGGTCGAATTTCTGAAACAGCTTGAAAATGACGAAGCGATGCCCACCCCAGGCGATCAACCCCAGAATGGGCAAGGCAATAAATCCCTTGAGTATGTTGGTGGCCAACGCCTCCCCACTGCCACCGTAGCCCTGGATGACCAGCATGGCGATAATCGCGATCAGGTCCTGGAGTAGCAATACGCTGATGATCACCTCACCGATATGGCGGTGGTGCAGCACGGTGGTCGGCAGTAATTTCAAGCCGACTATGGTGCTGGAAAAGGAGGCACATATCCCTATGACCAGTGAATCGACAGGAGCAAAACCAAAGGCCAAAGCGATGCCTGACCCGATGCCGCCGAATATCAATGTGCAGAAAACCGTAACCAGCGTGGTCTCACGGAGGAGATTAAACAGTTTTTGGGGAGACAGGTTGAGCCCAAGCAGAAACAGTAGAAATATAATGCCGATGCGGGCAATGTCGGAAATCAGGTCCGCATCCGCTACCAGACCTAATCCCCAGGGGCCTAAAATAGCACCGATGGCAAGATAGGCGACCAGCATTGCCTGACGCAGATACAGCGCGACCGTGGCCAGCAGGGCGGCACCGCCGAATATCAGGAAGATGGAGAATAAAATGGATTCGCTGTGCACAGGCTATCTCATTTGTTTCATGTTGGTCAGTTTCATTGTTTTCGTACCCGCATTACAATATCACTATTTCCCGTTGACTTAAGGAGTTTTTGATGGCTGACCGATCCGGTATGACGCATTTTAACCAGAAGGGAGAAGCACGGATGGTGGATGTCGGCGAGAAAGCCGTGAGTCACCGCGAGGCGGTCGCACAAGGGCGGGTCGTAATGTCGCCGGAAACACTCGAACTGATTGAGCGAGGCGCCAGCAGGAAGGGGGATGTCCTGGCTATTGCGCGGATTGCCGGAATCATGGCCGCGAAAAAAACACCGGATCTGGTGCCGTTGTGCCATCCGGTCGCGCTCACTCATGTGAGTATCGAATTCGAGCCGGAGCACAGCACCGACAGTACTGCCAGCATTGTCTGTCGGGCGACGACTCGAACCACAGAAAGAACCGGAGTAGAAATGGAGGCTTTGACCGCAGTACAGGTGGCGTTATTGACCATCTACGATATGTGCAAGGCAACTGATCGTGGGATGGAGATGCACGAGATTCGGTTGAATCACAAATCCGGAGGTAAATCCGGAGAGTGGAATCGGGATTGAGGAATGCAGGGTAGTGAGTAAACAGACCGACCCCGTATCCTGTGATTTCGACCCGTCAGCGGTCACGGTGGCTCAGGCCAGGTCGTATATACGCGAAACCGTGGTCGCGGTACGCGACACCGAGACTCTGGAGATCCACCCAGCGCTGGGCCGGGTCACGGCGACCGATATTGTCAGCAATGCCGATGTGCCCAATCACACCAATTCTGCGATGGACGGGTACGCCGTCAACAGTCTCGACCTGTCTGCAAGCGGCGCCAGCGAGCTTCAGATGATCGGGGCATCTTTTGCCGGAGCGCCCTTTCGCAAAGCGGTCCATCGAGGGCAATGTGTCCGCATCATGACCGGCGCCGTGATGCCTGTGGGCACGGATACGGTGGTGATGCAGGAGCGGGTTACGGCCAATCAGCGACAGGTCACGATTTATCCGGGCGAGAAACGATATGGCAATGTACGCTATGCCGGAGAAGATATTAAAGCCGGGGATGTGGTGATTCCATCCGGCACCAGAATCGGCGCCTCCCAGCTGGGCTTGCTGGCCGCGACCGGTCAGAACCGGGTCTGCGTTTTCCGTAAACCCAGAGTTGCCTTTTTTTCCAATGGTGATGAATTGAAGCCGGTGGGTGAGTCCTTGCAGCCAGGGGAAGTCCATGACTCGAACCGATATACCCTGCACGCGATGTCAGATGGTATGGGGGTCGAGCGGATTGACCTTGGCATTGTGCGAGATGATCCGGTTGCGATTCGCGAGGTGATTACAGAGGCCGCAAAGCAGGCCGATATAGTGATCACGACAGCCGGGGCTTCGGTCGGAGACGCAGACTATATCCGGGAAGTATTGACCCGTCTTGGAGTGGTTCGGTTCTGGAAGGTGGCCGTCAAACCGGGGCGCCCCCTGTCATTCGGCAAAATTGGCGACAGCCTTTTTTTCGGATTGCCGGGGAATCCGGTTTCGGTGATGGTGACGTTTCGGGTTTTTGTCGAGCCTGCCATCCGCCAGCTTGCCGGGGAGCAATCCGGTGTTCCGATGGTGCTGAAGATGAGAACAACAACCGATCTGCGTAAACGTCCGGGGCGGATGGAATACCAGCGCGGAATCCTGTCGCTGAATGACCACGGTGAAACTGTGGTCGCTTCGACCGGAGAGCAGGGTTCGGGTATCCTGAGCTCGATGAGCCGTGCCAACTGCTTTATTATCCTGCCGGATGACTGTGCGGGTGTGAAGGCGGGAGAATGGGTGGAGGTACAGCCCTTTAATCAGAGTGACTAGCTATGTTCAGCACTGACAAAGTCGAAAAATTCCGCCGCTCAGGCTTTATTATTGAGCGCGGACTGGTCGATAGTGGCATCTGCCGGCAAATGCTGGATGTGGTGCACAACTCACTACGTCCGCCCCTGGGGCCGCTTGAATTTGAAGCGGATGTCCAGTACCCCGGTTCCCCGGCAGGTCGTATGGCTCCCGGCGGCGATACCCCCCGCAGACTGCTGCACGCCATCACCCGGGATGCCGTGTTCCGCACCTGGGCGACTTCATCGATGGTGGTTGAACGGGTGAAACAACTGCTGGAAGCCGACCGTATCGCGGTTTCCCAGAATCATCACAACTGCATCATGACCAAACATCCCGGATTTAGCAGCGAAACATTATGGCATCAGGATATACGCTACTGGCTGTTCGACAAGCCGGAGCTGATCAGTGTCTGGCTGGCATTGGGTGAGGAATATGACCGCAACGGCGGTATGCGGTTGATTCCCGGCTCCCACCGCCAGCATCTGGATCGTGGCCGCTTTGACGCCTCCCTGTTCCTGCGTCCCGATCTCCCGGAAAACCGCACTCTGATCGACAGCGCATTGCCTGCTGAGTTGTCACAGGGCGATGTGCTTTTCTTCCACAGCAGAACCATCCATGCGGCTGGCCAGAATAGTACCGATCAGGTGAAAACCTCGGTCACCTTCACCTACCGGGACGAGGATAATCTGCCACTCGCCGAATCCCGCTCCGCCAGATACCCTGATATCCCCTGTTAGCGGGTAAGGAGTTTAATCTGAAGACAGAAATGAAAATAAAAACAGGCCACGCGCTAAATGTTTGTCCAGATATGCTGGAAGATATTGTGAAATGGGCGGGCGGTTCGTTCCAAGTGTCAGATATTCACGGAATTTGTAAAGATGATGCCGTCAGAAATTTCGAGACATTCGAAGCACTAGCGAACTACAGAAATGATCTGGATGGTGAGCTATGCGCTCTGGATTTCTCCTTGAAGGACTCACGGGGAAACCGTGTGTCTGCCGAAATCAAGAACGACTCGCACTTCCATGAACGCTATGGAAGCGCGTATTTTTATGTGGTTGGTGACGAAGCCACTTGTATTCAACTTCGGTCAAGCATTCGTAGAGATATGAAATCATATCGACCATGGTACTGGCCGCTTGCGTGGATGACATTTGGCACGTTCATGAATGTATGTTTGGTGCTGTCTGGTCTTTACCCTGTCCTTAGAGTTATGGGTGTTATTGATTTTGATACAACAATCATTCTCATCCCTTCGCATCATCAAATAAATGCGCTCATGGTTGTGCCCCTTACCATACTCATCATGTGGACTTTCTTGAAACTGGGTGGGCTTTTGAAGAAGCACTTATTCCCGCCTGTCACTTTTTCTATCGGCCACGGGAAAACACGAGACAAGAATCGAGAATGGGTGAGACGGCTTATCGTCGGCGCAGTCGTCAGCACAATAGCACTTTCCATTCTTACAGGTCTCGGCAATCTGTATTGACCAGACTTTCCTTAAGTTTCTTCGGAGTGACTGACTGGGTCGTCTGGGCTACGGGTCCAAACACCGAGATATTCGTTGAAAAGATCATTGATCAGACAAGGTGACAGTTGCATCCTCAAAACACGCCACTGCTCTTCTTCTGGTATGGATTTTGCTACCCAAGCAGGCGGTATGTAGCGAGATATGATACCATCCATGTACTGGTATGAATTCGGAACGAGCGAGAGCTTAAATGAAGGTATCGAATAAGAGTGTTCGGTTTGAAATTGGTATTTGGCGTGGAGAGAAAGGTGAAATTCACATTACAGCAACCGACCCCGATGTCAAAAACTTGGTCAAGGGCTTTCATTCAACCGTTAATGATCGTAACGGCTCAAAGCGTTGCCATAAAAATCTCTTTGGAAAATTAGAGGCAGTATTAAATCAGGCCAACGTTTAGCCAGACAGATTACATTGTTCGGGGGATGATGGGAAGAAGATTAAGTTGTTTGCGACTGGTTACTAGAGAGGTCACATGACCACAGAACAAGTTATTTCACTGCGGGCCAGTGTCAATTTTTGGCTTGGCAAAAACTTTCCCCACAGAAGGAAGTACATTAGTCACTCTAATCCGATAGAAGTGGGGAATGGTAAATTTCAAATCAGGCTGCATTTCAAAAATGATGGGAAGATATTCAATCTTGGGGATTTGCTTGTCGAATCCAACGAAGTAAATTTACTCCAGGAAACAAGGGATGACATGGAGAACAGACTTTCAGATATTTTGAAAGATATTTCCGAAACGAATTACTCTCTTGATTCTCTTGTTTATGATAATTATGAATTTCATTTTGATGATGGAATTACAGCGATTGAGAAAATGGATGATGCGTCTATTGACTTATTGCTTACTGACCCCCCTTACAGCATAAGCAAGCCATATATTTGTGAGAGTCAAATACCGAGAAGACTGAGAAAAAGTGGTGGTGATTTCATTATGCCCAAAGGGAATTTTGGGGATTGGGACAACAATTTCCCGTCACCAGATGAATGGACTGAAAGGGTTTTACCAAAGGTTGGCGGATGGGCTGTAATATTCTGTGCACACGCTCAAATTGGTGATTATTGCCGTATATTGGAACAACAGAAGTTTGTTGCGGTTGGTCCGATGGTTTGGCACAAGACAAATCCGGTCCCCTTTAATCACAAATACAAACCGATCAGTGCATGGGAGGCTATTGTAGTAGGAAAAAGATCGGGAACAAAGTTCAATGGTCATGCGGTTCATAACGTATTCACTTGCAAGTCTCCTTCGCCGCAACAACGCATTCATTCCACACAAAAGCCAGATGATTTGCTCAAAGAATTTGTAGACTTATTTAGCAATCCTGATGGTTTGGTTGTTGATCCATTCGCAGGGAGCGGGTCAACACTACTGGCATCGGTTGGCAGGGGAAGAAAAGCTATAGCGTATGAAAACGATGCGGCAATGTTTGACAAAGCTGCCAAACGAATTCTTGATAAATTGGGAGTGCTTTCCTAATGCCAGAAAGCAAATATGAAAAATCATTTGCAGGTAAAAAGAATGGCAAGCAATACAAAGTTTACTGTGTCCTGAAAGATAAAAACTGGCATTGCAGGGAATGCGAATATGAGCACGTTGGAACGACACAAATTGCAGGAAGTGGTGGGATTAAAGGGTTACGAAATGGAACAAAAGACCGAGACGGGCTGATTATTGAAAGCATCAATAGAGATTGTAAGACTTGCAGAACCAAAACAAGACAAGATAGATGGACGGGTAAGTTTGAACCCGCAACACCTGTTGGCGTATTTTCACCATCTTTTTCCAAAAGAGTATTTGCACTTCTCCAATATCAAGATGTTGTGGAAATGACCACAAGACCACCCAGCCAACTTACTATTGATCATAAACTCCCAAGAATACGGTGGGATGCTCAAACTGAAAAAGAACAAAACGACTATGCACAAATGGATGATAAAGATATTTTTGGTCATTTCCAGTTACTGAAAAAATCAAATGGTGCGGTGAGTCATAATTTATTGAAAAGCAGAGCTTGTGAAAATTGCTTTAAAACCGGGTTGCGCGGAACACCTTTCAATATCCGGTTTTTCTATGCGGGAACTGAAAGATGGGAACCATCCGATAAGAAAAACCCTGAAGGATGTATAGGGTGCGGATGGTTCGACTTCTCTAAATGGCGAGAAGAATTAAATATCTGGCTAAAAATCATAGAAGAATCGGGGTAGATTGGCTTGACTGGGAAGTGACACAGGGAAACATTGGGGGACGGCAGAAAAATCTGGCAGAAGAACTGGTAGGAAGAAGTTTGGAACTAGACTTCAACCGATAGATGGAGAGCCGGCCGGCAAGCCGGATCAGACTTCCAGTATGGAGTTATGCTTGTGATAGTCCCGCTCCACTTTCGCAATCCGTACCCGGTAGTGTGTATACCATTTTTTCCGGCCCATTTTCTGCGCTGCCTGGTGCTCGATATTTGCTTTCCAGTCAGCTATTGAGCCTTCATCCTTCCAGTAAGAGACGGCGATACCCAGGCCGTCTCTGGCGGATTCAAAACCCAGGTAGCCCGGTTGCCTTGCGGCAAGTTCCTGCATCCACACGGCGGTTTCGGCATAGTCCGCAGTGTCGTCCGATTGCAGGCTGGAGAAAATAACGGCATAGTAGGGCGGCTCCGGCGTATCGGCGATCATTTGATCAATCGGTGTTAATAATCACGCAGCCATTGAGTCCGCCTTTTTCAATGGACTCATGGGCACTGGCGGTCTGCTCAAGCGACCAGGTTTGCGCGATTCGATGCTTGAACCGGCCTTGTTCCAGGACACGATAAATATCCTCTATGGCCTGTTGTTTGGCCGGGTCGGGCATGTTGTAGACCAGCACCATGTTCAGTGAAATATTCTTGAACATCAATGGATAAAACGGGACCGTCGGCTCTGGCGCAAGGGAGGATGAATAGGTGGATATCGTGCCGTTGTCGTTCAGCAACGCCGCGCTGGTTTTCGCGTTGACTCCGAACTCAACCTCAACAATATGATCCACTCCCGCTCCGCCAGTAATCCGGGCAATCTCGTCACTTAAGTTATCCTGCCGGTAATTCAGCACCTTATCGGCGCCGGTCTGTTCGGCAATCCGGCAACGGGCATCGCTTCCCGCAGTCGCGATGACGAATGCCCCGGCCAGTTTCGCCCATTGTGCCGCATAATAGCCCACCCGCCCGGAGGCTCCTGTCACCAGTACGTAGCGGCCAGATAAATTACCGACATTATGAACACAGCGGTGGGCGGTCATCATCGGGATTCCGATACAGGCACCTACGTCGAAACCGGTATTATCCGGTAGTGCCTGGGCCAGTGCAGAGGGCAGCGTGACATATTGTGCGGCAGTTCCGCAGTTGCGGGCGAATTGCGCCTGGTATACCCATACCCGTTGACCGCATCGTTGTTCGGCAACCTCTTCGCCAACCGCGTCAATCACTCCGGCGCCATCACTGTGAGGAATCACGAAGCCATTTTCAAAGCCAGCCGCTTGCGCCCCCGCTCTTTTCTTTATGTCGGAGGGATTAACCGCAGAAGTATGCAGCCGGACTCTCACCTCGCCTTTCCCCGGCTCCGGCATGGCGCAGTCTCCATATCGCAGAACCGCGCTGGCCTCACCTTGCTTTTCATACCATACCGCTTTCATTCTTTACTCCTTATAACAGGTTTAATTACACGAATTGTATCGCAACGCGACTCTACCACACTCATACAGGTGGTTCAGCGATAACGGGTCGCGGTGACCCGGTAAGTCTCCTCGCCGACTTCTTTTTTTAACAGGCTCGGCACTGTTATCCTTCAAAAAGGTTTTTTCTGCTGTAGCTTCCACATTTGCGCGTACAGCCCTGACCGGTCGACCAGAAAATCATGGCTGCCACGTTCTGCAATACTGCCCTGGTCAAGCACAATGATCTCATCCGCTCCGACCACCGTTGACAACCGATGGGCAATCACCAGTGTCGTATGGTCAGCCGATATGTTTTTCAGAGCTTCCTGAATCGCGTTCTCCGAACGGCTGTCCAATGAGGAGGTGGCTTCGTCGAAAATCAGAATCCGTGCCCCTTTCAGTGCGACCCGGGCAATGGCGACTCGTTGCTTCTCTCCGCCGGAAAGTTTCAGCCCCCGTTCACCGACCAGAATATCGTAGCCCTGAGGGTGAGAAGAAATGAAATCATGGATCTGGGCAGCCCGGGCCGCTTGTGCGATTTGTTCATCGGTCGAGCCGGGGCGACCATAATCAATATTGTAACGGACGGTCTCATTGAACAGCACCGTATCCTGGGGCACGACTCCCATTACAGAGCGCACGCTTTCCTGAGTCAGTGACTTTATGTCCTGATTGTCTATTGAAATCGAACCAGCATCCGGGTCATACAGGCGCAACAGTAGCTTGGCCAGGGTCGATTTACCAGCTCCTGAAGGTCCGACTACCGCCAGAGTCCTGCCGCCGGGGATGGTGAAACTGATGTCTTTCAGTGTTTCCAGACCCGGCTGATAAGAGAAGCTGACCCGATCGAACCGCACTTCTCCCCGCTTGAGAGTGAGTGCCGCCGCACCCGGCTGGTCGATAATTTGTGGCTCTGTATCAATCAGATCAAACATACGCTCCATATCCACCAGAGCATGATTCAGGTCCCGATAAACCGAGCCGAGGAAATTGAGCGGGATATAGAGCTGAATCAAAAATGCGTTGACCATAACGAAGTCGCCGAGAGTCAGGTCGCCCTGTTTGACTCCAGAAGCAGCCAGCACCATCAGGACGGTCAACCCGACGGCGATAATCAGCCCTTGCCCCGCGTTCAGGAACGAGAGCGACAGACTGTTCCTGAATGAGGCATTGCCCCATTGCTGCAAGGCCCGGTCATAACCCTCTTGTTCGATTCGTTCATTAGCGAACATTTTAACCGTTTCATAGTTGATCAGCGAATCCAGTGCCCAGGTGTTCGCCGCCGACTCGGAGTTGTTCATCTGCACTCTGAAGCGGGTGCGCCAGCGAGTAACCCAGAAAGTATAAAAACTGTAGACCGCAATCGTTACCAGAGTAATCACCACATAGCGCACATCCAGCTGCCGCCAGAGGATGCCTAGCACGACCGTGATTTCAATGACCACAGGCAGGATATTGAATACGATCATCCGTAGAAAATTGGTAACCGCCGTACTGCCCCGGTCAATATCCCGGGATAGTGCGCCCATCTTCCGGTCCAGGTGGAACGATAACGACAGATTGTGCAAGCGCTCGAATACTCTGGAAGATATGTCTATGGCTATCTGGATTCCGGTTCGGGAAAACACCACATTGCGAACCTCATTGAACGCGATGGTACTGAACCGCAACAAGCCATAAGCCACCAGCAATCCGACCGGCACAACAATCAGCGCGTCTGTCTCCAGAGCATCGACAATGTGTTTCAATGTCACCGGCACCGTCACATTAGCCACGCGGGCCAGCACCAGGAACAACAGTGCCACCCCGACTCGCACACGATGTTTCCACAGGTATGGCAACAGCCGTTTCGACACATTCCAGTTGCCTTTTTGATCGGTCGAGACCTTTATTCGGGGAGTCATCGGGTATGGTGAGTGTAGAAAAGAGCTATGGATTTAATATATAGTAACCTCAATCCCCTGATAACTGTTTTGAGAGTGATTTTTGGATGGTTGGTTGTGTTATGGGTGAGTTGGGTCGGGTCATCAGCCATCAGGCGGGTCGAATAGAGGTGCAAAATCTTCTTTGCACCGTACGGTCGCCCTCTTGGAAACGCCGGATTTTCTGGTGCAGGCCAGTGCCCCCCCGCCGCCAGGCGACGTTCGTCGATCCAGAGTGGATGGTGGCCGAGAAGTCCTTTAAGGAGGAGAGCGGGGAGCACAAAAGTTTGTGGCTTCCAGCGTGACCATGGCTTGGTATAACCAGTCCAGTCGGAAGTTGTTCTTGGCAAAACGCACACACAGTTGGCGAGCCTTGCGAACCAGATATGCCGCCGTTTGCATCACATAGCGGATAATCGGTCGGATGCCATGACGGCGCGCCTTCTTCGGTAATGCCGTGTACTGTACCGCCCGCAGCAGAACCTGTGCAATCTGGCCCAGCGCGTAGAAGGCCTGGTTGGCGCGGTAGCTCCGGCACGGCGGATGATGCAGGTCCATGTCCCGCAACGGACCCTTGAAGGCGTTCTCCTGACCCTGCTTGCCCCGGTGACGAAGCACTAACTCCTTCAGCGGCAGGTCACTCCGAGACACCAGAATGACCGTATGACGCGGCGCCAAAAGAGCCTGGCCGTTCTGACTTCGGCATCGAACCACTACGTAATCCTGCTCCCGCTCCCAACCGCTCGGACGGTGCGTTGCAAAAATGGCTTCCTCCTCCATCCCTATATCCGTCCACACCGAATCAGGAAGACCTTCCAGTTGTGCAAGTACCGGCCTTCTCCAGTTGTCATTCGTCAGACTGATCGAATAGTCCCAGCCCCGCTTCGCGCATTCACGAACCAGAGCACCCTTATAATAGGCATTGTCCGCCCGAAACCAGACCGGCGCGTCCTTGGGAAGCATCCCCGCAGTCCAATGCAGCAGCTTGCGCCAGTTCAGCGTCACACGTCCACCCCCCGGTTGCAACTGACCCGCCGACCACAAACCGCCTACAAACGTCCCGTGCAACCAGTACCCCCGGTTGCCGTTGTAGTCCTTCCCCGTCCGCTCAAACAAGCGTCCGTCTACCTCAATCCCCGTAGCGTCCATGAATAACGGAACATACCCCTTCGTCTCTACCTCATGGGCGATGATGGACGGCGCAACCCGACCCGCAAAGGCTACCGCCGCATGCCATAGCCCCCGGATGTCTGTCACAGCCAACCGCGATAACCATTCCCCCGCACGGCGCGACTCAGGAACCCAACGCAAACCCAAAAGAACACTCGCCGCACGGTCTGACCGCAAATCATCCAGGTCCGATAACGAACCCTGTCCACGCGCCAAAGATGCAATGATCGACCACAGGGTATCCATATCCGATGCGCCCCGGTTCCTCACCTTTACCGAAACCGCTCCGTCCAGAAGATCAAACAAACCAAACTGATGAGCTGTCTGTGCCAGTATCGAGGAACCTCCAAAGGCCGTCAAATCCAAATCCGTGAACTCATAGGTTACCTTCGGCGGTCGAACCTTCCGAATCTTCCTCGCACGACCCTTGCCAATCTTCCCCGATTTTCGATGCTTTTTCATAGTCACCCAGAAAGTGAGTTTTCAGATACCCTATTTTTCCATATAATCCCTTGATAATAAACACCTTTCAATCACTCAATATCTCTAAAGTCTCCCCATTTTTCAGTTATGTACTATATAAGCGTTTGAAAAGGTTGTAGAAAGGTTGGTTATTTTGTGGGATCAGAGTTCTGCTTTTGGTACAATGGTTTTATCGTAAACTACTGAAACCAAAAGAGAACTCTGATGACGAATGATAGCCGGGAACGTAATAAATGGAAAGTCCGAATTACCGATTGTGTGAATCAATCGAGTGAAGTAATCAGTCAGCCGGTAGCCAAGCTGATGGCGGAGGTTATGGTGGGTATATTAAGCAGTGGGAGTTTGCAGTTATCGATGATTGGGCGGAGTTTGAAAGAGCCGACTCGTCTGCATCACACGATGAAGCGGTTATCGCGGATGTTGGGGAAACATGGTGAGATTGCATGGGCTGCGGAAGATTGTTTACTGGAGCAGATGTCGGGTCGGGTAACGGACGATATGGTGATAGCGATTGATGCGGGAGATTTGAACCGGGAGGGCAGTCGCGCCAGCGAAGGGTTATGCCGGGTACGGGATGGAGACCAAGGAGATATTGTGAATGGTTATCCGTTATTGAGTGTCGTTGCACGCTGTTTGGATAGTGGCCGGACATTTCCGTTGTTGACTCGCTTGCTGTCGTCGAATCGGGGTTCATACAAGAGCGAGAATCGGGATATTGTGAATGTCATGGATCGGGTGCAGGGGAGTTTGGAGAGTCGTCCGTTATGGGTGATAGACCGGGGTGGAGATCGGGGTGTATTGTGGGATTTCTGGTTGCGGGGAGATTGGAGGATATTGGTACGGTCAGCCAATCTTCGTCACTGGTTGTGGAGGGGTTCGAAGGAGACGGCCCAACAGATTGCGTGTCAGTTGCCCTTGAAGCACCGGGGCAAGTTGAGGAAACAGGCACGGGAGTCGGTTCGTTTTGGTATTACGACTGTATTCTTGAAAGAACATCCTGATACGCCGTTGTCGATGATTGTGGTGCGTCATGGCAAGCGACAACCGATGGTATTGGTCAGTACTGAGCGGATACGGGGTCGGTTGCAAGGGGAGCGTCTGATTCAATCGTACATTCATCGTTGGGCTTGTGAGGAAGGGTATCGGTTCAGTAAGCAGGGATTTGGATTGGAGCGGGTACAGGCGAGGAAATTATCCACCTTGCAGAATCTGGTTGCATTGGCGACCTTGGCCTGGGGATTGCTGGCCTGTCACCAGAATCAGGGGAATCGGTTGATAGACAAAGCCAAGCGGCAAAAGAGTCACCAACCCCTGATTTTCCCGTTCTACACGCTGTTATCCGGTTGGCAGGCGTTATTTGCCGATGCCAAAACCCTGTTCTATGACTGGTGGAGAAAACCCAAACGTCCCCCACCCAGACAGACCGACCTGTTCATCAATAATGGACGGCTAACCCCAATACTCTCATGAAAAAATGGGGAGAGTTCAGTCAATATCTCCCTTGTCAGGGAATTGGGGTTTAATATATAGTAACTGATAATTACAAAAAGGTTTCTCGTTATGCCAAATTCACCAGAAAACAAGTTGCGTTACCGATTACTGACCGGCCCGGATGATGCCTCTTTTTGCCAGCGAGTCAGCGAAGCACTGGAAGCTGGTTATGAACTGTACGGTTCTCCGGCCATGACTTTCGATGGTCAGTCGGTGATCGTAGCCCAGGCTGTGACCTGGTTTGATGAGGAAGAAGATTGGGAAGAACTGGGCGAGTTAATGGATGAAATCATGGCTCCCCGTATGTAAGAGCAATCATGCGCCGTGTTTTTACCCTGGAAGGAGCGCCACGGTTCAGCCTGAAGTGAATGCCATGACAGAACCCGCAAACAACCTTGTGGTTTGCACATTCTATAAATTCACGCCGCTTGACCAGTATACTTCTCTTCAACAACCGATTCTCGATCAATTATCTGGTAATCGCATCACCGGCACCCTGCTGCTTGCCAGAGAAGGGATCAATGGCACAATCGCTGGCGAGCGACAAGCGGTTGATGGATTTCTGAACTGGCTTGCGGGGCAGACCGGATTTTCCGATATTGAATACAAGCAATCCGAAACCGACCGGATGCCATTCAAACGCACCCGGGTCAAGCTGAAAAAAGAAATTGTCACCATGGGAGTCGAAGACATTGATCCGGCGATCATGGCGGGAACATACATTGCCCCCGAAGACTGGAATGCGCTGCTGGAAGACCCGCAGATGCTGGTGGTTGATACCCGCAATGAATACGAGATCGAAGTGGGGCACTTTGCAAACGCGGTCAACCCTCATACCACCAATTTCAGGGAGTTTCCGCAATACGCACTGGAAAATCTGGACCCGGAAAAACACAAAAAGATCGCCATGTACTGCACCGGCGGTATCCGCTGCGAAAAGGCCACGGCCTTCCTGAAACAGAACGGTTTCGAATCCGTGTATCATCTGAAAGGCGGAATCCTGAATTATCTCAAAACCGTCCCGGCGCCGGAGTCCAGGTGGCAAGGTGAATGTTTTGTGTTCGATGAACGGGTCACGGTCGACCATGATTTGAACAGGGGCAGTTACGACCAGTGCCACGGCTGTCGCATGCCGATCACCGAACAGGACAAGGCCAGCGAGTATTACCAGCCGGGAGTGAGTTGCCCGAAATGTCATGGCCAGCGCTCACAACAGGACAAAGCCCGGTTTGCAGAGCGTGAGAAGCAGGTTCAGTTAGCGGAAGAGCGCGGCAGGAAGCATCTGGGGCCTGAGGCTATGGATGATTTAATTGCGTAATTTAGGTATTTTTGCTTGATTATGGTGTTGATCTCTGTAAAATGATAGCATTAGAGTTGTCAGAACTGGTCTGATAACATAAATTGAATGCACATAGACAAACAGGCGCGTCTGCGTCTCCGTGAGCATTTATCACTGAGCATACAACAGGGGCCTGCCATGCCTGCACAAAACAAAAATCAGTCTTTCTACGATATTCACATCAGCGGAATCGGTTTTCTTGACCGTATTCGCATGGTGACACCAAAGAACGGAGACCCGTTCATGGCCGCTACGGTCGGGCTTCAGGACGGGGAGGTTCTGGACGGAGACTACTCGAAGGTATCGACGACTTACCTTGATTGTATCGTATCCGGTCCACGGGCGTTCAACATCCTGAACGACCATGTCCTCCAGGAAAATGTTGATCAGGAGAATACCGTCATACGGGCCGTGGTCAAGACAGGTGGCCTGAATACGGAAATGTTTACCTACGCACAGGGGCCGAAACAGGGCCAGACCGGAGTATCTCTGAGAAGCCGACTGTTTCAGATCACGCATCTCTATGTCGCTGGCAATGCAGTTGACTTGTCCGGGTATCAGGACGCGGCGGCGGATGCGCCCTGATAAATACCGACCGGCACTATCGACTGCACCGCTCGTTGCCCGCTTCGGGGGTGACGGGCTATATAGACCAGCAAGTCCACAGCTTCTGTTATGACCTCCCGTATGATCCCGGTCTGGCGCGGTGCCTGTGCGTTTTCCGCGCAGAGTTGCTCCAGCCGTTTCATCGCGGGAGTCGTGACCTTGCTGTCTGCATCGGGCGTATCGGCGTGGATCGTGCATACGCCGCCCGGATGTCCGGTATTCCAGCACTTCATCAATTCCCAGGCTTCGCCTCCGCGCACTTCGCCAATCAGTATCCGGTCCGGACGCTGGCGTAGCGCAGAGCGCAGTAGTTCCACCATGGTCGTATCGGCTGTAGCGCGACTGACTACCCGGTTCCTGGCGTTGCATTGTATTTCAGTCAGGTCTTCCAGTATGTACAGGCGTTCATGCGGAAACTGTTCGACGATATGATGAATGACTGCATTCGCCAGCGTGGTTTTGCCGGAGCCGGTTGAGCCAGCGATTATGATATTGCTGTGCTCTGTGACAGCCTGATGCATGATTTCTCTTTGTTGCACGGTCATGCAGCCGGTGGTTACATATTCATCAAGGGTGATCAGACGGGACGCTTTTTTGCGAATGGAGAATGTCGGACCGCCGACCGAAACCGGAGGGATATTCGCTTCAAACCTCGATCCATCCGGCAGTTCGCAGCTCAGAATCGGATTATCTGGCGTAATGGTGACCTGGTGCCAACTGGCAACCGCGTTGATTGCTGTAATGGCACCATTCGCAGATAAATATCCGGCCTCAATCATCGGCTGGCCGAGACGTTCGATCCAGATTGCGCCGTCTGCGTTACGCAGGATGTCGGTAACGTCATTGTCAGCCAGCGCCTGGCCAACTACGCTGCCCAAGGCCCGGTCGATTTGGGCCAATACGCGACGTCCGGCGTCTGTGACAAAGTCATCCATGTCTGCCGTCCCTGCGCTCACTGCTTTTCATGGTTGTCTGAAATACTATCATTCTCATACCCCGGTGAAAAAGAACCGGGTACTTTACCTCTTTTTATCTGTTAAATGAAAAAAACCGGCTATGAGAATCGGGAGTACGGATTGCGCGGCAGCCATAATTCGGGCGAGACGGACCAGTCGGGAGTCCGGCTACGGGACGTTTTCGCTGTTGTCGCGATGGGGATTGTGTTTTCTATCTTCACTACCCGGGAGTTCGCC
The DNA here is from genome assembly GCA_965116335.1 of Arenicellales bacterium. Classification (GTDB taxonomy): domain Bacteria; phylum Pseudomonadota; class Gammaproteobacteria; order Arenicellales; family Poriferihabitantaceae. The sequence continues at coordinate 1,918,592 of OZ220677.1, forward strand.
GAGTTGATGAACTACCAAAGCGCGTTGGGGTCGCCTTTGTATGGTAATTTCTATCTGCCCTGGGAGTGGCTGGTTTGGGGTGTTGAGTTTGATCTGTTCAAGCGTCCTCCGATCCGGGAGGTGCTGTTCCGCAATGGCAGTTATCTCGCTTTGTTCTTCGGGGCTTATATCCTGTTCACACAGTATTTGCAACGTGGCAGGCAGCGGATGCACCGTTCGCTGCATGGTTCCGCGCAATTCGCCGCCCTGAAAGATATTCAGAAAATGGGCTTGCTGGATAATGATGGAGTAGTGCTGGGCGCCTGGCAGGGGGGGAACGGGAGGCCTTTCATTTTGCGCCACGATGGCCCCGAACACGTATTGATGGTCGCTCCGACTGGCAGTGGGAAGGGAGTCAGTGTGGTTATTCCGACCTTGTTGACCTGGTCACACAGTTGCGTCGTCTATGATCTGAAGAAGGAAAACTGGGCACTTTCGTCACGCTGGCGAAAACAGTATGCCAACAATATCGTATTGCGCTTTGAGCCTGCATGTAACGATGGCTCCGGGGCCAGCTACAATCCATTGTCCGAGGTTCGTCTTGGCACCGACCACGATATCCAGGATGTACAAAACATTTCTGCGATCATTATGGAGTACGGGTCAAACACGGGCAGGAGTGGTGTGGAATACTTTGCTGAGGCGGCCTACTCTTTGTTGACGGCCCATATCCTGCACGTGTGTTATGAGCGAAAATTGAAGGGCAGGACGGCATCCTTGGCGGATGTGGCTGAGTCGCTCAGCGATCCGGATGCGGATTTCAGGGAGATACTGGAGAGGATGGGTAATACGAAACATGTCAACGGTGAACCTCACCCATTGTGCCGTGCCGAAGCGTCGTCGCTGTTGAGTATGCTGGATGTGGGTGCCAGTCGGCAGTTCGTTGGAATCCAGGATATGGTGCGAGCAAAACTGACACTGTATCGGGACCCGATCATCCGCAAGAACATCACCCGGTCGGATTTTCGGATAGCTGATCTGATGAACCATGAAAAACCCGTTACCCTGTATGTTTGTGTAGGCAGTACGGACAAAACCCGGTTACGGCCGTTGACCCGGTTATTGTTTTCCCAGATCGTTCGCACATTGACCCGCGAGGTGGAATACGATCATGGCATCAGTACCCCTTCATACAAGCACAAATTATTGTTGCTGATTGATGAATTTCCGTCACTTGGTCGTATGGCGATCATGAATGAGGCGGTCCCGTTCCTGCGTGGCTACGGCATCAAATGTCTATTGATCATCCAGGATTTTACTCAACTTCGGGACAATGACGCTTATGGCAGCAAGGAGGCGATTACCGCTAACTGTGGCGTCAGAGTCGCTTTTGCTCCAAACACTATCGCTACTGCGAAAGAGTTGTCCGAGATGGTAGGGACAGTAACCGTCATAAAACGGGAGGAGTCCTGGTCCTCGACGCCGAAATTCCTGCATTCTCCCAAGGGGAATATCACAATCAAGGAAATCTCCCGCGCCCTTCTGACACCGGATGAGGTCATGCGTATCCAGAGCATTCGCAAGGTCGGGGAAAGGCTGGTTGCCGGTGATTCCCTTGTGTTCCTGGCGGGTGAGCCGGTAATTTATGGCAGGCAGATCCTGCATTTTGATGACCCGGTAATCGGACCGCGTAGCCGACTTGGGGCACTTTCGCAGTCAGATGCCCTCAATTAACGTCTGCTGCCTCTGGTTTATAGCAGTGCTCGCTGGTAGCCTGGTTGCTTGTCACACTCTGGACTACCGGATCAACCTGACTCCTTCCGTGGACGGCCTGATCTGGAAAATAAATACCGTAGCCCGGCCCGTTCGCGGTGATCTGGTGCTGGTTTGCCTGCCGCAGGATTTTGTTACACGACACCGACTGGATGAACAGGTCACCCGTACTATCAGCAAAACATGCGGCGGCATTGTTCCGCTGCTCAAGCGTGTGGTCGGCGTACCCGGAGACCGGGTTGAGATTAATGATGGCGGTATTACGATCAATCATATCTGGTTGTCGCATACGGCGCGGATTGCTTCTTCCGCCGAACCGATGGAGCCCCCGTATGTCCTGACAGCCGATAAATATATTCTCGCGGGTGATACCGGAGACAGTCTCGACAGCCGTTATTTTGGCGAGATAGATGCATCATGGGTTACTGGCACCGCGCGCAATGTTCTTTGATCGGGTATGGTCTGGGCGGCCTGGCTGCCGGACTGGGTTTTTATTCGGACTCCACGGCCTGGATGTTGTGCCTGTTTCCGCTGGGGTTGCGCTATGCGCCGTCCACTGTGCATACGGTCGGTATCGCATTCTTGTTCCATCTGGTGGCAGGCTTCGGGCTGTTGTCCGGTATCCACACGTTATCAAACGATTCGGTTACCGCATTGTCCGCCTGGGTTCTGCCCGCTTTGTTACTCTCCATGCCATTCGCGCTGGCGCCAATCATGCCAAGGACTGGCGTTATGGTCGCGCTGGTACTGATGAACGTGCCGCCACTTGGAGTTATCGGGCTGCCAAGCCCCCTGATCGTGGCCGGTGTCCTGTTGCCTGGCTCTGGTTTTATGGGTCTGGCATTGATTGTTGTGTTGTTCCAGCTGCTTTATTCGCTGCCCGTTGCCCGGCCGGTTGGCGCGGGCTTGTTGCTTGCTCTGGCCGGAATCTCGTTACAGGGTGCTGCGGTCAGTGCCGTGCCTCAATCTGAGTCCCGCTTTGTCGGAGTCGATACGCGATTGAGTCATTCCTTGAGTGCAGATGCAGATTATATCTCTGATTATCATTCCCAAAGCCGCATCATCGAGTTATTGAAAGAAATGGAAGTACGTCCCTCAATCCCGTTGTTTCCAGAAGCGATGGCTGGGCGATTGACCGATACGGCACAGGCCAGACTACGTGCATTCGCGGTTGCAACCGACCGTGATTTCATGGCCGGAGGGGAGGAGTTCACGGATTCGAGTCAATACAATAATGTTCTGGCATACGTTTCGGCGGGCAATGTCGAGATCATTTACCGACAACGTATGCCTGCGCCCTGGTTCATGTGGCGTGGAGGGATGGCCGGATTTTTCAGGGCTGATCTGGCTCGGCCCGGCACATTCCGCTTCGATGGAATCAATGCGGGGGCATTGATCTGTTACGAGATTGCGCTTCCAATGCTTGTCTTGCAGACGCACTGGTATAAGCCGGACGTGGTGCTGGTTGCCAGTAACCTGTGGTGGGGCAGCGAGACCAGCGTTCCGGACATCGTGCGGCTGCATATCGCCGCCTGGTCAAGACTTTTCGGTGTGCCCTATATACTGGCGATGAATGTTTGATTGGAGGGCACCTGAATACTGATCTAATAGTTAATCAGACGAAGTTGTAACAGGCAATCAGACGCTGATACAATCGGAAGTCAGGCCAGGCTGTAAAGCGGCATCTGGACGCTATGACAGTACAATCTGCGCAGCCATTGTTGTATGAACGCTCCCGACCTCTCCACAATTGAATCCCGCACTCTGGCTCATTACGACAATAATGCGGCCTCGTTTTTCGCGGGTACTATTGAGCATGACGTGACGCAGAACTATGCCGCCTTGCTGTCCCCGTTCCATGCAGATCAGAAGCTCGATATCCTTGATTTCGGTTGCGGCCCCGGACGGGACCTCAAGTATTTCCATGATCTTGGACACCGGCCGGTCGGTCTGGATGGCAGCATCGAGTTCTGTAGAATGGCGCGGCAGTATTCCGGTTGTGAGGTACTGCATCAGAGTTTCCTGAATCTGTCGCTGCCGCCGCAATCTTTCGATGGTATTTTCGCTAATGCTTCGCTGTTTCATGTGCCGGGCAGTGAATGGCCTGCGGTGTTGAACACGCTGCACAATACATTACGAACCGGCGGTATCCTGTTTATGTCTAATCCTCGCGGCAACGCGGAGGGATGGTCGGGTGAGCGCTATGGCTGTTATATGGAGATGGATGTGATCGGCGCGCGCTTGCGGGCAGCAGGGTTTGCGATATTGAATCATTACTATCGGCCTGCCGGGTTACCGATTGAACGGCAGCCCTGGCTGGCGGTCGTCAGTCAGGCCGTGCGGGCAGACGCTGGCGGGAAGGACTAATCAAGCAGGGGTTTTATACCCTTGATCAGCTGATCCGCAGCATCCAGTGAGTCTATGTCGATGATTTGCTGGATAACCCATTTGTTGGTCTGTGATTGCCCCATGATCTCCTGTATCCGGTTGCCCAGCAGTCTTCTGGCTGCATAACCCGGTTGATCGCCGTCAAATGCGCCTCTGGCGTATTCGTCGAATCGGCTATTGATGTTGTGCAGAAAATCAGCACGGTAGTCACCGCTGCCCATGATCTGTTCGACATTGCGCTGGTATTGCCGGGCAACCTGCTCAACCAGTGTCGAGACCCAGGTTCGCCGTTGTTCATCATTCAGTCGCTTGTGTGCCAGCCGGTCTGTGGTATGGCTGAGGAAAATCAAATATTCCGCGATGACGTGGGCTCGTTGATGATCCGATTCGTAGTCGAACTCTTCCTGATGCAGGTTTTTGGTGAAATGCAGCCCGACCTGCCAGACGATGTAAGCGGCTGCGGTGGCGTTGTCTTCCAGTGTGCGGGGGTTGGCTGTGCGCCATTTATTGCGAATACGCATAGTCGCCGGGTTGCCTGATCACAGAAAAATCAGGTATCAGTCAACACGATGCCTCGGGGTTCCGTTCCGTATCCGGCAAAGCGGATTAGCGTCGGGAACCTTTTTCCTGATGGGCGAGATCAACCACTTGAGTCGCTTTCTCCGCGTAAATCTCACGGTAGTTATTCAACGGATGATTTTCATCGTCCATCCAGTAACTTTCCTGGCGCATGCCGGATTCCCGGTCATATTCTATGAATTTGCGTTGAAGTTCCAGCATTTCAGCAATCAACTTTTGCTTCTCACTCATAACGGCTCTTGACAGTGACAGACTGGAGTCCATCTTACCACGAAAAAACCGGTTCCGGATATACCAGAATGGATATGGGTTTTCCTTAAAACCTATTCACAGACCTTGCCGTCATTGTCGCCATCGGTCATATAGGCGTAGGCCGGATGATCGCGTGACACGGGGGCTATACCGTGCGCCCGCGCTTCTTTACAGCTGATATGCCCGTTTTTGTTGTCATCATACTGCATCAGAACTGCGGGGCGGCGGCAGTCAAACACTTTCAGCGCCGTGCTGTCGCACTGGCTCAGAATAGATGACAGGGCCGCTTTCTCGCTGGCGTCAATGGTCAGGCTATAGGCCGAACGCACCGCAATGACGCGAGCCGCGAACCAGCAACGGTTGCGTGGTGGTTGCCACTCGCTGGCATCCCTGCCGGATTTCCCCCGGTTGACTGCCGGGGATGCCAGAGTCAGGTTACGCAGGTCTGATGCGAATTGGCTGCGTACCGCCGGGGATACCGCGCACAAGCCGCTGTCGTGCGCTTCGCTGGTGGCTACGATATGCTCAATGTCGGTTTCATAAATGGACTCAAAGCAGGCTCCTGTATACGGTCCGTAAATGCCGCCTAGTTGTTCGACGATCAGGGGTTCGACACTTTGCGGGTATGGGTATTGTCTGCTGCGCTGATAGGGGCTGCATCTTTCCTCCCCGGCGACGGTGAGTTTATTCAACATCCGCATCGCCTCGACCACTTCGGCACCGAAAACGGGCGAGAATAACGCGAATAAGACAACAGCGAATCCGATCACCCGCACGGTGGCGCATGCGCGGGACGCGCTCTCACCCGCGGACAACCGGATAAAACCAGGGTATCTGAACATGCCGGGACTATAGCATGGCTGGCGCTATTGATCGGCATTGGCAACTGGTCCATATTCCGGGTATCCATTACTGACCCCGGAGAAAGGCATGAACCCACAAAAAGTAGCATTGATCACAGCAGGCGGCAGCGGAATGGGCGCCGAGGCCGCAAAACGATTGGCAGCCGATGGCTATTCCATCGGCATCCTGTCATCGTAAAGCCTGCCCCCGGCCTGATCGGGGGGGCTTCCGCAGACCGAACGAAGTCATCATCAAAATCGCCGCCAGCCTCAACGCGCAGGGAACGCCTGCACTGGTAACACTATTGACACTCGATTTTGTAGCGCCTTCTGCATCCGCCTGCGCGGTCGTCGGTGTCATCCAGCAGGAAGGCCGTCCATCGGTCCGCATCTGTCGTCCATCCTCCGCAGCCAGTGGACGATGCGCCACACTGGGACAGGTCTCCCCAGTTTTGAACTTCGTAACAGATCCTGCACTTTGGCGGCGGCGCGCATTGCGCCGTGCCTGCATTGATCTGGATCGCATTCGAGCAGTTCAATGCCGACATCTGATTCAGCAGATTGACGTCATCCGTATTCAGCCCTTCACCGCCAATCACGATTTCATCGTCAACGCCAACAATATTGTGACTGCCCATATCCAGATCACCCCTCATGTCCTTCGCCCCGTCACGCGCCAGCATCGCTTCACGCGCCGCCTCGTGTCCGGGAACCGGCACCACCACAACCACCCAGGTATCCGCAAGCGGCGGAGTATCCAAAGACCCGATTTTACCGTTCAGGGGGAACAGCCGGGCCACATCCTCCGCCCTTTCCGCCGTCAACATGTCTGTCTTGATTTTAATCGGCGTGGTACGCATGACCGGAGCTGTCGGCGGAATAATATCGTAGGACTGACCCACTCCGTTGCGACCGTCCGCGATGCCGGGCAGGTACGGATCAAGAGCGCCCAGCGAACCCGGCCACTCGTATGGAAAAGCGGGATCAACCGGCGTCGGACGCTGATCCAGACGATAACTGTACAAGGCTTCCTCGATCAGTACGATGCCGTCCGCAGTCCTGTGCGCGATGGACTCCCTCAGCACGGATTGCTTCCATTGATACCAGCCGCCCGCCAGCGCCGATATAACCGCCAGGGCAATGGTGAGTTCCAGCAGTGTGAAACCGCTCTCACGGTCCAGATTTTCGTTTTTGGTGCCTTTCTGATCGCCCGATTTCTTCAGCATAACGTACCCTCCAGCAATCCCTGAAACCCGCGCCGGTTCGGGGTGCCGGGCCGGCGATGGATGTGCAGATGGACATATCCTGTCCGCTCTACAGCCGGGTAGGTATCCAGTAAATGCAACCACTGCCAGGTATCGGAGCCAATCCAGTACTGCAACGCGGTTGTTGGTGCGGTTTGACCGGGGCGCGCTGTCAACAGAATGCGCCAGCGCGCCGGATGCCGGACCTCAGTGGTTAGTCCGAGTTGTGCCAGAGCATGGATCAGAGTGACTGCCGTGAGTGGCAGACTCGAGCACTTGAGCTTGACGTACTGAAGTGCCACATCGCGCACTACCTCCACGTCTCGCGACAGTTCCGCCTCATCCCGCGACTGGGACTGGCGGGATGCAGCCAATGCCAGAACCAGCAGGACAAACAGGACAAAAATAAGCTCGGCGAGATTCATCGGACACTGCTACAACTCGAACTGTAGTCTCACGTTGCCCGTTGAACCACAGGTTTCCCCGGTGATGTTTGGCAGAATCTCAACCCGGGCTTTGAGTTGATTGCAGTCTTTTTCCGAGGTGGTGACGTATCGTATTTGCGCTGCTTGCGCGGCGCTCGATGCAATGATTACATTCTCATCATACAAATTCACTCCGTTGTTGCCATTCAGCTGAAAATTGATGTTGTAGCCGTTATCTTCCAGCTCCTTGATATTGATGCCGGTATAATTGCCTTTCAGGCTACGCCAGCTTTGCGCGGCCAGAATCACGCTGTGCACTTCCTGATTGGCCTGCTCAAGACGAGTGCCCGAAAGAATGCCTGATCCCTGCACGGCAATGAACGTGCCGACCACCGCAAATACACCCAGCCATACCAGCATTTCAGGCAATGTCAGCCCTTCTTCTCTTCTCTTTCTCAATACTTCTTTCATTTTGGTTTCCTCGTAATGGTGAAGTGTTATCCGGGTTATCCGGGTTATCCGGCTATATTCGTGAGCATTGTGTACAACCCCTTGCCCAGCGTAATCAGCAGCAGCATGATCGACAGGAGCAGGAATGCCCGCAACATCCCTTCCGCCACCCTGTACCGGGTTTCGAGTATTCTTTTTTGCACCAGTCCTACCGTCTGGAATGCTTTTATATACAGGTCACGTCGCCCACCCGGCGCCATACCGGACAATAGTTCGGCATGCTCAGCAGTCAGCAGGCCACCGCTGATTGCGTCTTCAAACGCCATACCGTGCAGATTCATAGCGGTTCTGGCCTTGACGATGTGATGTTGCGTGAACCGACTGCTCATCACCGATTCCGCCGCATCCAGTATCTCCAGATGGCTGGCGCCGTTGCGAGTCAGCATTTCAGCCAGCGCACAGAAACGAATACCGAATTGATAGCGCGCCTCGGTATCAAAAAACAGCAGCGCGCGCCGATTTCGACCGATCCAGGATACTTTTCCGTAAGCAACCACGAACACCAGGGCGACTCCGACCACGCCAGCCACGATTCCCCAGGTATTCAGCCACACACTCAGCCGAACAGCCATATTGTCCGCATTGCCAGCTATAAAAAGACCCTTCGAGAAGTCCTCCGCCTCGAAAGCAAAGAAAATCAGAATACTGAATAAAAATGCGTAGTAGAGGTTGGGCAATGCTACCCGATCGGCAAAACCCAGCTTGTCCGCCGCTCTCGATTCAACCGCTTCAATCGCCTCAATCAGTGTGCCGCGTGATTCGGCAATCCGAAATACGCCGATGTCTATTTCCGGTAGCATTCTGGTATCTGCCAGGCCATCAATCACGGAGCGTCCTTCATGTCCCGCCTGAGCACCGGCTTTGGCAATTTTACGAAGTGCCGGCAACAAATCGTTCAGTTTTGTCAGTGTTTCACAAGCAGATGCCAGCGGCGTCCCGGCACGCAGTTGGGCACCAATGACAGAATAAAACAGAAGCCGGTGCTGGCGCGGGAATATCAGGGTCTGATTGAGCCAGTTTCTCATATCAGTGGTGCGTCCGGTTCTGCCACCGAATAGCCGGCAGCCATTGGCTCTATCAGTTTCAACTCATAGTCGAACGTCCATTCCCCGATGATCTCTTCCGTCTTCTCCGGGTCAATCAAGCCAAGACGTGCCTTGCCTCTGGCGTGGTCCTGCTTCGATTCGATGTTGAACTCCTTTCTCATATAGGTTTCCAGGCGGAACAGCTCGCGATTGGAAATATATTTGTGGGCATCCTTGCGATCCAGGAAAAACGGATAGACCTCTGCGACCAGTGTCTGCCCGGATATGCCGGACACACATTGGTCACAGCCAGACGGGTTGATATACCGGATATCCGGGCCGAACAGGGTACGATAACGACGATCCTTGTCGGCATCTTCATGCCGGCCCCGGCAACAACGCGGACAGACCAGAGGCACCAGATTCTGGTTGACGATGCCAGCGATAAATTCACGTAGCGACAACAGGTGGTGGTCTACACCAAAACTGACCAGTCGGGGTATCGCGGCCACACAGGATTGCGTGTGTAGTGTAGAGAATACCCGTTTTCCCTGAATCGCCATGTTTTGCGCGGCCTGGGCTGTGATCTCATCCCTGATTTCTCCCAGCACCAGCGCATCCGGGTTTTGCCGAACGGTCGCCGCCAGTACGTTCTTGAAGGCTTCAGCAGCATCTTCCCGGTAATGATCCAGCTCGACGTGCGTGCAATGATCAAACTCAACCTCGCATGGGTCGGCGATCTCGATCATGCGCTGATTGCGCGGCGAAGAATCCATCAATGTTGCCATGGTCGTAGATTTACCGGAATTGGTTTCCCCGGTGATCAGTATCAGTCCGCCAGGTGCCATACAGATGCGTTTGATCAACGAAACCTGATGATCGCTGTAACCGCTTTTATCGAGCGGCAGTATGTAGCCTGGATCACGTACCCGACACACGATTGAATTGCCTCGCGTGTCCTTGAGCGAACTCCCCCGGATGCGGTACTCGTGTCCTTCATGGTGGTATGTAAATGCAGTATCGACCGGGTCCGACTCCACCCACTGCGAGTGTCTGGAACGATTCCATAAGCCGCGCGCCACGCCTTTGGCAATTTCGACATCAAATTCTTCAATGCGCTGAATGGCACCGAATATGCGAAATGACAGAACCGCAGTCTGCTCTCTGATATCCAGATAGATATCGCTGGCCCCCGCTTCGACTGCCTTCGCCAGCACGTATTCAACCGTCGCATTGCCTGTTTGAGCCACTCTGTCCTGCACCATCCCGGCCTTTCTGCGGGTGGTTTTGTCCTTTAGCTGTTGCCATTCGATCGGCGATACCAGAGTCACCGCACTCTCCACCTTGAGCCGACTCTTCACAATCATGGTAAGGCCGCGAATCAAGCGGCGATCCACATTCCCGGCGGCGAAAACCTCCCCGGTCGAGCGCACCATCACATCGAGATTATTGGATACAATGTAATCATTGATCTGGTTGTCTGTAGTCCAGACAGCCGATGCGGCTTCGGGTATCGGCGGAGGCGTGCGGTTGAACAGGAATTTTTTCATTGCGGGTAATAAACCGTCTCCAGTTTCCCGTCAATTACAAAATGGATGCTGATGCGCCCGCCGGATGCGGGCTTGACCGAATCCAGCGCAATTGTTTTTCCGGCGATTGTCGTCGACTCACCCGCTTTGAGGACGAGTGGAGCGCCTGTTGTGGTCGTGATCGCTACCAATCCGGGAACGAAGCTATCTCTGACTTGTACATACTGGATACTGGATGCGAGTGCCCAGGGTGCTGGAGCGTCTGTGGTGACGGTCGCGTTCTGCTGTACCTGTAGTGACTGTATGTACATCTGCTTCAGGAACTCGATATCTGCGCGCATAGACTCGAGCTCGCCTGACCGGGCATGACCTGTATTCGACAATACTGCCCTGATCCTCTCTATCTGGCTCAAGTCCTCGTCAAGCAGAACCAGAATGTCGGCTCCGGCCCCCTGATTACGCAACTGATCAATCCGGGTCGTTATATCGACCACTGTTCCGAGCAATGCCTTCTGCTGTGACAGTTCGGTTCGCAGCTTGTCCAGCGGACGGATATAAGCCGTGTAATCCTCCTTTGGATCTGTCGAAACTGCTTGTGCCTGCTGCTCTTGTGTGCGCTCCCCCGGCTCCGCTGTCTGTGCCAGTACAGCCGACGGATTTATAAAAGCGCATAGATACAATAGAGACAAGGAACTTGCGGTTATTCTCATACCGGCCTCTTATAATGTTCTGGTTTCGATGGATATTTCACAACCCGACATGGAAAAGTCGGTATAGCTGCAAGACAGGTGACTGATGCGTGCAGGATAGCCGTCCAGCCGCTGTGCTATATCCACCAGATCAAATGTGTTGATGTCGGTCTGGTCTACGTTGAACCGTGTGGTTTCGGTATGGCCTGCAACCGGGCCCTCAACCAGATCAAGAGTCGGCCAGCCACGCGACATATTCTCAAGCAACACTCCGGTTCGCATCGGAGTTCTGGGCACAGTATCCGGCATGGCGATGTCGATAACGACCGCCCAACCCGCCGAATTCCATCTGAACTGACCATGACGTTGATCGGCAAAGGCTTTCGTCCGTGACGGGTATCCTGATGATTGTCCGCTCAACACGACAGTGGACGGGTGCATGAATTCCAGTTGCCGCAGTCCATCGCCGTACAATACATCCAGACTCCATATAAACTTGACTAACTCGAGCAGCGTGGCTCCACCGGCATGACTTACGACCGGGATGACCGGCTGTTGTTGCTGATCGGGAGCGGGCTGGTTGTACTTCATCATCCAGTCTCGCAACCGCAGCCAATCGACCTGGCTCAGTGTGGAGACGGCGAACAGGGCCAGTACCGGCGCGACCACCATCGGGTGATAGAGCCGATTGCGTAAAAGGACAGCGAACGCCCGTTCAAAACGATTGCATCGCAGGTCAAACGGAAGCGGCTCCAGCTCGACATACTGTTCACCCGGATCAATACGGCCTCCTGCCGCAAAACCGCGCATAACCCGGTTTTCGACCCGGTAACGCTCCAGCTGTTCCAAAGCGCTGTTCTCATCGACAACGCGTTCTGTTTTAACCAGCCCGTTCGCGATTTCGGCCAGATATACGTTTGTGTCAAACGGTATGATGACCACAAGATCATCCAGAGTTTCTTCGTCCTTTGACAGAATTGTCGAATACCAGTTATCCAGACTCGCGGCAATCGACACGCCGCGCTCTTCGGCGGACCACCAGACTTCAATACCTTCGCCGCCCCTGGCCGCTACGAAACAATATCTGGTGCGTGTCCTGGTCAGATGACGGCGGACTTCCCGCGACTTTTGCCAGGGGCCGATGCCGGTCGATACGGGTAATTGTGCGGCAGCGTAAACCACGGTGATATTGTTGCCATCGACCCGCACTCTGGATGAATAGGACATCAACCCGGGACCACGTTTGCGGTAATCATCATGACGGTCTCACGCGAGCGGTCCTGTGTATCGCTACGGTTTCCCAATACGCCGAGAAACGGGATTTTTTCCTTCTGGTCACTGACCACCGCCTCCGAGAAGGACATCAACAACTTGGGTTCGCCGTCTCGCAATGAAACTGATAAAACCCGGTTGAAGTCATCGGTGACAAAGTTCTCCCCTTCGATTCCGGAGTAATTGAACGGCACCCGATCCACCAGACTGGAGCGTGACAGAGCCATCCGCAGCGTAATCTGGTCGTCTTGTACGGTCGGTTGCAGATGAATCGCCAGCCCGGTACGCAGCTCCGAGAATTCGACTTCCGGAGTTCTGGATTCAGAATCACCGCTGCCCGTCACTGTGAATGTGATTTTTGAGACGTAGCTTTCCGTCCGCGTCGCGTCAATACTCGCCACGTGATTATTCAATATCTCGATCGTGTCATCATAAGCGATACTGGTATCACCGAACTTTTTCAACCAGTTATAAATCAATCCACTACCGCGATACGGGCTGTCCGGGCGGGTGACCGCACCGATTAAAGACCCGGCGCTGCCAGTGAGGTCTCCGGTAATCCCGAGACCAACCGTAAAATTTCCGCTCTGGCGCACAATATCCAGCAGCAAATTGTGTTTTTCCGAGTCGGACACATCGACTTCCATAATCGAAATATGTACCCGCACAATGGCACTTGTCGAAAGATTGTATCGCCGGATGACCTCTGCAACCCGGCGCATTGCACTGGGTCTGGCAGTCACTACCAGCTGATTCGCTGCTGGCAATATCGCGACGGCGGTGCGCGGATCAGTTTGCCCCGGTTCTGTCGATTCGGCCTCCAGGCCGAGAACCGTTTCCACCAGCCCGATCAACTCCGTCGTATACGGGTCCAGAACAACGCTTACCGTATTATCGGAGCCGCCGTTGTCTGATGTTGAAAGATTACGCATCTTCATATCCGCCTGCGTGGCGCCGGGCTGGGCGGCCAGAGGGAAATGACGGGTTTCGATGTCGTAAATCTGGATCACACCTTTTTCGACACGGTAAACCCAGTCCGCCTGAGCCGTAATCGAGTCGAGATGATCCCGGATAGTCAGCGCCGAAGGCGACCATTTCACTGCTTGTAGCGTCTGTGATTGACTCATGTTATAGCGCACCGGCCGTTTCTGCACCACCAGGTCAATCGCGGAACGCACATCCAGATTGCTGAATCTCGCAGTGATCCGCTGGTCCAGCCACACGCTCATCCGTGGTGCTTTGATGCGCTTCAATCCAGTCGGCGCAGGCTCATCCGCAACTCCCCGAATCTCTTCGATCCGCTCCTGTATCTGATCAATCGACGAGTGCGGTTGTGGCGATGAATTGCAACCGCTCAAGCCTGCGAACAGCGCCAATACCCATATTACCGGACTGACTGATTTCATCATTCAAGGCCCCCCGGCAACTCATGATAGTCAATATAGCGCTTGCTGCCTTCCCGGCGTATCACACCCAGTAATCCATAATCCTCCTGCAGCATGTCCAGCAGCCCGGCAACGCCCTCGTTATTCTCCAGCAGTCTTGCCGACTCGACTATCCAATCGACCAGATCCTGGCTGTTACCCGGATGCCAGATGCCGAACCGATGACCGCAATCTGTCGTTAATCTCTCGATATTGGCGTACAGGGAGCCTGCCTTTATCAGCAACTCCTGACATTCGGATGACTTACCCGGCTTTGTGTTGTTCGCCTGTTTCTGTCCGATTACGTCCGGCTGTACTGCTTCCGGTATGACGGGTTGTGGTGGGACGGATACCGGCTGTAGCCAGTATTCGCGCATTCTCTCCCGGCCCTGATAGCGTACTACCAAGGTAATTCTTATCGGCGTAATAATGGGTTTTGTTACCGAGATGACGACATTGACTCCGGATTGCCGCTCAATTGACTGCCACCGGAGACTCTGCGTCATCTCCTGAGAAGCGTAGATACTGGCGCTGAAAGTGGAGTATCCATCTGCCGACACGGTAACAGGCACCACGTATTCTGCTCGTGTCACGGACGTGGCCTGCTGCATTTGACCCAGCTCGAATCGGCTTCCACCATGGGCTACAGGCATAATCAATACCGCCAGCGCAATCTTCATAATTGCGACTTGCAGACTCGCGGGGGCGGTGGCGTACAGGGGAGGCGATTTCACAGGTAAACCCCCGTGAACAGAATGTCCCGATTGACCATAATCGTGAACGGATAGCCTGGCCGGATGCGAATGGTAGGCTGTATCGACAGATTCTTGTCGATCAGCTTCTCACCCATCCGTGAATAGTTGGCAGCGGCGATTTTCCCGAACTCATCCTCCATCTGGACCGAGGACGATGTATCCGATACCTGTGCCGGTAGCGACTGAATCGCGGAAAGCAGGAATGTCTGGCCAAATAATTTCAGGTAATGGTTCTGCACCTGATCCCTGAATCCGCTGGCTCCAGATACATCGGAGCCTTGCATCCGCCCCAGCTCAAGAGTACTGGCATCGGGGAATATGATCCGATCCCAGGCAACCAGTGCGCGATTCTGACCATAGCTGATACGGCTGTCATAGGTGCCGTACAACTTCGCCCCCTGCGGAATCAGAAGATGCTGACCGGTGGCGGTATCGTATACATTTTGTGATACCTGCCCAATCAATGTCCCGGGAAGATCAGAGTTGAGTCCGGTAACCAGAATACCAGGTATTACCGTGCCGGTCTTGAGCGTGTATTGACCTGAATCCGCCTGACGGATATGCGGCAACCATGCCTTGCGATCCGGCTCCTTGAGGAAGTCAATTTTCCCTGTCTGTCCACCTGAGTCGGCTTGAGGATGGCTCCCGGCTTCTGCCAGCAATGCATCCAGAGTTCGAGCTCGTATCGAATCCGGTGAAATATCAGCATCTGGTGGAGAACCGGGCACCGGCAATTCGGCTGTAGCTGTCTCCGTATTTTCCCGGTTGTTCAGTTCAGCAGTTGAAATTGAAGGTGAGCTTTCCTGTCCCAGAGTGCGGTTTTGCAGTTCGCGCATCCTTTGCTGTTGCAGGTATTCGCGTTGCGCCTTGAGTGCGCTGGAGACGGTCGGGGCGACAATGACCCCGGAGTCATTCGCGGCTGAATCGGGTTCTTCAGCAATATCACCAGCACCAGCAACATCAATGTCATTTTCGTCGAGCAACTTCGGCAATTCATACGATGGTCTGGCACTGGTTCCCACTCTGGCGTCTCTGAGTGCTTTTTCATCACCCGGCTGGAACCTGGACAGGGCACCCCATAACAGTCCGCCAACCAGCAGCACCCCGAAAATACCGGCAATAACCATCGGTATCGCGCCCAGATGACGACCCCTGTATGTGCCCGGCCTGACTGTGGTGCTGAATACAGAATCAACCATGCCCGGAATTCCCGGTTACTTCTGCCGGACGGGAAAAAGCTTCGTCTGACAATGAGGTCGAATGAATCTGCAATTCTCCTCCCTCAAAAATATAGAGTCTTGAGAGCGTGTAGTTCAGTCCCACCCGGATAACGCCCAGATACATCGCTGACTCAGCTGTGTAATGGGTCGCGAATGTCACCGCATTGATGCCATCTGCCTGATGCACTGCATATCCGGCAGCCCGCAAAACCCGATCGAGTGGTTTGCCTCGATCATGATCATGAATGGCAAGGGGAATTTTTGCCGGTGGGAATCGTTTGCTCACTGCAACAATCAGGTCATCCAGCATCTGCTCCGCGACTTCGGCTGGTACGTCTGGAGAACGGACATTCACCGGGCTGACCGTGCAACCGGACAGGGCGATACTGCACCCTATCGCGGACAACGCGATCAACCATCGGGACGTGGAACAACGGAATATCTGGATGAAAGCGGCCATCTTCCGGGGTCTCATCCGCCTGTGTACGTGATCATGACCTTGCGCTGGTCCCGGCCTGTGCCGGTAATCAGCATGCCCCGTGTGAACAGCTTGTCGATAATGAAGGTGCCCCGGCGCAAGCGGTAATTGACAATTTGCGCTGCATTGCGGGGGCCGGTCTCGATAAAGGCAGGCGCATCGGATTGCCGCATTGATTTCGGCATCTGGATATACACCCGCAGTCCATCATTGTAGACCCGCACCGGCTTCCACAGCGGGTTGTCGCCAGAAACTGAATAACTGAAATCAAGATTGGCGATATCCGGCCTGATGGTCGGTGTCACGTCTATCGTGCGCTCTTCGCGCTGACTGACTATAGCCGCCTTTTCGGCGTTGACGGACTGTTCATATTGATGCCAGCGTCTGGCCTCCATTTCAGGATACGAAAAGCCGACCGAAGCCATGAAACGATCCTCGGTTGACTTCAGGTGAAAGTAGTAACTGCGCCGGTTGGTAATCGCAATCATGGTGGTCTCCAGGTTTTCGTAGGTCGGCTTGACGATAATGTGCGTGATCATCGTCTCGCCCCCACCCTGCGCTACCGGAATAATGCGCCAGTTCACACTGTCACCGATAAAAATACCGTCCTCGACCAGAGTCTCGCCCCGCTCAAGCTCGATATGCGTGACATTACCGGGTGCCGTAATGACCGGCGCACTGGATTCACCGAAGTGATAAACCACTTTGCCATTACGTCCAAGCATGGCAGGCGAGTAGCGATTCTGCCAGCCACGGGATAGCCGGACCGCTTCCACTTCGCGGGTTGTCAATACAACAGACGGCGCTTCCGTGGATAGAAACTGGGCCTGCGCGGGTATGGCCTGAAATGCCATAAAGAGCATGAATGAACCAGAAGGCAGGCGGCTCATATTGATTCCGCCCAGTTGATATCTGATACCAACAATCCAGTCGGGTTGGTCAACAGGATTTCCGTCGGCACATCGTCCATGAAGGCGAACGTGATATTCGCCTGCCAGCGCTTCGATACAGCCTGACCATTACCCCGCCGGGTTACCGTTTCGACCCAGTCAACCTGCCATGTCATTGGCGAGACCGGCAGAACGTTCGAGATGCGGATGCTGACTGTCTCGAAAAGCGCTCGCCGCAATGGGTTGGTGGAATCAGATACGATGTAATCACGCAGCTTGGCGAATGCGGGGGAGTTGTTATCAATGAATTTGGCGAGATCATTCACTCTTTGTTTCTGGAACTCTGCGTCAATCGACACGATTCGCCAGGTCGAGACAAACTGGGCCAGCGAGGCTTTGGTCACACGCTCATCGTTGACTGCCAACCCGGTGCCCGGCTGATACAAGCCGACCGGCATATAGCGTTCGTCCATTACCACCAGCACCGGGCGGACCCGGGTCTGGGTACTCATATAGACCATACCGGCAACAGCACACAGCGATATCGACAGCGCAACCAGTGTGCACAACCGCCATCCGGCGCTCGTTTTCGCCGCATTTTCAAGCACGGAGCTATAGGCCAACCTGTTTTGTGTATACAGATCAGCCATTATTTTTTCGTGCCCTTGTTTGCCAGCCCGCTCCTCATCAGATTCTTACGCAGTTGCCGGGCCATCGGGCTTTTGCTGGTCACGTTGTCGGCCCATGAGCCGAAAAGGTTGCGAGCGATACCCCGACTCATTTCTCCTGGTCCGGTTGCGCCCTGATTACGGGCAAGTCCGGCAGCTTCCCGTATGGACATAATTCCGCCTGCCAGATTTTTACCGGCTACGGTTGCTCCGGCGGCATGCGCTCCAGCGACCACTCCCGCCGCAGTGACGGCGCCAGCGGCGCTGACTCCAGAGCCTGGGGATGCGGTCAGCAGACTCTGGATGTAGTCGGGTATGCGAACCGCAATTTCCTTGTACATGATCGCGGCGGCGGCCATCAGCATATACGGTCCGACCCGGTGCATAACCGGCATGGTTGCCCATCCTTCGACCATGCGGATGCCCAGCGCAATAATCAATTCCAGCGCAAACAGCTTGAAACCTGTACCGATCAGGCCGCCGAAAAAACGCATCGGGTATTCGCGCGTAACTTGCAGACTGAACAGCCCCAATGACAACAAGCCGACAGCCAGTACGATATACATTTCACAGAGAACCAGAACCAGTTGCACCGCAGCCACCGACAGTGCCCACAGCACGATCACCGCCGTAAACAGGATCATCAGAATTTCCGGTGCATCGGTGACAAAGTTCAACGGCTGAATCGAATCAAGCATATTGCCGACCACATTGAGCGGAATTCCCACCAGGTCCTTGAGCGCGTATTCCTTGCCGACCTGTCCCTCGCGCACCAGCGAAGACGAATCACGGAAGCCCTGGATAAGCAGTTCAAGCGTCACGTGATTCTCCAGCAGGAACAGGCCGAAGCTGATAATCAATACACGCCTTAAAAGCTCAACCGCAAATTCATTCAGGTCGGAACCCCGTATCGCCATCATGGAAAAGGCCAGAATAAATTCAAGCAGCGCCAGCGACCAGAACAGGGCAGTGGCAATCTTGATAATATCCCCGCTCCATTTCTGCGTGTTATCAATAAAGTTCTGGACAATTCTTTCAGCGGAAAACATATCCGGGTTAGCGACTATGAAGTTTTCCAGCGTCCGATCCGCCCTGCGAAAACATTCTGCCTCCTCTCCGGTATCCGAGGTAATACCGACACATTCATCGTAATGGTCAGACCATGCCACCGTTGGCATCTGGCACAACAGAGCCAGCATAACGAGTACGTATCTCAACATATCATTACCGATACAGGTCCGTGTCCGGGTCCTGTTTCCTGCGCTGACCCCTCAGTTGCTCACGGAGTTTTCGATCAGACTCATACATCCACTCTCTGCGTGACTGTCCACGGTTACTCCTGGCCTGCCCGGCAGCAAGATAGTTCGCTTGCAACACAATCTGGGTTTGCAGCAGGTTCTCCATTCGTCTGGCCTGACGCACCTGGGTCAGGGCCAGATCATTACCGAGTTGCATCAGCGCCTTGCGGCTTCTCGCGGTTTTAGCCTGGCGGTCAATCAGATCCAGCATCTGCCCCTCGGCCAGCACCTGATCCCGATTCAGATTGACCGTGTTCAGCGCCGCCGTCAGGTTGGCCAGGTTCTGTGCGTCCCATGTCGCATAACCTGTATTTCCACCGTTTTCGATACCGTAAACTTCAGCCATAAAAGCCCTGTAACCAGGATATTTCAATGCGAATTCGTCGTTGATGCTGCCTGCCTGATAACTAATGATATAGTCGTTTTGCACCGCCCGGTGCAGTCGTACCAAGGCATTCGACGGAGCACCGGCAAAGTGATGCCCGGTCAACATACGTTCATTGTCGCGCAGGATGCGAAGCTCCTCAGCCAACGTCTGCCAGGTACGCAGTTGTTGCTGTACCTGAGCCGCCAGCTCAATATTGTTCAGTACCTGCGTGAATTCGGTCGCTCCGCCGGTGGCCGCTCCCGCCATTGCTGTAGTCGCACACGGTAAGGCTGTGCAGCCGATGAGAAGAATCTTCCCTGCGGTGCTGGCAAAGACAGCACAGAACCTGGCTCCAATCATGTCTGTTCTGCCCGGTTTCCAGGCCAGTAATCCGTCCATTGCTCCCCATACCTGTGTTTCATGAGCTGCACTTCCTTTTTGACATGGATGCCCGACTGCGCTGCGAATGACAACGCGACCGGCCCCAGCGCCATATCGAATAGTCGATTGCCCTCCGCAGACATGGCATAGTATTGCCTTTTTGGTGTGGCCCTTGAGATCATGTCGATCTGCACATGATTCAATCCAATCATCTGGTAGATGTGACGCGACACTTCAGAGTTGGCAGCGGTATTGGGCAGAAATATCCGGGTGGCGGTCGACTCCATGATGACATCAAGGATGCCGGAATTGACGGCATCGGTTAACGATTGAGTCGCCATCACGACCGCGCAGTTGGACTTTCTCAACACCTTCAGCCACTCCGTGATTTTCGCGCGAAATACCGGATGCCCCAGCATCACCCAGGCCTCATCGAGAATGATCATCGCTGGCGAGCCAGTCAGTTGTCGCTCGATACGGTGAAACAGATAGGACAGCACCGGCAGCTTTTCGCTGTCAGAGTATGACCACAGCGCCTCAAGCTCAAAACAGGTGAAGTCCGACAGCGCGAGATTGTCCGATTCGCCATCCAGCAGGTGCCCTGCATTGCCATGCAGTGTGTAATGCGTCAGCGCGTCTCGCAATACCTGGTCTTGCAGTTGGGTATGCAAATCGGTCAGGCTTTTTTCCTTCGACTGAGCCAGATGCCCCATGGTAACGTGTAACTGCTTCCTTTGTTCCGGTGTCAACACAGAGCCGAGTTGCAGTTCACAACAGTCCCTCACCCAACCTTCCGCCCAGCTTGAATCCGACTCGGCCAGCGGACAAAAAGTCAAGCTCGAATCACTGTCGCCGACATCATAATGTGTGCCGCCAACCGCCTCAGTCAGGCAATAGATCGAATATCCCTTATCGAAACAAAACACTTTCGCATTCCGGTATTTGCGAAATTGCGCCGCAATCATAGCCAGTAAAGTCGATTTGCCGGTTCCGGTCGGGCCAATGATCAGTGTGTGGCCGACATCCCCGACATGCAGATTCAGCCTGAAAGGGGTAGCGCCTGCGGTATCGGCATAAATCAGGGCTGGCGAGCCGGACGGATACCGATCACATGGATTGTGCTGGTTGCCGGTCCAGATTGACGACAGTGGCAGCAAGTCCGATAAATTCATCGTGCTGACCAACGGCCTGCGGATATTGGTATAGCTGTGCCCCGGCAACGAACCCAGCCAGGCCTCGATGCTGTTGACGGTTTCCAGACGCGCCCCGAACCCCAGGTTACGAATGGTGGTAATCAGGTATTTCGCGTCCTCTTCAATCTGGTCAAGCGATTCGCAGGTCAGAACAATGACATTGGTCAAATAACCGAATGTAGTTTCCAGGCTGGACACATCCGCAAGGGCGCTCTCGGTCTCATTGACCATGTTCACTGCATCACGGTCGGTGGCTCCTCTGCGGGTTCCCAGGAATTGATCGACAAAACCCCGTTGCTTTTGCTGCCATTGCCTGCGATACCGATTCAATTCCTTTTTCGCCGTCTCATGGTCCATGTAGATAAATCGGTTCGACCAGCGGTATTCCGTCTCCAGGTTTTCCAGGGCCGACAATATGCCCGGATGAGTCGATAGTGGATAGCCGGTAACAGCCACAATCCGCAAGTGCCTGTCGTCTATTTTCGGCTCAAGCCCGCCGGTAAAATCGTAACAGCCCAATACAGCATCCAGGAATGGCGCTTCCCTGTGCAGATTGACGGGGTAGTATTGACCGATCATGCACATCCCCAGAAACTCCACCAGATCATCCCGCATGGTTTCCTCTCCGGTTTCTGTCAGTACCGCATATCCGGTCATCGGTGATATTTCTGCAATGTCCGACAGGGATTCGGCGAATTCAGTGACCCAGCCGAGAAAATCAGACAATACCCGGGTTGCAATACTGTCATCATCCAGTCGTTGCGTGTCCCTGGAATACATCATCTGCTCAAGCCGGGATTGTGCAACTGTCGGCGGCAGGTAATGCAATACCATCGCATGGATGGTTTCAAAATGATCTCCGTCCCGCTCAAACTGGCTGCGTCGTTCACTGTCTATCCAGCGGCTCACCGGGTCAGGGAAGTGCGTCATTTGCGGCGATGGATAACTGGCGGTTGAGCGTCGGAGCGCGTCCACATGCAGTGTCCAGCCCTCTCCAAGCCGCTTGAACTTGTCATTTAATCGGGTATTCAGCGCGTTCAACTCTACATTAGTCTGCGCCATCAAATCCTGACCACGGAAATACCAGCCAGCAATCAGCGACCCGTCCTTGCCAAGCACCACGCCCGGTTCGACCAGAGTGGCATAGTTCATCAAATCAGGCAGTGCCCGGCCCGTTGATTTCAGGTGTTCGAGATTCATCGCATCATCGCCGTGCCGGTGGTAAATAGCCGTCACTTGATGGCCGCGCCGTAGCCGGATAGAAGACCGATCTGTGACGCACCCAGTAGCGCAGGAATACACGCGATATCTGCTCATCACGCCGAGCCAGTTGACGCAACAGATACAAGCCTGAAAACCAGGTAAACGCACCGATCATTGCGGCCTCAATGGACAGACTGGTGAATACCAGAGCGCCACTGAAAATCATCAGGATCAAGGTCAGTTCACGCTCCGCGCCCAGCACCATGAGCGGTCGGGTGGTTGCCCGATAAAGCGGCGCCTGCCGCAATTCCTGCGCTACCTGGTCATCCCTGATCATGTCCTTATCAGTCGGGTATCAGGGTATGGACAGTTGCGAGCGGTTGAACAACCGCACCGCTTGTACCGAAGAACTGCAACAACACGTTGTTGGCCAGAACAATAATGGCGATGACCAGAACCAGCATGATCAAGCGTTTGGCGAAGTCGCCAATCTCCCCACCGAAGACCAGCATGGCGCCGGCAACGACGATACCAAGCAAAGCCGCTGTATAGGCAATCGGCCCGGTGAATACATTACGCAATATGGCCAGCGGGCTGTCGAATGCCGTCCCGGTAGTGATGGTAGCGAACACATCCGGCGAGACCAGAAAGAGCCCGGCGCTGATCAATATCAGTCCCGGATACAATCTGATACCGGGTCTGGCCCAGCCATGTTCCTGATTCATTTTTCGTCTCTGCTCTGGAGGATTGAATGATTCTTGTACTATGCTCTCGTACAACTCGAATAACAAAGCACAAGAATTATTATACAATCATAAATTATCATAATACAACTATATTTTTTATTATTGCTATCATAATAAGATATTTCAGGACAAAATATCCGCACAGACCAGAATAATCGCAGGAGTTGTTCTCACGATTCCGGTGGGTTATGGCTGGAAATAACAGGGGTGGATGCGGCGCGATTGAGGATGCGACGTGACAGCGGACGTGACGACTGGACCGCCCCGGCCTTTGAGGGATGAAATGATTACAGAACCGCCATGCTATTGGCGGAATTACAGACTAGCTGTTATCCTGACTCTTGGTCGGGTTGTCCGGGAGGTTGCTGTTGTCGGTCGCACCCTCGCCCGGCAGCCAACGCTTGCGATCGAACACGGCCTGCATGGCCTGGGTGGTGGCTACATGCGAGTCAATCAGCTCTGTGAAACGCTGATTTTCCGTGGACAATGCCCGGTTATCAGCTTCCAGTCTATCCACCTCCGTGATCAGATATTCCCATATCCCGATCATCTGGCGGATAGCACCAGCCTGTGTTTTGGCCGTGACCTGCATTTGTTTGTTGATAATCCTTTCCAGTTTGTCCTTATGCAGACGGTCCAGCCGCAATGTAGTAATTGTAGCGAACTCTTTCTTCATCGACTCACATTATCATCCACAACTGCATATAGGCAGAAGGTAACGCAAAACGTGAAAAGTACTCCAAGCACTTCTTCAACCAAATACTTCAAACGCCAACTCTGACACAGAACCCGGCAAAATCCAAATGCTCTGACGCTTGGTATCTTCGTCCATATTACCGTTTTAATTCTTTTTCTGCAAACGCAGCCCTTATTCCCGTATCATGGCATGAAAAACGATTTCTGTCCATAAAATAAAATGATGGTTTGCTCTTAACAATCGAACGCTGTAAGATCGAAGTCGGTTTTAGCGGTGGCGACATTATTAGTAAGGGCGGCAAATTATGGATGTAGTTCAAACCACGAAAGAAAAAGCTTGGGAGAAGGCATCTTGTATTGCGGGACAAGATCCAGATGATACTCGGCAAGACATGGAGGGGATGTGGATGTGTCGTGAAATGTGCAACATTGCTGGGCTTGGCGGGTGGGCAGTTGATATTCACGGAAATGCAATCGCTTACCAGTTGAGTGGAAAGCCTGTGATGGGGGATGACTTGGTTTCATCACAGGCTACAACCTGGTATCTGCCATCTATATGTCATGAGAAGGAAATAGATTACACTCGTGGTCGCTCCGCTCTGTGCAGGACCGGCCGTTTAACGGAGCCCGGATCGGGTAGACACTCGGGCGGGGACGTACGACCAGAAGCTGCATACGCGTGCCGTGAAGCCACCCTGAAGATGCCGAGGCTACGGCGCCAGACCAGCGAAACAGCCTCATTGAGTGTTGCAGGCGAACTGGTATTCAACATCTTCGGCGCAATCGCGCCCTTTGAGCGATACCTGAATGCCGAGCGCACTCGGGACAGCATCACCGCAGCCAGGAAACCCGGCAGGAATCCTGGACGGCCGCCTGCCTCGGAGAGACTGTTACAGCGGCGAAATAATTTGTATTCTGCTAGAGCCTAAACCTCTTATAGTTGGGTGCGTGGGAACAGTGGTGTCCACTTGGTAGTACTCTTCCCATGACCGTACAAGATCGGCAATGAGTTGTTAGGGCAATTTCGCGAGAACGTGAGCAGTAGACCTTGTCCGCTATAGCCCAGTTGACGGCGCTTGTCAACTCGCGCGCTCAAGTCCATTACCATTGATTTGGCCTTGTCCTTCTCTGACTGAGAATCCCAAAATCCTACTCCTTCGTTGAATGCGTAGTGGCGTTCCTCGAGCATCTCGCAGATGTCGAGATCGCTGTCCTCGAATGTGCTCTCCAAGTGCTGCCGAACCTTTGCTTCGCCCTTCACAGTTGCACAGAAGGCACAGACAAAAAGCGGGATAGTTGAGCCTATATCCAGTTTCTGCAGGATTTCGCCATGGGATTTCAAATCACCCGACAGCGTATTACCCGTGCCAATCATATCGTCAACAACCACGATAGCCGAGAATAGACCTTCCTGTTCATCGCTGAACTTTGCTTCCAATCGTTCCAGAGCAATGACATTGTCGGGAACTATTCGGTTCGCCCTGGCAAACTGATTTGCTGAATACGCACCACTCTTGGCGGCACTACCCAAAAAAGTTACCAGGACATCGTGGCGACGATCAGTTTTCTTCCTTTGAAAGAACGCGGGTAGTCTATTTCGGAAATTCTCGAACGCGCCTCGAAATGACTCTTGCATCTGATCATTAGTAACGAATCTGACATTTTGTAGGATTTTGAAGAGATGCCTACGTCCGACATTGGTTTCTACTTGGTCGATCCAATTCCGCACCCTATCCTCGGTTATTCTATGTCCTTGATATAGTGGCCAACTATCAACAAGTTCGACGACTTCGTCAGATTTTACATAAGCTGCGTCTTCATCCTGCCTTCGTTTCTCTTCAAGCTCATCCCCGAGATGGCCATCGACAAGAAGGGCAAAGCCACGATCACTAAGCCATCGACCAAAAATATCGACCGTGGGCAAATAATTTCCTTCTTTTTCCTTGAATACGCCGCGCCGACAGAAGTCGTCGAGCTCGTGTCTCAGTTCATCTGCCCTTAGGTGAGCATGGAGGTGATATTCCATCCCCTCGAGTGAGGGATTCTTTCTCGACCTCACGGTGCGGGCCCAAGATACCAGCGTCCTGCACCTCTTTACGGATGCGATCTCTACCTCTTCGTCACCTCCGCGGGTACCATCACGCCAATAGTGGGCGAATGCATTTGTATCGAGAGATGCCAGGAGCCGTTGCCCTGCCTTATCGATTTCTGCATCGGAAATCTCGGCGTCCTTGGCATCCAGCGCCGCTTCGAAGGCTTTGGCGCAGAGCACCTTTGTAAAATAGGGGTGTCCATCTGTCAGATCGTACATCCTACGAAGCGTGCTATCATGGAAGACAATGGCATCAATTACTGGTTCACGTACCAAGGATGTAAAATCTGACCACTCGGTCTCTTGATCAAAACTGTCCAGGATTCGCGAACGAACTTGTTCAACTTTTCACCTTGAGACGACATCAAATAGGGCATTTTCTCAGCACCGACTAGAACAAATGCCAAGTTTTTCTTGGAAGCAAGCGTGCGGAGATTGAGAAAGAAAGTATTAGCCAAATCCCCATGGCTATAGAGAGTCTCGTTGATCTCGTCAAACTCATCCAAGATGACAATAAACCGATTGTGACTGTTTTCTTTTCTGAGGATTTCAAGGAGTTGATTCAGGGACGATAAGGAAGAAGAATAGCCCGGCATCTCCCATTTCGTGTGGTGACTGAGATGGCGGGAAAAGTATTCGTCTAGTCGACGACCTAGCGTTTCCATTGTTTGTTCGCCTGTAGTGCACCTAATCTCGCCACTCTCGAGATAGAGCACATGGAAACTTTCGGGTCCGTGGATTTGCCGTATTGCGGACTCAACTGCACAGGCAAGCGAACTCTTCCCAACCCGCTTTTGTCCAGTAATGTAGCACGATTGCATCGCATTGGACGTAAGGCGCCGGATGATTCGATTCAGCACGTCTCTTCTGCCGTAGAAATGATCGTCTTCGACGACTTCGCTGCTATAGGGGATCTGTCGGCTGAGATGTTCCCAATTGATGTCGGTCCGCTGACCTTGAATAAGTGCCGTGAAGTCTTCAAGATATCGCTGAGAGTCCCCAACAGCGCTCCAGGAGACCTCAATGGTCGCATGTAGCTCGGTTTGCGGCTCGGTCAATTCAATCAACAACGTCAGAACGAAAGGTCCAGGGTTGACGGAACCGAAGTTGGTCTCTGGGTTCTTGACCTCACCATGTTCCACCACGCAATAGGTTGTTACATTCTGGGCAACTCCGGGTCCATCATTTTTTAGTGGAATAAATATTTCGATCTCGGAGCTAGTTAGATGAAGGGGGTATCGTTTTTCCACCTTCAGCGCTGCTCTAGGCACACTGATCTGGCAAGCGAAATCGGCCGAGAATCGATCCTTCATTGCTGTGGCCGACATTTCGAGTTGCTTGAGGAAGGGCAGCGCGTATTTAGTGGTGACGAATGTCTGAATCTTCTCGCAATTCTCATGCTGGGTGGGAATATCCTCGATTAATTGCTCCATCTTTGTCTGTAGTTCGTGGCCGGAAGCTCGTATGACGCTATCCACTTGGCCGAGCAAACTATCTACAAGTTGCAGAATGGACATAAAGCCAAATGAGTCGAGATAGCTTTTTGTTTTGCCGTGTTTTAACGAGCGCATAATACTTTGTCTGCGTTCAGCAAGATCCGGGAGGCTTACAAATGACTCTCGAAGTTGGTCTAGGTTCCTACATGCGGTGTAATGAATTTGCTTTATAGCCTCGATCTTCTCGTGATTTTGATTGTTCGGCTGGAAAAGGTCTTTTGTAAGATTGGGACAGGCGACTTCGATGTGAGTTACGATCCCTCTTCTACACTTTTGTATGTCACGGTCTGTGAGCGGTCCGCTGGCGCTGACTAATCGGATCATAACGGCGGAAAGTGTCCTTTTTGCTTGGCTTGGGCATGATCTGATTGCCAGATTAATCGTCTCCGTAAGAGTGAGGCTGGGGTCCAGGGAGATAGAAGCGATAGCCTGGATCGCATCGCGAATCCGCTTGCGATCTTCATTGACTCCATTAGTCCCCGGGCGATGCACTTGGAGTACCGACTCAATTTCGGCGACGTATTTCAGCAGGTCTGACATGTGCGAATATTCTTTTGTTTGGGAATCATATACTTAATTGTACTAATCGAATTTTTTCTGATGGTTGTAGATATGACGCAAATTGTCATGTTGAATCCTGAATTTTGTTCCGTGATTGCGTAGCCCGCGCCCGTTATTCGTTCTGGCATCAAAGTCAATTGCTATAATACCATTCGCTACAGCTTCAATAAACAGTGTGATTTGAGGTTCCCAATACAAGTGCGCCGTTTCATATTTGACCCGTCCGCTTTGTTTCTTCCCCTTGACCACAATCAAACGGCGGAACTTGGCAGCAAATGCATTCATCAAGCTGTCATGTGTCCAGTACGGCCACACCATGTCGCTGGTGGAATCATTGCGAACTGTAAGCCGGTTACTTTCATTCATCACATAAAAGCCCCTGTCTGATCGCCCGTGAATTGTATGCCTGAAACTGGTTCTTCCATTAGCATCTGGCCAACCAAACTTTCTAACCATTTGATGCATGTGGCCTTTGGGTTGCGCTTCAAGGTGGAATAGGGTCAACAAGGATGAACGGCTGTGGAATTTGATCTCCCATTTTCCGGAATCCGGTGTATCGCGGTTTGACCCGTCAATGCCCAGCAATTCTTCCAGTATAGTACCTGGTGCGCCTGTACCCCTGTAACCAGGGTAATCAGGAATAGGTATCCAACCGCGTTTGAGTATGCCGCGTAATCTGGCATATAGTTCGGCATCGGTCACGATATTCATATCTTTCTGGTTATGACGCGGTCTATGCGCTCATTTGCCATTCCTACGTAAATTGGTGACTTCTCTATCCCGACCCACTCTATGCCCGCCAACTCAGCGGCGATGGCTGTTGACCCGCTTCCCATAAACGGATCAAGGACAGGGCCTGCATTGACCGACTCAATGCACCTTGATGCCAAGTCAACGGGGAATGGTGCCGGGTGAGGATTGTCCGTTTCCTGATTGATTCTCCAAATACAACCAGCCGCGTTTGCTTTCGGTGCCAGTTTGAATGCCGGTTTTACAATCAAGTAAATGACTTCATAGTTTGGGAGAAAATAACCGGGATTGAAGTTAATCCCTCCAGATCTGTGCCAGATGATGATTTGACGCACCGGGAATCCGGCAACTATATCTGACCTGTCCTGTAACAAACCGTTCTGTACGCGCCATTTATGATTGTAGAAAATAGCGCCATCAGGCCGAAGTAACCGCAACATTTCCGACAAACAATCGCGCTGCCATGCCACATAATCTTCATGGGGCAAACAATCGTCATGCTCACTATATCCGGCTTGTAAGGCAGCATTCGGCCACTTGCCGCCATTGCCGTTTTTTAGGCCATTGCCAGTGCTGTTTTTTATATTGTAGGGCGGAGAGGTAACAACCAGCCGGATAGACTCATCCGGCATGGACCGCATTATTTCAAGGCAGTCACCTTGATGAATCTCTCCTAATCGGACTTGCGGACTTGCGGACTTGCGGACTTGCGGACTTGCGGACTTGCGGACTTGCGGACTTGCGGACTTGCGGACTTGCGGACTTGCGGACTTGCTCTTCTTCTAGTTTATCATGTTTCTCGGTTTTGCCCGCTGGTCTTTTCTTAACTACTTTTTTGACGGCATGTTCAAATTCAAGTCCTAGGAGTCTGCGCTGTAGGACGATTTTACAGAAAAGCCGATGATTTGGCACAGGATGTAGAATGGGGATGTGGAATGGGTTGAGAGTTATGCGAATCCTGACGGGCTTTCGGTTGGGTGAACGAGGATCGGGCAGCCCCTCCCCGGAATGTGTCGTAAGGGGCGTTGCAAAGGGCGGTTGCGACCGGCAATCCGCCTTCTCAGGGGGTCGCGAGCGTCTGAAGCCGTCTGATGTTCAATGCCAGGCACACAAGCTCCCACTCGCATCGCACCGGGTCGAGACCCCGCAGGCTGAAACGACGAAAACCCAGTACTTCCTTGATCCACCCGTTGGGTGCTTCCGACAACCACTTGCGTTGCGCGTATTGTTTGCGTCCCGCAGGGGTCGACAGTTTCTCGGCCATGCGCGCTTTTGCCGGACACTTCCGGGCATCTACCGCAATGTCCCTCCGCGACTCCCGACCCAAGGCCACATAGCCGTCTACGCCGCGACCCTCCAGCGTCGCAAGATCCGACTCGTTGCAGTAGCCCGCATCCGCCAGCACCGTATCTGGACGTTCCCCATAGACCGTCTCCACTTCGTCCAGCAGCCCCACCAGATGCCCTTGATCACTGGCGTTCGATGTCACCCCACTCGCCACAATCAACTGGTGACTGCCATCCACCACTACCTGCGCGTTGTAGCACTGTTGGTAGCCTTCCGATGAGGTCTTCATGATCCGGCTCTCGCAGTCTGTGAAATTATCCTGCGCCCGATCGTCCGGCTTGCCGTATTCACGCTTGTAGGGCCGCCCCCCCTTGGGATTACACCGGCTCCCCGGCTCCCGACCCCGCGCATCGTCCGATTCCCGTTGCCGTGCCTCCAGACGCGCCTTCGCCGCCCGAATCGCCGCCAACCGATCCTCCCGACGACGCAACGCCTCCGGCAATTCGTCTCCCCGAACCGAATGACCCAGCAATTCGTCCTCCGCAGCATCCGTCCTCCGTGCCTGTTCCAACAAACCCTCAATCTCCGCCTCCAACTGACCCGCTTTCTCAACCATCCGACCATAGCTCATCGCCTTGCGCTTGCTCGCATTCGCGCGAACCTTGGTGCCATCAACCGACAACTTGCCAAACTCAACCAAACCCACCTCCCGCGCCAAACGCACCACCTGGGCAAACAAACCTCCAAAATCTACAAGATGACGACGCCGAAACTCGCAGATCGTCCGGTGACTCGGAAAATTGCCCGCACCCAACAACCGAAACGCCACATCTTCCTCCAGCTTGCACGACAACTTGCGCGAAGAAAATACACCCGTCGCGTAGCCGTAAATCAGTACCTTCAGCATCATCCGAGGCTCGTAAGGCGACTTGCGCCGACCATCTCCCAGGTAGGGCGCGTAAAATGCCGTCAAATCCAACCCGTCCACCAAATCACTCACATGGTGTGCCAAATGTCCTTCCGGCAACCAGTCCCGCAAGTCCGGCGGCAATAACAGTTTCTGATCCGGGTGGTAAGGGCGAAATCTCGTCGGCATCTCAAATATCCTCAATCATTCATTCCAAAATATTATCTCAAACCCGTTCCTACAGCGCAAACTCCTAGTGGTTCAATGATTCCTCGGTTCATGATTTATCTCGCTTGGATAAGATTGGCGTAGGACAGTCTTTTGCCCTGGCTGTTCCTGGCAATGCTACCAATAGCTGGTTCTCCTGACAAGCCGATTGTGTTCTGTCTGTAGCGAGCAAATGAGTTGTCCGGTTGAGTAGCACATAAACTGTCCGGTTTTGACACACAATGAAAGAGGTGTTTGATGATCCGGGCGCAGTGGTTACAGGAGACCAGACAGATGAGATTTGAAGAAGCGTATGAAGGGTGGAACAAGAGTCGATTGACGCAGGAAGAAGCGGCGAATTTGTTGGGGGTGTGTAGTCGCACATTCCGTCGTTATGTAGATCGTTACGAGGAGGAAGGACTGGACGGGTTGCTGGACAAGCGTATGTGCGAAGTGTCGCATCGTCGTGCGCCGGTAGACGAAGTGATGAGGTTGGTGGAACGTTATCGAGCTCATCACCGGGGATGGAACGTTCGTCATTTTCATTCCTGGTATCGGCGGGATGGAGGGCAGAGGAGCTATACGTGGGTGAAGAACCAGTTGCAGGGAGCGGGTGTGGTGAAGCGGTACGCGAAGCGCGGGGCGCACCGCAAGAGACGGGAGGCGGCGCCGTGGCCGGGGATGATGTTGCATCAGGACGGCAGTACGCATGAATGGGTGGTGGGTCAGCGTTGGGATTTGATTGTGACGATGGACGACGCGACCAATGAGCATTACTCGATGTTTTTCTGTGAAGAAGAAGGCACTCGCAGCAGTTTCCGGGGGGTGCGCGAAGTGATTGAGTCGAAGGGACTATTCTGTTCGCTGTACACGGATCGGGGCAGTCATTACTGGCATACGCCGGAGGCGGGAGGCAAAGTGGGCAAGAAGAATCCGACTCAATTTGGGCGTGCCATGAAGCAGTTGGGCATTGAGATGATCCCGGCTTACTCGCCGCAGGCGCGGGGGCGCTGTGAGCGGGTCTTTAGAACCCACCAGGATCGTCTGGTGAAGGAACTGGCCAGTGCAGGCATCACCGACATGGACACGGCCAACCGCTATCTCCAAAAGGAGTACCTGCCGGCTTACAATGCCCAGTTCAGCAAACCGGCGAGAGAGGCAGGTAGCGCCTTTGTCGCTTGCCGCGACCTGTCGGTACTTTCTGATATTCTGTGTGAGCGCCATGAGCGAATGGTGGGTGCAGACAACTGTGTGCGCTATCGGCGCAAGGTGTTACAGATACCGGCAGACCGGCATCGTTGCCATTACGTCAAAGCCCGCGTCCAGGTGCTGGATTATCTGGATCAGGGTCTGGCGGTTCATCACGGTCCCAGAGAACTGGCTCGATACGATGCCAGGGGGCGATTACTATGAATTTGCATCCGAACAGCCGCGTCCGGTCCGCCGCGCACGTTCGGTTTGATTCTTGCTCCGGGTTAACCCGGAGCAAGAATCAAGGTATCATAAAAGCGGACAATTCATTTGCTATAAAACCGGACAAGTCTATTTGCTCTTAACAGCCGATTGTGTTCTGTCTGTAAGTGTATTCTACAGCATACCGATGCAGATGCTTAGTGCTCCACCAATGATGGGTTCCGATATAGCCGCGTTTCAACAAGACCCAGAAGGACTCAACGCCGTTAGTGCAGAAAAAAGCGACAAATAATGACCATTTTTATATAAGTATACTTATATTTAAGAGATACTCTCCGTACAACTTGTAAATTCAGTTTCCCAGCGATTTCCTTCTCCAATCTGACCAACTTCTCTTTCCCTGTCACTTTCTAAATAAACTGCATTGATGAAAATTCGTAAATTCTTTTTTCTGTTTTTCGGCATACCGTTTCCACTTCCGTGGTCCCCTCGGAAATTTCCGAATAAGTTTAATGATCTACAGTTATTAGAACCGGATGGATCAAAGATCTGCAGGCGGAATATTCTGGCACTGTCAAGTATAGTGGTCTTGGCCAGATTTATGGGTGCCGGTCCTCACGAAATAGATTTTTTTGGAGTCAAGCCATCAGGAGAAAGATCTGTGACCATATTTTGCATATTCATTATCCTGGTTCAGATTTACTGGTACATCAAAAGGTATTTCCATTTGAAGGATGACGGGATTGTCCAGCACCTTCGGCATGAAACTGGCGAAACTTTATCGGTGAATGTAGCCATAAGCGATCATTTGACTTTTGTGCCCAGAAGATCAGATTTACTTTCGAATATCTTGGCTCTTGTGCTGACTCTTCTTTCATGGCGTGTCGTTTATACTTGGATTGTATGATGTGATTCCCTGGTACGCATCATTCGAGTACCTTTTCGGTTCGCATCTCCACGTCCAGATGACCGTTTTCAACGTGGTCATGTCACTTGGCCGAGGCAGTTTCAGCGTGGACTTCACCGTTTCTGCTAAAATTGCAGAGCTCCCCTGCTTATGTTTCTGCAATGATACGAAAACCGAGAGAATATCATGTCCAAAATCCCTCTTGCCCAGCATCTGACGCGACAAACAAGAAAGCGGACTATCGGCACACCGAATCTCGGCAGCGATGCCCTTGTATTAAGCGCACTCGCTGTTCGCCATTGCCGATTTCCCCATCCGGATGTTATAAGTCGGTTGAGTGGCGCGGTCTTTCCAGTCATCAGGGATACCCGGAAACGTATCCAGGTAGACACAATCGATGGCCACAACATCATGTACGACGACAACACATCGCCCAGATGGGCCATACTCTGGTCCCATGGATTCGAGACGACTGCACATATCAAGGGGTGGACCTTCGCGCATGTCTGGAACGAGTCAAAGGATCCAGAGGCATACACTCATGTCGCCAACCTGGTCATGATGCCGGAATGCCTTGCCAGTCTGTCGGACAAGGATGGGCCGCTGGTTCCCTTTCTACGGTACCATGCCGAAGCTGTATATGGCTGGCGGCCGAAGGGGAAACCCGCCGTTGGGAAACCATCCGGCTATAATGATATGGAATGGAACTACTTCAAACCGATTCCCAATCCCCGTGGACACATACGCGATCGTTTGGCACGGTCCAACGCACAACGCGCCAATCGTCTACGTGAACTCCTTTGCTGGTAGCAACCTCCTGAAATTGTTCGCAATTGAGCATCTGATCGGAACGCGATAATGTCGATGTGATCGCTACCGTACCCACGTAGCTTCGTCACGCGCGTCATATGAAGGAGTCAGCTGAACTCGTACGAGCGATGAGGTTGGCGAACAACGGGGGGCGACCCTCTGCGAAGTTGGTGGTGCAAAGAGGTTCAACCAAGAATAAGCGGGTAAGCCAAGGCACGTGCCGGACGCTTATGCTTTGCTTAACTGACCAATATCTTCACATGCTTCAACATTCGGGAAGAACAGTAAAGCCTTCTCGATATGCCGCGTCACGCAGTCTTTGATCAAAGGAAACAAAGCCCTGTCCGATTGTCAGACCCTGACACCATTGTATCGCGGCTGCCAGTTGCAAGGCATCGGCGGCCCGCAAGGGATGCACTGCCAGCATCCGTTCAGCCGTACTGCGTAACGCATCACCCGGTAGCACCTCTGTCCAGACCTGCATCAGGTTATGTAACACATGACGAGCGGTGCGTTCATCATGAATTGTTAAGTCGCCTGCTCTTACCTGTCGCATCAGTGCGGAAATAAATTCGGTGCGCGTACCCCACCATACGACGACGAAGGAATCCTCAACCAGCAAGTTCTGCACCATGGCAGAGTCCGGCTCATCAATACATAGGGGTACAATAGCCGATGTATCCCAAAATTTCACCAGCCTTCCCGCCGTTCCTGCAAGACTGCCGAACGCACGGTTGCCTTTGGATCTGCAGGACGCGGCAGGTCCCAGAAATCTGCCGACAGGGTTTTTTCAGGACGTTTCAACAATCCCCGTTTTTCCATGTCTAGCAGGCTTTCGGGCAAAGACGCTATATCCTTGACAGGCAACAGGCGCGCAACGGGACGGCCGTGCTCGGTAATTAACAGTTCTTCACCAGACTTGACCTGGCGCAGGCAAGCGCTGATCGACCTTTTGAGCTCTGATACGGTTGTAGTCGTCATAAAATGACCTGTTTGGCTAAAATATCAAGACCAGTATAGTTAATATCTTATCGTCAGGCAAATTGCATTATGCATAAAGTGTATAGCCGAAGTCCGTCAGGAAATGAACGAGATCCGCCGGGACATCGGTGACTTGTGCGACCGTATAGCTAAACTGGAAGGGTTGTTCGAGGGTCGAACCCTGCCACCAATGGTTCTCCCATCCACGGATCAGTCGATATTTTCCGGCCAGAAGTAGTGCATTGGCGCAAGCCAGTAACTGAATGGGTTTTGTTCCGAGTCGTCGCGGCAACACGCCAGATCGAATGTCCAGTGCTCCTCGAATCCTTCTCTTGCACAAACGGCACCGATCAGGGCATCCCGTTCGTGTTCGTTGTTCCAATCCGATGAAATGTT
Organism: Arenicellales bacterium; assembly: GCA_965116335.1. Lineage (GTDB taxonomy): Bacteria > Pseudomonadota > Gammaproteobacteria > Arenicellales > Poriferihabitantaceae. The sequence goes on from OZ220677.1 coordinate 1,954,225, forward strand.
GTAGCGTTCAGCAAATCCTGTTGCGTCGAGTTTAAGTGCCTTTAGCAGAGCTTTGGGATGCGTTTCGGTAATCCTGGTATCTGGAAATTCCTCCCGTATGCGAAAGGCCAGCATAGCACCTCCAACCAGTGCGGCACCTCGGAGGGAGTTCGCCGACTGGACTGTGCCGGGCTTTATTCCATATTTATCTCTAATTCTTCTATCAGATTTACGGCCAGCGCCTGCACACGACGACCACCACATTGGCGCATCAATACCCAAGCCGAGGGGAGTGCCTCTACAAACCATCTTTATTCTCTTAACCGCCTCATCCACAGAGGAGACTGTACAGCAGGCTGGCATCTTTCCGGTACTATCCAGGAAAGCCAAGCCGAATTTATCTATTCCCCCAGGATCAGCACCAACCCAGAATTTTCTCGTTGCCATCATAGCCTCACGATTTTTGTACGAATCAGCCTACCATAACCCAAACAAAAAAATGCCAAGTGATTGAGGAAGTTTTGTGTGATCTAACCGACTGGATCCCATGATGGTATTGTCTGCGAATCGTTCTCCAAAGCGTCAGTCAGAATCACCGGCACATCTCGGAATGGTTGGAAAGACTGGTTTCTTTGTCTTCCCGGCGAGGCAACCTGGCTGTTGGCAGATGAATGGAGAAGCGAGATTTAGTGCTCACCCATCAAACAAAACCAACTGTTCTTTCTGCTCGATATTGGTGATTGGATACTCACAGTTTGATATTTTATAGTTTGTGACGATAGCTTCAACCATGGGATTACGGTTCTGTTCGCTTCCTCCCACGTGGTAAAAGTGCTCACGGGTGTAAATGTTGAACTCGTCCCATAGTGATTCTATGTAGTGGTTTTTTCTGAAATCGTTGTGGTGCCAAGTGGACAAAATGAATCTTGCTTTTGATAAGCGAAGATTATCAAACAATATCTGCTCATGTTCACCGTCCCACCCGTTGTAGTAATCGACATGCCTGTCAATATAGGGTGGATCACAATAAATCACATCGGTGCTGGTTGCTTGTTTGATGGTGTCTTCAAATGGCTGACACTTAAAGGTAAAGTCTTTCACCTTCAGTAATCGGGATATATGGTCTACCTGATTTACAATTTTTGTCACATAGGCTTGCGCAAACCGGTTGGGTTTCTTGCAGAAAGGAATATTCAGGCCGCCCTTCCGATTAAAGCGAATCATCCCGTTAAACCCCGAACGATTCAAGAATAAAAAATCAAGCGGCTGGTGCTTTTCGTTAAATCTTTCGCGTAAGGCATAATAATGTTTATCGCCTTTTTCCAGCAGCAATGAACCTTCTTCATTCAAGTACTTTCGTACAATCTCCGGGGTTATTTCGCTGGTTTTGATTGAGTTATAGAAGTCAATCAGATGGGGGTTGGTATCACACATAACGGCATGATTAGGGGCGATATTAAAGCCCACAACACCGGTTCCCATGAAGGGTTCTATCCATTGCCCCTCGAGTTCTTCAGGAACAATACTTTTAATCCAAGGGATAAGTTTGGTCTTTATTCCTTGTGATTTTATTGGGGGTACATTTACTTTCAATTTTTTACATCCTTACGGCGGATGATTATTTCGGGGAACCACTAATGATGGGTCACCATTGCGATATTCAACAAATTCTTCCAAGTTTCTAATCTTCCTGGTTCCGCCTTTTTCATCTGAAATAGTGATTTTCTGAAAGTTCATCCAGTAATCGTCGAACCATTCTTCTCCCAAACGTGAAAATGTTCCGTGTTCCCCCAGAATATCCTCTATCCGGTTAATACTACCAATGTTAGCTGTGTTTCCGCTACCGCTTTTGTCACACGCTAACAGCAGTTTGTTTGCAACGGTACGAAAAACTGTTTCCCGGTGAGGTGCTGGGAGTGGTCGGATAGCAGGTACAGGTAATGGCGGATGATTTCGGGGTCGTTGGGGTCTCGTAGTTGGCTGATGTCTTCGCCGGGATAGAATTGTTTTCGCAGGGCGGTTTTTACTTTTCCGCAATCCAGCGTGTTGACGCGGATATTCCGGTTTTCCCATTCATGGGACAGGGTTTGGCAGAGGTTCTCGATGCCTGCGAAGGCGGCACCGGTGGCTCCCCAGTAGGCTGAGCCGTTGCGCCCGCTGGCCAGCGTTGAGAATATGATTGAGGCTGGATTATCGTGTTTCAATAGTGGATAGAGGCACCGGGTCAGATACATCGGGCGTATCAACTGTTGGTACAGAACCTTCTGCCAGACAGTCATGTCGCTATGTGCCACCGGAGTCAACGGTGCACCCCATATCGAGCAATGCACAAGACCATGGATTTCGGGACAGGTTTGGCTGAGGGAATCCGCCAGCGCCATGAATCCTTCGGGCTGCGCCCGGCGAATATCAAACTCAATCATCATCGGTTCCGGGTATCCCGACTCACCGATCTGATCGTAGACCGGAGTCAATTCCCTTTGCTTGCGGTCGAGCAGCAGGACGGCCGCCCCCGCCTGCGCCGCAGCCAGACTGACCGCGCCGCCGATTTCCGAGGCCGCTCCGGTAACAACTATGTTTCTGTTCGCCAGGGAAACCGGGTCCGCGCTGAAGTCTTTGGCAATATCAATCAGGTTCGGCATCTTCAGGCGGCGTGTGTCTTGTGCGAGTCGGTTGCCAGCAGAGATTTGAACGCATACCAGGAAGGCATTTTACGCAAGCTGCCCTGGCGGTGATCCACCAGTCCGTAGCCGGGATTGATCAGTTGCCACCAGTAGACACGTTCGACCCAGCCTGTACCCAGCGCAATCCTGAAGTACTGTTTCAGGTAGTCAGCCTGAGTGGCTTCATCCACGGTCGTGTCAGGATGCCCGGAATTGGGAGTCCAGGGCTGGGTATTGAGCAGTGGCCAGTTTGTTTCTGTGATCCATAAATTGTCGCGGGTAGTATTGGACAGTTGAAGCATGGCCTTGTTGAGCCGGATTTTTCGTTCCAGGTCGAAGTAACGATATTGCTTGCCAGTCGCCGGGCCGCGGCGATTGACATAAAGCAGGGCGGCGCAGCCGTCCAGGTTGTACCGCCAGTCATTGAACAGGGTTCGTTGCATCACAAGCGGTTCAAAATCAATGATGGAGGAACCGAGTAGCCGGATATGCGGGTAGTCGGCGCGCACCTCGTCTGCGATCCTGAATAGCCGAAGTGCATCACCGGTATTGCGGCATCCCCATTTTGAGCGGTTCACGGCGTTGCCAATCTGGAATATATTGCAGTGCCCGGAAAAGGCGCCGAAAATTTCATGCAGCCGGTTTTGCCATAAATCGGTGTTCAGTACGCTTTCCCGGTCTTGCAGGATATTGATCACGAATCGGTTGGCTTCAAATCGTTGCAGAAATTTCAGATCGTGATCGAATCGGTCGGGTTGCCATACCGGAATCCGTAACAGCAGATGCCGGACTCCGAGTTCTTCGATCATTTCAATCTGTGCATTCTGCCATTGTGATTCTGAATGGATGCCGAGTCCGGCGAAGTCAGACATCGCCTTATTCGGGCTCTTCCGTAAGCGACTGTATTGCCAGGCGACTCCACCCGCCAACCCGATTGCGGTGAGAACAACCTTGGCGTATTCGCAAAGATTGGCTGCGGAAACCCGGGTTTTATCCGCTTGCGGGATGATGTAGGGCTGGCAGGACCAGGGGTCCCACCAGTCAGGGTGTTGGCTCATGAATTTTCGTTAATTGTCAATAAAATCCGGGCAATCTCGCCGAACTGGACTCTAAAATGGATTTTTGCGATAATCGGGAACTGTTGTTAATCGCTGGTTTGCCATGGTTAAAATTCTTGTACTGCATGGGCCTAATCTCAATTTGCTTGGGAGCCGTGAGCCTGAGCATTATGGTTCGGTCAGTCTGGCTGAGATCAATAACCGGCTGATGCAGCTGGCCAACACCGATGGTGTTGAACTTGAGTGTCGGCAGAGTAACGCTGAAAATGAACTCGTCAACTGGATTCAGCAGGCACCTGATGAAAGTGTGGATTTTATCATCATCAATCCCGCTGCGTTCACCCATACCAGTATTGCGATGCGGGATGCCTTCAGCGCGGTCAGGATACCTTTTCTGGAGGTGCATTTGTCCAATGTTCATGCGCGCGAGCCTTTTCGCAAAGTTTCGTATTTTTCTGATATTGCGAGGGGCGTGATCGCTGGTCTGGGACCTGCGGGTTATGAGTCGGCTTATCATTTTGCGGTGTCGGCGTTGCGGAGATAATGATGGATTTAAGAAAGATAAAAAAACTGATTGAGTTGCTGGAAGATTCAGCCTTGCTTGAAATGGAAATCACCGAGGGGGATAGTACCATCAGACTGAGTCGTGCCGGAGCGGGCGGTGTCGCGGCTGCGCCCCGGCAGGCTGCCCCGGCATTCCCGGTTGATTCCCGGATGGTCGCGGAGGCGCCATCTGTGCCCCGGACTGAATCGCCGGATGTGAGCGAAGTGACCGGGATTGTGGTCACTTCACCGATGGTCGGGACATTCTATGATGCGTCATCGCCGGATTCCAGTCCTTATGTTTCTGTCGGAGTGGTGGTTAAACCGGGAGATGTCCTGTGCATTATTGAGGCGATGAAAACCTATAACCAGCTGGAGGCTGAAGTGGCAGGGACGGTGAAAGAGATTTACAAGAAGAATGGCGACCCGGTTGAGTTCGGGGAACCCTTGTTTCTGATTGCCTGATCGGTTCTATTGACAGGATGAACCAGATCAAAAAACTGGTTATTGCCAATCGTGGCGAGATCGCGTTGCGAATTCTCCGTGCTTGTCGCCAACTGGATATATTGACGGTGGCGCTGCATTCCGATGCAGACAAGGATGCCAAGTATGTCCGTCTGGCGGATGAGTCTGTATGTATCGGGCCAGCCCCTGCCGCTGACAGCTACCTGAATATCGCTTCAGTCATTGCGGCGGCGGAGGTGACCGAGGCGAATGCGATACATCCCGGTTATGGCTTTCTTTCTGAGAATCCGAATTTCGCGGAACAGGTTGAGCGCAGCGGATTTGTGTTTGTCGGGCCGACTGCTGACACGATTCGTACAATGGGAGACAAGATTTCCGCCATTGCTGCAATGCGCGCATCCAATGTGCCTTGTGTTCCGGGGTCGGACGGGCCTTTGCCGGAGGAGCCGGATGAAGTGGTAGCGCTGGCAAGGCGAATCGGGTATCCGTTGATGCTGAAGGCGTCCGGTGGTGGGGGTGGCCGGGGAATGCGAGTCGTGCGGGATGAGTCAGGACTGTCCGATGCAATCAATACTACCCGACAGGAAGCGTCTGCGGCATTTGGCAATGATGTCTTGTATATGGAGCGGTTTCTCGAGGTGCCGAGGCATATCGAGATCCAGGTGCTGGCGGATACTTATGGCAATGTGGTTCATCTGGGCGACCGTGATTGCTCCATGCAAAGAAAACATCAGAAGGTGATTGAGGAGGCGCCCGCTCCCGACATCGGTGAGGACAAGAAATCTGAAATCGGCAGGCTCTGTGTGGGAGCCTGTAGACAGATTGGATATCGGGGCGTTGGCACCTTCGAGTTCCTTTATCAGGACGGTGAGTTTTACTTCATCGAGATGAATACACGGATTCAGGTTGAGCATCCGGTGACGGAAATGATCACAGGGATCGACTTGTTGCAGGAGCAGATTCGTGTTGCGGATGGGCAGAAACTGAGGTTTACGCAGGACCAGATTGAGATGAACGGCCATGCGTTCGAATGTCGCATCAATGCGGAAGACCCGAAAACATTCATGCCTTCTCCGGGACAGATTACGCAGTATCACATGGCGGGGGGACCGGGAGTCCGGGTTGATTCCCATGCCTACAGTTACTATGTGGTTCCGCCTTATTATGACTCCATGATCGGCAAAGTGATTACCCATGGAATGCATCGCACCGAGGCGTTGTCAAGGATGAGCGGCGCATTGCAGGAAATGGTGGTTGAGGGGATAAAAACCAATATTCCGTTGCATCGGGAGTTGGTTCAGGACCCCGGGTTTGTCAAAGGAGGGTGTGACATCCACTATCTGGAGAAGAAATTTTCCCTTCCTTGAGTGTTATTCAGATATTGGTAGATGTAGTGCAATTCGGCACCAGTCAGAAATCAGGTATCACCAGAGCTTATACAGTAATATGAGTGAAAATCATTTTTGCTGTTGTCCGCGTTGCCGGACTGTTTTTCGTCTGTCCGGGGAGAATCTGAGCCGTCAGTCCACTCGCTTTCGCTGTTACTCCTGTCGTGAAGTGTTTGATTCACGTGTCAATACGGTTTCGATGACTGATTCTGGATTTGTCATTGCAGAAACTGACTCGGTCAATGATGACAGGACCGAAGTCCCGGTGTTCGATGGTGCAAGCGGCATTGGGGTTGAAGATTCAGGGAGTCCTTCCGAGGGCGGGGGTAGCAGGTTTGATCAACCGGAATCGCTCGTGTCGGAAGAGGCACCGTCGGCCTGGAGGAGAGAAAATACGGCGTATGAATATATCAAGGACCGCCGTGAGCCCTTGATTGCATTGGCATGGTGTGTGGCTTCTGTGGCTCTTTTTATACTGTTGTCATTACAGATAAAGTATTTTTACGTGGAAAAATATGCTCAGGACCAGTCTTTCCGCAAGTACCTGGTTGGATTTTGCAAGATCGCAAGCTGTGAACTGCCGCCGCTCAAATCCCCGGATCTGTTTGCTCTCGCCGATACGAGAATTGATCGGCATCCCCGGCAACCCGATGCGCTGCGCGTCATTGTGAAGCTGCACAATCGGGCCGTATATGCCCAGCCTTACCCTGATTTACGGATTACTCTGACAGACCGGGACGGGCGGGTAGTCGGACGCCGATCTTTTCCTCCGCAATCCTGGCTGGCGGCTGATAGTGAAAATATGGTAGGGGGGGATGAACAGGTATCCTTGTTATTTGATCTTGCCCGACCGCACGAAAAAGCGGTCGGATTTGCTGTTAATATCGTTACGGATTGAAGCATGACCAGAATCATCCGCAGAGCGCTGATCAGCGTTTCTGACAAACAGAATCTTGTTGACCTGGGTAAAGCCCTGTCCAGGCATGATATCGAGATATTATCGACCGGCGGAACCGCGAGCCTGCTGGCCAGAGAAGGCATTGCTGTCGTTGAAGTCAGTGAATATACCGGATTCCCGGAAATGATGGACGGCAGGGTAAAGACTCTGCATCCGGCCATCCATGGGGGAATCTTATGCCGTCGTGGAGTGGATGATGAGGTCATGGCAGCGAATAATATCCAGCCGATTGACCTGGTAGTGGTCAATCTGTATCCATTCCGGGAAACCGTTTCCAACCCCGGTTGTACTCTGCAGCAGGCGATTGAGAACATTGATATTGGTGGTCCGGCACTGTTGCGCGCCGCCGCTAAAAACCATGCCGATGTGACCGTAGTTGTGGATGTTGATGATTACAGTCGGGTGATACGGCAGCTGGATGACAATGATGGGGCTGTTTCAGACGAGTTACGATTTGATCTTGCGGTGAAGGCATTTGAACATACGGCAGACTATGACGGCGCTGTCGCCAATTATCTGGGTGCATTGTCGAAGCCGGGTTGTGGCCGGTTTCCACGCACTCTGACTCATCAATATGTCAAGAAACAGGCAATGCGTTATGGCGAGAATCCACATCAGGCGGGTGCTTTTTATACAGACCGCACTCCGGATCAGACCAGCGTTTCGGCTGCTGTGCAAATCCAGGGTAAGGATCTGTCCTACAACAATATCGCCGATACCGATGCCGCGCTGGAGTGTGTCAAGCAGTTTTCAGGGGGAGATGGCTACGCTTGTACCATTGTGAAACACGCCAATCCGTGCGGGGTTGCGGTCAGGGATTCGCAGGAGGCTGCTTATCGGTGCGCCTGGCGTACAGACTCTGAATCCGCTTATGGTGGCATAATAGCCTTTGACACTGAACTGGAAGCTGAAACCGCCAGGGCCATTGTTGAGCAGCAGTTTGTAGAGGTTATCATTGCTCCGCAAATAACGGATGGAGCCAGGCAGGCACTCGGAGACAAGCCGGATATCCGGGTGTTGGAGTATGCAATCGGGAGCGGGGGGGGCACCGTGCCCGCTGGGGAAATCCTGGATTTCAGGAAGGTCAGTGGCGGGTTGCTGGTACAGCAGATTGATGTCGCTCTTTATGAAAATCTGGAAGTGGTCACGAAACGCCACCCGGACGAAGATGAAATGCGGGATTTATTATTTTCCTGGAAGGTGGCGAAGTACGTCAAGTCGAATGCTATTGTCTATGCTTCCGGGCAGGCGACCATCGGCATTGGCGCCGGGCAGATGAGTCGAGTCAATTCGGCCAGGATTGCGGCCATAAAAGCACAGTATGCGGGATTGCCGGTCGAGGGAGCGGTGATGGCTTCGGATGCGTTTTTCCCGTTTCGTGATGGTTTGGACAATGCGGCGAGTGCCGGTATCCGGGCGGTGATTCAGCCGGGCGGTTCGCGGCGCGATGATGAGGTGATTGCGGCGGCGGATGAGCATGGTATTGCCATGATATTCACCGGGATGCGTCATTTCAGACACTGAGACTCAATTTTCTATCGAATAGAATGAATCAAATGGAAGAACCCGGATACAAGGTTATTTTAAGCGGGCAGACGCTCCCGGAGCGAAGCCGTGACGAGGTGCTGGAAGGATTGGCCGGTCTGTTCAATTCGACTGCGGCTGCGATGGAGCGAGTCTTGCAGGGGCATCCGACACCGCTCAAGAAAGAGTATAGCGAAAGCCAGGCGACCGAACTGTGCCGAAAAATTGAACAGATCGGGGCGCAATGCGAGATCAGGGAAATCAGGGTCGAGAGAACCGTTGAGGAAATAATTGAGGAGGTAGCTGAGGAGGTTCCTGTAGAGGAGGTTCCCGTTGAGGAGGGTCGCCCTGACAGCGAGGAGCATGAGAAAGTGCAGGGTCTTCTGATGGGGTTTGTCTATGTCAACAGTGACTATTACCGCCGCCAGTTCGCCCGCTTCGGGAATCCTGCCCGGCCATCGTTCAGATTGTCCTGGCATTGGCCGGCTTTTTTCTTCTTTTTCTTTTGGGCGTTGTATCGCAAGATGTGGGGAGTCGCTACATTTTACCTGGCTGTCGGAACTGGCTTGACGCTCATGATGCCGGGTAGTCCGGGGTCAATTTTCTCCCTGTTCTGGCTGTTTTTCTGGCCTTGTGTGGCGAATTGGTTGTACTACAGGAAGGCGGTTTTCGGAGTCTGGTCGGTAATCGAACACCCTGAAATGAAGAACGATTACCTGGCCGGGGGAGGAGTCAGCAAAGGCATGGTCTGGGTCGGTGTGGTGGTCATGATCGTATTGTCGATATGGATGGGGAATCACATGGCTCGCGAGTTCGTGGAACAATACGGAGAGGACATAGCCGAGGTATTGCCGGGTTCCGGTACACAGGTCACCCGGGATGGCGCGGTTGTGAAGGTGACTCCGCAGAGCGGCGCCGGGCTGGCCGAGTCCTCGTTGACACTGAGCTATCTGGCGGCCACTCTGAAACTGTTGATGGTCACCAAAGGTAATGTGGACAATAACGCAGCGGTGACCGGGTTTATCGAAGAATTGAATCAGGGGGGATACACGGATGGTTGGGGGAATGAGATTCTGGTCACGCAGGAAGTGAATCGTTACGTGCTGTTTTCAGCGGGACCCGACCAGACTTACGGTACGGGTGATGACATTCTTCAGACAGTGGACCTCAGATAATCTTTGCAGCCATGAAAGTACTGATAGTCGGCGGTGGGGGCAGGGAGCATGCGCTGGCATGGAAAGCGGCCCGCTCGCCGTTGGTGACCGAAGTATACGTGGCGCCCGGTAATGCGGGGACGGCCATGGAGGATTGTATACACAATGTGGATCTGGCGGCTACCGATATTGACCGATTGATTCAGTTCGCCAGAGACCGTGAAGTCGGACTGACGATCATCGGGCCGGAGGCTCCTCTGGTGCTGGGTATTGTCGACGCATTCAAGGCGGCTGGACTCAAATGTTTTGGCCCCGGTCAGTCAGCATCCCGGCTGGAAGGGTCGAAAACCTTTTCCAAGCGGTTCCTCGCCCGCCATTCGATTCCCACTGCGGCTTTCGAGAGTTTTGTCGAGGTGGCTCCTGCGCTGGACTATCTGCGGACAATCCGCTGTCCACTGGTGGTCAAGGCGGATGGTCTGGCCGCAGGCAAGGGGGTGATCATTGCCGAAAACCTGCAACAGGCCGAGCAGGCGGTCCGGGATATGCTGGACGGCAATCGCTTCGGCGAGGCCGGACATCGGGTTGTGATCGAACAATTCCTGCATGGAGAGGAAGCCAGCTTCATTTGTATGGCGGACGGCAGAAACATCCTGCCGATGGCTTCCAGTCAGGACTACAAGAAAGCCGGTGACGGCGATGTTGGCCCGAATACCGGGGGAATGGGTGCTTGTTCGCCCGCACCCGGATTGACCGATGAAGTCCATGATCAGGTGATGCAGCGTATTATCCGGCCCACCATTGATGGGTTGAGGGCCGAGGGGATGCCCTATACCGGCTTCCTGTATGCCGGTCTGATGATCGGGGATGACGCCATGCCCAGGGTGCTGGAGTTTAATTGCCGATTCGGAGACCCGGAAACCCAGCCCGTATTGATGCGGATGCAGTCTGATATTGTGGCACATTGTCTTGCGGCGCTTGATCAGAAACTGGATCAGGAGACGGCAATGTGGGACCATCGACCGGCATTGGGGCTGGTAATGGCGGCTAATGGGTATCCCGACGAATACCGGAAAGGCGAGATGATTCAGGGGCTGGACGGGCTGGATTCGGACGACCTGAAGGTTTTTCATGCGGGAACCCGGCTTGATGAGGACAGGGTATTGACCGCTGGTGGCAGGGTCTTATGTTTAACCGCTCTGGGTGAAACCGTGGAACAATGCCGGAGTCGGGTTTATCAGACAGCGAGTCGGGTTGATTGGCCGGGGCGATGGTTTCGCAACGACATCGGTCAGCGCACCATTGATTCGGTTGCGGATGCTTGATTGTTGCCCTAAAAGTGTCGGACAATAGCTAAAATACCCCGCTACGAGAGCTTAAGTCCGGGCTCCGGTTCGGACCAGCTAATAATATCTATACTCATATCTACACTCAATTTCGATGATACAGATGAATAAACCGTTTGTTGCAGTTTTAATGGGGTCGGATTCCGACCTGCCGGTGATGCGCTCCACTCTGGGTGTGCTGGATGACCTGGGCGTACCCTGGGAGGTCAGGATTACTTCAGCGCATCGCACGCCCGCTGCCACCCATACGTATGTAAAAGAAGCCGAATCCCGTGGCTGTGCAGTATTTATTGCGGCGGCGGGCCTGGCCGCGCACCTTGCTGGCGTGGTCGCGAGCCTGACTGTCAAGCCGGTGATCGGCGTGCCGATGGATGGTGGACCGCTGAATGGTCAGGATGCGCTGCTTTCTACCGTACAGATGCCGGGCGGCATTCCGGTCGCCAGTGTCGCCATCGGCAAGGCAGGGGCGAAAAATGCTGGCTACCTGGCTGCCCAGATTCTGGGGGTTTCAGATGCCGATATCGAAACCAGAGTGCGTGATGAGCGGGAGAAAAATGCACAGGGCATTCTGGAGAAAAACCGGAATTTGCAGGAATCATTGGGTGAATGATGTCGGATTCTCGACCATGCCGGAAATAAATTGAATCTGGCTTCAATACACGATGCGGCATCCATAATCAGGCAGGGAGGCGTTATCGCCTATCCAACAGAATCCTGTTATGGGCTGGGCTGCGACCCGGACAATTCCGGAGCAGTTCGCCGGATCCTCCATATCAAGCGCAGGAGGAAAGAGCAGGGAGTGATCCTGGTTTCAGACCATATTTCCAGAGTCATGAGATATGTCAGATTTTTTCCGCCTGCGACTCGCAGGGAAATTCTGGACAGCTGGCCCGGGCCTTGTACCTGGCTGTTGCCTGCACGAAAAAACATTTCAGGCTGGATTGTGGGAAATCATGCCTCCATTGCCGTCAGGGTTTCCCGGCATCACGGGGTTCGCGCTCTCTGCAGGAGTGCGGGCATGGCGATTGTTTCCACCAGTGCTAACCGCGCTCGCCGCAAGGCCTTGAGAACCGCCGAGTGGGTGCATCAGGAGCTCGGCAATGAGGTGGATTGTATAATGGAAGGATGGGTTGGCACGGATACCCGGCCATCTGTTATACGGGACGCGCTCAGCGGCGCCGTAATCCGGGCCTGACGGTATCGACTCATGAACAGTGGCCCTGTCAACCAGCAAGCCGGATTCCCGGATATGGGCGAGGTAGCGGTTTATCTACGCAACCTGCAAGACAATCTTTGCTCCGCAATCGGGGGGCTGGAACCGGATTCTTCATTCCGCGAGGAGCGGTGGCGGCACGAAGGCGGTGGCGGTGGGATTACCCGGATCATTGAGCAAGGGAGCGTATTTGAAAAAGGCGGAGTCAACTTCTCTCATGTGTCCGGCTCCTCCCTGCCCGCAGTATCGACATTGTCAAGGAAGGGAATTGTCGGCAAGCCGTTCGAGGCGGCTGGTGTGTCTGTGGTCATGCATCCGGCAAACCCTTACGTCCCGGCAGGCCACATGAATGTGCGGTTTTTTATCGCGGACCCGGAGTCGGACTCGCCGGTCTGGTGGTTCGGCGGGGGCTACGATCTGACTCCCTGTTATGGTTTTACCGAGGATTGTGTACACTGGCACCAGACAGCCCGTAACGCCTGCCAGAGGTTCGGCGATTATCTCTATCCGTCCTTCAAGCAACGTTGCGATGAGTATTTTGTGATTCGGCATCGTAATGAGCCGAGAGGGATTGGCGGGTTGTTCTTCGATGATTTCAGTGAACCCGGGTTTGATAAATCCTTTGATTTCATGCAAAGCGTTGGCAACAGTTTCGCCGATGCCTACCTGCCCATTGTGAAGAAACGCAAGGACTCCCCCTTCACCTGCAAACAGCGGGAGTTCCAGAAATATCGCCGCGGCCGCTACGTCGAGTTCAATCTGGTCTATGATCGTGGCACATTATTCGGCTTGCAGTCCGGTGGCCGCACAGAGTCCATCCTGATGTCCTTACCGCCCACAGTGGCTTTCCAATATGACTTCAGGCCAGAGCCGGGTAGTGACGAGGCGAGACTGACCGATTATTTCCTGATTCCCAGAGATTGGGCCGACCATTAAGCGTGCCGTGCTGACACTTTACCGGATTGCCCTGTACATCGCGCTTCCTGTGGTGTTGGTTCGTTTGCTTATCCGGGTTTCCAGGAGTCGGCGGTATGTCAATCGGCTGTCGCAACGGTTCGGCTTCGGATTGCACCCCGCCGGTTTGGCCGGTGACGATGATCGAATATGGATTCACGCAGTTTCTGTAGGCGAGGTGAATGCGGCGATTCCATTGATCCACGCATTACAAAAGAATTACCCGGAGCGGCGGTTTACCATCACGACCATGACGCCAACCGGGTCGGACAGAGTGGTTCAGAACTTCAATGATGCCGTGCACCATTGCTACCTTCCCTACGATTATCCGGGCGCGGTAAAGCGATTCCTGAATCGGCTGAATCCATCTATGGCGATCATCATGGAGACGGAAATCTGGCCGAATTATGTCGTCGAGTGTCGATGCAGGAATATCCCGGTGATTTATGTCAACACAAGACTATCGAAGAAATCCTACGAGGGGTATCTGCGGTTCAGAAAGCTGATTGCCCCGATACTGCGGAAGGTGGATCATTTTGCGGTTCAGACCTGCGCCGATTCAGAAAGGCTGATTCAGCTCGGTGCCAACCAGAATTGTGTCGAGGTGACCGGGAGCTTGAAGTTTGAGCTGGATATTCCGGCCAGCATTCTGGAGTCCGCTCAATCGGTGCGCCGGGACTTAGGGTTAGACCGTCCGATACTGGTCGCCGGGAGTACCCGTGAGGGAGAGGAAGCGCATGTGCTCCAGGCTTTTTTAGAGGCCAAACGCGCGATTCCTGATTTGCTGCTGGTATTGGCGCCAAGACACCCGGAACGCTTCCGCAAGGTATACAGGCTTTGCTTGCGGTCGAACTGTAAAACCGTGTTGAGGACGCAATCAAGCGGGGTGATTGACAGCGATGTCGATATTTATATCGGGGATACCATGGGAGAGCTTACCTTGCTGATCGCGGCGGGTGACATCGCGTACATCGGCGGTAGCCTGGTTCCCGCCGGAGGCCATAACCTGCTGGAAGCCTGTGCGGCCAGTGTGGCGGTGATTTTTGGTCCCCACATGTTCAATTTCCAGGAAATTGCTGACATGGTGATCGAGAAAGGAGCGGGAGTTCAAGTTATGAATACACGGGAGTTGACCGAAGTGACCGTCCGGTTTGTGAATGATCCCGTATTGAGGGATCAATATGGCTCTCACGGCAAGGACTTTGTAGATGAAAACAAGGGTGCCTTATCCAGAATCCTGAAAATTATTGATCGTTCGATAAGCGCTGCCAGACCAGCGGCCTGATGTCTTCCGGGCTGATCTGGTTATTCGTCGGTTCGCTACTGGCGTCGACTCTTGTTCCGGGAGGCGTGGAGGTATTGCTCTATTCCCTGCACCAGTCCGGTCAACACGATGTCATCACCCTGTTGCTGGTCGCGACTGTTGGCAATACTCTGGGCGGCATCATCACCTGGTGGGTCGGGGTTTTTCTGTATCGTGGCCTGGCGCATACCGGATGGCATCGAAGGATTGGCTCAGTCTTCAAGCTCAAGGACACCTCCCTGGATCGGGTCAGGAAGTGGGGAGTTCCGGCCTTGCTGTTTAGCTGGATGCCGGTGGTCGGCGACCCGTTGTGCCTGGCAGCGGGTTATTTACGGCTCCCTTTCTGGCCCTGTGCAGCCATGATTCTTATCGGAAAACTGGCTCGCTATACGGTGCTGCTTGCGATATTTCCACAGGCCTGATGGGTGGCGACTGCTCAGGTGAGTGCTCCGCCGCAACTGCTCCCGGCTCCGGCAGTACAACCATAACAATGGCTACCAATGGCAATCAATTGATTGTCCAGTTGACGCATGTCGATATCCCATAGAAACTTCCTGCCGGTCGCCAACAGTGGCATATTGAGCATCTGGTTGAAATCGCAATCATAAACATAGCCCTGCCAGTCCACACTGACCAGATTGCGGCACATCAGCGATGATACCGTGGCCGGATTGAAATTATCTGCCAGCAGTTGCTCGTAGCTTTCGAGTTGCCCGGTGCGATCCAGAAAATGCCTGAATCGGTTGACAGGCAGATTGGTAATCGTTAGCAGATTATTGAAATCAATGTCGAAGTCTCTTTTCAGGCGCGCCTTATAATCCGATTGCAAGCCGACCTGGTCCGGCGGCAGATTCGCCCCAACCGGGTTGTAAACCAGATCAATCACCCGCTCCGGGTCGCGGCCATAGCCGACCTGGTTGAACCGCTGCAAGCCGGCAATGCTCTTGCCAAAAACTCCTTTGCCTCGTTGTTGATCGACATTTTCCGGGGTATAGCAGGGAAGGGAGCAGACCAGGCGGATTTTGCGTTCAGCGTACCATGCTGCCAGGTCTTCCTGACCGGCTTCAAACTGTACCGTGATATTGCATCGGGACGTGATGCCCACACCGTTTTCGATCAGCCCGTCACACAGTTCCCTGAATCCGGGAATCATTTCCGGCGCTCCGCCGGTAATGTCGGCAGAACGAACCGGGTTGCGTTTTACCCAGTCCAGCACTTTTATCATGGTTTCCCAGGTCATCATTTCGGTGCGTTTCGGCCCCGCCTGAACATGGCAGTGCTCACATGCCTGATTACACAGGTAACCGATATTCAGTTGCAGTTCGGACAGAGCCGCGCGTCTCAAGGGGAAGCAGCCATTGGCCTTCAGAGTGTCATTAAAATTATGATGTACTGCCATATCCATGGGATTATTCTTACGGTCGGGTAGTTATTGTCGAGAGTGCTGCCGGACGAGAATTTCAAGATACTGGCAGTTTACCTGATATTTTAGTGTGATTGTGTTGTTTTTAAGTTCCCTGGAGTTGAGAAGCGGAATCACACAGATCATGAATCAGACACTCGCCACATTTCGGCTTGCGTGCAATGCAGGTATAGCGGCCATGCAGAATCAACCAGTGATGGGCGTTCAGTACGAATGGTTCGGGTACTCTTTCAAGCAATGCCTTTTCTACTTCCAGCGTATTCTTTCCCGGCGCAATGCCGGTGCGGTTGGATACCCGGAATATATGAGTATCCACGGCAATGGTGGGTTGTCCAAAAGCCGTATTCAATAGTACGTTGGCGGTTTTCCTGCCGACTCCCGGCAGCGCTTCGAGTTCTTCCCGGGTGCGGGGCACCTGGCCGTCATGCCGGTCAATCAGTTGCTTGCAGGTCTTGATGATATTCTCCGCCTTGGTATTAAACAGGCCGATTGTGCGGATATACTCCTTCAATCCGGTTACGCCGAGCGCATGGATGGTGGCGGGAGTGTTGGCTACCTTGTAGAGTTTTCCGGTAGCCAGATTGACTGAACGGTCGGTAGCCTGGGCGGACAGTATGACCGAGATCAATAATTCGAACTCGCTCTGCCAGTTCAATTCCGTGGTCGGCGCGGGGTGCGAGTTTTTCAGCCGGGTGAAGGCGGTGGTGATTTGCTGCGGGTTCACGATGAAGTAGCGGATTTAGTTAGCGATGACTGGCGTTGTATGGATTTCCTTTTTACGGCGGCCAGAATTTCCCGCTGCATCTGCTCGCGTTCCAGAACCTGTTTCCGGCGCTTGCGGGCGTTGTTGAGTTTTTCAATTCTGAGCAGTTTTTGATCGGTTTGGAATCGGGCCTGGGTAACCTGCCGGACAGAGAAGCCGGGCCAGAGGCTGGGTGTGTCCTGCGCACCGTCATCTCCTGTAATACCGGGTCGAATCAGGTCAATGCAGTCAGTCGGGCAGACCGGGATACACAGCTTGCAACCGGTGCATTCATCGGCGATTACGGTATGCATCCGCTTACCGGCTCCGACAATACAATCCACCGGACAGGCCTTGATACATAATTTGCAACCGATACATTCATCCTCCCGGATCCATGCGAGCACTTTCGGCTCGTGTTGCCCGTGATCGGGATTCAGCTCGACAACTGGCTGGTCAAGCAGTTTTGCCAGAGCGGCAATCGTTACCTCCCCTCCGGGTGGGCATTGATTGATTCGTGCTTCGCCGCGTTCTATGGCTTCAGCGTACTCCCGGCAACGGGGATAGCTGCACAGTGTACATTGTGTTTGCGGCAGACACTGATCAATCCGCTCCACCAGCGGCAGGTTCGATACGGCAATCATGGCAGGTGAATGGTGAGTTTCCATTTGCATCCGTCAGGTCGCGGGTCTTGAGAGAGTATTGTATGCGATATGGGCCGAAGTAAATGCGGGCAATCCATATCAAGTATATAATGCCACTCCATCAAACACATTAAAAAGTACGGTATTGTAATGAAACCGGATCCCGGTTTGACTGGTGTGGACTTATTGCAGAGTCCCGCCCACAATAAATCGACGGCATTTACTGAGGAAGAGCGAGCTCGGCTGAAACTGCGCGGTCTGTTGCCGGCTGCGGTTGGTTCGATGGAAGCCCAGGTTGAGCGGGTATTGGCGAATTTGCGCCGCAAGGATAGCGATCTGGAGAAATATATTTTTCTGTCTGCCTTGCAGGATCGCAACGAACGATTGTTTTATCGGGTGATTATCGAGAATATCGAGGAGATCATGCCGCTTATCTATACCCCGACGGTAGGGCAGGCCTGCAAGGAGTTTGCGAATATCTTCAGGAGGGCGAAGGGCTTTTATATTACCGCCGGAGATCGCGGGAGAATCCGTGAAATCCTGGATAACTGGCCGCACCGGGATATACGGATTATTGTGATCACAGACGGAGAAAGAATACTCGGTCTTGGGGATCTGGGAGCTAACGGTATGGGTATCCCGATCGGGAAACTGAGTTTGTATTGCGCCTGCGCCGGGATTCAGCCCGAACAGACACTGCCGGTCATGTTCGACATCGGCACCGATAATGAGGAGCTGCTCAATGACCCCGTTTATCTGGGCATGAGACAGAAAAGATGCCGCGGTGACGACTATTACAGTTTGATGGATGAGTTTGTCACCGCCGCCAGGGATGCGTGGCCCGGAGCGCTGATTCAGTTTGAGGATTTTGCCGCGCACAATGCGTTTGCATTGCTTGACAGATACCGTGACGACACACTGTGTTTCAATGATGATATACAGGGCACGGCGGCAGTCGTTCTGGCCGGGGTCTATGCCTCTACGCGGATTTCCGGGGTGCGTTTCAGGGATTTGAAGTTTGCTTTTCTGGGCGCCGGTTCTGCGGCATCGGGCATAGGTTCCATGATCGCAAAGGCATTGATGGCAGAAGGTCTCGAGCGGAACGAAGCCCATCAGCGGCTCTGGTTTTTCAACAGCAGGGGACTGGTCACCCGCGCCAGAGAAAATCTGGCAGACCACATCCGCTGCTTTGCCCATGACCTGCCCGATTATCCATTGGTTGAAGCACTGGATGTTCATCGTCCCGATATACTGATTGGGGCAACCGGGCGGCCCGGTATGTTTTCGGAGCCAATCATCCGCAAGCTGGCGGGTATCAAATCCCGTCCCGGCATATTCGCGTTATCCAATCCGACCAGCCGCTCGGAATGCACCGCCGAACAGGCTTATCAATGGACCGAAGGGAGGGGCATATTCGCAAGCGGAAGTCCATTTGGCGAGGTCGTCTATGACGGCAGGACATTTCGGCCCGGACAGGGCAATAATTCGTATATCTTTCCGGGTATCGGGTTAGGAATGGTTGCATGCGGGGCCAGGACGATACCGGATTCAATCTTCCTCGAATCTGCGAAAGCGCTGGCTGGCGCGGTGACGGAAGAAGATATCAGGGTCGGATCGATTTATCCCGAACTCAATCAAATCCGCAAGGTCTCCTTCACGATTGCCGAAGCCATTGCCGGTTATGCCTGGCAACACGGCATTACACAGGAAGCGCCTCCAGACAACCTGACCGAACATATCCAGGCATTGATGTACGACCCGGTTTACTGAACCGGGGCGGTAATCATTCCCCCCACGCACCAAAACCCACTTGACAGGTTATAACCCCACAAAGTACATTTATAATCTCAATATCCGGCAAAAAACAGGCTGACGCAATGAAAAAAATAGAAATAAATTCAATTAAGTCATTGATTTATGGTATAATTGACCGGCTTACCGGCTTACCGGCTTACCGGCTTACCGGCTTACCGGCTTGACCAGCCTGCGCCTGCCTTATCGAACCCTGACCGTTTAACCTCACCATCCGTCTTTCCTGCGGAAGCGGGAATCCACAACCATACCGAGGTTGCGGTTACCCGTCATCGTAGGGGCGCCCCTTGTGGGTGCCCGCTATCGTTGATACCTGTTCCAACTTTCGCGGGAGGGTACAAGACCCTCCCCTACGATAACGGTCGGGAATCATTCCGACGACATCATGTCGAAGCGGGAATCCACAACCGCTGGAACACGCTCCAACCCGATAATCATTCCCCCCTTGAGGGGGAGTCAAATCCGCAAGCGGATTTGGTGGGGGGACACAACCGTCATCCTGTACCCCAATCCGTCTTTCCCGCGAAAGCGGGAATCCACCTCACCCGTCGTCTGCGGTCGGGTCTGTCCCGATTCCTGCTCTGCCTGCCACTGCTTTTGGGCCTTGCCGCCGGGGAGGCGCAGGCGCAGACGACTCTGTCCATCAGCGCGCCCGCGGATGCAAACGAGGGCGATTCGGGCACACGCAACCTCGAATTCACGGTGAGCCAGTCCGCAGGGGTGAGTCTGACGGTGAATTATCGAGTTTGTTTCACCGGCACGGCGACCATCCATACGCCCAGTTCCTCTGATTTCGTAGCCCCATACCCCGACATCCCTGCCGCCTCCGACTACCAGGCTGTATCAGGAATAGGTGATTCGTTCTTCGGTGTATGGGACTCGAACTGCATTACCGGCACTATCGCGTCGCACGCTACCGCCCCCAACACCACTAACACCATTGGCATCCGCGTGAAGGGCGACACCGACGCCGAGTCCGACGAAACGGTGATCGCGACGCTGTCCTTGCGTGGTTCAAACCCCGGCGTCACCCTCGGCACCTCTGTGGCGACCCACACGATCCTGGATGACGACACCCCGGCGCCGGAGATCTCGGTATCCCTTCCCGTCAGCGAGGGCGAGAGCCGCTCGGATGCGGGCGAGAAGAAGGTCCCGGAGAGCGAAGGCAGTGTCGGCATCGGCTTCAACCTGGCCGCCAACCAGCCGCTGCCGAGCGCCCTGACGGTGTGCGTGCGGGTGACCGAGAGCGGCACCATCGACCGGGTGGCCTCGGCCGACGAGGGCATCCAGACGGCGAACATGCCGAGCAGTGCCACCAACGGCTCGGGCACCCACACGCTCACCTGGACCAACACCGCCGCGGACGACCCCGACAGCAGCGTCACCGTCGAGGTGGTGGCGCCCAATACCGTGGGCTGCTCCGCGGCCAACGACAGCTACACGGTGTCATCCAGTGACGGCTCGGACAAGCTGCTTATCCAGGACGATGAAGACACCACGGTCTCCCTCACGAGTACGGACAGGACCATGACCGAAGGCGACGCCTCGGACCCCGTTACCCTGACCGTCTCGCTGGATCGCCGACTGTATGCCGGTGAGATCATCGGCGTGCCGATCGCGCTGGCGACGACCACCGGGGCGCGGCTGCCGGGGAGCACGGACAGCGGCACCGCCAACCACGACTTCGAGGTCACGGCCGCGGCGGCGAGCATGCACAGCGGGGTGACGCTGGCGAACGCATTGACGGCCAACCCGCGGGTGGTCTTCACCGGCCACGACACCAACACGGTGCAGACGGCGACGGTGACGCTGACCCCGGTGGCAAACCGCGACGACGACGACACCACTGACGAGACGATCACCGCGACGCTGGACTCGCTCGGCCTGCTGGATACGACGGTCAGTGGCGGGGTCACCGCGCACGCATCGAACAACGCGGCCACCCTGACGCTGGAGGACGACGATAGCGTGCCATCGCCATGCCCCGCCCAGAACACAGTCTTTAGCAGCAGGAGCATTTACCTCCTTGAGAACGGCGGCATCGCAACCTATTGCGTGCGGCTGGCGACCGCGCCATCGGGCGGTGACACCACGGTCACCATCACCAACACGGGTGCGTATCAGGGGGCAATAAACTTCAGCCCATCGTCACTCACCTTCACGTCATCGAACTACCAGACGCCCCAGCAGGTGACGGTGACTGGCGTGGACCAGCCGAACCTCCATCTCGACCGCGATACGAGGTTAACCCACAGGGCCAACGGCGGCGGCTACTCGAACCAGATCCTGGACGGGGGTAGGGGGATTAGCATTGTCAACGTGTACGACGCGCCCGAGCTCGAGGTGTTTGATCTGGCGGTATGGAATGCGAATGATTTCGCGGCAAAACAGCGCCCGAACACCGTCAAGGCGACGCGGGGGTTCAGGTATTTCCAGAATGACATGACGCCAATTTACCCGCTCCGTTACCAATTGCGCCTGTCGAACCGCCCGGCGACCGGCGAAACGGTGACGGTGACGGCAACATCGAGCGACATCAGCAAGTTCGGCCTGTCCCTGACCTCGGGGGGTACGCCGCAGGCATCGCTGACGGTGACCTTCGAGGACCGCCCGGCCGACCGGGTCTGCTTCAATGGGGGTCACAGCTCTTTGTTTGACGTTAACACGCCGAACCCGGACGCGTCCTGGGCGTGCTATCGCCAGATCTGGGTCATCAGCACGCAGCAATATGCGACCTTCGAAAAGGGTTGTGCCAACATCACCCACACGGCCTCGGGCGGCGGCCTGCGCAGCACGGCCATCGGGACGATCCGCGCGCACGCCGTTGCCGGCACCGTCTTTGCCCCCTCCAACGCCCCGGGGCGTGACTGCGCCCTCATCACCGAAGAACTCCGCAGCCGCTCCGCCCCCGCGACGGCCGCGCCCCCGCCCACCGAGGCGGTAACCAACGTGCAGGTGACGGCAGTGGATGATGCCAACGCCCGCATCACCTGGGACGCGGTAGAGCATGCTACCTCCTACGACGTGTCATGGAGTGCCGAGAGCAGTGACTCGCTGACCGCTTCCTCTGGTGCCTTACCCGGCGTGACGGGTACCACGACCACCATTGACCACGGCGCCCAGCAAGCCATGACGTTCACGGTGACCGTGACCCCGGAATATGTTGACAAGCACGGCGATACCCGGCCACTGGATAGTCTCGCCGGTACGACCAGTCTGGTCGTCGGGCCGGGCAGTGATGCCCTCTCAGCCAGCGCGCAAGCCGAGGCCGCCTGCGTCTCCGATGCGCTGCTGTCCGATGTGACGGACTACGCCGGAGAGACCTGGCGGGAGTCGGT
Source organism: Arenicellales bacterium (assembly GCA_965116335.1). GTDB lineage: Bacteria > Pseudomonadota > Gammaproteobacteria > Arenicellales > Poriferihabitantaceae. The sequence continues at coordinate 1,976,729 of OZ220677.1, forward strand.
TGATCATGTCGAGCGCTGGAGCCGGGTACTTTCTGCCTTTGGCGTGGATAACGCCTACAGCCACAACCCGATGACGGTCGCCGAAGCGCAGGCGCAGGCGGATCGCGGCCTTGCGCGTTGGCTGCCGATCGTTCCCGCCCTGCAATGTCTGGAGACGGCACAGGCGCAACCGGAACCCCAACCGGCGCAGGAAGAACAACCCACGCCACCGCCTGTACCGGAACTCAGTCTGTCATCGGGTTCTGCCATAGAAGAAGGGAATCCTGCGGGATTCACCCTCACCGCAGATAGCGCTGTGCAATCTGATCTGACGATTGGCTATACCGTGAGCCAGAATGGAGACTATCTCGACGCCCCCGGCAGTGGACAACGCACCGTCACCCTGGCGGCGGGAACAACGACTGCCTCGCTCTTGATCGACACAGTAGACGATGCTCTGGATGAAGCGGATGGTGCAGTGACGGTCACCGTAGATAGCCGTACCGGCTATACCATAGCCACCAACCAGGACACCGCATCCGTCCCCGTACACGACAATGACGAGCCGGTCGTGCGGATTACCGCAGGCAGTGGCGTAACGGAAGGGACGCAAGCCGCCTTCACCCTCTCGGCCAATCCACTGCCCGCGGCGCCGCTGGATGTCACCGTGACGGTCGCCCAAAGCGGAGACTTCGCCGCCAGTGGAGAAACCGGAGCGCGAACCCTCACGCTGCCCACTTCCGGCAGTATAGATATAACAGTCAGTACCATAGACGACTCGCTAGACGAACCGGACGGCTCAGTCACCGCCACCATAGATACCGGCGCCGGCTATACGGTCGCTGATTCACCGGATGACAGCGCAACCGTACCCATCACCGATAACGATGTCACGGTACCTTCCGCGCCCACCCTCTCGGTGCTGGATGAATCGGTCAAGGAAGATGCCGGATTGATGTACTTCACCATCCGCCTTGATCAGCCCGCACAGCATAGAATAAAGGTGAACTTCACGACCCGTGAATCCGATCCGGTCTCGGCCAGAGCCGGACAAGACTATTACTGGTGGTGGCCAGACGGTATCCCGATCACCTTCTATCCGGGACAGACCGAGAAGAAGATGTGGGTTTATATCTATAATGACAATCATGACGAAGACCCGGAGACTTTTGAGGTCGCATTATCCAGCCCCACCGGGGGCGCCCTGATTGGCGATGGCGTAGCGACCGGAACCATCATCAACAATGATCCGATGCCCGCCGCCTGGCTGACCCGATTCGGTCGCACCGTAGCGCAGCAGGCATTGGATGGCATCTCCGATCGTATTGCGGCGCAACGCGTCGCTGGAATAGAGGGCACACTGGCCGGACAAGCGCTCCGCTTCGGCGCGCAGACAGACACTGAGGGCGCAGTCGATGAAAAAGCCGCTACCGATGTGATTCAAGCCTTTCACCTTACGGAGGGTGATGACACACCGCACGATGTCTTTGCATCCGGATACTCTTACTCCATGAGCACCCGTCAAGCCTTGCTCAATAGCCACTTTACCGCCACCCGTGAGAAAGACGCGACCGGTGGCAGCCTGGCCTTCTGGGGACGAGCCGCGCAAGGCAACTTTGATGGACGAGAAGGCACCTTCTCATTAGATGGAGAAGCCACCACCGCGATGCTCGGCGCCGACTATGCCAAAGACCACTGGCTGGCTGGACTGGCGCTGATACAAAGCAGTGGCGAAGGCAACTATCACGATACCGACACCGATACTACCCCTTCCCCCATCTGTACTGAAAATCTGGATACACAAACCAGACAGGCGCTGTGCAATGGCGCGGTACGCGAAGGCGATGGTCAGGTAGAAGCCTCACTGACCGCAATCACGCCGTATGCCTCCCTGCAGGCATCCGATTCGATTCGTCTGTGGGGCACATTAGGTCAGGGTAGCGGCGAAGTGACGCTGAAACCGGAATTGGGAGATTCGCTCACTGCGGACATTAGCTGGAACATGGCCGCCATGGGATTGCGTGGAGATTTGGTTGAATCCCAGGCGGGGCTTTCTCTTGCATTGACATCCGATGCCTTATGGTCCCGTACCGAGTCAGACAAAACCCATGAACTGGCGGCATCCGATGCGACAGTGACCCGTCTGAGAGTGGGTTTGGAAGGCAGTTGGAGAATCCGTCTGGATCAAGGGCATCTGACGCCCCGTCTGGAGATGGGAATCCGTCAGGATGGCGGAGACGCTGAAACCGGAAGGGGCGTAGAGATCGGGGGTGGGATTGCATGGAATGACCCGACTCTCGGTCTGTCTCTGGACTTGTCCGGGCGTACCCTGCTCTCGCATGATTCGGATGATCTGAAGGACCAGGGTTTCGCCGCATCTTTTGTGTTTGATCCAGAACCGCAAAGTGAACGGGGACTGTCCATGACCATCGGTCAGGATTGGGGAGGAGCCGCCACCGGCGGACTCGATGCGTTGTTTGCGGAACCATCCATCAGTGAACGCACGGGCAGTGCATCAGAGAGTCGCTTGAGACTGGATATAGAATATGGCCTGCCTGCCTTTGCTGGCCGGTTCACACATGGCCCGCAATTCAGTGCCGCACGTTCGGCCAGTGGACGGGAGGTTAGTGTGGGTTGGCGGATTGCCAGTATCCGTTCAGCCGATAAGCCGGATTTGTCTTTTGATGTGAAGACTCGTTGGCGAGAAACAAACACCGAGGCAACCCCCCCTGTCATCGGCATAGAAGCAGGCATCAGATGGTAATCCCATCGAACCCCCCATCACACCCGCTTTGCGCGATGTGATTCCCCCTCAAGAGGGGAATGATATTGGTGCATGGTCGAAACCATCATCGTAGGGGAGGGTCTCCGTGCCCTCCCGCAACCGTTGGAACGGGAATCAACGATACCGGGCACCCACAAGGGGCGCCCCTACGCATCGGTAATTGCAGATAACGTATGGTTGTGGATTCCCGCCTACGCGGGAAAGACGGGTTGTTGGGGAGGGGGGGCACAGCCGTCATCCCATGCTTCAAAACCATCTCCCACCGAATCTGCTTGCATTATCGCCGATACGCTATTATCCTTGACATTAGTTCAGGTTGATGTGTCCGCTGATTTTCGTCATCTTAATTTATGGAGCCAATAATCATGAATCCGCTAAAAAGTATACCCGGCACGATCGCAGCCGGAGTTGTTCTCGCTGTTGTGATCGCCCTTATTTTGTAGAAATTTTGAATTGAGAGGTTAATGATTATGAATATGTGGTCACTCTTCGTCTGGTTACATGTGCTCGCTGGTATCACTTGGATCGGTTTGCTTTATTACTTCAATTTCGTGCAAGTGCCAGCCGCCGCCGAAGCCGCAGCTGATTCCGATGGCCCCGGGCCTGCCGCTATCTCAAAATACGTTGCGCCACGGGCCTTGTTGTGGTTTCGCTGGGGTGCGGTTGCCACCTGGATAACCGGCGCGATTGCACTCGAATATCTGCCTGGTACGGGTATCGTTTCGGCATTTACCCTGCAAAGCCCGGTAATCGGAGTCGGGGCGTGGCTCGGTACGATCATGCTGTTCAATGTATGGATGCTGATCTGGCCCAATCAAAAGAAAATACTGGGAATCGTGTCCGCCAGCGCAGAGGAGATTGCGAAAGCCAAGAATGTGGCCCTGCTCGCCTCGCGTACCAATACCATGCTCTCCATCCCGATGGTGATGTGCATGGTCGGCTATGGGCATGGTCTCCCGTTCTGAGCCTTGTTTGCATCCAGACCGGCCACTCGCCCGCAACCGGGGCAGGTTATAGCCGACCGCGAGCAGTGTGTGCCGGTGACCAATCGGCATTTCGTCAACGGTCATCCGATCCAGGGACCTTTCGATGACCGTTTGCAGTCCGCCGTGTTCGGGCTGGGCTGTTTCTGGGGGGCCGAGAAGAAATTCTGGCAGCTGGAAGGTGTATTTACCACCGCCGTGGGATATGCCGGAGGGCAGACTCGCAATGCCACCTACCGGGACGTTTGCTCAGGGATGACCGGCCATGCCGAGGTCGTGCTGGTCGTGTTTGATCCCGGTAAAATCAGTTACGCCGACTTGCTCCGGGTATTCTGGGAGTCTCATGATCCGACTCAGGGTATGCGCCAGGGCAACGACCAGGGAACACAATACCGCTCCGTAATCCATGTCTGTAACGATGACCAGAGAGATCAGGCTCGGCGGAGCAGGAGCGACTATCAGGCCAGGCTCCGGTCGGCGGGTTACGCTGCCATCACCACCGAAATTTGCGATTGCAGCGATTTCTTTTACGCCGAAGACTATCATCAGCAGTATCTGGCGAAGAATCCGAGCGGTTATTGCGGGATTGGCGGCACCGGGGTTCTCTGCGACAGTGCCAGTTGAACTTCTACCGGAAGCGGGCGTATTCAGGTTCGACCCGGCTGTAGCGGTGGCAACGGAAAGTTTGTGACATTTCCACTATCCTGATCCTTTGCGGAGTCGATAATCCGGTTGATTCCTTCCTTGTCGACCTCATCGATTCTCACGACCGAGTGCAAGGGGATGTAGGTGCGCTTGACGGAGCCGAATTCCTGCTTGAGCCGCTCTTCGGACGGGTCAACCACCAGCCTGGATTTCTCCCCGAAAATGATGCCCGACACCTCAACGAACGCATACAGATGACTCTGACCAATTTCCGTCGCATAAAGCTCGTACAGCTTTTCCTGATTATGAAACTGAATCTTGTAGATGGTTTTGGTTTTTTTCTGACTCACATTCCGAGCGGCTCACAATTTAATCCGGGTTGATTGAAAACAGGCAATATAATAACGCGAATTACCATTATGCGGTGAAGCATTTCCAATAAAATTTCTTATGAATTCTCGTCTGCGCTTTTTATATCATACCCTGCTGATCGGTCTGGCTGCCTGGTTTTTTCAGCCGCTCGCATTCGCCGCCGAGCCGGTGCCGGACGATGTCGCTCGCTTGCTGGATCAATATGGTATTCCAGCAGACGCAGTCAGTCTGGAGGTGCGTGATGCCAATACCGGCAAGAAAATACTGAGCCTGAACAGCCACAAGCCGAGAAATCCGGCTTCGGTAATAAAAATACTGACCACTTTATCAGCACTTGAAATCCTGGGGCCAAGCTATCAGTGGCAGACCCGTTACCTGGCCGATGGAGCCATCAAAAACGGCACGCTGGAAGGCAATCTGGTGATGCAGGGCGGTGGAGACCCGTTTTTGACCGTAGAGCGATTCTGGCATCAGGTACAGTCAATCCGCCAAAGAGGGATTCATACCATCCGTGGTAACCTTACCATTGACGACAGCCATTTTGATATTGCCCGCCATGACCGCGGCGCATTCGATGACCAACCAGACCGCCTCTATAATGTGGGACCAGATGCGGCGCTGGTCAATTTCTCTGCAACTACGTTCACATTATCCCCACTCGGCAATCAGGTTCGGGTGATTGCCGACCCACCTCTTGCCGGTCTGGTCATTGAAAACGACATCCGGGCAAAACGGGGGCCATGCACCCACCCGGAGTCCGGTTGGCGGATGGACGGAATCCGGCACAAGAACGACCGGATCATCGTCAAATTTACAGGGCACTATCCGGTCGGCTGCGGAGAACACTCCATTTCAAGAGCCCTGCTCTTGAATCATGAGTATACGTTCAGGCTGTTCAAGTATTTATGGACAGACAGCAGCGGGCAGATCCTGGGTGGTTACCGGGCCGGGAAAACTCCGGTCAACGCCACGGAAATACTCGATTACCCCTCGCAACCTCTGGCGGACATCATCACCGGCATCAATAAATACAGCAACAACGTCATGTCCCGGCAATTGTTTTTAAGCCTGGATGCCGAATGGCCGGGTCGCTCCGGCACTCTTGAGGGAGCCAGACAGCGGCTCAGGGAATGGCTGACGGCTAACGCGATGTCGATGCCGGAACTGTTTGTCGATAACGGCTCTGGCCTGTCCAGAGACACGCGGATCAGCACCAGCAGCCTGGCACAACTTTTGCAGCATGGCTGGCACAGCAATTACCATGCGGAATTTCTGTCCTCCTTCGCGCTCTCGTCTCTCGATGGCACCATGCGTAAACGTTCTGGAGAGCCGGGATCAGCAGGGAGGTTCCGGATCAAGACTGGATGGTTGCGTGGAGTACGCAGCATGGCCGGTTATATCAATTCCAGACACAACCATCCGTATACAGTGGTAATGATCATCCAGTCAGACAAGGTCCGTTACGGTCCCGGCACCCGTATCCAGGATGCCTTGCTGCAATGGGTCTATGAGTTATAAAACTGAACAGCCGGGTGGCACCGGGCGATGATTATTCCGGTGGCAGATCAGAGTCATCAATCTTGTGTCCCCAGGTTCGCTTGGCAGACAGATACCGCTTGTTCCATTTGCCAACCCCGGCGACATGCTTCTCCGGGTTGAGCTCGGTCAGACCGCAGTCAGTCAAGTCCTCTATTTTCTTCGGGTTGTTGGTCAGCAACCGCATAGGCCGGTTGCCGAGAAAATGCAGGATCAGGGAGGCCGCATCACTGAAGTCCCTGGAATCGACTGGCAATCCGAGCGACTGGTTTGCCTGATAGGTATTTTCCCCGGAATCCTGTAACAGATAGGTTGCAGCTTTCGCCCATAAGCCAATTCCGCGCCCTTCGTGCCCGGCCATGTAAACAATCATGCCGCCACTGGCATCATTTGAAATCCGGGCCACAGCCGATTCGAGCTGGGGGCCGCATTCGCACCGCTGCGAGCCGAATACATCTCCGGTCAGACAATTCGAATGCACGCGAACCAGTGGGTTTTCTGCATTTTTCGGATCACCGATCAGTAGCACACTGTTGACCGCCATCGAGCTGGCCAGCCCGGCAAACCGGGTCTGCTGGCCGCTCATCCGCAATGTGGACGCGAGTTCCTCAACCTTGCCAAGCTCCGTGCTGCGAACCGCAGCATACCAGTCAGCCGGATAATCCGACCCGCCCAGCTTGAGCGGCAATGGAATCGGGCCGAGCAGATTGATCACCCGGTCGTCTTGCGGCATGGTATTTTTATCCGCAACCGGGTTGCCATGCCGGTTGATGCGTACCAGTTTTCCGCTGTCAATGAGTTGCTGGCGGATATCGGGATCAAGATAAGTGAACATAGTTGAATTATCAGCCTGATTTAGTTGATTTACGTCGCCTTGGGAGCGTACCCTAATATGGCCAGGAACAGTATTCCCAAAACCGGAGTTTTGAGCACAAATGTCAAAATTACAAGCCGTCTCACCGCTGGACAGGGCCGCGTTGCAACCCCTGATGCAAAAGAGCGACGCGGCTGGACTGATCCGGATATTTCAGCACTTGCTGGCGATCACGGTCACCATTGTACTACTGGCCGGCAGCGACCACTGGATGTTGCAGGCAGCGCTGACGCTGGCTCTCGGCATTTTACTGACTTTTTTATTTGCCCCGCTGCATGAAACCATACACAAAACCGCTTTTGCCACCCCGCTGCTGAATGAAATCGTGGGCTGGGTCGGTGGCCTGGTGCTGGTGCTGCCGCCCAGATATTTCCAGGCCTTCCACATGGCCCATCATCGCTATACGCAAATCGTCGGCAAAGACCCGGAGCTGGATTTTGACAAACCGCGAACAGCGCCGCAATACATCCGATGCCTGAGCGGGGCAGACTACTGGCTGGGCCAGGCAAAAGCGATAACCCTGTTTGCCATTGGCCGCCATCACACGCACTTTGTAAATGATGCCAAACGGCCTGGAATCGTCAACGAAGCGCGGATTTTCACAGGCATCTACATTTCGTTGTTTTCTCTCAGCCTGTTATCCAGCTCTACCATCCTGTGGCAATACTGGATTCTGCCGATGTTGATCGGGCAGCCATTCCTGAGAGCGTTCCTGCTGGCTGAACATACGCTGTGCCCTTATGTCCCCGATATGCTGCAGAACACACGCACGACATTGACTGTCCGGGGGATGCGGTGGCTTTGCTGGAACATGTCATTTCATGCCGAACACCACGCTTATCCCGCAATCCCGTTTCATCGCCTGCCTGCGGCGCATGCGGTCATCGGACCTCATATCGACGTGGTATCCGACGGCTATATCCATGTGCAAAAGGACATTATCCGGGCATTGCGGCAAGGCGACCGCACCTGTTGACAGCCCTGCACAAGACAATCATGGACAGAATCCGGCTGATGCCTGGCTGATGCCTGTGTTGATGCCTGTTGTATTGATATGGTTTAACCAATATCATTAGGAAAATAACAAAAATCCTTGACGAACATAAACGAGGAGATACTCACATGAGCATAAGGATCGAAAGACAAGCATCGGGGGGCTGGACGTAAGCTATGCCTGTAACCGAGAAGTCGCTGTCGTATGGCGACATTGGTAATTGGACTCACCGAATTCATTGTGGTGATTGCCTGGAAGTCATGCGCCAGTTGCCGGATGAAAGTATAGATTTAATTGTCACATCCCCTCCTTATGCGGATGCCAGAGCGCACACTTACGGTGGCGTACATCCCGACAAATATGTAGCATGGTTTTCGGACAGAGCGGAGCAAATGGCGCGTGTGCTGAAGCCGACCGGCTCATTTGTGCTGAATATCAAGGAAAAAGCTGTTGATGGTGAAAGGCATACTTACGTGCTTGATTTAATTCTGTCATTGAAGCGGGAAACCGGTTTCAGATGGGTAGAAGAATACATCTGGCACAAAACCACTGCCGCTCCGGGCAAGTGGAAATACAGGTTTCGTGATGCTTGGGAAAGAATGCTGCATTTCAGCAAGACGAAAAATGTAAAGATGAATCAGGATGCCGTCAAAGTCCCGATAGGTAACTGGACAGAGTCCCGCTTGAAGAACATGGGAAAAAATGATTTTGAGCGCAGAAATTCATCCACTCAATCAGGCATAGGCCGACGCATATCAGCATGGGAAGGCAAAGATCTGGTTTACCCTTCAAATGTGCTGCACAAGTCCCCGGTTGCCCACAATACAGGGCACAGCGCACCGTTTCCAGAATGGCTACCGGAATTTTTTATCCTGCTATTTACTGATGAGGGCGACACTGTACTTGATCCGTTCTCTGGCAGTGGTACTACGTTCCGGGTGGCTTCCAGCCTGGGGCGGGCACCTATTGGCATTGAATTAAACCCTGATTACATACAAGATGGGGTGCAGATGACATTATGAGCAAGTTATCCTGGATTGATGATGATCTGTTTGAGCCTATCGTACTATCCACCCTGCACCGCGCGGCGGAAGCATACGAAGAAGCCCCACGAAGAATACAGAAAAACGTTATTGATCCATTTTCGTCTCTGGTAATGGCTGCAACGGCTGATATTCAGGAAAGCAAGTCCATATTGGATGCCCAAAAAATTGCCTCTTTATCTTCCGGGATATCCAGTGCGATCGGAAACTTTCACCAGCAAGTTCTGGGGCAAGTCAAGGGATTCGTAAACCATGACTCAGGTTACGATCTGGAGTGCCCGGCAAGCAAAATCCTGGCCGAAGTGAAAAACAAGCATAATACGATGAACTCGACTAATCGGGAAAAGGTGATTAGCGATCTGGATACCGCAGTAAAACAAAAGTCCGGGAATTGGACTGCATACCTTGTGATCATTATCCCCAGAAAGCCCAAAAGATACCATTGTAAATTAACTAACCGCGAAGTCTACGAAATAGACGGAGCGTCATTTTATGAACTTGCTACTGGCTCTGAAACGGCGCTGCACGACCTGTATTATGCCGCCAAAGACGTGATCACAGAAAAGCATCCTGGATTAAATTCAGGTTCAATGCTTGATTATTGCCGAGATGCTTTGTTGAAAGCTGTGCCCAAGTGATTTGAGATACCCAAATTCCGCGATAGAGATTCAGAGATGTATTTTGATGTCGTATTTTGACGGATTGGGAGTGCATATTCTGATTCAGCCAGAGCTCTGTGTCTGAACAGACCGACGTATAGGGATTTTTCGGGGAGTTTCAGGTTCGCAGGGGGGCCTGTGCAGGATTGGGCGCCATTTTCCACTGTTTCAGGCACAGCCAGCCTGGGTCATCCGAAGAGACCCTACATGGGGGGGACAGGAATGGGGTGACAGACCGGGGCGCGAACCGGCTCACCGTATGAAGTCAGGGCGCCAGAGCGAATCGCCGGGTATGATACAGCGCTTCGGACAAGAGCGCATAATGTTCTGATTGAATCTTCAGCGTCCACTGGCGGCTGTGACAGACCACCTTGCCCGCCACACTGAACAGTCGGTGACGCACCGTCCCGGCTCGGCGGTTCAGCCACTGTGGCGGGAGCGTGAGCCGCAACAGCGCAAACAGGTTCCAGGCGGTCGCGCACAAATGGAAATACAGTTCATTGGCATGGAAGTCGCTGCACGGCAGTCGGTCGGCTCCCATGTCCAGCTTCAACTCCTTGATGCGGTTCTCCGAGTGTTCTGCGCGCTGGTTGTACCAGTGAATCACTTCACTGTCACTCATCCGCTCCCGGTTGGTCGCTATAGCCCGGTAGATATAATCCGTATCCAATCCCACCGAATCATCCGCTTCTGGCAACCGTTGCTGACCCCGCTTCTTGCGACGCTGTGCCACCACCAGGAAGGGACGCTCCGATTTCTCCATCACGTGTACAAAACGACAACTCTCCTCTCCGGTCACCTGACCATCACGACCCAATACCGGTTGCCAGAAGGATTCCGGTCGGCTACGAATCATCTCTTTTATGCTGGCGGTCAAACGGGCTCGAATCGCATAGGCCATCCCCCGCTTTGAAGCATAATCCAGTATCTGTGACTGATAACCCGCCGCATCTATCCGTATAGCCGATACCCGTACCCCAGCAGGCAACCTCGATTCACAACACCGGATAAACTCCAGATTACCCTGGCTCGGGGACACATTGCCAGAACGAAACGCGACCGCAACAACCTGACCCGTCTGTTCGATGTGACCCACCATCGGCAAATAACCCCGCTCCTGTAAATAAGTCCATCGCGCTCCACGCTTGTTACACAGAACCGCCGTCGCATCCATGTCCAATGTCACTTCCCGGCAACGATGCAAGGCCGTACCCAAAAGACATCGGTTGATTCCTCCCAGTGCACGTATGCCCACTCCATCACAACCCAAACGCCGCAACCAGTCTCCCAGTGCATCCGAACTCGGTATCCTGCGAATCCCCAACAGCTTCAATAACGCCGATTCCCGACGCAAACTACGAACATCTTCCAAACAAACCGCCCCTTCGTGCAACATCAAAAGAAAGGTGCGGACATAAACCCAGGCATCATATCCACGATTACTCCCCACAGACGGAAAGTATCGCTCTGCTAATTGCGATAAACCCAAACGATTCATGATCTCCGTAACCAGCAATAATCCACTACGTGAGGTCAACTGATCATCCGTGCAGGACACTTTATACGGTATACTCTTCATCGGCCTTGTTGTTCACCCATCCGGTGATGTTGTTTTTACAGAAATAACAGTATACAACAAGGCCACTACACTCCTTATAAATTCTCTATCGCGGAATTAGGGAGATAAAATTGTTTTCTAACAGCTGATTAAATGTATAATCATTCCTGATCAGCCTTGCCAGATACCCATGTCAGATAATCAGCAAATCCATATCACGGTCACCCCGCAATATCTCTGGGACCAGTCTCACCCGGAGAAAAACCGGTACGTATTCGCCTATACCGTCAATATGGAAAATACCGGGCAGGTTGGTGCCCAATTACTGAGTCGCCACTGGATCATCACAGACTCTGAAGGACAAACCGAGGAGGTCCGGGGGCCGGGAGTTGTTGGCGAACATCCGAGCCTGAAACCCGGTGAAAGCTATCAATATACCAGTGGTGCTATCCTGAAAACCCCGGTTGGCACCATGGCCGGCAGCTACCGGATGCGAGACGAAAACGGCGACCTGTTTGACGCGACCATCCCGGTTTTCACACTGTCTGCGGAAGTGGTATTTCATTAACGGCCAAAAGCCTGAGCCGGAAGTCCAGACCGAATGAATTTCAAACAGGGGCTGTCGGCGTTCCTGCTGGCAATCGGATTAGTGAGTAGTGCCGCCGCCGAGAAGTGGGATATGCCGATGGCTTATTCACCCACCAATTTTCAGTCCCAAACCGGAGCACAATTCGCTCGTTGCGTGACTACCGGCACCGGAGGTTCACTGGAAATCGTAACCCATCCGTCCGGCTCACTGTTCAAGGGCGATGAAATCAAGCGTGCGGTGCAAACCGGTCAGGCAATGATCGGAGAGCGGTTGTTATCCGCCCATCAGGACGAGAATCCGCTTTTCGGCGTGGACTCCATTCCATTTCTGGCTCCTTCATTCGAGCAGGCTGAAAAACTGATGACCGCAGCGCGGCCCACTCTGGAAAAACTGTTGGCCCGGCAAAACCTGATACTGTTGTATTCAGTACCCTGGCCGCCGCAAGGACTGTATTTCAACAAGGCAGTTCATTCGATTGCCGATGTTCGGGGATTGAAATTCCGCTCCTATAACCCCGCCACGACCCGACTGGCTGAACTCGCCGGGATGTCGCCGGTGCAGATTGAAGTGGACGGGCTGGACCAGGCTCTGGCCAGCGGGGCTGCCGAAGGCTTTATTTCCTCAGCCGCCACTGGCTATGAGCACAAGGTCTGGGAGCATCTGACTCATTTTTACGCGGTGGATTCCTGGCTGCCCAGAAACTCGGTTTTCGTCAACAAGGATGCCTGGGAGAGCCTGGACGAAACCACCCGCAATGTAGTGCGCGGTTGTAGCGAGATAGCCGCTTACGCTGGCTACTGGCGAGCGGTTGAATATACCACCTTCACACTGAACAAATTACGCGCCAACGGTATGCAGGTCGAACCACCCGGCGACCCGTTGCGTGCCGACCTGCAAGCCATCGGCCAGACCATCGCCACCGAATGGCTAAAAGCCGCAGGTGCCGAAGGCCAGGCCATCGTGGACGCTTTCAAGGCTGCCCGGTAATCGGCAGACCATTTTCGGCTCTGCCCTTCACCCGTGGAGCGTTCATTTGTGACAGAGCCGGGTATTTCTATTTGCTCGCTACACAGAGGGTGGTAAGAGAGTGTTAAGAGCAAATAGACTTGTCCGGTTTTATAGCAAATGAATTGTCCGCTTTTATGATACCTTGATTCTTGCTCCGGGTTAACCCGGAGCAAGAATCAAACCGAACGTGCGCGGCGGACCGGACGCGGCTGTTCGGATGCAAATTCATAGTAATCGCCCCCTGGCATCGTATCGAGCCAGTTCTCTGGGACCGTGATGAACCGCCAGACCCTGATCCAGATAATCCAGCACCTGGACGCGGGCTTTGACGTAATGGCAACGATGCCGGTCTGCCGGTATCTGTAACACCTTGCGCCGATAGCGCACACAGTTGTCTGCACCCACCATTCGCTCATGGCGCTCACACAGAATATCAGAAAGTACCGACAGGTCGCGGCAAGCGACAAAGGCGCTACCTGCCTCTCTCGCCGGTTTGCTGAACTGGGCATTGTAAGCCGGCAGGTACTCCTTTTGGAGATAGCGGTTGGCCGTGTCCATGTCGGTGATGCCTGCACTGGCCAGTTCCTTCACCAGACGATCCTGGTGGGTTCTAAAGACCCGCTCACAGCGCCCCCGCGCCTGCGGCGAGTAAGCCGGGATCATCTCAATGCCCAACTGCTTCATGGCACGCCCAAATTGAGTCGGATTCTTCTTGCCCACTTTGCCTCCCGCCTCCGGCGTATGCCAGTAATGACTGCCCCGATCCGTGTACAGCGAACAGAATAGTCCCTTCGACTCAATCACTTCGCGCACCCCCCGGAAACTGCTGCGAGTGCCTTCTTCTTCACAGAAAAACATCGAGTAATGCTCATTGGTCGCGTCGTCCATCGTCACAATCAAATCCCAACGCTGACCCACCACCCATTCATGCGTACTGCCGTCCTGATGCAACATCATCCCCGGCCACGGCGCCGCCTCCCGTCTCTTGCGGTGCGCCCCGCGCTTCGCGTACCGCTTCACCACACCCGCTCCCTGCAACTGGTTCTTCACCCACGTATAGCTCCTCTGCCCTCCATCCCGCCGATACCAGGAATGAAAATGACGAACGTTCCATCCCCGGTGATGAGCTCGATAACGATCCACCAACCTCATCACTTCGTCTACCGGCGCACGACGATGCGACACTTCGCACATACGCTTGTCCAGCAACCCGTCCAGTCCTTCCTCCTCGTAACGATCTACATAACGACGGAATGTGCGACTACACACCCCCAACAAATTCGCCGCTTCTTCCTGCGTCAATCGACTCTTGTTCCACCCTTCATACGCTTCTTCAAATCTCATCTGTCTGGTCTCCTGTAACCACTGCGCCCGGATCATCAAACACCTCTTTCATTGTGTGTCAAAACCGGACAGTTTATGTGCTACTCAACCGGACAACTCATTTGCTCGCTACAGAGGGTGGTAAGAGAGAGCGTTTTCCAATCCAGAGATGAGCCTGAGCGTGTTGTCTATTGTGATTATATTTCTAGACATTGAGAGAGTTTTTCAGGCGGCGTAATTTTGGGAATTGTTAAAAGATTGGAATAGTGTATTGCGTGCTTCGTTGAGTCTTTTTGCGGCTTCATTATCGCTGTATTGATGTGCGAAGTCATCCAGTTTTTTGAAGGTTACTCCTGGTTTGAGATATTGTTGTGCATTGGGTAAGGATCGGAGTTTTTCGTAAGGAGTCTGAATGAGTGAGTGCGGGTATTTACGGATTCGTTTTCCTTTTTGGTTGATTTCTTCCTTTGCGAACAGGCAGGGTCTGTGGTAGTTGAGGTAGGGAGTGAGCACATGAACCAGGAAGTCATTGACGGGTTGAGCGAAGTGCTGTGAGATGTGTTCGTATCCCAAATGCTTACGTATGACGGAACCATTTTTGCCTTCGACCAGCGCATTGTCATTACTCTGTCTGGGTCGTGATTTGGTTTGTTCGATATGGAGTTTTTGCAATAGTTTGGCGACTGTGTGATTGATATACTCTGAACCGTTATCGGAATGGAATCCCAGGAGAGTGAAGGGGAAGGCTTGGAGTAATTCATGCAGGGCTGGGATGAGATAACTTTCGGAGATTCTCTGTACACTGACGATGGCTTGCATCTGGGTGACTTCATCGACGGCATTGATGTGATATAACCCCTTGATGCCGTCCTGGTCGCCCTGATGTACGGTATCGACGCGCAAGAAGCCGGGTCGGCCATTGGGTCTGGGTATTCGTCTGACTCCGATTTTTGCTGGAGTAGGTCGGGTTTTCTGGAAGTGTCGTCGTTTGCGCTGGTAGGCATCCGAGTGTCGCAGGTTATAGAGGTGGCCGTTGGAGATTGTAGCCAGTCGCGCGTATCGGGTATCGCCGAATACCAGAAAGGCGCGTTCGCACAGTTTTCGGGTAGCGGGTCCGGACAGGTTGCCGTGCAGGGTATCGGTTTGAACCAACAAAGCGACATCTGCTGACGTATAGCGCTGGGAGAAAGCGTTAGCGGGTCTTCCCCGACGATCCTGGATACATCCACTGTCGCGATACTGTCGGATCAACCGGGTGACCTGTGCGCGGGACAAGCCACTGACCTTTTCCAGATAGGTCTTGACGATCCCCCGGTCGGTCTTGTTGAGCAAGGAATACCGTACCTGCCGCAAGCTGTCACAGAGCCATCGGTAGGTTTGTTTGCGGGATTGGGGTTCAAAATCAAAAGTGGTGGCTCCGTCCAGAAAGGAACGAATCTCCTCCACCGTCTGTAAACGCTGGCTGTGTAATTTCACGATCATCCTCCGATGATCCCAAAATCAACGCCGAAAGGCTCATCTCCCGATGGAAATACAGATCATCCTTCAGGCTCATCTTCCATTGGACAACTCTGAGAGTTGTATAACATTCCAATAGGGAGTAAAATTGAAACCAGATACCCGCCGTCAGCGTGCTTTCGGCTCAGGGGCCACTCGTAGAGCGGCCCCTGCTTTTTTTATGGCTTCCTCCAGCGTGCCTTCATGCAGAGTCGGTGAACCAGACTGGAGAAAAGCATCAGCAATCTCACATTGTCGAGCCGGGACACATTAAATTGTAAAGACGAAGACTCATGAAGTAATATCAGCAACCCAAGTTTTCCACAAGTGAATCCATCTCAATGAATAAATACACTCCTCTTGCGAAATACCTTTCGAAATTGGACACGAACTCTGTAACACTCACTCCTGCCGAGGTTGAGAGAATTATCGGGGATAAACTACCGGAAAGCGCATTTATATATGAGTCTGCATGGTGGGCAAACGACAGGACACACAAACATGCCGTAGACGGTTGGCTGGATGCTGGATGGGAAACGTCCGATGTGGCAGTTCGGGCAAGAACAGTCCAGTTTACCCGTGTTGCCCGTTAGTCCTCACGGGTATGGAAGTATTGGCTGAAAGGCTGGCAACATCTCTTTGGTGATACCTGACCCAACCAGAAATGATCCAGAAACAACATCGGAAATACAACTTTGATTTTTTTATTCGGGACACGACAATCGTTGCCAGCTAACAGGAAGTGGTTTATCCTCTTCACATCCGCCCAGAAAAACCCCCATGCAAACAGCCATCAATAACCGAAGAGTTGTCAAGAACGCACGACAACGGCGTAAAAAAATGATCGCATTCGGATGGTATGGCGGAAAATACTCTCATCTTGATTTCATATTGCCTAATTTGCCGGAAGACTCTGTTCATTTCTGTGATGTGTTTGGCGGGTCGGCAGCGATTTTGCTGAACAGAAAACCGAGCCAGATTGAGACATACAACGATATTGACTCCGAACTGGTTAATTTTTTCGAGACGTTGAGAAATCAGGAGGCAAAGCTCACCAAGGCGATCAGCCTTACACCATTTTCACGTGAAGAACTGATGAAGGCTTGTCGCCCTGAAGTGGGCCTGACCAAACTGGAAAGAGCCAGAAGATTCTATGTAAGAGCCAGACAGACACGCACCGGCCTGGCTCAAACGAGTACTGAAGGACGATGGGCGCACTGCGTCCTGACTTCACGCGCGGGCATGGCTGGAGCCGTCTCCCGCTGGTTAGGAGGTATTGATGGTCTGTCGGAGATTGTGCAGAGACTACAGAGAGTGCAAATTGAAAACGCTCCGGCCCTGGAAGTTATTGAACGATATGATACCGAAAATACGTTGTTTTATCTGGACCCTCCCTATGTCCACGACAGCCGCAACGATACCAGGGCTTATGGACGCGAAATGACCGACGATGAACACATTGATCTCGCTGATATGCTCCGCGCCATTCGGGGCAAAGCGGTCATCTCCGGTTACAGGACCCCGCTTTATGACAAACTGTTTGACGGATGGAAACGGATTGATGCGCCGGTTAAATTATGTAATTCATCGAAAAGCGGAAGACAGGAGTCGTTATGGATAAACTTCAATCCTGAAAGGCCGGAGATTCAAACGAGTATCTTCCCGGATGCTTGAATCCGCGCGCAAACGACTGGATGAATTGTGGAAGATTGTTCATCGTGAAACAAACAGCGAAATCAATCAGGAGATTGATCAATTTATTAACAGTCGCTTCGTATCCATCCGGTTCTGCTTGTTGACCCAGTTGTCAGGGAAGCTCGCGGCGCCACATTTGAACTGTCTATGTTTGCAAAAGGGCGGGGGTGAATCAAATTCTCATTGGGACCCGAGGAGTTTTGCGAAAAAGGTCATCGTGCCCTGGAATGCCGAAAACCAGTATGTGCTCGGCATGAGTACCGACCCGTATGTAAGCAAACCACTAAGGAAACCCCACCTTGAAGAAAATCCTGTGAATGTGAAAGGACAGGATGAATGGAGGTTGCTGTATCAATTTTTGCATAATGTTGAGTCGCAGGCATCAGAGGAATACACGCGCTTATGCGTACTGTATACCCTGAGAAGCATCTATAGGAAATTCTCTGAGCTTTCTTTTGAGTACTTTGTGCCGAAAAGAATCAGCATGGAACAAACTTCAAACCTCATTGGTTCATTTCTGTTAGAAGCCAGTGGCGGTGACCGGGGCCTTGCAGTGGCTGCTGCCCTGTTTCAGACCTTCGGCAAGTATTTCAAAATTTACGAAAAGGTGAACCGCCACGCAATAAACGCTTCTGATCAGTCCACCGGGTCAGTGGCTGATATTGAGTGTATCGGGATGGATGGCGAGTTAAAACTGGCCATTGAGGTCAAGGAAAGAAACCTTACTCTTATGGATTATAGAAGCACTGTAGAAAAAGCCAGAAAGGCCTCGTTACAGGAACTATTGTTTAGCTCCCCCGGAATAGACCCATCAGATCATCAGGAAGTACACGAATTAATCAACAAAACTTGGGCATCGGGTACAAATCTGTATCGTCATTCGATATTCGATCTCATCCGGGTCGGACTTTCGCTGACCGGCGAGGATGGGAGAAAAGACTTTCTGGAGAATGTGGGGAAACAACTGGACACATACAATACACAACCGATTAACCGGAGACGTTGGAAGGAACTGCTGGAAGAAATATAGGCTTATGAGGGAGCAATGCCAAACCTTCCAGCCTGTCATTCACCGAGATCATGAGAGAGGAGGGTTTTAATTCGACTGGTCACCTGTCTTTTTAAACTCTCAAGCCCCTCATTGTTTGGTAAATATTGGATATGACGATGATGCCGCAAATCAAATGGAATGTCTTCGGGATTCTGCACGATAGGGATCACTTCTCTCCCAAGAGTATGAGCTATACCCGCCTCGTAAAACACGTTAGGGTTTTTATTGCTGAAATCACAGATAACGGCCCGGGACCGATAAATAAGAGAAAAAACATCCTGAATGATTTCTGGTTCGTCCCAAACTTGTTTGACATCGAAGCATCTAAGTTCCAGTGCATTACAAGTCTCGTTCAGCGCGACTTGCACATCTTCGAAAGCAGGATCAAATGGCCGCATAACCGAGATCAGATCATCTTCAATTCCAGTCGCTGGAATACGAAAAGCAGATGGTCGAACTGTATAGTTTCTGTCAATGTTCTGCTCATAGTTATGTGGAAAAAAGCTTACCGCCCGTTGTTCTTCCGTCACCAGTCTTGCACCGACTAATTCCTGGAGGAGGTCGACATCCTTGATCGCCCAGTGAGTGCGGTTAAACTCCCATTCAGCTATATCTAATTCCCACTCCAACCGTTGTAAGTGATCGGGGCTTATTGCCGGTAAAGCCGAATCCAATTCGAAATCAATGCGAACTTCCATGTCCCTCTTACGGAAATTAGTGATCCGACCGATGTATGAGCTGGAAGGGACACCCCGTTCGTAGGAAAAAAGACATGGCAAACTTAACATTTCTTTCAGTTCAGGGCCCTTCAGTCGATTGAAGCGCCTTTTTAGAGGGTCCGATGTATACTCAAAGATACGCGACCGAGAAAAAGTGGTTGGTGAGCTTTTCCAAACTCCATCTTGTGCGACCATGATTAAGTTGTACATTTTGAATCCCTAAAATTTCCGAAATGTGTGAAAGCGGTAATCCTCAAGCATTGGAGTCTTGCAATGCCGCGTGCTTCGAGAGCTTCTTTATATCAGAACTTCCCCACAAGGCATCTATGGACGCAATATCCGAGATAAATTAGTTGGATCCTTATAACCACCTGAACAGTATTGCGCTCACCCCCTGTCCCCGATGTGACTGAAATTCGTTCACGAGTATTTTCGTACATAGGACATCAGGCTCGGGATACCGGGTTCATAATCAGACCCTTCGAGTTGCCAGATATAACCCAGGTGAGAAAGTTGTTCGGCTTTTTCCATAACACGCTCATTCGTAACCGGCTCATTGTCGTTCGCCATGCCTTTTTTTATGGATTCCTCCAACGTGCTTTCATGCAAAGTCGGTGACCCAGACTGGAGAAAAGCATCAGCAATGCTCTCAGCTACTGGCAACAGTCTCAATTTTTTTATCTCATTGCGCCGGATTCGATACATTTTATCGTAGCTGGCTATTGCCTCTGTTTCCACTTCCTTGATTGTATTCATAGTGATTTCCGTCTCGCCGGTTTGATCCAGCATTCGAGCCAGACAATCTCCCCAGATTTGCAGGAAAAAGGGATAGCAGTGAGCACGTTCGGCGATTTCTGCCACCGTGCCTGGCGCAAAGAACATCCCAGCTTTTTCCAACGGTACTGCAATTGCCTGCCGGGCCTCTTCGTGAGAAAGTCTGTCTAATGGAAATATCCGGCTGCGGTCCCAGAAGGAGGCGTCTGCCTTTCTCAATGTGACTTCCAGATTCGGTGTTCCCGCGAGGATCAGCAAGAACGGGCTACCTTCCTTTCGTACGATCTGGCTGATATTGAGCAAGGTTTTCCCGATCTCAGGTTGCAGCGTATGCGCTTCATCAATGACCAGCACCAATGGTTTTTTCTGGCACCTTTCCTGTAACAGTTTCCTGATCGTAGGCTCTCGGTGAGGATTTCCAATTTCGGTTTTGCCAGACACAAGCCCGGCGCTCACAGAGACCGCAACAGATTTGAACCAGTCCCGTATTTTTGGTTTGCCCGCTATCAAACAATCAGACAACTCGGCCAGGGTTCTCATCTCATCCGGGGTTTCCCACAGAATATCCAGCTTTGAACCTTCTTTCTGGAGAGTCTCATTTTGCAGGTAGGTGAGCAGTGTGGTCTTGCCGTTCCCTCGAGGCCCGTAAACAATCATGTTTTGATTGATTCGCTCTCTGGCTATCAACTTTTCAACGCAATCCTGGAAATATTCTTGTTCTCGCTGGCGACCGGCGAGGTAAGGCGGCACTCCACCATCTCCTGGTGTAAATAGATGCTTTAAACCTTGATTGCTCATTTGCTTATACTCTGGATTGCACTATACTGCCATTATACACTTCCCTGCAATGGACTTGATGACTACCATCGTCAACCAGATTTTTCGGTGCGGCGTTGGGGGCGCGCCGGGCCACAGTTCGTGCCGGTGGTGGCTGCCACCCGGCTCGTCACGCCGGGACATGAGACCAGGCACGCCATGCGCGGACATGGAGGACGGGGTCGTGGACACGGATGATATCGACTCCCTTTCGACAGAGCGCCAGGGAAATCCCCAGAGTTTCGGGGTCACGGTTGGCAAAAGGCTGCTCAGAAAAGCCACCGATAAACGATTTGCGCGAATGGCCGACCAGCAGGCGCAGTCCGGCCTGTTTGAAACTTATGCAGTCCCGCAACAATTCGATGGACTGGAAGGCATTTTTACCGAACCCGATTCCCGGATCGAATATCACCCGGTTTAAATCAACCCCCGCATCCAGCCACTGATCCATTCTACGGTCCAGCCAGTCCTGTAAATGTCGGACTGCGCTTTGTCCGGCGGGCAGCGTTATGGCAGGGTCGGCGGGAATAGTGACACTGTGCATCGCTACCACCTGACACTGGCTTTGTTTGACCAGGGCCAGGATGTCGGGGTCTTGCAGGCCGGTCACATCGTTGATGATTTGCGCTCCGTGATCCATCGCCTTTTCCAGAGTCTGCCAGTGTCGGCTGTCGACGGAAATGACCGGTCGAATCTGCGAATCGCACAATCTCCGGTCAAGCGCTGTCAATACCGGCTCCAGTCGCCGCCATTCTTCGTCCGCAGATACCGGGACTGCGCCGGGTCGGGTGGACTCGGCGCCGATGTCAATAATCTGGATAGGGTGTTCGAGAAAACCCGCAATCTGCCTGTCCAGCGCCTCGTCGTCGTCCCATTTCCCGCCATCGGAAAATGAATCCGGGGTGATGTTCAGAATCCCCATCCAGTACGGCACTGGCCGAACCTTCCGGCACAGCTCGAAAACCGTCTCGCGCTGGCCCGGTATGACTAAATCCGGTTGCAGGTGCATGAGCGGGGTGAGTACGAAGGGGCGCTCGGACATGCCGTAATGGGGGATGGTCAACTCCGGGGTTTGCAGGGTCAGGTCGTGCCACAGCAGGATGTCAATATCAATCGGACGCGGCGCCCAGCGCCTGGCAGGCTGCCGACCCAGTTGACGCTCGATTTCCTTGACCGTGTTCAAGCCCTGTGCGGGACTCCAGTCGGCCTGACCCGATATGACACAGTTCAGATAAGGCTTGTTCCACGACGGCTCGGCATGATCCGGCAACCATGCCGGGGTTTCCACCAGCACCGAGGTTTTCGATAATTCAAACCCGCGGGATTGCAGGTGAGCAATCGCCTTTTCGAGATTTTCCCGGCGATTACCGAGGTTGGAGCCCAGCCCAAGCCAGATCGTCATTGGCGTGGGTTTCCGGTAGTATCGACGGCGATTAATTGCGACAATATCGCGCTTGTAGTGGTGTTGGCATTCACACCGTAAATTATAAGGCAGCTTCGCGTTCCCGCAATCATGCACCTATCAGAAATTCATGTTTATCCGGTCAAATCCCTGGCCGGAATTTCACTTGATTCGGCGCAACTGAATGAAGCCGGATTCGAGTATGACCGTCAATGGATGGTGACCCGGCCCGATGGCGCGTTCATGACGCAACGTATTTACCCGCAAATGGCGCTGGTCGAAACCAGGCTCGATCATGGCAGGCTGACGCTGTCTTCATTCGGCATGGAGCCGCACGTCGTCGCTCCGGTTGAAAAGGACAACGGCAAAAAAATGAACACACAGATATGGGGAGACCCGGTACAGGCGTTGGAACACGACGCCGAGACCAGTGAGTGGCTAAGTCAGGCGCTCGGCATTGATTGCCGGCTGGTCTCGTTCCCGGACGATGAAATCAGGCAATGCGACCCGGAAGTGTCGAAGGTCGGAGAACATACCCGGTTCGCAGACGCATTTCCCCTGCTACTGCTCTCCCAGGGTTCACTGGACGACCTCAACGCGCGGTTGGAAAATCCGGTCGGAATGGATCGCTTCCGGCCCAACATGGTGGTCAGTGGATGTGAGCCGCTGGCTGAAGACAACTGGAGCAAGATCACCGTCGGTGATGTTCGCTTGCGGGTGACACAGTCCTGCGCTCGCTGTTCCGTACCGACCGTGAACCAACAGACCGGCGTATTGTCGGGGCCGGAGCCGATCCATACCCTGTCGAGCTACCGCCAACGGGATGACGGTGAAGTTTACTTCGGTATCAACCTGGTTCCCGAAACCACCGGCGTGATCCGTACCGGAGACCCCGTATCCATAGCCGGTTGAGTGAGTTTCGGATGGAATTCAACCGCATCCTGCGTAGCGAAGGGTTAAAGGCGGCGCTCGCCTGGAGAGAAGAGAGACTGAAATCATAATGGCTCACCGCCTGGATCCACTATTACGGCCCGGGTCGATAGCGCTGGTAGGCGCGTCCGGCCGACCGGACAGCCCCGGCCGGGTGCTCGCGGATATGGTGATTAACTCCGCCTGGCGCGGAGCGGTTTACCCGATCAATCCGGGATATGAGTCATTGTTTGGCGTCCGTTGCTATCCGGACCTCGACTCGTTGCCCGAAACGGTGGAACACGCTGCGCTCGCCGTCTCCAACGAAAGACTGGAACAGGCCCTGCGAGACGCTATCCGGCACGGAGTTCGGGCGGTGACAATTTACTCCAGCTGTATCCTGGAAAATGATACCGACCCCCCGTTACGCACCAGGATTTCAAATCTGGCGAAGCAGGCCGGAATTGCCATTTGCGGAGGCAATGGCATGGGCTTTTACAACCTCTCCGATGCCCTCTATGCGGGGCTCTTCCCGATGAACAGGGACCGCTACCACGATTTGACTGGTGGCATCAGTTTTATCGCTCAATCGGGCTCCGCTTTTGCCGTGCTGGCGCACAATGGCTGTCGCCTGAAATTCAATCTTTGTGTTTCCTGTGGCAACGAACTGGTGACCACCGTGGCCGACTATATGGATTGGTCGTTATCGCGTCCCGACACCCGGGTGATTGCCCTGTTTCTGGAAACCGTGCGTGAACCGAAGGCGTTTACCAACGCGCTGGAACGAGCCATGCAACTGGACATCCCGGTGGTTGTGATGAAAGTCGGTAAATCGCCTCTTGGCGCCCGCATGGCAAAAACGCATACCGGCGCCATCGCTGGCAATCATGCCGCTTATGAAGCCGTATTTGATCGTTACAATGTGATCGAAGTCAGCGACTTCAATGAAATGGGGGCCACGCTGATGATGTTTCAATCCGGTCGCCGGGCTGGCGCTGGTGAGTTGGCTACAATTCAGGAATCGGGCGGATTGATGGAACTGGTGGCGGATATTGCCTGTGATCTTGGAATCCGGTTTGCTCCGATAAGTGAAAACACCAAAGCAGCACTCCGGGAGAACCTGGAACCGGGGCTTACCGCCGATAATCCACTGGATGCCTGGGGCTCAAATCATGATTTCGAGAACCGCTTCTATCGGTGCATGTCCGCCATGATGCGCGACCCAGCCGTCAGTGTGGGCCTGTTCTTCTCCAATTTTCGCGATCACTACTACCTGTCCGAGGCATTTTATCGACTGATGATCCGGGTGGCCGGGGAAACCGACAAACCGGTCGCGATGGCGAACTGCCACACCGATATTGACAACCCGGACCTGTGTGCCAGAGCCAGTGAGGTGGGGATTCCCTTGCTGGACGGCACCCGGCCGTCGCTGCTGGCGGTCAGGCACCTGCTGACCTACCGCAACCGGCGAAAAGACTGGTGCCCACAGACTCCGGCCCTGCTTCCCGATACCGGGAAAGTGAATAAATGGAAAAAAATCCTGACCCCACAGTCCGGGACCACTCTGAGTGAGTGGCAGGCCATGCAGTTATTTGCTGATTTCGACATCAGTACGCCGCGGTGTCGCAGCGCACAAAACCGGGGCGAAGTGCTGCAGGCGGCAGCAGAACTCAGCTTTCCGCTGGCCCTGAAAACGGCCGCAAGCGGAGTCACACACAAGAGTGATCAAGGCGGTGTGATCCCCCATATCACCGACACACAGGAGTTGGAGCGGGCATACGCAACCCTGTCAAAACGTCTCGGTAACCAGGTACTGGTATCCGAAATGGCGGCGCCGGGAACCGAGGTCGGGCTGGGAATGGTCAACGACCCCCAGTTCGGCCCATTCATCATGGTTGCAGCCGGAGGGGTTCTGATCGAGTTGATCTCGGACTCTCAGATTGCGCTTGCGCCGGTGACTCCGGCCAGGGCGGAACAGATGATCGCCTCCCTGAAAATAGCGAGGCTAATCGACGGCATGCGCGGCAACCCACGCGGCGACCGACGCGCCCTGATCGAGACGATTGTCCGCTTGTCCGGTCTGGCTTACGCCCTGCGGGAAGTTATATCGGAAATTGACATCAATCCGGTCATTGTCAATCAGGCCGGAGCCTGGGCGGTGGATGGACTGGTTTCGGTATCCGATTCCAGCCAGGCCAGCAGCAATTTCTCAAACCGGGAAACAGCTTGTGCATAGTCTGCGTCGCCGACATGATCGGACAATCGGGTCACGCACAGATTCTCAATGCCACATGGGGTGATCCAGTTGTACGGAGTCAGGTCGGCATCAATGTTGATGCTGAGGCCGTGATAACAGTATCCTCGTGAGAACCGAAGTCCCAGGGCCGCAATTTTCCTGCCTCCTACATACACGCCGGGAGCACCGGCCTGACGCATTCCCGGTACGCCCCAGCCATCCAGAAAGTCAATAGTTACCTGCTCCAGAGCACTGACCAGTGCTCTCGGGCCGACATTCATCTTGCGCACGCCCAGCAACAGATAGATGATCAGCTGCCCCGGTCCATGCCAGGTCATCAGCCCACCCCGATCGGTATGCACAACCGGGATATGGCGACCCGCCGGAGACGGCAGATCATGACAGCGAACCCCCTGAGTATACACCGGATGGTGCTGCAAAAACCAGATTTGATCCCGGCTCCCAGCCTCCCGGGTACGGGTAAATTCAACCATTTCCCGCCAGATTTCCTGGTAATCACACACCCCTCTATGTCGGATAACCGGACTCATTTCAGCTAAATTATCGAATACCGACCCGGATCAAATCACCATCAGCACCTCAGGATGCGAGGAAAGATAGCGATACAGTTGATCCATCTGCTGCCGACCTGAGGCCCGGATCCGGCAACTGAAGGAATGATATTTCCCGTGTTTGCTTTGCTTTTGATGGATACTCTCCAGGTCATCCGGCAAGATGGATTGCAGCAGCACATCGCGCACCAGCTCGAGATTGTTCTCCCGGGCAGACAGAAATATCTTTACGTCGATGAAGCAGGGGAATGCCAACCCCTGCGGACTCTCACTTGCAGCCAACCGTGTCCCCCACGTTTTCCTGTTATATGACCGACCTGCATCCGCTGAAGCCAGTCATTTCATTCTAGCATAACCGGCAACCGGACACAGATATGCAACGGGTACAACGCAACAGGTATAATCGCCTGCCAGCCAACCACAGTGAACAATCCGGTGTCATTCACGATGCAGGGCAATCAGCATGAAATTTGAAGGCATGACTCGCCCCTTGTCCATTCAGGATGCCAGGAAACTGGCGCTTCACTCCCAAAAGGTATTAACCACCAACCGGAGAGGCCAGGCGATGAGTGCCACCCTGGATGCCATAGAGCACCTCGGTTATGTCCAGATCGACACTATTTCCGTCATACAACGAGCCCATCATCACACGCTGTGGGTACGCAATCCGCGCTATCGGCTGGAGCATCTTGATCAATTGATGCGACAAGGCAGAATCTTTGAATACTGGTCTCACGCAGCCGCTTTTCTGCCGATCAGCGATTACCGATTCACCCTGCCGGCAAAGCGCGAGTTCGCCAACGGTAAACGCTGGTGGTACGACTGTGATCCCCGAGTAAAGCGCCAGATACTGGATCGGATTACTCAGGAAGGCCCCTTGCAGTCAAGAGATTTTCAGAATCCCGGCTACAAACGACTGTCAATGTGGCAGCACAAGCCCGCCAAAATGGCGCTGGAGCGACTGTTTATGGAAGGTCGGCTGATGGTGGTTCGGCGGGAAGGCTTCCAGAAGGTATATGACCTTGCAGAACGGGTATTGCCCGACCAGGTTGATATTGAAATGCCGACTCACGATGAATACCTGCGTCACCTGATACTACGCTATCTGAAAGCCCATGGTTATGGCAGCGCATCAGAAATAGCCTGGCTCCGGGACGGCCTGAAACCAGCCATCCAGACTGCACTCATGAATCTGGCCGAGAATGGCGAGGTCGTACCGGTGCACATCACCGGCAAAAAATCAGAGCCTGCTCTGTTTGCCTTGCCGGATTATCCCGCTCTTCTCAACAAACCTCTACCCAGATCCAGAGTGCGAATTTTATCTCCGTTCGATAATCTGGTGATCCAGAGAAAGAGAATAAACACCCTGTTCGACTATGACTATTCCATCGAATGTTACGTCCCGAAAGCAAAACGGAAATACGGCTATTTTTGCTTGCCTGTGTTGTGGGATGGTGATCTGGTGGCGCGTATGGACTGCAAGGCGGACCGGTCATCGAGTGCCCTGATCATCAGGAATATCGCGCTGGAGCGCCGTATCAACCGGATGGACGCTTTCCATACGGGTTTCGCCAGCGCATTGACCGAATTCATGACATTCAACCAGTGCCACAGTCTGACTCTGGAGAAAATACCCGACCCCGGACTGCGAAGCGTACTCGACCGCACGCTCGCATCCGTGATCCGGCACTAAGGGCCGCCTGTGTTCCGCTCCCTGTCAACGCATAGCAAGGGAATCATCATCACTGCCCTGGGAGTGATCATGATTAGTCCCGACGGATTGCTGAATCGGTTGATTAGTGCCGATGCGCTGACGATTACGTTCTTCCGGGGATTATTTTACGGTTTCGGTATGTTGCTGGCGCTGGCGGTGCACTATCGAACCCGGATAATTGCGGCGCTGTTTGGCATCGGCTGGCCGGGAGTCTGTCTCGCGGTACTGTATTTCGTTGGCAACCTCAGTTTCATTTACTCGATAACCCATACCGCGGTGGCCAATACCCTGTTCATTATCAGTACCACGCCCCTGTTCGCGGCGCTGATATCGTGGTGGATATTCAAGGAACAGGTAATGCGCCGCACCTGGATCGCGATATTCGTCGCCGCGGCAGGAATCGCTATCATTTGCTCCGGCAAAAGCATCATGCCGAACGCATGGCTGGGCAATGTCGCAGGACTGTTTGCCGCGCTCACTCTGGCGACCAGCTTCACCGTGGTTTCAAAGAACCGGAGCCGTGATCTGCTACCCTCATTCGTATTCGGCGGTTTTTTATCCGCCCTGGTTCTGTTCCCTTTC
Organism: Arenicellales bacterium; assembly: GCA_965116335.1. Lineage (GTDB taxonomy): Bacteria > Pseudomonadota > Gammaproteobacteria > Arenicellales > Poriferihabitantaceae. The sequence goes on from OZ220677.1 coordinate 2,005,044, forward strand.
GTATCCCCGGCGCAGACCTCCGCCAGTGATTTGAAATACCTGTTTCTGATGGGCTTCGTAATGCTGCCAGTAGCGGCCAGCCTGATGTTTATCGGCCCCCGATATATCAGCGCGCCCGAAGTCAGCCTGATGATGCTGCTCGAATCCATCTTCGGACCACTCTGGGTCTGGTTCGCGCTCAACGAACATCCCGGCAATCTGACTCTGGCAGGTGGCGCGGTCGTATTGATCACCCTGGTTGTACATGGCTGGCTCGGCATCCGCGAAAAACGTCATAAATAACCGGATGGCAAAAGAGGGCTTGACTCTGGATTTATCATTATATAAACTTTACCCGTATTGTTTTTATAACCATATTCATACTGAAAATCCAGAGGGAATAAAGCTACAAAATGCGTTGGGGCGTAGAGAAACGATTGGAGTTTATTGAGTTCCGGCTCTTCTGGGAGGGGAGTATCAATCGTGCGGATATTGCAGACCAGTTTGGCGTTTCCATGCCCCAGGCATCCAAGGACTTTGCGCTCTATACCGATAGGGCACCGGATAACATGGTATATGACAAAAGCGCGAAGCGCTATCTCGCGGCTCCCGGCTATAAGCCTGTCTTTCTGGAACCTCGCGCCGATACTTACCTGTCCCGATTGCAGGCTGGCACTTCTTCTTTACCGATTCCATGCCGACATGTAAAAGTCGAGGTACTTCGCCCCATTTTAATCGCGATACGCAACCAGCGCTCAATTAAAATTGAATACCAGTCCATGAACAGGCATCGCCCCGCGCCACAATGGCGCTGGATCACCCCGCACGCTCTCGCCGACGACGGCCTGCGCTGGCACGCCCGCGCCTGGTGTCACGTTGATTGCAAGTTCAAGGACTTTATCCTGTCACGGTGCCTGCAAGTGCAGGGCCAGGACAAACCAGCCGCTAAACCGGAAGCCGATCGGCTGTGGCACGAGGTTTTTCAGGTGATTCTGATTCCCAATCCTGTACTCGGCAAAGCACAGCAGGCTATTATCGCGCAAGACTACGGAATGATGGATGGCGAGGTAGCAGTGCCAGTACGAAAGGCGCTTCTCTATTACTTCCAGAAGCGCCTGCGTCTGGATATCGCCGATCGTGTGGATCGGGCGAATGAAACCCCGGTAATCATCGCGAATCAAGCCGACTTTGATGGTGCCCTGACAGAAGCCATGTCATGAAGTCGGAAAATTTTGAAATCCTGCGTAACGAATGGCCTGCGCTCGCTGAGTTGGGCGGCTTCGCTGAAGCCTACGCGCACACTGACCCGGCGAGTGCTCTGGTTAAACTGAGGCTCTTTTCAGAAGTCCTGACCAAACACATTTATTGTGCCCTGCGCCTGTCGCAACCTGACCACTCCACTCTGATTGACTTACTACAAGATTCAGACTTCTCCGCGGTCACGCCGAAGGTTGTGCTCGACAAGCTCCATGCGTTGCGTATTCACGGTAACAAGGCTGCACACGGAGAGCGAACCACATCCCAAAGTGCTCTATGGCTCCTGAAAGAAGCCCACGACCTCTCACGCTGGTTATCTGTACGCTTCGGGAACAGCGAAGCCAGAGAGATAGCCGCCTTCATCCAACCCCATCCACCACACGCAAAACAAAAGCATGAACGGCGCAGGTTTCTTGAGAAAATCGCTGCCCAGGAAGCGCAGATGGAATCCCTTCTGAGTGAGCTTGAAGGGGCGCGACAACAGGACACCGAAGCCGAGGGAGAAACAAGTGACCTGAAAGACCTGAAAACGAAGGCAGACACAGCCGCCACCGAGCTTGGGTTTGATGAGGCAACCACACGCACACGACTCATCGACAGCCAGTTGGCAAGCGCTCACTGGGACGTTGACGCTGGTGGAAACAGCACTGCCGAGGTTGGCAAGGAGATCAAGGTTCAGAATCAGCCTACAAAATCCGGCATCGGTTATGCGGACTACGTCCTGTGGGACGACAACGGCAACCCGCTGGCCGTCATCGAGGCGAAAAAGACCTCGGTTGACGCGAACCGTGGCCGGGCGCAAGCCAAAATTTATGCCGATGGCCTGGAGGCTGAGTATAAACACCGTCCGGTGATCTTCTACACAAACGGGTTCGAGATATGGATATGGGATGATGCACAGGATTTACCGCCACGCAAACTCTACGGCTTCTATTCCAGGGATAGCCTCCAGCATCTCAACTACCAGCGCACAGCACGCAAGCCGCTCGACACCCTCGAAATCAACAAAGAAATTGTTGATCGTCTCTACCAGATCGAAGCCATCAAGCGGGTTACCGAGCGTTTTACGGACAAGCGCCGCAAGGCATTGATCGTACTGGCAACCGGCACCGGGAAAACCCGTGTTGCCATCGCCTTGACCGACCTCATGATACGTGCAGGCTGGGTCAAACGGGTGCTGTTCCTGTGCGACCGCCGTGAACTGCGAAAGCAGGCGAAGAATGCTTTTGGTGAGTTTCTCTGTGAACCGATACGTATCGTTTCTTCGCGGATTAAATCCGATACCAACGAGCGAATCTTCCTGGCCACCTATCCGGCAATGCAGAAAGTTTTTCAGTCTTTCGATTCGGGGTTTTTCGATCTCATCATTGCCGATGAGTCACATCGCAGCATCTACAATGTATACCGCGATATGTTTAAATACTTCGACTGCCACCAGATCGGCCTGACAGCGACGCCGGTTGACTTCGTTACGCGCAGCACATTCGAGCTTTTTGGCTGCGAGGGTCAACTGCCAACGGCCAATTATCCTCTCGAGGATGCGGTTGATGACGATTATCTGGTGCCGTTTGAAGTCTTTGAACATACGACACAGTTTCTGCGCGAAGGCATAAATCTGGACACCCTGACCAGAGATCAGATTGAACAAATTGAGGAACAGGGAGAAGACCCGGCACAGTACGACTTCTCACCCCGCCAGGTCGACAAGGCCATCTACAACAAGGACACCAATCGCGCGATTCTGAGAAACTTGATGGAAAACGGGCTGCGCGATGCGACCGGACAGCTTCCCGGCAAGAGCATCTTCTTCGCGCGCAACCATCAGCATGCCATCCTGCTGTGCCAGCTGTTTGACGAAATGTACCCGCAATATGGCGGTAAATTCTGTCAGGTGATCGACAACTATTGCCCACGCGCTGAACAACTGATAGATGATTTCAAAGGCAAGGGGACGAACGACGACCTGACGGTCGCGATCTCAGTCGATATGCTCGATACCGGCATCGACATCCCGGAAATCCTGAATCTTGTTTTTGCTAAACCAGTAAAATCTCCGGTCAAATTTTGGCAAATGATCGGACGCGGCACGCGGCTTTGCCTGGATTTGTTCGGTCCGGGACAAAAAAAGACGGTTTTCCGCATCTTCGACCACTGGGGGAATTTTGAGCGCTTTGAGATGGGCTACCAACCCGCCGCACCCGTCCACAACAAGTCTTTGACTCAGTCCGTGTTCGAGGAGCGTCTGACGCTGGCAGAGACTGCCCTGCAAAAAAGCCAGCCCGACCTGTTCGACAAGATAATTGCGCTCATCGGCGCTGATATTGAGGCATTGCCCGAGCAATCAATCGCCGTTCGCGAGAAGTGGCGGGAAAAGCGCTTACTGTCTGCAATCGGCACCCTCAGAGCTTTCGCGCCAGCGACAGTAATCCGGCTTCGACAAGAGATTGCGCCACTCATGCAGTGGCGAAACATCAGGGGGTACGGCGATGCGTATGCGTTCGACTTGCTGATCGCACAGATGCAAAACGCACTGTTGCGAGGTTCCGGCCAATTATCTGATCTCAAGATTAAATTTATGGATCGCATGACCGCATTGCAGATGCACCTCAATCCGGTGCGCGAGAAAGCGGGCATGATCGGGCGCGTCAAATCGGATGAATTCTGGGACAGCGTTACCGCGCTGAAACTCGAAGAGGCGCGTATTGCGCTACGCGAGATCATGCACCATCGCGAGCGTGACTATGGACAATCCTTGCCGCCCAAGCGAGTCGATATTACCGAGGATACTTCAAAAATCCGGTACAACCACCGACCAACGAACCTGAAATCCGTAGACATGAAGGCTTGGCAGCAGACTGTCGAGGCGGAACTGAAAAAACACTTCGAGACCAACCCAACGCTCAGGAAGATACAATCCGATGAGCCGGTTTCAGAATCAGACCTCAATGCACTGGCCTCACTAATCCTGACTCAAAGCCCGAACGCGAGCCGCGATATTCTGCAAGAATTTTTCAGCGGCACGGCAGACCAGCTTCAGTCCGAAATTCGCGCGATCATCGGTATGGATGCTAACGTGGTGATGGAGAAGTTCAGCAATTTCGCACGCTCACATCCGACACTGACGGCCAAGCAAACACGCTTCCTGGCACTGCTGCAGAATCATATTGCACGCCACGGTCCCATCACCGTTGAGCGACTCTATGATACGCCCTTCACTCTGGTGGATGCGGACGGCCTCGATGGCGTATTCGAGAATGAAACCGAAGTGAACGATCTGCTTGATCTGGTTCGGTCTTTGAACCACCTGCTGGAAGGCACTATGACACAAACACAACCGAAAGGCGTTGATATATGATTACTGGAGACTTGAAGCATCGCATTGATGCGCTCTGGACGGAATTCTGGCAGGGTGGAATCACCAACCCGCTGACAGTGATCGAGCAGATCACCTTCCTGATGTATGCGCGGCTTCTCGATGTGAACGAGACACGGGACGAGAACCGACAGAAACGTACCGGCAAGTCTTTCAGGCGGCGTTTCAAGGAAGACGAGCAGCGCCTGCGCTGGCAGAATATCCGACATAAGCCAGCCGAAGAAATCATCCCGCTCATGCGCGATGAGGTCTTCCCGCACTTCAAATCGACAATCGCGGGAGGAACCGCCTTCGCGGAGTTCATGAAAGACGCGCAACTCATGATCCAGAAGCCTAGCCTTCTGGTCAAGGCGATTAACATGATTCACGAGTTGCCTCTCACTGAGGGCGACACCAAGGGCGACCTCTACGAGTACCTGCTCAGCAAACTCACCACAGCAGGCATCAACGGGCAGTTTCGCACGCCCCGGCACATAATCCGTCTGATGGCTGACATACTCCAGCCGAAGCCAACCGACACGATTGCTGATCCGGCTTGCGGCACCGGCGGCTTTCTGGTCGGAGCCATGGAATATCTGCTACGGACCTATACCTCGCCGGAGGCGATTATTGAGGAAACCGATCCTGAAACCGGCAAAACAGAAAAGATCTATACCGGAGACCTGCTGGAGGAGGATCGGGAACATATCCGCAGCAATATGTTTCACGGCTTCGACTTCGATACCACCATGTTGCGTATCGCTGCCATGAACCTGATGCTTCATGGAGTCGATGATCCCGACATCCACTATCAGGACACATTGAGTGGCGGCTTCACGGATCGGTTCCCGCGAGCGGCGATTGAAGGCTTTGATCTCGTATTCGCTAATCCGCCTTTCAAGGGAAGTCTGGATTTCGAGGATGTTCACGCATCGCTGTTGCGGCAGGTGAAGACCAAAAAGACCGAACTGCTCTTTGTTGCGTTAATCCTGCGTATGCTGAAAACCGGCGGTCGGTCGGCGACAATCGTCCCGGATGGTGTACTGTTCGGGGCATCGGGCGCCCACCGGGCTTTACGCAAACTGCTCATCGACAACAATCAGTTGGAGGCGGTAATCTCTCTGCCAAGTGGCGTGTTCAAACCCTATGCTGGCGTATCAACCGGCATCCTCGTATTCACGAAGGGCGGACGCACGGATAATGTCTTCTTCTATGACGTCCAGGCCGATGGCTTCTCGCTCGATGACAAGCGCGAGCCGGTTGATCACAATGATCTGCCGGACTGCCTCGCCCGGTGGCGCTCCCGCAACCCGGACAGCGACAACGACCGCACGGATCAGGCATTTTTTGTGCCAGCAGAAGAAATCAGACAGGCAGACTATGATCTGTCTCTGAACCGCTACAAGGAGATTGTTTATGAAGAAGAGGAATACGACCCGCCACAAGTCATCCTTGCACGCATGAAATCGCTGAACGATGAGACCGGTGCTGACCTGAACGAATTGGAGGAGATACTCGGATGAACAAGACTTGTGATCTCGGGAGTGTTGTTAAAGTGTCCGCAGGGCAGCCTGCGCCCAAGGCTAATGAATTCGGAGTGGCGGGGAAGCCATTTATCCGGGCTGGAAGCTTAAAGAATCTTCTGAACGGCGGACCACTGTCGGATTGCGAAAGAGTCGGAGATACGACTGCGACCAGAAGACAACTGCGGCTTTATCCGAAGGACACGATAGTCTTTGCAAAGAGCGGCATGTCAGCGACTTTGGGCCGTGTCTACAGACTTGTCGAGCCTGCCTATGTTGTGAGCCACCTTGCTGCCCTCGTGCCCATTGGCATGTACGACTCAACTCTTCTAACGTACTGGCTTCGAAGAAATCCACCATCACATCTCATCAAGGACGCGGCGTACCCTTCGATTCGTATCTCTGATATAGAAAAACTACAAGTACCTGAGCTGGCGTTAGAAGAACAACAACGTATCACGGCAATCCTTAACAAGGCCGAAGGCATCCGTCGTAAGCGCGAACAAGCCCTGGCACTCGCTGACGACCTGCTTAATTCTCTATCGCAACGCGCTTTTCGTGGCGAATTATAGGAAACAGCCATGAGTATAAGCAGGATCGAAATCACCAACTTCAAGGGTATCAGCGACCGCCAGATTATCGAGTTACGACCAATTACCTTGCTGTTTGGTCCGAACAGTGCAGGCAAGAGCACCATCCTGCAAGCACTCCACTATCTGCGCGAAATCCTGGAGCGTGGCAATACAAACCCCGATACTCTGGCCGGTGGATCAATGGACCTCGGTGGCTTCGAGACACTCGTACACAATCACGACCTTGATCGCACAATTACGCTCAAGGCCGTGATGGATTTATCCCTTGACCAAAGTATTGAAGGACTACCGCTGAACAACGGGGTTTCTATCAACAACCCGGAATTTGCTGAACTGGAGGTTCGGTATCTGATCGGGGATAGCGACAATGTGTATAATGATCAGGGCGATGTCGGGAAGATAGCGCTTGCCATTGACATCCAATGGAGTGCCCTGAAACAAGCATCTTATGTCGCCCGGATGGAGGTTGAACTCGATGATGAAGCGGTCGCTTCGATTGTTTCTCCGCCAGATAAGGGGCGGGCACAACTCACTGATTTCAATTTCTCGCACCCGCTATTACGGCAGGCTGTTTCTCCCGATGACGCACCCGCAGAAGATATGGAGCAACTGCCAGATTCATCGCCACTTGAAGATGAAATCCGAAGTCTTTCGCGTCAGGTGGCAGCAGATCGAATAACGCCTGTTAAGCCCGGTCCTGGATCTGATGGATCAACGCCAGATATGACACATGACACATTACGTATTGGCGTCAGGACAGCTATCGGAGCCTTACCCGCTCTCGATAATGACCTTGATCTGGACATCCGCGACCCGGATGCGGTTGAGGAGAGGGATATGATAACGGGAACGACGTGGAAGAACGAACAACACACACCACGTACGAACGGCTTGCGTAGCTTGCTATCCGAGATGATTCTGGGTCCAGCACGAATCATCCGAGACTATCTGAGGCAAATGACCTACATTGGCCCGCTCCGCGAAGTCCCTGCACGCAACTACCGGCCACAATTCTTACCTGATAACACGCGGTGGGCCAACGGGCTGGCAGCCTGGGATTTACTGTATCGCGATCAGGGCGATGATCATTTCAATTTAATGAGAGAGGTTAATCAGTGGCTCTCCGGTGAAAACTTTCTGCAAACCGGCTATCGTCTTGAGCGAGTCGAGTTCAAGGAAGCGTCTGTACCTGGTCGGTTTCATCAGATGTTTGAGCGTGGCCTGGATGAAGACGATCTGGGCGAATTACAGGAAATCTATGAAAACCTCACTACCCGTACCGAGATCGTGTTGCGTGATTCCAAGAGCCTGCTTGTAGCGCCATGCGATGTTGGTATCGGTATATCTCAGATGATCCCCGTGGTAGTCGGCGCGCTCCGCCAGCAGCGCCATGAGGGTGCTCTTCTGGCAGTTGAGCAGCCCGAGCTACATGTCCATCCCGCCATTCAGGTGGGTATGGGCGACCTGTTTATCCGGGCTGTACAAAGCAATCCGTATGGCTTCTCTTCGGGTGAGAAATCGTTGATCATCGAGACCCATAGTGAACATATCATTCTACGCCTTCTACGCCGGATCAGGGAGACGACAGACAACGAACTACCACCCGGAATGTCCGCCCTGCGCCCGGATGACCTTTCCGTGATCTACGTTGAAGGGGGTGACAGCGGGGTCCGCTTCCGTGCACTGGGTGTCGACGATGAGGGTGAGTTTCGCGACCGCTGGCCGCACGGATTCTTTGAAGAACGAGCCGAAGAACTCTTTTGATGTTGCACGAATATGCGGTGGAACCGCGAGCAATCGGAACGAATTGGCAAACCTTCCTACATGTCATCGAAAAGTTTGGGTTTGACAGAGGGCGTTTGATTTCTGAGTTTCCGAAGAAACGCTGGTTTCGTGAAGTTTATCGGGCAGCGGAAGATTGGCCCCACATCGACAGAAAACGGCTCGAGGTAACCTTGAAAAAAGCGAGGGAAAGAAAAGTCGTCCGTTATTATGGACGAGCCTACAATCAAAACGAAAGCTGGCGTGACAATGCGTTGGCTGAGCATCAGCGCGAGCCGTTCCATGCAATACTCGCCGCAGAATCCCCCGGAAACAAAGGATCAATCCTGCAAGTGGACGATGACCTTACTGAAGAACGCTATCCGATAATGAGGTTCGAACATACACGTCGGATTCCACGTGATGTCGAATCGTTGGCGGCATGTCTGTACGGCATGATGCGTTTCGGGAACCGCATTGTCTTTGTCGATCCATTTTTTGACCCGTATAAACCGGGCTACAAGAAGATATTTCTCAGGCTTTTGAGTATTGTCAAAGAACTTAACCCGCAAGCAATTTGTGAAGTCCACTACCGTTATCATGAAAAAAAGCCGGACAACTCTGATCTCGCACGTGATGATTTTCTGTTCAAGAAAATTGTGCCAGATGGAGTATCACTGACAATCTATTGCTGGCGCGAAAAGAAGGGCGGTGAAGATTTTCATGCCCGGTATTTGTTGGTGGAGCAGGGCGGAATCAGTATTGATGCGGGTTTTGATCCCGTTGGCGCTCACCAGACAACCGACGTCAGTCTGATGAGCCTTGAGTTATCCCGGACAAGGCTGGCAATGTTCGCAAGAGAAGCAACAACGTATGAACTGATTGGACCCGTCCTGGAAGTTTCCGCGGATGGGTCGGTTAAACATATCTGATCGGGAAACCGATCAGCATGAGAAATCCACCGCTTCGCTCATAAACGGGGTTCAGTCCCCGCTGCTTTTCCACCTCGCCTTGCGCTCGGCTTTCTTTCGGGCTTTTTCTTCCCGCTGCCGCTCTACCTCGATCATTTCCGCCTCGATCATGGTTGGTGTTTCCCAGGTGATCCGCCCCAGCCTGCCATCCCGTATGTCGGCAATGACCACTTTTGCTGCCCGGTCGAGGTCTACTTTTCCGCCTGCGACCAGACACCCTCGCCGCCGTCCCACATCCGCCAGAATCTCCTGCTCCGGCATTTCAACGCTCGCGAGTCCGTATCGTTCAATCAGATTCGGCGCATAGCGCTCTCGCAGGTAACCCAGTGCAAAAAGCGCGACCTCGACATGGGAGATAGCCGTATCCCGGATTGCGCCAGTCACTGCCAGACGGTATCCGGCGCATCTATTCTCGACATTCGGCCACATCAATCCGGGCGTGTCCAGCAAAATGAATCCCGGCTGGATTTCGATAAATTGCTGCTGCCGGGTAAGCGCAGGCTGATTGCCGGTTTTGGCTACCGCCCGGCCTGCCAGACGATTGATCAGGGTTGACTTGCCGACATTGGGAATCCCCACCATCATGGCGGTGATTTTTTCACGGGCGCCGCCATTGGCCACATACAATTTCCGGCACAGACCCGGCACCCGGTCAGCGCCGCCGCGATTTCTCAGGTCTGCCGGAAGAACCCGGACACCCGCACCAGACTCATAAAATTCCTGCCAGACACCATTCAATGCCGGATCAGACTGATCGGTTTTCGTCATCACACGGAGGCAGGGTTTATCGCCACGCAACTGCGCCAGCATCGGGTTGGCACTACTGAACGGAATGCGGCCATCCAGTAATTCAATGAACACGTCCACCCTGGGGAAAGCTTCCCTGATCTCCTTGCTGGCCTTGTTCATGTGGCCTGGAAACCACTGTATACGCTGCTCTGTCATCTGGTCAATCTGGACATCCATCCAGGATTTCGTGAAACCCGGCTGTCAATCTGGCACAATGTGCCGCCTATGTGTATATTATTTCTCGCCATTAACCGGCATCCCGACTATCCGTTGATTATTACAGCCAATCGGGATGAATACCATGACCGTCCGAGTCAGGCTATGCACTATTGGCCCGACAAGGCGGAAATACTGGCTGGACGTGATCTGGAAAAGGGCGGAAGCTGGCTTGGAGTTAATCATAAGGGTGGTTTTTGCGCGGTTACAAACTTCCGCACCGGGACCTTTGTTGTTGCCGACCGGCAAAGCCGGGGTGATTTGGTTGTTGAGTTTCTGGCTAATGATTGCAACGGTGGGGCCGGGGGTGATTTTGTTAAATACCTGAAGCGTGAGTCTATCCGATTTAACCCGTTCAATCTCCTGTTCGGTGACCGCACCGCCGTTCGGGTTTTTTGTAGCCAGGACCGCTCATTGAAAACGCTGTCCGATGGTTACCACAGTATCTCCAACGGTTATATGGATGACGAATGGCCTAAAATGTCCTTTGGTGTGAGAGAATTAACCCGAATTGTGGAAAATCAGTCGCCGCTCGAAATAGAGGAATTGAACGAAATCATGCGCGATCAAACCAGGGCTGCGGATAACCAGCTACCGGATACCGGCTCAGGAAAAGAGTTTGAACGGCTGGCTTCCTCTATCTTTATCCGGGATGACCACTACGGTACGCGCACCACAACCTGTCTTTTATATCAGGCGGAGTCCCTTACAGTGCACGAAATCAATTATGATCGCCGGGGGCAAAGCATCGGGCATCAGGTATTCACGCTGGCTGCATGAACAGGAAGAAACAACCGGTTGCGGTTATTGGCGCTGGAGTCGTCGGGGTAAGCTGTGCGTTGTGGCTCCAGAAAAAAGGATTCGATGTCACACTGGTAGATGGCAATGAACCGGGCTCAGTCACCTCTTACGGCAATGCCTGCACTTTCGCCGATTATGGTTGCGTCCCGGTGAATAACCCCAGCCTGTACCGGCGGCTGCCATCCTTGATGTTTCGCCGCAACAGTCCGTTACGCATTGATCCCTGGTACGCCCTGACTCACCTGCCGTGGATGCTGTCCTTCCTGCGACACTGTCAACCACGAGAAGTGCAAAAAACTGTTTTTGCATTAGACAGTATTCTGAAAAAAACCCATGCTGGCCTGGACCCGCTTGTCGCGCTGACCGGAACCAGCGACCTGATCACCACCAACGGCTGCATGCAGGTTTATCAAAATGACCGCGAGTTCGCAAAAGACCGACCTCGCCGCCAGGTTTGGACAGACCTCGATATTCCGTATTATGAGATCAACCGGGATGAGCTGATTGATCTGGAACCCAACCTGAACCGCAGGTTCGAAAAAGGCATCCTGTTGGAATATACACGGCAGACTCGTAATCCGAAAACTCTGGTCACCCGGTTTTTCCAGCACTTCATGGCGGCAGGAGGGCGTTTAGTTGCGGATCATGCCCGTAGTATTACCCATACCCGCAACGGCATCCGCATTTATCTTCACAACAAAAACTCCTTGCTGGCGAATCAGGTCGTGATCAGCAGTGGCGCATTTTCCAGACAGATCAAGGGTTGCGGCGCAGAGAAACTCCCTCTGGACACGGAAAGAGGCTATCACATCCAGTATGCCGGTTTGCAGGAACTGATCAGTCGTCCCGTAACCTGGGTCGAGAGCGGGTTTTATGTGACCCCGATGAATGAGGGGTTGCGCTGTGCCGGTACAGTAGAAATCGCCGGACTATCGCCGAAAAAGAACCAGAAAGCTCTCGACTACATCACCCGCAAATCCCGACAGATACTGGATTTACCCGAAAGCCCGACCTCCGACTGGCTCGGTTTCCGTCCCACCCTGCCGGATTCGCTCCCTGTAATCGGCCCTTCGACCCGCTCGCCCAATACCTGGTACGCCTTCGGTCATCATCATCTCGGTCTCACCCTTGCCGGCATAACAGGCAGACTGATCGCAGAGCTGATCGCGGGCGAATCACCCTGTATAGACATACAACCGTTCTCTCCGTCCCGTTTCAGTTGAAGAAATTTGAATGATTTACTGGTTCCAATGGAGTATTATCGGCGACTCGCGCGGACTTCCCAAGATGAGGCTCGTATATTATTGAACCAGAACATACAGGATTAGAAGAAGTGACAGACGATAAGCATTCTCCGGATTATTGGGGTATCGACAACGATTATGGTGTGTTGACCGATGTATTGCTGGGGAAACCCGATTATTTCAGGTGGGTCGATGCCGGGCCGTTGACTCGGCGCACACTCGGTAATATGCACAAGACGGGGGTCGAGTTCGATTTTGAGGTCGCTCTCAAACAGCATCAGGAAATGGTGCGAATTTATGAGGAAGAAGCAGGTGTCACCTGCCACTATCTGGACGCTGATCCGGTTTTGCACCGGAATTTTTTCGCCCGGGATTCCAGTGCCATGACACCATGGGGCGCGTTGATCTGTCACATGCAGTTGAAATGCCGTCGCGCCGATTATGTCACCGCCATCCGGTTTTATCAGCAGAACCATATTCCGATCTGGAATTATGCTACGGCCGGACATTTTGAGGGCGGGGATTTCGTTATTCTCGAACCCGGCACAGTTTTGATCGGCTATGGTGGCGAGCGCTCCGAACAGGCGGGCGCCGAGCAGGTTGCCGAGTTTGTCCGCGCCGAGGGCTGGGATTGTGAGGTGGCGCCGATCCCCGCGCTTTTTGTTCACATGGACGGCCTGGTGGTTCCGCTGGACGAAAAACTCCTGGTGACCTGTCTGGATGCGCTGGAAGGGTGGGTGATTGACTGGCTGAAGAAGAAAGGCTTTGATTTTGTCGATGTGAGCTTCAGGGAGGCCAAAGACCTGGGCGTCAACCTGGTTACTCTGGGTAACAAAAAGGTATTGTCGATGTCGAGCAGCGTAGGGTTGAATGAGAAACTGCGCTCGCTGGGTTATCAGGTATTCGCTCCCGATATGTCGATGTACACTCTCAACGGTGGGGGGGTGCATTGCCTGTGTCAGGCGTTGCGCCGTGAACCTGTCTGATATTTTAAGGATACCAATTTATGACTACCATACAAAATCTGCGGGTTGACGGTCAGCGCCTGTGGGACAGCATCATGACCATGGCGCAGATCGGGCCGGGGGAGAGAGGAGGCTCCTGTCGATTGGCGTTGACGGATGAGGATAAGCAAGGCCGGGATCTGTTCATACGATGGTGCGAAGCGGAAGGCTTGAGCATCACGATAGACGACATGGGCAATATATTTGCCCGGCGGGCGGGGACTGATAACGAGTTACCGCCGGTTTGTGCTGGCAGCCATCTCGATACCCAGCCGCATGGTGGCAAATTCGACGGGGTTTACGGGGTTCTGGCCGCCCTCGAAGTGGTACGCACCCTGAACCGCAACCATATCGCGACTCGGGTGCCGGTGGAAATCGTAATGTGGACCAATGAGGAAGGCTCCAGATTTGCTCCCGCCATGATCGCTTCCGGGGTTTTCGCAGGGTTGTTCGAGAAGGAATATGCCTGGTCGCGAGAAGATGCCGATGGCAGGACCATCAAACAGGAACTGGAGCGAATCGGTTACGTGGGTTCACAGGCGTGTGGCGACCATCCGATGACGGCGTTATTCGAAGCGCATATCGAACAGGGTCCGATCCTGGAGCGGGACGGGGACCAGGTGGGTGTGGTTACCGGGGGGCAAGGCCAGCGCTGGTTTGACATTGCTCTTTACGGACAGGATGCCCATGCGGGGCCGACACCGATGGTTGGACGAAGGGATGCGCTGGTCGGTGCAGCCGTCCTGATCCAGGCTATTCAGGGTATCGCGCTCGACCATGCGCCTGATGCGGTGGGTACGGTGGGAGAAATCTCGGTTTCCCCCAACTCGCGCAATACCATTGCTGGCGAAGTCACACTGACCGTCGATTTCCGTCACCCGGATGATGATGTGCTCAAACAGATGTCTGCCTCTCTGGCGAGCTGGGTTGAGACGGTTGCCAGAGACCATGACCTCGAGATCAAGAGCGAAGAAATCTGGTGCAAGCCTCCGGTGCGGTTTGATCCGGACTGTATCGCAGAAGTGTCAAAAGCGGCAGAAATGCTGGGCTATGATCATCAGAAAATCGTTTCCGGCGCGGGCCATGATGCCTGTCAGGTATGCCAGAAGGTTCCAACCTCGATGATTTTTGTGCCTTGTGCGGGAGGATTGAGTCACAATGAGGAAGAATCCGCGACCCCGGAAGACCTGGAAGCCGGTTGCAATGTTCTGCTGCATGCGATGATGGGCATGGCCGGGGCGGGCGAATGAGCGACTACCCGGAGTATCAAAACCCCATTACCCGACCACGTTATACCGGGATTCCGACATTTTTTCGTTGTCCGTACAGTGAAGACCTGGAGCAGGTCGATATTGGCGTAATCGGAGTCCCCTTCGATGGTGGCGTGACCAATCGTCCGGGCGCCCGTCACGGCCCCAGGGAAATGCGTAACCAGTCCAGCCTGATCAGGAAAATGAATCAGGCGACTGGCGTCAGCCCGCATGAGATTTGCAGGGTACGGGATATTGGCGATGCCTGGGTGCAGAAGCCTTATACGCTGGAAGGTAGCCACAACGAGATTGAGGCGTTTTATCAGCGCGTGGTCAGGGCCGGCGTCATTCCGCTTTCTGCCGGAGGGGACCATTCCATTACCCTGCCGATTTTCCGGGCGCTGGCAGCGCAGCAGCCGGTCGGCATGGTGCATTTCGACGCGCACTGTGATACCGGAGATGATTACCTCGGATCGAAGTTCCATCACGGCGCGCCGTTCAAGATTGCCGTTGATGAGGGGTTGCTTGACCCGAAACGGACCATACAGATCGGGATACGCGGCTCACTCAACGACCCCGATGTCTGGAAGTTCAGCCATGATTCCGGTATGCGGGTGATTTATATGGAGGAGTATATCGAGATGGGCTGCAAGGCCGTGATTGAAGAGGCGCGGAAGGTAGTGGGTGATGGCCCGACCTATATCAGCTTTGATGTGGATGCTCTCGATCCGGTGTTCGCGCCGGGCACCGGCACTCCGGAAGTCGGTGGCTATTCGACTGCGGAGGCACTGATGATGATTCGCGGACTGGACGGGCTGAATCTGGTCGGCGGGGATGTCGTTGAAGTGGCTCCGCCATTTGATCCCAGTGGCAATACCGCGCTGGTCGGTGCCACCATGCTGTTTGAAATCCTGTGTGTTCTGGCGAAGGCGCGAGCCGCTACGGTCGGCATCGGTTCCGGTTCAACCTGACGGCCATGCCGAAAGCCATATCGCCCAATGCCGTATGGCATCAGCCGACTGTGACTCGTAGCCGACGGCAGCAACTCAACGATCACCACAGCACAATTCTCTGGTTTACCGGATTATCAGGCAGCGGCAAGTCCACTCTCGCGCACGCCGTTGAGGAGGTGCTGTTCCGTAGGGGGTGCCGGACATTCGTTTTTGATGGGGATAATGTGCGCCATGGCCTGTGTGGTGATCTCGCCTTTTCTGATGAGGACCGAACCGAGAATATTCGCCGGGTCGGTCAGATGGCGAAGCTGTTTGTTGAGGCGGGGGTGATTGCGTTGACCGCGTTCATTTCGCCTTTCAGGACGGATCGTCAACGGGTCAGGATGATGGTTGAACAGCCCGGAGATTTCATCGAAATCTACTGCCAGTGCCCGCTGGAGGTTTGTGAGAACCGGGATGTGAAAGGCTTGTATCAAAGGGCGCGGAAAGGGGAAATCCCGGATTTTACCGGAATCTCATCCCCCTACGAGGAGCCGGAAAATGCCGATCTGGTGATCAATACTGTGGAAAATGACATCCATCAGTGCGTTGAAATAATTATGAAATTACTGGAATCAAGGGCAATCATCCCCGCGCAAGACCCTGCCCCCCGTTCGGAGCCGGGGGCAGGCTCTACAACATCATTCCCCCCTTGAGGGGGAATCACATCCACCAACCATCCGTTATCTGCAATTACCGATGCGTAGGGGCGCCCCTTGTGGGTGCCCGGTATTGTTGATTCCTGTTCGATCATTCGCGGGAGGGCACAGAGACCCTCCCCTACAACATCATTTCGATCCATGTATCCAAATCATTCCCCCCCACCCAATCAGTCTGCGCTTCACTTGCCTGATTGGACTCCCCCTCAAGGGGGGAGTGATGCCATAACGGGTTGGGATTCATTCCCGATCATTCCCCCCTTGAGGGGGAATCCAATCCGCAAACGGATTGGATGGGGGGACACAACCCGTCAACGTATGATCCATCCGTCTTTCCCGCAGAAGCGGGAATCCACAACCATTCAGATACCGCACGTAACGTCATCGTAGGGGCGCCCCTCTGTGGGTGCCCGGTATCGTTGATTCCCGTTCCGGCATCTGCGGGAGGGTACAAGACCCTCCCCTACAACATCATTTCGACCCATGTATCAACATCATTCCCCCACTCCTACCCTACCACCGCACCCGCGCCTCAACCCCAAACCAATGTTTCGGTGCGGTTTGCTCTTCCGTGAATCGGGTGGCTTGTATCCCCAATGACAGATGCTTGTTGGTTGCAAGGGGCGTCATGCGCCAGCCCAGTTGTATATCTGTCGTATCGCCATCCAGGCCCATGCCAATATGCGGACTACCCGTGAATAATCCATCGAATGCAGGCAACCCATACGCCGCATCTATCGCCCATCGGTTGTTGGAGGATGAGGGGGTTAAGACCGATTCCGCCATCCACCAGCTATTAAGGCCGTCCAGGGCGATACTCGGGCGTTGCGACAACGACAGGGAGAATCCCAGATCACTGTTCGGCGTGCGATCATGGATCAGGGAAGCCGAGAATCCTTTTTCTTCTATCTCTTGTTGATGAGACAGAAGATATTGCCCTTCGATGTCGATTTGTACTGTAGGTGATGTCCAGTGCAGTCCACTACCGGCATAGAGGCCAAAGCCACTCTCTGCACCGCCACCATCATGTCTTGCGCCTATCGTGAAGGTGGGTTGCAGTTCAGTATTGTACAGCGTGTGATTCCAGGTACTTTGCAATCCCGCCCGGATGCGACTGATGGCTGGATTGATATGGTCCTGTTTACTCTCATCGGATTGTGTCCGCACCCATAAGGCATCGGTATTGAGAGACAGATTGACAGTTTCTGTGGTTTTTAATTCACTGTTCGCGCCGATGTTCAGCATCTGCCAGTCCAGATCGGATTCATTTCTTTTGATGTTTTCTCGATAGCGGCTCACGGTGCCTTGTCCAAATCCTGCCGCACCCCATATCCGGGTATCTTCGATTGTCTTGGCACTATAGGGAATCAGAGCCGTTAGGTCAGATTCCATGCGCTCTTTTATGGCTTGTCTTTGACTGAATCCTTCGGTGGTACTCGATAGCAGACTGAAACCCATCATCCAGTCATTCACAGAGTAGTCTGCGCCGATCTGCAGGGTACGGCTTTCTCCTTGTGTATGGATGGCGTGTTGAGTCCCTTCAAAGTCGGTTTCAGACAGTCGTCCCCAGAATGCAGCATTGCCGCCTCGAAGGTCTAGTCCGGTGGTATGCAGGAACTGACTGTTGGAGAGTATATCCTGGGCATTGAGGGTTTGACCAGTAGCCGGGGATTGAGAAGCCGGATTCATGTAGATTTCAGAATCAAGAGATTCTTTTGCCGGGTTCATCGGAACATTCCAACCTGCCAGGGTTGCGGATAGTCCGGGGGTACGGCTGGCATTCATTCTTTTGCGGATACCGTCTATGGCTTGTTCGGCCAGTGTACGTCCCATGCGGGAAAGCCAGGGGGTGGTGGCCTGGGTATCGGGTTGTATAGTGAGCGTGACCGAGGCGATGCGTTGATTGCTTCCCTTTATGCGATGAATCAGTTGAACGGTTTGTTCGGTTGCATTCTCGTTCGCTTGTGCCTGCACGGTGATGCTTTGCGGGGTTTGCCAGTTATCCGGGGTAAAGACTACCGTAGAGGGCGTGACCGTAATGCGCGGGTTGTCTTGTGCGGTACTGCCGACACTGGCTGTGGACAGCAGGCTCATGGCCGGTGAGAACAGGGGCGTAATCTCGATGGTGACACTTGTAGTCGGAGCGCTGTCCAGTACCAGGGTATAGGCAGCCATCGTGCCTTCGGTCAGGGTCAAGGCTTGCGCGGAAACCGTGACCGGGGGGATGACCGGAGGTGTGGCTACAGGAGGCGTGTCGTTGTTATTGTTCCCACCGGGGTTTGTGGTTGGTGTCGTTGGACCCGGGTTTATCGTGGTATCGTCATCAGTGACGGTCACGGTAACGGAGCCGGTCACTGTGCCGTAATTCCCGCCGGATGCGGTATGGGTGAGGATTGCGGTGTCGTGGGTGGTATCGTCATCCTGCGCTGCATGGACCGTTACGGTTTGTGCGGTGTCCCAGTTTGTGGTTGTGAAGGTGAGCGGTGAGGACGGACTGATGGTTATATCCTCGTTATCTGATTCGATAGCCACCGTTACGGTAGCCGTTGGCTCGGTTGCCAGTTCTATTGTGTAACTGCCGGTGGTTCCTTCCGTGAGGGTCAGTGTGTTTTGTGAGAGTGTCAGTGCGGGCGTACCCGGTAGTGGCGCATCATTATCGGTAATGGTGAGTGTGTGTACGATTGTACTGCCGGGTGTGTAGCCTGTACCATCGGTCAGGGTCAGGATGACGGTTTCGACTGGCTCGGTGATGGGGTTGCTGTCGTCAATGATAACCACCGGGATAGTTGCAGTTGTAGCTCCGGCTATAACGTTCAGTGTACCCTGGTTCTGGATGGTGAAGTCATTGCCACTCCCTGCTGTAGCATTGCCGCCTACCGTGTAGGTCAGGGTAAGCCCCCCGGAAGGTGCGGCAGATGAGAGATTGACGGTCACGTTATGCGTACCGACATCCTCAAGCACACTCGAAGACGAGGAAGAGAAGTCTACTGTGGGGATGATCGGTGCCGCTGCACTCACTACGATGTCAAAGGTATCACTGATACTGCCGCTATTGCCATCATTGGCGGTTACCTTGACCGATAGTGTGCCCACATCGCCCGATTGCGGAGTACCGGAGAAGGTACGGGTGGCATCCGTGAAGGTCAGCCAGGATGGCAGGGCAGTGTCATCGGATTTCAGTGCGCTATAGGTCAGGGAGTCGCTATCGGCATCATTGAAAGTATTGGCCGGGAAGGCATAGCTGAAGGCGGTGCCGACTGTGGCGCTCTGGTTGGGGATCATATTGGCTACCGTGGGGGCGTTGTTGGGTGCGGTATTGGTTACGGTGAAGGTATTGTGATCGGCGCCTCTGCGCCCATAGCTGGTGAGTCTGTTACCGGCTATGTCGTGGATGTTGTGGCCACCTGTATCGAAGCCGAGTCTTACGGTGCCGTTGAAGCTGTCCAGGTCGCCACCGGATGCGGTGACATCGTAGGCCCGGTCGTTACCCGTGACCTGGGTTGCGCTGGTAATGGTGGCGGTGGTGGTAGGGGGAGGGGTGTTGGGGACGATTCTGAAATCTGCTGCGTCTACATTCTTCACGGATTCGTTGAAGGTGACGCGCCATTTGAGGGTATCGGCACTGGTTGACTGAGTGGTCGGGTTCTGTCGGGTGAAGGATTGTACGAGAGGTTTCAGGTTGTCAACCTCGTAGGTATTGTGATTGGTGCCGGTGGGCGTGAGATTAGTGAGTGCATTGCCGGAGGTGTCCTGGATGTTTTGGTTATTGGCGAAGCCCAGGGTGACTATCGTGTTGCGGTCTGCGAGGTTGCCGCTGGATATGCTGATGTCGTAGATTGTGCTTGAAGTCTCGACTATGCTACTAACGGTAGCGGTGGTGCCAGTGATAGAGAAATCTGCTGCGTCCACATTCTGTACGGGTTCGTTGAAGGTGATGCGCCATTTGAGTGTATCGGCATGGGTCGGTGAGGTGGACGGGGTCTGGCGGGTGATGGAGGTTATTTGGGGAGCGGTGGTGTCAGAGGATGTGTCGTCATCGAGGATGGTATAGGTCGCGGTAGCAGTGCCCAGAGTGACGCCGTTGGGTGGGGTATTACGGAAGGTGATCGTTGCAGTCACCGTCTCATCGGATTCGGCATCGGTGTCTCCCCGTACCTGGATACCTATTAGACTATTGGATGAACCTCCAGCTCCACCCAGACTGATAGTATCGCAGGTGTCTGATCTGGGGTTGGCACCGATCAGAAACCGATAGTCAGCGCCTGTTTCCCACGATGCAGTTGTAGATTTGGTCGCCGTTCCTCCGGTGATGCAAAGATCCAGAAGAAACTCAGTACCAAAGGTCTGCGACAGGCTCACTGTGAAGTACTTGTTGGCCGTTCCCGAGTTCCCCTCATTCGCATTGGCGGGCGCGCTGATGGATACCGTCGTCTGCGCCTGTGCCCCGGCGGCGAAGCCCAGCAGTAGTGGCAGGCAGAGCAGGAAGCGGGACAGCCCCGACCGCAGACGGCGTGTGAAGTGGATTCCCGCTTGCGCGGGAAAGACGGATGGTGAAGTTAAACGGTCAGGGTTCGATGGAGCAGGCGCAGGCGCAGGCTGGGTGATCCGGTGATCCGGTGATCCGGTGATCCGGTGATCCGGTGATCCGGTGATCCGGTGATCCGGTGATCCGGTGATCCGGTGATCCGGTGATCCGGTGATCCGGTCAATTATACCAGAAATCAAGCGTTTAGTCGAATTTATCGAGTGGGTTCTATTCATTTCGTCAGCCTGTTTTTGCCGGATATTGAGGGTGTGAATATACTTGGGGGAATCATTACCGTCAAGTGGGTTTTGTGCGTGTGGGGGGGGGGGGGGAATGATGTGCCCTATGATCGGTTATCCCCACAAGCCGGGCAGTCCGGGTTTTTGGGCAGCCGCATTTTCTGCCATTCCATCAGGTAAGCGTCAAACAGCCAGACTACTCCGTGCAGTTGTCCGTGTCCGAGCAGGACATTAACCGCCTCCATCGCTTGCATCGTGCCAATTACCCCGGTGACCGGCGCGATTACCCCTTCCATGGCACAGGTAGCACTTTCAATTCCGGTATCCGGGTACAGACATCGGTAGCACG
Source organism: Arenicellales bacterium (assembly GCA_965116335.1). Classification (GTDB taxonomy): domain Bacteria; phylum Pseudomonadota; class Gammaproteobacteria; order Arenicellales; family Poriferihabitantaceae. The sequence goes on from OZ220677.1 coordinate 2,026,548, forward strand.
GGCTGTGTTCGTTGCGCGGGTCGAAAGTCGTGACCTGGCCCTCCCATCGAATCGCGGCACCGGAAACCAGGGGAATTCCGGTTTCAAGCGAGACCTCATTCAGAATAAATCGGGTCGGGAAGTTGTCCGTACAATCCAGAATCAGATCGACATGGCCGCAGTGTTCGACAAGGTCCGCATGACCGAGCGAGTAATCCAGGGTTTCGACCTGGATGGACGGGTTGATGGCCCGCAGTGAGGCGGCTGCGGATTCGGTTTTCAGTTGATTGATGTCGGTATGCTGGTGGATAATCTGTCGTTGCAGGTTGGATTCATCCACTATATCAAAATCCGCGATCTTGAGGTGTCCGATTCCTGCCGCAGCCAGGTACAGTGCGACCGGTGAGCCCAGCCCGCCCATGCCGACAATCAACACGTTGGCATTGATCAATCGGTCCTGTCCGGCTTCGCCGACCTGCGGCAGACGGGTCTGCCTGCTGTAGCGCTGTTTCAAATCCGGGCGAGTCATAGCGGTTGGGAATCGGTCAAAAAACGCGATATTTGCAAAATCTTGAGTGGTCAAGCGCAATTGCTTTGGTATACTCATGATCATACCATCGATAATTCGACAATAATCAGTCTGTAATGAAATCCTCTGACGATAACGGTAGCGCAAACAATGTGGACTTGAGTTTCCTGAGCGGCGCCAACGCCGCTTATCTGGAATCCCTGTATCAGGAAATGGCGGAATCGGACACAAGCCGTTCATTGTCGGCTCAGCAGAAGCAGTGGCAGACCGTGTTTTCATCGTTGCCGGCCATGACAGTCAGCTTTGACTCTTTCGGAGAAACCGGCTCCCAGACCTGGTTCGAGAGTCTGGAACATAAACAGGCCCAGGTTTCCAAGCTGATTATGGCCTGGCGTTCACTGGGTCATTTGCGGGCGGATGTCGATCCGATTGGTGTTATGCCCAGGGGCAGCACCGAAGAAATTCAGCTCGAACGCTATGATCTCAGCGCCCAGGACCTGGATACGGAGTTCGATACCGGAGACCTGGCTGGCGGTGGACGAATGACCCTGCGTGAGATTCTCGATTTCCTGCAGGAGGTCTATTGTGGCTCCATCGGCTATGAAATCAGGTATCTGCATTCCCTGGAAAAGCGAATGTGGTTACAGCGACAGGCGGAGATTGAATCCCGGGGTTCACCCTTCCCGGATGAGCTTCGCATTGAGACACTGGAACGCCTGACCGCGGCGGAAGGTCTGGAAAAGTATCTGCATACCCGATATGTGGGTCAAAAACGCTTTTCGCTCGAAGGCGGCGAGTCGTTGATTCCCATGATGTCGGACCTGATCCAGCAATTTGGAGCCAACGGTGTCAAGGAGGTGGTAATCGGAATGGCTCATCGCGGGCGATTGAATGTTCTGGTCAACATTCTGGGCAAGGCTCCCAATGAATTGTTCAGTGAATTCGAGGGGGAATACGAAACCGATTGTGAGGATACCCGAACCGGCGATGTGAAATATCATCAGGGTTCGTCTTCGGACATTCAGACAGCGGGTGGCAATGTCCATGTGGCGCTCTCCTTTAATCCATCCCACCTGGAGATCATCAGTCCGGTTGTAGAGGGCTCGGTGCGGGCCCGCCAGGAGCGACGCCGGGATTCCGCTCGCAAGCAGGTGATTCCCATTCTGATTCATGGGGATGCCGCGTTTGCCGGACAGGGCGTGGTGATGGAGACGTTGAATATGGCTGCTACGCGAGGATTTTCCACCGGCGGCACGATTCATATCATCGTCAACAACCAGATCGGTTTTACCACCAATACGCTGGATGCCCGTTCCACGGTCTATTGCACGGAAATTGCAAAGCTGGTTCAGGCGCCGATACTTCATGTCAATGGAGATGACCCGGACGCTATCATTTTCGCGGCCCGGGTGGCGATGCAATACCGCATGAAATTCGGTGGTGACTTTGTGCTGGACATGGTTTGCTATCGCAGGCACGGCCATAATGAAGCCGATGAACCGACGGTGACTCAGCCGATCATGTACGGAAAAATAAAGAGTCATAAAACCACACGGCAACTGTATGCTGATAAACTGGCGGGTGAAGGCATTCTGGAACCGTCAACAGCCGATCAGATGGTGCAGCGATACCGGGACCGGCTGGATGAAGGCCATGTGGTTGCCGGTCAGGTGATTGATCCGAACAAATCACTGCTGACGCTGGACTGGACACCCTATCTGGGGGAGGATTGGCGGGAGCGAGTGGATACCGGATTCGATTCTGAGCGCCTGATTACATTGTCACAAATCCTGGCTCAGTCGCCGGATGATTTCATCGTGCACAAACGGGTTCAGGGCATCCTTGAGGATCGGGTCGCGATGTCCGGCGGTTCGATGCCGATGGATTGGGGCTGCGCCGAATTATTGAGTTATGCCACGCTGATTGAGCAGGGGTATCGGGTACGGTTATCCGGTCAGGACGCAGGCCGGGGAACATTTTCCCATCGCCATGCCACATTGCATGATCAAGCGCAGCCGCGCACTCATATCCCGTTGCAATATGTGGGCGAGAGCCACAGCGATTTTCTGGTCATCAACTCGCTGCTTTCTGAGGAAGCCGTGCTCGGCTTCGAGTTTGGCTATTCAACAACCGAACCCCGGACACTGGTTATCTGGGAGGCCCAGTTTGGTGATTTTGTGAATGGGGCGCAGGTTGTCATTGACCAGTTCATCAGTAGCGGACAGGCGAAATGGGCCAGGGTTTGCAGTCTGGTCCTGTTTCTGCCTCATGGCATGGAAGGACAAGGCCCGGAACACTCCTCCGCACGGCTGGAGAGGTTTCTGCAACTGTGCGCGGAACATAATATGCAGGTCTGTGTACCGACTACACCGGCGCAAATATTCCACATGTTGCGCCGTCAGATGATGCGCTCGTTCCGGCGGCCATTGATCGTGATGACACCAAAGAGTCTGTTGCGGCACAAACTCGCCGTTTGTACGCCTGATGATCTGGCTCGCGGTCAGTTTCATCCGGTTCTGCCGGAGGTGGATCCACTCCCCCCGGAGGCGGTGAAAAAGATCATTATCTGTTGTGGCAAGGTCTATTACGACCTGCTGGAAGAACGCCGGGAGCGGGGGCAGCAGGATGTGGCCATTATTCGCCTGGAGCAGGTGCATCCTTTCCCGGATGTCGAATTACAGGCGGAACTGGACCAATATCCTGGTGCCGAGCAGGTGGTCTGGTGTCAGGAGGAACCCAAGAATCAGGGTTGCTGGTATCAGATTTTCTACTACCTGAGAAAGCTGCTGAGCCAGAACCAGAGATTGAGTTACGTGGGGCGGGAAGGGTCTCCATCTCCTGCGGTTGGGTTCTTCAAGCTCCATCTGGCGCAACAGAAGAGAGTGGTTCAGGAAGCGCTCACAGTAAATGATTAGTTTATAACCCAAGCGACAATTTCCAGGCAGGCCCAAATCATGACCATTGAAATAAAAGTGCCGGTACTCCCGGAGTCCGTGGCGGATGCGTTGTTGCTCGAATGGAACAAGCAGCCGGGTGACCGTGTTTCCAGGGATGAAATACTGGTTGAGGTGGAAACCGATAAAGTGGTGCTTGAAGTACCGGCGCCCGCGGACGGTGTCCTGAGCGAGATCGTTGAGCAGGCGGGCGCCACCGTTTTGTCCGGGCAGGCGCTCGCCCGCATCGAAGCGGGCGCTGGCACGGATGCCGCCGCCGGTGCTTCCGTGGATGCCCCCTCCGCAAGCGCGGATGACCGGAAATTTGGCCCGGCCGCACGCAGATTAATGGATGAAAACGGACTGAATCCGGCGCAAATCAGCGGTTCGGGCCGCGATGGACTGATTACCAAGGAGGATGTGCTCAATCATATAGCCGCCGCCCGGTCGGGGTCTGGCAAGGGCGACGCTCCGGCGGCGGTTGTCGGGGCTGGTCAAAGCGCCCCCGTGGAGTCCGCCCCCGCCCCTGCCGCGCCCGCCGGGGCTGCGGCTCCTGTCCCGGAACCCGCGGATGGACTGCGGCAACAGAGCCGGACGCCAATGAGTCGTTTGCGACAGACCATTGCCGACCGGTTGCTGCACTCCCAGCATAACGCGGCCCTGCTGACCACCTTCAATGAAGTGAACATGCAGCCAGTCATGGAGTTGCGCTCCAGACACAAGGAAGACTTCGAGAAAAAACATGGCGCCCGTCTCGGTTTCATGTCCTTTTTCGTCAAGGCCAGTGTGGCCGGGTTACAAAAATTTCCTCTGGTCAATTCCTATATCGACGGCACGGACATCGTCCAGCATAACTACTGTGACATCGGGATTGCCGTGGCGTCTCCGAGAGGACTGGTCGTTCCCGTGCTGCGAAGCTGCGAATCCATGAGCTATGCCCAGGTCGAGCAACAGATACAGGAATTTGGCGCACGCGCACAACAGGGCAAGATCGCTATGGATGAACTGACTGGCGGCACCTTTACTATCACCAACGGCGGTGTATTCGGCTCCCTGCTTTCCACTCCGATTGTCAATCCGCCGCAAAGCGCCATACTGGGTATGCACAAGATACAACAACGGCCGATGGCCGAAGAAGGGGAAGTGGTGGTCCGGCCCATGATGTATCTGGCGCTTTCTTACGACCACCGGATCATTGACGGTAAGGAGGCGGTTCAGTTCCTGGTTACCATCAAGGATATGCTGGAAGATCCGGCCAGATTACTGCTGGACTGTTAAATCGGTTTGTGACTGCACCGCTCGGGGAGAGAAACGATGTCGGATGAATTGGATGTAATTGTGATCGGCGCCGGACCGGGGGGTTATGTCGCCGCTATCCGTTGTGCCCAGCTTGGGCTGAACACGGCCTGCATTGATAACCAGGTCAATACTGAACTTGACCCCGCAGGCGCGGCCAGTTTGGGGGGTACTTGCCTGAATGTGGGCTGCATCCCTTCCAAGGCACTGCTGGATTCGTCCGAACAGTACCACCGGATCACGCATCAGTTTCCCGCCCACGGCATCACGGTCGAAAACGTGTCTATGGACATCGCCACGATGCAGGCCCGCAAACGCGGCATCGTCCAACAACTGACGGGTGGCATCAAACAGCTGTTCAAGGCCAACAAGGTGACATCCATTCATGGCTTCGGGCAGGTGACGGCTGATGGCCAGGTTCAGGTTCTTGATGGAGACGGCGTTGTGACCGATACCCTGACTGCTCGTGAAATTATCCTCGCTCCGGGTTCTGTTCCGATCGAATTGCCGAATATCCCTTTTGACCGTGAAATCGTGGTGGATTCCACCGGAGCACTGGGTTTTGACCATGTGCCGGACCGTCTGGGGATTATCGGTGCCGGCGTGATCGGGCTCGAACTCGGCAGTGTGTGGAATCGCCTCGGTTCACAGGTGGTTATTATGGAGGCGTTGCAGGATTTTCTGCCGACGGCGGATCATCAGGTTGCCCGTGAGGCGAAAAGGCAGTTGACTCAGCAGGGACTGGATATTCGTCTGGAAGCCCTGGTTGAATCGGTTGAGCGGGTGAATACAGGAACGGGTGGAGGCGGGGTTCGGGTGAGTTACCGTCAGCAGGATCAGGTGGTGTCGATTGAAGTGGATCGCCTGATTGTCGCGGTCGGGCGCAAACCGGCAACCGACGGCCTGCTCGCGCCGGACTGCGGCGTTGCCCTCGACAGCCGGGGATTTATCGAAGTGGACGATCAATGTCGGACCAGCGTGCCGCATATCTGGGCGATTGGAGACGCGGTGCGCGGGCCGATGCTGGCGCACAAAAGCTCGGAAGAAGGCGTTGCCGTAGCCGAGCGCATTGCCGGTGGCAAGGGTCATGTCGATTTCAATTGTGTGCCGTGGGTGATCTATACCGCGCCTGAGATCGCCTGGGTCGGCCAGACGGAGAAGCAGTTGAAGGAGCAGGGAGTCAAGGTAAAAACCGGCCAGTTTCCGTTTGCCGCCAACGGTCGCGCACGCGCCATGGAGGAGCCGGTCGGCTTTATCAAAATAATTGCCGACCAGGATACAGACCGGCTGCTCGGTGTACACATGATTGGCCCTCATGTGTCGGAGTTGATCAATGAGTGTGTGCTGGCCATGGAGTATCAGGCCAGCTCAGAAGATCTGGCGAGAACGATCCATGCCCACCCCACGTTATCCGAATCAGTGCACGAAGCGGCGTTGGCGGTAGACCGGAGGGCGATTCATAAAGCGCGTTGATGGGCACTCTGCATCAACCCGCCGTAGAGACCGGCCTCTGTGCCGGTCCGCCTGCACCTACTGTCCGGCTTCGCAGTCTACTGCCCGCAGTGCTGTGTCTGTTCCTGTTGCTGGCTGGCTGTGGGGGCGGTGGCGGTTCCGCAGTGGCTCCGCCCCCGCCCGACCCGGCGGTACAGGATTCACCGCCGATACCAGAACCCGAACCGGAGCCAGAACCCGAACCCGAACCAGAACCCGAACCGGAGCCTACGCCTACGCCGCCTGCCCCGACACGACGGGACCCTCCCCCGCCGCCTCCACCACCACCGCCACCACCGCCGACCTGTCCGGCAGGTCAGGTCGGGACACCGCCTGACTGCATGGATCCGCCGCCTCCACCGCCCCCACCAACCTGTCCGGCAGGTCAGGTCGGGACACCGCCTGATTGTATGGATCCGCCACCGCCCTGCATCAATACCGCGGACCTGAGATGTATTTCCCCGGAAGAGTACCGACAGGAGCGGGCAAGGATTGAGGAGAAGCATGCCAAAGAGACTGACTTCAAAAATCAGTGGGGATTGACCGTCATTCGGGCGGATCGGGCGTATGCCAACCTTGAGCTTGAGCGCGGCACTGGCGCGGCGCCGGGCTCCGGCCAGACCGTCGGTCTGATTGATACCGGCATTGATACCGGACACTCGATGTTCGCGGACAAGGCAGTGACCGAGGTTATTCTCACTGGAACCGGAGACGCGGCGGGTGACGAGACTTCTCATGGCACCGCGGTGGCCTCAGTCATCGTCGGTGACCCATCGGCATCGTATGCCTCCTCCAGAGTGAAGGCGCCACGCGGTGTCGCCCGAGCAGCGGATGTGGCGATGTTCGCGATTCAGGCTGGCTCGGGCGACGGGCCGCATGTTCCCGTTACCTCCAGTCAACTCTCTGGCGCTGACAGTACATGGACTTCCTGGATCAACCGCGTAAAGAGTTGGGAGAGCGGCAAGATTGACTTCGTCAACGTCAGCCTCGCCTTTCGAGGGATCATTGAACAGTACAGTGCATCGGGACTGCGGAACAATTTTGGCTCGACCATCGCCGCGCTGGCTCAGGCTGGCAGTACGGACAAGACGGTCTTCGTATGGGCGGCCGGTAATGCTCATGGGGCAGAATGTCTGGATTCCGACTTCACAGAAAATCCGGAGCTCTGTGTCATAGGCAACGGGACGGCCGGCAAGGGCACGGTCAACGCCCGCTCGGTGAGTGTGCTTGCCGGATTGCCAGCGCGCATTCCTGAGCTACGGGGACATCTGATTGCGGCTGTCGCCGTTGCCCCGGACAGTGACACTGATTGCAAGCCGGACAGTAACAATCCGTGCGAGTATGAAATTGCCAGCTTCTCCAATCGTTGTGGCATCGCCGCCGACTGGTGTATCGCGGCGCCCGGCGAAAATGTACGGGTGGCGTATTTCGGGCCGTGCCCCCCCGGCGATTTATGTAACAAAGATTCTGGTGTGCGGGGCGCTGGAGCCGCTAGTGGGACTTCGTTCGCGGCGCCGATGGTGGTTGGCGGGTTGGTGGTACTACAGGACTTTTTCCGGGATCAGATGTCGAATACGGATCTGGTATCGAGGTTGCTATCCACTGCCAATCGCTCGGGTATCTACTCCAACAGAAGCATTTATGGCCAGGGACTGATGGACTTAGGTGCGGCGACGGTGCCGGTGGGGGTGGTCAATGTGGCACTCGGCGACAGCATCAATGATTCTGGATATGCTTTGACACAGACTCGACTGATGCCCGGCGGGGCGCTCGGCAATTCCTTGACCAGAGCCTTTGACCAACACGAGATCGTAGCCTTTGATACACTCGGCGCTCCGTTCTGGATGCCACTTGACGGGCTGTTGTCCGGTGGGCGTTCCGGTGCCGGGTATTCGGGATATTCACTGGCGCAGCGGGTGGAGGATTTCATGGATATACGTGGCCGTCCGATGGTTCAGCAGCAGGACGAGTGGAGCCTGATGCCGGAGCGCACAGGCGCATACCGGCCTGCTGGCACAGACGCAAGATCAGGCAATGGGCTTTTAACGCCGGGATGGTTGCAGGCGACCTCCCTGGCCAGTCCGGGAAGCCCCTACGGGCATCTGTCTCTGGCGGATCAGGCGCTGACACTCGACAGCACAGCCGGAGCCGGATTGAATATATCCGCCTTCACCACTGAGGGCATGGGTCACTCCGCGCCCGCATCGGGTGCGGTCATGTCGTGGCGACCGGCATGGAGCCAGGCAACCCCGGTTAATCTGAAGGCTGGCATCATATCGGAGCGCGAAACCCTGCTGGGCAGCCATTCATCCGGCGCGTTCGGCGATGTATCGGAACAGGCATACTTCGTTGGGGTCGGCGGTGGCACAATGGCGGGTGGCTGGCGACTCGATGCCGAAGCGGAAATCGGCACCGCCAGGCCACAGGTGCATAGCGGTCTGTTTGATCACATTTCGCCACTGCTGACCAGCGCGTTTTCTCTGAGTGCACAAAGAACTCTGGCAGATGGCGATGTGGTTTCGTTTTCCTTGAGCCAGCCGATTCGGGTTGAGCGCGGCCATGCCCGGCTGTCTGTCCCGGTTGGGCGTACCAAACAAGGCCGGGTGCTGCACCAATCTGTGACTGCTGAGCTGGATGCCGGCGGGCGACAGATCGACTTCTATGGGCAGTGGCGACACTTCTTGCCGGGTGGTAGCGAACTGCGTTTCGGCGCAGGTCTGGCACAGCAGCCGGGACACGTGCGCTCGGCCAGGACGGAGCGTTTCTGGATGGCCGGATGGCTGCACAGCTTTTAACAAGGGGGCGCCTCTCTCCGCCCGCCTTGGTTGCCGCTCCCGCGCCAACCGACATCGTAGGGACAGGTCTCTGTGCCTGTCCACAACAGATGCACCGATGACAGAAGAAACCTGCAGGAACAATCCTTCGTGAACCCGGCGAAAGAGATTTTCAAGGCGTATGACATCCGCGGTGTGGTTGACGCGGTTGATGCCCCACTGACTGCGGATGTGGTCGAATGGATAGGCAAGGCGATTGGCAGCCAGATGCTGGATCAGGGGGTTGATACTTCGGTGACTGGCCGGGATGGCCGCTTGACCGGGCCGGAGTTGGCACAGGCTCTGAATCGGGGTATTTTGTCGACTGGCTGCAATGTAATTGACATCGGGCAGGTGCCGACTCCGGCGCTGTATTTCGCGGCTGCAAAATACACTGGCGGAACCGGAGTGCAGGTCACCGGCAGCCACAACCCGCCCGAATACAACGGCCTGAAAATGATGATTGATGGAGTCACTCTGGCCACAGAGGCGATTCAACATATCCGGCAACGAATTCTGGGCCGCGATTTCAGAGCCGGTCAGGGAAAATTGACCCATCAGGATGTGTTGCCGCAATACCACGATGCGATCATTCGGAATGTTTCCCCGATGCGTCCACTTAAACTGGTGCTCGATTGTGGCAACGGCGTGGCCGGGGACAGTGCTCCGGAGATATTTCGCTCTCTCGGCTGCGAAGTGATTGAGCTATTCTGTGAAGTGGATGGAACCTTCCCGAACCACCATCCTGATCCGGGGCAACCGGAAAACCTGCGCGACCTGGTAAGCGCGGTGAAAGAATACGGCGCTGATCTCGGCATCGCCTTTGATGGCGATGGCGACCGGCTTGGAGTGGTCTCGGCAAGCGGAGAAATAATCTGGCCGGATCGGCTGATGGCACTATTCGCCCGGGAACTGCTGCAACTTCACCGGGGCGCGGAAATCATCTTCGATGTCAAGTGTTCCCGCATACTGCCGGAAGTCATCAAACGCCACGGAGGCAAGGCAACCATGTGGAAATCCGGTCACTCGCTGATCAAGGCCCGGCTCCGGCAAAGCGGGGCGATTCTGGCCGGAGAAATGAGCGGCCATATCTTTTTCAATGATCGCTGGGGCGGTTTCGATGATGGGATTTACGCGGGTGCCCGGTTATGCCAACTGTTGACCCGAAGCGAAAGCCGTCCCGAAGAGATATTCCGGTCGATTCCCGATACCGTCAATACGCCCGAACTGCGTCTGGAGATGAACGAAGGCGAGCCTCATCGACTGGTCGAGGAACTGATCCGGGCCGCGCAATTCGATGATGCCACGATCAACACGATAGACGGCCTTCGTGTTGATTTCGAAGACGGTTTCGGACTGCTCCGAGCATCAAACACGACACCCGCCATCACCCTGCGATTCGAGGCCGATAACCCGGATCGACTTGCCGTGATTCAGCAGAAATTCCGGGAACTGTTCGACTCGGTAAGCCCCGGGATTGAGTTGCCGTTTTGAAAGGAATATCCGGTCACCGGTTATTTCCCTGGTGAACGGGAACCCACAACAATACGGAATCTACAATTACCGATGCGTAGGGGTGCCCCTCTGTGGGTGCCCGCTATCGTTGATTCCCGTCTGGAACACGCAATCTCTCCCTACCTTTGCGATAGTATCGTTTGTTGTCGATTTACATTTTTACTGAGTCTTGCTATTGTGTACGCAGTAGTACAAAACAAAAAACTACTACTACGCAAAATATGACCAACGTACCTAATCTTTATGAGTTTGCCACCAAGGAACTTGCCCAGGATGCGACCCTCGCATACATTCTGGCGTGGGCAGACCCGAAGTATCGGGAATCACACAGCCGTCTCCATGAGCTTGGTACAGCCATGTTGCGTGCTCTCCTCACCGCGAATGAAGCCCACATTCTGGATGTTACCTCACTGAAGGTACAAACACAGGTCAGTCGCATTGACGTGCTGGTACTGGTTAATGACGATCAAAATGGTCTCGCGCTCCTCATCGAAGACAAAGTGGATTCTCATGAGCACTCGAACCAAATCGAGCGCTACATCGAAGCAGCGAAGGAACTTCATCCGCGCCGAAAAATCGTTCCGGTATATGTGAAGACCGGAAACACTTCGCGGGCGTACCTCCCCGACAAGACAAAATGTGGTCACTTCCTCCGACAGAATATTCTTGGAATACTCAATCAGTATCGAGACACGGGTGACGCTATCGTTGACAATTTTCGCGTCTATCTTCAAAACTGGGAAGACGAGACTAATCGCTATCGTGAGGAGCCTTTCTCCAAGTGGGAAGACAATTGGATGCGTTATGAGGGCTTCTATATGGATTTGGAGAGGAGGATGGAAAAAGACGACAGTGCTGGTTGGGAATATGTAAGTAATGCTGCAGGAGGACTTCTCTGTTTCACTTTTGCATGGACAGAAATCACGGACAGACAACAGCCATTTCGGATGTATTTCCAGATTGAAGCGTATCCCGACCCCGATGAAAGCAGGAAAAACAGGACTCGGCTAACGACTCGGCTAACCTTGCGTCTGGGTGATTGGGACGGGCCGGGGATTGAGTCACCGCTCATGTGGGAGGTATTTGAGCTGCTGAAAGGAGAAGGGCATAGCGAGTTCGATGGCTTGGGAATCGAGAAGGCTGGACGATTTCGCGGTGGAGCTTCGGCGGCAGTTGTCAAATTCACCTTTGGCGACAAAACAAACGGTTATCTCGCACTCAACGCCGGGATTGTGGATTCGGAAACGACAATGAAACGTCTCGACCGGGTGCGGGGGGTGATTGATAAGTTGTCGAGTTGCTTGCACGTTTCGGCCTGAGGAATAGACGCAGATTCGTAAATCAACGTGAACAAGAAAACGCATGAATTTGGCAAGCGTGTGGATTTTGGCAGGAGAGCGTTGGTTGTATCAAACTGGTTAAAGGTGATAAGGTTAATAAAGCTGATATTATTCGGCAGAGTCAGAGGAGATACTTATGGCAGATTCCGGGAAAGTTCCGATTCATGTGACCCCCATGGGACATCGATACGTGGAGGTTCGTGATTTGCTCCGTAACGAACGGGTGCAGGAAACGTTGAAAAAGATGACCGATCTTTCGAAAAAGCACGAGCAAAAGAGTGTTGGGTTAAAACAGAAGGAGAAATAAGTCTATGAAATGCAGTTAGGAGAGCTTTTGCTGCCCGTTCTCGGTGGGTATTTATTTCTCATTAAATTTCATCATACTCGATATACGGCGGTTCGTGATACGGGATACCACCTCTTTTTCAAATCGGCCGTCACCGGAAGCATTCTTTTTGGGAGTGTTTTTTTATTTAATCTGACCTGCCCCGCACTATTAAAGATTTCATCTGATTTTTTGGGTGTAGGCAAACATCTGTCTATGGTTGTAGTCAGTACATTGCTGGGAGGAATATCTCCGTTTATTCTGAATATTTTTTGTGATGGTAAAAAAGCAGCTCGGAAAGCTGCAGAGAGTCGGGGTGATCGGCTTGAGCTAATAATGGCTCGCTCGTTTGAGGAGCTGGTGCAACTCGAAATATCATTAAATAGTAACAAGTGTTATATCGGATATGTGGTACAAAGTCCGGTACAAACCCCATACGCCAACCCCGATACGGCATATACAACAATGCTCTTGACGGCAAGTGGCTATCGAGAATCTAAAACCAGAGAACTGATATTGACTACCTGGTATTCAGATTTACTCGCTTCCAATTCAGGCGACCAAAATTTGAGTGATTTTACAATAGTAATTCCCATATCAGAAATCATCTCTGCTCGCGTGTTTAATTTTGAAATATATGAAAAATATTTTAAATTGGATTAGAAATTACTGGGTGAAATAGTGGAGATATAGTTGATGCATTCAGGTCTGGATTAAAATGTATGGCAGAACAGTAAAGAAGCTCGCACGGGACAGAGGCACATCTACTGACCACATGATCGAACAACTCAATGAGGCAGGAGTTGACGTGGAATCGGAGGATGACCTGATTACAGGCGAGCAGCAGCTTCGCCTGCTTCAGCGGGACCGTTCCCTTGCGCGCGTAAAGACAAAAAAGAATGTCTCGGTCGCTGACATCAGTACTGCAACGAACCTGAAAGAGCTTGATGGGTTGCTAACTCTGGTCATGGCAGACCGCACTATCCATTCTCTGATCAAGGATGATGGTTTGGAGTCTGTGATTGAATCTGTTCTTGATTTGGTTGCTGACCCTGGAGATGAGTTGCTTTCCGCCGCAATACTGGGACGCCTTGCAGCCGTAGCTCGGGGGCGTGAATCAAAGGTTTTCGAGCGTACTGACCGGATATTTACAAAAGAGCCAAACAAAATCGAGACATTGCCGGATGGAGAGGCGAAATCATACGCCGCAACAATTCTTGCGCGTACGTCAGATTCATGGGTTTCAGAATATTCCTATCGAGAATCACTGAATATTGATTCGGCGGATAAGGCGCGCAAGGAACTGCTCACCGCTAATCTCAAAAGAGAGGGCAACATCGCGCAATGGCTTAAGCAAATAACTGATCATGCTACACAGTTTAACGCAGTCGAAAATACAGAAACCCGTCTCAAACGAATGCGGAGAGTTGCTGTTGTGATGCGTGATGTTGTCGGTTCCTGGCGTGGTGATACGGGTGAAGCTGTTGGCAACTGCCTCTCCGATTGTATGTCGTCGTTTTTGACCGGGAAGCTCGTGGACCTTGACCAAAATGTCTTGTACGAAGTATTGGATAGCTTGTTAGCGATTCTTCAGCGAGTGATTGAGTTGCGCTTTTCGAGTGCTCTATACCCTTCTACATACGCAGTAATAGAAAAAGGGAAAAGGTTGCTTCGCCCAGGCCCATGGGGACGATTCATTAGTCAGTCTGCGGTGATGCCAGAGATACGTATTGCATTGCTGGAATCCGCGCTTGTGTTGGCTCGGCAAAATCGCTCCGACAAGCAGGTTATGGCGGTGTTGGTGGCTTCTTACAATTCACGTCCACAAGTATCTGCAGCAATCAAGCGACATTTTCAGGATGCCAGCGACCTGGACCCGGATGTGGCCAAATGGTGGATGAGTGGTGGTAACGTTTCTGACAGCCAGCGCAGGGTTGAGCAGAAGGTTGGAAATAATGAGGACTCACAGATTGGTGCTCTGCTGATTGAGGTAGAGAGTAACCGTGAAGCTATGGATAAAGTCGGGCGTGCTGTCGTTCCCTTGCTGGAAATCTCCGACCCTGTATTGTCTTCCACTGTCAGGAAGGCGGTGAGTGGTTATAAGAGCATTGATCAAACGGTTCGCCGTTTGATACGCATGCGTAAGCTCACGAAGACGGATTTGAAGGGTGAGCGATTGGAATACAATCCGCTGGAACATGAGTTGCTGGGCGGTCATAAAGCGGGTGTTCGCCGGGTTAAGGTTGTTCGAGACGGGATCAAGAAAGAATTTTCCGGGAAGACGAAAACATTGGTTAAACCATGGGTGGAACCTGAAGAGTAAACAGAAATATATTATGAATATAGATACCGCAAAAGTTTTACTTGAGAATCTGCTTAACCGTGTAGAGACCCAAGAGGATGGTAGTAAGCAGATAACCGGTGTACTTACGGACGCTGAGTTGAAAGCATTGCAATTAGCCTTGGCAAAATTGACGCTAGATCAACCAGTACCCGAGGGAATTCTTATTGACGATACTCAACCCGAAGCAAATCCTGAACCACCCGGTGTTTATCCGACGAATAGAGAAATGGAGTTGGACTTCACCTCACTGTCCCTTCCTGATCCACCCAACGATGTCCGGTTGTGTATGGACTTCGGAACCGCTATGTCCAAAGCCACATTGGCACAAGACAGCGATGATAATGAGAGCGAGGAAATCCATGTTCTTCGCTTGGGTGTACCAAGTGACCAAGAGGAGATCAGTGAAGTCATGTTGGTCTCGTCGGTATTTATCGATAATGAAGGTAATCTTTGGTTCGGAAATGAAGCTATGAAGCGCTCAATGGCCGAAGGAGGGGATGGCACGCGCCGACGCCTGGACAACATAAAACGCTGTCTTTCTGAAGGAGGTTGGAATGAAATTGTAGATGATCGTTTTAATCCAACAGATATAGAAGTCACCTACGGAGACATGGTATTGGCTTACCTGATGTTCATGACCTGGGTTGTCAATAGCTGTCTTAAAGAGTTGGATTATCCCGTGAACCTGCCGAGACGCTATGCAATGCCTTGCCTAACTGATGAAAGGAGGCGAAAGACTGTGTATCGCTTGAAGCAATTGATGGGGGAGTCTCAGGTGCTGGCAGACACGTTTAACAACAAGTTAGAGAGTAATGCCCCGATCAGTGTTAGTGATTTTATGGATGCGGCGAAGAGTCTTCATCAAAAGCCTCACGATTATCCGTTCGTTGCCGAGGACATTACCGAACCGCTAGGTGTGGCTGGTTCAATGATAGACTGGAAAGCATCTGTCAATGCGCTCATCATGGTGATTGATATTGGTGCCCCGTACCATGAAGCAACCCCCTTTTGACGTCAATGCGCTCATCATGGTGATTGATATTGGTGCAGGTACCAGTGACCTTAGCTTGTATCGTATCCATTTTGACCCTGAGAGAGACGATAATAGTGTTGCGTATGAAGTTGAGGACTCATCCAGAGTTCTTACCGAGGCAGGTAACCACCTTGACAAACTTCTGATCGAACTGATTATCAAGAAAGGCGGTATCACTACTGAAAACCCAATAGCGGTAAATGTTCGCGGTCAGCTTGAACTAACAATTCGAGAGCTTAAAGAAACACTCTTTACTGAAGAATACATAGACATTACTTTGATGAACGAAATAGAAGTATATGTAGAACTCAATGAATTTCTTGAACTTAAACCTGTTCGGAATTTTGGCGCAAATCTAAAGAACATGATGGAAGAAATTCTGGAATCAATTGACACCAGTTGGGTAAACTCGATAGAAGCAACTCCAAGCAGGTCGTTGGCTGTGGCTCTTACGGGTGGAGGTTCCGAGTTGCCGATGGTGAAATCATTAGCCGAGGGTTCAATTCAGGTTAATGAGAAAGACGTTCCTGTAGTCAGGTCAAGGCAATTCCCAAATTGGTTGCGTGAGTTGGACGAAAACCTGGAATCTGATTATCCAAGAATAGCTGTATCATTGGGGGGAGCCAGAAAGCGACTGATTCAGAATGAGGGTCAAGCAGCTATTACTGGCGGCGATGTAACCCGGCCCCCTGTTTTGGGCGGCTACTACCAGAAGGGAAACTGATAAAACGGGCGCATGACGATATGGTGATACCGAGTTCCCATGAACGATATTGTAAATGATCGTGTCGGCCCAATGCTGAACCCGCCACACTTGGGCGAATTGGCAAATGGATATGAACGAGAAAACGCGTGAATTTGGCAAGCGTGTGGATTTTGGGAAAAGCGCGGAAAATTATGGGAAGCATCGGCAGGGGTTTCCTGATGAGTACTTTTCGCTGTTGTTAGAAAAAGGATTGTGCAGGGAAGGCCAGAGGGCTTTGGATATTGGTACGGGGACGGGTGCGGTTGCGAGAGGTCTGGCGGCGCTCGGCGCGGCGGTGGATGCGATAGACCCGGCTACGGAAATGTGGTGTGGCATACCGAGAAATTGATCCTGAAATTTAATCCGGCCTGGACGATGGGAGGAGGAACGGGCCTGTATTCGCAGTGGCTGCAGGATTTAACGTCCGCGAATTTTGTTGATCTGGAGACGTTTTCCTTCGATACGGAAGCGACCTATTCTCATGAAGGTTGGCGTGGGAGAATCCAGGCGAGTGCCGGGGTTCAGGCCAGTCTTGGTCCGGAAGAGGCTGCAGAATTTGACAAGGAACTGATGAGTATCCTGGCCCGGAAATTCCCTGATGACCCGCTCCGGATACCTCACCGATGCTGGACGGCTACAGCCAGAAAACCAGACACTTGACGAGGAAGATCGTGAAGTATGAAAGAACCGGTTTGATACTCTGTACGGAGAATCCATCTGTCTCCAGAAAAATTATATAACAATCAAATGATTGAATATTTCAATAAAAGCAATAAGAATTCACTTTTTATAGACTTGAAATTGTATATTTTATATCATATGATAGATAATGACACAGCGTTTCTACGGACATGGCACTGAGCGAGTCGATAAGACACGAACTGGTTGTCTTGGCTCGAAGGAGTAGATCCCGCGTGGCGAAATTCAGTCGAGACCGGCCGACTGACTGGCGTCCGGGGCAAGTACGAAATCCAGATGGAATGCTTGATAGCTACTTCACGGATATATCGGCCTGGGAGTATATCGCAACCAGGCTTGAGAGCGGGCACCCGGTCGAAGTTGTGGCATTGGATAAACCACCCGGTACAAAAGGTTACGTGATGAAAATTGACATAGAGACAGACCAACCCCAACTCTATATCAAGCTGCAACTGGGAGCCGGACAGATTATCGGACGCAGTTTTCACTATTCTGACTACCAGGTTGGAGAATCTGAGAAATGAACTCAAGACGATCAAAAATGAGTATGAGAGCAGTGCAATCGGAACTTGCGTGTCCACTGTGCGGCAAGTCGGGAATCACTACCTTATGGAACCCTTTGGTATTCAACTACGGGCCCGAGGAGTCTGCGGTAGAGTTGACAGTACGTGGTCCCGTACACCGATGCGAGGATTGTGAGTTCGAGTATCTTGGTGAAGAGGCTGAGCGTTTGAAGCACGAGGCTGTATGTCGGCATCTTGGTGTTTTATCACCGACCGAGGTACGGCGTGTCAGAGAGCGGTTTGATATGACACGGGTTAAATTTGCTCAGGTGACCGGGCTTGGTGAGGCGACCCTGAATCGCTGGGAGAATGGCCTGTCTATCCAGACACACGCATACGACCGGTATCTGAGGCTTCTGATGCATCCAGGCAACAAGAGGGCTCTCGAAGAATTGGTAAATTCTGATAACCCAGCGCAGATTCGGATTCTGCCGAAGAGTCCGTTCCGTGTATTGGAAGTGACTGATAATCTACGTAAGCAACAAGAGAGTTTTCATCTGCTCAAGGCGGCGTGACCATGTATGTCACTACGTTCTATTCCTTCAAGGGTGGCGTTGGCCGTACAATGGCTCTGGTCAATGCTGCCGTCACACTCGCGATGGGCGGCCGTCGTGTACTGGTCGTGGACTTTGATATTGAAGCGCCCGGACTTGATACCTTCGATATACTGAAGCCGAGTGAAGAGGTTCCTGGAATCATTGATTTCGTTGCCCGATATCTGGAATCCGGGCAAGCCCCGGATGTTTCAGACTTTATTGGAGAGTGTCCCGTTATCGGTGATCAGGGTGGGAGCCTGTGGCTTATGCCATCGGGCAGGAAGGAGACCTATGCGGAGAACTTCAATCAGGTTGATTGGGGTGATCTATACGAAAGGCAAGATGGATTCTTGCTGTTTGAAGACCTCAGGGCGCAGTGGAAACAAGTCCTGAAACCGGACTATGTGCTGATTGATTCCCGCACCGGGTATACGGATACGAGCGGAATCTGCACCCGGCAGCTTCCCGACGCGGTTGTTGTCTTGTTTTTCCCAAATGAGCAGAACCTGCGGGGGTTGATTGATGTGGTTCGCGGTGTTCGAGCCGAGGCCGAGGGGGTGAGAGAGAGAAATATTGCGCTTCACTTCGTGATGTCCAACGTACCGGATCTGGATGATGAAGACCAGATACTCGAAAGCAAGATCAATGACTTTCAGGACCAGTTGGGTTTCTCGCAGGAACCGATAATTGTGCATCGGTACAACAGTTTATCGTTATTGAATCAGGTGGTGTTTACAAAGGACCGCCCGAAAAGCAGACTAGCGAAAGAGTACGGACAAATTGTTCGTGAAATTTCAGTGCACAATTGGAATGATCGAGATGGAGCGCTGGAGTATATCCGGCGAGCAGACCGGCCACGGAGATGGTCAGACGATGACTCGATACTTGGCCGGGAGGAGATGCTTGATAACATCGAACAGGCGCACCGGACTGATGGGGAGGTTCTATTTCGCTTGAGCGAACTCAAGGAATCTCATCGTGATTTGGATTCCGCATTATTATTGGTCAACCAGGCAATTGATGCTGGATATGATAAACCGGAAGCCTATTTGAAACGCTCGAGAATTGGCGAGCACAACCAGAAGTTGGATCATGTAAGAGACGATATTCGGCGGGTATTGAAGGTACAAAAAGTTCTTCCGCCCATGGTAAGAGAGGCCATTTCCCGGCTGGTGCGTCTGGGGAAATATGACTGGGAAGAACTGATTCATTCTCCCGCAATATTGTCGATGGATTCCAAGAACAAGCTCTGGCTGGCCAAGGCACTCAATCGTTCAGTGGCGGATGTTCCAGTTGCGGTATTTCTTCTTGAACAAATCCTTGATGCCGGTGAACCACCGGAAAGGCTGCACGACTCGGCAAGGCGTGAGTTAGGGATGTTATATATGAGGTTGGGGAGGTGTTCGGAAGCGGCACGGATGTTTCGGAATGGGGAAAAAGATATAACTGAACTGAGAATGAAGGATGCATTTAATCTTGCTATGGCGCTGTGGGGTGCAGATGGAACAATCCAGGCAGAAATTTTCAAGAGTGTCATAAAGCTCCATTGCTCCGAATCTCAGCAGGATACGACTCCGAATCAGTTCCAATGTATGGCGATTGCCTATTGGGCAGTGGGTGACAGTAGTGCGGCTCTTGATTGTGTGGAACAAGCGAAACGGGCTGTCATCAGTTTTCAAGTTCGAACAGAATTCAGTTGTTGGCGTTACTCCCAGGTCAGTGTAAAAATTTTTATGGAGGATCTTGATGAGATTCGTTCCCTGATCGAAGGTCGAGATTCCCGAATGCCGAAGTTTATGACTGTGGCGACAGCCAGGTTATCCTGATAGGGCTTCTCGGTTAGAAAAACGCCGGATTTAATGGGGAAGCGGCAGTCAACCAGTTCGCCAAAGCAGGCTGGCAATAGTCTTCCTGTGCCCGTGGCGCACAGGCAGTCATCAAGAATTTGATACAAGCCACCGATTGGGTTTCAATATTTCCTCATGAACAAGCGCAGCGTTTTCCAATCCAGAGATGAGCCTGAGCGTGTTGTCTATTGTGATTATATTTCTAGACATTGAGAGAGTTTTTCAGGCGGCGTAATTTTGGGAATTGTTAAAAGATTGGAATAGTGTATTGCGTGCTTCGTTGAGTCTTTTTGCGGCTTCATTATCGCTGTATTGATGTGCGAAGTCATCCAGTTTTTTGAAGGTTACTCCTGGTTTGAGATATTGTTGTGCATTGGGTAAGGATCGGAGTTTTTCGTAAGGAGTCTGAATGAGTGAGTGCGGGTATTTACGGATTCGTTTTCCTTTTTGGTTGATTTCTTCCTTTGCGAACAGGCAGGGTCTGTGGTAGTTGAGGTAGGGAGTGAGCACATGAACCAGGAAGTCATTGACGGGTTGAGCGAAGTGCTGTGAGATGTGTTCGTATCCCAAATGCTTACGTATGACGGAACCATTTTTGCCTTCGACCAGCGCATTGTCATTACTCTGTCTGGGTCGTGATTTGGTTTGTTCGATATGGAGTTTTTGCAATAGTTTGGCGACTGTGTGATTGATATACTCTGAACCGTTATCGGAATGGAATCCCAGGAGAGTGAAGGGGAAGGCTTGGAGTAATTCATGCAGGGCTGGGATGAGATAACTTTCGGAGATTCTCTGTACACTGACGATGGCTTGCATCTGGGTGACTTCATCGACGGCATTGATGTGATATAACCCCTTGATGCCGTCCTGGTCGCCCTGATGTACGGTATCGACGCGCAAGAAGCCGGGTCGGCCATTGGGTCTGGGTATTCGTCTGACTCCGATTTTTGCTGGAGTAGGTCGGGTTTTCTGGAAGTGTCGTCGTTTGCGCTGGTAGGCATCCGAGTGTCGCAGGTTATAGAGGTGGCCGTTGGAGATTGTAGCCAGTCGCGCGTATCGGGTATCGCCGAATACCAGAAAGGCGCGTTCGCACAGTTTTCGGGTAGCGGGTCCGGACAGGTTGCCGTGCAGGGTATCGGTTTGAACCAACAAAGCGACATCTGCTGACGTATAGCGCTGGGAGAAAGCGTTAGCGGGTCTTCCCCGACGATCCTGGATACATCCACTGTCGCGATACTGTCGGATCAACCGGGTGACCTGTGCGCGGGACAAGCCACTGACCTTTTCCAGATAGGTCTTGACGATCCCCCGGTCGGTCTTGTTGAGCAAGGAATACCGTACCTGCCGCAAGCTGTCACAGAGCCATCGGTAGGTTTGTTTGCGGGATTGGGGTTCAAAATCAAAAGTGGTGGCTCCGTCCAGAAAGGAACGAATCTCCTCCACCGTCTGTAAACGCTGGCTGTGTAATTTCACGATCATCCTCCGATGATCCCAAAATCAACGCCGAAAGGCTCATCTCCCGATGGAAATACAGATCATCCTTCAGGCTCATCTTCCATTGGACAACTCTAGCGCTGGACGCGCTGAAATCCCTGTAGTACCATCATTCCCCGCAACTCCCATAGAGCCACCTCGTTACCAAAACCATGCCCCAGCCTGAATTTTCTACAGTGGTTGATTTGCGCCGTTATCCGGTTGATCAGTTGGATACTTGCGCCGGAGTCGGGTTTGCCCGGCAGTGTCGTGAGCAGTATCAGGAAACCGGGCTTTGTGTGTTGCCGGATTTTATATTGCCGGATGCGCGTGACCATTTTGCCAGGGAAGCCGGGGAATATATTGATCATACCTATTTCTGTGACAGTACCCATAATGTATATTTGACTGCTCACAACGGGGCAGACTGCCATCCCGTAGTCAATCGACAGGAGCAGACCTATGTCGGTTCGGTGGCTTATGATTTGATACCGCAGGATTCGTTGCTCAAACGCCTGTATCAGTGGGACCCGCTGAAGGATTTTGTCGGATATGTGCTGAACAAGAAACCATTTTATCGCTTTGAGGACCCGTTCGGAGCCTGTTCAGTGAATGTCTTTGTCGAAGGGGGGAGGCATGGCTGGCATTTTGACGAGTCCGAGTTTACCGTCACACTGATGCTTCAGGCGCCGGAATCCGGTGGCGAGTTCGAGTATGTGCCGTTGATCAGGGGTTTGGAGAATGAAATCACAATCGTGAGTGATATACTCAACGGAGATCGTCGCAAGGTCGTGAAACTGCCATTCACTCCGGGTACATTGTTGATTTTCGGTGGACGGCAGACCCTTCATCGTGTCACGCAGGTGGGTGGCAAGCGACCACGGCTGGTTCCCGTGATCTGTTATTCTGAATCCCCCGGAATGCAGAACAGCGAGAGGGTTCGCAAGCTGTTCTGGGGGCGTTCCAACCCGGGAGACCCGCTGGTCTGCGGGTTACCGGAAACCCGTATTTGAGGTAAATCCAATGTCTGCATCCCTACCCGTTTCACAACTTGAGGTCGAGGAATTTCAGCGCGAGGGAGCTATTTGTGTGCGCCAGGCGTTCTCCGGTGAATGGCTGGAGTCTCTGGCCGCAGGAGTTACGAAAAATTTTGAGAACCCCGGCCCATACAGTACGCAATACACGCCCGAAGGACAGCCTGGGGGCTTCTATGATGATTATTGTAACTGGCAGTTTATTGACGAGTACCGGGATTTTGTCATGAATTCACCGGCGGCGGAGATTGCGGCTCGCCTGACCGGTTCGGACTCTATCCGTATCTATCACGAGCATGTGCTGGTCAAGGAACCCGATACCAGGGAGGTGACGCCCTGGCATCATGATTTGCCATATTGGGGGGTTGAGGGAAACCGTTTATGTTCAATCTGGTTGCCGCTGGACCCGGTTCCAAGAACAGCCTGCCCGGAGTTTATCGCGCAGTCCCATAAGTCCGGGGTGATGTATTATCCGAGGCTTTTCGCTAACCACGAAAACTATGCGAGTGGGCATGACGGGTTTGAAACGATTCCCGATATTGACAGCAACCGGGAGCAGTACAAAATCCTGTCCTGGGATCTTGAGCCCGGCGACTGTATCGTATTTCACATGAAAACCGTTCACAGTGCTCCAGCTACGACTGGCCTGAAAACCCGGCGACGGGGATTTTCGACACGCTGGCTGGGAGACGATGCGGTTTATGCGGTTCGTCCATGGACTACTTCTCCGCCTTTTGAAGAGATCACGCTGGCTGCGGGGGCGCCGATGGAGCATCCCGCTTTTCCGATTGTCTGGACGGGCCGGGAAGCCCCCGGTTTATGACGGATATTGTGTGAGAGTGACCCTCTGTGGTCGCTGTGTTATTTTCGTTAATTGCGTTGACCCTGCTTATCAGATTGGTATAGTTCGGTCTTTATTTTTTACCCTGCAACAGGGTCGGGATTTATGAAGATGGGCAAATCGGTCAATATTCAGGAGCTAGCCGTAGACGAAGGACTTTACAATCTGGTGGAGGATGAGATTCTGCCGGGAACAGGAGTGGATTCGGCCCGATTCTGGGGCGGATTGGAGAAAATCGTTAAAGAGCTTGGCGGAAAAAACAAGGCACTTCTCGACAAGCGCGATGACTTGCAGCGTCAGATTGATGACTATTACAGAAACGGCAAGGACCCGCTTGATGTCGCCGCGTATAAGTCTTTTTTGCAGGATATTGGTTATCTGATTCCTGAGGGCGAGTCCTTTGCAGTCACCACGGAAAATGTGGACGAGGAGATCGGTGAAATCGCCGGGCCGCAGCTGGTTGTGCCTGTGGACAATGCGCGTTATGCGTTGAATGCGGCCAATGCGAGGTGGGCCAGTCTGTATGACGCCTTGTATGGTACCGATATTATTCTTGAGGTGGAGGGCTGTAAAAAGACTGCAAAATACAATCCGGTGCGGGGTGCTCAGGTTATCCGTTATGTACGGCAGTTTCTCGACGAGGCAGTTCCCCTGGCGGTAGGCAGCCACGCTTATGCGGTCCGATATAAGGTTAAATCGGGCAAACTTGTGGTCGTGATGGGAGACGGCAGTGAGACCGGGCTGGGTTTGCGGGAATGCTTTGCTGGCTATCGCGGTTCACCGGAAGCACCTGATAACATCCTGTTCAGGCACAATAATCTGTATATCGACATTTGTATCGGCGAGGGCTATTTTATCGGCAAGGGTGATCTCGCGAATATCTACGATGTCAGGGTTGAGTCAGCATTGACCACCATCATTGATTGTGAGGATTCGGTCGCCGCAGTGGATGCCGAAGACAAAATCCGGGTTTACCATAACTGGACCGGCCTGATGAAAGGCACTCTGAAAGCCAATATTCGCAAGGAAGGCAAGTGGGTGGAAAGAGCGCTCAATCCCGACTTTGAATACACCGCCCCGGATGGCAGTCCTTTGCGTGTGCATGGTCGAAGCATGATGCTGGTGCGTAACGTGGGAACGCATATGTATACCGACGCGGTCACTTATCAGGGCGAGGAAATACCGGAGACCTTCCTGGATGCGATGGTTACGACGCTGGGCGCCATGCACGACCTGCATGCTACAGGTGAGTTGAGAAATAGCCGTAAGGGCAGCGTCTATATCGTCAAGCCCAAGATGCACGGTCCTGAGGAAGTGGCGGCAGCAGTTGAGTTGTTCGAGTACGTGGAGCAGGCACTCGGTCTTGCAGACAATACCCTGAAAATCGGGATTATGGACGAAGAACGTCGTACTACGGTGAATCTCAAGGAGTGTATCCGCGCGGCCAGCGAGCGGGTTATTTTCATCAATACCGGATTTCTGGATCGAACCGGGGATGAGATTCATACCTGTATGGAGGCTGGAGCAGTCCTGCCCAAGAACGATATGAAGCTGTCCCCCTGGCTGTTGGCTTATGAGGATTGGAATGTCGATGTCGGGCTGGAGTGTGGTATGCCCGGTCATGGTCAGATCGGCAAGGGGATGTGGGCTGCACCAGACAATATGATGGCCATGATGGAGCAGAAAATCGCGCATCCAAGAGCAGGCGCCAATACAGCCTGGGTGCCCTCGCCGACCGCAGCCACTCTACATGTGATGCACTATCACTCTGTCAATGTAAATACCCGGCAACAACATCTGAAAACCTGTTTGCTGCGGGCAAATCTGGACGACATCCTGACTATCCCCTTGCTGGGCAACCGAACCGTCAGTCACGATGAAATAGTCAAGGAACTGGAAAACAATGCCCAGGGCATATTGGGCTATGTTGTGCGCTGGATTGATCAGGGCATAGGCTGTTCCAAGGTGCCGG
Source organism: Arenicellales bacterium (assembly GCA_965116335.1). Lineage (GTDB taxonomy): Bacteria > Pseudomonadota > Gammaproteobacteria > Arenicellales > Poriferihabitantaceae. The sequence goes on from OZ220677.1 coordinate 2,051,856, forward strand.
ATATCAGTGATGTCGAGTTGATGGAGGATCGGGCGACATTGCGGATTTCCAGCCAACATATTGCCAACTGGCTGCATTTTGATATAACCACTCCAGACCAGGTGCGTAAGGTATTTGAAAAAATGGCCGGAGTGGTGGATCGGCAAAATTCGCATGATCCGGCCTATACCGCGATGTCGGATGATCTGGACAACAATATCGCGTTTCAGGCGGCACTGGACCTGGTGTTCAAAGGTCGGGAAACGCCCAACGGATATACTGAGCCGGTACTGCATTCTCGCCGCAGGCAGCTGAAATCTGCCCGGGAAGCTGAGCTGCTGGCGCATCAGGACTGAATTGTCTGAAAATGCAAAAGGAATTCTGTGCCTGGTGGGGGCACTTGTTTTCCTGACAATCAGTGATTCCATTATCAAATGGTTGAGTCCTTACTATGCACTGCATCAGATCATGCTGTTTCGCGCATTTTTTGCGCTTCCTGTGGTGTTGGTTTTCATTTTCTTCGGTGGTGGCATTCGATCACTGAAAACCCGCCGTCCGGCCCTGCATATTCTGCGCGGTATGTTTCTGGTTTTTGCCAATATGTTTTTTTTCCTGGGGCTTGCTACCATGCCGATGGGGGAGACGGTGGCACTGTTTTTTGTGGCGCCTCTGTTCATCTGTCTGCTGGCTCAGCCAATTCTGGGGGAGAAAGTCGGAGTGACCAGTTGGGTGGCAATCGGAATCGGCCTGATTGGAGTATTGATCATGGTGAGACCGGGCACGGATCTGTTCCGGGTTACCTCTCTGTTACCTATTCTGGCGGCGTTGATGTATGCGGGGATGCAGATGGTTACCAGAAAACTGGGCCTGCAGGACCGCGCCAGCACAATGACATTTTATATTCAGGTCTGTTTCATTCTGGTAAGTGTCGTGATCGGGCTGGCTATCGGCGACGGGCGGTTCGACAATAGCAACAATCATACGTTCGGGTTCTTGCTGCGGGCCTGGCAGATGCCGGATTTTGCTGATTTGCAGTTGCTGGCACTCTGTGGATTGATGATAGCCTGTGGTGGTTATCTGATGTCACAGGCTTATCGTATTGGACAGGCTTCTGTGGTCGCGCCTTTCGAATACGCATCATTACCGTTCGCCCTGATCGTCGGCTATCTGCTGTGGAGGGATTGGCCGGATGTCATATCATTTGTCGGCTGCGCCTTCATCATTGGCGGAGGATTGATCGTAGCTCTTTTCGACAAGCGGCTGGTAGCAAAAGTCGGTGTCCGTAAAAGACCATGATTGGTTATGCCGGTTGGGAACGGGAACGTAGCGTAGCGTTTGGTATTTTGTATGTATTGGCATACAATGGACGCACAAACAATTCTTTTCTTTGAGGTACTGTTATGAAATTTACTCTTGGCACCCTGGGCGCTGTTTTATTCTTGCTGGTGACCCCCCCCCCCCCCCCCCGCACAAGCTGACAGTGTTCAAATGCAATGCCCGGCCAGCGTCAAGGAGGGCGGACTAGTGTCCCATGCAGCTTTTGACTGCGCGCCGAATGGATGGGAGTATTGCGAGTATCGGGACGGGGCAGGCGAAAATGATTGGGGGGATTTTACTGGTATAGGAAGTATGCGGCAAAGACCGCGTGCCTATATCACGATTAACGCCACGACCGGCGGACTATGGTTGGTTTTCAGGGATGCCGCCAGTCATAGATTGATACATGCGAAAGCTGATGGTGCTGTTCAGGCTTTGCAACGATATCAAGTAGATGCGGGCAAAACGAGAAAAATCGAAATCAGGGTTTACGGAAGGGGGAATTATCGCAAGGACGGCAACGGAAGCGGCACTGTGCTGGTCGCTCCTCCCGGGAGTAGCGGCGAGGGGGATGCAATAGCATCCTGTACGATCACCGTACAGGATGATGATAATACAGCTTATATTGGATCACGATACTATCATCCTTATGGTGGAGTCTGGCAATCAGAGCCACATTGTTATGATGAAGTGGGTTGCGCGTCCAGGCAGTAAAGGGCGGATATTGACCCATGCGTAGGGGTGCCCCTTGTGGGTGCCCGGTATCGTGGATACCCGCTCCGACGGTTGCGGGAGGGCACGGAGACCCTCCCCTACGATGGCGGTTAGGAGCGTAAATCCACGATAATCCGATAAAGGAAAACCGGTGTTCAATGTCGGAGCGTGTGATTGGTTATGCCGATTGGGAACGGATTGATGACATTGTGACAGCGATGTAAAATCAACTCTTTGACAAGTGGGGAGGATGGTCTATGGCAAACATTACGATTCGTAACCTTGACGATGAGGTGAAGGCGAACCTGTGCATTCGTGCCGCGAAGCATCACCGCTCAATGGAGGAGGAGGTGCGTTTGATTCTGCGCGATGCGGTCGGGCGCAAGTCGTCGGAGTCCCGGAACCTTGCAGAAATTACCCGCGCATATTTCGGGCCGAAGCGTGGTGTGGATTTGGAGTTGCTACCGCGCGAGCCTGGTCGCGAACCACTGTCTTTCGACTGAAGTGCTTCGTGCCCATATTGCTTGACACTAATGTAGTGTCCGAATTGATCCGCAAGTCTCCCGCTCCAGCCGTCAAAATCTGGGTCGCCAACTGGCCTCTGGCAGATCTGTTTTTCTCGGCGGTCGGCGAGGCAGAGTTGCGCTACGGCGCCACCATTCTGGCGGTGGGCCAGCGTCGGCAGACGCTGACTTCTGATATCGAACGGATGTTGCGTGATGCTTTCGGGAACCGGATTCTGCCGTTCGACAGCGAAGCGGCGCGTGAATATGCGGACATTGCTGCGCTGCGCCGTTCGGCCGGTCGCCCCATCCCTTTGGCAGATGGGCAGATCGCAGCGATCGCCCGTTCGCGTGACATGGGAGTGGCGACACGCAATGTCCGGGACTTTGAGGATACGGGCATCGAAATCGTCAACCCATGGGCGGCCGTATGAACAGCATGACCTCCGCCATCAGCTTGACTACCAGCTGACTGACCACTTCACTGGATTGATTTACACAGTCGGTAATTCGGCGTTTGATTATTTTATATGTATTGGTATACACTGGATACACAAACAACTCTTTTCTTGAGGTAATGTTATGAAGTTTATTATTAGTTTAGGCGCTGTCTTATTCTTGTTAGTCACCCCCCCCCCCCCCCCCGCACAAGCTGACAGTGTTCAAATGCAATGCCCGGCCAGCGTCAAGGAGGGCGGACTAGTCGCTCATGCAGCTTTTGACTGCGCGCCGAATGGATGGGAGTATTGCGAGTATCGGGACGCGCCAGGCCACAATGATTGGACTGAATTTGATGCACCAGACCCGATACGGACAAGACCGCGGGCCTATATCACGATTAACGCCACTACTGGCGGACGATGGGTTATTGTTGCTGACGGTCTTCCGATCATTATTGCGTCCGCTGACGGTGGTGCGGGCATCCAACGCCACACTATACAGGCGGGCACAACGAGAAAAATAGAAGTAATGGTTTTTGGACGGGCAAATTATCGCAAGGAAGGCAACACGACCGGAAGAATTTCGGTAGTTCTTCCCGAAGGTCGCCTTGATGATCCAATAGCATCTTGTACGGTTACGGTACAGGATGATGATAATACAGCTTATGTTGGATCACGATACTATCATCCTTATGGTGGAGTCTGGCAGGAAACGCCACATTGTTATGATGAAGTGGGTTGCGCGTCCAGGCAGTAAAGCAGGCTAACCGGCGTTCAATTTCGGGTCGCGTACTTACCCATGCGTAGGGGCGACCCTCTGTAGTCGCCCGCTATCGTTGATACGTGTTCCGACATTTGCGGGAGGGCACGGAGACCCTCCCCTACGATGACGTTAAGCGCGGCATCCTTATGGTTGTGGGTTCCTGTTTCCCGTTCGGATCCGGGGGCAGGGTCTACGATGGCGGGTTGGGAATCATCCCAACATCTGCGGGAGGGCACAGAGACCCTCCCCTACGATGACGTATCGTTCGTTCTTTGACGGTCGTGTTATACGGTGAGGCGGTGACCCAGTTTTTCTGCTCCGAAGCGTACCGTATCGGTGACTGGCAGGCTGGTTTCATCTTCCAGTCTGGCTATTTCCGACCGTGCTTCGCGCTCGCTGACCATTGAGGTATTGAGCGCTACACCGATGGTTGTGGCTCGGGTCAGGGAGCCGCAGACTGAAGTCAATTCTTCGTTCAGCCGGATAAATTCTTTCAGGGGGGGTATTTTGACCGATTCCGGGGAGCGTAACCGGGTCGCATGTGCACGGTGACACAGGATCAGATGGGTGGCGCAACTGCCTCGCATCAATGGCAGGGTGGCGGCGCTGCCGGGATGCAGAATCGAACCCTGACCCTCAATCAGAATGATGTCGGAATCCTTCGCTTCCAGTACCATGGCTTCAACCGCTCCGCAGGCATGATCTACCTTGCAGGCATCCAGCGGAATCCCTGTGCCGGTAATGGTGATGCCGATTTGTCCGGTGGCGAGGAATTCGGTTTTCAGTGCAGGATGGTGGCTGCGAATCCATTTATGGATTTCCAGTCCGGTAGTCATTTTACCAACGGCCATGTCTGTGCCGACCAGTAATACGCGCTTGTTGTCGAGTGACGCGCAGCGGCCACTGGCGATATCCGGGATGGACGCAGGTTGTCTGACATCCCAGATCCATTGACCTGGCATCAGGCGATTGCCATAGCGGTCATTCAGACTGTCATGTAATCCATTGACAATACAGAGGCCCCGTTCGATGGATTCAGAAATAGCCCCGTCCCATTGTGGGGGTATTCGTCCGCCGGAAGGAGCCGTGCCCAGAACGAGTACCTGCGCCCCCATCCGCACCGCCTCCTCAATCGAACCGATCACCGGATAGTCAAAAGGCATCCCGCAAACCTCGCTGACCTTTTTGCCCTTGTGTGTGGAGTCGATCACACAGACCACCGGGTTCGGGCTGTAGCGCATGATGCCAAATCCCATTTTCCCGTAATCTGTGTCCAGATTACCTTCCATGTAGATTGCCAGTTTCCGGTTTTTCTCAAGCATGGTATTGCGGATTGATGGCGGCGCCGTGACCGGGCAGGTCGTTCGGTATGACTCTGCCGTCTATCCAGGTCGCTCCGGTGCAGGGGTCCGGTGAGAGGTTCAAATGTGAATCCAGGTCAATATGATCCAGCAGCCCGGAGATAGCGGCACCGGCTGAGATTGACAGGGAGGATTCACTCATGCACCCGATCATGGTTTTCAGGCCATAACTTCTGGCTACCGCGATAATCCGAAGCGCTTCCGTGATGCCGCCGCATTTCATCAGTTTCAGGTTTACCCCGTCCACATGCCGCCACCACGACTTGATATCGCCGGAAACGCGACAAGACTCATCCAGATAAACCGGCAGGGGTCGGTTGCTGAAAATCCTGTGCAGGTCTGCCTCCTGTCCTTCCCGGATGGGTTGCTCGATATAATCGGTATTGCGCTGCGCCAGCCATTTCATCATGTACAAGGCATCATCCACGCTCCATCCCCCGTTGGCATCCACCCGCAAACCGATCGGCGCCTTGCCAATACTATCGAGAACCTGGGTAAACATCGCCTGATCCGCTTCTATACCCTCCGGCGAACCCAGTTTAATCTTCAAAAACCGGATAGTTGGGTCTTTGAGAAGTAGTGGGACCCGGTGTTTGATCACTTCGGGGGGGTTGATGCCGATGGTTACTGAGGTTGGCGTTGTCGGCTTGCCCAGACCCAGCAACTGGTAAAGAGGAAGTCCGGCTTTTTTCCCCAGCCAGTCCCACAGGGCGATATCAAGCCCCGCCAATACGCAAGGAGGCAGGCCCCACCGGATACCCCGGTCATGCAGATGATGGATGGACAGCGGTTGCGGGCCGGATAGCTCCAGATCCTCTTTGATAAAGTTTTCCAGCCTGGCTTGAGCGGACTCCACGTTGTCTTCGCCTTCACTTTTGCCCAGACAGATCTCGCCCCATCCAGTAATACCCTGGCAGGTAACAGAAACAAAGAGATTGTCCGATCCGGTATGCACACCGCGGCTGATCGCCAGCGGGAAGCGTTTCTCAAGGTGAATCACCTGGAAACCGAGTTTCATGGCGTCCGTTTGTGATTGATTGCAGAACTCATCTGGCGCTGGCCTGTACGGAGGTCACGCAGACCAGTTGTACGATGTCATCGACGCTGCATCCTCGCGACAAGTCATTGACCGGACGATCGAGTCCTTGCAGGACCGGGCCAATCGCTTGTACTCCACCGATTCGTTGCGCGATCTTGTAGCCGATGTTTGCTGATTGTAAATCGGGGAAAATAAAGACATTAGCGGGCGCCTGTACCTTCATTTCAGGTGCTTTTCGTTGGAGGATTTCCGGTATTATCGCTGCGTCAAATTGCACTTCACTCATCAAGGCGATGTCCGGTCGTTGTTCCCGAATAATCTGGCCGGCCTGGATGACCTTGTCCACATGGGGGTGGCTGGCGCTGCCGGAAGTCGAGAATGAGAGCAGGCAGACTTTCGGGTCCAGCCCAAGCAGGGAAACAGCGCTGTCCGCCGAGGCGATTGCGATTCCGGCAAGTTGAGGCGGGTCGGGGTCAATGACCAGGGCGCAATCCGCATACAGGGCGGCGCCCTGAACCGCCTGGTGGGGCAGGTCGTGCTGCATAATGAAAAAACTGGAAACCAGGCTGGTACCCGGACTGGCGCCGATGATCTGCAATGCGTTGCGGACTACATCCGAGGTGCGGTTAGCGGCGCCAGCTACGCATCCATCGGCATCACCGGACGCGACCATCACCATAGCGAACGCCAGCGGGTCCCGGATTCGGGTTTCGGCTTCTGTGCGCAGCATTCCACGGCGTTGGCCACGTTCCAGCAATCTCTCTATATAGTCATTCTTGCGTGCCGAAGTTTCCGGGTTAATGAATTCGATGTACCCGTTGTGATCACTGGTTGATGGCGGTCTGTGATTTGTGAGCAGAATTACTCGGGCAAGCCGCTGACGGGAAACCGCCAGGGCCGCTTCCATGATCCTGGGGTCGTCTGATTCAGGCAGGACGATTCTCTTAAGGCATTTGCCTGCCTGATCGAACAGATTTTCAAGAGTTTTCATGACCGGAATCAGACAACCCCCCGCAATCTGAAGCATTCAATACCCCATCCGGCATGACGGGATGTGGTATCGGGACAAGACGGGTCGCGGCTATACGAAATCCTTGTATTTGGCCAGATGCCGAACCGGCTTCGATAGTGCGTCCCGGCGAAACGGGTCGCCAAGCTCGCGCGTACACATGATTTCGATGACCGTGGATTTGCCGTCATTCATCTGCATGTCCACCGCCTGGGTCAGCGCCGGACCAACATCCTCAAGTTTATCCACGACGATGCCTTCAGTGCCCATGGCCTTGCCGATTTCCGCGAAACTTTCGTTGTCCAGTTCTCCGGCTACAAACCGGCGGTTGTAGAAATCGACCTGATTTTTCTTCTCGGCACCCCATTGTCGATTATGAAATACGATGCCGGTAACCGGAATATCGTGGCGCACCGAGGTCATGATTTCAGACATACTCATCGCCCAGGCGCCATCTCCCGAGTAAGCGATAGCCGGTCGATCCGGGGCCGCGCACTTGGCTCCAATCATGGTCGGCAGCGCATACCCGCAGTTGCCCCAGCTCATTGGCGCTAAAAAGCTGCGCGGGCGTTCAAAGCGCAAATAACTGTTGGCAATGGCATTGATATTGCCGATGTCGGTCGATACCATCGCGTCTGCCGGCATGGCTCGTTCCAGTTCACGCAGAACCTGTCTGGGATGTAGCCAGTTTCCCGCCTCCTCGCCCTGTTCCCGGATCATGTCCAGGCTATAGTCATCCATTTCATGAATCCATCCATCCAGTTCCGCTTCCCACGCCGCCTTTTCGGATGCAATCGTGTCGGCGCGTTGCTGACGAGTCGCGTCGCAGGCCAGGGAAATATTTTCGAGGCGGGCTGACAATGCTTTTGCCGAGGCTCCGGCGTCTCCACAAATGCCAACGGAAATTTTCTTGACCAGCCCCAGCATTTTATGGTCTGCATCTATCTGGATGATCTTTGCGTCCTTCGGCCAATAATCAATACCGTATTGCGGTAATGTGCCGAAAGGTCCCAGCCGTGTGCCCAGAGCAATCACCACATCCGCCTTGCTGATCAGTGACATCGCGGCTTTTGACCCATGATACCCAGCGGCCCGCACCATAACGGGTGGCTGGCCGGGAATGAGTCATTGTGCAGGTAGCTGTTGACCACAGCCGCGCCCAACCGTTCTGCCAGCACCCTGCATTCCTCCACTGCGTCCGCCATGACTACGCCGCCGCCTGAAATGATGACCGGGAATTTGGCAGTCTTGAGCATTTCTGCCGCTTCGTTCAGGGTTTTTTCTCCCCCCGGCCCACGATCCAGCCTCATCGGCACGGGAATATCAATATCGACCTCGCCGTAGAAATAATCGCGTGGAATATTCAGCTGGGTGGGGCCGATTTCCGACATGGCGCGATCAAAGCAACGTGCCGTATATTCGGCCATACGCGCCGGATTGTTTACATGGCCCTGGTATTTGACGAACTCCTGAAACATCGGCAATTGATTGGCCTCCTGGAATCCGCCCAGTCCCTGGCCCATGGTGCCGGTTTCCGGGGTGATCATGACAACCGGGGAGTGCGCCCAGTAGGCGGCGGCGATCGCCGTGACACAGTTGCTGATGCCCGGGCCGTTCTGTCCGATGACGACTCCATGCCGACCACTTACACGGGCGTAGCCATCGGCCATGTGTCCCGCTCCCTGTTCGTGGACTACCGGAATCAGGCGAATGCCCGCAGGCGCGAAAATATCCATTGCATCCATGAATGCCGATCCCATGATGCCGAAGATGTCGGTCACACCATTGGCTGCCATTGTTTCTACAAAGGCTTCCGATGTTGTCATTCTTGTCATTTAAGTTATTCCTCTTGTTGAAATAGGGTCAAAAATTCTGGCGGGGAGGCGGGCAGAGTCAACCACCCAGCGCATGGACCGGATCGACATATTCATATCCCAGGTCCTCAGCCACTCCGCGACAGGTGACTTTTCCAGCGTGTACATTCAAGCCATTACGCAGGTGCGGATCATCCAGCAATGCCTGTTTCACTCCCTTGTTCGCCAGACTGATTGCGAATGGCAGCGTGACGTTGTTCAGCGCGTAGGTCGATGTGCGCGGTACGCCTCCCGGCATATTGGCGACACAATAATGTACTACATCATCGACTATAAAGGTAGGTTCCGCATGGGTGGTCGCTTTCGATGTTTCACAGCAGCCGCCCTGATCAATGGCGACATCTACGATTACTGAACCCGGTTTCATGTTTTTAATCATCTCTCTTGTGACCAGTTTCGGCGCTTCGGCACCGGGTATCAATACGCCGCCGATCACGAGATCCGCCTCCGTCACATGTTTCTCAAGGGCATCGGAGGTGGAGAAAACAGAGTTGGTTGAACGGCCGAAGTGCTGCCAGTGTCTTTCTATCGAAACCGGATTGTTGTCCATTACCCAGACATCAGCGCCCATACCGACCGCAATATGACAGGCATGGGTGCCCACGACACCGGCTCCGAGCACGACCACCTTGCACGGGTCCACTCCGGGAACGCCGCCGAGCAGCATACCAAGCCCGCCATGGGGTTGCTCCAGGCAGTAGGCACCGGCCTGGATTGCCATGCGTCCTGCCACTTTTGACATCGGTGCCAGCAGCGGCAGTCCGCCGACCGGTGAGGTCACGGTTTCGTAGGCAATGCAGGTCGCTCCGCTGTCTACCAGGTCGCGGGTTTGTTCCGGGTCAGGAGCCAGATGCAGGTAGGTATAAAGAATCTGCCCTTCCTTGAGCATACTACGTTCCACCGCCTGGGGCTCCTTGACCTTGATTATCATTTCAGCACTGGAGAAAACTTCTTCTGCACTATCTACAATAGTGGCACCCGCATTCCGGTATTCCTGGTCTGATGCACCGATACCGTCTCCGGCAAGGGTTTCCACTATGACTGGATGTCCGTTTCGGGTCATTTCCCGGACACTGGTCGGCGTCAGGCCGACACGATATTCATGGTTTTTGATTTCCCTGGGAACGCCTGTAATCACAAGATCACCTCATATTAAGATTGGTGGCGGCTGATTCAATCCGCACGGTTTACACTGGAGCGCAAAATAGATTTTCCAGAGCTCCTGTTGTAGTACCAGAAGAGGATATTGCAATGCGCCAGTTTCTGGCTGATCTGATGACAGGCCCTAACCCCGGTGCTCAATCTATCGGCGAGTATAGCAGTCATGGAGCGGGTATCCCAACGCTACAGGAACCGACATCCGTAGTATACTGTTCAGGAAGTACCATTAAGCTCAATCAATGTCTGATAACCTGCCACAGAGAAATCCTTCATGACTGTTCAGGAGTGGAACCCTGGCGCCGAGTCGGTTTGTATTGTTGATGGGCGGGACCGGATGGTGCGGTTGGCGGGACGGGATGAAATGCGAAAGGACGGATTACTCCACAGGGTTACTTTTGTACTGGTGTTCAACGCGCGGGGTGAGATTCTGGTGCAGACACGAACCATGTCCAAGGACTGGTATCCGGGGCGCATTGACCTCGCCGCTGGCGGTGTCATGACTGCGGGGGAAAGCTATGACGAGTCTGCCAGTCGGGAATTACAGGAGGAGCTTGGTATCCGGTCAGTCCTCAATTATGAGTTCAAGGTTTATTTCGAGGACAATCATTCCAGTCCGTCAGCAAGGAGTTGGGGTTCGGTCTATTCCTGTTCGTCCGAAGGCCCTTTTGTGTTACAGCCAGAGGAAGTGGAGCAGGTTTGCTTCATGACGCTCAGCGATGCGCTTGAAATCCCTACCGACCGAGTGACTCCAGATACCAGACTGGTAGCGCTGGCCTATACCGTCGGGCACAGCCGGGTGATTGCGGGATAAATCGCACCGATAGCGGGCTATCCGGTCACGGTGGCCAGCGCATCGGCAAACTGATGCAGTTGCGCTTCATCTTTCAGACCCGCGATGTTTATTCGGCCACCCGCAACGGCATAAACGGCGTGATCATTACGCAGGCTGTCGACTTCCTCATCACTCAATACCAGCAGGGAAAACATACCCCGGTGATGTTCTATGAAATCCCATCGACTGGATTGGGTTTTCTCTCTGAGTATGTCACTCAACTGTTTTCTCAGCGTCAGTATCCGTTGCCGCATGGATGTTAATTCGCTTTCCCAATTATTTCTCAAATCTGCGTCCGACATGATCAAAGAGACGATGGCGGCGCCATGATCGGGCGGCATAGAGTAGGAGCTTCGCGCGTTGCTGGCGATGTGGTTGCGCGCGATTTCAGCAGTGCCGGGGGTCTCCCCGACCAGCAGGGAACAACCCACACGGTCCCGGTAAAGCCCGAAATTCTTGGAACAGGAACTGGCTACGACCATGGATTCGACTTGTTCGGCCATGGCCCGGACGCCATAAACATCCTCTTCCAGCGAGTCGCCAAAACCCTGGTAGGCCAGATCAAAGTACGGGAAAAAGCCGTTTTTCGCGGCAAGCGCGGCGACCTCGTCCCAGTTGCCGGGGCTGAGTTCGGCACCTGACGGATTGTGGCAGCAGGCATGAAAAACAACGATGTCGTCCGCTCCCAATGTCGTCAGTTTGCCCATCAGGGCATCGAAGTCCACCTGCTTGGTATGCCGGTCAAGGTACGGGTAGCTATCGACAGAAAATCCACTTTGCCGGAAAATGGGGTAATGATTGCCCCAGGTCGGGTCACTGACCCAGAAAGTCTTGTCGCCGGCAATCCGGTACAGCATGTCGGACAGCATTCTGAGGGCACCGCAACCGCCCGGAGTCTGTACCGCCCGCACCCGGTCCATACCCGAAAAGCCGCCGAATATCATGCTGGAGATCGCGTTGTTGAACTGTTCATCCCCGGTCAGGCCGACGTAAGCCTTTGTGGTTTGCTGGTTGTGCAGTCGGTCTTCCGCCTCCCGCACGGCACCCATGATCGGGGTGACTCCACGGGCATCGCGAAAAACGCCGACTCCCACATCTATTTTCTGTGGGCGGGGGTCGTCCCGGAACATACCCATCAGTTTGAGAATGGGGTCCTGGGCAACTGGTTCGAACTGTTCAAACATAATCTGATCTTGCCAATATGGAATAATGTGATTGAGGCTGGACTATAGCAAATTAAAGCCGCGTCTGATCAAGTAGAATCAGGATATGAATTTTCGTTCCTTACCCTCCGCGTCTCTGGTAGCCGCGGGTCAATCCGGCAAACATTCCAGGGCGCTGGCGCTTGGCGTGTCCGCCGCGTTGTTGAGCATTCTGTGCTTCAGCGCCATGGATGCCATGGTGAAGTGGCTGGGTTCTGATTATTCCGTCTATCAGATCATGTTCTTCCGCTGTACGGTGGCGATGATTCCGATCTCGTTTTTTCTGTACCGCGCGGGAGGCATCCGGGTTTTACGGACAAACCGACCCTGGATGCATGCTCTGCGGTCGATTCTCGGGATGCTGGCCATGGTTTTCGCGTTTTACGGCTTCACGGTTCTGCCGCTGGCGGACGCTTCTGCGGTTTTTTACATGGCGCCCCTGATCGGGACGGCACTCTCGGTCCCCATTCTGGGGGAGCATGTCGGCATACGACGCTGGCTGGCGATACTGATCGGTTTTGCGGGGGTATTGATCATCACCCGTCCAGGCGGATCGGTATTTAACCTTGGCGGTTTGTCGATGCTGATCGCGGCCTTCGTCGTTGGTTTCACCAGTACGGTCGTGCGAAAGTTGAGCGCCACCGATCAGGCCATCAGCATTACGTTTTACTTTACCCTGACCGGTGCTGTCCTGACCACGATTCTGTGCCTCTTTGTCGATTGGGTGACACCGGTCGGGTGGGACCTGGTCCTGTTGATCTGCGTCGGATTGTTAGGCGGGACGGCGCAATACACGCTGGCCCTGAGCCTGCGTTACGCAGCGGTCAGCATCATTGCCCCTTTCCGGTATCTGTCCATTGTCGCGGGCGGGATATTCGGTTATCTGATCTGGTCAGAAATTCCGGACGGTCTGACGTTTATTGGTATTGCCATCATTATCGCCTGCGGTCTGTATTCGATGCATCGGGAAACAAAACTTGCCAGACAAAGTGATAACCGGGGTAAAATATCGACTTATGATTGAGGATACGGTTATCAGTATGAATGATCCGAACACGGTCGAATTATCAATCCGCTCCAAACTCGAAGCTCTTGAGCCGATCCACCTCGAAGTATTGAACGAGAGCGGCAACCACAATGTGCCAGCCGGTTCCGAGTCCCACTTCAAGGTGGTTCTGGTATCGGATGTTTTCAGGGACAAGGCATTGCTGGCCCGGCACCGGTTGATCACTGGACTGCTGGGTGATGAACTGGCCGGACCCGTTCACGCCCTGTCGCTGGATGCCCTGACCGGTGACGAATGGTTTGACAAGGGTGGCAAATCCAGACCCTCTCCTGAATGCCTGGGCGGTTCAAAGCTGGCGTGAGTTCTTCCGGGTTTCTCCAGAAGCAGGTTTCGGTGATAGGCTGATATGAAATTATTCACCAAAGCACAATCCTGGTATGGTTAGAAAACTTTTTTCCTGGTTGAAAGGTATATTCCAGAGGAGCCCGCCGACATGCCCGGTAATTCCAGATGAGTTGAATGGTCTTCATGATTGCGCTTTGAGGGCATTGCACATAGTGCTTCCAGAAATACCACCTAAAGCTATAGTTGACGCGTTTGGAAATTGCTGTGAATGGTGGCCTTACAAAGGAGTGACCAACAAGGAATTTAATATTGTATTGTCCTATCTGAAAATCGGGGATTACTTCGAATATTCGGCACCTGATGTTGCGACACTTGACCATTTATTGCAGCGAGATAACGATATTTTCATAGCTCTCATATATGGACATTACACAGTAGTACACAAAGGGCATGTGCTGGAGGAAAATACAATCCGCATCAAAATGTCACAGTGTAAAGTGTATTGCTATTGGTGTTTGATTTCACCCGGCACATAATTTGAGAGACAATCAACATAGATAAATATCAAAATTACCGGCTGTTTTTTTCACAAACTCCGGCAAGTCCTCCTTCTCGTTTCTGGCATTGGGCACTTCGTTTCTTTAATGGCTTGTCAGTATCGCTTTCCTGTGATGTTGATTTTTATGTCGTGAATATGTCTCTCTCCTTCAGGTAGGCTATCGCATTTCCAAGAAAGTCTTCGCCATTCTTAAACCGTCCCAAGCCGGTATTGCAACTATCACATATAAAATCCCTGATATTACCTGTATGGTGGTCATGATCCGCTACCACTTTAGCAGTAACACCAGCTATTGATCGCTTTCGACAAATAGGGCATTTGAAAGGAGTCCCCAAAGCAGGCCGTTTCTTCTCCATTGCTTTTGCCTGCTTAGACTTCGGTGCTCTCTTGTCTATGTCTGTTCGGCATTTTATGCAGCTTGGTCTACGGACCGTCCCGTGCTTGTTGTTTTGGTTTTTGTCAAACTTTTCCACTGGCAATAAGCAATAGCAAACGTTACAGATTTTGGACTCAAACTTGTCTCCGGTCTTGCTAACGTTTATAAGTCTTGTTTCTTTTAATGGGACAGACCATGTTTCATCGCGTCCAATAAACCAAACGACAACTATATCCTCTGTTTCTTCTTTCACTAAACCAATAGAGTCAGGTCGGAAATTTCTGATTCTGTCCTCAGGAATACCATTTTCATGTTGCCTTCCCTGCCCTTTTGAGCATACAACCCATTTGTGATCAGGCATGTAACAAATCCATGGTTAGCGAGTTGAGTCTTTCTTTTGCTATTGCTATGTACTCTGATGATATGTCTACCCCTATGTACTTTCGCCCGGTCTGGTGCGCCATTTTGCAAGTCGTTCCAGAACCGCACATAGGGTCGAATACTAAATCTCCGGGGTTCGTCCAGGAAAAAATATGATCTTGAGCGAGCTTTTCCGGGAATACGGCTGGATGCTTGAAGGCTATCTTATCTGATGTTGTACCACCAAGACCGACCGCATAAGCCCATATATTCGTGCGTGTCTTTTCCTTCTTCAATTCTTTGAGGACTTTCTGGTTCACTGCGTCCGCGCCCTTGTTGTGAACCAACATTTCGTATCCACTTCTAGCCGTCTTTTCTTTTATTGGATTAAATGTTGCAGGTTTTCCTTTGCTCAATACAAACATAAATTCAAAGGCGTTTGTATAGGCATTGCTTCGCATGAATGGCGTATTCTTCTTCTGGTAGATCATTACATCATGCATCTGGAAGCCTATCTCCTGAAAGTACAAGCCTTGTCTGAAGCTGGTCAGGCTTCTGCCTCCATTTATCTTATCACCAACAACCCAAACAACTACGCCACCTTGCTTTATTATCCGATGTAGCTGTTGTGCAATATCCTCAAAAGGGAATGAATAACCCTCATAGTTTCGGAGATTATCATACGGTGGAGAGGTTAAACAGAGGTCTATACAGCCATCATCCATGTTCTTCATGAACTCCACACAATCAGATTGATACAGCTGGTTGTGTTTCACTGCACGGTTACCAATTTATACGTTTTAATCTGTGTGAGCGCATGACAATCCCCGGTTTTACGGTAGAGAGGTTGCGGCCATTTTCTGAATAAATATGCGAATTTGTTTGATTTAGTCTGTGACATGTTATCCCGAACTCTGCAATTGTGGCAAGTGGATATTCCACCCAAATTCCGCGATAGAGATTCAGTGATGTATTTTGATGTCGTATTTTGACGGATTGGGAGTGCATATTCTGATTCAGCCAGAGTTCTGTGTCTGATCAGACCGACGTATAGGGATTTTTCGGGGAGTTTCAGGTTCGCAGGGAGGCCTGTGCAGGATTGGGCACCATTTTCCACTGTTTCAGACACAGCAAGCCTTGAGCATCCGAAGAGACCCTGCATGAGGGGACAGGAATGGGGGTGACAGACCGGGGCGCGAACCGGCTCACCGTATGAAGTCAGGGCGCCAGAGCGAATCGCCGGGTATGATACAGCGCTTCGGACAAGAGCGCATAATGTTCTGATTGAATCTTCAGCGTCCACTGGCGGCTGTGACAGACCACCTTGCCCGCCACACTGAACAGTCGGTGACGCACCGTCCCGGCTCGGCGGTTCAGCCACTGTGGCGGGAGCGTGAGCCGCAACAGCGCAAACAGGTTCCAGGCGGTCGCGCACAAATGGAAATACAGTTCATTGGCATGGAAGTCGCTGCATGGCAGTCGGTCGGCTCCCATGTCCAGCTTCAACTCCTTGATGCGGTTCTCCGAGTGTTCTGCGCGCTGGTTGTACCAGTGAATCACTTCACTGTCACTCATCCGCTCCCGGTTGGTCGCTATAGCCCGGTAGATATAATCCGTATCCAATCCCACCGAATCATCCGCTTCTGGCAACCGTTGCTGACCCCGCTTCTTGCGACGCTGTGCCACCACCAGGAAGGGACGCTCCGATTTCTCCATCACGTGTACAAAACGACAACTCTCCTCTCCGGTCACCTGACCATCACGACCCAATACCGGTTGCCAGAAGGATTCCGGTCGGCTACGAATCATCTCTTTTATGCTGGCGGTCAAACGGGCTCGAATCGCATAGGCCATCCCCCGCTTTGAAGCATAATCCAGTATCTGTGACTGATAACCCGCCGCATCTATCCGTATAGCCGATACCCGTACCCCAGCAGGCAACCTCGATTCACAACACCGGATAAACTCCAGATTACCCTGGCTCGGGGACACATTGCCAGAACGAAACGCGACCGCAACAACCTGACCCGTCTGTTCGATGTGACCCACCATCGGCAAATAACCCCGCTCCTGTAAATAAGTCCATCGCGCTCCACGCTTGTTACACAGAACCGCCGTCGCATCCATGTCCAATGTCACTTCCCGGCAACGATGCAAGGCCGTACCCAAAAGACATCGGTTGATTCCTCCCAGTGCACGTATGCCCACTCCATCACAACCCAAACGCCGCAACCAGTCTCCCAGTGCATCCGAACTCGGTATCCTGCGAATCCCCAACAGCTTCAATAACGCCGATTCCCGACGCAAACTACGAACATCTTCCAAACAAACCGCCCCTTCGTGCAACATCAAAAGAAAGGTGCGGACATAAACCCAGGCATCATATCCACGATTACTCCCCACAGACGGAAAGTATCGCTCTGCTAATTGCGACAAACCCAAACGATTCATGATCTCCGTAACCAGCAATAATCCACTACGTGAGGTCAACTGATCATCCGTGCAGGACACTTTATACGGTATACTCTTCATCGGCCTTGTTGTTCACCCATCCGGTGATGTTGTTTTTACAGAAATAACAGTATACAACAAGGCCACTACACTCCTTATAAATTCTCTATCGCGGAATTAGGGTTCCACTCCAGCATATACTACCAAACCATCTGGTAGTGGCTTCCTCATCCAGGAACCGTTGGAGCAATTCAATGATGCTGATTGTCTTTGTTGGTTGTTTCATTGTCATCATCTTTAACGAGATAGTCACTTGTGTATGATTTGTAGCAATACTTGTAGTTTGTCGAGTTAGGCACCTTAAGGTGATGCAATAGCATAGTGAAAGCTGCGGCGGTGGCTTCGATGACGATTGATGCGTAGGACCCCACCCCGTATCCTTCCTCCTCTTTTTTCGCAAGCGGAGTTTTTGGGCACCATGTAATTTCATATCCACTGGTCCCATCAGCATTGACATGTACCCCGATACCGAGGGTTTTCAGATTATTACTTCTACACAATTCCTCGCACTCAATACGGTCATTATTGTTATCCACTGCTATTATAACAACCTCAGAATCGTGAATCGAATCTCGTACTTCCTGGCCACGGGCAACATCAGGATCCAGCTTTCTTAGATGGCAGTTTTCAACCTTGATGGACGCTTCAGGATTGATTTCTTCAAACCGTGATTTCAATACATCCACTTTTTTCCGACCTGTGTCCTTCATGAGAAAGCCAAGAACGCGATTGAGGTTGCTTTCTTCAACAGAGTCCCCGTCAACAAGTGTGATGTCCAAAGCACCAGTGCGAACCAGCATTTCTGCAAACAAAGCTCCAGTCCCGCCACAACCCACAACACAGAATCGGAGTTTCTGGATGCACTCAATCATCTGTTCTCCAAGAGCACCGCGTGTTCTATCCAATAATTTTTCTGACATGGCGATACTACTCGAACTTGATATGTTTGTATAAACGGCAGACTAGCTGCTGTATTGAATAAGGGTCAGTTGGCAAATATTCCGATAAATTAGCGGAAAATGGATAAAACACAATATTGTTATACGTGAATTGTTTATAGTCGCTATGTGGACGAGGGCATTCTTCGGAAATGGCTTCCATTTCCCTGAATGTGCACCAGAATTTCGGTGGAAATCTGCCAGCTTCATATTTCTCCAGACTGAAAGCAAATGATACCAAAGCTCTATCTTCACCAGGACTATAATCCAGAATGACCAAGACAGGTTCGGACAAATTGTCTATATGGCGGATTTCATACTTGAAGAGCTGATCCAACTTAGGTCCTAAATCATTTTTTAGTTTCTGAATACCCATTACGATCCAGGTATACCCTTCGTTTCTGTTCTGTCATCGGATTTGTCTTGGTGAGCAGGATCATCCTCTGGGTTATCCCATCTAATCTCTGCACAACTCATCGTAGATTTTATGTTCTCCAAATCAGTTTCGGCATTGCTGACAGATACATGACCGACCGCCATGGTTTGGTGATTTCCAGCACGGAGCCGCCAAGCGCACTGATTATCTGACTGGTTACGGGAATACTCAAACCGGTAGCCTTTATCCTGGTCATCCTGGCTCTCGTCTTCCCAGACAGGGGCTTTAGTGGCTTCTTCTCGGATTCTTTTGATTGATGGAACAATGCTGCCCTTGAGAAAGGATTCTTCACTCTCGGCTACAACTACTCCCTGATCATCCTCAAGTCGCCAGTGCCAACACTCCTCGCCTTGATTTTCTAGCTTGTATATTACGTATTTACTCATGGGTTCACCTGATTTCAGTCTATGTTACGATTAAAAACATGTTACTATGATTTACATTATGATGTCAACATGTTTTTTATTTGACTATTTTTGTAGACAAAGCTATATTCGGCACACTAGGAGGAGGGCTTATGATTGACGAAGATACTGTCTACAGTGTGGTACGTTCCAATATAAAAAAGCTCAGAACCGACCACCCCATTGCACAAAAAAAACTCACACAGTCTGAATTGGCAACTGCAATCGGAATTAACCGTGCAACGTTGACAAATATTGAAGTTGGCAATCAGCGTCCGCCGCTTCATCTGATCTATCGTATTTGCGAACATTTCTCGGTGGAGATTGACAAACTTCTGCCGCCGGTGAAATTGTTGGTCCAATCCGGTCTTCATGAGGAGGTTGATGTGGTCGTGGGCAACAAGACTGAAAGAGTGCCGCCTATGATACATAGGTTAATCTGTCAGACGAGAACAGAAGACTTGGAGGACTGATATGAACCAGATAAATTGCACGATCCGTGAATTGCTTGACAAACATTCCATTCAAAGTGCTCCGGTTGATATTTTTCAGGTGGTGCAAGATGAGGGGCTTCGATTGTTGATTGACGACATAGAATATGACCATTCCGGTTTTCTTCTCGTTGAAGGTGGCAAGGCAACAGTCGTTATCAACCGGCGTCATCATCCCAATCGTCAACGTTTTACGGCCGCTCACGAGTTGGGACATTATTTTCTGCATGCATGTGAAGATGACCATATTTTTGTTGATAAGGCTTATCATCGAAGCCCTCTCTCGAGTACAGGTATTTATCAGCAGGAAATAGAAGCAAATCGGTTTGCTGCCGCTTTGTTGATGCCGGAAGAATTTATAATAGAGCATACAGATGGCATTGATTTAACGGACTTGGACATATATAGGCTTGCTGATGAGTTCGGAGTCAGTGAACAAGCCATGACTTTGAGGCTCGCAAATCTCCAGTTGATTGATGTGTCCTAATCTCTACTCTGTGACCGGACCTCTCAGTGCGCGAACACAAGCCCTCATTTAGATTGGCCGGAAAGTATGAAATACTGGAGTTTATGCAATCAAATCTGTGGTTTGATCCGGTTTGATTGGTAGACACCAAATTTCTCAAAATATAGCAAAATAGCAAAATAGCCTGATTTAACCGGCTATTTGTTGTATTATCGCGCCCCTTGAAAATGGCCGGGCCCGGCTGTTGCCGGAACTATTCTCTTTTAGCGCACATTCAAACCATCTACAGCCATGAAAGACTTGACGAAGTATAGGAATATCGGGATTTTTGCCCATGTTGATGCAGGGAAAACAACCACCACGGAACGGATTTTGAGTCTGACCGGCAAGATTCACAAGATCGGTGAGGTGCATGATGGTGAAGCGACGACAGATTTCATGGATCAGGAGCGCGAGCGCGGAATTACGATCCAGTCGGCGGCAACCAGCGCGTTCTGGGACAGTCATCGCCTGAATATTATTGATACGCCGGGCCACGTCGATTTCACAATTGAAGTTTATCGTTCGCTGAAAGTGCTGGATGGTGGCGTCGGTGTGTTCTGCGGTTCCGGCGGGGTTGAACCGCAATCAGAAACAAACTGGCGGTATGCTAACGATTCCGGGGTTGCGCGGATCATTTTCGTCAACAAGCTGGATCGCCTTGGCGCGGATTTTTACCGCGTGGTGGATCAGATTAAGGATATTCTGGGCGCGAAACCGCTGGTTTTGACGTTGCCCATCGGCATTGAAGATGAATTTGTCGGGGTGGTTGACCTGCTGACCCGCAAGGCCTGGGTCTGGGATGGGTCCGGTGACCCGCAGAACTATCGAATCGAGGAACCCCCGGCTGATATGGCCGACCGGATTGAGCAATATCGCGAGGAGCTGATTGAGGCCGCCCTGGAACATGATGACGCCGCGATGGAAAAATATCTCGATGGCGAAGAGCCGGATGTGGATACTATCAAGGCGTGTATCCGCAAAGGCACGATTGATCTCGACTTCTTTCCGACCCTTTGTGGTTCCGCATTCAAGAACAAGGGAATTCAACCGGTATTGAATGCGGTAGTTGATTACTTGCCGAATCCGGTCGAGGTCAAGCCACAGCCCGAGGTTGATCTTGAGGGAATCGAAACCGGAAGTTATGCGGTGGTTGACCCCGACAAACCGATGCGCGCCCTGGCATTCAAGATCATGGATGACCGATACGGGGCGCTGACGTTCCTGCGCGTCTACTCGGGAACTATCGCCAAGGGGGCAACTGTGTTGAATACCGCCACCGGCAAGACCGAGCGAATCGGACGGATTGTTGAGATGCACGCGGATTCCAGGGAGGATCTGACTTCGGCGCGGGCCGGGGATATTGTCGCGGTGCTGGGCATGAAAAATGTCAAAACCGGCCATACCCTGTGTGACCCGGACAATCCTGCCACCCTGGAGCCTATGGTATTCCCTGATCCGGTGATCTTCATGTCGGTCGCGCCCAAAAACAAGGCGGCATCGGAGAAGATGGGGGTTGCTCTGGGCAAGATGGTGTCGGAGGACCCGTCTTTCCATGTCAGCACGGATGATGACAGCGGGGAAACCATTTTACAGGGAATGGGTGAGCTGCATCTTGATATCAAGGTGGATCTGTTGAAACGAACTCACGGAGTTGAGGTGGAAGTAGGCAAGCCTCAGGTGGCCTACCGCGAGACCATTACACAGGGCATATCGGATACGTATACTCACAAGAAACAAACCGGCGGGGCTGGACAGTTCGGTAAAATTGACTACAAAATTGAGCCAGCGGAAGCCGGTTCCGGTTATCAGTTTGAATCGAAAGTGACCGGCGGCAATGTTCCCCGTGAATTTTGGCCGGCGATAGACAAGGGGTTCAGGGATTGCATGCAGACCGGGATACTGGCCGGATACCCTTGCATTGATGTCAAAGTGATCTTGCTGGATGGCGCGTACCACGCGGTGGATTCCTCTGCGGTGGCGTTCGAACTGGCGGCCAGGGCCGCTTACCGGCAGTCCATGGGCAAGGCCGGCCCCCAGTTGCTGGAGCCGATCATGAAGGTAGATGTGTTCACTCCCGAGGCCAATGTCGGGGATGTGATCGGTGATCTGAATCGGCGCCGCGGTATGATCCGCTCTCAGGATGCCGGGGCTGTTGGCGTTCGTATCAAGGGCGATGTCCCGCTTTCCGATATGTTCGGCTATATTGGCGACCTGCGGACACTGACTTCAGGCCGCGGGCAGTTCTCGATGGAATTCTCCCACTACATGCCGTGCCCGAAAAACGTGGCTGAAGGTGTGATCAAGGAAGCCCTGGAAAGAAACGCAGGCAAATCCTGATCGGGTTACCTTCACAAAACCTTAATCCATGGAACGGATGGTTGGCGCATGGGATGACGGTTGTGTCCCCCCGCCAACCCCCCGTCTTTCCCGCGCAAGCGGGAATCCACAACCATACGGATGTCGCACGTAAAGTCATCGTAGGGGTGCCCCTCTGTGGGTGCCCGGTATCGTTGATTCCCGTTCCGGCATCTGCGGGAGGGCACGGAGACCCTCCCCTACAACATCATTTCGATCCATGTATCCAAATCATTCCCCCCACCCAATCAGTCTGCGCTTCACTTGCCTGATTGGACTCCCCCTCAAGGGGGGAGTGATGTCATAACGGGTTGGGATTCATTCCGACATCCAATCATTCCCCCCTTGAGGGGGAATCCAATCCGCAACCGGATTGGATGGGGGGACACACCCGCCGGAACAGGCCCTTACCCTACCATCTCACTCTGGCCTCCACCCCGAACCAATGTTTCGGCGCGGTTTGTTCCTGGGTGAATCGGGTGGCCTGAATACCCAATGACAGATTCCGGTTGGTTGCCAGGGGCGTCATGCGCCAGCCCAGTTGGATATCTGTCGTATCGCCATCCAGGCCCATGCCAATATGCGGAATACCCGTGAATCTGCCATCGAATGCAGGCAGTCCATACTGTGCATCTATCGCCCATCGGTTGTTGGAGGATGAGGGGGTTAAGACCGATTCCGCCATCCACCAGCTATTAAGGCCGTCCAGGGCGATACTCGGGCGTTGCGACAACGACAGGGAGAAACCCAGATCACTGTTCGGAGTACGATCATGGATCAGGGAAGCCGAGAAGCCTTTCTCTTCTATCTCTTGTTGATGAGACAGAAGATATTGCCCTTCGATGTCGATTTGTACTGTGGGTGATGTCCAGTGCAGTCCACTACCGGCATAGAGGCCAAAGCCACTCTCTGCACCGCCCGAATCATGTCTTGCCCCGATCGTGAAGGTGGGTTGCAGTTCGGTGTTGTACAGCGTGTGATTCCAGGTACTTTGCAGTCCCGCCCGGATGCGACTGATGGATGGATTGATATTATCCTGTTTACTCTCATCGGATTGTGTACGTACCCATAAGGCATCGGTATTGAGAGACAGATTGACAGTTTCTGTGGTTTTTATTTCACTGTTCGCGCCGATGTTCAGCAGTTGCCAGGTGACATCGGATTCATTTCTTTTGATGTTTTCCCGATAGCGGCTCACAGTGCCTTGTCCAAATCCTAACGCACCCCATATCCGGGTATCTCCGATTGTCTTGGCGCTATAGGGCACAAGGGCTGTGATATTGGATTCCATGCGCTCTTGTATCGCTTGTCTTTGACTCATGCCTTCGGTTGTACTCGATAGCAGACTGAACCCTGTCATCCAGTCATTTACCGAGTAGTCTGCACCGATTTGCAGGGTACGGCTTTCTCCCTGGGTATGGATGTTATGTTGTGTACCAGAGAAGTCAGTTTCAGACAGTTGTCCCCAGAATGCAGCATTTCCGCCTCGCAGATCCAATCCGGTGGTATGCAGGAACTGACTGTTGGATACTATATCCTGGGCATTGAGGGTTTGAGAAGCCGGGTTCAGGGTGTATGAATCAGGATCAAATTCTCCTGATGACGGGTTCATGGGCATATCCCAACCGGCCAGGGTTGCAGTCACCCCGGGGGTACGGCTGGCATTCATTCTTTTACGAATGCCATCTATGGCTTGTTCGGCCAGTGTACGTCCCATGCGGGAAAGCCACGGAGTGGTGGCTATTTCATCGGTAATGACGGCTCTCTTTTGTATGGTGATGGTGACCGAATCAATGCTTTGCTCACTGCCCGCTATGGTATGGTTCAGTTGTACCGTCCGCTCGGTAGTGGCGGAATCATCGGTTGCGCGAACCCTTACGCTTTACGGGCTTTGCCAGTTATCCGGGGTAAATACTAATGTAGCCGGGGTTACGGTAATCCGGTGATTGTCTTGCGAGGCAATCTCGATGGTGACCGATTCAGTCGGGGCACTGTCCAGTACCAGGGTATAGGCAGCCATCGTGCCTTCGGTCAGGGTCAAGGCTTGTGCGGAAACCGTGACCGGGGGGATGACGGGTGGGGTGACTACCGGGGGCGTGTCGTTGTTATTGTCACCGCCGGGGTTTGTGGTTGGTGTCGTCGGACCTGGGTTTATCGTGGTATCGTCATCATTGACGGTCACGGTAACGGAGCCAGTCACCGTGCCGTAATTCCCGCCGGATGCGGTATGGGTGAGGATTGTGGAGTCATCGGTGGTATCGTCATCCTGCCCTGCATGGACCGTTACGGTTTGTGCAGTGTCCCAGTTTGTGGTTGTGAAGGTGAGCGGTGAGGACGGACTGATGGTTATATCTGTATTACTCGAGACAATAGCCACCGTTACGGTAGCGGTTGGCTCGGTTGCCAGTTCTATTGTGTAACTGCCGGTGGTTCCTTCCGTGAGGGTCAGTGTGTTTTGTGAGAGTGTCAGTGCGGGCGTACCAGGGAGTGGTTCATCATTATCGGTAATGGTGAGTGTGTGTACGATTGTTGTACTGCCGAGCGTGTAGCCTGTACCATCGGTCAGGGTCAGGATGACGGTCTCGACCGGCTCGGTGATGGGGTTGCTGTCGTCAATGATAACCACCGGGATAGTTGCAGTTGTAGCTCCGGCTATAACGTTCAGTGTACCCTGGTTCTGGATGGTGAAGTCATTGCCACTGCCTGCTGTAGCATTGCCGCCTACCGTGTAGGTCAGGGTAAGCCCCCCGGAAGGTGCGGCGGATGAGAGATTGACGGTCACGTTATGCGTACCGGCATCCTCCCGCACACTGGATGTGGCGGATGCGAAGGAGACGGTAGGGACAGGTGCTGCACTCACTACGATGTTAAAGGTATCACTGATACTGCCGCCATTGCCATCATTGGCGGTTACCTTGACCGATACGGTGCCGGTATCGCCGGATTGCGGGGTGCCGGAGAAGGTACGGGTGGCATCCGTGAAGGTCAGCCAGGAGGGCAGGATACTGTCATCGGATTTTGTTGCGCTATAGGTCAGGCTGTCGTTATCCGCATCATTGAAAGTATTGGCCGGGAAGGCATAAGTAAAGGCGGTGCCGACTGTGGCACTCTGGTTGGGGATCATATTGGCTACCGTGGGGGCGTTGTTGGTTGGCTGTACAGTATTGCTCACGGTGAAGGTATTGTGGTCGGTGCCTCTGCGCCCATAGCTGGTGAGTCTGTTACCGGCTATGTCGTGGATGTTGTGGCCACCTGTATTGAAGCCGAGTCTGACGGTGCCATTCAGTCCGGCCAGGTTGCCCCCTGTGACGGTGAGGTCGTAGGTCGTCTGTTCGTTACCCGTGACCGGAGTTACACTGGTAATGGTAGCGGTGGTGCCGTGGATTATAAAATCTGCTGCATTTACATTCTTTACAGGTTCGTTGAAGGTGACACGCCATTTGAGAGTATCGGCACTGGTTGATTGAGTGGTCGGGTTCTGTCGGGTGAAGGATTGTACGCGGGGTCTCAGATTATCGACATCGTAGGTATTTTCATTGGTGCCAGAAGTGGGCGTGAGATTAGACAGTGCATTACCGGAGGTGTCCTGAAGGGTGTGATTCTGGGCGAAGCCCAGGGTGACTATCGTATTGAGACCTGCGAGGTTGCCGCCGGTGACGGTGAGGTCGTAGGCATTGCCTGAAACATGGGCTACGCCAGTAATGCCAGCGGTGGTGCCAGCGACAGAGAAGTTGGCGGCTGTGACGTTCTGCATGGCTTCGTTGAAAGTGACGCGCCATTTGAGGGTATCGGCATGGGTTGGTGAAGTGGACGGGGTATGGCGGGTGATGGAGGTGATGCGGGGCGGGGTGGTGTCAGAGGAGGTGTCGTCATCCAAGATGGTGTGGGTCGCGGTAGCAGTGCCCAGAGTGACGCCGTTGGGTGGGGTATTACGGAAAGTGATCGTTGCAATCACCGTCTCATCGGATTCGGCATCGGTGTCGCCCCGTACCTGGATACCTACTATACTATTGGATGACCCTCCACCTCCACCCAGACTGATAATCTTACAGGTGCCTGTACTGGGGTTGAGGCCGATCAGAAACCGATAGTCAGTGCCTGTTTCCCACGATCCAGTTGTAGAGCCGGTTGCCGTTCCTCCGGTGATGCAAACATCCAGAAGAAACTCGGTGGAAACGTTCGAAGACAGGCTCACTGTGAAGTGCCTGTTGGTCGTCCCCGAGTTTCCTTCATTCGCATTGGCGGGGGCGCTGACGGATACCGTCTGCGCCTGTGCCCCGGCGGCGAAGCCCAGCAGTAGTGGCAGGCAGAGCAGGAAGCGGGACAGCCCCGATCGCAGACGGCGGGCGAGGTGGATTCCCGCTTGCGCGGGAAAGACGGATGGTTGGGACGCAGGATGACGGTTGTGTCCCCCCACCAAATCCGCTTGCGGATTTGACTCCCCCTCAAGGGGGGAGTGATGGTGTGCGGAAGGTCTTGTGCCCTCCCGCGAATGATGGGAACGGGTATCAACGATAGCGGGCACCCACAGAGGGGCGCCCCTACGATGACAGGTAACCGCAGATTCCATATCGTTGTGGATTCCCGCATTCGCGGGAAAGACGGATGATTGGGGCGTGGGATGGCGATTGTGTCCCCCCATCCAATCCGCAAGCGGATTGGACTCCCCCTCAAGGGGGGAGTGATCAATGACGGAGGATGAAGTTAAACGGTCAGCAGGGTTCGATACGGCAGGCAGGCTTGGCTTGGCTTGGCTTGGCTTGGCTTGGCTTGGCTTGGCTTGGCTTGGCTTGGCTTGGCTTGGCTTGGCTTGGCTTGGCTTGGCTTGGCTTGGCTTGGCAAATTATACAGTAGTGAGAAGATCGATTTTGTCAACCTTTTTCTGGTGAAAAAGCGGGAGAATTTCTTCTGTATGTTATTGTGCATGGCAGATTTTCCTGCAAACGGATTCGACATTTAATTATAGAATCTTGAATACTCGCAACGCTACAGCCAGCGTAACGGCAGCCTGAATCCCCAGCATCCAGCGCATGGATGCCATTTCATGGCGTAGTGATTTTTCCATGGCGCGTAGTGATTTTTCCATGGCCCACAAGTCGGCCTTTGTTGCCAGGCTTTCGCCCTGATGCGCGATCAGTTTGGTTACGGCTTCGGCCTGACCGGGTTCAAACCCGGCTTGTTTCAGTTCCCGCACTGCTTCCAGTGTGTCGATTGTGTACGTTGTCATATTTGGTTCCTGTCTATTCCCTGATTATAGATTGAATTTGGTTTTTGTGAAGTATTTTTATTTGGATCACCATTCTTTTTTCGCGAGGGCCTGCAAGCCAGTAGCGATATCCTGTTTGATGTCTGCTACGTTCTCGAGGCCGATACTCAGCCGGATCAGGGAGTCGGTGATACCAGCCTGGTCGCGCTCGCGCTGTGTGATTCTGCAATGGGTGGTGCTGGCTGGATGGGTGATCGTGGTTTTGGTATCGCCGAGGTTTGCGGTAATTGAGATCCATTCGATATGGTCGATCAGCCGCCATGCGTCTTCCCGGTCGCCATGAAGCTCGAAAGAGACCACCCCGCCGTATCCACTTTGCTGTTGTGAAGCCAACTGGTGATCGGGGTGGGATTCGAGTCCTGGATACCAGACCCGCTTGACCATTGGCTGTGATTCCAGCCAGGTCGCGATCTGACTCGCGTTTGCGCTATGTTGATGCATGCGGATAGACAATGTTTCGAGTGCTGTAAACAGGACCCAGGCGTTGAATGGACTCAATGTTGCGCCACAGGAGCGCATGACCTTGTACAGGGACTCGGCGATGTCGTCATCATTGACCACAACGGCTCCGCCCAGGCATCGTCCCTGGCCGTCAATATACTTGGTTGCGGAGTGAATCACGAGGTCTGCGCCGAGGTCAAGTGGCTGTTGAAATATCGGAGTCAGGAATGTGTTGTCGATGGCAAGCAGCACGCCATGCTTGCGGGCAATGTCGGATAATCGCCGGATGTCGGTGGTTTCGAGCAGGGGATTCGATGGTGTTTCAATGAAGAACAGCCGGGTATTCGGTTGGACGCTTTCTTCCCAGGCTGTGTAGTCCTTGAGGTCAACGTAATCAGCCTGGATACCGAATCGTGAGAAAATAGTCTTGAACAGGTTGATAGTGGAGCCGAACACGCTGCGGGAAACCACCACATGGTCCCCCTGATTGAGGACGGCCAGCGCCAGGGTCATGATGGCTGCCATCCCGGATGCGGTGGCCGTGCAATATCGCCCGTTTTCAAGCGCCCGGATTCTTTCCTCGAATGTGCGTACCGATGGATTGGTAAATCTGGAGTAGATATTGCCCGGTTCTGATTCGATGAACCGCGCTGCCGCTTGTGCGGCGCTGTCGAATACGAAGCTGGAGGTCAGGTAAACCGGGTCACTGTGTTCGCCTTCGGGGCTGCGTTTCTGTCCGTATCGGACTGCCAGAGTTTCCCGGTTGTGTCCGGGTTTTGGGTTATGATTTTTCATGGCATTATCCTCCTGCTCCTGTGGAATTGCCGGTTTCGATTGGAACATCTTCACAGTTACCCCATTGCGACCATGACCCGGCGTAGGCATGGACGTTTTTGTAACCCAGGCTCTTGAGGGTAATGCAGGTATGGGCTGAGCGACGGTGAGTCTGGCAATAGGCAATGATTTCCCTTTCCGGTAAAACGCCGAGACGCTGGTACTTCATACGCAATGTGTGTTCATCCAGCAGTTGATAATGTCTGGACGGGTCGGTGGTATCCATCCAGTCCAGATTGACTGCGCCGGGGATATGTCCGCCACGGGCCGCCACCCGCTTTTGACCATTGAACTCCAGCGCTGATCGGGAATCAAGTAAAACCACGTTCGGATCATCCAGTTTCTCCAGAACCTGGTCTTTCGACCGGATGCCGTGACTGCCGATCCTGGCGTTGTAAGGGGTTGGTTGCGGTTGGTGAGGCTGGCGCTCCGTTGGCAGTCTGGCAGCCACCCAGGAGGTGTATCCGCCATTCAGTAACGAGAACCTGCGATGCCCGATGATATCCAGCGTCCAGAGCAGTCGGCAGGCCGATGCCCCCGCATTCTGGTCATAAGCAACGACATGCCGTTGTTGAGACAGTCCCAACCAGGAAAACAACGCGGAGAGCTTTTCCTTATCGGGTAACAGGCCGAGTGCCGGTGGACGCTTTTCGACCAGGTGAGCATAATCAAGTCGTACTGCATTCGGCAGATGCCCGGCATCATATTCCGGCTGGTCACGCAAATCCACCAGCAAGAGATCGGTTTCGGAAGCTGACCGGAACAGTTGGTCCGGGTTGATGATGACGGAGTGTGAACTGTTCATGGGGTAGCCTCCGGGCGACCTTGTCGGGGGAAAGGGTTGCTGGGTCCGCATGGCTGTGGCAAGGTGATCAAATGGGTCAGGTCAATTCTGTCTGTGTCGCTGCTTCCATCTGTACCACCTGGCAACGGCAGATAATGACTGAAGCCGCACAGTGCGAGGCTGTCCAGCTGGTCAGGAAGAAAATCTCCGGCAGCAATCAGGTCACCGGGATAGCCGTCGATTCTGAGTTGTCTACCCAGACTGAAAATCCTGCCGTCATTAAAGTTGTCGGAGAAGAGGATGATACACCTTTGCTTACCCGGAATTTCGATCCAGTTTACTGTTTCAGCCATAGACTGCCTCCCTGAACGGGGCCAGTCCCACTCTATCAAAAGTATTCAGGAAAGTTTCTCCGGGGCCGGTTCTCAGCTTCAGGTATTGACGGATGATTAACTCGACCGCCTCTGCGATTCTGCCGCGGTCAACCGCGGGGCCGAGGCGCTGTCCGATCCTGAGGTTCTGGTCGGCGCGCCCTCCCAGAGTGATCTGGAACCACTGCTGGCCCTTCTTATCGACTCCCAGTATGCCGATATGCCCGATGTGGTGGTGACCACAGGCATTCATGCACCCGGAAATCTTGATCTGGATGTCACCCAGCGATTTCAATTCCTGCGGGTCGGTGAATCTGGCCCGGATTTCAAGCGCGATCGGAATGGACGCGGTGTTGGCCAGACCGCAGAAATCCAGGCCGGGGCAGCAGATAATGTCTTGTACGGTATCAATGTTGGTATCCGACTGGCCGGATTTCCTGAGATCATTCCACAGTGAATACAGGTTTCCGCTATGAACCAGGGGCAGCAACAGGTTCTGCCGGTGGGTTGTGCGTATGATTCCACTGCTATAGCGGTCAGCCAGATTGGCTATGATATCCATTTCATCTGCTGTCAAATCGCCCGGAGCGACATCCTGCTTTTTTAGTGAAATGAAAACCGAGCGCAGCCCGGAATGTCTGGATGCAATGGTGTTTTGCTGTTTCCAGTTTTCAAATCCATCAATCCGGGTATGTCCTGAATCGCTGTCATGGATTTGCCGGGTTGCTGGTATCGCCCTGGTTTGCGGGCAGTCGAAGCGGGCCTTGATTTCGGCGATCCGGGAGTCTGTCAAGGTGAGTTCCCCGTCTTTTATCTCCTGAAATCGTTCATTGACCGCCGACCGGAACGCATCTACGCCCATGCTGTTGACCAGTATTTTAATTCTCGCCTTGTATTTGTTGTCGCGCCGCCCGTTCAGGTTATAGACGCGCAAAATAGCTTCCAGATAAGACAGCAGGTGGCGTTGGGGCAGGAAGTCGAGAATCCGTTTGCCTACCACTGGCGTGCGTCCCAGACCACCACCGGCGAAGACCTGGAACCCGGTTTCCTGCTGGTCATTGTGCACCAGCCGCAAGCCAATATCGTGAGCCAGAATGGCGGCCCGGTCGGTCACTGACCCGGTCACGGCGATCTTGAATTTACGGGGAAGGTATAAAAACTCCGGGTGCAGGGTGGCCCATTGTCGAATGATCTCGCACCATGGCCGGGGGTCTTCCACTTCTGTCGCGTCAATCCCCGCCAGGTGGTCGGAGGTAATGTTTCTAATGCAGTTGCCGCTGGTTTGAATCGCGTGCATCTGCACGGTCGCCAGGTCCTCAAGCAAATCAGGAACCTGATCCAGTTTCAGCCAGTTGAACTGTATGTTTTGCCGGGTGGTTATGTGCCCATAACTCCGGTCGTATTTTCTCGCAACCGTAGCCAGCATGCGAAGCTGTCTCGAATTTAATTCTCCGTAGGGAATCGCGATTCGCAGCATCGGCGCGTATCGCTGAATATACAGCCCGTTCATCAGGCGCAGCGGGCGAAACTGGTCTTCTGACAAATCGCCTTTCAGGTAGCGGTCTGTCTGATCGCGGAATTGAATAACACGTTGATCAACCTGTTGTTGATCGGTTTGGGAATACTGGTACATCTGAAAATGCTCCGGAAATTGAACAAAAACCCATGGGGCAGGACTGAGGTCTTACAGTCGGGTTTCGGGGAGCGTCAGATGAAAAGTCAGGTAAAAGTCAACTATCGGGAAGGAATGGAATTCACACTCGCGCACAGGCCGACGCTCCCCGTTGTACAGCAACAACAGGCCAGCGTCAGTGGCATTGTATGAATGACCGGATTGGTTGTGATGGAATTCATGGGGCGAGTATAGACATCATCCGTGTCTACGGCAAGAAATAATTTCAAAAAAAATTTCAAAAAAAATCCCGGAATATATGTTTTCTGTAATTTCTGGTGTAATCTGTGACTTGGGGACCAGTAAAATTCTGGTTCGGGGTTTTTGTCTTGCAGTAGCGGGGGAAGAGAATGATGAAAGCGACCGTATCGAAAATAAACCTTGAGAATACCAGTGAACAGGAATGGCAGATGCGGCAGGAGTTAGCCTGTTGTTATCGGGCTTTTGTCCATTATGGCTGGACCGACCTGATCTATACGCATTTGAGTTGTCGAGTACCTGGGGCGAGTGACCAATATCTGATCAATCCTTATGGGCTGCTGTTTCAGGAAGTGACGGCAAGCAATCTGATCAAGGTAGACTTTGACGGTCATGTTGTTGCCGGAGATTATCCGTACAATAACGCCGGCCATGCCATTCATACCGCGATATTGAAGGCGCGTCCGGATGTCAATGTTGTGCTCCATAGCCATACTCGTGCCGGGATGGCTGTTTCCTGTATGAAAGAGGGGTTGTTGCCACTCACTCAACAGGCCAACGAGATCAACGGCTATGTCTGCTACCATGAATATGGCGTGGCCACGGATAACGAGGAGGAATGCAGGTTGCTGGGGGAAAGCATGGCAGACAACTGGCTGATGATCATGCATAACCACGGCTTGCTGAGTGCCGGGCGAACGGTGGGAGAGGCTTTTTATTTTCTGTACCAGCTTGAAAACGCCTGCAAGGTTCAGGTTGACGTGATGGCGTCCGGCGCCAACCGGATGGTCCCTGATGATGACGTGATCCAGTCCATGAATGATTACGGCATGCCACCTGATGATGCTCCGTTCTCCGATACGCGCCTGGCGTGGGAGGCGGTGACCCGATTGATGGAGCAGAAGGATGCTTCTTATCGTTCGTGACTGATTTGACTTTAGTCGGGTATTGGAGTGAAATTTGATGGAAGCATGCTCTGGTCATGCGATATCTGGACCGCCGGACTATTTAATCAAACCAGAACTGGAGGAAACTCAAGATGTACAAACTGAATACAAAACTATTGCTCGCGGGATCATTGATTGCGGGATTGATGATAATTTCGAGCCAGGCTCGCTCCGTGGAATCAAACGACCCGATCAAGCTCACTCTGCATGACTGGACCGGACAACTGGTCACGACCAACATTATGGCCGAGGTATTGAAGGATGGAGGATACAATATCGAACTGGTTCAGGCGGATTACATTGCCCAGTTTGCCGGACTGAAAACCGGAGACCTTCATGTGGCCATGGAGATGTGGGAAACCACGGGTCGGGATGCGATGGATGAGGCGACCGCGACCGGCAAGGTGGAGAATATCGGTTCAACCGGAATGGAGGGAATTGAAGAATGGTGGTATCCGATGTATATGAAGGAACGCTGTCCCGGCCTGCCGGACTGGAAAGCGTTGAATGATTGTGCACAGGAGTTTTCGACGCCGGAAACCGCGCCGATGGGGCGTTATGTCGGTGGCCCGGTAACCTGGGGCGGGTTTGATGATGAACGTGCTGAAGCTCTGGGACTGGAGTATGAGGTGATTCACGCCGGTACGGATGCCGCATTGTTTGCGGAACTGGAATCGGCCTATCAGAGAGAGGCTCCGGTTTTGCTGTGGGTTTACGCTCCCCACTGGGCCCCTTCCAAGTATCAGGGGGAGTGGGTTGAGTTTCCGCCGTATTCAGCCGAGTGTTACAACGACCCATCGGTGGGAGTGAACCCGGATATGGCTTATGATTGCGGCAAGCCACGTGGTCCCATCTGGAAAGTGGCCTGGGCCGGAGTCAAGGATAAATGGCCGGGAGCGTATAACATGATCCGCAACTTCGAGATCAGCAATGATGAAATGGGAACAATGATTGCCGCCATAGACCTGGATGGACAGGAGTTGGAAGCGGTGGTCGCCGACTGGCTGGCGAATAACCAGGCTCGCTGGAAAGCATGGCAAAAATAGGCTGATATGGTAATTGCACCCGTTGCAGGCGGCTCGTTCTGCCGGTGGCGGGTGTCATTTCAAAGCCTGGGTAAACGGCATCTGTATGTCTGATCGTGGTCGCCGCTGGCTGGTTGGTTGCGGTTGGTTCGGTGTCGCCGGGATCGCTGCGCTTCTGATTTATTCGGGCAAGGCGAATATCCGGTGGGTGTTCAAGGTTCCTTCGGATTGGCGGCTGCCGCTGCGTAACCAGATCTCCGATTTCATGGATTGGCTGGTCAATGCGGCGGACCTTGGAGTATTCACATTTTACGAGTTGACCCGAAGCATCGCATGGCTGCTGGAACAGCCATTGAATTTCGCTTCGGGTGTACTGGCTACCGGGTTGTTATCCGGGGAAGGGTCTGCCGCCGTTCAACTAACGCCGCCCCTTTCGTGGGTTGCGGTGACGTTGCTGGCGATGGCGCTCGGGCACTATGCCAGGGGCTGGAGACTCTCCCTGTTTGTCGGCGCCTGCTTCTGCTATCTGGTGATTTTCGGGCAATGGGAAAGCGCCATGCTGACCTTGTCTTCGGTGCTGATCGCCGTGCCAATCGGGGTTGCCGGGGGGATGCTGCTTGGCATTCTGGCGTATCGCAACCGCTGGATGGAGAAGATTATCTCGCCCGTGCTCGACCTGATGCAGACGGTACCTGTTTTTGCTTATCTGGTGCCGGTATTGTTTCTGTTCGGATTCGGGCCGGTAGCTGCCATGATTGCGACCATTATCTATGCCATGCCACCGATGGTTCGAGTGACTACCCTTGCATTGCAACAGGTGCCGGACGACCTGATCGAAGCGGGCCAGATGGCTGGCTGTAATACATTGCAAATGATGGCAAGGGTGTTGTTGCCCTCTTCAACGCCGATGCTGATGGTCGGGGTCAACCAAGTCATCATGCTGTCCCTGAATATGGTCATCATCGCCTCGATGATCGGGGCTGGAGGGCTGGGCTATGATGTATTGTCCGCATTGAGGAGGCTGGATATCGGAGCGGGTTTTGAGTCCGGGTTGGCGATTGTGGTACTGGCTATCGCCCTGGACCGGCTGAGCCAGGCTTTTGCCACCCGCTCCGCCGGGCAGTTCAAAAGCGGCAAGGGATTGCTCGGCCGGCATCCCCATCTCGTGTTCACTCTGGGCATGCTGGTCGTGATTTCCCTGATCTCGCTGGTCGTGCACCAGATACAGGCCTGGCCGCAATCGCTGACCATCACCACAGGGGATTTCTGGAGCGATCTGGTCAAGTACATCAACATCCACTATTTCGACCAGATCGAAGCGGTCAAGATCTTCATATTGATGAATGTATTGTTGCCGGTCAAGCGATTTCTGTTGATATTGCCCTGGCCGGTGGTGGTTCTGGCTGTGGGGTTGCTCGGATATCAACTCGGCGGTGTTCGGCTGGCCCTGATTGTGTTTTCTCTCGCGCTGTTCTGCGCCTTGACCGGGTTGTGGGCCAAAACCATGGTGACGGTCTATCTGTGTGGGATTTCAGTTGTGTTTGCCGCATTGCTGGGTATTCCGATTGGCATTCTCGGCGCACAATGGCCGTTCCTTGGCCGGATCATCGAGACCATCGTTGATACCCTTCAGACATTGCCGTCATTTGTTTATCTGATGCCGGTAGTCATGCTGTTCAGAGTCGGGGATTTCGCTGCGATGATTGCGGTAATTTTTTATTCAGTCGCGCCTGCAATCCGTTACACTTTGCATGGTATTCGCCAGGTCAACCCGGAACTGGTCGAGGCGGGCCTTGTCAGCGGCTGTACCCGTTGGCAGATTCTGACCAGAATCAAGCTCCGTCTGGCTTTCCCGGAAATCATGCTCGGCATCAACCAGACCGTGATGCTGGCACTTTCGATGCTGGTGATTACCGCTTTGGTCGGCACACGTGAGTTGGGACAGGAGGTCTATATCGCGCTGACCAAGGCTGATACCGGGAGAGGCATTGTGGCGGGCCTGTGTGTCGCCTTCATTGCCATCATTACGGATCGATTGATTCATGCCGGGGTCGCGCGCTCCCGGCAACGCCTGGGTCTGGAATAGGCCCGCGCACTTGAACCTGGAATTAACTTATGAATACAGAGCATATCAATCAGATCAACTCGTTACCATGCTGGCGCGGCCAGATCACTGTCGAACCACTCAGTGGCGGCATGACAAACCATAACTTCAGGGTTGAGGACTGCGGCAATCAGTACGTGGTGCGCCTGGGAGCCGATGTCGCGGAACACCTCTTGTGGCGTGAGAATGAAGGCAGGGTTTCCATCACCGCGGCGAAATGCGGATTTTCACCGGCTGTTTTTTACCGGGAGCCGGGCGTGCTGGTGATTGATTTCATTGAGGGCCGGGTATTCTCCGGGGAGGATGTCAAAAACCCCGAAAACCTGCGGCGACTGGTTGATCTTCTGCAACGCTTCCATCGGCGAATGCCTCTCGAGTTCGAGAGTTACACGATCCTGTTCTGGGTATTCCAGGTATTGAGGCATTACCACAATGTGCTGGCAAGCAGGGATTCCGCGTATATGGATCAGATTCCTGAACTGATGGAAATTGCAAGACATCTGGAACGGACTGTGGGGCCGGTTGAAATCGTGTTCGGGCATAATGATCTGCTGCCCGCGAATTTTATTGATGATGGGGAGAAAATCTGGTTGATTGATTTTGACTATGCCGGATTCAACAGTCCCTTGTTCGATCTTTCCAATCTGGCGTCGAACAGTGAACTGGAAGAGGAACAGGAGCGACATCTGCTGGCACTTTATTTTGATGGTCCGGTCACTGCTGATTTGTGGCGCCGTTATCATGCGATGAAATGCGCTTCCCTGTTGCGGGAAACCATGTGGTCGATGGTTTCGGAGGTCTGTTCGACGATTGACTTTGATTTTGCTGGCTATACACGTGAGAATCAGGCCCGGTTCGAGCTTGCTTACCAGTACTATACCCAGGTTTTCGGGTCGTCCTCTTGATTCAGGATTTATCGGCTGATACGGACATTGGCGTGGTTGCGCTTACCCTGTGATGCCTCGTTCCAGCCATATCTACGATATTGCCCCGGCGGATTTCAACACGATGGTAGTTGAAAACTCCTTCAAGGGCCTGGTCCTGGTCTACTTCTGGTCACAGAATGCTGGTCCCTGCATGAGACTCCTCCCGGTCCTTGTCAAACTGGCCGATGAGTTTTCAGGCCGGTTTCTGCTCAACCTGCTGGATACGGACCGACACAAGAGGTATGCCCGGGAACTGGGGGTGATCAGCATTCCGACTGTTCAGTTCTATCTGCGCGGGAAGGTTGTCGAGACCATGCATGGCGCGTTTTCCGAAGGATATGTTCGCGGCGTTATCGAAAAGACAGTAGAACAGAGCGCTGTAACCCGGCTCCGCCCTGATCAGTCCGTGCCGGATCGACGATTCTCCAATATACTGGATCGCGCAAAAAAACTTCTCCTGCGTGGAGACGCGATCAACGCCGCTGCCCTGCTGGATACCATCCCCCGCGAGGCACTGGAGATACCGGAAATCGGTCTGGTCAAGGCCCATGCCGATTTGATCCGCACGGCGCAACTGGCGCCGGAGCGGCAAGTCATCGTCCGGCGGCTTGAGGAGAACCATGAGGACTTTTCATCGCTTGAGCAACTGGCCGCCCTGAATCTGGTGGCGGACGATTATCAAGCAGCGCTGGAGCTTTTACTGTCTGTTAAAAACCAGAGTCCTGACCCCGATATTGCAGATCGGGCGCTCCGGTCAATGCTGGCTGTTTTTGCCCTGCTCGGAGAATCCCATCCTCTGGTTGAACGGTTTTCTGAAGTATTGAATCAAGCCGACTCTACCGATTAGCCGTGATTGTGCAAAACCCCACGGCCAGGGCCTACGTATTGTTGACGGTGACCACTTTTTTCTGGGGATGCAACTCGGTGTTTGCCCGCATCGCGGTCGGTGAGGTGTCGCCGATGCTGATTGTCAGTCTGCGCTGGCTGGGTGTAGTCATGTTGTTGCTGGTCTTCGCAAGACAGGCTGTTTGTCAGGAATGGGATAAATTGAGGCCGCATCTGCCGACGCTTTTCATGATGGGGGCATTGGGTTTCGCTACGTTCAACGCATTGTTCTATCTGGCCGCCCATACCACCACTGCGCTGAATATCGGCATTATCCAGGGTGTGGTTCCGATATTTCTGTTGGTCGGTGCCTGGCTTTTATATCGAGTCCCGGTGTCCGTGTTGCAGGGATTGGGCGCTATTATCACCATACTCGGTGTCTGCATCGTAGCGTCTGCGGGCGAGCTGGAGAAACTGGCCTCGTTGTCGATCAATCAGGGCGATTACCTGCTACTGTTCGCGTGTCTGCTTTATTCCGGTTATGCGCTGGTACTCAGGAAGTTTGCCGGTGTATCGGCGTTGAGTCTGTTCACTGTGATTTCCGCCTCCGCCTTCATCGCATCGTTGCCATTGAGTCTGACGGAACTGTATCTGGGGGGATTCCAATGGCCAACCCCGAAAGGATGGGTCGTGATCATACTGATTACCCTGTTGCCTTCTTTTTTCGCTCAAGTGTTTTTCATCCGGGGAGTGAAGCAACTGGGGGCTGGTCGGGCAGGGATATTTGTCAATCTGGTTCCGGTATTTTCTTCGATTCTGGCGGTGTCGGTTCTGGGTGAGCCATTCCAGCTCTATCATGCAGTCGCGTTGATTCTGGTGATTGGCGGTATTGGTCTGGCGGAAAGCAGAAAACGCAAGGCGGTTACGGTCTGACCGGGCCGGGTTGCTGTCTCGGTGCCCCGGGGCCGGTTGCTATCTCAGCCGAGCAAGCGCAAAACAGCGCGCAGATAAATTCGCGCAGATGCCGTCAGTTCATCAATGGTCACATATTCATCCACAGTATGAGCCTGATAGATTGACCCCGGACCGCATACGACCGCCGGACAAAGAAAGTGCGGCGCGTCAGTCGCTGCCGGGAATACTCCGATGTCGGCGGGTCGCCCTTGTACGGCCTCGAATGCTGAGGCGATGATCGAGACCACCTCGGATTCGGCTGGCGTGTCGAGCGCCGCATTGTGTACCAGCGGTTGGCCGATCTCATACCTGAAATCCGGGTTCTTATGGGAAATGTTTTCCAGAATATCCCGATATTCTGCAGTGATTGACTGCGGGGTTTCGCCGGGCAGGTATCTGCGGTCGACTTCCAGCTCGCAATAATCAGGTACTGCGGAAGAGATCGTGCCTCCCTGGATGACGCCTGGATTGACTCGCGCATGTCCGCAAATCGGGTGTCCGGGCCGGGTTGCCAGATCATCTGCGTAGCGCTCAATACCCTTGATCACATCGGCCATCAGGCTGATCGCGTTGATTCCTGTCTCCGGGACGCTGGAATGGCAGGCCCTGCCGAATGTCCGGATATGCATACACAGTTGTCCCTTATGCGTATGGCATACCTTCAGCTCAGTCGGCTCGCCGACAATTGCCAGGTCCGGGATGGGTCCGTTTTCAGAAATATCCTTGGAGCCGATCATGCCGTGCTCCTCATCCACCACTCCGGCGATAACCAGGTCACCGCGCAGGCGGATGTCATGATTTTGCAGGATGCGGGCCACTTCGATATAGGCCGCGAGCGCCGCCTTCATGTCACATGAACCGCGTCCGTATAACCGACCGTCCCGGACTACCGGATCGAACGGGGCCGGGTAGCCTTCAACGCCCACGGTATCGAGATGCCCCGCCAGCATCACGCATTTCCTGTGCTCGCTCTTGCGCGTGTGACCGATTATCCGCCCGAACACATTGGGTCGGCCAGCCACCACTTCCCGTCTGTCAGTCTGCAAGCCGAGCGTAGTCATCTGATCCTGATAGAAGTCGGCGAACTCCAGTTCACGGCAGCTTTCTGTCACGTTGTCGTCAAATGGATTGACGCTCGGCATAGCCACCATCGACGCGAGACTGGTTACCAGACGCGATTCATCGACTTCATCGACCAGCGCGGCGATGGTGTTCTCATCCAGTCTGCGCCCGTTGGCAGAAGTTGTTTGTCTGGTCATTACTATCCACTTGTTGCGTAATACGTATGGTAGGATTGTGACATCAATCGGCGGTCAAATCTATATTATATGACAGACAAAAAAAGATGCGGATGGTGCGGAGATGACGCGCTGTACATGGATTATCATGACACGGAATGGGGTCAGCCATTGCATGACGAGAATAAGCTGTTTGAGTTTCTTTGTCTCGAGGGGGCGCAGGCCGGGTTGAGCTGGCTCACGATTTTGCGAAAACGCGAGCGTTACATTCAGGTATTTGACGGCTTCGACCCCGAAAAAATTGCCAGATACGACGACGGAAAAATCGCTGAATTACTCTGTGACCCCGGCATCGTGCGTAATAAGCTGAAAGTGAACGGGTTTGTGAAAAATGCCCGGGCCTGCCTGGATATGCGGGAGCAGGGACTCTCCCTTGACGCATATTTCTGGGGGTATGTGGGCGGTCATCCGATTCAGAACAACTGGAGCGATGCGCGGCATGTGCCCGACAACACGCCGTTATCGGACGCTATGGCCACGGACCTGAAAAAGCGTGGCTTCGTCTTTGTCGGTAGTACCATCTGTTACGCCTTCATGCAGGCTACCGGGATGGTCAACGATCACCTGGTCAACTGTTACCGCCACCCGCAGCTTGCGCGCTGATGCCCTTGCAAAACAGGCCACGCCGACAACGGGCGACCACAGAGGGTCGCCCCTACGCATCCTGTCGAGGCAACCGCTATTGTACCGGTTCGCCGCCCGCCGGACTTTATCTCGCCAGCAACTGGTTGACCCGCCTCACGAATTCGTTCGGGTTTTTCAGTGGAGCACCTTCCGCCAGTACAGCCTGATCGAACAGCAGGTTCGCCCACTCATCGGCAAGCTCTCCCTCGATATCAATCTGTTTGACGATCGGATGTTCGGGATTGATTTCCAGAATCGGTTTCGCAACCGGAGCCTCTTGCCCGATTGACTGCAGTATTCGTTCCATGTTGCCGCCGAGATCATGTTCATCCGCCACCAGGCAGCTGGGCGAATCCACCAGCCGGTCTGAAACGCGCACTTCCTTGACCTGATCCTTGAGCGCCGACTTGAGTTTCTCGATCAGCGGCTTCATGTCCTCCTCTTTCTTCTCGCTTTCCTCCTTGCTTTTCGTGGCGATCAGATCGTCGATATCCAGCCCGCCCTTAGCGATGGATTTGAGCGCTTTGCCTTCGTACTCACGCAGATGGTTGACGAACCATTCATCGACCGGGTCGGTCAGTAATACCACTTCGATTTCGTTCTTGCGGAACACTTCGAGATGTGGGGAGGATTTTGCCGCATTATAGTTCTCAGCCGAGATGTAGTAGATTTCCTTCTGTTTCAGAGGCATGCGCGCAATGTAGTCATCCAGCGAGATGGTCTGTGCCTCATCGTC
This sequence comes from Arenicellales bacterium, assembly GCA_965116335.1. Lineage (GTDB taxonomy): Bacteria > Pseudomonadota > Gammaproteobacteria > Arenicellales > Poriferihabitantaceae. The sequence continues at coordinate 2,093,344 of OZ220677.1, forward strand.
CCGGTGAGTGGTTGTGAACCGAGCCAGTTTTGCCAATGTATCCTTGTTCTGGAAGTCTTCAATCACGCCCTCTTTCAGTACACGTCCATATTCTTTCCACAGCGCATTGTATTTTTCTTCATCCTTGCTGGCTATTTTGCCCAGTTCTGTCAGTACTTTCTTGATGGAGGCGGTGCGAATCTTGTCGATTTCCTTGTTTTGCTGCAGGAACTCACGCGAAACATTCAACGGCAGGTCGGCCGAATCCACCAGACCACGCACGAAGCGCAGGTAATTCGGCATCAACTGCTTCGCGTCATCGGAAATGAATATGCGCCGGACATACAGCTTGATGCCATGACGCTGTTCCCGGTCCCATAGGTCGAACGGTGCTTTCGAGGGGATATAAAACAGAGAGATGTATTCCATCCTTCCCTCAACCCGATTGTGAATCGTAATTGCGGGAGGTTCGGGGTCATAAGTCAAGGAGGTGTAGAATGCGTTGTGCTCCTCTTCAGAAATGTCCTTCTTCGCCCGCGCCCATAATGCCGAACCCTTGTTGATGGTTTCCCACTCGATGGGCTGATCCTTGACCGGCTTGCCGTCATCGTCCAGATCCGGGCTTTTTAGCATCTGGATCGGCAGGGAGATATGATCCGAGTATTTCGAGATGATGCTGCGTAGCCGATATTCACCGGCGTATTCCTTGCAGTCCTTTTTCAACTGGATGATGATCTGCGTTCCCCGCTGTGGCCGGTCGATGGACTCAAGAGTATATTCTCCACTGCCATCGGATACCCACTTGACCCCTTCGCTACTTTTTGTTCCGGCTTTGCGAGTCAGCAGCGTGACCTTCTTCCCGACCAGGAAACTGGAATAGAAGCCAACGCCGAACTGTCCGATAAAACTGCTGTCCGCCGATTGGTCCTTGCTCATCTTTTCGAGAAACGCCCTGGTGCCGGAGCGTGCAATGGTGCCGATGTCCGCAATGACCTCATCATGCGTCATGCCGATGCCGTTATCGGTGATGGTCACGGTTCTTTTCTTTTCATCCGCTTCTACCCGGATACCGAGGTTTCCATCGTCTTCGAGAAGCGCATTGTCGGTTAGCGATTCAAAGCGCAGTTTGTCGCAGGCATCCGATGCGTTCGAGATCAATTCCCGCAGAAATATCTCCTTGTCGCTGTACAAGGAATGGATCATCAGATGCAGCAGTTGCTGCACTTCGGTTTGAAATGAATGGGTTTCTACCTTGTCATTTTGGGACGATGTTTTTGTGCTCATGGTTATACAGGTAAACGAGTGAAGGACTTGACTGCTGAAAATGGGGGCAGGTTGTGATCTTTCAAGCGATTTTGTATTGTCTTTGAAGATTTTTGCAATGGACTAGCGAGTAAAGAGTGCTGCATTACATCATTGAGTATTTTTACTCAATGATGTAATATCAGTGAATGCCGAATTATCAACGCCACCATGTCAGTATACTTCTCTCCCGTCTGCAAGAGCGCCCGGAACGGCTGATCGTTGTCTCTGGCCCTCGCCAAACCGGCAAAACCACACTCGTTAAACAGGCGTTATATCATATCGACCTCAGGTGGGATTATGTGTCGGTTGATGACCCGCAACCCGAAGTACCAGTAATCCCGCATTATGGCACAGAACAGGTCATCGGACCGACTGATGCGCGAGATAGGGAGTGGCTGATCCGCAAATGGGAAGCGGCCCGCAGGAAAGCCTGTGAATCTGATCAGGGATTCGTTCTGGTGCTTGATGAGATCCAGAAGATTCCCCGGTGGTCGGATACGGTCAAGGGTTTGTGGGACGCTGACCGTGCAGCCGGATGTCCGTTGCATATTGTGGTCGTCCTCGGGTCGGCTCCCTTGCTGATGCAGCAGGGCTTGACGGAAAGCCTGGCCGGACGATTCGAGTTGATCCGTGTCAGCCACTGGTCATTTAGCGAGATGGTTGATGCTTTCAATTTTGATCTGGCGAGATATGTCTATTTTGGAGGTTATCCCGGCGCGGCGCATTTGATCAGTGATCAACCGCGCTGGCGCGATTACATCCGTGCCTCTCTGATTGAGCCGGTTATGGATCGGGATATTCTCTCCATGACGCGCGTGGACAAGCCGGCGTTATTGAAGAGCACCTTTGAGCTGGGTAGCGGTTATTCCGGGCAAGTGTTCTCTTACAACAAGATGCTGGGGCAGATGGATGATGCCGGTAACACGACAACGCTTGCCCACTACCTGGATTTGCTGTCGCAATCCGGCCTGTTAAGCGGCCTCTCCAAGTATGTCGGCCAACAACACCGACGCAGGAGTTCAAGTCCCAAGCTGAATGTGCTGAATACCGCTTTCATGTCGGTGAATTCCGGCTATTCGTTCGAGCAAGCACAGGTGGACAGAACATTCTGGGGGAGGCTGGTGGAGAGTGCTGTGGGCGCTCATCTTTGTAATACGGGGATGCCGGATATCAAGGTTTATTACTGGCGGCACAGCCCCCATGAGATAGATTTTGTTCTGGAGCGTGGTCGCAGGCTGATCGGTATCGAGGTAAAGAGTGGTTCCGGAGGAGGTAATCTCCGTAATCTGGATATGTTCCAAAAGAAATTTAACCCCGAACGTATCCTGCTCGTTGGCGAACAGAGTACTCCGCTTGAGGAGTTCCTGAGTCAACCGGCCTCTCACTGGTTTGATACAACCTGATGCTCCCCATCACCCGTCTTTGCACTGAAGTCCGTGAGGACAAGCGGAAAGAAAGAAATGAGTGGATACGTCATGTCAGTTCTCATGAATCTGCATTACGGGCAGGAACCGCCCCTCCGCGCCTGCTTCATGAGCTGTCAGGCGTATATTTCGGACGTTTCCTTGATCTGGAAGGAGGTACGCCAGTTGATCGGCTCTGTCATTTTCTGGGGCAGGAAGATGGACTGGTTGAGTCTGTGCTTGAGGGATTTCGTCACTCCCTTGATCGAAAGGATGCTCCTTCGGCTCAGGAAATCATTCGACTGAATACTCAGAACCAAACCCATTTGCTGGGTTTGCCGATGCTTGCAGGGCTTGCAGAAAACTCCCGACATTCACCGCAATACATAAGGCAGTTGAGCGTCAGTCAAATTGAAATGGCGATTGCTGTTTATCTGGCGGAGGCATCCGGAAAAAAAGTTTCCTGGTACGATTTGTTGTTGGAGTTACGCCCGGAACTGGTTTCGCGGATACTGACTGAATACGTTTCTGCAGTACTTCTCAACAAAAAGCAGCAAGTAGCGGGCTTGCAGGGAATTCTGAATTCACTGGTTTATAATGAGGAGTACTTCCCGGTTGCCAGATTGGCGACAGTGGCCATGCTCAAGGTGTTCCCGGCGCGTTGCACCAATCAGCAGCTTGAGTTGCTGAACCCACTACTGAAATCATCCTTGCGACATGTGGACAGGGAAATATTGCTACCCCGGATTGAGGCAAAACTGAGTCTCCGCAGCATGAATTCAGCCCAGCGGGTAGGTTGGCTGGCCACTGGACTGCTGGCTGATCCGCAACAATATCGACAAAGATTTGCAGATTTTATACAAGGAAATGAGTGCCGCGCACGACATCTTGCCAGATTTTTGTGTCACAGATATGAGCAGTGTCCACCTCTGGTTGATCTACCCTTGTCCACTATTGAGCTATTCATTTGCGTCCTGGGTCGTTATTTCGCGCCTTACGTACTGAAAGGTCCGCAGTGGGGTTCTGTGGCCCTGAGCGCATCGGATTTCGTGTCGGGTCTGATTGATCAACTCGCCTCCAATCCCGCAAAAGAAGTGACGGAGACACTTGATTCATTGCTTGGAAATGAAGGTATGGATAAATGGCACAATGCCTTGCAACAGGCCCGGTTTCAGCAACTCGCAGCCCGTCGGGAAGCGAGCTTCCGGCACCCGGAGATACAACAAGTCGTTTCCACATTAAAAAATGAAGCCCCCGCCAAGCGGCAAACGACCAAATAGTGCTGAAGAACTGGAGCAGCGTCTCCGCGGAACATTATCGACAGATGAGAGTAGAAAAATATCAATTTGCGTGATTGATGTTGATGCGAGGTCCGGTCGGGCATCGTAGAATTTAGAAAGAATTGACTATTGACTTGACGCGGGGGGGGGGGGGGCACACTCTCCCGTCAATCAATCATTATTTGTGGAGAATCTCGCATGAAAAACAATAAACTTATCCTGATGCTGGCATTTTCGTTGTTGCTGGGTGCTTGCGGGGGAGGGGGCGGCAACAGCATCAGCACGGTGCCATCCGCCGGGGATGATCCCCGGATTTCCGGGGGCGATACCCAGACTGCGTTCCGGCAGACACGAACTCAGGCTACAGACGTTCTTACTCCGGGTTCGCGTCTCCTGCCAAGAGTATTTCAGGAAGATGACGATACTGTAGTGTTCGGTAGCGTCGCGCAAGCTATTACTGTTGGACTTGCGGAGGTGAGTGGAGTGGATACTTCGTTTACAGGAGACCGCTTCACTCTGGAAATCAAGCGTCGGGACGGGAACAACATCAGGCTGGATACGGACCGTGATGAGGTTTCTATTGTTACCGAGATCAGCCCTTCTCAAAACCCGGTGACCAACCGACCGGCTCTGGATGGTTATATGGCTCAGTCCAGTGCCTCCAGAGTCACTGTAGCGGGGGCCTCGGTAGAGTGGTCAAGTACAGACTACTCTGACTATACTGCCGGAGGGTACTGGTTGCATCTGGATACGGCATCACAGGGTGTTGAAGTCGGAGCGTTCATGGACGGCCCTGATTATGAGAGTGCCGTAAATCTGCCGGTCACAGGCACAGCGACCTACGACGGACGTGCAGCAGGGGTTTATTTGACCAAGTATGGTGCAGATGTCGACGGGCCAATCGGGACACTTGAGGCGGGAGAGTATGGTGGCGATCTCAGTTTGGTTGCTGATTTTGGAGTAAGTACAATATCAGGTCGTATCAACAACATTGATCTGTTTGGTTCTTACCAAATCACACCCAATGGAAATGTATACTATGCTGGATATGGATATACCGCATCCGATTATGAACTTGTATTCGGTGCCACCCCTATTAACCAGAATGGACAGTTTACGGGAAGCAGTGTCCGACTTACCCATCCGGGACTGAACATTACGACCAGTGGCACATGGGCCGGGCGTTTCTCAACCGTGGATGACGGCTCCGGGAATCCGCGTGCGGTGGTCGGCACTCATAAAGGATATACCGAGACCCCTGGAGGAACCGTAGGAATCTTTGTAGGCGCACATTACGGGGCGACCGAGCGGTTTGATTAGGGGAAAATATGATTAGGGGAAAATATTGACAAGGAAGCGTTCGTTTCTTAAACTCCCTGATCAGGAAACGAACGCTTCTTAAGCCATGATTCGCCAGACCGGTCAATATCGCATTGCTCGCGCCTCCGGGGAGGAGGTTCGCGCTTTTGTCCCCTATCCGTTGCCTCCAGCCGGTCCGCCGTTGATGCTGGATGGTCCGACCATGGAACTGCTCACGAGCGCACAGACTGAACTGGCTCGTCTTGCGGTGGCAGGTTCAATCGTGCCGAGCCTGGACTGGTTTCTTTTCGGTTTCGTTCGCAGGGAAGCGGTGATCACATCACAGATTGAGGGAACCCGGTCCACATTGCGAGACGTTCTCGTCTTCGAGGCCACGAATAAAAGCGATCGTCCAGACGATGTTGAGGATGTCTGCAATTATGTAAGCGCTATCCGGTACGCCCGGGAGCAACTCGCTCATCCGGAAGGTCTGCCGCTAAGTATCCGACTGTTGTGTAACGCGCATCGTATCCTGATGGACAGTGTTCGCGGCACGAACAAATTGCCCGGTGAAATCCGCCGGTCACAGAACTGGATTGGCGGCAGTCGGCCCGGTAACGCTCGTTTCGTCCCGCCACCTCCGGGAGAGGTAGCCGATGCTCTCGGAGCGCTGGAGCGGTGGTTGCATACTGATAACGGTCTCCCGCCGCTGGTTCGGGTTGGTCTCGCGCATGTACAATTCGAGACAATCCATCCGTTCCTGGATGGTAATGGCCGCATCGGTCGGTTGCTGATCACGCTGTTGATCGAACATTGGGGTCTGCTCGTGCAGCCGTTGCTGTACCTGAGTCTGGCGTTCAAGCATGAGCAGCAGGAGTATTATATGCGGTTGGCGGCTGTGCGTAGAGACGGTGATTGGGAGGGCTGGACCCGATTTTTCCTGGAGTGCGTTTGTGAGGCCGCCGCCGATGGTGTTCGTGTAGCACAGGCGCTCCATGCCGTTGTCGGGCGCGACCGCAGCCGCATTACTGCTCATGACCGATCCACTCTTGCTGCCGTCCAGTTGCTTGACCAGCTGCCGTCTAACCCGGTGATTACCGTTTCCAGGGCATCGGAACTGCTCGGTATGACAGCCCCACCGACGCGCAAGGCGATTAAGCTGTTGGAAAGTATCGGCATACTTGGCGAGATCACCGGCGGACGGCGCAATCGTGCGTATGCTTATCAGGAATACCTGAAAATCCTGGCAGGAGACGAGGAATGACCGAGATAGGCTCTGCTTGCGAAGTTTCCCAGAATAGCAATTAGCACACTAACGCCGATAGTGATGTCAACGCAATTCTAAAATGTCCCCTTTTCTGCACAGTTAAGATGTCCCCTTTTACTCAAAGGAATGTCCGGTAGGTTGGACGAAATGAGCGTAGCGAATGGAGTCCAACCTACCGGGCGAGTTCTGTTCTTCGCCTGGATTCATCTGGAATGCGCTCCGGCGGTTACCGGATACCGACGCCAGGGGTGATCCGGTGCAGGTTTATGGCGGGGTCGGCTAGCTTGTCTGGCTTTGGCCTGGTTGACGACTGACTGGACGCTTTTCTCATCGGCCAGTGGGATGGGAGGTTCTCCTTGTTTGAGGATTCGGTACGGTAGGGCGCGTCCTTTGTACAGTAGGGTAATGGTTCCATCGAAAGCCGCACACACGGTGATAGTGGCCTTTCGCAAGGCATAGCCGGGGGCTTGGGTCTGTATCTGATACTCGCGGTTTTGGAACTGGCAGGTCAGGTTCTTTGACAAGGTGCGGGTATGTTGTGGGCACAGGATCAGGGCGAGTTCGGATGGGGTGTGCAGGACGGGTCGGTGGGTATCGTGGGTGCTGTGGGGGGCGATGGCAAAGCGCTGGTTGTACGTTTCGATAAAGGCGGGCAGGAAGGCATTAGCGGTTTCCTGGTTCGAGATATTGCGAAGTCGCAGTTCTTTCACCAGTCGGTCCTGTAGCGTCTGGTTGGCTCGCTCCACGCGTCCTTTCGCTTGCGGGGTATGGGCGTGTATGGCCTGGATGTCCAGGGTTCTTAAGGCACGGGAGAATTGAGTCCGTTCTCCTTCGCGCTGGGGATGATTGACCCGGAAGATACTGTGTTTGTCACTGTACAGCGCGACCGGACGCCCATGTTGTTGCAGATACTGTGCCAGGGTCTCCAGGTAGGCTTGAGTGGTTTCAGCCTGTACAAAACGCAAGGCCAACAGACGGCTGGTGGCGTCATCAATGAATACGATCAGCGTGCACGCCTCTGCCCTGCCTTCAAACCAGTCATGCGGAGAACCATCAATCTGCACCAACTCCCCGAAACAGGGGCGACGCGCCCGACGTGGATGAATGCGAGCCTTGCGACGTGACTTGGGTTGCCACAACCCATCCGCGATCATCCATCGGCGCAGAGTCTCACGGGAAATGGATTCCCCATGAAGCTCCAACAACTTCTCACTCGCCAAAGTCGGACCAAAGTCCCGGTAACGTTCCCGAACCAAAGACAACACCGCCTGGCGCACAGACAAAGACCGGGCATTGCCCGGAGTCTTTCCCCGATGACCCGACACCAACCCCTCTGCCCCAAACTCCCGATAGCGGCGCACCAGACGCTTGACCTGCCGAACACTCAAACCCAAACGCCGGGCTGCCTGATGCTGACGAAGTCGTTTGCTAATGACATCTTGAATGACCGAAACTCGATCCAACTCCCCAATACTCAATGTGATGACCCCTTTGTCCATCAATCCCCCCTAATAAAAAAGGGGACATTTTAGAATTGCTAAAAGGGGACATTACAGAATTGCGCTGACACTAACGCCGATAGTGATTGATCTTAAGGGCTATAATCCGTATATTCCGCTTCTCATTGTGGGTATGATGTTAAAAGCCGTGAAGCGGTACTTGATAAAGAATTCGGGGTATAGCGCAGTCTGGTAGCGCGCCTGCTTTGGGAGCAGGATGTCGGGAGTTCAAATCTCTCTACCCCGACCAGTTTGCAAGCTTTATCCGTTGCGCCCGTAGCTCAACCGGATAGAGCAACGGCCTTCTAAGCCGTAGGTTACAGGTTCGAGTCCTGTCGGGCGCGCCATTCGTGGCAAGAGGCGGTGCCAGTATCCCACTGGCACCAAACGTAGTTGTGTGCTTGGTGAGCCTTTAAGCCGCTATTTTGTTACTTGTGTCATATCAAGGTTAACTCCAGCTTTAGTTTTCGCTTTGCCCAATCAGGCAGATGGCTTTCAAGCAGATTATAGAATCCGCTGGAATGATCATAGTGTTCCAGATGACAAAGTTCGTGCAATATCACATACTCAATACACTCTTTTGGGGCTTTGATAAGGTCGGCATTCAAGGTCAATGCACCGGACCGGGATAAACTTCCCCAACGTGATACCATCGTTCTGGTCCGGATTTCCGGTTTATCGTGCCCATACTTTTCAAACTGCTCCCAGCACTGTTCAAATATTGCCTGATAGTGCATTCGGGCTTTTAGCCTGTACCACTTCATAAGCTGTTTTTTCATTCCGACAGGGTCGGGTGAGTCACTGAAGACATGCAACCTGCCATGCTTCAAAATGACCTTGGTTTCATTGCTTTTTGTATGATTGAGACGATAACGCTTTCCGAGATACAGATGGGTCTCGCCAATGACGTAAAATCGTTTAGAGCCACGCAGGCCAAACCGCTGAAAATACTGCACCTGTTTTCTGATCCATCGAACCCGTTTCAATATGCGGTTGTGAATCGCCTCCATATCTGTATCAAGTGGCACTTTTACGAGAATTGATTGGTCCGGGTGAACCGTAATCTGAAGACTTCTCCTGGGAGTAAATATAATCTTGTAGTCAAACCGGTCTTTGCCATACTCCACATACTGCGTGATGACTTCCACGATCATTGTCTCCAATGCCGGACTATTTGCATGGTTTTCTCTATAATTCCATCCATATACTCAGTGCTCAGAGATACTGCAAATTCTTCTTTCACATTGTCATACAGATAGTCTTCTATCCTGTTGATGACAGCATTTTGTGCATTGTCATCACGCCAGAAATCTACTTTCCAGCAGTCATCAACGATCTTTTGGACTGCCAGAGAAATTTGCGCTGCCGCTTCCCGGGTCTTTTCTTCATCCAGTTCATGCTTTGATATGTAGGGCTGCACGACTCCGAAATAGGCACTGGCTTCGTCATTACCTGAAATCACATCGGGTATGTCGTCATGCTTTTGGGCGGCCAGATCGTCACGTATTTCAGTTGCACGCCTGAGATATTCCAGGTCCGATATTCGGAGGGCTCTAAAGTCTTCAATAGCGGCCTGGATGAGTCTGGAGAATTTTTCGTAAAACGCAGGGTCTTTTTCCATGCGCTCGGTGATAATTTTCCTGGTCGCGTGAGCAATCATGTCGGCTCTGGCTGCAATCGGCTTTTGAGAATATACTCCTTGTGCTTCCTTGACCTCGTCGAAGATTTTCTCGTCAAAAATATTCACGGGGTCATTGAGTTGCGTTACTTCATGTGCCTGAATATGCGTATCCAGCAGTTTTTTGATCTTGGGGCCATAGTCATCATATTGGATGGTTTCGGCGTATCTAAGCTTCACTGACTTACGCAGGTTTTGGAAACGTTTCAGATCATCTTTGTAGCTTTTGAGTTTGCGCTCATCAATGTTCATAATGAACGTCTCAGTTGATAGTGCGATACCAAGACACTTGGCATAGGCAGACAGGTTTTCGTAAAAATTTCCCCGAATTTCTTCATCCGCAAGCAGCGCTTCGTAAGCTTCTTCATCGTAGCGGTTTTTGATTTCCTTGAAAATATCCCAAAGGTTGGAATGGCACTGCGGCAAGCAGCCAACCTCATCCTGTACAGACGACAGTGAACCTGCCAGATCTTCCTCGTCGTAGCCTTCCAGGGCATCATACATGGTAAGTGCACAGTCCAATTCGCCAAGTATGCTTACATAGTCGATGATATAGCCGAAATCCTTGCCATCGTGCAGTCGGTTCACCCTTGCAATCGCTTGTAAAAGCGTATGTTCCCTGAGTGTTTTGCACAGGTATAGTACCGTGTTTCTAGGTGCGTCAAATCCTGTAAGTAATTTACTGACTACGATTAGAATCTCAGGTTCGTCACCATGCTTGAACCGGTTGATCAGTTGCTTGGTGTATTCTTCTTCAGAACCAAAGCGTTCCATCATCCTGCCCCAAAACCTGCTCACTTCATCATTGGGATCTTCGCCCACTTCCTCGTGACCGTCTCGTGTGTCGGGGGCGGAGATAACAATGTCAGATGTGACAAAACCAATGTCATCCAGAAAGTCTTTATAGCGAATGGCTGCCGCTTTGCTTGGAGCCACAAGCTGCGCTTTAAAGCCTGTTCCCTGCCAATTTTCACGGTAATGTTCGCTGATATCGAACGCACGCATATATATGACCTGATCGGTCTTGTTGAGCATCTCTGCGCGCGCATATTTCTTTTTTAGATCAGCTTTTTGTTCTTCGGAGAGGTTTTGAGTATGGCGTTCAAACCACAAGTCAATAGCTTTCCGGTTTTGTTCCATTTCAACATGACGGCCTTCATAGAGAAGGGGCACAACAGCACCATCGGAGACGGCCTGACGAATGGAATAGTGTGGCTCAATTAACCCTCCGAATTTTTGGAAGTTGTTTTTATCCTTTTTGAGGATCGGTGTTCCCGTGAAGCCCAGATAACAGGCGTTAGGAAACATCTGTCGCATCTTCGCGGCCAGGGAGCCGAAGTGGGTGCGGTGGCTTTCATCAACCAGAATAAAAATGTCTGGTGATGGATCGCTAAAGTTTTTGACAGTAATGGCTTTATCGAATTTATGCACAAGTGTTGTGATGATGGAAGCGCTGTCTTCACGAACCAATTTGGCCAGATGGCGACCACTTTCAGCGCGTTTCGGGTTAAGGCCGCATGCTGCAAAGGTATTACCCAGTTGCTTATCCAGGTCATCGCGGTCAGTTACCAGCAAAATACGCGGGTTTATAATAGTTGTGTCGAGCGCAAGGGCACGGGCCAGCATGACCATAGTCAGTGACTTACCCGACCCTTGCGTATGCCAGACAATACCGCCCTTGCGTCGCTCGTCGCCACCCATACACTTGATGCGGTCCATCGCAGACTTTACGACAAAATACTGTTGATAGCGTGCAATCTTTTTGTGGCCAGCATCAACCAGCGTGAAGCCAAATGTCAACTCTAACAGGCGGTCAGGTTTACACAGTGCGAAGATAGCCTTGTCCTGTTCAGTCGGTAATCTGTCGCCTTGCGCTTCAAGCTGATCAAAAAAGTGCCAGGCAGCGGCAAACTCACCTGTAAACAAAGCGGCTTTCTGTCCTTCACCCAAGGGCGTATTTACCATCTGTGCAACATCAGTATCCTTGTGAGAAAGTTCGTTCCACACGCTCCAGAATTTTGAGTCAGTCCCGACAGTGCCATACCTGGCTTCATTCTTGTTTGTAGCCATTAAGAGTTGGACATAGATGAACAGCCTGGGGATATAGTCATCCCCCTGATTGCGAATGTTTTGCGAGACGCCTTGTTCTACCTCAGTGCCGGGTGATTTGCATTCGATTACGGCAAAGGGAATGCCGTTTACAAACAGCACGATGTCGGGTCGCGCTGTCTCTGTACTGCGATTGCGGTCTACACTATATTCCGCAACCACATGGAACTTGTTTCTGCGAGGGTTCCTCCAGTCGATATAGTTCAGGGTGAAGCTCTTATTATCGCCTTCGATTGTTTGTTCCATCGCTGTGCCCAGCGTGATCAGGTCATAGATGACTTCATTGGTTTTTTGCAAGCCATCATATTTGACGTTTTTCAGCTTTTGTATGGCAGTTTGGATATTCTCTTCGCTGAAAAGAAATTCCCGGTCCTTGTAATTGATATGGTTGATCTGTTTGAGTTGCCGGGACAGAATACCTTCAAGAATAACGTTGCTGATGCGGCCACCACGCTCTTTCAAAGCCGCATCAGGAGACAAATACTCAAAGCCAAGATTGATCAATACCTGCAATGCGGGGATTTGGGACGAGTATTTCTCGTTATGTTGAAATCCGTTCATCGGATACCCTTACTTTACACTTCTGGCAGAAGAGCTTTTATCGTTCTTTCTGCGCAATATGGGAAGCCTTCTCTTTCCTCAGATTTGGCCCGCTCTACAATATCCTTGGCGCGTTGCACAGCATCTTTTTTCCACTGAGCCGCCCAAAAATCAGTGTTCATGCTGGTTATATAAGAATAAAAGTAATCGCGCAGTTGGGGGCTCCCAAGAACGGAAGCAAGAGAGGATGTATTCGAAGCGGTAACATCATGCCATAGCTGAAGGTCGGTCAGACCTCCGGCCTTGGTCGGACCACGCAGAAAAAAGAAGTCATTTGAAACAATATCCTGTTCCAGCATGAAGGGCTCAAATGGATAACCCGCCTGAACATTCCAATATTTCATTACCCGAATAAGCGGTTTGATCTTGTTATCGTGTTTTTGGTTCGCGCTAACAAGCTTTTCGTTGAATCCTTTTGGGTCAGTGCTCAGCCATTCATTGTAATCGCTCGCCTTTGCCGGAATTTTTAAATTTCCGAACAGTCCTCGAACAGCTGGAACAAGTTCAAAGCGAATGTGATTCAAGTTGAGTACGATGGTTGGATTAGATTGGGCAATTTCAGAAGTCCTGTAACACTTCTCCACAAATCTTCGAATGCGATTCAGAAATGTCTGTGGTTTACTCCCGTCGTTTTTAAAAACGAACATGTAATCAACGTCAGAATTGTCATCTATTGTGCGCGTTAATATGGTCCCTCGACTATAAGACCCAAACAGAATTTGCTCTGTTATCTCGCCAAAAAAATAGTTATTCGCTCGATATTGGAGTGTTGCTATTGATCGGTCAATGCTGTCTCGTTCGTGGGCGCGTACGTATGCGGCTTTGGCGATACTCTCCAAATGGCTATTTACTGTCATCACCACCTCCATCTATGCGATATTTTGTGTGTCCTTCATCAACCTCTTTTTTGGCTTGTTCATAGTCTTTTGGGGAAAATGCTGGTGCAGACCTGTTCAGGACATCCCGTCGCTGTGCCAGTTTCATCAGTTGATCCTTGGCTTTGCCCAGATCAGCGCACTCCAGCAATTCGATCTGGTGAAAAGTACGTGATTGGTTTCTGAGTGTCAGACACTGACTGCCAACGGCCTTATGATTGTCTGAACGTTCCGATGGTTTCAAGAAGGTTAGGGTCGTAATCAAGGCTGTGGAAAGTATCGCAAGCAAGCCAGCAATAGTTGGATAACCGCTACATGCAGAAAAACCTGCAACCGCAGTAATAACCGCAGATGGCAGACCAATCCGCAAATGATAACGGGCCCAGCGTTCCGCAGCGTTGAAGTGGCTTTTTGCTGTGTACTCTGTATCTTCTTCGATACGCTGTGCTTCTTCAGACAATTTTTCAATAAGATTAGACATTACGAACTCCTTTCACACGCCATTGACCCGTTAAGAGCTTTTGCATGAGCCCCTGTTTTTGGATCCGGTAATTTTTTGTCAGCCGACGCAGGACTGATATTTCCTGTTGTACCGCAAAAAGTGTTGTACCAATTTTAGTTTGTGCAGCCAAAGATGGAGGCAACGCAATTTGAATATTCCTAAAGCTGTTTTGGGAAACAACATACCTCTGACCGCTCCCATCGGCATATTTGTATGCTTGGCGGTAAAATTCATACGACTTGAAGGCAAATTGAGAGTAAGTCAAGTCAAGCTCAATTTCTGGCCTTAAACGGATAATATGGTAACTATAAACGCCGCCCTCAATATCTTCCATCGCGACAGCTGACTGACCAATATCGTTTCTAACTTCCGATGACGGAGTAAAGAAAATATCTCTTTGGCGGATAGAGCAATTCTCTATTTTTCGATCAGGTGCGGTGACAGTATGGGTGAGTTCCCTTGCGTAAATACGATCTCGATTATAGACATCAAGATAATTCAAAAGACGAACTTTTTGCTCACCGAGAACGATCTTCTTATCTACTCCAGCCGAACTGATTTGGCCTATATCGCCAAGTGTCATATGTAGCCAATCAGGATTGTACTGATTATCGCCAATTAGTTTTTTGAGTAGCCAATCAAACTGTTTACGTTTGGCAGTAATTAGTGCTTCCGTTTTTTCGATGGCCGTGTCCCATTGTTTTAAAAGAGAGCCAATGTCTTTTTGTTGTGAAAGACTTGGAAATGGTAGCTTTAAGGTTTTTATTATTGCTGCGTTTAGGTTTTGTTGGCCACTTGCATTGCTCATATTTCGAATCTGTTGATATCGATACAGACACTGATACCAAACATAATCGCGGTCAAAGCCATTCTGCAAATTTATAGCTACACAGTTTTGATTAATGGCAGCATCCAATTCTAAAATAGCAACTTGCCCTCTGGTCTTTCCTTGCCCAATCAGAGCCATCAGAATGGAACCCTTTGGAGCGACACGGGTAGAAGATTCTTTAAGACCAGCATCAGTTATTTTTTCATCGATACTGTCTTCATGGATACGACAATTCTGAATATGTGTTGTTTTGACCCACGGAATATGGCCACTCCAATAATCTTTCCTTGCTCTTGAAGGTGTGCCCCCCGCAAAGATTTGTGATATTTCACCCAGCCTATAATATGTTATTTGTTGAACAGTACTCATACCCCCACCTCACCAAGCAGACGGTCCATTTCTGCGCGAACGCCAACAAGCTCGGCTTCCAGGTCTTTGATCTCCTTTTGTACGGCCTGAATGTCGATTTCTTCTTCGTCTTCGAAGGTGTCCACATAGCGCGGGATGTTCAGGTTGAAGTCATTTTCCCTGATCTCATCGAAACTGGCGACATGGGCGTATTTTTCCTTGTTTTCTCGCGCTTTATACGCATTCACTATATCTTTAATGTGTTTGTCTAGCAGGATGTTCTGGTTTTTCCCAGCCTGGTAGTGGTCCTTGCCGCTGGCATCAATGAATAGCACATCTTTGTTATCTTCATTTATGCCACCTTTTTCACGTGAACGATCAAAGACAAGAATGGCTACCGGGATCGTAGTGCTGGGGAACAGGTTGACAGGCAGGCCGACCACAGCATCCAGCAAATTGTCTTCTATCAGTTTTTGTCGGATACGGCCTTCGGCAGCGCCACGAAAAAGCACGCCATGCGGCACAACAACGGCGACGCGGCCTTCTTTGTCAATCGCCGCTTCAATCATGTGGCTGATGAAGGCGTAGTCTCCTTTGGATTTGGGCGGCATCCCACGCCAGAATCGGTTGAAGCGGTCACTTTCCGCTTCGTCTGCTCCCCACTTGTCAAGGGAGAAAGGCGGGTTGGCGACAATATTGTCAAACTTCATCAGCTTGTCGTCCTCAACCAGTATGGGGCTGGTGAGTGTATTGCACCATTCAATTCGCGCACTATCCGCACCATGTAAAAACATGTTCATGCGACAGAGTGCCCAAGTACTGCCGTTGACTTCCATGCCATAAAGCGAGAAGTCATTGCCACCCACTTGCAGCGCCGCCTCAATCAGCAGGCCACCGGAGCCGCAAGACGGGTCACAGATACGCGCTCCCGCTTTCGGCTTGCACAGCCTGGCAACCAGTTGTGATACAGCGTGAGGCGTGTAGAACTCGCCTGCTTTTTTGCCTGCGTCAGAGGCAAAACGCTCAATCATATAGATGTAGGTATTACCGATAATGTCGCCAGAGACGCGGCTGGGGCGCATGTCAAGTTTGTCTTTATTGAAATCCTCCAGAAGCAGTTTCAGACGACGGTTGCGATCCCTGGTTTTGCCGAGGTTGGCTTCCGAGTTAAAATCAATATTACGGAATACACCTTCCAGCTTGGCACGGTTAGCGTCTTCAATATGATCCAGCGTGTTATTGATCAGTTCCCCTATATTGGATTGAGCGCGGCGCTCATATAGTGAATAGAAATCAGCCAGAAACTCATCCTCAATGATTTCACGGCCTCCAATTTTGTCCTTCAATGTGATGATTGGTAGCTTGAAGCGTTCGCGTTCCAGCTTGCGGCGTATACGGGTATCATCATCACCGTATTGGGCCTTGTATTTTTCGTAATGGTCCTTCCACACGTCCGAGATATATTTCAGGAACAGCATCACCAGAATGTAGTCTTTGTATTGTGCGCCATCCATTACGCCACGGAAGGTGTCACAAGCTGCCCATGCCGCGTTGTTAATATCGCTTTGTTGTATTTGACCTGTCATTTTTTATTGTCCTCAAATAATGGTATTGCCGCCCCTCAGCGGACATTTTTTGTCACAGAATGTGACCTCTTTGGGCGATTTGCCCAAGAATTCCTGAAATTTGTTTTTTGCGGTTCTGCTTTATTGCCGTCAGCAAAGATTGTTCCCGCATCGACAGTGTATGCAAGGCAAGGATTTGGTCCTGTGTCTTACGATCTGGCACTGGCACGGGTAAATCATCCAGTATTTTCTTACCGATCATCTTTACGCTGGTTCCCTCTGCGTGAGATGACAGCCAGCGCTGTGTTTTTGGTTGGTTAATAAACCAGCTTATGTATTCGGGTGTTACGGTGTCATCAATGACTTGCAGGCGCAACATGGGAGCAGCCAGAATTGCCTCGACAGTGCCACGGAAACAAACTGCAGTATTGGTCATGCCACGAGAACGAAACAGGATATCGCCTTCCTGCAAGAGATGCGAAGACGGAAATGATTTCAGTTCGATGGTCGCGAGTTGGTTAACGTCAATTTCGTTATGCGTGTCCAGATCTTTCATTTGAACAACGCGCACGCCTCCCGGAACGGACTTGTTGTATGATCTCGTCATGACACCCGTTACAATCGTTACCAAATCGCTTAACTTTTTCATTCTGTATTCTTTATAATGGAGTTATATTGATTCAGGAAGAGCATGCTACCAGATTCAACCGAAATTTTCAAGGATTATTTTTGTAATCCCATTATAATATATAAATATCAGTTTTCGGTGCCTCTCCACATTCCTGCCCAACGGTTTTTTTTACCGCTGTTTTTGGGGTGCCGCGACCGGTTACAAACAAATTAAAGGCCAGGTGACAATAAATGATTGACCCGAATACAGTCGGCACGATAACAAACCATATTGATGTTGAACTGAGTTACAAGATTATCGAGTTGTTTTCTGCAGGACTGTATTCCAGCCCGAACAAGGCTTTTGAGGAACTGGTAACCAATTCGTATGATGCAGATGCGTCGCAGGTCGGGGTCGGTGTTCCCACAGATATTGTGAACGATGATTTTCTATGGGTGCTGGATAATGGGTTTGGTATGGATAGCGCCGGATTGAGAGATCTATGGAAAATCGGTGAATCGGCTAAACGCACAGGCCGAAACAAGGCGAAAAGAACGCAGATTGGCCGATTTGGAATTGGTAAATTGGCCACATTCATACTGGCTAACAGGTTGACCCATGTCTCCTGGAAGAACGGGGAATACAAAGCGGTCACCATGGATTTTTCCCAACTTGACACAAAATCAAACAAAGCGGAGATGGTGCAACTTGAGGAAAGGACTCTTGAAATCGAAGAAGCCCAGTTACTGATTGAGCGGTATGTAAACAATAAGGGGGTGAATACTGCACCTTTCAAGTTATTTGGTGAAGGTGCTGTAGAGAGTTGGACATTCAGCCTCATGTCGATGTTGAAGCCCCGGGCCCACGAGATTAAAGCAGGCAGGCTGCGGTGGGTGTTGAGTACCGCTCTCCCGCTGAACCCTCAATTTCAACTCTATTTTAACGGTACGAAAGTTGAATCATCAAAAGTTGCGGCCGCAATAGAAAAGAAATGGGTTATCGGTGAAAACGACAAGGTTGCTGAGCAAAACTCGAACTATGATACATGGAAAGAAAAAACCAAAACTGGCGTTTCACTTCCAAATCTTCCCGGGGTTCATGGTGAAATCGTGTTGTACAAGGAATCTTTGGCGACCGGGAAATCAGAGGATCTGTCGAGGAGTCATGGTATTTTCCTGATGGTTCGAAACAGGCTCATCAATCTGGATGAACCTTTGTTGCCGGGTATGGGACCTTTTGCACATGGAGCCTTTAACAAGACAAGGATGGTTGTGCATGCTGATGAACTGGATGACTTGATCACATCGACGCGGGAATCAATCAAGGAAGCTCCGGCTTATGCTGATCTAAAGCAGTACCTTACGCGGAAATTTAGTGAACTCCACAAATACTGGCTTGAGAAAAATACCCAAGATGCGAAATCACACGATGTCTCCTACAGGCTATCTACAGCAAGCTATTCATTAACGCGTGGCCCTGTTTTTCATAGTGCACAGCAACTCATCAGTGGCAATGTAAAGAATTCCGCTTTGATACAAGTGCCAGAGCTTGATGACCAGACTGAAATAGACAATTTTATCTCTGCTTTGGAGGAAGATCTGGAGAGTGAGAAGGGCATGATCCATTGTTATGAAAATGAATACATCAGCCCCTCTCTCCCAATGTGCAGACTGGAGTTACAAAGCCGAACTGTCTACCTGAATATGTTGCATCCCTTTATTGTCTATAATCTTGATTCTGCGAGTGATATATCCAGTGTTCAATTGCTGGTGACTGCGGAGATATTAAGTGAGGCCCAGATGATTGAAGCAGGTATAGATGATGAGAAAAGGCGATCGCTGTTTCTAAAAAAGGACCAAACACTGCGGGCAATTGCTTCAAACGACAAAAATAATCCTGCAACTGTGGCTCAAATGATCGCGGACTCGGAACAAAATGCAGACGGCCTCGAGGAGGCAGTAGTCGCTGCATTTCATTGCCTGGGTTTTGATGCTGTGCGCGTCGGTGGTAAAGGAAAGCCGGATGGAATTGCGTATGCGCATCTTGGAAGTTCAGATGGGGCAGACTCTTCCTATATCATCACTCTTGAAGCAAAAAGCACCAAACACTCTAAAGCATCGTCGGGAAATATATCGGTTTCAAATATTGATAACCATCGGCAGGCTAACAACGCACAATATGCAGTTGTGGTAGCGCCTGATTATCAGGGAAAAGATGACGAGAGTTCAGTGATAAACACCGAAGCCAGGAAGTTTTCAGAGCACGTCACGTTGCTAACCACATCAGATTTAATCACACTGGTAACGATTAGCGGGCCTAAACAAATCAGCCTGGTCAGATTGCAAGACTTTTTTAAAACCTGCGCTACTCCTGCTGAATCGGCGAAATGGATCGCTGATGCTAAAGCATCGGCTGTTGTGAAGCCTCCTTACCTCGACATCATAGAAACAGCGTACAGGATGCAAAAAGAAGATACGGAGAGACCTACTATCAGTTCGATGCGCTTTGCAAATGAATCCCTTAAAGTATATGGTAACAAAAAGATTGAAGGTTGGGTTGAGATACTGACAAGGCAACTGCCAGGTTTTATTTCTCTTGATGATGGGGTAGTTTCCCTTAATACAAGTCCAGATAAGATCAGGAAAGCACTTCAGGAAATTCACTCTGCCCTTCCGCCTGAGTACAGAGAGATGTATCAGGACACATTTAATGTAAAATAATGAGAAAAAAATTAAAACGAAACCTGACAACTCCGATAGACGCTGAAACAGGAAGTCAGCTTCTTGAGGACGGGTCGGTCGAAATAATTGTAACGAGCCCACCTTATTGGGGGCAAAGGACTTCTAAAGGAATCGGCGTGGAGGAAGACCCCAGAGAATATCTGGAAGCACTTCTTGGAGTATTTAAAAAACTGCTTCCAAAAATAAGCAGGGAGGGCATTGTCTGGGTAAATTTGGGTGATAGCTATAATACTCCGGTAAACTGGCGCCAGGAGGATTACAAGTACAGTACATTAGGAGCAGACCGCAATGGGTTGGATAAGAAGAATGTTGCCTACACGAAAAAACGACAGAAAAGGAGGCAGTTTGTTGATAAGGATACGAGCTGGCTCAAGTACGGCAATCTGCTTGCCTTGACTCACAGATTTGTGATCGGGATGATGGAGTCTGGTTATTATTACCGGGGTGAAGTTATGTGGGTCAAGAAAAATGCGATGCCGGAAGGCAGGTGCCGCAGGCCGCATAGACAACATGAGCCGATATATCTGTTTTCCCGAACCGACAAACACTTGTTTTGCACTAATCCGGGCATAAAATCAGTCTGGGAGATTGCACATGGTGCCACTACGGGTATTGATCATTGCTCGAAATTCCCGTTGGAGCTTGCCAAGCGTTGCATTGAATCCTATGGAAGTCTGGATGAATCCACACTGGTATTGGATCCATTTGCCGGGTCCGGGACGACAGGTATTGCCGCTCGCGATTTGGGTTGCGAGTATGTAGGGTTCGAGATTGATTCAAAGAGAGCACTGGATGCAAATTGCCGTTTAGCGGGGCAGGAAAAGTTATTTATGAGCGGTTAAACAGTATAATGTACAGGTTCTTTCTGGCTCTGCGATCATATTGATGATCAAGGGGGTTGCTATTATAATTCAGCCTCTTCGGATCGGTGCCCATTTATATTCCCAGGGCGCGCCATAACGATTTTCGTTCAGGGTGTTTTTTAAGGTTTGTGGTGAGCGTAGCTCAGTTGGTAGAGCCCCGGATTGTGATTCCGGTCGTCGTGGGTTCGAGTCCCATCGTTCACCCCACTTTCTTCACTGGTTTGATTGGATCACAACAGTTGAATTTGTAGTGGATTGACGTGAAACTGCGAGAGTGGCGGAATTGGTAGACGCGCTGGATTTAGGTTCCAGTGGGGCAACCCGTGAGAGTTCGAGTCTCTCCTTTCGCACCATGACCGGGAAACGAAAGATAATGAAATTGATGAGGAGCTGAAAATGCAGGTTGCTGTTGAAGAATCTGGCGCTATTGAGCGAAAACTTGCCATTTGCGTACCGTCTGACGAGATCGAATCAGAGGTATCCAAACGACTGCAGGATGTGGCCAGAAAGACACGTATTCCAGGCTTCAGGCCCGGCAAGGCACCCCTGCGTATCATCCGGCAGCGATTCTCTCCCAGCATTACCAATGAGGTGGTGATGGAGACGATCCAGTCGAGTTATGATGCCGCGCTCAAGGAGCAGGAGATTGTTCCGGCCGGGTTGCTTTCGATTGATCCGGTGCCATACCAGTCCGGCAATGATCTGGAGTTTGTTGCGACCGTAGAGGTGTTTCCGTCCATTCCTGCACTGGACCTGGAAGGGGTGATAATCCGCAAGCCTGTGGTCGAGGTGACGGCGCAGGATGTGGATAGTACGATGGAGGATATTCGTCTGCGCCATGCGGATAATTATATCGACAGGGAAGGGAAATCGGAAAAAGGTGACAGGCTGACGGTTGATTTTGAAGGAAAAATAGATGGCGAGAGTTTTGAAGATGGAGCCGCAGAGGGGTATTCTTTCATACTCGGAAGCCGGGAGATGCCGGAGGAGTTTGAAAGCGGTCTGGTTGGTGTCAACAAGGGTGAGGTTACGACCGTCCTGACCTCATACCCGAAATTCCACGATAATCCAATTCTGGCTGGCAAGGAGGTGGAGTATTCGATCACAGTCCAGGCGATAGAGCAACCCCAACTGCCCGAACTCGACGATGAGTTCGCCGAAAAAATGGGAGTCAGTGAAGGCGGTATCGAGAAAATGCGTCAGGAGGTCAAGAGCAACCTGTCCAGTGAGATGGGTGAGCATTTTCGGAGTGTGATGCGACAACGGGTCATGAACGGGTTGTTGCAGAAAAACGAGATCGAAGTGCCGAAATCGCTGGTCGAGAAGGAAATTGATCATTCAGTGGGAAGGCTTGAACAGTATATGGCGAGTCAGGGCCTGCCAGCGGATGGCATTAATCGGGATCATTTCGCGGCAGAAGCAAAACGGCAGGTCACCATGGGCCTGATCATCAGGGAGATTATTGACAAGCAGATGATTGAGGTGGAGCCGGAAGCGGTCAAGGCGAGGGTGACCGAGATGGCGGCCAGCTATGAGCAGCCGGAAGTCTTTGTTGCTCAGTTCATGGCGAATCTTGATCAGGTGACGAGGCTTGAGGCGGTACTTTTTGAGGAGCGGGTTGTAGAAATGATGCTGGAAACGGCGACCATAGAAGAGGAAAAACTCTCGCTTCGCGATTTTATGCTGGAGACTGGCAATGAAAACTGAAAATATCAATTTTGTACCCATGGTGGTGGAATCCACCGGACGCGGAGAACGCGCGTATGACATCTATTCCCGGTTACTCAAGGAACGGGTGGTCTTTATGGTTGGCCCGGTGGATGACCACATGGCCAATATCATCGTCGCGCAACTGCTGTTTCTGGAGTCGGAAAACCCGGAGAAGGATATTTCCCTGTATGTGAACAGTCCGGGCGGTGCTGTTTCATCGGGCCTGGCGGTGTACGATACCATGCAGTTCATACGGCCGGATGTCAGTACTGTGTGTATCGGTCAGGCTGCCAGTATGGGTGCCGTGATCCTGGCTGGTGGGGAAAAGGGCAAACGACATGCGCTACCTCATTCCAGAGTGATGATTCACCAACCGATGGGCGGCTCTCAGGGGCAGGCCTCTGATATTGAGATTCATACCCGCGAGATTCTGGGTATCAGAGAGCGGCTCAACCAGATTCTGGCGCTTCATACCGGACAATCCCTGAAGACGATCAAGGCCGATACGGATCGGGATAATTTCATGAGCGCCGAGGAAGCCGGCAAATATGGCATTATTGATTCTGTATTAAAAAAACGGTTATAGTTGGAGACTGGCGTTACCACATTACGATAATTGACCTGAAAAACAGCGATGACTGACAAAACTTCAGCTAGAAACGAGAAACTGCTTTACTGTTCCTTTTGCGGTAAAAGCCAGCACGAATCCAGGAAACTGATCGCTGGACCATCTGTCTTCATTTGTGACGAATGTGTCGAGCTTTGTAACGGAATTATTCGTGATGAAACCACGGGTGAGGTTTCTCCGGCGGGTAATGAATCCAGGTTTCCCAAGCCTAAGGAAATCCACGCTATTCTGGATGACTATGTGATCGGGCAGCAGGACGCCAAGAAAATGCTGTCGGTCGCTGTTTACAATCATTATAAAAGAATTGAGAACGAAGAAGCGAATTCTGCTGTTGATATTTCCAAAAGCAATATCCTTATGATTGGCCCGACCGGCTCCGGTAAAACGTTACTGGCCGAGACACTGGCAAAACAACTGAATGTCCCGTTCACGATCGCAGACGCGACCACACTGACCGAGGCTGGTTATGTCGGTGAGGATGTTGAAAATATCATCCAGAAACTGCTCCAGGCCTGCGATTATGAGGTTGAGAAAGCCGAGATCGGGATCGTTTATATTGATGAGATCGATAAGGTATCGCGCAAGGCCGAAGGGCCGTCCATTACCCGTGATGTTTCCGGGGAAGGTGTTCAGCAGGCTTTGTTGAAACTGATTGAGGGCACCGTCGCCGCGATTCCACCGCATGGCGGGCGCAAACATCCGCATCAGGAACTGTTGCAGGTGGATACCCGTAATATCCTGTTCCTGTGTGGTGGTGCTTTCGCAGGTATCGAGAAAGTCGTCCAGGAGCGGACTGAGAAATCCGGCATCGGCTTCGGCGCTGATATCAAGGACAAGTCACCGGGTCGAAGGTCTAATGAGTTGCTGCAAAAGCTGGAGCCTGAGGACCTGGTCAGGTTCGGGCTGATCCCGGAGTTTGTGGGTCGGCTTCCGGTGGTTGCAACGCTCGAAGAACTGGATGAGGAATCCCTTGTGCGGATTCTGGTCGAACCGAAAAACGCGCTGACCAAGCAATACCAGACGCTGTTCCAGTATGAAGGCGTTGATCTGGAATTCCACGAAGACGCGCTACGCCAGATTGCGATCAAGGCCATGGAGCGCAAATCAGGTGCCAGGGGATTGCGCTCGATTATGGAGAGTGCGCTGATTGAAACGATGTACGAGCTACCCTCGCTCGAGGGGGTCAACAAGGTCGTGGTTGATTCCTCTGTGATTACCGAAGGCTCGCGCCCGCTTTATGTGTACGAGAAAGAAAAAACCAGAAAAAAGGCTGCCATGCAGTCAACCTGACTGGCTTGATGGTTTATGGCTGACTCCGCTTCTGTGAAATCCAGCCACCGAACCAGGGGGCCGTGGAACTGGCATCCACAGTTGCCTCTGGCAATGCCACCGCTTTTCGTATGGCCACCGCAACCCGTCAACGCACTGAAATTCATTCTGGGCAGGGGGTTTGTACTATCCCAGATGATGATTTTTGTCTTGCTGGGGATTGTGACCTGGGCCTGGCTCTCTCCCGGAATCGAGGGTTGGAAGACTTTTTCCCCTGACTGGATATTCCAGGTCTGGGCGATCAATATGGGACTCTCGGTAGTGGTCGCAGGCGGCCTGCACCTCTATTTCCATACCTGGAAATGCCAGGGCAAGGTACAAAAATACGACCATCGGGAGTTAGCCCGAAACAACCGGGCATTCCTGTTCAATAATCAGGTTTGGGATAATATTTTCTGGAGTTGCGCCAGTGGCGTTACGGTCTGGACCGGGTTTCAGGTATTGCTGATGTGGGCGTATGCCAATCAGTTGATCGCATGGAATACCTGGTCGGGTAATCCTTACTGGTTCGTCGCCCTGTTCCTGATATTGACTGTATGGGAGTCGATGCATTTTTATTTCATCCATCGGCTGATTCACTGGCCGCCGCTATACCGGATTGCCCATGCCCTGCATCACAAAAACGTTACGGTCGGGCCCTGGTCCGGGCTGGCGATGCACCCGATTGAGCACCTGTTTTATTTCAGCACGGTATTGATCCATCTGGTCATTCCATCCCATCCGATTCACATGTTCTTCCATATCTACCTGACTGCACTATCAGCCTATACCGGACATGTCGGTTACGAGTCCATTGTCATCAAGGATAAATCCACGCTCGGAATCGCCAATATGTTCCATCACCTCCATCACCGATACTTCGAATGTAACTACGGAACCCCGTATATGCCCTGGGACAAATGGCTCGGCACCATGCACGACGGTACTGAGGAAGCAACCCGCAGGATCAACCAGCGACGGGCCAGGATGGGTTCTTGAATGGTCCGATGATGGGGAAAATATCCACACACGACGAATTACTTTGGTCTACGGACTGATTGTGTCCAATGACCTCTCTTGAAGATGTCAAGCCCGGATTTATGATTCAGGGCGTGGTTCCGGGCCATTCGGCTCAAGTTATCTCGGTTGACTGGATTGGCAATCAGGCTATCAATCTGGTTTATCGTGAGCCGGACAGCGGGGTTTCGGAGACCACACTCTATCGCGACGACGAGAGTCGTCTGGGCATTGAGGCACGCGGTAACTGGTCGTTCGACGGGGACGGCTATTTGCTGCGTTTGATTACGGAGGCGAACCGGATCGCGCTCGCGCATCATTTCGATCCTTACCTCGCCATTCATACCAGTCTGGTTGATCCACTGCCGCATCAGATATCCGCCGTCTATGGCGAGATGCTGGCGCGTCAACCGCTGCGTTTCCTGCTGGCCGACGACCCGGGAGCAGGTAAAACGATCATGGCCGGATTATTGATCAGGGAGTTGCGGGCGCGGAGTGATCTGGAACGCTGTCTGATTGTTGCCCCGGGGAGTCTGGTTGAGCAATGGCAGGACGAGCTCGGTGAGAAATTCGGTCTCGAGTTTGACATCCTGACGCGTGACATGATCGAAACATCGCGTTCGGGCAATCCATTTGACAGTTGCAACTGGCTGATTGCCCGGCTTGATATGCTGGCCCGCAACGAGGATTTACAGGAAAAACTTGCCCTGTCCAGCGAGTGGGACCTGATCGTATGTGACGAGGCGCACCGAATGTCGGCCAGTTATTTCGGCGGTGAGGTCAAATACACTAAACGTTACCGGGTGGGGCAACGGCTTGGACAGCTTTGCCGCCATTTCCTGCTCATGACGGCGACGCCACATAACGGCAAGGAAGAGGACTTCCAGCTTTTTATGGCCTTGCTGGATAGCGACCGTTTCGAAGGTCGCTATCGTGAGGAGGGTCATTGCGCCGATGCCTCCGACATGATGCGGCGGCTGACCAAGGAGGAATTGCTGCGCTTCGATGCGCGTCCCTTGTTCCCGGAGCGGCGTGCCTATACCGCCAAATACGAACTCTCGCCTGAGGAAGCGGCGCTCTACGATGCTGTCACTGACTATGTCCGAACCGAGATGAACCGCGTCTCACGGTTCGCGGAAAGAGACGGCAGGAAACGGAACAATGTTGGATTCGCTCTGCAGATACTGCAACGTCGACTGGCCTCTTCGCCTGCCGCGATTCACCACTCACTCAAACGGCGGCGTGAACGGCTCGAACACGAGCTTGAGAAAGCCAGACTCGTCTCGAAGGGCCGGATGGCTGGTTTCGACGTTGCGGCGCTGGATGAAAACACCCTGCACGATCTGGATGAATATGGACAGGAGGAGATTGACGGTTTCGAGGAATGGGTCGTGACCGGCGCAACCAGTGCGGAAACCGTCGAACAGCTGGGCATTGAAGTCAATACGCTCAAGTCTCTTGAGAGACAGGCGCTTGGCGTTCTGTATTCCGGCCAGGATACGAAGTGGGCGCAGTTGAATCACATCCTGGATGACTCATTGATGATAGATGCCGACGGCAACCGCCGCAAGCTGATTGTCTTCACCGAGCCCAAGGATACACTCCACTACCTGCGGGATAAGATACAGGCGCGGCTGGGCAACCCCCAAGCGGTTGCGGTCATTCACGGCGGTGTTTCCCGCAAGGAGCGGCGCGAGATCATCGAACGCTTCATGCAGGATCGCGATTTGCTGGTTCTGGTCGCCAACGATGCCGCTGGTGAGGGCGTGAATCTGCAACGTGGACACCTGATGGTCAATTATGATCTGCCCTGGAATCCGAACAAGATTGAGCAGCGTTTCGGGCGCATTCACCGTATCGGACAGACCGAGGTCTGCCATCTGTGGAATCTGGTTGCCGCCGATACCCGTGAGGGTGAGGTCTATGCGCGGCTCCTGGAGAAGCTGGAGACTGCGCGTGAAGCGCTCGGTGGCCGTGTGTATGATGTGCTCGGCGAGTTGTTCGAGGAGACGGCGCTGAAAGACCTTCTGTTCGAGGCTATTCAGTATGGCGAGCGTGAAGAAGTCAAGAGCAGACTTTTCCAGCAGGTTGACGGCGCGATCAATCAGGCGCATCTGCTGAAACTTCTCGAGCGTCGCGCCCTGACCAACGACGCCATGCCGGAAGCCCGGGTTGAGGAGCTACGCCTGGAAATGGAACGCGCCGAAGCGCAACGGTTACAGCCTTGCCATGTGCAGAGTTTTTTCGTCGAAGTCTTCCAGCATCTTGGCGGTCGGCTGAAACAGCGCGAGGAAGGACGTTGGGAGATCACTCATGTCCCTGCAATCCTGCGCGAACGGGACCGGCAGATTGGCGCTGGCGCGGCGGTCCAGCGAAAGTACGAGAGAATCTGTTTCGAGAAAAACCGGATTAACCAGCAACCGGTCGCCGAATTTATCTATCCGGGTCATCCGCTTCTGGAAGCGGTTATCAGTATCGTACGAGAGAAGTACGATTTTCTGATGAAGCAGGGTGCGGTGTTCGTCGATGACACTGACATGGGTGAAGCATTGACGGCAGTCGTCTTGCTGGAGCACGATGTGCGGGACGGGATTCGGAGCACTACGGGAAAGCCGCATATTATCTCCGGGAAACTCCAGTTTGCCGTAATTGGGCCGGATGGTGTCGCCACCGATGCCGGGATAGCCCCGCACCTCAATCTGCGCCCGGCTCGGCCGGAGGAGGTCGCGCTGATTGAGGATCTGTTAGCAGGGGAATGGTTGAACAGCGATATTGAACAGGCCGCATCGACATTCGCTACGGTTGAACTGGCACACAAGCACGTTGCCGAAGTGAGGGCGCGTCGTTTACCGGAGATAGAGAAAGTCGAGCATGAGGTCAATGCGCGTCTGCGGAAGGAAATCAATTACTGGGATGAGCGTGCTTTCGAACTAAAGGAACAGGAACGAGCCGGCAAAAAAACCCGGCTGAACTGGGAGAACGCCGAGCGTCGGGCAACGGATCTGGTCGAGCGCCGGAAGCGGCGTATGGAGTTGCTCGAACAGGAAAAGTTTATCTCCTCTCTGCCGCCCCGTGTGCGCGGTGGCATGATCGTTATCCCTCGCGGTTTGCTGGATGCGCGGGCGGATGCACAGAATGGTGTTTCACCGAAGGATTTTACACAAGACCCGGTTGCGCGAAGAAAGATCGAGTTGGCCGCTATGGAAGCCGTAATGGTGGCTGAACGTGCACTTGGCAACAGGCCGGAAGATGTGTCCGCCCAAAAATTGGGGTACGATATCGCATCCTGTGACCCGGACGCTGGAAGCCATCGGTTTATCGAGGTAAAAGGACGTGCGGAGGGCGCGGATACCGTCATGATCACCCGACAGGAGATCATCACTTCGTTGCATGAGCCAGAGAAGTTCATCCTCGCTGTGGTCGAGGTAAGCGACGGGCTTGCTGGCAAGCCGCGCTATGTCAGGGGCACCCTGGATAAGCGCGAGCCGCCCTTCGACCAGACCGCCATCCAGTTCAACCTGAAACGTCTGCTGGAACGATCAGGGACACCCAAGTGATAGAATCGGAACTATAGAATTCAGGGGAGAAAAGATATGAACGAATCAGCAAAGCAAGATACTCTCGAACTGGAAGTATCGAATTTCGGCCCCATCGTCGAAGCTAAAATGGATTTGCGCCCATTGACTGTGTTCGTCGGCCCCAGCAACACTGGAAAGTCCTATCTGGCGATACTGATTTATGCGCTGCACAGATATTTTAGTGATGGTTGGTCCGGACGGCGGCGTTTTTCACGGAATCCTCTGATTTTCCGTGACGTTGGAGCCAAGCCATTGCCCAGAGAAACTATCAATGATCTTGCCGGTCTGGGGGAACGGATGCTGTCAGACAAAAAAGAGTCTCTATCCAAAGAGGGCATTGTTCTTCCCGATTCGACCACGGATTTCATTCGTTCCAGATTGAGTGAGAAAGGCGGCGGTCTTGGCAATGAAATTGGTCGATGTTTCGGCATGGAGGAGGTTGGAGCATTGATCCGCAAAGGAAGCAGGGGTGGGGCGCGGATTGATTTCCGCAGTCATAACGCAAACGAATTGGATTCTATCGACCACCGTCTGTCAATCAATACACAAACGGACGAGTTCAAAACAATAATCCCTGAAGGCACGCCGGTTCGGATCAATACCGAAGGTGACGATTACTCAATCAGGTATTTTCATAACCTGGCGGAGGAAATGTTCTTGCTACTCGACAAAGGGGAAAAACGTCTGAGTTTTTTTGCACGGAGGGTGTTAGAGAATTTAACCGACCATGTCCGAACTCGGATCGTTGCCCCTTTGGACCTTCCGGCATTTTATCTTCCCGCTGACCGGACCGGTGTGATGCACGCGCACAATGTGGTCGTCAGAGCCCTGATCGGAAGTGCCGCGATGACAGGGCTGCGCCAGGATACACCTACGCCGATGCTGTCGGGTGTCCTTGCGGATTTTCTTGAGCAGTTGATAGGACTCGCTCAGTCCACATATCAACGGCGGAATTCTCGACATGATCTCGGCGCGCCTATCGAAAAAAATATTCTCCAGGGCTCTGTAAGGGCCAATAAATCGGAGGTGGTCGGTTATCCGCACTTTACTTACAGGCCGGACGGCTGGAAGAATAACCTTTCTTTAATGCACGCCTCGTCAATGGTTTCAGAACTCGCGCCGGTGGTACTGTATCTGCGCCACATCGTGCGGCCTGGTAATGTACTGATCATTGAGGAACCGGAATCACATTTGCATCCAGCCATGCAGGTCGAGTTTACCCGACAGATCGCGGCACTCGTCAACTCTGGCATCCGGGTGATCGTTACCACACACAGCGAGTGGGTACTGGAGGAACTCGCCAACATCGTGCGACGGTCCGAACTTCCAGGGGCTGAATACAAGAAGACGATTAACGACAAAATTGCACTTAAACCCGATCAGGTGGGAGCATGGCTGTTCAAGCAGAGCAAACGCCCAAAGGGGTCAATAATCGAAGAAGTGAAACTGGATGATGAAACTGGCCTTTATCCAGCCGATTATGATCTTGTTAGTGAGAAGTTGTATAACGATAGTGTAAACATCTTCAATCGCACCCAGAGTGGAAATGCTAAATGACAGGGTCAGTTGCGAAATTGACCGCGAGGGTTGACAATAGTTGTCGATCCATGAAATGCAATAAGGATGGATGCAAGGTCGATCTGCGCGGTACACCGACCAACCGACTAATCATTGACATGGACTGCAAGGCACTCGGAATGACAAATGAGACACGGTGCGACTATCTGTTCGTTGGCGAGGAGAACAAGATTACATGGGTAGTGCCTATCGAGTTAAAGGGTGGTGGAGTAAGTAGTGTTACTCATGTGGCAAAACAGCTTAACGGGGGTGCTAAACTGGCAGAGAAATTGCTCCTATCCGGGCTCAAGTTTCAATTTGTTCCAGTTTTGGCACATGGGAGACCAATACACAGGAGTCTTCGTTCTCAACTTCGAAAAGAGAAGATCAAGCTACGCGGGATGGAGCAGAAGATTAAGACCATCAAATGTGGTGACCAGTTGGACAAGGCGCTTAAAGCATAACGGCTATGACAACTGCCCGAAAAAAACTCATTGAGGTGGCGATTCCGTTGGAGGCGATTAATGTCGCTTCGGCGCGGGAGAAGTCGATCCGGCATGGGCATCCTTCGACACTGCATTTGTGGTGGGCGCGGCGGCCGTTGGCGGCGTGTCGGGCGGTGCTGTTCGCGCAACTGGTGGATGACCCTTCCAGTCATCCCGATAGATTCCCGACTGAGAGGGAAGTGGACGCAGAGCGCAACAGATTGTTCAAGATTATTGAGGACCTGGTGAAGTGGGAGAATTCCACCAACGAGGAGGTTCTGAATCGGGCGCGAGCCGAGATTCGCAGGAGTTGCGGTGAGGAGCTTCCGCCGGTTTATGATCCGTTTTCGGGCGGGTGCTCGATTCCGCTGGAGGCGCAGCGTCTCGGGTTGCCCGCCTATGGCAGTGACCTGAACCCGGTCGCGGTGATGATCGGCAAGGCGATGATCGAGATTCCGCCGAAGTTCAAGGATCGGGAGCCGGTGCATCCGGGAGCGAAGGACCGTACCCATTATCGTAATGCCGAAGGTCTTGCTGAGGATGTGAAGTATTACGGTGAATGGATGCGCGAAAAGGCGTTCGAGCGTATCGGTCATCTGTACCCGCAAGTAGATTTGCCGGAGGGTGGTCAGGCGACCGTGATCGCCTGGATCTGGTCGCGCACGGTGCCGAGTCCGGACCCGGCTTTCGGGGATGTGCAGGTGCCGATTGCGTCGAGCTTCCTGCTGAGTTCGAAGGCGGGCAAGGAGGCCTGGATCGAGCCCATTGTGGACAAGGCCGCGAGGACGATTACTTACCGTATCCGCAAGGGGGGTACGAAAGAGGAGATTGCAGCGGCGAAAAAGGGGACGAAGGCAAGTCGAGGGGCGCATTTCCGTTGCCTGTTATCCGGTAGTGCGATTCCACCGGATTACGTGAAGGCCAGGAGCATGGCAGGAGAGATGGATGAGACACTGATTGCTGTTGTTGCTGAGGGGAAACAGGGACGTATTTATCTTGATCCAACTACAAACATTGAGGCGGTCGCACGAACAGCGGAGCCGACCTGGAGGCCGGATCAGCCGATGAATCGTGATACGCGTGATCTGGTTAGTGGTCGCGGTTACGGATTTTTTACCTGGGCCGACCTGTTCACCGACCGTCAGCTTGTGGCGTTGACTACGTTCAGTGATTTGGTGCACGAGGTGCGGACCGAGATTGAGCGCGATGCGTTTGTCGCTGGAATTTCCGACAAGTCGCCCCCCCCCCCCCCCCCCCCCCCCGCACTTCGTGACGGCGGCACCGGTGCCAGGGCCTATGCCGAGGCGGTAAGTGTTTATCTTTACTTTTGTATTGGTAAATTAACCGATCTCGCCAACTCCCTATGCAGATGGGAGTCAGTCGCGCAATGCCCTCGCAATCTCTTTGGACGACAGGCAATCCCCATGATTTGGGACTTCGCCGAAGGAAATATACTTTCTGATTCTTCAGGTAGTTTCAAAGTCGTATTGGAGGGCATTTTCAAAGCTTTTTCCAAAAATACTTTCGACTACCCAGATGTGCCAACTTCTGTGACCCAATCTGACGCTGCCAACTTTCAACCACCTGCCGGTAGAGTGATTATTAGCACAGATCCGCCGTATTACGACAATATTGCCTATGCTGATTTATCGGATTTTTTCTATGTATGGATGAAACGGTCTCTTGCATCCGTCTATCCAGAATTGTTTTCGACACTTGCAGTTCCGAAAGCGGAGGAATTGGTTGCAGCACCATATCGGCACGGAAGCGTAAGTGCGGCTGATACCTTCTTCTTGGACGGGATGACTAATGCTATGAGAAACATGATTGCTAACCATATAGACACATTTCCGGCGACAATTTACTATGCGTTCAAACAGTCCGAAGTTGATCAAGAAGGGCTATCTTCAACAGGCTGGGCGACTTTTTTGCAGGCCATTCTTGCAGCTGGTTATGCGGTTGTCGGTACATGGCCGATACGAACCGAGAATGCCAGCCGCATGATCGCATCGGGCACCAATGCCCTCGCCAATTCGGTCGTTTTGGTTTGCCGTAAGAGGCAAGATAACGCCGAGACCATCAGCCGCGCCGAGTTTATCGGCGCACTCAAACGAGAATTGCCGCCAGCCATTGAGGAATTGCAAAAGGCTAATATCTCCCCGGCTGATATGCAGCAATCGGCTATCGGCCCGGGCATGGGTATCTTCAGCCGTTGCAGGGCGGTGCTGGGATCTGATGACAGCCGGATGACCGTGAAGACTGCGTTGCAACTGATCAATCAAGAACTTGACGACTATCTGGGTGATATTCAGGGCGAGTTCGATTCCGAAACCCGTTTTTCCATCACCTGGTTCGAGCAGAACGGCCTGGATGCAGGGGACTTCGGTATCGCGAACGGTATGGCCGCCGCACGTGGCATCTCGGTCGACCGTGTGAAGCAGGTCGGAATCGTCGATAGTGCCGCGGGCAAGGTGCGTATCCTGAAACGGGATGAACTGGACCCCGACTGGGATCCTACGACTGACGCTCACCTGACTGTGTGGGAGTGCTGCCAATATCTGATCCGCGCACTGGAACAGGGCGGCGAGCAGGCAGCGGCTCTGCTTCTCAAGAAGATGGGTCCGGTCCATGCGGACGCCGCCAGAGACCTTGCATATTGTCTGTACGATATTTGCGCCAACAAGAGGCGGGACGCGGGCGAGGCGGCCTACTATAACGGCCTGATCACGGTATGGCCGGAACTGATCCGTCAGGCGGTGGCAATCCATGACCCAGGCGGTGATCGGCAAAGGTCGTTTTTATATTCAGAAACATGACATTCATTCATAAACGACCCATTGAGGCCGCATTGACGGTATGAGTAGAGGAGGATAATCGCTATGTCCAAGAGCACCCGACAATCTGTATTCGAGGGCATGGAAATCCTGCCCGAAGCGCTGACTCCGTTTGTCGAGAAGCGGTTGGAAAGCGCTCTGACTGGCCACTGGCAAGTGCGGGTTGCCGAGAAGCTTCGGTTGGATGCTGGCCCCAACGGTACTATCGCCTGGGATCAGTCCGCGCTGCTCAATGCCATGAATGTATTCTGGGTAGAGGCATTCAAGACCGCTCTGGGACGCGCCGAACGTGCAATTGTGAACGAACTGGTGGATGTTCGCAACAAGCTCTCGCATAACAAAAAATTTACTTATAACGATGCCGAGCGTGCGCTGGACTCCATGTGTCGCCTGATGGCGGCCATCGGCGCCGGAGTGCAGGCTGAACGGCTCGGCAGGATGCGCGACACGATTTCGCGTACCCGGCTTGACGAGCTTCGACGCAATGAGGAACGTCGCAAGACTCAACGGTCGGTCGAGATTTCCGTCGATACGGTTGGTGGGCTGTTGCCGTGGCGAGAGGTGGTCGAACCGCACCATGACGTTGCAACGGGCGATTTTCTGCAGGCGGAGTTCGCCGCCGATCTGGGAAAAGTCTATACTGGCAGCGCACCTCCCGAATACAGCGACCCACGGGAATTCTTTGCCCGCACCTACTTGACCGAAGGGCTGCGTACACTTCTGGTCGGCGCGGCCAGGAGACTTTCCGGCACTGGCGGAGCTCCGGTGGTTGAACTTCAGACTAACTTCGGCGGCGGCAAAACCCACTCCATGCTGGCGCTCTATCATACGGCGGGTGATACGCCGGTGCGGGATTTGCCCCGACTCGACCAATTGCTTTCCGAGAGCGGCGTGGAGATGCCGCAGCACATCAACCGTGCGGTCCTGGTCGGCACCTCGCGTGGCCCGCAGGACCCCATTCCTCCTCAGAAAGGAGGGCGCGAGATTCGCACAACCTGGGGCGAGATGGCCTGGCAACTGGGCGGCACGGACGCATTCGACATGATCGCGGATAACGATGCCCGTGGCATCGCGCCCGGCTCGAACCGGTTGGAGGAGATTTTCAGGAAATGCTCGCCGTGCCTGATCCTGATCGATGAATGGGTCGCCTACTTGCGCCAGATCTACAAGATTGATGGCCTGCCGTCCGGCTCTTTCGATGCCAATCTCAGTTTTGTTCAGTCATTGACGGAGGCGGTCAAGACCAGCCCCGGCGCCTTGCTTGTGGCTTCGCTGCCCGCCTCGCAGATTGAGGTCGGCGGTGAGGGTGGGCAGGAAGCGTTGACTCGTCTCAAGCAGACCTTCTCCCGGATTGAGTCTCCTTGGCGACCGGCCTCACAGGAAGAAAGCTATGAAATCGTCCGCCGACGTCTGTTCAAGGACATTCCAGCCGACAAAGCTCCCCATCGGGATAATACGCTGAAGCAGTTTGCCAAGCTCTACCGGGAAAACGCCAATGAGTTCCCACACGGCTCAGCGGATCAGGATTACCGGCGCAAGCTGGAGAAAGCCTATCCCATCCATCCTGAACTGTTCGACCAACTTTATACGGGTTGGGGGTCTCTGGAGCTATTCCAGCGAACTCGTGGCGTATTGCGCCTGATGGCCCAGGTTATTCACGTATTATGGATGAGGAGCGACCCCTCGGTGATGATCATGCCTGGAAGCATCGAGGTTGATCATGAGCGGGTGTGGTCGGAGTTGTATCGCTATCTCGATATGAGTTGGCAATCAATCATCGCGGGTGATATTGATGGCCCGCAGTCAATCCCCTACAAGATTGATCAATCGGCCCACAATCTGGGACGATATTCGGCAACCCGGCGGGTTGCCCGCACCGTATTCATGGGTACGGCTCCGACTCATCAGCAGGAGAACAGGGGTCTGGACGACAGGCAGATCAATCTGGGGGTCGTGCAGCCGGGGGAGAAGCCAGCGGTCTTCGGAGATGCGCTGCGGCGGCTCGGCAATCAGGCCCGGTTTATGCACAGTGATCTCGGACGTTACTGGTATTCCATGTCGGCCAGCCTCAACCGCCTCGCTGAAGACAAGGCCGGGCAGATTGAGGAAGCGATTGTGCGGATGGAGATTGACAGGCAGTTGAAGGAATATATCAATGGACTCAAAGAGCGCGGCCATTTCTATGCTGTGCAGGTTGCACCTGGAAGCTCTGCAGATGTGCCGGACGAAGCAGATGGAGTGCGCGCTATTGTGCTCGGTATCGCACACTCGCATAACAGCCGGGGTACATCCGCATCCGCGGCGATAGCAATGGCCAGCGATATTCTGATGCAACGCGGGAGTACACCGCGCGTCTATCGCAATGTGCTGGTGTTCCTTGCTGCCGATACACGTCAACTGGATAATGTCAGAGAGTTCATGCGAAAAGCTCTGGCATGGGAGTGGATCGTTGGAAAGGAAAATCAGGATTTAACCCAGAGAGACATTGCCCTCGCGAAGACCAAATCGACTGAAGCGAATGAGGCTGTGAAAACCTGTCTGAAGGAGGCCTGGTGCTATCTCCTGTACCCGAAACAGGATAGCGCACAAGCAGATGTTGAATGGGTATCCGGCAAGGTGGCGGCGCGAGACGGTCTGCTCGGACGGGCGAGCAAGAGATTGGTTGACGAGGAAGGGCTTTTGCCGGACCTCGGTCCAGTGAGGCTGGATCATGAATTACAGAAATATGTCTGGAACGGCAAGGACCACCTTTCCCTGAAACTGCTACGGGAATACCTCGACCGCTATATCTATCTACCCCGGTTGAAGGACCGCTCGGCGCTGGTTCGGACTGTTACCTCGGCCATTGGCGACCTGTCGTCGGGGCCGTTCGCCTATGCCGAAAGATGGGATGAGGTAGCCGGAACCTACCGTGGCCTTGCGATAGAGGGTGCGACTCGAGTGAATGTTGTGATCGACAATGAAAGTCTCATTGTGAGGCCGGATGTCGCTGAGAAGCATCGCCCGAAGCCGCAAGCCCCTGTTGCTGTTGCTGCCCCGGATAGCGGTTCGTCCCATGCGGATAGAGCGCTACCACTCAAAGATGATGTTGGCGTTGGCGTGAAGGATGGAGGCCAGCCAGCCGAAACCAGACTGACCCGGTTTACAGGTACGGTGATGATTTCATCGGAACGCCCGGTGCGGAATATTCAGCAGATCGTCGAGGCCGTTGTCGAGCAGCTCACAACCCTGCCCGGTAGCGAAGTGGCATTGAAACTTGAGATTGATGCCGAAGTTCCATCCGGTCTGGATCGCACGAAAGTACGGACACTGATCGAGAATACCAACACACTCGGCTTTATCGAAAAAACGATCAAGTGATTTCAGCACTTGACATTGATTGGCTCACCAATATGGTGTAAAGTGGTGCACTAATAATTGAGAGGCTTAAAGCATGACAGAACGTAAGACTGGGGGAGTGTCAGTATCGCATCGTGCATCGGTGAGCTTTCCGCCGGAGCTTTACGAGACTCTGGAAGTGATCGCACGACAGAAAAAAGTGTCGGTGGCTTGGGTGGTTCGTGATGCTGCAGAAAAATATGTGGGCGAGCAATGGCCACTACTAGCAGCAATTGATAGGAGTCGGGATGAACTGCGAAGATGAAGAATATTTACAGATTATTCTGGATGCGATCCATGTTTCTGCGCTCTATAAGCCAAAATTTGGTCGAGGTGCGAGCAGTGAAGGACTGACGCTTGAGCAGTTTCAGGATTTGTATCAAGGAGATGCTTTCTATAATTGGTTCGGGCTGGATAACCCGGCAATGTATGCAGCGCACAAGGCGGCTGGTGGTATGACGAGTATTTACCGGCAGATCGGAACCGGGTGTGAAAAGTTGTTTCGCAGAGTAGTGAAGGATTCTCTGGAGTTATCCGAGGATGATGTGACTTGGTCGTATCAAGTGACGCTGCCGAGTGGACGGAAACGAACATTGTATCTGGATGGGAGAGTCCCCCTTGAGAAGATTAACGATAGAGAAAAGCGATCCCGGTTTCATAAGTGGATGAGAGATTCGGCCAAAATACTGGATGTCGACGATAAAGTATTCGAAAGTCTTACGGGCACTATTTTTGAGGTTCGACAGGGATACAAGAGTAAAGACTCGAAGCGGCAGAGTGCTGATATCGCGAACGCATCTACAGCCTACACGAAAGGGAATCTTCCCTGCGCCGTGATTTTGTCAGGACAGATCGATAGCGATGTGCTTATGCGCTACCGTGCTGAAAAGTGGTCAGTCGTTACGGGAATCATCGGAGCAAATAATCCGTTGATATCGACCTATGATTTCATGCGTGATGTTGTCGGATACAACCTCGCGGCATTTTTTGATCGAAACAGTGCTGTTATCCGTGAAGAGGTGGATTCCATCCTGAAAGTGCTTTTACTACCAGAAACCACATGAGGGCCGCTTTGACAGAAGTGCTGCGCCAACGAGCCGACTATACTCATAAATTCAACACCAGGGGACGGCATGGTTGGCTACGACTAACCCCGGCGTATTCGGTTAAGATCATCGAAGAACTTATGGGCCAATACGACAGGCCCTTGCGTGTTCTGGACCCATTTTGCGGAACAGCAACTACGGCGTTGAGTGCGGCATATCATGGGCACGAAGGTGTAACGGTGGATATCAATCCTTTTCTGGTGTGGTTTGGTAAAGTAAAGATGGCCCATTATTCCAGACAGTCTGTAGTGTCGGCTCGGGACGCGTGTGGTCGAATAGAAAAGGCAGTGCAACAGGGCACGATTGAGCCGGTAAAGGCTCCGCCTGTCCATAATATTGAAAGATGGTGGAGTTCTGATGATTTAACTTTTCTTTGTACGCTTAAAGCCGGTATTGAAGCGGAGAGCGTTACAGACTCTCCTGATCGCAATCTCCTGTTAGTAGCATTTTGCAGGACACTCATTGAGCTTTCTAACGCGGCCTTTGATCACCAGTCCATGTCTTTTAAAACCACCACCCAATTGCATATTCCATTTGTGAGAGACACGATGCAGGTATTCCGGGACCATTTGGAGTTCGTCTTGGAGGGCGCGGAGAGGAATCCTGACGGAAAAGGATACCTATTCCTCGGGGATGCCAGAATGTTGACGCAAGAGGTAAGCGGTTTTTTTGATCTGGTTATTACGTCGCCACCTTATGCAAACAGAATGTCATATATTCGTGAGCTCCGCCCTTACATGTATTGGCTGGGATTTCTCGATAATGGACGGGATGCAGGTGAACTTGATTGGCTGGCAATTGGTGGGACATGGGGTGTTGCAACTAGCAGACTTACTGATTGGAGTCGCTCGAAAGAGTCTTTTGGACACCCATTGCTCAGCGCTGCTGTAAAGGCAATAGCGCATCACGATAACAAGAATGGCAAGATATTAGCCAACTATGTTGCGAAGTATTTTGATGACATGTGGAAACACTTCAAATCATTGATACCAGTTTTGGACAGGGGTAGTGAACTGCATTACATCGTCGGCAACTCTACCTTTTACGGAGTGCTACTGCCTGTGGAGAGGCTTTATGCGGTAATGCTTGAACGTTTGGGTTTTGAGGATGTCGAATGCCGTGCAATCCGAAAACGAAATTCAAAGAAAGAACTGTTCGAATTTGATGTTTCAGCACGATGGCCAGGTCGGAATTCGTGAAAGTGGCTTCTTGTCCTGAAATTACTACAGTGACGATTTTTGCCCTTATGCTCTCGCTTGTAGTCTCGCTTGAATCGTCCGGTTCGTTCAATCCACTTCATCCAGGTTGGTTTCTTCAGCGGCTTCGGCGATCAACTCATCATGGGTAGACAGTATTGCCGTAGAGAAATCGAACAGATTTTTTGCCGTTCTGTGGGAAAAGTTGAAATCATTCAGCAGCGAAGTGGCCATCAACGGTGAAATCTGTTCTTCCTGAAGCAACTGGCTAACCGTAGTGTCAATTGTCTTTTTCGCGGCTTTGGCCTCTGCTTTGCGTTGATCTAAATCACGCTTGGCGGCAAGGTGTTCATTGTCATCCCGATACCTGCATATATCCCTGAGAATAAAAGCCAGTTTGACTCTTAAAGCGTTGTACTCATCTCGAATGTGTTGATTATCTGAAACCATGTATCTGGTTGTGTTTTTTCTCAAATGTTTGACGTGCTTGACGCATTCCACAAGCTCTGCGGCAGCGCTGCGGAGCCGGTATAGTTCTTCCGAAAATACGCTGGGGATATTTGTCTGCGCCCGGGAAATAAATTCGACAATGGAACTGTAAAGGATCTTGACCTTTCTCTCGTAAAGCTCATCCATATCGAACTCGATAATTTCCCGGTCATCGTTTATGATTTTTTCAAGATCGTCAGATTTGAGAATTTGTGTACGGTGCAAATTTATGCCGTGCGCCATCAACTCGAACGCGGCGTCAAACAGGTGCCAGACCTCCTTCTGGACAGACAATAATACCGTGTCCGGAAAATCGAATGCGGCTTCGTTGAGATATTTCGGCTCAGCGACATCCAGGGCTTGCTCAGGGAAAAGTCTGAACAGAGACCCGGCTAACCGATGGATTAAAGGCACCATGACAATGACGCCAACCACATTAAAAAACGTATGGAATACAGCGAGCTTCATGGTGTAATTATCTGCCGCTATGCCCACCGTACTACTGAACGCATCCACGGCCCATACGAATTGGCTGATAAATACAATGGCGATCACACCGGTTACCGCGTTAAAAACCAGATGTGCCCCGGCCAGCCGTTTACCTTCAATATTTGCGCTTAATGAGCCAATCACCGCGGTTACGGTGGTGCCGACATTCGCGCCAATGGCTAATGCCAGGCCATTTTCATAAGTGACCTGCCCGGCCGCCAACGCCGTCAGGATGAGTACCAGCGTCGCATGGGATGACTGCATCACTACGGTGGCGACGGCGCCAATGCCCGCAAACAGAAACAGGCCAGGATAGCCGCCCACCGCGAATGAAACCAGATCGAAGCTATCCTTGAACGCCTCGAATCCCTCTTTCATATAGTGTATGCCGAGAAACAAAAAACCGAGTCCCGCAAGTACCGAGCCAATTCCCTTGAGGTATTTCGACTGTTGGAAGGAAAGCACAATCCCGAATACCAGCATCGGCATGGCGTAGGCGGATATTTTGACTTTCAGACCGAGCGCGGCGACCAGCCAGGCCCCGGTTGTAGTTCCAATGTTGGCGCCGAATATGATTCCAATACCGGCTATCAGCGTAATCATGCCGGCGCTGATAAAAGATATTGCAATCACTGAAACCAGTGAACTGGACTGCATGATTGTGGTAGTGACGATTCCAAAACCCAGTGCCTTCCAGGTCTTGTCCGTGGTTTTTTGCAACAACTTCTCCAGAAAACCTCCGGTAAAGGCTTTGAACCCTTCTTCGAGGAATAACATCCCGAACAGGAATATGGAAACTCCTGCCGCGATTTCCTTGAAGTCCGGGCTGACCCAAAAACCATAAGTCAGGATAAGCAGTATCGTCGGCAAAAATATTTTTTTCAGCATTCTGATCTCTTGGGTGGATTGCAGGTTACCTGGATACTAACACTGGTTGCCTTTTGTAATGAATGTTAATGTTTGCACGTTTTATATGTATTGGTATACACTGGATACACAAACAACTCTTTTCTTGAGGTAATGTTATGAAATTTATTCTTGGCGCTCTGGGCGCTGCTTTATTCTTGTTAGTCACCCCCCCCCCCCCCCCCGCACAAGCTGACAGTGTTCAAATGCAATGCCCGGCCAGCGTCAAGGAGGGCGGACTAGTCGCCCATGCGGCTTTTGATTGTCCGGTAGATGGTTTACCGATAGGAAGGGAGTATTGCGAGTATCGGGACGGGCCGGGCATAAATGATTGGCAGGAGGCCACCTTACCAGAAAGTGGACGGGAAAGACCGCGGGCCTATATCACGATTAACGCCACTACTGGCGGACAATGGTCTATTATTAGTGGAGATTTACCAGTTATGATTTCGACAGTTGGCGGTACTACCGGCTTGCTACGCTACAATGTAAAGGCGGGC
Organism: Arenicellales bacterium; assembly: GCA_965116335.1. Lineage (GTDB taxonomy): Bacteria > Pseudomonadota > Gammaproteobacteria > Arenicellales > Poriferihabitantaceae. Next base: position 2,135,277 of record OZ220677.1, read on the forward strand.
GAAACGAGAAAAATAGAAATTAAAGTTTATGGGAGGGGAAATTATCGCAAGGAAGGCAACACGACCGGGAGAATTTTGGTACTTCTTCCCGGAAGTGTTGACCTAAATAATCCAATAGCATCTTGTACGGTTACGGTACAGGATGATGATAATACAGCTTATGTTGGATCACGATACCGTCATCCTTATGGTGGAACCTGGCAATCAAGGCCGTATTGTTATGATGAAGTGGGTTGCGCGTCCAGGCAGTAAAGGGCGGATGAGATAACTCTGGATGTGGGGAATTAGTGGAGCGGTATATACCTTTGCCTTAATAAGTTATACTTGTGTGGTCTGCCAAACTCAATTGGCTCACATCTACTTGGAGAAGATCTGACATGAAACAAAAGAAACTGAATGGCAGTGCTGACTTGTTAGCAAATGCCATCAGGCAAGTTTTCGAGGAGGCAACCGAAAAAAGTCGTGTAGAAGTACGGGGAGATATTCACGAAATGGAGAAAAACCTGTCAAGTAAAATTGACAACCTTGATAAGAAAATAGACACGACCAACAAAACCACGAATGAGAATATGCAGGCTCAATTTGCCGAGCAGGAAGGAAAAATCGCCAAGATGGTTGGCGGTTAATCAGGCAATCAAGTCTTTATAAGCCAATTTCTTCCCTACCAGCGCGGATACCACATTCACCATTTGTGTTTGTGTGTCCGCGCTTCTAACTCCATGCCTTATAGGGCAGGTCGATTTCTACCCTTATGCTCTCGCTTGTAGTCCCGCTTGAATCGTCCGGTTCGTTCAATCCGGCGCATCCATTATTGTTCAGACAAAATGAGCCAGGGGCTCGGCGAATACTCGTTCTACCATCGGGCGGAAAAATTCCAGGGGTTTTGACTTGAAATCCGGGTCGAAGCAGTTCTGGTCGTAGTGCTCGCAAAAATCGACACAGTCCTGATACCACTGATGATCGCGCAGGCGATCTCTGGCATTGCGATCCTTGCCGAAATGGTGGGCGTAGTACCAGGTCTGGAACAGGCCATGATGCTTGATAATCCAGTAGATTTTCTCTGATACATAGGGACGCAGTATGGAAGCCGCCATTTCGCTGTGAGAGCAGGGCGCGAGGTTGTCGCCGATGTCGTGCAGCAGGGCAGCGACTACCATTTGTTCAGATTCACCGGCATCAAGCGCCCGGGTGGCGGATTGCAATGAGTGTTCCAGTCTGCTTACCTGATAGCCGGAAAAGGAGTGTTCGAGATCGGCCAGCGCCGTCATCAGCCGGTCGGGCAGTGTTTTCGTGTGTTCTTTCTCGTGGTTGGCGAGGAAGGTATATTCTTCGGCGGTGCCGTCGATCATGTGAGTGAAGTTGACAGTGTCCACGGTTCAGGTCCTCCGGGTTGCAGGTTATCTATAAGAAGTCTAACCCGGTTTCCCTGAACCTGTCCAGCATGAACCCCCAGCATGACCCCGCAAATCCGGCTCTCTGCTCACTGCCAACACGGGCTATACCCGGATTGTCTCGGGTCCGTCATTTTGGCAGCCGGGATTCACGGTGGAATATGTAGACTCCAGAGCCAGTGATGATCAGGATCCCCACCCAGGTCATCAGGTCGGGGAAATCGTTGAACAACAGCAGTCCGTAAATTGTGGCTCCGATGATCTCGACGTATTGGAACGGCGCCAGCACTCCCACCGGGGCATGGCGGAACGCATGGACGACGAGTAAATGGCCGACGGTGGCAATCAGGCCGAGGCCGCCGAGCAGTAGCCATTGGTCGGTTGTCGGGTAAACTGCGGTCAGGATGTCGAATTGACTGTAAGTGCCGACAAACAGGGCGGCGGTCATCACCAGACAGCCGAACACTCCGGCAAAAAACTGTAGTCGCACCGGGTCTTCGTGGCGCACCAGTTTCCGGGTTAGCAGGATGTAGAAGGAGAAACACAATGCCGTACCGACTGGATACATTACGGCCCAACCGACCTCGGAGAATGTCGGGCGAATGATGATCATTGCTCCGCAAAAACCGATGGCGATGGCAGATAGCCGCCGGATGCCGATACGTTCGCGCAGAATGACGACCGATAACAGTGTGACCAGCATCGGTTCGATAAAGAAAATGGATATGGCTTCTGCGATTGGCAGGTAAATCAGCCCGGTAAAAAACAATACGGTTGCGGCGGCGATCAGCGCTCCCCGCATGGCGTGGAGGTGCAGGGTAGCGGTTAGCCAGGGGCCTTTTGTCAGAAAAACAAACGGGATCAGCAGGGTAAGCTGAAAGAAGAAGCGGCTCCATACGATCTGGCCGGGAGAGATTGCGCCCACCAGCCACTTGGCGATGGCATCCATGCCGGGCAATAACAGCATGGCGACGATCATCATCGACATCGCTCTGGCTGTTTCGTTGTTCGTGCTCATCTATACCCGGCACCTCCTGTATGTTCGCTGATAACCCCCCACCGGCTCCTCGGCGGGCTATGCTCTGGTATCGCCGACTCCCCTTCAGGTGGGGAGTGTTTTCTCATGGGATGACGCCCTTCTGCGCTGCGACCACCAGACTAATCCCAGCAACAAAAACGCAGGCAGGTAAAACACTTCTTTGGGTACACGGTCTTTTTTAGTCTTGATGGTACTGAGTTCCACCGGGTCATTCGTATAGTAGTCGAAAGTCTTGCCGATGGTCTCAAAGAAGGGTGAGCCGGGGAAGGGTTCTTCAATAATCGCGCGACCATCTTCTACAATGACCGTGAGTCCGGCTTTTGTCAATCTCTCGACTGCCGCCTCTTGATTGCCCATTGGAACCAGGATAGTTGTGCTGGTGATTTCGCCGGTATCAAAATCCGGGCCGGTCACCACCATGGTGAGCGTTCCGTCGGGAGTCGCGTCATCGACTACCTCATAAACCCTGGAAGGGTGAATTTCCTCGAATGGCGGGTCCACCCTGTCCAGCCAGAAACCGGGACGGAACAGGGTGAAGGCGACCAGCAGCAGTATCGCGGATTCCCAGGCTTTGTTGCGAGTCACCAGCCAGCCCTGGGTCGCCGAGGCGAACAGCATCATGGCGATGACGGCGACAATGAATACAAAGATGGCTTTCAGAGGCGATACATTGATCAGCAGCAGTTCAGTATTGAAGATAAACAGGAAGGGTAGCAGGGCGGTGCGAATATCATACGCGAATCCCTGAATCCCCGTTTTGATCGGGTCTCCCTTTGAAATAGCCGCCGCTGCGAACGCCGCCAGACCGACCGGGGGCGTGTCGTCCGCCAGAATGCCAAAATAAAATACGAACAGGTGCACGGCAATCAGTGGAACCAGCAAGCCGTTGGCCGCTCCCAGAGTAATGATAACCGGAGCCATCAATGAGGAGACGACGATATAGTTGGCTGTTGTCGGTAGCCCCATGCCGAGAATCAGGCTCATTACGGCGACCAGTAACAGCATTACGATCAGATACCCACCAGACAGGAACTCTACAAACTCGCCGACCACCTGATGGGCGCCGGTCAATGATATGGTTCCGACTATGATGCCCGCCGCCCCGGTCGCCACTGAAATACTGATCATGTTGCGTGAGCCTGCGATCATGCCGGAGATCCAGTCATCCTTGCCGGTTTGAAATGCCGCCCTGTAGTTGCCGGAGCCGCGGAAGAATGCCTTGATCGGATGTTGGGTCAGGGTCACAATGATCATCGCGACCGCTGCCCAGAATGCGGACAATCCCGGTGACAGTCTTTCGATCACGATACTCCAGATCAGGATCACGATGGGCAGGATGTAATACAGGCCGGTGAGCGCTGTTTCTCCCGCTTTTGGCAGTTCGGTGATCGGCGCGTCCGGGTGGTCGACAACCAGATCAGGTATTCTGGATGCGAGCTTGAGGAGATACAGGTAGACTCCCGCACAACCTGCCGCGACGATATAAAAGGCCGATGCCGGGGTCACGACCTTGATCCAGCCGAGGCCGTAATAAACCAGAATGCCAAGCAGTCCAATGCCGATAAATCCGCTCAGGAACCCCATCATCTTGCGGGCGAAAGTCAGAGAGGAGGGTGGCTTGGGCAGTCCTTGCAGGTTCAGCTTCATGGCTTCGAGATGAACGATGTAAAAAAGCGCAATATAGGATACCAGTGCGGGCACCAGAGCGTGCTTCAGTATTTCCTGATAGCTGATGCCGGTAAATTCCGCGATCAAAAATGCCGCAGCCCCCATGACCGGAGGGGTCAACTGGCCGTTGGTTGAGGAGGCTACTTCGACCGCGCCCGCCTTTTCTGGGGAAAATCCGGTGCGCTTCATCAACGGGATGGTAAATGTCCCGGTGGTGACGGTATTGGCGATGGATGAACCGGAATACATACCGCTCAGCGCTGAAGCTACCACGGCCGCCTTGGCTGGCCCGCCGCGCAAATGCCCGAGCAGGGCAAACGCGATCTTTATGAAAAAATTCCCTGCCCCCGCCTTTTCCAGTATGGAGCCGAACAGTACAAACAGGAATATCAGGCTGGCCGAAACTCCGAGCGCTACGCCAAACACGCCTTCATTCTGCATCCAGAAATGCCACATGGCCTTGCCGTAGGATGCCCCCTTCCATTGAATGGTCTCGGGCAGCCAGTTGGCATTGCCAAAGAAAACATAAGCGACAAACACACTGGCGACAATCAGCAACGGTAATCCGAGCGCACGATAGACCGTGATCCCGAGAATCAGCATGCCAATGGTGGATGCGACCAGGTCGCCGGTGGTCGGTAATCCGGCGCGCACCGCAATTTCATTGCGAAGAACCACGATATACAGACAGCAAACCACGCCAGCAATGGCCAGAACCCAGTCATACCAGGGGATTCGGGTTGAAGAACTGGACTTGAACAGTGGGAAGGCGAGGGTGGCCAGGAAAAAGCCGAACGCGAGGTGAATCAAGCGGGCGTTCGAGTTGGTGACGATGACACTGATTCCGGTTACATCGGTCAACCAGAACGGGAGGTTGGATGCAATGTAAAGTTGAAACAGGGCCCAGACAAACGCGACCGTGGCGATCAGCTTGCCTTCCCAGCCGAGCGGATTGCGTCCTCCTGTGTCAACTGCCGAAAAATCCTCCAGGCTGCCCTGGGATTGATTGTTTTGTGCCATCTTTGATTCTCGTGGGGTGCGGGTTATGTCAATGCCGCATCAGGTTTCTCCGGCTACGACCCGTATCGAAGCAGCCAGAAACAAAAAACCCTCCCGGAATGTGCAGGAGGGTTTTTCGGGTCACGACCGACGCGGACAGGAATTACATCCAGCCGCGTTCCTTGTAATACTTCTCCGCGCCCGGATGTAGCGGGGCTGAAAGGGAATCAGAAATCATTTCCGCTTCACTCAGATTGCTAAATGCGGGATGCAGTTTCTTGAAGTCGTCAAAGTTTTCAAATACAGCCTTGACCACGACATAGACGACCTCGTCGGAGACATCGGCGCTGGAAACGAAGGTGGCTCCTACTCCGAAAGTCTGGATGTCGCTCTCATTGTTGTACATACCCGCCGGGATTGAGGCGGTACGATAATATGGATTGTCAGCTACCAGCTTGTCGATTGCCTCTCCTTCAACGTGTACCAGGTGGGCATCGCAGGTTGCCAGGGATTCCTGAGTCAGGGCGGACGGGTGACCGACCAGCCAGAAATAGGCATCAATCTTGCCGTCGCATACCGCCTGTCCGGTTTCCGCTGATTTCATTTCCGCCGCCAGTTTGAGATCGCTACGTTCCCAGCCAAGCGCTTCTTCAATGACTTCCCAGGTGCCGCGGGTGCCGGAACCGGGGTTGCCGATATTCAGACGTTTGCCTTTGGCGTCGGTCAGGGTATTGATTCCAGACGCATCGCTGGCGATGACGGTAACCGGCTCAGGATGCACCGAGAAGACGGCGCGCAGATTCTCGAATGCGCCCTGGTCTGCGAATTTTGAAGTGCCGTTATAAGCGTGATATTGCCAGTCGGATTGCGCTACGCCGAACTCAAGTTCGCCAGCCCGAATGGTATTGATATTATAAATTGAGCCGCCGGTGGACTCCGCCGAGCAACGAATGCCATGCTCCTTGCGGTTCTTGTTTACCAGTCTGCAAATAGCGCCGCCGGTTGGATAATAAACGCCGGTTACGCCGCCTGTACCGATGGAGATAAACTGTTGCTGGGCATGGGCGGTCATTGCGCTCATTCCGGTTACAGCGATTCCTGTGGCAACGATCGTAGATAGAATCGTGTTTCTCATGGTAATGCCTCTTTGATGAAGATAAATTTGTCAGATCGCCCACCTGGAGGTGGATGATCCGGTACTTCTATTAATATTACCAGTCTGCCCGTATCTGGCCCCCGGCAATCAATACGGCATGGTAACATCTTTGGGTGTCATCGTATATAGTCGGAAATTCCTCAACCAACTAATCTGGAGTCTGAATAAGATGAGTAATCCGTACCAAGAGAGAAGCGAAGCGAGTTCTTCGGGATTGATTTTTGTTGCAATGGGCTTGAGCCTGTTGCTGACCGCCTGTGGCGGGGGGGGGGGGGGGCAGCAATTAGCGGACCCAGTCCTTCCAGCATAAGAGAGTTCACTGGACTGCTGGCTCCAACGGAAACAGTTAGCGACCAAAGCGCCCGCGCGGCCGGTATTACATCCCGCTCGGACTCCTTGATCCTGTCGACCATGTATGTGGAAACAGACGACCCCGAAGTTCCCGAAAGGGCTTCATCCGACTGTTCCGGGACACGTTGTATTTTTTCGGTAGCGGGATATCGGGTTTCGGTGGATCTGGCCGATCTGGGGTTTGTGTCCATCAATGCCCAGGCAATCGGCAGCAAGCATGACATCACATTGGTATCGGGGAAAGACTCAGATTTCAAGGTATTTGGCGCATGGATGGATCACAGCTACTTTTCCACTCAATCGCAGACAGAGACGATTTCTGATGGTAACGTGTCTGTGACCGTGGTTAGCAGATACGGGTCTGCCGCCGGTGATTTGACGGGTTCCATGCCGAGCGGTAGCGTAATGTGGCAAGGGGTCATGGTTGGAATGCCTGTTACCGGGAACGGAAAGGGAAACTTGCTCCAGGCTGATGCGTTACTGGAGTATGACATGGGAGCCAGTAACCTTGACGCTACTTTCTCGAATATCAGGAATATCGACCATCTTGTACCCCATTCAACCCGGACTATCCGGTTCGATGATGTTTCGGTTTCCTCTGGTGGAACGTTCAGGGCGGGATTGACCGGCAATCGTATTCAGGGTGGTTTCTACGGCCCTAACCACATTGAGGCGGCCGGGGTATTTGAACAGTCGAATATAGCGGGCGCTTTTGGAGTCAAACGCCAGTAAGATATTCAGTGCATTACGGTACAACCAGACGACGCTCTCTGCCAATATAAGCGCACAGCAATCCTGTCTCCCGTCAATTCCCGCGAGGCTTTTCCCCGGCCCCGAGCGGGGAACGGGAATCTACAATAATGATGAAACCTGCAATTACCGATGCGTAGGGGCGGGGGCAGGCTCTACGATAACGGGCTGGTAATCATTTCGTCATTCCCGTGGAAACGGGAATCCACAGTAATTCAGAACCTGTACGTAACGTCATCGTAGGGGTGCCCCTCTGTGGGTGCCCGCAATCGTCGATACCTGCTCCGACATCTGCGGGAGGGTACAAGACCCTCCCCTACGACATCGTTTTGCTTCATGTATCAACATCATTCCCCCCACCCGCTCTCCAGCGGGCTTCGCCCTTGTATCGCGGACTCCCCCTCAAGGGGGGAGTAATGTAATGTAATAACGGTATCATTCCCCCCTTGAGGGGGAATCCACATCGCGCGAAGCGGGTGTGATGGGGGGTATCAAATCACGGCTTGTTTTAATTGCGATTCAGATTAGAACATCAGCGTGTCATTATCATCATTTATTATCATGCGGAACTTCCTTCGCGTCAGCTCCGGCCTATATATTGGAGTCCGCGAACGAGGCCTTGCGCTTTGCCATGAATTCCAGCAGCGCTTCATCAATGGCCGGGTCGAGTGGCGGGGGTTGATAGTTGTTCAGCATCTGCTTCCAGATTTTGTTGGCGCGGACCGTGGCATCGTGCGAGCCTTCCAGTTGCCATTGTTCAAAGCTGTTGTTGTCGGCGATGCTGGAACGGTAGAAGGCGGTCTTGAAATTCTCCTGGGTGTGGTTGCAACCGAGAAAATGCTGGCCCGGTCCGACTTCCCGGATCGCGCTCAACGCCTGCCCGTTTTCTGAGAGGTCCGTGCCGGCGGCGAATACCTGCATCATGCCGAGTTGATCGGCATCCATGATCAGCTTCTCATAGCCTGAGGACAATCCGCCTTCCAGCCAGCCAGCCGCGTGAAGAACGAAGTTTACCCCCGACATGATTGTGGGCAGCAGAGTGTTGGCGCTTTCATAGGCGGCCTGGGCATCGGTGATCTTGGAGGCGCATAACGAACCCCCGCTTCGAAAGGGCACACCCAGTCGTCGGGCCAGCGCGGCGCAGCCATTGATGACCAGCGCCGGTTCCGGAGTGCCGAAAGTAGGCGCTCCGGATTGCATCGACATCGAGCTTGCGAACGTGCCGAATATAACCGGACAGCCGGGACGCACCAGTTGGGTGAATGCCATTCCGGTCAGTGCCTCGGCCAGGATTTGCGCCATGGTTCCGGCGGCAGTGACCGGCGACATGGCACCGGAAAGAATAAAGGGAGAGATGATACTGGCCTGATTGTTTCTCGCATATACTTCTGCGGCACCCAGCATGGTTTCATCGAAAGTCATGGGTGAGTTGGCGTTGATCAGGTTGATGACCACGGTATTTTGATCGACGAATTCTTCGCCAAACAGAATCTTGCACATGTCCACCGTATCCTGCGCTCTTTGCGGGTGAGTCACCGATCCCATGAAGGGCTTGTCGGAATACTTGATATGGCTGTAGACCATATCGAAATGCCGCTTGTTGACCGGCAAATCGGTCGGTTCACATACGGTGCCGCCGGAATGGTGCAGCGAAGGCAGCATCCAGGTCAGTTTGACCAGGTTGCGAAAATCCTCAATCATCGCGTAGCGCCGTCCCTTGTCCAGGTCACGGATGAAAGGAGGGCCATAAACCGGGGCGAATACAGTGGATTTGCCCCCGATCATCACGTTCCTCGCGGGATTCCTCGCTTTTTGCTGGAAGGTCTGCGGCGCCGAGTCCTGGATGATCTTGCGGCACAGGCCTTTGGGGAAACGCACCAACTCTCCCTTGACATCCGCCCCTGCCTGTTGGAACAGTTTTAACGCCGACGGATAGTGATACTCAATACCCACTTCCTGCAGGATGGTATCTGCATTGTCCTCGATCAGTGACAGACCTTCCTCGTCCAGCAGTACATACTCCGGTATTTTGCGGGTGATGAAAGGAGTGACCGCAGGAGCGGTTGTTTGTTCGCGTTCCTGTCTGGCGTGTCGACCGCCGCGTTTTCTGGATGTTCTTGGCATATTTGTTATGATTTGTTGTCCGGAAATTAACTGATTGCGCGATGCGCTTTATATGTACATAATATACCATTGACGTATCACAAGATACGCGCATCAGGGTGAATCCGTGACCAATCCTTACAAAAATGTGGCCAGCGCCATGCTGTATCGCCGCCTGTTTTCCTACGTGATTCCCTACAAGGCGGCGTTTGGCATGGCATTGTTCGGCATGCTTCTGGTGGCGGCTGGGGATACCGGGTTTGCCTGGGCTTTGCAGCCGTTGATGGATCAGGGTTTTGTCGGACGAGACCCCGATTTTATCCGCCTTATTCCGTTGTTGCTGGTGGCAATCGCTTTGGCTCGGGCAGTCGGCGATTTTATTGATGTTTACTGTTCCAACTGGGTGTCGAGGAAGGTGATTCAGGATTTACGGCAGAAGATGTTTGATCAGTTGATCTACGCTCCTGCAGAATATTTCGACAAACATTCGAGCGGCGGGCTGGTATCCCGGTTGACCTACGATGTGGAACAGGTTGCGCGGGCCAGTACGGATGCCTTGCGGGTCTTGTTCCGCGATATTCTGAAAGCGGGATTCCTGTTATCCCTGCTGTTCTGGTTGAGCTGGAAACTGTCGTTGATATTTCTTGCCATCTTCCCGGTTACCTTTTTGATTTTCAAGGTTACCAGTGGACGGTTCAGGAAAATCAGTTCGATCATTCAGGAGAGTGTGGGGGACATTACGGATATTGCCAGACAAGCGTTCCAGGGGCATAAGCTGGTCAAGATTTTCAATTCCCAGAATTACGAAAAGCGGATGTTTTTCGTGGCCAATAACCGTCACCGCCAGCAGTCCATGAAGAAAGCGGGGATTCTGGCAGCCACGGTTCCGATCGTGGTTTTTCTGATGGGTGTGGGAGTGGCTCTGATGATCTGGCTGGCCTTGATTCTGGAGATCACTCCGGGGGTATTTACCTCTTATCTGGTGGCTGTAACCATGGTTGTGCGTCCGGTCAGGAATCTGTCCAGAATCAATGAGGTGATACAAACCGGTCTGGCGGGGATGCAATCGGTTTTCCAGACCATTGACCTGCATCAGGAAAAGGATGAGGGCCGGATGGCGCTCGGTACTGTTGATGGCAACGTGTCATTTACAGATGTTTCATTCCATTATCCGGGCGATCAGCCCCGGGTTCTTGAAAATATCGACTTTGCAATAAAAGCGGGGTCAACGGTAGCGCTGGTCGGGCCGTCCGGCAGCGGGAAATCAACCATTACCTCGATGTTGATGAGGTTTTACAGTCCGACTGCCGGTAGTATAAGCATTGACGGTCACCTGTTGCAGAACATCCGCCTGCAATCGCTCCGCGAAAAGATGGCTATGGTCAGTCAGGAGGTGATACTGGTTGCGGACACGATCAGAAACAACATCGTGTATGGCGGTGCGGATGACGTCGACGAAGATCGGTTAATGACGGCTATCGAGACGGCCCATATCCGGGAATTTACCGATGATTTTGAGGACGGAATCGACACTTTTGTCGGTGAAGAAGGCTCCCGTTTGTCGGGCGGGCAGAGGCAACGTATCGCTATCGCCCGCGCAATCTACAAGGACGCGCCGATCCTGATTCTGGATGAAGCTACTTCTTCTCTGGATTCTGGCTCGGAGAAACATATTCAGGATGCGATCGGGCGATTGATCCGCAATCGAACGACTCTGGTCATTGCCCATCGACTGAGTACTATCGAGAGCGCGGATTTGATTCTGGTGCTGGACAAGGGCCGGATTGTGGAGCGCGGCACTCATGAAACGCTGCTGTCGAAAAAGGGGCATTACTATCATTTGTATAATACCCAGTATCGCCACAACACCGCGGATGCTGAATAAATTGCAACAGGGGTGGCGGCAGGCAAACTGGCTGAATCGTTTGTTGTTGCCGTTGTCTGTGGTCTACGGACTGTTGATGCTGGCCAGGAGGCAATGTTACCGCATCGGGATTTGCAAACAGATCTCCCTGGTCACTCCGGTGATCGTGGTCGGCGGAGTAACAGTGGGCGGAAGTGGAAAGACGCCAGTGGTGCTGGCTTTGGTGCGGTATTTAATGGATCAGGGTTTGTCTCCGGGGGTGATCTGCAAGGGTTACAAGGGCTGTTCCACCTTCTGGCCCAGAGAGGTCAATGAGTCAACGACTGCGACCCTGGTCGGTGATGAGGCGCAACTGATTTATGAGTTGACCGGAGTGCCGGTGGTAGCGGGTCCAGAGCGAGTCAGAAACGGGATTTATCTGATCGATAAATTCGGCTGCAATGTCCTGCTCAGCGATGACGGATTCCAGCATCACGCGCTGCAACGCGATCTGGATATTGTGGTGCTGGACGGGCAGGGCGGATACGGTAATGGCTGGTGCCTGCCAGCCGGGCCGTTGCGGGAATTTAGCAGCCAGATCAAGCGAGCGGACATCGTGCTGGTCAACGGTGCCGACGACGAGATTCGGTTTGCCGGAGCGCGAGCCAAACGGATGTCGATGATCTTGTCAGAAGCGTATAATCTGGCGGATGGTGATCGAAAACCGTTGTCTGAATTTGCCGGCGGGCCTGTGCACGGGGTCGCGGGAGTGGGCAATCCGATTCGATTCTTCCGGCAACTGGAGCAACTCGGGCTGGATGTGATCCGTCATGCTTTCCCGGATCACCATCCATTTGAGGAGTCCGATCTCGACTTCGGGGATGACGGATGGATACTTATGACTGAAAAAGATGCGATAAAATGCCGGGATATGACTATTAAGAACAAACTCTGGGCAATTCCCGCGACCGTTGAAATGGATCCGAATGTATTCGACCGGATTGATCAGTTGATCTCTCCCGCAGCCGATCTGTCGGAGTGAATCGTTGTCTGTCCCTTTTCACATCATCATTCCGGCACGTTTCCAATCCAGCCGCCTGCCGGGTAAGCCACTGCTTGAGATTGCAGGCAAACCCATGATTCAGCACGTTGTCGAGAGCTGTCAGGAGAGTGAAGCGGCCGGTGTCGTGGTGGCGACGGATGACTCGCGTATCGTGGAAGCGGTTGCGCGTTTCGGTGGTCAATCGGTGCTTACTTCCCGTGATCATCTATCTGGCAGCGACCGTATTGCGGAGGCATCACAAAAACTCGGTCTTGCCACAGACGATATAGTCGTCAATGTTCAGGGAGACGAGTTCGATATGCCAGCGGCCCTGATCGATCAGGTCGCCAATGCGCTGGTTGCAGGGGGGAAGGCGGTCATGGCCACAGCCAGCGCTCCGTTGACTTGTGCTGCGGATGCGTCCGACCCTTCCGTGGTCAAGGTGGTCAGTGATCAATCGGGGTATGCGATCTATTTCAGCCGCGCGACCATTCCCTGGGTGCGTGATGAGTCGACTTCCGGGTTGGCTGATCATGCACAGAATCATATCCGGCGGCATCTGGGAATCTACGCATATTCGGCGGGATACATTCGGACATTTTCGGGCAGAGGGCATTGCCAACTGGAGAATCTGGAGAAGCTGGAGCAGTTGCGCGCACTCTGGCATGGTGAAAAAATCCGTTGTGTCGAGGCGGTGCAGATTCCTGGCCCGGGAATTGATACCGAACAGGATTTGCAAAGAGCCAGAGAGGCACTCGGCAGATGAGGCAATATCGTCTTTTCGGGGCATTGTGCCCATCTTCGGGCAGAACGTCATGAAGGCTATGATTCTGGCGGCAGGCAGGGGCTCACGCCTGCGACCGCTGACTTACGAAATGCCCAAACCGATGATTCCGGTACTGGGCAAGCCAGTTATGGAGTATCTGGTCGAGCGGCTTGCGAGCCATAGATTCCATGATGTGATGATCAATGTCAGCCATCAATCGGAAGTCATTGAAACCTATTTTACAGATGGACGGCACTGGGGAGTCAATATCGGCTATTCGTTCGAAGGATATATGGAGGGAGGTGAGCTGGTTCGGGAGCCGCTGGGGTCGGCGGGCGGGATTCGGAGGATACAGGATTTTGGCGGGTATTTCGATGATACCTTTGTGGTGGTCTGCGGAGACCTGATTATTGACCTGGATCTGACCGAGGCGGTTCGCAAACACTGGCAATCCGGCGCCAAAGCCAGCATCCTGGTCAAGCCAGTGGAAAAAGAAAGGTTGCCGAACTACGGGGTGGTCGTTACCGACGCCTGTGGGCAGGTTACTTCCTTTCAGGAAAAACCCGCGATTGAGGAGGCCGAATCCAATCGGGTCAATACCGGGATTTATATTTTTGAACCGGAGATCATTGACCTGATTCCGGCGGACACATTTTATGATATTGGCAAGGACCTGCTGCCGGATCTGGTCGCAAAAGGGATACCGTTCGGGGCTATTGACATGCCGTTTCGCTGGCTGGACATCGGGCGATTGAGTGATTACTGGCGGGTGAACCAGCAGATGATGCGCGGTTCGGTGCGTGGTATTGATATGCCGGGGACGGAAGTGATGCCACAAGTCTGGACGGGTTTGAACGTGAACGTTGATTGGGATGATGTTTTTATCGAAGGGCCGGTTTTTATCGGCTCGAACTCCAGAATCGAGGCCGGGTGCGAGATCCAGGGGCCGACCTGGATATCTCACGGCTGTTATCTGCAAGGCGGAGCCAAAATCCATAAAAGTATGCTGTTCCAGCACACGTTGATACGCAGCCGCGCTGTGGTTCATGAGGCTGTAGTGTTCGGGCGGTACTGTGTGGACAAGGAGGGGCAGCCGGCAACCAGCAACGGCGCAGGTCTGGATTGGGTAGGAGATGCGCGGGACAAGAACCGATAGATAGATTATGATAACTGGTTGATTTGCTATACAATCGCGGCTTCACAAAAACCTGCACATTAACTTACCTGATCCAATGCCATTCTACGAATACCAATGCAGTCATTGTGCCCACCGACTTGAGGTACTCCAGAAAATATCGGACGCTCCTCTCGTGTATTGCCCGGAATGCAATGAAGCCACTCTCAAAAAGCTGGTTTCCGCCGCCGCGTTCCGATTGAAGGGTACGGGCTGGTACGAAACGGATTTCAAGGGCAATGGTAAGGGGCAGGAAAAGTCCGCTGACGGCAAGTCGCCGGATTCCGGCACTGACACATCCACAGACAAGAGCAGTGATAAGGGAGAGTCCCTGTCGAACAAGACAGAGAATAAGAAATCGGACAGCGCGGCTGCGACGGGAGCAAACAGTGCCAGCGCTGGCGTAACGGCCTGATTGTTACCGTTCCGAACCTCCTACGTTATCGACCGGTATATAAAGATGCGAACCCGTCTGTGTGGACAATTGAGTCGGTCGGATATTGACGAAACCGTTTCGGTCGCCGGCTGGGTGTTGAATCGCCGCGACCACGGAGGGGTTATTTTTATTGATCTGAGAGACCGTTACGGTCATGTCCAGGTCGTGGTTAACCCGGATCATCCAGAGCCTTTTGAAATTGCGGACAGGTGCCGGAATGAATTTGTCTTGTCGGTTACCGGCCAGGTTCGTGCACGCCCCGAAGGCACTGTAAATACGGATCTTGCCACCGGGGAGATCGAACTGGTGGCCGACCGGATTGATTTGCTCAATCGTTGCGAGCCCTTGCCATTCCAGCTGGATGAAGAGGATATTGGTGAGGCGACTCGATTGAAGTACCGATTTCTCGACCTGCGGCGTCCGGCCATGCAGCACGCCTTGCGTAGCCGTCACCGAATCATTTCCGCCCTGCGGACATTCCTGGAACTGCATGAATTCGTAGAGATTGAAACACCGATCCTGACTCGGCCTACGCCCGAAGGAGCACGGGATTATCTGGTGCCGAGCCGGACTCATCCGGGAGAGTTTTTCTCTTTGCCCCAGTCACCGCAGCTTTTCAAGCAATTGCTGATGGTTTCCGGCTTTGAGCGTTATTTCCAGATTGCCCGTTGCTTCCGGGATGAAGACCTGCGGGCTGATCGACAACCGGAGTTTACCCAGCTGGATATCGAGGTCTCGTTCATGGATGAGAACGCCATCATGCAGTTGATGGAGCAGCTGATTCGGCACTGTTTCCAGGTTGTGCTGGATGTGGAATTACCGGACCCCCTGCCCAGATTGAGCTATCACGAGGCGATGTCGCGCTATGGAATTGACCGCCCGGATTTGCGGATTGATCTGGAACTGACCGATCTGACCGACTTGATGAAAACAGTTGAGTTCAAGGTGTTTTCCGGACCGGCCAATGACCCCGAAGGTCGTATTGCGGCACTGCGTGTGCCGGGTGGTAGTAGCCTGTCACGGGCGCAGATCGATCAGTATACGGAATTTGTCGGGCAATACGGTGCCAGAGGTTTAGCCTGGATCAAGGTGAACGATGTCGCAGGTGGCCGCGATGGACTGCAATCACCGATCCTGAAATTCCTTCCCGATGAGGTGGTAGACGGGATCATGCGTCGTACCCGCTCCGGGACGGGTGACCTGATTTTCTTCGGGGCCGACAAGGCATCCATTGTCAATGCTGCCTTAGGTTCACTCCGGGTCAGGCTGGGACATGATCTGGGCCGGGTCGCACCTGGCTGGAAGCCGGTCTGGATCGTTGATTTCCCGCTGGTGGAATGGAATCAGGATGAAAAACGGTGGCAGGCACTGCATCATCCATTCACTGCACCAAAAGAGACTGATCTGTCTGGTCGGGAGCCCGGCCAGTTGCAGTCACGTGCTTATGACATGGTATTGAATGGCGTTGAAATTGGCGGAGGTTCGATTCGTATTCATCGCTCCGACCTGCAACGGGAGGTTCTCAATCTGCTCGGTATTGATGATCGGGAAGCGGAAGAAAAGTTCGGCTTTCTGCTGGAGGCGCTCAAATACGGGGCGCCACCCCATGGCGGCATTGCCTTTGGGATTGATCGACTGGTGGCGATGATGACCGGGGTTGAGTCCATTCGTGAGGTCATCGCCTTCCCGAAAACCCAGAAAGCGTCCTGCCTGTTGACGGAGGCACCCAATCAGGTAGATGCCGGACAGCTTCGGGAGCTCGGTCTGAAGATAAAAAATTCGGGACAGACTGCATAACCCGTTATTCCCGTTGAGCTTGCACCCGGCCCCGAACGGGGAACTGGAATCCACAGCCGTCGTCCTGCGCCCCAACCATCCGTCTTTCCCGCGAATGCGGGAATCCACAACAGCCGGAGGTTGCGGTTACCCGTCATCGTAGGGGCGCCCCTCTGTGGGTGCCCGCTATCGTTGATACCCGTCCCGATCATTCGCGGGAGGGTACAAGACCCTCCCCTACGATGATGGTTTCGACCACGCGCCAAAATCACCACTTGACAGGCGATGACTCCTTATAGCAAACTTATATCCTCAATATCCGGTAAAAAGCAGGCTGACGCAATGAAAAAAATAGAAATAAATTCAATTAAGTCATTGATTTATGGTATAATTGACCGGATTACCGGATTACCGGATTACCGGATTACCGGATTACGCTTGGCGCGTCGGCGTGACGGCCATGAGTGCGTTTGCGTGGTTGCGCCGTTGCCTGGGTTGGTCCTCCCGGCCTGAATCTTTACCATCTGTCATTCCCCCCTTGAGGGGGAATCCAATCCGCAAGTGGATTGGATGGGGGGACAACAACCCGTCAACGTATGATCCACCCGTCTTTCCCGCGAAGGCGGGAATCCACAACCGCCGGAACACGTCCCAACCCGATAATCATTCCCCCCTTGAGGGGGAGTCCAATCCGCTTGCGGATTGGGTGGGGGGACGCAACCGTCATCCTGCGTCCCAACCAGCCGTCTTTCCCGCGAAGGCGGGAATCCACAACGATATGGAGGTTGCGGTTACCCGTCATCGTAGGGGCGCCCCTCTGTGGGTGCCCGCTATCGTTGATACCTTTTCCGATCATTCGCGGGAGGGCACGGAGACCCTCCCCTACGATAACGGGTTGGCGCGTCAGATGGCGATTGTGCCCCCCATCACACCCGCTTCGCGCGATGTGATTCCCCCTCAAGGGGGGAATGATGCGATAACGGGTTGGGAATCATTCCAACGACATCCTTTCGATGCGGGAATCCACCTCGCCCGCCGGGTGCGGTCGGGTCTGTTCCGCTTCCTGCTGTGTCTGCCGTTGCTGCTGGGTCTTGCCACCGGAGCACAGGCGCAGGTTGAGTGCTCTGGCGGTGGCCCTTACGAGGTGCCACATGACTGGACCCTGAAGCCTTCCGGTGTTTCCTCCGGTGACAATTTTCGTTTGCTGTTCCTGACCTCGGCGACACGCAATGCGAGTGCGACTGGTATCGGAACCTACAATACGTTCGTGCAGACCCGCGCCAAGGCAGGTCACAGCGCCATCACCGACAGCTGCGGCGACCAGTTCAAGGTCGTCGGCTCGACCAGTTCGGTTGACGCCCGGGACAATACATCGACCACTGGTACGGGCGAGGCGATCTACTGGCTGAATGGCGCCAAGGTCGCCGACAACTATGCTGATTTCTACGATAGAAGCTGGGATAGCTATGCGAGCAAGAATGAGCTTGGAAATGCCAACACTTCCCATATCACGGTATTCACGGGCAGCGACAGCGATGGCACAAAAGTGAGCGGACATCATCTCGGCGCGACCAATGTCAGAGTTGGTGCGAGAAACCCTGCCGTTCACCAAGGCCCCATTAGCGACGGAGGCGACCGTACTGCATCGAATAACCGTCCCTTCTACGCCCTCTCCCCCATCTTCACAGTAGGGGCGGAACCCATAACCGTCTCCATCAGCGCGCCCACCGATGCCAACGAGGGCGATTCCGGCACGACGAACAAGCTCTTCACGGTGAGTCTGTCGTCGGCTCATACGGCGGGTGTCTCGGTGCGGGTCTGCTACTCCGGCACCGCGACTCGAGGCGCATCCGCCGACTACCAGTCGCGTTTCAGCACGGCCATCTCTACTAACTCGTGCGCGACTCGCCTGATAGCCACTGGCAGTACTGGAACCAACGCTTACGGCATACAGATACGGGGCGACACCACTGTCGAGCCCGATGAGACAGTCATTGCAACGCTGTCCCTGAACAACCCACCCGCCGGCGTAGTCCTCGGCACCTCCACAGCCACCTACACCATCCTCGACGATGATGATACCACTGCTCCGGGCGTAACCTCGATCGAGCGCCACTCGCCGACTGACCACTTCACCAATGCCGACAGCCTGACCTGGCGTGTGACCTTCAGCGAGGCCGTGCGCAATGTGGACACGACGGATTTCTCCCTCGTGATCGCCCACACCTCCGTTGCGTTCCCCGGAACCACGTCCCTGGACGTCTCGTCGGTCTCGACCAGCGTCTACGACATCACCGCCTCCGGTAGTGGAATTGAGAATGTCCTCGACAACAGCATCCAACTGGTCTTTGCGAGCGGCCACAACATCGAGGACCTGTCCGGCAACGCACTGCCCGCATCGCCCACCCCCACCGGCACGGATGACAACTCCTTCACTTTGGACAACACCGCGCCGACCGTGACCTCCATAGAGCGCCAGTCTCCGACCACCGCCATGACCGATGAAGACAGTCTGACCTGGCGGGTGACGTTCGATGATACCAGCGGCGAAGCAGTAGTGAACGTAGACACCACCGACTTCTCTGTCACCGGCACGACTGCCACGATTACCTCGGTATCGGAACACGCGACCAATACCTTCGACGTCACCGCCTCCGGTGGTGATCTGGACAGCCTCACCGGCACCGTAACCTTAAGCTTCGCCAACACCCACGACATCACGGACGATGTTGGCAACGCACTGCCCGCGTCCCCCACCCCCACCTCCGGCACCAACGACAACACCTTCGAGGTACAAAATGCGGAACCCACCTTATCACTCAGCGGCCCTGCCGACGCTAACGAGGGCAACTCCGGCACCAGAGACCTCGACTACACGGTGAGTTTATCACAGGCGCTTACGGGGTCAGACTATGTTGGATTTCAAATCTGCTTCACCGGCACCGCTACGATCGATTTGACAGAAGCTGCGACCATTCCCGCGAGTGCCGATTATCAGACGGTTTCAAATACCAATCCCCTGAATACAAATTGCTCGCCACTTGGTAGTTTCCTCCCAAGCGGATCCCTTACAAAACGCGGTGCAATTATCCGTATCAAGGGCGACACCGACGCTGAATCCGATGAGACCGTGATCGCGACGTTGTCTATCACCAGCCAAAGCGGCGGTATCACCCTCGGCACCTCCACCCATACCCATACCATCCTCGACGATGATGATACGACTGCTCCGGGCGTCACCTCGATTACGCGCCACTCGCCGACCGCGCTACATACCAATGCCGACAGCCTGACTTGGCAAGTGACCTTCAGCGAGGCCGTGCGCAACGTGGACACGACGGATTTCTCCCTGGTGGTCGCCACCACCTCCGTTGCGTACCCCGGAACCACCGCCCTGGCCGTCTCGCAGGTCTCGACCAGCGTCTACGACATCACCGCCTCCGGCAGTGGAATTGAGAATTCCGATAATCCGGTCCAACTGAAATTCGACAGCAGCCACGACATCGAGGACCTGTCCAGCAACGCGCTGCCCGCATCGCCCACGATCAGCGGTGTGAATCACGCCTTCTTACTCGACAACACCGCGCCGACCGTGACCTCAATCGAGCGCCAGTCACCGACCACATCCATGACCGATGAAGACAGCCTGACCTGGCGGGTGACGTTCGCTGACAGCGGCGGAACGATAGCGAACGTGGACACGGCTGACTTCCAGGTCACCGGCACGACTGCCACGATTACCTCCGTATCGGAACACGCGACCAATGTCTTCGACGTCACCGCCTCCGGCGGCGACCTGGACAGCCTCACCGGCACGGTAACGCTGAGCTTCGCCAACACCCACGACATCACGGACGAAGCCGGCAACGCACTGACCGACACCACCCCCACCTCCGGCACCAATGACAACACCTTCGAGTTACAGAATGTCATTGACCCCGACGCCCCGAAAGTAGTCTCCATCCATCGCTATGAACAGCCGGTTCAGGGTCTGGGCACCAGTCTGGTCTGGCGGGTGCGTTTCAACAAACATCTGCCCAATGTGTACGCCTCGGACTTTACCCTGACCGGCACCACGGCCGGACTGGATGTACGCCATGATCTGAGTAATTATGATCCGACCACCTACAAAACGATTGTTCACGTGTACGCCCAGGGCGGCGATCTGGACACCGTATCGGGTGCCGTCACCCTGAACTTCGCCAGCAATCACAACATCCGGGATTACGAAGGCAGAAGACTGGCCTCCACCACGCCCTCCGGCGCCAACCAGAAGACGTTCACGCTGGATCCCAATCAAACGCTGATCTACTTCACGCAACCGGAGTACTACGTCAACGAAGGCGAGGATGCCGTGCTCACTGTCAAGCTCTCGCGCCTGCAGGAGACCAAGACCACGATCCGTCTCTCCGCCACTCCGCTCACCGCCACCGGCAATGGCATCGACTATGGTGGCCAGACCTACGAAGTCATCATCCCGCGCAGGCGCAGCAGTGGCACCTTCAATATCGAAATAACGGATAAAGGCGGAAGGGAAGAAGAAGAAAATTTCCGAGTAGACATTCACACGTTCGACCTGACCGGCTTTGCCACGGCCCCTGCCCGGGGCAGCTCTACGCTCAACGCCGGCACCTACATTCATATTCTCGACAAGGAAACCGCCGACTATCATGCCAACAGAAAACCCGGCTTACTATTTGACACCCCCTCCATGCAATGGAACGAAGCCGATGGCTGCACCAGCAAAAGCGATGGCACCGGACCCGGACCGAGCTATCAGGTCAAACTGGAGAAACAACCCTTAGGTCCGGTAGAAGTCTGGATCAAAGACCCCGATGACGACTATCGCAGTGACCCGGTCGCTACAGGTCGCCTGTATGTCGCCAACAGACGATTCCTGAGCCGATACCTGAACGAGGAGAATGACCAAGTGCAAAAGTGGAAGGACGATACCCACACCGTCCTGCACTTCACCCCCGACAACTGGAATACCTACCAACGGGTTCAGGTCAGGATTCGATGCGCCGACCATTACACCGCACAGATTCCCATTGTGCATCGTCTGTATACCAACTACACCGACGACAAGGGCAAACTCAGTCATGCCTATCCCGGCTATACCGGGGTGGTCAATCAGACCTGGAGCGTCCAGGTTCGGGTACACGACTCTGATCCACCGATTGTAGTGAAAGGTCTGCCCCCAGAAGGCCAGTCCATTGCCATAGACGAAGACGGACATCAAGACTTTCAGATGACCTTGAGTCCATCGGCCTTTGCGCATGAAAGTTCACTGACGGTCTATCTGTCCGCCCGGGGCGGCAAGGCCGCCGGAGTCAAACGCAGGGATGGCGATGCCCAATCCTGTGGGGGTCCACTGGATGACTGTTTGATCTTCACGCCGTCCAATCGCACACAATGGGTGCGGGTTTTTGCCATCAATCCCGGTCTGGATCAACTGAAAGTAGAGATTCCGCAACTGCAATGGGGAGACCTCTATCATGTACGCGATTGGGAGATGACCTGGCCGATACAGGTATTGGAAGGACAGAATGCGCCACAGAATGCGCCGGCAGAAAGTGAACAAGCCAGCTATCAGCCGGTGACTTGTGTATCAGATGCCCTGCTTACTGATGTTACGGACTATTCGAACGAGACCTGGCGAAGTTCGGTTGATCATGTCGAGCGCTGGAGCCGGGTACTGGCGGCCTTTGGCGTGGATAACGCCTACAGCAATCATCCGATGACCATTGACGAGGCGCAAGCGCAGGCAGACCGTGGCCTTCAACGTTGGCTGCCGATTGTTCCTGCCCTGCAATGTCTGGAGAACCCGCCACAGGAACAGCCACAAGTGGAAGAAGAAACCATACCACCCCCCACTGTACCTGAAATCAGTCTGTCCTCTGGTTCTGCCATAGATGAGGGGGGTACTGCCACCTTCACCGTCACCGCAGATAGCGCGCCGCAATCTGATCTGACGATTGGCTATACAGTGAGTCAAAGCGGAGACTATCTCGATGCGCCGGGTAGTGGAGCAAGAACCGTGACTCTGGTGGCCGGAGCGACCACTGTTTCGGTCGCTATCGGTACAGTAGATGATGCGGCGGACGAGGTGGATGGTGCGGTGAGTGTTACAGTAGACACCGGCAACGGCTATACCATAGCCACCCACCAGGACAGCGCATCGGTCCCGGTGCGTGACAATGACGAACCGGTCGTGCGGATTAGTGCAGGCAGTGGTATCACAGAAGGAGATTCCGCCACCTTTACCGTAACCGCCCATCCGGTGCCTGCCGTGCCACTCGATATGACTGTCACTGTGGCCCAGAACGGAGAGTTTGCGACCAGTGGAGAGACCGGCTCGCGAACTCTTACCCTCCCGGTCACCGGCAGCGCCACCTTCACGGTCGCTACACTGGATGACGCGGTAGACGAACCGGATGGTTCCATTAGCGCTACGATAAATACCGGTGCTGGCTACATAGTGGCGGAAGCGCCGAACCACACGGCAAGCGTTACTGTATCTGATAACGATGTCACACTATCCTCCGGCCCCACCCTCTCAATCGGTGATGCCACTTTGCATGAGAACCAGCGTACCGGGTACTTCACCATCACCTTGAGTGAAGCCATGCAATGGCCGGTCACCTTCTACTATGCCACGCAGGATTCCAACCCGGTATCGGCAAGGGCAGGGGAAGACTATATCGCCTGGCAACGCGCCTGGAAGTTACGCAGTACCATCAATCCCGGTCAAACCGAAAAGAAAATCTATGTGCGGCTGTATAACGACAACCATGATGAAGACCCGGAAACCTTCCAGATGGTGATATACGATGCCGGAGTCAGTGGAGCGGATGCAACGGTAGCCATAGCCGACAGTACCGCAACCGGCACCATCATCAATGATGATCCGATGCCGCAAGCCTGGCTGACCCGATTCGGTCGCACGATAGCCCAACAAGCCATAGATGGACTGTCTGATCGCATCGCAGACAATCGCACCGCCGGAACACAAGGCACGGTAGCCGGACAAGCCTTTACGCTGGGTAGCCGTCCAGCAGAATCCGTCCTGTCTCATTCCAGTATCCATTCGATGGATGATGACTTCGCTCACTCCACCGATGCGGTACATGACCGGCATTACTTCGGCGGCACACAGAGCCAGTCTTACGATATGACGGTACGGGAAGCCTTACTCAACAGTTCCTTTACCGCCACCGGTGAGAAAGATGCGACAGGCGGCAGTGTATCCTTCTGGGGACGGGCCACACAGGGTCACTTCGATGGACGGGAAGGCGCTTTCTCATTAGACGGAGAGACCACCACTGCATTATTGGGTACAGACTATGCCAAAGACAACTGGCTGGTTGGACTGACTCTGATACAAAGTGATGGAGAAGGCCGTTATACCGATACCGAACCTGACACCCGCACGCATTCACAACTGTGTACTCAGCAGATGTCCGCACAGGAAAGAAGTGTTCTGTGTGAAGGTGCGGTACGCGAAGGCGATGGCGAAGTCGAAGCCTCGCTGACCGCGATTACGCCGTATGCCTCCATTCAAGCCTCTGATTCAATCCGTCTGTGGGGTACGCTTGGACAGGGTAGTGGAGAAGTCACCCTGCAACCGGAATTGGGCGATGCCATCCCTTCTGATATGAGCTGGAGCATGGCAGCGATGGGAATGCGAGGGGATTTGTTACAACAAGAACAGGGACTCTCTCTGGCGCTGACTGCCGATGCCTTATGGTCGCGTACCGAGTCAGACCAGACTCATGCACTGGCGGCCTCCAATGCCAGCACAACCCGTATTCGGGCTGGACTGGAGAGTAGCTGGAAGAAGAATCTTGCAAACGGTCAAGTTACGCCCCGTCTGGAAGTCGGTATCAGGCAGGATGGCGGCGATGCAGAGACCGGAACGGGGTTAGAGATCGGCGGTGGTATTGCCTGGCAGGATACAAACCTCGGACTCTCTCTTGATCTGTCGGGGCGTACTCTGGTCTCGCATGATTCAGATGATCTTGAAGATCGGGGAGTTGCCGCATCGTTTACCTTTGATCCAGAGCCACAAAGCCAACGGGGACTGTCTCTGACCCTCAATCAGGATTGGGGCGGACAGTCTACTGGCGGACTGGATGCCTTGTTTGCAGAGCAATCCATCAGTGAACGCACCGGCAGTGCATCAGAGAGTCGCTGGAATGCCCAGGCGGCGTATGGTTTCTCTATGTTATCGGGACAATTTACGGGCAGTCCGTATATCGGTACGGGGATAACGGATAGTACGCAGGAATATACGCTGGGTTGGAGATTGACTCCGGTTCATACCACCGGCAAGGCATTGAACTTTACGATGGATGTCAAGGCGACGCATCGGGAGACTGATGATGATGAACCTACGCAGTTTGTTGGGGTTGAGGTTGGGGTGCGGTGGTGAGTGCCTGATCCATCATTCGCGGGAGGGCACAGAGACCCGCCCCTACGATGACATCAGGTGCGCATCCATATTATTGTGGATTCCCGTTTGCACGGGAATGACGGGTGGTTGGTGCGTGGGATGGCGATTGTGTCCCCCCATCCAATCCGTTTACGGATTGGATTCCCCCTCAAGGGGGAATGATGTTGATACATGGATCGAAATGATGTCGTAGGGGAGGGTCTTGTACCCTCCCGCAGATGTCGGGCGGATATCAACGATAGCGGGCACCCACAGAGGGGCGCCCCTACGATGACATCAGGCGCGCATCCATATCATTGTGGATTCTCGCCTGCGCGGAAAGACGGGTTGATCACGCACCACATCATTCCTCCCGTTGAGATTTCCTGGGCGTCTTCTGGGCCGGTCCGAATCGGCTTGCGTACAGACAATAGATCGGGATGATTTGCTTCATCATGGTGCGTTTGGTCTGATCGAGCGGAGCGATTCGACGAGCCGGGCGGCCTGCCCACAACCAGCCACTTTCCAATAATTGACCCGGCTCGGTTTGCGCGCCCGCCGCCAGCAGAACATCACTTTTTACTATCGTGCCGGGTGCGACCGTGGCACTGATCCCGATCAGCGAATTATCGCCAATCGTGCAATCGGTCAGCGATACGTTGTGACCGATGGTTACCTGTTCACCGATCACGACATCCCGTTCGCCGCAAACAATGATGGTATTGTCCTGGATGTTGGTTCTTGCTCCGACCACGATTTGGTTGTCGCCTGCGTCCAGTTGGCAGCCATACCAGATACTGACCTCCGCTGCGGTGCAGACTAGACCTGATATTTCTGCTGTGCACCCGATAAAAGGCTCGCCGGTAACGGATGCACCGATACCCGTCTGGCGGTGTTTCGTCTCCGCCTGGCTGGCGACTGATGCAGCACTACGGATATGGTCCTGTTCGCTTTCAAGCTCACCGGGCGCCAGTACCCGCACCGGCTTGGCCGGGCACCCGCAATATAGCCATCCGCCGTCAAGTTGAGATCGTGGATAGACGACCGACCGGGGGGCCAGAACAGTGCCAGCTGCCAGTGTTGATCCGTCGAGTACCGTAGCATCCTGCCCGATGATGCACTTCTCGCCAATCTCGCACGCATGGATGACTGCGTTTTCACCGGCGCTGACATCATCGCCAATGACTGCCGGATAGATGTCGTCAACAATATGCACGGTAGCACGTGCGCCGAGATGCAAGTTGCGCCCGACTCGAATATAATGACCATCGGCGCGAAGCACGGAGCACTCGCCCAGCCATGCGCCCTCACCCAGAGTGACCCGTCCAAGTACCGCCGCACGCTCACCGGCATACACTGGCTGGGCAGCGGGCTTCGGCCAGTATTGGTTGTATGGCAGAACCACCGGAGAGATATTTTTAGTGGATTGTGTGCTCAATTTATTACCGTTCAGGATAGCCTGTACATGGAGTATATAATATCTCTCTCAACATAAAATCGCCGATGTTTATGTTACTATCATGCCCATGTTTGAAGCTGGTTACAGGCTCGGGTCGTGTCTTGTCGGGCAGCAACGTTTGATGTCGGGAAGGATTGTTCATGGCAGGGCATAGCAAGTGGGCCAATATCAAGTTCCGGAAAGCGGCTCAGGATGCCAGACGCGGCAAGATATTCACTAAACTGATCAAGGAGATCACGGTTTCGGCGCGGCTGGGCGGTGGTGACCCGGATGCCAATCCGAGACTGCGGGCGGCTATTGACAAGGCATTGGCTGGCAATATGACGCGGGATACCATCAACCGTGCGATAAAACGCGGTTCCGGCGCTCTGGCTGGCGATGATATTGTCGAGATTCGTTATGAGGGTTATGGCGCCGGAGGAGTGGCGGTTCTGGTGGAGTGCGCTACCGACAATAAAAACCGGACAGTCAGTGAGGTGCGCCATGCCTTTGCCAAACATGGTGGCAATCTGGGCACCGACGGGTCGGTAGCCTGGCTTTTCAATAAAATCGGTTCCATCGTTTTTTCCAATGGCGAAGACGAAGAGGAGGTCATGGTTGCCGCTCTGGAAGCCGGGGCGGAAGATGTCGAGAGTGAAGACGGAATCATTGAGGTGGTGACCCCTCCAGAGAATTTCCATGAAGTCCGGCAGGCGATGGAAGCGGCGGGACTGCGGGCCGAAATGGCTGAATTGATCCAGCGGCCCTCAGTGGAAATCCCGGTACAGCGGGAGGATATCGAGAAGGTGATGAAGCTTACCCATGCTCTGGAAGACCTGGACGATGTTCAGGATGTTTTTACCAACGCCAGTTTTGATGGCCAAGAGGTGGAGTGATGCGGGTATTGGGAATCGATCCGGGTTCCCGAAATACAGGGCTTGGCGTTGTTGAGTCAACGCATGGCGAGATTCGCCCGGTCGCGTATCATTGTATCCGCATGGGTAGCGAGCCACTTCCCGGTCGATTGGGCCGGATTTATCTGGGAGTGCAGGATATGATCAGGCAGTATCAGCCCGACCTGGTTGCGGTGGAGCAGGTGTTCATCTCCAATAACGCCAAGTCCGCCCTGATTCTGGGGCAGGCCAGAGGCAGTGCGGTCTGCTCGGCGGTGAATGCCGGTCTGGAGGTATTCGAGTATAGCGCTCTACAGGTCAAACGTGCCTTGATCGGTTCCGGCAACGCGAAGAAAGAACAGGTGCAGTATATGGTACGGATATTGCTCAGCCTGACGCAAACGCCCGGCGTGGATGAGGCGGATGCGCTGGCTTGTGCCATTTGTCACATCCATACGGCCCGCATACAGGACAAACTGCGCGCGGCATCATGAACGCAACCAGACTCATACCGGCTGCCCTGTGATTGGATACCTGAAAGGCCGGTTGTTGCAGAAACAGCCACCGTTCCTGTTGCTGGATGTCAACGGCGTCGGTTATGAGATTGAGGCACCGATGTCGACAATTTATGAGTTGCCCAATCAGCCCGGGGATGTCGAGGTGGCGTTGTATATCCATCTGGTGGTTCGTGAGGATGCACAGCTTCTGTATGGTTTCTCAGACCAGGATCAGCGGCAGTTATTCCGCAGCTTGCTGAAAATCAGCGGAGTGGGGCCGCGAGTCGCACTGGCGATTCTGTCCACATTGACGACCGGTGATTTTGTTGCCTGTATCGAGCAGGAAGACGCGCTCGCTCTGGTGCGGGTGCCGGGTATCGGCAAGAAGACTGCGGAGAGAATTATCATCGACATGCGGGACCGTATTGATTCATTGGCGGGCGCCGGCTTGTCTGCTGGCGCTCCCGGCAAATCTGACGACCGGGACAATCCGGCACAGGATGCGATCAGCGCGTTGCTCGCGCTGGGCTATAAATCCGCAGAGGCCAGCCGTGCGGTTCGGTCGGTGCGTTCGGCGAGTGAAAATCGCGATGACCTGATTCGTAACGCATTACAGTATTTGACAAAAAGATGAGTGCGGCAAGTAACCCCCTGTTATCAAGCAGTGCACACCCTGATTCCGACCGGGAACGAACGTTGGAGCGTAGTTTGCGCCCATCCGGGTTGCAGGAGTTTATCGGGCAGACCAGCACCAAAGCGCAACTGGAAATCTTTATTCAGGCTGCGAAGTACCGGGAGGAGGCGCTGGATCATGTGCTGGTGTTTGGCCCGCCCGGCCTGGGCAAGACTACGCTGGCACATATCGTGGCTAGAGAGATGGGTGCTGACTTGCGCCAGACTTCCGGCCCGGTGCTGGAAAAGGCAGGTGACCTGGCGGCGATACTGACCAATCTGCAAGCCGGGGATGTATTGTTTATTGATGAAATTCATCGGTTGAGTCCGGCGATTGAAGAGATATTGTATCCCGCGCTGGAAGACTATCATCTCGATATCATGATTGGGGAAGGTCCTGCGGCGAGGTCGATCAAATTGAATCTTCCGCCCTTTACTCTGGTTGGCGCAACCACTCGGGCGGGATTGCTGACCTCGCCGTTACGTGATCGGTTCGGTATCGTCCAGCGATTGAATTTTTATACCATGGAGGAATTGGCACGGATTGTCGAGCGTTCTGCCGGACTTCTCGGAGTGGAATATGAGCCGGACGGCATCCAGGCGATTGCGATGCGCTCCCGTGGTACGCCGCGAATAGCGAACCGGCTATTGCGACGGGTTCGGGATTATGCCCAGGTCAAGGGCGATGGCAAGCTGACCGAAGATATCGCCAATGCCGCGCTCGATATGATCGAGGTAGATCGGTCGGGACTGGATTTGTTAGACCGCAATCTGTTGCTGGCGATCATACAGAAATTTGACGGTGGCCCGGTCGGAATAGACAGTATTTCGGCGGCGGTCGGGGAGGAACGCGGCACGATAGAAGATGTGGTAGAGCCGTACCTGATTCAGCAGGGATACCTGATGCGGACTCCGCGAGGGCGTGTGGCGACCCGAAACGCCTGGCATCATCTGGGCTTGAAAATGCCGAAAGACGCAACCGGCGGTCAACAGGATTTGTTCCCGGATACAGACCGTTCAGACCCGGTTCATAAGTGAAAGTATACTATAACCCTTTTTTGATGTGTTCAATATGACCATAGAAAGCGTCGCAGGAGCCGAAAACTCTATCCTGTTCCTTATTCTGAATGCCAGTTGGCCGGTACAGATGGTGATGCTGTTACTGCTTGGCGCTTCCGTGGTTTCATGGTACATGATCGAGCGCAAGCGGATTTCCTTCAAACGTTGGAATAAGGTAGCAGACGAGTTCGAAGACCAATTCTGGTCCTGGGGAGAGATGAAGGTGATCTACCAGTATTGGAACGGACAGCGGGAAGCCGAGGGAATAGCCAATATTTTTCTGGCCGGGTTCCGTGAATTCAACAGGCTGGCCAAAAAGCAGAATGTTCACCGGTCGGATATGGTGGATGGGGTGCATCGCTCGATGCGGGTGGCGCTCAGCCGGGAGATGGGCAGTATTGAACAGCACTTGCCATTTCTGGCGACCGTGGGGTCGATCAGCCCCTATGTGGGGTTGTTCGGTACCGTGTGGGGGATCATGCACTCATTTCAGGCCTTGAGTGGAATGCAGCAGGTCACGATTGCTACGGTGGCGCCGGGTATAGCCGAGGCGCTGCTCGCTACAGCTATGGGACTGTTTGCGGCGATTCCAGCGGTGATCGCCTATAACAAGTTCGCCAATACCGCGGAAAGACTCAGCAGTCGTTACGAAGTGTTCATTGAGGAATTCCTGAGTATTGTCAACCGTCAGGAAATCGGGGGAAGGTCGCAATGAGTTATCGGAGTCAGCGCCGCAAAAAACGCATGATCGCCGAAATCAATGTGGTGCCTTATATTGATGTGATGCTGGTGCTGCTGATTGTTTTCATGGTGACTGCGCCGCTGCTCAGTACCGGGGTCAGCGTTGATTTGCCCAAGGCTGCGGCCAAGCCGATGGAGAATGATAATGAGGAACCCTTTGTCGTTACGGTGGATGCCGATGGTAACTACTATCTCAATGATGATGAACAGAAAATCGCGTCGGAACGTGAAATTGAACTGAAAGCCAGGGCGGTGCTGATACGAAACCCGGAACTGCCTTTCGTGATCAGGGGGGATGGCGCGGCAGAGTATACCTCTGTGGTGCAAGCCATGGTGCTGTTACAAAAAGCGGGCGTTGAGTCAGTCGGCCTGGTTACCGATCCGCCTGAATTCTGAGCGGAGCCCGGTTCACGCTTGTTAAATAGCGGAATGAAACAGGATTTTCGGCGAATTTGGCACACTGCGCGAGCGGCGCTGTTTTCCACTACGATACACGGCGTTCTGGTTGCCGCGCTGTTCGCCGGGCTCTTTTGGCCGCAGTCGGATACCGAACTTGTGCGCGGGGCACCGATGCAGGCGACAGTTATCTCGAACCAGGAAATAATCGAACAGGTAAAAACCCAAAAAGAAAGAATCGCTGAAAAAGCGAAACTGGCTGAAGAATTGGAGAGACTTAAAGAACGGCAGAAAGAGGAGAAAAAGAGGCTGGAAACGCTGGAGGCCGAGCGCATAAAAGAAGAAGCGGAACAAAAACAGCGGGAGGAACAGAAACGCCGGGAGGAACAAAAGCAGCGAGAGGAAGAGCAGGCGGAGAAGGAGAGAATAGAGGAACAGCAGAGACAGCAGGCTGAAAAGCAAAGATTAGAGGAGGAAAAGCGGCAGCAGGCGGAACAGGAGCGGTTGAAGGAAGAACAGAGGAAATTGGAGGAGGAGCAACAGCTGGCAGAACAGAAACGATTGGAAGAAGAAAAGCGGGAGGAAGAAAAAAGGCGGCTGGCGGAGCAGAAACGGCTAGAGGATGAGCGCAAACGCAAGCAGGAGGAAGAAGAAAAGCGGAAACGAGAGGAACAGGAGCGGTTAGAGGCAGAGCAGAGGCAGCGGGAAGAGCAGAAACGGCTGGAAGAAGAGCAGAGAAAGCAGGCGGAAGAAA
This sequence comes from Arenicellales bacterium, assembly GCA_965116335.1. GTDB lineage: Bacteria > Pseudomonadota > Gammaproteobacteria > Arenicellales > Poriferihabitantaceae. The sequence goes on from OZ220677.1 coordinate 2,166,655, forward strand.
AGCGGTTGGAGGCAGAGAGAAGGGAGCAGGCGCGTATTGCGAAGGAAGCGGCCACTGCGTTGCAAGCCCTGTTTAACCAGATTGCATCTGCTGTGGTAGACAAATACCGGCCAACCGGAGGTGCGGGCCTAAAAGCATTGATTCAGGTAAAAGTAGGCAGAAATGGTGAAGTTCAATCGGCAACTGTGATAAAAAGCAGTGGGGATCGTTCTTTTGATGAGTCTGCGGTATTGGCCGTCAAGAAGGCATCGCCCTTACCGTTTCCGAAAGACCCACGGTATTATGAATATATTTCCAAATTTAACTTTTTATTCAATCCGGGTGGCTGACAGCTTTATGAAATTCTGGAAGAAATCTGCGATTGCTTGTTTGGCGTTGATGATCGGGTCTTCGGCATTCGCAGATAAAGTGTTCACTATTGAGATTAACTCTGGCACCACGGCCAGGATTCCGATTGCCATTGTGCCTTTTTCAGTGGTGGGTGAACTTCCCGATGAACAACAGCCAGCAGATATTATCGAGTCGGATCTCGGATTAAGTGGACAATTTGAGCTGATACCGCGCACCAGTTTTCTGAGTGAGCCGGATGATCTCGACTCGATCCGCTTCAAGGACTGGCGCCTGATTAAATCGGAGGCGGTTGTGGTGGGCCAGGTGATTCACCTGGGTGACCAGTATATAGTCCGCTTTCGATTGGTTGATGTGTTCCGGGAAGCGCAGTTGGTGGGCAGCGAATTTAGTGTCAATGCCGGACAAATACGCAAGGTCAGTCATCAGATCAGCGATATGATCTATGAGAAACTGACCGGCAAGAAAGGGGCTTTCGATACCCGGGTAGCGTTTGTCACGGTGCAGGAGACGGACAGTGCCCGACAGTATCATCTCCAGGTGGCTGATTCCGATGGGTGGAATGCAAGGACAGTGCTCGAATCCAGGCAACCTGTCTTATCCCCGGCCTGGTCTCCTGACGGCAGCCGTCTTGCCTACGTGTCATTCGAGGGTGGGCGTTCGGTGATCTTTATTCAGGACCTTCGTACCGGGGAACGCGAGCAGCTGGCGACATACAAGGGTCTGAATAGCGCTCCCGCGTGGTCACCGGATGGCCGTATGCTGGCGCTGACGCTTTCCAAAGATGGAAATTCAGAGATCTACATTTATGAGCTTGCCGGGGGAAATCTGCGTAGACTGACCCGGAATCTTGCCATTGATACCGAGCCTGCGTGGTCGCCGGACGGGAACTCGATCATTTTTACCTCTGGGCGCTCCGGCGGGCCACAGATTTTTCAAATGCCGGTAAGAGGGGACGAAGAAGCCACTAGATTGACTTATCACGGCAACTATAATGCCAATGCGTCCTGGTCGCCGGATGGAAAATCCATCGTCATGATTACCAATCAGGGCAATGGCTACCGAGTCGGGATATACTCTGTTGAAACCCGGGAGGTACAGGAGTTGACCGATTCCAGTTTTGATGAATCTCCGTCATTCGCGCCTAACGGAGACATGATAATATATGCGACTAAACAAAAAAGTGGTAAAAGTGTTCTGGCCACTGTTTCTGCGGATGTCAATGGTCAGGTGCAAAGAATTCTGAAGCATCCGGGTGGCACGTCGGTACAAGAGCCAGCCTGGTCTCCGTTCACTCGCAAACTGTAGAGGAAATTAATTATGCGTAATCTGTCAACTGTTATCACTGTTTTTGTGATTGCTGCCACTCTTTCGGCGTGTGGTGGACGTCAAGCCAGTGTGGAGGAGGATGAGGCGGTCGTAGAGGCAGAGCCTGTGATTATTCCCGGCACCGCCGATTCATCCGGTCTGGGAGGGGATGAGTCACTGACTGGCGTGGGCCTGGCGGAAGAGACTGGCGGGAGTGCAGACTTTGATCTGTTGAATCAGCGAGTCATTTATTTTGAATATGACAGCAGTAGTCTGAGTGGAGAATCCCGGGCCGTAATCAAGGCGCATGCCGGGTATCTTGCCGCTGCTCCCGGGACACAGGTTGTGCTCGAAGGTCATGCGGATGAGCGCGGCACACGAGAGTATAATCTGTCGCTGGGAGAAGATCGTGCCCATTCCGTGGCTGAGATCATGCGCGGAGCCGGAGTAAACGGGGATGACATCCAGACTATCTCTTATGGTGAAGAAAGACCGGTGTCTCTGGGTAGTGATGAGAGTGCCTGGAGCCTGAATCGCCGGGTTGAAATTCTCTATCAGTAAAGTATGGTAAATGAGTAAGTCGAGACCTGAAATGACTCCGAGCAGAAGTTTTTTATCGGGAAGTTTATTGCCGGTATGTGCCGCCGTCTTGTTGATGCTGACCGGTTGTGCAGCGCTTGGCCCGGTCACTCCGGCTCCGGTGAGTACGCCGGAAGATGCAGAGACGGACACATCGGCAGAGGGCAACGCAGTTGAAGAGGTTGAACCGCCTGCACCGCCAAACCCGGAGATTTTACGAGCCCTGTCGCAGTTGGCGGATATCCGGGATGAACTGAAACAGATCAGAAATTCAGTCGAAGAGCTTCAGTTCGAGTCCAACCGTGATAAACGTCGGCGGCAGGATTTATACCAGGATGTTGACCGGAGACTGCTGGAGCTGGAAAGAAATCAGCTGGAGATTATCCTCCGGCTGGAAAGAGCAGCGAGCCCGGGAGTGGCTCCGGACGTAGCCGTAGTGACTACCGAGACTGACTCCACCGAAGGCGTTACGGCAGGCTCACCCCCCGCTGTCTCACAGGAGCCGGATGAAAGCCCGGCAGAACCAGCTGTCCCGGATTCAGACGCAGCCCCGGATTCAGATGACTTTCCGGTGGTTGACGGCTCGGCAACGGTTTCCCTGGATGAACAGAACGCTTATGATGAAGCACTTGGATTGTTGAAACAAAGCCGATACCAGGATTTTGTCGTCGCGGCTCAACAATTCGTGACCAACTGGCCGACCAGTCAACTGGTTGATGATATCTGGTACTGGATCGCGGAAGCGCATTATGTCAATCGTGAGTTCGAGAATGCTCTGAACAGTTTCAGAACCGTAGTGGTGCGTTATCCGGATAGTCAACGGGTTCCTGAAGCGCTATTGAAAATGGGATATATCCAGTATGACATCGGTGCATACAACGAGGCGGCGGAAATATTCCGGGATATTCTGGCCCGCTTCCCGGCGCATAATGTCGCTATTTCTGCACAGACTCGCTTGCGGAGAATTGAGCAGACTATCCAGTGAAACAGCCGACAAGCTGAGCCGGTGGCTTTCTGTTCAGACTATTTTGTCGAGTGTGAGTGCCAGATTATCTACTGTTCGTTGAATGTTCCTGAGTTTGTCGAGCCCGAACAGACCCAGCCGGAATGTCCTGAAATCATCCGGTTCGCCGCACATCAACGGCACGCCCGCCGCGATTTGTAATCCGTTAGCGGCAAACCGACTGCCATTTTGCAGGTCGGCATCATCGGTGTAGCTGACCACCACACCCGGTGCCTCAAAGCCTGGTGCCGCCACACTTTTGAAGCCTTTTTCATGCAGCAGTTCACGCACTTGCTGGCCCAGCTGGATCTGTGCATTGCTGCCATTGTCAAATCCGAATTCCCGCATTTCATTCATTGCGCCCCGCAGACCGACCAGCGCATCGGTCGGCAGAGTGGCATGGTAGGCATGACCCCCATTGACATAAGCCTGCATGATTTGATGCCATTTCTTCAAGTCACATGAAAAGCTGCTGCTGGTTGTCTGGTCGAGTTTTGCCAGAGCTTTGTCGTTCAACATGACCAGACCGGCGCAGGGCGAGGCGCTCCACCCTTTTTGCGGGGCACTGATCAGAATATCGACGCCTGCGGCTTTCATGTCCACCCACACAGCCCCCGATGCGATGCAATCCAGCACAAACAATCCGCCGACCTGATGAACTGCATCGGCCACCCTCTTCAGATAATCGTCCGGCAGCATCATGCCCGCCGATGTTTCCACATGAGGCGCGAATACCAGCGCGGGCTTCTCATTACGTATGATCCCGGTGACCGTATCTATTGCAGCCGGCGCAAACGGAGATTGGGGAGCACTGTCAATCATGGCGGCTGGTAACACGGTATGATCTGACGGAATATTCCCCATTTCAAAAATCTGGCTCCAGCGATAGCTGAACAATCCGTTACGGATGACCAGACAGCGCTGGCCATGGGCAAATTGACGGGCGACTGCCTCCATGCCGTAACTGCCTCCCCCCGGAATGATAATAGCGGTATCCGATTGATAGACCTCTTTTAGTGTGTCCGATATGTCATTCATTACGCTCTGGAAGCGTCCTGACATGTGATTCAATGATCGATCGGTAAATACTACGGAATATTCAAGCAACCCATCCGGGTCAAGGTCAGGTAGAAGTGAAGGCATGTCGATTCTCGTGTTTTGGAAGGTAATATCAGGTTCGCAAAAAATTTATCCGATGCCTATTGTATTTGATCTTCAAATTCATTAGGGTGCACACTGTTATGCAGTTATTCGCGCCCGTAGCTCAGTTGGATAGAGTACCTGGCTACGAACCAGGCGGTCGGGAGTTCGAATCTCTCCGGGCGCGCCACTGGTCCTGCACATTGGGTTTTAGTAGCCGTTTTGCCTTTGAGAAGCTGAGTAATTACCAGAAGATTACAGGCATTTCCGATGATCCGTAAATTATCCGCATCTTTGCCGTTGAAACCTTCGAATTGCAGGATTTCCAAGCCTGCCTGACGCAGCTTTTCAGAGTAGGCGCTCTGGTTTCTCATGCCAGCTGACGCCGCACCAGACTATGGAAGACTCCGCCGGCCTCCATCAGTTCTGCAAAATTTCCCTGTTCGACCACACGTCCCGCCTGCATTACATAAATCCGGTCTGCCTGATGCAGTGTCGAAAGGCGATGGGCAATGACAATTCTGGTTGCATCAATATTGGCAAGATTCTCCATGACTTTCGCCTGGCTCTCATTATCCAGCCAGTTGGTGGCTTCATCAAGCAGCAGGATGCGAGGCTTATGGATAAGCGCACGGGCGATCAGGATACGCTGGCTTTCGCCTCCCGAGGTGACATCGCCGCCAGCGCCCAGGCAGGTCAGCATTTTCATCGGCATTGCAGAAATCTCGCGATCTATATTAGCCAGTCGGGCAGCCCGCCACGCGTCCTTGGCTGTTGCGTTCTCATTACCGCCGACGATGTTGTCCCATATATCTTCCGGATGGAGTTGCACATCCTGCGGGATAGCGCCGATTCTTCGGCGCACCTGTTTGATGTTGAGGTGTTTGAGGTCGCGCCCGTCGTAGTACACTGTACCGCTGGTCGGTTCGTCCAGACCCAGTATCAACTGAAAGAGAGTACTTTTACCAGCTCCTGATTCCCCGGTGATGGCGACAAATTCTCCGGGACGCGCATGGATGGATATATCATCGAGAATGAGCGGGCCATCCGCATCGTAGCGGAAGTTGACATGATCAAAGCGTATGTCTCCGGTCAGGGTATCGACAGGCTCTCCTATAGTACCGGTCTCTGGGGGTTCAGCGAGGAAAGGGCGAATCTGGTTGATTGCCGGCATGATCGCCGCGATAATGCCAAATGATGCGCCAAAGCGAGCCACCGCACTCTGGAATATCATGAACAGGGTATAGACAACCAGAAAATCTCCAATCTGGATCGCTTCGTGTTCCGGCAGTGTCGCAGCAACCAACAGCACCGCAGCCGCAACCAACGGTATGGCGGCGCTCAACGCCTGTAGACGTCCTTCAACCGCATTGCGCTCCAGTTCGGCTCTTTTCTGTTCGCGGTAGCCGCGCGCCCATACCGCGAACGCTGAACCTTCGGCACCTTCTACACGTAGTACAGAAATTCCGTTGATGATCTGGAATAGCCGTCCCGCCAGATTTTGTGTGGCTTGTACCATACGGCTATGCGGCGCCATCTGTCGCAGGCCCAGAGCCACCGTCACAATCAGGGAGATGAGGCAGAATCCGGCCGTAATGAGTCCGAGCATCGGGCTGTACAGGAAGGCGATAAGGAACGCTGGCAGCAGGAAAACAACAGACAGGGTTCCGCTGGCAACCATCTCCTGCATGGTGTCACGAAGAGTCTGGAAAGTCATGCCACGCATGGTCAGGTCACCCGCCGAGTAACGGTGGGAAAATCGCGGTGGCAATCGTAGCAGACGATCCCAGAAAGCAGACTCTGCCCGTGAGGCGGCACGCCCCTCAAGGCGCATTAACGCCATCCCCTGGAGCACTTGCAGTGATGCCACAATCAGGGCAACCACTGCCAGAGCCATACAGGCTACGTAAAGCAGATGAACTTCGCCGGTCGGGATCACATGATCTGCGACAAAGCCGAGTATTACGGCGGGCAGCAACAACCCCAGCCCGGACAGCAGCCCGGTCACAAGAAACCACATAAAATCGACCGTGCCGCCTCTGAAGGAAAGTTGAAACAGATCCCGCAAGTCTGCCGGGTTGCGCGGGAGTGGCGGGTAGAACAGCCAGGCCTCGGTGCACAGTGAGCGGGCACTCTTCTCAGACACTCGGGTTGTGTGATGTCCGGCAGGAGTCGCTTCCCGGTAGCCTCTTACCTTATCCGGTAGCAAAGCCACCGGTCGTCCGTCTTTTTCCCGGAATGCCAGTATGGCCCCGCTACAACCCAGCCACCACTTTTTCCCTTGATCCAGGCGCACCCGGCGCGCGCGCACTCCAGACACGTCCAGAATATGAATCAGGCGTTCAGAGAAATCGGCGATGTCGGCGCTCTTCGGGAATGTGAAGTCAATGCCTTCATACCGCCCGATGATCCCCAGTACATCCTGTAGCGCCGCATCCCGGGAGCGAGCGCCGGTTTCTTCCACCCGGTCGTATAGATTGAACAGGCGATGCCGAGCGCTGTTTTCATCGGATTGGCGATTGGTTACCCGTGCCCGCTCCAGATTGACCTGATCCACTACGTTGAGCCCCCGATTGAGTCGCTCCAGCGAGAGCGCTACCTCATGGAAGCGTCCCAGCGCCGGTATCAGAAGCCCTTTCGCGGCCAGTGTCTCGGAAGAGTGGGTAGATAACTGTTGTGATTTCATCAGGGCGACCCAGGTTTCACGCATGAGGGGTATGCCGCTGCTCGTGTCTTCGCTTTCTGTCGGATCAAGCAGGCCCAGAAACAGCCCTGCGCGAGGGGGTAGCCCAAACAGCCACACTATGCCGCGCTGAGTCGAGATCACGCCAGCGCTGGCCATTGGTTGTTGCCCGGCCTCAATCAGCATATCCGCCCGAGTCGACTCCGTATCGTAGCGCGCCAGCATGGTGGAAATATCGGCGATCCAGGAATCCACTTGCTCGGCCAGTTCCGTATGATCTGTTCTGTTCAGATTGGCGATCGGGATACGCCGCAGCATGGTTCCGGGCAAGCCTTTCGCAATCAGGCTGAGTGTCGTGAGGCCAGTGTTCGGGGCTACGCCGGGTAGCAGGCGGCCAGCTTCGGCGCGCAATAAATGTTGTTGCGCGGCCTGCTCAATCCCATCCTTGCGTTCCACTATGAACAGATCAACCGTACCTTTTTCTACGAACCAGACGAATTCGGCATTACTCATGTCCAGTGGCAGGTTGCCAGTGCAGGGTACAGGCGTACCCGCCTCAGTGGCAATGCCGGCAAGTGAAACGGATGCAGAGGGGGCCATACGTTAACCAGCCTGAACCAACTGGCGATAAAGTCCATCTTTATCTTCCATCAGTTCGTCGTGCGTACCGCGTTGTACTTCCGTGCCCTTGTCGAGCACGATGATCTGGTTACAGTCGCGGATCGTGCTCAGTCTGTGCGCGATAATCAGACAACTGATTCCCCGGCGGCGGAGCGCTCCATCGATCAACTCCTCGGTGGCCGCATCGAGAGAGCTGGTTGCTTCATCCAGTATCAGAAATACCGGGTTGCGGGCAAGAGCGCGTGCGATTTCCAGTCGCTGTTTTTGCCCGCCACTGAAATTATTGCCGTCCTCGTTGACCTGGGTTTCATAGCCCAGCGGTCGACAAAGGATGTTGTCGTGAATACAGGCATCGCGGGCCGCGGCGACTACGGTTTCATCGGGAACAGAGGGGTTCCACAAGGTGATGTTGTCGCGCACGCTTGCCGAGAACAGACTGACACGCTGGTCCACCACCGAAATCGAGCGCGACAGTATCTCGTGCGGAATTTCATGGCGCGGGTGACCGTCAAACAGGATCTCTCCCGACCAGGGTTGATGGAGACCGGATAAAAGGCGGGTCAGGGTCGATTTTCCGGAGCCACTTGAACCGACTACGGCAACTCTTTGTCCCGGTTCAATCTGCAGGCTGAAATCCTTGATCAGAGGCGGTCGGGCACGATTGTAGCCAAAGCTCAGGTCACGCAATTCCACATGGCCGGTCAGTTTCAGGCGATCATCCAGCGCAGAGACCGACTGGGAGGAAGCAACCGGGCTTTGTGTTGCGGTAGAGGCGCCGGTTCCGGTGATATCTTCCAGGCGCTGCATATCAGCTTCCAGGGCATGACGATCACTGATGAACTCAACGAGCCGTCCGACCGGAGACAGAAACATACTGGCGATAATATAGATACCGACCAACGTGCCCAGAGTCAATTCGCCGGTCATTACCTGAGTTGCCCCGAAAACCAGCACCACCGCATTACCCAGAATAGAAAAAAAGTCAGGTAGTGAGGTATTGAAATATCCAGGTTCCGCGAAACCCTGACGAGCAATCAGTTCGCGCGCCTGATGACCACTCCAGCGCGAGAAAAAGAGGTCGTCTGATGCCGTCATCCGCAAGGTTCCGGTTTGATTCAGCATCAAGGTGCCGATTCCGACCAGAAGCCCCTGTTCGCGTCTCAAAGCCAGGCTTTTGTCCAGCCGGATGCGTATAACCAGATAGGCTAGCAGCGCGTTGATTATCGCAATAGCCAGCGTGACGAGCGCCAGAGTCGGTGTGTAGAGAAGCATGACAGTCAGAAAAATAATGCTCATTACGATCTCGATCAGCAAACCGAAAAAATGTTTTGAAATGCCTTTGGCAATTCGGTCGATAGACAGGACACGGGCGGTCAAATCACCGACAAACCGATGATTAAAGAACTCCACTGGCAGACGCAGCATTTGGGAGACACAGCGGTTTCCGGCAATCACTGATACTCGCACCGCCAGTCGCTCCAGCCATCTTTGCCTGAGCAGAGTCAGTGCATAGCACAGTATCGCGGTAGCGATCATGGCGCTGGCTATGAGTCCGCCCCAGGGGGGGGCGCCAGCCGACACCCGATCCACGAAAACAGCCAGCAATGCTGGCGTTACCAGCGCCAGAGCGGACAGCATGACACCGCATAACACGGTGCAGGCCAGCGCTGCCTTTGTTCCACCGAGCCAGAGTGGCACCTGTTTCAGGATATTGGGTCGATTGCCTCCCGGCTGGAATTTCGGTCCGGTTCGAAACTCCAGCGCCACTCCGGTAAAGCTCCTGCTAAACTCTTCATCAGAAAGTATACGGCGACCTGTGGATGGGTCATTCAGAAAAAAACGGTCGCGGGAAAAGCCTTCCAGAATCACGAAGTGATTGAACTCCCAGAACAAAACCAGTGGCAATGACATTTCCTTGAGAGCATCTATCGAGACACTGCGCCCGGTACATTCCAGCCCGTAATAGCGGGCGGCTCGCAAGATACCGGCAGCGCTGGAGCCGTCTCGACTGATTTCGCATCGGCTGCGTAATTCAGTGAGCGGTATCCACAGACCAAACCAGGCGAGTATGCTGCCAAGACAGGCGGCACCGCACTCGGTCGCGTGCATTTGTAACAGCAATGGCGTAGTCACGCGCTGATTCATGCGCTTGGCGGTGGACTGTCCTGAAGGCTTGGCAGTCTCTGCTTTCTTATTCCAGAACATTCACAGATGTTGAGTGGTCAGAATTTTGATCGGAGCGCTTTTGCCGAGGTTGATGTGAACACGACAAGGCATACCATCCGATGTCAGGATAGCGGGTGTCTGATCGAGTTCTACATCTACACGATGTCCGTGCCCGGCTGGAATATGCAGCAATGTGGCAAGCCAGAGAGGGTAAGCGCCGGCAGTTCGGGAAATGACCTCGCCCGGCACACGGGACAGGGCGCCGTCAGGCATGGTAATCTCGACATTCGCCGACATACCGGGTTTTATATATTGCGCCATGTCCGATGTGATATGCAGCACGGCTCGGGGGGGGCGATTTCCCCCGGTACGGATCTGCGCGATCACGGAGCCGGTTGAAACATAGTCGCCGGGGTTGGCATACAGAGCCATGATTTCACCATCGTGGTGACTGACGATCGAAGAGCGTGTGTCGCGGCTGGTCTCTAACTGGAGTAGCGCGCTATGGGCTGCATCCAGAAGTGAGTATGTCGCATCGTCTTGTCGAGTGCTCTGTCGGACTTCAGTTGTCAACCGGTCTGTACGTTCCTGCAGCCGCGAGAGTTCCCGTTCCAGTTCTGGAACCGTTTGGCTGGCGATCGGCTCACCGGATGCGACAGGGTCTCCGGGAGCGGCCTTGAATTCCAGCAGATGCCCCGGTTCCAGTGCGGTCACTTCATGTCGCAAGCCGGGCTGAATCAGGACTCCGTCCAGAATCACGCTACGGGTGATGCTGCCAAAGACGACCCACAAAATGAATGCGGCCAGAATGATGCCAGCGCTGGCAAGCAGGATGCGCTCGTGTGGTGCGGTGACCCATAATAAATGGTCAAGTTGCTGTCGCTCGCTTCGGTTGGAGGCGGCTTCTTCACGAAATGGACTATTAAACACGGGCTATGATTCCAGGGTTTTGTATTCATTCGACCAGGGGCACATCAGGCAATAGATATAAGCCTTGACTGCATCTGCCCGATCATTGCACAGAGTGATCTTGATGTGATGAATGCCACGCATCAGGATCATGATACCAGATTTACCGATCAGTGGTTCGGGATTCGACGGCCAGTTGTTCAGCGCGTTCAGTTTCTCTGGAACGACAAGGTCCGATCCATGCAGACAGTCCATGAGTGCGGCCCATTGGCGCGGACTGTCTATCCAGTACTGTGGATCGTTCGCCATTCTTTTTTTTGCCATAAAACTCAAGCCGAGTGTTGTCCCCGGACCGTCAGAGTTTACGTCAATATGGGCACCCATATCGACCAGCGCATCACTCTCGAAAAAGCGCATTATAACCGGATCAGCCAACGCCTCAGGCTGCCCGGGCCAACCGGCGCGCTCCAGAAAAGCGAGTATATCAGAGGGAGTCTGGAAGCCGGTTACAGCGAGCCGCACCATTCTCTTGCGTGACGGAAAGACGCCAAAGGAGTCGATACGGTTATTGCTTGCCATAGCCTGATATACGCGCATGACAGACGTATGTTCTTCACAATCCGGATTCCATCCGGCGGCCGCAACGATTGCATTCAGCACAGTGGCGAGGGCGTCGGTTTGCTGGTTGTTGCCGGTGATCAGCTGTTCAGTGGGGCGCACAAAAACTCCGGGAGCCGGGTTTTTACCATCCGGCGCCGATGCGATGTCGTATTCCATCATCATTTTGTGCCCCACGATCTGGCGGACGGCAGAGTCGGTGGAGCGGGTCTCGGTCAGTAATCCGGTGAGTCCAGCCGCAGACGCAGTCGCATCCATGGAGCGACCCTGGCGCTCGAAAAATGCGGCGGAGCGGGTATTGCCGATTATCGAGATGCCAAGATCCGCTGTCGGTTCGTGTTCACTCATTGGTATTTCAAAGCCGAACGGAAATGCGGCCACTGTCGGAGGAATCTCGCGGGCGCGTTCCAGCAGTCGTGTCCAGCCCTGTCCACCAATCAGGTCAGGGGGAATATAGCCTGTGAGCTGAGAAAGCGTCTCGGAAAAAGAGGCTGCTTCCTGGCTCATCTGGTTCTCGGCAGCGGCCAGTTTCTTGTCCAGATCAAGATAGGGTTGATTTTCAGGCAATGACAGGTTCCGGGTTCAGGTTTCTCTCTCGCGTAGCATATTTCTTCCACTCCATCTCTACCGGCACGTCGAACAGGCGTCCTGGCGCGAAACGCTCCCAGAAGTGCCGCAGGCCGGGTACGATTACGCGCACCACCGGCATGCCGACATCGGGACGCGACTGGTCAAGCGCCAGAAACTCCATGCCTCTGGCTTCAACCAGAGCGCGACAATACTCGACATCCTCTTTCAGGTCCTCATGGCGCACAACGGTATAGTCCGCTTTACGGCGTGGTCGCTTATCTGCTGCCGGAGCCAGGTAGGGATGTTCCGCCAGCTTGCCGTGTTTCCACCATCGCAGGCACATCGGATCATCCACCACGTAGCGGGAAGATGGTTTGTCCGGGTGAGGAACCCAGGTCAGGCACTGGTTCATCTCGCACACGGCGCGCAAGACCGCAATATGTGGATCAATATGAGCGCCCGAGCCATAGATAATGTCTTCTGCTTCCTGATCAGTGCGGCGTGACAGGGCGACAAAAGCCGGAATGCCGAGATCCGAGGTCAAATCCAGTACCCATATATCACGATGATGTTTGTGGTAATAGCTGGTAGCGGATGCCAGATAATCGTCGCCGAAGCTGGCGAGGTCCACAGCGGGCCGTTGCAATTGATTATACCACCAGATTGCAAAGGCATCGCGCTCAACCAACTCGAAAAAACCCTGCAAAACAGCCTCTTCAAGTGTGTTGCCAGCGGCGCAGCCATTGGAGTCAGCGCACAGCCCTGAGTCTTTGCGTTGTTCCGGAGTGGCGCCATAGAGCATGAATGTCGGTAACCAGCAATGCCGCTCTGTTGTGAACGACCACACCGGAGACCAGTCCAGCTCTTTTTCCGGGTCGAATCGGCAAGGGACTATATTATAAGGGTGACCGCGGGCGTTGATTTCCTGTGCATGGTCGAGTTGCCAGTCGCTGAACAGCTGGACATCGTTCGGCGCGATGGCCGGTTGGTTGCCGGTTAGCGGGAAATCTGCAAACCGCGCCCGCCGGCGAATCTCATCACCATGGAAGACTCCGGAATAACGCTCAATCGCCTCACATAAGGCGCTCACTCTGGACTGTTCCGCCGTGCTTCCCTTGCCGGCGCTCTTGCTTCGCAAGCTGCGCCGCAGTGTGCTCAGGCTCTTGATTCGCAATGCGAGATTGCTCCCGGCCCAGTGAACATGCAGCCAGGAGTCCGTCTCCGGGGTAGTTCTGGCAACCCATGTGACGATTCCACTCACCGGACTGACCAGATGTTGATAGCGGGCCAGAGTCTGTGCCGGTGACTGTGTGCGCTCGCCCCCGCTGTTGCTTGACTTTTTCGGGTTTGACTGCAATCGCATGGCTGCTGCCGGTCGCTCCGCTCTATGCAGCGCCTCGTTTCCACAAGTGGTGCACTGTGGTCGGCGAGTGACCCGGTGATACTCGCTTTTCATGCTGGCGACATCCAGTGAGATCGCCTGTTCATGGAGTGGGGCCGCATCTCCAAGCGCCAGCCATTTGGTGATTTCGGTAGCCATGATCCCGTAGACGACATCCAGAATCGCGGGTTCGGCTATGTTGGGGCGAAAGGCGGCTGCCTCACCACCATGGTTTCTCAGAAAGGAATGAACCTCCTGGTGGTTGGCCAGGCGATGGCACAGACAGGTTCGGCACGGTCCTTCCTGGGCCGGTCGAAAGACCGGGCCGAAAAGAGGTTGTATGCCCTTCGGTCGAGCCAGCATCCAGGGCCGCCCTGAGCCCAGGTAACGCTGATTGACGGCATCATACTCCTGATCCAGGTAGCTGGCGCAGACAAACACGGACAGGCTCGGCTGGTCGGAGTCGGTGGCAACGTGAACCCCCAGAATTCCAAGCCATCTGGCGAGCTGGCCCTCGTCACCATGCAGCGCTACTCTGGCAGCGGCCAGCCGTTCCTCAACCACAGCGGGAGGAGCGCCTAACGAGGACCAGAATGCCGCTTTACCCGGCTCCATTGTGTAATCACCTGAAATGAGGTAGCCTTTGGTGTGCATTCCAGCAAGCGCAGTGCGTATCTCTGTGGCCGGGTGCACTCCATCCAGCGCCTCGATGATATGGTCTTGCGTGCGACAGCCATCCAGCAGTGGCAACAGATCCGCATACAGCTGCCCATGCAACAGTGTATTGAATGTTTCAGAGACCAGCAGCGTCTGTCCGTCTCCGATCAGGCGGAACTCAAGGTGCGGCGCCAGAAGCGGGTGTTGCGGCGAAGTGCAATCGGTTGTCAGTGTTTTCAAGCGCTTGCACTCATCCATTTTCCGATATGGGTATCGATCTTTTGGCTGATTCCGGGGGCGCCACTGGTGAAAATGCAACGCGCCACAGGTGGTTCGCCGGGCGGCGTATATTGCGGCAGATCAGCGATCGAATACACGGCAGCGTCTTTCCGGTTTGTGTCGAGCGGCTCGAACAGCAGATTGGAGTCCGTTAATTTGACCAGTGCATCCTGGAAACAGACGCACAGAGCCTGATGGTTGCGAGTCGGACTGTCCTCATAGACGACTAGAATTTCCAGCGAAGTATCCAGCTTAACCTCCCGGCTGGCCAGGTCACCAAGAGCGATAGCGGCCACCCCGCCGCTTTGATTCGACTGATATTCGTCTGACTGCCAGTGGCGGTCGGCATCATCTTCGACGGCAGCATTAAGAACCGCAGTAATGGAGGCTTGTGCGACATTAGCCAGCGCAATTCCGGCTTCGTCTGGTGACAGGCTGCCACGTACCGTGTGCATACTGATCTGGAACACCTTGCCGTTTGACCAGTTACGTACAATCTCGGCGGCATCCATCGCATCCTGTACCGGAATTTCTCCGATCTGCTCCAGCATTTGCGCAACACCGAATTCATGCGTCCAGTAGACACGCGCCAGACCGCGCCGGGCCAGTAATTCAAACTCCGGGTCGGGGCTGATTCCATCCGGAATCTGGAGATTGGTAAATTCCGGATCATGCAGATTGTCCAACAGTTCCGGGTTTTGCTCTATGGCGCTGACCAGGTGAGGCGCATCATTGTAGATTTCGACTATTTCATCGAATGCCTCCGGTCGCGCTATAGAAACCGGGCTGTCATAAGCCTCCCAGTTCTTGATTTGCGGGTAGAAATACGCGCGCCATTGATCAACCAGTGGATCCATCGTCTCAAACCAGCGTTTCGGGCGCAGAGCCAGACCGAACATAGAGCCATAGCTTCCCGGCAGTTGGGGAGATTGATCCGCTCCATGATGTTGTAGCAATGGATAACGCCGGCCTGCCGAGACATGGTGGTCGGGATGACGCTGCATATTGAAAAACATCCAGTTGCTGAACTTGTAATCGGCGCCCCATGAATGCCGCAGCCCGGCTCTTTCAAAACGGCCGTTGGGCAGGCGAATCCGGCGCAGGCCATAATGCTGGATATAGTTGCTGATCTTCATTGAGAAGACGATGCCGAGGCACAAAACCATGAAGATCAGGCCAGCCCACCATCCGCCAACCCAACAGACAAACGTGTACCAGAGCAGGGTTTGTGCACCATAGACCCAGAAAGGATTGTTAAAGCTCCAGGCTGGCAGTTGACGGTTTGCCATGCGTTTGCGGCACACGTTCCAGGCGCCGACAAGATTGCTGGCTAACTCACGCGGAAAATACTGCCAGAAACTCTGTCCCCGGGGGGCTGAGCCTACGTCTCTGGGAGTGCCGACCCAGACGTGATGAATATGGAAATGCTCGGTAGCATAGTGCGGATACGAAACAGAGGAGAGCAGGAAGATGCCTGCATGTCGCTCCCACGCCGAGCGTCGATGGATCAGTTCGTGTCCGACAATGAATACGCCCTGGCCTTCTATCGCCAGCACAAGAGCCAGCAGGGCGCCTTCCCAGACAGACAGATGTCCGACCATGAAGATTTGCCAGAGTGTGAACACCAATGTGACTGGCCAGAGCAACGCCCATAACCAGACCGACAGGTTATACCAGATCAGGCGATGCTCGGGTGTTGTTTTCGGGTCTGCATTACGCCCGTCGGCACCGAATGCAAGGTCCAGTGGCCCTACACTCATGAAAAAAAGAAATGGAGCCAAAATCCACCAGCCGCCGTATATTGCGGCAGAGAAAATCAGGGGAAAGACCGCAATCGGTAAAAAATGCGGGAGCGCGTTCCACGCAGAAAGTGAAATCTCCCGCTCCGATGAAATGGTTGCTGTTGTGGTCATCATTACTCACCGATACCTTAATAATAACGCTGAAAATTATATCATCATTCCGCATCTGGGGAACCGCCATGCTCAGGTTCATGCGCTGGTTGGCCTGATCCCGGTTTGATTGCAGAAATCAGTCGGTAGTTGAACAGGCCTGATTTCAGTCCTTCCAGGTAGCTGCGAACTCCCTGCCTGAAATCCTTGTGTGCCCAGGTCTTGTCCAGCCCACCGGGCAAGTTGAACATATCCCCAAACAGAACCCACATCTTTTCCAGGCGCTCGGCTGCTGGAATTACCTCCATATCAAGGTTTTGATCGCTGATGTTTTCAAATCCTGTCGCTTCGCATGTGGCGATCACATCGCGCCAGGGCTGAAGCGGCTCAGTGTGCCAGCCTCGCTGCATGTCGGCATGGATTGTGTGGTCACGTTCGGATAATTCCTTGTCTGTCAAAAATCCGTCCAGCGCTTGCCAGCGCCCGCCAGCCTTCAGCACCCGGTATACCTCTTTGAGATAGGCTGGCTTGTCTGGAGCATAACAGTAGGTTTCGTGGTTGAGTACGGCATCAAAGTAATTCTCCTCAAAAGGCATCTGCATGAAGTCGCCATAGTGAAACAAGGCGCGGTCACCGACTCCTCTTTCCCTGGCCTGCTCAGTTGCCAGCGCGACATGCGATTCGCAGTTGGTCAGGCCCACTACCTGTACGTCATATTCCTGAGCCAGCCAGATCACAGTGCCACCAACCCCGCAACCGGCATCCAGCACATGCTGGCCAGGAGTCGGCTGATAGCCGCGCACCAGAGTCTGATTGGCTCTCAGCAAGGCTTCCTTGTCCGTGGTGGTATCTGGCCCCCAGAGTCCGTAGTGGATTGCCAGCAGATTCGCCGGGTGTTTGATGGCGAGATCGGTGAGCGCCGCGTAATACTCGGGCAGTGAAGCCTGGGGAACAGTATCATTCATAATTACGATTTCCTGTAGTCAGCCGGAAGTGGTCGATTGTGCTGGATGGGTTGTTCGGTCAGGTTGTTCGGGTTTTTCGATAGCCATCAGCAGAGGCGGCAGCAACACAAAGTCAAAGACCAGCGCAAATCCGATGATCAGTGCAGTGAGTAACCCGACCTGGGCTGTGGGGATAAACGGCGACAGCAGCAGCACCAGAAATCCTGCCACCAGCACGATTGTAGTGGTAAAGATCGCTCGCCCGACGGTCTGAAAAGCCGAACTCACGGCCTGTTCCGGGGTATAGCCGAACTCACGTCGCGCACGCTGGTATTTACTGAGAAAGTGTACTGTGTCGTCTACCACGATGCCGATTGTCATGGCTACCACTACAGACAGCGAAGAGCCAATTTCTGCCACCGTCAGGCCCCAGATGCCGAAGCCGACCACGACAGGCACAAAGTTGGGCACGAGACTGACAAGCCCCATGCGAATCGACCGGAAGGCTATCAGAAGAACAATAGAAATGCCGGACAGTACAATGATCGTTCCGAGCAACATTGACTTTATGCTGCGTTGGCCGATATGTGCGAACAACAACGCAGGTCCCGAGCTGTCGGCGCGAACGATGTGCGTCACATTATTGGTCAGCCATTGCTGCGCCCTTGTGTCCAGCGCCAGCAATTCCTTTGAAGACAGAGTAGCGGCGGTCACGGTCATGCGCGTGGACGATTTGTCAGCGCTGATCTGATTGGTCAGATCAAGGCCGAAGGGAAGTGAGAGCTCGTAGAGCAACAGGTATTGGGACGCGAGCTCCCGGCTTTCGGGGAGTCGATAAGCGTTCGCGTCATCACCATGCATACCCTGGTTGATCTTGCGGAATGTGTCGGTAATGGCCGAGACATGCCGTACTTCAGGCTGTGTCTGATACCACTCGGCAAAAGCGGATACATCCTGTAGAAATGCCGGATCCGCTATGCTCTGTGGTGAAACCAGAGAGTACTCAATCACGGTATTCCCGCTCAGGCGTTTGTCCAGGAAATCTACATCCTGTCGAAATTCGGTGCTTTCATCAAAAAAGTGTACCAGCACATCGTTCAGCTCGTTACGCGGGATGATGGCTGCAAACACCAATACAACGGTTGTCGAGCCGTACAGCAGGATTTTTCGGTACTGGATGACAAACACCGAGATCCTGCTCATCAGAGGGTCGTGTTCCGGCGTTGTTGCCGGCGCTGCCGATGTTGACGTTCGCATGGGCAATAACGAGAGCAGGGCGGGCAGGAATGTGACTGAAAAAATGAACGAAGCGACGATGCCAAATGCGACAAACGAGCCGAGATGGCGATGGGGGGGCGCCTCGGCAAAATTCATCGCCAGAAAACCGAGCGTTGTGGTCAGGCTGGCGAGAAAGACCGGAGACAGGTTGATGCGGATGGACTCCCTGATTGCCACGTGTTTCGGGTCTCCGGCCTGCAGGCGTTGTTGCAGGGTAGCCAGCAGATGTACGCTATTGGCGACAACGATCATCAATACGATAGTAGGCGCTGGTGCTACAGGTGGAGAAAATGGCAGCCCGGCCCAACCTCCCAGCCCCAGCGAAACCACCACAGACAGAACCATGACCAGTCCGGTTGCCAGTACACCCGACAGCCTTCGGGTCAGAATCACGAGCGCCAATGCCATGATTGCCAGACTTGTCGGCAGGAATATCTTCTGGCTGGTTATCGACGCTTCTGCAAAAACATGATTGATGATCACGGTGCCGACTACACGAAGATCAATACCCGGGAATTCGGTTTTTGCCTGAGTGGCGAGATCGTACGCGAATTGTGCAATCTCGGTAGTGGTGGCCGTCTGATTCTCTTGTGGCAATGACACGGTAACGAGGAGCACGCTGATACTGCCATCGCTGGACAGCAGTTTGCCAGCGAGTCTGGGGTCTGTCAGGGCGACTGTGCGTATTCGTAATCGCTCCTTTTCATCGTTCAGCAGGGTCGGATCAACCAGGTCGCGGACCGACAGTTCATCGCCATCGGCGGTGGTATGCTGGAAGTTCGTGATCGAGTCAACCCGCGTTGAGTATGGCGTCTGCCATGCCTGTTCAGTGAGCCATGTCGTAGCTATCAGAGCTTGCTCGGACAACGCATCGCCATCGTCCGGCTCGATCACAAAAAGCACATTATCACTCTTGCCGTAGGCGCTCTCGAGAGATTCGAGCGCCAGCAACTGGGGATTATCCGAATCGAAGAAGATACGGTAATTTGTAGAGAGTGTAAGGAATCCGACACCGTAAGCCGACACCACAACCACAATCAGGGTTATGGCAACGACAAGCCAGCGGTTGGTAATAACCCACTGTGAGAACAGGGACTCGAAGGAACGAGGGGGGGGGTCGGTCTTGTCTACCATGGTTAAGCCCATGGATCAAAGATAACCGGACTCGCGGGGGGATCGAAGGAGTCCGGCCTGAGCAACCAGACAAACGCCCCCAGTGTCGGGTGAGGCAGAATCCTGCTTACCTGAAAGAAAGTCTTACAGAAACTGCCCACCCCATACACGGAGACCGTGTAGTCTGGAACAATTTCGCTTCCGGCTTTAGATGCCGCAGCAGCAAAGTCCGGCGGAGATTGCTTCGAGTTGTTCCTCGCTCAGTTCATTAACAGGCGGTAATGCGAGATGCAAATTCTGCAGGTCGCTATCGTGCACCTGTATATTGAGATTATCAGGAACCTCAATACCGAACTCATTGCCGATTGTAGACTTCGGGTCCGCGAGCAACTGTCTGCGGAACTCGGCATCTTGTGCTGCTTTCGTCATCAGCTGCGTTTGCATGTCTTGCGCAGATTGAATCATGACTCACTCCTGATTTACGTTTAAGTTATAGAAAAATCACTATGGCTGTTCGCAGCCACGTGTACAAGGATCTGAATTATGCACAAAATCCTTGTTACACGCAAATGTTAGAGTTGTCCAATGGAAGATGAGCCTGAAGGATGATCTGTATTTCCATCGGGAGATGAGCCTTTCGGCGTTGATTTTGGGATCATCGGAGGATGATCGTGAAATTACACAGCCAGCGTTTACAGACGGTGGAGGAGATTCGTTCCTTTCTGGACGGAGCCACCACTTTTGATTTTGAACCCCAATCCCGCAAACAAACCTACCGATGGCTCTGTGACAGCTTGCGGCAGGTACGGTATTCCTTGCTCAACAAGACCGACCGGGGGATCGTCAAGACCTATCTGGAAAAGGTCAGTGGCTTGTCCCGCGCACAGGTCACCCGGTTGATCCGACAGTATCGCGACAGTGGATGTATCCAGGATCGTCGGGGAAGACCCGCTAACGCTTTCTCCCAGCGCTATACGTCAGCAGATGTCGCTTTGTTGGTTCAAACCGATACCCTGCACGGCAACCTGTCCGGACCCGCTACCCGAAAACTGTGCGAACGCGCCTTTCTGGTATTCGGCGATACCCGATACGCGCGACTGGCTACAATCTCCAACGGCCACCTCTATAACCTGCGACACTCGGATGCCTACCAGCGCAAACGACGACACTTCCAGAAAACCCGACCTACTCCAGCAAAAATCGGAGTCAGACGAATACCCAGACCCAATGGCCGACCCGGCTTCTTGCGCGTCGATACCGTACATCAGGGCGACCAGGACGGCATCAAGGGGTTGTATCACATCAATGCCGTCGATGAAGTCACCCAGATGCAGGCCATAGTCAGTGTGCAGAGAATCTCTGAAAGCTATCTCATCCCGGCCCTGCATGAATTACTCCAAGCCTTCCCCTTCACTCTCCTGGGATTCCATTCCGATAACGGTTCAGAGTATATCAATCACACAGTCGCCAAACTATTGCAAAAACTCCATATCGAACAAACCAAATCACGACCCAGACAGAGTAATGACAATGCCCTGGTCGAAGGCAAAAATGGTTCCGTCATCCGTAAGCATCTGGGATACGAACACATCTCACAGCACTTCGCTCAACCCGTCAATGACTTCCTGGTTCATGTACTCACTCCCTACCTCAACTACCACAGACCCTGCCTGTTCGCAAAGGAAGAAATCAACCAAAAAGGAAAACGAATCCGTAAATACCCGCACTCACTCATTCAGACTCCTTACGAAAAACTCCGCTCCTTACCCAATGCACAACAATATCTCAAACCGGGAGTAACCTTCAAAAAACTGGATGACTTCGCTCACCAATACAGCGATAATGAAGCCGCAAAAAGACTCAACGAAGCACGCAATACACTATTCCAATCTTTTAACAATTCCCAAAATTACGCCGCCTGAAAAACTCTCTCAATGTCTAGCAATGTAATCACAATAGACAACACGCTCAGGCTCATCTCTGGATTGGAAAACGCTATGTTTTTTGCAGCAAAGCAACGGTCAGCAGTACAGGAGTATGGTATCATGCCATTTCGAACCAGCAGGACGAGTGTGCAACCATGAAACTGATCACCGCAATTATCAAGCCATTCAAGCTCGATGAAGTCCGGGATGCCCTGTCCGAGGTCGGTGTGCAAGGCATGACCGTGACAGAACTCAAAGGGTTCGGAAGACAGAAAGGGCATACCGAACTATACCGGGGAGCCGAATATATTGTGGATTTTGTGCCGAAAGTGAAGCTGGAAGTGGCGGTCGAGGATTCGATAGAGGATAAGGTAGTTGAGGCTATTGTCGGCGCCGCGCAAACCGGCAAACTCGGAGACGGCAAGATTTTCGTCTACGACCTGGGCAAGGCGGTGCGAATTCGTACCGGAGAGCTGAATGGAGACGCGCTGTAGGCGGTGCGTCGGGGTTCAGATCACCGCTTTTTCGAGGAATGGTTGATTGTCCAGCACTCGCTGGTAACCCAGATCGGTCAGGTCGAGTTCCCGGTATTCGCCGTAGGTAATCATCTCAGAGGCCCCACGCCCCATTGCCGGGGATTGTTGGAGGCCATGACCGGAGAAGCCATTGACGAAGATAAAATTATCCACTTCCGGGTGTGGCCCGATGATGGCGTTTTGATCCAGTGTATTGAAGGCGTAATGACCCACCCATGAATTGAGTACCTTGATTGATTCGAAAGCCGGAATGCGGGCGGCCAGGGCAGGCCAGAGTTTTTCTTCCCATATTGAATGATCTACTGCAAAATCATCAAACGCGACTGCCCGGTCTTCGTCCGGGGGGCAGCCACACATATAATAGCGTCCGTCTGTTCTGACGTGTACCCCGGACGGGTCTACGGTTAGTGGCAGGTCGCATGGCAAAGGGGTTTGTGTATCGAAGATGAAAGTATAGCGGCGTCTGGCTTCGACCGGCAAATCAATGTTCGCCATTTTCGCGGTAACCGCGGCGCGCGGCCCGGATGCGTTCACGGTCATGCCTGCACTGACACGGGTGCCTGATTTCAGCATGACGTTTTCAATCCGGTTGCCAGTTCGGGTAATACTGACTACTTCATTGGTAATGTATTCGACATCATTTTCACGCGCCTTGCGGCGCCACCAGTCAAACATGGTGCTGCCGTCGAAATAGCCTTCGTCCTGCAGATTATGGCTGCCGAGAATGATGTCATCCAGATTGTAGAACGGGTATTCTTCTGCTATCTGGTCAGGAGACATGATTTTTGTCCCGGCTCCACAGGAAGCCTGCAAAGCCTGGTTCTCGCGTAGAATCTGCGCCGATTTCTCGTTGTCAGCCAGCAACAGATAGCCGAAACTCTGCAATCTGATTTCCGGTATTTCCGGGTCGCCGCCGAGATTTTCCCGGAAGGACTTCAGGAACCGGACTCCGAACTGCGCAATCCGAATATTGATTTCGTTCGAGAACTGCTGGCGGATGCAACTGTTGGTATGTGAAGTCGAGCACCACTGATAGGTCGGGTCCTTTTCCACAACCAGAACCCTGCCATTGAAATCCCGGTTTGCCGATAGAAACCAAGCCACGGACGAGCCAATCACGGCACCTCCTATGATCACCACATCGTAAGCTTTGTGTCGGGGAGCGGTAGGCAGTGGTTTCGGTTTCGGTTCCATCAGGTCGAATCGGTAGAGGTAACATAGATCCGTCCCGTACAAAAGGGAATATATCCAGATCTAACCACTTGCGGTCTGAAACCTCCGCGCCTGTTGGTGGATCAGCGGTCTGGAGAAAGCGAGCATTGCCCGCGATCCGGATTCGGCTCGACCTCTGGCAAATTGAGAATCTGTTTCAGTTCGCTGGCACCCCCTGTGTACTGACCGTCGATCCATATTTGTGGCACGGTGACCGGGGTTTTAGGACCGATGATGGGCTTTACTCTGGCCAGCATTTCATACAGTGAGCGGGGGTCCTTGACCACGTCATGGTACTCATATTCAAGTTGCGCCTGTTCCAGGTATTGCTTGGCGCGAACGCAATGCGGGCAGGTGGCCTTGCCGAAGACATGATTGCCCTGTATCGGGGTATTGCCGACGGCACGTTCAATCACGGCCTGAGTCAATACTCCCCGGTTAAGCGCCGCGCCCTGGGAAACCAGTTTGCCATCAACCAGCACAATCGGGGCGTGCCAGCCGCCTTTGGGCAGAGGTTTCCACCACTCACTGAGCCAGTCGCGCATTTCAAGCACTACATTGATCTCGCTTAAATCGGAATCAATACAGTCCTGAATAATATCTTTGGTCAGGGAACATTCTCCACAGGGAATATTGACCTTGAATGGTCCCCAGGCACCCGCCCAACGAAATACGGTTATATTCACCGGCTTGCTCATGAGTGAAACTCCGATTGTTTACAGGATATGCGTGAGTATACCGGATCAGTACCCGAAATTACTGCATCAGGCAATTCGGGCGACCGGAGGCGATGGCTGTGATGCGGGTACTGACGAACAGTTCGCCGTCAATATCATGTTGGACGTGATTCGCGTCCTGCCGGATTCTGGTTTCGACCGAAACTGCGCCTGCCGCTATAGCCATTGAGGATGCTTCCTGCCTGGCGATTCTGGTGGCTTCCTCGATAGCCGGTTCGAGTTTCTCGAACCGAATCGGTTGATCCTTGTGGAACAGATAAAACACACCAAACTGAGGCTGGGCCACGGTCACATGGGCGATCTGCACGACGGCGCCAAGCACCGCGCCGATGGCATTTGCGGTCTCGGCATTTTCCGGTAAATTGAGGGAAACATCGAGCTTTTTCGCCACATCCGGGAAATAATCAGCTGCCGACCCACCCACGGCAACAATCGGATAATCCTTTGAAAACTCCAGTTTGAACAGCGGATTCACTTCGCCGGAGCGACCTTGCCCAAGTACAATATCGGCCAGCAACCGAGTCAGGTTTTGTGATTGTGACTCTGCCAGCTTGCCATGCTGGTTGAGACCTGCCTCGATCAGTTTCTGGCTGATTTTACTGGTCACCAGATGAAACACTTCCTGACAAGGCGATACCGCATCGCCGTCCTGCCAGCTGCCATATCCGTACAAATGACGCATCTGCCTGGCCCATATTTTCGCGCCGAGTTGGGCAGCCTCACTATTCCAGTGATCGCTCATGCCGAGCACATGGGTTGCGTCCGACGGAGTAAATCCACTGTAAATCACCAGTCCCATGCGCTCCATTCTGGCAACCGCCCGAAGCATACTGCGGTTGTCGTTGATCAGTGTCTCCAGTTCAATCGGTCCCTGCTGTAATCTCTCCCAGGTTTGTTGCTCGATTTCACTCAACTGTCGTAGCAGCGCCTCATTTCTTTGCAGGGGCAATGCGAATTTGTTGTTTCGCGGGCTGGGTGAGCCACTTTCCTGCCGCCGAATGGCTGGCATGACCGCCGGGAACTGGTGCGCCAGCAGGCTCATCGGTACAACCCTTCGCCTGGAGATATTCAGCCCGGATCTGAAGCCGAGCTCGCTATCACCACCCAGACCAATCGAAAACACCCGAATAGCCTCAACCATTGGCTGCCAGCTGCCGATGCGGGCGCCGTCTTCACACAATTCCGGTTGACCATCGGTGACAATGGAGATGTCGGTAGTGGTTCCGCCCATATCGACAACGATGGCGTTTTTCTGCCCGCTCAGAGCACAGGAGCCGATCACACTGGCCGCAGGCCCGGAAAGGACGGTAGCAACCGGTTGCAGGCGGGCGGTATGCGCGTTGACCAGCGAACCGTCTCCTTTCACAATCATCAATGGTGCTTCAATTCCCTTCTCGTTCAGTATGGTTTCCACAGAATCAATCAGCAACTGGATGTACAGGATCATGCGGGCGTTCAAGGCCGTGGTCAGCGCTCTTCTCGGAGCGCCCAGACTGGAAGCCAGCTCATGCCCGCAGGCCGCGGGTTTGTCGGTCAACTCATGGACCAGATCGCGAAGCTGTTTTTCATGAGTAGGGTTGCGGGTTCCGAACATACCGGATATCGCGAATGCAGAAACCCGGTCGTTTTGTTGCATAATCCTGTCCCTGGCCCGTTCAATATCGAGCGGCTTCAATTCCTCACCGATCGCGTCATGACCGCCGTCAATCAGGGAAATCAGATCCCGCTCCACGATCTCGGTCAATCCGCTTTTGTCTACCTGAGCCTGGTTGTAGCCTGGCAACAGGATTCCGACCGGCGCACCACGTCCCTCAACCACCGAATTGGTAGATAAAGTGGTGGAAAGCGCAACCAGATTGACCTTTGCAATACAGGATGGTGGCAAATTGGAAATCGCATTGCCGATGCCGATGGTCAGATCGAAACGGGTGGTCAGGCTTTTGTTCCTTGCCAGTACAGTCTGATTTTCATCGACGACCACTGCATCCGTATAGGTGCCTCCAGTATCAATCCCGAGTTGATAGGCCATAACAGTAACCAGTATGAGATATGGATCGGGCTTGGCGATGCCAACAACCCCGGATACGGTCAGCCTTGCGATAATCGGGCGCGGGACCGGTGACCGCGCCCGATTTTATACCGGATCAGCCGAACATGTCAGCAGAAATACCTTCATACCAGCCAAGAGACTCTTCGTAAGTCGCCTTGCGTACCTCGGCGGTCTCACCGACCTGTGATATGAACCCGTCTATTTTCGCGATTTTCTCGTCCGTCGCCTGGTAGGTGGCGCCGACCTTGACGCCGTCATCGGTCTCGATAAGTGACCAACAGGTATTGGCGAACCGGGCCGGGAAGACATCTGACCCGCTCAGAGCGCCCCGTATCGCCATGGCGCAAACCTTGGCCTGACTGTTGGCGGAAAAGCCGGATTTGGGCATATCACCCTGTTGTGAGGCATCCCCCAGTACATGGATGTTTTCATCCATCCGGCTTTGCATCGTGTGCGGGATAACGGGTGCCCAGCCAGCCTCGTTGGTAATGCCTGCAACTTCGGCGATATGACCTGCCTTCTGGGCCGGAATCACGTTGCATACATCCACTTTGGTGGCCTCACCGTTGATCACCACTTCCATTGATTCGGGCCGCACCTCAATCTTCTGGTCGCCAAATTCGGGCCAGATTCGTTCGACCATGCCGGGATAATAACGCTTCCACCCATCCTCGAAAAGAGCCTGTTTGGAAAACTTCTGCTTCGGATCCACAATCAGGATTTTCGCCGTTGGATTCTTTTGCTTCAGTACATGGGCGACCATTGATATCCGCTCATAAGGTCCCGGCGGACAGCGATACGGATTGGTCGGCGGCACCATGCAGTAGACGCCGCCCGCAGGCATCGCTTCGACCTGCGCTCTCAGGAGTTGTGTCTGCGACCCGGCCTTGTAGGCATGCGGCATCAGATTCTGCGCCGACAGATCCCAACCCGGCACGGACCCGGGTTTGAAATCAATCCCCGGTGACAGCACCAGCCGGTCGTAGGAAAGGCTGCCGCCGCCAGCGAGCGCAACAGTGCGGGCGTTTGCGTCGACACCCACTGCCCAATCATGAATAACATTGATGCCATAAGTGCTCGCCAGAGTACCATAACTGTGTCCGATCGAATCAAAGTCACGGAAGCCACCGATATAGAGATTCGAGAAGAAACACGAATAATAGGCTTTGGATGAATCCACCAGGGTTACGTCAATCGCTCCCTGGGAATCCTTGGCGATATAGCGTGCCGCTGTCGCTCCGCCAGCACCACCGCCAACCACGACTACACGTGGCCGCGCCTGACCCAGCACCGTCGGTGCCGATAGCGCTGCCGAAACAGTGACTGCCGAGGCAAGAAGTTGTCTTCTGTTCATTTTCATATTTTCCCCCTACGGATTTACGGTTGGTTATTCAAATCCCGGAAATACGCGGCTAATGAGGCAATTTCCTCATCAGACAATCGGGTAGCAATCATCTGCATGGCCGGATGGACACGCTTCCCGTTCTTGTACGCCTGCAAGGTTATCACGAAATCATCCACCGGCCAACTTGTGATGGAGGGAATCCCGGCATCTACCCCGTCGCTGCGGTGGCAGGTTGTGCATTCACTCGCCAGATAGGCGCCGTATTGCGGGTTTCCCTGGATCGACAGAATCTCCGGGTCGAGGCTGTATTGGGCCGCTGTCATGGTGGGCTGCGCCTCGGGAACATCATCCAGCGAGCCTTCGAACATACGCAGCCAGGCCAGCAGGTTCGCTCGATCATCAGCTGCCGACAACCCATCGAAACTCATGCGTGACTGCGGAACCACGGTGGCTGGACCTGACAGAAAAGCATCCAGTGTCTGTCCAGTCCAGACCAGGCCATTCGCCCCGGCCTCCCTGAGCGCACGGGAATAGGTAAAACCCTCGACCGAACCGGCCTGGCGCCCGAAGACTCCGTTCAAATGCGGGCCGATCCGATGCTCGGCACCCTGACCGACCTGATGGCAACGTTTGCATTGCTGGTAGAGTTCAGCCCCGCGCTTCGCGTCTACCCCCCATGCGCCCGCTATCGTGAACATAGTCAGCGCCAGTGTCGATACCACCGACAGGATACTGCGACGTACCCTGTTCCGATGTCTGAGCGGAGGTTTGCCTGTCACTCGGCTCCGCTTGTGTCTCATCTTTCTGTCCGCTCCCCCCATCGGTTTTTTTGGGCCGCAATACTGGAATAAAAAGCCGTTATATGAAATCTGGCGTGCTCCGGCTGATAGCGGAACTGCAATCCCTCCGGGCAGGCCAGCCTGGCTGCACAACCCTGGTCCAGACATGAGTTTCGCGGGTCGCTGTCCAGATAGTCGTAACATCGTTCGACGTCATAGTCCTGTCCGGTAAATGCGTCAACCGGGCAATGATGCAAACAAGGCTTATCCGGGCACCGGGCGCATATATCCGGCTCCGTCTTGACCTCAACCATGGCCTCGCCCCAGGCCAAGCCATCCGGCACAGTCGGGCAAGCGAGCGCGAACCGATAGGCGTGCCAAAGGCCGTATTGTGGATGAATCAGCATGCCAAGTCTTGAAGAGCGCAACGCTTCTGCTCGCGAAGCCCATTGCAGAAACGGCCGATACGGTGGCCCGCCAAACGGAAACAACGCCAGACCGCCGAACAAATCCGCAATTTGATTGCCGATTCTTTCGCTCCAGCGATCCAGCGGTTGCGGGTTTCCGTCCAGATACTCATCAGACACGGAGAAACATTCCCACAGGGAGGAACCCGCGTTGCCGAACAAAATCAGTGATTGCGCGGCATCGCCGTCGATGTCAGGCACATCGTCCCGCTCGGCAACGATAAAGCCGCCGCGCGCGACCAGCCCGTATTGACCGGCGCAATCCAGTATGTCATTGAGCATCATGGCTGGTTTGATGTTAATATAAAAGCGCCTCTCAAAAAATCATGACCAGCCGCACATTACCGGAAAAGCAACCGCAAAATCACCATGCAACCAGCCCCGTTAAACCGTGGAAATATCGTAGAGTTTCTCACCGATATTTTCGAGCGCAAAGGTGCCGACTCCTATCTGGGGGAGGAAGTCACGATGTCCGGGCACATGCTCCAGGCCGCTCAAAATGCGGAACGCGCCGATGAATCAAACGCTATAATCGCCGCCGCGCTGCTCCACGATATTGGACATTATACCGGAGAATTCCCGGAAAATTATATCGACCTCGGCCTCAATAATCGCCATGAGTCAATGGGAGCGGCGATCCTGGAGAAATTCTTCCCTGTGGAAGTCACACAGCCAGTCAGGTGGCATGTTGAGGCGAAAAGGTATCTGTGTGCAGTGGAACCGGATTATTTTTCCGGGTTGTCCGATGCTTCCGTGAAAACTCTTGAACTTCAGGGTGGCCCGATGAATCTGGAGGAGATTCGGGAGTTTGAAAAAAACCCGCATTTGCCGGCTATCTTGCGGGTCAGACGATATGATGATGGCGGCAAGGTTCCCGGAACGGTCACGCCTGCCCTCAGCCACTATATGAAGATCGTCCAGCAAGTACTCACCGACAGCGGCTGACCGGCGGCGCAGACCACTCCCGGCTCAGGTTTTCGCCAGCGTCACTCCGGTCTGTCCCTGATATTTCCCTCCCCGGTCTGCGTAGGATGTCTCACAGATCTCATCGGACTCGAAGAACAGAACCTGGGCGATGCCTTCATTGGCATAAATCTTCGCTGGCAGGGGAGTGGTATTCGAACACTCCAGCGTCACATAACCTTCCCATTCCGGCTCGAACGGGGTTACATTGACGATAATTCCACAGCGTGCGTACGTGCTCTTGCCCAGACAAACCGTCAGCACATTGCGCGGAATACGGAAGTACTCCACTGTTCTGGCCAGCGCGAATGAATTGGGCGGGATAATACAGACATCCCCGGTAAAGTTGACAAAGCTGTTTTCGTCAAACTGCTTCGGGTCGACAATCGCCGAATTGATATTGGTGAATATCTTGAACTCGTCAGAACACCGGATATCGTAACCATAACTGGATGTGCCGTAGGATATGAGTCTATTGCCGTTTGCTTCACGCACCTGTTCCGGCTCAAACGGCTCAATCATCCGATGGCTCCGGGCCATCCGCCGAATCCAGTTATCCGACTTAATGGACACGGCTAGTTCTGCTGAATAACGATATTCGGGAATTTCGATGTAAAATCCTTTTTACGCATGGCTAATTTCGCGGCGGTATTGCGCGCGATCTTCCGGTAGTTGCTGGCAACCAGGCCGTCCGGGTCGGCAACTACGGTGGGTTTGCCGCCATCCGCGTTTTCCCGAATCTGCCGGTCCAGTGGCACATCACCCAGATAATCCGTGCCGTATTGCTCTGCCATGCTTTTACCGCCGCCACTGCCGAATATATGTTCTTCGTGGCCACAACTGGAACAGATATGCGTGCTCATATTCTCCACCACACCCAAAACCGGAATGTCCACTTTCTCGAACATTTTATAGGCCTTGCGGGCATCCAGTAACGCGATATCCTGCGGAGTGGTAACAATGACTGAACCGGATACCGGCACTTTCTGCGCCAGAGTCAGCTGTGTATCTCCTGTTCCCGGCGGCATGTCGACAATCAGATAATCCAGATCATCCCACTGGGTATCATTCAGCAGTTGTTCCAGTGCCTGGGTAACCATCGGCCCCCGCCAGATCATCGGTGATTCCTCATCAACCAGGAAACCGATCGACATAGCCTGCAAGTGGTAGCTGTTCATCGGTTCCAGCGTCTTGCCGTCCTTCGAGGTCGGCTGCCCGCTCACACCCAGCATTCTGGGCTGGCTCGGACCATAGATATCCGCATCCAGAATGCCCACCCTGGCCCCTTCAGCAGATAACGCCAGGGCCAGATTAACGGACAGGGTTGACTTCCCGACTCCTCCCTTGCCAGATGCCACCGCAATAATATTCTTCACATTCTTGAGCGGCTTGACCCCTTCCTGTACTTCATGGGAAACCGTATTGGAACTGACGGTCACGGCCGCTCCCGGTACAGCTTCTTCAACCAGTTTTTGCAACTCCGGCTCCCAGCTTTTGGCCGGATAGCCGAGAACAATGTGAATTTCCAGAGAGTCGCCGTTTATTTCGATTCGATCAACTGACTTGCCGGAAACCAGGCCCTTGCCGGTATGAGGGTCAATCACCCCTTCGAGAATTGTTTCAACTGATTCCTTACTGATTGCTGTCATCGCGTTATAACCCGTTTGGTAAATGCCCGGTCGACCGTTTTGCCGACAGTAGCCGGGTTCCAGAGTCGGCACAGAACAGTGTAAAGATGGTGTTTAAATCCAACCGTTCAAGGGCAACATCAAATATAATAATTGTATCTCAATACGACCACCACCTGACGCATTTTTTCTGATTTTATAAAGGTTGCCATGACATCTCATCACTCGACATCCCAGGACACTCACCGTACAAGAAAAATCATGCTCACCTGTGCGCTGCCGTATGCCAATGGTCAAATCCACCTGGGCCACCTTCTGGAACACATCCAGGCGGATATCCAGGCACGGTTCCAGCGTATGCGCGGTCATTGCTGTCATTTTATCTGTGCCGATGATGCACATGGCACACCGATCATGCTGAAAGCGGAGGAGGAGGGCATCACGCCGCAGGAATTGATTGAGCGGGTCTGGGTCGAGCACAAACGTGATTTCGATGATTTTCTGATTTCATTCGACAACTACTACACCACTCATTCGCCGGAAAATCGGCACTACGCAGAGTTGATTTACAGTCGGTTGAAAGAAAACGGGCATATCAATCGAAGAACCATCCAGCAGCTTTATGATCCTGAAAAACAAATGTTCCTGCCCGACCGGCTGGTCAAGGGAACCTGCCCGGTCTGCCACGCAGAAGATCAATACGGTGATAATTGCGAATCCTGCGGCAGCACCTATTCCTCCTCGGATCTGATCAATCCGGTCTCCGCTGTGTCCGGCGCTGTACCACAAATGCGTGAATCCGAACAACTGTTTTTCAAGCTGGGTGACTTCAGGGATTTCATGATCGAATGGTTCAAACAGGGGCATACCCAGAAAGAGATCGCCAACAAACAAATGGAACTGTTCTCGGAGGAATTGCTGGAATGGGACATTTCACGTAACGCCCCGTATTGGGGGTTCGAGATACCGGGTGAAAAAGACAAGTACTTCTATGTCTGGCTGGATGCGCCTATCGGCTATCTGGCGAGTTTCAGGAACCTGTGTGATCGGGAAAACCTGGATTTTGATGAATTTTTCCGCAAGGACAGTGAATGTGAGCTGATTCATTACGTCGGCAAGGACATTGCACGCTTCCATGCCCTGTTCTGGCCGGCTGAACTCCACGGCGCCGGGTTTCGCACTCCGAGTGGAGTATGGGTGCATGGCTTCTTGACCGTCAATGGTCAGAAGATGTCGAAATCCAGGGGAACATTCATCATGGCTGAAACCTATATCAACCACCTGAACCCTGAATACCTTCGATATTACTACGCTGGCAAGCTGGACAATACGATTGATGATATTGACCTCAATCTGACCGATTTCCAGATGCGGGTGAACTCGGACCTGGTCGGCAAGCTGGTCAATATCGCCAGTCGTTGCGCCGGTTTCATCACCAGGATATTCGACGCCACGCTGAGCGATACCCTGGCGGATACAGCCATGTTTGAGGAATTCGTCGAAGCCGGAGAAAAAATCGCAACCTCTTATGAGGGTCGTCGCTACAGTCGCGCAATACGCGATGTCATGGCTCTTTCTGACCGGGCCAACCAGTACATTGACGCCGCAAAACCCTGGGTTCTGGTAAAGAATGAGGATACCCGCAGCCAGGTACAGTCAATCTGTACCCAGGGTCTCAATCTTTTCAGGTTATTGATGATTTATCTGAAACCCGTATTGCCGAGAACCGCCGAGAATGTGGAGTCGTTCCTGAATATACCGCCATTGCAATGGGATGATGCCGGACAGCCGTTGTTAAACCATCGAATCAACCGATTCAAACCCTTGCTGACCCGGGTCGAAGATAAACAGATTGAAGCCATGATCGAAGATACAAAGGCCGAATCAAAACCTTCCGGGGCACTCGCTAAAATGCCTGTAGCCGACCCGATCAATATAGATGATTTTTCCAGAGTAGATCTGCGGGTTGCGAGAATCGTGGACGCAAGCCTTGTTGATGGAGCGGATAAACTGCTCCGGTTGACGCTGGACCTGGGTGGGGAAAACCGCAATATCTTTGCCGGAATCAAGTCCGCCTACCAGCCCGAAGACCTCAAGGGAAGACTGACCGTCGTGGTGGCCAATCTGGAGCCAAGAAAAATGAAGTTCGGAACATCGGAAGGCATGGTGCTCTGCGCCGGTTCCGGCGACAAGGAGCTATTCCTGCTCAGCCCCGATGAAGGTGCTACGCCCGGAATGCGTATAACCTGACGCCGATAAACTACAGAGCGCAAACGTAGCGTAGCGTTGTTGTTTTCCTTGTCTCCATGACTTTTTTAAGGCATATTTATATATAGTAAGGATTATGAGGGCCACACAATGATTGAGTCGAAAGTCACATTAAAAGGGCAAACGACATTACCCAAGCCGGTTCGTGAGGCGCTTGGAGTTACGCCCGGAGACCGCGTTCGTTATGTCATCTTCGACAATGAGGTACGTATGATACCGATTCGCCCCCTTTCCCGGTTGTTCGGAGCGCTTAAGTACGAAGGACCCGCGGTGACACTTCAGGATATGGAACGTGCGGTTGCCGACCGAGCAAACGACCGGTGATTGCGCTTGATACGAATGTCCTGGTCCGGTATCTGGTTAATGACGACCCACAGCAGGCCCAAGCCGCTCATGCGTTATTGGCCGATCTTACGCCTCATCGGCGTGGTTTCGTGTGCCGGGAGGTTGTCGTGGAGCCGGCTTTTCCGATCAGATGATCGCGGCTGCAGCCAAGC
Organism: Arenicellales bacterium; assembly: GCA_965116335.1. Classification (GTDB taxonomy): domain Bacteria; phylum Pseudomonadota; class Gammaproteobacteria; order Arenicellales; family Poriferihabitantaceae. Next base: position 2,200,551 of record OZ220677.1, read on the forward strand.
GGGCCGGGGCCGACATACTCTATACTTTTGATCATCAGGCAGCCCGGATTCCCGGCGTAGCCTTGTTGAAATCTTCTGTATATGGTTGATGATGGTTGGTGCAGGGATGATGTTTCGGGTTGTGGATGTCGTACCTGATGTCATCGTAGGGGCGCCCCTCTGTGGGTGCCCGCTATCGTTGATGTGTGTTCTGGAATACTTCTTCCCTGTAAAGAATGAAAAGGACATGGAGTAATAGCCGAATGGCTCAGTTAGAAAATATCGAAGCAATAGAAAAGCGACTTTGGGATAGCGCCGACAACCTTCGCGCTAACAGTAACTACGCCAGCAACGAATACTTCATGCCCGTGATGGGGCTTATTTTCCTTCGCCATGCCTATAGCCGCTATCTCGGGATTAAACCGGAAATCGAAGCCTCGCTGCCATCCAGAGGCGGTGTAACCAGACCTCTCACCAAAGAGGATTTCTCCAGTAAAGGAGCGATATTCCTTCAAGGAAAAGCGCAGTTCGATTATCTGGTGAACCTCACCGAAGCGGATGATCGCGCTCAGGCCATCATTGACGCGATGGAGGCCATCGAGGACGACTACGAAACTCTCAAAGGCGTATTGCCCAAAAGCGAATATCAAGAACTGGATAACGATGTCCTTGGCAATCTGCTTCGTACATTTAATGACCCAGCCCTCAAGAAAGTCACTGGCGATATTTTTGGCCGTATCTACGAATATTTCCTAACCCAGTTTGCGAGCAAAAGCGCCCACGATGGCGGTGAATTCTTCACGCCCGTTTCCCTGGTGCAGATGATCGTGAACCTCATTGAGCCAGACCACGGTTCAGTGATTGACCCCGCTTGTGGTTCTGGTGGCATGTTCGTGCAGAGCGCTCATTTTATCGAGAAGATGCATAAGAACCCGCAGGACGTAGCCACGTTCTACGGTGCGGAAAAAAATAAGACCACCATTCGCCTTGCCAAGATGAATTTAGCTGTGCATGGGCTGGAAGGCAAAATCCAAAAGGCCATTTCTTACTACGAAGACCCGCACGACTTTCTCGGCAAAGCGAATTTTGTAATGGCTAATCCGCCATTCAACATTGATGACGTAGATGCGGAGAAAATCAAAAATGATCCGCGCTTACCTTTTGGTTTGCCGGGGGTGAATAAGAAAGGCAAAGTCTCCAATGGTAACTACCTCTGGATTTCGTACTTCTATAGTTATTTGAATGATGAAGGCCGCGCAGGTTTTGTGATGTCCGCACAGTCTTCCAGCGCCGGAGGGCAGGAAGCCGAAGTGCGCCGAAAGCTGGTGGAAAGTGGTCATGTCGGAGCCATGGTCGCCATTCGATCGAATTTCTTCTATACCCGACCAGTGCCGTGTGAGCTTTGGTTCTTTAACAAGAAGAAGCCTGAGCATATGAAAGACAAGGTGCTGATGCTTGATGCACGGAATGTCTACACAAAGGTTACGCGCAAAATTTACAATTTCTCGCCCGAGCAATTAGACAATCTGACCTCTATAGTCTGGTTATATCGAGACCAGAATGAACGCTTCCTGGAGCTGGTTGAGAGCTACCTTGATCGCACCCTTGCAGAAGCCAGGACCAGCAAAGAGCAAATCGACAGTTTTGTTGTTGGACTGGATGAACTGATCGGTAGGATTCCAGAAGTAAATGATGAAACGAAATCTGCATTTGAATTACTGGGCGAGGATATCAACGCTTTTGAAAACAGCGTTGATTATGAGACGAAGGCTTGGGGAAAGGCAACAAAAGATAATGCAGGGCTTAAAACCTCTGCGGAAAAATTGGAGCCTTCCGCGGAAACCAGCCTCAACCTTGTCAAGCAGATCGACCAAGCCTATAAGTTCGTTGAGAAGCAATCCAGGAAATGTGGTGGAAAAGGCTTGAACAGACCGATTAAGGAACTGAATGAACTACGCGAAGAAGCTGTCGAGCAGTTAAAGCTGATCCGCTACTTTTTCAAACAAGCCCGCTGGCTGCAAGAGCGCTTCCCTGATGCCGAGCTTTGCGATGTAAAGGGCTTGGTCAAGCTGGTTGATATCGAAGAGATCAAAGCCAATGACTGGAGCCTTACGCCAGGGCGTTATGTCGGTGTTGCGCCGGAGGAAGAAGATCAAGACTTCGATTTTGAAGAAACGCTGCGCGATATACATATCGAGCTAAAAAGTCTGAATGAAGAAGCTTCAATCTTGGCCGCCCACATCCAAAAGAATTTTGAGAAGTTGGGGGTATGACGTTGCAAGAGTGCACATTGGGAGATGTTCTAGATTTCTTTAATGGGAAGGCCCCATCAAAGACACAAAGTGGAATTTATCCAGTATTTGGTTCAAATGGGCAAATTGGATGGTCGGATAAGTTTAATCATGAACAAGCCGTGATTATAGGGCGTGTTGGATCATGTGGCTCCATCAAGGTGTATAGAGGTAAATTCTGGGCCTCTGATAACACGATTGTTGTGAAACCAAAACAAGACAACGACCTTAATTATTTGTATTACAAGTTGAGTTCAATGCCGCTCAGTGGATATGCAGGTGGTGCAGCTCAACCACTTCTAACCCAAGGCGTTCTGAAGTCGGTTAAATCACTATTCGCCGATCCTGAGACTCAAATAGAAATATCTCAGATATTAAAGAGATACGACGACCTCATCGAAAACAACAAGCGCCGGATTGAGTTGTTGGAGGAATCAGCGCGTCAGCTTTACAAAGAGTGGTTTGTGCGCTTCCGCTTCCCCGGTCATGAGCATGTCAAAGTCATTGACGGTGTGCCGGAGGGGTGGGAAAGATGTACTGCATCACAAGCACTCATAATAAATCCAAAGGTTACTGTCGAAAAAGGCAAAGAGATTCTATATGTGCCCATGGCTTGTTTGTCTGAATCTCAGATGACGGTAGACGCTTCAAAGTTTGAGCGTCGCGAAAAACATACAACAGTTAAGTTTCAACAAGGTGATACTCTATTTGCTCGCATAACTCCGTGCCTTGAAAATGGAAAAACAGCCTATGTGAACTTCCTTGATGAGGGAGAGATTGCTTGTGGTTCTACGGAGTTTATTGTCTTAAGAGGATACAAGGTCAGTAACCAGTTTGCTTATTTGCTGGCCAGGGAAGAAAGTTTCCGTGGTAATGCAATAAAAAGTATGATTGGTTCTTCTGGAAGACAGCGCGTCCAATCCTCGTGCTTCGATAAATACATAGTATCCGTTGCGCCGAGCACCATACAGGAACAGTTTGACGAGGTGGTTGAATTAGCTTTTAAGGAAAGTCTGATCAATACAGGTTTTGTGATGGATTTTTTATAGATTCGGGATTTCATCAGACAGGAAGGACGAAATGGACTGAAATCAGCACCCCGGAGCGGGGAAAGGCAGGGATTTTCTCTTTATTTCCCTATTTCAGGCGCACGTAGCCTGCGGTTTCAATCTTCCAGGTTTCAACAGCACTTTCTTCGCCATCACCAGATTGCTCAAGGCACAAGCCACCACCAGTCGATGTGTGTTCTTCTCCAAACCCCGATAACGCACTTTGGTAAAACCAAACCGTCGCTTGATGATGCCAAATGAATGTTCTACCTTCGACCGTACCCGGGACTTGGTGCGATTCATTGCGCGTTCCTTCTCCGTCAACTTTCGATTACGCGCCCCCTTCGCCTGGGTAAAGTCCTTCGCATCCGGCGCCACCCTTGCAATCACCGCCTTCTGACCCGTATACGCCGAATCTCCCCATACACGAGTCTCTTTCCCATGCAAAAGAACAGGCAGAACCTGTGAATCATGAACATTCGCTGGCGTAGCCGCTACCGAGTGAATCAACTTGCTGTGACTGTCTACACCAATATGGGCCTTCATGCCAAAGTGCCATTGGTTGCCCTTGCGCGTGGAGTGCATCTGTGGGTCTCGTGCTTTCTCCCGGTTCTTGGTCGAACTCGGCGCCTCGATAATACTGGCGTCTACAATCGTGCCTCGCTTCACTGCCAGTCCGTTCTCGCCCAAATACTCATTGACCAGAACAAACAACCGCCTCCCCAGATTGTGCTTCTCCATCAAATGACGAAACTTGCAAATCGTGGTCTCATCCGGCGCAGGTTCCCGACCCAGATCAATACCCGCAAAACAGCGCATACAACGAGAATCATATAACGCTTCTTCAACCGCCGGATCCGAAAGATTGAACCAGTGTTGCAAAAAGTGAATACGCAACATCCGATCTATTCCAATCGGCCTGCGCCCCGCTCCTTTGGGTTGCGGATAAAAGGGTTCAATCACCGCACACAAATCCGACCACGGAATCACTTCCTCCATCTCTTCCAGAAAACGCTCCTTGCGTGTCCTCTTACTGTATTTATCAAACCCAATCTCAGAAAATGTGCTCTGGCGCATCATGAAATATCTCCAGCCATAAAAAATGAAAAAAATCATTATACAATAGAGGATCAATTAATCAGAGATTCCTTAAGCAAATCAATTTTCTCATCAATCAAAATAATCAATTACAGAGAGCGCGTGATCTACTCCTCCCCAAACTAATGAACGGGGAGATTGTCGTATGATGACTCCGCTAAACGAAGATACGCTGGTTCAGGCGACGACCGCCGATTATCTGGAAGAGCAGTTAGGCTGGGAAAGTGTTTATGCTTATAACAATGAAAGCTTTGGCAAGGAAGGAATGCTTGGCAGGGGATCTGACAAAGACGTTGTACTCACCCGTTATCTCGGTGAGGCGCTGATCAAGTTCAATCCTGGCTTGCCGGATGCGGCCTATCAGGATGCGCTGCGCCAGATCACCGAAGCGCCAATTACTCAAAATACCCTGCAAATTAACCGTGAACAGTACGAACTGATAAAAAGCGGTGTTCAGGCTCAGTTCCGCAATGCCAAAGGCGAGCTTGAGAGAAAGCGTCTGAAAGTTTTTGATTTCGACCACCCTGAAAATAATCACTTCCTTTGTGCGCGCGAGCTATGGGTACGCGGTGATATTTACCGCCGCCGCGCCGACATTGTTGGTTTTGTCAATGGCCTTCCCTTGATGTTTATCGAGTGCAAAACCATTCACAAGGACATCCGTCATGCCTACGAGCAAAACCTTTCCGATTACAAAGATACCATATCGCATCTCTTTCACCACAATGCCATTGTGATATTGGGGAATGGTGTCAATGACAAGGTCGGTTCGATATCCAGCAAGTTCGAGTATTTTAATGACTGGAAGCGTCAGGCCGAAGATGAGCCGGGCGTGGTGGATATGGAAACCTTGCTTAAAGGTATTTGTAACAAGCGCGATTTTCTCGATCTGTTTGAAAATTACACACTCTTTGATGAGAGCAAGGGTAAGCTGGTTAAAATTGTTGCACGTAACCATCAGTTCCTGGGCGTAAACCGTGCGATTGAGGCGGTGAAAAATCGCGAGGAGCGTAAAGGTAAGCTCGGTGTGTTCTGGCATACGCAAGGATCGGGCAAGTCCTATTCCATGGTATTCTTCGCTCGCAAAATCCACCGCAAGCTGGGCGGTAATTTTACCTTCCTGATTTGTACCGACCGTGAAGATTTGGATGGGCAAATCTATAACACCTTCGCTGGCTGCGGCCTTGTCGATAATGATCAAGACCCATGTCGCGCCGGGTCGGGCGATCATTTGCGGCAACTATTGAACCAACACAAAGCCTATGTTTTCACGCTGGTACAGAAATTTAATAATGATATTGGCTCGCACGACTTTTATTCAGACCGCAACGATATTATTGTGATTACCGATGAAGCGCACCGCACCCAATATGGCCGATTGTCATTGAACCTTCGCAGTGCGCTGCCCAATGCCAGCTATATCGGCTTTACCGGAACGCCTCTGTTCAAGGATGAAGAAATTACCCGTCGCGTGTTCGGGGATTACATTTCCACTTATGACTTCCAACGTGCCGTTGAAGATAAAGCCACCGTGCCTCTTTACTACGATTCCAGGGGTGAGAAGCTTGGTCTCGCGACCAATCATCTCAACCAGAAGATTGCTGAAAAACTGGAAGAAATAGAGATTGAAGATCAGGATGTTGCTGAACGCCTGGAACGAGAATTAAAGCGTGATTATCACATCATCACGGCGCAAGGCCGCCTGGAGCAAATAGCCGAAGACTTTGTTGAGCATTACAGCATAGGCGGTCAAACCGGCAAGGCAATGTTGGTTTGTATCGACAAGATCACTTGTGTACGAATGCAGGAGATCATTCTTGAGAAGTGGCAGGCCAATATTGCCGGGTTAGAAAAGGAATTGCCCAGGCTCGCTGATGAGCAAGCCATCATGGATATGGAGCGCAAGCTTGCCTGGATGCGCGGAACCATCATGGCTGTGATGGTCAGCGAGGAGCAAGGCGAGGTCGATAAATTCCGCAGGTGGGGATTGGATGTCACGCCGCACCGCAGGTTGATCAAGGAAGGATTTGAAACGCCTGACGGTAAGCGTATAGATATGGAAAGCGCTTTTAAGAAAGAGGATCATCCATTCCGCGTCGCTATTGTCTGCGCCATGTGGCTCACAGGTTTTGACGTACCCGCTATGTCTACGCTTTACCTTGATAAGCCGCTCAAAGCGCATACGTTGATGCAGGCCATCGCTCGCGCTAACCGTGTGGCGGAAGGTAAGAATAACGGTCTGATCGTTGATTATTGTGGAATTTTGAAAAACCTGCGCAAAGCCCTGGCTACCTTTGCAGGTCATACAGGCATTGACGGTAACGGAGATCAGCCATCACCAGAGCTTGACCCGGTAAGACCAGAAGAAGAACTGCTGGCAGACCTCGAAGAAACTATTGAGGCGATAAGGGCTTTTCTGGCGGCAAAAGAATTCAGACTGGAAGATGTTCTTGAAAAAACGGGCTTTGAACGCAACAAGGCTATCATTGACGCAAAAGAGGTTGTTAACCAAAACGACGAGACCCGCAAGCGATTTGAAATTATCTGCCGTGAGGTATTTAAGAAGTTCAAGGCGTGCTTGACGATCAAAGCCATAAACAATTATCGCTCAGCCTACAATGCAATCAACATTATCTATAAGAGCCTTCAAGAGGGTGTCGAGAAAGCGGATATTTCCGGCATCATGCGCGACTTACACGCCGTAATCGAGGCAAGCATAGAGCCGACAAGCGAGGTTAAAGAACCCGGTAAATTATACGACATCAGCAAAATTGACTTTGAACGGCTGAGAAAAGAGTTCGAACGCTCACCCGCGAAGAATACAACCGTACAAAGCCTCAAAGTAGCCATCGAGAAAAAGCTTCTTAAAATGCTCATGCAAAATCCAACGAGGACGGATTTTCAAAAGCACTACGAAGAGATTGTTAGTAATTACAACAAAGAGAAAGACCATATAACCATCGAGGAGACATTTGAAGCCTTGTTAAAGCTGGTTGACGAACTGAGCGAAGAGGAAAAACGAGCTGTAAAAGAAGGCTTGTCGGAAGAGTCTTTAGCGCTATTCGATTTGCTACTGAAACCTGACCTTTCCAAAAAGGAAATTGATTGTCTCAAGAAAGTGGCCGACGGTTTACGTAAAACCATTCGGGAAGAACTTGACCGCATGCAAAACTTCGCCGCCAAGCAAGGTGCGCGTGATGCAATAAAAGTTAAGATTCAGGATTTCTTGTGGGATGAGAAAACCGGTTTGCCTGAAAGTTTCGCGGCTGATGAGATTCATGAAAAAACTGATGCGGTGTTTACGTACTTGTTAATTTCCAACAAAAGTGGTGAATTACCCAATATCGCAAGATCGTGGTAGAAGTCAGCGTTTGCCAGTATTCGGGTGTCGTGGTACTATCCGCGAATGGCTGATCCGACAAACAGCGAATTGGCGCGACAGATGGCCACCCTGGAGGAACGCATGAATACCCACCAAGCTGAGTACAAGACCGACATTGCTCAATTATCCGGAGACACACGGAGCGCGATAGAGCGACTGCGGGCGGATATGGCAAGCCGGGAAACCCGAATCATTCTTTCCGTGTTCGGAGCCGCCGCTCTGGCAACCGCCGTCCTGGGCTTCCTGATTCGAATGCCAGCGGGCGCCGCTTGATCCACTGAACTGACGAATCAACGGAATCAGCGCATCACAAAAGGGTTTGCCATCGGCTGGCTGGATGTATTGATCCAGACCGTTTTTGTTCGTGTGTAATCCAGCACCGCCTCAAGACCGGCTTCACGACCGAATCCACTGTGGCCGAATCCACCGAAAGGCGCGATAGGCGAGATCGCGCGATAGGTATTCACCCACACGATTCCAGAGCGGATTTTCGAGCTTACCCGATGCGCTCGCGCCAGGTTTTCTGTGAAGACTCCTGCACCCAATCCGAACTTCGTATGATTGGCCATGGCGATCCCTTCCTCTTCATCCCGGAACCTGAGGGCGCTCAATACCGGACCGAACATTTCATGCCGGACGGTCTCAATTTGCTGGTCAGGACAACCCAGAATAGTGGGTTCATAGTAAAACCCCTTGTCTAATGATTCAGGCCGTCGGCCTCCATAATGCAGTTCGGCACCCTGCTCGCAGGATTTTCCCACTGCTGCGATAACACGGTCCAGTTGCGCCCTGGTTGCCAGTGGTCCCATCTGGGTATCGTCTGCCAATGGATCACCGATCCGGATCTGTTTCGCCCTCTGCACGACCCGCTCGATAATTTCATCATGAATTCCTTCCTGTATGAATACCCGTGACCCGGCCACACAGCTTTGCCCGGAAGCACCGAAATTACCGGCGATAATACCATTTACGGCACCCTGTATATCTGCATCGTCAAACACTACGATCGGGGATTTCCCGCCCAACTCCAATGAAACCAGCGCATAGTTGCGGCTGGTATTTTCGATCACCTTCGAGGCTGTTTCCGGGCCGCCGGTAAAGGCTACTCTGGCGACATCGGGATGGCTGGTCAGAATCCGGCCACAAGGGTCGCCGTAGCCGGTGATAATGTTCACCACTCCCGGTGGGAACCCGGCCTGATCGACAATTTTCGCGAACTCGAACATCGGCGCGGGGGCCTCTTCAGAAGCCTTCAACACGATGGTATTTCCCGCCGCCAGCGCGGGGCCGAGTTTGGTTGCAGTCAAAAACATCTGTGCATTCCACGGCACTACCGCAGCCGCCACTCCGATTGGTTCGCGAGTAGTGAAAACATGCATGTCCGGCTTGTCAATCGGCAGTGTGGCGCCTTCGATCTTGTCAGCCATGCCTGCGAAATAATGATAGTAGTCACGCACATACCCGGTCTGCCCACGAGTTTCCTTGAGCAGTTTCCCGCTGTCGATGGTTTCAATATCACCGAGATGATCCGCCTTCTCTGCAATCAAATCACCCAGCCGGTACAGGATTCTGCCGCGGGCAGTCGGCGTCATTTTTGACCAGGGGCCTTCAAAAAGTGCGTTTTTGGCAGCCTCGACCGCCCGGTTCACATCGTCTTCGCTCGCAGCAGGAGCCTGTGCCCAGGGTTGTTCATTAGCCGGATTGATCGAGACCAGGGTGGCTCCGTCCGAAGCATCTCCCCATTCTCCATTAATATAATGCTGATATTGTTTCATGTTTGATTTTCTTCTGTTTGATGTTTGTTCAGGAATGTCAGTACCTGATCAACCAGTAATCCGGCGTGCTCAACCGGTGCCATGTGATAGTGTCCGGGATTTATGGTAAGTTCCGAATGGGGCAGGTCGCGAGACAGTGCCTGCGACATCGCGGCAGTGGAACCGGTCTCGGCAGCGCCCGTAATCACCAGGGCGGGGCTATCAAAATGGTTCAACGAATAACGCTTCATTTCAGTTTCAGCATGACAAAAGAAATAGTAGGCTTTCAGGTAGCCATCGTCTTTGTGCTGTGAAAATACTCGGCGAATGTCATCCATTTTATCTGGATTAAGGGCGATATACTGCTCGCTGAACCAGCGTCTGAGTGCCAATTCGACCATCACCATTGGACCCTGATCCCGGGTAATTCGATAGCGCTCCCTGACCGCCTCACACTGCTCATGCGTTCTTCGATACGTACTGTGCAAGAACACCGCATGGGTCAATCTGGAACCATATAACGAAACCGTCGCCTGGGTGATCACGGCGCCGAGCGAGAATCCGATCAACGCAAATCGGTCAATCCCGAGATGATCGACGAGGTCCATGAGTTGAGTGACGAAACCGTGGGCAGTGCGAGGGCCTTCGGGATTAGCCGAGTGACCATGTCCGAACAGGTCATAAGTCAGTACGGCATGGCTTGGCGACAAGAGCCCAACCCAGGGTTGCCACATATCCTGACTCAATCCCACGCCGTGTATCAGGACAACGACCGGCTTGTGCCTGTCCTGCCCGGTCAGTCTGTAACAGGTTCCCCGGTGAAACTGCGGCTGGATACTCATAAGCCCTGAGCCAATCTATTCTGTAAGTATTTTGACCGCACCATCCCGGTGGCCGCCGAAATACACACCATATCTGCCACGTTCTGATTCTGCGATATATCGTTCAAGCATGGTTCGGGTCGCTGCGGATTTGATCCGGCGCCATGGGATTTGTTCGGGGAACCAGAAATTATCCTCGATCAGGCCGGTATTCACCGTAGCTCGATAGTAAATGAACTGCCGCCCGGATTGCTCATGTTCGAACACAGCGAACAATGAACGGATACTGATCTCGATACCCAGGTCGGACAAGGTTTTAAGGAGTTTCGCCAGGGAGCCGGATTCACCCTTCTGTCCGCTGGCCGGAACATGTAGCTCCCGGGTCTCAATATCCTCAATCAACAGCAGTTTGCCTTCATGCTCGACGATGGCTCCGACAACCACATCGGCACTGGCGGAAACCGCTCTGAAAGCGGACTGCTCCAACCCCAGCCTGAGATAACCGCCTCGCACATAGCCCAGGCCAATCTTTTCATTGTAATCATAGCTCAAAACCTCACCCAGAATAATGACATGATCGCCAGCGTCAATCACTTGCTTCCGCCGACACTCGAACCAGGCACAGCACCCATCCACCAGAGGGTAACCGCATGAACTCATGGTACAGTCGGTAATATCGAACTTATCCGGTCTTTTCGACGCAAACAGCCCGGATGTCTCGATCTGTTCCTCGGACAATATACTGACGGCGAATCCTGAGCAACTGGTAAACACCTCAAAACTTTCGGCGGCCTTGTCTACGCATATCAGCAATATGGGCGGATCGAGCGAAACAGAGGTGAAGGAATTGGCGGTAAATCCACGGGGAATACCTCCTTTCTCCCGGGTCGTCACCACCGTCACCCCGGTCAGAAAGGCGCCAAAAGCATTCTTTAATTCTCTTAAATCAGACTTTCCCAAAATCCGCAGCCATCCATCAGGGTCATTGAATAGTCAAATCGGAGCACAATTTGATCGCAGGAACCACCTTGTCATGTCCAAAGGTGCAATGAATATTCTAACCGATTTGCAAATAATTAAACATTTATGCGATATTCTCTCACTCACACCTAATCCAGGGCACAGGACATGACAGAAGACAAACGCAAGGCGCGTGTCGTAATGGCGACAGACAGTGAATGGCAGATAATCAGCGAGCGGGCGGAGAGGGCTCGCATGTCGACTTCAGGCTTCATCGTTGACCGCTCCATCGCAGCCACGCAGGGAGAGTCTGATGACAACCTGCCGATACCGCTCTGCCGCAGGGTGGCCCGGGATGTGCTGGCGCTGTCCCGTATCGAAGAACTCCGCTATCGAGATGCGGGTAAGATCGGTGAATGGGAGGAGATCATCGCCACTGCCGAAGCGGCTATCGAGACGGAGGAAACAGCAGGACATTAAGGTGCTGGCTTCAATGCAATTCCAGCTACTTTACAGGTCCATATCCAGGTCCCAACTCACGTCACCGCGCTCACGGCCCATGCCCTCTTGCCGTTCAGCCGTGTTCTCCTCCTGCAGTTCCATCAGCGCTTCGCGGTTGTCTGTCAGCACCACCGCATGGCCCGACCGCTGGCTGATTTCCAGCCAGAACTTACTCTGGTCACTCAACAGGCCGTGACCCGAATCCAGTGCCACGATCACATCGTCCTGCTCTATCCTTTGCCCCGCCTGTATGGTCGATGCGTAAGCATACTCGATATACCGGAGTTGCAGGTCGTCCTGATCAAGCTCCAGCGTCCTGCCGTCATCCGTTCGCAGCTGCACAGTATCGTGGCTGATTGAGCGGATTGCGGCCTGATCGAAGCGAGCCAATCCCCTGTCATCGTCTTCGCGAGTCCAGCGAATGCGGTCCCCGGTGCGAATACGGATACGGGTTGTTTCACAAAGCTCAAGGTGCGAACAGACGGCACCGTGCGCGGTGATACGGCGAGGTCTGCCGTCGGCATGGTCGAACCAGATATGGTCATTCTCTACCACAGTCACTGTGCACAGGTCACCGGCACGTATGCCAAATTGTGAAAGATCGTTATGAAAGACCGCGACATCTCCCTCACGCCAGTTGTGCGTGTTGTCCTTCTGCGCCTGTGTCAATCCGAGTCCAACCAGGGTTTCAATCACAAGCTCGCGCCCGTGCAGCGCATCCTCCTCCTCGAGTCTCTCGCGCACGACCTCGTTGATAGGCTCGCGCAACTCGCGGGTTGATGCCAGAATCGCCGTATTTGTACGTGCCTCTGGCAACAACTCCAGCCAGATTCGGGCCGCTGTCTCACCGAGACGGTCAGCTGCGACCGGATGCAGGTTCTCTCCCGGTTTTCCGGGCACCGTTTCCGGTTCACTCCCGATCACGTCAAGCGCACTCGCCTGCAATCCCGGATTACGCTGACGCCGGATATCGTCCATTAACACGGTCTGCATCCCGGCCTCGCGAAGCTGCCGGAAGGGTTGTCCGGCGCCGACTGCCCGCAGTTGTCGCCGGTCTCCGACCAGCGCCAGCCGTCCGACGTCGAGGCGGTTGGCGATTCGGATCAGCCGTCGCGCCTGTTCCGTCGATACCTGCGCCATGTCGTCAACCACCAGGATTGAACCGGAGAAATCCTTGCGAAGTTGATTTATTGTCGCCGCATCGACCAGGTTGTCGGCCACGTCCCGGTGACTCTCCAGGAAGCCTTGCAGGGTACGGCTGACGATGCCGGGTTCCCGCGTCAGTGCACGCATCGCGGTGGGCGAGTCCGCCAGCCCGATGAGTAAACGTCCTTGCGCCAGCGCACTCACCCGGCGCAGCATGTCTACCTTGCCGGTTCCTGCATAGACCTGCACTCCGACCACCCGATCACGGCTGGCGAGAACAGTCTGTATTGCGTCGACCTGGCTGCTGGTCAGCCCGTCAGCAGTCGTCTGCTCCGCCACCCATGCTGCCGGCAGTATGGGCTCGGTTGCGCCAATACCTTCCATCATCCCCGTGATCACCTCCTGCTGTGCGCGTACCGTGCGGTCGGTCACGAACGACGCGCCGATGCCCCGCCGCATACCCGCAATCAGGTGACCATCCGTACACATCCGGTCGGTGGCTTCATCCAGATCGGCAATCATAAAACGACCGGCGGCATGGCCGAGAGCCAGCGTGGTCAGGTCGCGTTGCGCGAATACCGGAGGACGTTCTTCGAGCCGTTCCGCCGCCTGCCATACGGCCTCCAGCGGCGAGTATTGCGGGACTGTATCGCGCACACTGTCCTGGTTTAACTTGTCGACTCCCAGTTCCTCTGCCTGTTGCTGCCAACGAGCAGTCAATACCTCCCAATGGGGCTCATTCTTGCGTAACCGTGTTGCCAATGCCGCCTGCCGGGCCCGCCCGGCGTTATATTCCCACCCCTTCTCCGCGATATAATCAAGCATATCCCGGCGTCGACTGGAAAACGCCTGTAGCGCTCCCCGGTCACGACCTGCGATCTCGAAACCCGGCACACGGCCAATCATGGATGGCGCCAGCGCAAAACCCAGCTGCCGCAACCGCCGCGCCAGTTCGTTGCGATAGAATGCGCCGATCAGCTTCTGGTTCCGCTTCAGGTCCCCGGTCTCGATGCCCCGCCATTTGCCATTCTTGTCATGAGTCATGTTGGCAATCACACAGTGGGTATGAAGCTGTGGGTCGAGATTGCGGCTGGCAACATGGCGGAAGGTCGCCGCCACCATTGTCGGTGCGGGCACCCGCTCCATCTTGCGCTCCGTACGATTCCAGACCCGGGTCTGCACAATGCGCTGTTCCACGAACTCAAGGGTAGTACGCATGGCCGAGTCATGAGCGTTTCGCACCTGCTCATTACCCTGCACAAGGGCTTCCAGCGAAACCGATTTGGGCGCGGACAAGGTCAGATCGACCCCCGCCCGGTGTTCGTGCTCACCATCGCGAATGCGCCCCAACCGGACATCCGTCTCTGGCACATAGCCATCCAATACCGAACGGAATTGCGCGGCATCAATGTGGCCGGAAAGACCGAGTTCAACCGCACCCTGCCCAAGCCAGTGACTCGCCTCGCGGTGCTCCGGGTCGTTCTTCGAGTAATAACCGTCCTTCTCGAAGTATTGAACCGTCGAGGAGGCGGATGTGATATTGCATACTGATGCGACCATCGGTGGATTCTACACGAGATTCAGTGCAAAAATGTGCGCGAACGCAAACCCGTACTGTTAAAATGCTATCGAAACAATCATAACCTCATTGCAGTCCGTCCTCACCTGTGACCGGTATCGATCAGGCTTGTCGGATACAATGTTTACCCAAAAGCGGCTATTACCAACAGGAATGGGAGAGAGATGGACGATTTGCGAGAAACTCCAGTGTTAAAGAAATGCCCGCCGGACAATCCCGGTAATCCGAGCCTGATCGCCGCAAACGCCAGTGCCTGGATCGCGATTGAGCATCCATCCGCAAACAGCAACCCGGCCTTCCCCGGTTGCACACTCGAACTGAACGGTGCGCCGGCCCGGTTGTGTGCAATCGCGGAACACGACTGGATACTCGTGGCCACGCCGGATGGCGGGTTCGCGCGCGCCGGGCAGGTGCTTCGTCTTCGCATCGAAAGCGACAGGACAACCATCTGGTTTGATCGCCTGCTGTCTGCAACTAACC
Organism: Arenicellales bacterium; assembly: GCA_965116335.1. Taxonomy (GTDB): domain Bacteria; phylum Pseudomonadota; class Gammaproteobacteria; order Arenicellales; family Poriferihabitantaceae. Next base: position 2,215,591 of record OZ220677.1, read on the forward strand.
GGGTCGCAGCCACTATCGGGAGCGCCGATCTGACGCTGCCTGAGGACCTCCCTGGCCGTCTGCAATGGGGGGTTTTTACAGCAGCGTTGACGACACTGACCGGCAAGACTGTAGCCGAGGCTCCACTGATTGAAAACCAGGCCTATATCCGCGAGCTTTTGCAGTTGGCCGTGATGGATGACCTGTTGGGTCCCGCCAATGGGGCACTGGAGCAAATCATCGACACGAATGTGCGCGACCGCTATCTGGTCGGCAGGCTTTCGCCGATGAAATCAGGTTTCGCGGTGGAAGGGACATGGGCAGTCGCAACCGATGAGGCAGAACCCGGCGACCTGGATGTGCACGAGGGACGGCACGAGCCGGGGGCGGAATTCGATCATGCAGCGGGCCGGATTGACTCGGAAGTCGAAACACCGGACGAAATCCACACGGCTGGCAACCAGTCTCTCGTGCCGTCCAGTTTCGGCATGACCATTTGTGTAGACGGCACAGTTGATATCATTGAGATCGAGGCGCGTTGGGGACGTTATCGTCGGGATTACGATGTCGAAATATACAAGACCAAAACCAATCCCGATACCAAACAGAAACAACAGGGTAGCCGGGCCAGAGTGTGGCAGCGCGTCCCCTGCGGAGGCATCATCCGTCTCGACTTGCGTGAAGGATCATTCCAGCATCGGGCGCCGGACCCCGACAACCCGAAAGTCCGCATTCAGGGCACCGTGCGAGACAATAACGTAAATGGTGATCGCATGGTCACATTGTTTCTCATCAACGCACAGAATGAGCCGAACGAGAACAAGGATCTGGCCTGGGTATTCCAGCCGCAACTGAGTGTTCGGGCAGCTGCTGACACAGACCACAAATCCGCATTCTGTCGCAGGGTGTCGGTACATAGAAATCAGGATGATCCAGAGCATGAGACGCTCGAAATGATTTACCGCAGACAGGTAGAATTCGCGGTCGGTCATGGCATTGCCGTACATGCCCGGACTGCCCCCGGTGAAACGGAGCGCGCCGTCGAGATACGCACCGCAGTAATACCCCAATACGAAGTTCCGGTGACCGAAACCCCCGGATTCCATAGTGAAGATCGTGCAGCGATGCGGGTGATGGCCGATCGCGGGTTTCTGGATATGGAGCGGCTCGCAAAAATGGACAGACCGAATCTGGTTAAGGCACTTACCACTCTGGCTGATGACTACAAGGCATGGATCGCAGAACAGCGCGACCGCATCGAAACAGATGCCGCTGACTTTGAAAAACCCGCAACCGCAGCCCTGCAACGCTGTTCCGACATTCAGCGGCGTCTCGACAAAGGCATCGCCGTATTGTCGAATGCAGACGATCAAGCCTCTCTCGAAGCGTTCCGGTTCACCAACCGGGTGATGGCCAGGCAACGAATACACAGCATCTATTCACTGGCTCGGCGGCGCCGGGAAAACGTGCGGATTGAAGACCTCGATGTGCCCGGCAACCGCTCATGGCGTCCCTTCCAGCTTGCCTTCATCCTGCTCTGCCTGCCCTGTCTGGCCGACCCGACTCACGCGGATCGTACCCGCCCGGTCGAAGCGCTTGCCGACCTGCTCTGGTTCCCTACCGGCGGCGGTAAAACCGAAGCCTATCTGGGCGTCGCCGCTTTCGCGATGGCGATTCGCCGGATGCAGAGCATGACCGGGAAATATGACGGCAGCCGTGGTCTGACTGTTATCATGCGTTATACGCTCCGCCTGTTGACCTTGCAGCAGTTCCAGCGCGCAACCACACTGATCTGTGCCATGGAGGTTATACGGCGAGAAGCGCATCGCTGCGGGGACTCAAGCCTGGGCGTTGAGCCCTTTACGGTCGGCTTGTGGGTCGGCAACCGGGTCACGCCGGGCACAACAGCCGATATGCACGCAATAATCAAACGGGTTCGCGATTCAGGCAGGTTCGGCACAAACCGGGGATCGCTGGCACAACTGACGAACTGCCCGTGGTGCGGTACAGAAATACTGGACCAACGGGATATTGACGTTGACAAGGCCACACTGCGTACCAGAATCTATTGCGGTGACGAGCACGGACACTGTGCCTTCTCCAGAGGACAGGTGACGGACCAGGCTCACTCTGGTCTGCCAATCCTGGTGGTTGACGAAGAAATCTACCACCGCCCACCGAGCATGATGATCGCCACCGTCGACAAGTTCGCCATGATGGCCTGGCGCGGAGAAACCTGTACCCTGTTCGGACGTGCCACAACGGAGTGTTCGCGCCACGGCTTGCTCTGGCCGGAATCCGATTGCAATGGCAACCACCCGGCTCAGGGCAGCCTGCCAGCGACTGCGACCAGAAAAATCCGGCCAATCCGCCCGCCGGATCTGATCATACAGGACGAATTCCACCTCATCAGCGGGCCGCTCGGCACCATGGTCGGTCTCTACGAGACGGCCGTCGACGAACTATGCGCCTGGAATATCGGTGATCAGGTCATAAAGCCCAAGATCATCGCCTCAACCGCGACCGTCCGCAAGGCGAAAGAGCAGGTGCACAATGTCTTCATGCGGCAAGTCTCGATCTTTCCGCCGGGCGGACTGGACATCGCCGACAATTTCTTCTCTGTGCAAAGACCCATCAGCCACACTCCGGGGCGCCGGTATATCGGCATCTGTTCTCCCGGAAGCTCGCGTCCAGCGGTTCTGATCCGGATTTATACGGCATTTTTGACCGCGGCTCAGGCACTGTTCGACCGTTTCGGACAGATAGCTGATCCCTACCTGACGACAGTCGGCTACTTCAACTCACTGCGTGAACTGGGAGGCATGAAACGCCTGGCTGAGGACGATGTACAGACACGCTGTTTCAGAGTCAACATGAGTCTGGTCAATCGCCCCGGCTTGTCGCAACGTAGTGTACGCCAGATCCGCGAGCTGACTTCCCGCATTTCAACCCGGGACATTCCCAGGCACCTGGATCAGCTGGAGGTGAAGTTCAAGGCGGATTTCGATGATGAAGCGGGGAAATTCGTTACCCGGTGGGAGCAGGGCGAGACTCGCTCCATTGATATTGTGCTGGCTACCAATATGCTGTCGGTCGGTGTCGATGTCAATCGTCTTGGCCTGATGGTCGTCAACGGGCAACCGAAAGGAACCGCAGAATATATCCAGGCAACCAGCCGCGTCGGCCGCTCCTTTCCCGGACTGGTCTGCACGGCGCTGACCTGGGCGCGACCGCGTGACCTGTCACATTACGAGACCTTCGAGCATTACCACTCGACCTTCTACAAGCATGTCGAAGCCCAGTCGGTGACTCCATTCTCGCCTCGTGCCCTGGATCGTGGGCTGACCGGCACCCTGCTAAGTGCCCTCAGGCTGGGCACCCCCATACTCAACCCCAATACCGGAGCGGGTGCTCTGGAGCGTGCCGACCTGGAAGAAGTCGTGCATATCACCCAGGTCGTGGTCACGCGTGCAGGGGCTGTTTCCGGTCAATCCGCAGTCCGGCAACACACCGATGACGAAGTGCGGGAACGTATCGGACAGTGGGTTACGGAAGCGGGCCGTGACGGCCGCACTCTGGCCTATCAGAAGAAGGGCAGAAACAAGGACATGATCGTGCCACTGCTGCACCGTCCCGATAACAAGCCGCGCACCCATTTCACGATCCCGATATCCATGCGTGCAGTCGAATCCGGTGTCCGGCTGATCATGCACACAGCCAGATTTGACAATCCCGGTCCCGCCTGGGAGCCGCCGCCGGTAACCCGTGAAGAAGACGGTGGCACCGCATGAACGACAAGGTCGCGGTCGGCGAAGTTCGCTCAAGCCAGATTTTCTGGAGCTACGGCCCGGGCGCACTGATTGACCTTCCCAACCTGTCTGTGATCACGATGGGAACCGATCAATGGCAGAAAGATCGTTGTATCCAAATCGAAGAGGCTCGTCTCTTGTCAGCGGTTCGAGATGTGCTCGGCCACCAGGTCGAAAGCCTGCGTATGCCACCTTCCAGCCAAAGTGAAAGCACTCATCCATACTCGGAGGACTGGACAGGTATCCCGGTCAAACCGTTTCCACGCTGGCTGCGTTGTGTGAAATGCGGTCTGCTGTCTGAACTCGATCTGGGCCTGTTCAAAATAAAGGAAAACCGCTTCCGTCCAGAGGAAACACGGTTTGTTCATGTAGGCTGTACGGGGTCAAGCGGCAACCTGCCAGCCAGAGATGCAGACGCCGTTCCGGCGCGATTTCTGTCCGCCTGCAGAAACGGCCACCTGGATGACTTTCCGTGGCACTACTTCGTACACGGCGGGCCGTCAACCTGTGCCGGTACGTTGCGGTTCTTTGAGAGTGGCGCATCCCTGCAAACCGATAATCTGTGGGTTAAATGTGACCAGTGCGGCACATCACGCAATATGGCTCGCGCTTTCGGTAAGTCCGGGCGGGAATACCTGCCGCGATGCCGTGGACGCCACCCACATCTCAACCGCTACGACGATGACTGCCAGGAACAGGCGCGCACTGTTCTGCTGGGAGCAACCAACAGTTGGTTCCCGATTACCCTGTCCGCGCTGGCTATTCCGCTCTCCCACAACCCGCTCCTCCAATTGGTCCGTGATGGCTGGAATTATTTTTACGACACAAACTCACAAGCCGAGGTCACCTTCGTGGTGAAAACCCTGAAAAAGACCGGGGTCCTGGCTGGAATCGACAAGTATCCGGTCGCCGCGATTCAGGACGCAATCGCAGCGGTACGCGCGGGCCAGTCACAGTCAGATTTTACTGGAACAGACATCAAAGGCCCCGAATGGCAAGTACTGACAGGGCCCGAATCACCCACAGACGGGCCACACTTTCTGAGCAAACCGACAGTGGCACCGAATGGCTTCGAACACCGCATTTCCGGCGTCCTGTTACTCGAACGGTTACGGCAAGTGAATGCACTGCTCGGCTTCACCCGTGTCGAGGCTCCGGAAAATTCGGGTGACCCGGACGAACGGCCCCCGATGGCCGGACTTTGCAGAGGGGCACCGACATGGGTTCCCTCTGGTCAGGTACATGGTGAAGGAATTTTCATTCGTTTCGACGAACAGGCACTGTGCCGGTGGGAACAACGGGATAGCGTTCAGGAGAGAGAAAAAAAGTTGGTCTGTGGGCACAGGAACTGGCGGAACTCGCGTAAGCTGGACCCCGACGAAGACTATCCCGGCGCCCGTTACACATTGTTACACACACTCGCACATCTGCTGATGCGTGAGCTCGCTCTCGAATGTGGCTATAACGCCGCCAGTATCCGGGAACGTATCTATGCCGATACCACAGGGGAAGAACCGCAGGCCGGTATCCTGATCTATACTGCCGCCGCCGACTCCGATGGTACGCTTGGCGGGCTGGTAGAACTTGGCAAGCCTGAGAATCTGGGCCGACTGCTCACACAGGCTCTGGCGCGCGCCAGAATCTGCTCATCCGACCCGCTCTGTACAGAACACGAACCGGACAAGGACCGCTCGTTGCATGCTGCCTCCTGTCACGCCTGCTCCTTTGTGTCGGAAACTTCCTGTGAACGTGGCAACCGCTACCTGGATCGCGCTCTGGTGGTCCCGGTGCTGGAAGTGGCCGAAGCGGCGTTCTTCCGTTGATGGAGGGGTGTGGAAAGCCCCGGGCTTATCGCTTGGAGTATTGCGGACGCTTTCTGGCCTTGTGCAGACCCACTTTCTTGCGCTCAACCTCGCGTGCGTCCCGGGTAACGAATCCGGCATGACGCAGCGAACCGCGAAGCTCTTCATCGTAAGTGATTAGCGCTCGAGTGATACCGTGTCTGATCGCGCCAGCCTGACCGCTGTTGCCGCCACCACTGACATTCACGGTGACATCCACCTTATCAAGCATTTCCACGAGTTCCAGAGGCTGACGAACAATCATCCGCGAAGTTTCGCGTCCGAAGTAATCTTCCAGCGGAACCTTGTTGACCACAATGTTGCCAGCGCCGCGTTCCAGATAAACCCGGGCTGTTGAAGATTTTCGGCGACCGGTGCCTCGCCAGGTTTCCTGAGTCTGTGCCATATCCAATACGATTCGGTTTGATTTAATTCTGTGTCGGGATCAGATGTCCAGAACCCGCGGCTGCTGGGCCTGATGCCGATGATGCTCTCCCTCATACACTTTAAGTTTCGACAACATGGCACGACCGAGCTTGTTGCGTGGCAACATCCCCTTGACCGCGTTTTCGATTACGCGAACCGGATGGTTCTCGATCATTTCCCGAAACGAAGTCTCCCGGATTCCGCCCGGATAGCCGGTATGGCGATAATATTTCTTCGCGTTAGCCTTGTTGCCGGTCACTGCTACCTTGCTCGCATTCACCACAATAATATAATCCCCGGTATCGACATGGGGCGTATATTCCGCCTTGTGCTTGCCGCGCAGGCGATGTGCGATTTCAGAAGCCAGCCTCCCCAGAACCCGGTTATCGGCATCCACCACGAACCAGTCGCGTTGTACGGTTTGAGGATTTGCTGAGAATGTTTTCATTTGCTTGAAACAAAATACAGGTGAAAAACGGAGCGCGGATGATACGCGATACAAAAGCGCGATACAAGTATCCCGGCGCTATTTTCAGAACTATTTTGCCAAAAGGACAGATATTCCTGTAGCCAGGCACCCAAAATGATACTATATCAACTAGACCAGCAACTCGATCCAGTGCCTGATCGGGCTGGAACTGACGCTATTCAGGTGCACCTGACAACCGACGTTCGCGGTGCAGATGACGTCCGGGTTACTCTCCTGCAATGCAGCGATTTTGCGGGTTTGCAGTTGCCTCGACAAGCCGGGCTGCAACAGCGAATAAGTGCCTGCCGAACCACAGCACAAGTGAGCATCCGCCACTTCACAGATGCGATATCCAGCCCGCTCCAGAATGGTCTCCACTCGCCCCTTGATCTGCTGACCATGCTGAAGCGTACAGGGAGAGTGGAAAGCTACCGCCGGTCTGCTGGCTGCAACGGTCCCGATACTCGACGGCAACTCCACTTGCTGTTCGACAACCTCCACAAGATCCAGTGTTTTTGCAGAGATGATCCGGGCCTTTTCATGGTATTCCCGATCCTCGATAAACAGATGATCATACTCCTTGATAGTGACGGCACAACCACTGGCAGTCACGACAAAAGCCTCGACACCCTGCTCAAGCAAAGGCCACCAGGCATCGATCAGACGACGTGCCCGTTGCCTGGCCTTGTGCTCATCGGTAGTATGTAAATCCAGAGAACCGCAACACCCGGCAGCACTGACCTCAATCAATGAAATGCCCGCTCTGTCCAGCACCGTTGCGGCAGCCGCATTGGTATCGGGTGAGAAGGACTCCTGTACGCACCCGCGAAGAACCACCATTTTCCTCGGATGGGTCGGCTTTGGCCACCGAATCCGGTCCGTGCCCAGAGGTTTGGCCGGGTGCTCCGGTACCTTGTTTCTCAGCACAGAAGGCAAAACCGGCCGGACCAGCCGCCCAGCCGCCAGTAAAAACGAAAACAACCGCGGACGCAGAAGTACTGCGGCCAGCCATTCCCGCACCAATCTTTGCCGGCGCGGGCGAGCAACCCGCTGCTCGAAAACCGCCCGCCCCACCTCCAGCAGTTTGCCGTATTCGACCCCCGATGGACAGGTGGTTTCACACGCCCGGCAAGTCAGGCAACGGTCCAGATGAAGCCGCGACGACTGCTGTACCGGCTCTCCTTCCAGTAACTGCTTGATCAGATAGATTCTTCCCCGCGGACCGTCTCTTTCGTCTCCCAGTAACTGATAGGTCGGGCAGGTAGCGTTACAAAAACCGCAATGCACGCATTTACGCAAGATACGGTCTGCGGCCTCGCCTTGCAGAGTACTCGCAATCTCTCTTGTCAATGACGTTTGCATGACTATAAACCCGCATACATCCTGCCCGGATTCAGAATCCGGTGCGGGTCAAAAGCATCCTTCAGGCGTTGCTGGTACTTCATCCTCACCGAATCAACCGGGCCGAATATCTGCCCGCTTCTGTCGGCGTTCCTGAACCGGGTAACATACCCCCGATGGCCGCGAACCTGACGCTCGAATTCACCGCCATCCCCGGCACCGCAAACCCAGCGCAAGGCACCGCCCCAATCCATCAGTTGCGGAGTTTGCGGACAGATCACCGGCGTTGCGGGTGCGACTGAACCGCGAAGCAGAAGGCCGTCGTCCTTGAAAAAACCATGACTATGCTCGCGAAGGCTGTGCCAGAACGAATCCTCCTGCCGATCCACTTCTCCGCCAATCTGCCGGATTGCCGAATCAACCCCGGTATCCGTGCCCGACAAGCGCAGCCAGGTCACCCCTCCGACCCAGCAAGCTGCTGAAACCGGCAATGGCTTGCGAGCCAGCGCAGTCATGAACTCCAGGGATTCCCCAGCCTCACGCTGTTCCAGTTTGACCGTAGTTTCCCGCAACGGCATCGGTAATACCTTGAGTGAAACCTCCAGCACGACACCCAGGCACCCCATAGCACCAACCATCAGTCGGGAAACATCGAATCCGGCGACATTCTTGATAACCTTGCCACCAAACCGGAGTATCTCGCCTTTGCCGGTCAGCACCTTCATACCCAGCACAAAATCACTCACCGACCCCGCATAAGGACGACGGGGGCCAGCCAGGCCAGTGGCAATAGTACCCCCCAGAGTTGCAGATGGCGCAAACGACGGCGGCTCAAAGCCCAGCATCTGATTGTGGTCCGCCAGAGTTTCCTGGATTTCCCGCAGAGAGGTTCCCGCCCGCGCGGTGATCACCAGTTCAGTAGGCTGATAATCCAGAACCCCGGTATGCTGTTGCACCACAAATTCCTGCCCGGTTATTTCGCGACCATAGAAATCCTTGCTGCCACCGCCACGAATAGCCAACGGCGTAGATTCCTCGCGGGCGCGGACAACGCGCTGCTGTAATTCTTCCTCGACATTTCCCGTCATCAGAAACGCTCCAGTTCCGGGAAGGGTAATTCCCCCGCATGGACATGCATGGCATTGTGTTCGGCGCATCGGGCCAGAGTCGGTATGGCCTTGCCGGGATTGAGCAATCTGTCCGGGTCGAAACAGTCCCGTACACTATGGAATTGCTCCCGCTCCTGATCATTAAACTGGATGCACATTTCACCGATTTTCTCGACACCCACACCATGCTCCCCGGTAATCGTGCCGCCGACCGCAATGCACAACTGAAGAATTTCACTGCCCAGTTGTTCAGTTTTCTCCAATTCACCGGGCTGATTGGCGTCATATAAAATCAACGGATGCAGATTGCCGTCTCCGGCATGAAACACATTAGCGACAGGCAGCTGATACTGCTCGGAGAGGCGGTTTATCTCGGTCAACATATAGCCCAACGACCTACGCGGGATCGTGCCATCAATACAGTAATAATCCGGCGAGATACGACCGACCGCCGGAAAAGCAGCCTTACGCCCCGACCAGAACAACGCTCTCTCCCGCTCATCTTTGGCGACCCGGCTTTGTACCGCGCCGTTTTGGTTGAACAGCTTCTCAACCTGCCTGATCTGGTCATCTACCTCCGTCTCTGTACCATCCAGTTCACACAACAAAATAGCACTGGCGGACGTGGGATAACCGGCCTGGACAAAATCTTCAGCGGCGCGTATCGCCGGGTTATCCATCATCTCAATGCCCGCCGGAATGATGCCATCAGCGATGATATCGGCCACGCTGTCGCCCGCACTCTGCACCGAATCAAATACCCCCATGATCACCTTCGCGGTATCCGGCACCGGCAACAACTTCACCGTAACCTCGACCACAATCCCCAACATTCCCTCAGACCCGATCATCAGGGACAGCAGGTTAAAACCCGGCGAATCCAGGCCAGCCCCGCCGATCTGGACCAGCTCCCCCTCAATGGTCGCCACCTTCAAGGCGCTGATATTATGTAACGTCAATCCATATTTCAGGCAATGTACTCCACCTGCATTCTCCGCGACATTGCCGCCGATCGTGCATGCAATCTGGGATGAAGGGTCGGGTGCATAGTACAGCCCGTGTTTGCGAACCGCATCGGAGATAGCCAGATTCCGCATGCCCGGTTGTACTATGGCGGTGCGGTTGGCCAGATCCAGTTTCAGCATCTGGTTCATTTTCGCCAGACTTAGCACAATACCGTCCCTGTGCGGCAGGGCACCCCCCGACAAACTGGTTCCGGCGCCCCGGCTGACGATTGGAATACCGTGTTCCCGGCAGATCGCCATCGCCCCCTGAACCTGCTCAATGCAGTCAGGCAACACCACCAGCTTCGGAACCTGCCGGTAAGCACTCAACCCGTCACATTCATAAACCCGCAACCCCGCCACATCCGAAACGATGGACTGCGCCGGCAAGACCCTCTCGAAAAGCGCCCGGATTTCACTCGTGTTCATTGGATACAGCCAAAACCCCATGGCAAAATGATATGACTAACACCAAGTGTACACCAAGCCATAGCCAGCGTGCATGTGGATGAGTCGGTTCTGAAAAACCCAATCCAGTTGTTTAGATTATTCCCGTGGGTCAATCTACGTTTTGACCTGGGACGCGCTGGATGGGATTCGCGGCTGGCCGGGTCGGTCGATTGCTCAACCTGTCCGGGATTTTATCCAGTCCGGGATAACGGCACTATCAACCGCCCGCCGTCAATGTCGTTACATCGCGCCAGATAGCGAACAAAAAGCCCAACATAACCAGCGTAAAAGCAAAGTGCAACCCGAACATCCAGCGCAACCCGGCAATTTCCCCCCGGACTCCGGCAATGTCGCCCTTTAGTGATTTCTCTAATCCGTCCATTTCCCGCCGTAATCCGGCAATATCCGCCTTTGTCGCCAGTTCGCTGGACTGGTTCGCCATAACCTCGGCCACTGCTTCGGCCTGCTCGGTCTTGAATCCGACCTTTTCCAGCTTCCGCATTGCGGCCAGTGTGTCAATCGCTACGGTTGTCATGTTTCGGTGCCTGTCTGTTCTTTCCTGGAGTTCCTATTCTGGCCGGATTGCGCCGCCGGGTCAAGCCGGATTCCGGTTTTGTGATCATAACCGGGTATTGCCCGGCTTTATCTGGCTGTGTTTACCACCGCCCCCGCCACTCGTTAATTTCTGGTACATATTCCGGTAAGTCGGTATCCCCTGGCTGTTCTGGACATGGTCGAAAGTAAGACATAACGCAATTCAGATGCGCGATTAATGTCATCGTAGGGGAGGGTCTCCGTGCCCTCCCGCTATCGTTGACGCGCGTACTCCAACATCCGCGAACAGGTGCTTAAGACCTGTCCCTACGCTATCATTTCGATCACGCATCAACCCTTGCCATTGGTATTCCATTTGCATAGTGAAGGCCGGGAAGTTCCCCGGCCTTCCTTGTCCGCCCAGGTGGGTTACTACTCAACCCGGTATCTGTATGCAAATTCCTTGTTTCTTTTCAGAAATTCCAAGTCAATATAATTGTCGTGATCGGGCTCTGTTTCCTGGTATCGAATACGCTGTTTTGTCTCGACCTTGAAGCTGCCACCTTTCTTGTTTGTCGTTGTGGTTTGGTTTAAGTTCGTATTCGCCGATGAAAAGGTTATACCCCCGTAGGTGTAGCTTGTGCCAATTCCTCCGTCTGTTCCGGTTGTTCGGATTTCATCGGGATTAGTGCTTGATGCTGTCCTATCTTCAATTTGTTCTACTACTGCATACCTGAATCCCAATTCCTCACCGTATACAAGAGTAGAAAGCATTATAGTTTTCTCAAGGTCTCCCCAATCTGGCGTCGGTGGTTCGCCGTAGTTCGTGCTGTCAGCTTGTGTTGCGGTTATCTGGATTTCTTTTTCTTTCGTCTGATAGATTGATATTGTTGTTTTGTGTGGCATCGGGTTACATAATTCGTTGCCCGGTCTGTAAGGATTCTCTGGCCGGTATGACGCAAGTCCGGGCGATTTCAAGGATTCGGGAATTGTTGCCCATGCTGTACTGTAGCGGTTTTTTGGAACATGATGTTCAATTCTAAATTGTGTCCACCATCTGGCATTAGTGGGCACTTGTGCCCCTGATGGGATAATCTCTTTTATTCTGGCGCATTTTTTAAGCTCTGTTCCATCAAAGATGATTTCCTGTGGTTCCGTTTCCCAGATTTGCTCTACGATCCAGCTGTGCCAATCGAACCGTCTTACGTAACCGTGAGTGCCTGGGAAAACGTCGTGTCCGCTATCCTGGTGTAATCTTACTATAATGGCTTCTTCCTTTTCCCGGTTTCTCGATATAAGAAATGTACCTCTCCATGCCAGACTGCTTATATTCTGTGCAATTTCGTAATCTTCATTAAACTGTGCTCTCCAGCCATTGTAATCGCTAACAAATTGTTCGTTCCACCAATCTGTTTTTTTCATGTACTTTTTTAGTACCGATGCTATTCGGTCATCATCTTCATAAGCCCTTTCAACCGCTCCGCCACCACATCCGGCCAGAGCAATGGATAGTATGATCGTTGTAATGATTGATAAGATTTTCATTATTGATTCCCGGTTATTGGTAACGGTTCAGTGTTAGAGGGTATAAAGATTTCTGTGTAAATGGCCGTGATTCATAACGTGTGCTCCAAGTGTCTCACTACCTGGTCATTCCGCTAACGCAAATTTGTCTTTCCACCCCTTGATATCGAGGTTCCAGTCCTCGCTGCATGGAATTTCATCGGAGTCGGAGTACTCCAATGCTTCCCGCCGTTCCCTGTGTAGACTTGCAAGGCTTACATCATCAAGTTTCTTGACAGTTTTTTCTTGCTCCTTGGTAAGCTCCACCCGGTCAAATTGCACATTGTCGAACTTGGCGCCGGTGAGATCAGCACCGGTGAAATCGACATTCGATATCGTAGTGTCTTCAAATCTAGTCTTGGTAAGATTGGCACCGGTGAAATCGACATTCGATATCTTGATACCCTTGAACCGGGCTTTGGTAAGAACAGTGCCTTTCCCACAAGAATTCTCCAGAATCGTGCACGGTCGGTCGCCATCATCCCGTCCGCCTTCACAATCGAAACGTGCTTTCTCCAGTTTCGCATTGGTAAAGTCAACCCGATCAATTTCGGCACCTCTGATCAAGATGTCATTCATCACTGCTGATGAAAAATCAGACCGTTTCAGTCTGACACATACCTTGTTCCGTGCCGTGCAACGTAATTTAGCCTCCGGGCTGAATTGTGCATTCGTAAAATCCGAACCCTCGATTTCTATGCCGTGCAGATGGATACCTTCCAGAAACTTCGCACCTGACACGACGGAGTCATGAATCTTGGCTTTGGATAGGTTTACAGCAGTGAAATCCGCTCCGCGCAGATCAGCATAGCTGAAGCTAGCTTCACGAAGTGATGCCCCAGTAAAATCTGCCCCCTTCAGCCGCGTACAGAGAGGAATTTTCGAGTCTCCCTCTTCCCAGTCAGAAATTTTTCCGTAAGCCTGATCATCGCAGGCAAATTCGACCTCATTCATGGCAACTCTTTGCCAATCCACATTTTCGAATTTCGCCATGTAGAACTCTGTTCCCGTGACGTTGATGTCGGTTATGGGAAAATCCTCCCGGTACATCCACTTTAAATTATTGTGGATGAACGATGAAGTTATCTCGGGTTTTTCTTGGGCAGCAAGATTTCCAAGTGTAGTGTTGAGTTGTAGTTGCCGCTGCCGTTGCTGAATCTGGATCTCATATATGGTGAATCCAAATCCAATAACGACGCCCATAACTCCAATAACCGCAGCGAGGAATTGGATTGTCTTTACGGTCTTCCGGGATAGACCTAAAATAGGCTGGCATGAGTGCTCTTTTGTTTCGCGATTAACCATCTTGTGTCTCCGTAAGATTCGTATACGTTTGAGCACACGGGCACATTTCCATGACTGGCTCAGTCAGGAAAGCAAAGCCCGGAGCACAAACAGGAAAATATGAGGTGCATCCGCCAAGGGGACGGAACAAGTTCTCAAACGAATCAGATCGCCTGATTCGCTTTAAGTCATTGAAACTATTGAGAAATCTGGGGGGGGGGGGGGGGTGACAGCCAACACACCATTGGAGGCGTTTCTTGCCACCTGGGTGACCGTATCAGACAAATGCTGACAGAAACCGGAAATCATCCGGGTGGTTTCCTCTGGCAGGTTTTTTATCATTTTCCAGTCTGTACAAGTAGTCTATTGTATCTGTAGCGTAATGCGGATCGTTCTGTGATTACATAGCCTATCACAGCAAAACCGCCCGGATCAAATTTTTTTATTTCGCACACTGTATTTCTATAGCCCCCAAAAATCAGACCAGAGAATATTCCCGCACAAAAGTCATCAGGCTGGGGATACCGGGTTCGTAATCAAACCTTTCGACTCGCCAGACATAACCGAGTTGATACAGTTGATCCAGATTATCCAGAATCCGGCTATCTGTGATCGGCTCATCCTTGTCGGATAATCCTCTTGCAATTGCTTCTTCCAGTATGCGTTCATGCAGAGTCGGTTTGCCGGGTTGAATAAAGGCATTCGCAACACTTTCGGCTACGGATAACAATCCCATTCTCCTTATCTCATCAAACCGGGTCTGGTACATGGCATCACGCCTTCTGTTCGCTTCTGCCTCTACTTCCCGCAGCATATCCAGAGTGACCTCGGTCTGCCCGGTCTGAGCCAGTCTGCGAGCCAGGCAATCTCCCCATATTTGCAGGAAGAAGGGATAGCAATGGGTGCGTCCTACAATTTCATCCACTACTCCGGGTGAGAAGGATATACCGGCTTGTTCTAACGGTACGGTGACCGCCTGCCCGGCTTCATCGGGTGACAATCGTCCTAATGGGCATAATTCACTACGCCCCCAGAAAGAGGCATTGGTTTCTCCCAATGCTGCCATCAGGTTCGGCGTACCGACCAGAACCAGCAGAAACGGGGCACCCTCTCCACGTACGGTCTGGCTGGCGTTCAGCAACTCCTCGCCCATCTGTGGGTTCAGACGATGGGCTTCGTCAATAATCAAGATCAGGGGCTTGCTCTGGCATCGTTCCTGTAACAGGTCACGGATGGTCAACAGTCGCTTGGACAGGTCTATCTCCACATTGGCTTGCGCGATACCGAGATCAACTGAAAAGCCCCCGGAAGTGAGCTTGCTACGAAGGCCGGAATGATCACCGACCAGCAGATCAATCAGTTTCCCCGGATGTTCCATCTCCTTCGGAGTCGCCCACTGAACATCCAGATTCCCTTCTTCTCTTTGGAGTGTCTCTCGTTGCAAATGGCGGAGCAGGGCGGTCTTGCCGTTGCCTCGTGGACCGTAGACGATCAGGTTTTGGCCAATCGGTTTCCGGTTTTTCAGAGACTTGATACGCCTTTGGAAATATTCCTTTTCCTCTTTGCGCCCGGCCAGATAAGGCGGTAAACTGCCATCGCCCGGTCTGAATAAGTCTTCTAAATCTATATTGCTCATTTTTACTCTCCCTCAGATTGCACCATCCTGCCTTAATCCATCGACATTGTCAAAAACGCTAAAAATCAAAACGCTAAAAATCAGGCCAGAGAATATTCCCCGTCATCAGAAACGCTCCAGTTCCGGGAAGGGTAATTCCCCCGCATGGACATGAGTGGCATTGTGTTCGGCGCATCGAGCCAGAGTCGGTATAGCCTTTCCAGGATTGAACAATCGGTCAGGGTCGAAACAGTCCCGCACACTATGGAATTGCTCCCCCTCAATGGTCGCCACCTTCAAGGCGGTGATATTATGTAACGTCAATCCATATTTCAGGCAATGTAGCCCGCCTGCATTCTCCGCGACATTGCCACCGATCGTGCATGCAATCTGGGATGAAGGGTCGGGCGCGTAGTACAGCCCGTGTTTACGAACCGCATCGGAGATAGCCAGATTTCACTCGTGTTCATTGGATACAGCCAAAACCCCATGGCAAAGTGATATGACTGACACCAAGTGTACACCAAGCCAGAGCCAGCGTGCATGTGGATGAGTCGGTTCTGAAAAGCCCCAATTCAGTTGTTTGGGTGGGTCAATATCCGGGTTTTCAGCCTGGGACGCGCTGGCCGGGATTCACGGCTGGCCGGGTCGGTCGATTGCTCAACCTGGCCGGGATTTTATCCAGTCCGGGATAACGGAGTATCAGCCGCCCGCCCCCGCTCCGATCACATCGAACACGCGGGCCAGGATTAGCAAGGTAAGAGCAAACTGTATACCGAACATCCAGCGCAACCCGGCCACTTCCCGCCGGATTCCGGCAATTTCCCCCCGGACTCCGGCAATGTCCGCCTTTGTCGCCAGTTCGCTGGACTGGTTCGCCATAACCTCGGCCACTGCTTCGGCCTGCTCGGTCTTGAATCCGGCCTTTTCCAGCTTCCGCATTGCGGCCAGTGTGTCAATCGCTACGGTTGTCATGTTTCGGTGCCTGTCTATTCTTTCCTGGAGTTCCTATTCTGGCCGGATTGCGCCGCCGGGTCAACCCGGATTCCGGGTTTTGTGATCATAACCGGGAATTGCCCGGCTTTATCTGGCTGTGTTTACCACCGCCCCCGCCACTCGTTAATCTCTGGTACACATACAGGGTTCCGCTTCGGTATCCCCTGGCTGTTCTGGACATGGTAGAAAGTAAGACAGAACGCAATTCAAATGCGCGATTAACGTCATCGTAGGGGAGGGTCTCCGTGCCCTCCCGCTATCGTCGACGCGCGTACTCCAACATCCGCGAACAGGCACTTAAGACCTGTCCCTACAATCATTTCGATCACGCATCAACCCTTGCTGTTGGTATTCCCTTTGCATAGTAGGCCGGGAAGTAATAGTCCTGCAATCAGGATTGAGATCGTTTTGATCCTCAGGCTAAAGCCGCAGATGATCCAAGTACGCCAGCATGCCAGCAAGCCGGGTATGTGCAGGCAGCCCGTCACTCATCAGAATGATCTTGCTGACCATCTCTCCATCGAGACCGATTTCACAGCCGACGTTGCGGATGTAACCGCTGTCGTGAGCCACGACCTCATGTTCGAAATGCTCAGCAGCCTCCTCTGACTGGCGGAGTGCGACCGCCTCACGGACGACAACCGCGCCCGCACACAGGTGAGTCCTCCGGCCACACGTGATACCAGGGCTTTTCGGCACATCCCCCTGATCAATCAGGCGTTGCTGTGCTCGGAAAACCAGACCATTCGAGAAATCATTTGTATTGTTCAAAGTATTCATTCACTTTACCTCTTGTTTGTGTTCAACCAAATCTTGCGCCAATAGTCGAATCCGACTTGCCTGCGATCCCACCCAGTAGATTGAAAAGCGCGCGCTCGCCGCTAAAGCCGAATCCTACCGCAAGTACATAGAGCTCGACCACGTTGTCCACTGCCATGATTCCGACTTCCAGTATCCCGGCCTCAAAAGCCAGATACAGAAAAAGGCCAGATGCTGCACCGATAACCGGGCGTACCGCCGAGACAAATGTTAAAAGCGGTATGCCGGTCACAACGAATGACTTGCCGGGCGCAAGTGCGCTCAGTACTGCGCCGAATGCTCCTGCAAGTGTCGTGCCGACAGCGGTACAGGCACCGCCATTCCCACCCGTGCTGTTGTACATCTGGAAATACTGGGAAAATATGATAAACGCAAGAAACGCGGCTGTAAAAAAATCCCCAGCACCAGAAACGTCGCCGTATATCGTAGAATCTGCATGTTCTTCCAAAGATCGATAATAACGAGATCATCCAGTGATTTTCGCACCTGCATCATCTTATTGCGGAGACCGCGACTGTCTAGCCGTTCCCGGTTCTTTAGCCGTTGCCTGATATCGTCCAGAAATGCCTGCTTCCTCAGACACTCTCCTTTGATCTTCGCATTGCGTTCCAAGCGCTTCTGTAGCGCATGCCACTTGGTATCCAGTTCATCTATCGGCGTGATCAGCAGCAGGTTCTGCTGGATCAGAAAGAGCATCTCCCAAACGAACAGTTGACGTGGAAGAATACGCTTGAATGCTATTTCCGCATCGTCAAGATATCTTCCGCACCTGTTCAGTATCTCTTTCGCGCACTCGTCCGACTTAACCACCTTCTCAAGACTTTCGATCTGCCCCCGGGTGGACTCCAGCTCAAACCGAAGGTTCTGCAGGCTGGATGACCAGCGGATGTGTAATCGTGGCCGACGGGCTCCCTCCGCTGAGAGACCTTCTGCTCCGTCGTCGTTCATGTCAGTGGTCACTCACAAAACTTATTCTGATATTTTTTATGTCGCCTGTCAAACTCGGATTGACATTTGTCCAGGCTCGCCTTGTAAAAGCTCCGTATACGCTTTTTCTCATTGTCAACATCGCTGGCCTGCCGTCCGATTAAAACCATTGCACTAACCGCGCTGTCCATTGCCCCGTTAGCACTGGATACGCACTGTTGCCGCGCCGCCTTATAATCCTTTAACAGTTCTTCATCGTCCCATATTTTAATACCTGAACCGGCTGGCAGTCCGCTTGTTTCCCGCCCGTTGCCGTTCCTCCATTTGCCAAGATTGAAAGTACCCAGGTTTACCCAGTTATAACACTTGACCGGCTGGCCGGTAGTGTTGCCGCCTCCGTCATAGTGCGCTTTTAATTGGGTAAAAGTCTCTTCAATATGTTTCATTTCTTCCTCACTGAACTTATGTGGTATTCTATCGTTACTAGTGTAGAAAAAGAATCTCGCCCCGGAACCGGGACCATGGTAACTGTTCTTCGTACATTCTGCATTTTGTCGGCAGTCAACATCAATGTAGTAGCTATACACATTGATAGCTCCTATATCTGAATAGCTAATTTGAATTCTAACTACCTCATTACTCCCCTGGAGATGATGGGTCGAAGAAAGCCCATCATTTCCGGCTGTTTGGCTGTATTTATCACCTCTATCGTCATCTGGAAGATCAACGTCTATATAAGATTTTATTTCGGCTATCAATTCGCTTTTACTCTTGCCCGCGCTTTTCTCTACTTCTTCCGCTTGATCGGCTTCCACGCTTCCGGCTTCGGCTGTTACGCTTCCGGCCTCGCCTGCCGGTTCGCTTTCATTGCTGGCCGTTGCTTCGGCTTCGGTTCCTTCCGGTGGACAGGGCCCCGCGTCCCCCGCCCGGTAAAAATCCACTTGCGCCAGTAACAGGGTTTTGTCGCCCGTGTTCGGGTTTCCACCATGCGCCCGCACAAAAGCCGCCGCCGCTTGGGTTGTCCGCTTGCCAAAGTCTCCATCAATCGCGCCCGCATTAAACCCGCATCCATTCAACGCTTGTTGAACCTCCCGGATACTGTTCTTTGCCGCTTCGTCCTCGGCATGGCCGGGCATTGCCAACAATAGAAAAGCCGCCATTGTCAGGATTGCCAGCCGTCCAACGGCCAGGGTCTTGATGATTGTTGTTTTTGTTCTCATAGTTTTACCTTTAATTGTCGTAATAAAACCGTTTCTCCCATTCTCTGTTGACATCAACTTGACTCCAAGCCGAACCCAAAC
This sequence comes from Arenicellales bacterium, assembly GCA_965116335.1. Lineage (GTDB taxonomy): Bacteria > Pseudomonadota > Gammaproteobacteria > Arenicellales > Poriferihabitantaceae. The sequence continues at coordinate 2,235,058 of OZ220677.1, forward strand.
AGAAAACGAGTGCCCACAACCGGAGCACAAACAGGAAGATATGAGGTGTCCCCGACAGGGCGACGGAACAGGTTTTCAAACGAATCAGATCGCCCGACTCGCTTTAAGTCATTGAAATTATTAGGAAATCTGGGGGGGGGGGGGGGGTGACAGCCAACACGCCATTGTGGGCGTGTCTTGCCATCTGGGTGACCGTATCAGACAAATGCTGACAGAAACCGGAAATCATCCGGGTGGTTTCTTCTGGCAGGTTTTTTATCATTTTCCGGTCTGTACAAGTAGTCTGTTGTATCTATGATTACATAGCTTATCACAGCAAATTCGCCCGGATCAAATTTTTTTATTTCGCACACTGTATTTCTCTACACCACCTAAAAATCAGACCAGAGAATATTCCCGCACAAAAGTCATCAGGCTGGGGATACCGGGTTCGTAATCAAACCTTTCGACTCGCCAGACATAGCCGAGTTGATAGGGTTTGACCCACAGAATGTCCAGCTTATCTTTTTCTACCCGGAGAGTCTCTTTCTGTAAATAACGGAACAGAGCCGTCTTCTCCCTATATGACGCTAAAAACAAGAAACTCTACTAATAACTGATATTTTGCTATCATTTATATTTTTTATTTTCTTTATTCTGATTTTTAGTAGTATTTTCAGGTCTTGCCGATTCAGGACACTCTTGCATAATCTCGATATGTCTCTTGTCCAGGCAGGTTAGCATGAACTCTCGCATCGGTTCCTCATGACCATTCGGATAAAAATCAAGCATCAAGCGATTGAATTCCAGTTGCCTGCTGGCAGGCAGGTTAATCGCGGGTAATCCTGTGGTCAACAGTACGCCATTCATCATCAGTCTGCCGGTCCGTTTATTGACATCGAAGAAAAACTGGTTTCTGGCCATCTGTAAAAATATATGAATGGCCTGTGCATAAATTTCATCCAGGCGGGTCGCGTCCGGTTTATTGGCATCATAACGCAGAGAGTCTTCCAGTACATTCCAGTGGTGATCCAGTTGCTGATAATCCGGGGGAATGTATGGAGTCCCGGAAATACTTACACCACCATCCCTGAACATCCCGCAGGTCAACGATTCCTCCTTGCCGGCAATCGCATGCAGTTGACAGACGAACGGCTTACTGACCTCAAAAGTATTCTCTCGAACACTGGTTATCAGGAACCGCCAGGCAGCTATCTGATTATGGATAATCAACTCCTCCTCAAGCCGCCTGCCACCGATTGAAATACCCTCCATCAAGGTCTGGACTTCCGGCACAGTGCAATGGATGCCCTCCAGATTAACCGAATCGCTAATAAAATCGGGTAGCTGCTTTTGTAATAAAAACAGGGCCAGTTTCCGGTTTGGCTGAAAATCAAGATTCATAACAGCAGAGTCTACACCAGACAGCGCCTGATTTGGCCGGTTGGTCCGATACTGATACACTATGCAGTGTCATGGAAAATCAACGCCAGTACAGTCGTCTCGACCATCTCGTCATCGGCGCCGCCCGAGCGCTGGATACGCTGTGTGTCAAAGCGCGGTCAAGCCGTGAATACCCGGCCACCGTGGCAGAAGACGACAGCATGAGTGACCGTGACCGAACCCTGGCGGGTCGCTATATGCGAGTCAACCATGTGGGCGAAATCTGTGCACAAGCTCTGTATCAAAGTCAGGCCTGCACGGCCCGCAACGAGGCAACCCGTAAACAGATGCAACAGGCCGCCGCAGAAGAAACCGATCACCTGGCATGGTGCGAACAGCGTCTGGATGAACTCGGCAGCCGCAAAAGTGTCCTCAATCCGCTCTGGTACGGAGGGGCGTTCATGATCGGGGCGGCAAGCGGAGCAGCCGGAGACAAATGGAACCTCGGTTTCCTCGCCGAAACCGAAAAACAGGTGGTAGCCCATCTGGACGATCACCTCGGCGCTCTACCAGTCAAGGATTTACGAAGCCGCCAGATCGTGTCACAAATGAGGACGGATGAGGCCGCCCATGCTGATCAGGCCATCCATGCCGGAGCCGCCGACCTGCCTCTCCCCATCAAGGGACTGATGACACTGGCATCCAGAATCATGACTCGCACCGCTTACTGGTTCTGAACGTCCGGGCTATTGGTGTGGACTTGCGGGTAGAGGAGTCCAGCAGCCGGCACAACCGACACCTGAACATATTGACTCCTGTTCTCATGTTATGATGCCTGGATAATGAATGAGAATCAGGACATGGCTCGTCGCCGACTTCCGATCGGCATCCAGACCTTCCGGCATATCCGGGAGCGCAACTGCTACTATGTAGACAAGACCCCCTTGATCCGACAGATGATCGATCAGGGTTCTTACTACTTCCTTTCTCGCCCGCGCCGCTTTGGCAAGAGTTTACTGCTCGATACCCTGCGCGAACTGTTCTCTGGCAACGAAGAATTATTCCGGGGGCTGGATATTCACAACCACTGGAACTGGAACCCGGAACAAAAGCATCCGGTAGTGCGAATCAGTTTCGGTGGTAAACACACAGGATCAGGCGATTTGGAGAGCAGCATACTCAATCAGTTGAACATCATAGAACGTAATGCCGGTTTGACACCATCCCGTGAGCTTACGGATGGCCCGGAACGCCTGCGAGACCTGCTGGATCGTCTGCATGAACAAAGCGGGCGTGAAGTCGTGGTGCTGATTGACGAATACGACAAGCCCATCCTGGATGTACTGGAAAACCCGGAGATGGCCAGAGCCAACCGGGATTACTTGAGGGGATTCTACGGCATCATCAAGGACAGTGCGGAACATATCCGATTCGTCTTCATTACCGGCGTCAGTATGTTCTCCAATGTCAACCTGTTCTCCGGTCTTAATAACCTGAAAAACATCAGTCTGGACGCAAGATATTCCACCATCTGCGGGTATACGGACAATGACCTCGACACTGTATTTGCTCCAGAGTTGCCCGGACTTGATCGAGACGAGATTAAAAAATGGTACAACGGCTACAGTTGGTCCGGTGAGGAGAAAGTCTACAACCCGTATGATGTACTGCTATTGTTCGATGGGCGGGAATTTGAACCGTACTGGTTTCGCACAGGCACACCGACCTTTCTGTATCGGGAGTTAGTCAAGCATAAAATCAGTCCGATGGAACTGGAGCACCGTACGGCAGACCGGGAACTGGTTTCTACCTTTGATGTAGAGAGCTATAACATAGATGCTCTATTGTTTCAGACCGGGTATTTGACTATTGTGGGTAAGGAACAGACAGGCGGCCTGACCGAATACTGTCTGGACTATCCGAACTATGAAGTAGAGTTAAGTCTGAACCGGGGCTTACTGCGCTATGTGACCGGTATTGACCAAATCACGAAGCAGGGAATGGGGTTGCTTCGATTACTGTCTGATCAAGACTTTGATGGATTTGCCGAAGAGTTTCGTATCTATCTGTCCGGGATACCGCATCCATGGCATGACAGCGCTAATCTGAGTCATTATGAATCGTGGTATGCGAGTCTGTTGTATATGAACTTCCGGGCTATTGGAGTGGACTTGCGGGTAGAGGAGTCCAGTAGCCGGGGTCGTTCGGACATGGTGCTGATTCATGCGGGTCAAGTATTTGTATTTGAGTTGAAGGTAGTGGAAGATGAATCGGGTAAAGAGGCGGCATTGAATCAGGCGATGGCACAGATTAGGGACAAGGGCTACAGTGAGAAATACCGCAATCAGGGCAAACCGATTCATCATATTGCGCTTGCCTTCGGGCAGGCGGAACGTAATCTGCTGGGGATTCGGGTGGAATGTGGCTGATGCCAGAATATGCAATTTACTGCATTTTCCCTCAATAAAATCGGTGATCGACAATAGCTCAAACAAGTTAATGATGCCTGATGCTTCCTATGAACCGAGGTCGAGAATATGGGACAAAAAACTGTCTTTCAGGATATTGTCGAGTTAGAGGTCACGGCATTTCCGTAAATTCTCCAGTAGATTTTGCACCGCTTCCCTATTGCGCTCTCCACTTGAAATTCTATTTGGATGTTCTAACTTGCGAGAAATCTTGTTTATAACATCCCATGCCGCATCAATTGTTGCCTCAATCTCATCTGGTGTGATTTTCGCTTCTTCAAAAACCTTGTCTATCGAGTCCGGGTCTATGTGAGCGACTGCCTTGTTTCTAATGTCCCATATTTTCTCAATCGTCCTTGAGTGGTTCGTACATACTTTATCAATTTCACAGGCCAGATTGTCGTATCCATTCCCGCGCAATCGCTCTTTTAGCTGCCGAAAATTTATCGCTCTGTTACTCTTGTCGAATATTTTCCCTAAAGAAAGAAAATACAGTCTAAAGTTTCCTGTCATGGATAGTCGAAAAAAATCTACATGGCGGGTATCATTCATCGTCTCAAGAAGTTTTTGATCGCCTTTAGCCGATTCGAGTGCCTTCCATGTATGGAAAAAGCCGCACGCAGCGCTGGTTTCAGCGCGTATGCGATTGAACGTTTGTCGCAGATCCACTTCGTGGGTCATGTTCTGTCAACAATTAAGTGAAAATCGAGTGGTCCCATTAAGGTGTAAATTGACGATAGAGGCGTTTCTGATAATGACCCGGATCAAATCCTATCTGTCCGGCTTCGGGCCGGTGGGGAACACATCCTTCGTGATACGGGCAACCAGCACTGCCTTCAACAGATGTGCATCGGCATCAGGATGCTCAAGGTCTTTAAATACATTGCCACTGCCCTGTTCGATTTTTGTCTCTCTTGTTTTCATTTTACAGTCTGCATTTTGATATTCCTTTATGTTGGGTTCTGGGTAATTATATCCGAGAATGGTGGTGGCCAATGATTGATTAACAATATCAGATCAGGCCTGAACTTCTACAACGGACAGGCGCACCTTCTAATCGGGGTTATATCCAGGCGCAAGTCGTAAGCAGCCAAAACTCTGGCTAACGTATCCACTCGCGGCGACACTTCACCTGATAATGACCGATAAAGGCTCTCGCGACCAATTCCTGTTTTATCAGCAAGCTCCGTCATGCCTTTTGCTTTCGCTACATGCCCAATGGCTCTGGTCAGTTCGGCCATATCACCATCCGCGATCACCTGCTGTAGATACTCCCTGATCATCTCTGGACTATCCAGACTTTCTGACACATCAAAATTTCTTAATTTCATTATTCAATCTCCAGTTCTTCGGCCAGCGTTCTTGCTACTTTAATATCACGTTGCTAAGAATCTTTATGGCCTCCTTGCAGCAGAATAACCAGAACCCCGGCACGGATTACAAAATACAACCGATAACCTTTACCTGTATGAATTCTCATTTCATACAATCCTCTACCGAGTGATTTACGGTCTCCAAGGTTACCTTGCTGTGCTTGTTCCAATCGGCGTACAATCGCAGCCTTCGCCCGCTGGTCCCTCAATCCTGTTCGCCAAATATAGAATTCCTCTGTTTCGGATACCTGATACATACCCTTATTGTATCTTAAAAGATACAATGATTTCTGTTAAGGAAAGCCTGATCAAGGCTGCGGATAAGAGGAAAAAGCGGCAAGGATACTGATGCTTATCGACCTGATACGATGTCTGCCGAAACGGAAGACGGAGACTACTAAACGCTTTTACAGTCATGTCTGCAAACGGATAGATGCATTATTGTGAAAATTTATGATTCTGTTACAGGGGTAACTCATTATTCTTAAAATATGATTGAAGATTCGAATTACAAACCTGACTCTCTAATTGAGAACGCGGCGAAATATGGCGAGTTGGTCGTTTTCGTGGGTGCAGGAGCATCCATGCTGTGTGGCAGCCCCAACTGGCGCGAATTCGCAAACAAAGTGGTTGATGAACTCGAGAAGGATGACGTGCTCAGTTTCCTGGAAGCGGAGCAATTGCGCGGATTTGATGACCCAAGGCGAACACTTTCAATAGCGATCTCTCTTGCCCGAAAGCAAGGCACAGAAATTGACTTCGACAGCATCTTGCACCCGTCTAGCCCGCGCCCGGATGGCAGAGAACTGTATAGATTGCTCTGGAAATGGAAGCCGGTCTTCGTTACTACAAATTACGACAAGTGGCTGGATGATCCTGGCTCGGAAGATCTGTCCTCCGAGATCAGGGTGGAAAGTGAATCGGAGCCTGCCAAACTGGCAGGTAGAATACCGAAGTACTACTCACCGGGACATCTGTCTCCAGCCTTGTTAGCTGAACGGGGGTCTGTAATTCATCTGCATGGCACTTATATGGAGTCGGAGTCTATGGTGGTATCCCTGAGGGATTATATCGAACACTATGCAGACCAGAGGGTACAGGCGTTTCTCTCCGAGATGTTCAGGCACTACACAGTGCTTTTCGTGGGATACGGACTCGCGGAATTGGAGATTCTGGAACATGTCATTCGATCCAACGATTCCCTTGGGACCGGAACAGCGCGACATGTACTGTTGTATCCCTATCGGTCGACCGAGTCAGTTCAGAAAGTATTTGTCGAGGATTATTTTCGCGATCAATGCGGTGTGCGGATATCCCCATATTGTATTGACAACAAGGGTTATAGGGAGGTCGTTGATGTTTTTAGGAACTGGGTTTCCGAGTTGGATATTCGCGAGCCAACCATACTGAATCTTCAAGTACGCATTGATGGGTACGTTAATTCGCCGAATCCGATCAACCGGAAAGCAGCACTAGAAATGGTGCAAAAAACCCCCAAGCTTTACCCGTACTTCATGAACTCTCTGAAAGATCCGGTCTGGTTCGGTGAACTTGACGATACAGGATTTTTCAACGTGAAATATAGCCCATGGGGAAAGATAGTTGAGAATGAACGGAACGTTATCTGGCAGCATCAAGAATGGCCTGCACTGCACTACCTTGAACGGATTGCAGGACAAGTGCAAGATGACCAGGCGAGTAGAATTGCAGACATTGTACGCATCACCAGTACAAACACGCAAACAAAAGAGTTGGACAATGTAAGAACTTGGTGGTCGTTGGCAACCATCCTATCACAGTTGCAGTTGGATGTTATCAGTGATCAGGACCTTGAGATGGTCCGGTTTTGGTTGACTGAATGTGCCGGGTCGAACCTTGTTGGTCAGGAACTGGGCGAAAAGTTACTCCCACGCCTCTTATGCAGCCCAAATTCGACGAACTGGCAGAAGGCATTACTTTTGGTTGATATCCTATTGATGGATCATGGCATGGAAGGATCATCATTAGACGGCCACCAATTGAATAAAGTACTGAAGACATCGACAGGGAAGCTCGGGGAGCGTTGTGGCGTTGCAGCCGTTGATAGGTTGGTCGGCCACCTGACCGGGCACATTGGTGCCGTTGAGATCGACAACCATTTATCCCTCAGGCGTTCGGCAATAGAGAAACATGAGCAGGATGCTTACAAGGAAGGTATGCGTGGAGTACTTATTGATGCTGTACGTGATACCGCCTTAGGGGCTACTCGAAATGATGCTGATAAGGGAAAGGCTGCCACTAAATTACTCCTTGAGTCCCCCTACCCAACAGTTGTACGTGTGGGAATCTATGTGTGCAGCGAGCACTACGGGACTGTCGGGGAAATCTTTTGGGATTGCGTACAGGAAGATTGGTTCATCAATCCTTCCTATTGGCACGAACTCTATTGGCTCATCAGGAAAGCTTTTCCCAGGTTCTCCGCCACCGACAGATCCCGGTTTCTTAGCTTCGTGGATCGGGCGAGAGGAGATTGGTTAGACAGGTCACGTCAGCAAGAGTTGGACGAAGAACTCAGGCGAAACATCCTGTATCCTGCATTCGGACTGGGAGATGAAGAGGTCGATGAAAAGTATCGGTCTCTGGAGCAGCGTCTAGGGTCGGTTGGTGACCACCCTGATTTTGTTATCTACATGGGTGATCCGCTAAAAGATTTGAGTTCCGTTGAATCTGACAAACTGATTGGTGTGTCTGATGAGGAATTGATAGATTCTCTGACGAACTTCGTGCCCAGCAGCCAAAGTTCGGACGGCCTGACGTATCAAGAAGTTGTCTCGTCAATTTCCAAATCAGTAAGGGCGAGTGAAGATGGCTTTGCTCAACAGATCAAACAGTTTTCTGGTTTAGCGCGCCCTTTCCAGTACGGCCTCATCAGAGGACTCAAGGAACGTTGGTCTGACGACAAGCGGGATATTGATTGGTCGGCAACGTTATCCTTGCTCCAGGAAATCGTGTCCTCTCCGACATTCAAGACGGATATGGAGATAGACAAGACAGAAAGACAGGAGTTCTCTGTCCTCCGGTTTGCAAGGGAAATCGCAGACCTACTGAAGATGGCATTCGAGAAAGAACGACATCTCCCCACAGAGCTTTATAAATCGTGCCTTGTGGTACTACGCCTGATTCTGGAGGCTATTCCTCCCACGGAATCCGTACAACTGAACGATGCTGTTATATATGTATTAAACTCGCCCAGAGGTCAAACCCTGAGAGTATTTATCCACCTCGCGCTTGCAATGCGGCGTGAAGAAAAGGAAACCGGCCAAGGTTCAGATAATACTTGGGCCAGTGTGGGCCAGGTATTTGAGGCTGAATTGAAAACCAGTGAATCAGGAAAGAATGTAGATTTCGCGACTCTGGCCGGGATGTGTTGCTCGAACTTGCATTACATCAACCCACAATGGACAGAAGACAACTTTGACCGACTGCTCTCGTCTTCCAATGATAAGGCTTGGAGATATGCAGCTCAGGGTTTTGCATATCAGCGTTATTTATATGGCTGGCTATTCGACAAGTTGATCGCTGGAGGTCACTTATGGAAGATGATCTACTCGAAAGAACTCCCCGACCAAGTAACGGAAAAAGCACTTCAATTTCTGGGGCTCGCCTACCTTGAAAACATGGAGAGCTTTGATGATGGTGGATTGTTCTCCAAGCTTGTTGCTGATCTGAGGGTCAGGGAGCTATCCCGGTTGTGCTGGTTCTTTTGGACCTCCCGGGAGGAGAATGGACCTTCACCTCATGCACCCAGAATACTGGCGTTTTGGCTGAAGGTGGCGAACCAAATTCAAGTAAACAAGGAGGTGGTTCCTGAATTGCAGTCTGCTCTCAACCTATTGATCGTTTTCGTCCAGGAACTTTCACCTCCCATTGTAGGTGCGCTAGTGCAAGCAGCACCTCACGCGCAGATTCGTCATCATGGATACATACTCATCAAGAATCTGGCCCGTCTCGTGAGTCGGTATCCCAAAGAGGTTGCAAAAATTTTTCGGGCGGCGATGTCGGGATTCTTGCCAAACTACCGGAAAGAAGATGTGATTGGATGTATTACAGGGCTATGGGAGGCCGGTGAGGTAGACGAAGCTGAGCGGATATGTAACGAATACGCAGAGCGTGGCTCAACCCTCTTGAACGAGACTTACAACAAGTTGCGCTCCCAACAGCGTCTGCAAGATTCCACCTAACGGCATCATCAAGGATGAACATTGATAGAGAGTCAGGTGTTAACTCGAAAAGTTCACTAAGCACTACCGTATTCGTTCTTTCGCCTAACCCGAATAATTCACAAAGGACTGACCACTTACACTTGGCCGTATCTATCAGCAAGAACCTGGGTATCCTGTTTATAGTCATGCCGGATTTTCAAATAGTCCTCATTGAAATGAGTCGGGGCATGTAAAACCTCCATGACTGGATTGTAAACACTGATTATTTGACCTTTGGCGCGGGTGAAAAAATCAGCATGGTCCAATCGTTTTAGTCGGGGGTCCCAACCAACTTGGCGAATACGGTCCGTTCTCCCCAACCAGAAATTAGCTGTTTTCTCATACACAATCAGTCCATTAATATCCGTACCTTTCGGAACCTTGTTTTCCTTTTCATTAGGCATCAAGGAGTGATTGTCGAAATATTCAAGCTCTCCATAGTATGGTAGATACAGTACCCTGCCGCCCACCAGATCAACATTCGGAGTATTCTCCAGATAATGGAGTGATGAAAAAAGGTCCGATTTTCGATAAAAAATATAATCATCATCAAGCAGGATAATATACCAATACTACCAAAAAAAGCGGATTGATCTGATATTTTTAATTTATACTATCAAAATATAGATAGATTGTTTTTTATTCTGGATCATGAAGAATAAAGATATTTTATTTTCGTTTAATGTATAACTATTATTTATAAATACTATCAATATACGCAGGTCGGGCTTATAGTTGTATGGCTCAGTTCAGACGAAGGGCAGATCATGTAGCGCTAATAGCGTTCCTGTCGTAGCGTGGGTCACCCCGCCGCTTCTCATGTTATGATGCGCGGATAATGAATGAGAATCAGGACAAGACCCGCCGCCGACTTCCGATCGGCATCCAGACCTTCCGGCATATCCGGGAGCGCAACTGCTACTATGTAGACAAGACCCCTCTGATCCGGCAGATGATTGATCAGGGTTCTTACTACTTCCTTTCTCGCCCGCGCCGTTTCGGCAAGAGTCTACTGCTTGATACCCTGCGCGAATTGTTCTCTGGCAATGAAGAATTATTCCGGGGGCTGGATATTCACGACCACTGGGACTGGAACCCGGAACAAAAGCATCCAGTAGTGCGGTTAAGTTTCGGTGGACTGTACAACAGTCCGCAGGCCCTGGAGAAAAACATTCATACGCAGTTGAACATCATTGAGCGGCACTTTGGTCTGGAACAAGGTTCAGCGGAAAATTCTGGATCGGATCGTTTCATGGATGTACTGGATCGTCTGCATGAACAAAGCGGGCGTGAAGTCGTGGTGCTGATTGACGAATACGACAAGCCCATCCTGGATGTACTGGAAAACCCGGAGATGGCCAGAGCCAACCGGGATTACTTGAGGGGATTCTACGGCATCATCAAGGACAGTGCGGAACATATCCGATTCGTCTTCATTACCGGCGTCAGTATGTTCTCCAATGTAAATCTGTTCTCCGGTCTTAATAACCTGAAGAACATCAGTCTGGATGCAAGATATTCCACTATCTGCGGTTATACGGACAATGACCTCGATACCGTATTCGCTCCAGAGTTGTTCGAACTTGATCGAGAAGAGATCAAACGCTGGTACAACGGCTACAGTTGGTCAGGTGATGAGAAAGTCTATAATCCGTTCGATGTATTGTTACTATTCGATAGTCGGGAATATGAACCGCACTGGTTCCGCACAGGTACACCGACCTTTCTGTACCGGGAGTTAGTCAAGAATAAAATCAGCCCGATGGAACTTGAGCACCGTACTGCAGACCGTGAACTGGTTTCTACCTTTGATGTAGAGAGCTATAACATAGATGCCTTGTTGTTTCAGACCGGGTATCTGACTATTGTGGGTAAGGAACAGACAGGAGGCTTGACCGAATACCGTCTGGGTTATCCGAACTATGAAGTAGAATTGAGTCTGAACCGGGGATTGCTGCGTTATGTGACAGGTATTGACCAAATCACGAAGCAGGGAATGGGTTTGCTTCGATTACTGGCAGAACAAGACTTTGCTGGATTTGCCGAAGAATTTCGTGCGTATCTGTCCGGGATACCACATCCGTGGCATGACAGTGCCAATCTGAGTCATTATGAGTCGTGGTATGCGAGTCTGTTGTATATGAACTTCCGGGCTATTGGAGTGGACTTGCGGGTAGAGGAGTCCAGTAGCCGGGGTCGTTCAGACATGGTACTGATTCATGCCGGTCAGGTATTTATCATGGAATTGAAGGTAGTGGAAGATGAATCGGGTAAAGAGGCGGCATTGGATCAGGCGATGGCACAGATTAGGGACAAGGGCTACAGCGAGAAATACCGCAATCAGGGCAAACCGATTCACCATATTGCGCTTGCCTTCGGGCGGACGGAACGTAATTTGCTGGGGATTCGGGTGGAATGTGGCTGAGTTGTTGTGTGTCAAGGCGTGGTCAAGCGGGAACACGCTTCGGTATCATCTGATTTGCTGTTGGACAACTCTGATGCTTGCAAAATTAGCAATCATATAATATCTCACGTCAGTGAACAGCAAACACCATGATTTACAAAGGCTATACCGCTCGTATCGACTATGATGACGATGACCACCTTTTTACAGGGAGAATCGCGGGTATTCAGGATATTGTGGGTTTTCACGCTGACACAGTGGACGGACTGCAGGAAGCCTTCCATGAGGCGGTGGAAGATTACCTCGAAGCTTGTGCCAGAATCGGAAAGAAGCCCAATAAAGTTTACTCCGGGCAGGTCATGTTCCGGATCAGTCCCGAAGTTCACCGCAAGGCTGCATTGAGAGCCGCGCTTGAGCGAAAGAGTCTGAACCAGTGGGCCGAGGAAGTGCTCAGTCGTGCGACAACAGATGCATGATCTACGCCTGAGTCGTGTAGCATAACTTCAGACAGATAAATACTCCTGTATCAGCATGATTGCCTGGTCGGTCATGCAATGTTCTATCATGCAGACTTGAGCCGGGTGACCACGGACAGCGTAGACTTGAGTAAGACCAGATTGCACCTCAAGGAGAATTCGGTCTAATTTCGATATTATGCATGAATCTGGAAAGACTGGCTCGTGACAATCTGCTCAAAAGCGGCCTGGAATCGGTCAATAACGCTTTGGGCTGGCCTCTTGTATCTGGCCGTATCTATCAGCGAGAACCTGGGTATCCTGTTTATAGTCATGCCGGATTTTCAAATAGTCCTCATTGAAGCGAGTCGGGGCATGTACCAACCCCTCAGGCTTATCTCTGGATTGGAAAACACTGGGTGAAACCCTTCACCTCGCTGTGAATAAAAAGCGTCACCTCATGTCCTTGCCCCATCATCAAGCAGGATAATATACCAATACTACCAAAAAAAGCGGATTGATCTGATATTTTTAATTTATACTATCAAAATATAGATAGATTGTTTTTTATTCTGGATCATGAAGAATAAAGATATTTTATTTTCGTTTAATGTATAACTATTATTTATAAATACTATCAATATACGCAGGTCGGGCTTATAGTTGTATGGCTCAGTTCAGACGAAGGGCAGATCATGTAGCGCTAATAGCGTTCCTGTCGTAGCGTGGGTCACCCCGCCGCTTCTCATGTTATGATGCGCGGATAATGAATGAGAATCAGGACAAGACCCGCCGCCGACTTCCGATCGGCATCCAGACCTTCCGGCATATCCGGGAGCGCAACTGCTACTATGTAGACAAGACCCCTCTGATCCGGCAGATGATTGATCAGGGTTCTTACTACTTCCTTTCTCGCCCGCGCCGTTTCGGCAAGAGTCTACTGCTTGATACCCTGCGCGAATTGTTCTCTGGCAATGAAGAATTATTCCGGGGGCTGGATATTCACGACCACTGGGACTGGAACCCGGAACAAAAGCATCCAGTAGTGCGGTTAAGTTTCGGTGGTAAACACACAGAGCCGGGCGATCTGGATGGCGATATTATCGAACAACTGGAAAGTGTAGAACGGCATTACGGTCTGGCTCACGCCACTGCGTCGCATACGGGTCCCCGCCGCCTGCGGAACATACTGGATCGTCTGCATGAACAAAGCGGGCGTGAAGTCGTGGTGCTGATTGACGAATACGACAAGCCCATCCTGGATGTACTGGAAAACCCGGAGATGGCCAGAGCCAACCGGGATTACTTGAGGGGATTCTACGGCATCATCAAGGACAGTGCGGAACATATCCGATTCGTCTTCATTACCGGCGTCAGTATGTTCTCCAATGTAAATCTGTTCTCCGGTCTTAATAACCTGAAGAACATCAGTCTGGATGCAAGATATTCCACTATCTGCGGTTATACGGACAATGACCTCGATACCGTATTCGCTCCAGAGTTGTTCGAACTTGATCGAGAAGAGATCAAACGCTGGTACAACGGCTACAGTTGGTCAGGTGATGAGAAAGTCTATAATCCGTTCGATGTATTGTTACTATTCGATAGTCGGGAATATGAACCGCACTGGTTCCGCACAGGTACACCGACCTTTCTGTATCGGGAGTTAGTCAAGAATAAAATCAGCCCGATGGAACTGGAGCATCGTACCGCGAGCAAGGAACTGGTTTCTACCTTTGATGTAGAGAGCTATAACATAGATGCTCTGTTGTTTCAGACCGGGTATCTGACTATTGTGGGGAAAGAACGCCACGGCTCCCGTACACACTACCTTCTGGACTATCCGAACCATGAGGTGGAACTGAGTCTGAATCATGGATTACTGCGTTATATGACCCAGGATGATTATGCGGATCAGCAGGGAGACCGACTGCTTGAGTTACTGGCAGAACAAGACTTTGCTGGATTTGCCGAAGAGTTTCGTGTCTATCTGTCCGGGATACCGCATCCGTGGCATGACAGCGCCAATTTGAGTCATTATGAATCGTGGTATGCGAGTCTGTTGTATATGAACTTCCGGGCTATTGGCGTGGACTTGCGGCTAGAGGAGTCTACCAGCCGGGGTCGTTCAGACATGGTGTTGATTCATGCGGGTCAGGTATTTATTATGGAATTGAAGGTAGCGGAAGATGAATCGGGTAAAGAGGCGGCATTGGATCAGGCGATGGCACAGATTAGGGACAAGGGCTACAGTGAGAAATACCGCAACCAGGGACAACAGATTCACCATATTGCACTTGCTTTCGGGCGGACGGAACGTAATCTGCTGGGGGTTCGGGTGGAGTGTGGCTGAGTTGTTGTTAGGGTGCGGTCAAGCCGTAACAGATTCATTACTTGGCAAGAACGCCCATAGCCGGAAGGTATAACAGCGAATGATTTATCGGATTGACGATCTTGAGGTGCCCCCTGGGAATCCATTTGAGAAAGACTCACTCGAACGAAAGCCGCTGGTTGAATTTCTTTCCAGCCTGATCGGACGATTGGACGGGCCTTTCGTGATGGCCCTGGACTCTCCTTTCGGCTCAGGAAAAACCACCCTGGTTCGTATGCTGATGGCGAACCTCAAAGGCCAAGGGTATCCGTGTATATATTTCAATGCCTGGGAGGTTGACTACGCGACTGACCCGTTGGTGGCTCTGGTCTCATCCATCGACCGCATTGATCTTGAGGAGAATCAGAAACCGGAGAAATACCGAGAACTCTTGAAATCCATTAAGGAAGTCACGACTGCTCTTGCCAAGCCAGGCATAATAGCTGGAATAAAGGCACTGACATCGGGAACAATTGATCTGAACGAGATACTGAAGGCGCTACCCTCAGCGACTGCTGATGCTACAGGAGGCATCGTTGAGGAATTCAATCAGGAACGTGATCTTTTGGACAAGTTCAGGGAAGAATTGGAGAAGGCAGTAAAACTGCTCCCAACGGTTGACAAGAAGCCCAGCAACCTCGTCTTTTTCATTGATGAACTTGATCGTTGCCGCCCGACCTTTGCTATTCAACTCCTCGAACGAATCAAACACCTGTTTGACGTCCCGAACATTGTCTTCGTGTTGTCAATCGATAAAAACCAGATTGAGGCCAGCACAAAGGCAGTCTATGGAGCGGAGATTGACGCAACAGAATACCTTCGTCGTTTTTTCGATCTGGAATACGGCATCCCCATCGTTGACACCCAACGCTACACAGACAGTCTTATTACACGCTTTGACCTCGACCCGGTTTTTAAAGAGCGGAGCAATAATCCTGCAACTGCCTATGACAGGAAACAGTTTGTTGAATTTTTCACGTTGCTCAGCGAGGCGGTGGGGTTAACGCTCCGGGCTCAGGAGAGATGTATTACACGGTTACGGGTCATAATGGATCAAACGTCTTCCAACCAGTATCTCGACCCCATTTTGGTGGCGACCCTGATCGTCTTGCGCTCTCATCAACCTGATTTTTATAACCGCTTTATCCGTGGTGAAGCATCGCCTGATGATGTAATGGAGTTTCTGACTTCCTTGCCTGGATGGAAAATAGACCGGACAGACTTGCAAACAAACGTAATACATGCGTGTCTTCTGATCGCAGACCCTGACCACGACCGTGCCGATCATCGGATTAAGGAACTGAGATCAGCCACTGATAACGATGAATGTGCTTCTGCCCTCATGAGGACGAAGGAGTTTATTCAGGGATTTCCTCCACGGGATATATCTCTTACCGAAATCGCCAGGAAAATAGATTTGGCATCCGGGGTTCGTGAATGAACGGGAACGAGTGGTAGGCCGTGCCCATTCTCCACTGGCTGACACGAGACGAAGATATTCGGCGCACGAAGCAGGTGCCCTACCGCCTGCCGCAAGAAATACCTGAGCTTTCAGCAGGAGATACCAATGCCGGGAATATGTTGATCCAACTATTTCGTCATCGTAAGAAATTCTGTTACGTCTGAATTATCTCCAACCGCTGCTACACCGAGAATGGTTTTTCTGGCAAGCTCACGGGCTGCATTTTTGTGACTAATTACCGCCTTCACATTTTCAATAATCTTGTTTTTCTTTTTTTTTGTTTTCGGAATTGGCAAAATTAATTCATGAACTCGCCTCCCGAGGGTGTCGATAATGTCTTGAGTGAACCGTTTGGCGAATATTTGCTCCTTCACTATCGGACTTGTCAGGACCGCAAGTAACAAATAAGGGTGTAAAACTTCATGGTTGTTTGATCGTATTTTGTAGATGTGGCTTTGATAGACTATTTTTGTGTCATATTTCGTTATCAAGGCGCACGTTCCAACAAGATAGGTGCCATCTCGGACTACCAGAATGTCGTTTTCCTGAATGTCTTGTTTATCTTTTAAACTTTCATAGATTGTTTCCGATAGGCCGTGCTTTGGATCAAGCTTGATTTCCCAGTTTGCGATATCCGATGTTCGTATAAACGGGATATTGCCTGTTCCATACGACAGTTTACCGACTTCTTGACCAGTTGAAATATCGATGATGCCTTGTTCGAACAAATCCCTGAACATTAATAGATCATGCGTTTTCTTTAGCGTTTCAAGTTTCTTCTGGATTTCCGGATTGTAGTATTTAGGCAGGTAGATATTATCTCGAATATTGGTTTCATTGATAACGAAGCCCCAATGGTCATAGGTCAGCTTTCCTTTTTCCTTGTAATCAAGAAATTTTTCCAATATTTTTGGAAGATCATCATGCGGTATCGGCAAGCCTCTTGAGTCGTGACCACACCACTTGGCAATAGCCATGAATATTTCGTGGTCAGTTTCCCGGTTGGTTGGGATTTTTTCGATTATAACCGCACACGTCTTAGCATGCGTGTAGGGTTGAAATAGTTCTTCCGGTAGTGAAACTATGGCTTTGATACGCGCTACTGACTTGATGTATTGAACGATGTATCGGTGGGATGGATTACAGAACATACTTTCGGGTGCTATGATTCCAAGCCGTCCCCCATCCTGCATAAGTTCCAAACATCGTTCAACAAAAAGAATTTGCGGAGCTTGTCCCTTGTGTAGCGTGTTCTTTTCTTCAAATTCGCCGGATGTCATGTTGACAGACCATTTGTGTCCTAATCGATAACAACCGAGAATTGCTGTGTCCTCAATCTTCAGCTTCTTGCCGAATGGGGGATTCGTCATCACAACGTCGAACGACCCAAGCGGGACGTTTTCACTAGTCAGAGCTTTCCAGTGTTCCGGAACATCCAGGCTGTTCTCGCAAAAGACCCCTCCACGACCATCACCAATGATAGCCATGTATGCCTTGGCAACCTTGCTCAAGAAGTTGTCCTTGTCAATGCCTCGGAAATTCTTGATTGCGGCTTCCAGCTTCTCTGAAGCTATCTCAGAATCTGGCCAGCCAAACGAAGCCCCCTTTTCTTCAATGTGCTCCCAAACATCCCTGAGTGCTTCAATCAAAAAGCCACCGCTACCACAGGCGGGATCAATCACCTTGTCATCAGAGGTTGGGTTGACGATTTCAACGATCAATTTGACCACATTGCGGGGGGTGAAGAACTGTCCCTGTCCGCCCTTCAAAGATGGGCCAATAAATGTTTCAAATGCATCCGCTATTGCGTCGCGCTCACTGTCGATCAAGCAAAATAATTGTAATTCACCGACCACATAAGTAAGTGATTTATCGTCAAGGGTAATTTTATCCCTTTCATCAATTACATCTGAATACTTGGTCTTTACATGGACGAAGATTTGTTGAATACGTTCGTTTATCTCATAAGATTTTTCACCAATGCCAGCACGGAACTTCACCATGTCGTTTGGTTTGGTGAAACGCTCGTCATAGATCTTGCAAAAGATTAAATAGATTATCTGTTGTGCGAACACTTCGTCACGCGTAATACCAACCGCATTGGCCGCAAGATAATGGCGGATGGTTCGGAATACGCTTTTCAGATTGTGTGTCGGTTTCAGGTCTTTGCGTTTGTAAAGGCCAATGTCTTCAACCCGTTCTCCATGCTTCGGAATATTGGGTATCTCTTCAAAGATCACTTTTCCTTTGTCTTCGGTCTTTTTGAGAAATAGTTTCTCGCGACCATTAAACCATACACCAAATTGGGATGTAGAAAACCGAAGATAGTCTTTCAGCTGCGTGAGCCCGTCTTTTCGATTAGCCTTCTTACATTCAACTATGATTTCAATGTTATTTTCCTTGTGGTCCTTCGAATTGAAAATAGCAATATCAACTGGATATTCCTTTTTTGTATCTGAAGGACGAGCCCTCACTCGCCATTGCGGACGGGTTTGTATTAGTTCCTTTGGGTATCCGTAGTCACCAACAAGCATCTTGGAGAATACTTGAACGGCCTCAATTTCTTCGGGAGTGGCACGGACAGTAGTACCGCTAACAAAATCTTTTATGTATCCGTCTTTTAGTCCCATTCTGAATTCTCTGTATTGATTGCTAATTGCGCCTGATCTTTATCAGATGATTGCAGTCCCGAAGGCAGAACGGTTATTAGATAACAATCTCATTTATTAGTGAACCTCTGATTAATTCAGCTTCCATTGTATAATTACTATTTTATTATGAACAGTAATTTTCCGCTCCCGATCGATGATTTCGAGCCATTCAGCTCTGCTATTTGAGTTGAGATCTACAAGAAATCTCCTGTCAAAATGACTGGATGGCCAATTATTCAAACCTTTCGTTCTGTTCGCGATTCTCCTGATCTTCCTGCTCACGTTCTTGTTTTATCCTTTCCTGTAATTTCTCATGTTCATTTCTGGCCCAGATTGCGACCTTCTCATTGTTATTTCTGCATAGGGCTTGATACAAAACAGCACTATCTTGCAGGGCATCTGCTCGCGAACTGACCCATGACATAAGCCCGGGTTTATTGGCAAGCCGTTCCAAAACATCTTCCAACACGGGCGCTTTATCAAACATCGTATACACAAAAGACCTCCATTCGTATTTCCCTGTTTCATCCGATTTGCTGAATGGCTGCATCCATGACGCAATCAGCACATAGCGGGAAGATGGTGCTTTCTCGCACCAGGACAAGAGGTCAACATCCGAAATTTGATCCAGAGGATTACGACACTGTTCATCGGAATGAGTAATCAGTGGATCATTCTTCAAAAACACATCCAGGTATATCGTGGGTTGGACTTTTGCAAGGCTGTTGAATAGTAATGGGTAATTAAAGAAAGATAGGCGATATTCTGAAATTTCTTTATCAAGATTTTCGCACGTTATGGTGGCGGCATGACTGCCCTTTTGCCCGGCCAGACAGATATTGGCAACTTTTTCCAGTTTGCAATCAGGGGTATCAACATTATTGTTTTCAGCAAACGGGAATGTCGCCATCAGGTTCCGCGCCACCGCCATCAAGTCGTCGGAGTAGTTCGATGATTCCAGGTTATGATTGAAAAAGCGCATGTACAGTATTTCAAGGGCAACACCGACTCCACCCTCTCTCAAGAGAATTTTATTCAGCAGAGCAGCCAGGTCATCGTCACTTATAGGTTCATGAGCACGCCCGAATACAAGATGCCGAAATAGCTGTATTTCCGCTATTCCAAGGTCAAGGGACTCATGCAGTCGCTTTACACCCCTTTGATCCATAGTGGAGGTACATATCTGAATCTCTGGAAACCATTTTCCTAACAAATCATCCCTGACCAGATCATCGAGTATCGAGTTGTAGAGCGCAGGGTCTGATTCTGCACATGACCGGAGAAAGCCTACAAAAACATCAATCCGGCGCATTTCTGCCGTTGTCTTTGCAAGCTCAGCATACAAGGCTTGAAAAAGCTCTTTTTTGTCATTGCTCCCTTCTGCCAGACCAATCCCAAAATGAACCAGCCTTCTGCTATCTGTGGAGACAAGTTCTGGCAGCAATGCGTTGAGTGTCTCGGAGTCCTGTGCAACTTCGACACCAATCTTGCGGGTCGTTTCTTCTGTACGGCGATATCTGGTGACAGCATCTTCTTCGTTGCACCCTTCTTCCAAGTCAAAGCCACCATGTTGGCCTGAAAGCGCGAAGGCGCGTGCTTTTTCCAAAAGGCTGTCGGGGCTCAAAAGCTTCTCCAACCCGCAGACCCTTTTCTTATCTACATCGGTAAAACTGTTACTGTCGTATTGTATGATTTCACACACGGCAATCCAGCCATCATTCCATGCTCCTTGTCCCCGAATCTCCCTGACTGGTTGCTCCAACGAATCAAACACACGGCCTGTTCTCCATAAGTTACGCAGATTATTTGCCAGAATTTTTTTCGCCTGCTTCGAAATTGATCGATCTGAAAGAGCAACTCGTGAGCAAATATTGATAACGATATTGTACCAGCGGGCTACCTCTTCATGTGTCTTTGGATGATACCCGTAATCTCTGGACCTTGCCCCGAAATTAAATTCATGGAATGAACTGAAAAGCCTTGTCTTCAGCGAAGCATTGAGTAAAAGAAAACCGATCTCCTGCTTGCTCTCATCTTCGGAGTCTATCAATTCCTCGATAATCCTGGCTCTGTCCTCAATACGCGCACGAGTGCCGGATAAGCGAATACAAAACAATGATTTGAGTGTATCGCGTGCGTCCTGATCCCCTGATAGCGCGAAGCGGCACAGCAGCCTTGCACTCCTGTCGAATAGTTCCGAGTCGTATGCCAAATGCCTCAGCAATCGCACAAACTCACCGGAATGGGGGTTATTATTTGAAGTAAACGCATACCCATCACCTCCATTTACAGCCCGCTCTATGGCTTCAAACGTGTTGGCTGGTGATACCGGGGCGATATTACTGAGAACGTCAATTCCGAAATCATTGAGGTTGCCGACTCCCTTTCCAATCCAGCCATCCGGGGCGAGCCAGTCATTCACGATTCCTATAGCTGTATCACAGTCATGAAGATAACTTAAACGGCGTGTGAATGACTTTATCAGCCTTTCAGGACTCCCTAAAAACCTATCCACCAGAATGTCTTTTGGAATAGATTCAAGCGCACCTTTGGCAAGACGATTTGCAATCGCAGGAGGAAGTACAGCCCGCCAGACACCGCGAGATTGAATAAGATCTCGCTCCATGAGTTTAGTAATATCACGAAATAGCTCAGTACCCGTTTTGTCAACAAGAGAAGCAAGGAACTTGATCTCTGATTTTTTAGAGCTTGCATCTGTCCCTTCGAATGAATAAACGAGGGCGCACGCCTGTGCTGAGATGAGCAAGTTTTGATCAGGAGCATGGCGTTGCTGCCAAAAAAGTCTTTTGAAAAGCTCCTCGTCACGAAATCCAGATAAGGTTTCACCTTTTTTTACAGTGTTCGCAAGCGCTATGGCTATACGCGCATTGCCGCCAGAAAAATTTGCAATTGTTCTCATGTCAACCTGACTAATATGAGCAAATTGTTTACGTCTATCGATCAGCCTTTCAATAACCTTTTCACTGGCAGATTCAAGCATGAACACGTCGGTTTCTTCTGGAAGATCATCGAGCACATCGTATTCAACTGTAATCAGACTGACAGTGCTTTGCTGCACAGAACAGGATTGCGTCAAGCGGTGATGCAAATCTGGAGGGCAATTATCAACAATCAGTACTGTCCTGCTTCCACCGTTAATGAGTTGACTGGCCATTGCAACCGGAGCAGGTGAGGGACTATCGGCCATATCCGTGTAGATTGCCTGATGTTGGTTGAGTGCATTCTCACCCACTTTACTATCAAACAAAGCCTGGACAAGCCGTGTCTTTCCAACACCGGATAATCCTGTCAGTCGTATGGATGCCCTCGGTTTCTGCAGGGCTGAACGAAGTTTTAACAATCCGTCTTCAATAGACAGGCTTTGATTTGTTGAGTTATTCCCGTCATGCAACCGAAGGCAGTCATCGTGAATATATTCATCTTCAACTTCTCCTGAAGCATGTGTCCAATCTCCATACCCTTGCCACCCTGATAGAGGCTTTTTTATTTTTTCTCGTACCCATATAACCATAGATGGATGCGAGCGAACCCATGTTGCAACGCGCCCGCGATCAAAAAAATCCAAATGGAAATCCTCATGACCAATTTCATTGCTCACTGCCTCGTTCATAGCTCCGGTTCGTCTTGTGAGGGCTGTGTTAGTTGTAGAATCCGCCGAACTGACAATGATATAAGCCCCATTGTCTTGCAGAAGTGCTTTTATGGACTCCCGCAATTTGCCCCCTGATCTCATTTCCTTAAGGATTCTCGCTTTCGGCATATCAGACTTTTTAACCTGGAAACCTGTTGCGTTTCTCGGCACAAAACTTGCGTCAGGGGGTGACACATCGCCGTCAACGACAACATCCAGGCCACCATCAGCGGCATCCTGATGGCCACCCCATTTGATTCCTGCCGTCGACAAACCTGCCAACCTGTAGTCCGCCTCACACAGTAATCCTATCAAGTCACGTAGGTCGGCATCGCCCAATGCAGCAATGTCATCTCCGGTAATTTCAATTAACATAGACATTATTGCGCTTATTCAATCCTGTACAAGGTGCGTGCCTGACGGTCCGTGAATCACAACCGCCACATCAAAATAGTCGGTAGTCTCCACCTCGGCAGTCACTGCCTTCGGCTAATGGTCCACCCTTCATCAGATAAGAAACGATGTTTGTGTCAAGGACGAGCCGGGCATCGATCATAGTCGTCCGCCGACCTCAATGTCAGAGTGTCGCAGTTCGTCAATTGCTTCCTCGAAACCGTCTTCCTCCTCGCCGGGCCATGTGCCGAACAGCATCCGCACATCGCTCATCGGTCGCACCTCCTGCGAATAGGCCAGTTCTTCGATCGTCGGCGACTCCCAGAATATATGTGAAACCGGGGTTTCCTTCGGCAGAGTCAACTGGTTTTTGGATGTCAATTTGGCGAGCATGGGAATCTCCTGATTACTGGATATATAGTAAGAATGAAATATTTGGCCTTCTGTAAGCGCCCTGATTAAACGATCTCAACCAGGGCAATACCCATAGCATACCCTAAAAAACGAAGCTCAAGATAAATGAACCTATCAGCACCCATGTCAGTATGTGCAGGCCGTATTCGATTGTCTTGCCGAAAAAATTGAGAGTCTTCATCTGTCGCCTATGCTTGCGGTTCTCATCGAGATGTAACCGCGCAGTGGTCAAGTCCGCGTCCTCCGTGATCGCCCTGGTCAGGTCGGCATGATGGAACGATGTGCGGGACAAATCAGCGCCGGTGAAGTCCGCGCCCTCAAGTTCAGCACCACCAAAGTCCGCGCTACTCAAGTCGGCATCCCTGAAATTCGCACCGCTCAAGTCGCATCCGGTGAATTTGGCACCCATCAATTCAGATTCGGAAAAGTCCGTGCCGGAAAGGTCCGAGGCACTGAAATCAGCCCACTGCAACCTACACTTGTAGAATCTGGCCTTTGAGAAGTCAGAATTAGACAGGTTGACCTCCATGTCTACAAAATGAAACTCTCTAACCCGGTTTGGCTTTTTCGGATGCAAATGAGAGAAGTCAACACCCTGACCGGCAAACCTTCCCGGTCTCGGTAAAGGAAAGTCATTCGCACGCGACCGCAGGGCGTTGTACAGTTCGCCTTTTGAGTTTACTGGCAGGAGATCATCGTAGAATTTCATTGTTGTGCCAAATGTATCCTTACTATAACAATTGAGCTATCCTGTGGCTACAGCCGTTCAGATTCACCCGTTACATGGACGAAGGTCGGGGCTTCATCCTTCAGGCTCATCTTCCATTGGAAAACTCTGCTGATTGACGGACTTAACACCACTGCGATACTCTACCCAAAAACCGCTCCGTGAATTGCAGATGATATACAGACCCGGCAGTATGAAAAACAACCCACGCAATGTATTGATCACTGGTGGTACCGGACTGATTGGTCAGGCCATGATACCTGTGCTTGAAGCCGCTGGACACTCGATTTCGATATTAACCCGCCGACCCGAAAAATACCCCGTACAATCCGGTTCTCCCCAACTGTTTGCCTCTCTCGCTGACATACCGATTGACTACCCGGTAGATGCCGTGATCAATCTGGCCGGAGCGCGAATTATCGGGCATCGGTGGACAGACCGTCGAAAGCAGATCCTGCGGAGCAGCCGAATAGACCTGACCAGAGGGTTGGTGGAATGGATGGCCGGTCGTCCGACACCTCCTGATGCGCTCATCAGCGGCTCCGCAGCGGGATATTACGGGAACCGGCACAGTGATATCCTCGATGAAAGTGAGTCTCCCGGAGGGGATTTCGGCGCCCGCTTATGCCGGGACTGGGAGGCGGAAGCTGTGTCGGCCGCCAGCCTGGGTGTCCGGGTTGTCGTCATTCGCACAGGACTGGTGTTGAGTGGGCAAGGCGGAATGCTGCCGCCAATGCTGCGGAGTTTCCAGTGGGGACTCGGGGCAAAAATCGGGGATGGCAAACAGTGGATGAGTTGGATCCATATTGACGACCAGGTCGCCGCCATGGCCCACCTGCTCACTTCCCGGAATTCGTCGGGAGCCTACAATCTGTCTGCGCCGGACCCGGCAACCAACAACGATTTCTGCCGTAGTCTTGCAAATGTGTTGCGTCGGCCCTGTATGTTCATGGCCCCGGCGCCCATACTGCGACTGGCGCTCGGAGAAGCTGCCGGGCTCCTGCTAAGCGGTCAGCGCCTCAAACCGGCAAAACTTCAGAACGAAGGATTCAGGTTTAGATATCCAGCTTTGCAGGATGCGCTCAGCTCTGTTACGCATGGATGAGCGTATATGGTATCATCGGCATTGTGAACTTTACATCGGTTGCGCTGTTGGATTCGGAGGAGACACAGCGATTTGAGTGATAAAATCCGGATTTTAGTCAAGCCATGCCCGGCATATTAATTCTTTCTTCTCCATCCGGCGGTGGAAAAACCAGTCTGACCAAGGCACTGGTGGCGATGCGTGCGGATGCTGGCGTTACGGTATCTCATACTACCCGCAAGCGGCGTCCGGGAGAGGAAGACGGTGTTCATTACTATTTCGTCAGCCGAGAGACTTTCGAGGAGATGATAGAGCAGGATGATTTTATAGAATATGCCCGGGTTTTTGATCATTATTACGGGACCTCGGTAAAGGCGGCAGAACACCAGATTGCGAACGGCAAACACGCTATTCTGGATATTGACTGGCAGGGTGCCAGAACGGTTCGGGAGAAATTCCCCGGCGCAGTGTCTGTGTTCGTGATGCCGCCTTCTCTGGAGGCGCTTGAGCGACGTTTGCTGGAACGCGGGCAGGATAGCCGGGATGTGATTGCCAGAAGAATGGAGGATGCGGAGGATCAGATCGGTCACAGAGACGAGTTTGACATGATTATTGTGAATGAAAATTTTGAAACGGCACTGACAGAACTGGAGAGTGTTCTCGATCAACTTACCGACCTGAACACGTCGGTGAGGACTGGTGATGCCCGGATCATGAGCCATTCGCAACCCTGAAATAAACGATATTTTTGATGTAAGGAGGTTTTACAATGGCGCGTGTTACAGTAACCGATTGCCTGGAACATGTAGACAATCGATTTGAGCTTGTTCTGGTTGCGACCAAGAGGAGCAGGCAGTTGACTCTGGGTGCCGAACCCCTGGTCGAGCCGGAGAACGACAAACCAACGGTGATTGCGCTACGGGAAATCGCGGAAGGTCTGGTTACATCATCCATTCTGGACGAGAAGACGATACTTCCAGAGCTGGGATTCGATGGTGACAGTGAGGTGACCGAGATGGAAGACGATGCAATGGAAGAAGCGATTCGTCAGGCCATACTTGGACACACGAGCGGAGACGCAGATGGCACTGGCGCAGAGGTGGAAGAAGAGACTGAGTGATCTTCTGGCGAGGCAAAGTTCCACCACCTCACCGGAAAATGACAACCTGTTCAATGATCTGAACGGGGTACTGGAAAGCTATCTGGACGAGCCTTCCGTTCACGAGATCTACCGGGCCACCATCTATGGGGCCGAAGCCCACAAGGGGCAAAAGAGAAAAAGCGGCGAAGACTATATTTACCACCCGATTGCGGTTGCGCGAATTCTGGGAGAGATGCGTATGGACAGCCGCACGATCATCGCCGCGATCCTGCACGATGTGGTTGAGGACACCGACATCACCCTGGATCAATTATCGCAGGAGTTCGGCAAGGATATTGCGACTCTGGTGGATGGAGTCAGCAAGGTCAGCCAACTGGAACTCGAATCCAGAGAACACGCCGAAGCTGCGTCCTTTCGCAAGATGTTCATGGCCATGGCTCAGGATATTCGGGTCATTATCATCAAACTGGTTGACCGCCTGCATAATATGCACACGCTGGAGTCACTGGACAATACCCGCAAACGCAGAATCGCGCGCCAGACTCTGGAGATTTATGCGCCAATGGCCAATCGCCTGGGAATGCGTGAACTGGCCCAGAAGCTCGAGGACCTGAGCCTGTTCAATCTGTACCCGAAGCGGTTCAATGCGATCGAGAAGAAACTCAGGCTTTCCAAGCGCGGCAGGAAGTCTGTGGTCAACGAAGTCTGTAAGAGCATACAGAAAAAGCTGGATATGAACAGCCTGGAGGCGGAAGTGTATGGCCGCGAAAAAAATATCTACAGCGTCTACCGAAAAATGCAGCAGAAAAGGCTGTCACTCAAGGATGTTCAGGATATTAACGCGATCCGGGTCATCACAGAGCGCCGCCCACATTGTTATCAGGCCCTGGGAGTCATTCATCAACTCTACAAACCGAGACCGGATAGCTTCAAGGATTATGTCGCTATCCCCAAGATCAATGGTTATCAGTCGCTGCATACGGTCGTTGTCGGACCGTTTGGACAACCGGTGGAAGTCCAGATACGCAGTCGCTCAATGCATCGAGCCGCAGAAAAAGGAGTGGCATCCCATTGGTTGTACAAGACGGAAACCACCGGCGAGCACGCGCCGCAGCAACTGGCGCAGCAGTGGCTGAACAGCTTTCTCGAATCCCAATCCATGTCGAGTGATTCGGGTGAGTATCTGGAGCACCTGAAAGCTGACCTGTTCCCGGACAAGGTTTATGTGTTCACTCCGCAAGGAGATATTAAAAGGCTGCCTCGGGGGGCGACAGCGCTGGATTTCGCTTACGCCGTACACTCTGACATCGGAGATCATTGTGTGGGAGCGCTGATCAACCAGACGATGGTGCCCCTGCATGAGATTCTATCCAACGGCGACCGGGTCGAGGTCAAGACATCGCGCTCATCCAGGCCGACTCCTTCGTGGCTCGACTATGCGGTCACCTCGCGGGCCAGGGCTTCGATTCGCCACTACCTGAATCAGCAGAAACAGAAGGAATCCCTGAAACTTGGCCGCAAATTGCTTCGCACCGCGTTGTCCAACCAGGGGTATCGCCGACCCAGGATTCCGAGCGCCGACAAGCTCAATCTGTTACAGCATCTCAAGCTGGATGATTGGGATCAGCTTCTGACGGACATCGGTTTTGGCAGGCGGCTGCCCGGACTGGTGGCGAAACAATTGATCGCGGAATCCGGGTCTCGACACTTTCCTGATCTACCGGATCACAAGCGCTCCGTATTGACTATACAGGGAACCGAACGGCTGTTGATTACTTATGCCAACTGCTGCAATCCGGTTCCCGGCGACAGCATCATCGGCACCACGACCAGTGGCAGGGGGCTGGTCGTCCATCGCTCCCGATGCAAGAACGGTAAAATCATCTTTCGTCATCCGGACAACCTGTTTCATCTCAACTGGTCAGAAGACACCAGAGGCCAGTTCCAGGTACAGATCAATGTGGAAGTGAAGGACACGCCCGGTGCTCTGGCCAGTGTCAGTAATATCATTGCCAGATTCAACTCCAACATCAATAATGTCTCGGTCGATCAGCGACGTCATAATACCTCCTTTATGACATTCACTATCGAAGTTACCAACCGGAAACATCTGGCCAGCATCATGCGCCGACTGCATAACGAATCCAGTGTCATCAAACTGGCGAGGGCCTGACCTTACAATGCCACACCATAAAATCATTTTTGTCTGCCTGGGCAATATCTGTAGATCCCCGACCGCAGAAGGCGTGTTCAGGAAACAAGTATCCGAAAGAGGGCTGGGAAGCCGGTTTGAAATTGATTCGGCGGGAACAGGTGACTGGCATCTGGGACATCCCCCGGATAAACGTGCTATTGCAGCCGCGCGAGATCGGGGAATTGACTTGACTTCACTGCGTGCACGGCAAATCACGGTCAATGATCTGCACTATTACGACACGATCATTGCGATGGACAACCAGAACGTTTCCCGGTTGGAATCCCTGGCGCCGGCAGACCACCAGCACAAGATTCGGCTTCTTTTACAGTACCGGAATCCTGGTGAACAGGAGGTGCCCGATCCCTGGTACGGAGGTGATCAGGAGTACGAACGGGCACTGGATCTGATTGAAGAGGGTTGCAGTGAGTTACTGGATCATCTGTTATCTTACCAATAATGACCGCTGGCATCGCTCTGGACATTGATATTGGCAGCCAGAAACTGGCTGTGGTCAACGGAAATGGCTGTGTCCGCAAGTCTTATCCGGTCTCGACAGCCGCACGGGGTGCGGGACAACTCATGGACAGCCTGTGCACACCCACCGGGAAACACATCATCCGCGCGAAGATTGGAGCCGGACAACCACTGAATACGATATTCAAGGGGCGCCGACCGATTGGCGTATATCGGACAGGCATGCGGGAAGCCGAACCCGACCGCGACTGGATTCTGACTCGCATTCTCTGGCTGAGCGGATGCGAACCGGGCTTTAACCGCCTCGGCAATGTGGACAGCATGAGACGGTATATCTATCTGCACGGTACTCCGGATGAAGTCGAGCTCGGTGTTCCGGGTTCGCATGGTTGTATCCGGGTTGCTAACCAGGACCTGCTTGAATTGTTCGACATGGTTTCCATCGGCACTGTTGTCAATATTCATCGCTGACTTGAGAATGCGCGAGCCGATCAATCTGCCTCCGGGGCCACTGATGGTGGACGTGGGTGGGCTTAATCTTGTCCGGGAAGACATCGAATTACTGTCACGGCCTGCCGTGGGTGCGGTAATCCTGTTCAGCCGAAACTTCGAATCCCGTTCCCAGGTAGCAACCCTGATCGACCAGATCAAATCTATTCGTAGCCCGGCTTTATTGGTCGCAGTCGATCAGGAAGGAGGCAGGGTCCAGAGATTCAAAAAAGGATTTTCCATTCTGCCTGCCGCCCTTGATTTTGGCAGGGTTTACGATAAGGACAGGGACAGGGACAGGGCATTGGCGCTGAGTCTGGAAACCGGCAGGCTGATGGCTCGGGAACTAATCGAAGTCGGTGTCGATTTCAGTTTTGCGCCGGTACTGGACTGCGCCAACTGCGATAGCGAGGTGATCGGTGATCGCGGGTTCCATCAACGCCCGCAAGTGATCGCGGAACTGGCCGAGGCCTTTATCAGTGGCATGAATTCAGCCGGAATGGCAGCCACCGGCAAGCACTTTCCCGGGCACGGCGGAGTCGTTGAGGACTCTCATGCAGAGTTGCCGGTCGATAACCGCACTCTACGGGAGCTGGAAGACTGTGATCTGATACCCTACAAAAACCTGGCTGGCAAACTGGCAGGTATCATGACTGCCCATGTGCATTTCCCCAACATTGACGATGAATTGCCCACCTGGTCGCCGTTCTGGATACAGTCGATACTGAGGCAGCGCTTAAAATTCCAGGGAATGGTTTTCAGCGATGACCTGAGCATGAAAGGAGCCGAGAGTGCCGGAACCCCCCTGCAACGAACCCAACGCGCATTACAGGCTGGCTGTGACATGGCGTTGATCTGCAACGACCGGCCAGCTGCCGACGAAGTCGCCCGAAAACTGGAAACACCCTGGCCAGACCCGCAAGATCCATCCAAAATCAACCGCATCGAGAAAATGCGTGCCTTGTATCCAGCCACTATAAGCCAATGAACGCTACCCATCTCCCTTTTGAGCAGTCGGAATACGATGCCCGTATCGCCAGAACCCGCGCTGAAATGTCGGCACGGGGGTTGGATGCCCTGATCGTCAGCGACCCGTCGAATATGAACTGGTTGACCGGCTACGACGGCTGGTCATTCTACGTTCCTCAATGCGTGATTCTGCCGATGGAGGGCAATCCGGTCTGTTTTGTTCGCGCACAGGATGCCAATGGCGCGGTACGTACAGTCTGGATGCCCGATGAGGATGTTCATGGTTATGACGAAATACTGGTGCAGAATCCACCTCTTCATCCGATGCAGGAGCTGGCGCAAGTCCTGAAGCAACGCGGCCTCGGATCAGCCCGCCTGGGGGTTGAAATGGACAACTACTGGTATTCGGCACGCGCCCACGCTGAACTGACCGGCGGATTGCCCGAAGCGAGCCTGACAGACAGTACCGGCCTGGTCAACTGGCAACGCGCGGTCAAGAGTGAGAGGGAACTGGAATATATGAAAATCGCGGGCCGGATCGTGACCAGAATGCACCAACATATTGTTGAGCGGGTGGAACCGGGACTACGCAAAAACGAGATGGTCGCGGAGATTTTCCATGCGGGTTGTACAGGGGTGGATGATTACGGTGGAGACTATCCCGCGATTGTGCCTCTGCTGGCTTCTGGCGCGGACGCTTCAGCGCCGCATCTGACCTGGACGGATGAGCCATTCAAAAGCGGTGAAGCGACGTTTTTCGAGATAGCGGGCTGCTACCGGCGCTACCATTGCCCGACCTCGCGTACCGTTTTCCTCGGCACACCCCCGAAAAAGTTCCTGGACATGGAGAAAACGGTGATTGAAGGCATTGATGCGGGGCTCGACATGGCTCGCCCCGGCAATCAATGCCAGCAGGTCGCAGAAGCGTTTTGTCGTATTCTGGAAAAGCGCACCGGCATCCATAAAGCAAGCCGGTGCGGCTATCCAATCGGCATTTCCTATCCGCCGGATTGGGGGGAACGCACCATGAGCCTGCGACCAAGTGATGAAACCGTGCTCGAATGTGGAATGACCTTTCATTTCATCCCTGCGGTCTGGCAACAAGACTGGGGCATGGAGATTACCGAGAGCTTCGTAGTCACCGATCAAGGCGCCGAAACACTCGCCCACGTCCCGCGTAAAATGTTTGTGAAGAAGTGACCCACAAAAAAGCAGTTCAGCCTATTCGATCATCGTATTGGTGATTCGTACTGTAAAGTGGAAAACTTCATTCAGAAAGTCTAACCAGCCATCACCGTCATGGCTGACATCGTCAAGAAGGAAATATTTACCAATACCCAGCCCTTCCAGGCGATTTTTCATCTCATCAGTCACAACCCCGACAACTAAAATATTCTTTGAATTTGCCGGTGTTTCCTTGAAGCTTTTCTGTACCGCGCCAAGACGCTCCAATGCCCCTGCCGGGTCTGTTCCACCTTTGATTTCGATGGTTGCAATGGTCACCTGTTTGCCGTTCACAATTTCCCGAAACTCTATATCCGGTTCCGATCCATAATGCATTGAATAATTTCCAGGAAGATCAAAATTCCTCGCCTGATCATCACAACTTATTACAAATCCCCGGGTATCCAACCAATGCAAAATTCGTTCCTTGACAGTGTTTTCGGCATCCTGTCCGATCAGGTTTCGGATGGACCCATCTAACCCGATTCCCATGTTGGCAATGATGTTGCGATAGCCATTCTGAAGCGTCCAATCGGTAGCCCCCTCAATGATTGATGAAATTATCGTGTTGTACAGTCTGGCAACTTTCATGATTTTCTTTGTTGCCACCGCATTATTCTTGTAACCCATGTTTTCCCATGAATCGACAGATCCCGCCAAAGATGCGACTCTCTTTCGAGACAACAACGCAACCCCCCGATAATACTCGGATGTTTCAGGGTAAACGCGAAGTATTTCAGGGTGAGCGAAGACTTTCTTGGGATCAATGCTGGATGATACGACATGATCCCAAGCATCCGCGCTGATCATTAAGTCGTCCAATGGTGAAAAGGAAAGTTCGGACTTGAACTGCGATATCCGTTCTTGCAACCTTATATCTGTTCTTCGCCTGATTCTTTCGGAAATTACGAATGAACGTTTCCTCGCATCATCCAGTTTGGTCATTATCTACGCACCCACTTATACATACACTTCCTGATCTCCTTGCGTCCGTACCGCCCCATCTGCTGGCTTGAATTTCCCTTCCCCCGAGCCAACATCCAGATATGCTGACACTCAAAGCCGGATTGCTCCGCGAAATCAGACAAAATCAAGTCCACCGGAACCTCCTCGCCATGATATTGCACATTATCATTTACCATGAATACGGTGCCACCCGGCGATACCACCCGACCAAGTTGTGCAATGACAACCGCCATCTCAAGCAAGTATCCCTCGATCAGGCGGATCACATTGCGATTGGAAAGGTCATGAAGACACTCGTTCAGTATTTGCACAACCTCGTGGATTGCGCTCTGCTCGTCATACATACGGAAAGCGTCTTTCAACAATGAACCGTTGTCATAGACACTTTTCAGCCACGCTTTTTTCGACTTGTTTTCCACTGTTGCCGATAACAGCGCCTGTCGCAGCGCAGAAAAGTCATCCTGAGTATACCCAAGCCAGGCAAGTTCAAGCGCATAGGTTCTGGTGTAATCGTATCGGTTAGCGTAAGGAGGAGATGTAATCACAGTATCAAATGCGCCATCGGGAAAATCACACAGTGACTTCAGGCAGGAGCCTGTCGTGATATCTGGCATACCCGAACCATATAGCAACTTAAGAGGCCCCATATCCTTGTATATTTCAGCTAATCGCGCTTGTAGCGCCTGATACAAGGACGGCACATAACCCTTGTCCATGTGCGAGCGCAATTTCCGTTTTGCGCGATAATCCCAACGCAGGTATTGCCCATCCTTTCGGGTATAACTGATGGTTTCCAGCACGCTCATACAAGCGAAATTCAATACAATAGCCGTTATCGGATCTTCAACATTGTCGATAAATTCACGTGCCCTGGCCAACTCCATCTCGGTCTCATCGGAGAACGCGGCTTCAGTAATGCGGACATGGCGAAATGCGTACTTCTGATCAGGCTTGCGGCTGGAGCGAATCCATTCCAGTAAAGACTGTCCCTCCTTATCGAGAGATGTTCGTTGCAGTCCATTTGAGACATGGGCTATTGCCATGTTGGCCAATACTCCAACCGGCATGATTTCTATGCCCGAGCCCTGAAGCCCTCGACCCGCTGCGGCAAGTGGTGTTGTTCCAATGCCTGAAAACGGATCAAGTACACTTCTGGATTCCGCATCATCAATAAGCGCATTAACCAACTCACAGGAAAATCCTTCCTTATACTTCATCCAACGAAGACCCGGCGACATCCGGTTGCCTTGCCAGGATACGACTTTGCGAGTCAGTTCAGGCAGAATGGAGATACGTGAACCGAATCTTTCAAGCAAGGATTGCCGCTCCCCCACATCGCCACCGTGAGGAGAAGTTACTGGTGGTTTGAATACCGTTTGCAAAGGGATGTTCACGGCATCAAATATAAACCGATTCAGTGCTGATTTCCAGTTTAAAGCCACTATAAGCCAATGAACACTGGCCCATGTCCCGCGTAAAATGTTTGTGAAGAAGTAATTGGGCGAGGATTGTCAGGACTCAGGACGCGGTCGCGCCAAGCGTATGTGCGGTGGATTTGATTTTCGCCACCATGTTGACCAGGCCGTTGGAACGGGTGGAGGACAGGTGTTCCCGTAATCCGATCTGGTCAATGAAATAGAGTTCGGCGCCGCTGACCTGCTCAACCGGCTGGTTGGACAGGACGCGAATCAACAGTGCGATAATCCCCTTGGTAATGATGGCGTCGCTGTCGGCGGTGAATTGGACCCTGCCCTGATCCAGTTCAGCATGCAGCCAGACCCGGCTTTGGCAGCCCGGAACCAGGTTACTTTCGTGCCGGTATTGCTCGTCTATCAGCGGCAATTTCCTGCCCAGATCAATAATATATTCATATTTATCCATCCACTGATCAAAGATACCGAACTCCTCAATGATCTGGTCCTGTATCTGGTCGATAGTCGCCGTCGCCATATCTGTATCCAGTAGCATATCCGGTCACAACAACATCGAGGCGGCCTTGCCGACTCCGGCCACCAGTTTATCGACATCGTCGCGATTATTGTACATCGCAAAGGAAGCACGCACGGTTCCCGGAATCCCGTAAAAATCCATCAACGGCTGAGTGCAGTGATGCCCGGTTCGTACCGCGATACCCAGCTGATCGAGAATCGTACCGACATCGAATGGATGGGTATCGGCGAGCAGGAAGGAAATCACGCTGGCCTTGTTTGCAGCCGTGCCGATGATGCGTAATCCATCAATTTCAAGCAGCCGTTCGGTCGCATAATGCAGAATATCCTGTTCGTGAGCGGCTACTTCTGACTCTGCGAACTGCGAATAGTAGTCAATGGCCGAGGCCAGGGCGATACCGTCCGCGATGTTTGGCGTACCAGCCTCAAACTTGTGAGGCAGCACATTGTAGGTGGTTTTCTCAAACGTTACTCGCTCGATCATATCGCCTCCGCCCTGATAAGGTGGCATGTCGTTGAGTAATGCTTCCTTGCCGTACAGAATGCCGGTGCCGGTGGGGCCGAAAACCTTGTGACCCGAAAAGGCGTAAAAGTCAACATCCAGTGCCTGGACGTCGATGTGCATGTGCGGAACGGCCTGGGCTCCGTCCAGCAATACCGGCACGTCGTGAGCGTGGGCAATGCGAATAATATCCTGTACCGGGTTGATCGTGCCCAGCGCGTTCGAAACATGGACAACCGAAACCAGACGGGTGCGCGGGCTCAGCATCGACTCAAATTCCTCGACCAGCAATTCTCCACGCTGATTGATTGGAATGACCCGGACCTTCGCTCCTTTCTGCTCACAAATGAGTTGCCACGGAACGATGTTGGAGTGATGCTCCATGGTGGAAACAATCACTTCGTCACCCGGCTCAAGGAATGCCCGGCCAAATGATGAGGCAACCAGGTTGATGCTGTCGGTAGTGCCCTTGGTGAACAGCACTTCGTGTTGGTTTTTCGCGTTGATGAAGGAACGCACGGTTTCCCTGGCCTGTTCGTACGCTTCGGTCGCCTGCTGACTTAAATGATGCACTCCGCGATGAATATTGGAATGTTCCAGCCGATAATACCGGCTCAGACGGTCGATCACCTGATTCGGTTTTTGTGAGGAAGCCCCGCTATCCAGATAAACCAGAGGCTGGCCGTTCACTTGACGGCTGAGTACCGGGAAATCCTCTCGGACTTTCTCTACATCGAATGGTCGGGTCGGTTGTTGATTATCCACTTTGGTTGGTCTTCTCTGTACGGATTGTTACTGGATATTTGTTAGCGGGATTGTACTATGAAAGATCATCGGCAAGCTGGATATTGTTACGGTACAATTCCAGTTATCAGAAACAATACGATTGGGAAAACCACCATATTAAAGAGCTCATGATTAAAGATAAGATTGCAGTGATAACAGGGGCCTCACAAGGCATTGGTTATGCGTGTGCCGCCCGCTTCGTGAAAGAGGGTGCCCGGGTCGTGCTGTCCGATATAGCGGACGATGTTGGTCGGCAGGCGGCCCAACAACTTCGCGAGTTGGGCGGTGATGCCGTTTACCAGCATTGTGATGTCAGTCAGAAATCCGATGTGGAAGCCTTGTTTGACTTCGCCATTGAGCGGTATGGCCGGGTAGATACCGCCATTGCCAATGCGGGAATTGTGCATATAGCCGACATACTGGAGTTGGAAGAAGCTGACTTTGACCGGGTAATCGCGGTCAATCTGAAAGGCGTATTCCTGACCGGGCAGACCGCTGCCCGGCGGATGGTGGCCCAACCCCCGGATCAGGATGGCTCAAGAGGAACCATCATCAACATGTCCTCGCTGAACGCAGTGTTAGCGATTCCGGCTATCGCGCCTTACGTTGTCGCCAAGGGCGGTGTCAATCAATGGACCAAGTGTTTGGGCATCCAGCTGGCCGATCAGGGTATCCGGGTAAACGCCATTGGCCCGGGATCGATTGCCACCGAAATGTTCAATACCATATCGGAAAACCCTGAGAAATATCGCCAGATCATGTCGCGAACACCGATGCTGCGCCCAGGGGAACCTGATGAGGTAGCCAAGATCGCGGTCGTCCTGGCCAGCGACTATGCCAGCTATATGACCGGAGAAACCATCTACGTTGACGGCGGCAGACAGGGACTCAACTACTTTGTCCCGGTTACTTGATTAAAGGGATAACCGTCATCCCACGCGCCAACCATCCAATCATTCCCCCCTTGAGGGGGAATCCAATCCGCAAACGGATTGGATGGGGGGAACACAACCATACGGAACCTGCAATTACCGATGCGTAGGGACAGGCCTCTGTGCCTGTCCGCTATCGTTGCCTGCCCCGACATCTGCGGGAGGGCACAGAGACCCTCCCCTACGACATCATTTCGATCCATGTATCAACATCACTCCCCCCTTGAGGGGGAGTCAAATCCGCGAAGCGGATTTGGTGGGGGGTACAACTGTCAGAACACGCCCCAACCACCCGTCTTTCCCGCGCAGGCGGGAATCCACAACCATACGGAACCTGCAATTACCGATGCGTAGGGACAGGCCTCTGTGCCTGTCCGCTATCGTTGATTCCTGTTCCGATCATTCGCGGGAGGGTACAAGACCCTCCCCTACGATAACGGGTTGGGATTCATTCCTACAACATCATTCCCCCCGCAGACCGGGGAATCCAATCCGTTTGCGGATTGGATGGGGGGAACACAACCGTCACCCCACGCGCTAAAACATTTGCATTTTGTTGGTTTTGTGATTAAGATTCGCGTCTGTTATTGAGACCCGGCTCTGGAGCCAGAATGAGTATGATATTTACGAGAGAAGGCATGGGAGAAAGTGTTAAAAAACCCTTGACAGGGGTTATTGCGTTTTCTGACAATATTTGCCAGCCAGCCAGCCAGCCAGCCAGCCAGCCAGCCAGCCAGCCAGCCAGCCGTGCTGTGCCGATGAGTACGTCTCTTTGGCGCCGGGTTTGCGCCGCATTTCTCCCGCTTCGGTCGGATCACTCAACCCCTGATTCACCCCAATCATCTGTCATTCCCCCCACCCGCTCTCCGGCGGGCTTCGCCCTTGTATCGCGGACTCCCCCTCAAGGGGGGAGTGATACCAATCCGACAATCATTCCCCCCTTGAGGGGGAATCCAATCCGCAAACGGATTGGATGGGGGGACAACAACCCGTCAACGTATGATCCAACCGTCTTTCCCGCGGAAGCGGGAATCCACAATGATACGGAGGTTGCGGTTACCCGTCATCGTAGGGGTGCCCCTCTGTGGGTGCCCGCAATCGTTGATTCCTGCTCCGACATCTGCGGGAGGGTACAAGACATCCCCCCCGTTCGGGGCCGGGGGCAGGCTCTACGACATCCTTTCGATCCATGTATCCACCTCACCCGCCGTCTGCGGGGTCTGTTCCGCTTCCTGCTGTGTCTGCCACTGCTGTTCGCCCTCGCCGCTCCGTCTGCCGCGCAGGCGAACGAGGTTCACCCGAACTGGACACTCAAGCCCAGCGGCCTCCAACCAGGCGACAAGTTTCGGCTGCTGTTCGTGACATCCACAAAACGGCACGGGGGATCATCTGATATTGCCGTTTTCAACACCTTTGTGCAAGACCGTGCCGCAGCCGGACATACGGCGATTCGTCCCTACAGCACGAAGTTCAAAGTGGTTGGCTCAACCAGCACAGTCAATGCTCGGGACAATACCGGAACCACCGGCGCCGGCGTGCCTATCTATTGGCTCAATGGTGACAAGGTCGCTGACAACTATGGTGACTTCTATGATGGCAGCTGGGACAGTTATGCGAGGAGGAATGAAAATGGTGGAACGGGTAATTCGAACTTTAGAACAGGTTTGGTGATAACGGGAACCCGGAACAATGGGGTTAAATCTTCCATGCCTCTGGGCCACTCTCCTAACATCAATATTGCCAGGTCCACAGATAGTTTGTATGCCGGACAATTATGGGTGGTTCCCCGTTCCAACCCAAATTATTTCTACGGCCTCTCCCCCGTCTTCACGGTAGGTCCGGACGACGTACTCCAGATGGATGATATAAAGCAAGACATTTTCGAGGCTGGCAATGACGTGGTTCAGGGAGGCATAAGGGTTGGGGTAGAAATTGGTGCTGGACTCAGCCCGAAGGGCCATGCCCGCAATGAAGTAAAATTCACGCTTGGCGGCACCGCGAGCCGGGGTGAGAGCAAGGACTATACGATAACAGGAGCCAACTGCTCAGGAGCCACCTGCACTCTGAGATTACCGGCCAACGCCCACACAGCATACGTCACCCTCTATGTAAAAGATGATGACCTCGATGAGGGAGATGAGACCATTACGCTCACCCTGAAGGGCGGCACGGGCTACACCCTGAAAGACCAGAGAAAGACCACGGTCACGATTGCAGACAACGACACGCGCGGTCTGGTATTCAAGCGAAAACGGGGGCAAAACGGGTCATGGGCAGATATAAAAGAAGGCACCAGTAAGGGTTCCACCAATGGCATAGATTATACTATTGATACCACCTACACCGTCCGGCTGGCCTCTCAGCCAACTGCTACAGTAACCGTCAATATCGCCTCCAATAATCCCGATGTAACGGTCGACCCGACTGCACTCACCTTCAACCCCAGTGGCAACATCAAGCTGTGGAGTAAGGCACAGACGGTAACCGTATCCGCCGCACAAGACAATGATGCAGAAGATGATCTGGCCACCCTGACCCATACCGCCAGCGGCGGAGACTATGGTGCGGTCAGTGTTGAGCGCACCGTTAATGTCGATGATGATGACACCCGAACTACGACCGCCCGGCTTCCCCTCATCAGCCTCACTGGCGGAGCTGCGGTAACCGAAGGCGCCGCCGCGATATTTACGCTGGAGGCAGACCCGGCGCCGACTGCCCGTATCACGGTTAATGTTGAAGTCGCGGAACCGGAGGGTCAGGGGGATCAAGACTTTATCGCCGCAAGCAACGAAGGCACCAGAACTGTTATCCTCAATGCCGGGGCCACCTCCACCACCTTTACAGTGCCGACCGTAAATGACCTTACCGATGAAGAAAATGGCATAGTACAGGCCTTCGTCGAGGACGGCACCGGCTATGTGGTCGGTCTCGGCGGCTTCGTTAGTGTCAGTGATAACGATGAACCGTCCCGACCTTCTGTATTGTTCACATCCACCACATCGAGCGCGTCTGAAGGAGCCGGTACGCACAATGTAGCGATTCGCCTGTCTTCCCCCGCCCCGGCTGGAGGTCTTTCGGTGGCCTATAATGTGACCGGCACTGCTACACAGGGCAGTGGGGGAGGCGGTGACTTCAGTGTCGACAACCGACTGAACGTTGCCGAAGGTGAGACCACCGCAAACATCGTGATCCAAATCAATGATGACAGTACCGATGAATCGACCGAGACGGTTATCCTGACGCTGGGAGCGGACAACCCCACCAGCAACCGCTACACCCTGGGCAACCCGATTGTCCATACCCTCACCATAACCGACGATGATGCCCCGCCCTCCAATACGCCGATTATCAGTATCACTGGCGGCAATGCGGTGCCCGAAGGTACAGCCGCGAGTTTCACACTGACCGCAAACCCTGCGCCTGCCGCCAATATCACCGTCAATCTGAATGTTACCGATAGTGGCACCTTTGCCACCTCCGGTCAGACCGGCAATCGCACGGTGACCATAGGTACAGGCGGTACAGCCACATTCACGGTTGCTACAGACGATGACAATACGGACGAACCGAATGGTCAGATAACGGTAATGGTCAATACTGGTACTGGCTATTCCCCGTCCGACAATCAGAGTGTTGCCTCGGTCACGGTTAATGATAATGACAACCCGCAACCGGGTACGCCGGTCATCAGCATCACGGCAGGCAGCGCGATTACCGAAGGCGGTACAGCGAGCTTCACAGTGAATGCAACGCCAGCGCCTGCTGCCAGTATCACCGTCAATCTGGCGGTTGCCGATAGTGGTGACTTTGCCACCGCTGGTCAGACCGGCACGAAGCAAGTCACGATAGGTACAGATGGTACAGCCACATTCACGGTTACTACAGACGATGACAGTACCGATGAACCGAATGGCAGAGTCACCGCAACCATCAGTACAGGCAGCGGCTATTCTGTGGGCAGCCCGGCCTCCGCCTTCATCACCGTCAATGACAATGATGTCACACCCAGTCCAGGTGGCGGTGGTACAAACCCTGGCAGTGGTGGCACAACCCCCGGCGACGGCACCGATAACAACAACGACACGCCCCCGGTAGCCACGCCTCCGGTCATCCCCCCGGTCTCGGTTTCTGCACAAGCCCTGACCCTGACCGAAGGCACCATGGGTTCTTATACTCTGGCGCTGGACAGCGCTCCGACTGAACCCGTCACCATCGAGATTACCTCACAAGACAATAACCGCATTACCGTAACGCCCTCCTCGGTAGTCTTCACTCCCGATAACTGGCAAACTCCACAAAGCGTCACCGTGAGTGCAAGCATGGATGCCTATGGGGACACACAAACCGTTCAACTGAACCATGCTATAGCGGGCAGTGATCAGACCATTGATGCCCTCACGGTCACCATACAAGAGCGAGTCATTACGGTCAGCCTGTCTACTCCCGCCCAAGTCACCGAAGGGCAAACCCTGACCATCACGGTCACTGCGGATACCACTCCGACGGTTGATCTGCCGATTGACCTACAGATTCGTGAAACATCCGATACTGACTATATCAATATAACAGAAGAAGGTATAAAGCGCGTGACCCTGCTGGCTGGACAAGGTCGTATTCGCTATAGCCTCCCGATACGGGATAATGATACAGAAGATACCCAGGCAGGCCGAGTCACCCTCACCATTCAACCCGGATCCGGCTATACGGTAGCGGGCGGCACGGCACAGGTCGTCATTACCGATGATGAAGGGCAGATTGCCACCACCCCCTGGCTTTCCCGCATGGGACGTACACTGGCCGAACAAGCCATAGATGGCATTCGTAAAAGAATGGATGCCAGCCGCACCCCCGGAGTGACTGCAACCCTGGCTGGTTGGTCGGTTCCCATGAACCCGTCATCAGGAGAATTTGATGCTG
Source organism: Arenicellales bacterium (assembly GCA_965116335.1). Classification (GTDB taxonomy): domain Bacteria; phylum Pseudomonadota; class Gammaproteobacteria; order Arenicellales; family Poriferihabitantaceae. The sequence continues at coordinate 2,276,622 of OZ220677.1, forward strand.
AAACCTACACCCTGAACCCGGCTTCTGAAACCCTCAATGCTCAGGATATACTCTCCAACAGTCAGTTTCTCCATACCACCGGATTGGATCTGCGAGGCGGAAATGCTGCATTCTGGGGACAACTGTCTGAAACTGACTTCTCTGGTACACAACATAACATCCATACCCAGGGAGAAAGCCGTACCCTGCAAATCGGTGCAGACTACTCGGTAAATGACTGGATGACAGGTTTCAGTCTGCTATCGAGTACAACCGAAGGCATGAGTCAAAGACAAGCGATACAAGAGCGCATGGAATCCAATATCACCGCGCTTGTGCCCTATAGCGCCAAAGAGTTAGGAGATACCCGGATATGGGGTGCTGCAGGATTTGGACAAGGCACCGTGAGCCGCTATCGAGAAAACATCAAAAGAAATGAATCCGATGTCACCTGGCAACTGCTGAACATCGGTGCCAACAGTGAAATAAAAACCACAGAAACTGTCAATCTGTCTCTCAATACCGATGCCTTATGGGTACGTACCCAATCCGATGAGAGCAGACAAGATAACATGAATCCGTCCATCAGTCGCATCCGGGCGGGACTGCAAAGTACCTGGAACCACACGTTGTACAACACCGAACTGCAACCGAGCTTGACGGTCGGAGTCAGACACGATGGGGGCGGTGCAGAGAGTGGCTTTGGCCTCTATGCGGGTAGTGGTCTGCGCTGGACATCACCCACAGTACAAATCGACATTGAAGGGCAATATCTTCTGTCTCATCAACAAGAGATAGAAGAAAAAGGATTCTCGGCTTCCCTGATCCATGATCGTACCCCGAACAGTGATCTGGGATTCTCCCTGTCGTTGTCTCAACGCCCGAGTATCGCCCTGGACGGATTGGATAGCTGGTGGATGGCGGAATCGGTCTTAACCCCCTCATCCTCCGACAACCGATGGGTGATTGATGCACAGTATGGGATGCCTGCATTTGATGGCAGATTTACCGGCAGTCCGTATATGGGCATGGGACTGGATGGCGATAGCCGGGATATACAACTGGGCTGGCGCATGACGCCCCTGGCAACCCACCGGAATCTGTCATTGGGTATTCAGGCCACACGATTCACGGAAGAACAAACCGCGCCGAAACATTGGTTCGGGGTTGAGGCGCGGGTAAGGTGGTAGGGTAAGAGTGGGGGAATGATGTTGGTTCATGGATCGAAATGATGTTGTAGGGGAGGGTCTCTGTGCCCTCCCGCAACCGTTGGAACGGGAATCAACGATACCGGGCACCCACAAGGGGCGCCCCTACGATGACGGGTAACCGCAACCTCCGTATGGTTGTGGATTCCCGCTTATCAAGGGAAAGACGAATGGATCATACGTTGACGGTGTGTCCCCCCATCCAATCCGTTTGCGGATTGGATTCCCCCTCAAGGGGGGAATGATGTTGATGACGGGTTGGTATCACTCCCCCCTTGAGGGGGAGTCCGCGATACAAGGGCGAAGCCCGCCGGAGAGCGGGTGGGGGGAATGATGTTGGTTCATGGTCGAAACCATCATCGTAGGGGAGGGTCTCCGTGCCCTCCCGCAACCGTTGGAACGGGAATCAACGATACCGGGCACCCACAAGGGGCGCCCCTACGATGACGGGTAACCGCAACCTCCGTATGGTTGTGGATTCCCGCCTACGCGGGAAAGACGAATTGGGACGTGTTGATACATGGATCGAAATGATGTTGTAGGGGAGGGTCTTGTGCCCTCCCGCAAATGATCGAACAGGAATCAACAATACCGGGCACCCACAAGGGGCGCCCCTACGATGACGGGTAACCGCAACCTCCATATCATTGTGGATTCCCGCCTGCGCGGGAAAGACGGTTTGGATCATGGGGTGACGGGCAGGGGGTGGGTGGTGAATACGAACTCGTCTACTGGCTGACCGCCAATCAGGTGTTGCTGGATGATTTTTTCCAGCACTTCCGGTGTGCATGAGTGATACCAGACTCCTTCCGGGTAAACCACCGCAATCGGTCCGTGAGTGCAAATCTGCAGGCAGTTCGCCTTGGTTCGATAAACTCCGCCTTCTTTTACCAGACCCAGTTCCCGTAGCCGATTTTTCAGGAAATTCCAGGATTCGAGGCTCTTGTCACGCAGCGAACACTTTGGCTTGTTTTGGTCGCAGCACAAAAATATATGACGTTGAATCTGGTTTACCTTCAGGTCATCCACCGCTTCCGCCAGATGCTTCTGGCGGTTTTTGGCTCTGCGCGTCTGGTTACTCATTGCACAATAATAACCCCTTGCACCCAACAGTACAAATGCGATATTGCAACCTGAATTGCGCTGATATATTTGTTGTTGATTTTGTGATTTTGATTGACACGCCCTGAGGTCAGGCACTAGACTTGATGGGGTAATACAACTCATCGAGACCAGCTGAGGGAAGGGCCCTTTGATGCTGGGGCAACCTTCGGAGCTAACCACTTCGAGACGGTGCCAACTCCCCGAATATTGTCGGCTCGACATTAATCTGGAGATGAGTGTCTACGCAACATCAGATTGCCTGGACGTAATTTGATGAGGGGCGTGACGCGATCTGCAGTGGTGTTCCTCCGTGGTTTCGATGAAATATGACTTGACTCAACCATCGGGAACCAATTATGCCGACCACTCTGAAAACCATGATTTCACAGCGCTCCTTCCTGCTGGCGGATGGCGCGACCGGGACCAGCCTGTTTGAGATGGGGCTGGAAACCGGAGCCTGCCCGGAACTGTGGAATGCCGACCACCCGGACCGGATTACGAAACTTCATCAGGGTTTCGTCGATGCCGGTTCCGACATCATCCTGACCAACAGTTTCGGCGGAAATCACTATCGGCTGAAACTGCATGCCAGTGAGGCGCGGGTGCGGGAGCTTAACTTCAAGGCGGCACAACTGGCAAGGTCTGTGGCTGATGCCGGACAAAGGGATGTGCTGGTGGCTGGCTCAATCGGGCCGACCGGAGAGCTTTTTGAAAACCTGGGCACGTTGACCATGGCTGCCGCCACTTCTGTGTTTACCGAGCAGGCTCAGGCGCTGGCGCAGGGAGGCGTCGATATTCTCTGGGTTGAAACCATGTCTTCCAGAGAGGAAGTGGTCGCGGCGTTGGCCGGAGCCAGTACCACTAACCTGCCAATCATCTGTACACTCAGTTTTGATACCAATGGTAGCACCATGATGGGGTTGTCTCCGGCGGACTTCGCCGAGATGTCACGTAGCATGACGGTTCGCCCGCACGCCTTTGGCGCGAATTGTGGACTGGGCCCTGCGGAGACCGTGTGCGGGATTCTGAACCTGGCCTCTGCCGCCAATGAAAGTGATATTCTGGTCGCCAAGGGCAACTGCGGTATCCCGGAATATGTCGATGGCATGATCAGTTATGGCGGAGAACCTGCATTGATGGCCCGCTACGCCTGTCTGGCTTATGATGCCGGCGCCCGGATTATCGGGGGTTGCTGCGGTTCCACATTCGAACATGTCCGCGCCATGCGAGACGCACTCGACCGGCATGTGGGTCAAATCGGGCGTGAGCGCTCCGAAAACCAGAAGCCGGATGCCCGTCAGGTGGCTCAGGAGCTCGGCGAGATCAGCAAAGGGGGCCGGGCGATACTGGAGGGGCGAATGAATGCAGATACCATTGCGGTGCAGAGACGATCAGGACGCCGCCGCCGGAAACAGACCTTACGCTAAAGACTCCTACTCGCCCTGGGCGACGGCCTGACTGCGGCCATAAGAGACGGGTGGATATTTGGCCGGGTTGTCCGCCCCGCAACAGGTCGGGACACATCGCATGATGAAATCCCGGTTCGCGTTGAAGAAGAAGGGAATCGAGTATCGGGATACCGAGGACGTGTTGTTGTTGGCGAAGTGCTTGACGCTGAGGAATCGGTCATTGGTCCATTGCTTGAGCAGTTCTCCAGAGTTGACGATGAAAGCGTTGTCCAGCGCGGGCGCCTTGATCCAGCATTGCCTGCGCTCACTGAAAATAACCAGCCCCGGACTGTCCTGAGTCAGGATGGTCAGGAATGTGGTGTCAACATGTGGAGCGATGCCGTATTCATCCCCGGATTTCAATTCTACCGGCGGATACCGGGTCATGCGTAGCCGCCAGGTGGGCGAGGTGAACGCGCTGGCGAACCAGTTTTTTTCCATACCGAGCGCAGTAGCGTAGATCGGTAGCAGGTCCAGCGCCAGTTGTTCGAGCTGGGTGGCGTATTGTTCTACCGCCTGCCGGAACCCTGGCAGTTCATTTTCCGGCGGCCATTGGTTGTCGTCAAAGGCGGTATGCTCATCCCGTTTGATCAGGAACGCTTCATTCAGATTCGCTTTGTCGCGGGTCGGCAGTTTCCGGTTTTTGAACGGCATATAACCTACGCCTTTCAGCTTCCAGTCCGGGCGGTCCATCAACAGGGTGGTTTTGGTGGATGAGGGCAGGGCGTGAAACTGCCTGGACGCAGAAAATATCCGGTTTGTGGTCGCGGGTTCCACCTGATGCCCGGTGATGGAGAAGAAACCGACTTGCTGGCAAGCCCTGTCAAGCTCAATCGCGGTCATTTCCAGTTCCCGGTCGTCTTTGCTGTGCAGGTACGGGGCCAGGTCAATGACCGGTATGTCATCGGCGTCAGCGTTATGAATGACACGGGTATCCCAGGAGGATGACTCGGCGCGCAGTTCCCTTTCCTTCGCCAGCGGGTCGAATTTTCCAGCGCTCATATCTGCAAACCACGCAATTCGGTTACATTAACAACGGCTTGTCCATATCCCGGATTTCCCGGGAGCTTCCATATCCTTTGAGCGACATCAGGTCGGACAGCTTCTCCTGCAATGTTTTTTTCCTCGAATACTCGATCAGTACCAGTTCCGATTCTCCCCGGCGCTCCATCAGATAGTCGTCACTGGTCTGCAATTCGTCAACCAGGCCAAGCTCTCGCGCCCGGATACCCGGCCAGTGTTCCCCGGTCGCCACCTGATCAATATCGAGGGAAGGTCGTTGGCTCTTCACGAAATCCTTGAATAGTTGATGGGTTTCTTCCAGGTCCTGTTGCACTTTGATGCGACCTTTCGATGTGTTTTCCCCGAACAGGGTGAGCGTCCGTTTGTACTCGCCAGCATACAGTTGTTCAAAGTCAACGTCATGTTTCTTCAAAAAACGGTGCAGGTTGGGAATCTGGGCCAGTACGCCAATTGACCCGATGATGGAAAACGGCGCCGCAATGATCTTGTTGGCTACGCAGGCCATCATATAGCCGCCGCTCGCCGCGACCTGATCGACCGACACTGTCAACGGGATTCCACGCTCCCGGATACGCTGCAACTGTGATGCGCCGAGTCCATATCCATGCACCGTGCCGCCACTGCTTTCCAGTCTCACCAGCACCTCATCGTCGCGGGTCGCGCAGGTCAATACAGCACTGATTTCCTGACGCATATTCTCGACGCTGCTGGCCTTGATATCGCCATGAAAATCAATCACGAAAACCCGTTTTTTCACAGCCGGGGGCGCATCACTTTTTTTAGAGGTCTTGTTCGCTTTTTTCTCTGCTTTGGTTTTCTGCTTGTTCTCTTTCTTCTCCGATTTCTTTTTCTGCTTGATTGCCACTGGCGAAAGCCCAGCCTCTGAAACCGCCTGTTCCATGTCCTCGAATTGGTGGCCGATATGAGTGACCGCCAATTGTTTGTCCGGGGATTTCTTTTGGCGCATGGCTACGGCGGCGCAGCCTGTGAGCACAATCAGGATGGCCACGACAATCGTAATCGCCTTGGCGAGAAACAAACCGTATTCGATCAGAAATTCCATAGTCAAGTCTAAAGTTATCAATCAGGTTATTTTTGGAGTTTTGCCCAGGTATCGCGCAGGGTGACGATTCTATTGTAAACCGGCCGCCTCGCATCGTGTTCCGGGTCGGGGTAGAAATATCCCAGCCTTTCGAACTGATAGCGGACATCGCCGGGTACTTCGGCCAGCATCAATTCCAGCTTGCAGCGGGTCAGAATGCGGACCGAGTCTGGATTGAGCAGAGTCGTGAAATCCCCGGATTTATCGGCCAGGGGATTGGCTGTCGAAAACAATCGGTCATACAGGCGGACTTCGCCATCCACGCAATGCTCGGCAGATACCCAGTGAATAATACCTTTCACTTTGCCGCTTTCTGGTTGTTTGCCGTGACGGGTATCCGGGTCGTATTCGCAGTTCAGCTGCGTTATTTCCCCGTCTGCATCGCGTATCACTTCCTTGCAATGAATCACGAATCCGTACCGAAGGCGCACTTTTCGCCCTGGCCCGAGGCGGTAGAACTTTTTCGGTGGGTCTTCCATGAAATCATCCCTTTCTATAAATATCTCTCTCGACAGCCCGATTGAGCGACAGCCCATGGCTGCATTGCCCGGATGGTTGGGCACCTCAATTTCCTCTGTTTGTCCGGCTGGATAGTTCTCGATAACGACCTTGAGCGGATTCAATACGGCCATTGCTCGCGGAGCGACCGGGTCAAGGTCTTCACGAATGCTGTTCTCCAGCACATCCATCCCGATCATGTGGTCGCGCCGGGTAATCCCGACCGCAGAGATGAACTTGTGGATTGCCTGCGGCGTGTAGCCGCGCCGGCGAAGTCCCGACAAGGTGGGCATACGCGGATCATCCCAGCCATGGACATGATTATCCTCAACCAGTCGGGTCAGCATGCGCTTGCTCATCACCGTGTAGTCCAGATTCATGCGCGAAAACTCGATTTGTCTGGGACGGCTGGGGATGGACAGATTATCCAGGAACCAATCATACAGGGCTCGGTGATCTTCGAACTCCAGTGTGCACAGGGAGTGGGTGACCCCCTCAATCGCATCCCCCTGCCCATGGGCGAAATCATACAATGGATAAATACACCATTTTTCTCCGGTGCGTTGATGGGCATGATGCAAAATCCGGTAGATCACCGGATCACGCAAATTCATATTGGGCGAAGCCATATTGATTTTCGCGCGCAGGACGTGTTCGCCTTGTGTGAACTCACCGCGCCGCATGCGCTCGAACAAATCCCGATTTTCCGGCGTCGCGCGATTGCGAAACGGGCTGTTTCTGCCCGCTTCACTGAGTGTCCCCCGGTATTGTTTGATCTGTTCGGCGTTCAGGCTGTCTACATAAGCCAGACCCTTTTCGATCAATTCAATCGCGAATTGGTAAAGCTGATCGAAATAATCAGAGGCGTGGGTGATTTCGCTCCACTCGAACCCCAGCCAGCGCACATCCTCTTCAATCGCCCGGACAAACTCCCGATCCTCTTTAGCCGGATTGGTGTCGTCGAATCGCAGGGTACAGCGACCGTTGTAATCCCGGGCAATACCGAAGTTGAGCCAGATTGACTTGGCATGTCCGATATGCAGATAGCCGTTCGGTTCCGGTGGAAAACGTGTGACGATTTCCTTATGTTTGCCGCTGTTCAGGTCAGCTTCAATTTCCTGGCGTATGAAATTGACTGGCTTGGCGGATTCGGACATGTCGGCGGATTGGGTGGAGTCAGAAGGATGGGTTGTGCTGGCGGTTGTGGAGTATAGGGGAATCGGCTTGATCTTTCCATGCAAACCGCTCAATCAGGTCAGCAATGTTCTCTTCAGAATATTTTCATAACACGTTGAAAGCAAGTCCAGGTCAGCCACGGATACCTGTTCGTCTATTTGATGAATGGTCGCATTGAGTGGGCCGAACTCCACGACCTGGGTGCCGGTAGGCGAGATAAACCGCCCATCCGAGGTGCCGCCGGTGGCCGATAATTCCGGGGTTCTGCCGGTGACCTCACAAATACTGTCGGCAACAGCCTCCACCAGAGCGCCTGGCCGGGTCTGGTAAGGCAGTCCGGGGTCGCCCCATTTGATATCGAACTCAAATCCGCGCCCGGCGATGATGGCGGTAGTTTCACGTTTCAGTTTGTCCGCGTCTGTCTGGGTCGAATAGCGGAAGTTGAAATCAATCTCAATCTGGCCGGGGATCACATTGGAGGCCCCGGTTCCCGCCTGGATATTGGAAATCTGCAAACAGGTGGGTGGGAAGATGTCATTACCCGCATCCCATTGCCGGGCGGTCAGGTCGGATAGCGCCGGTAATGCGATGTGGATCGGATTGTTGGCCAAATGCGGGTAAGCGACATGCCCCTGGATGCCCTGGATCGTCAGTTTCCCGTTCAATGAGCCTCTGCGGCCGATTTTCACCATATCGCCGAGGGCCGAAGTACTGGTCGGTTCGCCGACGATACACAGGTCTATACTTATCCCGCGATTGCCCAGTTCCTGCATGACCGCCCGTGTGCCCCAGCGCGCCACGCCTTCTTCGTCGCTGGTAATCAGTAATCCGATAGCGCCCTGATGTTGGGGATGCTTTTCCACGAACCGCTCGCAGGCGGTGACAAAAGCGGCGACACTGCCTTTCATATCGGCGGCTCCTCGACCATGCAGCATGCCGTCCCGGACCTCCCCGGCGAAAGGGGGGATTTGCCACTGTTCCACCGGCCCGGTTGGCACCACATCGGTATGACCGGCAAAGACCATCAGCGGTTTTACGTCACCGCGGGTCGCCCATAAATTGGACACATCCTCAAAATTCATCGCCTCGCATTGGAATCCGATTGCCGACAGGCGCGTCGCCAGCAACTGCTGACAGCCTGCGTCCAGTGGGGTGATTGAGGCTTTTTGGATTAAAGCGCGAGCGAGTTCTATGGTCCCGGAGTGTGACATTGTTGCGTTATATGCGATAGAATTTCAGGATGCGCTTATTGTACGATAAATCAGGAATAGTGGATGGTGCCGTATGGTATGCCAGCGGGCAGAAGCCTTGATGGTTGTCCGTTGCCGACTTCACGGTAGATTGAGTCGATTGAACGGTTTGTTATAAGGTGCACCGGAGATGTCGGACTGGTTTAAATATCCCCCGGGGCAATCCATCGTTCAATCCGGAGTCGAACAATGTGAGAAATTGATCCCGTCTGGATACTATGCCCATGGCTTGCAGGTTGGCATGCCCTGGGTCAATTATCTGTTCGGGGCCGAGGTGGCTTCACGGTATATTGCCGATACCTCTCCCCCACCTTTTGAAAACTTCCGGGCACCGGAGCCGTTCCCGCAAACCGGACAACCGATTTATGATATGCAGGATTGCCACCGTGTCGTGTCCACCAGTGCCGCATTGCCTTTTTCAGAGAAATCCCAGAATATCATCGTCCTGCCGCATACGCTTGATTTTTGTACCGCTCCTCATGAAGTGCTCCGTCAGGCAAACCAGTTGCTGGTCGCCGAAGGATGTATCGTGATTGTCGGATTCAACCGGTTCAGTCTGTATGGCGTGATCAACGCGCTGAACGGTCAGGGCGGCAAGCAACCGTGGAATGGTCAATTCTACCGGGTGGGGCGGGTTCAGGATTGGCTGGCGCTATTGGGATTCGATCTGGTTGGAGCCGGTATGTCCTGTTATCTGCCGCCCATCCGGTCGGAGAGATGGCGTGAGAAACTGGCTTTTATTGAAAGGGCGGGGAATCGCTGGTGGCCGAATCTGGGTGGCATCTACGTGATTGTCGCCAGGAAACGAGAGATGGGAATAACCCCGTTGCCGAGCGCTTCGCGCCGCTGGCGCAGACTGATTCCGGGAATAGTCCAACCGGCCTCCCGTGAGGCGGCGCGAGTGCATCCGGAAGCCGTATCGGGCAACTGAAGATGAGCATAGTGACCATATACACGGATGGCGCCTGTCGGGGAAATCCGGGGCCGGGAGGATGGGGCGCACTCCTGATCTTCGGTGAAACTGAAAAGGAGATATTCGGTGGCGCAGCGCAAACCACTAACAACCGAATGGAATTATGCGCCTGTATCGAGGCGCTTGCCCGGCTGTCGCGGCCTTGCTGTGTGCGGATATTTACCGATTCGACTTATGTCAAGAATGGTATTCAATCATGGCTCGGCAACTGGAAAAGGAGAGATTGGATAACTTCATCCAAAAAACCCGTGAAAAATCGTGATTTGTGGGAACAACTCGACCAATTATCGGCAAAACATGATATTGAGTGGAGATGGGTGAAGGGACACGCCGGGGATCCCGGCAATGAACGAGCCGACCGGCTCGCCAACCGAGGTATTGACGAGATCATTCTGTGCGACAAATAATTCTGGATACTGAAACCACCGGCCTCGAAACCAGCCAGGGGCACAAGGTGATTGAAATTGGCGCCATCGAGATGGTCAGCCGGCGCAAGACCGGCAATACACTCCATTTCTACCTGAATCCTGAACGGGAAATTGACGAAGCCGCCGCCGAAGTGCATGGAATTACGGCGGACAAGCTGGCGGATGAACCCCTTTTTGCCGATCGAGCGGAGCAATTGCTTGAATTTCTCAAAGGGGCGGAATTGATCATTCACAACGCTCCGTTTGATGTTGGCTTTCTGAACCACGAATTTCAGGAAGCCGGATATGGAGAGCGCGTGATTGAGGATTACTGTCAGATACTCGACACTCTGGTACTGGCGAGACACCTGAATCCGGGCCAGAAAAACAACCTGGATGCACTATGCAGGCGATATGGCGTCGACAACTCGCAGCGAGTCGTTCACGGTGCATTGCTGGATGCCGAAATCCTGGCCGATGTCTACCTGAAGATGACCGGCGGACAAACCACCTTGCTGAGTGAATCGGAAAACCTGAACACCCGCCCCGAATCGCAACATAACCAGTCGTATGACCGGATAGACCCGCAACAGGCGGCCAGTCTCCGGGTGACTCCGGTCAGTGAGGAAGAGCAAGCCAGTCATGAGAAGTGGCTGGAACTGTTGCGGTCAAAAAACCCCGAAGGCGTAATCTGGGACAAGCTGGCGATATGAACTCTATGACTGTTCGTTTATTACCCGGAACATAAGGAGAGCAGCGATTGGGCACGGTGGTTTTGTGATACACGGGACTCATGTGGCATGACCACGTTTGCAAGACTGTATTTTTTCATGGCAAGATGAGACGAATGCGTTTCTGGCGATTGTTTTTTTGCGGAGGGTGAATGATATGGATGGTTGGGGCGTGATTCCCAACCCGTTATGACATCACTCCCCCCTTGAGGGGGAGTCCAATCAGGCAAGTGAAGCGCAGACTGATTGGGTGGGGGGAATGATTTGGATACATGGATCGAAATGACGTTGTAGGGGAGGGTCTCTGTGCCCTCCCGCGAATGGATGAAACAGGAATCAACAATACCGGGCACCCACAAGGGGCGCCCCTACGATGACGGGTAACCGCAATCTCTGTATGGTTGTGGATTCCCGCTTGTCAAGGGAAAGACGGTGGTTGGGGCGTGCGATGGCGGTTGTGGGAGAGTTGGTAGCGGGGGCAGGATTTGAACCTGCGACCTTCGGGTTATGAGCCCGACGAGCTGCCAGACTGCTCCACCCCGCACCAGAGAACCGGATTCTACTCTAACCGTCCGATGATTTCAATTGATTGTTATGGTTAGTGGTCATTCCTTTTTATGAATTCTGGGACCATCCGGTGAGTCTTCGATTTCGTATCCCATCAGCGATATACGGTCGCGCAAGCGGTCCGACTCGACCCAGTCCCTGGATTCCCGCGCGACCTTTCGCTGGTTGATCAGTAGTTGTACCGATTCTGGAATCTCGACCTGAGCGGGTGTCCATTGACAGAGATTTAATCCCAGAATCCGGTCGCAGTATTGAACCGTGGCCTTCCTGACTCCGTTCGGCAGAGCACTCCGCACCAGCTCCCAGACTACCGCCAGCGCTTTTGTGGTGTTGAGATCATTAAATACCTGCCGATTGAATCGATCCACATAGTCCGGGTCGGCCTGTGTGGCCTCACCCCATGAGTGGACGGCGCTTCTGAGTCGGTTGAGGGCGATTCGGGCGCTGTCCAGGCTATCCCAGGTGAATTTCAGGTCATTCCGGTAATTCGCGGTCAGACACAGATACCGATAGCTCAGGGGGTCGTATTGATTGTCCAGCAGTGTTTCCAGGCGCAGGAACTCTCCCGCTGACTTTGACATTTTCAGCTTGTCAACTTCCAGAAAATAACCATGCAGCCAGAAATTCGCCAAACGGGTGCCGTAGCAAACTTCGGACTGGGCAATCTCGTTGGTGTGGTGAACCGGGATATGATCTTTTCCGCCACAATGGATGTCAAATTTCTGCCCCAGATATTTAACGGCCATGGCCGAACATTCAATATGCCAACCTGGAAATCCAATGCCCCACGGACTGTTCCATTCCATCTGACGCCTGGAATCCGGTGGGCTGAACTTCCAGAGCGCGAAGTCGGTCGGATTACGTTTTTCTCCAATATCAACACGTTGTCCGGCATTGAGTCCGGCCACGTCCAACCGCGCCAGGTGGCCGTAACCATCCAGCTTTGCCGTGTCAAAATAGACCCCGTCGGATGTGGTATAGGTATATCCCTTCTCCTCAATGATGCGGATGTCGTCGATTTGTTCCTCGATATGATCGGTGGCACGGCACCAGATGGAAGGCTCCAGAATATTCAACGCCGCCAGATCCTGCTGGAATGCCCTCGTATACAGTTCGGCAATCTCCCACGCAGTCTTTCCGGTGCGTTTTGAACCCTGCTCGATCTTGTCTTCGCCGGTATCCGCGTCCGAGGCCAGATGTCCGACATCGGTGATGTTCATTACATGAGTGACCTGGTAGCCATAAGTCTCCAGTGTCCTTCGCAGAATATCCTCGAATATATAAGTGCGAAGGTTGCCAATATGGGCGTAGTTATAAACGGTCGGCCCACAGGCATAGATTCTCACTTCATTACCCTGAAGTGGTTCGAACTCCCTGAGTGAGCGAGTATAGCTATCGTACAGTTTTATTTTCATGGGGAAGCCCGGCTGGCAGGCTCTGTCTGACGGATATGTCAACTACCTACCGGGTGATGTGGATGGTACAATAAACGCCACCCGTATCCAACCATAAGGCAGACACGCCGGACTTGTCCCAGACCATGATCGCATTTATTTCTGATTTGCATTTGACTCCTGAGAGGCCGGATGCAACCGGGTGGTTCGAGAATTTCATGACCCATGCCGTTGGTGTAATAGATGAAATTTACATCCTGGGGGACTTGTTTGAAGTCTGGATTGGTGATGACGCCAGTGATGAGCTGGGGCAGGGCAGGGTGGAGGAGATCATGCGGTCGACAGTAGATAGCGGTGTCAAACTCTGGTTCATGCACGGCAACCGGGATTTTCTGGTGGGGGAGGCGTTCGCAAAGCGCACCGGCTGCACTTTCCTGCCGGACCCTTCTGTCATTACTCTGGGCGGCGATCAGGTACTGCTGACGCATGGAGACGCGCTATGCACCTGCGATGTCGAACATCAGCGAGCCAGGACACAGATGCTCAGCACGAAGTGGAAAGCCGCTTTCCTGAACAAACCAATCGTAGAGCGGCTCGATATTGCGTCGTCCATGCGGGAGAAAAGCGAAGCCGGCAAGCGCGTCAAAGGCGCAGAAATCATGGACGTTGATCAGCGGCAGGTGGAGAACGTGATGCGAGAACATGGCGTATTAAAGCTGATCCATGGGCATACTCACAAACCTGCGGTGCATGAATTCATGCTGGATAATTGCACGGCCCGACGTTATGTGATGGGGGACTGGTATACCCAGAAAAGTATGCTTTTCTACGAAAACGGGAATTTCGCGCTTCAGGTCTGATTCGCGGGCACCCACAAGGGGCGCCCCTACGCATCGGTAATTGCAGGTTCCGTATGGTTGTGGATTCCCGCCTGCGCGGGAAAGACGGTTAAGTCGTGGGATGGCGGTTGTGTCCCCCCATCACACCCGCTTTGCGGGATGTGATTCCCCCTCAAGGGGGGAATGATGTGGTGTGGGGAGTGTTGCTTTTGATTCCAGCATTTCTACCATTGGCAGGGTCTTGCCTTCCAGAAACTCCAGAAATGCTCCGCCTCCGGTGGAGATGCAGGACATTCCCCCGGCCAGGTCGAACGCTTCTATAGCCGCGAGCGTGTCGCCACCGCCACAGATGGAAAATGCCTCCGAGTCGGCAATGGCTTGCCCCAGGGTTCTGGTGCCATTGGCAAATTCCGGTTGCTCGAATACTCCCACCGGGCCGTTCCAGATTACCGTGCCAGCCTCAAGAATGAGTCTGGCCCATTGTGATGCAGTAGCGGGTCCAACATCCAGAATCCGGTCATCGCTTTCAATCTGGCTTACTTTTTTGATTTCTGCGGGAGCCTTCCCGGACCGGCTTTTTGTAGTCACCACATCGACCGGAACCGGAATCTCCCCACCACTATGCCTGGCTGTTTCCATCAGCCGGGTCGCCTGATCCAGCAAATCCGGTTCGTACAGAGATTCACCGACTGGATAACCCGCCGCCGCGATCAGGGTATTGGCGATTCCGCCGCCGGGAATCAACTGATCGACTTTGCGCGACAGGGATTGCAGCACGGTCAGTTTGGTCGAAACCTTGGCGCCGCCGACAATCGCCAGAATCGGGCGTCGGGGGGCCGTGAATGCCTGGTCGAGGGCTTCGAGTTCCGCGGTCAGCAATAGCCCTGCACAGGACTCGGCGGCGTATTGTCCGACACAGTAGGTGGAAGCCTGCGCCCGATGAGCGGCACCGAACGCATCCATCACACAGACATCGCACAAGCGGGCATATTGCTGTCCAAGAGCGCAGTCGTTGGCGATTTCCCCGACATTGTAGCGGACATTTTCCAGTAGCTCGACATCGCCGTTATCCAGAACCGGAGTGACATGGAGATAATCACGGTTCAGCCTGACCGTTTGATCCAGGCGGCGGCTTAAGTAATCGGCTACCGGCTGCAGGGAGAAGTCTGGATCGAACTGGCCTTCCACCGGCCTCCCCAAATGAGACATCAGAAGCACCTTTGCGCCCGCATCGCGGACATACCGGATGGTGGCCAGGGAGGCTTCAATCCTCTTTGCCGATGTTATCCTGCCATCCTGTATGGGTACGTTCAGGTCCTGACGGATCAGAACGACCTTGCCTGCGATATCAATGTCCCGCAGCTTTTTGAACTTCATTAACGGCTCGCGGCCATCAGGGCACAAGTGGTATCCAGCATGCGATTCGAGAACCCCCATTCATTGTCGTACCATGAACAGACTTTGACCAGTGTCCCGCCGGTCACCCGAGTCATGCCCGCATCGACAGTAGAAGAAGCGGAGGTATGATTGAAGTCGACCGACACTAACGGTTGTTCACTGTAATCCAGCACTTTCCCGTCTGCCGCCTCTTTCAGGATGGCGTTGATTTCCTGCACTGAGGTTTCTCTGGCGGCTACAAAAGTCAGATCTACCACGGATACGTTGATGGTCGGCACCCGAATCGAAAAGCCATCCAGCTTGCCGTCGAGCTCTGGCAGAACCAGGCCGACCGCAACTGCGGCGCCTGTTTTGGTGGGGATCATCGAGTGGGTAGCGGAACGGGCGCGTCTCAGGTCACTGTGATAAACATCGGTCAGGACCTGATCATTGGTATAAGCGTGAATGGTATTCATCAATCCGTGAACGACTCCGACTGAATCATGTAACGCCTTGGCCATAGGGGCCAGACAATTGGTCGTACAGGATGCGTTGGAAATTACCTCATGGCTTGATTTCAGGACATCATGATTGACGCCGTAGACGATGGTCGCATCCACATCCTTGCCGCCGGGAGCGGAGATAATGACTTTTTTGGCACCCGCTCGCAAATGCGCCGCGGCCTTTTCCCTGGAAGTGAAGAAGCCGGTGCTTTCGTGCACCACATCAATGCCAAGCTCTGCCCACGGCAGCTGGCCGGGGTCACGTTGTGCATATACCGCAATCCGGTCTCCATTGACGATGATATGGTCATCCCCGACTTCCACCGTTCCGGGAAATCGTCCGTGGGCTGTATCGTACCGGGTCAGGTGGGCGTTGGTATTGGCATCTCCGAGATCATTAATTGCAACGATTTCTATTTCCTCGTTACCGGATTCATATTTGGCTCTCAGTATATTCCGGCCAATCCGGCCATATCCGTTAATTGCAACTCTGATTGTCATTCATTCAACTCCAAAAGATTTTGTACCGCATTTACCACATTTTCAGTGGTCATTCCCAGATGTTCGAATACATCCCTGGCCGGGGCTGATTCTCCGAATGTGTCGATACTGACGACCGCGCCATCCAGTCCGACATATTTCAGCCAGCCATCCCCCACGCCCGCCTCAACCGCGACTCGCGCCTTGACAGCAGGCGGCAATACCGAGTCCCGGTAGTCCTGTTCCTGGCTGTCGAAGCGGTCAGTGGACGGCATGGAAACCACCCGAATGTGATACCCGGACAACTGTTCCGCCGCAGCCATGCCCAGCTCAACCTCCGACCCTGTGGCAATGATGATGGCATCAGGGGGTTGCTCACAATCCCGTAGCACATAGCCGCCCTTTTGAATCAGATTGATCTGGTCACCACTGCGCGATTGGTGAGGCAGGTTCTGACGGGAGAAGATCAGCGAGAACGGTTGCTCTGCCGACTCACAGGCCTGTTGCCAGGCAACTGCCGATTCAACGGCATCGCAAGGCCGCCAGACAGACATACGCGGTATCAACCTCAAGGTAGCGGTCTGTTCCACTGCCTGGTGAGTCGGACCGTCCTCACCCAGACCCACTGAATCATGGGTGAACACGAACAGGCCGGGAATTTTCATCAGAGCCGACATCCGCAAGGCGTTTCTGGCGTATTCCGAAAACATCAGGAAGGTCGCGCAATAGGGCTTGAACCCTCCGTACAAGGCGATACCATTGACGATCGCCGCCATCGCGAATTCACGCACGCCAAAATAGATGTAATTACCTTGCGGGACGGATTCGATTCCCCTGGAACCGGACCACAGTGTCAGATTCGACCCGGCCAGGTCGGCAGAGCCTCCGATCAACTCCGGCAGCAATGGGCCGAATCCTTCGAGCGCGTTTTGTGAGGCCTTTCTCGATGCGATGGTCTGCGCTTGTCGATCAACCGCGTCAATAAATTCAGCACTCTCGCGTTGCCAGTTATCAGGCAACAGGCCGCGGGTTCTTCTTTTGAGCTCGGCAGCGAGTTGCGGGTAGTGCGCCTCGTATTCGGCGAACATTTCCCGCCATTGTCTCTGCGCCTGCGCCCCCGCTTCATGAGCATTCCATGAACCATAGATATCCGCCGGAATCTCGAATGGCGCGTGCGTCCATCCCAGGCTCTGACGTGTCAATTCAACTTCTTCCTCTCCCAGGGCGCTGCCGTGACTGGACTCCTTGCCAGCCTTGTTGGGAGAACCATAGCCAATCACGGTTTTGCAGCAGATTATGCTGGGTCGGTCGGGTTCGTTCCGAGCCTCGTCAATGGCATCGCCGACCGCTTGCGCGTCATGCCCATCGACATCCGCTATCACATGCCAGCCATAGCTTTCAAATCGTAAGGGGATATTCTCGGTAAACCAGCCTTCCACCTTGCCATCAATGGATATGCCGTTGTCATCATAAAAGGCGATCAGCTTGCCGAGCTTCAGGGTGCCGGCCAGTGAGCAGCCCTCATGCGAGATTCCTTCCATCAGACAGCCATCACCGAGAAAAACATAAGTAAAATGGTCGACCGGATTATAGCCGTCCCGGTTGAACTGGGCCGCCAGCGTTTTTTCCGCAATCGCCATACCGACCGCGTTGCAGATTCCCTGGCCGAGCGGGCCGGTGGTGGTTTCAACGCCGGGGGTATATCCATATTCGGGATGTCCCGGCGTTTGCGAGTGAAGCTGCCGGAAGTTTCTGATTTGCTCAATCGACAGGTCATACCCGGTCAAATGCAGCAAGGAATAGATCAGCATCGAGCCGTGCCCGTTCGACAGCACGAACCGGTCCCGGTTCGGCCACTTCGGGTCTGCGGGATTATGCTTCAGGTAATCGCACCAGAGCACTTCGGCAATGTCGGCCATTCCCATCGGCGCTCCAGGGTGGCCTGATTTGGCTTTTTGCACGGCATCCATGCTAAGCGCCCGGATCGCATTCGCTCTTTGTCGCCTGCTTACTGGCACCATCTGACTTCTTTGGTAGGGACCATGAATACGAGAATTAAGATTGCCAGGGCACAAACAGTGTTGGTTTATGGATTGAAAATCAATACCAGATCAATACGGGGAGGAGTGTGAAATATAGCTGTTGGAGTTAATCCAGTCAACCCATTGATCCAATAATTCGGCGTTCACTGCGGCAATTACAGAGCGTTTTCTCAACTTCCCGCAATCCAGCGGCTGCCCGGATAATGACGTGGCCGCGCCGCCCGCCTCATGCAGAATCAGGTAGCCAGCGGCAAAATCCCAGAGTTTCTGTCCGCCATGCAGATAAAGCTGGATTCTGCCCGCCGCCAGCCAGCACCATTCGAGCACTGAAGAACCCAGGTTTCGTTGAGACCGATAGGGTGGACAGCGAACCAGCTGTGACGCCAGGTCTCCCACCAGACGCTTGTAGTCGATATTGGCGATGCAATCCGCCAATGCGCCGGTGTCCGGGCAAACCAGGGGCACTCCGTTGAGAAAGGCTCCCCCGCCTTTGCTCGCCGCGAAACATTCATCCCGGACCGGGTCGTAAATCACAGCAAGTACGGGTTGCCCGGCAATCACCAGTGCCAGAGAAATACCGAAAAACAGGAACCCGGAGGTGAAGTTGGTGGTCCCATCCAGCGGGTCAAGCACCCAGAAGCCCTGTTCATTGTGTTCACAAACCCGTACCTGGTGATTGTGCGGCATCTCTTCACCGATAAAGCCGAACTGAGGCCACCGGCTATTCAACTCCTGACTCAGGTAATCCTGGATTCCGCGATCAACCCCGGTAACCAGACTGCCGTCCATTTTCAGTTCCGACCGGCTCCCACTTTGCCGGAAAGAGTCAATTTTTGATGAAGCCTGCCGGACCAGGTCAATCAGGCTGTCGAGGTGCGGTGCCGGAGCGGCACTATTTTTCCCAAGTGGTGGATTCATAACATCGTGGGGCATTATGCCAGGGTATTTGAGATCGATTCGCGGACAATCGGATGCCCTGGAAATTCTGTAAGATCAAGCACAGAAATCATGCAGCCATCTGCCAAAACCGTGACTCCGGTGACTCCCCGGACGGAAGCCAGCTGGGTTCCCGGAGTGCTGATTGCGACTTCCGCGGTTCCCTCAAACTGCTCTACCTCGAAAGCCGAGACCCGATTGCCGGAACGTATCAATATCAGAGAGCGGCGGGATGACTCGATAGCCGCTCCGGATTTACGGATTTCTCCGGCCAGATCAACAACCGGCGCCGGTCCGTGGTCCGTTTGGACCGTTCTGTGACCGTCAACCACGCTGATTTCTTCATCGGTGACCCGCATGGCTCGCTCAATGGTCGCGGCCCGTATCGCGAAACGCCAGGTGCCGACCCGGACCAGCAATACACGGCAGAGGGTCATGGTCTCGCGCACCATCCCTGCTTTGATCAGTCCCGCCTGCAGCCGCTCACCATAATGTGACTGCTGAATCAGTGTGCCTGCAAAGACGGATATCCGCTCGCGTAACTTTCTTTCTACCTGGGCCAGCGTATCGAGTTGCAGATTGATTTTCCGGGTGCTCGCTGTTAATCCTTGGTCATGCTCCGAATCCATGGCCTGGATGCTGCCACGAATCTGGTTGACAGGGTACTTCAGGGTGTTCAGGTCGCGCCGCATTTGTTCCACTGTGTTTCCCAGCCGATTCCGTGTCGAGCCCAGTTCCCGGGAAAAATCCAGCAGATACGAGAATTTCCGGTTATCACTGATACGGGAATCATCCGCAGTTCGGCTCGCGCCGGATCGGGTTCCCTTCTGTTGATCCGGTAATTGGCCCGGTGTGTCCGGTGCCGAGGTTTGGTCTGGCGCGTCCGGCTCCCCGGTTTTACTTGCAGGCAGCAGGGATTCGACGATGCCGGTCAAGGGTCGTAGATAGCCTTCAGCGTCGGTGGGTGGCATACTGGCGACCGCAGCCAGGCCGTCGTGCATTTCCTCCAGCAGGTTAATAAGGACCCGTTCACTGTCGTAATCCGAAGCCCCGCCATATTGATTCATCAACCTCGTCACAGCGTGGCTTAATCTGGAAATGTCCGGGTAACCTGCCGCCTGTGCGCTGGCTTGCAACGTGTGGAAGCTCTGTCGGATGCCATCAAACCCCCCCGACCTCTTGCCGGTTGTGCGCCACTCATTCAGGGAAGCGTGGATTTCGCACAGTAACGGCTCTAATTGTTCGGGAAATTGCTTTCGTATCTCCCTGGCTGTGCGCTCCGCCATTTCCTATCCGTTTCCTGACCGGGGGTCGGATATCCTGAATCCTCCGGTTGATTGCTTGAGTCGATTCGCAGCCAGCTTCGTTTTCTCCAGTGCAACTGCAATCTGTGAAATGTCCAGCCAGGCTTCGGCTGCGGAGTCCTGTAGCTCTTGCATTCTTTTTCCGAACTTTTCAATGGTTCTCAATTCATCCTTCCACTCATCCGATAATTGAGACATGGTTTCAGGTAGTGGCTGACTCAGGTTTCTGATTTCATTTACCGTATGCTGAACCTGATCCGTTCTGGTTGCTCCTGAAACCATCTCCCGGTTGATTGCCTGGATGCAGGTCAGGGCATGGTCGGCATCCTGCCGGATGCTTTCCACCCACTCGTCCATTTCATTCGATGCGTATGTCGAGCGTTCCGCCAGCTCCTGTATTTGTTCAGCAGTCCCCGCGAAGTCCTGCCCCGTTTCCCCCGTCGCCTGTATGGAGGCATTCAGGGATAACGTGTGAGTCTGTTCGGTCAAACCCCGGATCGAATCCGCGATGGTGCGGATTTGCAGGACTCCCTCCGCCAGCCGTTGCAGATAGTTGCGCGCTTCTCCTGCCTGACTACGTACCGTATCCATTCCCTGCGCCGTATCCTGTATCGTATTCATTCCCTGTTGCGCGAGTTCTGCACATTCCCGGATATGCGAGGTTGACTGCTCTGCCGATTGGCTGATTTCATAAATCCGGCCGGATAAATTTGTCACGTCGTTGGCGCAATCCGTGATCTGCCCGGATTGGGAGACTCGCCAGGCCTTTAATCGAGCCATGGACTCCTCTGTTTTTGCCGCAGTTTGCGTGACTTCTCTTGTGTCCTGTCTGATTCCGGTGACCAGATCGTGCATCTTGACGACCGTGTGATTGAGCGAGTTCGCGACCCCTGCCGTTACATCGCCGGTCACTTGAGCCTTCACAGTCAGATCTCCCTGCTCCAGGCCTCTGGTTTCATCCAGCAACCGGGTTACCGCGAGCCTCGTGTTTCTGAAATCGCCCAGCACCGACCAGAACAACCCGATCATGCACAAAAACGCGATTCCGCCCGATATGAATGACCCTATACGTTCCGTCATTAACGCCCCGGGGTTCAATTTTCCTTGCAGGTCGCGAGTGAGATCAGTGATGGCATCACTGAGGGCGATCACATTGTTGACCGAATTATGAATCGAAGAAGGGTCCGTTGCGCCTATGCGTTTGAACAGGTTATCCAGATCCGGGCCGAGCAGCGGCAATGCCTGTTCAATTCGCGCTACCGCAGATGTGATTGACCTCGGGACCGGGACGTTTTGTTGTTCTTCGATTTTCAGAATAGTCGATATGAATTGCGGGTGAAGCCGCCAGTTATCTCCAGATGCGAGTTCAGCAAGACTCGCGTTGATGCGGCTTGTCAGGGTATCGGCCCATTCCGGCGACTCCGTTTCCCCGGCCAACCTCCCGGTCAGTTTTGCGGTTACGACCTGCAACGACTGATTGCCGAGCTCACCAATATCTGCATCCAGTTGTGAACTGATCGTATGCAATCGGGCTCGATTTTCCGAGCGTACCATTTGCAGGTATTCAAAGTAGAGCAATGCCCCCAGGGAAACCAGCAGGATCAGCAGGTAGGTTTTCTTCATTTTTCAATAAAGCCCGATTTGCACAAAGTCACGTGATCCGCACAGAGCCTTGACATCAATCACTCCACACGGTTGTCCCTGATCCACTACTATTCGGTTCAGGTACGGTGTCAGATTCTGATGGAACCGTTCGCAATCACCCAGCGGCAATGCCGATGAAAATGATTTTATGCGGATGCGGTCGGCGATCAACAGAGCGCTTTTCAGACTGGCGTCGGGCAGAGCCAGCAGATTGCAGGTTCTCGTTACCGGAGTTGGCGCCAGGCCGATGAATGCGGCAAAATCCACTACCGTATACACTTCACCGTGAAGGCTCTGCATTCCCCGCACCCAGTCGCGGGCCATCGGCACAGGAGACAGCTCACCAACCGATACAATCTCGAACCCGTCTGCACAGGGCACCGCAAGATTTAACGGTCCGACACGGAAGGCAAAGCCCTGCCAGACCTCGCCCCGGCTTTCAGATTGCCCGGATGCTCGATGGTCTGGACGCTCCTGTTTCGGCGTCTGGCGCCCCCCCGGGAGATGATCGGATGCCTGGTTGTCTTCGGTTACAATAATGATCGGGATGGTCGCTAAAGCCAGGGTCTTGGCATAACCCATGAGTATAGCAAATTTTGATCAGGGTTGTTCCTAACTCAAGTCGCTTACGGTACAATCCGTAGATGGAACCTATTGATCTGGCGCTGACCTTCGATGACATTTTGCTGCTTCCGGCGAAATCAGAAATACTGCCTCAGGATGCGCGTCTCGAAACCCGTTTTACCCGCGACCTGAATATCAATATCCCTCTGGTATCGGCGGCCATGGATACCGTCACCGGGGCGAATATGGCCATCAGCCTCGCCCAGGAAGGAGGAGTCGGTGTCATCCACCGCAATATGCTGCCAAGCGAACAGGCGCAAGAGGTTATCCGCGTCAAGAAATACGAAAGCGGAGTCATTACCGATCCGGTCACGGTGGAGAAATCGGCCAGCGTGAATCATGTGTTGGGCCTGATGAATCAGCACAACATATCGGGAGTTCCGGTTGTCGATGGAGCCAAAGTGATCGGCATTGTGACCAGCCGTGACTTGCGCTTCGAGAAGAATATGGAAACCCCGATCAGTCAGGTCATGACCCCCGAAGACCGGCTGGTTACAGTAACGGAAGGGGCGACTTCCGAGCAGATTCAACAGCTTCTGCACAAGCACCGGATTGAAAAGGTACTGGTGGTCGGCGCGGGCAATGCCCTGAAAGGGCTGGTTACGGTCAAGGATATCCAGAAATCGACAGACTTTCCCCGCGCCTGCAAGGATAAGCAGGGCCGGTTGCTGGTGGCGGCAGCGGTTGGCGTGGGCGCAGATTCGGATGAAAGAGTGGAGTGCCTGGTCAATGCGGGCGTGGATGCGATTGTAGTGGATACCGCCCATGGCCACTCGCGGGGAGTGCTCGAGCGAGTCAAGCGGATCAAGCAATTGGGCAGTAGCGTACAGGTGATTGGCGGCAATATCGCAACCGCCGATGCGGCTCGCGATCTGGTGGATGCCGGTGCCGATGCAGTCAAGGTCGGAATCGGGCCGGGCTCAATCTGCACCACCCGGATTGTGGCCGGAGTCGGCGTGCCTCAGGTGCATGCGATTCAGGAAGTAGCCAGGGCGCTGCAAGGCTCGGATGTCCCGTTTATCGCCGACGGCGGTATTCGATTCTCCGGGGATCTGGCCAAATGTATTGCCTGTGGAGCCAACTGCGTCATGGTAGGCGGTATCCTGGCGGGAACTGATGAGGCGCCGGGTGAAATTGAAATTTATCAGGGACGCTCCTACAAGTCTTATCGCGGCATGGGCTCATTGGGCGCGATGCAGAAGGGTTCCAGGGATCGGTACTTCCAGGATGGGGTTGACAGCGCCGACAAGTTTGTCCCCGAAGGCATTGAAGGTCGCGTGTCCTATAAAGGGCCGATGGTGAACGTGGTTCATCAACTGATGGGAGGATTGCGCGCCAGTATGGGATATACCGGCAGCGCCGCCATTGATGATATGAGAACCAATGCCAGACTGATCCGCATTACCAACGCCGGCATGACGGAAAGCCATGTACATGATGTTTCCATCGTCAAGGAAGCGCCCAACTATCAAACCAGCCGGTCCAACTGACCCCTGATTTCACTTGATTCCGGTGATACTGACGATTTTCGATTACATGATGATTCGGTTTACGAGGATTTGAACGGATGTCCGGTTTCCAGGACCCGCACGGGCAAAAGATTCTTATTCTCGATTTTGGCGCACAGTATACGCAGTTAATCGGCCGGTGCATCCGGGAACTCGGCGTCTATTGCGAGATATTCCCATACTATGCCGATGCAGAGGAAATCCGGCAATTCGCTCCCCAGGGCATCATTCTGTCGGGTAGCCATGCCTCGGTCTATCAGGATTCCGAGGCGCGGATTCCTGACATTCTGTTCGAGTCCGGCTGGCCGATACTGGGTATCTGCTATGGCATGCAGGCCCTGGTCAACCAACTCGGTGGTTCGGTAGAAATAGCCGACCACCATGAATATGGACAGGCTCTGGTGCATACCATACGCCTGAGCCGACTGTGTGGTGCCGCCGATCAGGAACTGTCAGTCTGGATGAGTCACGGTGATCAGGTGACCCGGCTGCCGGACGGATTCGAGGTTGTCGGCAGGACGGCCACCTGCCCCTTCGCCGTCATTGCGGATGAAACCAGAGGCTACTATGGCGTGCAATTCCACCCCGAAGTCACCCATACCACAGAAGGCAAATCCATGCTGTCCCGGTTTGTCCATCAAATCTGCGGCTGTGGTTCCGACTGGATTCCAGCCAACATTATCGAAAGCCAGTTGCAATGGATTCGTGATCAGGTAAGGGATGACGAAGTGATTCTCGGGCTGTCAGGCGGAGTGGATTCGTCTGTAGTCGCCGCATTGTTGCATACGGCAATAGGGCAACAACTGACCTGTATATTCATAGATACCGGATTGCTCCGGCAGGGTGAGGGCGATCAGGTGATGCAGACATTTGCCGACTTTATGGGGGTCCAGGTGATCCGTGTGGATGCCGGTGATGAGTTTTTCGACCGGCTTCGTGGAGTGGTTGACCCGGAGCGCAAGCGGAAGGTAATCGGCAACCTGTTCGTGGAGATATTCCAGCGCGAAGCGAACCGGATCGGCAATGCCAAATGGCTGGCTCAGGGCACCATTTACCCGGATGTGATCGAGTCTGCCGGTCACCGCAATGCCGGTAAATCTGCCCAGGCGAAGGTCATCAAATCTCACCACAATGTAGGCGGCTTGCCGGAAGACATGGACCTCAAACTGCTGGAGCCGCTGCGCGAACTGTTCAAGGATGAAGTACGCAGGATTGGCGTGGTGTTAGGGCTCCCGGAGCAAATGATTAACCGTCATCCCTTTCCCGGGCCGGGGCTGGCTGTCAGGATATTGGGCGAGGTCAGAGAGCAATACGCCGAAATCCTGCGTCAGGCCGATGCGATTTTCCTGGATGAACTGCACCGGGCCGATCTGTACGATAAAACCAGCCAGGCTTTTGCCGTGTTTCTGCCGGTGAAATCAGTCGGCGTAGTGGGCGACAATCGGGCTTATGAATACGTCATCGCGCTACGCGCTGTTGAAACCACCGACTTCATGACCGCGAACTGGGCGCATCTTCCTTACCCGGTGCTGGCAAAGGTTTCCAACAGAATCATCAACGAAGTGCGCGGCATCAGCCGGGTCACCTACGATATTTCCGGCAAACCTCCGGCTACGATTGAGTGGGAGTGATTTAATGTCTGGTGCTGGCTGGTACTGGCAGGCATCTCCAAGTAATTGCTTTACTTTTGGAAGAAAATCGTATATATATTTCTTTCAAAAGATATGGGCAAGCACATCGACAGCGCTGACAGCAAGATCCTCCGCCGGATACAGGGCCGCAAGCGGGGCTGGGTCTTTACGCCTGATAGTTTTACGGATCTCGGAACCCGCCGGGCTGTCGATCTTGCACTGATGCGGCATCGGGGCAGCGGCCTTATCCGCCAGTTGGCCCGGGGGCTGTACGACTACCCGAAAATTGATTCCCGGTTAGGTCCGTTACAACCATCGACGGATGATATCGCAAGGGCGCTGGCAGGTCGCGACGCCACCCGGCTTCAACCCTCCGGGGCCTACGCAGCCAATCTCCTAGGGCTTTCCACGCAAGTCCCCATGAAGGTCGTTTATTTAACGGATGGTCGCTCGCGGACTGTCCAGGTTGGCAAGCGCCAGATCATTCTGAAGCACACGACTCCCCGCAATATGGCAACTGCGGGGAAGATCAGTGGGTTGGTGATCCAGGCGCTGCGCCACCTGAGCCGGAAGAACGTCGATCAGCAAATTGTCACACAGCTTGATCGTCGACTCGATGAAGATGCACGCAAGCAACTGGTAAAGGATATTCGATATGCCCCGGCCTGGATCGCCGATATCTTTCGTTCACTGGCTAATCGGGAAAGCGAAGCATGAAAGAGTTTATTGGGATGTCGGAAGAACGTCGCCGGCTTGTCTGCACGGAGACGGGCGCACAACTGAACCTGTTCGAGATTGCCGTTGAAAAAGACTTTTGGCTTGTTGGACGCTGGGCAAATTGTTTGATCTGCCCGAATGGGGCAAACATCTGACGTTTAAGGGTGGTACGTCGTTATCCAAGTGCTGGAATCTCATCGAACGTTTCTCCGAAGATATAGATATTGTCATCGACAGGGAAGCCTTGGGTTTTGGTGGGGAAAATACCCCGGAACAATCACCTAGCAGGAAGCAGATGACCAAGCGCCTGAAGGCGCTGAAAGGAGCCTGTCAGCAATGTATCAGTGACCAGATTCAACCGACACTCTTCGAATCCATCTCATCAGATCTACCGGACACACTCGAATGGTCGCTTGAGCC
Organism: Arenicellales bacterium; assembly: GCA_965116335.1. Lineage (GTDB taxonomy): Bacteria > Pseudomonadota > Gammaproteobacteria > Arenicellales > Poriferihabitantaceae. The sequence goes on from OZ220677.1 coordinate 2,303,507, forward strand.
TGACCCCGACGATCCCGATGAACAGACTTTACTGTTGTTGTATCCAACGGCCTTCCCGGAGCAGGCCGCATATCTTCGTCGTGCTGTAAAGATTGAGATAGGCCCCGGTCAGATACAGAGCCTGTTGCATCCGTCGAGATCACGCCCTATATCAGAGAAGTTTTCCCGGAATTACTGGCCGAGCCAGGTTCAGATGTGAGAGCAGTACGGCCAGAGCGCACATTCTTGGAAAAGGCAATGCTGTTGCATGAGGAGACATTTCGTCCAGAGGCCAAGAAAAAGCAGCGACGATCGCTGGCCCGCCATTACTATGACCTCTACAGGATGATTCAGGCGGGGGTGGGCGACGAATCTGTCCAGGATCTCGGATTATTTCATCGGATTGCCATGCATCGTCAGGTGTTCTTCCGCTATACGTGGGTCGACTATTCGACGCTAAACCCACAGGAACTGCAGCTGGTACCCTCATCCGCCGATCTTCCCGCGTGGCAGGCCGATTATGAAAGTATGCAGCAGGAAATGTTCTATGGTGATGTGCCAACATTTGAGGAAATACTGGAGGAAGTCGCTGATTTCCAGAACCGATTGAATGCTGGGTAAGCAATATCAGCTCTCAACTTGTGTCCAATGGGCCTGCCAGTCTAGGTACTCAGGGGTAGCAGAGATCAGTCTGTAAGTTCAATACTGAGCCGTAAACGAATCATAATTGTTGGCCTTGATGAATTTAGTCTCTTGCCCCAAGGCTTCGAAGTGGGCGGCCCCACAATCAATCTTCGCCTGTTCTTTCGGCCGTAACGCATCGCTGAACAGGCTGCTCTTGGTCTCGACTACGAAATACAGCTTCTCTTTGCCATCCTGTTCTACCAGTACCCCCCAGTCGGGGTTATAGCCGCCCAGGGGGGTGTCGATTTTGAACCAGCCGGGGAGTTTTGCGTAGAGCTTGATATCATCGCTCTTTTCAAAAGCGCGGGCAAAAGTCTCTTCGATGTCAGAGTCGTACACCACATGGTCGTAGACGGACTTTTGTGTCTCCAGCATATTCTTATTCAGATATCCGGTGAGTTCCTGGTCTTCAAATAGTTCCTGTGCGTAGAAATGTTTGTCACCGATCTTTTTGTAGCTAATTCCGTCCACAATAAACAGTCGCATCTGGTTGATGATGATCGCGGTCACCTGGTCGATAAACTTTTGCGGGTTGTTTTTGAAGTCAGTTAGTCGATTGCATTTCTGTAATATGGCCACAATTGAGCGGCGCGTCAGATTCGTTTCGTTTTGTAGGAAGCTAACAATATCCGGTAGTTGGTAATCGCGAATGTTATAGACATGGGTCTGTGATGACTCATCCCGCACCTCCAGGCCGCTTCTCTCGGTCGAGACTTTGGCCTTGTTATAGTTGAATCGCGTTCTGCCAACGATTAAGTTTTTCTCGATCTCTTTGGCACACTGGTCAATCAGAAATTCTGGGTCGAAGTCCACACGGTAGACGGTTTTGTGCTTAATGCGATCCCACAGCTCTTTAAAGTCGTCACTGAGGTAAATCCGCTTGTTGAGCTTGACCGGCGTGCGGTCATTCTTGTTTTTGACATTCAGCCCGCCAGCAACCTTCTTCAGTAGCGCAGAAATAGGCCCTGCGAGTTCCTTCACCTCGTCTGGCAATTCGACCTTGTTGTCTTTGAGATCCAGTTTTAGCTTGTCCTGGACCTTGCCCTTGGGGTCAATGTAGCCCTGATCTATCAGGTGCTGCCAAACCTGCTCGGACTGCTCTGCGCCCAGGAACTTCGGCTTTTCACCTTTGTGGGCTACGACGATATTGGCGAACTGATGCTGTTCCACCAGGCCGAAGTGAATACCTTCCTCATCCTCGATCTCTTTTTGTAGTTGTTTCACGAAGTCCTCGTAGGACTCATTAGCCATTACCGTCAGGGTGTTAACGTCGAATCCATGGATCCGCTCTCCGTCCTGATTAACCGCTAGCCGGAGTCCACGACCGATCTCCTGACGCTTTTTGATGGTCGAGGCTGTCTCATTCAAGGTGCATATCTGGAATACATTGGGGTTATCCCAGCCTTCGCGCAGGGCAGAATGGGAAAAAATGAAACGAAGTTTTGAATCAAAGCTCAGCAGCTTTTCCTTTTCTTTCATGATGAGGTTGTAGGCGCTTTCATCATCGGCGGTACTACCGGAAGAGTCTTTGTAACGAATCAGGTTCTCAGGGTCGCTTTTCTTGCGTTTGTCCGCGGCGAAGTAGCCGTTGTGTACCTCTTCGGGGTCAAGACCAAGATCGATCTCTTCAAACAAGGATTGGTATTTTGGCTTGGCGACGATCTGGCGGTACTCCTCTTCAAACCACTGAGCATACTTACCTTTGAGCATCTGGCCTTCATTGTTGTAGCTGCGATAGTTGGCGACTCGGTCGATAAAGAACAGGCTCAATATCTTGATCCCCTGGGGAACCAGCTTGAGCTCTTTTTCCAGATGTTCCTCTATGGTCTTGCGAATCTGCAGGCGCTTCTGAGAATTATCATCGATACCGCCGATGGCTTCGCCGAGGCGAATCACTTCGGGCTTGCTGGTGAAGTCGATATACTCATTGCCTTCACCACAGTAGATGTCGTTAATCACATAGCCGTCATAGAGGTCCCGACCCTTTGAAAGCTCCAACAGGTCATCCCCAGCTTTGACCTTCTTTTTTATCCGTTTCACACCGCCGACCTGGGTTACATCCAACTCAATCTGAGCGGTGATAGGCGATTTTCGATTGTCGACGCTCAAGAGTTTGATATAGGCCTTGTTGTGTCCATCCTGAACACTTAGCGATGCCACCTCGATCTGCTTGACCAGCTTATGCTCGTAGGCATCGACGGAATCCAGTTTGTAGAGCGGATTGTGCTTATCCACATGGGTGGCTGAGTATCGGAAGGTGCATAGTGGATTGAGCGACGCGATGGCCTCTTTTGCCTTGGCTGTTGTGTCCACGCTCTGGGGTTCATCAATAATGACAATAGGATTGGTTGAATATATAAATTCGATAGGCTTCATGCCGCTGAGGCGGTCATCGCTCCGGTGGATCAGGTTGGCCTTGGTCCCTTTGCTGGGGTCGGTGAAGCTCTTACGGAAAGCATCGATGTTGATGACCATGACCTGAATATAATCATTGGTGGCAAAGCCGCGCACCTGCTCCCGTTTCGAGGAATCGTAGACAAAGTAGTCGAACTGCGCATTGTCGTAGAGTGTACGGAAGTGTTCCTCAGTGATCTGCAAGGACTTATAGACACCTTCCTTGATTGCTACGGAGGGGACAACGATGATGAACTTGGTGAAACCGTACTTCCGGTTCATCTCAAAGATCGAGCGCAGATAGACATAAGTTTTCCCGGTGCCGGTCTCCATCTCGATGGTGAAGTCTTTCCCATTCAGTGCACTGGACTGCTTGAGGCCGTTGATTAGTTGCACCTGCTGGGTGTTTTCGAGTAGTTCTTCTTCAATCAAGCGGAGGCGGTTACCTATACCGAGATCGTTTTGATCAGAGGCTGCCAGCATATCCATCTGACCGTGTTTGTCCATCACAGGAGCAGATGTCACCGTAAAGGTAGTGTGGCATGTCTCCTGGCCTTCAAAAATGCCGACCACGGCATCAATGGCGTCCTTTTGGTAGGTGAGGTCTGGATTGAATTGAATCTTCATGCTTGACCTCTTAAATGCTTCTGACGTCGTCGATGCCGAACTGCTTAAGCACTTGCACGGCATTGGTCTTAACCACATCATCGGCGAAACCGGCATCCTTGAAGACTACGCGCATTACTTCCGGCTGCAGTTTTTCCTTTAGCTTACCTATGCCTTCAACGACCTCGATACTGATGGCGTCATCCAGGCAGACCATTAGCGCACCCATGCCGACGTTGTACACGGTCTTACCACTGATTTGGTGCGCTTTGATCGGCAGCGTTAGGTCAAGGCCGTATTTGAGCAGGATTTCGTAGAGTACGTCATCGGCAGTACGGTCTGGTTTGATGCTGTCAACGCTCAGAGGCAGTTCATCTTCCAGGTTCTCAAAATCGGCATCCCAAGGATTGATATTAGTGGCGTCAAGTTTGAAAAGCTTGAAACCAAGATCGCCTTCATGTGAAGAGTTTTCTTCCTTGAACTTGGCGGCAGCCCGGCGGATTCTTTCCTTGCCGATTTCAGCAATAGATTTATAGCCAGCTTTGAAAGCCTCGGACTTTTCTTGGCAAGGCTCTGGGAGTTGAATCATGATGAATTTTCGGTTGCCTGCGTCTTCCGCGTTCTTCCGCATTACTGCATGAGCAGTGGTCGACGAACCAGCAAAGAAATCAAGAATCAAGTCATTTTTTGTTGCGCCAGAAAGGCGCACAAGATGCTCCAAAAGTTTTGTCGGCTTTGAAGTATCGAAAGGCTGTCCACCATCAAATAGATCTTTTATTTCGTTCGCAGCATCCCGAGTGCTTCCGACTTCTTTCGCCAGCAGCAAAGTCTCGGGGGTTCTCCCTTTAAGAGTATTAAGATAGATCTTTCTGATGATCCGAGTCTCGTCCGCTGAAAATATAATCTCTCCAGTTGACATCTTTTGTTCCATTGTTTCTTTACTCCAACGCCATCCTTTCTCTGGCGCATGGATAATTTTCCCTGAAGGGGTTGTGATGTCATAGATCAGATTGGGCCGATACAAAGCGTTTCTCACGTCACCAGATCGCCATGGCCCATTTGGGTCGTTGTCAGGATTCGAATAACTCTTGTTGTGCTCATCAGTTCTTGGGAGGTTAGCCAAAACGTATGAGCCGCTTTTTGCATAGCAAAATATGAAATTATGATGAACTGAAAATGTTCCAGAATAGCCCTTTGGCTGAATGCTGTGTTGCCAAATCAAGGTTCCTCTGTAGTTTTCCGCTCCATATATTTCATCACAGATTTTTTTAAGATTTTCCTGTTCCTTGTCATCAATGCTAATAAAAATAACGCCCTCATCCTGCAGTAGATTCCTCGCAAGCTTCAAGCGCGGGTATATCATGTTGATCCAATTGGTATGGTAGCGTCCAGTAGTCTCCGTATTACTCGAAATTTTAAATCCTTCGTCGTTAATCTGCCCTGTATATCGCAGATATGTGTCTAAATTATCTTGATACTTATCTGGATAGATAAAGTCACCGCCAGTGTTATATGGTGGATCGATATAGATCATCTTCACTTTTTTGTGATAGCTTTTTTGCAGGAGCTTGAGTACTTCCAGGTTGTCGCCTTCGATAAACAGATTTTGAGTGGTATCCCAATCCACGGATTCTTCTTTGCAAGGGCGCAACGTACCGGTTGAAGGGGTTTGAGCCAGGCGTCTGGCCCTGGATTTTCCATGCCAGTTGAAGCTATATCGCTCTTCCTTGTCTTCGACGTACTCACCCAGCACCTCTTTGAGCGTTTCAAAATCGATCTTCTTTTCGCCATCACCTTCTGTGATGATCTCGGGAAACAATGCCTGGAGTTTTTCTATGTTGTCCGTGACGATGTCGGCGCTTTGGCTCCGCGGGTTTTGTTTGGTGATCTTTTCCATGAGTGGCTCTTGTCTATAGTTCGTTGGTTAATTTCTGAATCTGTTGCTGGCAGCGCTTGATGCTCATGTTCAGCGCCAGACTGCGGTTGAACTGAGTCTCACTTTTAAGGGAAGCTTTCAGGCTGCTTTCCTCTTCTTCCAGTTGCCGGATGTTCTGCAGAAGCATCTGTCGATCTCGCACTGGTACGGTACTTGAGGTCGCATCAAATTCATACGGGTTTTTAAGCCGGAATTGCCCCGTATGCCGGCCAGCTTGTAAGGCGAGTATGCTTGCTACATAGCCTTGGTAGAAGGTGTAGAAGTTGGTCCAGTCGAGCTGTTTGCTATCCAGTGAGGCGATAAATTCTTGTTCGATGGAGTCGGGGGTAGCACCGTCGATCCAGTTGCTGTCGAAAAAGGCCTCCACCATCAGTTTTTGGCTGTCAGCCAGGCTTTGACGCTTGTTTGCCAGGCTCAACCAGAGCGTGTTGTTATGGCTGATGATGAGCGCCAGTGGATAGGGGATGGCGCGCTGAACAATCTCAGCCAATCGTTTTACGCGCTTGGGACTTTTTAGCGTTACATGGATGACTGCAATTTCCAGATAATCAAATTCATCTGTCTGCAGTTTGGGGATGTTGATCGTTTCCGGCTTGAGGGTGTAACGCCATACCAGCGTATCGATATCCTCAGTGATCACTTTTTTGTCGTTGTTGCTAAGATCAGCAGATTCGAGCAACATCTTTTTGTAGATACGGCTGTTCAGTAGGCAGGAGTCTGGTAGATTCATCGCCTGCCAGATTTGCTCAGTAATGTGCTGTTGTCCCTGCCCCGTCATGGTGTGCTAATTCCTCATATCTGTTTCACTGCTGGTATGTCTTCCATCCAGCAGAATGAGGTAACTGACCACCTCAAAATCATCCAGGCCCTGGCTGCTGTTCGGGGTGAGTACCGTGCCACCCCGGGTGAACAGGCTCTGGGTTCCTTTCTCTGCGCTCTTACCAACGATGCTGTCAATAGCAGTCGATAGTAACTCCTGATAGCGGCCCATGTCAGCACCGTGGTTCGTATTCTGATAGAACTGCTGGAAGGCACTGGAATCTACCGCTTCCTGCTGGAAGGTCTGTTGCTTCAAAAGATCAAGTATCTTCTTGCTTTGGGTAAAGTTGAGAGGCACCAGGTCATCGTCAGAAACATAGACCATGAAGTGAGGGGCTAAGGGATAGTTTTCGTCAACCGGGATGGCTTTAGTGCCTGTCTGGGTGTTTCGTAGACAGAATATGACGCCAGGGTGAATCCCATCATTGCTGGCTTCTTCATCCAGGGTGACGACAGAGAACAACCCTGTAGGTGCCTGCTCCAGAGTGCCGGGGTTGGACTTGAGGTAATCCAAGAGGTCCATGCGGAAGTCGCTCAGCGTCAGGTCGGTAATGGATATGCCTCCCGCCATCTCTTCCAGATCGACCACGGCTTCTTGTAGCTGTTGGAGTTGTTTCCGGCGATACTCGAGATCATTCATCTCCTGACTGCTTTCATCGATGACGTTTTCTTCGCCGGTGGCAGAGATGTCCAGCAGCACCATGCGGCCGGAGACCCGTGCTTCGAGGTTGATGTATTCATCCAGTTCCATGTTAGGCCAGAAGTTGATGAGTTGGATCTGGGTATTTGTAGAGCCAAGTCGATCAACCCTGCCGAACCGCTGTATGATACGTACCGGGTTCCAGTGAATGTCGTAGTTGATGAGGGCATCGCAGTCCTGGAGGTTCTGTCCTTCCGATATACAGTCAGTCGCAATCAGAATATCGATCTCATGCGTGGCCTCCGGGTTGATCTTGCTGCGCTCTTTAGAGAGGGGCGAGAAGGCTGTCAGGAGGTTGTTAAAGTCACTACCGATACCGGTTAGGTTGGTCTTATTACTGCCGCCGCCCGTGATGATAGCGCTGAATAGCCCGAGTTCGTCTTTGGCCCATGTGGCAATGTGTTGATAAAGATACATGGCCGTGTCAGCGAAGGCTGTAAAGACAATGACCTTGTTGTTGTCTGGGTTGATTGGCTGATGGATCTTTGCTGAGATCGTTTCCTTCAGGCTCTTGAGTTTGGCGTCTCTTCCAGCATCAATACGCTTGGCGTCGGCCAACAGTTTCTCCAGTAGTGTTTTATCTTCTTCAAGGTCTTGTTTCCACAACACCTGATCAGTGTCCTGGATTAATACCTTGGTTTTGTTGCCAGCCACCAGATCAGCCAGTTCCGGGGAGTCGAGCTCTGCTTCCTCGACGCTGACTTCCTCAATCTCCTGGGTGGTGTGGTTATGGATTTTGTCCAGCAGGTTGTCGACCTGGCTCAGCAGCTTTTCTACCGTAAGACCGAAGGAGTAGATGGAACTTTCCATGCGTTTGAGCAGATTGACCCGCATCAGGTGAATCAAGCTCGCTTCGCGATCCAACTGTTTGAATTTCCCTTTTCCTCCGCCTACTTCCATGTCGTATTTGCGGCTGTACTCGTCCTGTCTGTCGGCTCGGACGTATTTCAACGGTGAGTATGCGGCCAGGTGCAGGCGGCGAATATCCCGGTTTACTTCCTTAAGTGGTGGATAGTCGCCCTGTGTGTCGATGTCTGCTTTGACGTTAACGGGCGGAAGGCGTGTCGGGAATTCACCGATATCCTCGATACCATAATATCTTTCGATGTGCTTACGCGATCTGGCAATCGTGACCAGATCAAGCAGTTTGAAGTAATCGAAGCTCATTCCATCCAGCAGTGACTCAACTGTGCGGGTTTCAACAGATTGGTTGCCCCACTGATTAAATTGCTTTTGTGCCAGACGCAAGGTCTTGTCGATGCTGTTGATGCCGAATTCAGAGAAGGCGCTGTCACTTCCTTCCGTCATAAAGGCTACCTGGTTCTTCAGGTCGTTCATGCGATTGTTGACAGGCGTGGCGGAAAGCATCAGCACCTTGGTCTTTACGCCGGATTGGACAATGTCTTCCATCAGCCGACGGTAACGGGTTTTGGTGTCCTTGGTCGGGTTGTTGTTCCGAAAGTTGTGGGATTCGTCGATAACAATCAGGTCGTAATTACCCCAGTTCAGCGTCACCAGGTTGATCTCGCCGGAATGGCCTGACGTGCGACTGAGATCGGTATGATTAAGGACGTCGTAGTTGAACCGGTCTGCTGCAAAAAGATTGCGTTTGTCATTGATCGTGTAGAGCGTCCAATTGCCCCTGAGCTTTTTGGGGCACAGGACAAGCACGCGGTCATTACGGAGCTCGTAATACTTGATGATGGCGAGGGCTTCGAACGTCTTACCCAGGCCAACGCTGTCCGCGATGATGCAGCCATTGTGCGTTTCCAGCTTGTCGATGGCTCCAATGACGCCATCACGCTGGAATTTGTAGAGCTTGTTCCAGACCAGGGTGTTCTTAAACCCTGTCTTGTTCTTGATGATTTTTTCCTCATCGAACCCCTCCAGGTAGTCCTTGAACAGGTTGTAAAGGGTGACGAAGTAGATGAGTTGAGCCGGTTTTCCTTCTGCAAGATAGTTTAGCTGTTTAAGCAGAAGTTCCTTGGCATCAGTGACCATCGTTTCATTGACCCAGAGACTGTCGAACCATTGCAGCAGTCCGTTGGTGTTCTCCGTATCCTTGACGCACATATTCATGTCAAAGCTGTTGGATTCGGTATAACCCAATCCGGTGCTAGTAAATTGTGAGCTACCCTGGATGGCGATGCTCTCGTCGATTTCGTTGGAAACGTGAAACAACGTTTGAGGGGTGAGTCCGGAGTGGACAGCAGTCTTCACCTGTGCCTGCTTCTCGATCCATTTGGCGCATTCGGCCGCTACCTTGGCTTGTTTTAACTGATTGCGGAGCCGTAATTCGAACCTGTCACCATTTAGCTGGGGCTCAATGTTAGTATCTACGGTTTTATCGTGAAAGCCCAATTGTGTAAACAGCAGGCGGGTACTACGTGTTCCTGATAGCTCTTTTCTCAGCGCGTCAAAGGCGTAGATAGAGAACAGGCCGCTTAAAATAGATAACTTTGAGCCGCCATTGAGGGAGGCTTTAAGAGTGTCGCCGATCTTGGCTGTTTTTCTGTTGTCGATCAGCATGCGAGTCAATCGGTGCCCGAATTATGTTTTATCTCTGCTGTCGCTTGATAGCCCGGTGCAATGACGAGGTTCTCCACGCCATAGAGTGCCTGCCGGTTCTTCAGCCAAAGGTGGTACTCAGATCCTATCAGACTGTGGTCTTCTGAGCAGTCCACATTCCACCGACGAAGTACGTAACCCGCTACAGCAGCTCGAACGTTGACATTCAATACACCGTGTTTCATGGCGTAGTCGGTTTCTATTGTTTTCGGATGCTTGAGACTCGGATGTGGCACGATCTCCAGTTCTACGATTCGGTTCCACTGGATATCTGATTCACGAGTCTCATGTTCTTTGATCGTGCCGTCGACAATAACCGGGTTGGCAATACGGGTAATAACGAAATCCGAAAATCTCGATTGCCTGCGGTCGTAAGCACGGATGTGCCAGCGTAGTCCGTTGTCGACTAGTACAAAAGGAACAACCTCGCGCGTGGTTCGTCCACTGCTCAGAGAGCGGTAGGTAATTCTTGCGGCTTTCTCTTGATGGATGGCACGGGTTAGAACGGACAGTGTCGATAGCGAGGGCCTGTTCAACTGTGCAGGCATTTCGCACGCAATGAAACCCTTGTGCATGCCAACGAAGTCATCACCGAATCCGTATGCAAGGGCTGCCAGTGCCTGGCTGGAGGAGTAGTTGAAAAGCGGTTCAAAAGCGTTCGAGCGTGTGTAGATTTTGGCTTTGGTGTCGTACTCCAGATTCTTTGGGGCCAGTTCTTTATATAAAGTGATGTCCCTGGTCGCCGCCGCTTCCTTGATGCCGAATCGGCTGACAAGGTCGTTTCGGCCGACAGTGCCCAGGAAACAGACCTTGAAATCAATATGGGATAAACGCTCTTTTTGAGTCTGACTGACGTCCACCAGGCCGGGTTCGGGCATATCACCGTCCATTTTTGCTGCATTTTTGTTTCTCATGATTGCCTATGATATTAAAAAAATCATGTTAGAGTCAATATAATATATTGACATCATCAAAATGATTATGATTAAATGAGGCAGTCTAGTAAAGGAGGTGTGTAATGCAGATCATTGAGGAAACACTCTCGCGTGTAAAAGCCGGTGCCGGTGTTTCATTTAACAATCTATCAGTGATTCCACTGGTTGCCGGGAATGGGATTGAACCGGATTACCTCACGCTTGATGAGGCACTGGCCAGGGGGAATGTGAGGGTGACCGAGACATCTGATGCAGGTGACGTGCCGGAGCTTCGGTTGGAGAACCTGGGCGAGCAGCCTGTGCTGCTGCTGGATGGGGAGGAGTTGGTAGGCGCGAAACAGAATCGGGTACTGAATCTCACGATTCTGGCCCCGGCGGAAAGCACCATCACGATACCTGTGTCTTGTGTCGAGGCCGGTCGTTGGTCGCATACCAGCCCGGAATTCAGCACGAAGGGTCGCGCCTTTTATGCTGCAGGCCGCGCACGGAAGGCGGATCAGGTGACTGCTTCATTGCGGACAAGTGGCACGCGCCGTTCACGGCAAGGCGAAGTTTGGAAAGAAATCGCCGAGAAGTCGAGTCGAATGAAGAGCTATTCCGATACGGCGGCAATGGAATGTCTGTACGAGGATTATCAGGATCAGGTGGAAGAGTATCTGAAGGCAATTGGAATGGTAGAAGGTCAGGCGGGGGCGGTTTTCGCCATCAATGGCCAGATTCGGGGTGTGGAGCTTTTCGATTTTTCGGCGACGTTTCGCAAGCTAATGCCCAAGCTGTTACGCAGCTATGCGCTGGATGCGATCGATGAACAGGATGGGAGTGCGAATAGCAGTCCGCTTGACGTTATGCGTTTTCTGTCAGCGGTCGCGGCAGCCGATAGTTCAGAGCATCCGGCGGTGGGTGTAGGGGATGACATCCGAATCGGTGGCCCGGGGCTGGCCGGCGGAGCGCTCAGTGCACTGGATAGAGTGGTTCATCTGTGTGCGTTTCAGCTGCAGGATATGGGTTCGCACGGAGAGGCCCGTGGTGGCAACCTCGCCAGGTCCTCCCGACGGATGCGGCACTATCGCGGACGTGGCGGTAATGGTTCAGGAGCGGTGTAGAGAGATGCTGGAGGTGAACAGTGAATTTAGAAGTACAGATAGTGGAAGGGGAATTGCATGAGTAGCGTGTCGGCATCACTGACCAAATGGTTTTCAGAGCGCCCCCAGTGGCTACAGATTGCAGCTACTCGGCTATTTCAACAGTCCGAGCTTACGGATAAGGACGTCTCTGAACTTGCAGCCCTGTGCCAGCAGGAAGCCGGTGGAAAGTTGCCCAAAACGAATTGTTCCTTTCCCGCTACTGTGTTTTCCCAGGGTGTTGCAGGCACCTTGCGTTTGTGTTCAATCAGTGATGTCGAAGGAGTAAACGCCCTTGCTCCGAAAAAACCACTTGAGTTTGGTAAGGGTAATCTCACGATTGTTTATGGCAACAACGGGTCGGGTAAATCCGGTTACGTCAGACTCCTCAAGCATGTATGCGGTGCCCGCGAGACGGGTACCCTTCACCGCAATGTCTATAAGCCCGAATCTGCCGCACAGAAAGCCTGCATTTCGTTTGAGCAGAACGGCGTACCGAAGAGTTATACCTGGTCAGGGCAAGGTACCTGCGATGACCTCAACAGCGTTGATATTTTCGACACCTCGTTTGGAAATGTCTTTGTCAGTAGCGAAATCGTTTCCATTGCGGCATTTTTGGCCGACGTCGCTGGCAAGAGCAACCAAGCCCCGTTTGTCTTTGACGATCCAATATCCTCGCTCGACCAAAGCTATGAGGAGGCCGTGGTTCAAAGACTGATCGAGTTGTCTCAGGACAAGCAGATCATTATCTTTACTCACCGCCTGTCCTTACTGGGAACGGTAAGACATTTTGCCGAGAAAAAGGCTATCAAGCCCGACGTGGTGAGCATCCGCTCTGTGGACTGGGGTACCGGAGAGCCAGCTCCTATTCCACTTTCACAGAGTGACATCAAATCGGCCCTGAACGCTCTCATGAACCAGCGGTATCAAGACGCCAAGAATGCAAGTGAGAACGGCGAATTTGAATATGCCGAAATTCTGCTGAAGTCAGTATGCAGGACTTCAGAACATTGGTGGAGCGCTCTATTGAAAATGATCTGCTGTGCGGAGTGGTTCAAAGATTCCAGCGACCGGTGCATACGTTGAAGCTCAAGGGTCTGGCCAAGTTGAAGGGCGCGGATTGCGATCTCCTTGATTCGCTCATGACCAAATACTCTGGTTTTGAACACTCGCATCCAACAGAATCGCCAGTGGAGTTGCTGAAGCCAGACGATCTTCTGGTCGACATGACTTCATTAAAAAACTGGCGTGAAGAATACGCGAAACGCCCTGCCTCTGAGGTGACTGGATAACAGTATGAGAGTTCTTCACACATCCGACTGGCATATCGGCCGCACCCTTTATGGCAGAAAACGCTACGAGGAGTTCGAATCCTTTCTGACTTGGCTGGCTGAGACGATTCAAGAAAATTCAATTGATGCGCTGCTGGTAGCGGGTGATGTCTTTGACACCGGTGCTCCGAGCAATCGTGCTCAGGAACTCTATTATAAGTTTCTATGTCGGGTTGCCGCGTCATCCTGTAGGCATGTTGTCGTTATCGCGGGCAACCACGACTCGCCGTCTTTTCTCAATGCTCCCAAGGAGCTGCTCAAGGCCCTTGATGTCCACGTGGTCGGTAGTAGCACTGAATTCCCGGAAGACGAAGTGCTGGTACTTCATAATGAGCGGGATGCTCCGGAATTGATAGTCTGCGCCGTGCCCTACCTCCGCGACAGAGATATCCGCGTGGCGGAAGCGGGTGAGAGCGTCAAGGATAAAGAACGAAAGCTGATTGAGGGCATCCGCACTCATTACGCCATCGTCGCCGCCTTGGCCGAACAGAAGCGCGAGGAACTGGGGATCGATATTCCCATCGTCGCCATGGGACATCTGTTCACTGCTGGGGGTCAAACCGTCGACGGCGATGGCGTGCGCGAACTCTATGTTGGCTCCCTGGCTCATGTGACAGCCGGGATTTTCCCCGCGAGTTTTGATTACTTGGCACTTGGACACCTTCACGTCCCACAAAAAGTGAATGGCTCTGAAACCATACGGTACTGCGGCTCTCCATTGCCTATGGGGTTCGGAGAGGCAAAACAGCAGAAGAGCGTTTGCCAAGTTGTCTTTGATCAGGAGGAGGGCCACAGCACCGCCGCATCCATACAACTGATTAATGTGCCGGTGTTTCAAAGGCTTGAGCGCGTCCAGGGAGACTGGGACGGCATCTCAGCCCGCATGCTCGAATTATCTGCAACGGACTCCCAAGGTTGGCTCGAGGTCATTTATGAAGGCGGCGAGATCATAGGCGACCTGCGTGAGCGTCTGGAAGCTGCGATTTCCGGCACCCAAATGGAAATCCTTCGGATAAAGAACAACCGCATCATTGACCGCGCACTGGGACAAATCCATGAAGAGGAAACACTCGACGATCTGAACGTGAACGACGTGTTCGAGCGATGCCTGACCGTTCACGACGTGCCTGAAGACCAGCGGCCTGAACTGCTTCGGGCCTATCAGGAAACGGTCTCGTCTCTCTATGAAGACGACGTGCAGGCGGAATAGAGAGACTGGCGATGAGAATACTGCAGGTACGCTTCAAGAATCTGAACTCACTGGTCGGCGAATGGCAAATCGACCTGATGCACCCGGCCTTCGCGTCTGACGGAATCTTTGCCATTACCGGCCCCACCGGCGCGGGGAAGACCACCATCCTCGATGCTATTTGCCTAGCCCTTTATGGGCGGACGCCTCGCCTGAACAAGGTTACCAAGAGCGGAAACGAAATCATGTCCCGCCAGACAGGCGAATGCTTTGCTGAGGTGACCTTCGAAACCCAGTCTGGGCGTTACCGCTGTCACTGGAGCCAACACCGGGCACGCAAGAAGCCGAATGGCGAACTCCAAGCCCCGAAGCACGAAATTGCCAATGCCGATTCTGGTGAGATACTCGAATCCAAGATCAGAGGTGTGGCCGGCCAGATCGAGTCGGCTACCGGCATGGACTTTGAGCGTTTCACCCGTTCCATGTTGCTCGCTCAGGGCGGCTTCGCTGCGTTCCTTCAGGCACCACCGGATGATCGGGCTCCGATTCTGGAACAGATAACGGGCACAGAGATCTACAGCCAGATATCCATCCATGTCCATGAGCGTCAGCGCGAGGAGAGGAGAAAACTGGACCTGCTCCAGGCTGAAACGGCAGGTATCGTGATTCTTGAGCCGGATCAGGAACAGGAAATTAGGCGGGCACTCGAGACAAAGCAGAAGGAAGAGACAGACCTTGCCGCCAAATCCACTGACACCGGGAAGGCCATTGCCTGGCTCACCACCATTGATGGGCTGAATAACGAAACCGTCAATCTGGCTGACGAGGCGAGCAAGCTGCAAGTTGATATCGAGGCGTTCAAACCAGATCGTAAAAAGCTCAATCAGGCTTTGAATGCCGCTTCACTGGACGGCTCATACGCGACGCTCACCGCCACCCGTAAACAACAAACGGATGACAGAGCAGCATTGAAGGCTGGAGAAGAGAATCTTCCTGGACTGGAATCCTGCGCCAAGGAACAGGCCGAGGCGATGAAAGCGGCTGAACAACAAAGTGCTCGGGTCAAGGATGAGCTGAAAGCGGCCGTGACCACATTGCAGAAGGTTCGCTCTCTTGATCAGAAACTTGCAGATCAGAAAAAGGCTATTTCGGAAGAAGATAAAGGCTGTAAAAAGGAAGCGGCAAAGATTGATGCAGACAAGAAAGCTCGGCTAGAAGAGCAGGAAAAACGATCCAAGGATCATGAGATGTTGGATCTTGTGGACGGTTACATCAAGGAACATGCACAGGATGAATGGTTGATCAGTGGTCTGGCTGGCGTTGAAGAACAGTTCGGCGACCTGCTCGACAGGCAAAAAGAAATCGTTCAGAAAGATACTGACCAAGAAATGGCCACGACTGCTCTGGATCTGGCGGCAAAGTCACTCGGCGACCGAAAGAAACAATTAGTCATTCGGAAACAGGAACTGGAGGGCACATCAAAACTGCTTCAGCAGGGCAAAGATGCTTTGAGCCAGCTACTAGGGGACCGCTTGTTGCGAGAATACCGCACCGAGAAGGAGACCTTGCTGCGTGAGATAGCCTTCCTGATAAAAATAGTGGAGCTTGAAAATCACCGGACAAAACTGGAAGACGGCAAGCCCTGTCCTCTTTGCGGCGCAAGCGAGCACCCCTTTGCAGAAGGGAATGTCCCTGCCCCCGATGAAACCGAACACAAGATCGACGCACTGACGAGGCTGATCAGAAAAGCCGAGGATCAGGAAGCCGCAATCAAGAAACTCGAAGAAGCAGGAAGCCTGGCCCGTAAAAACCTGACAGAGGCTGAAAAGCTGGAGTCAGCAGCAGCTAATGATAGGAAGGCCGCCGAGAAAGCACTATCCGAGTTGAAGGACGGCCTGGTGAAACTCCGTGCTGATTTTGTCGAACGCAGGCAGGCGGTCTCTACCAAACTCCAGCCGCTTGGTATTGCGGACATCCCTGAAACGGACATTTCATCATTGATCGAATCCCTCAGAGCGCGGTTGAAGGCGTGGCAGGCCCAGGTCAAGAAAAAGGCGGACATCGAGAAACAGGTTGCCACCATCGACAGTGAGGTGAAGCGGCTGGATGCGGTTATCGAAACTCAAAGCGCGGCTCTGGCCGAAAAGCTGGAGCGTCTGGGTACTCTGAAAAAAGAACTCGCTACCGGAAGTGATGAGCGTAATGCACTATACGGTGACAAGAATCCCGACGATGAGGAGCGTCGCTTGCACAAGGCGGTTTCTGATGCCGAAGGTGCCGAGAAGCAGATCAGAGAACGGAGCAATGAGCTTCAACAGAAATGGAATACTGCGAAGGCCCATGTCGAATCTCTGATGATACGCATCGATCAACGAGAGCTGGAACTGAGAGGTCTGGTAGCCCAATTCTCCGCAGCACTCGCGCCCGTTGGCTTTTCAAGTGAAGAACAGTTTTTGGCGGCCATATTGCCCTCCGAAGTTCGGGCGGAGTTGGCGGCTACGGCCAAGGACTTGGATGAACGTCAAACAGATCTGAAAGCCAGACAGAAGGATCGGGAAACACGCTTGGCTACGGAAATAGCGCGCAAGATCACAGACAAGTCGCTGGAAGAACTAGAGCCCCAATTCAAAGAGCACGAGGTAGCCCTGAATGAGATGCGGGATATCATTGCCGGTTTCAAGCACAAGCTAAGTGAGAATACGTCTGCAAAAGAGCGGATAAAGGAAAAGCAGACAGCTATCGAAGCCCAGAAAAAAGAGTGCCTTAGGTGGGGGAACCTGCACGAACTGATCGGCTCGGCAGATGGCAAGAAGTACCGCAATTTTGCCCAGGGGCTGACCTTCGAAATGATGATTGGCCACGCCAATCGGCAACTGCAGAAAATGACCGACCGTTACTTGCTGATCCGTGACGAGGCTCAACCCCTGGAACTCAACGTGGTCGACAACTACCAGGCCGGGGAGATTCGGACCACGAAGAATCTTTCCGGTGGTGAAAGTTTTATCGTCAGCCTGTCCCTGGCGCTGGGCTTGTCCCACATGGCCAGCAAGAATGTTCGGGTGGATTCGATGTTCCTGGATGAAGGCTTCGGCACTTTGGATGAGGAAGCCCTCGATACTGCTTTGGAAACCCTCGCGGGTCTGCAGCAGGACGGCAAACTGATCGGCGTCATTTCACACGTGCCAGCGTTGAAGGAGCGAATCGGTACACAGATTCAGGTTACTCCCCAAATCGGGGGCAGAAGCCAGATATCCGGGCCTGGATGCGGCGAGTTAAGCACTACAGAACGACATCGCACAGCTTTCACAGCTTCAAGTATCGGCCAAGCTGGATCTGTGTGATACCTCCCTGCGACTTGCTACCACAGAAAGGCTCATGGCGGGTATCGATTTCGAGGCAATCAGGAGTCGCTTCAAAATAGAGTTGCCGGTCATTTCAGGATTAGAGAAATCAATAGCTCACGTGACCGCTGCGGCAAGAAGCGGGATGCCGTCGATGCCGGGCGCAAGATCAGCCAGAACCAAGGCGCCGAATTCTACATCCACGGCAAGGAAGGGAAGATCCAGAATAAGGACAGCCACGGGAATGATCCGTATCCGCCGAAGGGATGATTTTCGGGGTGATTCAGGATGTGCACTCATAGTCAACAGCCCACCCGCCAGATTCGGGTGTCACTCTATAGAAAACAAGGATTATCTGGAAATGAGGTGTTGTATGGGCACTACAAAAGGTAACATATATGCTACTATATGGATCGTATGACAGAGGTTAGAGAATACCTGGATGCGGAGGGGAACAGTCCTTATGCCAAGTGGTTCGATCGTCTGAATGTGGCCGCTGCGGTCAAGGTAACGACAGCAGTCCATCGGATGGAGCAGGATAACTTCTCTAATATGAAAGGTGTGGGTGCCGGTGTCTATGAGTACCGAATCAATTTTGGTCCTGGCTATCGGATCTACTTTGGTAAAGATGGGGACCGGTTGGTGATATTGCTCGCGGGTGGTACCAAGAAGCGCCAGGACGCAGATATTGCTGCTGCAAAAGGGCACTGGCGCGACTATAAGCGCCGGAAACGGCAAGAGGTGACATGATGGCTTTGACGAAAGATTTTAAGGACACCATACAGGCACGCGCCCAACGGGATCCGGCGTTTCGCAAAGCCCTGCTGCAAGAGGGGGTCGGATGTCTGCTCAACGGTGATGTCGATACTGGCAAGTCGGTGTTGCGCGACTATATCAACGCGACCATCGGGTTCGAGGAACTTTCCCAGGTCTTTGACAAGTCGAGTAAGAGCCTCATGCGTATGTTCGGGCCGAAAGGGAATCCTCAGGCGAGCAACCTGTTTGCGGTGATCCATTACCTGCAGGAGCAGGAGGACATTCACCTGGAAGTCAAAGCCCGGAAAGTGGCCTAAGGGGTGCTGTGTATCAGTGGTCAACCAGCAAATTTTTCGAGTATTTTGAAGGAACTTCTAATAATCAGACGATACTTCTGTAAACAGGATGAGCTTTTTTCGATTGACGGAAAAACATGGGCCTTGACCAATCAGTGGGGCTGGAAAGCACCGAAAAAGCGGTAAATCCGATCAGGGAACCTCGGTATTATGATGAAGAAGGAATGACCCGAATCCCGGTAATTGTTTTCCTAACGGCCTATCTGCCCTGTCTGCTGGTGGCGGGACGCTATCAGGGTCTGCGTGACCTGCTTGCGCTGTACCGTAACCCGTTCTGGCATTATCGCCACTGCGGCGTTAAGGCATTATTGGTGAATCTGGGTCAGAGAGTCCGAATCAAGACCTGCACAATCAGGCGCTTGATTTGTTCGGTCGATTGTAGTTATCTCTAACAGCCTGTTCCATTGTCGCGAGTTCGTCATCGGTTAGAAACGCGAAATGTGATTCTCTCTTCCTCGCCGAAAGACGACTGTTGTTTTGTAGGCAGAGTTGGATGAAAAGATCAATGAGACGATCGGGCATGTCTACGATTTCCTGAATGGCCTGCCTGGTTCTGTCGTAATTCGCAAGAAAATCGAGTTCTTCCGAAAGCTCGCGCTCAATGGTGAGTACGATGAAATCATATAGCGCCTCCGCTTGGGCGGTCATGTCAATATATCTGTAGAAATGATCGGTCTCACCCGGCACGGTCATCTGGCCGAAATCGTCCATGTGGTATTTGGCCAACCGCATCAGTGGACTTGAGAACGCCTCCAGAGAGTGATCATAAAGCGCAGGATTTTTCTGCATAGCAGCGGAGACCGGGAACATGATTCCTTTCGGAACCACGCGGCGCAGGGATAGGATGTTGTGAATGAGAAAACGGTGAATACGGCCGTTGCCGTCCTCAAAGGGATGTATGAAGACGAAGCCATAGGAAATGGTGGCGGCGTGAATAATGGCAGGGACTGTGCTCTCCTTCATCATCTGGTGAGCGGTGATCAGTCCCTCCATCAGGTCGTGGATGTCGTCCGGTTTCGGGCAGACATAATGAACGAGTTGTTCTTGCCATGAAACGGTCTGACCTACGTAGTTTTGGTTGGTCCGGTAGTCCGGGTCCCTGAACCGGGGATCAACGATGCGGTTTTGCATATCAACCAGGAGAGACTTCTCGCAAAAATCCTTGTGCTCGGCCATTTCCAGCAAACTGATGAATTTCTCTGTCCGGGACGCGCTTGGCTTGATGTGTTCGATCTCGAATGAGGATTTGGTCTCTTTGTTATAGAGATAGTTGAGCGCTCGTCTGAGAAGTTTCGATGGATAGGATGTCACGACCTCTTCACACCGTTTTTTCAGGTCAATTTCTTCCATAGCGGCGAGTTTTTCGGTACGCCGGATGGTGGGGCAGAAATCTCTCCCACCAAGCAGGTTCTCGATGATCCGCTGACGCGGCATGCGGCGGCCGGGTGTTGTAGTGTGGTAACGACCCGGTTCCAGCAGTTCGATGTAATTCCCTATGGCCAGACCTGGAAGCGGGAGTTCCCTTCCGGTCAGGAATTCATATAGGAACCAGATTCTGCGAGCGTATTTGCCGGTCGGTTTTGAGCGAATCCAGGCAGCTATCTCGTCTGTTGGGGTCACGTTGAACAGGGTCGAAAGAAGCCCCAGGTTGACGCCATCATATTTAAGGGCGAACTCCAGATGGTCTCCCGTCCCCTCTCCAGGCCAATAGGATTGGGGATAGATGGATTCCACCTGCCCATCCTTAATGGTAGAGCGCAATGTCCCGGTCGAACTGACAAAGGATGTGTGCCAGTTCGGCAAAGCACTTAAGCCGTATCGCTTGGTCAGAAATGTATATCCCACCAACCGGTTCTGTTGCGTACCCAATGTCATCACACCTCAAAAAATCGTTACGACCCTCAAAAACATTTAAAATCAGCCTGTAAATTAAAAATATAGTTATATTTGGAAAGATTTTCAAGAGAATTGTTTGTTTGAGAATTGTTTGTTTGTAGGGAATAATAAAAAAACGTGTTTCCATTTTTGAAAATGATTAAAACCAGATGTGTTGCACAAAAAAGTATTATGCTGGTTAACTGGCCTCAGTACTTGAAACAATCGTTTTGAAACAATCGTTTATGCTCATTCTCAAAATCTGGTATATAGTCACGGGTTTCGTTACAGCTATCCAGTGTCACTTGATTTGTTGCAGAGGAGTGATAAAGATTTTTGGTGATTCTATCTGATAGAATGCCGGTTTTGGCTATGGGTAATCAATGATATGAATAACGAGGTAATCATAACCTGTGCGGTGACCGGAGCGGGTGATACTACAGGGCGAAGCGACAAGGTGCCGGTGACTCCGGAGCAGATTGCTGATGCAGTCATCGAATCTGCCAAAGCCGGGGCCGCAATCGCGCATATCCATGTGCGTGACCCACAAACCGGACAGGGATCGAGAGATGCTGGCCTGTTCCGGGAAACGGTGGAGCGTGTCCGGGATAGCGGAGTGGATGTCGTCATTAATCTGACGGCGGGTATGGGAGGAGATTGGGTGCCGAGTGAGGAAAACCCTGCGATGCCGGGGCCGGGTACGGATATGGTCGGACCCGAAGAGCGGCTCGCCCATGTGATTGAGTGTATGCCGGATATTTGCAGTCTGGACTGCGGTACTATGATTTTCGGTAACGAGAATGACCTGTACCTGAATACGCCCGCTTATTTGAGGAAGATGGCGGAAATAACCCAGCAACTCGGAGTCAAACCTGAATTGGAGGTATTCGACCTCGGCCAGATCCGGTTGGCCCGGTCACTGGTTGACGCCGGATTGATTGATGCCCCGCCGCTGTTCCAGATATGCCTCGGTATTCCATGGGGTGCCGGAGCCGATACCGAAACTATGGTAGCCATGAAACAGGCGCTGCCGGATAATGCGGTATGGGCCGGGTTCGGTATTTCCAGAATGCAGATGCCAATGGTTGCCCAGGCCATGGTGTTGGGTGGCAATGTCCGGGTCGGGCTGGAAGACAACCTCTATCTGGATCGTGGCGTGTTGGCAAGTAACGGTCAGCTGGTGCAACGAGCGGCGGAAATCATAACCAGATTGGGCGGACGTGCCTTGTCTGCCGATGAAGCCAGAGCGAAACTCGGTCTGAAAAAGAAATAAGGGATTTGAATGACTTGATTTCAGCGAGCCAGCCAGGCGACCAGTAACTTTATCTGGGCATCGTCCAGACGCCCCTCAAAGGCGGGCATGATTCCTTGTCTTCCTTCGGCTATCGACTGCCTGACATCGTTGAATGAACCGCCGTACAGCCAGATATTATCGTTGAGTTTCGGGGCGCCCAACTGCTCATTGCCGTTACCCTCGACGCCATGACATACCGCACAGAATTGTAAATACTGGCTCTTTCCGGGGTGCGGCTCTGCCGATTTGTCTGCCATGGTCAAGACATATTCGGTGACTTGTACCACGCCTTGATCTCCCAATGCACTCTGCCAACCCGGCATGCTGGCAATCCTGCCCTGCCTGATGGCTTGTTCGATCTGCTCTGGTGTCCCTCCCCACTGCCAGTCGATGTCTTTCAGATTGGGGAATAAGGAAGCCTGTCCGCGACCGTCGGGGCCATGGCATACAACACAATTACGGGCAAAGATGCCTTGTGCCGTATCCATCAGCGCAACATCATTCTGCAGATCCGCTACCGAGCGTTGCGCGATGGCCTCCCTCTTGTGCAGAAACTGATCGTTGTAATTGTCATAGCTGGACTCCAGCCGACTGTCCTGTGACCACTCCAGCATGCCTTTCCAGGCGCCCATGCCGGGGTACAGCATCAGGTATACAACAGAAAAAATCAGAGTGCACAGAATCAGCCAGAACCACCACAGTGGCGGGGCGGTACTGCCTTCGCGTAAACTTTCATCCCAAACCGGGCCTTCTTCGCTGTCGTGCCCTTGTTCGCTCCCGTTCTGGAAGAAGTAGCTGGTAACCACCAGCCAGAGCAGACCAAGCAGGGAGACGGTTGTGATTACAATGATCCAGCCACTCCAGAAATTATTGGGCAGATCAGCCATGATTATTCTTCATCTTCCAACGGAATTCTCGCCGATTTATCAATCTGGTCACGGGGGGAGTAAAGAAAGACCCAGGCGACCACGCAGAACATGAACAGCATCACCAGCAGGTCACCGACAAATATGAACCAGGTCATGATGCCTCCTTCGAGTTTGCTGGTTTGAATTCACCAGAGCTTATACCGAGTCCTTGCAGATAGCGGATCAAGGCATCAATTTCCTTGAGGCCGGCCAGCACTTCCGGGGCAGCTTGAATATCCTGATCAGAATAGGGGTGCCCCAATTTTTGCAGCGCGCGCATTTTTTGTCTTATCTCCCTGTTGGCATCGGCATTGCGTGTTGCCAGCCAGGGATAGGCCGGCATGATCGAGTCGGGGACTACCTCTCTGGGGTCGATAAGATGAATCCGGTGCCAGTCATCAGAATATTTCCCACCTATCCTGTGCAGGTCCGGGCCAGTCCGCTTGGAACCCCATAGAAACGGACGATCATAGACGAACTCTCCTGCACGGGAATAAGGCCCATAGCGCTCGACTTCAGCCAGAATCGGCCTGATTTGCTGTGAATGGCAAACATTGCAGCCTTCACGAATATAGATATCGCGACCGGTTAATTCGACGGCATCATAGATGCGGGTATTTTCGCCCGGAGCACTCAAGGAATCCTGGAATAAACCGGGGAGAATCTGCACAAGCCCTCCGATAGAGGACAGGAACAGAATACCGAATATCAGCAATCCAGCGTTGTTTTCCAGTTTTCTATGCAGCCAGAGGGCGTTCATGACCTAAATCCTGTACGCCGGTTGCACCAGAGGCGGCTTGACTCGGGCAGTCTCACGACCTCGCAAGGTCATAAAAAGGTTGTAAGCCATGATTACCGTTCCACTCAGGAAGATCAATCCGGCAATCAGGCGCAACCCGTAATAGGGCGCCATGCTCGCCATTATGTCCTTGAAACTGTAGCGAAGTTCACCAATCTCGTCGATACTCAACCACAGCAATCCCTGAGAAACCCCAGCCGCCCACATGGCCATAATGTAGAGCATGGTTCCGGTCAGCGCGAGCCAGAAATGCAGGTTGGCCAGGCCGATACTGTGGAGTTTCCTCCCGGCCAGACGGGGCACAAGATAATAAAAGACTCCATAGGTGATCATCGCATTCCATCCCAGCGCCCCGGAATGAACATGCCCGACGGTCCAATCGGTGAAGTGGCTGACTACGTTGACGCTTCGAATCGCCATCATAGGCCCTTCAAAAGTGGCCAGTCCATAAAACGCCAGCGATAGCACAATGAACTTCAGCGATGGATCCGTCTTCAGCTTTTCCGGGGCTTTGCTGACCGTCATGATGCCGTTAATCATGGTTGCCCAGGATGGAGCCAGCAGAATCAGGCTCATTATCATTGCCAGGGTCTGCACCCATTCCGGGATCGCGCTGTAAAGCAGGTGATGTGGCCCCGCCCATATATAAGTATAGGTGAAAGCCCAGAACGAGACCACCGACAAGCGATAACTCCAGATTGGCTGATTGGCTATTTTTGGCAAGAAGTAATACAACATACCCAGGAAACCTCCGGTCAGCAAGAACCCGACCGCATTGTGTCCATACCACCATTGGACCATAGCATCCTGTGCACCCGCGAATAGTGAATAGGATTTGAAGAAGGTAACCGGAATGGCGAGGCTGTTAACAATGTGCAGCATCGCAATCACAATGATCAGGGCTCCATAAAACCAGTTGGAGACGTAGATCGGCCTGATCGTACGTTTCGCCACCGTGCCAAAAAAGACGATCGCAAAGCAGACCCAGAGAATCGTGATGGCAATATCGAACGGCCACTCCAGCTCCGCATACTCTTTCGATGAAGTATGTCCTGATAAAAGCGACAGGCCGCCAAGCAGGACCACAAGCTGCCAGCCATAGCAACATACCCAGGCCAGCTTCGGGGCAAACAGGAGAGTGTGGGAGGTTCTTTGAACCGTATAAAATGCGGTGCCCATCAACGCCGAAACGCCGAAGCCAAAAATAATGCCGTTGGTATGTAACGGGCGCAGGCGACCAAAGGACAGCCAGGGTTGGCCGAAATCCAGAGTGGGGAACACAAGCTCCGCTGCAATATAAACGCCGACCAGCATGGCCAGTACCGCCCAGACGATAGCAAACTGCACCAGTCTGGTGGCGACATCGTCCAGGTAGTATTGGCTGGTTTCAGACGTGTTCATTTTCTCTGGCTTTTTATCAGTGACGAGACTCATACCCCAAGAAAAGGACCGATACCCATGACCCACAATACCAGGCAGAGACCCAGCAGACTGACCGCTGCAACCAACAGCCATCCGACCAGCGATGAGGCCATCAGTATTCCATTTTCCGGAGAAATCCCCAACACGACCGGAAGCCCCTTGTAGAGCAGGTACATACTCCAGATCATGGCCGGAATCAGAACCAGGAGATTCAGGAAAATATGTGGATACCATTGTCCCACGCTGGCCACCGCCAGCGGCGTAGCCACGACCGTTATCAGTGCAAAGTGCAGGCCGACAGCGGATCTGGCGCCGTAGGTCGGGGCCATCCATCTTGAAATCAGGGCGGTGCTGAAGAACCCGAATAACAGCGCCAGAAAATAGCTGACGCTGACGATTGCAAGCGCCCTGTCCGACAATACCAGAGGCTCCTCGGCGCCAAGATGCCAGCCAAAACTGGAGGCTCCCACCCAACAGATAATCGGGGGGATCAAAACCAGCCAGATGGAATACTTGAACAGGACTCCGGCAGCCGATGGGCCGCATTCGGATAATTCCCGGAAGCCTGCCGCCGGATCAATCAGAGCGGTCAATATAATCGAGGGAGAAAGCTTTTTTGCCATACCGTGTTAATCCCCAAATTCCACAAGCGCATTCTATCACTGAACAAATCAAGGGCAAAATGCCGCCCCGCAGCTTTTATGCGCTGGAGAGTAGTGCCACAAGTTCACTCAGACTGATCACCTCAACCCCTTCACTTTTTGGATATCGATCGCTGCCTGAATATACGACGAAGGAGCGGTCCGGGCTGATGTCTTCCCGTGCATGATGGAATCCCTTGTCGAGCTTCGGCGCGAGGCCGCGCTTGATTTCAATTGCCCACAGCTTGCCGTTGGGCATCTCC
This sequence comes from Arenicellales bacterium, assembly GCA_965116335.1. Lineage (GTDB taxonomy): Bacteria > Pseudomonadota > Gammaproteobacteria > Arenicellales > Poriferihabitantaceae. Next base: position 2,329,424 of record OZ220677.1, read on the forward strand.
AGCACCAGGTCGATTTCGGCGCCGCTGGCCGTCCGGTAAAAGTATGCCCTGGTCCGTTCTGGAGCCGCGCCAAGCAGGTTTTCCAGTATGAATCCTTCCCAGCTTCCACCAACGACTGGATGACCCAGCACCGCATCCCGGTCATCCAGTCCGAGCAGCGTGTGGACGATACCGCTGTCGCGCACATATATCTTCGGAGATTTCACCAGACGCTTTTTGACATTGGCATGAAAGGGAGGCAGGCGCCGCACCAGCAGGAGATCAACCAGCAAGTCGAGATAGCGAGCGATTGTCTTGCCATCAATGCCGAGACCACGAGCGAGTTGGGCTGCGTTGAGTGTGCCTCCCTGAACATGAGCCAGCATAGTCCAGAAGCGGCGCAACGTTTCTGCCGGGACACGCGGGCCGAGTTGTGGGATGTCACGTTCCAGATAGGTGCGGATAAAGTTCTCTCGCCAGACTACACTGTCCCTGTCGTTCTGTGTGAGAAAGCTGTCAGGGAATCCTCCCCTGATCCAGAGTTTTTCGTGTTCCTCGCCATTGATCTCAGGAACGCTGAATGGCTCCAATTCGATATATGCAATGCGGCCAGCCAGAGATTCACCAGACTGCTTGAGTAGCTCCACGGACGCTGAGCCCAGCAGCAGGAATCGGCCCGCCCGGATGTTGCGACGACGCCCCCTGTCAATGAGGCCGCGAAGTGTCTGGAACAGTTCCGGCATTCGCTGGACCTCATCCAGAATCACCAGTTTATCCTCATGGCTGGACAGATACAGGTCGGCATCGCTCAGTTTCTCGCGATCGGATGGATGCTCAAGGTCGAGATAGATACTCGGTTGGTTTTCGCCGATATGCTCGGCCAGCGTGGTCTTGCCTACCTGGCGGGGGCCGAGCAACGCCACCGCCGGAAACTGGCTCAGCCGGTCACGAACAATCTGTAATTTATGGCGTAGTATCATCCTTGCAATTATGGCATTGCATGCCAGAAATGCAAGGATGTTTGAGGAGAGTCAGTAAAAAATCCGGGTGTTGAGAATTTCTGTTGACATCAGGACCCCCATATATAGCATTCAACCTATATTTTGACAGGGAGTAGTCATGTGGTCTATTGAGATCGTGAATTCACGGCGCAATTGGAGAAACTGAAGAAAAGGTAACATTATGGCAAGAACGCTTGGCCAGATACTGGCAACAGAGAATCCCGAAGTGGTTGCCAAAGCACGGGAGAAAGCGACAGAGATGTTGCTTGATCCAGGCAGCCCAACCGCTGCGCTTTACCCCGATTCTATGGAGAGTAAGGTATACAGCTATCTCTCCGACAGTAATCGATAGGAAAATTTAATAAATCTGACTTGCTGATAACTTGTGCACAAATACCGTGGGAATGTGCTAAGAACCAATCTCGCGCCTTGTCAGAGTTAAATGAACGCCACACTTGATTGATCCAGAATTTTGGTATGCGGATACGGTAAATACAATCAGTTATTGGCAGATTTCCCTTATTCACGAGTGCTACTCTGCCGATACAGCGCTTTCCTACTCTGGCGGTTAATATGTCATGCGATTCTGCCATCCTGAATCCTGACGAGCTTGATCTCTGTAAATTGACAGGCCCGGCGTTCACAGGCAGCCCGGTGGTATGGAAATATTCAACTCCTGAATTTTCAAAAAATGTTCGAGACCTTGTGCCGCGATGTATATCTGCTCCAATTTCCGCTAGTGTCAAGGTTCCCGTCCTTGAAGCAGCCAACTTCCAGTGCCAGTACGAATAATCCATTCGCTGTTCCAAGCCTGAAACCTCAACCTCCAATTTTCCCGTAATACTATCGGCACCCGCCTGCATTACTTTCACATTTTCAGGTGATGTCATGTCTTTACGCAAGATTAAAATATGCGTCCTGGCCTCAATGCCGAAGAACGAATTATCAGGCAATTGAATGACTGCTTCAATCCGGTGATTGGACAGCAGACTTTGACGTAATACCTGGAAATTCTTACCTGTAATCAAACCATCTGGCAGTATGATTCCGAGTGTGCCGCCTTTTTTTAATAAGCGTAAATTGTGAAGCAGAAATATGACATCGGAAGTAACGACGGACATCTTGTGACAGTTTTTCAAGTTGGCTATACGACAAAGGTCACGGAACAGTTTGTCATTTCGGTGGTTCATGAATGGTGGATTGCATACCGCAATATCGTGAGACTCGGATAAATTCTCCAGTATCCTTGATTTTATTGACTTTTTACCGAGTAAATCCAAGTGGCGGAATTGAACCGCAGGAAAATGTTGTTTTATGGTATCCAATAAAGACTGGCAAATATCTACCCCCAAAAAACTGGCCTCTTTCCATGTTTGAGTAGCTGAGTAGAGAAGTGCGCCCCTCCCCGCACCGAGATCAACACCACTTATGTCCTTACTGTTGCTGGTGAATGGGCACATTGCCCGAACCAGCAAATTTGCATGGGGGTTTGGCGTAAAATGTTGTGCCAAATTCATGGGGGCTCACGGTAAGCAATTAAACAGGTAGTGTTTGCTGATGCCTTCGCTGTCTCCAGCAGTAGTCTGTGGAAAATCATACAGGATACGCACCTGATTTCGCTCTGTTTCATCTAAAGAAAAATAGAATCGGGTGGCGCCCAAAAGCATCAGTTTTGGCCCCAATGGTATGATGTCTAATCGGTTTTTGGACCGATAAAGCTCTTTCAGTTTTTCGCAGATTTTGAGTGGCTCAAATCCACTGATTGGAAAAATCTGGTCATCCTTCAAGTCCTTAATCCACGAATTTGCTTTTTTGGCTTCTGTGGCTCCATCGGGCATATATGACGGGTCAATGATGATGGCATATTTTTCATGATCTTTCCATTCATCAAACAACTCCAGAAATCGCAAGGCTCGTCCTTCGTCAAACCCTAATATAAAAACGTGAGGATAAGAGGATGAATTATCCATACGCAAAGAGATGTAACCGGGAGGTTGTGCAATTTCATTAAGCCGTAATTTATACTGATCGCGGTTTATATACTTTTCCGGTGATGAGTACAGTGCGAACAGATTTTGTACATTCGTCAATTGGCTAAACAAATTCTGGAGGTGAAGGATTGTATCCAGCTCAAGACTAGTGATGTCCATTAACACACTAACCGCATTCTCTCCAAGAACCTGCTCTGTGATTTTCTCAAAGCCTTTGTAGAAGTCTTGGGCAGAGGCTTCCTCTGCTTTTCCGGTTCCACTAAAAAGAAACTTGCCAGCCATTCCCTTGCCTGGTTGACGGGCAATCCTGATATGTTGGCAATTCGCAGTTAAATGAATGGAAATTTTTTCAATAGTTTCTCTACACCTGGGTTCAGCCTCTGTCTCCTGACTCCCGGTCAACAACAGGTTCCACGGATGTAACCCGGCTATTTTCAGGTAGGATTGGTATACTGGCTCGTATATTTCAAGCATTACGATGTCAGAGTCGCTTGAGATTTATCGCCGTTTCTTTGGCGATGGTATTGCCGTTCGATACGCGTGTGAATTCTTTTCCATGCGTCATCTGTGCCCGAACAGAGCTTTCGGACATCATCAGGCGTAAGTGTAAGCTTCTTTTTTCTTCGCCAGGAAATACCGAAGTTCGGGGCGAAACACGGGTTAATCTGGAACGCATCGGGCAGGTAGTCGCTGGATGACTTCTGTTTGTTACTAGGTAGCCATCTTAATAAATTCTCCCGCCGACAAATCTTCAGATATTTCAACGTATCATTATCCAGGTACCCGTTTGTCGAGAAATGATTGATTTCTGGCTCTCCCTGCTTCGGACTCTTGTGTATAGCTGCAAAAAGATTACCAAGGCGTTCTACCAGCCGATTCAACAGGTCTCCTGTCGGTCGAAACCGGTCCAGTTTTCTGAAATATGTCTCTGACAGGCTGTGGATACATTTGTTTTGCAGTCGATAGCTGAACGGCAGTTTCTTCTCCTCTTCGTTTTCAATCCAGTCTGCAAAAATTGCATAAAATATATCCACGACCACACGGATATTTCCACCCGCTATGCCAGCGATGTCATTAAAACCGGAATATATTTTTGGTTTTCTGTACAAGGTGCATAACCAATACAATGCTCCCCTTGAATAATTGTGGTACCAGTCCTGCGCCGTAGAATTATTGGCGCGCATATCTTTTGCAACCGTATCGGCGTTTTTGCCTTGATTGACGATCACAACGGCAACCGCCTGGCGCAACAGGTTGGGCTCTTTTTGCATCCATTGTATCAGGGTATGGTCTGCTTTCAGGGAATGTTGTTTCTTCAGATGATCAATCAACAACTTGTTTCCACGCTCCCCACACATTCCTTTTGCTTCTTCTTGTGGCGCAAGATGTTCCAGAAATTTTTGTGCTTTGCCGATATGCTGAAACTGGGGTGAATTCGAGATGTAACGATTCACCAGAATTTCTGCGCGTTTCCTGAACTCATCAAACCCGACCTCCTCATCCAGATAACAGGCGCGATAATCGTGGGTTACCTCCAGCGCTTGCTCGACCGAGTCCGTTGATTCGGTTTTCATTCCGTCATTACGGGCAAGCAGCTTATAAGTGATCGCGTCGCTCTCTTTAACGTGTTTGAGCCGGGTATTTAGCATTTTCTGTTGATGGCTTGCATAATTTTCGACCTCATCCACAAATACTACGAAATGGAAATTCTCTCTTTCCTTTAGTTGTTCTGCGAGTAATTTCATTAAGGTATTACTCTGGAACCGATATGGCATTTCGACGTGGTGAGGATTGTTGATGTAAGCCCGAATTTCATGCAAGCGTGTTTCCAGATGGTTCAGGAAGGTTTCCATATCGCAACTTTCATCGGTGGGAACACCGATTTCGCGGCACAAAGTACGAAATAACTCTGCAATTGATTTAACCCAGCAAGCCAATCCTCCAGACTTTTCCATAGCCTGTAATGCCTTGCGTAATACAACCATATCAAAGAACAAGCCAAACAAAGCACTGTAATTTTCTTGTTTATCTTTGTCTGGCACATTGAATGCCTTGAGAAAGTCACTATCCTGACGAATCCACAAACCAAGATAATGGAGTTCTCCCGATTTTGGTATGCGCTGATATTTTTGTGTAAAAATGATCAGTTGGGTCTGGTAGTCGCAATAGCGAGCCATGGTGGTTTTTCCTGTTCCTCGGGAACCATAAACAATAACAGGCTGAAAACTGGTCAGTTGTTCTTCAATCCTCGGATAAATAACAGAATAGTGGTTGGCAACCTCCTCTGGACTCCAGTACTCGATACGAAGGTTAGGGAAAGGGTTTTTGAAAGTGTTCTCCCTGAAGTTTTTGCGTGCATGAGCCTTACTTATCAGGTAGGAATTATGAGTTTCCAAAGCAGTGCCCAATGTTAATAATGACCTGCCGAAGTCCGTTTCCTCCCATCCATTTTTTGTCACCAATATCTCCTCTTCCAGAGCCAACGCATCGTCATACCTGAACTCGGTGACAAAATTATTATCGATTTCCGGCCACTCGTTAGCAAGAATGGTTTTTATTCTTTCGTTGGCTTCAAAATTTCTGGTCGGGGGAATCAGGGTGACGACGGGCAATACACGTTTCTCGCCATATTTGTCTGTCGAGTCTTCAGTCAGGATATGTTCCATGGCATAGCGACATCCTTCAATACTTTGTCGGTTCAACGAACTGAAACAGACAATAGTATTACTTAACCAGGAAGTGGCCATGTAATAAGGGTCGCTGAGTCCTGTCCTTGAATCAAGAAACACCCAGTCAAATTCTTCAATCTTGCAAAACAGTTTCAAAGCGGCAAGCAATTGGTAACCCTTGATTGGCGATGAAAAAAATTTGCGCCAATCAAGTCTGTCCAGTTTTCTGGCATAGTCTGCATCCAGGTTTTTGCTGGCCGGCATCAGGAATATTTGACCGGCTCCAGACAGCCTATCCAGGAAAATACTTCGCAACATGTAATCCTGCAAATCCCATTCATACACTTCATCACGAGTTTTCTCATGGTGTTGTTGCCAGGCAACACAGAGATCAACAAATCCTCCTTTTATTACCGAATCAGTGACCGGATTATCCTTGAACAGCCCGCTGCTATGCTGTCCTGGAGCTTCAAGATCAAGGTCAATAATCAGCACTTTCCTACCATTGACAGCTTGTTGGCAAGCGAGATTGGCCAGTATCGTGCTACGTCCCACCCCTCCCTTGTAAGAGTAGAAAGAAACGAATTGAGTTGATTGATCAGACATTAGTTTCAGGCGGCCTCAGCAAACGATGTATGTCTATGTCTGGCATAACCACTGCTCATAAATCCACCATCGGATGAGGCTCCGGTAGAGGACTTGCGCATACTGGATTGTCCATCAGAAGGCGGTTGGACGAGCTTGTCAAGCTCTTGCTCCAGTAACGATCTTTTTCTTTCATCAAGGCATTTGAAGCTTTTCAAATCAAGCAGCTTGCTGGCCTCAAGCAGGGCTTCCCCGAGAGCCATTTTTTTCTCACTGGTCAGGATGTCGAAAAACCATTCGTGGTTTTTCAGAATATCATCAACCAACCTGGTTTGACAATTTTTCTGCTCCTTGATATCCGTATTGTTTGTTTGAGAGCCACATAGATACAGGCGGTTAAAAAAATACTCGTTATAAAAGGTTTTCGGCAGATGATCCTGGGCCAGAGTCCACTGGAACAATTGCCGGGTCTTCGTTTTATCCCAATCCAGATGTTGAGCAGCCATCAACATTAGCTCAAATTGCGCATCGTTATTTACACTTCCCGTTTTCAAAATATGTTCATACAGTTCTGACCATTTACTATCCGGCCACAGGTCCCAGATATGAACTAAACTTAAATTCTGGGTATACACCACATTTTTTTCTTGCTCTTTGTATGTGTTCACTCGCAGAGGCTCGGAGTTCTTCAGTTCTTCTTCCCAGCGTTCTTTTTCTTCCTTAAAAACGTCTTCATGATAGCGGTTGAATTGACGAATCATATAGACCAGTTCACTCAAACCAGCCGCGCTGCCTTCATTGGCTGTTTCAGGGGCACGCCATTCTTGGAATAAATGGAAACAGGCATCCCAGAAAACCGATTTGTCTTCAAGGTCATTGGACAGTACCAGATGTTGCAGAACGTCCGTCGGAAATTCTTCAATGAACCGGTCACTGATCGGCGGTGGGGCTTTGTCGAAATCACCCAGCAAACGGTCTCGAACATACGGAATCGCGACATCCTCATTTTGAAAGAATTGTCTGATTATCTGTTTCTCGTTCATACAGTTTATTACCCTTTGCCCTTATTTGCCTTGTATTCTTTTTGCGCAATTATTGAAATAAGCATTCATGTTGATTCCGTTGATTTTGGAGCTTGAACAGCCACCCACACATTGTATCGAATCATGGTTTGCCCCCAAATATAACCATTCTTCCATATCCGGGTGACCTGTCTCCAGATTTCTCGTGCGACCAGGAGCTTCTGGTGTTTGATGAAAGTAGAATGTTAGCCCCGCGTCCAGTGCATTAGGCTTTACACAGTAGATTGCACTCAATTTCAGGCAAAAGACATCTGTGCCTGACAACATCTTGCGCCAATGATATAAACCCAAACGACATACCAGACCATGTAAATCCTGTTCTGACCGGAGGGTTAAAGGAGCTGTGGTAACCCATCTCTTACCTTGTCCTTTTCCGCTCTTGTTTTTGTCTTTTTCAAGTAATTCCCAGATTTTAGGAAGGTCCTCAGTGTCCAGAGAGTCAAACGATAGAGAAGAGCCATCTGGTCTACGTCTGTGCAGGAAGTATGCTAGCTTGATTCTTTTGGAATTTCTACGTATTTGACACTCCTGTTTGAGTTGTGAGGCATCTAGTACAGGTTGTTTGTCTGAACCAGCGACCAGATCAGGATAATTTCTATGGGCAAGAATTTTGCTGGCAATACCTTTGGGGAGGTTTTGCCAGTTCTCATATTGCAACGCCATTTTCACGGATGCTTGTGAGACATTGCCATTTTGCCGGACCAGTTCATATTCCTTCTTGATTTTCTCAAGGTATGGCATAGCTGTAATCACTTATTCTACTCGTTGTTGATATCCAGATACTGTTTTATTCAAAAGCAGTGCCCATAGATACGTAGTGTATATTCCTATCATAGTGAAAATCCGGTATAAATGACAACCCAGATGGCACTATCGTAGCGGATGCCCTGATCCATCCTGTAAGGAGGTAAATCATGAGAACGAACGCCCGTGTAGTCGTGATTGGCGGTGGTATCGCCGGTTGCTCGACGTTGTATCATCTGACTCGTGAGGGTTGGACGGACATCGTTCTGGTAGAGCGTGATGAGTTGACTTCCGGTTCGACCTGGCATGCTGCGGCTCAGGTCACCCAGTTTGGTGCTAACCAGACCATGTTCGCGTTGAAACGGCACAGTATCGACTTGTATCGGCAATTATCGGCGGATCCGGATTTCCCGATCAATTACCATATTACCGGGGGTATGCGGCTGGCTCACACTCCAGATCAGGTGGATATTTACCGGCATTACATTGCGGTTGCACGCGGAGTGGGGGTGGAAATGGAGTTTATAGATGCCGTTGAGGCGGGCAGGAGACATCCATTACTGCAATCACAAGGATTGCTCGGTGCCTGGTGGGATCCGCTCGACGGGGATATTGACCCGGCACAGCTCTGCGCCGCGCTAACCCGCCAGGCACGCAAGGCGGGTGCGGAAGTCCAGCGATTCAATCCGGTTGAACAGATTACCCGCAAGCCGGGCGGCGAATTCATTGTGCATACCGGCAACGGTGACATTACTTGTGAGATGGTCGTAAACGCCGCTGGATACCGGGTCAATGAAGTCGGGCGGATGCTGGGCGTGAGTCATCCGGTGACTTCGATGGAACACATGTATTTCCTGACCGAGCCGATTCAGGAAATCGAGCAACTGGATTTTCGTGTGCCGATCATTCGCGACCCCGGTGATGATTTTTATTCGCGTCAGGAAAAGACTGGTTTGCTGGTGGGGGTTTACGAACAGGACTGTAAAACTTTTGGTATGGACGGTATTGACCCCGATTTCACCATGTCGCTGTGCCCTTCTGATCTGGATCGCTGTCTGGATAATATGGAGGGTATCTTTGCCCGCTTGCCTTGCCTTGAGCAGGCCGGGATACATACGGTGGTCAACGGCCCGATTACTTATACGATTGACGGGGCGCCACTGGTCGGACCCATTCCCGGGATACCGAATGCCTTTGCCTGTATTGGATTGCGGGCCGGGATCGGGGAAGGAGGAGGACACGGAAAAATTCTGGCGGAGTTGATGGTGCATGGAGAGTGTGAGTGGGATGCCTGGTATCTGGACCCGCGCAGGTTTACCCGTTATGCCAATACCGAGCATACTTGTCTGAAGGCGGTGGAGGATTACAGGAACGAGTTTCACTACCATCTGCCGCATGAACACCGTCCGGCGGCGCGGCTGGCTCGCACCACTCCGCTGTATCCGGTGCTGGATGCGAGGCGCTGTGAATGGGGGGTGGTTGCAGGCTGGGAACGCGCCTTGTTTTTCAAGCCGGATGATGACTTTGTCGACTCGCACAGTTATCGTTTTACGCCGACTCTGGATGTGGTCGCAAGGGAGGTGGCAGGCGTTGTCGAAGGCGTTGGCATGATGGAGGTTTCCGGCTTCAATCGGTATGAGATCAAGGGTTCGGGCGCTGGTGATTTTCTGGATACCCTGATTTGCGGCACCATGCCGAAGGCGGACGGTCAGGTCAGGCTTTGTTATCTGCTGACCGAGAGGGGTCATGTGTTGAGCGAGGCGACCATAGCCAGACTGGGTGAGGATCATTACTGGTATGGTTCGGCGGCGGCATCGGAATGGCATGATCGGGACTGGTTAAACCGATACAAGCCGGATTCTGTCAGTATTTGTGAATTGGCGGGCAGTTATACGACTCTGGTTGTGGCCGGGCCGAAGTCGCGCGAGTTGCTGCAATCGGTTTCACCGCGTTGTGACTGGTCGCGGCAGGCCTTCCCGTGGATGCGGGCAAGATCGGTGTTTATCGGTCACGCGCAGGCGCTGGCAATGAGTGTCAGCTTCTCGGGGGAGTTGTCCTTCGAGCTGCATGTTCCGAACGAACAGCTCTATCTGGTCTGGAAAATACTGGATCAGGCGGGGCGGGACTTTAATCGGGTCGATTTCGGCTTGTATGCCACCGAGTCAATGCGGATTGAGAAGGGCTATCTCCACTGGAAGGCGGATCTGATTTATGAATACAATCCGATGGAAACCGGGCTGGAGCGATTTGTCAGGCTGGACAAACCGTTTTTTGTCGGACAGCAAGCCCTGTTGGAGCAAATTGACCGAGGCCCGCGTAAACGCATGGTCTCGATGGCGGTAGACTGTGATTTGGCCTGCGCCCACAGCGGTGCCCCGGTTTTCGCACAGGGACAACAGGCAGGGTCGGTGACTTCAGCGGAATACGGGCATCGGACGAACCTGAATATAGCTTATGCCTTTGTCGACCCGGACAAGGCGGAACCCGGTACTGAGCTTACGGTCGTCATTCTCGGCAAGCATTACCCGGCGCGAGTCATCCATCCAGTGCAGTACGATGCGGACAATTTACGGGTTTGTGCCTGATTGTGACCGAAAAACGTAGAAAAAGCAGAAGGGGAGGAATCAGCAGCCGGGCGGCGATGCACGCATTGCGTAGCAAGCCGCCGGAGTATGACCCCTGCCCGCCCGGTCAGATTGGCGGACAATACCAGCCATTGTCCACAGCGGATATGCAGGCTATCCTGAATACGGCACTGAAGATTCTTGCACAAATCGGCATGGGGCAGTCCCCACCTGCAATGACTGAACAAGCGTTGCAGTGTGGCGCCTTTATCAACGATTGCGGGCGTCTGTGTTTCCCGGGTGCTATGGTCGAGGATATTATCGACGGCGCCGCCAAGTCCTTCGTGTTTTATGGCCGGGAGTCAAAGCATGACTTTGAAGTTGGAGGAGACCGTGTCTACTTCGGCACCGGCGGTGCGGCGGTACAGACTCTGGATATGGAGTCGGGAGTTTACAGACTCTCGACCCTGAATGATCTGTATGACTTCGCGCGTCTGACCGATTGTCTGAAAAACGTGGCCTGGTTTACCCGTTGCTGCGTGGCAACCGATGTGCCGGACAATTTTGATCTGGATGTCAACACGGCATACGCGCTGTTGCGTGGTACTACGAAGCCGGTGGGCACCAGTTTTTTCGTGGCCGATCATGTTGATCCGATTGTCGATATGTTTGATCAGGCTCTGGGCGGGGAAGGCAGGTTCGCACGGCGACCCTTCTGTAAAGCCCATATCAGCCCGGTTATCTCTCCATTGCGTTACGGCGCTGACGCATTTGAGGTGGCCATGGTCGCAATGGAACGGGGCATGCCACTGAACAATATCATCGCCGCGCAATCCGGGGCGACCTCTCCCGCCACTATTGCCGGTATGCTGGCATCCACGCTGGCAGAGACACTGGCCGCGCTGGTGATGGTTAATGTTTTCAAACCCGGTTATCCGATGATCTTCTCCAACTGGCCTTTTGTGATTGATCTGCGTACCGGCTCATTTGCCGGGGGCGGGGGGGAGATCACGTTGTTGAATGCGGCTTCCGCGCAACTGTCGAACTGGTTGGGACTGCCGTCCGGGGTGGCGGCCAGTATGGCGGATGCAAAGGCGGTCGATGCACAGATGGGGATTGAGAAGGCCCTGTCCTCACTGGCGACCGGATTGGCTGGCGCGAATATGGTGTATGAGTCTTCCGGTATGATGGCCAGCTTGCTGGGGGTATCCCATGCCGCTTTTGTGGTTGATGACGAAATGCTTTCCCATGTCTACCGGATCATTCGCGGAGTGGAGGTCAATGAAGAAACGCTGGGGTTTGAGGCGATTCGGGAGGCGGTAGCGGGGGAGGGTCATTTTCTCGGCGGCAGCCACACTATGGACGCGATGCAAAAAGAGCATTTTTACCCGAAACTTGCGAACCGGGATGATCCCCGTACCTGGCAGGAGAGCGGAGCAAGGGATATGTGGCAGCAGGCGCACACTTGCGCTGCCCGTATTCTGGCTGAGCATCATCCCGACTATCTGGACAAGGCGACCGATAACCGGATTCGCAGTCATTTCAATATCCTGCTTGATCGCCCGGTCTGACATGAAACGAGAAATCATCACATATCGGACGGTTTTGGTTGTATGATCGGTTTTTCAACTTGAATATCTTGATATTATCGGGAGTCGGAAAATGAGTGATTTGATGCAAGACATACTGCGTGGTTGTCGGTCTCTGCCTGTGGTGAGTCTGGAAGCGAACCAAACCATACTGGCAGAAGGCGACCGCACCGGACTTATCTATATTTTGATCGAGGGTGAGGTGCGGGTATCCAAACGCGAACTGGAAATCATCCGCTTGACCGAGCCTGGATCGATACTCGGCGAGATGTCTGCGTTGCTGGATTTGCCGCATACGGCCACGGTGACCACCCTGGCTCCATCCCGCTTTTACCGGGTTGATAATCAACCTGAATTTCTCAAGAACAATACCGACATCTGTTATCCCCTGGCGGTATTGCTGGCGCGCCGTGTCAATGGAGTGACCAATTATCTGGTGGATATTAAGGAGCAGTTCAGCGATCAGTCCAATCACCTCTCGATGATGGATGAAATACTGGCGACGATTGTGAACCAGCAGGGTGACGACCCGCAGCCCGGCTCTGACCGCGACCCCGCCTGACACTCCACGATTGTGGATTCCTGCTCCCCGTTCGGGGCCGGGGGCAAGTTCTGCGGGAATGACGGAATGATTACCAACTCGTCATCGTAGGGGCACCCACAAGGGGCGCCCCTACGATCAGGTCGAGGCAGGCTCTACGATACCCTTTGCGGTGGGCGTTGTAATGGTTGATCCAGCGCTACCCATTCGGTAGCTGCGAGCGAATGCCAGTGTGCGGTTTGTTGCTGGATATTCAGCACGACATGAGGCGGGAAGTCGCCCCTTACGCGACCGGAATTGAATACCCAGGTTTCACCAATCCGATCAACCCAGGAACCGTTATCGACAAAGGGCGCCTCGTGGATATGCCCGGTCAGGACCATATTCGGCTGGTATTGTTCGATCCACGTTACCAGGTCGGAGTCACCATAATGACGTTTCCCGGTCCAACTGGTCGGTGAATTGTCTGGTGGGCCGTGATAAACCCAGACCCAGTTCTGCTTCGGTTTGTCGGCATCCGTGGCCAGTTGGTTTGCGACAATCTCTCTGGTTTTTGGCCCGTCCCACCAGGGGCATACGGTGAACAGTGTGTCATTGATCACCACGCTGTCTCCATCGGTGGCAATGCCGGATTCACGAACCGGCTGTAGCCATCGGGCAATTCTTTCTCCATGGTCTCCGCGAACATCCAGATCATGATTGCCGGAACTCACCAGAAGCCGGGTGCTGGACTGTAAGCGTTGCAGATACTTGAGGATTACAGGAATCTGGATACGCATATACACATGGGAACGGGCATCAATTTGATCACCGGCCATGATCACGGCATCGAATTGACCGGAAATATTCAAAACCCAGTCAAAGTGCTTCAGTACATAATGCAAATCGGAAACCAGCAGACATTTCATGATAGGTAAGATATGTTGAATAATCCAGTGGGTAGTCTACAACATTTGCGGTACAATCCTTGATTCATAATCAAACCCAGTGCCCAAGGGAATGGACTCATACAGTTGGCTTGACTCTACCTGTTTGATTGGGCTAGACTTTTCTGTGAGCAATTCATATCATAAAAATCGGGATTGGATCGAATGACTACTATCTCCCTGACTCCAGAGCTGACTTCCATCAGTGAGCTGGAGTCCATTCTGGAACAGTTTGCGAGTGAGCACGAGGTGCCCAGGCCGTTGCAGTTGCGCCTCAACCTGATGCTTGAAGAATTGGTCACCAATAGCGTAAACTATGGGCTTCAGACGGTGAAAGCACCTGAGTTGACTCTCAGTCTGTCTGTGGAAGGTGAGATGATCGTTGCTTCTCTGGAAGATAACGCCAGTGAGTTTGACCCGTTTGAGGAAGCGCCCGCAGCCAATACGGCTTCAGACCTGTCGGACCGCCCGATCGGCGGCCTGGGTGTGTTGCTGACCAGAGAGCTGGCTGATGAATATGCTTATAAAAGAATAAATGAACGTAATTGTATTACCTTACGATGCAAACTAACTGGAGAAGTTGAATGACAGAGCAGTCTAATCAGGGTCGGGACAAGTTGACGGTAAAGACGGAGACGGTTGCGACTGGTTCGGGCGAGGCACTTATTATTCGTCCATGTGGCCGTGTAGATGGCAGCACGGTAGATACGCTGGATGGCGCGATTGTGGAATGGACCGAGAAAGGTTCCGGTGCATTGGTTTTCAATTTTGAGGAGATGGACTATATCAGCAGTGCGGGTTTGCGGATATTGTTATTGAGTGCCCGCAAGATGCAGTCTGGTGGAGGCAAGGCGCTGTTTTGTGATTTGGCTCCGCATATATCCCAGATATTCGAGATCAGTGGATTCAGTGCTATTCTGGATATACGGGACAGTCAGGCTGATGCGCTCGCAGCACTCTGATTGCCTGTTTTGAAATCCTCCGTGGCCGCCCGGCATGTATAAACGGACTGATAGGTCAGAGTTGACTAGCCAGAGGGACTGGTCATGAGTGCGCCGTTAGTCCGTGTGTTGGTGGTAGACGACGAAGAAGACCTTGAGTTACTGGTGCGCCAGAAGTTCCGGCGGCGCATTCGCAAGAAGGAGCTAGATTTCCTGTTTGCTCATAATGGCATGGAAGCATTGGAGGCACTGGACGCGAATCCTGACGTGCATCTGGTGTTGTCCGACATCAATATGCCAATCATGGATGGGCTTTCGTTGTTGAACCAGCTGGCCTCTGTCCGGCCGGATGTGCAGGCGGTGATCGTCTCTGCGTATGGAGATATGACCAACATTCGCACCGCTATGAACCGCGGAGCCTTTGATTTCCTGATCAAGCCGATTGATTTCAACGACCTTGAGATCACGATAGAAAAGACCATCAAACATGTGCAGGCCATGCAGCTTGCCCTGGAGTCACGTGACCGACTGGTCGCAATCAAGCATGAGCTGGAAGTCGCGCGTCAGGTACAGGATTCAGTACAGCCGAAGAAGTTACCGGACACGCAGACTCATCAGGTGAGTGCGCTGATTATACCGGCGCGTGAAATTGGCGGTGATTTTTACGATTATTTTTATCTTGATGATAGCCATCTCGGCGTTGTGATTGCCGATGTCGCTGGCAAGGGGGTTCCGGCGGCACTGTTCACCATGGTTACGCGGGCCTTGTTGAAGGCTTCCCTGCAGGATTTTCGATCACCTGCACAATGTCTGGAGCTGGTCAACGACCTTTTGTGTGAAGGCAACGATTCCTGTATTTTTATTACTCTTTTCTTCGGAGTGCTGGATATAGGTACGGGAGAGTTCCGGTATTCCAACGCAGGTCACAATCCGCCCCGTCTGGTGCACTCGAACGGGGAGGTCATGGAGCTACCCCAGACCGGGAACCTGGTTTTGGGAATCATGGCCGGGCATGAATTCAAGGATGAGCATATACAGATGAGTCCGGGAGATACATTATTCATGTATACCGACGGAGTGACGGAGGCTGAAGACGCAAGCTCAGAGGAGTTCGGGGAAGAGCGCATGGATCGTATATTGTCGGAGATGCCGACAGGGACTGTGCAGGAAATAACAGAAGGAGTGATATTTGCTGTGCGTGAATTTACCGCAGACGCGCCACAATCGGATGACATTACTTGTCTGGCGATGCGATTGCAGGCCACACTCGACTCCAGTTCTGGTTGATAAGTTACGGACTTGCTGGAGTGAAAAAGCCTGTGCAGGGGCCGGATATCGGGAATGCGGCGAGCGAACAGGCCCTGGAAGAACTGAAATTGCGGGAAATGTGGGCCCGGCAACGGCTCAAACTGGTGGAGAGGCTGAGTGGGCAACTGAAGGAAAAAAACGTGGCCCTGCAGCAGACTCTGGAAGAGCTGAAATTGCGCGAGACCTCAGCCCGGCAACGGCTCAAGCTGGTGGAGAGGCTGAGCGAGCAACTGAAGAACAAGAACACGGTGCTTGAACAGACCATGCAGGACCTGAGTGAGGAAAAAGACCGTTCGGAACAGCTTTTGCTGAACATCCTGCCCAGAGAGATTGCCTCCAGACTGCGGTCGGGCGAGTCGGAAATAGCCGATATATTCCCGTCTATCACGGTTTTGTTTGCTGATATTGTCGGTTTTACAGAACTGACCGAGCGCCTTGGAGCGCGACAGATCGTGCGGATACTGGGGGAAGTATTTGCCATATTCGACTCCCATCTGGAAGCCTGTAACATAGAGAAAATCAAGACTATTGGTGACGGTTATATGGCGGCGGGGGGGCTTGGCGGTGATGCGTCCGATCATTACCGGGAAACTGCAAATTTCGCGCTCAGAATCCGGGATGGATTCAGAGCCTGGTCTAATCAAAATGATCTGGGACTGCAACTGAGAATCGGTATGCATTCGGGTCTGGCTGTGGCCGGAATTGTGGGCAGGCAGCGGTTTTGTTATGATATCTGGGGGGATGTGGTGAACGTAGCCAGCCGTATGGAAACCACGGGTCGGCCCGATAGTATCCATGTATCAGAGTCGATTCACGCGTTGTTGCAGGATTCATTCGTATTTGAGGAGGTGGGTGGCGTACAGGTCAAAGGCAAGGGGCTGATGCATACCTGGTTGTTGCACTCGCAACTGCCCGCCTCGCAATCGGCTGTCGTGTAGCGGGTAGAAGTCCGCGCTATCTGGTTGCCGATTCCTTATGATAGAACTCATTGTCGGAGGCGCTCGCAGTGGCAAGAGCCGCTATGCTCTGGATAGCGCGAAACAGAATCCCGCCAATCTATGGTTTATCGCTACGGCGCAACCGCTGGGCGAGACGGATGATGCAGAGATGGCGGCTCGTATATTGAGGCATCAGCAGGAGCGCGGGGATGAATGGCAGTTGATCGAGGAACCACTCAGACTTTCCGGGTTGATCGACAGATTCTCGGAAGGAGACGTGGTAGTGGTCGATTGTCTGACACTCTGGTTAAGTAACTGGCTTTGCCGGAAATCGTTGACAGGGTGGCAGCGGGAAAAGGAGGCCTTTTTGTCCGGCCTTCGACGCTCACCGGCAAAATGGTTTCTGGTGTCCAATGAAACCGGGCTGGGTATTGTCCCGACTTCGGCTCTGGGCAGGCGGTTTGTGGACGAAAGCGGCTGGCTTCATCAGGAACTTGCGGCGATAGCTGATCAGGTAGTGATGGTATTATTCGGATTGCCGCAGGTATTAAAGAAACCGTAGTAGAAAACATTTGGAGTAATGACTGAAATGACCCCCTGGTATCTGGAGAAAGGCAGGCAGCTGGATGAGGAGCAGCGCGCCCAGGCGTGCAACAGGCAGTCGACTCTGACTAAACCCCCCGGCTCATTGGGTCGGCTTGAGTCAATAGCGGTTCGGCTGGCGGCCATGCAGGGCCGGAGTGCGCCGTCTGCGGAGCGAGTCGAGATTGCTGTTTTCGCCGGGGATCATGGCGTTGCCAACGAAGGGGTGAGCGCTTTCCCCCAGGTAGTCACCATGGAAATGGTCAAGAATTTTGTGCGCGGCGGGGCGGCAATCAGTGTCCTGGCCAGACAGATGGATGCAGGTCTGACGGTGATCAATGCGGGCACGATCAGCGAACAGAAATTTGATCCCCCTGTGATCGACCGGCCGGTCGGCAGGGGCACCGGAAATATTGTGATAGAACCTGCAATGAGTCGGCAGCAGTGTTTGGCGGCATTACAGCTGGGCAAAGACATTGCGGCGGGTTTTGGTAAGGACACGGCCATTATCATTGGCGGCGATATGGGGATTGCCAATACCACCTCCGCCTCCGCCCTTGCGGTGGCTTACGGGGTTGCGGATGCACGGACTCTGGTTGGCCCCGGAACCGGCCTGGATGCTCACGGGATTCAACATAAGTTGACAGTTGTTGAAAGAGCAGTCGCCAGAGTGGGTGGTGATGACGATGCTTTCCGATTGCTGGCAGAACTGGGAGGATTTGAAATCGCGGCCCTGGCCGGTTATTTCATTCATGCCGCACAACGGGGAATGGCTATTCTGGTGGACGGATTTATTGCTTCGACGGCTGCTCTGGCCGCTTGTAAAATCAACCCTGCGGTGCGGGAGTGGATGCTGTTTGCCCATACTTCGGCGGAGCCCGGTCATGAGTTTATCCTGCGTGCCCTCGCTGCTGACCCGTTATTATCATTAGGTATGCGCCTCGGAGAGGGTAGCGGCTCGGCGGTTGCCATCTGCCTGCTGCGTTCCGCGTGTGCGCTACACAATGAAATGGCGACATTCGCTGAGGCACAGGTTTCTGAGCGTGAGTAATTCTGTCCAATCGGACTGTACGCGGATTGATATTCTGCGACACGGTGAGCATATACTGGGAGACGCTATATGCGGAGTGACCGATCCAGAGCTTTCCGAGGTTGGCTGGCAACAACTCAAGACGCAGATGACCCGGCTTGAAAACGCAGATTCCGGCTGGGACTTGTGTGTATCCTCCCCGCGCAAAAGATGTGTATCATTCGCCCGCGATTTCAGTCAACGCCACGGCATTGACTGCATGGTTGACGATGGTTTTGCCGAGGTCGATTTCGGCGAATGGGAGACACTGTCATTCGTACAGATTTCAAGCAGGTATCCCGGTCAATGGCAGGCCTGGATCGGTCAGCCTGACCGACCGGCTCCTCATGGCGGCGAGGTTTATGCTGATTTTCTGGCACGGGTGCGGATTTCTTTTGGTAGACTGGTAGAAACCTATCGTGGCAAACGAATCGCCTTGTTCGCACACGGCGGCGTGATTCGTGCCATATTTCATAGTGCGCTCGACCTGAAAGCGGATTCCCTGCGCCGATTCCATATTCCGTATGCCTGTCACAGCCGGATTATGGTCTACCATGCGGATAACCAGGCAGACTGGTATCAGCTGGATAGCCATAATACCCTGTAACCTATTCTTGCTCATGTTATTGTCGATGGAGCCATAAGCACAATGCTCAACGAATTTCTACAGGCGCTCGGGTTTCTGACTCGCATCCCTCCCGGTCGCGACTTTTCACATCAGCCCGAACTCGCTGGCGCCGCAGTTACCTGGTACGGATGCACGGGACTGCTCTGTGGTGTGTTACTGGTCATTTTCAGCGCGGTTTTGCAAAGCTGGATGGCGATTCCCCCTGAACTCGCGGCCGTATTGACCCTGTTGCTCTGGGTGGGTATCACCGGCGCCCTTCATCTGGATGGTCTGGCAGACTGTGGCGATGCCTGGATGGGTGGATTTACCCGGCAGCGATTCCTGGAGATCATGCGCGATACACACTGCGGAGTCGGCGCCATCGTATTCACGATCCTGGTTCTGATGATCAAGGCCGTCGCGTTAATCGTCCTGTTCCGGCAGAATGCGTTGTTAGCCGTTCTGTTTTCACTGGGGATTGCGCGAATCACCCTGTGCATCGCGATTCTCCGGTTTCCTTATGTTCGGGAGTCCGGTTCAGGGGCCTCGCTGTCCCGGAGTCTGGATTCGCGTTCCATCCTGATCACCGGCGTTGCGGTCTGCCTGATTCTCGGCGTCATTTCCTGGCCCGGACTGGTTGTCGCTGTGATCGGGAGCGCTCTCGGCTTTGCGCTGGTATGGTGGGCGCTGGTCAGGAAGGCCGGTGGATTCACCGGGGACATTTATGGTGCTCTGGTGGAGATCTGTGAGGCTGCCGTGCTGGTATCCATGACCACATTATTATCAATCAGTTAATCCGTTACCTATCATTTGCTATGACCAAAGTATTTCCGCGCTCTCCGGGAGCAGACGCTCCCCCGGTGGCCATGACCGGCCAGGGCTGCTATCTGACTGACAGTAACGGTAAACAATATCTGGACGGGTCCGGTGGCGCCGCAGTATCCTGCCTCGGCCATGGCGACCGGGAAGTGATCGCAAGGATTACCGCGCAGATGAATCTTATGGCTTTCGCGCATACCGCGTTCTTCACCAGCGAACCGGCGGAACAGCTGGCTGAGAAGCTGATCCGTCATGCTCCCGCCGGGCTTGACCGTGTGTACTTCGTCTCCGGCGGTTCCGAGGCGGTCGAGACAGCCATCAAGCTGGCTCGACAGTATTTCATGGAAAAGGGAGAAGCAGAAAGACACCGGGTGATTTCCCGGCGGCAAAGTTATCATGGCGGTACTCTCGGCGCCCTGGCGGCAGGCGGAATTAACTGGCGCAGTCAACCGTTTGCGCCGCTGATGATGGAAACCAGTCATATCAGCCCATGCTATGCCTGGCGAGGCCAGAGAGAAGGGGAATCGGAGTTCGATTACGGGCAACGGGTGGCCAATCATCTGGAGGATGAAATCCAGGCAGTTGGAGCGAATCAGGTGATGGCGTTTATCGCGGAGACTGTGGTCGGAGCCAGCCTCGGCGCGGTAGCGGCGGTGGGCGGATATTTCAAGCGTATCCGGGAAATATGTGACCAGTACGGCATCCTGCTGATTCTGGATGAGGTCATGTGCGGAATGGGGCGTACCGGCTCACTCTATGCTTGTGAGCAGGAAGGCATTGCGCCGGACATCATGGCCATCGCCAAGGGACTGGGCGGCGGCTATCAACCGATTGGCGCGACTCTGTGCAGCCGGGAGATTTATCAGACGATTGAACAGGGTAGCGGGGTCTTCAAGCACGGGCACACTTATCTCGGACATCCGGCGGCCTGTTGTGCCGGGCTGGCTGTCGTCAATGCTCTGATCGAGCGTAACCTGATCGAGCGTTGCAGGCGACAGGGCGAAAAACTGCAAGATGCGCTTGCGGCGCAATTTGGGTCGCACCCGTACATTGGAGATATCCGGGGGCGGGGATTATTTCGTGGACTGGAGATTGTGCGTGATAAATATACGAAGGAGCCGTTTGACCCTTTCCTGGGAGTCAACAAAAAGGTCAAGCAAGCCGCATTTGAAGCCGGGCTGATCTGCTACCCGATGGGCGGAACCATTGACGGCTACAAAGGTGACCATGTCCTGCTGGCGCCGCCCTTCATAATCGAAGATAACCAGATTGACGAACTATGTGAGAAATTGAGCGTCGCCATTGATTCCGCCACCAGAGACGCCGCATGACCGAAGACCAGAAACAGAAACTGCAACGGCAGCTATGGAGCATTGCCAATGAACTGCGCGGCAAGATGGATGCCGATGAGTTTCGCGATTACATTCTCGGATTCGTTTTCTACAAGTATCTATCGGAAAAGCAGCATCTTTACGCCAATCGCTTGCTGGAGACCGAGAGCGTCAAGGATTACCGCGAGGTTACCGATACGGAAGACATGGCGGCGATTCGTGAGGAATCGTTACTGAAACTCGGCTATTTCCTGCGACCGGAGGAGTTGTTTTCTGCCATTACCGCCAAGGGTAATACCAGTCTTGAAGGGCAAAGCAACTTCATTCTCGAAGACCTGCAAGCCATTCTCAATCGTGTCGAGCAAAGCACGATGGGCACAGAGAGCGAGGAGGATTTCAACAAGCTGTTCGAAGACCTGGACTTGAGCAGTACCAAGCTGGGCCGCGCCCCGGATGCGCGCAATACCCTGATCGCCAAAGTACTGGCTCACCTCGACCAGATTGATTTCGGGCTGGCAGACTCCGATTCCGATATATTGGGAGACGCTTATGAATACTTGATCGGTCAGTTCGCAT
Organism: Arenicellales bacterium; assembly: GCA_965116335.1. Lineage (GTDB taxonomy): Bacteria > Pseudomonadota > Gammaproteobacteria > Arenicellales > Poriferihabitantaceae. The sequence continues at coordinate 2,351,266 of OZ220677.1, forward strand.
CGGGCGCGGGCAAGAAAGCCGGGGAGTTTTACACTCCGCAACAGGTATCCAAAATCCTGGCGAAGATCGTCACGCTGGATAAGGAACGTATCAAAAGCGCCTATGACCCGGCCTGCGGTTCCGGTTCATTGCTGTTGAGGATTGGCAAGGAAGCGGAAGTCAGCGAGTTCTATGGGCAGGAGTTGAACCGCACCACCTACAATCTGGCACGGATGAACATGATTCTGCATGACGTGCATTTCAGGCGATTTGACATCCGGCAGGAGGATACTCTCGAACATCCGCAGCATCTGGATTTGCAGTTTGAGGCGATAGTGGCGAACCCGCCTTTCTCGGCCCGATGGAAGGGCAAGGACCATCCATTGAATGAGACGGATGATCGGTTCAGTCAGTATGGCGCTCTGGCACCGAAGACCAAAGCCGATTTCGCCTTTGTGCAACACATGATTTACCAGATGGCGGAGAATGCCGTAATGGCAGTGGTATTGCCACACGGAGTACTGTTCCGGGGCGCTGCGGAAGAAGTGATCCGCAAATACATGATTGAGGAACAGAATGTTCTGGATGCGGTGATCGGACTACCGGCCAACCTGTTCTACGGGACCAGTATCCCGGCCTGTATTCTGGTGTTGAAAAAGTGTCGGGTACATGATGACAACATCCTGTTCATAGATGCCTCGCAGCAGTTTGAGAAGTCCGGCAACCAGAATATGTTGACGGAGGATCATGTCGAGCAGATTGTAGATACCTACAGAAAACGCGAAGCGATAGACAAGTACGCCCATATCGCCAGCCTGGATGAGGTCAGGGATAACGATTACAACCTGAACATCCCGCGATATGTCGATACCTTCGAGGAAGAAGAGCCTGTGGATATTGGTGCGGTAGCCAAAGACCTGAAAGCCCTTGAGATGGATATGCTGGCAACGGATAAGACCATTGCAGGGTTTTGTAAAGAGCTTGGGATTGAGAGTCCGTTTTAATTACTAGACCCAACCATGGCAATCACTCAACAATGTAAGCCTGCTCTGCGATTTAAGGATGAGCAGGGAAATGATTATCCGGATTGGGAGGAGAAAGCTCTTGGCGACATTAGTAAAGTAAAAAGAGGGGCATCGCCAAGACCCATCAGTTCACCAAAATGGTTTAGGGAAAGTCTGATCAATACAGGTTTTGTGATGGATTTTTTATAGATTCGGGATTTCATCAGACAGGAAGGACGAAATGGACTGAAATCAGCACCCCGGAGCGGGGAAAGGCAGGGATTTTCTCTTTATTTCCCTATTTCAGGCGCACGTAGCCTGCGGTTTCAATCTTCCAGGTTTCAACAGCACTTTCTTCGCCATCACCAGATTGCTCAAGGCACAAGCCACCACCAGTCGATGTGTGTTCTTCTCCAAACCCCGATAACGCACTTTGGTAAAACCAAACCGTCGCTTGATGATGCCAAATGAATGTTCTACCTTCGACCGTACCCGGGACTTGGTGCGATTCATTGCGCGTTCCTTCTCCGTCAACTTTCGATTACGCGCCCCCTTCGCCTGGGTAAAGTCCTTCGCATCCGGCGCCACCCTTGCAATCACCGCCTTCTGACCCGTATACGCCGAATCTCCCCATACACGAGTCTCTTTCCCATGCAAAAGAACAGGCAGAACCTGTGAATCATGAACATTCGCTGGCGTAGCCGCTACCGAGTGAATCAACTTGCTGTGACTGTCTACACCAATATGGGCCTTCATGCCAAAGTGCCATTGGTTGCCCTTGCGCGTGGAGTGCATCTGTGGGTCTCGTGCTTTCTCCCGGTTCTTGGTCGAACTCGGCGCCTCGATAATACTGGCGTCTACAATCGTGCCTCGCTTCACTGCCAGTCCGTTCTCGCCCAAATACTCATTGACCAGAACAAACAACCGCCTCCCCAGATTGTGCTTCTCCATCAAATGACGAAACTTGCAAATCGTGGTCTCATCCGGCGCAGGTTCCCGACCCAGATCAATACCCGCAAAACAGCGCATACAACGAGAATCATATAACGCTTCTTCAACCGCCGGATCCGAAAGATTGAACCAGTGTTGCAAAAAGTGAATACGCAACATCCGATCTATTCCAATCGGCCTGCGCCCCGCTCCTTTGGGTTGCGGATAAAAGGGTTCAATCACCGCACACAAATCCGACCACGGAATCACTTCCTCCATCTCTTCCAGAAAACGCTCCTTGCGTGTCCTCTTACTGTATTTATCAAACCCAATCTCAGAAAATGTGCTCTGGCGCATCATGAAATATCTCCAGCCATAAAAAATGAAAAAAATCATTATACAATAGAGGATCAATTAATCAGAGATTCCTTAGTGAAGATTCAAAGATTGGTTGGGTACGCATTTCGGATGTCACAAGCTCCAATAAATTTCTAAAAAAAACCACACAATACCTTTCAGAAGAAGGAGTGAAGAAAAGCAGATTTATTCCTAAGGGAAACATGGTCATGAGTATATGTGCAACAATTGGGAAGCCCATTTATACCGGATTTGACGTATGCATTCATGATGGCTTCGTTGTTTTTGAGGAATTAAAAGCTAACAAAGAGTATATTTATTACTCTCTTGAGAAGGTGCAAAAGCGTTGGTATCGCTATGGGCAACCAGGAACACAAGTGAACTTGAATTCAGATATAGTATCGAATGAAAAAATAAGGGTGCCGAAAGAACCTGAACAACAAAAAATCGCGAATTTCCTATCGTCGGTTGACACTAAAATCGAGCAATTAAACCAGAAAAAAGCCTTATGGGAACAATACAAGAAAGGCATGATGCAAGAACTGTTCAGCCAGCAAATCCGGTTCAAGGATGAGCAGGGAAAGGATTACCCGGATTGGGGAAGTAATTCTATAGGCGAATTGTTTGTAGTGAGTGCTGGTGGTGATATTGAAAAGAGTCATTCACGTATAACTAGAGACGAGATTTTTTGTTATCCCGTTTATGCGAATTCTGAAAAAGATCAAGGGTTTTATAGCTACTCAGACCAATATCGGGTTGCCCAAAACTGTATAACTGTATCTGGTAGGGGAACCTTGGGGATAGCTCATGCTCGGTTTGAAAAGTTTTTCCCGATAGTCAGACTTTTGGTGCTGATTCCAAAAAATGAATGCGATTTGATTTTCTTTGAGCATGCGATAAATGCCTTGCGTATATTCAATGAGAGCACTGGAGTTCCACAATTAACAGCACCACAGTTAAAGAAATATCGTCTCGATTATGCTGTACCTGAAGAACAACAAAAAATCGCCAATTTCCTCTCCGCCATTGACCGGAAAATCGAGCGGGTTGACACGCAGATCAAACACGCCCAAGCCTTGAAGAAAGGGCTGCTCCAACAGATGTTCATTTAGCCAGGACGATTTTATTTCCCATATTATTTCCCATATCGTATACACTATACAAAACGCAGCCTGCGTTACACGATACTCACTACATGAATTTTTCAACAGAAAATCCATTTACCGGGGCAGTCCCCTCAACGGTCCACCTCCCTGATACCCCACTCACGGGCGTACTGGTTCGCGTACAATTTCCTGAAATACTCTCCATTGCCAAGACAGAATTTATAGCTGACTTTCATGAACGCATACGAACTGATTACCCGTTGCACCATCTGGAACAAACCCCCGTCCTGGAGTTTGGGAACGATGGCCCCAGGGCGGGAACAATACCTAATTGGCGATTTTATGACGCAGACAGCCAGTGGCGCCTGTCACTGGCCACCGGCTTTGTTGCTCTGGAGACGCGAGCTTATCAGAGTCGTCTGGATCTCATAGGGCGGGCTAATGCCGTTTTGCAGGCTTTGTCGGACACAATCAAACCTGGCCTGACGACACGGGTCGGTGTACGATACGTAGATCAAATTCATGGACCTCATTGGGAGCGGCTATCTTCTTTCGTGCGTCCTGAAATCCTGGGTCTCTACAGGGAGGACTATCGGGAGAGCCTTAATCAAACTTTGAATGAAATTGTCTGTAAAACGGATGCCGGGGACATGATTGCGCGCTGGGGATTCATGCCCGCGAACCAAACGCATGAGCCAGGATTAATGCCTCCGATTTCAGTATCATCCTGGTTTTTGGATATAGATGTCTATAACGAATTTGCACAGCCTGAGGATTTTGACACGGAAGCAATCAAAACCCGCATTACGAATCTGGCAACACGCGCTTACGGGTTTTTCCGCTGGGCGATGAACGATCAATTTTTGATAGCTTGTGGAGGAGAGATATGAACCTTGTTGCAGTTGCAGAGTTTCCAGAGAAACCACCGACGAGGTTTGAACGCAAGACCCGTTTCAGGAATTCTGGTTCGTGGCAAACAGATTCGCAGATTCCGAATTCTGTCCGGACTGGCGGTTATTTATGGAACTCAAGTCCGTCTTCTTCATACTTTGAGACCCTTGAAAACCTGATATCAGGTTTACTGGTACTGCCAACATCAACAGCACCGTGGATCCACTCGATAGAGTCTGGAATGGAGCGATTGCGCGCCGAGAAGCGCGCCGTCTCTGTCCGAGTTGAAAGCGCATCGGAGAATCTGTTTGAACTTCGGCGCGTGACCGGCTTTAGCTGGATTCATCTGGCAAACTTGCTAAATGTAGACCGGAGGACGCTGAATAATTGGGTGAAAGGAAGGAAGATCCGTGAGCGGAATCGTGAACATATAGCGAGAACTCTGGGAGTCATGCGTTTTGCAGACCGCGGCTCCGCAGAACTGAATTCAGTGGCCTTGTATGAGCGGCACACACAACACCATATCAGTCCTTTTGAAGCGATTCGGGCTGGCAATTATGCACTTGCGAGGCAAATTTTATCCCATGGTTCTGCACGACCTGACGGATGGCAAGCAGGAACGATCATGTCCCGGATCGGCGAGTTCCAACCAATCTTAATGCATCCCGATGCCGATGGAACGGAGACGATTGAACCGCTCCCGGACGAACCCGAACCCGTATTTCGAAAGAGATCGATCCGGCGTGTTTGAGGACGTGTTCATTGATCAGTCAGGGAGCGCCGATTGCAGATTCAAATGAGCCGCTAAAGCGCTGGCGTCAGGGTGATTTCACTTTAGACGCAGGTAATTTCCTGTATGCGAATATCGCAGAAGGCGGTAATCTGTTTGATGCCGAGGAAATATCTGACGGTATTGTTGGCCTCGTCGTCATCAGCCAAACCTGCGATATTGTTCGCCGTACCGGAGGAAGATACTTCGTGGCTGTATGCCCTCTTATCAAGGTTCCGGAAAAGCGGTTGCCCGATGCCCGAAAGGGACGACTTCCTTATCTTACAGATGTCGGGAATGTGGATGAGGATGTGTTTGCTGATCTGCGCCGCATTATGTCTGTACATAAAGACCTTCTGCAAACATGGAAGCGTTGTCCCGGATTTAGAGACGATACCACGCGCCATCGCTTCGCTACCGCTTTGGAGCGCAAGTTCGGACAATTTGCCTTCCCCGATGATTTTGATCAGGCAATCAAAGAATTTCGTAAACGTGTCTGGTCACGCCATTCCAGGCCCGAGTCAGAAGTCGGCAGGGTCTACCGATCACTTGCTCAAATCCGGTTTAGCGCAGAACCGGACTGGACAGCCGAAAAGCGGAAAATCAGAGTCGTGGCAGTCATGGAGGAGGCAGTCAATCGCGAAGTTGACCGAGACGTTATCAGTAGGGAACTGGACAGCATACTCGGTAAAATCGAGTGGCCGGATGGATATGAGTGGGGGACGCCAAATTTCATGCTGGGGACAACAAGGGACCTCACCGCAGAAGATATTATTTCAAGCCAGCGCGGCGATTTTGATTTTTTGTGCCATTAGCCCTTTGAAACGGACGGCATGACCACTGAATCGGAACAGACTCTCGAGAACAGTCTGATTGCCCAGCTGGAGACACTGGGTTTTGAGAAGGTATCAATCGGTGATGAGGATGCTCTGATCGCCAATCTGAAAAGGCAGCTTGAAAAACATAACCAGACTGAATTGTCCGATGGCGAATTCCGGCAGGTATTGAACAAACTTGCCCGTGGTAATATCTTCGAGAAAGCGCGAATACTGCGCGACAAGGTAGATTATACGCGGGACGATGGTCGTACCGGCTACCTTGAGTTGATCGATTCAATCCAGTGGTGCAAGAATGAATACCAGGTGACCCATCAGGTCACCATGCAAGGTGCTTATACCAACCGCTATGACGTGACCTTGCTGGTCAACGGCCTGCCTTTGGTGCAGATTGAACTGAAACGGCGCGGGCTGGAACTCAAGGAGGCTTTTAACCAGACCAACCGTTACCATCGCCATTCATTCGCGGCTGGCTATGGTTTGTTCAACTATATCCAGTTATTCGTGATCAGTAACGGGGTCAATACCCGGTATTACGCCAACAACCCGGTATCCAAGCGCGATTTCAAACAAACCTTTTTCTGGGCCGGCGCGGACAACCGGAAGATTACGCAGCTCAGCGAATTTGCGGACGCATTCCTGGAGAAGTGCCAGCTTTCCAAGCTGATCACCCAATACGTTGTGTTGAATGAGAGTAACCAGATGCTGATGGTGTTGCGTCCTTATCAGTATTACGCCGTTGAAGCGATTGCTGAACGGGTGCGAAACTCCAGGAAGTTCGGCTATATCTGGCACACGACTGGCTCTGGCAAGACCCTGACCTCGTTCAAGACCGCGCAGATTCTCACCCAATCCCCGCATGTCCTCAAGGTGGTGTTCGTGGTGGATCGCAAGGACCTGGATTACCAGACCATCCGGGAATTTAACAGTTTCAGCGAGGGCAGTGTCGATGCTACTCACAATACCAATAAACTGGTGCAGCAGTTCAGTGATGATACCCGTCTGATCGTCACCACCCTGCAAAAACTGAATACCGCGATCAGCAAGAGCCGATACACGGGTCAGATGACGGGGCTCAAGGAGCGGCGCATGGTATTCATTTTTGACGAATGCCACCGTAGTCAATTCGGGGATACGCACCAGCGCATCCGGCAATACTTCCCCGAAGTTCAGATGTTCGGCTTTACCGGCACTCCGATCTTTGCCGAGAACTCGTCAACCAATGTACACGGCAAGCGCACTACCAAAGACCTGTTCCATGAATGCCTGCACAAATACGTGATCACAGATGCGATTCGTGATGAGAATGTACTCAAGTTCGCCGTGGAATATATCCGTACCGTCAGGCAGAAAGATGAGGTCCGGGATATTGAGGTAGAAGCGATTGATACCGCCGAAGTGATGGAGGCCAATGAGCGTCTGGAGGCGGTTACCGACCACATTATCGCGAACCATAACCGTAAAACCCATACCCGCAAATTCAATGCCCTGTTTTGTGTGAGCAGCATCAAGACCCTGATCCGGTACTATGATCTGTTCAAGCGGAAGAAAGAGGCCGGAGAACACAACCTGAAGATCGGCGCCATCTTTTCCTGGCAGGCCAATGAGGAAGACAGCGATGCGGACGGTTTCATCCGGGACGAAATGCCGACCGGAGAAATCAGCGATGGCCAGGCTTTTTACACCACCCGAAACATCCATACCCGTGAAAAACTGGAGCGTTGTATCGCTGATTATAATGAGATGTTTGGCGACAATTACTCCACGGATAATTTTTACGGGTACTACAAGGATGTCGGCAAGCGAGTCCAGCAACGTGACATTGATATCTTGCTGGTGGTGAATATGTTTCTGACCGGTTTTGACAGCCCATCCCTGAATACCATCTATATCGACAAGAATCTCAAATACCACGGTCTGATTCAGTCTTACTCCAGAACCAACCGCATCAATGGACAGAAGAAATCGCAGGGGAATGTAGTGTGCTTCCGCAATCTCAAGCCAGCCACGGATCAGGCTATCGAACTGTTCGCCAATAAAAATGCGATTGAGGAGATCATCCTGCAACCTTATGAGCAGTATGTCGAGCGGTTCGCGGTCGCGGTCGCCGTATTACAAGAGATTGCCCCGACGGTGGATAGTGTCAATGAATTATCGGACGAGGAAGCGGAAGTCCGGTTCATTCAGGCGTTTCGTGAACTGATGCGTATTAAAAACGTGGTCGGTTGTTTCACTGAATTCAGCTTTAACGACCTGGCTATGGATGAGCAGCAGTTCGAGGATTACAAGAGCAAGTATCTCGACCTGTACGACAAGGTAAAAACCAATCAGCGCAAGGAAAAGGTTTCGATTCTGGATGACATTGATTTTGAACTGGAGTTGATTCACCGCGATGAGATCAATGTCAGTTATATCATCGCCCTGTTACGAAATATGCAGTCCGCCAAGCCGTCCGAGCGGGAAAAGCAGCGTCAGGTCATCTCCGGCATTCTGGAGACGGAAACGCAGTTACGCAGCAAGAAGGAACTGATCGAACGGTTTATTGCCGACCATTTCCCGGAGATACCGCAGGAAAGCGATGTGGGCGCCGCATTTGAGACATACTGGAGTGAAGAAAAACGCAAGGCTGTCCAGACTTTGAGCGAAGCGGAAGGACTGGACTTGCACGGCCTGCAAAAAGTGATCGGTGATTACCTGTTTACCGAGAAAACGCCGTTGCGAGACGACATCATCTCCATCATGCACAACCCCCCGAAACTCAAGAGTCGTCGCCCCATGACTGAGCGAATTATCGGGAAGATCAAGGCGTTCGTTGAAACGTTTATTGATGGGGTGGATTAGGGGAGAGTAGACGAAGTTAAAATGGTAGAATTTATAAACAACCCAATATAGAACCAGAGGAGGTAGCCAATGGCTAAAGAACCGTCACTATCACCAGTTGAGCGAGCGAATCAAACAAGAGGTTCGTCACCCGGACACGTTCGGTCGAAAGATGGCATTACCTCAAGCTCCCGGCCTGTTGTGAAACCACCACCGCCACCACCACCACCGCCGAAGAGGTAGAGTAATTGGTGTGAGTATCAGGCATTAGTCTGCGTTCAATCCCGCTTTGGCGCGGGCTTTTTTCTTGATCGCCTGCATGTCCAATACCCCGGCGGCATCACTTTTCAGGCCTTCAGTAATTGCTTGCTGCATGACCTTCATTTTTTCTTCATGCAGTTGGTCTTTTGCGGATAAGATCACGTACATAGTCACTGTTGTTCGAGTAAAGCCCGGTATCAATACGGGATTCCACCCATTCTCGCATAGGGTCGGGTAGAGAGATATTCATGGTTGCCATCGGTTATCCTCTTTGTTTTGGTGTCTGGCGCTAATATGGCATTTTTTGGCAAAGATTGTCAGCACTCGTTCCCACGCTTCTTGATGCTTGTGCCTCCTCTATATCAAATAAATCAAGAATACGATACTAACTCATGATAGTATCGTATCCTGACCGACCGATCAGCGATCAGACATCCTCATCTAAAGGCAAAAACTTCTGGCTGTGATACCAGGAGGAGAGTGACTGGGTCGATATGCTGAATTTCAAGCCTCGGCCAGTGCTCAATGAATACTGGCTTTACCAATTTGGTAAGCTGATGGTTAAGCTGAAGCGTATCAATCATGACGAAATCCCGTAAAACTGCAAAATCTGTACAGGAAGCAACGGTCGAATATCAGGCAGCAGACATTATGGAAATCCAAAAAACCGATCCACCAACTGATAGCATAGAAGATCCAGAAGGTCTGGATGACAATAATACATCGTGGGGCGAATACCCGATTGATGACCTGCTGATCCGACAGGGTAATCGAACGATCCATGAGGTCATCAGACGGATTGATCAGGAGCGTTATATTATGAATCCTGATTTTCAGCGTGAGTTTATCTGGAAGGAGGACAAGCAAAGCAAGTTGATTGAATCTGTAATCATGCGTATTCCTCTGCCAGTATTCTACATGGCGGAAGACGACGAAGGACGAATGGTAGTGGTTGATGGTTTGCAACGCCTGTCTACATTTCAGGAATTCATGGAAGGCCGATTGAAGTTGAGTTTGCCCGACAATAAGGAGCTTCACGGCAAGCTGTTTTCAGACTTGTCCTCCAAGCTCCAGAATCGAATCGAAGACTGTAATCTGATTTTTTACACTATTGACTCAAAGGTGGGAGAACGCGCTCGTCTGGATATTTTCGAAAGAGTGAATGGAGGTGTGCCACTGACCAGACAACAGATGCGTAATTGCCTTTTCATGGGGCCAGCGACCCGTTTCCTGAAAGAAGAAGCTCAAAGCGATATTTTTCTTGAGGCAACAGGCAACAGCTTGAACAAAAACTCTATGCGGGACCGGGAATTCGTCAATCGGTTTTGTGCTTTTCGGCTTCTTGGCTTGGGTCAGTACGGAGACATGGATGAGTTTCTTGCGGATGCTTTGCGGAAAATGAATAAATTGGATGAATTGGAACTATCACAACTGTCCTGCGAATTTCGCCGTGGCCTTTCCAACAATTATATGTTGTTTGGTCAGCATGCTTTCAGGAAGCATGAGCCTGGGCAGGAACGCCGTAGCGTCCTGAACGCATCTCTTTGGGATGTGATGTGTACTGGTTTATCTCGTCACACGGAAGATCAGGTAAAAGCATGTAAGGACTCACTTCGCCAGGCATTCTATGAGTTGCTCCAGAGTGAGGAATTTAATGATGCGATTACCTACGGTACGAACGATCTGAAAAGAGTAAAACGACGATTTTCTGACACACAGAAAATATTTGAGGAAATTCTGGGTGATTACTCAGATTGATCTGAAGTATTTCAAGTGCTTCGAGATTTTGAAGCTGCCGCTACGCCCGCTGACCCTGCTCGCTGGCGCTAATGCATCCGGGAAATCGTCGGTATTGCAAGCACTTGCTCTCCTGCATCAAACAATGCGCGAACATGAATGGTCTTCACGCCTGATGCTAAATGGAAACACGGTCGAACTCGGCACTTCATCGGACGTGATTGATCAGGTACACGGACGGCACAGTTGTGAAATCGCACTTACGACGGAAGAAGCATATATACAATGGGAGTTTTCGGGAGAACGTAGTGGGATGTCTATGAGAGTGAGACATATCCACATGGACGGTGCCAGTGTCGATGATTGGTGGGGAGACGAGTCAGAAGGGCTTAAATATCTGCTGCCTGCTTCATACTCTCCTCACTCACTGACTGATCGTCTGCGCGGGCTTACCTACCTGACTGCCGAAAGGTTGGGGCCGCGTGAATACTACAAACTGGACGATCCACAACTCACGCCAGTTGTCGGCCCACGAGGAGAGCACACCGTCAGCGTTCTTCACTCTGGCCGTGATGTTCGTGTGTCACCGGGGAGCCTGATTGACCCGGATGTTCCGCCTGTTCGGTTCAAGCAGGTGGAAGCATGGATGAAACATTTTTTTCCGAGATGTGTATTAGAAGTCGGTGAAATCACACGTGCAAATGCTGTAACGCTGGGGATTCGAATGTCCAGCGATACGAATTTCCACCGCCCCGTTCATACCGGATTTGGGCTGACACAGGTTCTACCCATTGTGGTGGCAGCCTTGTCTGCGGACCGTAACGACCTGCTGTTGATCGAAAACCCTGAAGTACATCTTCACCCTGCCGGGCAGGCAGCGATGGGGAAATTTCTGGCCAGGGTCGCTTCGGCTGGTGTGCAGGTCATAATTGAGACACATAGTGATCATGTGCTGAATGGAATCCGGCGAGCTGTCAAGGACAACACGCTATCCAGAGATGATGCTGCACTGCATTTTTTCCGACCACGACGTGATACTGTTGAGGATGGCCTTCCCCAAGTGGAATTTTTGGCTCTGGATGCAGAGGGTAACATCGACAGTTGGCCGGAGGGATTCTTCGATCAGTTTGATAAGGATATGAGCTATTTTGCTGGTTGGGACTGACGTGGAATTATTCGTTAACGACCTGTCCATACGTCACCAGTTTCACGACTCACGGTCTTTTTCAACTGCGTTTGTCCAGTTGGTCAAAATGCTGCGCGATGTTGCACAATACGCCAATCATAAGGTGTATATACATCAAGCTATCTGGATGGATGAGCCAATTCAGGGCATACCCATGCAACAAGCCTTTGGATATATCGAGAGTAACGAGAAACGCGCCATAATGAGTTGGCTGAGCATGCAACTATACTGGGATAGTGATGAAATCCGCCAGCATGGAAAAGATGACTATCTGATATGCCAAAAAGAAATCGTCACGGATTCTGCGGTTGGAGAGGCGGCATTTCGAGCGTTTCATGGGTACGAGTGTGGTTTGGTCAGCACTGCGCCATCCGAGTGGAGTTACTCACCTGTGAAGGTGACTTGGTGCCTGAATTTGGAAGGGTCAGAGATTCGGAATATAGATATTGGAAATTGGTGGTCTGCAGCCGAACTGAAAGCAAGACTCCGCGGTGTACTACCACCAATTCACTCGTGGAACGGATTGGCAGATGTATCTATTGACCGATTTACGGATTTGACATTCGCAAGCAACTGCTTCGAGTTTCTCAAAGGGGTGCCATTCTCTAAAAGCACCTCAGACCGCATTCTCGAATTGCTTGGTATTCTGGATCGGTTCACACGCGCATTTAATAACAAGGGTGATCGCACTCAAGACGGTCACCAGATACAACAAGAATACTTTGCAGGGGCAAAAGCGCGATTCTCCGACTCATCGGATACCGAAAAAAATCGTTTCCAGCAAAAGCTGACCTTTCCCCATCCTGATAATCCCGGAGAGGAGTTATTCTGTACATGGCATGGTAAGGAGAATCACAGCCTAATTCGGCTGCACTTTTCTTGGCCCATCAAATTCGGCTGCCCGACTTATGTTGTATACGTTGGCCCAAAGCTCACCAAACGGTGAACCGACACTATCACCAGTTGAGCGAGCAAATCAAATAAAAGGTTTGTCTGGACACGTTCAATTGAAAGATGGCATTACCTCAAGCTCCCGGCCTGTTTGGTCACGGTGGTTGAGTATTCAGGCTTCAGTCGCTTGATTTCGACAATTCTTCCTTCCCGACCCGCTCGATGAACTCCAGGGTCTCACGTACGTCGTTCCAGGTCGTGTTGTGATTGATGATGCAGAATCGGAGGGAGAATTTACTTTCAACCATTGTCGAGGATATCCACGCCCGGTCTTCCCAGAGCACGCGAGCGAGCGCCGCCCTGTTGACAGCATGCAGAGTTTGCTCGTCAACCATGGCATCCGTGGGGTTGATTCGGAAACATACGATCCCCAACGATACAGGAGCCAGTAACTCCAGGGTCGGACTCTCCTGAGTCAACTCTCCGGCCTTCGCGGCCAGCGCCATAGCCCTGGAAATGGCACGCCGGAATGCAGCCACGCCGAACGTCTGGACCGACATCCAGATCTTCAGCGCTCGAAACCCCCGGCTCAGTTGCAGACTCCGGTCTGAAAAGTTGGGATGGGTTTCTCCCCAGATCGTATCCTGGAGGGCATCGTGGTGGACAGCGAACGCGTCCTCCAGGGTACTTATATCCTTCACCAGCAGGCCGCCGGCTTCATAGGGCTGAAAAAGCCACTTGTGCCCGTCCAGACCGATAGAATCCGAACGCTCAATGCCATGCATGAGCTTCCTGCCTTGGTCGGTCAACATCGCGAAGCCGCCGTACGCGGCATCGGTGTGCAGCCAGATGCCTTCGACTTCGCAGAAGTCGGCCATTTCCGGGAGCGGATCAATGGCGCCGTTGCTGGTGGCGCCGGCGTTGGCGCAGATCACCATGGGGGTATATCCGGCTGCGCGGTCATCGGCGACGGCACGAACGAGCGCATCCATGTCCAGGCGGCAGCTTTCGTCAATGGGAATGAGACGGATGCACTCGGGGCGGACACCGACGATCCTCGCGGCGCGGATCTGTGCGCTGTGGCTCTGGTCGCTCATGTACGCGGTCGGACGCGCGGGATTGCCCGCCGATTCCCGTGCCGCGACGAATGCGTTGACGGCAGCCGCCGAACCGCCACTGGTCATCAATCCGCCCGCGCCCTTCGGATAGCCGACCCAGCGTCGGAACCAGTCGATGACCACGAGTTCGAGTTGACTCGGACCACTGGCAACCAGCCAGGTACAGACGTTGAAATTGTATCCGGCGGCGATGAAGTCGGCCAGCACCCCTGGCCAGGTAGGCGCGGAGGGAACGAACGAGAAGCAACGGGGATGATCCAGGCGTCCCGCGAACGGAAGCACTTCATGGGCCACCCTCTCGATGACCTCGGCAGGGGCGTTGCCTTCCTCGGGCGGTTCCTCCCGTAGCCCAACCTCGAGTGACTTCCGAAAGTCCCCGTCCCAGGAGCTTTCTTCCGGCAGACTCTTGATACGATCCACCAGCAACTCGGTCGCCCGGCGCGCGAGATCAAGCATCAGTTCAGGGGTCATCTCGAGTTCACTGCTCGCTTTATCGTCAAGACAAGCGCCGCGTGATTTTTCCCTGTGGGTCGAATCGGTCATTACTTTCTCGCTCCTTAATACGTAAGTTTTGGATGCAGTTTATATATTTTGAGGAATCCCTGATTAATTGACATGAAATCAGGTAATAAAACTTAACAACATTGTCAGTGCATGTAAAGCATGAGGCACACCATGAGGCATGCCGACGGATCAGCCTGAAGGTAACCGTTATTACCCCGTCATTTCCTTGGTCTGCCGGAGGCGCTCCGGGTCACCGACATCTATCCACATTGAACGGGTATGTTCCCCGGTCATCGCGTCTTCGCTTATTAGTCTGTCGAAGATGGTTTTGAGTTCCATTTTGCTGCCCGCAGGCAAGGCTTCGAAAATCTCTCTGCGGTACATTCCGATCCCGGAAAATGTGTAGGTCGGGTTGGAGTTTTTACCTATTCCTTTAATGCGGCTTCCTTCCAGACAAAAATCACCCTGCGGGTGATGGGTCGGATTATCCACCAGTATCAGATGCGCCGATGAACCCTGCGGCAGGGCCAGTCTGGTGAAGTCAATGTCGGTGAAGATGTCGCCGTTGATTACCAGCAGTTCGTTGCCTTCGATGCTGCCCAGCGCGTGTGCGATTCCCCCGGCCGTTCCCAGCGCCCCGCCCGCCTCGATAGAATATCGTATGTCGATGCCGAATTGACTGCCATCACCCAGATAGTCGAGGATTAATTCAGGTAGCCAGGAAACATTGATCATACATTTCACGAAGCCCGCTTTCGCCAGTTTCCGGATATGATGTTCGATCAACGGGCAATCGCCGACCGGCAGAAGTGGCTTGGGCAGGGTATCTGTCAGGGGGCGCATGCGTTGCCCGCGGCCTGCGGCCAGAATCATCGCGTCCACTAGGTTCTTTCCGGTAATAACGCCGGTACGTACAGACGAGTACTGTGTTGTGGCGATGTTCGGGATACAGGATACAGGGTCATGGGCAATTGGTGGGGCTTTTGGACGCTTGTCGTTGGATTATAAACGCTTGAAACTCTATAATTGCGGCAGGTTGATCTTCGGCTCATGAGCCAGTAAATGTATCCCACAATCAATTCCCAGGTCAAAATCGGATTATTCGCCGTCACGGTTGCTGTTGGTTGCGCCGTTGCGCCGTTGGCTATAGCGCAATCCAGCCAGCAGGGGCTGGGGTTCGCAGACTACAGTACTTGCCGGACAGATACCCTGGAGATTCCGTCCGTGCTGAGAAATCCGCCAGCCGCCGGGCAGCACGGCCAGGTAGGTGCTGAAGCGGATGTAATGCACACATTGGGCGATGGCAGAGTCCAGCTTGATGGAGACGTTCAGGTTATCCGTGACCGGCAGGGCCTGTTTGCGGACCGGGCTATCTATAATAAAGAGACCGATTTGCTGGAAGCGGAAGGAAACGTAAGGCTGTATACCCCCAACGGGGATGAGCTGAAATCAGAATCCGTTGCGCTGGATGTCATTGCCTTTTCCGGGTCGATGCGTGATGCGCGTATCCGGTTTGTTGATTCCCACCCGGCTCTTATCAGTCGTCAACATACCCGTTTCGTGGAAGATTATTCACTGTTCGCACCATTTACCAATAAGGGCCCGACAGTGCGGGAGGCAGACGGTAGCACCTCGGACCAGGGTTCGGTTTCTCATGTCAGGGCCAGAGCCACCGCATCCGGCATTGAGTTCGACGGTGGGGATTATCAGTTGTTGCACGATGTCGTCCTGACGAATTGTGAGGAGGGTGACAGAAGTGTGGAGTTGGTCGCAAAGCGGGTTCAACTGGATCATGTCAAGGGAACCGGCACGGGTCGGTCGATGATGGTCAAGTTCAAGAAAGTTCCGGTTTTCTATTTGCCAGTCATGTCCTTTCCAATTGATGACCGCCGTAAAACCGGGTTTCTGTTTCCCGGCTATGGCTATGATCAAAAATCCGGGCTTACACTGGAATTACCTTACTATATCAATATCGCTCCGCAGTTCGATGCTACAGTTACGCCGCGGCGTTTCGCTAACAGAGGCATCCAGCTTTACGGCGAATATCGTTATCTGACGGAGAACTCCAGGGGTAGTATCCGTGGCGAATTTCTGCCTTCTGATGATGTTTTCGACGGTGAGGACCGTCATGCGTCCCGCATTGATCATGAAAGCCGGATTGGTGAAAACTGGGATCTGGAGCTTGATTTTCAGGATGTTTCCGATAATCGGTATTTGTATGACTTTTCAAGCGATGTCAATGTAACCGGTACAACATGGATCTTGCAAAAAGCGGATTTGGAGTATTCTGGAGATGACATAAAATTTGAAATGCAAGCCTCCGCCTATAAGCGAGTCAATGATAATGTCAGTGCTCGTGGCCAGCCTTATGAAAGATTGCCGGAAGCTCAACTGGAGTTGAGAGAAAGGGATATGGGTCCATTCAGGTTTGGGATTGAGTCGGAATATACCCATTATGTGCATGACGATATTACCCGTGTGGATGGCTCACGGTTGCGAGTCGAACCACGCCTGAGTCTGCCGATGCAGCGGGTTTATGGTGATTTAACGCCTGCGCTCTCGCTTCATTCAATACGTTATAACCTTACAAACAATCCGACCGGAGATACTTCTCCTGCGGTGGTTGTCCCGGTTTTCAGTATGGACGGCAATCTGGTTTTCGAGCGTTTTATAAGTCGCAACGACAACCGCTATATGCAGACTCTGGAGCCGAGACTGTTTTACGTGAACATTCCTGCGAGGCTTGAGCAGGAAAACTTCCCGGATTTTGATACCGGCCTCGGTTCCATGAGCAGTTTTTCTCACTTTTTCCGGGAGAATCGTTTTTTCGGTGGTGACCGTGTGGGAGATACTCATCAGGTTTCACTGGGTTTGACCAGCCGGATTGTGGAGGATGAGACCGGAAAGGAGAGATTCAGGCTCAACCTGGGTCAGGTGTACTATCTGGATGACCGGGAGGTGGGGCTTTCTGCGGATAGTGTCACCCAAACCGGGAGCCGCTCTGATTTTCTGGCTGAATCAACGGCCAGCCTGAATGAGGACTGGAGCGTGCGCGGGTTTACACGATGGAGTGCCGAGCAATATGAGTTGGAATACCTGGCTGTTTCGGCGGATTATGACCATAGTCGAAGACGGAATGTGTCGTTCGGCTATAGTCAGACCGAGGACATCCGTGAGGACTTGAATCTGAATTTCGACCTGCCGGTGAGCGGTCGATGGCAACTTGACTCGGATATGCGATACACTCTGCGTCAGAATGAATTGAGATCGGCTACTGTTGGCATTACCTACGATGGGTGTTGCTGGGCGGCCAGAGTGGAGGTTCAGCGCTATCCCGATGGACGTGGACAGCTGGAAGATCGTTTCATGGTCGTTTTTGAGTTGGACGACCTGGGTAAAATATCTACTTCAGAGTGGTGACGGATGAAATTAACAAACAGGATCAGGGTTTTCATATTTGTCGTTGCAATCTGCCCGATTTTTGCGGTACAGGCGGTTACAACGGACCTGGACCAGGTAATTGCCATCATTAACGATGAGCCGATCATGCTTTCTGAATACCGGATTCGCCATCAACGAGAGAGTTTACGGTCCCCACAAGAGGTGCCAGAGGATGTTGCCAGAATCAATCCGGTTATTCTGGAGGCTCTGATAGACGAACGCCTGCAAGTTCAGGTTGCTGTTGCCCGCGGGCTTTCGGTCAGTGATCAGGAGGTTGACCAGATTCTCGATGCCCTGGCGGAACAGAACCAGCTGTCGGTGGAACAGCTGTTGCAGGAACTCAGTGATCTCGGCATATCTCCAACCGATTTCCGGCGTAGTATGGCCGAACAGCAGCTGGTGAGAAAGCTGGTTGATTTGTCGGTGAATTCACGGGTAACCGTATCCGATCAGGAGGTTGATTATCATTTGCAGGCTCACAAGGACTTGTATACAAGCAACGAGTCGTATGAAATATCTCATTTGCTGGTGTCGATCTCCGGGAAATCGGAAGCTGAAATCGAAGAAACCAGAGCCACTGTCGATGAAATCCACCAGTCCCTGATTAACGGCCATTCTTTTGCAGATGCAGTCAAAAACTATTCAGATGGTGAGGGCCGGGAAGAAGGCGGATATCTGGGGTGGTTTAAGGAAGATCAGTTGCCTGAGCTCTTTGTGGACGCGCTACGCGACCTCGATGCAGGACAGTATTCGGATGTTTTGGAGAGTTCCAACGGATTTCATATTCTGAGCCTCCATGCCCGGGATGGTGATCAGCAAATCGTCACTCAGCAGTTACTCCGTCATATCCTGATTCAGCCCTTGCACAGGGACCTGACGGATGAAGAAGCCATTGAGTTGCTGGATGGTATCCGGCAGGAGCTTGTGCAGGGAGAGGATTTCTCCCGGCTGGCCCGCTTGAATTCTGATGATCCTGCAAGTGCAATGGAGGGTGGCATGCTCGGTTGGGTTAATCCGGGGGAAATAGTGCCCCGGCTGGAGCAGCTTTCGCTGGATCTCAAGCTGAATCAGGTGAGCGAACCGATCCGGTCGCCTTATGGCTATCATCTGCTCGAAGTGCTGGACAGAAGGGAGAAAGACATTGCCCATGATCTGGTGCGTAAAGATGCACAGGCCGAGGTTTTCAAACGCAAGGCTAAAGAGCTTTATCAAATTTGGTTTGCCCAACTGCGCGATAGCTCGCATATCGAGTATGTTGCAGATGACCTGATTTTAAGAGGTGAGTCATAATGAAAGATAAACTCAGGACTGCGATCCAGTCTGTTCTCCCTCCTGAACTTAAGGAGGATGTGAAAAATAATATAGATGCTGTGATCAGAAGTAATCTCGAAAAAATGAATCTGGTTACCCGGGAGCAGTTTGAAATCCAGCAAAAGATATTGAAAAGAACGAGGGAAAGACTAGTGGAACTGGAAAAACGGGTGAAACAGCTGGAAGAGAAAATGTAGTTCACGATGCTCTGCAGCCGTGGATTGAAGCGTACTTGTCAGGATTGAAAAATGAAGAAAGGGAATGTCACTTGCCATCGTAAGTAGCCGCGCCCAGGTTGGAACCCTGGCGCCGGAAGTCACGGTCGAGGTTCATTTGTCACGTGGACTGCCGTCTTTTTCCATCGTCGGATTACCGGAAACTGCGGTCAAGGAGAGTCGGGACCGGGTGCGTTGTGCCATCCTTAATTCAGATTTTGACTTCCCCAGCAAGCGCATATCGGTCAATCTGGCACCGGCGGATCTGCCTAAGGAAGGGGGGCGGTTTGATTTGCCGATCGCGCTGGGAGTGCTCGCCGCCTCCGGTCAGCTGGACAAGGGAGCGCTTGCAGACAAAGTGTTCCTGGGTGAGTTGGCGCTGAGTGGCGGATTGCGGGACATCAAGGGCGGTTTGGTAGCAGCCCTTTCGCTCCGGGATACCGGGCACAGCCTGATATTGCCCCGTAACAGCGCGAGTCAGGCGGGTTTGGTGACCGGAATACGGGTTCATGGGGTGGAGAGCTTGCGAGAGTTGGTGCATATTCTGGAGGGTACGGGTGAATTTCGGGCGGTATCTCCTGTGAGCGTGCAAGGAGATACGGTTTATCCGGATATGAGTGAAGTAGTCGGGCAGGCATTCTCCAAATACGGGTTGGAAGTAGCCGCCTCCGGCGCGCACAGTATACTCATGATGGGTTCTCCCGGGACGGGTAAAACCATGCTGGCCCTGCGTTTGCCGGGTATATTGCCGGGCATGACGGAAGATGAGGGGCTGGAAACGGCGGCAATTAACTCACTGGTGGAAAAAGACTGGGACTCCGGCGACTGGTTGACTCGGCCTTTTCGCGCGCCTCATCACAGCGCGTCCGGTGCGGCTCTGATCGGCGGTGGTTCTATCCCGAAACCGGGGGAAATATCCCGCGCTCACAACGGGGTTTTGTTCCTTGATGAACTCACCGAGTTTGGCCAACAATCCCTGGACTTGCTGAGAGAGCCTCTGGAGGCGGGCTACGTGAATATATCGCGGGCCGCGTTGCAGCTCCGATTCCAGTCCCGTTTTATTTTTGTCGGCGCCGCGAATCCATGCAAATGCGGCTATCTGGGAGATCCGGAAGGGGATTGCAGATGCACTCCCGAACAGGTCAGCCGTTATCTGGGAAAGCTCTCCGGGCCACTACTGGATCGAATCGACATGCAGATCAACGTGGCCAAGGTTCCGTATAATCAGTTACGCGCCCAACGCGACCCGGAGGAGGGCAGCGCCAGCATACGCGAAAGAGTGATTGAGACCCGCGCCATACAATACCGCCGACAGGGCAAGCTGAACAGCCGGTTATCTACTGCCGAGATTGATCAATTCTGTGTTCTGGATGAGGAAGGGTATGCCCTGCTTGAACGTGTCCTGAGCCGATTCAATATGTCGGCTCGCAGTTATCACCGCATCCTCAAGCTGGCCCGCACGATCGCTGATATGAATCAGGTGGAAGCGATCGCAACCCCTCATTTATTGACTGCGGTCAAAATGCGGTGTCTGGATAGAAAGCGATAATTCTGTTATTTTAGTGTCATGTGCCATGAAAAAATGAACAAGATCGCCGAGGTTTTGAAAGAAGCGAAGATATTAGCGCGAGAGTACCGAGAAATCACTGGTAAACCTCTTGGCATCACTGGCGAAGTAGGGGAGTTCTCAGCTGTTCAACTTCTTCACAAGCAGAATGACTTTATAACTAATGATCGGCAAAAGAAGTGGTTGGCCTGATATATCTTGAGAAACAAAAACTCGAACGCGAGTTAGGGATGGAAAATGGTTATGTGCTCAACTTCAGCAATCGTACTTTTGAGGAATTCTTTAACGAAGTGGTAGGGATTCAGATTTATGATTCGTGTTACGAACTCGAAACTGGATCAAAGGCAAATCGGATGCGAGCATTTTGGAAGATTGCGACAGATGAGCAGCTACGATTACTTCTGGAAGGACTTCTTGATGGGTGGGAGGTACATTCTGATTCTCCCATCCCGGATTCTGCAAAGAGCCTGATTCGACAAATACTGGATAGATTGGGAGGTGTTTCTGATGTTATTGAGTCTAAACAAAGTAGTGAGACGGAATCTCAAATTGATAAAGGCATTTCAGAGAGACTTACATCACGCTTGCTCAGCCTCACTGATTTGCCGCCTCATAAGCGTGGGTACGAATTTGAGCGTTTTTTAAAAGATTTGTTTGATGCCTATAATCTTTCAGCCCGTGCCTCATTCCGCCTCAAAGGTGAACAAATTGATGGTAGTTTTGTGATGAATAATGATACATATTTGTTAGAAGCAAAGTGGCAAAACCCCCCAATTGGAGCGAATGATTTACACACATTCGAAGGGAAACTCGGAGAGAAGGCTCCTTGGTCTCGAGGGTTTTTTGTCAGTAATAGTGGGTTTGCCGAGGCAGGTCTCACTGCTTTTGGTAGAGGTAAGCGTACCGTATGTATGAGTGGGTTAGACTTATCCGAAATTTTGAAGTTGAGGTTGTCCATCGTTGAAGTCTTGGAAGCTAAGGTCAGGAGAGCGGCGGAGACGGGTAACCCCTATGTGTCTGTACGAGATTTACCCATATCATGAACGGCCTCCGGTTTCCACCATCCCTTGGCAAAGGTGTTACAACATGATATTCAATATAAAAATATAGATGGAAAACAGTAGACAAATTTTGGCGCATTCTGCCACTGTCAAAATTATTACGTGTACGCATACCGCAGTTGATGCAGTCAATACATTCACGAAACAGGTGTTTCATACCCGAGGTGGGAGAATTGGAAGCGGCATGGGTAGTATTGTCGAAGCACTATGGGGGTTCCACTTGAACCATGTTTTCAGGCAAGAGGCAACTCTCCCATATGAGTTGGGCTGGATTTATGGCCATGAGTACAATGACTTTGCTTGTATTTTAAGAGATGAAAATTGGGGTCCGGAAACCAAGGAAGGTGAACTTTTTCGCGTTGAAGTGAAATCAATGATTGCATCAGCGGATGAATCAAAGGCTCATTTTGATCAGCTTCAACATGAACTGACAGATAACGAGCTACTTGCTGTCTTTTTGTGGGATTGGATGCCAGTAATTGGTCGGCCCAAGAATGTTTGTCCTGCTATCCTTGATTATTTTGTTGGTTATGCATTGCCTATCGCGGAAATGAGAGATGTCTTGCATGTTGAACGAGGCGGGAGTTTTGTACAGGAGAATCACTGCCCAGACCGCTGTGATATACGAGAATGTTTCCATGTTGGCGAGCCATTGAATGCGTCAGGTGTTCGCGAACGACGATCAGGTCCAGAGGCATCTAAAGGGCTAAACGTATCTTATGCTGCAAATTTCGGCGGTATGTTGCGGATGCTTGGTTCTCGTGGAAGTGATGGAAAGGCCCGCTTGAAGAGTGAGTATAAGTCTGATCCAACAAAGGCACGATATATTGATTTTATGGCTAGAAATTTCCCGAGAGTCGCTAAAGCAATAAAATAGATCAGCCAAAAAATCAAGCAAATACTTCTGAGATGATCTTTTGCCCTTCAGCGGACAGAGTATTTATCTTTGAGAGCAGTTCACGTCTTTTATTTCTGGAATGTGTTATTCTGGATACACACTCTTTCTGAATACTTAACGGTGGAACTGGTATCCTTATACTCAGCAAGTCCTTAGAGGAAATTCGGGGTAAGGCGGCACCTGACTGCATTCTTGTTACAAGCTCGGTCACGGGGGCGGAAACTAGAAGCTCTCGAAGAAATAAGGGCAATATGAATTCGGGTTTTGCCATCAGGATAATAAATTCCGTTGAACATAGTCCGGTGGTATAAGGCGGTTCCACATATAGGGATTTTTTCAAGTAAGGTCTTAGGCGTCCATAAAGAATATCTCCTCGTTTAAATACCTTTGACCTTGAACGAATTTGTTCACATGTCACGATTGATATTTCCTGGAGTTCTCCAGTAATAGGCTCTACATGTTCAAGTCCTACATAATAAAACTCTTCTGTGGTTACATCGCTCGGGTTTTTTGAGACTTTCGATTCAGTTACGACTTCACTTAGAGGAATTAAATCGAATCTCTCTGATGTTATTTGTGAATCCAAATGCACATGAAGATCAGCTCTCCATTTCCCCATTTCAATTAAATCAGTAATTGGGATTGTTCTCGCTTTCATTTACCAGCCTCTCGTTTGCAAAAACTTTTTTGCCATCTTGGTGGCCTTTGCCACTTCTGATTCCTTTAATTCTCGCCCGGATGCATCATAGCCGAGATTGTCAATTCGAATCATACATACCTTGTTGTTTTTCGGCACATCTTCTCCAGGTCGCAACTTCTTCCCAAACAGTATACCGCTACGCACATTCGCCCCAAAGGGAGCGAATGTTTCGTTTGGCAGGTCAATAATGATTCTTATAGTCAACTTGTTTAATAGCCATGCTCGAACATGTTTGCATGAATCCGCAGTGAAGATACTCTCCGGCAATACGATGCCAATTCTGCCGCCTGGTCGAAGAAATTCGATTGCTCTTTCGAGACCAATGATTTCCAAGGGAACCTTCTTTCTCCCTTCTGCAAGTGTAAAATTTGCGAGAGCAGAAAGTGCCTCAATACCAAGAATTGAACCGAATGGAGGATTTGTCAGAATCAAATCAAAACTTTCTGGTTTCAAGTCTGGGTAGTTTCTGAAGTCCAACAAAGCATCTGTACATCGGATATTTGAGTGCCCATCCCCACTTAAGCGCATATCCGTCATTGCTACACGAGTCATTCGGTCGCTTTTTTCAATTCCATGAAGCTTTCCAAATGCGAATTCATGATACTCTTTAATGTGATTCAAGCCCGAATGCCGGACATAAGCAAGGGATTGAGCAAGGAAGTGCCCAGAACCGCAAAATGGGTCCAAGATTAAATCGGAGCTTCTGGGTGCCATTATCTCCACCATTAGTTGGCATACCTGAACAGGTGTAAAGTATTGCCCCATTCCAGAGCGAACAGACTTGCTTAATACTTTTTGAAAGGCACGACCTTTAATATCAGTATCGGAATAGGTCAGGGAGAACTCTTCGATTAATTGGAAGGATTTTACCAATGCGGCACTTGAAAGGAAGACAGGGAGATTAAAGACACCTCTAGATCGTTCATATTCTGGAATCTTTAACCGGAAAACACGTAGGTCATAATTGATCGCTTCTCGGTAAAGTGCCCGTAAGTATGATGCGTATTCCTCTACTGTTCCGAAGGACTTTGTGGTTACGGGTACAATTGGAAGAAGTGATTCCTGCTCTTCTAAATGTGATTTCAGATAAAGGAGTTTACATAATTCTTCAAGAGCTGCATCAGCATGTAACCCATCTATGTCACGCATTACTGAATGGATTTCGAAAAAGATATTCTCCAGTCTATTTGTTATCGGAATGAGACTTGTAGCCTGTGATGTATTGCCTGCTCGGTATTTAGCACCCTCTTCGAATACACGCATTTCGCCACCAGCTGAACCTTTGTAGTAATACTCAATGCTCTGTATTGTTTCAAATTTTCCGTCTCGATAGTGTCTCCTGAGCACTTCAAAATCCTCACTATCGTGAGCAAAGAATGAGACGATTCCAATCGTTTCAGTAGAAAGGGCATAGTTAAGAGCTTTTTCTCTGATAGCTTTTGTTGGACTGTAAGTAGATGCCACAAAAAGAATGAAGGGCACATTTGGATATACCTCGAAGCAAAACGCATTTTCAGAGATATCCTTCGTGCCATCGCTAAGAGAGATTAGTCGCGTGCGGTTATCAAAGTACTCTGGTTTATAGAAATACTTTTTATCCAGTATATCCCGCACTCGTAGCAGGATCGGGTTTTTGATTGTTTCCATAATGACAGGAATCATACATTTTATGACAGCAGTCGTCAACAAAAACACAGGAGGAATGGAGTGATGGTGATGCAGTAATTACCTCTCACCAGGCAGGACATTGCTGGTCAATCTCTTTCAGGGGAGCGATTAAAAAACAATTTTTTCTATATGGCTGGAAACGGGGCAAATTTTCCGCTCGAAAGCAGCTCCCATCAGTGCATAAAAACCCGTATAATAATCTGTGTATGGATTGAGATGCGTTGATTGTTACATGATCGGTAAAGGGGAAGAGCACGGGAAGGATAAATATAATGGAAGGGACTTATCCGAAAGAGCCGATTGACCCGATTGCTGGGCCGAGGAAAGGGAACTATAGCTCAACTTCAAATAGCATTACTGCCACGAGAGGCAAAAAACCACCCCTTAAGAGCATAAGTCTCCAGAAATATTAGCAACGAACTCGAAATCCATAGGATGAGAAATGACAGATAAAAACATGTTTTATCGCTTTGATGTGCCGTTATTTACTACTGAAAAAGATGAACCTGTCCACGTTGATTTCTTTAAACATCGGCTGGGCTGCAAAATTTAAAATCCTACTGGATTCAGATATAGAAGGGAAGAAGCAAAAAGAACGGTATATGAAAGATTTTTCTCTGCCTGCAAGCCAATTTGTGTTGCATTCCGATGATCGTCCAGAAATAGAAGACATGTTTGAAAAGGCCGAATTAAGTGCACTTTATAAGTTTGCGTTTGACGAAGATGTCGAGAAATTAAACAAAAAACAGTTTCTTCAACTCATGAGTGTACTGTCTGTGAAAAAAGAATCGGACAAAGAGAAGATATCGCCCTTAGTTGGAAAAGAGACAAAGGATAGATGTAGGAAGTTGCTCCACGCTCTAAAAGAATAAAATGTTGTAGTGCGAAATAGCACTGCGTTCGCGACGAGGCATGAGATCAGGAAGCTGACATCCGGTAAGAGTACGGTATATCTCCTGAATCAAAGGCCATTGGTCGCCACATTCGAGGCGGCCTGGTCGCATGAGCCAATCCGGTGTCTTGAGTTCGGGACCACAAATATCCGTTAAAGCCTTAGTAGTTGCTTTTTCTATTTCTCGGGCCATGAGATTGTCATTTTTAGCTTGAGTACTTGAATGCTGTATTAGGATGGTTGATGCTCAATTCTTTTCTGTAAGGGGAACTCCGGCCAAAACATCTTCGATAGCGGACAGGATATGTGCAATTCTGCGGTCGTTACTTGGGTGGGTCTGAAGAAATCCTACTCGACTCGATGAGAAGCGCCTTTTTCGAGATACTGGTTTAGCCCGGTATAGTCTGACAATGGCATCGCGCATGCCTGTTGGTGAATACCCGGCTTCGTGCAAAATGTAGATGGCTATTCGGTCGGATTCAATTTCCATTTCCGGGCTGTAGGCGCGGTGACCGATACTTGCGCCAACACGCATCCAATCTTCTCCGTAAGACTCAAGATCGGCCCCGGTTGTTCCAGCAAGGATTGCGGCAAGGCCGGCAGCAACTGACATTCCTACTAAGGAGTTCTTGGTCTTTTTCTCTACATGCCCCAGCATTACGTGGGAGAATTCGTGCGCCAGTACAGCGGCAATCTCTGCATCCTTGCCCATGGTTTTTACCAATCCCGCAAACACACCAATATCATCATTCTGGTCCGCGTAGGCATTAATAGCTTTCTCGCCGGTATAGAGTGTGACCGAAGAGGTTTGAACCTTGTCACAGTGGGTAGACTGGAGATTCATCCGTGTGCAAACACTGAAAGCCGCAGAACGAATTACAGGTAAAACGCGCTCAAGCCCTGCCCCTTGAGTCCATTCCATGGAGGTGGGCGGTGCATCAAGCTGAACAGTGTCCAAAACTGACTTCGCCACAACACGTTGCGATTCTTCAGGTTCTGCAATATTGAGCACGGGAGTTGCACATCCACTAAAAACTGTGACAATGCAACCAACCCCGATTATTTGTAGAAGTTCAGACTTGGTCTGACACAAACTGCCGATAATTCTGGATTGATTCACTGCCCATGAACCGCTTGCAGAAAAACTAATCATGCCCTCTTGAACGGCTGTTCATGTCGCTCCGAACGGCATTTCTCATTTTCTTCCAGTCCTCCCGATCATTCGGCATACTCCTGCGTTCTCCCATTGCTTGTTGGTGTTTTGGGTCTTGTTCCAACTTCATTCGTTGGAGGTATTTCCACCAGACCTGTTCATATTCGGTTTGGGGGACACATCTCCCATAGGATACTTCAATGAATCTTTCTTGCGCTTCGGTTTTTGGCCTCCGTTCTCCATTCATCAACTGCTTGAACTTGTCACCATACCCATCCAGAATTTCAAGTTCTTCCGGTGTGAATATCTCTTTGGAACACTGCCATTTCATGGGATTCCCCTTTGTCCGACCACCAGACTCTGTCGCCTGATTCTAGCACAGTTTCCAGACAATATAATCCATTCTATTCAAATAGTTATACCTGTATCCAGAGTTTTTCAGGGACGACGGACTAATAAATTCCCGCATCGAGTCCGGCGGACATGGTGGCTCCTAATGTTTCGCATTGATCGACGAAGTCATTCCGGTATTTTCCTTGCAGGATCACCGGAGGCTGAATCAGGTTCCATTTCAGGCCGGTCAGGATTTTTTCTACGCTGGTTTTGGCGCCCTGTCCGTCCAGTCCGGCCTTGATATACAGGGCGACCGGCTTGCCCTCGGTGACTTCCAGGCAGGGATAGTAGATGCGCTCAAAGAAATCCTTGATGGCGCCGCTCATATAGCCGAAATTCTCGGTTGTGCCGATGATTACGCCATCACTCCAGATCACATCGCCGGAATCGCAGTCCCAGGGGATGCGGACTTTCAACTCTATCGGAATCTCTTTTTCATAGCGGCATCCACGCGCTGCCGCTGTTTGCAGCTTCAGGGTGTTTTCGGATGGGCAGTTCGCAACAATCAGAATTTTCGGCATCAACCCGCTATAGTCCGGTTATCTTCTCCAGCGATGAAATTTCTCCAACAGGTTTAACGCCCAGGCCGGAGCATGGGCTTTTTTCCAATTCCCCGCCGCGTATTTGTTGGCTTCCATCCAGGTCGGGTAAGCGTGGATCGTTCCCAGAATTTTATTCATCCCCAGCCCATGGCGCATTGCCAGTACGAACTCCGCGATCAGGTCTCCGGCGTGTCTGCTGACGATGGTAACGCCGAGGATTTTGTCTTTTCCGGGTACGGTTAATACCTTGATAGTGCCGGTCGCATGCCCATCCGTTTTCGCCCGATCCAGTTGCCCAATGTCGTATTCGGTCACTTCATACGGCACATTCTGTTCTCTGGCATCCAGCTCATTGAGCCCGACACGAGCGACTTCCGGGTCGGTATAGGTTGCCCAGGGCAATACGCTGTAGTCGACCTTGAATTTCTTGAGTGGCCTGAACAGTGCATTCACGCAGGCGTACCACGCCTGATGGGCAGCGGCATGAGTAAACTGGTAAGGCCCGGTTACATCTCCGACTGCATAAATATCGGGATACCCGGCCTGCAAG
The DNA here is from genome assembly GCA_965116335.1 of Arenicellales bacterium. Taxonomy (GTDB): domain Bacteria; phylum Pseudomonadota; class Gammaproteobacteria; order Arenicellales; family Poriferihabitantaceae. The sequence continues at coordinate 2,380,046 of OZ220677.1, forward strand.
TACGGGTTGGTTTCTATAGTGCGGCGAGGGCTTACCGGAATCTTGATATTCTCCAGTCCGTATCCATCCAGTCTGGCGGCCCGCCCCAGCGCCATCAGCATCTGGTCAAATTCAATTTCGACCTCATTATCACCGCTTTTACAGACCAGTTTTTTCGAGTTCCCATCGACCACCACTCCGGTTGCGAAGTGCCCGGTCAATACACGGATGCCTTCCTCGCGAAAAGTTTCGGCGATTTGCCGGGAAAACTCTTCATCCTCGCGCATCAGAATCTGATCCTGCCCTTCTATCAGGCTGACTTCGCTACCGAACCGTGCGAAGCACTGCGCCAGTTCACAGCCAATCGGGCCACCGCCCAGAACAACCAGTTTTTTCGGCAGTTCGCGGAGGTTCCATATCGTATCGGAAGTATAGTAGTCCACCTGATCCAGTCCCGGTATCGGCGGCACAAAGGGTTCTGCGCCGGTGGCAAGGACGATGGATTTGGCGGTCCAGGTTTTGCCGTTTACCCGCACCGAATTTCTGGACAGGATTTGCGCTTCTCCCTGAATGACGTCCACGCCAAGAGAGGTATATCTTTCCACCGAGTCGTGTGGGGCGATGGAGGCGATGACCTCTTGAACGCGCTGCATGATGTCGGCAAAATCGAATGATGCCGAGGCTTGCCGGATCCCCAGGTTTTGTGAATGCCGGATGTCATGGAGCAGTTTGGCGGAGGCGATGAATGATTTTGAGGGCACACAGCCAGTATTCAGGCAGTCTCCTCCCATATCCCCGCGCTCGATCAGGATCACTTTGGCCTTTATGGCGGCGGCGATATAGGCGGTTACCAGCCCACCGCTACCGGCGCCAATCACGATCAGGTTGGCGTCATATTTCGTGGTCATTGGTTCGCACCTTGCTTTTGATGATTTTCAGCAGATATTTGGCGATATACGGGAAAATAGCGAGTAACACGAAGGATGCAATCAGGGCAGGGGATAACAGCCCTTTGAGTGAATCCAGCCGGGCAAGCTGTGTGCCAGCATTGATGAAAACCATCGTACCCGGTGCCATTCCGATCAATGAGGCGAGGAAGAAAGTGGCTGTCTTTATCGAAGTCAGCCCCATCAGGAGGTTGATTGCGAAGAATGGAATGACCGGAACCAGTCGCATCGAAAACAGGTAGAGTGCGCCTTCCCGGCGGAAGCTTTCCCGGATTTTGCCGACACGTTCGCCCATTTTGTTCTGCACCAGGTCGTCGAACAGGTATCTGGCGACCAGAAAAGCGAGAGTCGCGCCGATTGTGGCTGAAACCAGCACGATTGCTGTGCCTGCGACAAACCCGAAAATAGCGCCTCCCAGCAGAGTGAGTACCAGTGCCCCTGGAATAGAGGCTGCGGTCGCTGCAATGTATATCGCGGAAAACAGTAATGCGGTGGAGCCCCAATTCGCCTCTTTGTAGGCTACCAGCTGATCGAGCTTTGATTTGATGAACTCCAGGTTCAGATACTTTTCCGGTCCCAGCCAGACAATACCGCCGGCTACAGCCAGAATCAGGACGATAAGAATTATTTTGCCTTTTGACATGTCGTATTAGAGCTTTAGCTTAAGTCTTGTGATGTGATCAGGTAAGGTCGAGTCAGGAAGCCTGTATTTTAGCGATTAGCGCATCGGCGAATGCGCTGGTGGAAAGTGTGGTCGCGTTATCCATCAGCCGGGCGAAGTCATAAGTAACGGCGCCATCGTCCATCACGGCGGGGAACGCCTCGTTGATCAGTTCGGCAGCTTCATTCCATCCCAGGTATTCGAACATCATCACGCCGGAAAACATCAATGAGGACGGGTTGACCTTGTTTTGATTGGCGTATTTGGGTGCGGTGCCGTGGGTTGCTTCAAAAACCGCGATCCGGTCTGACATGTTGGCGCCGGGAGCAATACCGATACCGCCGACTTCGGCTGCCAGCGCGTCAGAGAGGTAGTCCCCGTTCAGATTCATGGTCGCGATGACATCAAACTCGGCTGGACGTAATAGCAACAACTGGAACATAATGTCGGCGATGCGATCCTTGACCAGGACTTTGCCGGCGGGCATTTCACCATTGTAATCGTCCCATAATTCCTCCTCGGTCACAATCTGATCGCGGAATTCCTGTGTGGCGACCTCGTAACCCCAATTACGAAAAGCACCTTCCGTGAACTTCATGATATTACCTTTGTGCACCAGAGTGACGCTTGGCCGGTTATGGTCAATGGCGAACTGGATGGCTTTTCTGACCAGGCGTTTACTGCCAAACGCGCTGATCGGTTTGACTCCCAGCCCCGCATCCTCGAAAAACGTAGCTCCCATTTCTTCTCTCAGGAACCGGGCCAGTTTTTTGTTCGCTGCCGTGCCACTTTCATACTCGATTCCGGCGTACACGTCCTCCGTGTTTTCCCGGAAGATGACGACATCGACATCTTGAGGCGCCTTGAGCGGAGAAGGTACGCCGCGATAGTAACGCACCGGCCGGACGCAGGCGTAAAGATCCATCTGTTGTCTCAACGATACGTTCAATGAACGGAATCCGCCCCCGATTGGCGTGGTTAATGGCCCCTTTATGGATACCACGAGCTCTTTCATGGCTGCGAGCGTTTCCGCGGGGAAATAGTCTCCCTCATAAATTCCGGCTGCTTTTTCCCCCATGTACAGCTCGCACCAGTGCACTTTTCTCTTGCCGGAATAAGCCTTGTCAACGGCGGCATCCCAGACTCTTAATGAGGCGGAGGTAATGTCAGGCCCGATGCCATCGCCTTCGACATATCCGAGAATCGGGTTATCCGGCACTCTGGGTCTGCCGTCTGTTATTGTGACTTTTGCCCCGTTTTCCGGGAATCTGATATGCCGATAGGTCATGTCCAAAATGAAATTCGATGGTGAAACTGAGGTCTGAAACTATACTATAATTGTCAGCAGGATTGTCAGTAAATATCCGTCCGGGTTGTACAGCGGCTGAACTATGAATAGATGCAGTGCACCCATTCGGATTTTGCAGGTCCTGATATAGTCCATTTCAGCGACAGGGCTTGTTCTTTCAGGGTGATTTCGGCGTGGTAGGTGTCGTTGTTGCAAATGTGGGGTGAGCAGCTTTTCCAGGATAAATCGCAGGACGAATCGGATTGTGGCACGAATTCGACCAGTTCCACCGGGTGCGTTTCACCCTGGCGAAGATGTTGCAGTCGGATGATGTTGTCCGACCGGGTTCTGTGCCATCGGTAGCGATTGGAAAAGTTCAGGCTGAGTCCTGATTCAGCAGTCCACGATCCGGTTTCGCTGAATGTGATACGGCTGTCGTCCGGGCATTCGACGACGACCTTGCCGCTGCCGGATACGCGCCAATGATGGTCTGCATGGTATGATTGCGATTCGAATGTAATCCTGGATATGGTTTTTAATCGCTGCCAGAGCATGACCGCGCCCGACCGTGACGATCAGCAAGCCGTGCCACCTTCCAGTCAGGACAGTGCGCTATCGAGAGCGGCCAGCACTTTCTGCACTTCTTCATGGCTTGAATAGTGAGCCAGAGAGATACGGACGACGCCGTCATCCGGGTCCATGCCGAGGGCATTAATCAGACGCCAGGCGTAGAAATGGCCGTTTTCGCAGCCAATCCCCTGATCCTGCATTTGTGACGATACCGATTGCGCTGATGTATGCAGGGGTCTGAATGCGATGGTAGGCGCCCGGTCGCCATCCCGGGTATGGGCTTTGCCGATCAGCCGGGCATTACGGTTGTGATGCAGATAATCCACAATGGGTCCCGCCAGCTGATCTTCGTGGTCGCTTAACAGGCTGCCGATTTGTTGCAGTTTCCGGGGCATGGTCAGGGCACCGCCCCGTGCTTCATCCGGTATCCCGTAGTGATGACGGTATAGCGCCTCGAAATAATCCAGCACGCCGGCACAGCCCGCGACCTGCGCATGTTGCGGCCCGGCTGGATTGAACCACTTGCCCGGTGATGCGGTATTGAAAAAATGACACTGCGGGGCCAGGGTATCCATGATCTCCTGATTAATATACATCAGACTCTGGTGAGGGCCGAAAACCTTGTACAAGCTGAAAACGTAGCCGTCCACGCCCAGCGCTTTCAGATCGCAAATCTGGTGGGGGGCATGGCCTACTGCGTCAATAAATACCTTGATCGCGGGATTGTACGCCTTGATCTGACGGCTAATGGCCGCAACCGGGTTGCTGGTGCCGGTAATGTTGGAGCAGTGCGTGAAAAATACCCATCGGGTTCTTTCACTCAGCAGGGGAACCAGGGCTTCAGGACTCAATAATCCATCCTGACTGTCTACCCGCCATTCGTGCAGGGTGGCATTCTTCTGTTGCGCCATTCTTCTCCATACCCCGTTATTGGCCTCATGATCCTGGTTGGTCACGATGATTTCATCGCCTTCATTCCACTGTGCGCCGATAGCCTGAGCCATTACATAGGTATTGCTTGAGGTCGATGGTCCGATAGTCAGTTCGTCCGGGGAAATGTTGAGCGCCGCCGCCCAGCCGAGAATGGCTCGATCCATAGCCTCTCCGGCGGCGGTTGAAGTGGCGTACCGTTCATAAGGCTGAACCCGGGTATGCGTGTTATACTGGTTCAGTATCTGGTTGACCTGGTTGGCCACATAGCTGCCCCCCGCATTGGCGCAAAATACAAAATCCGGGTCATCGGATAGTTGGTTGAATTGTTTTCTGGCAAATTCGACATCAAGTTTCATGTGAAGGGGCTCTTTCGTATATTTTGTAATGGAAACCATATTATAATCCCCATATTGAGGTTAATGTATATTCGTACTGGCGCAAGACAATGGAATCAGATCTTAAAATCACCCGTGATGCAGTGACCCGGATTAATCAACTGCTGGAGACCAAGGGCAATCCTGAGCTGATGCTGCGGGTTTATATACAGGGCGGCGGATGTTCCGGTTTCCAGTATGGTTTCCAGTTCGATGATGCCCGTCAGGAAGACGATATATCCATAGAACAGGAAGGAATCCGGGTATTGGTCGATATGCTCAGTCTGCAATATCTGGATGGGGCAGAAATTGATTATAAGGACGATCTGATGGGGAGTCGGTTTCTGGTCAACAACCCCAATGCCTCAACCACTTGCGGTTGCGGATCGTCATTTTCCATCTGAAATCAGGTTTCCGGAGAGCGGTTTTTCGGGGGAACTCCGATTTTTCCCGAAAGCCGGGTATTTGCTTGAGCCTCAGCCCTTGAGCTTTTGTCGGCAGCCCCCATATTGCAACATATTATGATCCAACCCCTATCTTATTGTATTGAATTATGAGTCAAGATTACGAAAAAGGTTCAGAGCCGCAAGGTGATAACGGTGCCTCTCCAGGTGATCAGGCGGAAACGGCCCGGACAGCGGGCCATGATCCAGAGTCCACAGACGCTGAACAATCGGATTTATCTCCGGCGGGAGGTGAATCTTCAGAATTTGAGGATGACTCCCGGGAAGACCTGATCGAAAAGCTGGTTTCTGCTCACGATCAGATCGAGGAAATGAAGAGCGGCTATGTTCGAGCCAAAGCGGATGTTGAGAATATTCGGCGTCGCAGCCAGAATGAAATAGTCGCAGCCAGGAAATATGCGATCGAGAAGTTCGCACAGGAATTGCTGGGTGTGCTCGACAGCCTGGATCAGGCCAGCAAGGTGGAAATGGATGGAACCCGCAGTGAGCCGGTATCGAAAATGAAGGAAGGGCTGGAGCTGACTCTGAAACAGTTTGCGACGGCGATGGAGAAATTCGGCATCACCGCGGTGGAAGCTGCGCCCGGAGTCAAATTCGATCCCGACCTGCATCAGGCAATCAGCATGGCACCGACTGACGAGGTCGAGCCGGATCATATTTTAAGTGTGATGCAGCAAGGGTTCCTGTTGAAGGATCGTCTTTTGCGTCCGGCTATGGTGGTGATCGCGCAAAGCAGCGGGAAATAACCGGCCAATACTTGTTATTGAATAATTAATCCCTATATCTAAAAGCCAGTTCTTTAAGTTACAGGTTTATTGAGGAAGCAACCAATGTCAAAAATTATCGGTATCGACCTGGGAACCACCAACTCCTGCGTGGCAGTGATGGAAGGCAGTACCCCGAAGGTCATTGAAAACAGCGAAGGTGATCGCACTACGCCTTCCGTTATCGCTTTTACCAAAGACGATGAGGCGCTGGTCGGTCAATCGGCCAAACGACAGTCGGTCACCAACCCGGAAAACACCATTTTCGCGGTAAAACGTCTGATCGGGCGTCAATTCAATGAGGACGTGGTGCAGCGTGACCTGGACCTGATGCCTTACAAGATTGTCAAGGCAAAAAACGGCGATGCCTGGGTTGAAGCGGGTGGCAGGCAAATGGCGGCTCCGGAAATATCCGCCCGGATTCTGCAGAAAATGAAACAGACTGCGGAAGATTACCTGGGTGAGAAAGTGACCGAGGCAGTCATCACGGTGCCCGCTTACTTCAATGACTCCCAGAGGCAGGCGACCAAGGACGCTGGTAAAATAGCGGGCCTGGATGTGAAAAGAATCATCAATGAGCCGACTGCGGCGGCGCTGGCCTATGGTATGGACAAGGCCAGGGGCGATCACAAGATTGTGGTTTATGATCTGGGTGGCGGCACCTTTGATGTTTCGGTCATTGAAATCGCCGAGGTGGATGGCGAGTATCAGTTTGAAGTGCTCTCCACCAATGGCGATACCTTCCTCGGCGGGGAGGATTTCGACCGTCGGTTGATTGATTATCTGGCGGATGAATTCCAGAAGGATCAGGGTATGAATCTGCGCGGTGACCCGCTGGCGATGCAACGTCTCAAGGAAGGCGCGGAAAAAGCCAAAATCGAGTTGTCCTCCAGCTCCCAGACTGAGGTCAACCTGCCTTACATTACGGCGGACGCGAGTGGCCCCAAGCACTTGAACATGAAGCTGTCCAGGGCAAAACTGGAATCCCTGATTGATGATCTGCTGAAGCGGACGCTGGGCCCCTGCAGGACTGCACTCCAGGATGCCGGTATCAAAATCTCTGAGATCAATGACGTGATTCTGGTGGGCGGACAGACCAGAATGCCGAAGGTGCATGAGGTTGTAGAGAACTTTTTCGGCAAGGAAGCGCGGCGGGATGTCAACCCGGACGAAGCCGTCGCCATGGGCGCCGCCATTCAGGGTGGAGTGCTCGGCGGAGATGTCAAGGACGTGCTGCTGCTGGATGTGACGCCGCTCTCTCTGGGTATTGAAACCCTGGGCGGAGTGATGACGAAGCTGGTGGAAAAGAATACCACCATCCCGACCAACGCCAGTCAGGTATTCTCGACTGCGGAGGACAACCAGAATGCGGTTACGGTGCATGTGCTGCAGGGGGAGCGGGAGATTGCCAGTGGCAACAAATCCCTCGGTCGTTTCGACCTGACCGAGATACCCCCGGCGCGCCGCGGCGTACCCCAGATCGAGGTTTCGTTCGATATCGACTCCAACGGCATACTGCATGTTTCCGCCAGGGACAAGGCTACCGGCAAGCAAAACAAGATCGTGATCAAATCCAGCTCCGGCCTGTCTGATGATGAGATCGAAAACATGGTTCGCGATGCTGAGGAGCACGCCGAAGAGGATAAAAAGGCGCGGGAACTGGTGGATGCTCGCAATCAGGGCGAAGCGCTGGTTCACGGCGTCAGGAAATCTCTGGAAGAACTGGGTGACAAGGTTGATGAGAGTGAGAAGCAGGGCATTGAATCGGCCATTGGCGAGCTTGAAGAGGCATTGAAAGAGGATGACCTCGAGGCAATCAAATCCAAATCTGAAGCCCTGTCGCAGGTCAGTTACAAGCTCGCAGAGCAAATGTACGCCCAGGCTGACAGCACCGGCGATGGCGGTGGCGATGCTGCGGGTGAGTCGAACCAGCGGGATGCGGGGGATGATGTCGTCGATGCTGAGTTTGAAGAAATTGATGACGATAAAAAGAAACCCTGAGCGCACCGATTTGCAGAAGTAACAGAATCCACCGGAGGCGGTATCTCACTGAAATGCGGTCGAAGCGCAAGGTGGTAATCCTGGCTTTTGCATGGTGTTAAGGCATGGAATAAACGATGTCGAAAAGAGACTATTACGAAATCCTGGGAGTGGAGCGGACGGCCAGTGAGCCGGATATGAAGAAGGCCTATCGCAAGCTGGCCATGAAATATCATCCGGACCGCAACCAGAACAGTGAGCAGTCGGAAACCAGATTCAAAGAGGTACAGGAGGCCTGGAGTGTACTTTCCGACCCCCGCAAACGGGCTGCTTATGACCAGTTCGGACATGCTGGCGTAGACCCGTCAAGTGGTGCGGGAGCCACTGGCGCTGGCGGGGTTGGTGATATTTTCGGTGATATTTTCGGTGATATTTTCGGTACGGCTGGCGGACGACGGCACAGTCGCGGATCGGATTTACGATTTCGCCTCAACTTGACGTTGGAAGAGGCGGTCAACGGGGTCGAGAAACAGATCCGCGTTCCCAGAATGTCGGATTGCGCCACCTGCAAGGGCTCGGGTTCGCGTCCGGGTTCTTCAGCGAAGACCTGCCAGACCTGTGGCGGTCAGGGTCAGGTCCGGATGCAGCAGGGCTTTTTCTCTGTTCAGCAGACCTGTTCGGCCTGCAAGGGTCAGGGTCAGGTGATCACGGATCTCTGTTCATCCTGTCACGGTCAGGGTCTGGTCAGGGAGGAAAAGACGCTTTCTGTGAAGATTCCGGCCGGAGTGGATAATGATGACCAGATCAGATTGTCGGGTGAGGGTGAAAGTGCCGGTCCGGGCACTTCTCCGGGGGACTTGTATGTCCAGGTTCGACTGAAGAAACACGAAATATTCGAGCGGCGTGATGACGATCTGTATTGTGAGGTGCCCGCCAGCTTTTTAGTGATGGCACTGGGCGGGGAACTGGAAATCCCCACTCTGTCTGGTCGGGGTAATTTGAGAATCCCGCCGGAAAGTCAGTCTGGCAAGGTGTTTCGGTTGAAAGGCAAGGGAGTCCGTAATGTTCGGACGGGCAATCAGGGAGACTTGTATTGCCGGGCTGTTGTTGAAACCCCGGTCAACCTGACCCGGAAACAAAAAGCGTTGTTGCAGGATTTCGGGGACAGCCTGGAGAAAAATGGTAACAAACATTCTCCACGTACTGAGTCATGGTCGGACAAGATAAAGTCATTCTTTGATGAACTGGTTCCCTGAAACCCGCCTGACGATGCCGGGGTTGCCGGCTTGAATCAATCACCGCCGTAGGCTCGACTGATGGCAGGCGTACACAAGACACTGGGCAAGGACGGGGTATTCCACCGCAATCTTCCGGGATTCACGCCTCGAAGAGCTCAACAGGAAATGGCGTTTGAGGTGGAATCCGCGCTGCGCTACGGCGGTAATCTGGTGGTTGAGTCGGGCACCGGTACTGGCAAGACGTTCGCTTACTTGATCCCGGTGATTAAAAGCGGCAAACGGACGATTATATCAACCGGAACCAGGCACCTGCAGGAACAGATTTTCTTCCGCGACCTGCCCACCGTACTTGAGACGCTGGATACGCAGGTCAATGCGGTTCTCCTGAAAGGACGTTCGAATTACCTGTGCCGGTATCGGTTGAAGCTGAACAGTCAGCAAGGTGACCTGATTGGACGAACCGACCAGCTGGCCTACGATGCCCTGGATGACTGGTCGAATCGCACCGTGACCGGGGATATTGCCGAGGTTACCGGAATCAGTGAGAGTTCCCGTGTCTGGTCGAAAGTGACCTCAACCGCCGAGAACTGTCTGGGCGGGAAGTGCCCGGACTTCAGCCGGTGTTTCGTCAACCAGGCCAGGCAACAGGCGCTCAAGGCGCATATCGTGGTGGTCAACCATCACTTGTTCTTCTCGGACATTACATTGAGGACAGAAGGCTTTGGCGAGCTTCTGCCTGACCATGAGGCGGTTATACTGGATGAGGCGCATACGGTGGCTGATACCGCCACCCGGTTCTTTGGACATTCTGTCTCCAGTTTCCAGCTTAAGGATTTGATCACAGACATACTGGTGGCGGAACAGGATGAGAAAAGTGCGGTCAATCTCCGGGAGGTCACCGCCCCGGTTGTAAGCCGGATCAAACAATTCCAGCGATACTGCGAAACACTCAAAATCGAATCCGGCACCCTCGCCGACCTGACATGCAATCGGTTCGACCAGGTCTGGATGCCATTGTATGATTGTCTGTCGGAGCTTGTTGACGCGCTGGAGGTGGCGGCGCCAGCCGGCGAAGCCTTAAGCAAATGTTACAGTCGGGCTGTACGCATCATCGGTCAACTGGAAGTCTGGCGGGAGGACCGGGAAAGAGACAGTGTCTGTTGGCTGGAAACCGGCAAGAGCTTTTTCCGGCTCAATGTTTCTCCGTTGAATGTCGGCAAGCACTTCGACCGGTTTTTATCAAGACCGGAGGTTTCCTGGATATTCACCTCTGCCACTCTCGCCGTAGGGGACGACTTTTCTTCATTCTGTGGTCAGCTAGGACTTCACGAAGCCGAGACGCATTGCTGGGAAAGCCCATACAACTTCCAGGCTAATTCCCTGCTGTATCTGCCGAAAAACCTGCCCGACCCGCGCGACATGGATTTTTGTCATGCGCTGGTTGATGTCATCATGGATGTAACCAATGCCAGTTCTGGACGCGCCTTCTGCCTGTTCACCAGTCATGCAATGATGCAGCGGGTTCATCAGGAACTGTCGGAAAAGTGCCGGTGGCCGCTGTTTTTGCAGGGGCGGGCTTCCAAACAACACTTGCTGAAACAGTTTCTGGATACCGAAAACTCAATCCTGCTCGGTACTGCGAGTTTTTGGGAGGGTGTTGATGTCAAGGGCGAGGCGTTGAGTTGTGTGATTATCGACAAACTGCCGTTTGAACCGCCGTCAAATCCGCTGTTGAAAAGCAGGTTGCAGGCTTGTGAAGAAAATAATGGAGTTCCCTTCATGGACATCCAGGTGCCTGATGCGGTGATTTCCCTGAAACAGGGAGCGGGCCGTTTGATTCGCTCCGAAAAGGATAAAGGGGTCCTGGTCCTCTGTGATTCCAGAATCTCAACCAAATCGTATGGCAAACTGTTTCTGGACAGCCTGCCTCCGATGCCGGTAACCCGTGATATTGACGAGATATACCGGTTTTTCAGATCACGGGCAGGGTCATGAAGTGTCTTTCAATTGATACGGTCACCGCATCGTGCTCGGTCGCGTTATCCGATGGTTCACAAACGATCCAGCGCAAGGAGATGCAGCCGGGTGGACACTCTCGCATGGTACTGGATATGGCAGACCGGATCCTGGTCGACGGTGGCCTGAGCCTCGGTCAGCTGGACGCGATTGTGGTGGATACCGGGCCCGGCTCGTTTACCGGCGTGCGAATTGGTCTGGGTGTGGCGCAGGGACTGGCTTACGGAGCAGGTTTGCCGGTGATCGGGGTTTGCTCGCTGGAGGTCATCGCAATATCGGTGGGTAGCGGCATCGTTGCATCGGCTATTGATGCACGGATGAAGCAGGTTTATTGTGCAGTCTATGAGGTTCATGATAGCAGTCGTCCGGTGCCACTGATGGCTCCCTGTGTCTGCTTCCCTGAGCAGTTTATCTCGGCAGGGCTCGGGCAGGCGCAGTATGGAGTCGGAAACGGATGGGATATTTATGCGGATACCCTTGCCGGCCAGCCGCACAGCCAGCCCGTCCAGATCGAGGATGTACTCTTTCCCGAAGCGGATCAGGGGATCAGTCTGGCACAGAGAATCGGGCTCGAAGGGGCGGTTGATCCGCGCTGGCTGGAAGCAACCTATATCCGTAACCAGGTTACCGGCTGAAATCCGGCGTATATTCATATCACCCGATTGAATCATGCGATAATCCGCGATGGCACGACCGGCATTGTGGTAAAGGTGCTGAACATCGAATAAAACACACAACGAAGACAACCGATAACCGATGGCCCGAAAACGAAAAACCATCCTGGTTATTGCTGTGTTGGTCGGTCTGACCGTGTTACTGCCGCTGATCGCTGCGCTATCCCTGAATTCCACGCAAGCGAAGTCGATCATTACCTCCTGGATCGAAAGCCGGAGCGGCAGGGAGTTCTCAATTGATGGCAGGCTGGGTATGGCCATGGGCCTGTCCACGACCATAGTTGCCCACGATGTGCGGCTGTCCAACAGCGATTGGGTGCTGGCCGATGACATGATCAGCATCGACAGATTATCGGTAACGCTTTCTGTCACCGGGTTACTCAAAGGGGAGGGGTTGATTCGGGAAATTCATGTGCGCAATCCGATATTGAGGATTGAACGTCACCCTGAAACCGGGAAATTCAATGTCGATTTGCACAAAAGCGCAAGTTCAGACCGTGTTGCCGGTGCGGGTCTTGTAGCCAGTCAGCTACAGGACATCAGGCAAGTGTCGATCGATGGCGGGCAGGTCATCTACTATCATCCCCGGCGCAGGTGGGAGTTCGACATTACGAATGCCGTTGTCCGCTCACCGGCGCTGGATCAGCCAATGGCTATCAGTCTGTCCGGGGCAGTGGAAAAGACTCCGGTGGTACTGTCTGGGCAGACAGGCAGTCTTCGATCCGTGATTGATCGTGTGCCGACCGGGGTTGATCTGCAAGGTCACATTGTCAAGCCGGAAAACACCCTGTTCATTTCCGGGGCGATCGAAAAACTGCGGGGTTGGCAGGGTTTGAATCTGCGCTTTGAGACTCTGGTTGCCAACCTGTCCGACCTGTCCGACCTGATCGGTGTCCCGTTGTATCCCTGGCGCGACATCAGTGCTTCCTGGAATCTGGTTCAACCCGGACGGGTCCGGACGCTGCGTATGGACTCGATAGAGATGTCTTCCCCGGATTATGGTCTGCAATCAAGTCTCAAGGGACAAATCGGCTATCTGCCGCGATTCAGACAAATGGAGTTGGCTTTTTCTGCCAGAGGCAATTTCAATCACGGAGTGCTGGCGGATAAACTGAATCAGGATATTGCGCTTGAGACCGATATAGAGGGCACGCTGGCGCGTGGCGACGGGGATTTGAGTCTGACTCTGGAGCGCGGCACCATTCGCTCGGTCGGTATGAAGCTGGATGTGACCGGCACAGTGGAGAGCATGGCCGGGGACTGGGCCAGTCCCCTGCAAGCCAGCCTTCAGATGGATGATCTGACTGCCCTGGGTAGTCTGATCAACCGGGACCTGCCCAGCGTCCCGCATATCTCGGCGTCCGGCAACATCTATCGCCTGAACGATGAGATCAGGATATTCGACATCCTACTTGAAAATGATTCACCGCAGGTCAAGGTGCTGGCGGTGGGCAGTCTCGAAAATCCGGGTGCCCGGCAACGGGGAGTGATTGATTTCTCGGTGCAGTCCGGGTCGGATTTGATTGAGCGGTCGGCAGGTTCCGCGGTGGCCGGATTGGTACATAACCTGACTGTGGCTGGAACCGTCCAGCTGGATGCGGACGAAGTTTCGATTCCGGATATCCGGGTCGATGCGAAGGGGCAGGGTATTCAGATTGACGGTAGCGGTGAGTTTGGTTCTGTCGGCAATATCGAAACCCTGCGGGTTGCTTTACAGGGAAGCATACAGGGGCTGGACAAACTGAGTGGTTGGGTCGGGCAGTCACTGCCGCCGACAGAACCGGTCACCATCAGCGCGCAACTGAGTGGTGACGAGCGGCGTAAGTTGAACCTGGGCAACATTCAGGCGAATCTGGAAGACCCCGCTATCAGCGCCACCCTGTCCGGTGAAATACGCAATCTGGGAAAATCCCCGAAACTGATTCTGAATTTTGAAACCGAAGTGCGGGACGCAGAGCCGTTTTTCTCACATTGGCCTGACTTGCCAATGGATCAGTTTGGGGCGCTGGTAACCGAACTGTTGCCAGCCAGGAGCCTGGGCAAGCTGCGTACTGTGGAAACACAGGATGGCGGGGTTGTGCACAGCATGGAGGAACTGAAAATCCTTTCCGCTGTCGGGTTGAAAAGCAGAGTCGCCGGGGACATTGATCACCTGTTTACCAGCCACTGGAGTGGCTCTGCCTCTCTCAGGGTTTACGGAGAACTGGAAGAAGGAGTATTACCCCCCTTTCATGATGATCTGGTCGCTCTGCACGGTTATCTGGACAGTGCTGCCGAAGTGTCGGTTTCCGGCCAGGGGATTGTGGTTGAACAGATCAATGCGCGGCTCATATCCGGTTACAGTGAAACCAGAGTTTCCGGGAAAATTGAAAGTTGGTCACCGTTTGCAACGACCGGGCTGGAAGTGATGATCGACCGACCGCGCCTGGATGATCTGCTGGCGGCGGGAGCCTGGCCAGCGCTGGCCAGGGATGTTCCGGTGCAGGGCCAACTGGTTTACAAAAATGTCGGTCAACCCGGCGAGGTATCGTTTGATCTGAAGGTGGCCGACAGCGATTTGGCCGGTCGCATTTATCTGCCTGCGGAAACATCCACCTCCACCTCCATTCAATTCACCTCACAGAATATGGATTTGATTCAATTGCTTCCTGCCTCCCCGAAAGATTCTCCCGGATTTTTCCCTCGTAACCACATCCGGTTGCCCTGGATGGATGATGCGGACATGAGCATAAAGGCAGACTTCGGGCGCTTGAAAAACAGAATCCTGCAGCTTGATCAGGCCGTTCTGGATGCAACCGTGCATGATGGTCGGTTGTCATCTGGAATAACCGGCAAAAGTGGGGACGACGGCTCGATGGATATCCGGTTGTCGCTGCACAGGCAGCCACAGGGAAAATTACAATCCCGAGCCGTACTCACTGGCAATGACATTGAACTGTCGGCACTGGCTGGAACGGGACAGCTGGATCATGAGCAAAAAGGTGTTTTCTCACTACAGGCGGATATTGATGGCTCCGGCCACTCCATTTCCGAGATCATGGGCAGTGCCGATGGCCAGATACGGATCGGGCTACAATCTGCGACCTTGAAAAACCAGAGCCTTCGGTTGTTGGGAGGAGACCTGTTTATGGGGTTGCTGACCGTGCTGAATCCGTTGACGCCTCAGGAGGAGATCATTTATATGGACTGTGGCGTGATCAATTTCGACCTGGAAAATGGTGTAGCCTCGAATGATCGGGGTATTGCGCTGAAAACAACGGACTTCACTTTACTGGGTGGCGGAAAAGTGGATTTTTCCGGAGAGAACCTGGATCTGGAGGTTTCGACCAAGGCGCGCAAAGGGCTGGGAGTCAACGCTGGCAGTTTCGCCCGGTTGCTGCTGGTCAAGGGTACGATCGACAACCCTGAAATTCGCCCCGGTGGACTGCTGGAGAGCGGGGTCTCGCTGGGAGTGGGTTATCTGACCGGTGGTTTGAGCCTGTTCGCCAGGGGGCTGTTTGACTTGATCGAGGCGAACTCCGATGTTTGCGCCACGGCCATGGCAGAATGAACCCGGCAAGAGTAATCGTTGCGTGAAAAGGTGTAAAAGCAGTACTAAAAAATTGTATTCTGGTATATAATCTTCTGCGCTTTTCTGGTTGGCGGGTTTTGGCTCGCACAATTGTACAACGGCCGGACTATACGGCCTTACCTGGAGGTTATTATGTCTGTGGCAGATACATTGAATTTACTGAGCGAGAGTGACGCCAAGTTCGTCGATCTTCGATTTACAGACACAAAAGGTAAGGAACAGCATGTGACGCTTCCAGTCGGGGTGGTGGACGAGGAGCTTTTTGAAGAAGGCAAGATGTTCGATGGTTCGTCCATAGCCGGTTGGAAAGGGATCAACGAGTCGGATATGATCCTGATGCCGGACCCTGACAGCGCCGTAATTGACCCGTTCAGCCAGGAGACCACAGTCAACATCCGGTGTGATGTGATCGAGCCTTCCGACATGCAGGGCTATGAGCTGGACCCGCGCTCAATCGCGAAACGCGCGGAAGCCTATCTGGCGTCAACCGGCATTGGTGATACCGCTTATTTTGGCCCGGAAAACGAGTTTTTCCTGTTTGATTCGGTACAGTGGAGCACTGACATGCAGCACTGTTTCTACAAAGTGGACTCCACGGAAGGTATCTGGAACAGTGGTCGCGAGTATGAAGATGGCAATACCGGCCATCGCCCCGGCATAAAAGGTGGATATTTCCCGGTGCCGCCGATTGATAGCCAGTCCGACATCCGCAGTACGATGTGTCTGGTGCTGGAGCAGATGGGCGTTCCGGTTGAGGTTCACCACCATGAGGTAGGTACGGGTGGGCAGGGTGAGATCGGCACCCGGTTCAATACCATGGTGCATAAGGCGGACGAAGTGCAGATATACAAATATGTGGTGCACAATGTCGCCCACAATCATGGCCTTACTGCCACCTTCATGCCCAAGCCTCTGGTTGGAGACAATGGCACCGGAATGCACGTGCATCAGTCTATTTTCAAGGATGGAGAAAATGTATTTGCCGGAGACCAGTATGCCGGATTGAGCGATGAGGCACTCTATTATATCGGTGGTATCTTCAAGCATGCGAAAGCCATCAACGCCTTCTCAAACGCCAGCACCAACAGCTACAAAAGGCTGGTTCCTGGATTTGAAGCCCCGGTTCTGTTGGCCTACTCCGCGAAAAACCGTTCTGCGTCCTGTCGTATTCCTTATGTCGCCAACCCCAAGGGCCGCAGAATAGAAATCCGCTTCCCGGATTCGACAGCCAACCCGTATCTGGCGTTTGCCGCCATGCTGATGGCCGGACTGGATGGTATCCAGAACAAGATTCACCCCGGCGGACCGGCGGACAAGGACCTGTATGACTTGCCACCGGAAGAAGAAACTGATATTCCAACCGTTGCCCACGGTCTCGATATCGCCCTCGAAGCGCTGGATAATGACCGCGAGTTCCTGCTCGCCGGCGGAGTGTTCAGCAATGACGCGATTGACGCTTACATCGGTCTGAAAATGGAAGAAGTCAACCGCATGAGACTGGCAGCCCACCCCGCCGAATTTGATATGTATTACAGCGTGTAACCAGCCAGCTACAGAGAACTCGTACAGTCAGTTCCAGAGAACCCGTCATTCCCGCGAAGGCGGGAATCCAATGCCCCGGCTACGGGGCATTTTTTATATTCACTGATGCAACTGACTGATCGATGTTCCCGATCTGCCAGTCGTGTCACACCTTCCAATCCAATCGAGATTTCGTCCGATTATCAATTCGGTCATCTGTGCATGATGCGTGTTTTTCATGGATACAGGCTTGACCTCCAACCCGTATCTGTAAGCCAATTTCCGCACTTCGGAGGCATTATCATAAGTCATGATAAAATCTCCTGACAGGTTGGCGCAGGTCCTGAACAAACGGTCGTGATCCACATTGTAATGGTTATATAGTCGTTTACCCGCCTTTTTGCCACCCGCCGTATACGGCGGGTCTATAAAAAACACGGCATTTCCAGCGTTCCGATATTCTTCCAAAACGCAAAAGGCATCCTCCTGTCTGAATGAAATCCGGGTATGTAGCAGGTGTATTTCCCTGAAACGTCGAGCCAATGTGTTCGGATACCATCGCGAAAAAATCCCCTTGCCACACTCCCCGGTTTTGATTAACCCGGAGCCGTTCGCCATGATACCACCATGGGAACACCTGTTTTTCAAGATGGTCTTAAAAGCCCTTTGCCGCAATGTTCTGGCATCCTTGCCAAGCTCAATCAGAACATTTTCCTGACTCATCTCAAACGACATGATTTCCTGTGCTAGCCATTCTGACTCTCCACAGGTCACCAGCTCCCAGACTGCGGCCACATCTTCATCCAGTTCGACCATCAGTGCTGATTCCACAAGGGATTCTGCAACCGCCGTCAAAGATACGATCCCGCCCCCGGCAAATGGTTCTATCAAAACTTCCGGTGTTATATCCAGGCTACCGAGCCACTTTCTGAGACTCGGTACAAACCAGGTTTTACCACCCGGGTATCGAAAAGGGCTTCTTTGTGGTACGGAAGCAACATTAACAACCCCGTAGTCAGGTTCGGTGGTGGTTGTCGGGAAAATACTTTGTTGTACAGGGTTCATTTTCCGGGTGACAACTCAATTGTTCTGTTGATAGGTGCTGATTCCAGTTTTTCATCTACCTTGCTTTGTAGCAACCCCATAAACTGACTAAGATTCCCTGCCTTCGGTCGTGTGATGGCATTCAGCGACTCGGTGAATCTCGTGTATACAACAGTTGTTTTATTCAGGCTATAACGCTGATTATTCTTGGTATTATTCAGATCATATACCATCCATGCTATTTCAGCTTTCTCTTTCTCTACTTCCTCTAAGTCTGGTAACGTATTGAAAAAGCTACTGTCCAATGCCACTGCCATTTTCTTTTTCCATTCTAAACCGGACCGGGCATGTGATAACGGGCGTGCCACTGTAATTGATACTGCAAACTCCCAAAGGGTTCTTCGCTTTATCCTTGGTACAGTTCGGGACTATATTGTTAAAAGGACAAAGCCGTCTTTCCCTGTATCTTTTCGCCTGATCACTAAAGTCACCAGGCGAATATCCGAATACTTCAGCCAGAGGTTGTGTGTCTTTTACCATAGTCGTTGCTCAATTGTTCACTCATCATACTGGGAGGTTATTCGCTTATTACGTTGTAGCATGATTCGCTTATTGTGTCGATTGGGTGTCCCGGATCACTTTCAGAAATTCGGCGCCGAATTTTTCCAGTTTGGCTTGGCCGATGCCGGTGATGTTTAACAGGTCTTCGCGCTGCGTCGGTTTTCTTTGTGTGATTTCCTTGAGGGTGCTGTCATGGAAGACTATATAGGGAGGGATGCCGTGTTGTTCTGCCACCCGCTTGCGGCAGGCTCGTAATGCCTCCCAGAGTTCCTGATTTTCTTCGCTAACTTCGGTTTTGCTTTTTGTTTTTCTGGATATGGTCTGCTTGCTTACATCTTCCCGCAGCATCAGATCAACCTCGCCCTTGAGTAATGACCGGGTGGTTTCGGTGAAGCGCAATGCTCCGAACCGCTCGGCATCGGATACCAGGAATCCACGCACAATCAACTGTCGGATGACCGAGCGCCACTGGTTTTGTGACAGGTCTGCGCCGATTCCGAAAGTGCTTAAATGCTGATGCTCGTGCTGCCTGGTTTTCTCCGTATCCCTGCCGCGCAAAACATCAATGACATGCCCTGCTCCGAAACGCTGCCCGGTACGGTAGATGCAGGACAGCAGTTTTTGTGCGATTTCCGTGCCATGCCGGGTCTTCGGCGGGTTGAGGCAGGTATCACAGTTGCCACACGGGCCTTGCCGTTTCTCGCCGAAATATTCCAGCAAAGAGAGCCGGCGGCATTGCGTCACTTCGCACCAGCCCAGTAGAGAATCCAGCTTGCTGCGCTCATTGCGTTTATGGATTTCGTCTGCGTCCGAGCTTTCCAGCATCTGGCTGCGTTGCACCACATCGTGTAATCCATACACCATCCAGGCATCTGAAAGTTGGCCGTCTCGGCCTGCCCGCCCGGTTTCCTGATAATACGACTCGATACTGCCCGGCAGGTCGAGATGGGCGACGAACCGGACATCCGGTTTGTCGATACCCATGCCGAACGCGATTGTGGCGACCATGATCAGGTTGTCCTCAAACAGGAATCTGGTCTGGTTTTCAGCACGCTCCGAATCCGGCAGACCGGCATGATAAGGCAGGGCGTTGAATCCACACTGGTTCAGCCAGAGTGCCGTGGACTCTACCTTTTTCCTGGACAGACAGTAGATGATGCCACAGTCTGTCCGGTGATTTTCCAGAAAACCGAGTAGTTGATTTCTCGCGTCCAGCTTGGGCGCTACATGGTATCGAATATTCGGCCGGTCAAAACTGCTGACATAAACCATCGGTTCACGCAGTTGCAGATTGTGCATGATTTCCTGTCGGGTTCTGGGCGTAGCGGTAGCGGTCAGCGCCATACGCGGCACATCGGCAAAACAATCGGCCAGTTGTCCCAGAGATAAATAATCAGGACGGAAATCGTGCCCCCACTGGGAAACACAATGGGCTTCATCAATCGCAATCAGGGAAATCCGGTATCGACCCAGCCATTCCAGCGTACCGGGTTGCGAGAGCCTTTCCGGCGCAATATAAATCAGGTCTGTTTCATCGTTGTCCATGCGTGCGGCGACATCCTGTTTCTGCTGTCGGGTCAGCGTCGAGTTCAGGAATTCGGCCTTGACCCCCAGCTGTCTCATACTATTGACCTGATCCTGCATCAATGCGATCAGCGGCGATACCACCAGACCAACGCCGGGGCGGAGCAGGGCGGGAATCTGGTAACACAGCGACTTTCCACCGCCAGTGGGCATTAGAACCAGCGAATCCCGACCGGCAGTCGCGGCATCAATGATCTCCTCCTGCCGGTCGCGAAAATGGTCGTAGCCAAAGACCTGTCGGAGAATGCTCCGTGCGCTGTTATCCATTTTCCGGTTGTTTGTGTTTGACATATCCGCGCTTCGCGGCCTTTTTCCGATCCGTGAAAACCCTGCACTGATTGAACAGGCGAGCGTTTTTTGCGACAGGGTTGGTCTTGCGCGAATCCGGGTTCATGGTCTGACGTTTCATGGTAATCTCCTGCCGCAATCGCTCCTTGAAAGCGAGCAGTGGATGATACCGCTTCCGGTGACCGGATGCCAGATAATTCGCTTGTCCTTGCCAACAATATACCGTAATCTGATAATGCTTTTTTGTTTTTATCCCCGCACTCTTTCTTCTCTTTAAGACAGGAAAATCAATGGCAAGGGCAATCATGATCCAGGGCACCACCTCGAACGCCGGCAAGAGCGTGATTGCCGCCGGGTTATGTCGGCTGCTTGCTAAAAAAGGGTTCTGCGTCTCGCCGTTCAAACCGCAGAATATGGCATTGAACAGCGCGGTCACCGTGGATGGCGGAGAGGTGGGACGCTCCCAGGCGGTGCAGGCTCTGGCTTGTGGCATCCCGCCGCATACCGACATGAACCCGATTTTGCTGAAACCGAACAGCGACAAGGGGGCGCAGGTCATTATCAACGGGCAGTCAATCGGCAATATGGGCGCGGTCGAATATCATGACTTCAAGAAGACCGCGATAGATTATGCACTGTCGGCCTGGCATCGTCTGGCTGAACGTTACGATGTGATTGTCATTGAAGGAGCGGGCAGCCCTGCGGAGATCAACCTGCGGGAAAACGACATTGCCAATATGGGATTCGCCACGGCGATTGATTGCCCGGTAGCGCTGGTGGCGGATATAGACCGCGGTGGAGTATTCGCGCATTTGACTGGCACTCTCGACTGCCTTGAACGGCATGAACAAGCTTTGGTCAAGGGGTTTCTGATCAATCGTTTCCGTGGCGACCGTGCCTTGCTGGATTCGGGTATCGACTGGTTGACACGCAAGACCTCGATACCGACTCTTGGGGTGTTACCGTATCTGCCGGGGCTGCATATCGAGGCGGAGGACGCGGTTGATCGCCGGGATTTCACGGACACAGATAGGCAGGAATCGCAAAAATTGAAGGTGGTCGTGCCCAGAATTCCCCGTATCAGTAATCACACCGATTTCGATGCGCTCCGGCTGCACCCGGCGGTGGAGCTTGAATTTGTCGGACAGGGTGGTTGCAGGGGTGCGTGTGATCTGGTGATTTTACCGGGCAGCAAAAACACGATGAATGACCTGAAGTGGCTGATCGAGAATGACTGGCCGGACTGGGTCAAAAGGCATCTCCGGTACGGTGGTAAACTGATCGGCATCTGCGGAGGCTACCAGATGATCGGTTCCAGAATTCATGATCCGCACGGTATTGAAGGTGAGCCTGGTTCGATGGATGGTCTCGGATTGATGGATTTTGAGACCACCCTGCAACCGGTCAAAAAACTGAAGCGGGTGACCGGGACGCTGATCGACAGCCAAGCGGAAGTGACCGGCTATGAAATCCATGCGGGCCGCACTTCGCGAGTGACGCGGGAACGTCCGGCAATAGACCTTGCCGGGGAAAAGGAGGGGGTGATTTCAGCAGACAACCAGATTCTGTGCACTTACCTTCACGGGGTTTTCGATCAGGACAGCGCGCGTCAGGCCCTGCTTGAATGGGCCGGACTCAAGACCGCGCGCGACCACTCATTCGATTACCAGCAATTCCGGTTGCAGCAGATTGATCGGGTTGCCGAAATGCTGGATCAGCAGGTCGAATACCGGCATCTTGCCGACATCATCGGGTTGCGCCCCCCGTGTTGACCCTGCCGGTTGTATTGACCGTGTTGACTCCGGTCATTGTTTGTATAGCGGCGCTGTTGTGCGATCGTGCATTCGGGGAACCTCGCCATCATCCTCTGGCGGCTTTCGGTCAACTCGCCGACCGGCTCGAACGCAAACTCAATCAGGGCTCGCGAAAATCCCGGAAAAAGTGGTTTGGCGGATTGGCGGTGGCTCTGCTGGTCGCGGTTCCGGGGCTGTGTGTGTATCTGGCGCAAAGCCGTATTTCCGGGTCGATTGCGGGCACGTTGTTCGATATTCTCGTGCTCACTATGGTGATTGGCTGGCGCAGTATGAAGGAACACGCCAGTCATGTGGCAAGCGCTCTGGCTTGCGGCAGCCTTTCGCAGGCCCGTGAAAAGCTGTCGCTTATCGTCAGCCGGGATACCGGGGAACTGAAGGCGGAGGAAATCCCCGGCCCGGTCATCGAATCGTTGCTGGAAAATGGCAATGATTGTCTGTTCGCCTCGTTGTTCTGGTACGCCGTGCTGGGTCCGGCAGGTGCAATCATGCACCGCTTGTCGAATACGCTGGATGCAATGTGGGGTTATAAAACGCAGCGTTTTGTCGACTTCGGTTGTGCAGCCGCACGGCTGGATGATCTCCTGGGTTGGGTGCCGGCTCGAATCACCGCGCTCTGCTACGCTTTGTCAGGGTCGTTCCGCCATGCGATGCAGGCCGCCAGAAACCAGGCTGGCAAACACAAGAGTCCGAATGGCGGACTGGTGATGGCGGCTGGCGCCGGGGCTCTCGATATTACCATCGGCGGTGCAGCGGTTTATCATGGCTTGCGGGAAGACAAGGTTGTACTCGGTGTCGGGGAGGCGGCTACTGCTGCGGACATTACCCACGCCACTCGCTTGATTGAAAGAAGCATCGTGCTGTGGCTGGCTGGCTATGTTTGCGTGTTGACCATCCCTTCACTTATACGGGTAGGGTAAGAGCAGCGGATTTTGACCCCTGATCATCTACCCGGCCACAGGCTGAAAAACCGCATATTGACCTATCTATTTTGGGTAACCCCTGAAAATGCGATACAGGACGCTATTTTCGCCTCCAATTTGATTAAGGTTGATACAAGTACATAGCCCGGTGACGAACTATGTTCGAAATCTTCGGGATACGCAAAGATAGATTCCTGCCAATATGAATATGGATGCAACCACCAACTCAACTGACAAAACCTCGTTGGCAAAAACAACGCCGAGTACCAGAGCGACTAAAGGAATCAGGTAATTGTTCAGTGTGAAGTAAGTAGCTCCCTTGGCGGCGATCAAGCCGTACATGATTACAAACGGAATCGCTGTGCTGACCACCCCGAGCGCAATCGTCGCGTACCAGGATTGGGCGCTAAACCCGGAATAATCCGGGTTTTCAAAAATAGCAACGGGTATCAGAACTATGGCAGCCACTGTGGTTACTGCAGCCGCAATCACTTCCGGCTCTATATCTTTTACTTTTTTAGCAAGAATCGTAGATGCCGCGTAAGATACCGCGGCGAGCAACACCGCAAAAACAGCCGTAACATTGTCTATATTTTGTACCGATATTTCCGGGTAGTAAATAAACGCCAGCCCAATCAAACCGGAGACAACCCCCAGTATTTTGGCTTTATCGATAACCTCATCTTTTACAAAAAAGAAGGCCAGGATGAAGACAAACATCGGCACCATTCCGATTAACAGACCCGCGAGACCACTATCAATTGATTTTTCCGCATACGACACAAGGGAGAATGGAACAATATTTCCAATGACTCCCATCGCTGCAATAATGCACCAGGATTTAAAGTCTCCGCCTGGTTTGATCCGGCGAATCAATAGGTATGCAATCAGGACCAGCGCGGCAATGCCGACCCTTAAGAAGACCAGTGTGAAAACAGGAATTGATTCCACACCAAATTTGATAAACAAAAAGGATGCGCCCCGGCAAACCGCTACCACCACAATCAGCAGAATGGGTATCACAGTACGATGATATCGGGTGTTAGAGCTTTATGTGTATGAGTGATTCAGTTCTGCTTCCTTCATTATACTTTCCCGTTTCTGTGATGTTCTTATCCAGCCAGATAAGAATGCCCCTAAAACCAATACTACCACACCCACCGATATAAGCGTTTGGAAGTGACCATAGTTTTCCAGGCAATATCCGTAAATCGGGGCAAAAGCCGCAAACCCTAAATTCCCAAGCATAATCGCAACAGACATCATCGTTGCTCTAACAGAACCACTTGACATACTATTGATCTCTTCTCTCATGATAGGGTCATAAATTCCCTGCCCAACTGCGTGGATGCAGAACCCCACCATTACCACTATTAGTGCAAACTGCCCGGACATAGACGCACCAGAGGCAATAACAAAAAAGCAGAAACCAAGTACAACCGTTACCGCTCCCCACGGGGACACATACGTTTTACTAACCCAATCAATATTAATCGCTGAAAATAACGATACCGATAACGTTATCCCGAATAGCACACCAAACCACACCAAGTCTACGCCGGTCTTTTCTATTACAGGCTGAAATGCCCAGAACCCTATCCTGACGGCTATAAACATCACAGCAAAAAACAGGACAATAGGAAGAAACGATGGCTTCTTTAAAACCACAACCACATCCCTGTACCATAATTTTCCACTTGGTGTTGGCTTAAAATTAGGCTCCTTTATATAGAATATGGCAATGATGCTCCCAACCAAAATGGCGCCTGCACTTACCAGAAAGGGTACCCCGAGTGTGGTCTGTGCAGCGATCCATGATCCCATTGCCGCTGCCGCCCCAAAACCAAAATTACGCAATGCCCATCCTTTACCTTCTATCTTCTGGTATTGATCTTCCGCATTATGTTCCTTTAACTCATCAAACAGGAGTGCCGAATCTGATGTAATTGCCATACTCATAGCTAATCCTAATAATATCTCAGCACCTGCAAATACGAAATATGTTTCGTTTGTCCCTATAATTACGTAAGCCAGAGCGCACAACAAACTGCTAATAATCAGGCTTGGTTTTCTCCCCACCCTGTCCGCGAAATACCCGCCTGGAATATCAAAAATGGCTTTAGATACGTAATACACACTCTCCAGACTTAGTGCTTGACTCAACGTTAAGCCAACGCTCTGAAAATAGATCAATCCTATTGCTACATGGAAATAACTATATCTAAATAGACGAAATACATAAAATCCTAAAACAAGATGTCGCACCTCACTCATCTGCTACACACTCTATTGATTTCGATGCATAATGAGCCGACACCGCATAAATACCAATCCATGCTTCTTTGGTTCTGACAGCATTTATGTATTTCAACCAACCAAACAAAGCGTTAGATGCACCAGCATATAGCCTGCTTTCCCAATGCCCTCCTAATATTTCTTCGGGAAGAATATTTTTACAAACGTCGACAATCCCACTATCTGCTGTCGTTAAATTACTAGCTAAATCATCGGACAACGTAATTTTTATAGCTCCTTTTTTTATTTCATACCTAGCAATTTCTTCCGTTTCCCTTGCCTTAATACGCCCCAAAATAAATGACATACTACTAATGCTATGTAGCATAGTCGCCATATCATAAACTGGGTCACTGTATCCAAATTTATCTATCGGTTGATCATCCCATTGCAGACGTGGATCAATAAACACATATTGGTCACCTTTGCTAGCATACAGGATATTTTTCAGGTGCAAGTCACCATGGATCATGCATGAATAAACAGAATTATTTTTTTCATGAATTGCTGAAACATGATTAACAATCTGATAGAACCTGCCAATACTACTGTCATTCAGGATTATTTTCTGGTTCAGAAACTTATCACACGGTAAATGCGATATATCAAGCCTATCATAGCTCTCTATAAAGTCTTTTCTCTTCGTTATGGATTTAACTCTGTCAACATAATGATATTGGGCAATACGGCAGCTATGCTTAGTTATACTGTTCTTATATATAGTTTTTAATGGGCTTATCATATCGCATAGCTTGTTCCGCCAATCATCTGTCAATATTCCATGCTCTAATGAACGAAAAAGTTCATATTCCACCCCTTTATGTGGATTTGCTCCTGCCATCAAATACCAACTATTTCCATTAGATAATTTGCCGTTGGAGTAGATAACAGGAAATGCTTTTACCCCGGTTCCACTCATATTGGAGATGAAATCTGTCTCCAGATCAATTATTTTGGGATCGCCGATCTTCAGAACTGCCTTTGGGTCAGTTTCAAATTTTATTATAGCCAATGAATCTGCACCGCTTTTCAAGCGTTCCGATAATTCTATATTTTTCTCTAAATTGATTCTGGTATCTTCTATTGTTAATCCCAATAACCTTTGTAGTTGCTTACCTATCCACTTCTCGGCCACACACAGATGCTTGTCTACGTCGTCCACCTCTACTACCAAGACATTATCTCCGGCTATAAAATACGTATCACGCGCGAGGAACACCTTCCCCTCAACCAGAACGGAACGGAAGGGAGTTTGCGGTTCTGATAACCGGTAATAATTTACGTGTTCTGTTTTTTCAGGGACTTCCTCTGTAGAGATGCCTATCACATCTATTCCTAACCCCATAAATTTCCTGGCAAGCCGTTCGTATCCTTCTGACTCAAATGTACAGCCACTTAATTCACAGTGTTTTTTACCTATGCCAATTCCAGGGAATGTGAATATAATAGCTGTGTCGGATATTTGACATTCCAGTATTCTTTTGAAACTTTCCTTGAGTGTGATACTATTTGAAGTGCTGGTATCCATCATGCAGCTAACTTTCTGGATTGATTATCAGTAGCTACCAGTTCTGCAGCAATTTTAGCGGCTCTTTCCGGCATCAATGAGAGCAGGGTCTCTGAAAACCCATGGGTTCTCTCTGCATACCCCTGCATGTAAATATTAAAACCGGTTTCGATTTCCGTCTTTACTCTGTAATTGTGATCAATTTCATATGCAGTTTGATCTTCTGTTTTTTTCAAGAGGTGATCAAAGGACCTTAACAGTGGATGCGGACATGGTCGCTGGTAACCTGTAGCAAGAATAGTAAAATCCGCATCAATTTCCTCTATCTCACCAGTGTGAATATTTCTAATCTTTGTAAGGGTGCGATTATCAACTTCATAACCACCTATGATTTCCGAAAACCTGTTGAAACTATATCTATTCCTGCCACTTGCCTTATCATAATAGACCTTTTCGTACAACTTAGGCAGCAAATCAAGGGTTACGCCACTGTGTGTCACATGCCAGTAGTCTTTGATAACACTATCACGAACATCTTGCGACATTTCCTGAAACATACTAACCGCATTGGGCATGAATAATTCATTCACGAAATGACTATCGTCCTCTGGCCTCATGGAAAATGAACGGTGAGTTAATATTATTCTACTATTCGGATACTGGTCTCCAAGATAGTCCATAATATCTGCTGAAGATTGCCCTGACCCAACAACGTGGAAAATATAACTTTCTTCTCGACTTAGATCGTACTTTTCTAACTTCCCTAACGTCTCTGATCCGTGAAAGATCCTGTTGGCTGTGGTCTGATCTATATCACGTGGCCATTTCGGAATACCCCCATCAGAAACAATAATGTTGTCTGTTATGATCTTTTCTTCACGACCAGATTTTTTATTTTTAACTGTAACAAGCAGGCCAGTGCTTCCAACATTACAGTCATCTCCCAAATTAATCTCTGTTACCTCGTGACTAAACTTGGAAAAATCTGATAGCTTATCGCTAGCCCATCTCAAATAATCGTCAAACTCTATACGACGAGGATAGAATGTTCGTAAATTGATAAACTCATGCATCCTATCTTGTTCTTTCAGATAGTTGAGAAACGTAAATTCCGAGGTTGGGTTTACCATTGTGACCAAGTCTTTCAGAAAAGAAATCTGCATTGTTGATACATCAAATAAAAGACCTGGGTGCCATGATGGCCTTTCCCGAGAATCGAAAAAAATGTGGCGATAATTTTCAATACAGGATTTATAAAATGCCTCATTTAATGCTATAGCCACTGCTATATTTGCTGGTCCAAAACCAATCCCAACAGAACTGTAGTTTCTCAAGATATTCCTCATAAATAAGTACTTTGGTTAAGATGTCGTCCCACATTTGTAGAACCCTGCTATTAACAAATTCGGAGAAGTTTTCATGGTTTATGGTTTTCTTGGTGCTTGCTTTGTGAGCTTGGGGTATTATTACAGCCACGATATTCAAATTTCCTGGCATCGGCAGAACCATGGAAAAGTGATGGGCTAAGCTTTAACGTATCAACAAAGAACGATCTTCCTGACCGGGTTATGGCAACTGAACGGTCATTCCGGGATCGGATAATGAATTTCTGCTCAACCAGCTTTCCAGCAATCGCGGCACCAAGCGCACCTGCAACATGTGGGAAACTCTCGGTCCAATCAGTACAACATAGACAAAGCTGACGCCTTTTTGTCCGGATCGAGTTCAGATTGATACCGATCTGTTGATAGATATGGTGTTCCCTCTCTGGAAGATGGAAGCTGGCCTGATCCAAGATCAATGCACCCATTGTAACCAGGCTGTGTGAGATTCCCACCCCAAGTTCACCCGCCAGATGGTCATAACAAAACCGGGCTTTTTTTAACTCGGTTTTTACAGCGTGCCGATCACAGCAACCATCTTTTACTGGCGAACCGCATACGACCTGTTCAATGAAAGATGCAACCGTTTCGTTGATTATTTGATAGTAATGGAAGCGCCCACATTTCCGCCTGTGTAGCAAGTTGGCCTTCACCAACTGATTGAGGTGGCTACTTGCAGTCTGGTTGGTTATGCCAGCGCGATAAGCCAATTCGGATGCGGACAGGGATTCCCCGCCCATAAGTACTTCGAGGATTGCCACTCGGCTTTTGTGACCAACCACTTTTCCGAAAGCTACCAGACTCATATTCCCTCCCGTCCACATAGTGAGAACCTGCAGGATGCCTAAAAGCATTTTTCGGACAAATTAAGGTATAGGGAAATATTTTTCAATCAATTTTGTTTCGACTAATATCGAAATATGCTGTCCAACCGGGCGAGGGTGACCACGCACATCAAGAGCTGGGTAAACAGCTAGTGGTTCAGTCGGATGCGTTGATGCCAAAGGACAAGCGCAAGCGCCGCATCACTTAAGCGGTAACTGCCCATTGCCTTGCAGCCTCTTGATAACGGTTTGTTTTACGTCTTCCGGTGTTCGGCCTGAGAATCCGCTTTCTTCGCCCATAATAAGTGCAGCACGGATTGTTTGGATTTTGTCTTGTTCTTTTCGAGCTTTGCGGATCAGGTCGTTTACTACCTCGCTACGGCTGGAAAATTCTTCGCTTTCGATTTGCGACTGTATCCATTCGTCATTAGGTGGTGAAATAGAAATACTGGCCCTGGTCATGTCTTTTCTCCAAAAATGAGCGATGTTGTTATGATGTAATATAGCATCATTTTTACGTATCGGTGATCATTTAGTCGTGGCGGTCGCGGTAATGTGATTGGTAGGGCTGGATATGGACCCATGCCTGGTCGCGTTGTGAGTTTCTTGATCGCCCGAATTGCCGCCCGGCGATATTTCCAGCGTGTGATCGAGTTGCAGGATGGTTTCTATCAGTAGCGGGTGGTAGTCTCCGGGAGATTGCCATAATCCTCTTTGCTGCGCTTCCAGTAAGCGCTCGGCCATTTCCTTCATGGCCTGCGGATTCGACTGTTCCATGAAAGCCCGGTTTTCGGGGTCAACCAGTAGCGCATCGGTGACCGCCTCGTATTGGTAATCATCAATCAGGCCGGTGGTGGCGTCGTAGGCGAACAGATAATCCACTGATGCAGCCATTTCAAAGGCGCCCTTGTAGCCATGTTCACGCATGGCGGAGATCCATTTGGGATTGATTACCCGGCTGCGGACAACCCGGTTGATCTCTTCTTTCAGGGTCCTGATTCTGGGGTTGGCCGGGTCCGAATGATCGCCATGCCAGATAACTGGCTGTTGTCCACGCAAGACTTCAACGGCATTACTCATGCCACCCTGAAACTGATAATAATCATCGGAATCCAGCAAGTCATGTTCCCGGTTGTCCTGGTTCTGCACCACCGCCTCCATCTGGCTCAGACGCGATTCGAATGAGGCGAAGGCCGTCTCGCCGAAATGCTCCGTGCTGTAACTGTAGCCTCCCCAGTTGACATAAGCCTGAGCCAGGTCGCGTCCATCCGTCCAGGTTCCCTGATCAATCAGTCCCTGCAGCCCGGCGCCGTAACCACCGGGTTTGGACCCGAAAACCCGAAAGCGGGCGTGCACTCCGGCCTGTCGGTCGTCCATGCCACCGGCAATCAGGTGTTCTTTGTCGAGTTCCATATTCTCCCGAATCACATTACTGTCGCCGGGTTCTTCATACTCCGCCAGCGTCTGTACCGCAGTATCGAACAGCCGGGCGACGTTGGGGAATGCATCCCGGAAAAACCCTGAAATACGGAGTGTCACATCGACTCGTGGTCGCCCCAACCGGAAGCCGGGTATGACCTCGATATCGACCACCCGACCGGAACCTTCGGCCCATACCGGACGCACTCCGATCAGCGCGAAAGCCTGGGCAATATCGTCTCCTCCGGTACGCATGGTTGAGGTGCCCCATACGGATAATCCCAGCTGGCGGGGATATTCGCCCTGTTCCTGCAAGTGTCTGGCGAGCAGTTCATCGGCGGAGCGTTGCCCCAGTTCCCAGGCGCTCTGAGTCGGAATTGAGCGCGAGTCCAACGAGTAGAAGTTGCGCCCGGTCGGCAGTACGTCGAGCCGTCCACGAGTCGGCGCTCCACTGGGTCCGGCGGGCACGAACTGCCCCTCCAGCGCCCCGACCAGATTGGCGATTTCATCTCTTGCCGAGTCCTTCAGTGCATTGGCGACCACGCGGATGATGTATTGCAGTAACGGTTTTGTGGATACCAGAGCCGACTCGATCGGCTGGTTGGACAGGGCTTTCTGTACGCACTGTTCGGCGAGTTGTTCCAGCCGTTCCCGTGTATCTGCCTCGGTGCGCCAACTCGAATCGTCGACTGCTGCCAGCATTGGCGGGCGTGTGCCATGCCAGGCAACCGCCGGGTTGAATCGCAAGGGGTCGAATGGCTGTTTGCCGTTGACCAGCCCCAGATCATCGCTCAGGCAATATAGCAATCCGCGGTCTTGCAACCGTTCTCCGCGTGGCAGGCGAGTCAGCGCGACCAGCGTTTCCGCCAGTTTGTCCGGTTCGGGAAGCTCCCCGAACCGATGCAGGCCGTGGCGGATTGAGGATTCTTTCAGCTCGCACAGCCAGGCATCGACTCGGCCAAGCAGACTGTCTTGGTCCTCGTCCTTGTCAATATCCGTACCGATCTCCTTATCCAGATTGGACTCTTCCAGTTTCTTTAATATCTGCTGTTTGAGCCAGGCTTCACGGCGGCTGTCGAGACCGGCGGCCTGATAGTATTCATCCACCTTGTTTTCCAGATCGAGCAAGTCTCCATAGATTTCCGCTCGCGCCATCGGTGGAGTCAGGTGGTCGAGAACGACGGCTGCGGCGCGGCGTTTCGCCTGCGCCCCTTCACCGGGGTCATTGACGATAAAGGGATACAGGTGCGGCATCGGCCCCAGCACAATATCCGGCCAGCACTGCCCGGAAAGCGCGACACTTTTGCCCGGTAGCCATTCGAGATTGCCATGCTTGCCGACATGAACCAGCGCATCCGCCTGCCAGACATGTCGCAGCCAGAAGTAGAAAGCGATATAGCCATGTGGTGGCGTCAAATCCGGATCATGATAGCAGGCCGCCACATCCAGATTGTATCCACGGGCTGGCTGTATGCCGACGAAGGTATCACCGGTCCGCAAGCCAGCCACCATGATTCGCCCGTTTCTGAACATCGGGTCGCTTTGCGGGGTTCCCCAGCGTTGCGTGACCTGATCCCGGTTTTCCCGCGGCAGTTGTTCAAACCATTTCAGGTAATCATCCAGCGCCAGACTCTGGTTGCAGGCTTTGATCGGATTAGTGTCCGTGTCATTGGTGACGGTCGACTGCAACAGCGACATCAGAGCGTCGCCGTTTTGTGGAATGTCGGTGACCGGGAAGTCTGCCTGCTGTAACGCGCGCAGGATATTGATGACTGAGGCCGGAGTGTCGAGGCCGACACCGTTGCCAAGCCTGCCGTTACGGGTGGGGTAATTGGCCAGTATCAGGGCGATGCGCTTGTCCCGGTTCGGACGGCTCGACAAGGCGGCCCACTTCGCGGCCAGCCGGGCAGTGAAGCGTGCTCGCTCCGGGTTCAGCCGGTAACGGATGACATCCATCTGGGTTTGTTCGCTGTGTCGCAACCGGGTCTTGAAGCTGACAGCCGGGCCGATAATCCGACCATCGTACTCCGGTAGCGCAATATTCATCGCGATATCCCGACTGCGTAGCCCCTGGGCTGACTGCGCCCAGTCCGATTCGCTGTTAGCCGCCAGAATAGCCTGAATGACCGGGATATTCTTCCCGAAAAGCCGGGTTGGAGCCTGCGGCTCGCCAGACAGGGAGGCATTGCCTTCTATATGCTGGGAAAAACTGGTGGTATTGATCACGACATGACAGCCAGACTGCTCGATCAGGTGGTCAATCGTGTGCATGCAATCCGGGTTTTTCAGGGAAAGGACGGCTACCGCGAGCGTGTTGAATTCAGCTTCGAGGATTTCGATGAAGCGATCAAAAGCATCGGTATTGCCGGACTGCACATGGCTGCGATAGAACAACAACAGCGCGTTGGGCCTGGTCTGGTCTCTCGATTGCAGCCACTGATGCAGGGTGATCGACTGCCTTGATCGGTCATAAATCAGCGAAAAGGGCAATCTCACGGGAGGTGGCACAGCCGAGCGGACGGGTTGTGCCCTGCCTTTGGCCGGCTCGCCAAAAAACTGTTCAGCCAGAAATGCGAACAGGCTGGATGTGTTTGGTTTGCCGCCCTCGCGCAGGTAACGCCAGATCGTATGATGCTGTTCGGCATGGCAACTGGATATGTGTACCAGTTCCGGGTCGGGCTGGTCATCGCCGGGAACCACGATCAGGTGGATTGCGTGTTGCGCCGAGAGCGCACTCAGCCGCTCCATACCATATTGCCAGTAAGCGCTGCCGCCGAGCAGGGAGACCAGAATCAGTCTGGCATGTTGCAGGACTGAATGTTCGTACAGGTCATAAGCGGCTGGTTTTGTCAGATGAACCAGATTGGCAAGTCGCACGGTCGGGCTTCCCTCGGCCAGCGCATCTGCGCCATCAGCCAGCAGGCCCAGGGAAGTATCCTGAGAGGAGAGGATGACGATTTCAGCCGGACTCTGTTGCAGGTCAATGATGCCTTCTTCATCACTGAAACCGCCGGGTCTGGCTGCCAACAGGTGCATGACCGGTGCCGTCAGTCAGCAGAATGGTTGCGCAGTACCGCTTCTATATCCTTCGCATTGAGTCCCTTGCCGATGAATACCAGACGGCTGCGGCGTTCTTCGTCACAATGCCAGAGGCGGTCGAAATAACAGTCAATGCGGTCACCGACTCCCTGAAATACCTGGCGCATTGCCTTGCCCGGCAGAGCCAGAAAACCCTTGACCCGGTAGATTGTGTGATGCGCTATCAGTTGTTTGACGGCGCCGGCGATACATTCTCCATCGACTTCTCCTAATTCGACACATACCGAGTCACAATGATCATGGGCGTGGTCATGATCGTGACCGTGTCGGTGCAGGTCGTCATGATGAGTCTGAATGCTTTCGATGTTTTGCTCGGTTGCGAATTGCAGTCCCATGATCAGTTCCTTGTCAATTTTTCCGTTTGCCGCTTCGACCATCCTGACTCCACGCCGAAGGTGCGGTTGCAGTCGCTCCCGCACGGTCCGGGCTTGCTGGTCGGGTAGCTGGTCTACCTTGCTGATGATGACCAGGTCTGCCGATACCAGCTGATCTTCCAGCAGTTCACGCAGGGAAGGATCATGATCAAGGCTTTCGTCTGTGGCACGCTGTTGATGCACTCGCTCTGGATTATCGGCTAGTCTGTGGTCCGCTATAGCCGGGCCATCGGCAACCGTAATCACACAATCAACGGTGAAGAACTGCTTGATTTCCGGCCAGTTGAAAGCCTGTACCAATGGTTTCGGCAATGCCAGCCCGGAAGTTTCGATCAGGATATGGTCGATGTCCTGACGACGCTCGACCAGGTGTTTCATGACGGGCAGGAACTCCTCTTCCACTGTGCAGCAGATACAACCATTGGCCAGTTCATAGATTCCATCTGTGCCGGCTTGCGTGGCGACTGATGGGTCGGTGTTTGGCTGGTTGCCCGGCTCACTGTTCGTATCATCGCAGCCCAGGGCGCAGCTTCTCAGCAATTCGGCATCAATGTCCAGCTCACCGAATTCATTGACAATGACGGCAATACGTTTGCCATTGGCCTGGCGGATCACATTCGATAGCAGTGTGGTTTTACCGCTGCCGAGAAAGCCGGTGACGACGGTGGCCGGGATTTTGTTCAGTTTCATGCTCTTTTTACTTTCCTCGGATGGATGGGTTTTCTTTTCGGGCGGTAGACATGGGCCTGGTTGCGGTCATACAGGAATGAATCGTTGAATTGCTCCGGGTCCAGCACCGCCCCAACCAGGATCAGGCTGGTACGGGTGAATTTTCGCTGCCGGACTTTGCCGACAATATCGGCCAAAGTGCCACACACGAAATCCTGCTCCGGCCAGCCTGTGCGGTAACACACGGCAACCGGGCAGGATTCACCGTAATGCGGAATCAGCTCACGGACGATTTTATGGATATGACTGACGCCGAGATGAATCGCCAGGGTCGCGCCGTGCCGGGCCAGACTGTCCAGATTCTCGTTCTCCGGCATGGGGGTTTTCGCGCCGTATCGGGTATGGATGACTGTCTGTGTAACTCCTGACAGAGTCAGTTCCTTTTTCAGCCAGGCTGCCGATGCGCTGGTTGCAGTGACTCCCGGTATGACCTCGAACGGGATGTCGAGTCGTTGCAGCCGCCGCATCTGTTCACCGATGGCTCCGTAGATCGACGGGTCGCCGGAATGCACTCTGGCGACATCCCGGCCTGCGGCATGGGCGGTTTGCATACGCTCGATAATCTCATCGAGATTCAGGGGGGCTGTATCTTCGATAGCGACCTCGACATCGGTGCCGGCGTTCGCTCCCGCCTCCGCCAGGACTTCCTCGGGAACCAGAGAACCCGCGTAAAGAATCACCGGACAACGCCGAATCAGGTTGAGTCCTTTCACGGTGATCAGTTCCGGGTCCCCCGGCCCGGCGCCAATGAAGTACACAGTCATTCGCATTCTCCGGGCTTTTTTGAATAGCCGCGCGGCGTGTAGACCCATTCCCGTTTCAAGTGCGGATTGATAATATGGCGGGACTCACTGCTGCCAACGGATACGCAGGTGAACATGTCGATATCGGCGGCGTCCAGGTCGCCCAGGGTGATGATGTCGGTCCGGTGATCGGCCCGTGTCAGATTGCGGCCCGCAACTACCGGCGTCGAGGCCGCCCGGTATTCAAGCAGAATGTCCCGCGCGCGGTTGAGCTGCCAGTTCCTGCGCGCCGACACAGGATTGTAAAAGGAAACCACGAAATCACCGGCTCCGGCGGCATGGATGCGGTTTTCGATGGTCGCCCAGGGAGTGAGCAGGTCGGACAGGGAAATGCTACAAAAATCATGTCCGAGCAAGGCGCCGGCATAACTCGAATTGGCCTGCATGGCGCTGATTCCAGGGATGATTTCTATCTCTACCCGCAACCATTCGGGATGCTCCGGCGCGTCTCCCAGCTGATTATCAATCAACTCCAGCGCCAGCGTCGCCATGGCATAGATACCGATGTCTCCACTGGACAGCAGGGCGGTGGTTCTGCCGTTTGCAGCCAGACCGAGTGCAGCAGCGGCGCGTTCGGTTTCTGCGCCGAGTGGATACCGATGACATCGTTTGCCGTCCCACAATCCGGCAATCTGCTGCTCCAGCAAGTCGATATAAAGGGAGTACGAGACAATGTCGGTAGCCGCCCGGATTGCGTCCATCGCCTGGTCTGTGAGCCATGCCCGATCACCGGGGCCGGTACTGACCAGGTACAGACGGTTCATCAAACCCACCCCTCCGTCCGATAACTGCGTGCCACCGCGATGGTGGCTCTCGCGTTTTTTTGCTTGGGCAGGACCAGTTCGGCCCGATTGCCGGTGATCTCCGCTGCCGCAATCAGGGCCGCCGCCTCCGCCACGCCGTAACACCCCACCTCCCGGAAAACCGTCTCCGATTTTTCCGTTAATTGATCCTCGACACTCCGCAAACGCTGTGCCGACCAGGTCTGGAAGGGCAGCGTAAGGTTGCAGGCAGTGGTAATCAGACAAGGTTCGTCGGCTTTGCGATCAATGCTGGCCAGCGCCGAGAACGACTCGCCGATATGGAGCACGGCGGAAGCCTTACCCAGCAGTTCATCGATCATCTCTACCGGGCAGTTGCGGTCGCAACCGATGCCGAGCGCATAAACCGGCTGTCCGTAGTCACCGGCGGAGGTGATCACGCAACGGGCGCCGATGTGTTGGGCGATGCGCCGGGCCAGCGCGTCCGCCCCGCCCTGATGCCCGGATAAAAGCGGGATGACATGATCACCGGATTCATCCAGCACGACCACCGCGGGGTCCCGGTATTTGTCCCGCAATGCTGGCGCAAGGGCGCGCATCACAATCCCGGCTGCACAGATAAAAATACAGTCATGGCCCTGTGTGAAGTCATCCCGCACAGTTTCTATGAACGGGCTTGCTCGATGTTTGTGAATGCTGGACGGAACCGCCTCCAGCAGCCTGATGCCAAGCGCTCGTCCCGGTTCGGTCAGGCTGTATATGATGGCGGGTTGCTGGTTAGTCATTGGCTCAGGTTTCTCGAACAATGGATCAGGAACAACGAGAAATACGGCCCCGTACCGTCACCCAGGGTGCGGATGTCGCGCACGATTTTCTGCCTGGAATGTCCGGCGTATTCCACATAACAAGCGTCTTTGGAGCGATTCGCCTGTTCAATCAGTTGCAGGATTCTGGCGCGACGGCGACCGGGCTTCATGATCGCGACATTGTCGAACCGGATCAGCGTGTCGAGGATATCGTCATCCTCCCTGCGCCCGGATATCACAGCCAGGTTCTCGGCGAGCCGTGTCATCGGCATCCCGGTCAGGGCCGCACAGGCATTGAACGAGTTAATCCCCGGCACCACAAAGGTGGGATATTGCGCGCTCAGCCGGTCATGCAGACAGGAAAACGAACCGAATAACAGCGGGTCTCCCTGGCACAGGAAGCCGACCTCCCGGCCTTCATCCAGATGGCTCGCGATGACCTGCGCCGCCTGGTCATAAATCCGGTTGGCGACCTCCCGATTGTCACACATCGGCATCACGAAAGCCTGTTGTCGTTGCGCTGGATGGGTCGGGTTGGCGAGTGCGTCCGCTGCAATCTCCCGCGCCATCGAATAGCCGCGGTCGCTGGATAGATAAGTGATCACATCGCATTGCCGAATCAGGCGCCAGGCTTTCAGAGTCAATAGCTCCGGGTCGCCCGGCCCGACTCCGATACCATAGAATTGTCCCGATGAATGCGCGCCGGACGCGCTCCTGCTCTGGCTCATGACTGCATCCTGCCAGCTGTCTGGCGATGGACTGCGGGTTTGACGCATTTCATGACTGTAACCGGCTTCAACGTTCT
Organism: Arenicellales bacterium; assembly: GCA_965116335.1. Classification (GTDB taxonomy): domain Bacteria; phylum Pseudomonadota; class Gammaproteobacteria; order Arenicellales; family Poriferihabitantaceae. Next base: position 2,418,041 of record OZ220677.1, read on the forward strand.
CATGGTCGCGCTTCCCGGCAGGGTTTTCCCGACTTGCAGGGTGACTCGTTCGTTATCCGGTTTGTCGTCAAAAAATGAAGTCAGCGCAGCCGCGCTCTGTTCGGTCACGGTGCTGGCCACCAGCTTCCCGGCTGGCTTCAACCGTTGCCAGGCGTAGTCCAGCAATTCAGCCAGTTTGTCAGGGCTGCCGCTGCCACCGATGAAGATGCAGTCCGGGTCTGGCAGAGACGTACAACTTGCCGGAGCCAGGCCGTGAATCGGAACAAGATTCAGACGGGTGCCGAACCGTTCACTGTTGGTCAGGATATGCCCGACACGATCCGCGGATTGTTCGATTGCGTAAATCCGGCCCGAATGGTTCCACCTGGCCCACTCGACACTGACACTGCCACAGCCCGCACCAATATCCCAGGCGATTTCACCATTTTCCGGAGACATTAGAGACAGGATCGTCAGACGGGTTTCGCGTTTGCTGATCATGCCGTATCCGGGTTCTGCTCCGGTCGAGAACAGGTGATCGGAAATACCTGGAAAAGCAGGTAGCGCCGATGCCGCCGATGCCGATACCCCCGGGTCGCGCCGCAGATCAATGATGCAGACATTCAGCGCATGAAATTCCGAGTGCGGTTGTGGTGGTTGCCCCGCCGAAGCGGCCAGATCACTCGCTGAAAACTGCCGAATCTGTTGGGCTGTGTTGCCCATGGCCTCACATATCCGGATGATGGACGAGCCATAACCCTGCCGCTCCAGTTCCCCTGCAATGGCTTCTGGAGTACAGTCCCGGTCGGTCAAAACCGCGATCTGGTGACGGTGCCGGATATGCCGGCGCAGTGTATCCAGAGGCCGCCCATGCAGGCTGACGACCTCGGTCTGCCGCCATGACAGGCCGAGCGCATGAAAGCAGGATTGAATGCTCGAAATGTTCGGGTGAAACCGTAGTTTGTGCTGTGCGATCAATCGCCCCAGCCACTCGCCGATGCCGTAAAACAGTGCATCCCCCGAACCCAGCACCACGATTCTGGCGGACTGGTTGGCAATCAGTATTTCGCGCAACTCGCACAACGGAGACGGGAAAATTACCTTGCGGGCATCGCTTTTGACTTTCGCAATCTGTCTGAAGTGACGTTGTGCGCCACAGATCAGTTGCGCCCGGCCAATATCTGCCAGTGCGTTCTGTGACAGCAGGGCCGGGTCGTCACAGCCCAGACTGACCACGCTGATCGGTGGCCCGCGCCACTCAATTGGTGTTGGCAAATCTTCTTTTTGTGCCGTTGGCGGGGCTAACATCGAATACCCCTTGCCAGGCGTGCCAGCGCGTTGAATACCGCCGCTGCCAGAGCACTGCCACCGCTTCGTCCCAGAATCGTGATGTACTCAACATCCAGCCGCGCCTGATGGTCAACCAGATATTGCTTCGATTCGGCGGCACCGACGAAACCCACCGGAATGGCAATCACCAGAGCGGGCTTTTGTGCGCCTTCTTCCAGCAATTCCATCAGCCGGAACAACGCAGTCGGAGCGTTGCCAATAATTGCAATGCTGCCCGCCAGATACGGCAGCCAGAGCTGTACCGCAGTCATTGACCGGGATTGGTTGCTTTGTTGAGCCAGAGTGGTCACCTCGCGCTCATTCAGGAAACAGTGCGGATCGGTATCGAGGAACCGTTTGCTCAATCCATGGCGTACCATCTCCGTGTCGCACAGGATTTCACAGCCAGCGTTCAAGGCGCCAACCGCGGACGCGATCGCGTTCCGGCTGAATCGAACCTGATGCGCGATTTGTGGATAGCTACAGGTATGCACCAGCCGCATCACCACCTGGCGTTCGGCATCGGAAAATCCACGCAGATCGGTTTCTTCACGAATCATAGCGAAGGATTTCTCCTCAATCCGGGCCGGGTCTTTCAGGTAATCATCCATGCGGCAATCTGTACTCTCTGTCTCCGGTTTGATCGCAGGAGCGGTTCTGTGTGCCCGTCCGCAACCGACCGGAGTGGATGTGCCCGATTGCGGGCATACAGGAATCAGCCATCGTGCCGGTCCGGGAAAAGGAATATGAATTGGCTCATCGGTCTTTCTCAAAAAGGCCCCACCCGGCCCGTTGCAGTGAAAATCGCCGTGTTCAGGTCTCCTGGCTCGCAGGTATAGTCACGCCACGCCTTCCCGGCAAATCAATCTTCCGGTGGCGCAGATGTGGGTGACACCTTGCATACAGTTGCGGGGGCAGCTACGGCTTATATGAGAACGTTGACCGTATTCCCTGACCACCCATACATTCTAACGGCAATTGCCGGGAATAAACAGCCCGCAATCACCCAGTCAACCACCCATTGACATACTTTGTCGGAAATCAGTATTATCAGCGGGGCAGGGCCGATTGATTAAACACACATTCAGTTCGGTATAATGGCTTGAACCTCAAGAGTAGAGTGACATTCCTGTAGCCATCGGTGTTCACTGGTTGGTCTGCAGCCGCGGGCGTGTTGTGGAGGGCCGGACCTGGGACCGAGCTTCTCTTGCGCCGGATAACACTGGAGGTTGCAAAAAATAACTTTTGGTGTAAAATTGCGACGAAAATTGCGCTTTATTCATCTTGTTACGGGGGAAATTATGCCTAAAGCCATCAAGCTGTCGGACCAGTTGGTTGAGGATGCGACTGCGTATGCCAGAGTGTTTCACCGTTCGCCTCCCAGACAGATTGAATACTGGGCAACGATTGGTAAAATTTCCGAGGAAAACCCTGATTTGCCGCTGCGCTTTGTGAAGGACGTGTTGATTGGGTTGGAAGAAGCAAATACGGGTGACCTGACCGAATATCAATTCGAATGAAGGTTGTTCAGAGCGGCGTTTTTGCAAGAACGGTCAAAAAGCTTCACCGAAAAGAGAAATCAGCTGTTGATGACGCAGTCAGAAAGCTGATTGCCGACTCCAGTATCGGCAATATGAAGAAGGGCACTCTGGCCGGTGTGCGTGTATATAAATATAAAGTGGCCGATAAACAGTATCTGTTGGCCTATCGGTATGAGAAAAGGTCGGACTGTATGACATTACTCGCCCTGGGGTCACACGAGAACTTTTATCGTGACCTGTCAAGTTGACGGGGAATGATGCGATGACGGGTTGGGATTCATTCCGACATCCAAATCATTCAGCCCTTACCCTACCACCGCACTCGTGCCTCCACTCCGAACCAATGTTTCGGTGCGGTTTGTTCCTGTGTCAATCGGGTGGCTTGTATCCCCAATGACAGATTCTGGTTGGTTGCAAGGGGCGTCATGCGCCAGCCCAGTTGAATATCCCGACTATCCCCGGAAAGTCCCAGACCAATATGCGGACTACCCGTGAATCTACCCTCCCATGCAGAAAGTCCATAGGCCGCATCCATCGACCAACGAGAGTCGTTAGTAGTAGGCATCAACGATTCTTGTAGATACCAACTATCCAGTCCGTCTATAGTCAGAAGCGAGGCTTGCGATAGCGACAGGGAAAATCCCAGTTCACTGTGCGGATTGGCATCATGAATCAGTGAAGCCGAGAAGCCACTCTCTTCTATCTCTTGTTGATGAGACAGAACAACCTGACCTTCTATATCCATTTGTACGGTAGCAGAAGTCCAGTGCAGTCCACTGCCGGCATATAATCCAAAGCCACTCTCTGCACCGCCCCCATCGTGTCTGACTCCAACCGTCAAGCTCGGTTGCAGTTCGGTGTTGTACAACGTGTGGTTCCAGGTACTTTGCAGTCCCGCCCGGATGCGACTGATGGACGGATTCATGTTATCTTGTCTGCTCTCATCGGATTGGGTACGTACCCATAAGGCATCGGTATCCAGGGAAAGGGTCGCAGTTTCTGTCGTTCGTATCTCACGGCTCACGCCGAGGTTCAGCATCTGCCAGGTAACATCGGATGGATTGCTTTTGCGGTCTTCCCGATAACGACTCACAGTGCCTTGTCCAAAGCCTGCTGCACCCCATATCCGGGTCTCTCCGGTCTCTCTGGCACTATAGGGAATCAGTGCAGTCAGGTTGGATTCCATGCGCTCTGTAATCGCTTGTCTTTGTTGGGTGCCTTTTGTGCTATTCGATAACAGACTGATGCCGGTCATCCAGTCATGGACTACATAGTCTGCACCAATGTTCAGGGTGCGGCTTTCTCCTTGCGTGTGGAGGTCGTGTTGCGTACCTGAAAAGTCAGTTTCAGACAGTTGTCCCCAGAATGCCGTATTGCCGCCTCGAAGGTCTAGTCCGGTGGTATGGATGAACTGACTGTTGGATACTATATCTTGGGCATGGATGGTTTGACCAGTAGCCGGGTTTTGAGAAGCCGGGTTCATGTAGATTTCAGAATCAATAGATTCTCCCGATTGGTTCATCGGAACATTCCAACCGGCCAGGGTTGCGGTCAGTCCGGGGGTACGGCTGGCATTCATTCTGTTACGAATACCGTCTATGGCTTGTTCAGCTACCGTTCTGCCCATACGGGATAGCCAGGGGGTGGTGGCCTGGGTTGTGTCGGGTTGCAGGGTGAGCATGACCGAGGCGATGCGTTGATTGCTGCCTCTTATGCGATGGTTCAGTTGAATGGTTTGTTCGGTTGTATCCTCGTTCGCTTGTGCCATTACCGTGACGCTTTGCGGGTTTTGCCAGTTATCGGGGGTGAAGACTACAGTAGAGGGCGTTACGGTAATCCGGGTACTGTCTTGTGGCGTAATCTCTATAGTGACACTTGTAGTCGGGGCACTGTCCAGTACCAGAGTATAAGACTCCATAGCACCTTCGGTCAGGGTTAAGGCTTGTGCAGAGACCGAGACCGGGGGGATGACCGGGGGCGTGACTACAGGGGGCGTGTTGTTATTATTGTTATTGTTGCCACTGCCGGGGTTTGTGGGCGGTGCCGTCGGACCGGGATTTGTGGTGGTGACATCATTATCATTGATGGTCAGGGTGACGGAGCCGGTCACAGCACCATAGTCACCGCCGGATGCGGTGTGAGTAAGCGTTGCGGAATCGTGGGTGGTATCGTCATCCTGCCCTGCCGTTACGGTCACGATTTGTGCAGTGTCCCAGTTTGCAGTTGTGAAGGTGAGCGGTGAGGACGGACTGATGGTTATATCTGTATTCGTTGAGACAATAGCAACCGTTACAGTAGCGGTTGGCTCGGTTGCCAGTTCTATTGTGTAATTACCAGTCGTTCCTTCCGTGAGGGTCAGTGTGTTTTGTGAGAGCGTCAGCGCGGGCGTACCCGGTGGTGGATCGTCATTGTCAATGATAGTAAGTGTATGGACGGTCGGGCTGCCGAGAGTGTAGCCTGTGCCACTGGTTACTGTCAGAATGATCGTCTCATTGTCATCATCCTCACTGTCATCGGTGATGGCTACCGGGATATTCACCGTAGTGGCATTCGCCGGAATCGTTACCGTGCCGGGGAGTGTCGTATAATCACTACCCGCTGTCGCCGTGCCGCCGGTGGCACTGTAGTTGAGTGTGAGCCCTCCGGCAGGCGCGGGGGATGAGAGATTGACGGTCACGTTATGCGTACCGACACTTTCAGCGACACTGAATGCAGCAGATGAAAAGGAGACTGCGGGCTGGGTACCTCCTCCCTTAATCGTGAATGTGGCGGAGAGGTTTGGAGGGAATGTCACGTCCTGCTGGTTCCCAAACCGAAGTAAGCCTTTAGGCTGCTTACCCCCTGTGACAGTCACCGTCACTGGATCGTCCACGCTGATCGGTGAACCGCTGTAGGCGAGAGTGATCTGCGCGGAGCGATGGCCTTGAGTAGCACCACCGTGCGAGTGAGTAGCCTCACGCGCGAGCAGCTTACCGCTTGCGATCGTCAGCCCCGAAGGCGCGCCCGACAATGTAATCAGGGCAAGTCCCTCTGCGCTCAGCCTGGCTTCGCCGGTCGGGTTTTTCAAGCCTGCAACGTTTGGATCCGGGTTCAGGTCATCCGGGTGAATATAGTTACGTACGGTGCCGCCGCTCCCGCCAGCCGACATAAAAGTGGCGTTCTTCGGGATTAATGTAATGGTCGCACCATTCAGTGAAGCGGCCGGTATCTGGGTGGGATTGATCGTCAGGGATGCAGTCTGTGCCGTGGCCGGGGCGGCAAAGCCCAGCAATAGTGGCAAGCAGAGCAGGAAGCGGAACAGACTCGACCGCAGACGGCGGGTGATGTGGATTCCCGCTTGTGCGGGAAAGAGGGATGGTGAAGTTAAACGGTCAGCAGGGTGCGATGAAGCGGGCGCAGGCTGGTCAATCCGGTGATCCGGTGATCCGGTGATCCGGTGATCCGGTGATCCGATGATCCGATGATCCGGTCAATTATACCAGAAATCAAGCGTTTAGTCGAATTTATCGAGTGGGTTCTGTTCATTTCGTCAGCCTGTTTTTTGCCGGATATTGAGGGTGTGAATGTACTTTGAGGGGTTATCCACTGTCAAGTGGGTTTTATGCAAGGGATAACGGTTGTGTCCCCCCATCCAATCCGGTTGCGGATTGGATTCCCCCTCAAGGGGGGAATGATGTGATGGATGCCAACCCGTTATCGTAGGGGAGGGTCTCCGTGCCGTCCCGCGAATGATCGGAACAGGTATCAACGATAGCGGACAGGCACAGAGGCCTGTCCCTACGCATCGGTAAGGGCAGGTTCTGTATAATTGTGGATTCCCGCTTATCAAGGGAAAGACGGATGGTTGGTGCATGGGGGAATGACTGGGTATCAGAGACTTAATAGGATGGTCATTAAATATAAACTTCCCCATCCATAAAATCCCGTACACAGGAATAGTGCCAGTTTGTTCTGGTTCGAGTCGGATACCGGACTAATTTGCAGCCCGGGGTATCTGGCTTGGTATCCGAGTTGTAGAAAACGTACCGGCACCCCCGGTAGCTCCGGGTCAGTTTGCAAAAGAGTGGCAGATAGCTCTTTCCACCGAAGAAAATCAGGTCGTCATTTGTATCGGTCGGGAGTTGGCAAAGATCGTGATAGTAGTCCCGCTTACCGCGCTGCTTGTATTTTTCACCTGGCTTCATGTTCGAGAATGTGATGTCATAGTCTGGCGTCAGGAACTTCGCGCTGATCAGTCCCCAGCCAGCAGATAGAATGAAGACATCATCAGCCCCGTACTGACGAAGCAGTTGTGCGTACACTGGATGGCTGTAAAGCGTTCCCGCACAACCCAGATTCCGTGAATTGTTTTCAGTGGGTTTATTATAATCAACCAGTAATTCTCGCCAGGTCCTGCCCCCCACAGCCAGGTCATCTGGACGCGCATAGACACAGTTGCCCGATGGTGGGGCTTTATGCGGATTGGCGACAAATAAAACCGGCTGCCCGGCATCATTCGTCCATGGAGTCGGAGCACTTTTTGACGCAGCGCACTGAATCACAATCTTCATAGTAGTTATTTCCTCTTTGTCATTTCTGCCACCCGCCTCTCCAGTTCATCCGCCCGGAACAGGCTGACAGCAACCGTGTTCCGCCTGTCCTGTCCGACAAGTTGCCCATGATCGCATAGAAGCGCCCCAGATCATCAATACGAGCGAATTCAGTCACCCTGGTTATCCTGTTTTGTTGAGTTCAGGCTTGATTATATACGCAACATTGAACGATTGCGGGCGGGGCAGGCTCTAATTGCAGGTTCTGTATGATTGTGGATTCCCGTTTTCACGGGAAAGACGGGTGGTTGGTGCGTGTTCCGGCGGTTGTGTCCCCCCATCCAATCCGTTTGCGGATTGGATTCCCCCTCAAGGGGTGAATGATGGTTGGTTGTGTCTTCTGTTGGCGTGATATAAAAAATTTGAATTTATGGATTGAATCAGTTACAGTTGGCTTTTCTGTATCCTGATGAATTTCTTCAGGAGCGGTTACTGACGGATAAAACGTTATGAGCGACAATGATGCATTGGTCCGGTTCGAGAACATACAGAAGAGCTATGACGGCGAAACTCTGGTAGTCAAGAACCTGAATCTGGATGTGGCGGAGGGGGAATTCCTCACTATGCTGGGGCCTTCCGGCTCCGGTAAAACCACCTGTCTGATGATGCTGGCTGGCTTTGAGCCCGCCACTCACGGGGAAATCTGGTTGAAAGGCCAGGGTATCAATAATGTGGCTCCGCACAAGCGTGGCATCGGCATGGTTTTCCAGAATTATGCCCTGTTCCCGCACATGACGGTCGCTGAAAACCTGGCTTTCCCTCTCGAAGTTCGTAAAATGAGCAAGAGCGAACGCGAGGAGCGAGTCAAGCGGGCGCTGGATATGGTGCAACTCGGTGCTTTCGGCGACAGGCGTCCGGCTCAGCTTTCCGGGGGGCAGCAACAACGTGTCGCGGTAGCCCGGTCACTGGTTTTTGATCCGGACCTGGTATTGATGGATGAGCCGCTCGGTGCGCTTGACAAGAATCTGCGTGAGCAGATGCAGTATGAAATCAAGCACATGCACGAGAATCTCGGCCTGACCGTAGTCTACGTGACGCACGACCAGAGTGAAGCGCTGACCATGTCGAACCGCATCGCTGTGTTTGACGACGGCATCATCCAGCAGTGCGCGCCTCCGGCTGTGCTCTATGAGAAACCGGAAAACGCGTTCTGCGCCAACTTTATCGGTGAAAACAACCGCTTTCTGGGCATGGTTTCCGAAGACCTGGGTGATAGCGTCAAGGTAGAAATTGATGGCGGTGGGGTAGTCCATGCCAACAAGATCAACGTCGAAGGAGTTGGTCAGCGAACCACATTGTCCCTGCGCCCGGAGCGTGTTGTTGTTTCTCCAGAGGCGGGCAGCCTGCCGAACATTTTTACGGCCAGGGCAGAGGAGTTGATTTACCTCGGTGACCATATCCGCACGCGGTTCACCGTTTGCGGTCATGACGACTTTATCTGTAAAATCCCGAATTCCGCCGGGTTGACCAGTCTCCAGGAAGGAGATTCGGTGTCGATTGGCTGGAATGTGGAGGACTGTCGTGCACTGGATGCATCTGATTGACGGGCGCGGTATGCGGACAGACCCTGTTTTTATTTTATTTTTCAACAACATAAGTTTACTTGAATCAGGAGGAGAATTCCTATAATGAACAAAACCCTTAAACAAACTCTGCTGGCGACGGCGGCATTCGGCCTGGTTAACGCAGCACATGCGGAAACTGAACTGGTGATCGTGTCATGGGGCGGTGCTTATACCGCAAGCCAGCAAAACGCTTATCATGAGCCCTATATGGCGCTTAACCCCGATGTCAAAATCATTAATGATGACTCCGCCGGTGAAGCGGTCGCCAAAATCCGGGCCATGAGTGAGGCCGGCAATGTGACCTGGGCACTGGTCGATATGGTGCCTTCTGATGCCATCCTGCTGTGTGATGAAGGCTTGCTGGAAGAAGTCAACCACGATGAAATTCTGGCTCCGGCTCCGGATGGTACTCCGGCTTCTGTCGATTATGGAGACATGATTGTATCCCCATGCTTTATCCCGACCATCGTTTATTCGACTACGTTCGGTTATCGCACCGACCTGGTCAGCGAGGCACCGACTTCCATCAATGACGTATTTGATCTGGAAAAAATCCCCGGCAAACGAGCACTTGAGAAAAAGCCGATCGGTAATCTGGAATGGGCATTGATCGCGGATGGTGTAGACCCTGCTGATGTCTATGACGTAATGAGCACTGATGAGGGCATAGACCGCGCCCTGGCCAAGCTCGATACCATCAAGGACAGCGTAATCTGGTGGGACAAGGGAGCGCAGACTCCGCAGTTGCTGGCTGATGGCGAGATCGTCATGGGTTCAACCTACAACGGTCGTTTGTTCTCGGTCATTGAGGAAGAAAAACAACCGATCGCGATGATGTGGGATTGGCAGGTGTTCGATCTGGATGGCTGGGTTATCCCGAAAGGAGCACCGCATCGTGAGGAAGTTCTGGAATATCTGCGCTTCGGCACTGATACCCAACGTCTGGCTGATCAGGCAAAATTCATTTCCTACGGCCCGGCGCGCGCTTCTTCTGCGGCCATGGTCGGCACGCATGCGACTCTGGGTATTGAAATGGCGCCACACATGCCGACTGCTCCGGATAACGCGAAGACGACCCTGCTGTTCAACTATGAGTTCTGGGCGGACAATCGGGATGACTTGACTGAGCGGTTCAATTCCTGGCTGGCGCAATAAGGCTGGTTGAGTGACTGGTATCAGGTCACTTATGGATCATCGGGGCGATAAAGGTTTGTTGTCCCCGATGATCTTTTTTATGAAGACAAACAGATTGCATGAGTGACCCCCGGCATGGCTGACGCAGCGGCAACGATGGATCAATCAACGGCAGGGCCTCTGGTTACCGCCGACGGGGTTCCGTTGAAGGTCAGTCTGGCCCGCGCCCAGCGCCGTGGCAAGCTAAAGGCCATCGGGCTGGTTGTTCCGCTGTTTCTCTTTATTCTCATTGCCTTTTTCGTGCCGATACTCGACATGTTGTTTCGCAGTGTCGAGAATCAACTGGTCGGACAGGTCATGCATCGCACCGCTCCGCTGTTGCTGGAATGGGATGAATATAGCGGAGAATTGCCCGATGAGGCGGTATTTGCCGCATTGGCGGAGGATTTCAGGGAAGCGAAAGAAGCGAAATCGTCCGGCAAGGTAGGGCGCAGACTGAATTATGAGAAACCCGGATTCTCCGGTTTGTTCAGAAAAACCGCCCGTAAAATAAAAACGGTCGAACCGCCCTATCAGCAGGCGTTTCTTGAACTGGATAAAAAGTGGGGCGATATTGAGAACTGGAAGGTTTTCAAGCGGGAAAGCAAGGCGTTTACGATTTCCTACTATCTGGCCGCGATGGATATGGGATATGGCGAGACCGGCGATATTGTACTCAACGATGACAAGAGGCGGATTTATCTGAAGCTGTTCTGGCGGACGATCTGGATGAGTCTGTTGATCACCGTGCTCTGCCTGATTCTGGCTTATCCGATCTCTTATCTGCTGTCGGTGTTGCCCACCCGTAAAAGCAACCTGCTGATTATTCTGGTATTGTTGCCGTTCTGGACCTCGCTACTGGTGCGGACGACAGCGTGGATTGCGTTATTACAGCAGGAGGGCGTGATCAACGATTTCCTGGTCTGGCTGGGATTTGTCGCCACCGATGATCGCCTGGCGATGATTCACAATCGTACCGGGACCATTGTGGCGATGGTTCATATTCTGTTGCCTTTCATGGTATTGCCGTTGTTCAGTGTCATGAAAACCATCCCGCCGAGTTATATGCGTGCAGCCAAATCATTGGGCGCGACTCCGTTTACCGCATTCGTCCGCATTTATATGCCGAACACGGTTTCGGGAGTTGGCGCGGGTGCTATTCTGGTGTTTATTCTTTCTATCGGCTACTATATAACCCCGGCTCTGGTTGGCGGTCAAAGCGGCACATTGATCAGTAACTTTATCGCCTTCCACATGTCCAGTTCGCTGAACTGGGGGCTGGCCGCCGCGTTGGGGGCGATCCTGCTGGTGATTGTGATGGTTCTGTACTTCCTGTACGATAAACTGGTCGGCATCGACAACATGAAACTGGGATAAATCAGAAAATCATGTCCTTACCCGCATACACAACCCCGTTGGAAAGAGTCTGGCACTATACCTATCTGGTGATCTGTGCTCTGATATTCTTTTTCCTGATCGCGCCTATCGTGGTTGTGATACCGCTGTCGTTCAATGCTGTGCCGTTTTTCACTTTCACTGAGAAAATGCTGACTCTGGACCCGGCAGGTTACTCACTCAAATGGTATGAGGACTTTTTTACCAACCTGAACTGGCAGGGTGCTGTTGAGAATAGTTTTATCATTGCTGTATTCGCGACTCTGATTTCCACTACTCTGGGAACCATCGCTGCTCTTGGACTCAGTCGTGAAGACATGCCGTACAAATCAGTGGTCATGGGTATATTGATTTCTCCGATGATTGTGCCGCTGATCATCTCTGCCGCCGGAATGTATTTTTTCTATACCAAGATCGGGCTGTCTTCCACCCATCTCGGAGTGATACTGGCGCATGCGGCACTGGGTACTCCGTTTGTTGTGATCACAGTTACTGCGACACTGGTTGGTTTCGACCATAGTCTGGTTCGGGCCGCGGCTACTCTGGGTGCTTCCCCGACTACTACATTTTTCAAAATCATCGTGCCACTGATTTTGCCGGGCGTTATTTCCGGAGCGTTGTTCGCGTTCATCACCTCATTTGACGAGGTGGTTGTGGTGCTGTTCGTTGGCAGCTATGAGCAGCGCACCATTCCCTGGCAGATGTTCTCAGGTATTCGTGAACAGATCAGCCCGACTATTCTGGCGGTGGCGACGTTGCTGGTCATCATGTCCATCCTGTTGTTGTCCACTATCGAGTTGTTGCGTCGGCGCGGTGAGAGATTGCGCGGCATTACTCCGCACTGAGCTCACGCCTGTCTCGCGTCTCCTGTTTCCGGTGGCGCGTTAATCGAACGAAATCCCGGACTGGTGGATGAAGTTGGCCTCCAGCAGTTCTGCATGATCCGGCCACCACATATCCTCCGGCGGATGGCTGAATATCTTCTGTAAAAATGATTCTGTAATTCCCTGTGCCCTGAACAGGGCAATATCTTTCTCCTGCTCTTCTTTCAGGTCAAAGTTCGGGTGGATTGTGAATGTCTGGTACTGATGAAATCCGAGTCTGGCATTCGCTCCCAGGGCGCGCCTGACGCCTGCGGCAAATGCCGTGGCGCAGGCAGACATACAGTGATCCAGGCTGTAGGTGTTCAGTCCGTTTTCCCGGATTACTCTGGCCAGTCCGCGGCCTTCTGATATTCGTCCGCCGTCACTGTCCAGAATCACTCCGGTAATTTGTGGATGCTGTTCAACAAATTCCGAAAACCGGCGAGTGATTCCGGGCTGTACGGGTCCTCTCAAATGCACGATCTTGCCCTGATTGGTGAGCTCAAACGTATATTCCGGCGCAATCTCGTAACCCTTGTGTGGATTCAGGCTCTGTCGATATTCCTGCAATGACTGGTAGCTGGAAAATGTCGATGCCAGAGTGGCTATGATACTCAACACTACAATTCCCTGGACGACGATGATCCAGCTTCTGTCGTTCCCCTGTTGCAGGGACTTCTCGCAGGCACGCAGGACTCCGATGGCTTGCCAGGGATAGATAATCAATCGCACGAGAATCGAGAAGGCAAGTACCGCCGCGCTCACCACCGTCTCGCCGTAAAGGAAGGGCGGATAGATGAATCTCTCCAGGAAATTCAGTATGAAAAACAGTGAAACCAGATTGACCAGGCAGGCATGGGCCAACGGCAAGTCGCCTCGCCAATGACGCTTTAGGTAATGGATCAAACCAGAGCACATTCCTTCACCAGCCCATCGGTGGCGGGCAGGCACAGAGACCTGCCCCTACGGTGACGATTGGGTGCCTTGCCTGACATCTGTCATTCCCGTGGAAACGGGAATCCACGATGATATGGATGATGTACTTACCGATGCGTAGAGACTGACCCAGGTTCACCGGCCGACCCGTTGATTAAATTCATGGATCAATCGGTCCCATTCGCTTTGCTGCCCGGAAATATCGTCCCAGAAAGACTGGTTCCGCCTCAAATTGAAATCCTCTACCGGGATTCCCCGTTGCTCTACCCAGGTATAGTAGCCGAGATTGAAAATCCGTTGTTTGTCGTTTGATGAAAGCTCAAGTACGTGGGCTGGCTCACATCCTGACAGGGTGCGGCCGAAAATTTCGGCAGCCTGAGTCTCACCGAACTCACCATTGAAGTATTTCTGTCTGGCGTGGTCCATTTCACTGGCGTAGAGCGGTGCGCCATCCGTTGCAATGCAGAGGATGATGTCGTTGCCGTCCAGATCATGATGCCGGGCTATCTTGATGGCGGATTGAATGTTCGCCAGACCTGACAGCCCGATATGCTGGAACTGCGCGAGTAATGACTCACAAACTCCGCTCCGCTTTGCCGCGAACCTGCGTCCCTCACGGGTGTTGAACAGGAGATTCATCAGGTCGGGGGCACAATCCGAAATGCCGACTACGTAGTCCATGTTCAGGACATTGTGTATCAGTGGAATATGCTTGTCTCCGATACCCTGTATACGGTGCTCACCGTAACCGTTGTTGAGCATGGTGGGACATTCGAGGGGTTCTGTCGCAATGATATTAGAACCGAATCGACTTTTCAGATAATCACCGGCGCCGATCGTGCCGGCAGACCCGGTGCCAGCTACCAGTCCATACAGACGGTCTCCGCTTTCGGCTAACTGTTCATACAGCCTGCCCAGTGACGGGCCGGTCACATTCCTGTGGCACAGATAATTCGCGAATTCGCTGAACTGATTGAGGATCACATTCGAGGGGTCTTGAGCGAGGGCATCGCAGGCGTCATAAATTTCCTTGACATTGCTTTCCGAGCCGGTCGTTCGGATAATGTCCTGTTGCGGTTGCAGGGTCCATTGTTGCAGCCAGTCAAATCTCTCCTGACTCATATGCTCGGGCAATACCGCCACTCCGCGGCAGCCCAGGATGCGGGAAATAGCGATACCGCCCCGGCAATAGTTGCCGGTTGATGGCCAGATTGCCCGGTTATTGACCGGGTCCATACCGCCGGTGACCAGACGGGTTACCAGACAGGCATAAGCGGCCAGTACCTTGTGCGCCGCAATCATCGGGAAGGTATCGCCGATCGCAACCACTATCCGCGCCCTGACACCGCTCAGCTCGGCGGGGACTTCCAGCCAGGTTGGCGATGGCAGTATTCGGCTGCCCTGATGATCATTGAACCAGTGGATACGGAACAGGTTTAGCGGGTCGGCCTGATCCATGGGAACGTTCCGCAGCTTGCCCCGGATGTCAGCCGGAATTGTAGCGGGGTTTGCAAGTTCGGCAAAAGTCGGCAGTACAATGTGATGTCGGCGGGCATGGACAATGGACCGATCAAGGGTACCCTGATCGCGCACTACGGGGTTGATGAGCAGTTCTGACATGGGATGTACCGAGAGTGATGGGAGAGAAGGAGATAAATGAGCGATTCAGTCCGTCTCAAGTAGTAATGCCGTAGTCGTCCCGATAGCGCGATATCGCTTCAAAATGAGTTGCGAGTTTCGGGTCTTCCTGCAGAAAGGTAATCAGATATTCCAGCTTGAGCAAGGCATATACAGGGATCTGGCATCGTTGCTCAACCATCTGTACAGCCGAAAGATTGTCGTTGCCGACGGTCTCCTGCCGGTCCAGAGCGATGAGGAGCGCACAGGGCGTGGCTCCGGCGGCCCGAATCAACTCAATGGATTCGATAACCGAGGTTCCCGCCGTGATGACATCATCCAGTATCACCACATTCCCTGTCAGTCCGGCGCCGACGATATTTCCCCCCTCACCATGGTCTTTCTCTTCCTTGCGGTTGAATGCGTACTTAATATCGGCATCGTGGCGCTGTGCCAGCTGTACGGCGGTCGCGGCTACCAACGGAATCCCTTTGTAGGCCGGGCCATACAGCATATAGTTGTATGTTATTTTCTCCGACAGCAGCCGGGCATAACAACTGGCTATGCGGGCCAGCAGGCGGCCATTATTGAATAATCCGGCATTAAAGAAATACGGACTTCTCCTGCCTGATTTGAGTGTATACTCTCCAAACCTCAAAATATCGTTTTCTATGCAGGTTTGCAAAAGTTCGAGCTGGTATGACTTCATGTTTTGAGTCTGATCACGAAATTCCCGCCTGTTTCAAGTCTGGATATTATACAGGTCTGACTGACCGGACGGGGTTATCAAAAACCCGATGTACCCTGATACTTTGATACGACTATGGAGATAAACCATGACTGACGTCGCGGAGCATCCGGTTTCCGACATACGGTGGACGGATACATTGCGGTCATTCGCTCATCCGCGAGTGATTACGATGTTGTTTTTCGGCTTTTCCGCGGGGTTGCCACTGATGCTGATATTCTCCTCGCTGTCGCTGTGGCTCAGAGAGGCGGGAATTGAGCGTTCTGTGGTCACTCTGTTCAGCTGGGCCGCGCTTGGCTATTCGTTCAAGTTCATCTGGGCGCCGCTGGTCGATTCCCTGCCGATACCCGGACTTACGCACAAACTGGGCAGACGCCGAAGCTGGATCCTGCTCGCGCAACTCATGGTTATCCTGTCTATCGGACTGATGGCGTTGCAGGACCCGTCCTCAGGCGGCAGCAGTCTGACTTATATGGCAGTTGCTGCGGTGTTGCTCGGGTTTTCTTCCGCTACTCAGGATATTGTCATTGATGCCTATCGCATCGAGTCGGCACCAGCCAGACTCCAGGCGTTAATGTCGTCCACGTATATCGCAGGATACCGGATCGGGATGCTGATCGCTGGTGCCGGGGCACTTTATCTGGCGAGCTGGTTCGGTTCCGCCTCCGGTCAGTATCTTTATACGGCGTGGAAATTCACTTATCTGGCGATGGCGGCCTTTATGCTGATCGGGATTGCAACTACCTTGCTGATTCCTGAGCCCGCTGACCATTCAGGTCATGCCGGGAAGGACACAGACAGCGCCGGGGCCAGTCAGATGGATGAAAAACTCCATATTCTGGCTCTGTTCATCTGCTGTGTTATCGCTTTTATTTTAACCTACCGGATTTCGTCAGATCTCGCGTCCCGCTCCAGTACGGCATTGCAGTCGATTCTGCATAACCGGGCGATTGCCGGTATCGTAGTTGAATTTGCCAGATTGGTAACGGGTGCCCTGGTTGCTGCCGGTGTCGCTATTTCACTGGTGCGGCTGAATATTGTAAAAGGGGGCGGGATGAATACACTTTATCTCAAACCCGTGCAGGACTTCTTCCAGCGATACGGGTTGAGCAGTGCCTTGTTTCTGCTTGCCCTGGTCGGGCTGTATCGAATCTCGGATATTGTTCTGGGTGTGATCGCGAATGTGTTTTATCAGGACATCGGATATTCGAAAATCGAGATCGCCACGGTTTCCAAGGTATTTGGATTGGTCATGACTCTGTTGGGCGGATTTCTCGGCGGGATGCTGGCGGTGCGGTTCGGAGTTATCCGGGTTCTTCTGCTGGGCGCGATTCTGTCTGCCTTGACCAATCTGTTATTCCTGCTGCTGGCGCGAATCGGTTATGACATGAACTGGCTGTACATTGTGATTGGCGTGGACAATCTGAGCGCCGGGATTGCGACCGCTTCCTTTGTCGCATTCTTATCCGCCTTGACCAATATCAAATTCACTGCCATGCAGTTCGCCATTTTCACATCGGTGATGACTCTTATCCCGAAGATGCTGGGTGGATATTCGGGGGCCATGGTCGATACGCTCGGCTATTCACAGTTCTTCATTATCACGACTCTGATCGGCATTCCGGTAATACTCCTGATTTTGTTTCTGTCACGGGACTCCCGGTTCTCCTGAGCGGCTGCGGTTCTCAAACCTGACAGCATTCAAATCAGCAGGCTGCGCCCCAGGTCGGTCAGTGGGTGGACGACCAGACTCTGTATCAGATTCAATACCAGCAAGGCCAGAATCGGAGTCAGATCAATACCCGAAATTGCCGGAATCAGTTGTCGGAATGGTCGCAGGATGGGTTCACTCATGCTCGATACCAGCCAGGCTGCCGGATGTCTCGACATCGGCGCCACCCAGCTGAGTATCGCACTGGCGAGAATGGTGATGATTAATATCCAGGTTAATATATTGATGGATTCGCCGAGCGCGAGCACCAATGCGCCGGCGGGATGGGCCGGGAACCCGGATACCGATAACAGCAGCATGGTTTTGACAAATGCGGTTAGCAGGATGAGAGCGATGGCTGCCAGGTCAATGCCGAACAGCTCCGGTAAGAACCGGCCAAGGATCTGCAGGGGAATGTGTGTGGCGCGGATGACCAACTGACAGAGCGGGTTCCTGGGATCTGCCCGCAAAAGCTGGAACAGGAATCGCAGAATCGAGACGATCAGGTAAAAACCAAGAATGGTTTCGATGGTAAAGCTGAGCGCGTTTTGTATATAAGGCATTCAGGTTCCTCCCAGCGCATCCGCCAGTTCGTTGGATTTTTCAATGGCCGCCTGGATTCCGTCCGCTATGATTCGGTCGATTCCGTTTGCCTCCATAAAGGACAGGGCAGCCTGGGTAGTTCCTCCGGGTGAAGTGACTTGCCGGCGAAGCTGGTCCGGCGGATGGTCACTGGCCAGCGCCAGCCGGGCGGCTCCCAGAGCGGTTTCCAGAACCAGGGTGCGCGCGGCCTGTTGGTCAAGCCCGTTAGTTTCAGCCGATTCGATCATGATTTCCATCAGCTTGAAATAATAGGCCGGGCCACTGCCGGAGATGCCGGTTACGACATCAATATCGCGTTCGCTTTCCACCTGTACCACCGGGCCAACGGACTGCATCACGGATTGTGCGGTCAACCGTTGTTGTTCGGTAGTTCGAGGATTTGCCAGCATGGCGGTTACGCCACTGCCAACCAGGGCAGGCGTGTTTGGCATTACCCGTATAATCGGTAATTGTGCGCCAATCCAGCGGATCATATCGGCAATCCGGATACCGGCGGCAATCGACAGGATAAGAGGCTGGTTGGTTTGTAACAGGTGATTGACTGATGAAACGGCTTCACGCATCATTTGTGCTTGACTGCGAACACGATGATTTCGCCGTGCTGCACACAGGAGAGGTTATCCTGGTACACCTCAACACTGAATTTCTGTTGCAACCGTATTCGTTGTTCCTCCTGTGGGTCGGAAACATGGATTTGAGCCGCGTTCCAGCCGGATGCGAGCAGTCCGCCTATGATGCTGTGCGCCATGTTGCCGCCGCCGACAAACGAGATTATCTGGTTTTCGGTCATTTCATTCATGCTTTCGGGCCTCCTTCAAGTGCAGTGAAGTTTACGCTATTGTGGCCGTGGGCCGAAGATGGCAGAGCCAATCCTGAGCTGGGTAGCACCCTCGGCGACAGCTGCTTCCATATCGGCGGTCATGCCCATCGACAGCTGATCGAGCCGATGCCCTTTCCCGTTCAGGTACTCGAGATGTTCCCGGCATCTGGAAAACACGGCGCGCTGTTTGACAAAATCCGCTTCCGGCTTCGGAATAACCATCAAACCGCGCAACCTGAGATTGGGCAACGTTTCGATATGGTCGGCGAGCTTCTCGGATTCGCCCGCGCCGATGCCGGACTTGGATTCTTCCTGTTGCAGATTCAACTGAATCAATACGTTGAGCGGCGTTGACACCGTTCTGTATTGATTCAGGCGGTTGGCCACCTTGATTGATTCGATAGTATGCACCCAGTCGAATTTCTCAGCGATCATCTTGCTTTTTCTGCTTTGTATATGTCCGATGAAATGCCAGCGGGGACGGCGGGTAATCCTGTTTTTCCCGTTTTCGGCGCAATATTCTGCCACCTGATCTATTTTCTCCGCTCCCTCCTGCAGAAAATTCTCGGCAAAGTCGAAGTGCGAGTTCTCCAGCAGTGCGATGATTTTCTCTGTCGGGTGACGCTTGCTGACTGCGATCAAGGATATGGAATCGTGCAAACGCTGGTACTTTTCGGCATATCGGTGTATGCGCTCCCGGGTATGTTGATAGCGTTGCAGAAGTGAATTTTCTTCGCTTGTCATATCGGGTTGCGGGTCGCGTATTACGGGTCGTCGTTGTGGACAGGTTGTGTGGATTGTATTGTGGATTGTATCAGACCGGGCGTGTCGGATATGATATTATCAGATTCGTTAAGCGGCCAACATAATGGCTTATCGAACACACGATGGATAACCCCTGTGAAGATTGATCATCCACCTCTGGATGTCGGAATTATCGGCGGCACCGGCTATACCGGGGTAGAATTATTACGATTGCTGGCATCCCACCCTCTAGCTAATGTATCGGTCATCACCTCTCGCGAGGAAGCCGGTGCCTCTGTCACAGAATTGTTCCCCTCTCTGCGGGGGGGCTGCGATCTGGTTTTCACTGACCCGGCTGAAGCGGACCTGACCGCCTGCGATCTGGTGTTCAGCGCGACCCCCGGCGGAGTGGCGATGAAACAGGCGCGGTCGTTGATGGCAGATAATGTCAAATTGATTGATTTGTCCGCGGATTTCCGGATTCGGGATGTTGCCGTCTGGGAGCGTTGGTATGGACTCAAACACGCTTGCCCGGAGTTGGTCAATGAGGCGGTTTACGGTTTGCCGGAAGTTCATCGGCAGTCAATCAAAACGGCCCGGTTGATTGCCAACCCCGGATGTTATCCGACTGTCATTCAGCTGGGATTTCTGCCATTGATTGAAAATCGGCTGATTGATGTCACTACCCTGATCGCCGATGCCAAGTCCGGCGTCTCCGGCGCAGGTCGGGGATTGAGTCGGGCGACCGCATTTTGTGAGACGGCAGAGTCATTCAAGGCGTACTCGGCATCCGGTCATCGTCATCTGCCGGAGATCAAGCAGGGGTTGCAGGAAGCATCCGACGCCCCGGTTGATCTGGTATTCACTCCGCATTTGCTACCGCTGATTCGGGGTATCCATGCGACTCTGTATGCGCGTCTGTCGGAAAAGGGCGCGGCACTGGACCTGGAGCAGATTCAGCAGGTTTTTGTCGAGCGTTACAGTGAGGAACCATTTGTCGATGTGCTGGAACCGGGGTCGCACCCGGATACGCGCAGTGTTCGCGGCTCGAATCATTGCCGGTTGTCGATTCACCGACCACAGGACGGCGATACCCTCGTTATTCTGGCAGTAGAAGACAATCTGGTAAAGGGCGCCGCCGGTCAGGCCATCCAGAACATGAACCTGATGTCAGGATTCGAGGAAACCACCGGCCTTACGGACATCGCGCTGGTTCCCTGATTACGTTACGCACAGCATCCGAATGGTTGTGGATTCCCGTTTCCACGGGAATTGACGGAAGGCAATCACTTCCCACCTGAGGGGGAGTCAAATCGTGCGAAGCGGATTTGGTGGGGGATTGGGGTTGACATTAGTTTTTATTCTGCCTATTCTCCCGGACATGGAGACACAAATATGAACCTGGCCGATCTTTTTTCCGACTTTTCGGATACCGTTTGGTGTATGCACCGCAACGGTGGGGATCGTGCTGAAACTGGTTTAAATCGCACGAAAAACACTGAAGAGTTCAGTGAAGACAATCAGTTAAAACTCACCCCCCCCCCCCACTTAAATTTCATAGGAAATTCAATCACTTAACAGACGGCCGGCAATCTGCGCCGTTTGATATTCTGTTTCGTCACTTCGACGGACAAAAGCTCCTGTTCCGAAAGGCTCAAACCCGATTTTATTTTTCGCACCGTGACCACAATGGCCTCGGTGTGCCAATTCGCCCATAGATAAGTGAAGTTCTTTGCCAATGATTTACAAGACTAAAATTCTCACGTTTACAATGAGCATCCTGGCATCCGTGCTGGTTTCTGGATGTGCTGCTACTGGAGTAAATAATGCGCCGGGAACTCCCACCCAGTATCAAGACATAGATAGCCCTGGGTTGGTAAAAGGTACTGGTATTGAGTCCCAGGATATTCAAACCATGGTCGACAAGATGGTTCGCCACATGCTCGCCAATCCAGTTCTCACCAGGCCCGGCGACCCTCCTCAGGTTATTGTAGATGCTACTTATTTCGAAAATCAGAGTTCGCAACGCCTGAACAAGAACGTTCTGATTGATCAACTTGCCACCAGGCTACAGATAGCGGCCAATGGACGAATTCTGTTTGTTGATCGAGAAAACGCCGACATGATCGCAAAAGAGCGTGCCTTGAAGCGTGATGGGGTTACAGATGTTGGCACCGTAGAGTTGGTCCACGCCGTAGCCGGAGTTGATTACCGCCTGAGTGGCAGAATCACTTCGCTGGATGCGCGAACCAGTGATGGCGTGATGGAGCGGTATATGAGTATCGTATTCAGGATGACGGATTTGGAAAATGGAATTGTCGTGTGGACAAACCAATATAGTTTCAAAAAAACCGGACAAGACGACATTATCTATCGTTGAGTTTTCTTTAACTTCTTTAACTGATGAGTAATCTGATTATGAATATGAAGGCATGGCACTTGTTTTTGACCTTATCTGTTGCAAGCAGTCTGCTGGCGGGATGTGGTGGTTCGACCGGCGTCGTAGAGGTGGACACGAAGGAGGTAGATGCCTATTTGGTGGACAAACCCGTAAAAATGCATCCATTGCTGACAAAAGTTGTCGTGGAAGGTGAGCGAAACCGTGTGCTGAATCAAATGCGTGCGGGATTAACCGCGATGGAATCAGGACATGACGACCTTGCCGCTGATTTGTTTGATGATGCCCTGCTGACTATCGAAGCGGTTTATGGAGACAACGAGAAAGCCCGAAATGCCCGTAACATGTTCAGCGCAGAGGACAGGAAGATATTTCGTGGCGAACCTTACGAACGCGCCATGGCCTATTATTACCGGGGAATCCTGTATTTGATGGAGAGAGATTACGAAAACGCACGTGCGAGTTTCAAATCCGGCTTTCTGCAAGATACATTAGCCGAAGAAGAAAAATATCGCGGAGATTTTGCTTTACTCACCTTTTTGGAAGGCTGGGCTTCCCAATGCAACGGCAACGCAGGACTGGCAGAAGAAGCTTACTCCCTGGCGCGAGAAATGAACAGCCGTCTGGTTACACCAAAACCAGAAGATAATACGTTGATACTGGTGGATCTTGGGTATGCACCCGTGAAGTATGCCGACGGTGACCACCAGCAGCAACTGAAAATCAGTGCGAACAAACGCAAGGCACCGAAATCTGTCACTTGGCTTGCGAATGACACGTCCCACAATTTGCAGAATAACGAGGGCATTCTTTGGCAAGCCACAACTCGGGGAGGGCGCGAGTTTGATGCCATATTGGAAAACAAGGTGCAATTCAAGGAATCCGCCGAAGAAGCGTCGGAAACAGCAGAGGCAATTGCAATAGGCGCCACTGCTATTTCCCAAGTGCAATCGGCACTGGGCGACCACGATTCTGCACTGTCATCGGCGGGAATCGGCATGTTCGCCGGGCTGTTTTCGTTGGCTGCAAGCTCCACCTCCAGCGCGACCGAAACCGCTGCGGACACTCGCTATTGGGACAATCTGCCTGAAAAAGTGGCGTATGGAGCGCATCAGGTTGACGAGACGACCTCCGAAATCAACGTGAAATTCAGCAGTACTCCACAAAGGCCATTAGTAGTTTACCCGGCCAGTAGTAGTAAGGGGTGTGGCCTTGTATGGACGCGGTCTTCCTCACCCCATACGAATTTATAAAAAGAGCGCACAATGATTAATCGAAAAATATTATCTGATTTGTATATTCTGCCACTGGTTCTCGTAATTCTGGTAATTGCAGGCTGTCAGCATGCATTGGTGAAGCCGAAGCCTCAGTGTGACTTTACGGTTATGAACTCCCAACCTCCGGCCACCGGAGCGGTGCTTGTGTCGTTGGTTCCCGGTTCAGTAACGCCCATACCACTGAATGCCGTGAACATTACAGATCGCGCTATTACCAATAAAATCATGGTGCAGGCCACTCATGGGGAACGGCTGGAAACGGGCGATGTGAAGACATTTGCCCGATTCGTCAACTGTACCGACTATCCGCTCCAGGTCGAAGCACGCACCCATTTTCTGGATGCCCGGCAAGTGAATGCAGAGCCAGTGACGGCCTGGAATCGCATCCATCTTCCGGCTCATACCATCGGTAATTATGTTGTGCAGTCAACCGCCGGAAACATCATTGAGAGTTATCTGATCGAACTCCGGGAGGGCAAATAGATCATGCAGCGAGCCACCACGTATTTGCTTACCCCCATTGCTTGCATAATGAGTCTCATGGTGGGCAGTGTGGCCGCATCATCAAACAACGGGGAACAGCGACCCAATACACCGATTGTGCTGGAACACACTCCGAAAATATCTCAGGTCACAGAGAACCCTTCTTCAACGATAGTGCAGACCGCCTTCACCGAGGCTTACCGTAAAGCGGATACCCCGCGTATTGTGATTCTCTGGAATCAGGTTTTCAGTGATCGTCTGAGGGAGTATGAGGCATCGGAATTGGCAGTAATGAAAAATCAGGAGAACATCACGACAACAGAGAAAGGAGAGGGCGTCGATGCGATTGTTCACAATATGAGTGCCAACGAATGGTCTCTGGGCATCCACAGGAAAGATGACTCAAGAATATCGCCTCTTTCAGAGGTGGATGGTTTCCGATTTGAGACGGGCTTCTCACGTCCTTTTTTGATGGCTGGCGCGAACCTCATCAATCGCGCCAGCATCATGCGAATCACCCACGCGGAAAATCTTCGTGAGGCTTCCTCGCACGCACTTGACGACAAGCAACTCATCGAAACCCGGGCTCTTCAGGGGCATGCTGATCTGATGATCGAGATTCTTGCATCCCAATCATCAAAATCTGTCATATCTTTCCGAGTTTCGGTACTGGATATCAAGACAGGGCAGATAAAAGCCGACTTTGTGAAAAATCTGAACCCTGAAAGACGCAATGAAAAAGAAAAATGGGCTGCGGTTCAAGGTGGATATACCCGTATCAAGGAGTATTCCCCCGGTATCAATCCTGAGGAGATGGGAAGAACCCTCGCGCTACAAACCATGAGCGAATTGGTCCGTATATGGGAAAAACTATGAATGTGTCAGAGAACATGAGAAAACCAACATGAAAAAACTCCCTTCACTACAAACCAAACAGATCCGTATTCTGGCGATTCTCACCCTGTCCGGTTGCCTTTCTATCGCCAGGGCTGACGCACAGAATCCCTTTTGGGAGTCGTCCCTGAATAGTTGCCAGGGCGCCATGAATGACAGCATGGAGTCCGCCGCCGAATGCTTTCTGGGCGATGGCATCAACAGCTTGTTCGATAAAGGCATTAATCTTGCCGACAAACGGGGCAAGGAGACTTTTGGGGAAAATTTCTCGATCACCAGCAAAATGGCCTGGGTGCCGGACATAGGTAGCATGGGCGGACTGGATATAGTCACTCCGTTCTCCCTTGTGGGGGACAGTGATCTGGCAGTCGCCCGGTCTGCCTCCTTCATGCAACAGGGCGTGACCCGCTGGCGTGATGGATCAGGTGTCATGCGGAACGACCTTCGTCATGGAGTGGTTCATAGATTCCGGGTTTCGGACAGGCCGGATTCGGACGTGGTAGGGCTTTCGTCGTTCTACCTGCATAGTGCAGAACATGGCCATGAAGTGCTTGCCCTTGGCATGGATTGGTTCGGACGTTGGGGAACCGGGGAGTTTCGGTACTTCTCTCCTACCACCGGTTGGAAAATGGTTAGATCGGGATATGAGGAGAGGCCGCTTGAGGGCGTGGAACTCGGGATGCGTTTGGACCTGACAACCACGATTGACGTATCGGTGACCGGCTACCAGTGGGAAGCGGAAGATGGCTCGGGCGACAAGAACCGGGGCACCCGTATGGGGATCAACTGGAGTCCTCACCCATATCTGACTTTCGATACCACTTGGGATGGGGGGAATGATGACGAATCCATAGCCGCCGGGATACATCTTTTGATACCGTTTGGCCCCCGGCCGAAAAAGACCCGTTGGGAATGGTTCGGTGTGGCGAGTGGCGGCAATTCCGGCAATACAAGCCTGTATCAGGCAGTTCCAGAAATCGGCCGGATTCGCGTTGCTTCGCGTTCTGTATCCGTTTCTTCATCTTCAGGCAGCCAGGGCGTGAGTGCCCGTTTCATGGAGCCGTCCGTTGACAGCGGGGAGGTTGTGGACGTGGAAGTGTTCATTGCACAACCTGCACAACGGGATATCACCGTCACTGTGAGACTGAAGCCGGGCTCGACGGAGCCATCCGCTATTCCCGGGGAGGACTATGTTGACCAGGTCATGGAGGCGACGATCACCAAAGGCACCACAAGTGCAGTTGTTTCCTTTACGTTGATTCGGAACGATGAAATGCAGGAAGCCCGGAGCCTGGGAGTTTCCGTTTCGTAATGACCCGCCAACCCGACAAGAGAAATCTCAAGATGAATTCCATTAAGCTGAAACTTTCCGCGCTTCTGATTGCCCTGCTTGTGCTACCGTCATGTGGCGGAGGTGGTAGTGGTAGTGTTAACCCTGATCCTCCTCCTGAGATTCCTCCTGAGGTTGTTGTCCAACCTCCAACCAAATTTTATGGTGCTTACAGATACGGCACCATTGGCTCGAGGAATTGTTCGGATGGCTGGGCCGTAGGTGTCGCAACAGGCTATTCCAGCTCAAGCACGGCGGCTTCCGCTGCAAAGAACGAATGCAGGCGCGGTGGTGGGGGTGGCTGCGGTGATGAATTGATATTCGGGAGCGCATATATATACGAATGCTTAGCGGTATCGTTCGGCACGAAAGTCGGTAGTTGTAGTATTCTCTTTCGTCACGGGGCGACTCTTACAGCGGCCAGAAGTGCTGCGTTGTCCGCATGTCAGAGTGAGTTTTCAACATGCGAGATTGAAGTGTCCGAGTGTTCGACATCGGGGCCAGCGGATTCATTTTATCGGATAATTCGCACAGGTGATACCGGAGGCAGTAATACAGGCGGCGGCAATACCGGAAGTGGTAACACGGGTGGGAGCAATACCGGCGGCGGAAGCAGTGGTGGCGGCAATACCGGAGGGGGCAACACGAGCAGTAATCAGGCACCGGTTGTCAGAGGGGGCTTCAGTGATGCCACGGTCCAGCAAGGGAAGGAAACCACCTATTCAAACGTGTCCCGATCTTTCTCGGACCCGGACGACGACCGGCTGACAATTACCGCCACGTCGAGCCATCCGTCCTTTGCGACTGCGAGGATTTCCGGGGATACGCTGTACGTCCGGGGCGTGCAGGCGTTCACCAGCGGCAGCGGCCCGGTCAGAATCACCGTTACCGCCACTGACCCCGATGGACGTTACGCAAGCACCAGTTTTGACGTGCGGGTTACTGCCGCGCCCCGCCAATGGGGGTATTATGCCATTACCGGGAGCAGCTGTACGGGTAGGCGGCGTGGATGGTCACTTAATAATGGATATTCAGACCAGGCTAGTGTCTCGTCATATTTCCTGTGTCGGATATAGTCGTTTTAGTTTGATGCGTGCGTCCTCAGTTGTGAACTGCCAATCCACCTGAGTCTGTAGGCGGTCCCGTGAGGCTTGCCAGGCAGCGACTTCACGTGCGAGTATATCCATACGGTCGATACGCCGATTCAGGCATTGGCGGTTCATGACGTTGAGTTCGATTTCAGCCACATTCAGCCAACTACCGTGCTTTGGGGTATAAACGAACTCGAATCGGTCCCATAGTGCCTTGGCTTGTGCCGGTGGGTAGGCTTCATAGAATGCACCGGGACGGTGGGTATTGAGATTGTCCATGACCAGGGTGATGCGGGTGGCATCCCGATAGTGTGCGGCAATGTCGGAGAGGAACTGCGCCCAATCGGTTCGGGTTCTGCGTTCGGTCACTTGGGTCATCCGCTTGCCAGCCAAAGGTTCGGTGGCCATGAAGACATTGCAGGTTCCACAACGCTGGTACTCGTAGTCGTATCGGGCGGGCTGTCCCGGACCCATGGCAACCGGCGCACGAGTCTCCCGAATCAATTGGCGCGGTGTCTCGTCCATGCACACCACCGGGAAAGCGGCATCGTAGGGACGCCGGTAAACATCCAGAACCTTTTCCATCGCGGCGACGAACTCGGCGTTGCCTTGTGGCGGAATCACCCACCCGACCCGCCGCCATGGCTTGAGTTCGTTTTTTTTAGAACCCGGCGCACGGTTTCATGGGACACCGCATCAATGTAACCCAG
This sequence comes from Arenicellales bacterium, assembly GCA_965116335.1. Lineage (GTDB taxonomy): Bacteria > Pseudomonadota > Gammaproteobacteria > Arenicellales > Poriferihabitantaceae. The sequence goes on from OZ220677.1 coordinate 2,445,837, forward strand.
TTCCACAACCCGGTCGGCCAAAAGCCGCAACGACCATTGCGCGTAACCCGCCGGAGCTTCACCACAGGCCAAAGCCACCAGACGCGCCTCGAATTCACCGTCAGCCTTACGAATATAGGTGAGCCTGCGCCCTTGGCGGCCTCCTAGCGCCGCATCCAGACCTTCTTCCACAAACCGCTTCTTCACTCGACCCACCTTGCGCATGCTGATACGGAGTATGTCCGAAATGGCTTCCCCAGTGGAATGCCGATCATTGAACTCCCCTGCATCGCAGTTGAGCAGGATCAATGCATTGATCACCTTTTGCGACCGATGCGAACCCTTGTTCGTGATACTCGTCAATTCATCCCGCTCCGCTTCGTCCAACGTCACCCTATAGCGTTTCATACATTCAACCTCGTCTTAACAAGAAAACGAGGAATCTATCATACTATATCCGACATATCATGCATGACGGGACACTAGTGCTAACAGCGTTCTTCGTTCCGTGTGCAGTAGTAGGGGTGGGTGCCCTACTGGAGACACATTTTCAAACAATTGTGTTGGGGTCGCTACGTCGGATAGGTGTGGCTATGCTGTTAGGTGGGGGAGCTCTGAAGCATCCGCCCAGAATTTAGCGTTAGCGGCGTGTCGAAACAATGGGGGTAGTAACTGCAGGAGTGCGGCTAGATGTGCAGGCAACCCTTGACAACCATCTTGTCGGTTACGAAATGCAAACGTTTTGGAGTGGCATTTGAACACATCCAAATATGCGAGGCTGGTCAAGACTTCCAAAGACACGGAACCTGGACAGTCACACCAGTTAATGGTGCCGTTTTTACCGTTGAATTTGTGAATGGCGTAAGGCAAAACTAAAATTTCAGTATATACAAAACAAACTTAAAGCCGGGGTGCCCCGGCTTTTTTTGTGCCCATCCAGCGCGTCTCACCCCTATAGGGCAGGGCCTAAAAATCGCGTGAGCGGACTTACAGGGCCGAAAAATCCGGCAATTTGGAAAATTTGTCAATTTCAGGTAAAAGGCAGTAAAATCAAAAGATGAAACCGGGACGGGCTGGCTTCATAATTTGTCTGGTTGCGAAGGTGCAAACTTCCAACCAACGACCGGGTGGCCCCATGCGATACCTGGACGCGGTAGAGGGCTATATGTCCGAGCGGATCGGGGCTGATCCTGGATATGCCGGACTACTGGCGAAAACCCCACTTCATGACCATTGGCAGGTACTAGGCGGGCCGGGATACCCCTACGCATCGGTAATTGCAGATTCTGTGTCGTAGGGGACGGTCTCCGTGCCGTCCCGCAACCGCCGGAACACGCATCAAAGATAGCGGGCGACCACAGAGGGTCGCCCCTACGATTACGTTACGCACAGCATCCGAATGGTTGTGGATTCCCGTTTCTACGGGAATGACGGAGGGAGCGGGGGTTCTCAGTGAGTAATTGAAAGGCCGGTTGCCTGGCGGCTTTTTTGTCGAGTGCGATCAAAATCGACCTGCCTTGCGCTTGATCGTGCTATTCATGTCTTCAATACTGACTGGTCTTTTGGGTTTGGGTACTGAACCTTTCAGGGTGTTTAGTGGTTTCTTGACAGGTATCAGATTGATCAGCCCGTCTTCATCTTCAATGAAGCTGATTTTGTCACCGGCATGCAGGTTAAGCTGATCCCGAATGTTCTTCGGAATAGTGATTTGGCCTTTGCTGGTGATGGTTGCGGTAATCATAATGGCTATCTGGCTTGTCTGATTTGTATCAGGATATATCTTACATCAAAGTAAGGACAGATTGTTTAATGTACAAATCAGTAGGAGGCTTTCCAAATGGCAAATGAAGACAACCAGGTATCAGATATTCATATCACAGAGGGCTCTATCTATGATGTGACTCATGCGTCCGACGTCAAGACTGCACAGGCCATGCGGATCAAGGCCGACCTGGTGATGCAGATCGAAGCGATTCAGCACAAGCGAGGTCTCACCCAAACACAGATGGCGAATCTGTTGGGCATTAAGCAGCCGGATGTTTCTGATATGTTGCGTGGGCGTTTCCGCAAATATTCAGTCGGCAAAATCCTTGATTTTTTGACCCTGTTAAATCGAGATGTGACGATCGTGGTAACCCCTCACCCTATCCGCGATGAGCCCGGCACCCTGCGTGTGTCCATCGCCTGAATCCGAACCGTGCCGACCACTTCGTTGGTAAAGGGCGCCGCCGGTCAGGCCATCCAGAACATGAACCTGATGTCAGGATTCGAGGAAACCACCGGCCTTACGGACATCGCGCTGGTTCCCTGATCAAATGATGTCATAGAGCCAAACAACCCCCGCATCCAACCCCAATTCTGCTATAATCCGCAACCGCTACCTGTAAGGAATGTCAAAATGACCACCACCGTACCCACTCCAGACGAAATCTGGGCGATTTTGGAAAGAACTGCCGCTGCCCAGGAGGAAGGCGCCGCCAGAGAAGATGCCAGACATGAAAAAGCCATGCAGGAAATAGCAGAAATCCGCGCTATGCAGCGAGAGACGGCTGCGGAAATGAAGGAAACCGACAGACGAATGAAAGAAACCGACAAGCAGATCAAAAAGAACGAAGCTTCTTTTAACAGCCGGTGGGGACGGTTGGTGGAGAGTCTGGTAGAGGGGGATTTGGTTGCGATGTTACAGGAGAAGGGCGTTCATGTGTACCAGATTTACCGGAATGTTTCACAAAACGGCTACGGGGATAACTTTGAATATGACATTATTGCGGCCAATGGTCAGGAAATTGTAGTGGTTGAAGTCAAGACCACCTTGAAGGCGCAGGATGTCAAGGATTTTCTGGTCAGTATGGGTAAGGTTACGACTCGCATGCCGCGTTTTAAGAAAAACACCGTCTATGGAGCGATGGCCTGGTTAAAATCTGATGAACAAGCGCATGTTTATGCAGAGAAACAGGGATTATTCGTGATCAGAGCCACCGGCAACAGCGCCAGCATCATCAATAAGGACAATTTCAAACCACAAGTATTCGCCTGACCAGGCCAATCATTCCGTCAATTCCTGCGAAAGCGGGAATCCACAATAATATGGAGGTTGCGGTTACCCGTCATCGTAGGGGCGCCCCTTGTGGGTGCCCGCAACCGTTGACTCGCGTTCCGATCATTCGCGGGAGAGTACAAGACCCTCCCCTACAACATCATTTCGACCTTGCACCAACATCATCCCCCACCCGCTCCCCGGTCTGCGGGTGGAGTGATTATCATAATGGTTGTGGATTCCCGTTTACACGGGAATTGTAAATGTTCAGTAATTCGCTGACAGAATCGAGGTATTTAGAAACCCGACTGTGGAAGCGAAGACATGCGAAACAATAGCCAGGACAAGACCCTTTATCGGAACTACATTGCCAAGTGGAAATTCATGATTCAAGAGTATGAGTTGGTCAAGCAGCACAAGCATCCGACCTTTCGTTTTGTGTCCGACTTTTACACTTTCCATCAAACCAACCGGCAGACCTTTTTAAAGTATTATCATCGTTTCTGCGAGAATGGTCGGGAAGAGGCTTTGCTGCCGCAGAAGCGCGGGCCGAAGTGGAAAAGCCGACGGACGTACGGGTATATTGAACAACAAGTTCTTGCGCACCGGCGTAACGGAGTCAATCGGTATGAGATCTGTGAGTTGTTGCGACCGAAACTGAAACAGTTGACGCCTTCTGCGAGTACGGTGTATCGTATTTTGAAACGATACGGGAAGAGTCGACTGAAACCCAAAATGAGCCAACGGAAACGACAGATTATCAAGCAAAAGGCTGGAGAATTGGGGCATATTGACTGTCATCATTTAAGCCGGGACCTGATTGTCAACGAGTCCGTGCGCCGCTATCTGGTCTGTGTGATCGACGATTGTACGCGGCTGGCCTGGGCGGAAGTGGTCGAAGACATCAAGAGTCTGACGGTGATGTTCAGTACCATGAGGTGCCTGAACCGGCTACAGAGCCAATATCATATCCAGTTTGCCGAAATGATGAGCGACAACGGGGCGGAGTTTGCTTCCCGCAATCACCTTTCGACCCATCCGTTTGAGCGGATGCTGGTGGAGTTGGGCATCCGGCACCGCTATACGCGGCCTTACCGGCCGCAGACCAATGGCAAGGTGGAACGCTTCTGGCGGACCTTGAATGAGGACCTGATCGAGGGCACGACATTTGATACCCTGACCGAGTTCCAGGAAGAGTTGGCGCAGTATCTCATCTACTACAATGAGTACCGACCACACCAAGCACTGAACGCGAAAACCCCCAAACAAATCAACCAATCTTGTCAACGAATTACTGAACACATACAGGAATGACGGAGGGAGCGGCGGCTTTTTTGTCAGCAGAAGCCCAAATTCCGCGATAGAGATTCAGTGATGTATTTTGATGTCGTATTTTGACGGATTGGGAGTGCATATTCTGATTCAGCCAGAGTTCTGTGTCTGATCAGACCGCCGTATAGGGATTTTTCGGGGAGTTTCAGGTTCGCAGGGGTGCCTGTGCAGGATTGGGCACCATTTTCCACTGTTTCAGACACAGCAAGCCTTGAGCATCCGAAGAGACCCTGCATGAGGGGACAGGAATGGGGGTGACAGACCGGGGCGCGAACCGGCTCACCGTATGAAGTCAGGGCGCCAGAGCGAATCGCCGGGTATGATACAGCGCTTCGGACAAGAGCGCATAATGTTCTGATTGAATCTTCAGCGTCCACTGGCGGCTGTGACAGACCACCTTGCCCGCCACACTGAACAGTCGGTGACGCACCGTCCCGGCTCGGCGGTTCAGCCACTGTGGCGGGAGCGTGAGCCGCAACAGCGCAAACAGGTTCCAGGCGGTCGCGCACAAATGGAAATACAGTTCATTGGCATGGAAGTCGCTGCATGGCAGTCGGTCGGCTCCCATGTCCAGCTTCAACTCCTTGATGCGGTTCTCCGAGTGTTCTGCGCGCTGGTTGTACCAGTGAATCACTTCACTGTCACTCATCCGCTCCCGGTTGGTCGCTATAGCCCGGTAGATATAATCCGTATCCAATCCCACCGAATCATCCGCTTCTGGCAACCGTTGCTGACCCCGCTTCTTGCGACGCTGTGCCACCACCAGGAAGGGACGCTCCGATTTCTCCATCACGTGTACAAAACGACAACTCTCCTCTCCGGTCACCTGACCATCACGACCCAATACCGGTTGCCAGAAGGATTCCGGTCGGCTACGAATCATCTCTTTTATGCTGGCGGTCAAACGGGCTCGAATCGCATAGGCCATCCCCCGCTTTGAAGCATAATCCAGTATCTGTGACTGATAACCCGCCGCATCTATCCGTATAGCCGATACCCGTACCCCAGCAGGCAACCTCGATTCACAACACCGGATAAACTCCAGATTACCCTGGCTCGGGGACACATTGCCAGAACGAAACGCGACCGCAACAACCTGACCCGTCTGTTCGATGTGACCCACCATCGGCAAATAACCCCGCTCCTGTAAATAAGTCCATCGCGCTCCACGCTTGTTACACAGAACCGCCGTCGCATCCATGTCCAATGTCACTTCCCGGCAACGATGCAAGGCCGTACCCAAAAGACATCGGTTGATTCCTCCCAGTGCACGTATGCCCACTCCATCACAACCCAAACGCCGCAACCAGTCTCCCAGTGCATCCGAACTCGGTATCCTGCGAATCCCCAACAGCTTCAATAACGCCGATTCCCGACGCAAACTACGAACATCTTCCAAACAAACCGCCCCTTCGTGCAACATCAAAAGAAAGGTGCGGACATAAACCCAGGCATCATATCCACGATTACTCCCCACAGACGGAAAGTATCGCTCTGCTAATTGCGACAAACCCAAACGATTCATGATCTCCGTAACCAGCAATAATCCACTACGTGAGGTCAACTGATCATCCGTGCAGGACACTTTATACGGTATACTCTTCATCGGCCTTGTTGTTCACCCATCCGGTGATGTTGTTTTTACAGAAATAACAGTATACAACAAGGCCACTACACTCCTTATAAATTCTCTATCGCGGAATTAGGGAGAAGCGTAGCGTTTGCATTTGCGGTGATTAATGAGCATAATCACCGCAAAATGTGCGCTGAATATGCTTTGTATTCACCAGAACGAGGATTGGCCGAATTTCATCTGGGACAGTGAAACGCTGTCACCGGGGCTTGCTGCCGTGCGTTACGCGCAAGGTCAACTGGTCGGTCGGATGCGGGCTTCAGGTGAACACATCCAAATATGCAAGGTTGGTCAAGACTTCCAAAGATACGGCTTTACGGGATATTCGTGGGTTGCTGGCCGGTGGTGTTTTGGTGAAGAATCCGGGCGGTGGCCGCAGCGCAAGCTATCGGCTGGCTTGACGCCGGATTCTGATGAAAACGGCCAGTATCATCACCAGTAGTAAGGCTGGTAGTATTAATTGAACTTGTCGTAGCGCACCATTTGCGCCGGTATCTGTAAATCCAGGAGCAGGGGCCGGATGCAGGCATCCACCATTGGTTGCGGCCCGGCGATATAAACCATGGTATGGGTCGTGCCCGGTGAAGTCGAGGCAAGTGCCACTTCGTGCACTAATCCATAACGGGTCGGCATTGGCTCACCGTCCGGGGAAGTTACTGTGCCAGCGGTTTCATCGGATAGCACGATGTTGACCGACAGGGCATCCGGATAGCGCGCCTGCATCGCGTACAAGCGGTCTGCGTAAAACATGTCGGCGCGGGTGCGGATGCCGAAAAACAGGCGGGCTGTGTGCGTATCGAAATAATTGGTCATTGAAGCCTTCTCAAGAATCGACATCAATCCCGCGATACCCGAACCGCCGGCAATCAGCAGAAGATCATATCCTTCATCAGGATGAAAAGTTGCGCGTCCCAACGGTCCGAACAACTCAACCTCGTCCCGGTTGCGCGTCTCATCGAAAGCCCACTCGGAAAAAGCGCCGCCCGGTTTTTTCTTGATGACGAATTCAAGGGTATCCGTCTGCGGTTTGAAATCAACCATTGAATAGGCGCGCCGCCCGGATATTCCCGGTGCCTTGATTACGAAAAACTGACCGGCGTGAAAGCGTACTGGCCGGGGCAGCCTTACATCAAATCGGGCTACATCCGTAGTCAACCGGGTCCAGTTCGAGACGGAGCCGGTATAGTGGTCGGGGCGGAAGTCGTCATCACGGAACGGTTTAATCCGGGCCGGGACGGTCAGATTGCAAGCCGATTGCGCGGTAGCCTGACACAACAGGAATTCCTTTCTCGCTGCCCGCAGGTTTTTCCGTCCGGGCGCCTCAATCCAACCCTGATCCAGATCGCCCTGATCCAGTCGCGCGCGACAGGTTCCACAGGTTCCGGTCGCACATTCATACGGTAGTGGGATACCGGCTCGCAATCCGGCATACAACAGCTTTTCATTGTCCGCAGCGTCAAATCGGTAAGTCTGGTCTTTTTTTACAATTTCTATCAGCATGATTGCATTCAACCGGATTGAAAATCCCGCTTAATCATCGTCTTCATCATCAAATTCATATTCCAGTCCAGATTGTCCTGGGACAGGCAGGTAGTATAGATCAATTTCTTGATCTTTTCCCGGATTGAGGCGTTGTCTGCGGGCATTGCCATCTATTGTCTGATCAGAGGGAAGGCAGGTCTTGATCGGGAAAGACGGTTGCGCGGTATCATCATGCTCCTGCTATTTTGACCAGAATGAACAGGCCGACCAGAACCATCAGTATCGAAACGCCTTTTTTAAGATAATCGGCCGGTATGGCATGAGCGAGGCTGGCACCCACTACTGATCCGCACGCCAGCGCCAGCGCAATGCCAGCACTCAGTTTGAGGTCGATCTGCCCATACAGGGCGTTCCCTGAAGTGGCGGCCATGGCAATCGGGATCTGGATCACCTGGGATAAGCCAATTGCGACCAGTACCGGCACTCGCAGCCAGATCAGGACCGGCACCAGCAGCAGGGGACCGCCGGTTCCGGTCAGTGCTGAACCGGCGCCGGTGGCAAAGCCGATCATCAGCAGGCTATTGCCCGGAACTGCCGGAACCTGATCGTTTTCAGGCTGTCTGCCGACAAGGGTATGGATACCGGAGAAAAGAATAGCTACAGCGATTCCGGCTTCGAGCGCGAGGGCGGATACAAAGGGTAGCAAAAAGGCGCCGAGGAAAGCGCCCGGCAGGGCACCCAGGCAGACCCGGGCTACCATGCCACGATCGATCGTGCCGTGTCGCGCATAGATGATGGCTCCCACTGTGCCGGTCACAATATAACTCAGGTTACAGGCCGGTATGGCGAGGTGGATAGGCACATCACCGAGATACTTCAGCGCGGGCACCAGCAATACTCCGCCGATGCCGACGTGTCCGATCAGCATGCCGATGACGACGATGACGAGGGCAAGTGACAGGCTGAACGGGAAAAACATATTGGTTGCCGGGCTTGTAGTTATCTGCACAATCAAGCGCGAATCATGCCAAAGTTTACGATTCGATGATAGACTAGCAGGCAGACCTTACCTCAAGAGTTGTTGTCATGCCCTGTACAATCCGGTAATCCACAACCATACGGAGGTTGCGGTTACCCGTCATCGTAGGGGCGCCCCTTGTGGGTGCCCGGTATCGTTGATTCCTGTTCGATCATTCGCGGGAGGGCACAGAGACCCTCCCCTACAACATCATTTCGATCCATGTATCCAAATCATTCCCCCCACCCAATCAGTCTGCGCTTCACTTGCCTGATTGGACTCCCCGGTCTGCGGGGGGAGTGATGCCATAACGGGTTGGGATTCATTCCGACATCCAATCATTCCCCCCTTGAGGGGGAATCACATCGCGCGAAGCGGGTGTGATGGGGGGAACAACCACCGGAACAGGCCCTTACCCTACCACCTCACTCTGGCCTCTACCCCGAACCAATGCTTCGGCGCGGTTTGTTCCTGTGTGAATCGGGTGGCTTGTATCCCCAATGACAGATTCCGGTGGGTTGCCAGCGGCGTCATGCGCCAGCCCAGTTGGATATCTGTCGTATCGCCATCCAGGCCCATGCCAATATGCGGACTACCCGTGAATAATCCATCCCATGCAGGCAACCCATACGCCGCATCTATCGCCCATCGGTTGTCGGAGGATGAGGATGCCAAAACAGGTTCTGCCATCCACCAGCTATTGAGACCGTCTATATTCAGACCTGGGGTTTGAGACAGGGATAAGGAGAATCCCAGATCACTGTTCGGAGTACGATCATGAATCAGGGAAGCCGAGAATCCCTTTTCTTCTATCTCTTGTTGATGAGACAGAAGATATTGCCCTTCGATGTCGATTTGTACTGTGGGTGAAGTCCAGCGCAGACCACTGCCAGCATAGAGGCCAAAGCCACTCTCCGCCCCGCCCGAATCATGTCTTGCGCCTATCGTGAAGGTGGGTTGCAGTTCAGTATTGTACAGCGTGTGATTCCAGGTACTTTGCAGTCCCGCCCGGATGCGACTGATGAATGGATTCATATTATCCTGTTTACTTTCATCCGATTGGGTCCGTACCCATAAGGCATCGGTATTGAGTGACAGATTGACAGTTTCTGTGGTTTTTAATTCACTGTTCGCGCCGATGTTCAGCAGTTGCCAGGTGACATCGGATTCATTTCTTTTGATGTTTTCTCGATAGCGGCTCACGGTGCCTTGTCCAAATCCTGCCGCACCCCATATCCGGGTATCTCCTAACTCTTTGGCGCTATAGGGCACAAGCGCTGTGATATTGGATTCCATGCGCTCTTGGTTCGCTTGTCTTTGACTGAATCCTTCTGTCGTGCTCGATAGCAGACTGAACCCTGTCATCCAGTCATTTACGGAGTAGTCTGCGCCGATCTGTAAGGTACGGCTTTCTCCTTGCGTTTGGATGTTATGTTGCGTCCCTTCAAAGTCGGTTTCAGACAGTTGTCCCCAGAATGCGGTATTGCCTCCCCGTAGGTCCAATCCGGTGGTATGCAGGAACTGACTGTTGGAGAGTATATCCTGGGCATTCAGGGTTTCAGAAGCCGGGTTCAGAGTGTATGAATCAGGATCAAATTCTCCTGATGACGGGTTCATGGGAACCGACCAACCGGCCAGGGTTGCAGATAGTCCGGGGGTACGGCTGGCATCCATTCTCTTGCGGATACCGTCTATGGCTTGTTCAGCTACCGTGCGTCCCATACGGGAAAGCCAGGGAGTGGTGGCCTGGGTGGTATCGGGTTGTATAGTGAGCGTGACCGAGGCGATGCGTTGATTGCTGCCCTTTATGCGATGAATCAGTTGAACGGTTTGTTCGGTTGTATTCTCGTTCGCCATTGCACTTACGGTGATGCTTTGCGGGTTTTGCCAGTTATCCGGGGTAAAGACTACCGTAGAGGGCGTGACCGTAATGCGCGGGTTGTCTTGTGCGGTACTGCCGACACTGGCTGTGGACAGCAGACTCATGGCTGGTGAGAACAGGGGCGTAATCTCGATGGTGACCGATTCAGTCGGGGTGCTGTCCAGTACCAGGGTATAAGATGCCATCGTGCCTTCGGTCAGGGTCAAGGCTTGCGCGGAAACCGTGACCGGGGGGATGACCGGAGGTGTGGCTACAGGGGGCGTATCGTTGTTATTGTTCCCACCGGGGTTTGTGGTTGGTGTCGTCGGACCCGGGTTTATCGTGGTATCGTCATCAGTGACGGTCACGGTAACGGAGCCGGTCACCGTGCCGTAGTTCCCGCCGGATGCGGTATGGGTGAGGATTGCGGTGTCGTGGGTGGTATCGTCATCCTGCCCTGCATGGACCGTCACGGTTTGTGCGGTGTCCCAGTTTGTGGTTGTGAAGGTGAGCGGTGAGGACGGACTGATGGTTATATCCTCGTTATCTGATTCAATAGCCACCGTTACGGTAGCGGTTGGCTCGGTTGCCAGTTCTATTGTGTAACTGCCGGTGGTTCCTTCCGTGAGGGTCAGTGTGTTTTGTGAGAGTGTCAGTGCGGGCGTACCAGGGAGTGGTTCATCATTATCGGTAATGGTGAGTGTGTGCACGATTGTTGTACTGCCGAGTGTGTAGCCTGTACCATCGGTCAGGGTCAGGATGACGGTTTCGACTGGCTCGGTGATGGGGTTGCTGTCGTCAATGATAACCACCGGGATAGTTGCAGTTGTAGCTCCGGCGGTAACGTTCAGTGTACCCTGGTTCTGGATGGTGAAGTCATTGCCACTGCCTGCGGTAGCATTGCCGCCTACCGTGTAGGTCAGGGTAAGCCCCCCGGAAGGTGCGGCGGATGAGAGATTGATGGTTACGTTATGTGTACCGGCATCCTCAAGCACACTCGAAGACGAGGAAGAGAAGTCTACTGTGGGGATGATCGGTGCCGCTGCACTGACTACGATGTTAAAGGTATCACTGATACTGCCGCTATTGCCATCATTGGCGGTTACCTTGACCGATAGTGTGCCCACATCGGTTGATTGTGGCGTACCGGAGAAGGTGCGGGTGCCGGTAGTGAAAGTCAGCCAGGAGGGTAAGGCGCTGTTATCGGATTTCAGTGCGCTATAGGTCAGGGAGTCGCTATCCGCATCATTGAAAGTATTGGCCGGGAAGGCATAAGTAAAGGCAGTACCGACTGTGGCGCTCTGGTTGGGGATGGCATTGGCTACCGTGGGGGCGTTGTTGGTTGGCTGTACAGTATTGCTCACTGTGAAGGTATTGTGATTGGCGCCTATGCGCCCATAGCTGGTGAGTCTGTTACCGGCTATGTCGTGAATGTTGTGGCCAACTGTATTGAAGCCGAGCCTTACGGTGCCGTTGAAGCTGTCCAGGTTGCCACCGGATGCGGTGACATCGTAGGCCCGGTCGTTACCCGTGACCTGGGTTGCGCTGGTAATGGTGGCGGTGGTGGTAGGGGGAGGGGTGTTGGGGACGATTCTGAAATCTGCAGCGTCTACATTCTTCACGGATTCGTTGAAGGTGACACGCCATTTGAGAGTATCGGCACTGGTTGACGGAGTGGTCGGGTTCTGGCGGGTGAAGGATTGTACGCGGGGTTTCAGGTTGTCAACCTCGTAGGTATTGTTATTGGTGCCAGAAGTGGGCGTGAGATTAGACAGTGCGTTACCGGAGGTGTCCTGGATGTTGTGGTTATTGGCGAAGCCCAGGGTGATGATTGTGTTGCGGGATGCGAGGTTGCCGCCTGTGATGGTGAGGTCGTAGGTCGTGTTCCCGTTCCCGATTCCGGCTACGGCATTAATGGTAGCGTCGGTGCCATCGACAGTGAAATCTGCTGCGTCCACATTCTGTACGGGTTCGTTGAAGGTGACGCGCCATTTGAGGGTATCGGCATTGGTTGGTGAAGTGGATGGAGTATGGCGGGTGATGGAGGTGATGCGGGGGGCAGTGGTGTCAGAGGATGTGTCGTCGTCGAGGATGGTATGGGTATGGGTGCCGAGAGTAGCGCCGGCACTGTTGGTGTTGATAGAAAGCGTCGCGATGACTGTCTCGTCAGATTCAGCAGTTGTATCCCCCTTGATGCGGATCTTTGTAAAGGTGTTTGAAAGGGAGGATGTACTTGAAGTGAAACCATGATTTTGCGTGCAATTTGAGGACCAAGGACTGTTATTTTGAATCAACTGATAATCGTCGCTCGCGGGAATGGTCGCAGCTTGTGTCGTATCTATCATCGCGGTGCCGGTGAAGCAGATTTTCCATGTAACAACGTCTGATCCCGATACTGCCTGCGATAAATTTACCGTATAGGTGAGGTCTCTGGTGCCGGAGTTGCCCTCGTTGGCACTGGCGGGGCCGCTGATTGATAAGGTTTGTGCCTGTGCCCCGGCGGCAAGGCCCAGCAATAGTGGCAGGGCGAGCAGGAAGCGGAATAGACCCGACCGCAGACGGCGGGGGGAATGATGGTGTGCGAAAGGTCTTGTACCCTCCCGCGAATGATGGGAACGGGTATCAACGATTGCGGGCACCCACAGAGGGGCGCCCCTACGATGACAGGTAACCGCAACCTCAGTATGGTTGTGGATTCCCGCCTGCGCGGGAAAGACGGATGGTGAGGTTAAACAGTCAGGGTTCGATGAAGCAGGCGCAGGCTGGTCAATCCGGTGATCCGGTGATCCGGTGATCCGGTGATCCGGTGATCCGGTGATCCGGTGATCCGGTGATCCGGTGATCCGGTGATCCGGTGATCCGGTGATCCGGTGATCCGGTCAATTATACCAGAAATCAGGGGTTTAGTCGAATTCATCGGGATTTTTTTCATTTCATCAGCCTGTTTTTTTGCCGGATATTGAGGGTGTGAATGTACTTTGAGGGCTGTTCCCTGTCAAGTGGGTTTTGCGTGTCCCCCCATCCAATCCGGTTGCGGATTGGATTCCCCCTCAAGGGGGGAATGATTACCAGGTTTGAGCGTAGGGGACGGTCTCTGTGCCGTCCCGCGAATGATCGGAACAGGTATCAACGGTAGCGGACAGGCACAGAGGCCTGTCCCTACGCATCGGTAATTGCAGATAACGTATGATTGTGGATTCCCGCTTATCAAGGGAAATACGGAACAGGTATCAACGATAGGGTCATTGGGTGTTGATTTGTGTATTGAACCATCGGGCAACGGGTTGCAGTGGGGGTTGGCGCAGTTTGGCGGTCAGCAGCCGGAGTACTCGTGGAAGATGATGCTGGTAAACCGGCTTGTTGTCGCGCTTCCATAAGCGCATGAAAATCCCGGCTACCTTGCAGTGGCGTTGCGCTCCCCATACGGCGTAATGATGCGCGAAAGTTCTCGCGTCCGGTGCCTGAGGGGCGGCCAGGTAGCGTTCCAGGCTGCGGGCTACCTGATCGGGTTTCAGACCCCGGCGGGCATCTTCGAGCAGGGATACGACATCATAGGCGGGAGAGCCGATCAAGGCATCCTGGTAGTCCAGAACCGCGCAGTGGCGGTTGACCATCATCAGGTTGTCGACATGGTAGTCACGCAGGTTCAGAGTCGGCTCCAGCGCAGGCAGGTCGTCAAATACAGTTCGCCATGCCTCGACATAAGCGGATTTGACACGATCACTGACCGGCTCGCCGGAGTGGGCTGGCAGATACCAGTCGGTGAACAGTTCTGCTTCCCGGATAAAGGCGGTCCAGTCATATTCCCCGATAGTAAGGTCGGTGGCATGCGGATGATTGCGGAGGGTTGTCAGCAAGTCGATTGCCTGGTCATACAGTCCGGTTTCATCTGCCCCTGCGGCGAGCAGACGGGTAAATGTATCTTCTCCGAGGTCTTCCAGCAGAATAAAACCGTGCTCATAGTCGGTCCGGTGGATGGTCGGTGCCCGGATTCCAAGACGTTGCAAGTGTCTTGTTATGCCGACAAAAGCAGCGGCGTTCTCATGCTCAGGCGGTGCGTCCATCAGCATTATGGATTGACCGGAATGTCCAAGCCGGAAATATTGACGAAACGATGCGTCTGGCGGTAGCGCATGGATACTGGCATGTGACCAGCCGCTGTCTTTCAGAAACCGGTTTCTCAAGGTTTGCCGGGTCATTTCTGGTATTCCCGCTGACCTACCCGAGGTATTTTTGCAGTCGGCCTTGCAGGCATTCGCGTTGTTTCCGGGAGTTTACCGGGTTGCCGTCCCGGTCTGTGATAAAGAACGTGTCTTCCGCTTTTTCCCCTACGGTCGAAACCTTTGCGGAGACCAGGCGAACCTTGCACTCGAGCAGAGCTACGGAAACATGGTAGAGCAATCCCGGACGATCCTGGGAGACAATCTCCATGATCGTATAACCCAGGTCGGCAGGGTCGTTGAAGTGGACTGAGGTTGGCACCTTGAATTGTCGCACGGCACGGGGTACGGTGCGCCGTATCGGTACGTAATCTCCTGTGCAGGACAGTAATTGACGAATTTCGTTAATCTGGCCGCTTCGGGAATGAGCGCTTTGGATTTTCTCGTCCAGCGTATCGGTGACGAAAGCCAGGATGCCGAGGCCAGAGCGGGTCTGGTGGATTCTGGCATCGAGAATACTCAGCCCCAGCCTGTCGATTGCAGCGGTGCTGCGGGACAGCAGATCATCCGCATCGGGAGTGACTACCAGAATTTGCTGGGCATTGATTTCGGGTCGTTGGCGGATTGCGGCCAAAGGCAGGTCAAGCAGGT
The DNA here is from genome assembly GCA_965116335.1 of Arenicellales bacterium. Taxonomy (GTDB): domain Bacteria; phylum Pseudomonadota; class Gammaproteobacteria; order Arenicellales; family Poriferihabitantaceae. Next base: position 2,460,990 of record OZ220677.1, read on the forward strand.
TCGCATTGCAAATCTGCCGGGCATGCCAGGCGCAGGTTTCGGGGCCGTTGCGAAGGAAGTATTCCTGATCCATCTGTTCCCAGAGTTGGTGTAGCCTGGTTTCACAGACGGATCCGGTTAGCAGTTTCCGGATCGCCTGTTTACGGTCATTGACGCGCCGGGTAATGGCTTGCGGACCACTGATGCCGGAGCGCAGTCGGCGTGAGGTTGCGGTGTACAGGTTACTCAACAGTCGTCCTTTCCATTCACTCCATACGGTAGGGCTGGTGCCGCGCATATCTGCCACGGTCAGCAGGTATAAATTGTCCAGATGTTCCTGATCGCCCACCCGCTCGGCAAACCGGTCAATGACATGCTGGTCGGAAGTATCTTCCTTTTGCGCTGTCCAGGACATGATCAAATGGTTCCTGACCAGCCAGGCGACAAATCTGCTGTCGTATTCCGACAGCTGTAATTGACGGCATAGCTTGAGGGCGATTTCCTCGCCGACTACCGAGTGGTCGCGGCCACTGCCTTTGCCGATGTCATGGCATAGCGCGGCCAGATACAGCCGCTCACGCCGACTCATTTTACTGATTATGGCTCGCAAAACCGGGAACTCACTCTGGTATTTGTCCAACATCAGTTTGCGTAGATTGCCGACTACAAAAAGTGAATGGGCATCCACCGTAAAGACGTGAAACAGGTCATGTTGCATTTGTCCGACAATGCTGCCGAATTCGGGGAAAAATCGGCCCAGTACTCCATAAGCGTTCATGCGCTGCAGGGCATGGGTGAGGCCCTGTTGAAATTTGAACATGTCCAGAAAGGTGGAGCGGTTTTTGGGGTCTTTCCTGAATTCGTTGTCGATTCTGTGCAGGTTACTGCGTACCTGCCTGATTGTGCTTGCGCGAACGCCAATCAGGTCGGCGCGTCTTTGCATCAGGTGGAACAGTTCCAGCAGTGCGCCTGGCCGGGTTTCAAACAAATCGGCGCGGGCTGTCTCCAGATAACCGCCGATCGCGTTGAACCGATCATTGATTTTGCGTAATCCGGGCTTGCCGGGGCTTAAAATTGCTTCCTGGAAGTGTTGCAGGGAAATCTCGTTGAGTAACTGTACTTCCTTGGCGGTGCGATAGTAGCGTTTCATCATGCTCTCGACCGCGAGATGACCGCCCTGTTGTTTGAATCCCAGTTGTTTCGCCAGTTCTCTCTGGTAGTCGAACAGGAAACGGTTTTCGCACCGGCCAGCCAGCAAGTGCAGGCCGTTACGCAGTCTCCACAGGAAGTCCCGACACCTGATCAGCCCTCGATATTCCTGTTCTGTCAGAAATTCATGCTCGACCAACTCGGCAAAGTCGCTGGTTCCGAAATACCGGTTCGCAACCCAGCTGATCATGTGCAAATCCCGTAGTCCGCCCGGACTTTCCTTGATATTGGGTTCCAGGTTGTAGGCAGTGCCGCCGAAATGAAGATGGCGGGCCTGTTGCTCTTCCAGCTTGGCCTTGACGTATTTCCTCGCTGGCCAGATATTGCCCCGTCTCAATCTGGTTTGCAGGGTTTCAAAGCAGGCCGGGTCGCCGCAGATCAACCGGGTTTCCATCAGGTTGGTCATGATGGTCAGGTTGCGGGAGGCCATCTGTATCGAATCTTTCAGGGCGTTCACGCTATGGCCTGCTTTAAGCCCCATGTCCCAGCAAAACCGGACAAAGGCTTCGATGGTCTCCAGCTGTGATTGATCCGTGCGTTCGGGCAGCAGGATCAGCAGGTCGATATCCGATTCGAGGTTGAGTTGCGCCCGGCCATAGCCGCCGGTCGCGATCAGGCAAGGCGCTCTTTCGGTATCCGGGAAAAAGCGCCGCCATGCCCGGATCAGTAGCTGGTCAATCAACCAGCTGAATTGATTGGTCAGGGTGGCGGCATGCCCGGTTTCGAGATGATATTGTGAGAGAACGTTCCTGCCGTGCTCCAGCGCGCTCTGAAAAACCTGGATAGCGTCTGCCGTATGCGGGCAGGCATCACGGAATTGATTCGCGTCAAACAGTTCGGCGCGGGCCAGCCGACGGGTCATGACCGGGTCAGGATTTCATGGCCGCTGTCGGTCACCAGGATGGTGTGTTCCCACTGTGCGGACAGACTTCGGTCCCGAGTCTCCACCGTCCACTTGTCTCTCAACAACCGGGTTTCCTTCCTGCCGGCATTGATCATCGGCTCTATTGTAAAGGTCATGCCGGGTCGAATCTCCATCCCGGTTCCCGGTATACCGTAATGCAGAACCTGGGGGTCTTCATGGAAGCGACGGCCAATGCCATGACCACAGTATTCCCTGACTACCGAAAAGCCGTTGCTTTCGGCATGTTGCTGAATGACATGTCCGATGTCGCCCAGGCGCGTGCCGGGCTTGACCCGATCGATTCCCTTGTCCATGCACTGCCGGGCAATGTCACATATTCGCCGGGCCCTGATCGAAGGCTCGCCGACCTGATACATACGGCTGGTGTCGCCATGAAAACCATCCTTGATCACGGTCACATCAATATTGATAATGTCGCCGTTTTTCAATTTCTTGCTGGAAGGGATGCCGTGACAGACCACATGATTGACCGAAGTGCAGATTGATTTCGGGAAGCCGCGGTAATTGAGCGGAGCGGGGATCGAGTCGAGATCGTTGACGATATATTCGTGGCACAGTGTATTCAACTGGTCGGTCGTAACGCCAGCCTTGACTTCTGGCCCGATCATATCCAGAACGCGGGCAGCCAGCTTGCCAGCGACCCTCATTTTCTCAATTTCTTCTGCTGTTTTTATGGTAACGGTCATGATTCAGGTAAGTTTACGATGTTTTATATGAATATGCTCCCAAATTACACTTCATTCTTCAACTGTTATTAGTTTACAATACGCGCCTCAAACTTGAAGTCGGTACTTGACAGCGTGCCGGTAAAATTCGCACACGGCGATTATGTTCCTCCGGGTGCCGGTAATACATTTTGTGTTGTGCCGGTTGGGGAACAGTACCCGTGGAGGCTTAACCCACTACAATCAACAGGTTCCTTATGACTGACATTACCATGCGCCAGCTGCTCAAGGCGGGCGTGCACTTCGGGCACCAGACCCGCTACTGGTCCCCGGCTATGGCGCCCTATCTTTTCGGCGACCGTAAGAAAATCCATATCATCAATCTGGAAAAGACATTACCCATGCTCAGGGAGGCTATGAACTATCTGGGTGCCATGGCTGCCCAGAACAACAAGATCCTGTTTGTGGGTACTAAACCCCAGGCTTCGAAATGGGTGCGGGAGCAGGCTATACGGTGTGGCTCGCCTTATGTTGATCATCGTTGGCTGGGCGGGATGCTGACCAATTATAAAACGGTTAAAAATTCAATTGCGCGGTTAAAAGAGCTGGAAGAACGCATCCATTCCGGAGAGATGGCCAGACTGAGTAAAAAGGAGGGCCTGTCTTTGACCCGCGAATGCGAGAAGCTGGACAAGACGTTATCCGGTATCAAGAATATGGACGGACTGCCGGATGTCCTGTTCGTGATTGACGTGGAGCATGAATATATTGCGGTCTCGGAAGCCAATAAACTGGGTATCCCGGTGGTTGCGGTGGTTGATTCGAACGGTTCACCGGCTGGTGTGGATTACATCATTCCCGGCAATGATGACTCCTCACGGGCGATTCAGCTGTATCTGACCGCTGCCGCAGATGCCATCGAAGAGTCACGGATGGCCAGGGCTACGGTTGTCCCGGGTGACGATGAGTATGTTGAAGTCAATGAGGAGGGTGAGATTATCCATGCTGCGGATGGGGGGATGCACAAGAGTCCGGTTGTGACCGAGCGCACGGTTGGTGACGACCCCGGAGCAGAGAAACCGGCGGATACGGCATCGCCCGATAAAGACAGGAAGGTAGTGAAGAAAAAGGTAGTGAAGAAGAAAGTGGTGAAGAAAAAGGTGGCGAAAAAGAAAGCCGAATCAGGTGAAGCGGCCGATACCGGAGAGGAAACATAAATGGCGATCTCAGCGGCGATGATAAAAGAGCTTCGCGCCAGAACCGGCGCGGGGATGATGGATTGTAAAAAAGCGTTGGCACAGTCAGACGGAGACATCGATCTTGCGATTGAGTCGCTACGTAAGGCGGGCGCGGCGACAGCCGAGAAAAAAGCAGGCCGGATAGCGGCGGAAGGGATTATTGTTGCGGCTCATAATGAGCACGCGAGTGTATTGGTCGAGGTGAATTGTGAGACCGATTTCGTGTCCAGGGATGAGTCCTTCAAAAGTTTTTGCGCTGCGGTGGCCGATGCCATTTTACGCGCCGCGGCGGTTGATACCGGGTCGGTCGCTGACCTTCAACTCGCTGGTGGCGAGACAACCGAAAGTGCGCGTCAGGAATTGATCGGCAGAGTGGGTGAGAATGTCAGTGTGCGGCGGTTTGTGCGATTCGAGGCGCAAGGTGGTTTGATTAGCCGGTATCTTCACGGCAGCCGGATTGGTGTGCTGGTCAAGCTGAGCGGTGGGGATGATGAGTTGGGCCGGGATATCGCGATGCACATTGCCGCCAGCAGGCCGCTTTGTATCTCGGAAGATGAAATGGACGGTGCCGTACTTGAGAAGGAGCGAGAGATATTTTCCGCTCAGGCCGCCGCAAGCGGCAAGCCTGCCGACATTATCGACAAAATGGTGGCCGGGCGTATCCGTAAATTTCTCAAGGAAAACACATTGTTGGGGCAGCCCTTTGTCAAGAATACGGAGCAGACAGTAGAGCAGCTATTGGCTGCGGCTGGTGCTTCAGTGGTACAGATGACGCGCCTTGAGGTGGGGGAAGGGCTGGAAAAACGAAACGAGGATTTTGCCGCCGAGGTCATGGCTCAGGTCAGTCAGGAGACTCAAGGTCTGAATGATTGAGGAAATACAACGCGATGCCAGTTCGCGCATGCAGAAAACGGTTGATTCAACCCGTAGCGATATGGCGAAGATCAGGACCGGGCGGGCAACGGTCTCGCTGCTGGACCACCTAACGGTTGAATACTACGGTACCCAGACGCCGGTCAATCAGGTGGCTACGGTATCCGTGTCAGACGCGCGGACGCTGGTGGTGCAGCCCTGGGAGAAGAACATGATTTCCGTCATAGAAAAAGCTATCCTTGAATCCGACCTGGGATTGAACCCGGTGACTGCGGGAGAGATCATGAGGATTCCCTTGCCAGCGATGACCGAGGAGCGTCGGGTCGGGCTTGTTAAAGTGGTCAGGCAAGTCGGTGAGAATGGAAAAATCGCGATACGCAATATCCGCCGGGACGCGATTGCGATGGTACGCGATTTGCAAAAAGAAAAGGAGATTACTCAGGATGAAGAGAAAGTAGCCGAGTCTGTAATGCAGGACCTGACTGACAAATTTATTCGCATGGTCGAGCAAGTGGTTGCCGAGAAGGAAAAAGAGGTCATGGAAGTCTGATATTGAATCACTGGTTCCAATGAATTTTCCTCATAGTTCTGGCAAGGTTCCCCGGCATATTGCCATTATTATGGATGGTAATGGACGATGGGCAAGGAGTCACGGGCTTTCCAGGGCGCAAGGCCACAGAAAAGGGGTGGAGGCGATACGGGAAATGATTCCGGTCTGCGGTAAACGGGGCATCCCTTATCTGACCCTGTTCGCGTTCAGCAGTGAAAACTGGAGAAGGCCGGGAGTTGAAGTCAAGCTCCTGGTTGAGTTGCTGACTCAATCCCTGGAAGACGAGATCTGCCTGCTACAGGACAATCAGGTGCGGTTGCGTGTGATCGGTGACATCAGCCGTTTCCCGGACCGGCTGCAAAAAGCGGCCACCACCGCGAATGAGGTGACTCGCAACAACGAGGCGTTGAATCTGACCGTGGCAATCAACTACGGCGGGCAATGGGATTTGCAACAGGCCTTTCAATCCATTGCGTGTCTGGTTGAGAAGGGGGAGTTATCTTCGGATTTGATTACTCCACAACTGATTGAATCCCGGTTGTGCACCGGTAGCCTGCCGGAACCCGATTTATTTATTCGTACTGGCGGGGAGAGGCGAATCAGCAATTTTCTGCTGTGGCAGCTGGCATATACCGAGCTTTACTTTACCGACACTTTCTGGCCGGAGTTCGATGAGAAATGCTTCGATCAGGCGTTGCAATGGTTTGCTTCCAGACAGCGCAGGTTTGGTCGGGTCGGGTCGCAGATTGAGGCTGGCGTGTTCTAATGAGGCGCAGGAGATGTTGAGGGTTCGTATCGCCACCGGCTTGCTACTGGCACTGGTTGCTGTGCTGGTTACACTTTATCTCACTACCCCCTGGTTCGCGGCTGTGCTGATGCTGGTTATGCTGATCGGACTGAATGAGTGGGGCCATCTGGTCGCCCACTCCCGGCCCTGGGTTATCGGCACTGCTGTCGGCATGATTGCGGTTGGCTGGCAATCCCTGTTTTCACCCGGTTTCCTGATCGTGGTATGCGCCGGGCTTTGCGTTTTCTGGATTTGCCAGATTCATCGTCTCCGATATTCTGGTTTGTCTCGGTCACTGTCCGGACCGTTGGGTATTTGCGCTGGCGCCCTGATTCTTTTTGGTTGCTGGAGTGCCCTGGTTTTCACTCATCAACAACCAGAAACCGGAGCGCAGGTGACGCTAGGGATTCTGCTGATCGTCTGGTCTGCGGACAGTTTCGCCTATTTTGCCGGGAAACGGTTCGGTCAGAGAAAACTGGCTCCCGGAATCAGTCCGAACAAGACTGTGGAGGGGCTGCTTGGAGGGGTATCCGGTTCCTGTCTGGTCGCTCTTCTCTATGCGGTCTTCCTGTTTGACCTGTCCTGGTCCGATTGGCATTTATGGGTCTGGATGCTGGCCGCATTGTGTGGTTGTCTGGTAAGCGTGGTCGGAGACCTGTACCAGAGCCGGTTGAAGAGAATCGCGGGAGTCAAGGACAGCGGCTCGCTGCTGCCCGGTCATGGCGGTGTGCTGGATCGATTTGACGGACTGGTAGCTGCTGCGCCCGTGTTTGCCGGTATCTGGTGGTTTGCGCTATGACGACTACGGTTACTGTGCTGGGTTCGACTGGCTCAATCGGGGTCAATACTCTGGATGTCATATCACGGCATCCGGGCAAGTTCCGGGTTGCTGGATTGTCCGCTTATCGCAGTGTGGAGAAAATGGTTGAACAGTGCCGTCAGTTTCAGCCAGAGTGGGCCGTGATGGCGGATGCGGATGCAGCCAGGGAGTTGAGCGCTCGACTGACACAGGCCGGAATCCGTGTCGAAGTCGGCAGCGGCCAGGCTGATGTCTGTGCCCTGGCCGGGGAGTCCGGTGATTTTGTGGTTTGCGGCATTGTCGGCGCTGCCGGGCTTGAGTCTGCGGTTGCCGCCATCAGGGCCGGTAAGAAAGTGCTGATTGCCAACAAGGAGCCGCTGGTCATGTTGGGCAGCTATATTGTTCAACTGGCGCAAAAACATGACGCCTGCCTGTTGCCTCTTGATAGCGAACACAACGCTATTTTCCAGTGTCTGCCTCAGCACAGTCTGGTCAGTCAGGACGGCCGTTCACCGGACAACGGGCATCAGGGTATTGAAAAGCTGTTGTTGACCGGCTCTGGAGGGCCATTCAGAACGCTTCCTCTCAAAATGCTGCCGAGCGTGACTCCAGAGCAGGCCTGTGCCCACCCTAATTGGAAAATGGGACCGAAAATCTCGGTTGATTCGGCCACCATGATGAACAAGGGGCTGGAGCTTATTGAGGCTTGTGTGTTGTTTCGTGTCCCACAGAGTAAGGTACAGATCGTCATTCACCCGCAGAGCATCGTCCATTCCATGGTTGAGTACATTGATGGTTCCGTTATTGCACAGATGGGTAGCCCGGATATGCGGATCACGATTGCGAATGCCCTGGCGTGGCCCGACCGGATTTCATCCGGGGCCAAATCTCTGGATTTCACGGATATGGCGCAATTCGAGTTCGAGCCACCGGACTATGAGCGTTTCCCCGCTCTTCGCCTGGCCCGCTCGGCGGCTGTGGCAGGGGGTACGATGCCGGCAATCATGAGCTCCGCCAATGAGGTCGCGGTGGATGGCTTCCTGTCACAACGGATTTCCTTTGATAGAATCACGCAAATTGTGGAGAGCGTGATGGAGCGCATGACGGTCAGCATGGATACGCAGCCCGAGTCCGTGTTTGAGGCGGATTCGCAGGCGCGAGCTATCAGCCGGGAAATGATTGCAACTTGAAAGCGTGGATTGCGGCGCCTCATGTTAATATGCGTGGATTTGAGAAATAGTTACCTGGGGTGATTACGTAAGATTATGGGTGCGTTTGGTTACAGTGTGTTCGGCTTTCTGGTTGCAATTGCGATCCTGGTTGCAATCCATGAGTATGGGCATTTCTGGGTTGCACGGAAACTTGGCGTCAAGGTGCTTAAATTCTCGATCGGATTCGGCAAACCCCTGTTCAGGTGGCGCTGGAATAATGGCCCTACGGAATACACGATCAGTATGATTCCGCTGGGCGGGTTCGTCAAAATGCTGGACGAAAGAGAGGGCGAGGTTCGGGCCGATGAGGTGGATCAGGCTTTCAACCGGAAATCCCTTGCTGTTCGCAGTGCTGTGGTAGCGGCTGGTCCGGCATTCAATTTTCTTTTCGCGATTCTGGCGATATGGCTGGTCTTTGTCACCGGTTCAGATGACATTGACCCGCAGGTCGGACTGGTGACTGAGGATTCATTGGCCCAGGCATCCGGGTTCGAGGCAGGTGATGTCCTGGTTGAGGTGGATGGCAAGGAGGTGAAAACCTGGGGACAGCATCAATTCTACCTGCTTGATCAGGCGATGAAGGGAAATCAGGTTTCCATACGGGTATCGAATCCGGTTGTCGGGGAGCGTGAGCTGAGTGTTGATTTCAGCACTCTCGATCAGACGGGTATCACCGGTCAGCCGATTACTTCGCAAATCGGCATCTGGCCGACCATCCCCGCGGCGGTAGTCCATGACATTGTGGCGGACTCTCCGGCCGAGCGGGCCGGCCTGATTCGAGGCGATCAGGTGCTCGCCATTGACGGAATCGCAGTCGATAACTGGCTGGATATGGCGACCCGAATATCTTCAATGCCCGGTCAGTCGACGCAGTTATCGGTTCTGCGCGAAGGGGAAACGCTGGAATTGACCATAATACCCGAACCGGTCTCCATCGAAGGCAAGGATTATGGTCGGATCGGGTTATATCAGCCAGCGTTGGAAACCACGACTCTGCGGCACGGGCCGCTGGATGCCATCTGGCAGGCGGTGGACTATAACTGGCGAATGAGCGTCATCACCCTGCGCTCTCTGGGGCGGATGCTGACGGCGCAAATGTCTGCGGAAAACCTGTCCGGGCCGATCGCCATTGCCAGTTTGGCCGGTCGTACTATTGAATCGGGGTATGATGATTTCCTGAAGTTTCTGGCCATTATCAGTATCAGTCTCGGATTGATCAATTTGCTACCGATTCCGGTTCTGGACGGAGGGCATCTGATGTACTTTTTGTTTGAGGCGATTGTGGGCAGGGCGCCTTCAGAAAAAGCGATGATCCGCGGGCAGGTGGTCGGATTGGCGATGATTATCATGCTGATGGGGTTCGCCTTCTACAATGATATTGCACGTTTGTTATAAGTCGATGGGGTACAACGTGACAACCCGTAAAGACGACACAGAAAATTGAAGTACTCAATGTATACAGAATGATGAAAAAATTCTTATTGCCGGTTTTGTATCTCGCGGTTTTTCTTTTGTTGCCGCTTCGTGCAGTGTTTGCGGTTGAGCCGTTCACGATCACCGATATTCGGGTGGAAGGACTGGAAAAGCTGGAAGAGGGGACGGTGTTCAACTATCTGCCCCTGAAGGTTGGCGATGAAGCCGATGATGAAGAGATACGATTGAGTATCAAGGAGCTGTTCGCAACCGGGTTTTTCAAGCAGATCGAGATGGAGCGAGAGGACACTACTCTGGTTGTCAAGGTGGTTGAGCGGCCATCCATTGCCAGTATCACGATTACCGGCAATAGCAAGCTGAAAACCGAGGCGATCACGGCAGGGTTGGAACAGCTGGGGATTGTCGAAGGCAGGATTTTCAGTAACACGGTACTGGCGAATGTTGAGGATGAAATCAAGAGTATCTATCTGTCGATGGGTCGCTATTCGACCACGATTGATGTGGTCAGTGAGGAACTGGAGCAGAACCGGGTTGCGATTAAAATTGCGATCAGTGAGGGGCGTGTCGCCCGCATCCGCAAGATAAACATTATTGGTGTGGAGAAAGAATCGGTCAAGGCGATCAAGAAGGAGATGAAACTCAAGGAAAAGCGCGGATACCGCTTGTTTTCACGTCAGGACCAGTATTCGAAGCAGGCATTGGAATCCGATCTGGAGAGGATTCAGAGTTATTATCAGAACCGGGGGTATCATGAGTTCGAGATCGTTTCATCGAATGTCGATATTTCACCCAACAAGCAGAATATCTTTATCAGCATCACGCTCAGCGAGGGCGAGTTGTATACCTTTGGGGAATCCACAGTCGAGGGGGTAGATGAGAGCCAGGGCGAAGACTTGCAGAAGTTGATAGACATTCAGCCTGGAGACCGCTTTTCCAGGGAAGAGGTCAATCGGGTACGGACTGAAATGGTGGATTATTTTGCCGACCAGGGTCTTGCATTCGTTGAGGTGAACCCGGTGTTTGACCGGGATGAATCCACCCGTACCGTCAGCACCCTGTTCTCGATCATCACGAATCAGCGGGTTTATGTCCGCAGAATTGATATTTCCGGCAATCACTATACTCGTGACGAGGTTATTCGGAGGGAACTGAGGCAGTACGAGGGTGCTCTGTATTCAAAATCAGCGGTGCAGCGTTCAAGGGACAGACTGCGACGGCTGGGTATTTTTGAGAGTGTCCAGATTGAGACCCCGAAGGTGCCGGGAACCGAGGATCAGGTGGACATGCAGGTCGTCGTGGTGGAAAGGGATACTGGCTCGATTTTGTTGTCTGCCGGTTATTCTGATGAGGAAGGCGTTCTGCTTGGTGTCGAATTCGAGCAAAAAAATCTGTTGGGAACCGGCAAGGACCTGGCTCTCAAGTTCAATAATTCCGATACTTCCAGTGTTGCCAGCGTTTCCTATACCAATCCCTACCATACCATTGACGGAGTCAGCCGGACTCTCAATATGTCGGTCAGGGAATTTGACTCCGGGGAAGTCGATACGGCAGAGTATATTCTGGATAGCAGTACGCTGGGCGTGAGTTATCGGGTTCCTGTTGCAGAGACCAACTCTATCAATTACGGATTTTCACTCGAACGTCTTGAGCTGGAGAGCACTACAGAAACGCCTCCTGAATTTGCGGCTGTAATAGAAGAAAACCCGGAAGCGGATAATGGCTTGTTTACGGTGGGGTTGTCCAGGGATACCCGGGATGAGTTTTTCTTCCCGACTCGGGGTGCCGTGGGCTCAATTTCTCTGGAATCAGCCTTTCCATCGAGTGACTTTGAGTATTACAAACTCAATCTGCAAGGCTCCTGGTATTTTCCCATTTCTCCGACTCTGACTCTGAAAGGGTTTGCCGGACTCGGTTATGGGGATGGCTATGGTGATTCGAAAGAATCAGGACTGCCGTTCTTCAAACATTATTACGCAGGGGGTGCCCGCTCCGTTCGAGGCTTTCAGAGACGATCATTAGGCCCACGCGACAGTGGAGAGACTCCGGAACCAGTAGGTGGCGATACCCGCGTACTGGTTAATCTGGAAACCCTGTTCCCGGCTTTTGGTGCGGATGGGAAGGACAAGCGAGTCGGGTTTTTTGTCGATGGCGGGATGGTGTTCGATGACACGGATTCTGTCAGTTTGGGGGATCTCCGGTATTCTGCTGGATTGTTCTTCAACTGGTTCTCAGCAGTCGGGCCATTCAGCTTCAGCTACGGAGTGCCGGTCAACAAAGAGGATGGCGATGAAACAGAAGCGTTGCAGATTTCCATTGGTACGGTATTCAGGTAGGGTTCGGATGCCCTCCTGTTCCGGGTATCTGCGGATACCAGAACTCAATCTCTCGGGATTTTTACGCAGATTTATATATTTACGACATTAAATGGTTATGAAAATGAACAACAGATTTTTGCTGGGTATGTTATGCCTGATTGGGGTTGCTTTTATGCCGGTTCAGGCATCTGCGGCTAAAATCGCTTATGTGGATGCGCGAGCACTGATTGACGAAGCGCCTCAGGGAAAATATGAAGTTCGTATACTGGAGCAGGAATTCAGTGCGCGTAACCGGGATTTGAAAGCGAAGGTCGAATTGTTCAATAGCAAGGAAGCGGAGTTGAAAAAGAATGCGGTTTTGCTTTCCAGTGAAGAGATCGAGGAGAGAACCAACGAGTTGCGTGACCTGCAAATAACCTTGCAACGGGAACAGCAAATCTACAACGAAGACTATACCCGCAGCCGGAACAGAGGGTTGGCCCGGCTGGAAAAGCTGATTTCAGAGGTCATAGTGGAAATAGCCGAACAGGAAAAGATTGACCTGGTCGTTCAGCAGGCGGTTTACGCGAGCCGGGAAATTGATCTTACCGGCAAAATCCTGGAGCAACTCAAGGAGAATTTCTCACAGTAGGGCGCTCACGGAATTAGGATGGCGGTATCCAGTGATTGCGGTCATTGTCAGAGTGGGTGGTACTGAAGGGTCGGGCTTGTGATCGAATTGGAGCGGATTGCCGGGATGGTGGATGGAGTCGTGCTCGGAGACCCGAAATACAGGGTGGATTCGATAAAAAGCCTGGAAAAGGCGACGGCTCGATCCATCACCTTTTTATCAGACTCGAAGCTGAAAGGTCATTTGTCTGACTGTACTGCGGGGGCCGTGCTGATCTCCCCACAGGATGCGGCTCTGTTTTCAGGTAATCGGGTGGTGGTGGCTGATCCTTATCTGGCTTATGCCCGGATCTCCAGGTTGTTCAGACCGGCCCGAAGCGGTAACGGGCAGGCGGCAGAAGCATGGGTCTCTGACACGGCTTCTGTCGATAACAGTGTGGTAATCGGCAAGTTCAGTACGATTGATGATCAGGCGAAACTGTATAGTGACGTGGTGGTCGGTCACTCCGTCCACATCGGAGCCGGTGTTGTGATCGGGCAGGGTTCGGTGATTGAGGATCAGGTCGTGATTCAGGCCGGTTGCCGGGTCGGGAAAAGATGTCATATATCTTCTGGAGTAGTGATTGGCGCCAGTGGGTTTGGTTATGCTCCATCGGCAGGGCGATGGGAGAAAATCGAACAGCTTGGGGAGGTCCGCATCGGTGATGATGTTGATGTCGGCGCGAATACAACCATTGACCGGGGTGCGCTCGGTCCTACCCTCATTGAAAATGGTGTAAAGCTGGATAACCAGATACAGATTGCCCATAATGTATGTATCGGGGAAAATACCATTATGGCAGGTTGTTCCGCGGTTGCCGGGAGTACACGCATTGGCAGACGGTGTAAAATTGGGGGTCGGGTATCCATCCTGGGTCATCTGGAGATTGCCGATGATGTAACGATTATGGCGAACAGCCTGGTTGCGAAAAGCGTCTGTGATGCTGGGGAATATGCTTCGATGATCTCGGTCCAGCCAGTCAGGCAGTGGAGAAAGAATCTGGCAATCATCCGTCAACTTGATAAACTAATACGTAACAGGAGCTTCACTGGAAAAACCGGAGCGGAGCATGAATAATAATCGCTCATGGAGCTAAAACCCGGTTTCCGGACACATAAATCAGACTCAGGCATTTCGTTGTGACGACAGAACAAAAGCAGATAGATATTCATAGAATCAAGGAGATACTGCCCCATCGGTATCCGTTTCTACTGGTTGACCGGGTATTGGATTACACGCTCGGTGAGAGTTTGACCGCGCTCAAGAACATCACCTTCAATGAACCGTTCTTCCAGGGGCATTTCCCGCAAAGGCCGGTTTTCCCCGGAGTTCTGATCCTGGAAGCGTTGGCACAGGCTTCCGCGCTTCTGGCCAGTCACAGTGATGAGGCGGAAACCGAAGAGCCAATCATTCTGCTTTTCGCAGGGATAGACAACGCCCGGTTCAAACGTCCGGTCGAACCGGGAGATCAACTGATGCTCAATGTCAGGCAGACCAACTACAGAAGGAAAATCTGGAAATACTCGACACAAGCGAGTGTTGAAGGCCAGGTGGCAGCGTCAGCTGATGTCATGTTCACCTATCGGATACTATAAATCTCCATGTCCGATATTCACCCGACAGCGATTGTCGATGAACGCGCGAATATAGGCCGCAATGTAACCATTGGCGCGTTTTCTATTATCGAAGAGAATGTGACTATTGGCGACGGCACGTGGGTGGGTCCCCATGTAGTCATCCGTAGCTTCACCACCATCGGAGAAGATAACAGGATATTTCAATTTTCCTCAATCGGGGAGGCTCCCCAGCATCAGGGATACGGTGGCGAGCCTACTCGACTGGAAATTGGCGACCGCAATACCATAAGGGAATATTGCACGATCAATCGGGGTACTGCAGGCGGCCTGGGAGTGACCCGGATAGGCGATGACAATTTCATCATGGCTTACGCGCATATCGCCCATGACTGTGTTTTGGGGAATTTTATTATTTTTGCCAATGGCGCCAGCCTGGCTGGTCATGTTTACATCGGGGATTATGCCATTCTTGGCGGCTTCAGCCTGGTGCATCAGTTTTGCCGGATCGGCCAGCATTGTATTACCGGAATCGGATGTGTCTGTCTCCAGGATGTCCCCCCCTATATTGTGGCCGCAGGGAATCCGGCAGCACCGTTCGGTATCAACAAGAAAGGACTTCGGAGACGGCATTTTACACAAGAGACCATCGAATTATTGACTACGGCTTACCGGGTGGTTTACCGGCGCAACCTCAATCTTCAGTCAGCCATTGATGAACTCTTCGCATTGGACGATGATAACGCGGATGTGACAATATTCAGGAAATTTATTTGTCAATCCGAGCGTGGTATTATCCGATAGGTGACCAGTCGCCAAATCCGGATTGGGATGGTTGCGGGTGAGCCTTCTGGCGATGCTCTTGGCGCCGGATTGATTGAGAGTCTGAAGTCCAGTCTCGGCGATGTCGGGTTTTTCGGTATTGGCGGGCCTAAAATGGCTTCTGCAGGGTGCGACACGATTTACGACATGGAGCGTATCGGAGTCATGGGACTGGATGGGTTGGTTGGCAAATTCCTGGATATTGTCAGGCTGCGGTCGAATCTGTACAAAATGATGGTGTCGAACCCTCCTGATTTATTCATCGGTATTGATGTGCCCGATTTCAACCTGGCTCTGGAATCCCGGCTCAGGAAGAAAAACATCCTGACCGTCCATTATGTAAGTCCTACCGTGTGGGCGTGGCGCGGGTATCGTATCCACAAGATTAGAAGGGCTGTGGATCATATTCTGACGTTGTTTCCATTTGAGGCAGATTTTTACAGGAAGCACCAGGTTCCGGTTACCTGTGTCGGACATCCGATGGCCGATGAAATTAATCCACCGGACCGGGCTGCCGCCAGGCAGAAGCTCGGACTTGAAATCCCGGAGCACGGGAAGCTGGTCGCCCTGTTGCCGGGAAGCCGTCGCTCGGAGATTGTAAGGCTGGCGTCGATTTTTCTGGAGGTGGCCCGCATCATTCATCGGTCTGATCCTGACGTGCAATTTGTATTGCCATTGGCTAATAAGATGGTTGCTCGCACATTCAATGAGGTGACCGGCTGGGCCGGGGATTTACCGATCACCCTGTTACAGGAGCAGTCGCGGCTTGCTATGGAGGCTGCGGATGCGGTTGTGCTCGCATCGGGAACGGCGGCGCTGGAGGCGGCGTTGTTGCGACGTCCCCATGTGGTGGTTTACCGGGTGGGCGTTCTGACCTGGTGGCTTGTAAAGAGACTGAAATCCGTGACCCACTATTCAATGCCCAACCAGTTGCTACAGGCGCCTGTAGTGCCGGAGTTCATTCAGGATCAGGCCAGACCGGAGCCTATTGCCCATGCGTTGAGACGGTATCTGGACGACTACGGGGAAGTGGACAGGCTGGAGCGGATGTTCGCCCAAATGCACAGGCAGTTGAAGCGTGACGCCAATTTGCGAGCCAGCAGAGCGGTAATCAGACTATTGCAGGCACAGACCTGAAACCGTGTTAAGAGCCATTGGAATCAAACAAAACCATTGCCGGGGTTGACGAAGCGGGGCGAGGACCGCTGGCCGGAGCGGTATTCGCCGCTGCTGTGATACTGGATGACAACCGACCGATCGCCGGGCTCAATGACTCGAAGAAACTCAGTCCGCGGCGCCGCGCAGAACTTGAGAAACGGATCCAGGAAACTGCGTTGTCATGGTCTGTGGCTCAGGCCAGTGTGCGCGAGATAGACCGGCTCAATATATTGCAGGCAACCCTGATAGCGATGAAACGCGCTGTGGAGAAATTGCATATTCAACCCCATGAGGCACTGATTGACGGCAACAGAATCCCGGTTCTGGATTGCAAGTGTACTGCCGTGGTCGGAGGGGACGCGAGCGAGCCATCCATTTCAGCCGCTTCCATACTGGCGAAAGAGGCGCGTGATCGTGAAATGATCAGGTTATCACTGGTTTATCCCGGGTACGGCTTTGAAAAGCATAAAGGGTATCCGACCCGGATGCATCTGGAGGCACTCAGGCTGCACGGGCCGACCTGTCAACACCGCACCAGTTTTGCTCCGGTCAGGGAAATGCTTGACAATGACTGAAGCCTTCGTTCACCTGCATTTGCATTCCGAGTTCTCGCTGGCCGACGGTATCGTCCGGATCGATGCGCTGGCCGCCGGTTGCGCCCAATTTCAGCAACCCGCTGTCGCGCTGACCGACTTGTCCAATCTTTATGGCATGGTGAAATTTTATCGCGCCTGTCTTGCCAAAGGTGTCAAACCGATTATAGGGTGTGATGTATGGGTCTCAAATCCTGGCTCAGGCAAATCAGTTGATCGCGCTACCTTGTTGTGCACAGACAATACTGGCTACCGGAATTTTTGTAAATTGCTGACCGACGCTTATCTGCGCGGCAGTGTCAATGACCGGATTGTCATTGCCTGGCCGGAGTTGGCTGGAGCAAGTCAGGGGTTGTTGTGTCTGGTTGACGAACATCAGGGTTTCGTCGCCAATCTGGCTGCCCAGAGACGTGAACCGGAATTACCCGAATATGTGGATCAGTATCATCGTGTTTTCGGTGACCGGCTTTATTTTTCGATCAGTCGAATCGGGGTGGCGGGCGAGCGGGACTACATCAGCCGGGCGTTACAGTTGTCGGCCCGGTACGATATTGGACTGGTCGCGACCAACCGGGTGGTGTTCATCAGGCGCGAAGAGTTTGAAGCGCATGAGATCAGAGTGTGTATCAATAATGGCCGGGTGCTGAATGACAGCCGTCGACCCAGGGACTATACCGATCAGCAGTATCTGAAATCAACGCAGGAGATGATTGAATTATTCTCGGATATACCTGCCGCGATCTCCAATGCCATCGGCATCGCGAAACGCTGTAACGTATTTCTGGATTTTGATCAGGATCATCTGCCACAGTACCCGGAAGCGGGGGAGCAGGCAGAAGCGTCTCTATTGCGGGAGTATGCGGAAGATGGGTTAGCCAGGCGATTCAATCTGTCGGCATTGTATCAGCCGGATGGTTCCTGCACGGTTGGACAAGAGTATATCGACCGGATGAACATGGAGCTTGAGGTCATCGAAAATATGGGCTATCCGGGATATTTTCTGATCGTTGCGGATTTTGTCAAATGGGCCCGGAACAATGAAATACCGGTGGGGCCGGGACGCGGTTCCGGCGCCGGATCACTGGTAGCCTGGGCTACCGGCATCACAGATCTGGACCCGCTGGCCTACGGCTTGTT
This sequence comes from Arenicellales bacterium, assembly GCA_965116335.1. Lineage (GTDB taxonomy): Bacteria > Pseudomonadota > Gammaproteobacteria > Arenicellales > Poriferihabitantaceae. Next base: position 2,478,908 of record OZ220677.1, read on the forward strand.
GTTTGAGCGGTTCCTGAACCCGGAACGGGTTTCATTGCCGGATTTTGATATTGACTTTTGTGTGGATGGTCGTGATCGTGTAATCGAGTATGTGGCCGAGCGTTACGGTCATGATCAGGTTGCCCAGATTATCACTTTTGGCACCATGGCAGCGAAAGCGGTGGTGCGGGATGTCGGTCGGGTGATGGGTCTGGCTTATGGTTTTGTTGATCAAATTGCCAAGCTGATTCCCTTTGAGGTCGGCATGACATTGCAAAAGGCGTTGACCAGGGAGCAGCTATTAAAAGAAAGGTATGATAATCAGGAAGAGGTGCAGACACTGATTGACACGGCCTTGCAACTGGAAGGGATCGCAAGGAATGTGGGCAAGCATGCAGGCGGGGTGGTGATCGCGCCAAAACCCCTGACTGAATACACTCCGCTTTACGCGGATCCTCATTTGAATCAGGCGATTACACAGTTGGACAAGGATGATTTGGAGTCGGTTGGCCTGATCAAATTCGATTTTCTCGGGGTGCGGACGCTCACTATTCTCGATGCTGCGGTAAAAATGGCGAACCAGCACAGAGCCGACAATGGGGAAGCGCTGATTGATCTGGGTCAGATTCCGCTGGATGACGCCGCTACATTTGAATTCCTGAGAAGCGGGCGGACTATCGCGATATTCCAGATTGAATCGAGAGGCGCCAGGGAATTGCTGATACGGGCGCACCCGCAGACTTTTGAGGATCTGGTGGCGTTGGTTGCCCTGTATCGACCGGGTCCCCTGCAATCGGGCATGGTCGATGATTTTGTTAATCGCAAGGCGGGCAGGGAGGCGATCGTGTATTCCCATCCACAGCTGGAGCCGATACTCAAGTCAACTTATGGCGTGATTATTTATCAGGAACAGGTGATGGAGATCGCGCGCTCAATGGCGGGATATACCCTCGGCGGGGCCGACCTGTTACGCAAGGCAATGGGCAAGAAGCTGCCCGAAGAGATGGCCAAACAGCGCGAGACCTTTGTCAACGGAGCGATGGAGCGGGGCGTGGACCAGAAGCTGGCCGACAGTATCTTTACCCTGATGGACAAGTTCGCCGGATATGGATTCAACCGCTCGCATTCTGTCGCCTACGCATTGATCGCCTGGCAATCCGCGTGGATGAAAACCCATCATCCCGCAGCATTCATGGCGGCGGCATTGTCTGCCGAGATGGACAAGACGGAGCGGGTGGTTATCTTGCTGGCGGATTCCAAATTACTGGGGATAATCATATTACCGCCGAATATCAACTCCAGCTCCTATACTTTCCGGGCGATTGATGACAACAAGGTCAGCTATGGTCTGGGTGCCTTGAAGGGAATCGGGCAAGGAGTGGTTGAAAATATCATGGATGAGAGAGAGAAAAATGGCGAGTACAAGTCCCTGCCAGAATTCTGTCGTCGGGTGGATATGCGTAAAATAAACAAGCGTGTTCTGGAGGTGTTGATCAAAAGCGGGGCGATGGATGTGCTGGGCGATAACCGGGCCACATTGATGCATGCCATAGATGATGCCATCAAGGCCGCAGATCAGCATAAGCAGGACCTGCAGGCCGGTCAGTTCGACATGTTCGGCATCCAGGAGTCGTCGCCGAAACAGACGGAATCAATTCGAATCCCGGATTGGACCGATGAGCAGCGTCTGGTGGCAGAAAAAGAAACCCTTGGCCTGTATCTGAGCGGGCACCCCTACCGACGATATGCCAGAGAGCTTGCTTCAATCAGTGACTCAGATGCGCCGTCCCGGGATTTCAGTTCGCCGGGAAATGGAGTGTTCGCAGGCATCATGGGATCGATGCGGGTGTCCAAAACAAGACGGGGAAAAATGGCGTTTGTCGTTCTCGACAATGAGATGCACCGGGTTGAGATCATTCTGTTCCCGGAGAAACTCAACCAGTATTCCTCTATCCTGCAAAAGGAAAACCTGTTGATTGCCTTTGGCCAGTTCAGTACCGATGAGTTTACCGGGGGGTGTCAGATGCACGTGGAAAAAATCTGTGAGCTGGATGAGCTGCGTCGACAATGTCTGCTCAGACTGGATTTGAATTTGTCCCAGGAGGCGTTGACGCCGGACAGAATCGGGGAGTTGCGATCCGTTCTGGGGCCGTACTGCGGGGGTAATGATGATTATTCTGTCGCGGTACAAATCTGTTATGTCCGGCACTCCGGTGAGGCCGGGCTATTGAGGCTCGGTGATGGATGGAGAGTGAACCCGGAGCAAGAACTGTTCGCGGAACTGGAAAATCAGTTCGGGGCAGACAATATCAGCTGCCACTATGACCCGTATTCGTGGGAGCAGTTTCTACCGGGCAAGCCGGGTACCGGACAAAATGCGAATGCCTGGCCCGTTTAACGAAAACAACTGTGTCGTCGCGCAACAGCCTTGCGCGAACCGCTGGCTCCTGTTTCGTGATCCGGTTCATGTGTTTTCTTCTGCGGATGTTGGGCAGGTGCGTGCGGTTCTGGAGCAGACCGGGCACCAGGTGGAGCAGTATCAGCAATTTGCGGCGGGCTTTATAAGCTATGAGGCCTCTCCCGCTTTTGACAGACATTTCCCGGAACGCTCCACCGGGCAGTTCCCGACAATCTGGTTCGGGATATATGACCGATATGAGGTGATTGATTTTCCTGAAAATACAGCGGACGGGAGGAGCACCCACATATTGGACTGGGAGCTTTCGCTCACGGAGGGGGATTATCGAGCAGCGTTGACCAGAATAAAAGACTATATCCGGGAAGGGGATGCCTATCAGGTGAATTATTCCTTCCGCCTCAGGGCTGACTGCGAGGTCGACAGTTGGTCGCTGTTCGTGCAGATGGTGCACTCCCAGAATCTGGCCAACCAGCCCGGCTATTGTGTTTATGTAAATACCGATGACTGGGCGGTTTGCTCCGCTTCTCCAGAGTTGTTCCTGAACCTGGATCAACGTGTTCTGACATCCAGGCCGATGAAGGGCACCGCCGCACGTGGATATAGCTATCAGGATGATATTGAAATCGGACAGCGATTGCGGGAATCCGGCAAAAATCGCGCTGAAAACATCATGATTACGGATATGGTCAGAAACGATATGGGCAAGATTGCCGATACCGGAACGGTCAGGACTACCGATATTTTCTCACTGGAGAAATACCCGACATTCTGGGCCCTGTCGACTACAGTTGAATGTCGCACCGATGCCGGACTCCCTGAAATATTTGAGGCCATGTTCCCTGCTGCCTCAATCACCGGTGCTCCAAAACTTCGCGCGATGGAGATTATCCATGAGCTTGAGAGTCTCCCCAGATACATTTATACCGGGGCTGCCGGGTTTGTTTTTCCAGGCTCGCGCGCCCAGTTCAATGTGGCAATACGTACCATGCTGATCGACAAGGACAAAGACAGCGGCAATGGCAAGAGCAGCACCGAGTTTGGAGCCGGCGGCGGCATTGTCTGGGATTCAGACCCCGGTGAAGAATTTCAGGAATGTCATACCAAAGCCGAAGTATTGACCAGCCCACAACCCTCATTCGACCTGCTGGAAACCCTGAAGTGGACCCGGCACGGAGGATTTCTGAATCTCGAAGGCCATCTGTCGAGGCTGGCCAATTCGGCTTCCTGGTTTTCATGGGAGGTAGACCTGACCAGTGTCCGGGAGCAGTTATGGTCGGCGGAGCGCAACTTTCCACAAGCGGACCAGCGGGTTCGACTGCGTGTTTCCAGATGTGGCCAGGCTCGTGTCCAGCATACCGCGTACTCGCCACTGCCTGATCCGTATCGAGTCAGACTGGCCGAAACTCCGATTCACTCAAAAAACCGTTTCCTCTACCACAAGACCACACATCGCGAGGTTTACGATAGTGCGCTGGCTGCCAACCGGAATTGTGATGATGTGTTGTTGTACAACGAAAGGGGAGAGGTCACCGAGTCCTGTCGAGCCAATATTATTGTTGAGCTGAATGGTGAGTTTCTGACACCGCCGGTTTCATCCGGGTTGTTGAACGGTGTTGGACGCGCCTTGCTGCTGACTGAGCGAAAAGTAACGGAGAAGGTGATTTTGCGCGAACAGATCGCCGGTGCGGATTCGCTGTGGCTGGTGAATTCATCTCGCGGCTGCTGGCGAATATACTTACAGGATTGATTTTCCTGAAGTCCAGTTTCGATGCCAGGATTGAGTGAAATCGAGTGGCTGTTCGCCGGGCTGATTTTTATCTGGTCCGGGTTTGTTCGCAGTGGTCTCGGCTTTGGCGGCGCGGCGCTCGGTCTGCCGTTGATGTTGCTGGTTTTTGACGCTCCGCTTTTCTGGTTGCCGATGGTGGCTATCCATCTGTTGATCTTTTCTGTACTGACTGTCTATGATCGGCTGAGAGAAGTAGATTGGGCCTATATGAGAAAATCCCTGATAGTCCTGATCATACCCAAGCTGATCGGCGTATTCGGGTTGCTCAGCCTGCCGAACGGCATACTGGTGACGATCATCTATGGCGTGACTTTTTTATACGGGTTGGCTTATTTGTGCAACTATGTGTTCCGTAGCAGGAGCCCCTTGTTCGACAATCTGCTGCTGGTCATGGGGGGGTATGCGAGCGGGGTATCGCTGATGGGGGCGCCGTTGATATCGGCGGTTTACGCCAGGAATGTAGCCCTGCATGAGTTGCGTGTCACATTATTTGTTCTATGGACCATCCTGGTTGTGATCAAGATGTCCACTTTCGTATATTTTGGAGTGGATATGCAAGTTCGTTATGCCCTGTATTTCCTGCCTCTGGTGGCGATCGGCCACTGGTTGGGGCTTAAAATGCACATCCGGTTGATGCGAGGCGGTGGCGGTCATTACAAGCGAGTCATGGGGGTTGCCCTGGTCATGATCAGTGGCTATGGTTTGTTCGCTGTCGCTGGATGAGTCTGTTTTTCTTAAAGATGAGTCAGAGAAAATCATCAGCAGGGGATGGTCTGATTGTCTCCAGAGGAGCCTGGCAGTTCGATAATGCCGTCCCCGGCGTGTTCGATACCCATATATCGAAATCCATTCCCGGATACCTGGAAGGGCATGACCTGATCGTGGAGCAGGTCCGGTGCAGAATGCAAAACAGCGGGAGATGTTATGATCTTGGCTGTTCAACCGGGACACTGACAGCGAAAATGGCCGCTTGTTCCGACCCGGAGCGGATGATTATTGTCGGCATTGACCAGGTTGACGGGATGATTGCGCGGGCCACGACCCGGTGTCGGGAATTTGCCAATGTTTCATTCGAGTCTGGCGACCTCGTTCATTATGATTTGCTGCCCTCGTCGGTGATCGTGAGCTATTACACGCTGCACTTTACGCCGGTTGCAGCACGCATGGACATTGTCAGGCGGATATGCAGGGCACTACAGCCCGATGGTTTGTTTTTACTGTTCGAGAAAATCCGCTTTGCCGACCCTGAGCAGGATCGGGAGATGACGGAAAGATACCACCGATTCAAGAAATCCCGTGGATTCTCCAGTGCAGAAATCCGTAGCAAGGCGCAGGCACTCGAAGGGGTGCTGGAACCGTGTACCGAAAGTGAGAACCTGTCGATGCTCCGTCAGGCCGGGTTTGGAGAAGTGTCCATCATCTTCAACGAGTTGTGCTGGCAGGGGTATCTGGCATCTGTGCAACCCGTATCGGGTTAGTCGTGGCGGCTGTAGTTCATGACAGTTGGTTGACATCGCGTACCGCCCCTTTCGAGGCGCTGGTGGTCAGGGCAGCATAAGCCTTCAGCGCGCTGCTGACTACCCGTTCGCGGTTCGGTTTCCAGCTATCAGCACCCCTGGCATCCATCGCCTTTCTTCTTTGTTCGAGAATCGCATCATCAACCGCCAGATGAATGGACCTTTCAGGAATGTTGATCTCGATTCGGTCGTTTTCTTCGACCAGCCCGATGAGTCCGCCTTCCGCCGCTTCGGGTGATACATGGCCGATTGACAGACCGGAAGTCGCCCCGGAAAACCGCCCATCGGTGACCAGCGCACATTCCTTGCCGAGGTTCTTCGATTTCAGATAGGTGGTCGGGTAGAGCATTTCCTGCATTCCGGGGCCGCCCTTGGGGCCCTCGTACCGGATGAGCACAATATCGCCCGGATGAACCTGGTTGCCGAGGATGCCGTCCACCGCAGACTCCTGACTCTCGAAAATCCGTGCCCTTCCAGAGAACTTCAGGATACTTTCATCCACTCCGGCCGTTTTCACGATGCAGCCGTCTTCGGCGAGATTGCCGTACAGCACCGCCAGGCCGCCATCCTGACTGAATGCGTGTTTCAAGCCACGGATGCAGCCATTTTCCCGGTCGAGATCAAGGGATTTATAGCGCTTGCTTTGACTGAAAGCGATCTGGGTAGGGACTCCTCCGGGAGCGGCGCGGAAGAAGTCCTTGCGTTTCTGGTCTTCGGTCAAGCGCACGTCCCAGAGCGCGATGGCTTCTTCCATGCTGGTGGCGTGGACGGTTTTTGCGCCTCGATTAATCAGGCCAGCCCGGTCCAGTTCGCCCAGTATTGCGACCACACCGCCGGCGCGGTGCACATCCTCTACATGGACATCGGGTTTGGCTGGAGCCACCTTGCAGAGGTTGGGTACTCTCCGGCTCAACCGATCGATATCTTTCATCGTGAAATCCACTTCGCCTTCCCGGGCGGCGGCGAGCAGATGCAGGACCGTATTGGTTGAGCCACCCATCGCGATATCCAGCGACATCGCGTTTTCGAACGCTTCGAAGTTGGCGATGCTCCTCGGCAGAACCTCGTGGTCGCCCTGTTCATAATAGCGTCTGGCTGTGGCTACGATAAGACGGCCCGCTTCCAGGAACAATCGTTTCCGCTCGCCATGAGTCGCCACGATGGTTCCGTTTCCCGGCAGAGAGAGTCCGAGAGCCTCGGTCAGGCAATTCATAGAGTTCGCGGTGAACATGCCGGAGCAGGAACCGCAGGTCGGGCAGGCTGATCGTTCCATCGAGTCCGATTCGCTATCCGTGACACTATCGTCAGCCGCCACCATCATCGCGTCCACCAGATCAACCGCCTTTTCATGATCCCGCCAGGTTACCTTGCCCGCTTCCATCGGCCCGCCTGAGACAAAGATCGCGGGAATGTTCAGGCGCATGGCCGCCATCAGCATACCGGGGGTGATCTTGTCGCAATTCGAGATACAGACCATGGCATCGGCGCAATGCGCGTTGACCATGTATTCGACTGAGTCAGCGATGATCTCCCGAGACGGCAGTGAATACAACATCCCGCCATGTCCCATTGCGATACCGTCATCCACCGCGATGGTGTTGAATTCCTTGGCGACTCCACCGGCGGCTTCAATCTCGCGGGCCACCAGTTGCCCCATATCCTTCAGATGAACATGTCCGGGAACGAACTGGGTAAACGAATTGGCGACTGCAATGATCGGTTTGTCGAAGTCATCATCTTTCATCCCCGTAGCGCGCCAAAGCGCTCGGGCGCCCGCCATAGTTCTACCGCGGGTCGTAGTCCAGGATCTGTAATCAGGCATGGTATTTTGCGTCGGGGAATTGAATATCCCCGGATTTTAGCAAATTTACGTAGATTCGGTGGGAGGAAATCATCCCCCACCCGCTCTCCGGCGGGCTTCGCCCTTGTATCGCGGACTCCCCCTCAAGGGGGAGTGACACAACAGCCATCCCACTCCCCAACCCCCCGTCTTTCCCGCGCAGGCGGGAATCCACAATCATTCGGAACCTGCAATTACCGATGCGCTTTACCACCGCACCTGGCATGTCTTCCTGTTCAGTACGGTCAAATATCTGTTATCTGTGACTTTTGATTTCCTTTTGAATCATACCGAAATGGTAGAAAGCATCCCTGATAGCATCTCGCTTATCATGGGGGCATGGTACAACACGCTCTGTGCCAGATCGATTGGCGCGAACAGGCAGGCCATTCAGTTCCTTACAGTGTGCAATCCAGCACGTTTTCGGAACAAATCCGTAATGAAGTTTAACCCAATCCTGAACTTTCTTATATGTTATCTTGCTCATGTTCTGTATCCCTTGTGTACTCCCGAATCTGTTTTATAGTCAAGCGGTAACGTTTTTTAGCCTTGGGCACGAGGCAACTTATCGGAGCCGGACCAATGGCATCTTTCACCTCATTGGTTGCCCAATCGACAAAGACAACCAGCAGGGCATCAGCGGCATCATCGCCACAAATTCCGTCCTCGGTCAGGTCAATGTAGGCACCGGAATCTTTGTGTGCGCCATATTTTTTGGATTTGACCTGGAGTTTTTTTCCGTCAGGGAGGGTTCCATCAAAGCCTTTCTGATTTAGTCGTGCTTTTTCCATCCCCAGATTTTCTACTGCCCAATCTTCGGCAACCTCGGCGGCTCTAGGAGTTTGCGCTGTAGGAACGGGTTTGGGATAATATTTTGGAATGAATGATTGAGGATATTTGAGATGCCGACGAGATTTCGCCCTTACCACCCGGATCAGAAACTGTTATTGCCGCCGGACTTGCGGGACTGGTTGCCGGAAGGACATTTGGCACACCATGTGAGTGATTTGGTGGACGGGTTGGATTTGACGGCATTTTACGCGCCCTACCTGGGAGATGGTCGGCGCAAGTCGCCTTACGAGCCTCGGATGATGCTGAAGGTACTGATTTACGGCTACGCGACGGGTGTATTTTCTTCGCGCAAGTTGTCGTGCAAGCTGGAGGAAGATGTGGCGTTTCGGTTGTTGGGTGCGGGCAATTTTCCGAGTCACCGGACGATCTGCGAGTTTCGGCGTCGTCATCTTGTAGATTTTGGAGGTTTGTTTGCCCAGGTGGTGCGTTTGGCGCGGGAGGTGGGTTTGGTTGAGTTTGGCAAGTTGTCGGTTGATGGCACCAAGGTTCGCGCGAATGCGAGCAAGCGCAAGGCGATGAGCTATGGTCGGATGGTTGAGAAAGCGGGTCAGTTGGAGGCGGAGATTGAGGGTTTGTTGGAACAGGCACGGAGGACGGATGCTGCGGAGGACGAATTGCTGGGTCATTCGGTTCGGGGAGACGAATTGCCGGAGGCGTTGCGTCGTCGGGAGGATCGGTTGGCGGCGATTCGGGCAGCGAAGGCGCGTCTGGAGGCACGGCAACGGGAATCGGACGATGCGCGGGGTCGGGAGCCGGGGACTAGTCGCAATCCCAAGGGGGGGCGGCCCTACAAGCGTGAATACGGCAAGCCGGACGATCGGGCGCAGGATAATTTCACAGACTGCGAGAGCCGGATCATGAAGACCTCATCGGAAGGCTACCAACAGTGCTACAACGCGCAGGTAGTGGTGGATGGCAGTCACCAGTTGATTGTGGCGAGTGGGGTGACATCGAACGCCAGTGATCAAGGGCATCTGGTGGGGCTGCTGGACGAAGTGGAGACGGTCTATGGGGAACGTCCAGATACGGTGCTGGCGGATGCGGGCTACTGCAACGAGTCGGATCTTGCGAAGCTGGAGGGTCGCGGCGTAGACGGCTATGTGGCCTTGGGTCGGGAGTCGCGGAGGGACATTGCGGTAGATGCCCGGAAGTGTCCGGCAAAAGCGCGCATGGCCGAGAAACTGTCGACCCCTGCGGGACGCAAACAATACGCGCAACGCAAGTGGTTGTCGGAAGCACCCAACGGGTGGATCAAGGAAGTACTGGGTTTTCGTCGTTTCAGCCTGCGGGGTCTCGACCCGGTGCGATGCGAGTGGGAGCTTGTGTGCCTGGCATTGAACATCAGACGGCTTCAGACGCTCGCGACCCCCTGAGAAGGCGGATTGCCGGTCGCAACCGCCCTTTGCAACGCCCCTTACGACACATTCCGGAGAGGGGCTGCCCGATCCTCGTTCACCCAACCGAAAGCCCGTCAGGATTCGCATAACTCTCAACCCATTCTACATCCCCATTCTACATCCTGTGCCAAATCATCGGCTTTTCTGTAAAATCGTCCTACAGCGCAGACTCCTAGCAGCTTTTTTATGTTCTGGCACTGTTTAATTGTTCAGGATTATGGATCACAAGGCATTGGATGTAACCAAAGTAGTAAAAACCCAAAGATTTTATACAAATATATTCCGATACATTATTAAAACTTTTCATGCTTGCTAATGCAGGCTGGCATACTCAACTAGATATTCAGTATAAATCAAATTGCATAATTCTTTGCTGTGACCAAGTAATGAATTTTTGAAGAATGCCAGTTGTCTGCATATGACAGGGCATTCCTCCCACGCTGTCCTGTGGAAGCGGGAATCCATAGTCCATCAATACTCGTCTCACCTGTCTCGTCATTCCCGCGGAAGCGGGAATCCATAGCCTGCCGGGAACTGTTACAGTCAAACGCATTTATCAGTAACGGTTAAAAAAGCGGCAACGCCAATATTCATGAAAATACCTTGTGTCTATATCCTGGCAAGCAAGCCGAATGGGACCTTATACGTTGGCGTGACATCCAATCTTGTTCAGCGTATCTGGCAGCACAGGAATGGTCTCGTGGGAGGGTTCAGCGAGCGCTACCAGGTTCACCATCTGGTCTGGTACGAGGTGCACGATACCATGGAAAGTGCCATCAGCAGAGAGAAGGCGATGAAGAAATGGAATCGAATGTGGAAAGTTGGGTTAATTGAAAAGATGAATCCAGCGTGGCTGGATTTGTATGATGGGGTTATATGAGACCGGGTTTCGGTACGCATATTGACAGTTGTGGATTCCCGTTTTCACGGGAATGACGACTGGTTGGTGCATGGAATGACGAATGGTTGCCAACCCATCATCACATCATCCCCCCACCCGCTCCCCGGTCTGCGGGTGGAGTAATGTGATGCGTGTTGATACATGGATCGAAATGAGGCCGTAGGGGAGGGTCTCCGTGCCCTCCCGCGAATGATCGGAACGGGTATCACCGATACCGGGCACCCACAAGGGGCGCCCCTACGATGACGATTAAGCACCTTGCCGACATCCAATCATTCCCCCTTGAGGGGGAATCCAATCCGCAAACGGATTGGATGGGGGGCACAATCGCCGGAACAGGCTCTTACCCTACCACCGAACCCGCGCCTCTACCCCGAACCAATGTTTCGGTGCGGTTTGTTCCTGCGTCAATCGGGTCGCCTGAATACCCAATGACAGATTCTTGTTGGTTGCCAGGGGCGTCATGCGCCAGCCCAGCTCTATATCTGTCGTATCCCCATCCAATCCTATGCCGATATGCGGACTGCCGGTAAATCTGCCATTGAATGCAGGCATCCCATACTGTGCATCTATCATCCAGCGCGGTCTCGATTCGGTAATGTTCAGAGGTTCTGGAGTAAATAATGAATCCAGTCCACCAGACGCTATACTGCGTTGCGATAAGGATACAGACAATCCCAAGTCACTGTTCGGGTTGCGATCATGGATCAGTGAAGCCGAGAATCCTTTTTCTTCTATCTCTTGTTGATGAGACAGAAGATATTGTCCTTCGATGTCTATTTGTATTGTGGGTGATGTCCAGTGCAGTCCACTACCAGCATAGAGGCCAAAGCCACTCTCTGCACCGCCACCATCATGTCTTGCGCCGACCGTGAAGGTGGGTTGCAGTTCAGTATTGTACAGCGTGTGGTTCCAGGTACTTTGCAGTCCCGCCCGGATGCGACTGATGGCTGGATTGATATGGTCCTGTTTACTCTCATCGGATTGTGTACGTACCCATAAGGCATCGGTATTGAGTGACAGATTGACAGTTTCTGTGGTTTTTATTTCACTGTTCGCGCCGATGTTCAGCAGTTGCCAGGTGACATCGGATTCATTTCTTTTGATGTTTTCCCGATAGCGGCTCACAGTGCCTTGTCCAAATCCTGCCGCACCCCATATCCGGGTATCTCCGATCTCTCTGGCGCTATAGGGCACAAGGGCGGTGATATTGGATTCCATGCGCTCTGTAATCGCTTGTCTTTGTTGGGTGCCTTTTGTGCTATTCGATAACAGACTGATGCCGGTCATCCAGTCATTGACTACATAGTCTGCACCAATGTTCAGGGTGCGGCTTTCTCCTTGCGTTTGGATGTCGTGTTGCGTCCCTGAAAAGTCAGTTTCAGACAGTTGTCCCCAGAATGCAGTATTGCCGCCTCGCAGATCCAATCCTGTGGTATGCAGGAAGTGACTGTTGGAGAGTATATCCTGGGCATTGAGGGTTTGACCGGAAGGGTTCAGAGAAGAAACCGGATAGGTATGGATTTCAGAATCCAGGGATTCTCCGGTTTGCGGGTTCATGGGCATATCCCAACCGGCCAGGGTTGCAGTCACTCCGGGGGTACGGCTGGCATTCATTCTGTTACGAATACCGTCTATGGCTTGTTCGGCTACCGTGCGTCCCATACGGGAAAGCCAGGGAGTGGTGGCCTGGGTGGTATCGGGTTGTATAGTGAGCGTGACCGAGGCGATGCGTTGATTGCTGCCCTTTATGCGATGAATCAGTTGAACGGTTTGTTCGGTTGTATTCTGGTTCGCCATTGCACTTACGGTGATGCTTTGCGGGGTTTGCCAGTTATCCGGGGTAAAGACTACCGTAGAGGGCGTGACCGTAATGCGCGGGTTGTCTTGTGCGGTACTGCCGACACTGGCTGTGGACAGCAGACTCATGGCCGGTGAGAACAGGGGCGTAATCTCGATGGTGACCGCTTCAGTCGGAGCGCTGTCCAGTACCAGGGTATAAGATGCCATCGTGCCTTCGGTCAGGGTCAGGGCTTGCGCGGAAACCGTGACCGGGGGGATGACGGGTGGGGTGACTACCGGGGGCGTGTCGTTGTTATTGTCACCGCCGGGGTTTGTGGTTGGTGTCGTCGGACCTGGGTTTATCGTGGTATCGTCATCATTGACGGTCACGGTAACGGAGCCAGTCACCGTGCCGTAATTCCCGCCGGATGCGGTATGGGTGAGGATTGTGGAGTCATCGGTGGTATCGTCATCCTGCCCTGCATGGACCGTTACGGTTTGTGCAGTGTCCCAGTTTGTGGTTGTGAAGGTGAGCGGTGAGGACGGACTGATGGTTATATCCTCGTTATCTGATTCAATAGCCACCGTTACGGTAGCGGTTGGCTCGGTTGCCAGTTCTATTGTGTAACTGCCGGTCGTTCCTTCCGTGAAGGTCAGTGTGTTTTGTGAGAGTGTCAGTGCGGGCGTACCCGGTAGTGGCGCATCATTATCGGTAATGGTGAGTGTGTGCACGGTTGTCGTACTGCCGGGTGTGTAGCCTGTACCATCGGTCAGGGTCAGGATGACGGTTTCGACTGGCTCGGTGATGGGGTTGCTGTCGTCAATGATAACCACCGGGATAGTTGCAGTTGTAGCTCCGGCTATAACGTTCAGTGTACCCTGGTTCTGGATGGTGAAGTCATTGCCACTCCCTGCTGTAGCATTGCCGCCTACCGTGTAGGTCAGGGTAAGCCCCCCGGAAGGCGCGGCGGATGAGAGATTGATGGTTACGTTATGTGTACCGGCATCCTCAAGCACACTCGAAGACGGGGAAGCGAAGTCTACTGTGGGGATGATCGGTGCCGCTGCACTCACTACGATGTTAAAGGTATCACTGATACTGCCGCTATTGCCATCACTGGCGGTTACCTTGACTGATAGTGTGCCCACATCGCCCGATTGCGGAGTACCGGAGAAGGTGCGGGTGCCGGTAGTGAAGGTCAGCCAGGAGGGTAATGCGCTGTTATCGGATTTCAGTGCGCTATACGTCAGGTTGTCATTATCCGCATCATTGAAGGTATTGGTCGGGAAGGCATAAGTAAAGGCGGTGCCGACTGTGGCACTCTGGTTGGGGATGGCATTGGCTACGGTGGGGGCGTTGTTGGGTGTGTCATCGTCGCTGACTGTGACTGTGGCCGAGGTCGTGCTGCCCAATCGGTAGCTGTTGCCGGATTTTATCGTTACCGTGACTGAGCCATCTGATTCCGCCGTACTGTCATTCACTATGGGCACCGTGTGAGTCGCAGTGCCCGATGTGCCGATGGTCACCGTCTGGGTACCCTTATCGCTGCTCGCGACAAAATCCCCGGTCTCGCTGACCGCCAGATTGACGGTCAAATTTGAACTCGGTGTTGGAAACGCAGTCAGGGTGAATTGAGCACCCGCACCCGTACCCTCGGTTACCGCATTGGCAACAGCAGCGATCGTGATGGCAGGTTGGGAGGTTTCCTTGATCGTGATGGTGAAGGTGGCGCTGCGCGAACCATCGTCGGCATCAAAGATACGGATTGTGACCGTTTCATTCGGGTCGTTGACTGAGTCTGCACGGGCGAGCAGTTCAAATGTATAGACGCGAGTGTTTGAGTTATAACTGGCTGCAGAAGCGTTTTCGCAAACATCCCAGTTGGGCAGGCCACCGCCACCCGGAAGTTCTGCAAGGGTGCAATCCGTGATACTTCCAGTAGTATGTACATCCAGATTGCCAGTCCAGGATGATGGAATGCCGGTGACGATAAAAGTTTTGGTCTCGCCTTCGGTGATCTCCGTCGAGTCAATCGTTTGTGCCGTGGCCGGGGTGGCTAGGGTGAGTAGTAGCGGCAGGCAGAGCAGGAAGCGGAATAGACCCCTACGATGACGGGTAACCGCAATCTCTATATTATTGTGGATTCCCGCTTTCGCGGGAAAGACGGATGGTTGGGGCGCAGGATGACGGTTGTGGATTCCCGCATCCGCGGGAAGGGCGGGTGGATCATACGTTGACGGGTTGTTGTCCCCCCATCCAATCCGTTTACGGATTGGATTACCCGAAGTTAGAAGGCGAGAACAGTTGCGGGATGCGGCTTGGCTTGGCTTGGCTTGGCTTGGCTTGGCTTGGCTTGGCTTGGCTTGGCTTGGCTTGGCTTGGCAAATTATACAGTAGTGAGAAGATCGGTTTTGTCAACCTTTTTCTTGTGAAAAGGCGGTAGAATTTCTTCTGTATGTTATTGTGCATGGCGGATTTTCCTGTAAACCGATTCGACATCGAATTATAGAATCTTGAATACTCGCAACGCTACAGCCAGCGTAACGGCAGCCTGAATCCCCAACATCCGGCGCATGGATGCCATTTCATGGCGTAGTGATTTTCCCATGGCCCACAAGTCGGCCTTTGTTGCCAGGCTTTCGCCCTGATGCGCGATCAGTTTGGTTACGGCTTCGGCCTGACCTGGTTCAAACCCGGCTTGTTTCAGCTCCCGCACTGCCTCCAGTGTGTCGATTGTGTACGTTGTCATATTCGGTTCCTGTCTATTCCCTGATTATAGATTGAATTTGGTTTCTGTGAAGTATTTTTTATTGGATCACCATTCTTTTTTCGGGAGGGGAATGATGTTGGGGCATGGTCGAAACCATCATTGTAGGGGAGGGTCTTGTACCCTCCCGCGAATGATGGGAACGGGTATCAACGATAGCGGGCACCCACAGAGGGGCGCCCCTACGATGACAGGTAATTGCAGATTCCGTATGGCTGTGGATTCCCGCTTCCACGGGAATGACTTGGGCAGGAATTGATTGCTTCGGGGGCAATTACTCACCGATCAGAGATTTCAGTTCGATGTCGAGGCGGTCGAGTATTTCGTCGTATTTGAAGGCGCCGACTTTTTCTCCGCGTTTTTTCAGGTTGACGTAGCGGGGGCCGCACCATAGTCCCAGGTCGGCGTCGTCGGTTTCGCCGGGGCCATTGACCCGGCAGCCCATGACTGCGATGGTGATGGCGTGGTCTTGTGCGTATCGGGTTCTGGATTTGACCTGGTGGGCGAGGTCGATGAATTTTTCATTTTCGACTCTGGAGCAGCTGGGACAACTGATCAGGTTGAGTTTGTCTTCGTCGAAATAGACGACGGTCCGAACCCGTCCGTTGGCGATATCCTCCAGTATCTGGCGTCCTGCGGCAATTTCCTGGTGCTTGTCTTCATGCGGAAGGGTCAGCGAAACCCGGATCGTGTCGCCTAAACCAATGCCGATCAGTTGTTCAAATGCGATGCGGGTTTTCTCGATTCCTTCCGGCGGCATACCGGCCTCGGTCACGCCCAGATGCAACGGGATTTCCGGTCGTGTTTGTGCGAACTTTTGATAGGCTGCAACGGTTTTTGCAGGGTCGGAGTCCTTCAGCGATACACAATACCGGGTGAATCCGATCTGGTCCAGCCATTCGGCGTGCTCCAGGGCACTGTCCACCATGGGAGATATGGAGTCGCTGTCGTCGTATTTTGCCAGCTTGTCCGGGTCCACTGAACCCGCGTTCACGCCAACCCGCATGGCGCAGTCGTTTTTGACAGCGATGTCGACCAGATACTGTACCTTGTCCTGCCAGGGCTTTTTCCTTTCATGATGGTACAGGTGGCCCGGGTTATAGCGTATCTTGTCGACATGGGGGGCAAGCACTTCCGCCAGACGGTAGTTTTCCTGCAAGTCCACACTCAATACCGCATTGCAGTTTTGCCGCAGTTCAATCAATGCCTGGGCATCCTTTTTATTATCGACCGCAATTCGGATGACATCGGCGCCTGCTTCTTCAAGAGACCGGAGTTGTCTGGCGGTGGCCGCGAGGTCGGTGGTCGGTGTGGCGCACATACTCTGTACCGCGATCGGATTGCCATTACCGATTTTTATTCGTCCGATTTGTACTTCGCGGGTTTGATTTCGTTGTATCATGTTACATCCCGATTAAAATAACGCATCCTGTCTGTTTGATGGTGGTTAGTCAAAAAGCTGTAAAACACAATATAGAGATTATACGCGATGCGCTGGTAGATGCGGGACGTTTTTCGGGTGGGGAAATCCATTATTTTGATGAGATCGCGTCAACCAATACCTTGTTGCTGGAGCAGGATTCCCCGGATGGTTGCATTTGTCTGGCTGAGAGTCAGAGTGCGGGACGAGGGCGCAGGGGAAAATCGTGGGAAAGTTTCCGCTCCGGTTCTATTCTGCTTTCATTGGGTTGGCGCCTGGACAGAGCCGATATACGGGGATTGTCTCTGGTTTCGGGTCTTGCCGTTATGGAGAGTTTGCGCGGATTTGGCGTGCCACAGGTTGAATTGAAATGGCCGAATGATATTTTGATCGGCGGCAAAAAAGCAGGTGGAATCCTGGTTGAGATTTCTGCCCTGAACTGCGTTATTGGTATCGGATTGAATTACAGGGTATCGGATGCGGCGGCAAGAATTGATCAGCCCTGGACTGACCTGGCATCTACCGGGGTTCAGATTGAGCGCGATCAACTGGTGGTGGAATTGGTGAAAAACCATGACCGGGTATTGACCGGATTTGCCGAAGGAGGGTTCGCGTCGTTCGCGGAACAATGGAATCTGGCGGATGCCTGGCACAGTCAGCCGGTTCAGGTTGTTTCCGGTACGCGGGTGATCAGCGGGATTGCATCCGGCGTGGATGAAACCGGGGCATTGCGGATTGCCGGTGATGGCGTGGTTCACACCATCATTTCCGGAGAGGTTTCCTTGTCGAGCGGCGGTCAAGGGAAATTTCAGGGTAATTGACGATCATGAAATTACTGATTGATGCCGGAAATCGGAGAATCAAATGGGCAACTTCTGTGCAGTTGCATTCACAACCGGACCGGTCTGTGCGGCGGCAGCCGCAAAACCAGCCAATCGAAACCGCATCGGCGGATTTGTCCGGGAGTCTGAGGCGTGCGTTTGCCGGTATGGCTGCGCCTGACGAGGTCTTTATATCCAGTGTGGCCGGGTCACAGGTGAACCAGGTTCTTGACGCCGCTTGTCAATCATTCTGGGGAAGGCCGCCGCGCTTCATGGAGTCCACCGGACTTCGGGCAGGCTTGCACAATCAATATGATGAACCGTCTGATCTGGGGGTTGACCGCTGGCTGGCCATGATCGGTGCGCGGCAACTGTCCGGTAACCGGCCGGTCGTAGTCATGGATGCCGGAACCGCTGTGACGATCGACTATGTTGATGAACGAGGCGTATTTGATGGCGGGGTTATTTTCCCGGGAATGGCGACCATGATATATTCCCTCAATTCCTGTACCGGGCAGATCCGATCAACCACTGCAAACGCTATGAATGAATGCCTGTCTTACCAGAACACGAGGACGCGGGATGCAGTCGAAAACGGGGTGATGCTGGCTGTGGTTTCAGCCATGGAGCGCGCTATCAGACATTATCAGAATCTGGCAGGCCCGGATTTGAAACTGGTTCTGACCGGGGGGGACGCGCAGCGCCTGGCCGCAGTGACAGACTATAATCCCCGGATTGTTCCCGACCTGGTCCTTAACGGGTTGCTGACTCTGGCTGAGGGGGGTGCGGGATGAAGTGGCTGGTAGTCATCCTGATCGTTACTAATCTGGCCGCTTATCTGTTGGTCGGCGGACGTCAGCCCGCGGCGGAGACGGTGAAATCCGATTCCGGGTCTGATGTGAATAAAACAGGAATGTTACTGCTTGCCGAGGTGGATGCCTTGCGGGCTGGTGAGGCGACAGCCGGGGATACGCCGGATCAGGCAGCGGGGTCGGCTGAAAGCCTGGCTGACAGCAGCAGTGGGGAGCAGCCGGTCGCCGAGGCTTGTTATCGACTGGGCCCATTCAGTCAGGAGGAGAGCTGGCAGGCTGCGAAGACGTGGATGGATGAGAGCGGGTTCGAGTTCATGCCCGTTATCAGCGATAGCCGGCAGTTGCTGGCTTTCCGTGTCTACCTGGGTCCATTTGCATCGGAGTCATCGGTTGATGAGATGTTGAAAAAACTGAAGGACAGTGGGCTGGAGCATTTTCGATACACGGCGGATAATGGTTTGACTCGAATCTCGATGGGGTTGTTCAGTCAGGAGGAATTGGCGGAAAAATATCTGGATTACCTGGCCAGCAACCAGTATGAGGCCAAATTCCAGCCGGAGTATCGACGGTTGGGTCCGTTGAACTGGATGGAGATTTCCTCGGCGGAGATTGATTATGTGCAGGTGTCCGGGCATGAATGGGATGAATCCGGGGTCGGAATAAGCAAGGTGGATTGCCGGATTTGATGGCCTGCTGTGCGTTGTTGCCGCCTGTATTCCTTCATTACGGGTTTTGTTTGATTGATTCCATAAAATATCTGCAATTTTATGATTGCATTCACCCCCCTGTCTTGCGTACAATCGCGCTCCATTTTTCAATTGGTAACAGCATCAAGTCAGGCCCGCATAGCTCAGTTGGCTAGAGCAGCTGATTTGTAATCAGCAGGTCGTGGGTTCGAGTCCCTCTGCGGGCTCCATTCCGGTGACTGAGGTAGCGGGATGGCGCACAAATGCCGAAAAGGCTTAAGTTGACAAAAGTCAAAAGTTGCGCGATAATTGACCGTTTGGGCAAAATTTTAACAGGAGGGGTTCCCGAGCGGTCAAAGGGGGCAGACTGTAAATCTGTTGGCTCAGCCTTCGGAGGTTCGAATCCTCCCCCCTCCACCATGAATTGCCGGTTACCGAACTGTTGAAGTGGTTTTAAGATGCGGGTGTAGTTCAACGGCTAGAACCTCAGCCTTCCAAGCTGATGATGTGGGTTCGATTCCCATCACCCGCTCCAGTCGGCTTACCGGGAAATTGACCGGAGTCCAGAGGTTGTAGAGGTGAAGTTCAAGCTGCCCACATAGCTCAGTCGGTAGAGCACTTCCTTGGTAAGGAAGAGGTCACCGGTTCAAATCCGGTTGTGGGCTCCACTACCGGAGGCGATACAGTTGGATCAGGTCTTGAGGGGGTTATAAGTGCACAGTCTGTTAGCGGGGTTTATTTGATTCAACAAGTCGGTTCGAAGGCCAGTAGCTCAATTTGGCAGAGCAGCGGTCTCCAAAACCGCAGGTTGGGGGTTCGATTCCCTCCTGGCCTGCCATCGTTCTTACTCGTAATGTTTTACTGATGACCGGATATTCAATCCAGTGATTGACAAAATTAAAATTGTTGTAGCGGCTTTGATTGTGCTCGGCGCTGTGGCTGCCTGGTATCAATTCAGCGGTCTCATTCAGCTGGCTCGTATCGGCATGGTTGTGGTCGCGGTGATATTGGCGGCCGGCCTGGTATTGACCACGGCAACCGGGCAGGATGCCTGGGTATTTATCAAGGGTGCGAACATTGAGCGCCAGAAAGTAGTATGGCCGACTCGCCCGGAAGCCCTGCAGGTGACATTGATGGTGATCATCCTGGTAATTATTCTGGGATTGATGATGTGGGGGTTTGACGCACTCTCGTTTTATGCCATCTACGACATTATTCTCAGAGTCAGCGGTGGTTAGCCGACCGACTCCTATCAAGAAAGATAATCATGACTGATGAAACAGAAGCCGGGCAGGTTCAGAACCCCAATATGCAGTGGTACGTTGTCCAGGCATTTTCAGGGTTTGAAAAACAGGTCAAAAAAGCGCTGCATGATCACATCGCCAGAATGGAAATGGATGCGTATTTCGGCAGCATACTGGTTCCCACCGAAGAGGTGGTTGAGATGAAGGGCGGCCAGAAACGAACCAGTGAAAGGAAGTTTTTCCCCGGATATGTTCTGGTGCAGATGGAGTTGACCGACAATACCTGGCATCTGGTAAAGGGCGTGCCCAGAGTGGCGGGCTTTATCGGTGGTACGGATAACCGTCCGGTTCCGATCACCGACAAGGAAGCCGAAGAGATTATTCAGCAGATTTCTGACAGTCAGGATAAGCCTAAGATGAAATTCACTTTTGCCCCCGGCGAGATAGTCAGAATTGTCGACGGGCCGTTTCAGGATTTCAATGCCACAGTCGAAGATGCCAACTTCGAGAAAGCGAAACTGAAAGTGTCTGTCACGATTTTTGGGCGTTCCACCCCGGTCGAACTGGATTTTTCCCAGGTCGAAAAAGGCTAGGGAACGATTACTCATGTACCCGTTATATATTTGGAGTTAGCAGATGGCCAAGAAAATAGAAGCGTATATCAAGCTTCAGGTTCCCGCAGGTGATGCCAAGCCGAGTCCGCCGGTCGGTCCGGCGTTAGGTCAGCATGGCGTGAATATCATGAATTTTTGCAAGGCGTTCAATGCCGAAACCCAGGATATGGAAAAAGGGCTGCCGGTGCCGGTGGTGATCAGTGTTTATTCGGATAAAAGTTTTACTTTCGTCAAAAAAACGCCGCCAGCCTCTATTCTTTTGAAAAAGGCCGCAGGCATTGAAAAGGGCAGCAGTGTGCCCAATCGCGATAAGGTCGGTAAAGTGAACCGGGAGCAACTGGAGGAAATCGCAAGAACCAAACAACCGGACTTGAGTGCCTGGGAACTGGAGCAGGCGGTGAAGATCATTGCTGGCAGTGCGCGCAGCATGGGCATAGAAACAGAGGGGGTATAAGTATGCCGAATCAAGGCAAAAGAAGTCAGGCTGCAAACAGTCGTATCGATCGTACAAAACTGTATCCGCTGGACGACGCGCTTGCGCTGGTCAAGGATTTATCGCAGGCTAAATTTGACGAAACGGTAGATGCGGCTGTTGTTCTTGGAGTCAATTCCAGGAAATCTGACCAGAATGTAAGAGGTGCCACAGTCATGCCGAAAGGCACCGGAAAAACGGTTCGGGTAGCGGTTTTCGCCGAGGGTGAAAATGCACAGGCAGCCACGGCGGCGGGAGCTGACCTGGTTGGACTTGAAGATCTGGCAGAGCAGGTCAAAAAAGGTGAGATCGAATTTGATCTGTGTGTCGCGACTCCGGATACCATGCGTGTGGTCGGACAGCTTGGCCAGATTCTCGGGCCGCGCGGACTGATGCCGAATCCCAAGGTAGGCACGGTAACAACTGATGTGACCCGGGCTGTCAAAGACGCAAAATCCGGGCGGGTGCAGTTTCGTATCGACAAGGCGGGAATTATTCATTGTCCAATCGGCAAGGCATCGTTTGATTCACAGGCGCTGGAGGAAAATTTGAACGCTCTGGTATCTGCCTTGATCAAGGCCAGACCGGCATCCGCCAAAGGGCAGTACATTCGCCGGGTTTCATTGTCCAGCACAATGGGACCGGGCGTGAAAATCGATCGCGCGAGTATTGCGGCGATCAGATAGTTTTGGGGCTTTGCATGATGAAGGTATCCTCTGGATGCCGAGTCGTTGCAGGGCTGTCAAAGACCGCAGGTGAGTGGAATTTTAGCTCTTAAATATGTTTTTCATCGGATATTTGCGAATGAACAGCAAGTCCTGCGTAGACGGTGAGCCGAAATCAGGAATTTCCCTGATTGTTAAGGACACCATTATTTTTGGAGTGTGATTATATGAGCTTAAGTCTCGATCAGAAAAAAGCGGTGATCAGCGAGGCAACCGAGGCGATTGCTTCGGCCCGGGCTGGTGTACTGGCTGAGTATCGTGGATTCAATGTTCAGCAGTTGACCTCGTTACGCACACAAGCGCGAGATGCCGGAGTCTGGGTAAAGGTTGTTAAAAACAATCTGGCCCGGATTGCGGTGCGGGATTCGGAGTTTGAATGCCTGGCGGAATACTTTACAGGTCCGGTCATTTTCTCTGCTTGTGAAGACCCGGTTGCGGTTGCCAAAGTCATGGCTACGTTTGCCAAAGACAATGAAAATTTCAGGATCACTATGGGTGCCATGAACGGTGAACTCATTGATCCGGCTATGATTCAGCGTCTTTCGTCATTGCCGGGTCGGGATGAGTTGTTGGCGAAACTGGCGGGTACCATGCAGGAGCCTGTCCGAAAATTCGTCTCGACATTGAACGAGGTTCCAGGCAAAGCGGCGCGTACCCTTGCTGCCATAGCGCAAGCGAAGGAAGCGTCCGCGGCTTGATTGTTGAAACTTTTGTCCATCATTTAATTATTTAATATTGTCCAGCTATCAGGAGTAATTACCATGGCTTTAAACAAAGAGGAAATTCTTGACGCAATCGCCCAGATGTCGGTTCTCGACCTGTCTGAATTGATCAAGGATATGGAAGAAAAATTCGGGGTTAGCGCGGCGCCCACGGCTGCTGTAGCCGTAGCGCCAGCAGGCGGCGGTGAAGCGGCTGCCCCGGAGCAGGAGAAAACTGAGTTTGATATTATCCTGACCGGTTTTGGTGACAAGAAAGTGGGTGTCATCAAGGCGGTTCGCGGTATTACCAGTCTTGGCCTGAAAGAGGCCAAGGATCTGGTGGAGAAAGTGCCCACTGCGATTCGGGAAGGCGTAGGCAAGGATGAAGCCGAAGATATCAAAAACCAGCTTGAGGCGGCCGGCGGAACCGTCGAACTCAAGTAATCGCTGCGGCCCGGTGTCACAACCGGGGCCGTCGTGTGCGCGTTTCTTTTTCAGGAACGCATTGATGTTTTTTATGTTCCGGCGGGTATGGACAGGGCGCAGACCAAGTCCTGTCTATGCCCCCGGAGCATCAGATGGTAGGTTTATGCAGAGGTAGATATGGGTTATTCATATAACGAAAAGAAGCGTATTCGGAAGAACTTCAGTAAACGTTCCGATGATTATCAGGTTCCTTACCTGTTGGCTACGCAGAAAGAATCATACCGTAAATACCTGCAAGCGGACACACCGCCGGAACAGCGTATTGACCAGGGTATTCAGGCCGCATTCAAATCGGTATTCCCGATAGAAAGCTATAATGGCACGGTTATTCTGGATTTCGTCAGCTATAGCCTGGAAAAACCCAAATTCGATGTGGCTGAATGTCAGCAGCGCAGTCTGCTCTACTCCTGCCCGTTGCGCGCTGTCATGCGTCTGGTTATTTTCAATAAAAGCGGTAGCGGCAAGAAGCCAAAGGATATTGTCGAACAGGAGGTTTACCTGGGTGACATGCCGCTCATCACGGATAATGGTACTTTTGTAGTCAACGGCACCGAGCGCGTAATCGTATCCCAGTTGCACCGTTCACCCGGCGTTATTTTCGACCATGACGGAGGCAAGACGCACGCTTCCAGGAAGTTGTTGTTTACCGCCCGCATTATTCCGTATCGCGGCTCCTGGCTGGATATGGAGTTTGATCCGAAGGATCTGTTGTATATCCGCATTGACCGGCGCCGCAAGCTGCCAGCCACCATCATGTTGCGTGCGCTTGGCTACAATACCGAAGAAATACTGTCCATGTTCTTCGAGAATGACTCCATTACGCTGACCGAAACCGGGGCAACGTTGCAACTGGTTCCTGAACGGTTGCGCGGGCAACGCCTGGACTTTGACCTGCACGGCGCGAACGGCAAGGTGCTGGTAGAGGCTGAGAAAAGAATTGCGACCAGACATATCAGAGAGCTTGAAAAAGCCGGCATCAGCGAGATAGACATACCCATCGAGTTTGTTCGGGGACGCACTCTGGCGCGGGATATTATCAATACGGAAACCGGGGAGTTGCTGGCGGAGGCCAACACGGAAATCACGGACAAACTGCTGGAGGATTTTCGGGAAAACGAAATCACCCGGCTGGAAACCATTTACACGAATGATATTGATTGCGGGCCGTTTATTTCGGAGACTCTGCGTATTGATCCGACCCGCACAGAGGAAGATGCACACATTGAGATCTACCGCATGATGCGTCCCGGCGAACCACCCATAAAAGAGGCTTCGGCGGCATTGTTCAGCAATCTGTTCTTCAATCAGGAGAGATATGATCTTTCTGCGGTGGGACGGATGAAACTCAATCGGCGTCTGGGGCGGGAGTCTGATGAGGGCCCCGGCACATTGAGCAAGCAGGACATCGTGGATGTCATGCGAAAAATCATCTATCTAAAGAATGGCAAGGGCGAAGTCGACGATATTGACAATCTCGGCAACCGCCGTGTGCGTTCAGTCGGTGAAATGGTCGAGAACCAGTTTCGGATTGGCCTGGTCCGGGTCGAACGCGCGGTCAAGGAACGCCTGAATCTGGTTGAAAGTGAAAATCTGACCCCACAGGACCTGATTAATGCCAAGCCGGTGGCCGCAGTCGTGCGAGAGTTCTTCGGTTCCAGCCAGTTATCCCAGTTTATGGATCAAACCAATCCCCTTTCAGAGGTCACTCACAAGAGGCGGGTTTCTGCTTTGGGTCCGGGTGGATTGACTCGCGACCGGGCCGGTTTTGAGGTGCGTGACGTACATCCGACCCATTATGGACGGGTTTGTCCGATTGAGACTCCTGAAGGCCCCAATATCGGCCTGATTAACTCACTCGCCTGTTTCGCCAAAACCAATGAATACGGTTTCCTGGAGACTCCGTACCGCAAGGTGAAAAATGGCAAGATTACGGATGAGGTGGAGTATCTGTCCGCGATTGAAGAGCATAAATTCATCATTGCCCAGGCCAATTCCAGGCTTGATTCCAACGGCAGGTTTGTCAGTGAACTGGTTTCCTGTCGGCACAAAAACGAGTCTTCGCTGTCTTCTCCCGACCAGATTGACTATATTGATGTGGCACCCCAGCAGATTGTTTCGGTGGCCGCGTCATTGGTTCCGTTCCTGGAGCATGATGACGCCAACCGGGCCTTGATGGGTGCCAATATGCAGCGTCAGGCAGTGCCTGTGGTACGTAGTGAGAAGCCGCTGGTCGGTACGGGTATGGAACGCACGGTTGCGATGGATTCCGGAGTGACCGTAATTGCGCGCCGTGGCGGTACGGTTGATTCCGTGGATGCGTCCAGGATTGTGGTGCGCGCCAATGATGATGAAGCCATCGAAGGTGAGCCGGGTGTCGATATTTATAACCTGACCAAATACCAGCGCTCAAACCAGAATACTACGATCAATCAGCGTCCTCTGGTAGAAGTGGGTGACTCGGTGGAGTGTGGTGATGTTCTGGCCGATGGGCCGTCTACCGATATGGGCGAGCTGGCGCTTGGCAGAAACGTGCTGATCGCTTTCATGCCCTGGAATGGCTACAACTTCGAAGATTCTATTCTGATTTCCGAGCGGTTGGTGAAGGATGATGTCTATACCTCGATTCATATTGAGGAATTATCCTGTACCGCGCGCGATGCCAAACTGGGTGCCGAGGAGATCAGCCGCGATATTCCCAATGTCAATGAGAGCGCCCTGTCCAAGCTGGATGAATCCGGTATTGTCTACATCGGCGCCGAAGTGCATTCCGGTGATATTCTGGTCGGCAAAATCACCCCCAAAGCCGAGACCCAGTTGACGCCGGAAGAAAAACTGCTGCGCGCTATCTTTGGCGAGAAGGCTTCTGACGTGAAAGATACTTCCCTGCGTATGCCGTCTGGAATGAAGGGCACGGTTATCGACGTGCAGGTATTTACCCGGGAGGGTCTGGTAAAAGATGCACGCGCTATCGCAAATGATGAACATGAACTGATCGCGGTTCGGAAAAACCTGAATGACCAGCTGCGAATCGTTGAGGATGATGCCTTTGCCAGGATTGAAAAGCTGTTGCGTGACCAGGTCGCGGAAGGTGGCCCCGGCAACCTCAAGGCGGGGGCGGTCGTGACGGATGACTATCTGGCCGGTCTGGGGCGTAAGGAATGGTTTGAAATTCGTCTTCGCAACGAAGAAGTCAACCGGGTGATCGAGAAAATTCGGGATCAGATGGATGTCCAGCGCAAGCAGTTTGATGATCGTTTTGAGGAAAAACGAGGAAAAATCGAAATGGGCGATGACCTGGCTCCGGGCGTTCTGAAAATCGTCAAGGTTTTTGTCGCGGTAAAACGGAGATTGCAGCCCGGCGATAAAATGGCGGGGCGGCATGGCAACAAGGGCGTGATCTCCAAAATCATTCCAGTGGAGGATATGCCCTATATGGAAGATGGCACTACTGTGGATATTTGTCTGAATCCTTTGGGCGTGCCTTCGCGGATGAATGTGGGGCAGGTTCTGGAAACCCATCTGGGGTGGGCGGCGAAAAAACTGGGTGAGAGAATTGACGAGATGGTGCGTAAGAACAAGAGCGCCGCTCAGGTTCGCAAATATCTTGAGAAGATATATAACTCCAGTGGCAAGAAGGAATCACTGGGTGATTTCTCGGATACTGAATTGGTCGAGTTGGCAAAAAACCTGAGTGAGGGAGTGCCGATGGCAACCCCGGTATTCGATGGCGCGCATGAAAGTGAGATCAAGAGTATGCTGAAGCTGGCCGGGATTCCACAGAGCGGTCAGACCACCCTGTACGATGGTCGTACCGGTGAACCGTTTGACCGGCCGGTTACTTGCGGCTATATGTACATTCTCAAGCTGAATCACCTGGTCGATGACAAGATGCATGCCCGTTCGACCGGGCCTTACAGTCTGATCACCCAGCAGCCGCTGGGCGGCAAGGCGCAGTTCGGTGGTCAAAGATTCGGTGAGATGGAAGTCTGGGCGCTGGAGGCTTATGGCGCCGCTTATACCTTGCAGGAAATGCTTACGGTCAAGTCCGATGATGTGGGCGGTCGTTCCAAGATTTATGAGAATATTATTCGCGGTGGTCATGACATGGATACCGGCATGCCGGAATCGTTTAATGTTCTGGTCAAGGAGATTCGCGCGCTGGGACTCAATCTGGAGTTAAAGCATGAACGTCATTGATTCCGGGGTTGCCGGAATAACCGGACCGAACAGCCACCAAGCCGCGAATCCGCTGGCATCTAACAGAGGCAGTAAATAATGAGAGATATTTTCAATCTATTCAGGCAGGTGGACGCAGTTGACGATTTCGATTCGATTCGAGTCAGCATCGCGTCTCCGGAGAAAATCAGATCCTGGTCTTTTGGTGAAGTCAAAAAGCCGGAAACCATTAATTATCGTACCTTCCGGCCAGAGCGGGACGGACTGTTCTGCGCCAAACTTTTCGGCCCGGTGAGCGACTACGAGTGTTTGTGCGGTAAGTACAAGCGACTGAAGCATCGCGGCGTAGTTTGCGAGAAATGCGGAGTTGAGGTCACTCTTTCCAAGGTACGCAGGGAACGCATGGGCCGTATCGAACTGGCGGCACCCTGTGCCCATATCTGGTTTTTGAAATCGTTGCCATCCAGGCTCGGGTTGTTGCTGGACATGACCGTCCGTGAGATGGAACGGGTGCTCTACTTCGAGGCTTATGTCGTGATTGATCCCGGCATTACGGAAGAATATGAGCGTGGCGACCTGCTGACGGAAGAGCAGTATCTGGAGGCTATCAAAACCTACGGAGACGAATTTGAGGTGGGTATGGGAGCGGAAGCGATCCGCACCCTGCTAAAAGAAATGGATCTGTCTCTGGAAGCCGAGATTCTGCGTGAAGAACTTGCCAAAACCAAGTCAGATACCAAGACCAAAAAACTGACGGGGCGCCTCAAGGTCATCGAGGCATTTATCAATTCCGGTAATAATCCGGCCTGGATGATCATGGATGTATTGCCTGTGCTGCCGCCGGACCTGAGACCGCTGGTTCCTCTGGAGGGCGGGCGTTTTGCCACCTCGGACCTGAATGATCTGTATCGCCGTGTGATCAATCGCAACAACCGTCTGAAAAGGCTGCTGGATCTGAATGCGCCGGACCTGATTGTCCGCAATGAAAAGCGGATGCTTCAGGAGGCGGTTGACGCGATGCTGGATAATGGTCGTCGGGGCAAGGCGATAACAGGCGCCAATAAACGTCAACTGAAATCCATCTCGGACATGATCAAGGGCAAGCAGGGGCGTTTCCGCCAGAACCTGCTGGGTAAACGGGTAGATTATTCCGGACGTTCGGTAATCGTGGTCGGTCCCACGCTGAAACTGCATCAGTGCGGCTTGCCCAAGAAGATGGCACTGGAATTGTTCAAGCCCTTCATATTCAGCAAGCTGGAATTGCGAGGGATGGCGGCCAACATCAAGCAGGCCAAGAAAATGGTGGAAGCCGAGAGCGCCGAAGTGTGGGATATTCTCGAAGAGGTAATCCGGGAGCATCCGGTTATGCTGAACCGGGCGCCGACCTTGCACAGGCTGGGTATTCAGGCGTTCGAGCCTGTTTTGATAGAAGGCAAGGCGATTCAACTGCATCCGCTGGTCTGTACTCCGTACAACGCCGACTTTGACGGCGATCAGATGGCGGTTCATGTGCCCTTGTCGATCGAGGCGCAACTGGAAGCTCGGGCACTGATGATGTCCACCAACAATATTCTTTCTCCGGCAAATGGGGAGCCGATCATCGTGCCTTCCCAGGACATTGTGCTGGGTCTTTACTATATGACCCGGGAAAGCGCGGATGCCAAAGGTACGGGTGCCTGGTTCTCGGATATAAACGAAGTCCGGCGCGCCTGGGAAACCCGGCAGATTCATCTCCACGCCAGGGTCAAGGTCAGGATGCCGGTATACGACGAGGAGGGCAATTCGACCGGCGAGAGAAAAACGGTGGATACCACGGTTGGCCGTGTGCTGTTGTCGGAGATTCTTCCGACCCGGCTGGATTTCAGCCTGATTGACCGTCCGATGAAGAAGAAGACGATTTCTGAGTTGATCAATGTTTCCTACCGCGAAGCAGGTCTCAAGGATACCGTCATATTCGCGGATCAGCTCATGTATACCGGATTTGGCATGGCGGCGCTGTCCGGCCTGTCGATTGGTGTGGATGATATGGTGGTTCCCGCCGACAAGCCGGGTATCCTGAATCAGGCGCAGAAGGAAGTGGTTGAAATTCAAAAGCAATATGACGCCGGTCTGCTCACGGATGGTGAGCGGTATAACAAGGTAGTGGACATCTGGACGAGAACCAGTGAACAGGTTTCCGATTCCATGATGTCGGAACTGGGCGTGGATACGGTGATCAACAAGCAGGGTGAAAAGGTAGAGCAGGACTCATTCAATTCGATCTACATGATGGCTGATTCAGGTGCTCGGGGTTCACATGCCCAGATCCGGCAACTGGCCGGTATGCGCGGGTTGATGGCGAAGCCGGATGGTTCGATTATCGAAACCCCGATTACGGCCAATTTCCGTGAGGGGTTGAATGTATTGCAATACTTCAACTCGACCCACGGCGCCCGCAAGGGGCTGGCCGACACTGCGCTGAAAACCGCTAACTCAGGCTACCTGACGCGGCGGCTGGTCGACGTATGCCAGGACCTGGTGGTCACCGAAGCGGATTGCGGTACGGAAAACGGGTTGTTCCGGGAAGCACAGATACAGGGTGGCGAGGTCGTTGTGCCGCTGAGTGACCGGGTGCTCGGGCGTTATGTCAGTGAGGAAGTCGTTGATCAGGCAGGTGAGGTTATTATCTCCAGGGATCAGATGATCGATGAGAAACTGGTGCGGCTGATTGACCACAATAATATCCATGGAATCAGGGTGCGTTCCGCAGTGACCTGCGAAACCCGTTACGGAGTGTGTTCCAAATGCTATGGGCGTGACCTGGGACGCGGGCATACCATCAATATGGGTGAAGCGGTCGGTGTAATTGCGGCGCAATCCATCGGCGAGCCGGGCACACAGTTGACCATGCGTACCTTCCATATCGGTGGTGCTGCATCGAGTTCTTCGGTGGTGAGTAACGTTGAATTGAAAAACTCCGGGAAGATTCACCTGAAGTCGGCCAAACTGGTTGAGAACACGGAAGGCAAGCAAGTAGTGGTGACGCGCTCCAGTGAACTGGTTGTGCAGGATGAGCAGGGGCGTGACCGTGAACGGCATAAATTGCCTTATGGTGCGGTGTTGAACGTCAAGGAAGGCTCACAGGTGCGGATCGGCGATATGGTTGCTACCTGGGACCCTCATACGCACCCGATCGTGACCGAGGTGGCGGGCAAGGTCGTGTTCACCGATCTGGAAGAGGGCGTGACGGTCAATATGCAGACCGATGACCTGACCGGGAAAAGTACCTATGTCGTACTGGATCCCCAACGTCGTCGCGGCAGTGCCCACGATATCAAGCCGACCATCAGCCTGATTGATCAATCCGGAGAGTCTGTCAAGATACCGGGTACGGATATTCCCGCCCGCTATCAACTCCCGCCGGAATCCATCGTCATGCTGGAAGACGGTCAGAATGTGGATAGTGGAGATGTGATCGCGAAAATACCGCAGGAATCGTCCAAAACCCGTGATATTACCGGGGGGCTACCGCGAGTTGCGGAGCTGTTCGAGGCGCGTAAACCGAAGGAACCGGCCATTCTGGCAGAAGCCACCGGAATTATTTCATTTGGCCGGGAAACCAAGAGCAAACACCGCCTGGTGATCACCAGCAAGGACGGTGAGACCCACAGTACACTGATTCCCAAGACTCGCCGGATCAATGTATTTGAGGGTGAGACGGTTGAGCGCGGAGAAGTGGTCGCGGATGGTCCTCCATTGGCGAGCGATATTCTCGAATATCGCGGTGTCGAGGCATTAGCGGACTACATTGTGAATGAAGTGCAGGATGTGTATCAGTTGCAGGGCGTAAAAATCAATGACAAACACATTGAGGTGATCATTCGCCAGATGCTGAGAAAGGTAAGGGTAGGCGAAGTGGGCGACAGCCATTACCTGCCCGGAGAGCAAGTCGAGAAATCCATATTGCTGAAAGATAATGATGAGTTGATCGCGCAAGGCAAGGAACCTGCGACTTTTTACCCTGTTTTGCTGGGTATCACCAAGGCGTCACTGACTACTGAGTCTTTCATTTCTGCTGCCTCCTTCCAGGAAACCACTCGTGTGCTGACCAATGCGTCGGTTAATGGCAAGGTCGACGAACTCCGTGGCCTGAAGG
The DNA here is from genome assembly GCA_965116335.1 of Arenicellales bacterium. Classification (GTDB taxonomy): domain Bacteria; phylum Pseudomonadota; class Gammaproteobacteria; order Arenicellales; family Poriferihabitantaceae. Next base: position 2,510,441 of record OZ220677.1, read on the forward strand.
AAAACGTGATCGTCGGGCGTCTGATACCCGCCGGAACCGGACTGGCTTTTCACAGGGACCGCAAACGCAACCGGCAGATCGGCACATTGAAAAACAAGGAGCTTGAAGAATTGCTGAGCGTTCCTGAAAACGACACGGATACGATCCATGACATCGTACCGGACGATACACAGGCCTGGATCACGGCATAAGGGGAGCTTTAAGCATGGTAGAGTTACAGACTTTGTGGCCATATTGCGTTTTTATCGGGCTTCATCCCTTGACAGGAGAATCGTGCCGACATAAAATCGCGCCCCCTTTGGGGTATGGATGCCATTCGCCACCTGCAGAATCCCGAACCTTACAGCAAGGTCGGCGGTATTTCAGGGGCAGGCAAGAAACAGTAAGCAACATTTATAAAAAGTCCAGCGAATGCCGACACTAAACCAACTGGTCAGAAACCCGAGACAAAAGCAGGTCAGGAAATCCAATGTTCCGGCCCTGCAATCTTGTCCGCAAAAGCGTGGTGTTTGCACCCGTGTGTATACGACTACGCCCAAGAAGCCGAACTCTGCATTACGCAAGGTGGCCAGGGTGCGCTTGACCAACGGGCATGAGGTGACCACTTATATCGGTGGTGAAGGTCATAATTTGCAGGAGCACTCGGTGGTACTGATAAGAGGGGGGCGGGTGAAAGACTTGCCGGGCGTTCGGTATCACACGGTGCGTGGAGCGCTGGATACGTCCGGTGTGTCGGACAGGCGTCAGGGTCGTTCGAAATACGGCGCGAAGCGTCCCAAGTCTTAAATCGCAGGCATTTAATTTGTAAGTATAAAGAGAGGCTTGAGTTCAAGCCCGGAGCAGCAGGCTGCAGCAATCCCGTATATTGCTGAACGATGTTGCCGAACCTCAACCCGGACTGGCCGGAGCGAAATCAAGATATGTCAAGACGAAGAGAAGTCCCCAAGAGGAAGATTTTGCCTGATCCCAAATACAAGGATCAGACAGTCGCGAAATTTATCAATATCCTCATGCTGGATGGCAAGAAGTCGATTGCCGAGAGAATCATGTATGGCGCGCTGGATATCATCAAGGAGCGCGGCAAAGAGGACGTGGTTGAGGTTTTTAACGCGGCCCTGGAAAACGTAAGCCCCGGTGTTGAAGTGAAGAGCCGTCGTGTCGGTGGCGCCACTTACCAGGTGCCGGTTGAGGTGCGCCCCAACCGCCAGATGGCGCTGGCTATGAGATGGCTGGTAGCCGCCGCTCGCAAGCGATCCGAGAAATCCATGACAGCCCGGTTGGCGGGGGAGTTGATGGATGCTTCAAGTGAGCGCGGCAGCGCCTTCAAAAAACGTGAAGACACCCACAAGATGGCCGAAGCCAACAAGGCGTTTTCACATTACAGATTTTAGACTCGATTTTCCTTACACGAACCCGGACGTAAAGAGCAGTGCCACGCAAAACTCCAATCGAGCGGTATCGCAACATCGGCATCATGGCCCACATTGATGCTGGCAAGACGACGACCACCGAGCGCATACTCTTCTATACCGGCCTTTCCCACAAGCTCGGTGAAGTGCATGATGGCAATGCGATCATGGACTGGATGGAGCAGGAGCAGGAGAGGGGAATCACCATTACTTCTGCGGCTACCACCTGTTTCTGGAGTGGCATGGACAAAAGTCTGGAACCGCATCGAATCAATATCATTGATACTCCCGGTCATGTTGATTTCACGATTGAGGTCGAACGTTCGTTGCGTGTGCTGGATGGTGCCGTTGCTGTGTTCTGTGCAGTCGGGGGGGTTGAGCCGCAGTCGGAAACCGTGTGGCGTCAGGCCAACAAGTATAATGTGCCAAGAATGGCCTTCATCAACAAGATGGACCGGGTCGGAGCGGATTTCCAGCGTGTTGTTGAGCAAATCGAAACCCGGTTGGGCACCAACCCGGTCATGATGCAATTGAATATAGGATCCGAAGAGCATTTCAGGGGCGTGGTTGATCTCGTCAAAATGAAAGCGGTCTCATGGAAAGAGGAAAATATGGGTATCGAATTCGAATACAGTGATATTCCTGAAGAGCTGGTCGAGGAAGCTGGTCAACTCAGGGCCAGACTGGTGGAAGTGGCCGCCGAAGCAGACGAGGAAATGATGGAACGTTATTTCGAGAACGGTGATCTTTGTGAGCAGGAAATCAGGAGAGGCATTCGAATCCGCACTCTGAATAATGAGATTATTCCGGTATTGTGTGGCTCCGCCTTCAAGAACAAGGGCGTTCAGATGTTGCTGGACGGGATTATTGATTATATGCCCGGCCCATTGGATGTGCCGGCGATCAGCGGAGTGGCCGAGGACGGGGAAACCCGCATTGTCCGCAAGTCTGATGATGCACAACCGTTTTCTGCACTGGCATTCAAGATCATGTCAGACTCTTTTTTCGGGCAGCTGGTTTTCTTTCGTGTGTATTCCGGAACCATGAAGACCGGCGATACCGTGATAAATTCAGTCAAGAGGAAAAAGGAACGGATTGGCCGGATATTACAGATGCACTCCAATAACCGGGAGGATATCAAGCAGGTATACGCTGGTGATATAGCGGCGGCGGTGGGACTGAAAAGCATCACCACCGGCGATACCTTGTGCGCGAGCAATTCCATCGTGGCGCTGGAACGAATGGAGTTTCCAGACCCGGTTATCGCGCAGGCGGTTGAGCCGAAAACCCGCTCCGATCAGGAGAAGCTGGGTGTGGCTCTGGGTAAGCTGGCGCAGGAAGACCCCTCTTTTCGGGTGCGTTCCGATGAAGAGTCCGGGCAGACCATTATTTCCGGTATGGGTGAATTGCATCTCGAAATCATTGTAGATCGGTTGAAACGGGAGTTTAGTGTAGATGCCAATATCGGCAAACCCCAGGTCGCCTATCGGGAAACAATTACCGAGCCGGTTGAAATGGAGCACAAGTATGCGAAGCAGACCGGTGGACGAGGGCAATATGGCCATGTTCATGTCCGCCTCGAGCCGCTGGATCTGGGGACCGGTTATCAGTTTGTCGATGAGATCAAGGGTGGCGTGATACCCAGGGAGTACATTCCCGCAGTGGATAAGGGTATTCAGTCCGCGATGCAGTCGGGCGTGGTGGCCGGTTATCCGGTGATTGATGTCAAGGCAACCCTGTTCTATGGTTCCTATCACGATGTGGATTCATCTGAGCATGCGTTCAAGGCGGCTGGTTCCATGGCGTTCCGTGAGGGTGCCCGGATTGCCGGGCCACAGTTGCTGGAGCCGATGATGGCGGTGGAAGTGGTCACCCCGGAAGAATATATGGGAAGCGTGAACGGCGATTTGAGCGCGCGGCGTGGTTTGATCCATGAAATGGAGGATTCACCCGGTGGCAAGGTCATCAAGGCCGAAGTGCCCTTGTCGGAGATGTTCGGCTATGCTACTGCGTTGCGCTCCGCGACTCAGGGGCGGGCGAATTATACGATGGAGTTCAGGAAATATGCTCCGGTTCCGGAAAGTATAGCGACCTCAATCAAGATTGCTGCTTGATCGGGTTGCAGGACTCAGAAAATTTCAGTAACAAAAAACAAATTCAAGTAACAAATTAAAGATTATTCAGGAGACCTATCCATGGCGAAAGAAAAATTTGAAAGAACGAAGCCGCATGTAAATGTTGGCACCATCGGCCATGTCGATCATGGCAAGACGACGTTGACGGCGGCGATGACCAAGGTGTTATCGACCCGATACGGTGGCACTGAATCGAAAGCGTTTGACGAAATCGACAATGCGCCGGAAGAAAAATCCCGCGGAATCACGATTGCCACCGCGCACGTCGAGTATCAGACCGAAAACCGCCACTATGCACACGTTGATTGTCCTGGGCACGCCGACTACATCAAGAACATGATTACCGGTGCCGCGCAGATGGATGGGGCGATCCTGGTATGTAGTGCAGCAGATGGCCCAATGCCGCAGACACGGGAGCATATCCTGCTGGCTCGTCAGGTCGGCGTTCCCTATATCGTGGTCTATCTGAACAAGGCCGATATGGTGGATGACGAGGAGTTGCTGGAATTGGTTGAGATGGAAATACGGGAATTGCTGGATACCTACGAATTCCCCGGCGATGATACTCCGATCGTGATTGGCAGTGCCCTGAAAGCGCTGGAAGGAGACGACTCGGATATCGGGGAAGGTTCTATTATCAAGCTGGCGGAAGCACTGGACAGCTACATTCCGGAGCCGGAGCGTAAGGTGGACGGTGATTTCCTGATGCCGGTAGAAGATGTGTTCTCGATATCTGGCAGAGGCACGGTTGTGACCGGGCGAGTGGAACGAGGCGTAATCAAGGTGGGGGAAGAGATCGCCATTGTCGGTATCAAGGATACCATGGTGACGGTTTGTACCGGCGTTGAGATGTTCCGCAAGTTGCTGGACGAAGGCCAGGCGGGAGACAACGTGGGGGTCCTGTTGCGTGGAACCAAGCGTGAGGAAGTGGAGCGCGGACAGGTGCTGGCGAAGCCAAAAAGCATTACGCCACATACCCGGTTCGAGTCGGAAGTGTATATCCTGTCCAAGGAAGAGGGGGGTCGTCATACACCGTTTTTCAATGGATATCGCCCGCAGTTCTACTTTCGGACAACGGATGTGACCGGCTCTTGTGATTTGCCGGCGGATATCGAGATGGTGATGCCGGGCGATAATGTAGCGATGTCGGTGGCGTTGATTGCGCCGATCGCGATGGAGGAGGGATTGCGGTTCGCGATCCGCGAAGGAGGTCGTACCGTGGGAGCGGGCGTCGTCACCAAAATCATCGAATGATTTTGTAAAAAGGGCAGTTTCAAGAGAATTTCTGAACAATGGTAGAAAATCAAAAAATCCGTATCAGCTTGAAGGCGTTCGATCACAAGATGATTGATCGGTCGGCGCTGGAGATCGTGGATACGGCCCGACGCACAGGCGCACTGGTAAAGGGTCCCATCCCGTTACCTACCAAGATCGAAAAATATACGCTTTTGCGATCTCCCCACGTCAACAAGAAAGCTCGGGACCAGTTTGAAATCAGAACCCATAAGAGAATTCTCGATATCGTGCAGCCAACCGATAAAACGGTGGATGCCTTGATGAAGCTTGACCTCGCTGCCGGGGTTGACGTGGAAATCAAATTGAACTGACTATCATGAGATCAAAGAGACACAGGCAGGTTACGAGATGTCATTAGGACTGGTTGGAAAAAAAATGGGTATGACTCGGGTCTTTACAGAAGAGGGAAGGTCCCGGCCAGTTACGGTGATTGAAGTTTTGCCGAACCGGATCACGCAAGTCAGAACCCGGGATAACGATGGTTATGACGGGTTGCAGGTGACTACGGGAGAACGGCGGGCCAGTCGAATCAATAAAGCCATGAAAGGCCATTTCGCCAAAGCCGGGGTGCGACCTGGTAGAGGGGTTTGGGAGTTTCGGCTGGATGATGCGGTCACGGTCGAGGCGGGCTCCGAGTTGACGGTCGGCCTGTTCAGTGAGGGGCAGAAGGTGGATGTATCCGGACGAACCATCGGCAAGGGATTTGCGGGAGTGATAAAACGCCACGGTTATGGTGGAGGTCGCGCTACTCATGGTAACTCGAAAGCGCACAGGCTGGCTGGTTCCATCGGCAACGCGCAGGACCCGGGCCGGGTCTGGAAAGGCAAGAAAATGGCAGGACACATGGGTGCCGTGAAATCCGTTCAGCAGAATCTGGATGTGGTCAGGGTCGATGAGACTCGCAACATTATTCTGATTGCAGGCTCGATTCCCGGCTCCAGGGGCGCCGATGTCATCATTCGTCCGGCAGTCAAGTCTGACGAGTCATTGAGTATGCCAGACGGGCAGGCAGCCTGAGGAAATAACAATGGCTATCAAATTAAAAGTAAATTCAGTGGTCGAATCCGGCTCCGCAGAGGCGAAGGCGCATGAGGTGGAACTGTCTGAAGGCAATTTCGGAGTGGATTTCAACGAATCGCTGATTCATCAGGTTGTGGTCGCTTATCAGGCGGGCGGGCGCAGTGGTACGCGCGCTCAAAAGAACCGGGCCGCGGTACGGGGCGGCAGTGCCAAGCCCTGGCGGCAGAAAGGTACGGGTCGGGCGCGTGCAGGAACAATACGAAGCCCGATTTTTACCGGGGGCGGACGTGCTTTCCCGCTTTCAACCCGGGATTTCTCCCAGAAAGTCAACAAGAAGATGTATCGTGCGGCGATGCGTTCAATCCTGTCGGAACTGAACCGCCAGCAAAGGCTGGTTGTGGTTGATTCGATGGCGATGGATGCTCCAAAAACCAGCTCCCTGGTTGAGAGGTTGAAAGGACTGGACGCCGACCGGGCATTGATCGTACTTGTGGACGATGATCAGAATGTTGAACTGTCTGCCCGTAATTTGCAGTCAGTGAGTGTATGTACCAGCTGCAGTATTGATCCGGTCAGCCTGATTAGCTACCCCAAAGTGGTGATCACCGCCGATGCGGCTCGCAGTATTGACGAGACACTGTCCGGAAAACCTGCAACAGGAGGCATGGAGGTAGCAGCATGAATATCCGAACAATCAGCCCGCCTTCGCGAGTCAGTGAGGAGCGTTTGTATCAGATCATCCTGAAACCTGTGATCTCGGAAAAGACGACATGGGTCGCCGATAAATACCAGCAGATCGTGTTTCAGGTCAGGAAGGACGCGCACAAGAATGAAGTCCGCCTGGCGGTTGAAAAATTGTTTGAGGTAAAGGTTAAAAATGTACAGGTCGTGAATGTCCACGGGAAAGTGAAACGACATGGACGGAGCACGGGTGTCAGAAACGACTGGAAGAAGGCTTATGTCTGTCTGGAGGCCGGGCAGGACATTGATTTCATGGGTATGGCGGGAGCCTGATTGCCTGATACGGACAAGATAATAAAGATATTTACGATATGGCATTAGCAAAACAGAAACCAACGACTCCGGGCCGCAGAAGCATGGTCAAGGTGGTGTCCCCTGAGCTGTACAAGGGCAGGCCATATCAACCTCTGCTTGAGCCCAAGACGGCTATTGATGGTCGCAACAACGGTGGGCGCATTACGGTCAGGCATCGTGGCGGAGGCCACAAGCGTCATTACCGTCTGATTGATTTCAAGCGCGACAAGGATGGGGTCGCAGCTATCGTCAAGCGTATCGAGTATGATCCCAACCGTAGCGCGCATATCGCGCTACTGGCTTACCGGGATGGTGAGCATCGTTACATAATCTCGCCCAGGGGTATTGCGGTTGGTGACACCGTAATGTCAGGAGTGGGCAGTGGCTATAATGTCGGCAACAGTATGCCGTTGAGAAACATGCCAGTCGGTACTACAGTGCATTGCCTGGAACTGAAACCGGGCAAGGGAGCGCAGATTGGCAGGTCGGCAGGTGCCGCCATCCAATTTGTCGGCAAGGAAGGGGACTATGCCCAGCTTCGGTTACGTTCCGGGGAGATGCGCCGGGTGCGTCTTGATTGTCGCGCTACTATTGGTCAGGTAGGCAACTCCGAGAACAGTCTGCGCAAGCTCGGCAAGGCTGGCGCAAAACGTTGGCGAGGGTTCCGGCCTACCGTCCGCGGGGTGGCTATGAATCCGGTTGATCATCCACATGGCGGTGGGGAAGGCCGTACCTCGGGTGGTCGCGACCCCTGTACTCCCTGGGGTGTTCCGACCAAGGGTTACAGAACACGTTCCAACAAACGTACTTCATCAATGATTATTCGCAGGCGGAAGAAATAACCATGCCCCGTTCAATTAGAAAAGGTCCTTTTGTTGACCACCATCTGTGGGCAAAAGTTGAAAAAGCCAAAGCAGAGAATTCGCGCAAACCGATCAAGACATGGTCGCGGCGTTCCATGATCATGCCAGAATTTGTGGGCCTGACCATTGCCGTGCACAATGGTCGGCAGCATGTGCCGATTCTGGTCAATGAAAACATGGTGGGTCACAGGCTCGGCGAATTTGCGCCGACGCGCACGTATCGCGGACACGTGGCCAATAAGAAATCGTAGCTGAAAACGTATAGAAAATCATGCAAGCCAGATCAGTAGCAAAATATGTCAGGTTGTCAGCGCAGAAGTGTCGCCTGGTAGCCGATCAGATCCGGTCGCTCTCGGTTGAGAAGGCGCTTGAAACGCTTTCTTTCAGCAACAAACGAGCAGCGGTTCCGTTGAAAAAAGTGCTCAACTCAGCGATTGCAAATGCAGAGCACAATGAAGGCGCGGATATTGATGATCTTTGGGTGAATCAGGTGATGGTCGATGAAGCCCCTGTTATCAAGCGCTTCCGGGCACGGGCGAAAGGCCGTGGTACCCGAATCCTGAAAAGGAATTGCCATATCACCCTGAGTGTCAGTGACGAACCCCGAAGCTGAGATGACAAGCTGATTTTCAGTTGATTTGAACGAAACAGAAATATACAAAAGAAGTATAAATAATGGGTCAAAAAGTACAACCAAACGGTATGCGCCTCGGTATCGTGAAGGACTGGAATGCGAAGTGGTACGCAAACAGTACCCACTACGCGAAAATACTGGCGAGTGATCTCAAAATCAGGGCATATCTGACCAGGAAGCTGTCGAACGCAGCGGTCAGCAGGATTGCCATTGATCGTCCTGCCCAGAACCTGAACGTGACCATTTTCACGGCGCGCCCGGGAATTGTGATCGGCAAGAAGGGTGAGGACATCGAGAAACTTCGATTTGCGCTGTCGCGATTGAATGGCGGTCCTGTCCAGGTTGCGGTTGAGGAAATCCGCAAACCCGAGCTGGATGCCAAACTGGTCGCGGAAAATATATGCCAGCAACTGGAGAAAAGAATCATGTTCCGCCGTGCCATGAAGCGCGCGGTGCAGAACTCCATGAGACTCGGTGCTCTGGGTGTCAAGGTGATGCTTTCAGGACGTCTCAACGGGGCTGAGATTGCGCGTACCGAGTGGTATCGGGAAGGTCGGGTGCCATTGCATACGTTGCGAGCCGATATTGATTATGGGGTGCACGAGGCACTCACCACGTATGGAATCATTGGCGTGAAAGTATGGATATTCAAGGGTGAGATTCTCAAGCAGGAAAAATCCGAAACGGCCGCCGCACAAGCGGTTACTGAACCCCAGACAGGAGTGGTATAGATATGCTCCAGCCCAAAAGAACCAAATTCCGCAAACAGCATAAGGGCCGCAACCGCGGTCTTGCCACTCGCGGCAACCGTATCAGCTTTGGCGAATTCGGTCTTCAGTCGGCTACTCGCGGGCGTCTGACTGCACGCCAGATTGAAGCGGGCCGACGCGCGATTACCCGTCATGTCAAACGCGGTGGGAGAATCTGGATCCGTATTTTCCCCGATAAACCGGTCTCGAAAAAACCGCTTGAGGTTCGTATGGGCAAGGGCAAGGGCAATCCGGAATTCTGGGTGGCGCTGATTCAGCCGGGCACCATGTTATATGAGATCGAAGGCGTGCCTGAAAAGCTGGCGCAGGAGGCGTTTCGCCTGGCCAGCGCCAAGTTGCCGCTTCAGACTAATTTCGCACGACGTCAGGTAGGTTGATGAAAGCATCCGAATTAAGAGTCAAGTCGCGTGAGGAGCTCATGCAGGAGTTGATTGCCTTGCGTAAGGAGCAGTTCAATCTGCGTATGCAGCGCGGGGCAGGCCAGCTGGCAAACCCGGCCCGATTTCGCTTCGTGCAAAAGGATATTGCGCGTATCAAAACCATCCTCAATGAAAAGCCGGGTGAGCATGACACGGCTCAGGCAGCCGATCAATCAGGGATAAACGAATGAACACACGAACCGACCAAGAAGTAGCCAAACGGCAAATTGAAGGCAATGTCGTCTCTGCCGCCAATGACAAAAGTATCACTGTGCTGGTTGAGAGAAAGGTAAAGCATCCGTTGTACAAGAAATACATCCGCCGTTCTACCCGACTGCATGTTCATGACGAGAATAACGAATGCAAGACAGGGGATACGGTGCGGGTCGAGGCCTGCCGTCCGGTCTCGAAGACCAAATGCTGGCGTCTGGTTGCGGTGGTTGCCAGGGCAGCCTGATCAGGATCAGGATTATTCAATCAAGGTACTGGAGAAAAGACGATGATTCAGATGCAGTCAATGATGTCGGTAGCTGACAACAGCGGCGCCAAACGGGTAATGTGCATCAAGGTATTGGGCGGCTCAAAGCGGAGATATGCCGGGATTGGCGACATTGTGAAAATTACCATTAAGGAAGCGTTGCCCAACAGCAGGGTGAAAAAGGGAGATGTGTATGATGCGGTTATTGTCAGGACCAGGAGCGGCGTGCGCAGGCCTGATGGATCATTGATTCGGTTCGACAGGAATTCGGCTGTGTTGCTGAACGCATCCCATCAGCCTGTTGGCACCCGGATATTTGGCCCGGTGACCCGGGAATTGAGATCAGAGAAATTCATGCGAATTATCTCTCTGGCACCAGAAGTCCTGTAACCCATGAATTTGAGAAAATGCTTCTTGAGGTCTGAACGATGCGGAGAATAAAAAAAGGGGACGATGTCATTGTGATTTGCGGACGTGACAAGGGCAAACGCGGAAATGTCTTGAAAGTGCTGGACAATGGCCGCGCTCTGGTTGACAACGTCAACATTGTGAAACGTCATACCAAAGGCAACCCGAATACCGGGGAAACCGGGGGTATCCTGGAAAAAGAGGCAGCTATTCACCTGTCAAATATCGCCCTGTATAACCCGGTTAGCAAAAAGGGTGAAAGAGTCGGATTCAAGACCCTGGAAGACGGCAGGAAAGTTCGTTACTTCAAATCGAACGATGAAGTAGTGGACCTTGTGTAACTTAATGATTGATCAGAATCAAACGAAAATGGCCAGATTGCTCGAAAAGTACAAGACTGAAATCGTGCCGAAACTCCAACAGGAGTTTTCGTTCAAGAGTGTGATGGAAGTGCCCCGCATTACAAAAATCACCTTGAATATGGGGCTTGGAGAGGCCGTTGCGAACAAGAATGTGCTACAAAGCGCGACCGCTGATCTGGAAAAGATTTGCGGCCAGAAGCCGGTGATTACCAAGGCGAAAAAATCCGAGGCGGCATTCAAGATACGCGAGGGCTGGGCTGTCGGTGCCAAGGTGACGTTGCGGCGCGCCCGTATGTATGAGTTTCTTGACCGTTTAATCTCTGTCGCAATTCCACGCATCCGGGATTTCCGTGGGCTCCCCGGAAAATCCTTTGACGGACGGGGGAATTATGCGTTCGGGTTAAAGGAGCAGATCGTTTTCCCGGAGGTGGATTACGACCATATTGATGCCCTGCGCGGGCTGGATATCTGTATCACCACTTCAGCGAAAACAGATCAGCAGGCAGCGGCCTTGCTGCGCGAATTCAAATTTCCTATCAAGAGTTAAGACATGGCAAAGAAATCAATGGTGGCTCGGGAGGTGAAGCGCAAGAAACTGATTAATGCGCATGCCGAAAAACGTCAGGTTCTGTCAAACCGGGTCAAAGACCTGCAAACCAGCGCCGCAGATCAGTTTCAGGCCATGCTGGACCTGCAGAAGCTACCGCGGGATTCGAGCCCGGGGCGCAAGCGTAATCGTTGTGAACTGACTGGTCGGTCGAGAGGATATTTCAGGAAGTTCGGACTGTGCCGGAATAAATTACGCGAAGTCATCATGCGTGGAGAAGCCCCCGGAGTCGTTAAGTCGAGTTGGTAATTCCGATACAAGCAAAGTTATAAAACAGAGAAATCGAAATGAGTATGTCAGACCCTATAGCTGATATGTTAACCCGGATACGCAATGGCTCTCGGGCACAAAAAACCCATGTCCAGATGCCGGCGTCGAGAAGCAAGGTCGCTATTGCAGAAGTATTGAAGGATGAAGGCTATATTTCCAGCTTTTCCGTGGACTTTGATGGCGCTTTCAGGATACTGGATGTTGAATTGAAGTATTTTCAGGGTGACTCGGTGATCGAAGAGATCAAGCGGGTCAGTCGGCCAAGTTGCCGGATTTATGCCAGTAAGGATGATTTGCCATCCATAAAGAATGGATTGGGTATTGCCCTGGTATCGACATCAAAAGGCTTGTTGACCGACAAATCCGCTCGTCAGGCTGGAGTGGGTGGTGAAATAGTTTGTACCGTTTTCTAGAATAAACGAACCCACTGAACCCATCCGATTGAATAAATCTGTTACCTGAACATAACTATGTCACGAATTGCAAAAACCCCCGTGTCTGTACCGTCTGATGTCGATATCAGGATTGATCAGGGCCGGGTGACCGTGAAAGGCCCCAGGGGGGAGATGGCTTTTCCGCTTTCTGGTGGAATCGAGGTGTCCCATAATGACGGGGCGTTGAATGTGCGGCTGCAGGAAAACGGGGGCAAGGTCAGTAAGCAGGTCGTTTCCATGTCCGGTACGACCCGGGCCATGCTGCAGAACCTGATTATCGGAGTGACGACCGGTTTTGAGAAGAAATTGACCATCAAGGGAGTCGGCTACCGCGCCCAGGTTCAAGGTCGCAACCTCAATCTGAATCTCGGGTTTTCACATCCCGTTGTTTATGTGTTGCCAGAGGGGATTAGCGCCCAGACACCGACTCAAACCGAAATCGTGTTAAGTGGTACAGACAAGCAGGCTGTGGGCCAGGCCGCTGCGGATATTCGGGCCTTTCGTCCTCCAGAACCCTACAAGGGGAAAGGAATCCGGTATCTGGACGAATATGTGGCCAGGAAACAGGCCAGGAAAAAGTAACTGAACCTATAATCCAGCGAATAGAACGATCATGATGAACAAGAACAAGAACAAGAACAAGGCCAGGTTGAGAAGGGCGAGAAAATCCAGGGGCAGGATCGCGCGCCTGGAAGCCACCCGACTGTCGGTATACCGGACTCCACGGCATTTCTATGCACAGGTTTTCGATCAGACCGGACAAAGGGTGCTGGCGGCTGCATCGACACTGGATGCCGGGCTGCGCGCTTCTCTCAAGACCGGCGGTAACTGCGAGGCGGCGGTCGCAGTGGGTGAATTATTGGCGCAAAACGCCAGAGCCGCAGGCGTTGAGACGGTCGCGTTTGACCGGTCTGGATATAGATACCATGGCAGGGTCAAGGCGTTTGTTGATTCTGCCCGACTGCATGGACTGAAATTTTAACGATGAAAAAGATTAATGGCTAAAGCAAGAGAACGCGACAACGCTCGCAAGGACAATTATCAGGAACAACTGATTAACGTCAGACGTGTTTCCAAGGTCGTCAAGGGCGGTCGGATATTTGGTTTTTCAGCGTTGACCGTGGTGGGTGACGGAGAAGGACGAGTGGGTATGGGGCGCGGCAAGGCCAGAGAAGTTCCGGTCGCGGTGCAAAAGGCAATGGAAGATGCACGCCGTAATATGTTCCAGGTTCATATTAGCGGCAACACCCTGCAATATCCTATGGTGGGCCGCCACGGCGCCGTGCGGGTTGTGTTGAGACCGGCGGGAGAGGGTACCGGGATTATTTCCGGTGGCACCATGCGCGCTGTTTTTGAGGTATTGGGGATCCAGAACGTGTTGACCAAGGTGATTGGCACCACCAATCCGGTGAATGTGACCCGTGCCACCATTGCTGCATTGAAAGGAATGAAAAGCACGGCTTATATCGCGGCAAAACGTGGCAAGAGCCTGGATCAGATAAGGTGAGAGCCGCTGGCGCTATCTTGCGGAAATAACCTGTAAAAATACTGGAAAATACTTGAAAAATGATTCAGAAAAAAACCTTGAAAGTCACCCAGACTCGTAGCATTCATGGTCGCCTGAAGAGGCATCAGGCCTGTGTGCGCGGGCTGGGGTTACGCAGAATGCATCACACGGTCGAAGTGCTCGATACGCCACAAAACCGGGGCATGATCAATAAAGTGAGTTACATGGTTCGTTGCGAGGAAATCTGACTCACCTTCATGGAAAACGGGATTGTTCGGACTTTAATCAAAAATGACAACATTAAGACTAAATAATATAAAACCCGCATCAGGTTCCAGGACCCGGGCGAAAAGAGTGGGGCGCGGCCCTGGATCAGGCTTCGGTAAAACCGCCGGACGTGGTCATAAAGGCCAGAAGTCACGAGCCGGAGGCTACCATAAAGTGGGTTTTGAGGGCGGACAGATGCCCTTGCAGCGTCGATTGCCCAAGCGCGGGTTTCGATCAAAAGTGAATATCCATAGTGCCGAAATTCGATTGTCTGAATTAGGTAAGGTCAAGGGCGATACCATTGATATCAATGCCCTGAAAACCGCCGGTGTGATCGGACTGAATATCAACCGGGCGAAAGTGATTCTCTCCGGTGAGATTAGCCAGGCTGTGACTCTGAAGGGTATTGGCGTGACCCGGGGCGCCAGAGCGGCGATCGAAGAGGCTGGCGGGAAAATAGAGGCGTAACAGCCCGGATTATGGCAAAAGCGAAGAAATTACCCGGCACAGGTATGTTCGGAGGCCTGTCTGAACTGAAACAGCGCATCCTGTTTTTGCTGGGTGCCTTGCTGGTATTCCGGTTCGGTACTCATGTTCCGGTTCCGGGAGTGGACCCGGCAGCCATTGCGGAGCTGTTCCAGCAGACTCGGGGCTCCATTGTAGACATCTTTAATATGTTCTCAGGTGGGGCGTTGAGCCGCCTGTCCATTTTCGCTCTGGGCGTAATGCCTTACATTTCAGCGTCAATCATCATGCAAATGATGACAGCGGTGGTGCCAAGCCTTGAGCAACTGAAAAAGGAAGGGGAATCTGGCAGACGGAAAATCACGCAATATACCCGTTATTTCACGGTCGTGCTCGCGCTGTTCCAGGGAATTGGAATTTCAGTCGCTATTGAAAGCCAGCAGGTTGCGGGCAGCCCTGTGATACTGATTCCGGGTCTCGGGTTTAAGGTGGTGACTGCCGCTACCCTTTGTGCAGGCACCATGTTTCTGGTCTGGCTCGGAGAGCAGGTTACCGAAAGAGGAATCGGAAATGGTATTTCGCTGATCATTTTCGCATCCATTGTTTCCGGGCTGCCTTCGGCGGTTGCCGGTACGCTGGAGCTTGCCCGTACTGGCGCCCTGTCCGGCGGCATTGTTCTGATTCTGTTCATCGGGGCGATCGCGGTCACCTGGTTTGTCGTATTTGTGGAACGGGGGCAACGCAGAATTACGGTGAACTACGCCAAACGGCAGCAGGGACGAAAGATGATGGCGGGGCAGAGCAGCCACCTTCCGTTCAAGCTGAATATGGCCGGGGTTATTCCGCCTATCTTCGCGTCCAGCCTGATCCTGTTCCCGGCCAGTCTGGGAAGTTGGTTCGGACAAGCCGATAGCATGCGCTGGATGACCGATATTGCGACCAAACTGCAACCCGGCGAGCCGATTTACACGCTGTTTTATGGTGGAATGATTATATTCTTCTGTTTTTTCTATACAGCGCTGGTATTCAATCCCAATGAGATTGCTGACAACCTTAAAAAATCCGGTGCTTTCATCCCCGGTATCCGTCCGGGCGTACAAAGCGCCAGATATATCGACAGTGTTGTTTCAAAATTGACTATGATCGGAGCCATCTACATCACCTTCGTTTGCCTGATCCCGGAGTTTCTGATCGTCAAATGGAGTGTTCCGTTCTACTTCGGGGGGACTTCCCTGCTGATTATTGTGGTGGTGACCATGGATCTGATTTCCCAGGTTCAATCGCATTTAATGTCCCGTCAGTATGAAAGCATCATGAAAAAATCACCTTTTTCCAGGCCCCATGGTGCTCGCTAGATCGGGTGCGCCGGACTATTCGGAGGAATAAAAAATGAAAGTAAGAGCATCTGTCAAGAAAATTTGCAGGAATTGTAAAATAATCCGCAGGAATCGCATCGTGCGCGTGATTTGCAGTAATCAGCGGCACAAGCAACGTCAGGGCTAGCACGAGCGGATTGACGATAACAGGCGTTGGCAAAATTGATAAAACTCACGAGATTTGATAAAATCCGCGACCCCGAAATTCTCGCCAACCGTTTATAGAGATCAAAAATGGCACGTATTGCTGGAATCAATTTACCTAATCATAAACACATCGAGATCGGGTTGACCTCGATTTACGGTATCGGTCGTCGTACTGCACAGAGAATCTGTGATGATGCCCATATCGACCGTGCCTGCAAGGCGGGCAGTCTGAGTGACGAGCAGGCTGAGCGTCTTCGCGCCGAGGTCGCGAAATATGAGGTGGAAGGAGATCTCCGGCGTGAGGTTTCGATGAATATCAAGCGATTGATGGATCTGGGTTGCTATCGCGGTCTGCGCCACAGGAGAGGGCTTCCGGTGAATGGTCAAAGAACGAAAACCAATGCCCGAACCCGGAAAGGGCCACCCCGCGCAGTCAAAAAATAACGGTCATTTATCATCCGGGTAACCACTCAAGGCAAATTACACATGGTCAAAGCGAGCGCAACGAGCAGGAAAGGGAAGGCGAAAATCAGAAAGAACGTGACGGAGGGGGTCGCGCATATCCATGCGACTTTCAACAACACGATCATCACCATTTCGGACCGGCACGGCGATACGTTGTGTTGGGCTTCGGCCGGTAATTCCGGCTTCAAGGGGTCGCGCAAGAGCACCCCGTTTGCGGCGCAGACCGCCGCTGAAAGCTGTGGCCGCCGCGCCCAGGAAATGGGCGTAAAACAGTTGGAAGTGAAAATCAAGGGCCCGGGTCCGGGCCGCGAATCCGCGATTCGCGCGTTGAACGCACTTGGGTTCGAGATTCATTCGATTTCTGACATCACTCCGATTCCACACAATGGTTGCCGACCGCCCAAGCGGCGCCGCGTATAGTGACCCCATAATCCAGATAATATCCAGGTAATTTTAATGGCAAGATATATTGGTCCAACATGTAAACTGGCGCGCCGCGAAGGAACTGATCTGTTCCTGAAAAGCCCGGTCAGAACGATTGACTCAAAGTGCAAGTTTGATCGTGTCCCCAGAGCGGGTGCTGCCGGTCGTCGTCCACGAAGCACCGTGTATGGCACCCAGTTGAGGGAAAAGCAGAAACTGCGTCGTATGTATGGGATACTGGAAAAGCAATTCAGGAACTACTATAAAACCGCGGCCCGGATTCCGGGTTCGACTGGCCTAAATTTGCTGCAATTGCTGGAAAGCAGGCTGGATAACGTGGTCTACCGCTTAGGGTTTGGAGTGACCCGCGCTGAAGCGCGTCAACTGGTCAGCCACAAATGTATCATGGTTAACAAGATAAAAGTCAATGTGCCTTCCTATCAGGTAAAACCCGGTGATGAAATCGAGGTGGTAGAGAAGAGCAAGAAACAACTGCGGATTGCCGCGGCGCTTGAGATCTCCGAGCAAATCGGTGTGGCGCCCTGGGTAGACTCGGATCCGGTTGCGGTAAAGGGAGTTTATAAAATGCTTCCTGAAAGATCCGATTTGTCACCGGATATCAATGAAGCTCTGGTTGTAGCGCTTTATTCCAAGTAAGCCGTTCCGTATTTCTTAATTTAAACTTCGTTTCAATCACGAGGACAACTGATGCAGGATCCTACTGTAGAATTCTTAAGACCCCGTCTGGTGGAAGCCAAGACCATTGATGACCGACATTCGAGAATTACCATTGAGCCTCTTGAACGCGGATTCGGCCATACTCTGGGTAATGCGCTTCGCCGGATCATGCTGTCGTCGATGCCCGGCTGCGCGGTTACCGAGGTTCGGATTGAGGGAGTCCTGCATGAGTATTCCACTCTGGAAGGGGTGCAGGAAGATGTGATCGATATTCTGATGAATCTGAAATCCCTGCCGGTCATCATGCACACTCGCGATACGGCGGTTGTCTCGCTGAAAAAAAAGGGTCCCGGGGTGGCGACAGCGGCCGATATCCAGCTGGATGATGATATCGAGCTGGTTGACCAAGACCATCACATCGCCACATTGTCAAAGGATGCCGAGCTTGACATGGATATTACCATTCGCCGGGGGCGCGGCTACGAGACTGCCGAAAGCCGGTTAAGCGAGTCGGATGTATCTCGCGCTGTGGGATTGATTCAACTGGATGCCTCATTCAGTCCAATCACGCGGATTTCCTACGCTGTGGAAGATGCCAGAGTCAAACAATTAACTGATCTGGACCGGCTGGTGCTGGAAATCGAATCGAACGGTTCTATCGATCCAGAGGTTGCGGTCAGAAGGGCTGCCACCATACTGCACGATCAGATCTCTGTTTTCGTCAACATGGAAGAATCCATGGTGCAGAGTCTGGAGGAAGAGCAGCCGGAAATTGATGCCACGCTGCTCAAGCCGGTCGATGATCTTGAGTTGACCGTGCGCTCCGCTAATTGCCTGAAAGCGGAAAACATCTACTATATCGGTGATCTGGTGCAGCATACCGAGACCGAACTGCTGAAAACTCCCAATCTGGGAAAGAAATCCCTGACCGAAATCAAGGATGTGCTCGCGCAACGCGGGTTCACGCTGGGCTGGAAAATCGAGAACTGGCCGCCGGCATCTCTGGCTAAACAGAACGAAGGCACTATCATGGGACGGGACTAGAATCATGCGTCACAGAAAAGCAGGCCGTAGCCTGAATCGAACCTCATCACACCGAAAAGCCATGTTCAGCAATATGGCCAATTCGTTATTTCTGCATGAGCAAATCAAGACCACAGTGCCGAAGGCGAAGGAGTTGCGAAGATTCGCGGAACCGCTGATCACACTGGCTAAAACCTCCAGTGTCGCCAACCGTCGTCTGGTGTTTGCACGATTGCGGGACCGTGAAATGGTGACCAAGCTGTTCGATGACATCGGCCCTCATTTCAAACAGCGTCCGGGTGGCTATCTGAGAGTTCTGAAATGCGGATTCAGATTGGGTGATAACGCGCCAATGGCGTATGTGCAGTTAGTTGACCGGGCTCGCGAAGACGAAAACGACGACGTTTGACCGGCCAGCGTAAAAGAAAGTCCGGTAACTGGGCAAACCGTCAAAATCAAGACGTCTTCGTCAGGCAGGCCCGAACCCATGGTCTGCGTGCACGTTCGGTTTTCAAGCTGGAACAGATTGACCGCAAATACCGTCTGATCAAACCCGATACCCGGATCGTCGATCTCGGCTGTGCGCCGGGAAGCTGGTCTCAATACGTCGCGAGTCGGATATCACCCGCTAATCGGGTCGTCGGAGTTGATCTCCTGCTTATGGAGAAACTGGAGAAAGTGGAATTCATCCAGGGAGATTTTACCGACCCGGCTATTTGGCATAAAGTCAGCCAATGCTTCCCGGATTCGGGAATTGATCTTGTATTATCGGATATGGCCCCCAATATTACGGGTATACGTATCACCGATCAGGCGAATGCCGAACAGTTGCATTTCGCTATTCTGGACTTTTGCAGGAGTAACCTGAATCAGGGCGGAAATCTGGTGACCAAGATGTTTGAAGGTGAAGTCTTCCATTCAATCAGGAAACAGGTCAGAGCCTGCTTTAATGACGTGCAAACGGTTAAACCGGAGGCTTCCCGGTCACAATCCAGAGAGGTTTATCTGGTGGCCCGTGGATTCAGGTCGTGACCTTGAGTGATTGCTGGATGGTTGACGGATTCTTTACATGATTTTCACGGTATATACCGTATAATGAGACAATATCGACAACAGGGTCGATTTTATCCGGAGAATGTGGGTTGCCCAATATGACGAAAAATATATTATTATGGCTGGTGATTGCCATGGTATTGATGTCGGTTTTCAATAACTTCACCAGTCCGGGCGGTGGCTCCAGTAACGAGATCGTCTACTCGACATTCCTGGATCAGGTCAGGCAGGGGAATGTGACGGCAGTCGAAATCGACAATGAGACCCAGACTATTCGTGGTACAACCCACCGTGGTGAAGCCTTTGTCACTTATGCACCCGACGACCCCAGGCTGGTAGATGAGCTGGTCTCGAACAAGGTAGATATCAGGGCGAAGAAGAAAGAGGAAACCTCATTACTGATGCATCTGCTGATCAGTTCGTTCCCTATCCTGCTGTTGATCGGCGTATGGATATTCTTCATGAAGCAGATGCAGGGCGGCGGGCGTGGTGGTGCCTTGAGTTTCGGTAAGAGCAAAGCCAGAATGTTGACCGAGGACAAGAACCAGATTACTTTCGATGACGTGGCCGGTGTCGATGAAGCCAAAGAAGAAGTCGAGGAGTTAGTCGAGTTTTTGAAAGATCCGTCTCGTTTCAGGAAACTCGGTGGACGGATACCCCGTGGCGTTTTGATGACCGGCAGTCCGGGTACTGGCAAGACCTTGCTGGCCAAGGCCATCGCCGGAGAGGCGAAAGTCCCGTTTTTTACCATATCGGGGTCGGATTTCGTGGAAATGTTTGTCGGTGTCGGTGCCTCACGGGTGCGGGATATGTTCGAGCAGGCCAAGAAACACGCGCCCTGTATTATTTTTATTGATGAGATTGACGCGGTGGGTCGACAAAGGGGGGCCGGTCTTGGCGGCGGGCATGACGAGCGCGAACAGACCCTGAACCAGTTGTTGGTGGAAATGGACGGCTTTGATGCCGGTGAAGGGGTGATTGTGATTGCCGCGACCAACCGGCCGGATGTGCTGGACCCGGCCTTGCTGCGTCCGGGGCGGTTCGACCGTCAGGTGACGGTCCCGCTGCCGGATATCCGGGGGCGGGAAGCGATACTGAAAGTGCACATGAAGAAGGTTCCTCTGGCAGACGACATTGATGCTGCCATCATTGCCCGCGGCACCCCCGGTTTTTCCGGCGCGGATCTGGCCAACCTGATCAACGAAGCCGCCTTGTTCGCTGCCCGTGAAAACAAGCGCACGGTCAATATGGAGCAGTTTGAGAAAGCCAAGGACAAGGTGCTGATGGGGGTTGAGCGCCGCTCCATCGTAATGCCGGAGGAGGAGCGCCAGAATACCGCCTACCATGAGTCAGGTCATACGGTTGTGGCGAAAGTGTTGTCCGAATACACCGACCCGGTGCATAAGGTCACCATCATCCCGCGCGGCCGGGCGTTGGGAGTGACCATGCAACTACCAGCCGAGGATCGTTACAGCCATAACCGGGAATACCTGTTCGCCAGGATTGCGGTGTTGATGGGCGGACGGATTGCCGAGGAGGTTTTCATGGACCAGATGACGACCGGCGCTTCCAATGATTTTGAGCAGGCTACCCAACTCGCCCAGAACATGGTGTCACGCTGGGGTATGAGCGATACGCTTGGACCACGGGTCTATGGTGACAATCACAGTGAGGTTTTCCTGGGACGGGAGATGTCCACCCAGCGTAATGTCAGTCCGGACACCGCCGAGAAGGTCGAAAAGGAGGTTTCCCGAATCATCGTGGAACAATATGACCGGGCGCGTTCCATTATCGAGGACAACCAACCCAAGATCGAAGTGATGGCACAGTCTCTGCTGGAGTGGGAAACGCTGGATTCCAGCCAGGTGGACGAGATCATGGCGGGCAAGAATCCGACGCCTCCCCAGGCCAGACCGGAAAAGAAGCCCCCGTCTTCGGATTCCAGTCCCGACAGCGATACGCTGCTGGATGAATCTGACCTCGACCTGCCAAGCCCGGATGGACTGAATTAACTCCGGTTGTCTTGCGCCATGAAGGGTTCGCTTTTCGGTACGGACGGTATCCGGGGGCAGGTAGGAGAAGAGCCGGTTACTCCCGCCACCCTGCTGAAACTGGGCTGGGCAGCGGGACGGGTCTTTGTCGACTCCAGTAAAGGCCATGAAGTATTGATCGGGAAGGATACCCGGGTTTCAGGTTATCTGCTGGAATCGGCCCTCGAAGCCGGTTTCTCATCAGCCGGGGTCAACATTTCCCTGCTCGGTCCGATGCCAACGCCGGGTGTCGCCTGGCTGACGCGCACAGCCAGAGATTGTATCGGTGTGATGATCAGTGCTTCCCACAATCCATTCCACGATAACGGAATCAAATTTTTTTCCCCGGATGGTGCCAAGCTGAACGATGGTCTGATCGCGCAAATTGATGAAATGATGGAGCAACCGCAGGTTTGTGTTGCTTCGGCACAGCTGGGCAAGGCCAAAAGATTTCCGGATGCTCATGGTCGATACATCGAACATTGCAAGAGTACATTCGACGATTCCCGGTCGTTGTCCGGCCTGCGGATTGTGGTTGATTGCGCCAATGGCGCGGCCTACGATGTGGCGCCGCGGGTATTCGAGGAACTGGGAGCGGACGTTATTGCCATTGCCAATCACCCGGATGGCTTCAACATCAACCACAACTGTGGTTCCACCGATACGGACCTTATCAAAACCACAGTGCAGGAGGCGGGTGCCGATGTCGGTATTGCTCTGGATGGGGATGCGGATCGGGTATTACTGGTGGACCGCGCTGGCAACACCGTGGATGGTGACCAGATTCTTTATATCCTGGCGCGGTATCGTAAATCCACACAACGGCTGTCTGGTGGCGTAGTGGGTACGCTGATGACCAACCTGGGACTCGAACACGCGCTTAACGTTATGTCGATTCCCTTTCTGCGAACCCGGGTAGGCGACCGTTATATCCACGAGGCGCTGGTCGAACAAAAATGGAATCTGGGCGGAGAGACCTCGGGACACATTATCTGTCTGGATAAATCCACCACGGGAGATGGTATTGTAGCGGCTCTGGAAGTGTTGGAGGTGATGCTGGCAACTGGTCAGTCTCTGGGGCAGTTGATGGATGGTATGCAGGTCTATCCGCAACAAATAATCAACGTTCCCGTAGGCAATGCCGACCGGCATGCGCTGGTCTCCCACCAGAAGGTGCTCGAAGCGGTCACCGATGCACAAGGAGAGTTGAATCGAACCGGGCGTGTCGTACTGCGTCCATCAGGAACCGAGTCCGTAGTCCGGGTCATGACCGAAGGGGCAGACGCTCATCAGGTACAACTACTGGCTCGACAGATAGCCGAAGCCGTAGCCGAAGTGGCAGCAGGAGAACCGGAACAGACGGGTAAAGCCTGAACAGGGGCGGGAATCCACAGCCATCATCCCACGCACCAACCATCCGTCATTCCCGCGGAGGCGGGAATCCACAATAATACGGAACCTGTAATTACCGATGCGTAGGGGCGCCCCTCTGTGGGTGCCCGGTATCGTTGATACCCGTTCCGATCATTCGCGGGAGGGTACAAGACCCTCCCCTACGATAACGGGTTGGGATTCATTCCTACAACATCATTCCCCCCTTGAGGGGGAATCACATCGCGCGAAGCGGGTGTGATGGGGGGTATCAAACCCATAGCGTTTTCCAATCCAGAGATGAGCCTGAGCGTGTTGTCTATTGTGATTATATTTCTAGACATTGAGAGAGTTTTTCAGGCGGCGTAATTTTGGGAATTGTTAAAAGATTGGAATAGTGTATTGCGTGCTTCGTTGAGTCTTTTTGCGGCTTCATTATCGCTGTATTGATGTGCGAAGTCATCCAGTTTTTTGAAGGTTACTCCTGGTTTGAGATATTGTTGTGCATTGGGTAAGGATCGGAGTTTTTCGTAAGGAGTCTGAATGAGTGAGTGCGGGTATTTACGGATTCGTTTTCCTTTTTGGTTGATTTCTTCCTTTGCGAACAGGCAGGGTCTGTGGTAGTTGAGGTAGGGAGTGAGTACATGAACCAGGAAGTCATTGACGGGTTGAGCGAAGTGCTGTGAGATGTGTTCGTATCCCAGATGCTTACGGATGACGGAACCATTTTTGCCTTCGACCAGGGCATTGTCATTACTCTGTCTGGGTCGTGATTTGGTTTGTTCGATATGGAGTTTTTGCAATAGTTTGGCGACTGTGTGATTGATATACTCTGAACCGTTATCGGAATGGAATCCCAGGAGAGTGAAGGGGAAGGCTTGGAGTAATTCATGCAGGGCCGGGATGAGATAGCTTTCAGAGATTCTCTGCACACTGACTATGGCCTGCATCTGGGTGACTTCATCGACGGCATTGATGTGATACAACCCCTTGATGCCGTCCTGGTCGCCCTGATGTACGGTATCGACGCGCAAGAAGCCGGGTCGGCCATTGGGTCTGGGTATTCGTCTGACTCCGATTTTTGCTGGAGTAGGTCGGGTTTTCTGGAAGTGTCGTCGTTTGCGCTGGTAGGCATCCGAGTGTCGCAGGTTATAGAGGTGGCCGTTGGAGATTGTAGCCAGTCGCGCGTATCGGGTATCGCCGAATACCAGAAAGGCGCGTTCGCACAGTTTTCGGGTAGCGGGTCCGGACAGGTTGCCGTGCAGGGTATCGGTTTGAACCAACAAAGCGACATCTGCTGACGTATAGCGCTGGGAGAAAGCGTTAGCGGGTCTTCCCCGACGATCCTGGATACATCCACTGTCGCGATACTGTCGGATCAACCGGGTGACCTGTGCGCGGGACAAGCCACTGACCTTTTCCAGATAGGTCTTGACGATCCCCCGGTCGGTCTTGTTGAGCAAGGAATACCGTACCTGCCGCAAGCTGTCACAGAGCCATCGGTAGGTTTGTTTGCGGGATTGGGGTTCAAAATCAAAAGTGGTGGCTCCGTCCAGAAAGGAACGAATCTCCTCCACCGTCTGTAAACGCTGGCTGTGTAATTTCACGATCATCCTCCGATGATCCCAAAATCAACGCCGAAAGGCTCATCTCCCGATGGAAATACAGATCATCCTTCAGGCTCATCTTCCATTGGACAACTCTAACATTTGCATTTTGCTGGTTTTGTGAATAAGATTCGTGCTTGTTATTGAGATCCGGCTCTGGAGCCAAGAATGAGTATGCTATTTACGAGAGAAGGCATGGAAGAAAATGTCAAAAAACACTTGACAGGGGTTATTTCGTTTTCTGACAATATTTGCCAGCCAGCCAGCCAGCCAGCCAGCCAGCCAGCCAGCCAGCCAGCCAGCCAGCCAGCCAGCCAGCCAGCCAGCCAGCCAGCCATGCCGATAGTACGTCTCTTTGGCGCCGGATTTGCGCCGTATTTCTTCCGCTTCGATCGGATCGCTTAACCCCTGACTCATCCCTCCCATCCGTCTTTCCCGCGAAAGCGGGAATCCAAAACCATACGGAATCTGCAATCACCTGTCATCGTAGGGGCGCCCCTCTGTGGGTGCCCGCTATCGTTGATTCCTGCTCCGACATCTGCGGGAGGGTACAAGACCCTCCCCTACGACATCATTTCGATCCATGTATCCACTTCACCCGCCGTCTGCGGTCGAGTCTGTTCCGCTTCCTGCTCTGCTTGCCACTACTACTCACCCTAGCCGCCCCGGCCACGGCACAGACGATTGACTCGACGGAGATCACCGAAGGCGAGACCAAAACTTTTATCGTCACCGGCATTCCATCATCCTGGACTGGCAATCTGGATGTACATACTACTGGAAGTATCACGGATTGCACCCTTGCAGAACTTCCGGGTGGCGGTGGCCTGCCCAACTGGGATATTTGCGAAAACGCTTCTGCAGCCAGCTATAACTCAAACACTCGCGTCCATACATTTCAACTGCTCGCCCGTGCAGACTCAGTCAACGACCCGAATGAAACGATCATATACTCTATCAGTGATGCCGACGATGGTTCGCGCAGTGTCACCTTCACCATCACGATCAAGCAAACCTCCCAACCTGCCATCACGATCGCTGCTGTTGCCAATGCGGTAACCGAGGGTACGGGTGCGGGTGCGGGTGCGGGTGCGGGTGCTCAATTCACCCTGACTGCGTTTCCAACACCGAGTTCAAATTTGACCGTCAATCTGGCGGTCAGCGAGACCGGGGGTTTTGTCGCGAGCAGTGATAAGGGTACCCAGACAGTGACCATCGGCACATCGGGCACTGCGACTCATACGGTGCCCATAGTGAATGACAGTACGGCGGAATCAGATGGCTCAGTCACGGTAACGATAAAATCCGGCAACAGCTACCGATTGGGCAGCACGACCTCGGCCACAGTCACAGTCAGCGACGATGACACACCCAACAACGCCCCCACCGTAGCCAATGCCATCCCCAACCAGAGTGCCACAGTCGGCACCGCCTTTACTTATGCCTTCCCGACCAATACCTTCAATGATGCGGATAATGACAACCTGACGTATAGCGCACTGAAATCCGATAACAGCGCATTACCCTCCTGGCTGACCTTCACTACCGGCACCCGCACCTTCTCCGGTACTCCGCAATCGGGCGATGTGGGCACACTATCAGTCAAGGTAACCGCCAGTGATGGCAATAGCGGCAGTATCAGTGATACCTTTAACATCGTAGTGAGTGCAGCGGCACCGATCATCCCCACAGTAGACTTCGCTTCCCCGTCTTCGAGTGTGCTTGAGGATGCCGGTACACATAACGTAACCATCAATCTCTCATCCGCCGCGCCTTCCGGGGGGCTTACCCTGACCTACACGGTAGGCGGCAATGCTACAGCAGGGAGTGGCAATGACTTCACCATCCAGAACCAGGGTACACTGAACGTTATAGCCGGAGCTACAACTGCAACTATCCCGGTGGTTATCATTGACGACAGCAACCCCATCACCGAGCCAGTCGAAACCGTCATCCTGACCCTGACCGATGGTACAGGCTACACACCCGGCAGTACGACAACCGTGCACACACTCACCATTACCGATAATGATGCGCCACTACCGGGTACGCCCGCACTGACACTCTCACAAAACACACTGACCTTCACGGAAGGAACGACCGGCAGTTACACAATAGAACTGGCAACCGAGCCAACCGCTACCGTAACGGTGGCTATTGAATCAGATAACGAGGATATAACCATCAGTCCGTCCTCACCGCTCACCTTCACAACCACAAACTGGGACACTGCACAAACCGTAACGGTCCATGCAGGGCAGGATGACGATACCACCGATGACTCCACAATCCTCACCCATACCGCATCCGGCGGGAATTACGGCACGGTGACTGGCTCCGTTACCGTGACCGTCAATGATGACGATACCACGATAAACCCAGGTCCGACGACACCAACCACAAACCCCGGCGGTGACAATAACAACGACACGCCCCCGGTAGTCACCCCACCCGTCATCCCCCCGGTCACGGTTTCCGCGCAAGCCCTGACCCTGACCGAAGGCACGATGGCATCTTATACCCTGGTACTGGACAGCGCTCCGACTGAAGCGGTCACCATCGAGATTACGCCCCTGTTCTCACCGGCCATGAGTCTGCTGTCCACAGCCAGTGTCGGCAGTACCGCACAAGACAACCCGCGCATTACGGTCACGCCCTCTACGGTAGTCTTTACCCCGGATAACTGGCAAACCCCGCAAAGCATCACCGTAAGTGCAATGGCGAACCAGAATACAACCGAACAAACCGTTCAACTGATTCATCGCATAAAGGGCAGCAATCAACGCATCGCCTCGGTCACGCTCACTATACAACCCGATACCACCCAGGCCACCACTCCCTGGCTTTCCCGTATGGGACGCACGGTAGCCGAACAAGCCATAGACGGTATTCGTAACAGAATGAATGCCAGCCGTACCCCCGGAGTGACTGCAACCCTGGCCGGTTGGGATATGCCCATGAACCCGCAAACCGGAGAATCCCTGGATTCTGAAATCCATACCTATCCGGTTTCTTCTCTGAACCCTTCCGGTCAAACCCTCAATGCCCAGGATATACTCTCCAACAGTCACTTCCTGCATACCACAGGATTGGATCTGCGAGGCGGCAATACTGCATTCTGGGGACAACTGTCTGAAACTGACTTTTCAGGGACGCAACACGACATCCAAACGCAAGGAGAAAGCCGCACCCTGAACATTGGTGCAGACTATGTAGTCAATGACTGGATGACCGGCATCAGTCTGTTATCGAATAGCACAAAAGGCACCCAACAAAGACAAGCGATTACAGAGCGCATGGAATCCAATATCACCGCCCTTGTGCCCTATAGCGCCAGAGAGACCGGAGATACCCGGATATGGGGCGCCTTTGGCATCGGACAAGGACAAGTGAGCCGCTATCGAGAAAACATCAAAAGAAGTGAATCCGACCTGGACTGGCAGATGCTGAACATCGGCGCGAACAGTGAATTAAAAACCACAGAAACTGTCAATCTGTCTCTCAATACCGATGCCTTATGGGTGCGTACCCAATCCGATGAGAGCAAACAGGATAATATGAATCCATCCATCAGTCGCATCCGGGCGGGACTGCAAAGTACCTGGAACCACACGCTGTACAACACCGAACTGCAACCCACCTTCACGATAGGCGCAAGACATGATTCGGGCGGTGCAGAGAGTGGCTTTGGCCTCTATGCCGGTAGTGGACTGCACTGGACTTCTTCTACACTACAAATAGACATCGAAGGACAATATCTCATCTCTCATCAACAAGAGATAGAAGAAAAAGGATTCTCGGCTTCCCTGATTCATGATCGCAACCCGAACAGTGATCTGGGACTCTCCTTCTCCTTGGCACAACGCAGTGTGCCGTCTGGTGGACTTCCATCATTATTTACCCCGGAATCCCTGAATATCACCGAATCGAGACCGCGCTGGGCACTGGATGCCGCGTATGGGTTGCCTGCATTCGATGGCAGATTTACCGGCAGTCCGTATATTGGGCTGGGAGTGGATGGAGAGACGACCGATATAGCGCTTGGCTGGCGCATGACGCCACTTGCAACCAACAAGCATCTGTCATTGGGGATACAAGCCACCCGATTGACCCAGGAACAAACCGCGCCGAAGCATTGGTTCGGGGTGGAGGCCAGAGTGAGGTGGTAGGGTAAGAGCCGGTTCCGGCGGTTGTGTCCCCCCATCCAATCCGTTTGCGGATTGGATTCCCCCTCAAGGGGGGAATGATTTGGATGTCGGAATGAATCCCAACCCGTTATGGCATCACTCCCCCCTTGAGGGGGAGTCCAATCAGGCAAGTGAAGCGCAGACTGATTGGGTGGGGGGAATGATTTGGATACATGGATCGAAATGATGTTGTAGGGGAGGGTCTCTGTGCCCTCCCGCGAATGATCGAACAGGTATCAACGATAGCGGGCACCCACAAGGGGCGCCCCTACGATGACGGGTAACCGCAACCTCCGTATGGTTGTGGATTCCCGCTTATCAAGGGAAAGACGGGGGGTTGGGTTTAACGTTCAAAGTAGATCAGGTGGCTGATGTCCAGCTTGATGCCCAGGCTTTCTCCGACATGGTGGTCGTGGTGGGATGGAACGAGAGTGAGTACCTGAGTGCCGCTCGGTAAGGCTAGCGTGTATAGATAACTTTCCCCGCGAAACGCTTTCTTGATGATCCTGGCCGCGGTCGGGCTGTCGTCGTCGTGTATGATGTCATCGGGCCGGATCAATACCTGGACTTCCTTGCCGGAACCGGATTTTATCTGCCGCAGGTCCTGTTGAATGCGATCATCGGACAGGTCGCCGGTCAGGTGCCGCTCGCCGTACTGCGACAGTTCACATTGGATCTTGCCATCGGCTGCCAGAGTGCCATTCAAAAACACGCCGTCTCCAACGAAGTTCGCGACAAACCGGGTTTGTGGTTCATGATAGATATTGTATGGAGTTCCCCATTGTTCTATCCGGCCCTGGTTCATGACTCCGACCATGTCACCGAAGGTGAATGCGTCCTGTTGGTCATGGGTAACCAGAATGCAGGTTGTCCCGATTTCCTTCAACAAGTCCCGGACTTCCTGCCCCAGCTTTTCACGCAGCTCAAAATCCAGATTGGAAAAAGGCTCATCCATTAACAGCAGCCCCGGTTTGGGTGCCAGTGCCCGCGCCAGCGCAACCCGTTGTTGTTGCCCTCCCGACAGTTCATGTGGGTAACGCCCGCTGTAGTCGGAGAGTCGAACATAGTCCAGTATTTCTGCAACGGTTGCTTTTCTTGAGGATGGCTCTTTCCCGTACAGTCCCGCCTCGACATTTTTTTGTACTGTGAGATGGGGAAAAAGAGCATAGTCCTGAAAAACCATGCTGATATTTCTTTTTTCGGGAGGGATATTAGCGCGGGTGCTGGAAATACAGGTGCCGTTAAGCGTGATTGATCCGCCGGTCAGTTTCTGAAAACCGGAAATTGCCCGTAACACAGTGGTTTTCCCGCAACCACTCGGCCCGAGCAGGCAGGCCAGCATGCCTTCTTCCAGGTTGAAGGAGGTCTGATTGACCGCGCTGGCACTGTCACTTTCATAGCGGCAACTGATGTTCTCCACTTGCAGGATAGGGGGCATGGGCCTTATGGGCAGTGTCGGGTTGATCGGGGCCGGGAATCAGTCGGCCTTTTGTTTCAGCAACTGAGAATACGAAATTGTTTTGCTCAAGACAACAACCGGGATCAATCCTGTCAGGACAATCATCAGCGCAGACAGTGCACTGTATTCTATCATTTCGTCCGAGGCGAACAGGTATACATGGGTGGCAAGGGTTTCAAAATTGAAGGGTCGTAGCAGCAGGGTGGCGGGCAGTTCCTTCATGCAATCGACAAATACGATCAGCATAGCCGTAAAGATACCGCTTTTAAGCAGTGGAATGTGAAACAGGCGAAGAGTCCGCAATGGCGGGTGCCCCAGAGTACGGGCAGCCATGTCGATAGAGCCTGGAATCTTGGAGAAACTGGATTCGATGCTGCCTGTGGAGATGGCGAGGAAACGAATGATGTAGGTCAGGATGAGTGCGAACAGGGTGCCGGTCAGTATCAGCCCGGTTGAAAACCCGAAATACAGTCTGAAGAAACCGTCGATCCTGTTTTCAAGCGTGGTCAGGGAGATGACGAGTCCCACCGCCAGAACCGAGCCGGGGATCGCATATCCGAGGGATGATAGCCTTGACAGGGAACTGAACCAGGACGGGGTGATGATTCTGCGGGAGTAGACGATCAGAATGGAAATGGTGGCGCAACTGATGGCAGCGATACCGGCAACCGTCAGGCTACTGAATGTGTATTCACGGAACTCGGCAGTCCATGACTGATCGAAATACTGCACTCCATAATTGATCAGGAGGGCGAACGGAATCAGGAATCCGGCCAGTACCGGCAGCAGGCATAGGGTAAAGGCAATCCATTTGTAGATGCCGTGTAACGGGATATTTTCCCGGCGGGCGAATCGGCCGCTATTCTGGTAAAAACGGATTTTGCTTCGTCCGATATGTTCCAGCGCCAGCAGGATGAGCACGAAGGTCAGCATGACCAGTGCAATCTGTGCGGCTCCACCCAGATTATTCATATTCAACCAGACATCGAACAAGCCTGCGGTCAGAGTGTGTACGGCAAAATAATCCACCGTTCCGAAGTCGTTCAGTGTTTCCATCAGTGCCAGGGCGGTGCCGATGGCGATTGCCGGTCTGGCAATGGGCAGTGAGATAAACAGGAATGTGTTGAAACGGGAGCGTCCCATCAGATGGCATGCGTCAAGCAGGTGGGGAGATTGTTCGAGAAATGAAGACCGCGCCATCAGATAAACGTAAGGGTACAGGGCCAGCCCCATCAGCATGATGGCACCGCCCATACTACGTACATTCGGGAACCAGTAATCGGTGGCCAGCTGCCAGCCGAATATCTCTCTCAGAAAACTTTGCACCGGCCCGGCGAATTCGAGCAGGTCGGTGTAAAGATAGGCCAGTATGTAGGCCGGTACAGCCAGTGGCAGCAGTAACATCCATTCAAAAATCCGGTAACCGGGGAACGACCAGGTGCTGATTAGCCAGGCGGTAGAGACTCCGGTCAAAAAAACCGCCACTCCGACGCCGGTCATCAATACAACGGTATTCAACAAATAATGGGGCAGGGAAGTGCTGACCAGATGAGGCCATATATTTTCTGTTGGTGAAAAGGCCACCCAGATGATAGCCATAAGCGGCAACAGGGCGACAAGCACCATGCAAACAGTGCCTGTCCCCCAGCAACTGAGGCTAAAGCCGGGCCCTGAATAACCAGGGCTTCGGTCGGTTGAGGAACCGACCGGACGCTCAGTTGTCGTAACCGACACGGTCTGCGATTTTCGAGGCTTCGGCGCGATTGGCCGCGATCTCGGTCAGGTTCGTGTTGTCCGCTCTGAATAGGCCCCATTCCCGTACTGCATCGGCCAGCTCAATACCGGGTTTGACAGCGTATTCTCCATTCAGTTGCGCGTACATTTTCTGCGCGGTTTCGCTGGCCAGGAATTTCATCAGTTTCAGTGCGTTATCCTTGTTCGGGGCGTGTCGGGTCATTGCCATTCCGCTTACATTGATATGCGTGCCACGGTCATCCTGATTGGGAAACGTGACATTGACCGCATCCGCCCACGACTTTTGATCCGGATTGGTAATCATCTTGTACATATAATAATGGTTGATTATGGCGATGTTGCATAGTCCCTCCCGGATCGCTTTGACCTGTGCCCGGTCATTGCCTTCCGGTTTACGTGCCCGATTGGATTTTACATTCGCCAGCCACTCTTGTGCACCCTCTATTCCATGATGCACGATCATGGAAGCGGTCAATGCGACCATATAGGGATGTTTCCCGGAGCGGGTACAGATCATTCCCTTGAAGTCCGGTTTGGCGAGGTCTTCATAAGTCAAGACAGTACCCGCAGCGACCCGGTCTTTCGATGTGACGATAATTCTGGCTCTGGAGGTGAGGCCATACCAGTGATTATCGGCGTCTCTCAGGTTTTCCGGGATATTGTTTGACAGGGCTTGATCGGTTACCGCCTGAGTCAGATTGGCATTCTTGAGGTCAGACAGACGCCCGATGTCTACCGTGAATACCAGATCCGCCGGGCTGTTCTCACCCTCGCCTTTTAGTTTCTCCAGCATCCCCTTCTTGGCGAAAACCACATTGACTGCGATGCCCGTATCGTCGGTAAAACGGTCGAATATCGGCTGAATCAACTCCGGGTTTCGATAGGAGTATACATTAACCTCGTCCGCAGCGTGAGCGGCTCCCATGAACCCGGTAAAGAACAGGGCGGCCAGGGAAAGGTATACAGATTTCATACAGGTTTTTTTCATGATGTTTCGACAGATAAGTTAAATGAGATGCAAATGGTATTCTAAATGCAAATAATTATCAACATCATTCGCATTTATTTTTTATGCACCATATTTTACTTCCTTGCGTTCGAGTCAAAAGGTACAATCGCACCTCACTCATCAGTCTCACCGGAATATCCCGTAATATGAAAAACACGGTCATACGACTTCTCTCTCAGGCGGTCAGTGCATCGACAATTCCGGCTGTGGCGGGTGAATCGTTGCTTGACTGGATTCGTGTCGAACGCACTCGGGATTCCAGTCATGGGGATTTTGCCTGTAACCTTGCATTGAAACTCGCCCGGACGCTTGCACAGAACCCCCGTGCTCTGGCAGAGGAAATCGTTGCGGCCATGTCGGCCTCACAACTGGATTCTGCATGCATCAGGAAGGTCGAAGTAGCCGGGCCGGGTTTTATCAATTTCTATTTCAAGCCGGAGGCTTACCATAATCTGATTCGCCACATACAGGCTCACGCTAATGAATATGGCAGCAGTGATGTGGGGCATGGTCAGCGGATCATGGTGGAGTTCGTTTCCACCAATCCTACCGGCCCGTTACATGTCGGTCATGGTCGCGGCGCCGCTTTTGGTGATGCGCTGGTTCGTGTTTTACGGGCAGTGGGCTACGATACGCATAGCGAATACTACATTAATGATGCAGGTCGGCAGATGGACATTCTGGCATTGAGTGTGTGGATACGCTATCTTGAGCTGTGTGGTCGCGATGTCGTTTTCCCGGCCAATGCCTATCAGGGCGAATATGTAAGGGATATTGCCGGGAGATTAAGGCAACTGAAAGACGATGCCTGTTGTACGGAAACGGACGGACTTTTTGATGACCTGCCGGAAGATGTTGAGCAGTCAATCGACCGTCTGATCCAGCGTTGCCAGCAGATTTTGGGACCAACAGATTACGCTACGGTGTTTGATCTGGCCTGTGATTCGATGGTTGAGGATATTCGTCAGGATCTGGAAGAATTTGGCGTGCTATTTGATGAGTGGTTTTCGGAACGAAGTTTGCAGGACAGGGGGGACATCCGTCAGGCGATTGCGACACTCAAGGGCAACGGGCATATCTTCGAGAGAGAAGGCGCGCTGTGGTTCCGGGCAACTGATTTCGGTGATGAGAAGGACCGTGTTGTAGTCCGGGCCAACGGCGCTCACACTTATTTTGCCTCTGACATTGCCTATCATTACAACAAGGCGGAACGTGGTTTTGACCGCATTATCAATATCTTTGGCGCGGACCATCACGGTTACATAAAGCGGATTGATGCTTCTTTTGAGGCGTTAGGCAATGACCCGGACCGCCTGCAATTCCTGCTGGTGCAGTTTGCGGTGCTATACCGTGGCAGACAGAAAATTTCCATGTCTACCCGTGACGGCCAGTTTGTCACGCTGCGCGAGCTTAGAGAGGAAATCGGTAACGATGCGGCCCGGTTTTTTTATGTATTGAGAAAGCCCGACCAGCACATGGAGTTTGACCTTGAGCTTGCCAAATCCCGGTCATCGGACAATCCGGTCTACTACATCCAGTACGCGCATGCGAGGATTTGCAGCGTATTTCGACAACTGGATGAAAAGGGCATGTCGCCCCCCGGTGATGCCACGGACTACAGCCTGCTGACTGAGTCCAGGGAAATGGATCTTCTGGTTGCCTTGTCGCGTTTCCCGGAGGTGGTTGAACTGGCAGCGCTCAGTTATGAGCCGCATCAGGTAGCGTATTATCTGCGTGATCTCGCTCATGCGTTCCATACCTATTACAATGCCTACCCGTTTCTGGGTAGCGAGGATGAATTAAGACAGGCGCGTCTGGGGCTGATTGATGCTACGCGGATCGTGCTTGCCAATGGTCTGGCCATGCTCGGCGTCACCGCTCCGGAGCGGATGTAGCCCGATCTTAACAGGAAATCAGGAATGCCTCAGAAAAAACGAACAACCGGTAAGCGTTCAGCGTCTCCCAAGCGTAGATTGTCGCATGGTTTCGGTATGCTGGTTGTCGGCATGATATCCGGCTCACTGGCTACCATTCTCTGGCAGGGTATGCGGATTGGCGATAGTGGAACCGGAAGCGGTATCCGCACGGTAGTCGAACAAACCCTGAAGCAATCCGAAGAGGAGGATCAGGCAACCGCTGGCACCGGGATTGACCAGACAGATAAGCCGGTTCAGCAGCCGACCAGCTTCGATTTCTTCACAGTATTGCCTGAGATTGAGATGGTGGTGCCGGGACCAGCGCCGACACCGACACCGTCTGAATCTGGTGATGAACCGCCCGATTCTTCTACAGACAGTCAGACGATGCCAAAGGCCGGTGCATACAGATTACAGGCCGGCTCCTATCAGAACAAAGCCGATGCAGACCGGCTGAAAGCGGAATTGGCGCTTCGGGGGTATGTGTCCCGGATACAGAAAGTTACCATCCAGGGCCGGGGTGATTTTTATCGTGTGCGGCTTGGTCCCTGGTCTGATTATGATGAAATGGTGGAGGCGGACAAGAACCTGGCTTCTTTCGGTATCAAAGCCTTGCGACTCAGAATATCAGGAGGCGGGTCGGGGTGACGCCGGGGGTGCCATGTCGATTGTTCGCATAGGAACACGGACCAGCCCGCTCGCGCTCTGGCAGGCCAATCATGTGCGCGAGGCCTTGCTGTCCGCTTGTCCGGGGCTGCGAGTCGAGTTGGTTGAGATCATCTCCGAGGGTGACCGGACTCTGGATGTGCCGTTATCTCAGGTGGGTGGCAAGGGCTTATTTCTGAAGGAATTGGAAAACGCCTTGCTGGATCGGCAGATTGATCTCGCCGTTCACTCGATGAAGGATGTCACGGTCGAACTGCCCGAAGGGCTGCACATCCCGGTTTATTGTTCCAGAGAGGACTCCAGGGATGCTCTGGTCTCGAACAAATTTAGTGGCCTGGATGAACTGCCGGAAGGCGCGATAGTCGGAACTTGCAGCTTGAGGCGACAATGCCAGATCAAGGCGAATTACCCTCATTTGCAATTGAAAAACTTGAGAGGAAACGTCAATACCCGGCTGCAGAAACTCGATTCCGGTCAGTACGATGCCATTGTGCTGGCCGTGGCAGGGTTGAAGCGCCTCGCAATGGAAACCCGGATTGCCCAGGTTATTCCGACTTCGGTCTGTCTGCCTGCGGTCGGGCAGGGCGTGGTCGGGATTGAATGCCGTATGGATGACACAGACATTTATCCATTGATTCTGCCGTTGAATGATCGGCAATCCGCAACCGAAACACGGGCCGAGCGGGCCGCGAATGAGCGGATTGGAGGAGGCTGCCATGTGCCGGTCGCTTTTCATTGCGAACAATCAGGCCAACGGCTGACTCTGCGCGGCCTGGTTGGAGAGACGGATGGCTCCAGCGTGTTGCGGTCGCAAAGACAGGGTCCCGTTTCAGAGCCTGAGCAACTGGGTATCGCGGTGGCGGAGGAACTGATTGGGCAGGGAGCAAAGGATATTCTTGAGCGTGTGTATAATGATGCCTGATGAGGTATGACGATGTGGTCTGAATCCCTGAATGGGCTTCGCGTCCTGGTTCCTCGCCCCGATCCTCTGGCGGATGATATGGTCGGGATTATTGAGCAACATGGCGGGACGGTGATCAAGTTCCCGGTCATCGAGATTTCAGCACCGCACAGCTTCGATGCCCTGGATGCCGTGTTGCGTGATATTCAGGCGTTCGATCTGCTGGTTTTTGTCAGTGCCGCCGCGATAGAGGGGTTTATGGACAGGCTGGAACAACAGGATATCCAGGTTCCCGAGCTTCTGAAAATTGCCACAATGGGACCGAAAACCGCCAGATTGGGTCGCGACAAGGGGCTGAATGTTGTTTTCATTCCTGAACCGGGTGCGGGTGCGGGCAGTGAGGGACTGCTGGCCTCATTACTGGACAGGGAGAGAGGCATGGAACTGAAAGATACCCGGATTGCCATATTAAGGGGGCAGTCCGGTCGGGATATGCTGAAAATCGAATTAGAGAAGCGTGGCGCCGAGGTTGTTGTGGTTGCCTGCTATGCCAGGAGGCTTACGAATCAGTCGATTCAGCCGATTGTCGATATCTGGTGCGCTGGCGGGATGGATGGAGTGGTGGTTACCAGTGTTTCGATACTGGACGGGTTGATCGAATTGCTGGGTACGGAAAATACGGCATTGTTGCGGGAGTCACCCGTGGTCACGATCAGCGAGCGTATCCGGGAGCAGTGTATCCGGCGTGGCATTGCACGTGTTCGGGTTGCAGGTGGGACTTCGGATGATTGTCTGATTGATGCCCTGTCCGCGATGGCGAAGGATGTTGCGGATACAAAATGACAAGCGCGATGGGTTGCGGTAGGATTGATGAACAGATTGAGCAGGTAAACCACGAAAATGGCAGAAGACGAAATCAATAAATCTTCGCGGACCCGGAGGCCGGCGAAGAAGAAAACCACAAGGGCGAAAAAAACCCTGACCAAACCGGCTCCGGCATCGGTTGACGAGGACACCGGAAACAACCCCGCTCCGGCAACCCCGGTTACTCGCTCCGCCGGCTCGAATAAATCGGCTATGGTTGCATGGTTTGCATTGGTCATCGGCGTTGTCGCGATGGGCACAGGAGGGTATGTCTGGTATCAGGGTGAGGTGGATTCGAAATTGAATGCCGGGCAACAGGAAGCCCGGTTGAATCAGCAGTTGAATCAGGTTGAGCAGCGTATCGGGCAGCGCATCGACCGGGTTTTACAGGCGCAAACCGATCAATATGCCGACATCAGCGCCGGAGTGAATGAGTTGGCAGATTCACTGGCTCGAGCCGATACCGATATGCGTGAGCAAATCCGGGACATACGGGGTGAGATAGTCAATCAGGGTGATTCGATTCGGGAGAGGACTCAAGTGGAGATTGATTTGCTCTCCGGTCGCATTGAGGCCCTGCGTTCACAACTCGACAGTGACCTCGACAGATGGGTTGTGGAGGAGGTCGAACAACTCGTTCTCATTGCCTGGCAACGCCTGCAATTCACCGGCGAGACGGATCTGGCAAAACAGGCCTTGCAGCTTGCCGATCAACGTCTGAAACTACTTCCAGGTGCCGACGTGAGTGAGGTTCACCGACTGCTGTCGTCAGATATTGCGGCACTCGACAGCATTGTGCCGGTCGATGTGCCTGGCCTGTTGAACGATCTGTCCGTGCTTTTCGATCAGGTCGATACGCTACCGCTTGCGGGTGACATCGTGCTGGATGCGAGTGTCGATTCGGGTGAAGATCGGGAAGGGGTGGGGGTGAACGAGCCGCAGCCGCAGGGTGCGGATTCGCAGGAGAACGTAGAGGGAAGTATGGCGCTTGAGCGTTACCTGAAGCCGGTGATCGATGCGGGCGCCGCGCTGCTGGAGACTCTGGGAGACCTGGTGCAGATAGAGAAAAATGGCAATCCGGTCAAGCCGGTGATTTCTGCACAGATACGCGAAATGACATATCAGCGAACCCGGCTGATTCTGGAATCAGCCCAGGTCGCGCTGGTAAGGCAGGACTCCGGGCTGTACAACCACAGGATCGATGCCGCCAGAGAATGGGTTGTGCAGAATTTCAATCGTGATGCCGTCGTGACTCGCGACTGGGTCGAGAAGCTCAACCAGATTGGAGCATCGTATCAAGACTCACGGATTCCCGATATTTCGACGACTTTATCCGCTGTTCGCGCTCTTGGCGAAAATGATCCCGTTCTTTGACACGGATAGCGGACGTTCTGTCATGAAACCGCAGTTATGAAGCTGTTTATCACCATCCTCATCGCATTGATTCTGTCTGTCGGCCTGGGCGTGCTGGCCATTGACGATCCGGGATATGTGGTGCTGACACGGGAGCCTTATGTGGTGCGATTGCCCTTGTTGTTGTTTATCGGCGTCCTGTTCCTGACCTTCGTATTGTTGTATCTGTTACTCAATTTTATCGCAAGCCTGTTTCAGGCACCGGAAAAATACCGCAAATGGAGAATCCGGCGCCAGGAAAACAGCGCACAGCAACATACTATGCAGGGCTATGCGTACCTGATAGAGGGAAATTGGTCGAAGGCCGAATCGGCGTTACTGAAAAAACTCGAATTCAACAAAACGCCACTGATGAACTATCTTGGCGCGGCATATTCAGCACAGCAACAGGGCATGATGGAGCGCAGGAATCACTACCTGGATGAAGCGCTTGCCAGACATCCCGCAAATGAGCTGGCAATTAACCTCACTCGCGCCAGACTGCTGTATCAGGCCGGGTCGTTGGCTGAATCCAGAGATTATCTGGAGAAATTGCGAACCACGTCATCCCGGAATGCGGCGGTGGCCAGGTTGCTGGCGGATGTTTACAGGGAGCTTGCGGATTGGGATTCATTAACCCGGCTGGGCACCTCATTGAAGAAACTGGAAGCGTTTCCCGAAAAGGAGATAAAAGATCGGGAACAGTATGCTTTCGAGCAATTGATTGCATCCCCGGCGTTGCTACAGGGAGAGCCGGGCCGATCGGCTAAAACC
Source organism: Arenicellales bacterium (assembly GCA_965116335.1). Lineage (GTDB taxonomy): Bacteria > Pseudomonadota > Gammaproteobacteria > Arenicellales > Poriferihabitantaceae. Next base: position 2,549,916 of record OZ220677.1, read on the forward strand.
TGGAAATCATTACCCGCGAAAAAGCGAAAAGACCCGGATATGGTGGCAAGTTACGTCAATCATTTGATCAAGGCTGATCAATTGAAAGAGGCGGAAAAAGAGCTACGATCCGCGTTGAACCGGGGGCTGGACAAAAAACTTGTCAATCTGTATGGCAAGGTGAAGAGTCCTTATGTGCGTTACCAGATCGAACTGGTCGAATCGTTTATCAAGCGGTATGGCAATGACCCTGATCTGTTGCTGGCTTTGGCTCGACTGTACCGTTATGAGAAGAATTATGCGAAAGCGAAGGAATTGTACAGAAAATCAATCGAGGCCGGGGGGCAAGATGAAGCCTGCCTTGATCTGGCGTCGCTGCTGGAACAAATGGGTGAGACCGATGCAGCGTTATTCTTTTTCAAGAAGGGAGCGGGCGGCCTGCTGGCTGAGTCGGAGCGCAGCGCCGATGTCACAAAAGGTGAGATTGTGCTGGTGGATGACAATTCCGGCATGCCCCGTGAGATAGTCGGGCATGAGTCAAAAACCAGCGCAATGCCGGTTGTGCGCTGACTGAACCAGTGGTCATAAGCCAGTCGGAGCAACCCGGATTTACAGATTGTACCTTGATGGCCGTCTACGGCTGGTTGGCAAACTCGAAGGAATCGAAATGGAAGCGCTCCGCGGCCATGCCTTTTTCCAGCAGGGCATTGCGTACACAATCAATCATGATCGGCGGGCCGCTGGCGTAGATGTCGAATTGCTCGAAACGGCTGTATGTTCGTGAGACAGCATCATGCACAAAGCCGGTTTCTCCACGCCATGACCCGGATGCGTTCTCGGACAATACCGGGGTGTATTTCAGGTTCGGATACGAATCCAGCCACTGTTGCACGAGATCATCGAGATAGAGGTCCTGTTTATCGCGGGCACCCCAGAACAGGTGAATGCTCTGGTCAGGATTGCGTTCCATCGCATGTTCAATCAACCCTTTGATGGGCGAAAATCCGGTGCCGCCCGCAATCATGATGATCGGTGTATCCGCTTCGGATTGAAGAATATAAGTACCGAACGGGCCTTCAAACCGCAGCAGGTCGCGTTCCCTCATCGAATCGAATACGCGCGGCGTAAAATGCCCGTCCGGGACATTACGGATATGTAGCTCCAGGCCGTTCTCAGACGCATGCTGCGGCAGATTAGCCAGGGAAAAACTTCGTCTCTGACCATCCTTCAACAGGATGTCGATATATTGTCCCGGAAGGAAATTGAATTCCTGGGTCTTGGGAAGGGCGAGGGAAAGCCGGATTACATCCTCCGCCAGTCTGTCGATTGTGCGAACCCGACACGGCAATACCTTGATCTGGATACTGCTCCCGGCCACGATCTCCTCCACGTCGAGGACTACATCCTCCAGTGGTTTGGCCTGACAGATCAGAACTTTCCCCTGTTCCTTTTCCTCGTCCGGTAATGCAAAATCCTCATAGTCGCCATAATCCACCCGACCACTGACCAGAGTGCATTTGCAGGCACCACAGACACCGCTACGGCACCCGTAAGGATAGATTCGGTTGTCCCTGAGTGCCGCGTCCAGGATGGTTTCATTGTCATCGACAACGAAAGTTGTATTATTTCGTTGGTTGGTAACAGAGAAGGTCATGTCGAGGATGATGAGAAAATGATGGTAGCCCTATATATAGAGTAAGCAGCAGGTTGTCAATAATATGCCAGAGCTTTGTCAGCGCAATTCTGTAATGTCCCCTTTTAGCAATTCTAAAATGTCCCCTTTTTTATTAGGGGGGATTGATGGACAAAGGGGTCATCACATTGAGTATTGGGGAGTTGGATCGAGTTTCGGTCATTCAAGATGTCATTAGCAAACGACTTCGTCAGCATCAGGCAGCCCGGCGTTTGGGTTTGAGTGTTCGGCAGGTCAAGCGTCTGGTGCGCCGCTATCGGGAGTTTGGGGCAGAGGGGTTGGTGTCGGGTCATCGGGGAAAGACTCCGGGCAATGCCCGGTCTTTGTCTGTGCGCCAGGCGGTGTTGTCTTTGGTTCGGGAACGTTACCGGGACTTTGGTCCGACTTTGGCGAGTGAGAAGTTGTTGGAGCTTCATGGGGAATCCATTTCCCGTGAGACTCTGCGCCGATGGATGATCGCGGATGGGTTGTGGCAACCCAAGTCACGTCGCAAGGCTCGCATTCATCCACGTCGGGCGCGTCGCCCCTGTTTCGGGGAGTTGGTGCAGATTGATGGTTCTCCGCATGACTGGTTTGAAGGCAGGGCAGAGGCGTGCACGCTGATCGTATTCATTGATGACGCCACCAGCCGTCTGTTGGCCTTGCGTTTTGTACAGGCTGAAACCACTCAAGCCTACCTGGAGACCCTGGCACAGTATCTGCAACAACATGGGCGTCCGGTCGCGCTGTACAGTGACAAACACAGTATCTTCCGGGTCAATCATCCCCAGCGCGAAGGAGAACGGACTCAATTCTCCCGTGCCTTAAGAACCCTGGACATCCAGGCCATACACGCCCATACCCCGCAAGCGAAAGGACGCGTGGAGCGAGCCAACCAGACGCTACAGGACCGACTGGTGAAAGAACTGCGACTTCGCAATATCTCGAACCAGGAAACCGCTAATGCCTTCCTGCCCGCCTTTATCGAAACGTACAACCAGCGCTTTGCCATCGCCCCCCACAGCACCCACGATACCCACCGACCCGTCCTGCACACCCCATCCGAACTCGCCCTGATCCTGTGCCCACAACATACCCGCACCTTGTCAAAGAACCTGACCTGCCAGTTCCAAAACCGCGAGTATCAGATACAGACCCAAGCCCCCGGCTATGCCTTGCGAAAGGCCACTATCACCGTGTGTGCGGCTTTCGATGGAACCATTACCCTACTGTACAAAGGACGCGCCCTACCGTACCGAATCCTCAAACAAGGAGAACCTCCCATCCCACTGGCCGATGAGAAAAGCGTCCAGTCAGTCGTCAACCAGGCCAAAGCCAGACAAGCTAGCCGACCCCGCCATAAACCTGCACCGGATCACCCCTGGCGTCGGTATCCGGTAACCGCCGGAGCGCATTCCAGATGAATCCAGGCGAAGAACAGAACTCGCCCGGTAGGTTGGACTCCATTCGCTACGCTCATTTCGTCCAACCTACCGGACATTCCTTTGAGTAAAAGGGGACATCTTAACTGTGCAGAAAAGGGGACATTTTAGAATTGCGTTGACATAATATGCCAGAGCTTCCTGAAGTAGAAACCACCCTGAATGGGATTCGCCCTTTTTTGCAGGGATTGAAGATCATTCGGCTTGATGTCCGGCAACGAAACCTGAGGTGGCCGATTGTCGAGAATCTGGAAGGCCGGATTGTTGATTCCAGAGTCGTCCGGTTGCAACGAAGGGGGAAATACATCCTGATTCATCTGGAGCACGGTGGGTTGATCATTCATCTCGGTATGTCGGGTTCCATGCGCGTGTTACTGAATAGTGAGTCACCGGGCCGACATGACCATTTTGATATTATTAACCAGCACGGACAGATCATTCGATACCGTGACCCCAGGCGATTCGGTTGTCTGCTCTACACGCCGGACGACCCGCTGCAACATCCGCGATTGGTCAGCCTCGGTGTCGAGCCGCTCGGTGACGATTTTACCGGAGACAGCTTGTACCGATTATCCAGGAAACGAACCAGCTCGATAAAGTCATTCCTGATGGACGGTCGGATTGTCGTCGGGGTGGGTAATATCTACGCCAGCGAGGCTCTGTTCCTGGCGGGTATCCGCCCGCTTCGCCCATGCGGGAGAATATCCCTGAGCCGTTACCGGATACTGGCGGAGGCTGTCCGCACTATCCTGACGAAGGCGGTCAAGCAGGGAGGTACGACATTGCAGGATTTTGTTGGAGCGGATGGGTCAGCGGGATACTTCGCGCAATCCCTGTCCGTATATGGGCGGGAGGGTGAAGAATGCCTGGAATGCTCAACCACAATCAAAAGACGGGTAATTGCCCAAAGGTCCACTTTTTACTGCCCGAGATGTCAGACCTGATGGCGAGAAAGCCGAGACAACTCCAGGTTTTAGCGTTTTCCAATCCAGAGATGAGCCTGAGCGTGTTGTCTATTGTGATTACATTGCTAGACATTGAGAGAGTTTTTCAGGCGGCGTAATTTTGGGAATTGTTAAAAGATTGGAATAGTGTATTGCGTGCTTCGTTGAGTCTTTTTGCGGCTTCATTATCGCTGTATTGGTGAGCGAAGTCATCCAGTTTTTTGAAGGTTACTCCTGGTTTGAGATATTGTTGTGCATTGGGTAAGGATCGGAGTTTTTCGTAAGGAGTCTGAATGAGTGAGTGCGGGTATTTACGGATTCGTTTTCCTTTTTGGTTGATTTCTTCCTTTGCGAACAGGCAGGGTCTGTGGTAGTTGAGGTAGGGAGTGAGTACATGAACCAGGAAGTCATTGACGGGTTGAGCGAAGTGCTGTGAGATGTGTTCGTATCCCAGATGCTTACGGATGACGGAACCATTTTTGCCTTCGACCAGGGCATTGTCATTACTCTGTCTGGGTCGTGATTTGGTTTGTTCGATATGGAGTTTTTGCAATAGTTTAGCGACTGTGTGATTGATATACTCTGAACCGTTATCGGAATGGAATCCCAGGAGAGTGAAGGGGAAGGCTTGGAGTAATTCATGCAGGGCCGGGATGAGATAACTTTCGGAGATTCTCTGTACACTGACGATGGCTTGCATCTGGGTGACTTCATCGACGGCATTGATGTGATATAACCCCTTGATGCCGTCCTGGTCGCCCTGATGGACGGTATCGACGCGCAAGAAGCCGGGTCGGCCATTGGGTCTGGGTATTCGTCTGACTCCGATTTTTGCTGGAGTAGGTCGGGTTTTCTGGAAGTGTCGTCGTTTGCGCTGGTAGGCATCCGAGTGTCGCAGGTTATAGAGGTGGCCGTTGGAGATTGTAGCCAGTCGCGCGTATCGGGTATCGCCGAATACCAGAAAGGCGCGTTCGCACAGTTTTCGGGTAGCGGGTCCGGACAGGTTGCCGTGCAGGGTATCGGTTTGAACCAACAAAGCGACATCTGCTGACGTATAGCGCTGGGAGAAAGCGTTAGCGGGTCTTCCCCGACGATCCTGGATACATCCACTGTCGCGATACTGTCGGATCAACCGGGTGACCTGTGCGCGGGACAAGCCACTGACCTTTTCCAGATAGGTCTTGACGATCCCCCGGTCGGTCTTGTTGAGCAAGGAATACCGTACCTGCCGCAAGCTGTCACAGAGCCATCGGTAGGTTTGTTTGCGGGATTGGGGTTCAAAATCAAAAGTGGTGGCTCCGTCCAGAAAGGAACGAATCTCCTCCACCGTCTGTAAACGCTGGCTGTGTAATTTCACGATCATCCTCCGATGATCCCAAAATCAACGCCGAAAGGCTCATCTCCCGATGGAAATACAGATCATCCTTCAGGCTCATCTTCCATTGGACAACTCTGTTTTTTGACGGGAAACTCAGAAAAGACTATAATTTGACGACTTTCCACCAGGTGGCGGTCTTGTGACACGCGCATGCCCTGACTTTCAGATAACTTTATATTCTCAGTGACGAGGACATTATGGCTGTACAGAAAAATCGTAAAACACCATCCAAGAGGGGTATGCATCGCTCTCATAATGGTCTTGAAAAACCGACCGTGTCGATCGATCCGGTTACCGGGGAGGAGCACAGGCGTCACCATATTACTGCAGACGGATATTATCGCGGCAAGAAAGTAGTCGAAATCAGAGCTGGAAATTGACATTCCGTTTTGTATGCAGCACCTTTTTGAAGGGTGGCTTGTATTGTAGTTCTGGTATTTACAGCTTTCGGTAGATGACTACTCTCTCCGTTGATGCCATGGGAGGCGATAATGGTCTGGCTGTCACGGTCCCCGCAGCATTCGATATCCTGAAGGCGCATCAGGATGTCGAGTTGATTCTGGTCGGCAATCGGGAGCGGATTGCCGCAGAGATCAATCACCATCGGGACCGTCGTAATTGTATCGACGACCGGATTACCATTCAGCATGCCACAGAAGTGGTAACCATGGATGAGCATCCGACTTCTGCTGTGCGAAGGAAAAAGGATTCTTCGATGCGGGTAGCCATCAATCTGGTCAAGGAGGGCGTGTCGGATGGGTGTATAAGCTCTGGCAATACCGGCGCGCTGCTGGCTGTCGCAAGGTTCGTGTTGCGGACTATTCCGGGGATTAGTCGTCCTGCAATCTGTGCGCCGCTGCCCCGTCGTGACGGTCAGACCTGGATGCTTGACCTGGGTGCGAACGTGGATACCCCACCAGAAATTTTATTGCAGTTTGGCATCATGGGATCACAACTGGTGCGTTGTCTGAATGGAACGGAGAATCCGAGTGTGGGTCTGTTGAATATCGGGGTAGAGGAAATAAAAGGATCCGATATGATCAAATCAACTGCGGAGCTATTCAAAAAAAGCCAGCTGAACTATTCGGGATTTGTTGAGGCGGATGAGATTTATCTGGGAAAAACAGACCTGATAGTGTGCGATGGTATTCTCGGAAATGTTGCGTTGAAGGCTTCCGAAGGGGTTGCACAAATGATTATGAGTGTGATTAAAGAGGAGTTTACCCGTAATATCGTAACCAGGGGGGCGGGATTGCTGGCTACTCCCGGATTGAAAGCGGTCAAGACACGTCTGGATCATCGACGGTTCAATGGCGCCAGTTTCCTGGGGTTGCGGGGCACAGTGGTTAAATCCCACGGTGGAACCGACCGGCTCGGGTTTCGTCATGCGATTGAGGTTGCGATCGAGGAAGTTGAGAATAACCTGGTCGAACAGATTCAACTCGCTCTGGCACAAACCCTGCATTGATGCAATCTGGCGGCCATTAGCGATCACATTCACGGACAGATGAATTATTCTCGAATCATAGGTACGGGCAGTTATCTGCCGGAAAAGGTGATGACCAATGCCGAGCTTGAGGAAATGGTTGAGACCAATGATGCCTGGATTCAATCGAGATCCGGTATCCGGGAGCGCAGGATTGCGGCGGAAAATGAGTTCACCTGTGACCTGGCCGAGCGCGCGGCGTTGGCCGCGATTGAATCGGCGGGCATATCCAGGCAGGAAATCGACCTGATTGTGGTCGCTACGACGACCGCAGATCAGGTCTTTCCAAGCACTGCCTGTCTGTTACAGCATCGACTTGGGGTCGAAGGGCCACCTGCGTTTGATGTGCAGGCAGTCTGCGCCGGATTCATGTTTGCGGTCGATATCGCGGACAAGTTCATTCGTACAGGCAGCGCAAGAACCGCATTGGTGGTAGGAGCCGAGACTTTCTCCCGGATTATCGACTGGACAGACCGCAGAACCTGTGTGTTGTTTGGGGACGGGGCGGGTGCCGTAGTATTGCGCGGGGATACTCAGCCCGGGATTTTATCCACCCATCTGCATAGTGACGGCAAGTACAAGGATTTGCTGTGTGTTCCGACAGGAGTGTCCAGAAATTACCAGGCCGTTCATTCCGGCCACGCGTTTGTGACCATGGAGGGGGGTGAGGTATTTCGCTGGGCGGTGAGGGCGATGAGCGATATTATCGGGGAGACACTGACGGCGAATAATATGGAGATCGAACAACTGGATTGGCTGGTTCCTCACCAGGCGAATATCAGAATCATCAATGCAGTCGGAAAGCGTGCCCGGATTCCGACTGAAAAGGTGGTTGTGACGGTTGATAGACATGGCAACACTTCTGCTGCATCCATTCCTCTGGCGCTGGATGAGGCGGTACGGGATGGGAGAATCCGGGCAGGACATCACGTTTTGATCGAGGGGTTCGGCGGTGGTTTTACCTGGGGTTCAGCTCTGATTAAAATGTAGTCGCTGGTCGCGACAGACGAATCATACAGACGAATTACAATGAATAACGATATTGTGAAAGCAGCAGGTATCCAATGGCCACTCTGTTAAAGGATAAGGTCTGCCTGGTAACAGGTGCGACTCGCGGGATCGGTCGGGCGATTGCCTGCGCGTTTGTCGAGCAGGGGGCTGTGGTTTACGGGACTGCGACCACAGAACAGGGTGCTGAATCTATCTGTGAATACCTCGATGAGCGCGGAGCGGTAGGCGGTCAGGGCTGCAAACTTGATGTCAGGAATGACGGGCAGGTCAGGGAATTGCTGGGCATGATTACACAGAAGTCAGGCAACCCGGACATACTGGTCAACAATGCCGGCATCACTCGCGATAACCTGTTGTTGAGAATGAAGGAGCAGGAATGGGATGATATTATGGAGGTTAATCTGAAATCGGCTTATACTCTGTGCAAGGCCTGTGTGCGGGGCATGGTCAAGGCTCGCCGTGGCAGGATAATCAATATTGCCTCCGTAGTCGGATTGACCGGGAACGCGGGTCAGTCGAATTATACGGCGGCCAAGGCGGGGTTGATCGGCTTCTCAAAATCCCTGGCACGGGAAGTGGCTGCCCGAAACATTACGGTGAATTGTGTTGCGCCCGGATTCATCGAAACCGATATGACTGAGGCGTTGACCGATGAACAGCGTGACTCGATCACGCACAATATACCGTTAGCGAGACTGGGGTCACCTGAGGATATTGCTTCGGCCGTCGTTTTTCTGGCCTCGGACATGGGGGGGTATATCACCGGAGAGACCCTGCATGTGAATGGTGGAATGTATATGGATTAACACATCAATAACTATTGGACTTGTTTCGGACGATTGTTTACTATCCCACCTGTCCAAAAAGATCAAACTCCTGATTCTTTCACACATCGGACTTGAATGATCAAGGTCAGGCATGCTTGTGGTGTCAGGTTATAACCATCACTCATTTATTTGGAGGCTGAAACTCGAATGAGCACAATCGAAGAACGTGTAAAGAAAGTTGTCGTTGACCAGCTTGGTGTCAGTGAAGACCAGGTCACTATGGAGGCATCATTTGTCGATGATCTGGGTGCCGATTCATTGGACACCGTCGAGCTTGTCATGGCGTTGGAAGAGGAATTTGACGCTGAAATTCCAGATGACAAGGCGGAAAGTATTGTCCGGGTTAAAGACGCTGTGGATTATATCGAAGCGACTACTTCCAAGACCTGATTTCAAGGATGAATGAACAATAGACGTGTCGTCGTTACCGGCATGGGTGCAATTACCCCTGTCGGAACAGGATTAAAGTCTTCCTGGCAGGCCATGCTGAATGGCGAAAACGGGATTTCGCATATTACGCATTTCGATGCTTCGTCCTGGCCATGCAGTTTTGCGGGTGAGGTCAAGGATTTCGATCCTGCAGAGCGGGTGCCGGGAAAGGACGCCAGAAAGATGGATCGGTTTATGCAGCTTGGTATGGCTTGCGGCCTGGAGGCATTCGCTGATTCCGGTATCGAAGTCTGTGAGGCTAATGCCGAGCGTATCGGGGTTTATGTAGGTTCCGGGATCGGCGGCATCAATACGATTGAAGCGACCACTGATCTTTATCAGGCCAGGGGTATCCGTCGGGTTTCGCCCTTTTATATCCCGATGACCATTACCAACATGATTTCCGGGAACCTGTCGATCAGGCTGGGTCTGAAAGGTCCCAATCTATCCATGGTCACTGCGTGCAGTACCGGAACCCATGCAATTGGTGAAGCGAGCCGTCTGATTGAATATGGTGATGCCGATGTCATGGTGGCCGGTGGCGCTGAGGCACCGCTCTCTCCGACTTCTCTTGCCGGCTTTTGTTCGGCCAGGGCTTTAAGCCGCAGAAATGACGACCCCGCTACCGCAAGCCGTCCCTGGGATACGGGCCGAGACGGCTTTGTAATGGGTGAAGGAGCCGGTGTGCTGGTACTCGAAGAATATCACCATGCCAGGCAAAGAGACGCACGGATTTATGCGGAGTTGTCCGGGTTCGGGATGAGTGGAGACGCCTATCATATCACCAGCCCGTCTCCCGGAGGAGAGGGCGCGGCGCGCTGTATGGTGAACGCATTGAGAAATTCCGGCAGGACTCCCGAGCAGGTGCAGTATCTGAATGCCCATGGAACATCCACTCCCCAGGGTGATATTGCTGAAACTCTGGCCGTCAAGTCGGTTTTCGGGGATCATGCCGAAAATTTGATGGTAAGCTCTAATAAATCAATGATCGGCCATTTGCTCGGTGCGGCGGGTGGAGTGGAAGCCGCAATGACCGTTCTGTCGGTTTATGAAGGAGCTATCCCGCCCACCATTAACCTGCACGATCAGGACCCGGAATGCGATCTTGATTATGTGCCGAATGAAGCCAGGCAGGAAGGCGCGGAGGTGGCTCTCAGCAATTCTTTCGGGTTCGGCGGAACCAATGGAACACTGGTTTTCAGCAGGCTCTGATATTTCCGGCGGCCAGCAAAACGCGATACCAGGCTATTGACTTAGAATCAGGCCGATGACGGGATACAGGGCAAGAAGATTATGGCAGGCAGCCTTGGGCGCGATTCTGGTGATCGGGTTGGCGGCGGTCTGGTTCTACTATTATTCGATCTCGAAGCCGCTTCATTTCGGTGGCGGGGTATACCTGGTTGAACGGGGAAAATCGGTATCACAGATCGCGCGGGATCTGGTCGATAAAGACATTCTCGCAGAACCCTGGTCGCTGAAACTATATGTCCGGTTTAACAAGGTCGGACACCTGATTCAGGCCGGGGAATACAGATTCCCGGATGGCATCCGACTTTCTGAATTTGTCGACAAGCTGGTTACGGGGGAGGATCAGGTTGCGGTGCGGATTACGTTGATAGAGGGATGGACATTCAGGCAGATGCGCGAGGCCATCAATCAGGCGCCAAAGCTTGAGAAAATAACTACCGACTGGAGCGACGAGAAAATCATGGAAGAGCTGGGGCATGCCGGGTTGCATCCTGAGGGGCAGTTTTATCCAGATACTTATGAGTACCGGCATGGCGACCCGGATCTGACGATATACAGAAAATCATTTATGCTGATGCGTGATAAGCTGGAACAGGTCTGGCAACAGCGTGACCATGATATCCAGCTCAAAAATCCGTATCAGGCCCTGATTCTTGCCTCGATTATCGAGAAAGAATGCCAGATTCGTGAGGAACAACCGCTGGTTTCTGCTGTATTTCATAATCGGTTGCGGCTGCGAATGCGCCTGCAGGCAGACCCCACGGTCATTTATGGAATGGGAGATGAGTACCAGGGCCGTATCCGGCGCAAACACCTGAAGGCCGATACGCCGTACAATACCTATACCCGATTCGGGCTGACGCCGACTCCCATCAGTCTGCCCGGACAGAGTGCTCTGATGGCTGCAGTCAATCCCGCGAAGTCAAAATCACTCTACTTTGTGGCTTCCGGCGGAGGCAGGCATCAGTTCTCCGATACTCTGCAAGAGCACAATGCGGCAGTGAGAAAGTACATCCTCAAAAAATAAGACCGGCAGATATGTATAAAGGGTTATTTATCACAGTGGAAGGGTCAGACGGTGCTGGCAAGACTACCCATATCCCATTCCTTGAGCGGCTTTTGAGTGAGGCCGGTCTGGAAGTCATTGTTACGCGTGAACCCGGTGGAACCCGGCTTGGAGAGGCGTTGAGAGAGATTCTGCTGCATCAGCCGGAGCAGTCGATTTGTGGCAATACTGAACTATTGCTGATGTTTGCCGCCAGGGCTGAGCATCTCGAACAAGTCATTCTACCGGCGGTGCGATCCGGTAAATGTGTTTTATGTGATCGGTTCACCGATGCCACCTATGCCTACCAGGGTGGGGGCCGGGGAGTGGACGAGAACCGGATAGAGACGCTTGAGGAGTGGGTGCAAAACGGTTATCAGCCGGACCTGACATTGGTTTTTGACGTGCCGGTGGAGGTAGGCTTGAGCCGCACCCGCAGTCGGCAAGATCAACTGGATCGGTTTGAACAGGAGGACACCGCATTCAAGGAGTCGGTTCGCCGCGCCTATCAAGACCGTGCGCGTCGATACCCTGAGCGTATAAAACTGGTGGATTCGAGTTACAGTATCGCACAGATTCAGGATGTTTTGATGGGTCATGTCGAGTCCATCCTCGAATCCCGATCATCTGCAACCTGAGCCGGACATTGAGCATGATTTACCCGTGGCAGACAACAGACTGGAGTCGTATAACCCGTAACCCCGGGCAATCCCATCACGGGATATTGTTAAGCGGACGCTCTGGTATCGGCAAACGCGAGTTCGCAGTGCAATACTGCCAGCACCTGCTTTGTGACCAGACTACGCCGGAGTCATGCGAGCCGTGTGGTCAATGCCGGAATTGTCGTCTTTTCACAGCCGCAACGCATCCTGATTTTCATGTTCTGACGACGCAGTCCGAAGCCGTGAAGGGTCGGTGCACGCTGATTTCCCGATACAGTGATCGTTATCACGACAGCAGGGAGCGGAAAGCGAAACCGGGACAAATTATTTCGATAGATCAAATCCGTCTGCTGATTGAACGGTTTGCAACCCATTCGCATATTTCCGCGAATCGGGTTGCGTTGATCCTGCCAGCGGACGCGATGAATACGAATGCGGCCAACGCACTGTTGAAATTGCTCGAAGAGCCTCCCTCCGGGGCTCTGTTTGTGCTGGTTACTGCCGAGCCTGACCGGCTACCCGCCACCATACGGAGTCGTTGCATGAGCCATGTTCTGGCGACCCCTGACCGTGAAACCGCACTGGGCTGGCTTGAGCAGGAAGTGGCCGGGGAGTCTGCCCCGATTGCCCTGAAACTCGCTTCTGGTGGTCCGGTGGATGCGAAAACCCTGGCAGATGAAGGATTGCTTGAGATGCACAGGACTTATCTGAAAGGATTAACCGGCCTGTTGTCAGGGCGTGTTGCCGCTCTGGAACTGGCCAGCCAATTATCAAAAATGGATTTCGGTCGAATACTTACCTGGTTGCAGCAGTCTGTTATTGATCTGGTCAAATGGCGGCAGACTGAAGTGAAGCCGGACTGGGTGCATGGATGTGAGGCGCACTGTGTGAACGCCTCCATTGAGAGACTGTATCAGCTTTATGATAGAATAAACCGTTATCGCCGTATTTCCCGCGATCCGTTGAATCAGCAACTTGCGATTGAGGATTTGTTGCTGACTCTGCAAAAAATAGTGCCGAAGACTTGATTCCCATGCAGCTCGTAGATTCCCATTGCCATATCAACTTTGACCCTCTGTGCCAGGATATTGAGGGGTTAATGCTACGGGCGAAGCAGAATCAGGTCGATTATATGTTGTGTGTATCGGTCAATCTGGAGGATTACCCGCAAATCGAGAAGCTGGCCGGGCAATATGACAATATTTTCTCATCGGTGGGAGTGCATCCCAACTATACGGACTGTCTGGAGCCGGAGTGCGCCGACCTGCTTGACCTGGCCCGCAATCCCGACGTGATCGCGATTGGAGAGACCGGTCTCGATTATTTCAGGAACGAGGGAGACGCGCCCTGGCAAAAAAAGCGATTTGAGAATCATATCCATGCCGCCCGGGAATCCGGCAAACCGCTGATCATTCATACCCGTGCAGCCGCCGACGATACCATGGATATGCTGGAGGCCCTGGAAGCCGGGGATTGTGGTGGTGTGATGCACTGTTTCGCTGAAGATTGGGCAACAGCCAGAAGGGCATTGGATATTGGCTTTTATATTTCGTTCTCCGGTATTGTGACATTCAAAAATGCACAGTCGCTGCGGGAGGTTGCCCGGAAAACACCGATCGATCGAATGTTGATCGAAACCGACAGCCCATATCTTGCGCCCGTGCCCCATCGCGGAAAGGTCAATGAGCCGGGTTTTGTGCGTCACACGGCGCAGTTCCTGTCCGACTTTTTGTCCGTGCCGCTAGAAGAACTGGCCCAGTCAACCACGGATAATTTCTTCCGGCTTTTTTCTCACGCCAGCCGCTGACTATTTGCTCGATTCAGGCTGGATTGAAGCCTTGCGGGGCTGAGCGTCCGTATTCGCCTTCGTTGAACAAAAACCCGACCAGATGCTTCTCGATCAGGTTTTGATTTGCAAGGTCGGCAGAATTGAGTTGATATTCATTGATGATCATTACCGATCTTTCCAGCCATTGTTGCCAGGCATCACGGGATATGTTGTGGTAAATCCGCTGGCCAAGCTCCCCCGGATAGGGTGGTTTGTCCAGGCCTTCAGACTGCTTGTTGAAGAATACGCAGTGAACAGTATGTGTCATGGTCGGCTTTGGTATGGATAGAGTCTGTAAAATGGCGTGATGGTCATGCCGTAAGTGGTTCGGTGACAGATTTCAGGGTTGTTGATTGCTTGATATTGTATACAATATCACTATATAGATAATACCGCCTGGTTCAATAGAGGATTTTACAGAGAATTTTACAGAGGATTGCAATATGAGTGAATATAGTCAGATTCTAACCGAGTCCGATCTGGTGGTTACGGATGCGGCAAAAGATAAAATATCCAAGCTGATCAACGATACCAACGGGGATGCGTCAGCGGTCAGGATTTATGTGTCCGGCGGCGGCTGCTCCGGTATGAACTACGGCATGACCTTCACGGAAAAAGCGGAAGCCATGGATAGCGCGATGAACGACGACAATGGTTTCCAGCTGGTGGTTGACCCTTTCGCACTGAGCTTTCTTGAGGGTGCCGAGGTGGATTATGTGGATGACGGAGTCAATGCGACATTTGTTTTCAACAACGTCTTTCAGGCTGTTGGCGGCAGCGGCGCCTGCGGGGGATGTGGTGGCGGTGCCTTCTAATCAGAAGCCTTCTTCCGGTGCCGGACTGGTTGTAGAAAAGTCTGCCGCCAAACCGAAAAAGCCCCCGTTATACAAGGTTCTGCTGCTCAATGACGATTACACTCCGATGGAGTTCGTGGTCTATTTGCTGATGCGTTATTTTGCAATGAATCAGGAACAGGCGGAACGGGTCATGTTGCAAGTGCATATAAAGGGCATCGGAGTTTGTGGTGTCTTTCCACGCGAGATCGCTGAAACCAAGGTGCGCCTGGTCATGAATTTCGCTACTGAGAACCAGCACCCGTTGCAGTGCACTCTGGAACGGGCGTGAACTGGTGGCAATGAGGATATCCGATGCTTTCAGAACAACTTGAAATCGCATTAGGTCATGCCGTATCCCTGGCCCGCAAAGAACGCCATGAAATAATCACGGTTGAACATCTCCTGCTTTCCCTGCTTGAAGACCGGGAAACCAGACGTACTCTGGTTGCTTGCGGAGGTAATATCGAGAAACTCCGCAACGCTCTGTCCGAATATCTGAAATCCGAGATTGCTGTTGTTTCCGGAGACGACGAACCGCAACCGGGCATGGGATTCCAAAGAGTATTACAACGGGCCATCATGCATGTGCAGAGTTCGGGCAATAAGGAAGTCAGAGGCAATAACGTTCTGGTTGCCGTATTCGGTGAGAAAGAGTCCTATGCGGTCTACTTCCTGAGTCAGCAGGAAATAACCCGCTACGATGTGGTCAACTTCATATCACACGGAGTCACAAAAATTTCCGAGCCGGGTCGTCTGCCTTCTCCTGAGCAGGGGGATGAACCCCATGTCGAACAACCGGAAGACGAACCGGAAGGCCCGCTGGAAGCCTATACGATTAACTTGAACAAGCTGGCCATGGACGGGAAAATTGATCCACTGATCGGCCGACAAAAAGAACTCGACCGTGCAGTCCGGATTCTTTGTCGGCGCAGGAAAAACAACCCGCTGTTCGTCGGTGAAGCGGGGGTCGGCAAGACCGCTATTGCGGAAGGCCTGGCTCGCAAGATCGTGTTGAATGAAGCCCCTTCAGTACTGGGTGAAAGCACGATATACAGTCTCGACATGGGTGCCTTGCTGGCTGGTGCGAAGTATCGGGGTGACTTTGAACAGAGATTGAAGGCGGTCTTGAAAGCGCTCGACGATGAACCGGGAGCGATCCTGTTTATTGATGAAATTCATACCATAATCGGTGCTGGCGCAGTCTCTGGCGGAGTGATGGACGCATCCAACCTGCTCAAGCCCGTGCTGGCATCCGGCGACCTGAAATGTATCGGTTCAACGACCTACAAGGAGTACCGGGGGATATTTGAGAAAGACCGGGCATTATCCAGAAGATTCCAGAAAATCGACATCGTAGAGCCCAGTGTGGATGAAGCGGTGGATATATTGCGGGGATTGAAAGCCCGGTTTGAAAAGCACCACGACGTCAAGTATACCCAGCCAGCGTTACGCTCTGCGGTAGAGCTTTCGGCGCGTTATTTGTCTGACCGCAAGCTCCCGGATACCGCGATCGATGTAATTGATGAGGCGGGCGCCAAAACCCGACTGGATGAAGGCAAGGCACGCAGGAGAACCATCGGAGTCAAGGAAGTTGAAAACATGATTTCCGACATTGCCCGCATCCCCTCAAAACACGTATCGAGCTCGGATTTGAAATCGCTCAAAACTCTTGAGCGTGATTTGAAAATGATGGTTTTCGGGCAGGATGCCGCCATTACCGCGCTGGCCTCTTCGGTCAAGATGGCACGAGCCGGAATGGGTAATACCGAGAAACCGATTGCATCCTTTCTGTTCTCTGGCCCGACCGGAGTCGGCAAGACCGAGGTCACCAAACAGCTTGCCAGCACACTGGGTATCGAGTTTATCCGCTTCGACATGTCCGAATATATGGAGCGCCATACCGTATCAAGACTGATCGGAGCACCACCGGGCTATGTCGGGTTTGATCAAGGCGGCCTGCTGACCGATGCGATCAACAAGCACCCGCATTCGGTTCTGCTGCTGGATGAAATCGAAAAGGCCCACCCGGATATCTTCAATATTCTGCTGCAGGTGATGGACTACGGCAGCCTGACCGACAACAATGGCCGGAAGTCTGATTTCAGGAATGTGATCATCGTCATGACCACCAACGCCGGGTCGGAGCAATCCCTGCGAGAATCCATGGGTTTTGTGCAACAGGACAACAGCACGGACGATATGGCGGCCATCAAGAAAACCTTCACCCCGGAGTTCCGCAATCGGCTGGACAATATCATTCGATTCGATGGCCTGGACAACAAGACGATCATCCATGTCGTGAAGAAGTTCATCATGGAGCTGGAGCAGCAACTGGCTGAGAAACAGGTCAGCCTGGAGGTTCGGGAATCAGCCATCAAATGGCTGGCCAGAAAAGGCTACGACGCCAACATGGGCGCCAGACCAATGGCCCGCGTCATTCAACAGCAAATCAAGCAGCCTCTGGCCGAAGAATTGTTGTTCGGGAAATTAAAGAAAGGCGGACAAGTAACCGTAACCTGCAAAAACGACCAACTGGAATTCACCATCAGCCGGGACTGATGGCGGGGGCAGGCTTCTCTATTATTGGCGACCGTACTATTGTTAGCAAAGATACCCCATAACACTATTGCCGACATGGAAGATGTCTATTGGGCCGAGCAGGCTCTTGAGCGTGTCCGAAGCGGAGAGGAAACCACCCACACCCTTTCCGAAGTAGAACAGGAACTTGGTTTGGAAGATTGAACCTGCGCCGGGTATATTCCGGATTTGATCCAGTATCGAGGAATCGAAAGATGGTCACAACAGGAGATGCGCCAATGGACAGAGTACCGGACGGCCGGAGGGTGATCAAACTCCCGGATGGTGCGGTTTGGGAAGGCACGTTAGTAGATGGCGAGAAGAACGGGTATTGGGTGGAGACATGGGCGGATGGTACGGTTATGGAAGGCCCGTATGTAGATGGCAAGATGAACGGGCGTTGGATAGAGAGATGGGCGGATGGCGAGGTTTGGGAAGGCACGTATATAGACGATCAGATGAACGGGTATTGGGCGGAGAAATACCCGGATGGTATGGTTCGGGAAGGCCTGTATGTAGACGGTGAGAAGAACGGGCATTGGGTGGAGAAATGGGCGGACGGCGAGGTTTGGGAAGGCCCGTATATAGACGATCAGAAAAACGGGCATTGGGTGGAGAAATGGGTGGATGGCAGGGTTGATGAAGGTCCGATAGTAGACGATAAGAAGAACGGGCATTGGGCGGTCAAACTCCCGTCTGGTACGGTTTGGGAGGGGCCGTATGTAGACAACCAGATGAACGGTCGTTGGGTGATCAAATTCCCGGACGGTGCGGTTATGGAAGGCCCGATTGTAGACGGCCAGAAGAACGGGCATTGGGTGGAGAAATGGCCAGATGGTATGGTTATGGAAGGCCCGTATGTAGACAACAAGAGGAACGGGCATTGGGTGGAGAAACACTCGGACGGTGCGGTTTGGGAAGGCCCGTATGTAGACGACCAGAAGAACGGGCATTGGGCGGTCAAACTCCCGTCTGGTACGGTTTGGGAGGGGCCGTATGTAGACAACCAGATGAACGGTCGTTGGGTGATCAAATTCCCGGACGGTGCGGTTATGGAAGGCCCGATTGTAGACGGCCAGAAGAACGGGCATTGGGTGGAGAAATGGCCAGATGGTATGGTTATGGAAGGCCCGTATGTAGACAACAAGAGGAACGGGCATTGGGTGGAGAAACACTCGGACGGTGCGGTTTGGGAAGGCCCGTATGTAGACGACCAGAAGAACGGGCATTGGGCGGTCAAACTCCCGTCTGGTACGGTTTGGGAGGGGCCGTATGTAGACAACCAGGTGAACGGTCGTTGGGTGATCAAATTCCCGGATGGTGCGGTTTGGGAAGGCCCGATTGTAGACGGCCAGAAGAACGGGCATTGGGTGGAGAAATGGCCAGATGGTGGGATTGCAGAAGGGCCTTATGTAGACGGCAAGAAGACAGGGTATTGGGTGATCAAGGAGCCGAGCGGCAAGGCTAAGGAAGTACGGTATAGATACGGTCACTTGATAGAGTGACCGATAGCGGGTTTTACTGAAGGCGCGACGGGTCAGGTTTCCTGAAGGCAGTCCGAGATAGTGTTTTTAATTGCTTGATCGATAGACATACAAACACTATCATAAGATCACAATCTATATTGATAAGAAACTATAAGGTATCAAAATTACAGATTGAGTTGTGCTACCTACAGGTTCTGATAGCACCTGTAGCTACTCTCTGTCATTCCCGTGGAAACGGGAATCCACAACCGACATCTATATACGAAAATAAAGCGGGCGACCACAGAGGGTCGTCCCTACGCATCATACCTCGCAATCGTCATCGTAGGGGACGGTCACTGTGCCGTCCCGCAACCGGACAATTCATTTGCTTTTAATATTATTGCAGTTCCAGGTGCAATGTGCGGCCAACTGCTCTCGCTGCACGCACCAGGGTAGCCAGGGTCACATTGTCCTTTTCCGGGTCAAGCAGTCGGTCGAGTTGTGATCGGCTGGTATCCAGACGCTGGGCCATTTCGGTCTTGGTTATATTTTTCCGTTTCATTTCGGTGGCAAGTTGATAAGCAAGCACGCGCTTGATGGCCCGTTCGGTAGTTTCCTCAAGTGTGTCCTGCTCCTTGAGGAAATCCTCAAAGAGCTGGCCAGCTTTCCCCCTCTCAATGTCTTCACTCATATCAAACCGCTCATTCGTCTCACGGCGATGATAATTTCTCTATCCTGCGCCGCTTGGCTTTTCTGGTGATTTAACGTGGTCTATGGTCTCTGTTCCGGGCGTGCCGGTGCAATGATGGTCGCCCGTGCGCCGTTGGCAGGCGTGTCATCGCATCCGAGTACCTGACACCGATTTTCTCCCCATCGACTCCAAAGTGCAGCAGTCCAGGTGCACAACGCTGCGTCAAGCAGGTCCTCGCGGTGTTTATAATCCTTATTGGCGGAAGGTGACCTCTCCTCAACAAGACTGCGCGTTTCAGGATGTGTGCAAATATCCATCGGTGGGTCTGCATTCTTCAAAAGAGCCACGCGCCGGATGAGTTCATCGCATTCAGCTGCGCGTAACGGGTGAAAGTCCTTCGTGGACATGTTTCTTGGTTTGCGCTTGTACCGAGGGCGTTCGTTTTTATAGCCGAGTTCGCAGGCACCAACGATTGCAGTGTAAGGATAGCACTCGCTGACGAACCGACCCGGATTGACAGGCGGGCCACCGATACCATCGTGGTACATCCATCCGTAAGCTCTGAGACGGTCAAGAAGATCTACTCCGGCCAGGCGAGGAGACCGACTATTGGTGGAGTTAGCAGAGACCTGCCAGCGTCCATAACGTTGCCCGACCTGTTTTTCACAGAGCCGCTGTCCGTTGTCGTTGTTGACGACGAGTGGTGCGTCGACGAACAGGAGCGCATCTGACAAAACATGGTAGTCCAGCCAAGCCACAGTCTCGTCAATTCCAACAGTCCATCCGGCTGCCACGACTTTGCCAGCCGGATCCAGCATTACGATACCGGACTCATTCGTCTTTCCCCCGGCTTTCTCTGCCCAGGCGAGATCAATTCCGATGTGAAACATGATGGTTGAGGAATCTCTGATTAATCACAGTCTCCATTATATAGTTGTTATTTTTATAAGGCGGTAATTTTTCTGATACATTTGCTTTTGATACTTTGGAGATTTGCCTCAAAGGGCGAAATGCCTGGGATGTGAACTTGATTGACTACCATTAGAGGAACTGATAAATGCCGATGATGAACCCACCCCATCCGGGCCTGTCCGTTCGACACGATTGTCTGGAGCCATTGAATCTAAGTGTGACGGAAGCGGCGCACAAATTGGGTGTCAGCCGCAAGCAGCTTTCGGACATTGTGAATTGCCGATCCGGGATTTCGCCCGAGATGGCTATTCGTCTCGACAAGGCGTTCGGTG
This sequence comes from Arenicellales bacterium, assembly GCA_965116335.1. Classification (GTDB taxonomy): domain Bacteria; phylum Pseudomonadota; class Gammaproteobacteria; order Arenicellales; family Poriferihabitantaceae. The sequence continues at coordinate 2,570,684 of OZ220677.1, forward strand.
GTGGCGCTAATACCTGGTACCGGCTTCAAGCTACTTACGATTTAGCGCAGGCAATGAAGGCAGCAAACCGGATCAAGGTAGAAAATCTTTCACAAAGACTTCCTGCGACAGACCAGAACAACCCAAGCGCGTCACGATGATCGTCTGGCAGCACCCTGTCATTCCTGCAGAGGCAGGAATCCACTACAAGTATCCCGCTAATCCACAAACCGACAGATGAACGGGATATAATTCAATCATGTTCCGACCCCAGCGTCAAAAAGATTATCGGATATGAATGTCGGAGTAATCGATATAGGGAGCCCATCAGCAGGCAACATCGGGTGGGCGGTCGACGGAACTATGACAAAAACCGGGAATGATCTGGACGAAGGTATACGGGTATTCGCAGACGCTCTTAAGGATGCCCCTCTGGCACTCGGGTTCGAAGCACCCATGTTCGTACCGAAGCGAGATGAAGCAGTGCCCCTGACAAACGGGCGAAATGGAGAAGGCAACAAACCGTTTTCAGCCGGGGCTGGTGCTACAGTCCTTGTCACATCCACAGTGGTGGTGCCTTATGTGCTCCGTGGTCTACGGAAGCAGTCCCGGACGCGGTCGCTACCATGGAGTGGCAGGGCTGGCCGCATGACGAAACCATGTCGCGCCAATTACTACTCTTTGAAGCGTTTGTCAGTGGGAAACAGCCGCATATTGACGCCGCCGAGTCAGCAGTCCAAGAGTTGAACAAGAGACTTAAAACCGGGAATCCAATCAAGTCGGATGTGGCGGTGGGTGAGGGGGATGAAATTTCCAACATTCTCGGGGCTATGATGATGCGTACTGGCTGGGCAAAGGGCACAGATGTGCTCAAGCAGTCGTGTCTGGTGATAAAACCTTCGCCACAAAAAGAAACACTCGGTTCAGAAAACTCGGGTAGGAGACGACCGGCCACCGGGCAAGGTAAGAGCATGGAACAGGTAAAGGCAGAAATGGAGCGGGACGGCTTGATTGTCCAGTAGCGCCAAGCCGGGTATATTCCCGGTTCGACCAATAACGATGATACAACAATGAAATTGAAAATACTGGCGACTCTGGCATTGTTGATAATGCCACTGGCCGGGACCGCGGAAGTGATCAAATTAGAGGACGGCAGGGTTGTAGAAGTCCGAACTATAGACACCCCGGACGGCCAGGTTCCTCACGGGAAAACAGTAATCTGGCACCCGGACGGCAGGGTTGATAAAGGCATGATGGTATACGGTGAGCGATACGGTAAATGGACGCTGACATACCCGGACGGTACGGTTTTTACAATCGACTATGTAGACGGCCAGAAACACGGGGAAATGGTGGGCAAATTCCCAGACGGTACGGGGGAAAAAGTGATCAAACACCCGGACGGTACGGCACAGACAATCCAGTATGTAGACGGCCAGGCACACGGGCAAACGGTGACCAAAGATCCGGACGGCACGGTTACGACAGTCCCGTATGTAGACGGCCAGCGACACGGGCAAGCGGTGATCAAAGAGCCGGATGGTACGGTTGGGACAGTCCCGTATGTAGACGGCCAGATACACGGGCAAAAAGTGATCGAGTACCCGGACGGTACGGTTACGACAGTCCCGTATGTAGACGGCCAGGCACACGGGCAAAAAGTGGTCAAAGATCCGGACGGTACGGTTACGACAACCCCGTATGTAGACGGCAAGGAACACGGGCAAATGGTGATAAAACTCCCGTCCGGTGTGGTTGTGACAGCCCCGTATGTAGAAGGCCAGCGACACGGGCAAACAGTAGCCAAATACCCGGACGGTACGATTACGACAACCGACTTTGTAGACGGCCAGCTACACGGGCAGAAGGTGACCAAATACTCGGACGGCACGGTTCAGACAACCCCGGTTGTAGATGGCCAGCTACACAGACAAATGGTGAGCAAGGGCCCGGATGGTAGGGTTACGACAACCGACTATGTAGACGGTAAGGCACACGGGCAAATGGTGACCGAGTACCCGGATGGTAGGGTTAAGACAACCCCGTATGTAGACGGTAAGGAACACGGGCAAGTGGTGATCAAATCCCCGGACGGTAAGGTTACGACAATCGACTATGTAGAAGGCCAGCGACACGGGCAGGAGGTGATCAAATGGCCGGACGGTAGGGTTAGGACAACCCCGTATGTAGACGGCCAGCGACACGGGCAAGCGGTGATCAAAGAGCCGGATGGTACGGTTGCGACAGTCCCGTTTGTAGACGGCCAGATACACGGGCAACAGGTGATCAAATGGGCGGACGGTACGGTTACGACAACCCCATTTGTAGACGGCCAGGCGCACGGGCAACAGGTGAGCAAATGGCCGGACGGTAAGGTTGAGACAATCGACTATGTAGACGGCCAGGCACATGGGCAAGCGGTGATCGAGTACCCGGACGGTAAGGTAGACGGCAGGCGGTGATTACATACCCGGACGGCAGCCGAGAACCAACGAGATAATGCAACCAGCGAGATTACAGGGCGCGGAATAATAGCGTAGTCTCCTGAAGGTGCGGCGGGTCACTTTTCCTGAATACAATTCACGATAGTGTTTTAATTACTTGATTGACAGGATAGATGTAAACACTATCATAAAATCGCAATCTACATTGAGAAGAAAAACGAAGGTATCAAAAAAACCAGTTAAGTTGTCGCTACCTACAGATTTTGATAGCACTTTCGTTTCCTCTGTCATTCCCGTGGAAGCGGGAATCCACAACCGACATCTACATACGAAAATGAAACGGGCGACCACAGAGGATCGCTCCCCCCGATCAATGCCTGCCCTCGACCTGATCGGGGGCCGGGGGCAGGCTCTACGCATCATGACTCGCAACCGTCATTGTAGGGGACGGTCACCGTGCCGTCCCGCAACCGGACAATTCATTTGCTCGCTACAAATAGCAATTAACAGGTTGCTTTTTCAGGAGAAAGAAACTAATATATTTCTTTTTCCTGAAAAAGCAACTTCTATGTATATAATGATGGATCCTTTACTCCGGCAATTGAAAAAAAGACGATTGGCATTGGGGCTTAAGCAAAACGATATGATGTTGCGTGCAGGCATATCCCGTCAGCAATACCAGCGTCTGGAGTCCAGAGGAAACCCCAGGCTGGATACCCTGGGTCTGATTGCCAGAGGTCTTGACAGCGAACTGATGCTTGTTCCAAAAGAAAAGCTGAACGCTGTACTGTCTGTGCTTGCAGATGTAGAGCCAGGGAAAAAGTCGTCAGAACAAGCAAAGGGCAGTGGAAAGAAAAGCCTGATTGATGATCCATGGCAAGGACTATTGGGGGACGATGAATGAATAGCGGTAGTGCAGATGAAATCAGTGTGCTGAGGTTGACTTTGCACGGAAGGCTGGTTGGTTATCTGGTTGGCTTTCAGAACGGGCGAAATATATTGAGCTTTGTGGACGAGTTCAAATTTGATGCAGGTCGCCCGACGTTTAGTTTAATTACTCATCCAGGATTTCCGCGCTCGGACAAGTTGATGTTACAACCCTGGGTGCGAACCCAGAGATTGCACCCCACATTATCCAATTTGTTGCCAGAGGGGGCGCTACGAGAATGGATAGCATACGGTCTCAAGGTACATATCGATAACGAACTCCATATTCTTTCGTATCTGGGGCAGGATTTGCCCGGTGCGTTGGTTGCTGAGCCTATGGAACCAGATGAAGTGTCAGATAGTATCCTGTCTGTGCATGGTAAGGCTAAAGTCGTTAAATTCGGGAAAGTTACTGATGAGAAAAGATTTTCTTTGGCTGGCGTACAGATGAAATTTTCGATGAAGGAAAAGGAGGGTCGCTACAATCTGGCGCAAGGCGATACCCTTGGTGACTGGATTATCAAGACCCCTTCAACCCAATATGAAGATGTGCCCGTCAATGAGTTCACAGCGATGACATTGGCATCCCTGGCAGGCGTTGATATACCTGAAATAAAGCTGGTTGAATTAGATAAACTTGATAATTTGCCACAAATTAAATTGCCGGATGAAAAACTGGCATTTGCTATAAAGCGCTTCGACCGCAATGCAGGTCAGCGAATTCATACGGAAGATTTTGCTCAGGTATTGGTGAAATACCCTCATGAAAAATATGGCTCTGCCAACTACGAACAAATAGGAAGAATTCTTTATAACTTCTCTGGCGATGGATTAGCAGACACACAACAATTGGCCAGACGGTTATTGGTTAATATCCTGCTCGCCAATGGTGATGCACATCTGAAGAACTGGAGCCTGCTCTATTCAGATAAAACCACCCCACAGCTTTCCCCTGCTTATGACATCGTCACTACCCATGTTTATATTGATGGTGAGAAGTGTTACGCGCTTAATATGGGGAAGACGAAAAACTGGTATGAGGTGACTTTTGCAAACTTTGAGGCTTGGGCGAAACGGGCAGGTATCCCATGGCGTGCAGTGAAACCGCACCTTGATGATACTATGGAAAATGCCCGAAGTTTATGGCCGAAAAAAATAATAGAATTGCCCATGAATGACAGGCACAAGAATAGACTCAGGACTCATTGGACCAATCTGCAAAAAGATTTTCAGATATAAATCCCGCGACCGGACAATTCATTTGCTCTCTACAGTGTATTGGGAAAAGATTGCTTGATTTGTGTGCTGTTATGGCATACATTTTGTGTGTGATTGATTTTTAAATTTATGAGGCAAGAGCAATGTCCCCGGTAGCGTCGAAAGAGGTACGTCTGGTTGCCCGTGTATCCCGGGATGTACAGGAGTTGGTCAAGAATGCTGCACAGATGTCCGGCGCCACCTTGTCTCAGTTTGTTGTTGAGGCTGTTACAGCGAAGGCAACCATGGTGATTGAGCAGGCAAGAACCATACGATTGACTCTTGACGGGGCTGACCGGGTTTTTGAGGCACTGGATAATCCTCCAGCACCGAACAGGAAACTTCTGGTGGCGGCCAGAAGAATCAAGGAACAAAAGGGATTTTATGATGCCGATAGTTCTGGTTCGACTGGATAAAAATATCCACGATCGAAAAGGATTCGATTGCGGGCAATCGGAATTAAATCAATTTTTTCAGATCCAGGCTGCCCAGTCCGCACGGCGAGAACTTTCTCGCACGATGGTGTTGGTGGATACCAGCATCCCGTCCCGAATCCTCGGGTATCATACACTTGTATACGGTGAGACTTCGCATATTCCAGAAAAGAGCAGGCTTTATTCTTTTTCCCGGAGGCGGTTGCCTGTATTGACACTGGTTCGAATGGCTGTAGACAAGCGCCATCAGGGGAAGCGTCTGGGAGAGCAATTATTACTGGACACAATACGTCGAACTGCAATTGCGTATGACGTGGCGGCTCCAGTGATTGGTTTGTTTGTCAATGCCAAGAATGATGCTGTCAGATCCTTCTATGAGCAGTATGGTTTTGAGGTCGTGAATAAATCTGCCAATGGCCTTTACCTATGGTTGCCGATCAACTCCTGTTTAGCCGTTTCCGAAGAGTTGGAATGATCTGGTTTCATGGATTTGTGTTCATGTGCCAAAGGTGGTGGACCCGTACGGCTCTACGCACATCATGACTCGCAACCTTCATCGTAGGGGACGGTCACTGTGCCGTCCCGTGATCGGACAGTTTATGTGCTATTAGGTCACCCCATTAGAAACGTAGACCATTTCCATTGGCAGATCAAAACAGTCATTTTTCGGCTGTGGTGGAATCGTTTGTAGTGAAGATAGTTTTTTCGATGCAGTGATAGCGGCGACTAGTGCATCCAGTATGTCATCCCGTGCGACATCCTTGCGTTTAAATTGATCCATTATTTTTCTTACTTCCTCTTCTGCAGAGAGTCGAACACTTTTCAATACAGTAATGCGCTCACAAAAACCCTTTGGTTTTTTCTTGCTCGTGGTCATAGGTCTTTGTCCCGCAAGCGCCCAGAAGCAAATTTCGGGGTGAACTTCACGGATGATATTTCGTGCCTTGCGGTGTTCTTGTAGCAGAGTGTCGACTTCCTTGATTTTGGGCACAATAGCCCATGTTTGTTTTGAGATTTTTTTGCCCGTTGCTTCCTGGCTTGCCTGTTTGGCCTCGTCGTATGTGAGTGCGGAAAGTACCTCCCGCACTGGTGCTCGAAAGACGCTACTTGCCCGAGGGGACCTAAGTAATTTGCGAGCAACCAGATCACATTCTCTTTCTTCACTTCCGGCTGGTAATCCAATCGGAATGTCGATGAAGATACGATCTGAGTTGTCCACCGTCTTTACCAATTCCTCGATAGTTCCAACAATATCTGAATGGATTTCTCCACAAGGCTTCAAGGCGACAAAGAACCAGCCAGCGCGACAACTGTCGACACCGTATGCTGTGAATGATTGTGTGTTGAAGAGTGATTGCACGGTCATAATTATTAAGGGTATAAGGTATCTTGCATAAATAGTCGTGGGATAGGTCGTTAGTGCCCACGAACCTTGTATTTCCCGTCCCTCAAAAGAGGCCATGCCTTCTTGTAAGGCATCACATCTTCATGCTTTGACCGCCAATGAGCGTCTATCCCAACCCAACCATTACCCTGGAATACGTGGTTACACTCCGGGCAAATCTTTGGTTCCGATTTCTCGTTAGCGCTGTTACTCATGGTATTAGTTTCCTTGATATCGGGTTCGATATATTGAAGTTATGTCGAGTGACTTTTCGTGTTCCAGTGGATTCCGAAGATACGAGTGCAAGTATGGTTGCACACTACGCCGATAGATGAAAGAGGTATAATCCAACCATGTTCAGGCCATTAACTGCTTGAGATTACCGTCGAAAAGGGTTGTTGGTATGAATGTCGGGGCGATTGATACAGAGAGACCAAGAACGCAGACGACTTGGCGCGACTGCACCGGGCAAGCCGATCAATGATGATTGAAGCCTTGATACAGACAGCCTGGCAGAGACCCAGGGGCAGACCATCGACCCGGCCAGCAATCGACCGGCTATCGGGCAAGGTAAGGGCATGGAACAGTTACAGGCAGAAATGGAGCGGGACGGCGTGATTGTCCAGTAGTGCCAAGCCGGGTATATTCCCGGTTCAACCAATAATCGAGGATTCAAAAATGAACCAAGTTAAAAGCCTGATAATGGCGGGTTTTGTGTTAATGCTGGCGGGTTGCGTCCCGGGTGGGTATGATGAAGAAAAAACCGACAAGTGGGAAGTGATCAGGCTATTGGACGGCACGGTTATGGAAGGCCCGGTTGTAGACGGCCAGATGAACGGGCATTGGGTGGTGAAATCCCCGGATGGTACGGTTTCGGAAGGCCCGTATGTAGACGACAAGAGGAACGGGCATTGGGTGGTGAAATCCCCGGATGGTACGGTTGGAAAAGGCCCGGTTGTAGACGGCCAGATGAACGGGCATTGGGTGCTGAAATCCCCGGATGGTATTGTTAAGGAAGGCCCGCTTGTAGACGGCGTAAGGAATGGGCATTGGGTGCTGAAATCGCCGGATGGACGGGTTGATGAAGGCCCGTATGTAGACGGCCAGAAGAACGGGCATTGGGTGGCGAAATGGCCGGATGGTAAGGTTGAGGAAGGCCCGTTTGTAGACGGCCAGAAGAACGGGCGTTTTGTGGTGAAATGGCCGGATGGTAAGGTTGAGGAAGGCCCGGTTGTAGACGGCAAGATGAACGGGCATTGGGTGCTAAAATTCCCGAATGGTATTGTTGAGGAAGGCCAGCTTGTAGACGACAAGAGGAACGGGCATTGGGTAATAAAAATCCCGGATGGTACGGTTATAGAAGGCCAGCTTGTAGACGGTAAGATGAACGGGCATTGGGTGATGCAATCCCCAGATGGTACGGTTGAGGAAGTACGGTATAGAGACGGGCACAGAATAGAGGACTAATAGCGCGTTATCAACAAATAATCACGGGGGGATGATGCAGACAATGAAATTGAAAATACTGGCGGTTGTGGCATTGCTATCATGCCACTGGCCGCAAGCGCGGAAGTAATCAAACGAGCGGACGGCATGGTTACGGAAGGCCGAACTATAAAGACCCCAGACGGCTATAAGGTATTTCACGGGAAAACAGTAACCTGGTTCCCGGACGGCCAGGTTTACGAAGGCGAGTATGTGAACGACAAGCGACACGGGCACTGGACAATCACAGACCCGGACGGCAGGACTTGGGAAGGTCGGTATATACGGTGAGCTACAGGGATAAGCGCAACCAGCGCGATTACAGGGCGCGGGGAATAATAGCGCGGTTTCCTGAAGGCGCGGCGGATTAGAATTGCTGCAGGCAAACCGCGATAGTGTTTTTTAATTGCTCGATTGGCCGATGGAGGTATTCACTATCATAAAAACATAATAGATGATTGAATCGAAACCTTAAAGGCATCATAATAGCGGCCTGCCAACATATGGATTATGGAAACACTATCGAATAACTGGCAGGGTTGTCTCTATATACAGGTGCTGATGGCACCTGCGGCTACTCTCTGTCATTCCCGTGGAAACGGGAATCCACAGCCGATATCTACATACGGAAATAAGGCGGGCGACCACAGAGGGTCGCCCCTACGCATCATGACTCGCAACCTTCATCGTAGGGGAAGGTCACTGTGCCGTCCCGCAACCGGACAACTCATGTGCTCTTGACATTATTGAGATCAGAGTAAGTCGGGATTTCAACACATGAAAGAGTGATGCTACAGGCTGGTGAAAGGTAGCGCAGCTACTCTGGAGCCAAGGGGCAGGTGTATGTCTCCTGGATGTACTACGTATCCGGGCACTTCCGTACCTTGCATGTCTTTCTGGAATGTTTTGATGGCAGTGGCCATGGCTGGTCGGGGCGTCGCGGATAACTTAACTTCAATGGGAATGAGTCGTCCGGCAGTCTCTACTACGAAATCCACCTCCGTTCCGGCTCGGGTCCGCCAAAAGTAAACCTGTGGGGCTACCCCCCGATGCGTCAACGTCCTGATGATCTCGGATAAAACCGCTGTCTCCATGATGGCGCCACCCATGGGGCCTGAAGCGGCGTGTTCCGGATCCTTGAGGCCAGCCAGGTAGCAGAGAGTGCCAACATCTGTGAAATACACTTTCGGGGTTTTGACGAGCCGTTTCCCGACGTTGGCGAAGTAGGGACGTAGCACAATCACCTGAAATGTGGCTTCGAGTACGGAAAGCCAGGCTTTGATTGTATTAACCGCAACGCCGAGGTCCCGGGCGACATCAGTCAGATTCAGGAGCTGAGCGCTTCTGGCCGCCAGAACCCGGAGGAAATTCTGATATTGGGTTAGATCTCCGACCTGACGGAGTGTACGGATGTCCCGCTCAAGATAAGTCTGGACATAGCTGGCATGCCAAAGGGAAGTATCCCGGTTGGGTTGCGTGGCAAGTTCCGGGTATCCGCCACGTATGAAGTTCTTCCACAGTTCATTGAAACCAGGCGACAATCCTGGAGTTGACAAGCGCTTGCGTTCCCAGGCAAGTGCCAGTTGAGGCAGCCCCTCCGCTTCACGCCGGGAGAGTGGCAACAGGTGAAGCATGGCTGCACGGCCCGCTAGTGACTCAGTCACCTTTTCAGCGAGTAACAGATTTTGTGATCCGGTCAACAGGTATTGACCATTCTCCTGGCGATTCGAGTCGATCTTTTCTTTAATGTAGGGGAGTAAGTCAGGAGCGCATTGTACCTCGTCGAAGATCACGGGTGAGGCGTACAGTTCCAGGAAACCGCGTGGGTCTTGCATAGCGGCATTCTGAACATCCGGCAGTTCCAGTGAAACATACTGGTAGCGCTTTCCAAACAAATGTTGTAGCAGGGTCGTCTTGCCGGATTGACGTGGCCCGGTCAGAACCACGGCTGGAAACTCGGAGGCCGCCTTCATGACGACGGATTCCAGTGAGCGAGTTACGTACTGTGGATGGGTGGTAAACTTCATAAGTGTATATTGTGCATTTTAAATGCATAATATCAAGTATTATTGATCTCTGCAAAGACCTGATCTTGAGAGAGACCGAGGAGCAGACCATTGACCTGGCCACCATCGCCCTCGGTTACCGCGCCGTCCCGCAACCGGACAATTCATTTGATCGCTACAGTGTATTGGGAAAAGATTGCTTGATTTGTGTGCTGTTATGGCATACATTTTGTGTGTGATTGATTTTTAAATTTATGAGGCAAAAGAAATGTCCCCGGTAGCGCCGAAAGAGGTACGTCTGGTTGCCCGTGTATCCCGGGATGTACAGGAGTTGGTCAAGAATGCTGCACAGATGTCCGGCGCCACCTTGTCTCAGTTTGTTGTTGAGGCTGTTACAGCGAAGGCAACCATGGTGATTGAGCAGGCAAGAACCATACGATTGACTCTTGACGGGGCTGACCGGGTTTTTGAGGCACTGGATAATCCTCCAGCACCGAACAGGAAACTTCTGGTGGCGGCCAGAAGAATCAAGGATCAAAAGGGATTTTATGATGCCGATAGTTCTGGTTCGACTGGATAAAAATATCCACGACCGAAAAGGATTCGATTGCGGGCAATCGGAATTAAATCAATTTTTTCAGATCCAGGCTGCCCAGTCCGCACGGCGAGAACTTTCTCGCACGATGGTGTTGGTGGATACCAGCATCCCGTCCCGAATCCTCGGGTATCATACACTTGTATACGGTGAGACTTCGCATATTCCAGAAAAGAGCAGGCTTTATTCTTTTTCCCGGAGGCGGTTGCCTGTATTGACACTGGTTCGAATGGCTGTAGACAAGCGCCATCAGGGGAAGCGTCTGGGAGAGCAATTATTACTGGACACAATACGTCGAACTGCAATTGCGTATGACGTGGCGGCTCCGGTGATTGGTTTGTTTGTCAATGCCAAGAATGATACTGTCAGAACTTTCTATGAGCAGTATGGTCTTGAGGTCGTGAATAAATCTGCCAATGGCCTTTACCTATGGCTGCCGGTCAACTCCTGTTTAGCCATTTCCGAAGAGTTGGAATGATCTGGTTTCATGGATTCGTGTCCATGTGCCAAAGGTGGTGGACCCATACAGGCACTTGCGTTCCCTCTGTCATTCCCGTGGAAACGGGAATCCACAGCCGACATCCTCATACGAAAATGAAGCGGGCGACCACAGAGGGTCGCCCCTACGCATCATGACTCGCACCCTTCATCGTAGGGTCGCCCCTCTGTGGGTGACCGCTATCGTTGATACCTGCTCCGATCATTTGCGGGAGGGCACGGAGACCCTCCCCTACGATAAAATATCGTTCGTTCTTTAATCAGGGCAATGGATCATAAGCGACCGCAAAACACGATAACGTATCGTGTCAACGCATTGGCTCGCTACACAGCAGTTCAAGCAGGTTGTTCAATTGGTCATGATGCCCGATACTAGCCACTTTATGTCAATCGGGCGAGACCCATGAAAATCGAAATTCTGTGCACGGGTGATGAAATTCTGACCGGCAAGACGGTCAATACCAATTACAGTCATATTGCCAGGCGGTTGACTGAAAACGGATTCAACACAACGTGGGGAACCGTGGTGGGTGATGATCTCGCCAGCCTGATCGGTGCGTTCCATCTGGCCGGGCAAAGGGCGGATGTCGTGATCGTCAATGGCGGCCTGGGGCCGACAGTCGATGACTTGTCCCAACAGGCGGCGGCGCAGGCAGCCGGGGTCGGACTCGAACTGTCCCGGCAGTGGCTGGATCGGATTGAAGCCTGGTATATAGCGAGAGGCCGGGAGATGCCTTCCAGCAATGTCAAACAGGCCATGTTGCCGGTTGGTTCGCAATGTATAGACAATCCGGTCGGTACTGCCTGCGGATTTATGATGAAGATTGGCGGCGCCCGGTTTCTCTTTACTCCGGGAGTGCCGATGGAATTACGGCGTATGCTTGAGGAGCAGATTCTTCCCCGGTTACAGGAGATGCGCGGTAAACCAATCGTCACAAGGGTCAAGCGCTTTCATACATTCGGCATCGGTGAGGCGCGGGCGGATCGTATACTGGATGGAGTCGAGGCGTTGGTCGGTGACGGCTCGGTCAAGCTCGGCTTTCAGTCGCACTATCCGCAGCTGGAGATCAAGTTGACGCTGCATGGGCACTCACAGACAGGGCTTGATCAGAAAATTGCGCCGGTGGAGACTGAGGTCAGGAAGCGGTTGGGAAACTTTGTTCTGTGTGAGGATGACCAGTCGGTGGAAGATGAGATCATCCACGCGCTGCGACAGACTGGCCGTAGCGTCCATGTTGTGGAGATGCACACTGCGGGTCGAGTAACCGCACGTCTGGTGAGTGCTACGGACAGCGCCGGCTGTGTAACCAGCGGGGTGGTTTCGGTTGATGTCGGGCAATTGCTGAAGTACGCGGGTATTACAGAGCCGGTATCCCGGACGCCGGACAGGCAGTTGGCGGTTTGCCTGGCTGATGCCATTGCCGCGCGTGGTGGCTCGTCGTATGTCCTTGTGACGCTGTTTAATCCGTTGGACAAACAGGATGGCGGCAAATACGCGGCGGATATTGTGGTTGCGATATCAGATGGCGAGACTGGAGTCAGCCGGACATCCCGGTTGCCGGGCAGTCCTGAATGGGTGCGGCTGGGAGCTGTGGAACTGGCGTTGGATTGTCTGAGGCGCTATCTTCTGGACCTGCCGGTATGTGAGCGAATTGACTCTGAACAGCATTGAAACGACCACAGTCGGAGAGAGCGAGCCTGTTGTGCCCGGTTTTATCCGCAGGCAGAGTCTTGTGAAACCCGTTTCAGCCGGACGAAAATCCCGGAGCGGCACTTGGGGTCGAAATATGTGGATTTGGGTGGCATCAGCGCCCCGCAATCGGCCACATCCATGAGTTGACTCATTGAGGTGGCGTGGCAGGCAAATACAATGTCCCACCCTTCCTCGCATTTTCGCTTGATTTCCTCAGCCGCATTGATGCCGGCAATGTAGTCGAGGCGCGGATTGCTGCGTATATCCGTGATCCCCAGAATCGGGTCGAGAATCAGGTTTTGCAGAATCATTACATCCAGGGATTCGACCGGATCATCCTGCTTGATATATTCGGGTTTGATATTCAGCTGATACCAGACATTGTTCATATACATACCGAACTCACCGTGCCGGGTGGGCTCGAAGCAGGTTTGACCGGGTAGTTTGTGAACATCGAAACAGGTTGTAAGAGCCGCGACCATGGCAGATTCGGTCAGACCGTTCAACCCCTTGACACAACGATGGAAGGGCAATAATTTGAGTTGTTTATCCGGGAACAGGGCCACCAGTAGCTGGTTCCAGGGTTCCTCTCCGGTGTTGCCGTACTGGTCGCGCATGATTCTGGCATAACGGTAACCGGAGGCGGCGCGGTGGTGACCATCGGTCAGGTAGGTGGTTTCGACAGGAGCGAACAGGGCGACCAGTTGCGCCTGTAGTTGCGCGTCTGTGATCCGCCAGATTCTCTGGCAAACCCCATCTGTGCCGGAAAACTCCAGCTCCGGCCGGGTTGCGCTGATCTGCCCGACACAGTGGTCAATATCCGGGTTCTGGCTATAGGTCAGGCAGATCGGACTCGATGATGCACCTACTACGATCTGGTATTGTGCCAGCAGGTCCTCGCGGTCGCTGCGAGTGTTTTCATGTTTACGCATGGCGCCGCGCTCATATTCACTGACCGGAACCTCACAGACCACTCCGGTCTGCACATGGTCGCCGGTATCGAGCTGGTAGATGAACAGACAGGGTTGCTCCAGCACATCGAACGATCCGTCCGACAACAATCGATCGAGGTTTTCCTTGTTCGATAACAGGAGTTGTTCGGGGGTCATCGAGTGATCGGGTGGCAGATCCTCCAGCAAGCGCATGGTATTGAGGAAATTGCGCGGGTTGTCTTGTGCAAATATGCGGCGTTGCTGCGGTGATACTGAATCATAGGCCGGGGAAACGATCTCCTCGGCATGGTCGGCGTTGATCAGAAAGCCATCAAATGGTTTTATTTCTGGCATGAAAATAAACGCCCGTCAGCCATTGTCTTTTGCAAATTCACTCATGAACCTGGCCAGCGCCTCGACACTGGATTTCGGCATCGCGTTATAGATACTGGCGCGACAGCCACCCACACTGCGGTGTCCCTTCAGGTTCATCAGGTCAGCTTGTGCGGCCTGTTCCAGGAACTTGTGTTCCAGGTCTTCGCTCGCGAGCCGGAATACTACATTCATGTGCGATCGGCTGGCCGTTTCCACCGGGCAATTATAGTATCCACCGCTGGCATCAATCGTGTCGTACAGGATACTCGATTTGGTTGATGCAGCCGCTTCCATAGCCGCGAGTCCGCCTTGTCGTACCATCCATTTCAGGACTTTTCCGAACAGGTAGATCGGGAACATCGGCGGCGTGTTGAACATGGAGCCTTTTGACTGGTGGATGTCGTATCGGAGATAGCGTCCCATGTTCCGGTTACAGGATTCGAGAATCGAATTACGGATAAAGACGACCGCCATTCCGGACGGGCCGAGGTTTTTCTGCGCTCCGCCGTAGACCAGATCGAATTTCTCCCAGGGTAACGGGCGGGCCATGTATTCCGAAGACACATCGCCGACCAGTGGGACTTCCACATCCGGCCATTCGGCAAAGCGTATGCCACCGATGGTTTCATTGGTTGTTATATGAAGATAGCGGGTATTGTCCTGAAGCTCTGTCAACTCGTTGGACAATGGCATACGGGTGAAATTATGGTCGGAGCCGTCCCAGGGTATATAGATGTCGCCATAAGCCCGGGCATCCGCGATGGCTCCCTTGGCCCAACTGCCGGAATGGACGTAAGCTCCTTTCTGGCCTGGATTCAACAGGTTCATCGGTATCATTGAAAATTGCAGTATGGCGCCACCCTGCAGGAACAGGACACTGAAATCGTCCGGGACTTCAAACACTTCCATTGCCAGGCGGGTGGTTTCTTCTGCAACCTCGACAAAGTGTTTGCCTCGATGGCTCATCTCGATCAGGGACATTCCGGCGCCCTGATAGTCGATGAATTCGTCTTGCGCTTCTTGCAGCACTTCCAGAGGCAAAGTGCAAGGGCCTGCGCTGAAATTATGTTTTCGGTTGGTCATCAGTGAAGTTTCCTTGAGTTAAGGGTCTGTTGGTTCAGTTGACGCAGTTTATCAATTTTCCATTTACGAAAGAATGGATCACGTCAATCACACCGTTGGCGACCGCGGTCTGCGCCTGAGCGGTCGAGGCGCCAATGTGATGGGTGCCGCATACCGATTCGTGGTTGGCCAGGGTGGACTCAAATTCGCCGTTCCCGGTAGCCGGTTCGTTGCGGTAGACATCCAGGCCAGCGCGAATCCCTTTCGTTTGCATGGCTTCGATCAGCGCCGCCTCATCAATCAGGTCACCACGTGAAGTGTTGATCAGGATAGCACCGTCCTTCATTTTAGCCAGAAATGATGAGTCAACCATGTTTCTGGTGCTGTCAGTAGCGGGTAGATGCAGGGTGATCATATCGCAGGTTTCCAGTATTTCATCCTGTGAATCAAGCTGTATGATGCCAGCGTCCGCAATTCTGGCACAAGTCTGTTCCGAGCGGCCGGATTTAGCGACTGCATAGACTTCCATTTTGAACGCCCGCGCCCGTTCAGCGACCGCGAAACCGATTGCCCCGAGGCCCAGTATCCCGATTTTCTGGCCATGTAGCCCCCGTCCTGTGGAATATTTCTTTTTGTTCCATATCCGGTTTTTAAGGTCTGTCGCTGCGGCGGCGATATTGCGGTCAATCGCGATGATCAGCCCCATGACCAGTTCAGCGACGGCGATGGCGTTCGCGCCCGGTACGTTGCATACCCGGATGCCGCGCTCTGCGGCGCCGGACTTGTCTATGGTATTGGTGCCAGCACCCGCCCGAATCACCAGTTTCAGTGATTCGCCTGCTGCCAGGGTTCCAGCGGTCACCTGAGTGCTGCGGACGATCAGCACGGTATGGTCTGCTATCGCCTGTGGCAGGGTGGAGGCATCCAGCGCCGGATTCGAGTTCACTTCGTGACCCAGGCGGGTTAATTCGGTGATATGGGATTGTGGGAAACTGTCGGCAATAAGAATTTTCATGTGAAGTCTTGGGGTCGGATTTTTTCAGGCTCTGGAGCCTGTTATGATTCTGTTTCGGAAGGCTGCGATAATATCAAATATTGCCCTGATCTTGTGCAGGTTTTATGCCAATATCAAACAACACAGTAAAATACTAAAAGATCAATATGACTCTTTCATGAAGATGGATATAAAACTTATGCAGCCACCAGCGAGGGGATTCCCTGAATCCGAGTTTGAAGCCCGTGCACAGGCCATGCAGGCCATCATGCGTGACCGGGAGGTGGACGCGGTCCTGTTGACCACGGAGCCGAATGTCCGTTATTTCTCCGGCTTCCTGACCCAGTTCTGGCAAAGTCCGACTCGCCCCTGGTTTCTGGTTCTTCCCGCGCGAGGTAAGCCGGTTGCCGTGATTCCCGAGATCGGCGTCAGCGGCATGGAGCAGACCTGGATCGACGATATACGGAGTTGGCCTTCCCCGTGCCCCGAGGACGATGGCATTTCATTGCTAGTTGATCTGTTCAAAAACCTGCCGCGAAGATATGGTCGCATCGGTATGACGCTGGGTGCCGAGAGCATGATCCGTATGCCGATCCACAATTTTGAGCGGTTGCGGCGGGAATTGCCGGGATACCGGTTTGTCGATATTGCCGGGCAGATACATCGTTTGAGGATGGTCAAGTCGCCGCTGGAAACCGAAAAGATCCGTTATATCTGCCAACTCGTGTCGGCAGCGTTCCAGTCTCTGCCGGATTATGCCCACACCGGCATGACTGAAGCACAGATTGTGAGCAGATTGAAGGTTGATATTCTGCAACGGGGCGCTGACTCGGTTCCTTATATGGTAGCCGGTTCCGGGCCGGGCGGGTATGACAGCATCATCATGGGCCCGGTTGACCGGGTTGTGGCCGAGGGCGATTTGCTGATTATCGACACCGGCTCCACATTCGACGGCTATTTCTGTGATTTTGACCGCAACTGGTCTTTCGGTCATGCGGATGACGCGACCCGGCGCGCGCATGAGGTCGTGTGGGACGCGACCGAGGCGGGCTTTAATATCGCTAGACCGGGCGCAACCACGACTGACCTGTACCATGCAATGAATCAGGTCATGGTAGCCGGAGGGTCTCTGGGTAATCAGGTCGGGCGGCTGGGGCATGGACTGGGTATCGAACTGACCGAGAGGCCATCGAATACGGCGACTGACCATACTGTCCTGGAAGCGGGCATGATCCTCACGCTGGAACCCGGAATGACCTTTGCCCCCGGCAGACAAATGGTGCATGAGGAGAATATCATGATTACCGAAAACGGAGCACAGTGGCTGACCCGCCGCGCTACCAGGGAACTCGCGATAATCTAGCGGGGAAGTACGATTACAGGGCTTCCGCCACCCGGTCGCCGAACTCATCGGTGCTGACCATGGTCACATTGTCGTCCGGCCCGGATAAATCAGCGGTCGAATAACCGGCGGCGAATACAGACTCCATTGCCGCCCATATATTGCTGGCTTCATCGGCCATATCAAAGCTCATGTCGAGCATCATGGCTACGGAGCCGATCATTGAATACGGATTGGCGATGTTCTTACCAGCGATATCCGGCGCCGAGCCGTGTGATGGTTCGTAATAGGATTTGTCCGGCCCCATGCAGGCGGAAGGCATCAGCCCCAGCGAGCCGAGTATGCCGCCAGCCTGATCGCTGAGGATATCGCCGAACATATTTTCCATCAGCATGACATCGAATTGACCCGGATTCAGGCATAAATGAGTCGCGGCGGCGTCGACCAGCATGTGGACGACTTCGACTTCGGGGAAATCAGGGGCGGTCTGTTCGATGATGTCCGTCCACAGGATACTGGATTTGAGGACATTGCTCTTGTGAATGTTGTGCAGTTTCTTTCTGCGCTTCATGGCGGTGGAGAAGGCCACATCGACGATCCGCTTGATCTGGCTTTCATCGTACTCGAGCGTTTCCCGGACATACCGCAATCCCTGTGGATTGACGCCGGTTTCCTTTTCTCCGAAGTAAATCCCGCCGACCAGTTCGCGGATGATCATGATATCAATGCCATCTCCCACGACTCGGGGTTTGAGTGGCGAGAAATGCCCGAGTGAGGGGGGCAGATAGACTGGTCTGAAATTGGCGAAAGTATCATATCGGCGACGCATCGGCAGGAGGCCGCCGCGTTCGGGCTGCTCATCAATCGGGATTTGTTTCGATTCCTCGTGGCTCAGCCCGATCGTGCCTTTCAGAATTGCGTCCGCCTGATCACAGATGTCAATTGATTCCTGTGGAAAGCTGCTGCCAGTCTCGAACCAGGCGGAGGCACCAAAAGCCGCCGGTATCAGGTTGAAGGTCACGTCGTTGCGTTGCTCGACCACCCGCAGCACCTTGACTCCCTGTTCCATGATTTCCGGGCCGATGCCATCTCCGGGCATCAGGGCGATATTATATGTGGTCACGGTTGCGTACCTGATTGCCAGTTAATCGGCCCAGTCGGGTGGGCGTTTTTCGATGAAGGCATCAATACCTTCGATGGTTTCCTCGAGCATCATGTTGCCGGAAATAGTTTCAGTCGCGTCTTTGTAGGCTGTGACAAGGTCCTGATTGAGTTGCTGATAGAACATCTTTTTACCCAGGCTTATCACTCGTCTGGGGTGACGGATGATTTTTCCGACCAGTTCATCGGTTGCCTGGCTCAGCATTTGTGGTTCGACCACCTGGTTTACCAGTCCGTATTCGAGTGCTGTGGAGGCATCAATGAAGTCTCCGGTCATCAGCATTTCCAGGGCGCGTTTGCGGGATATGTTGCGGCTCAATGCCACAGCGGGGGTTGAACAGAACAGCCCGACGCGGATTCCCGAAACGGCGAATTGCGCGGTTTCACAGGCTACCGCCAGGTCGCAGGTTGCAACCAGTTGGCAACCTGCGGCGGTGGCCATTCCCTGGACGCGGGCGATCACCGGCTGCGGCAGGTTGACTATTTTCTGCATCATTTCGCTGCATTTGCTGAACAGCTTGTGGTGTTCAGCCCGGTCTGCGCTTGCACGCATCTGCTTGAGATCATGTCCAGCGCAAAAGGCTTTGCCGTTGGCCGCGAGGATGACCGCGCGTATGGTATCGTCCCCGGCAATAGTGTCCAGCGCGTTACAGACCGATTCGAGCAATCCGGCGGACAGGGCGTTGTACTGGTTCGGACGGTTCAGAGTCAGAGTCGCAACCGATTGATCGATCTGTACAATCAAATCCTGGTCTTCAATCATCGGTGAACAGGCGATATTCATTGATCGGTTCATCCTGTTTGTCTCAGGCTATCTGGACTGGTCTATCATGTATTGGACAGCGGCTGTAACGGCTTCATCGCTGAGCGAAGGGTTGCCGCCTTTTGCCGGCATGAATCCGGTTGATCCGGTATACCCTTCGATCGCGTGTGTGACCAGCGTTTCGAAGCCCTGCTCAAGCCGGGCTGCCCAGTCATCGACATCTCCGACCACTGGTGAACCTGCAATTCCGGCACTATGGCAGGTTACACAGGTCGTTTGATAGACGGCCTCACCATCTGCGGGTCCGGTTTCCTGTTGGCTGGATGCGGCAACGGTATTGTTTTCGGCCACGTTCAATGTGCCTGTCGCCGAGACCCGGGCTTTCAGGGATTCCATGGAATTATGGTTTGCAACCGCTTCCAGAGAAAATAGCAAGGCGAGACCGGACAGGGTGGTGATGCTCAGGATTTTCATATTCATTGGGAACTGGTTTTTATTAAAGGCTGATACGACATCCCGGCCAACATCCCGACCGACACGCCGATCCATGACCGCCGGATTATACCGGATTCCAGACCAGACTAAATACCCCGAACCAAAAAATTACAGGAGGAATGCTTCTGTGACCTGTTTGCGACCGCTGGTTCTGCCATCGGCTGGCTGTGGCTATTGCAAGTTAATCGCAAGTCTTATATAAAGGACTTGGTTCTATGTATGAGTTTTCTTAAAGTGACAAAAACAAAAATCTTGTAATTATTATGTAGAGGATTTGATATGGGTAATGAACTTTCATCGCTGGTCGTTATATTTACCGAGTTTTACTATTGGCTGACAGTAGTATTGATGTTTTTGATTCACGTCGGCTTCTGTATGTATGAGGTCGGTGCTTCGCGGTATCGCAATCACATGCATACCCTGATGAAAAATACGATGCTGATTCCATTGGTGACGGTGACGTTTTTCTTCTTTGGGTGGTGGATCTATTTCGCGTTCGTCAATGGTCCGGGCATCATAGGCGGACTGGTATCCGCGCCCTGGGCGGTTCCATGGAGCGAATTGATGGGTGCTCACATGGGCGGTTCTGCGGTACAGAGTTCCCTGACTGCTGACGATACTGCATACTGGGCGCGTATTAATGGCGTATTCTGGGCCGCTTTCCTGCTCTTTTCATGGACTGCTGCATCTATTGTTTCCGGCGCCGTTATCGAGCGCATTCGTCCCAGCGCGTTCTGGCTGCTGGCCATCCTGATCGGTTCGGTTACCTGGATCATTGACGCCGCCTGGGGATGGTCCTGGAACGGCTGGATGGTACAGATCCTGGGTTACCATGACGCTTACGCATCCGGCGTGATTCATGCGGTAGCGGGTGGTTTTGCTCTCGGTGTTCTGGTGGTTCTCGGGCCACGCATCGGCAAATTCGCCGCCGATGGCACTCCGCGAAACATCAATCCGCATAATCCATGGCTGGTAACCATCGGGCTGTTCCTGATTTATACCGGATTCTGGGGATTCTATGTTGCCTGTAACATCCCGATCATAGATGTGTACGGGGCTGCGATGCTGGATGTTGCCGATAAAACGTACTTCAGCGCCACCAATATCTATCTGCAACCGACTACACTGTCCGCGATTACGCTGAACTTCCTGATGTCACTGTCTGGTGGTTTGATGGCGGGTTACATTGTCTCGAAGGGAGATGCTTTCTGGACTTATTCCGGGGGGCTGGCCGGTGTCATCGGTGCTTCTGCGGGTAATGACCTGTATCACCCGATTCAGGCCATGTTGATTGGGGCTGTCGTGGTTTGCATCATCTACAAAATGCACTTCTGGGTTGAACGCCGGTTCAAAATTGATGATGCGGTGGGCGCGGTAGCGGTACACGGTTATGCCGGGTTCCTGGGTGTGGTGATTGCGGGCTTCATGTTGTGGGGCTACCCTTCTTCTCCATTCGAGGGATACGCGACCATTTCGCCCTGGGGTCAATTCCTCGGCGCTATCATCATGTTCTTCGTGCTTGGATTCGTTCCGGCCTGGATTTTGTCCAAGATCCTGAATGCAGCCGGTCTGTTGCGGATTCCGCGGGAAATCGAGATGGCCGGTCTGGACATTAATTCCGTAGTGGAAAATGAAGAAGATGCCCGCGCTGTGCGTGAGGCTATCCGCAACGAGGCCTGACTCGATAGCTTTTGAGTCAAATCAATACTAATTTAACTGATACCCGGAGATTATTATGGCAACTGGTATGGTAGAAAACTGGGTCAATGTCGATGTGGCAGGCCCGATATATCCTTTCGTGGGAGCGGAGCCGCTGTTCGTCGTGCTTGGACTCGCATTCTGGATAGGCTGGCACATTGTGCAACTGAGAGAGGAATCCAGTGAGCTGGGAAGCGATGTGAAGAAGATCGCCGACAGTGGTGGCATCGGGCCTTATCTCGACAAACATTCCTGACTTTAAGGATAACTTCAGGGAAACCGGACCCTTCCACGGTGTATGCCGTGGAAGGGTTTCTTTGTATCGGGGAGGGTGCCAGAAACAGGTGAGTTATGATTCACAGGGCACTTAACTCCATACCCGCCAGGCCGGTTCTGTATATCGCGCCGCTGATTATCGTTCTGGTGCTGGCTTTTTATTATTTCAGCCTGAGAAGCGAATGTGTTGAGCGAGCCAGCCAACGGCAGGCTTTCGCGCAATACGCAAGTGCATCGGCGGATTCTGGTTCAGTGCTGAAACTGTCGGATATTACGGGTTTCCCCTGGCAGCAGGTCAAGGGGTTTGTGGAATTCAAGCCGCGATACCAGACTCGCAGTTGTCCGTTTGGATGGGACTGGTCCAGAGAGCAGCGTCAGGAATTGATTGCATCTGGATTGCTGTCGGTGCTGATTTTCTTTAATAAAGGCACAGTATCCAACTACATCGAGTTTCGTGGTGACCGGATACTGATGGAGGACTTCGACAAGGCATTGCCGCCGGGTTCGGCTGTGTTTCGTGTTGAGTATGTGGATTATGAAGGAGCGGTGCGGATGCGTGTGCTCCACTGATCCGCCGGTTTATCTGCCATTACCGAGCAAATCTCTCTTGGCCTGAACCAGGTGACGGATCATCAGATTCGAGGCCTCTTCCATATTTCTCCGTTTGATGCTTCTGACCAATGCCGAGTGGTGTTCGTTGTATTGCCTGATCTTGTCTGCGGTCAGAATGTTCATTTTCCGGTGGCTCCATTGGGCATGGCTGCGAACATCATTGATTCTCTGGTAGATCCAGATCAGCAGCGGGTTGTGTGAGCACTGCGCCAGCATGAGGTGGAAGGCCTCATCCGCCGAGGAGAAATTGTCGGGATTGTGGGTGGAACGCAGAACATTGTGCAATGCCTGTTCCAGGTTTTTCAGCTCCCGGTTATTGGCGTTCAATACGACCAGTTTGACAATATGGGGTTCTATCGCCAGACGGGTTTCGATCAGTTCCAGCGGGCTGGTTTCCTCGGCTATCTCATCCTGTTCGAATCGGATGTTATAGCTTACATACGTGCCGCTGCCGAACTTCTTTTTAACCAGGGTTGCCTTTTCCAGCTGTTCCAGGGCTGCCCGGACGGTGCCTCGCGCAACGGAAAACTGCTCAGCCAGAGTCCGCTCGGAGGGCAGTCGTGCATTATACGGGTAATCCCCGTTCATGATTGCGCTCCGAAGGCGGTTAAAGACTCCAGGCGTTCCGGTAGTCGCTTGCAGGTATTGTTCTGTCATTAACGGTTAGTCAATTGAATGAGATTGTTTGTCTATGGTATGCAAATGGTATAATAAATGGTTGTCGGAGCGGATTAGCAGTTGCAAACTTCGTTTGTATCCTGTTTAATAGCCAAAAATCATGCAAGACAACCCTTGTAATAGTACTCATTTATTCCAGAAATGATATGGAATTATACCACTTTTATACCATATCAATTTCTGTATGACAAGCAGGAGATGAATGATGGCTTTCCCCGGACACAGTGATTACGTCATTATCGGCGCTGGGATTCATGGTCTGAGCACGGCCTACCACCTGGCTCTGGAGTTGAAGGCCAGAGGGCGGGGCGATGGTCGCGACATACTGGTTGTCGACAAGACCTCGATTGGTGCCGGTGCGTCCGGTATCGCCTGTGGTGTAGTGCGTAACAATTACTTCCAGCCAGCCATGCGTGAATTGATGGCGCAATGTGTGGATGTCTGGGAAAGCGACGCCGAGGCTTATAGCTATCATTCGGTGGGCTATATGCAGATCAGCCCGGATTCGATGTTTGAGGATGTGGCTTCGATTGCCGAACAACAGAAGGATATTGGCTACGAGTCGGTTTTCATCGAGGGCGAAAAAGCGTCGATGAATTATATGAAAGGCTTGTTCGATGACTGGCAGGCGCAGCGAATCACCTCGGTTCTGCATGAGAAGCGAGGGGGCTACGCCAATAATACGCGATCACTGTATGGTCTGGCCAGCAAGGCGGAAGCGGAGGGTGTTCGAATCCTGACTGGCGTGACGGTGACCGGATTTAATGCGGACCACTCCAGTCGTGCGATTCGGGAGGTCGTTACCGACCGCGGCAATATATCCTGTGATCAACTGATCGTGGCACCTGGTCCCTGGGCCAGACTTCTGTGGGGTCTGCTTGAATTGCCAGAGACGGTGGACATCAAATCCGGCAATGGTGAAATTCATACTGACATTCCGATGTGGGTCTACTGGTCCTTGCAGGAGGGAACGCTGGGCGTGGACCCCGATATGCAAAAGACCAACGATGGTGGCATGCCTCCGGTGATTCACGTCGATTCCGATGCTCCACTTTATTCCGATGTGGACGGGTCGCTGATCACGGATGAGATGTGGGGAATCTATTACAAACCCGATTTCCATTTCAACGGGATACAGGGCGGGGCCGCGCCGTTTCCGGTTGAGACCGAGCTTGATCAGGTTGCAGTCGACCCGTATGGCGTTGATTCTCCGGATTTTGTGGTCGGAGCACAATTCGCGCACTTATGGACTTCTGCGCTTGCCCATTGTCAAAAGCGGTTTGAGGGGCAATCACCGAAATACAATAATGAGCCTTCTGGAGGAATCGGCTCGTTCACTCCGGATAGTTTCCCTGTCTTCGACCGTTTTCGTGATAACTGCTACTTTATCGCTGACTCCAATCATGGCTACAAGATGATCGGTGTAGGCAAACTGGTCGCGCAGGAATTGGTCGGGGCACAGAGCGCGTTGCTGGAACCTTTCCGATTCTCAAGGTATCATGAAGGCAGGCTTCATCCTGTTTCAAATAGCCCATTTCCGTGGAGTTGAGAACGCCGCGTATCAATATTTTAATGCCCATTGGAGAACAAAATGGTTAAAGAGAATAAATCTGCACAACAAAATACGACATCTACACGATCAACCAGCCGTGTCCAGACTTCTACCGATCTGGAACGTTGCGTCAATGCGCCGGGCCGGGCGGAACTGGTTAAACAGGTCAGTGAGAAAATCAGGGAAACCGGGGTCACCTACGTCTATTTCCAGTTTGTTTCGGTCACTGGTCGAATTGTCGGCAAGGGAATTCCGGCCGATCATTGGGAGAGAGTGTCAGAGAAGGGGTTTCAGCTGGTCTATGGTTCAACCGCCAACCTGTATGTGGATCGTCACGGGAGTTACATCGGCTATGGCCCGGAAGCATCGGAGCTGGTCGGTATCCCTGATCCGGAGACTTTTGTCCAGCTGCCCTGGGACAAGCGGATTGGCCGCGTATTCTGTACTTGTTACCGTAACCGCGAGGAGCGCGTCAATCCGGGTGCCCATCTGACCTCAGATTGTCGCGGAAACCTGAAAATCATCCAGCAGGAGTTCGAGCAGAAACACAATATGCACATGCGCGCCGGTACTGAACCGGAGATGATGTGGCTCAAGCTGGATGAGAACCGCCAACTCAAGGGTGGCGTAACCAAACCCAACTGTTATCATATTGATCAGTTCGAGGAATTGCGCCCGGCTTTCATGCAGGTTATCGAATACGGCCAGAAAATGGGCTTCGACATGATCCAGGGTGATCATGAGGATGCGCCGGGACAGCTGGAATTGAACTGGATGTTCGATGACGTAGTACGCAACTCGGATCGACTGACTACCTATCGTCAGATCTGCGCCCAGGTTGCCCGCGAAAAGGGGCTGCACGCCTGTTTCATGTCCAAGCCGTTCATGAATGTATCTGCGTCCGGTTGTCACCATAATGTTTCGTTGTGGTCCGGCGGCAAGGAGGTCGTCAATCCGCTGCATAACGACCCGTTGCCGGGGCTGGAAGGCGTATTCACCTACCTGGAAGGCGGCACCAATTATTTCATGCCGGATCCGGCGATTGACGCAGTCAAGCCTGGCCCGGTCGGGTTGAATTCGATCGGCGGCGTGATCGAGCATCTTGGCGCACTGACTTCTATCGGCTCGTCCACAGTCAACTCCTACAGGAGATTGTGGGACACCGGTTTCTGGGCTCCGGTTTTCGCGGACTGGGGATTCCAGAACAGAACCTGCGCCTTGCGGGTATCGGCACCGGGTCGGTTTGAATACCGTTCGGTTGACTCAATGGTTAATCCATATCTCATGGGCGGAGCACTGCTGAAGGCGTTCGATGATGGTATTACCCGCAACCTGGATCCAGGGGAACCCGAAGAGCGTAACATCTACGAGGCGATGGATGCGGGCAAGCAAGTCAAAAAGCTGCCGATGACGCTCGGAGATGCTCTCAAGGAACTGGAAAAGGATGAGGTGATCCGATCGTCCATGCCGGATGAAATGTACCGCGTCTACCATCACTACAAGAATGATGAATGGGAGCGCTTCAATCACTCGGTATCTGATTGGGACCTCGCGAACTATCTCGATTGTCTGCCTTGAGGATGCCGCTTCGGTATCAAAATAAAAACCAGATTCACTCTCCTTAAGGAGGAATACATAATGTGCGGTATCGCAGGACTTATCCATAGAGGCAAAAGCTCCGATGTCGGATCAGAGATGACCTTGATGCTTCAATCGTTGAAACATCGGGGGCCTGATTCGACCGGGTTCGCGCTCTACGGCAACCCTATGAATAATCAGTATGTCATACGCTTTAAGGTCGCTGAACAGGAGGACATGAAAAGTGGATTCGATATACACCAGAAAGTCATTGACCGTCGCTGTGAGGTGGACGCGCGTCTGGAAAAACTGGATGTCTCTGTCTTGAGCCGTGACCAGGTTACTGACTACTCCCATCGTTATACCTTTTCTTTCGACGGTGACATGCGCCGTCTGGCTGATTACGTAGAAGATATCGAAGGAGTGGAAATCCTGTCGATCGGTGAGGGCCTGGAACTGATCAAGGACCTGGGCGACGCTGAACGGGTATCGCAACAGTATAGCCTGTCGGGCTTTGAAGGTACGCACGCGATTGGTCATACCCGGATGGCGACCGAGTCGGATGTGGATATTCGATCGGCGCATCCCTACTGGGCCTACCCATTTAATGATGTGTCGGTCGTACACAACGGGCAGTTGACTAACTACTGGAGTTTCCGCCGGGAAATGGAACGCCGTGGACATCGTTTCATGTCGAATTGTGACTCTGAACTGATCGCGGTATACATTGCGGACCGCATGGGTGAGGGTGACGATCTGGAAACGGCCATGACCCGCTCGGTGGATGAACTGGATGGCGTATTCACTTATCTGGTGGCGACCAGTGATCAACTCGGCATGGCGAAGGATGTCATGGCGGCCAAGCCGATGGTGTTATATGAGAGCGAGAATTTTGTCGGGCTGGCTTCTGAGGAGGTTTCAATCCGCAGTATCTTCCCGGATGAAATTCATACATTCGATCCTTACGAAGGGGAGGTCAGAGTATGGCAGGCGTAGATCACAAGTCCCATGATATGGGGCTGCATGAGGAGCAGTTGAAGGGGCGCACCCAGCAACGGTTTTTCAGTGCTACTGAAGAGGAGAATTATACCTATCCGTGGGCTTTTGAAGTCGATACTGAGCGCTCGGCCGGGTTTGATGCGCTGGATATGGAACCGACCGATATTAATCTGAAAATCAGGGAATTGATGCAGCAGGGGTACGGCTCGATCACGGTGCGTAATCCGCGCGCGCGCCATGGTGTCGGGGTGGGCATATTGAATCGTGTCAATCTCAATTTCGAGGGTTCTCTCGGTTATTTCGGCTGTGGCCTGATTGATGGCCCGAACATCCGCATCAGTGGCCGTGTTGGCTGGTCCTGCGCTGAGAACATGATGGCCGGGACGGTCGTTATCGAAGGCAACGCGGGTTCGACATTCGGCGCGGCCATCCGTGGCGGCGACCTGGTTTGTAAGGGTGATGTCGGCTCCAGGACGGGTATCGACCAGAAAGGAGGCACCATCATTGTCGGTGGCAGAACCGGTGCTTTTTCCGGGTTCATGATGCAACGCGGGCGTATGGTGATTTGCGGAGACGCCGGTAAAAACCTGGGTGATTCGATGTACGACGGCACTATTTATGTCGGCGGGGAAGTAGAAGACCTCGGCGTCGATTGTGTGCCGGGTGAAATGAACGAAACAGAGTTGAAGTGGCTCACGCAGAAATTGGCAATGTATGACATTGCGCCAGCGTGCGGGGTGGAAAACATGAAGAAATTCGTCTCCGGGAAAAGCCTGTGGAACTACGATAATCTGGAGCCTACCGAGAAAAAACTGATTCTCTGAAACTCCCAAACACCATAATTTAGCGATAGTAAAAATGTCAAAATCGAAAAGAGACACCAATCACCTGGGGCGGAGTTTTATGTTCCCGCCGGAGGTAATGGATGATATTCATATCAAGTCAGAGCTCGGACGATACCGTATGCGCGGTTTTTCCCTGTTCAAGAAAATCCCGACCTGGGATGACCTGACCTTCATGCCCGGTACGTTGACCCGGTTCGTGATTGAGGGATACCGCGAGAAATGCCTGACCAAAACTGTGATCGGCCCGAAAGCCAAACGCCCGCTGGAACTCGATATTCCGGTCTATATCACCGGCATGAGCTTTGGCGCGTTGTCTTATGAGGCGAAAACCGCGTTGGCGCGGGGCGCGACCATGGCCGGGACGGCTACCTGTTCCGGTGAGGGCGGTATGATCCCGGATGAACGCCGATACTCGGAGAAATGGATGTATCAGTGTATCCAGTCGCGTTACGGCTTCAACCCGAATCATCTGCGGCTCGCCGATTGTGTCGAGTTTTTTATCGGGCAGGGCTGCAAGGTGGGGTTGGGTGGACACCTGATGGGCCAGAAAGTGACCGATCAGGTGGCTGAAATGCGCTCCCTGCCGGCTGGAATTGACCAGCGCTCGCCGGCCCGTCACCCGGACTGGCTGGGGCCGGACGACCTCGCGTTGAAAATCAACGAGGTGCGTGAAGCCACCAATGGTGAAATCCCGATTCAACTGAAGCTGGGCGCCGCGCGGGTATATGATGATGTCCGTATGGCGGCTAAAACCGGCCCCGATTCTATTTATATGGACGGTATGGAGGGCGGCACCGGCGCTGGCCCTCATCTGGCGACTGAAGAAACCGGCGTACCGGGTATTGCCGCGATCCGCCAGGCGCGCCGCGCCCTGGAAGATGTGGGTAAATCGGGTGAAATCTCACTGGTTTACGCCGGTGGAATCCGTAATGGCGGTGATGTCGCGAAAGCGCTGGCGCTGGGTGCTGACGCGGTTGCGATCGGTCACGCCGCATTGATGGCTCTGAACTGTAACAAGGATATTCCGGAAGCGGATTTTGAGAATGAAATAGGTGTCGAAGCGGGCCACTGCTACCATTGTCATACCGGCCGTTGTCCGGTCGGCGTGGCCACCCAGGACCCGGTTCTGCGGAGGCGTCTGGACCCGGATGCAGCTGCGGAGCGGGTGTACAACTTCCTGCATACATTGACCATTGAGGCGCAGCTTCTGGCACGTGCCTGCGGCAAAACCAATATCCATTCCCTGGAACCCGAAGATCTGGCGGCACTTACCATGGAGGCCTCGGCATTGGCTCAGGTTCCCCTTGCGGGTACTCAGTACACGGTCGGACGTCCCGACCTGACCCGTTTTTGAAGATCAGGCAGTGCCGATCAGGAGATAAAAACATGAATAACGATGTGAACAAGTTTATCGAGTCAGACGGTCTGGACTCCGACCGTGAAAAGGACATCGGCCAGCATATTGGCTACCGCTACGATGTTAACCTGGTGCCCGACATGGAGCGTTGTACCGATTTTCTGAGGGCTTATATGAAGGTGATGGGATGGCAGGACCTGAACTGGCTGGAAGACGTACACATGGGGTATGAAGAAGGTAAACCGGCCGTATTTGACCGCAATATCAACGGCTGGGTGCAAATCCCCGAAACCATGGAATTGCCGGATAACCAGCAGGACCGGGACATGATCGCGCGCGAGTTGCTGGTTAAATTCCAGATGTCGAAGTCCCACCCGATGGTTGACCTGATGAACGCCTATCGGAAGTTCTAGAATATAGCGGATAACTTGACGAAACTCAGTGTCAATCTGAACAAGATCGCGCTTCTGCGGAACTCCCGTGGCCGGGATTATCCGAACGTGGTTGAGTATGCGCGCAAATGTATCGCTCTTGGGGTGGACGGCATTACCGTACATCCTCGCCCGGATGAACGCCATACCCGGAAACAGGATGCCCGTGACCTCGGGGTATTATGCAAACAGTATCCGCATGTCGAATTCAATATCGAGGGCTATCCGTCGCCGGATTTCATGGCGATGGTCGAGACTATCCAGCCCGATCAATGTACTCTGGTTCCAGATGAGATAAACCAGTTGACCTCGGATCATGGCTGGGATGTCGATGGCTCTATAACAACACTGGCTCCTGCCCTGCAACGTCTGTCTGATGCTGGAATCCGCAGCTCCCTGTTCGTCGGTCCAGAGCCGGATCATATTGCCGCCGCAGCCAGAGTCGGAGCGGACCGGGTCGAGCTGTACACCGAAGCGTGGGCGAATGCATTTGGCCAGGCGGACGAACCATCGGTGTTTGACCAATATCTGGAATCGGCCCTGAAAGCTACCGAATCGGGAGTCGGGATCAACGCTGGCCATGACCTGGACTTGAATAATCTCCCGCGATTCCTGCAGATACCGGGGATCCTGGAGGTTTCTATCGGCCACGCGCTGACCATCGAGTGTCTGTTTCAGGGTATCGAGAATGTTATACCGCAGTATCTGGAGGTCTGCGCCGAGTCGGCTTAATTGACTTCAGGATATTTCCTCACCCCTTTCCCCTGCAGCAGTTTCTGGTCAAGCACTGCTCTGGTTTGACCGTGTTTTCAGTTTCAGCGTTTATCTGAATGTGGCGCTTCCCGTGTTATGATGCCCGGATAATGGTTGAAAACCAAAATATACCCCGCCGACAACTTCCGATCGGCCTTCAGACTTTCCGGCACCTTCGGGAACGGAATTGCTACTATGTAGACAAGACCCCTCTGATTCGGCAGATGGTGGATCAGGGTTCCCACTATTTTCTGTCTCGTCCGCGCCGTTTTGGCAAGAGCCTGCTACTCGATACCCTGCGCGAATTATTCAATGGCAGTGAGGAGTTGTTCCGGGGGCTGGATATTCACGACCACTGGGACTGGAACCCGGAACAAAAGCATTCAGTGGTACGGATAAGCTTTGGTGGTCTGTACAGCAGTCCGGGTGATCTGGAGCACAATATCATCACCCAATTAACCCTTATTGAAGAAGGGGAGGGTATTGATCCGGCTTCATCGGATATGAAGGGTCCGGAACGCTTCCTGAGACTGATCACCCATTTGCATCGAATCACCGGGAAGCCGGTAGTGATTCTGGTGGATGAATACGACAAGCCCATTCTGGATGTACTGGAAAACCCGGAGATGGCCAGAGCCAACCGGGACTACCTGAGGGGATTCTACGGCATCATCAAGGACAGTGCGGAACATATCCGGTTCGTCTTCATTACCGGCGTCAGTATGTTCTCCAATGTCAACCTGTTCTCTGGTCTTAACAACCTGAAGAACATCAGTCTGGATGCAAGATATTCCACTATCTGCGGTTATACGGACAATGACCTCGATACCGTATTTTCTCCAGAGTTGCCAGGGCTTGATCGGGAAGAGATTAAACGCTGGTACAACGGCTATAG
Organism: Arenicellales bacterium; assembly: GCA_965116335.1. Taxonomy (GTDB): domain Bacteria; phylum Pseudomonadota; class Gammaproteobacteria; order Arenicellales; family Poriferihabitantaceae. Next base: position 2,602,184 of record OZ220677.1, read on the forward strand.
TTGGTCCGGTGAGGAGAAAGTCTATAACCCGTTCGATGTATTGTTACTATTCGATAGTCGGGAATATGAACCGCACTGGTTCCGTACCGGCACACCGACCTTTCTGTATCGGGAGTTAGTCAAGAACAAGATCAGCCCGATGGAACTTGAGCATCGCACAGCGAGCAAGGAACTGGTTTCTACCTTTGATGTTGAGAGCTATAACATAGATGCCCTGCTGTTCCAGACTGGTTATCTGACCATTACCGGGAAAGAACGACACGGCTCCCGTACACACTACCTTCTGGACTATCCGAACCATGAGGTAGAGTTGAGTCTGAATCATGGATTGCTGCGTTATATGACCCAGGATGATTATGCGGATAAGCAGGGAGACCGACTGCTTGAGTTACTGGCCGATCAAGACTTTGCTGGATTTGCCGAAGAGTTTCGGGTGTATCTGTCCGGGATACCGCATCCGTGGCATGACAGTGCCAATCTGAGTCATTATGAATCGTGGTATGCGAGTCTGTTGTATATGAACTTCCGGGCGATTGGCGTAGATCTTCGGGTAGAAGAGTCTACCAGCCGGGGTCGTTCGGATATGGTACTGATTCATGCCGGTCAGGTATTTATCATGGAATTGAAGGTAGCGGAAGATGAATCGGGTAAAGAGGCGGCATTGAATCAGGCGATGGCACAGATCAAGGACAAGGGCTACAGTGAGAAATACCGTAATCAGGGCAAACCGATTCACCATATTGCGCTTGCCTTCGGGCAGACGGAACGTAATCTGCTGGGGATTCGGGTATCACAAGAGGAGGAGGAGTGACTGAACCTATTGATGAACCGGCCCCGCAGTGGCAGCACAACGAAGATCGGATGCGGCGCGCTGATGCCTGGATCAAACGCAGCGAACTGGAAGATACGGAGGACATTGAACGCTTCATGTTTCTCTGGATTGCTTTCAATGCGGCCTATGGTAGTGAAGATGCGTTGCGTGACTTCGTCGAAAGGAAGAGCGAATCCCACCGATTCGAGACATTTCTCAGGAATGTTGTGGAGCAGGACAAGTCGCGTGTTCTGGAAGGGATAGTGTGGAAAAGATTCTCAGGTCCAATCCGGGTCCTGCTGGACAATCCCTATGTGTTTCAGCCTTTTTGGAAGTCGGTTTGGGGTTCAGAGTCTGAACGCAACTGGAAGCGCGACTTCGAAAGCGATAAGAACAGGGTCAAGAAGGCTCTACAGAGACGGGATGTCCTTCGCATTTTGTTGGTTGTGTTCTCGCGCCTTTATACCTTGCGTAACCAGATATTCCACGGTGGCGCAACTCACCCGAGTGGTTTTGGACGGGAGCAAATCCAGGACGGCAGCCAGATCATGGCATCCCTTGTGCCAGCGATTATCGACATTATGCAACAAGAGATTGAACGCGATCCAAACTCGGAAATATGGGGAAAAGTCGCTTATCCGCGTATCAACGCTGAACCGGAGTAGTATCGCTGGCGATACATATTAGGCGATACATATTATCAATAGCATCTTCGGGGCTTTTGTTGGGTTAGATGTCTCATTGCTGTTCTCTACGCCAATCGTCGGCAAGAACCCACAGGCCGTTTCCGGGGAGATAAAAATACCAGTCTCTCCATCCATTTCGTGAAGTTCCAGTTATTTCCCGCGATGCATCCGATAACGAACTACAGTGCTTTTCTTCACCATTTATGCTCAAGGTTATTTTTCCGCCCAAAAACTCCCCAAAATGTACTTTCTCATCAAATGCGAACTTTACTTTTGTTCCATCTGGTGGTGAAACCCGTCTGGAACCCCGGCGTGGTTTCCTGATATCTGGACCAGCAGGAGCTACCCTCGCTTGATTCCACCAATCTCGAAACTCTTCCTCATCTGATGAACTTCTGGGATGACACTCACGATGAACCAATACAGCATTATGTATTTCTGTCAGCCCCCCTGAATCGGTATGGTACAACGTGATGAATGTCGCACTCATCCCAAGATACTCGCCGGTTGCTTCCCTTCATCCGGCACCACTGACAAATCTCCATATCTCGAAAAAAGACTGTTTGGCGTTCAAGATTTAACAGCGATTTGCATCATATCGTTCTTGTGCTCTTCAGTCTGTGAAGTATGGTGTCAAGTTCTTCAAAAATTGTAGCATGAATAAATGACTGAATATCTGCGATCGGCTTCATGTGAACAACTTCAGTAAGTATTGCGTAGCGCGAGAATCAGGTCGGTCGCATCGCCATCCGGGTCTGGTACTCTGAAATCACATGGCCCGACACCAATGGAGGATCCGACAAGATCCATATATTTCTGAAGATTAGAAAAAAACATACACATCTCTTCTTTCGGATGCTGACCCGAGGAATCATTCGCCAGTGCCACCTGCCTGTCCGAATGGACAATAATCTTGTTTCTTGCCTCAACGATGAAATCTCTATAGCTGTGCAGTTTGTTCGACAGGTTTTTGATTTCCTCGGTCATACGTTCAATTTTACAAAGACCGGTATCCAGATTTCTTACTGTCGCGTTTTCATTATTGTGGGTTTTTTCCTTGTCCGTTATCTTGCAAATTAACATCCAAATATATTCATGAAGAATTATGTTTAAGTTATGAAAGAATTTGTGGGACGTGCGTTGCAAGAGTTCGTTGGTTTCATCATCGCCAGAATCATATAAAGTGTTGAAAATGTTGTAACACGTTCGCAGCCAGACGCACTGTTCCATGATGTGACCAAAAACCTCAATGTGTTCGATGTGTACTCTGCCGTTCCTGATCAGTTCGTTGAAGTCGTTTTGGGTAAATCCTTGATTACTGGAATCAAAGTCAGAGATGTAAAACTCGAACTTTTCGCGAAGTGTGTTACGCAGTTCCTTCTGTTCCCCACGACCTGTTCTTCGGAGTTCTCGCAAAATTTCGCGAATGGCATCAGCGTCACTCAGGGAAAATATTTTTCTTCCTTTCATTTCTGTGTTAGTCGGTCTGAATATCAGTTATTTGGATATAATTCAGGTGCGTAATCTGCTACAAGCAGCCGTGGCTTCGCAAAAGTGGCAGTAGTGTAACAGTAGGAGTATGGATAGACCAATTCCATTGGTTGACCGTTGAAATTAGCAACCAGTCAGTCGGGTCGTGTCAGTTTCTATCCTGCTCTTGGTTTTATCGGATATAATCTGTTGTCACAGACGATTCAGGCAGACCACACCGTTTATATGTTCGCATGACCATTGACATCAATTCCATAGTTCGACTGAGAGAGCCCGGGTTGGGTGAGCAGTGGATTGGTCGGGAGCGTTATCTGGTTCGTGGCGGTGCTGTCGTTGCGGTGCCAATGATGCCGGGCGATGATCTGGAGATCGTTGACCCGGAAGGCCGTCAGCCGGCGCTTGTGTTCGCATTTGACGCTTCCGGTGGCAATGTGACCGCTGCTCTGGGAGTCGAGCCCAATATCAGCGCGGCGTCCATCGCCCGGATGCTGGATGTTGACAATCCGGGCGCCGCCAAAATCCGCCGCAAGCTACAATCCTTTTCTGTTGATCTGGCCGGTTGCCGGGCGGCCGAATTATTGTCCGGGGAGACTCCGGCCGGTTCCAGTGTGAAGCTGACCTCGGAGCGCGAACTGATCTGTCTGATCTGCGCTCCGGGAGAGGCCATGAACGTGGATGGCGCGGGGGGGCCGCCGACCGACCTGATTGGTTATATTACCCGCGCAAACCCCGGCCACCTGATCGAGAATGATCTGCCTGAACCGCTCGCTGACGAGTTACAGAGTTTCCGGGTTGATGCCTCGACCGCACAAAGTTACGAGGTCAAGGCGGGAGAGTATATTCAGATTATTGATGTCGATGGCCGCCAGTGCTCTGATTTCCAGTGCTTCGACCGGGCCGCGATGGATCAGGGCAAGACCCGCAATCTGAGCGCTACTACGACTCGCTCGCTGATGGGTAGCGCCTATCCCGGCCCGGGGCTTTATTCCAAATTCTATGACATTGATTTCAAACCATTGGTAGAGGTTGTGCAGGATACCTGCGGTCGGCATGACAGTTTTGGTGTGGCCTGTACCAGCAAGTATTATGACGAAGCCGGTTATCCCGGCCATGTCAATTGCTCGGAAAACTTCAATCAGGCACTGGCTCCCTGGCCGATTGAACCGAGGGCGGGATGGCAGGCGATGAATCTGTTTTTCAATACGTTTTTTGATGATTCATACTTGTATATGTTCGATGATCCCTGGTCGCGGCCTGGGGATTATGTGTTGATGCAGGCGTTGACGGATCTGGTCTGTGTCTCGTCTGCCTGTCCTTGTGATATTGATCCGGCCAACGGCTGGGTGCCGACCGATATTCATGTGCGGACGTATACGGGTGAAAACCTGTTCAAACGTGCGATCGCATTCAGAAAAACCACTGACGCAGAACCTGAAATGACACAAGAAACCGGCTTTCATAGTAAGACCTCTCAGCTGACTCGTAATTTCTCGGAATACAATGGCTACTGGCTGGCCGATAACTTCACGAATCTGGGTGCAATCGCAGAATACTGGGCCTGCCGGGAAAGGGTTATCGTAACCGACCTGTCTCCATTGAGAAAATATGAGGTGACCGGCCCGGATGCCGAGGTACTGATGCAGACCTGTGTGACTCGTGATGTCCGCAAAATGGCGGACGGTCATGTGGTCTATACGGCGATGTGTTATGAGTCAGGCGGTATGATTGATGACGGCACGGTTTTCAAGCTCGGCAACCACAATTTCCGTTGGGTGGGGGGCAATGACACTTCGGGGCTGTGGATTCGCGAGCAGGCGGAGAAACTGAAATTCCGGGCCTGGGTGAAGGATTCAACCTCTGAGCTTCATAACTTGCAGGTGCAGGGACCGAAAAGTCTGGAAACGCTGAGGAAATGTGTCTGGACTCGTCCTGATCAGGCCAGCGTCGAAGAGCTTGCCTGGTTCCGGTTCTCGATTGCCCGAATCGGTGGCGCCGATGGCCCTCCGATTATCTGTTCGCGAACCGGCTATACCGGCGAGCGCGGATATGAGATATTTTGTCATCCCCGAGATGCGGGAGCGGTTTGGGATGCGGTTTGGGAGGCTGGACAGGAATTTAAAATCGCGCCGCTCGGCCTGGAGGCGCTGGACTTGTTGCGGATTGAGGCGGGCCTGATTTTCGCCGGTTATGAGTTCTGCGATCAGACCGATCCGTTTGAGGCGGGCATCGGCTTTACGGTTCCATTACAATCCAAACAGGATGATTTCATCGGTCGTGAGCAACTACTTGAGCGCAAGCAAAATCCTCGACAAAAATTGGTCGGGTTGAACCTGAACGGCGAAGAGGCCGCCGCTAATGGAGATCCGGTGTTTATCGGACGCGAGCAGGTTGGCGCCATTACCAGTGGTATGATCTCTCCTGTCTTGAGGAAAAATATTGCTCTTTGCAGAATGAAAATCATCCACACTGAACCCGGAACCGAAGTGGAGGTCGGCAAGCTGGATGGACATCAGAAACGGATTCCGGCAACGGTCGTTGCATTCCCCCATTTTGATCCGAAGAAAGAGCGGGTTCGCGGGAATTACCAGTAGTGCCCTCATGTGGAAAACAGGTATCAAATTGTATTGATGAAAAATTGATGGAGGCCGAAGAATGAACAAGCCGATTGACGGGGAATTGTCTATTATCGCGAAACAGACCGGGGATCAGAGTTTTTGCGAGGACCCCGGACGATCATTCACGATGCCGGCCCGGTTTTACCGGGACGCCGGGGTTTATGAGATGGAAAAGGAGGCGATTTTTTATAATAGCTGGCATTACGCGGGGCACGTCAGTCAAGTGCGGGAGGCCGGGCAATATATAACTACCCGAATCCACGAACAGAACGTGATCATTATCCGCGACAGTTCAGGGGAGTTGAAGGCTTTTTATAATGTCTGTCAGCATCGCGGTCACGAACTTCTTGCCGGGCAGGGAAAAACCAACCTGATCGTTTGTCCTTATCACGCCTGGGCATATAATCTGGACGGTTCATTGAAGAAGGCGAGAAATTCAGAGAATATCGCCGGCTTCAACAAGTGTGATTTCGCGCTGAAATCGGTCCGGGTTGAGGTTTTCTGCACGATGGTGTTCATAAATCTGGACTCTGGGGCTGTTTCGTTGAAGGAGCAGAGCGGCGGTCTCGAGGATGAAATACGTAAATACTGCCCGCAGATGGACACTCTGACAATGGCACGGCGCGACACCTGGACTGTCGCTAGTAACTGGAAAGTGTTGGTGGATAACTATCTTGAGTGTTATCACTGCGACCCGGCGCATCGGGATTTCGTCGATCTGGTTGATATGGACAGCTATCGAACCACTACCCACGGCATCTGGTCCAGCCAGATTTCGTCAGCTCCCCGGTCGATGGATAACAGCGCTTTCAAATTCGAAAAGGGTGAGGTGGATATGGGGTTTGCTGGTTGGTTCGTATGGCCCAATCTCGCGATTTCGATCTATCCGGGAGAACCCAATATGTCAGTCATGCAAATCAACGGCGACGGTGCAGAGCAGTCTGTTGAATATCTGGACTGGTTTCTGCCTTCATCCATTCCGAGCAGACAGCAGCAGGATGCAATAACGTACCTGAAAGAGGTTCTCCAGCCTGAAGATATCGCTTTATGTGAGAGTGTCCAGCGCGGATTGAACTCAAAAGGCTATAACCAGGGTCGCTTCATGGTAGACCGGGAACTGACCGAGTTATCAGAACATGCGGTCCACCATTTCCAGAAGATGGTGGTCAAGGCGATTGGCGCTGACCTGGATGACTGATAGACACCGAGCCGGTTTTTAAGTGCCGGTGCGCGTGAAATTCCACCGCACGTGAAATCCCACCGCATGATCCCGGATCAGGTCTCCAGATAACTCTCCAGGGAGTCGTCGAGCGCGTCTTTCCACGGAGTATGGTGAGGCGGGGCCATGGTTCCGGTCAACGGGGATTTGTGTCCGTGGTTACGGAACGTCATGATATTTTTCTTTTTGTTTTTCTTCCATTCATAAAAAGCCTGATCCGAGTCCGCCGTATCGAAGTGCGGATAATCGGTCATGGCCATCAGGCGCATCGTATAGTCTCCCTGATATTTGATGGCGCCGTAATCATCGGCAATGTTATCCTCGGCTTCGCGCCATTTATCAATATCCGCGTGCATTTCGGGTTGTGACGGGACCTCCAGCCGCCCCAGGATCAGGTCCCGCGCATACCAGGCTTGAGCGTCAAACATGTTGAAGGTATACCATTGATCCTGCATACCGAGATACATCAGTTTCGGGTTATATTCCCAGACTACGCCGTTGTACAGGTTGACCGGATACAGGCGGTTATTGGTTTTTAGCCGCAATTCTTCCGCCATGAACGGGAAGTGGTGGAGGTAGCCGGTGCACAGGATGATCGAATCCACATCGCGGGTACTGCCATCCTTGAAAGTGGCTGTGTTGCCTTCCACCTTTTGCAGTAGCGGGACTTCCTGCCAGTTGTCCGGCCAGTCATATCCCATGGCCGCGGTGCGGTGGGATACTGTGATGGATTTCGCGCCATACTTCCAGCATTGTGAGCCAATATCTTCCGCCGAATAGGAGGTGCCGATGATCAGGATGTCCTGATCCTTGAATTCCAGGGCATCGCGGAAATCATGTGCGTGCAGGATGCGCCCGGGAAAGGAATCGAATCCATCGAAGCGAGGCACATTGGGAGTCGAGAAATGGCCAGTGGCGACAATCACATAGTCGAATTCTTCACTGTATTCTTGATCGTTCGCGTGATCCTGCACGACCACGGTAAACATCCCGTCCGCGTCATCATAAGTGACATGCCGGACCGTTGATTGGAAGCGAATCAGGTCGCGAACTCCTGCCTTTTTGACACGGCCTGCTATGTAGTCGAACAAAACAGCGCGTGGTGGGTATGAGGCGATGGGCTTGCCAAAATGTTCCTCGAAGGAGTAATCAGCAAACTCCAGACCTTCCTTCGGGCCATTCGACCACAGGTAGCGGTACATACTGCCATGCACAGGTTCCCCATTCTCATCCAGCCCGGTACGCCAGGTATAGTTCCACAAGCCGCCCCAGTCGGACTGTTTCTCGAAACAGACAATTTCCGGGATTTCAGTTCCTTTTGAGCGGGCGGATGTGAAAGCTCTGAGCTGGGCCAGTCCACTTGGGCCTGCTCCGATGATTGCAACGCGTCTGGTCATGACTCTTCTCCGGCGTTTATTGGGGAAAACAAAAATCCTCCACTCCAGATCAGGGTTTATCGAAAGTGGGGGAACGACTGCTGAATTTTAGATTGTTGGCCTGCAAATGGCAACAATGGGTGTAGCGAGCAAATGAATTGTCCGGTTGCGTGGGATGGTACTTAAGACCGCCCCACCATCAGAGCTTGCTCTCGACCTGATCGGGGGGCGACCCTGAAGTGGTCGCCCGTTTTGTTGCTTTCGGCACTACTGGTGCGAGGCGGGTTTCTACTGCGCGTTTGAGTTCCGCGATATAGCATAGGGAAACGAGCGATTTAAGTCCTGCCAACCCGATATGCTTTCGATTTTCTGGCAGATCCTGCTTTCCCGGTGCACCGCATCCACCTGCGGTTGTACATGCTCCGGGTTAATTATTGCTGTCCCGTTTTTCAATTGCGTTGCGCGCACTCTCAGGCAGGGTTGCGTAGAGTTCTTTGACACGTCTTGGTTCGGAAATCATCTTGTCAGCAATCAAGTTCAAAAGTTTGAAAAAAACTCTCGGCCTTCGCCCTATCATCATGGGAGACATATTTCATTCCCCTGCACCGCGGGAAACAAAAAGTCCGGCTTGTGGCCCCTCCGACAAAATATTCTGACAGAAACCTTTTTTCATTTCTCACCACCCCTTGAGTTTTCCTCCCGCATGCTCTCCATATCCTGAATACAACCACTTTTCTGTTGTGCTGATTATCTTGTCTGGGAAATCCCGACTCCTCGATAAGCTGAGATATTTCTCTCTGACCGGACGCTGGCATCCAGTTTTCTCTGGGTCATTTTTTGACAGTATGACAGAGAAGGACAGCTTTTTTCCAATTAATGTGGGAGGATTTTTGAACTCGGAATATTTTTAAGGAGTAACATGCAAACTGAGGTCTTTCGGGAGTTTCGCTGAACTTACTAAGAAACAGAATCTGCGTTTAATGTACAATACTATACAATGCATGTATCAGCAGGATAAAAATGGCTCTGGACTTTTACGATTTCTTCAGTAGCTGCGGGGGCACAAGTTGTGGAATGCAGAATGCAGGGATGACTGTCCGATTCGGGCTGGATGTTGACCCCGATGCGAAAATGACTTGGGAAGCTAATTACAAAAAAACGAAATTCGTTTGCAGAGACATCCGCCAAGTATCTGTTGATGATGTGGCCCCATATATCAAACGGCGATATAGTCGCCCTATAGTTTTTGGAGCATGTGCACCATGTCAACCATTTTCCAGGCAAAGTCGCACCCGAAATAATGACGACAAAAGACGTGATTTACTGGGTGAATTCCACCGGTTTGTCGAAGCCTGGTTGCCGGAATATGTATTTGTTGAGAATGTTCCCGGAATTCAGAAAATTGACCAACATAACGGACCATTTGCCGATTTCATCCGGCTGCTCGACAATCTGCACTATTCATACGATTTCAAAATTGTAATGGCATACCATTACGGAGTCCCCCAAAGCAGGAGAAGACTGGTTCTGCTCGGTAGTCGACTCGGCTCAATTGAAATTCCACCACCTACTCACGGATCTGGAACCGACCGACCGGAGATTCCCACCGTTTGGGAGTGGATTTCGCACCTTCCCCCTATCAAGGCTGGTGAAACTCATCCCAGCATAGCCAACCACCGTGCTGCTCGGCTTTCACCTTTGAATCTATGCCGTATTTCAGCTATCCCTCCCGGAGGGGACCGGAGAGATTGGCCTCAGGAACTTGAATTGCCGTGCCACCAAAAACATGCAGGACACACTGATGTTTACGGCAGAATGACTAAAAATCGGCCATCTGCCGCATTAACCACACGTTGCATTAGTCTTTCGAACGGTCGCTTCGGACACCCCACCCAAAACCGGGCAATCAGTGTACGCGAAGCCGCCTGTATTCAAACGTTTCCTATGAATTTCATTTTTCACGGTAATCTGAATTCAATGGCGCGTCAAGTAGGAAATGCTGTTCCTGTTGTCATGGCCAAAGTCTTCGGAGACCGGATCATCAGTCACTATCTGTCATACAAGAAATCCAGGGTATAAGTACAGTGGCAAAATTCCAGGTCAGAGCCAGAACTGTTGATATGCTGGGCCGTCAACAGATAGCGGGAATACCCACAGCAATCAGTGAGTTGTTCAAAAACGCACACGACGCTTATGCCCGCAATGTCGAGGTCGATTACTTTCGTGACGACAGGCTTTTTATTCTTCGTGACGATGGACTTGGCATGACACGCGAAGATTTTGAACAACGTTGGCTGACTCTTGGTACTGAAAGTAAAGTCGGTTCTGGAGGACTGATGCTTCCGCCAAGTGACCCCGATCAACCGAAGCGACAGGTTCTTGGCGAAAAGGGAATCGGAAGACTCGCAATTGCGATCATCGGCTCACAAGTGCTTGTACTGTCAAGGGCCAAAACGAGAGGGAAGCCCGATGAAAAAACGATTGTGGCGTACCTGCACTGGGGGTTTTTTGAATTGCCGGGACTGAATCTGGAAGACGTAACTATTCCCGTTCGGGAATTCCAGGGTGGAACTTTGCCTGACCGGGATGACGTTAAGGAAATGCTTGACGAAGCTGCATCCACACTGAAGAGACTTGCTCCGCTAACTGATAGCAAGCGAATAGAAGAGATACAGGAAGATATGAAGAGTTTCAATGCCGACCCTCTTGAATATTCTAAGTACCTGAGCACCCCCTCACTAAAAGATGGGTGCGGAACGCACTTCTACATCATTCCTGCCGACACCATTCTTGATGATGATATTGACAACAGGGAAGCCGGAAATAAAGCCACACGTTTTGAGAAACATCTGATCGGATTCACTAATACAATGACCCCAAATCACGCTTCTCCGCCGATGATTGCACGATTTCGGGATCATAAGGATTTGGGTGGACCTATAGAGTTGATCGGCGAGCGGGCATTTTTTACACCCGCAGAGTTCAAGGCAGTAGACCATCATTTTCTGGGCCGTTTCGACGAGTTTGGACAATTTCGAGGGCAAGTCGGTATCTACCAGATGAAGCCTGAAGATTATGTTCTTAACTGGAGCGAATCAGATGGACAGATGACCGACTGCGGACCATTTAATCTTTCATTCGCATATATGCAAGGTGTTGCCCGTGATTCATTAGTTCCCCCAGAGGAGCACAGCCGACTGAAACGGAAACTTGACCGACATGGAGGCCTGTACATCTACCGGGACGGTATGCGCGTCCAGCCATACGGAGACTCCGACTACGACTGGCTTGATATTGAACGGAACAGAACGCTTGGGGCAGGTTACTATTTCTACTCATACCGCCGCATGTTCGGCATTATCGAGCTTAGTCGGGATGCAAATGGATATCTTACCGAAAAAGCGGGACGTGAGGGCTTTAGGGAAAACAAGGCCTATCGCCAACTCAGGTCAATTCTCATGAATTTCTTTCTTCAAACGGCAGGGGACTTTTTTCGGGAAGAAGGAAAATTTTCCGACCCACACCTTACCAAGAAAGGCGAATTGAACCGTAATGCTGAAATACTTCGTAAAAAGGAAAAACAGGCACGACAAAGAAAAAAGGAGTTCCAAAAAGACTTGCAGGGAGTATTCGCGGATATTGATGAATTAAATCCAGGAGCGGAAGCAGAAAAGCTTCTGTTGACAGTACAGCGTGATGTAGAAAAAAGTCTGGCAAGAGATATTCCAGCACGGAGCAAGGCGTGGGCACTCATGAGAAGTGAGCGACAAACACGCGGACAATTACACGATTTACGCAAAAAGTTCGTCGTGACCAAGCCTCGTGGTGTCGGACTTTCACGCCAACTTTTGAACGAATGGAATTCCTATCAGGCCCAGATGGAACAACTGGATACAAAGGTTTTCAAACCGATCGAAGAAAAAATTGAAGCCTGTATCTCTGATGCCGCCAGGGAAGCCAAAGTTCCCTTGAACGATATTGTCCGTTTGGACACAGCAGTGTCAGAACATAAAAATGATGCACTGAAAGAAGTGCGACGGCTCCAAAGCGAGGTGGACACACTGGCTACCGATATTACTACGGTTGTGAAAAATGAAACGAACAGTAGTGTTAGAACAGTTACCCAGACTGTCGATGCAATAGTGGCCAAGATTGAGCGCATGAAACAGGAGACCCGGAACGTATCAGGACTCACAATAATAAGAGAGGAATTCGTGGAACAAATCATGGCAGCATATAAAACCGAGAGTCAAAAATTACTACGCCTGCATGACCAATTAAACCTGGTAAGTACGATTTGGGAACAGGACGGCTATGACAGCAACGAGTTAACTGAAGCCTTGGAAGAAGAATTGGAAGAACTAAAAACACAGCACGATGCCGACCGTGAACTGGCCCAGATCGGTATGGCAATAAAGACAATCAGTCATGAATTTGATAAAACAGTCGGAACGCTTCGTGATGGATTAAGAAGGTTGAAAGCCTGGTCGGATGTGAACCCCGAATTGAATAGTCTGTACCAGAACATACGTACCAGCTTTGATCATTTGGATGAATACTTGACATTGTTCACACCACTGGACCGGCGTCTGCATCGTACACGTATTAACGTTACCGGCAAACAAATATATGAATTTCTGAACAAATTGTTCCAAACGCGTTTCGTCCGACATAACGTCACTTTCACAGCGACAAAAAAGTTTTTTAACACATCAAATTGGGGCTACCCATCCTCTCTTTATCCACCTTTCATCAATCTGGTAGACAATGCAATTTTCTGGGTGCAACGAAACCATGATCGGCCACGTGAGATCACTCTGGATGCGGATGGCGAAGACATGCTGGTTCGAGACAATGGGCCAGGTGTCAGCACACGGGACCGCGAAAATATTTTTGCTATGAATTTCTCAAGAAAACCGGGCGGACGGGGTATGGGTCTACCTATCTCGCGTGAGACTCTGTCACGGGTTGGCTTGAAATTGACATTGGACCTGTCCACTCACTCAACGAAAGAAGGTGCCATTTTCAGGGTATCACCAGATAACATCGAGGACATTGATCAGGAGACCAATTGATGACGACCAACCTACGTGATTTTGATGAACTGAGGCTTGATGCGGCGAAACTGTTCGCTCAAACCATGATCTTTGTTGATGATCAGGCGAGCCAGAATATGCCTGGAGAAGTACCACCCGCCAACCTTCGCCGCCCTGGTACAGGAATAGCAAGGACAATGCCTGATAATGAACTGAAGGAACAAGATAAAGCTAGAAATTCAAACGGGTGTGAGTTTAATGCGAAACCACTCATTGATAAGGCAATGAGTCTGGGATTGATTTGTTCTGTCTTACGGCCAGAGAAGGAAGAAAATTTCCACAATCGAGTGGTAACAGCAGCACAAGTTGCAGATATCGTGTGTCTGGACTGGGAAATATACGGGGATGGCGGCAAGGCTGCTTTAAAAATTATTCATGACATCCTTCGAAAAGATATTGATCAAAATGGCAGACTCAGGCTCATCGCCATTTATACCGGGGATGTGACAAGTGAAGATGTGATAATGGGTCGAGTTCTCGAAGAAATTCCAGAAGAAATCAGGAAAGAGCAGAATTTCAATAAAACAAGGCCCTTCGAAATAACAAATAAAAACGGCGTCAGAATTGTGTGCCTGTTCAAGAAACAGGGCGTACATTTGGATCCCAGTATAAATGGTAACCAAGTTAGCGAAGATGAATTACCACAACGTCTGCAATCGGAATTTGCCAAGCTCTCGGAAGGACTGTTATCTAATGCTGCACTTGCAACGATTGCATCCATCCGAAACTCTACCCATCATGTATTGTCAAAATTTGTCGGCCAGATGGATGGCCCGTTTTTCCATCATCGCGCAATGATTGGTAACCCGGAAGATGCGGAAGAGTATGCCGTTAACATCGTTCTGAGTGAGCTTAAGGGAGCTATTAACAAGCAACAGGTAGGTAAAGACCATACCGGTCGTCAGGCTATTGATGCCAGGATTCGAGAGGTTGCGAAAAGTTCTGAACCCTCTGACAAGCTGACACTTCATTATGAGAAAGGAGCGAGCCCTGAAACCTATGCGTTGGAAATCGACCATGCAATAAAGATGGTTTCGGATGGATTCTCCCGCACTCTTGATGACTCATCAGGAAAGGTGCTACCGAACCCACCCAAGAAGAATGACTTTAAAGAGAGCTTTTCTTCCCTGTTTAGTGACAATCTGAAAACAGCACGTTCTAATATGTATCAATTCGCAGCGCTTACTGGTGTCCAATCTTATCCAGGTAGTATTCTATGTCTATCAAATGAATGGGTTCCGAAACTTGGACTTGGAACCATTATTCAAGGTGAGGATGAGACTTACCTTATGTGTTTGCAGGCAAGCTGCGATTCGGTGCGAATAAAGAATCAAGGAAGTTTTCTGTTTGTCGGATTGGATAAGAAAGACACTGATCCAGAACATGTTGTACCGATTCGTCCCGATAACGCCATAGGATTCGATTATATTGGCCTCAGTACCTCAAGTGAGTCTTACCGTGCAACACGGACAATAATGTTTTCGGCATCCCAAGACACGGAAACAGTTAGCGCTGAGAAAAATGATCATCCATCAAGTTTTTGCTTTAAGGATACAGAGGGCAAGAAATACCTTTGGGTAGCCGATTTAAAGCGTCGGCGTGCATTGCGCACAGCCCAGCGCTTGGCACAAGACATGGGGCGCTTGGGCTTTGACGAATTTGAGCCGTATCGCGTATCGAATTAGTCAAGGATAATATACAAAGATCATTATACTCAGTTTTTTTGTTATTCCCTATTTCCGGGGATATGAAACAAGGGAATAAATACTGTTGCATGGCTACCTTGTCCATATTGCTGAAATATCCTCACTTTTTCTGTTGCTCCCGTACCTGATCAACAAATCCCTGAATATCCATCAACCATGTTTGTTGGGCATCCGTGTAGGTGTGGTGCAGTTCGCTTGGCAAGACTAGCTGAAGCCTGTTAGCCCGCATTTCATTTGTTTGATTTTCAGTGATATTTCGTTCAAGGGTCAGAAGGTGCTTGTCCGGTATCCTTGCCGCTTCCGACAGAACCTGACGCCATCTGTCCTTGCAGGTTGACTTGACACCCAGCATGGAAAGGCCAGTTACCGGGAATTTCTTGTCATGGTACTCCACTGCACCGGGAAACAGAAAATCAGGCTTGGATTTATGTTCAGTAACAGCCTGCCGGTCATAGAATCTACAATGGCGTCCAGTTTTTCACAATCATGATCCCTAACCTCTAAAGCCATAACGACTGCGCGAGAGTGGCACGCTCAGCAAACCCAATCTTGCAGTCACCATCAACTTTAATATTCCGATACGTAAAGCCAGTATCCGTACAGTCTGAAAGATCAAAAAGCCATTTAAGCTGATTTTCTCCTGTACTTTCTTCGGCGGTCACAATAATTTCTAGTTCACCGGAAGATTTACGAATAATAACCAGCATATCTCCAGCACTGGCATACTCCATCACACAATTACCCTTGACATAAAGCTGGTATTCACTCCGGGTGCAATGCAGTTCACGCACGTCATACCACGTAACATGCGTTTCATCGCAATATTCCTTATCTTCTATATCACCAAGCCCTCTAATCCAAATCAGCTGGTTTGTCAGCCCCTCTTTCCCCATAAACTTTTCCAACTGTGCATCCCCATTGAATTTATGCCAGTATGAAGCTCCGTCATCAGCCTCAACCGCATTCAACCGTTTAGCAGCCACATCAATAATATATTCCGATAAAAACTCTTTTTCATTTCTCATTTCTCGTCACTCCTTCAGTTTTTTCCTGCACACCGTAATACGTGTATTGCGGAGCCGGGAAAGGGAATTTCATGACACTTTTGCTACGAAAAGTGACGGCTTCAAGCTGCACTGGCTCTGTAAGTAGCCATGCAGTGTGAACATCCGTGGTCGTTTACGGAAACGGAAAAGGCGATACAGGAAGTAACGGGGCGCATTTTCCTGTGAGAACGCAAGTTCGTTTCTCGTCACGAAAAACGGCGTGTTCTTCCCATACTTTGTCGTCTTCACCTCAATGAAACGATCATACCCGTTTTCCTCATAAGAGCGTATGTCGAAACCAGCCGATGGCCCCCGTGTTTCAGAGACACGCTCAATGTGGTTAGCCAGCGACTCTCGTCCAGCCCGAATGAGTCTGGCACGTTCGAAGTTCATGACGAATTCTTCTCCGGCATTGCCAAGTCTTTGGTTCTGTGCTTCCCTTTCAAGATAGTTCACTCCGGCAGGGTTGTCGATGGTTCTGGTTTTCGTATCTGCCGGATCAATTAGTTTTTGCGGCGGTTTGTCCATCGCTGCAAGCCAGTCATCGACTGAGGGAATTATGGGGACGGCATCAGAGTCTGTTTGGAACAACTTCTGAAGTTCAGGGTTCCTCATAAGGTGACCGCAAACAGAATCGGGTATTGACCTCTGGTAGTTTGGTAAAGGCTTGTAGCCATCAATATATGGAATACCCATCTCAATCAGAACAGCGCTGATGTTCTGATGTTTCAACTCGATAGCGCTATGCGATCGATTGTCAAGCCGTGTCATCAATCTGCGCCGATGTTCCGTTTTATTAAATGTCTGTCCACCAAGCTCCAGACAAAGCATTTCGAAGTAGTCTCCTACCACCGCCTCAACTTCAATTCCTGACCAGACTCTTGACATCCTACCCAATCACCGCTGGCTTTCCCGGTGCACCGCCTCCACAGCGTTTGCACACGCTCCGGGTTGATGCCGGGATAATCACCCCCGCCAATGCCACCCCTACGCCGATAATGGCAATGATCAACAGATGAATGCGGTCGTGATGGGCATGATCATTTCCTGATGCCGTAAAAGGTACGACAATCATAACAGGGAATCTCTGATTAATCTGGTCTTTGAATTGTAAAGTGATTTTTAGTTCTTTACGACCGGAGACTTTTCATAATGGGTGTCAGTTGGGGGTTGGGTCCGGGTCTTAAAAATTGTAGGTCAGGATCCATTCGATGAAGCTGTCGCGCCGGACCGGATAGAACTGGACATCCTCTTCATCGACATCGAACAGGGCAAATATTTCGGCGCTGGTGGACCACTGGTCGGATATTCGCCGGTTAAACTCGATTACCAGAGAGCTGGTGGAATGGTTCACGTCTTTCATGATACCGGCGGTCACTGCGGTATCCTGAATATCATTGAATGCAAGGCGCGTCCCGAAAAACAGGTCGTCCTGAAAAACATGAGTCGCTCGCTCGCCTCGCTGGTCATAATTCCATTCACCGAGCAGGCCGAGGTCAAGATTCGAGCCGAAAATGGAATACAATGTGTATTCGCCACCAGCCACCAAACCGGCGTAGTTTTCTCTGTGGTGGAGAAGGTTGCGGGCGCCGGTGCGGTAAATCGCTTCAAGTTTCAGCAACCAGGCTTCGTAGGTTGCCTGCACATCCAGCCCCCACTGGCGGATTTGCCCGTAGTGCGGAGTCAGGACTACTCTGCCGTCTCGCAGGTTCGGTTGAAATACCGGCTCTCTGTTGGTGCCGTCGAACAGGCTCACGCCGAAATCGAAAACTCCGGCATTCCAGCTGTAGCGAGCGGCCAGGTCTGTATTCCATTGTTGAGCCGAGCTTTCCCAGGAGGGGTTATCCTGATCGACGGGAAGGACTGAGCGAAAACGACCCCCATACCCCGCAAAGGTACGCTTGCGTTGGTGAGGCAGCACGAAAAGCTCTGCGGCGCCCCATTCACCGGACCAGGTGGCATGTGCCATCAGTTGGCCCAGCTCAACTTCTTCGTTCGGGTGATCCACCAGGTCGGTCTGATTGATGATGTCGACCAGGTGATGCGATTCGGTTACTCCCCAGAATACCCGGTCGACGCCGAGGCGAAGCTCCCATTCCCCATCACCGGCATCACCATACATCAGGAACCAGGCTTCACGAAGGTCAATATGACTGCGCTCGGAGTCGGCGGCGTCATAGCGAAGGAAGGGCACCAGAGTGAAGCTCCAACCGGCATCACTCTGGAAATACAACTCGGGTTCCAGCACGATACCCCCGGCATGACCGAACTGACCGGGATATGCGGCAGCTTCAGGATAGCCTCGACTCTCCAGGTTGAGATGCCCGGAAAGATCAAACTCGCCCGCGCTGGTTTCGGCGGCGCAGGCTGCAACCAGAATCGAGGCAACACCGCACAGGGCGCGGCGCAGGGCGACGCGGCGCGGCATCAGCGTATTCGTTTTAACCCGGTTTTCAGGAAATCGCGGGGTGAAAGGTCGGTTCTGAACTCATAATCCGACCACAACAAAACGCTGCTCTTGCCGGTCTGATGATTAACCATGGTCATCTCTCCGGCGTACCAGTAACGATCCAGGAACTGCTGGTAGCCTGCCATGGTCAACGTCTTCAGGTGTTCATTCTTGCGGTCGTAATACTCGACTTTACGGGTGCGAAGGTGGTCTTTGTCGCGCCAGATCAGTTGGCGGCTGTAGCCTGACTTCTTATCGGTCGGAATGCGTTCGGAGACGGTACAGTCCAGTTCGCCGCAAGGTTCGTCACGCAGGTATTTCCAGGTGAATTTCTCCACTTCCTGAGCGCTCATATCCTCATACGCGAACTCGCTGCCCATGAATGAACCGGAGCGGTTCGATGAGCTGATGCGCTTGACCCGTTTCAGTGCTGGCAGGTATAGCCACTGATCGTCGTTTTCTTCCAGATGAGCGTGAACCAGCAGCGCGGTTCCCTTGACATCCCGCGGTTCATCGAATACGAACATACTGCGGTCACCTTCTCCCTCTATCTCGATTGCTCTGAACCGCAGTTGTCGCTGGCTTTCCTGTCCCTGTTTGTTACGCAGTATCATGGTTTGCCTGGCCATGATGTTGCCGAAGCCTTTTTCATTGTTGCGCGCCTCATACGCGATTTCAAGCCCGATTTCTTCCGGGGTGGCCGAGTGGGCAATGAGCGGCGGAGTCAGGCAAGCCAGGGTAGCCAGGCCAGTCATGACAAACCGGGCTGCTGTTCGGTGGGTACAGGCGTGAATCATATACTCTCTCCGGTCAATCGTTCTGTGCCATAATTACAGTGGGAACTGAATCGTTGGTTGATCAGTTAAACGGGATTGTAAAGACTCGAAATTTTCAAGTCAAACACACTATACTTGCGCGTAAATCTTTGGCGCGCCGCGTCAGGCAATGTTGATAACATGAACAGTCCGACAGACGATCTGGCCTATCAGTCACAAATGCTGCAAGGTGTTTCACGCTCGTTTGCATTCACCACGCCCCAATTACCACCGCCACTGCGTCTTGCAGTTGGCAACGCCTATCTCCTTTGCCGAGTCGCCGATACGATTGAAGACGAAGCGGCATTGTCTGTAGCGCAGAAATATGAATTCTCGCAACGGTGGGCTGGCGTTGTCGAAGGGCGCGAAAACGCAAGCACCTTTGCGCGGGACCTTGGCGCTCTGCTTTCCACTTCGACTACAAAAAGCGAGCATCGTCTTGTCTGTGATACATCCCGCATCGTCGGAATCACCCGCACCTTGAGTTCGGCGCAACAACAGGCCCTTGTATGTTGTGTCAATATCATGACCACGGGGATGTCTGAATTCCAGCAGAACGCCAGCCTGGAGGGTCTGCCTGATCTTAAGCAGTTCAATCGCTACTGTTACCATGTTGCCGGCGTGTTCGGCGAAATGCTGACCAAACTGTTCTGCGACTATTCTGAACAAATTGACGCACGAAGAGAGACTCTTTTTTGCCTGTCAGCGTCCTACGGTCAGGGTCTGCAAATGACCAATATCCTGAAGGATATATGGGAGGATCATAGCCGGGGGGTCTGCTGGTTGCCTCAGGATGTGTTTCATTCGACCGGGTTTGATCTGGGCTTGCTATCGCCGGGGCAGGCGGATCCGGCATTCGTCAGGGGACTGAACCAGCTCATTGCGACCGCCGGTTATCATTTGGCCAACGCACGGCAATATATTTGTGCGCTCCCCGCGCGGGAAACGGGCATCCGCCGCTACTGCCTCTGGTCTCTGGGAATGGCAGTCCTTACCCTGCGCCGTATCTATGCTACCCCGGCTTTTACGAGCGGTCAGGAAGTCAAGATATCGCGCCGCGCTGTACGCGCCGTCATTATCTCAACCAGCGCACTGGCGCGTTCCAATCTGGCTCTGGAACTCTTGTTTTCCATGCTCAATCGCAATCTTCCTGGTCTTGACACGGCAACGCCCACAGCCGATCTGTCCGGTGCTCAACCGGAGTCGAACCGATCATGAACCTGACTGGCTCAAGCATTCCAACGGCGCATGATTTCGCCTACCAGACAGAAATCCTGCAGAAGGTGTCGAAAACCTTCGCCCTGACAATCCCTCAGCTTCCCGTCGCGTTACGATGTGTCATAGAAAACGCATACCTGCTTTGCCGGATGGCGGATACGATAGAAGACGAACCCAATCTCGATATCGCCGAAAAGAAACAAATGCTTGAGCGGTTTGTCGCTGTGGTTGCAGGGCAGGAGGATACAGAACTGTTCTCGCATGATCTGGGTGCCGTTCTCACTCGCGCAACTTCACAACACGAGCGAGCCCTGGTGGCCAACGCTGACAGGATATTTCGTATCACCGGTTCGTTCAATGCTACGCAAAGGGCAGCGATTGAGCGTTGCCTCGATATTATGGCAGTCGGCATGGTGGAGTTTCAGGAGCGCAAGCGGCCGGATGGTCTGGACAATATTGCCCAGCTTGACCGTTATTGCTACTATGTCGCCGGAGTGGTGGCCGAGATGCTGGCGGAGTTGTTTTGCGACTATTCGGAGGCGATTCATGTGATGCATGACCAACTGCTTGCCGGCTCTGTGTCTTACGGACAGGGATTACAGATGACTAATATCCTGAAAGATATATGGGACGATAAACGCCACGGTATCTGCTGGCTTCCCCGTGACCTTTTCCTGGCCAGGGGGGTCGATATCGGTTCCCTCTCGCCGGGCCTGGTGGAACCTGGTTTCGTCGATGGCTTGTCTGAGCTGGTGGCAATCACACGGCGCCACCTCGCAGACGGGTTGCAGTTCATCCTGACCATCCCCTCACACGAAACCGGCATTCGGCGGCATCTGCTATGGACGCTGGGATTGTCTGTGCTGGCCTTGCGCCGTATTTATTCGGCGCCTTCTTTCAAGATCGGGGAGGAAATCAACGTGTCCCGGGGCAGCGTCCGCGCCGCCATCCTCGCAACCAACTCTCTGGTGCGCTCGAATCCGGCATTAAAGCTCCTGTTCAATGCGGCAACCTGCCACCTGCCCCGTCAAGCCACCTGACACCGAGCTATCGCAATGCCCGGATTGCCTGGGTCAACCATTGATTGATTTGCGCTGGTGGATGTGCTGGTATTGACGGATACCTTTCCTTTATACTATCGTCAAACAGTACTTCCGAGAGCACACAATGAAGGTCATACTCGCCAAGCCACGCGGTTTTTGCGCCGGGGTTGAACGCGCTATCGAAATCGTGGAAAAAGCCCTGGATACCTATGGGGCACCTGTCTATGTGCGCCACGAGATTGTACATAACAAGTGGGTGGTTGCCGATCTCACTGCCAAGGGTACCCATTTCGTCGACGAACTGGACGAGATTCCGGATGGGGCCATCACGGTGTTCAGCGCGCACGGCGTCGCACAGTCGGTTGTGGATACCGCTACCGAGCGCACGTTGCCGGTGCTGGATGCCACCTGTCCGCTGGTAACCAAAGTCCACAGAGAGGGGCAACGCTATGCTGAAAAGGGCTTCGAGGTCGTCCTGATCGGTCATGAAGGTCATCCTGAAGTGGTCGGGACGATGGGGAGGATTTCCGGTGTGGTGCATCTGGTGCAGGATGCCGGGGATGTGGCCAATCTGTCGCCAGGCAATCCCGATAAACTCGCTTATGTTACCCAGACTACGCTGTCGGTTGACGACACTCGGGACGTGATTGACGCTCTGCAGGCCCGGTTCCCGAAAATCACCGGCCCGGATGTCAAGAATATCTGCTACGCCACCCAGAATCGTCAGACCGCCGTACGGAAACTGGCGAAAATTGTCGATATCATTCTGGTGGTCGGAGCGCGGAACAGTTCCAACTGCAACCGACTGCGCGAGATCGGCAGCGAAGAGGGCACCACGAGCTATCTCGTCGAGGACGCCACCGTTATCGAGCCGGGCTGGTTCGACGGTGTGAGCGCCGTCGGACTGACTGCCGGGGCCTCAACGCCGGAGTGCATGGTTGAGGAGGTCATCGACCAGATGCGTAAAATTACCCCGGTGGAGTTGTCAACCATGGACGGCATCGAAGAGAACGTCCGTTTCAGACTGAATGATGATGAATTTTCGCGCATTAATGTCCAAATCAACAGCGGGTATCGTGAGGTTGCCCCGGTCAATGTCGATTAGGAGGCTCATTGGTCTTGCGATATTCACCTTGCCCCTCCCCCGCCTTTCGGTAATCCGTCATCTGGCCTGACTCTGGATATGGCAACCATAGATAGAATCCCGCACAGTTACACAGAAGGCTATGCCAGGGCGTGTCTTTACGATCAGGCGCTGGCCGACAAGTACATTCTCCACACGACTATCGGTGATCCGGTTCTGGATGAGGCGCTGGAAGAGGTTTCCTCTCTGAAACCCAAAGAACTGAACCGATATGTCCATGCGGGCATTGAACAGCAATCCAGTGTCATGCGCGCCGCGCCACAAGGCTTGCGTGATTTCTTCGAGAATCTGGGAACGCCTTCGTGGCTTGACTACCAGGCATTCGATCCGGGGATTCGCGCTTTCCACGCCAATACAAACTCCGTTCTGGTCGCTTTTCTTACCGGCGTTCTGATAGAAGGCTTCTCGACGCTTATAGCCAAGTCGTTTTATATTACTGGAAGGGTAGCGCGTACCGACCGACGACTGATGCAGAATAACCGCCAGCTATTGGAGATTTTCATGCCGGGGGGGCTGGACAGGGATGGAGATGGATTCAAGCTGTCCATCAGGGTACGTATCATCCATGCTCGCATCAGGATGTTGTTGAAGCAATCAGACGAGTGGCGCCCCGAAGACTGGGGTACGCCGGTCAGCGCGGCGCATCTGGGGTATGCCATGGTGGTTTTCTCGTTACGACTGCTGCATTATTCAAAATTGCTTGGAGCCACTTTCAACAAGGAAGAAGAGGAGAGCATCATGAGCCTCTGGCGCTATACCGGCTACGTTATGGGTGTCCCGGAGACAATCCTCTATACTAACCGGGAGGAAGCCGCCAGGATTTATCATATTACCAGTCTGATAGAACCGGAGACCGGGAAAGAGTCGGTGGTCATGGCCAACACTCTGATTGACAGTGCGCCAAAGCTGTCGGGCATCACCGACCCGACAGAAGCGAAAGAGTTGATAGAGTTCGCTCATCGCCTGTCACGCGCATTATTGGGAGATCGGATGGGTGATCAGTTGGGGTTTAAAAAAGGCAATACATTCGGTTTGTTGTTCACCCATCGAATGAAACAGCGCTTTATGAGAGCGCGCACGCGCGAACGGCAATTAAGATTCAACAATTTCGAACAAATGCTGAAAATTTCACTGTATGATAATTTAGGAATAAGCTACAAGATGCCGGATCATGTGAAACAGGACAAATCGAGTGACTGGTAGTGCCGGTGTCGTCTCTCGCTAGCCAGGGCACAGGTGACCTTACGGAGCGATGATCATGCGCGCGCTGTCGCTGGACCGCTATATCAGTGCTGTTCACCACTACCGTTGGCTGGTGGTTCTGTTGTCATTCCTGGTGATGGTGGCCTTTGCGGCAGGCGCTCGTTTCATCACCGTCTCGAATGACTACCGCATCATGTTCAGCGAGGATAATCCACAATTCGTCGCTTACAAAACCCTGGAAAACACCTATACCACTGCTAACCGGGCCTTGATCGCCGTAGCGCCCCGTCAGGGCTCGGTATTCAATCGAAAGACACTGGCAGCGATTGCCGAACTTACCGAAGCCGCATGGCAGGCGCCTTACTCAAGCCGGGTCGACTCTCTTACAAACTATTCCTGGAGCGAGGCGGATGAAGACATTTTGACAGTCCGGCCGCTGGTCGAAGACGCACAGTACCTGAGCGATGCCGACCTGGAGCAGATCGAGACAGCGGCGCTGAACTCAATTGAAATTGCCGGGCGTCTGGTGGCTCGTGACGGGCGCGTGGCCGGAGTGGCTATCAGCTTTGTCTTGCCTGATGGTTCGGATCAGGCGGTGACCGAGATCAACGACTATATACAGGATCAATTAGCAAAGGCACGGGAGAAGTGGACGGATATTGATTATTACGTGACCGGGGAAGTTGTGCTCAGCAACGCTTTGGCCGTTGCCACGAAGGATGATCTCAAGTTTCTCGCGCCGATCATGTTCGTCATCATCGTGCTTGCCACGGCGTTGCTTCTGCGTTCGGTTTCAGGCACTGTGGCTGTGGTCGTCATGCTCCTGTTTGTGGTCAATTCCACCATGGGGTTGGCGGGTTGGGCCGGTACGGTTTTAAGCGGCACCAACTCCGGCATTCCACTGATTGTGACGGTGATCGCGGTCGCGTCATCCATCCATATTATCACTTCCGCATTGCGCTTAATCAGGCAGGGCCTTGCCAAACAGATGGCTATTGCAGAGGCCATGCGTTCCAATATCCGGCCGGTGTTACTCACTTGCGTGACTACTGCGATCGGGTTTCTCAGCCTGAATTTCTCGGATTCACCGCCTTTTCATGTGTTGGGCAACTATGTCGCGTTCGGCGTGCTCTGCGTCTTTCTCTACTCCGTGACGCTCCTGCCGGCCCTGCTCTCGATTCTGCCTCTGCGCGCGACGCCGGGTCGAGTCGAGCGGTATGACTTCTTCGGGTGGCTGGGGGCCTTCGTTATTGCGCGCCGTAAAATCCTGCTCTGGTCGATTACCCTGCTGACGATCTTCCTGTCGGTCGGTATTTACCGCATGGAGCTGGGTGACAACTGGACCCGGTATTTCGATGATCGGTATGATTTCCGGCTTGATACAGACTATATCAACCAACATCTGACCGGAACGGACTCTCTGGAGTATACCCTGAGTGCCGGACGTGAAGGCGGCATCACTGATCTCGCTTACCTGCGCGCCGTGGATGCATTCGCCGAGTGGTTCCGCAACCAGCCTGAGGTTGTTCATGTCCAGGCATTCCCGGACATCATGAAACGTCTGAACAAGAACATGCACGGTGACGATCCGGCCTTCTACTCACTGCCGAACGCCCCGGAGCTGGCCGCGCAGTATCTGTTGCTTTACGAGCTTTCCCTGCCGTTCGGTCTCGACCTGAACGACCGCATTGACATCGCCAAGTCCGCTACACGAATGTCTGTAGCGATCAGCAACCTGTCATCCCTGAAGCAACGGGAACTGGATGAGCGGGCGCAGGCCTGGCTTCAGTCGAATGTCCCGCAGATTGCCTCCGAAGCGACAGGGTTCACGATGATCTTCGCCCATATCTCCATTAGAAACACACAAAGCATGTTGCTTGGAACAGCGGTTGCCATGGGTCTGATCTCGCTGATCCTGATTGGTGTTTTCCGTAGTGTGCCGCTCGGTCTCGTCAGTCTGGTGCCTAATCTCATCCCGGCGATCATGAGCCTGGGGTTGTGGGGTTATCTGGTTGGCCGTGTGGGTCTCGCCGGATCCGTCATGGCCGTTATCGCATTCGGCATTGTCGTAGACGATACCATTCACTTTTTGACCCGGTATCTGAAGGCTCGCAATGAGGGACTGTCAGCGCCGGAATCGGTGCAGTCCGCCTTGAATACCGTGGGTTATGCGCTGTGTACAACGACGGTAATTCTGGTCCTGGGGTTTATGGTGTTCGCCTTTTCAGGGTTCGAGGTCAGTTGGGCACTGGGTCTGCTGGTGATGATTACGCTGGTGTTCGCGCTGGTTACCGATTTTCTGCTGCTTCCGGCATTGCTGATGGCGATTGACCGGAAAGAATTGAAAAAGTAACACAACGGCGAATGCGGCCAGACCCCGGTCTTCTCGCCCGGTGTCTTCGTGTTACTTTGCGCTTGTCTGATTTGACTGCCCGGTCTGCGGGTAGAAGTAGATATTACGAAGGAGCGGTGCCGGGAGTCAGTCGGGTTATGGGCTGCTCGTTGATCGGCAGGTGAATCAGCGCGGCCAGTACGCCAAGAGCGACCCCCGCCCACCACATGCCGTTGTATGAACCGGTCTGATCATGAATCAGCCCTCCCAGCCATACTCCGGTGAAGCTACCGATCTGATGACTCAGAAATACGATACCGAACAGCGTCCCCATGTATTTGATACCGAAAACCTGGGCCACGATGCCGGTGGTCAGGGGGACAGTGGACAGCCAGAGTATGCCCATCGCCGCAGCAAAGGCAAGCACTACAAACGGCGTTTTCGGCGACAACAGCAGAATCAGTATGACGATAGCACGGGAGAAATAAATAAAGCTCAATCCGAGCCTCTTGCTCCAGCGCTGGCCAGCCAGCCCGGAGGCGATTGAGCCGAGAATATTCATCAGTCCGATCAGGGCAATCGACCAGGCACCAATCTCAGGGCTCAGATTGAGGTCCCTTACATAAGCGGGGAAATGTACGGTAATAAAGGCGACATGAAACCCGCAGACGAAGAACCCGGTGGTTAGCAACAGGTAGCTGCGATTTTGCAGTGCTTCAGCCACGGCGCCTTTCAGAGTCTGGTTCATATCCATGGATGATTCATTACCGGCTGCACTGTCGGCGGAATCCGGCAGACAGAGCACCATCGGAATGAGTACCAATACGATAGCGGCCAGCAACAGCAACGCCGTATACCAGCCATAAGCGGATATGAAGCCCTGACTGATCGGAGAGAAAACGACCATCCCGAAAGACCCTGCCGCTGTGCCGAGGCCGAGCACAAAAGAACGCTTTTCCGGGCCTACCGCGCGTGCCATGGCAGTCATGGCCAGAGTGAACGCAGTAAACGCGATCCCCAGTCCGGTCAGTACGCCGCCGGTCAGCTGAAGGGCAAATCCCGATTGTGAATGAGCCATCCCCAGTATACCGGCGCAATACAGGATGGTTCCGGCGATGATGACTCGGACTGCGCCATTTTTATCGACCAGCGCACCGGCGAAAGGCAATCCGATGCCCCATAGCAGGTTCTGTAACGCCATTGCCAGGCCAAAAGTCTCCCGCGACCAGCCGTTGGCGCTGGTCATGGGTTCGAGGAATAAACCAAAGCCGGAACGGATGCCGAAGCCAGTCATCGAAATCAGGCATCCGGCAGTCAATACGACCAGAGGCGTGCGCCAGGTCTTCATGTGGATGCCATCGAAGAATTGCTGGTCTGGACGTTGTGCACTTATTTGTGTTTCCAGTTGGCCGGGCGTTTCTCTACGAATGCGGCCATTCCCTCCTTCTGGTCTTCGGTCGCGAATACGGCCTGGAATTGTCGCCGTTCATATTGCAGTCCTGCTTGTAGATGAGTCTCGAGCGCCTGGTTGACACATTCCTTGACCATCATTGCCATGGGCCGGGATTGGGACGCAATTCCTCTGGCGATTTCTCGAACCTCCTGCATGAAGCTGTCGACGGGCAGTACGCGCGCAACCAGGCCTGCGCGTTCGGCTTCATCCGCATCCATCATGCGACCGGTCAGACATAGTTCCATGGCCTTTGATTTGCCGACCAGACGAGTCAGCCTCTGGCTGCCTCCCCAGCCGGGTATGGCACCGATCATGATCTCCGGCTGGCCGAATTTTGCCGATTCAGAAGCAACAATGAAATCACACATCATCGCCAGCTCGCAACCACCGCCCAGGGCGTAGCCGCTCACTGCGGCAATAATCGGCGTTTGACACTGATTGATGATATTCTGCAGACGCTCGGCATTATCATGCAGATACATATCCATGAAGGTTCTGTCCTGCATTTCCTTGATATCTGCTCCCGCCGCAAACGTTTTTTCGTTGCCGGTCAGAATGATGGCTCCAATTCGCTCATCGGCAGACATTGTAGTAAAAGCCTGGGCCAGTTCCTCGCGCACTTGCACCGAAAGCGCGTTCAGAACTTTGGGTCGGTTAAAGGTGATGATGCCGATGTTGCCATCTGTTTCGGTCGTAATCGTGTGATAAGTCATTGTTGTTCTCTGGTTCGGCTGTGCGTGATGTTCGGATTGATCGGGGCGACGTGATTATAGTCCAGAACCCGTTCGATTTGTGCGGCGGCGGACAAGAGTTGCGCTTCGGCCTGACATTTTGCCACTACCTGAAGGCCCACAGGGAGTCCCTGGCGGGTCATTCCGCACGGCATGGACAGGGCGGGGCAAAGCGCTGTCGTGAAAGCGTAGGCGATTGACAGCCATTGATAATAATTGTCAAATCGGTGTCCGTCACATTCCACTACGTGATCCTGCGAGACCGGATACGGCGGGACGATGGTGGCCGGCGTCAACAGAATCGGGTATTGCGAGAAAAACCGTTGTACCCGATTGACCAGCGCCAATCGGTCCTGTTGCGCCCGGTTTATGTCCGTTATAGAAAGCCGTAATCCTTGCTCGATATTCCAGACGACATTCGGATTCAACTGGTCACCATGCGTTTCCAAAAGGTGCTCAAGGCCAGTGGCGTAGCTGTGTGCTCGCAAGACATCAAAAATCTCGTTCAGCCCCGTGAAGTCCGGTGCGGCCGGAACGGTGCGTATTCCACTATCCTCAATCTGCCGCACTGCATTTTCGAAACTCTGTCTGACCTCAGCGTCAACCGGTGTAATACCGAGGTCGGCTGACCAAGCGATAGTTGCTGACAGGCGGGGTGACCGAGCCGCTTGTATGAAGGGAGTCGCAGGGACGGGCAGAGAAAACGTATCCTGATCTTCATGTCCGCACATTACATCCAGCATCAGGGCCAGGTCAGTCACATTGCGGGCCATCGGCCCATTGGTAGAAAGCGTGTCGATAATACTGGCGGAAGGCGTAGCCGCGACTCTGCCGATACTGGGCCGCAATCCGACCACCCCGCAAAAACTGGCCGGATTACGCAACGATCCTCCCATATCTGAACCCTGGGCCAGCCAGGCCATGCCGGTCGCCAGGGCCGCAGCCGCCCCGCCGGAAGAGCCGGCCACACTCATTTCGGTGTTCCAGGGATTGCGGGTGGCACCG
Source organism: Arenicellales bacterium (assembly GCA_965116335.1). GTDB lineage: Bacteria > Pseudomonadota > Gammaproteobacteria > Arenicellales > Poriferihabitantaceae. The sequence continues at coordinate 2,631,623 of OZ220677.1, forward strand.
AATACCCGGTTAAAAGTGTTGCCGCCGGAGCCGAATTCGGGGGTGTTGGATTTCGCGTAAATCACCCCTCCCGTTTTCTCGATATGCTCAACCAGCAGGTCGGACTGTGATGAAATATGGTCTTTATAGGCAAGTGACCCGAATGTGGTTCTGACCTCACTGACTTCGTTCAGGTCCTTGATCGCCACCGGCAACCCGGCCAGCAGACCATTCGACTGCCCGGTTTTTTCCAGTTTCCGAGCCTGATCACGGGCACGGTCGAAGCATAGTGTCGGTAAGGCATTGATCACCGGATCGACCGTCTGAATCCTGGATTCCAGCGCATCCAGTAGTTCCAGCGCAGATACTTCACCCGCTTTCAACATCTCCACCCCCCGTGTGGCACTCATACTCAACAAGTCGGGGATTGGGTTACCTGACTTCAAATCAGTCTCTGGTGCCAGGGTTGACGGGGATACGATCAAACATTACCGGAAGTGGCAGAATCGACCAGTTTTTCAGCATCCAGCAGTTTGCGGGCACTCCTGCGAATCTCCTGCCAGCGAAAACGAACCGAGTTTTTGACGATAAGCCGGTCCCGTTTTTTCAGTTCATCGGCGATTGGCGCCCATTCGAACAATGCCTCCGGGCTTTGCGAGAAGGCGAATTCGTCATCGGAAACCGAGGAGTAGTCGATATTGGCCACTCTGAGTTTTAATTTTTCGACCGTGTCCGGGAATTGTTCCGGTGCCTCATCGGGCAGTCCGGTTTGCTCCGTAATCGAGTGCACTACCCCGCCAAGTAATTGACTGATCTGTTCATTTTCCAGTTGTGTCCTTTGACAAATCAGGCCGCCGATATAGACGGTCAGGTCGGACAGGCAGGCCAGCCAGATCTGCCATTTGGCCATATTCATCGCCAGCAGCAGATTGGGATTTTCGAACATTTCCGGGAACCGGGTTCCGGCCCGAGTCTTGAGATAGCCATACAGCGAGGTCTGCGCCACATGGCTGGCTCTGGATTTGAGAAACGCCTCCAGCGCTTCCGGGTTTGTGATTGGCCGGGCACTGCGACCGCCACCCAGCCCGGTATAATCCGCCAATGTCTTCCAGGTATCCTTCGACAGCACGGGTCGGATCAGTGTGTTGATCTGTTTGCGTAAGGAAGGCACGGGAGATATTCTGGTTGCATGGGTATCCGGTTCAAGCGATGCTACCACAGATGGATAATTTGGGTTACCGATAACATCGTAATTATCAGGCTTGTCCCTACGGCATCATTCCCCTCCCCAACCCAACCGTCTTTCCCTTGATAAGCGGGAATCCACAACCATACGGAGGTTGCGGTTATCCGTCATCGTAGGGGCGCCCCTTGTGGGTGCCCGGTACCGTTGATACCTGTTTCATCCATTCGCGGGAGGGCACAGAGACCCTCCCCTACGATAACGATTAAGAGCCTTGCCGACATCCAACCAAATCCCCCCACCCGCTCTCCGGCGGGCTTCGCCCTTGTATCGCGGACTCCCCCTCAAGGGGGGAGTGATGCCATAACGGGTTGGGATTCATTCCGACATCCAATCATTCCCCCCTTGAGGGGGAATCCAATCCGCAAACGGATTGGATGGGGGGACAACAACCCGTCAACGTATGATCCATCCGTCTTTCCCGCAGAAGCGGGAATCCACAACCATTCAGATACCGCACGTAACGTCATCGTAGGGGCGCCCCTCTGTGGGTGCCCGGTATCGTTGATTCCCGTTCCGGCATCTGCGGGAGGGTACAAGACCCTCCCCTACAACATCATTCCCCCACTCCTACCCTACCACCGCACCCGCGCCTCCACCCCGAACCAATGTTTCGGTGCGGTTTGTTCCTGTGTCAATCGGGTGGCTTGTATCCCCAATGACAGATTCTTGTTGGTTGCAAGGGGTGTCATGCGCCAGCCCAGTTGGATATCCGTAGTATCGCCATCCAGGCCCATGCCAATATGCGGAATACCCGTGAATCTGCCATCAAATGCAGGCATCCCATACTGTGCATCAATCACCCATCGGTTGTCGGAGGATGAGGGGGTCAAGACCGATTCCGCCATCCACCAGCTATCCAATCCGTCCAGGGCGATACTCGGGCGTTGAGACAACGACAGGGAGAATCCCAGATCACTGTTCGGGGTACGATCATGGATCAGGGAAGCCGAGAATCCTTTTTCTTCTATCTCTTGTTGATGAGACAGAAGATATTGCCCTTCAATGTCGATTTGTACTGTGGGTGATGTCCAGCGCAGACCACTACCCGCATAGAGGCCAAAGCCACTCTCTGCACCGCCACCATCATGTCTTGCGCCTATCGTGAAGGTGGGTTGCAGTTCGGTATTGTACAGGGTGTGATTCCAGGTACTTTGCAGTCCCGCCCGGATGCGACTGATGAATGGATTCATATTATCCTGTTTACTTTCATCCGATTGGGTCCGTACCCATAAGGCATCGGTATTGAGTGACAGATTGACAGTTTCTGTGGTTTTTATTTCACTGTTCGCACCGATGTTCAGCAACTGCCAGGTGACATCGGATTCATTGGTTTTGCTGTTTTCCCGATAGCGGCTCACTTGTCCTTGTCCAAAGCCTAACGCACCCCATAACCGGGTATCTCCTATCTCTTTGGCGCTATAGGGAATCAGAGCGGTTAGGTCAGATTCCATGCTCTCTTTAATGGCTTGTCTTTGACTGAATCCTTTTGTTGTATTCGATAGCAGACTGAAACCCATCATCCAGTCATTTACGGAGTAGTCTGCGCCGATTTGCAGGGTGCGGCTTTCTCCTTGCGTGTGGATGTTATGTTGTGTACCAGAGAAGTCAGTTTCAGACAGTTGTCCCCAGAATGCGGTATTGCCCCCTCGCAGATCAAGACCCGTGGTATGCAGGAACTGACTGTTGGAGAGTATATCCTGAGCATTGAGGGTTTGAGAAGCCGGGTTCAGGGTGTATGAATCAGGATCAAATTCTCCTGATGACGGGTTCATGGGAACCGACCAACCGGCCAGGGTTGCAGTCACTCCGGGGGTGCGGCTGGCATTCATTCTCTTGCGGATACCGTCTATGGCTTGTTCGGCCAGTGTACGTCCCATGCGGGATAGCCAGGGGGTGGTGGCCTGGGTGGTATCGGGTTGTATAGTGAGCGTGACCGAGGCGATGCGTTGATTGCTGCCCTTTATGCGATGAATCAGTTGAACGGTTTGTTCGGTTGTATTCTGGTTCGCCATTGCACTTACGGTGATGCTTTGCGGGGTTTGCCAGTTATCCGGGGTAAAGACTACCGTAGAGGGCGTGACCGTAATGCGCGGGTTGTCTTGTGCGGTACTGCCGACACTGGCTGTGGACAGCAGACTCATGGCCGGTGAGAACAGGGGCGTAATCTCGATGGTGACACTTGTAGTCGGAGCGCTGTCCAGTACCAGGGTATAGGCAGCCATCGTGCCTTCGGTCAGGGTCAAGGCTTGCGCGGAAACCGTGACCGGGGGGATGACGGGTGGGGTGACTACCGGGGGCGTGTCGTTGTTATTGTCACCGCCGGGGTTTGTGGTTGGTGTCGTCGGACCTGGGTTTATCGTGGTATCGTCATCATTGACGGTCACGGTAACGGAGCCAGTCACCGTGCCGTAATTCCCGCCGGATGCGGTATGGGTGAGGATTGTGGAGTCATCGGTGGTATCGTCATCCTGCCCTGCATGGACCGTTACGGTTTGTGCGGTGTCCCAGTTGGTGGTTGTGAAGGTGAGCGGTGAGGATGGACTGATGGTTATATCCTCGTTATCTGATTCAATAGCCACCGTTACGGTAGCGGTTGGCTCGGTTGCCAGTTCTATTGTGTAACTGCCGGTGGTTCCTTCCGTGAAGGTCAGTGTGTTTTGTGAGAGTGTCAGTGCGGGCGTACCCGGTAGTGGCGCATCATTATCGGTAATGGTGAGTGTGTGTACGATTGTTGTACTGCCGAGCGTGTAGCCTGTACCATCGGTCAGGGTCAGGATGACGGTCTCGACTGGCTCGGTGATGGGGTTGCTGTCGTCAATGATAACCACCGGGATAGTTGCAGTTGTAGCTCCGGCTATAACGTTCAGTGTACCCTGGTTCTGGATGGTGAAGTCGTTGCCGCTGCCTGCTGTAGCATTGCCGCCTACCGTGTAGGTCAGGGTAAGCCCCCCGGAAGGTGCGGCGGATGAGAGATTGATGGTCACGTTATGCGTACCGGCATCCTCAAGCACACTCGAAGACGGGGAAGCGAAGTCTACTGTGGGGATTATCGGTGCCGCTGCACTCACTACGATGTCAAAGGTATCACTGATACTGCCGCCATTGCCATCATTGGCGGTTACCTTGACTGATAGTGTGCCCACATCGCCCGATTGCGGAGTACCGGAGAAGGTACGGGTGGCATCCGTGAAGGTCAGCCAGGATGGTAGGATACTGTCATCGGATTTTGTTGCGCTATAGGTCAGGCTGTCGTTATCCGCATCATTGAAAGTATTGGCCGGGAAGGCATAAGTAAAGGCGGTGCCGACTGTGGCGCTCTGGTTGGGGATGGCATTGGCTACGGTGGGGGCGTTGTTGGTTGGCTGTACAGTATTGCTCACTGTGAAGGTATTGTGATCGGTGCCTATGCGCCCATAGCTGGTGAGTCTGTTACCGGCTATGTCGTGGATGTTGTGGCCACCTGTATTGAAGCCGAGTCTTACGGTGCCGTTGAAGCTGTCCAGGTCGCCACCGGATGCGGTGACATCGTAGGCCCGGTCGTTACCCGTGACCTGGGTTGCGCTGGTAATGGTGGCGGTGGTGGTAGGGGGAGGGGTGTTGGGGACGATTCTAAAATCTGCTGCGTTTACATTCTTCACGGATTCATTGAAGGTGACGCGCCATTTGAGGGTATCGGCACTGGTTGACTGAGTGGTCGGGTTCTGTCGGGTGAAGGATTGTACGAGAGGTTTCAGGTTGTCTACATCGTAGGTATTGTGATTGGTGCCGGTGGGCGTGAGATTAGTGAGTGCATTGCCGGAGGTGTCCTGGATGTTTTGGTTATTGGCGAAGCCCAGGGTGACTATCGTGTTGCGGTCTGCGAGGTTGCCGCTGGATATGGTGATGTCGTAGATTGTGCCTGAAGTCTCGACTACGCTACTAACGGTAGCGGTGGTGCCATCGACAGTGAAATCTGCTGCGTCCACATTCTGTACGGGTTCATTGAAGGTGACGCGCCATTTGAGTGTATCGGCACTGGTTGATGAAGTGGACGGGGTATGGCGGGTGATGGAGGTTATTTGGGGGGCAGTGATGTCGCCATCGTCGTCGAGGATGGTGTGGGTATGGGTGGAGGTGTCGAGAGTAGCGCCGGCAGTGTTGGTGTTGATAGAAAGCGTCGCGATGACTGTCTCGTCAGATTCAGCAGTTGTATCCCCCTTGATGCGGATCTTTGTAAAGGTGTTTGAAAGGGAGGATGTACTTGAAGTGAAACCATGATTTTGCGTGCAATTTGAGGACCAAGGACTGTTATTTTGAATCAACTGATAATCGTCGCTCGCGGGAATGGTCGCAGCTTGTGTCGTATCTATCATCGCGGTGCCGGTGAAGCAGATTTTCCATGTAACAACGTCTGATCCCGATACTGCCTGCGATAAATTTACCGTATAGGTGAGGTCTCTGGTGCCGGAGTTGCCCTCGTTGGCACTGGCGGGGCCGCTGATTGATAAGGTTTGTGCCTGTGCCCCGGCGGCAAGGCCCAGCAATAGTGGCAGGGCGAGCAGGAAGCGGAATAGACCCGACCGCAGACGGCGGGGGGAATGATGGTGTGCGAAAGGTCTTGTACCCTCCCGCGAATGATGGGAACGGGTATCAACGATTGCGGGCACCCACAGAGGGGCGCCCCTACGATGACAGGTAACCGCAGATTCCGTATGGTTGTGGATTCCCGCCTGCGCGGGAAAGACGGATGGTGAGGTTAAAAGGTCAGCAGGGTTCGATGAAGCGGGCGCAGGCTGGGTGACCCGGTGACCCGGTGACCCGGTGATCCGGTGATCCGGTGATCCGGTGATCCGGTGATCCGGTGATCCGGTGATCCGGTGATCCGGGCAATTATACCAGAAATCAGGGGTTTATTCGAATTCATCGGGATTTTTTTCATTTCGTCAGCCTGTTTTTTTGCCGGATATTGAGGGTGTGAATGTACTTTGAGGAGTCCTCGCCTGTCAAGCGGGTTTTGTACCTGAACTCTCCCCATTTTTTCATGAGAGTATTGGGTTTAGCCGTCCATTATTGATGAACAGGTCGGTCTGTCTGGGTGGGGGACGTCTGGGTTTTCTCCACCAGTCATAGAACAGGGTTTTGGCATCGGCAAATAACGCCTGCCAACCGGATAACAGCGTGTAGAACGGGAAAATCAGGGGTTGGTGACTCTTTTGCCGCTTGGCTTTGTCTATCAACCGATTCCCCTGATTCTGGTGACAGGCCAGCAATCCCCAGGCCAAGGTCGCCAATGCAACCAGATTCTGCAAGGTGGATAATTTCCTCGCCTGTACCCGCTCCAATCCAAATCCCTGCTTACTGAACCGATACCCTTCCTCACAAGCCCAACGATGAATGTACGATTGAATCAGACGCTCCCCTTGCAACCGACCCCGTATCCGCTCAGTACTGACCAATACCATCGGTTGTCGCTTGCCATGACGCACCACAATCATCGACAACGGCGTATCAGGATGTTCTTTCAAGAATACAGTCGTAATACCAAAACGAACCGACTCCCGTGCCTGTTTCCTCAGCTTGCCCCGGTGCTTCAAGGGCAACTGACACGCAATCTGTTGGGCCGTCTCCTTCGAACCCCTCCACAACCAGTGACGAAGATTGGCTGACCGTACCAATATCCTCCAATCTCCCCGCAACCAGAAATCCCACAATACACCCCGATCTCCACCCCGGTCTATCACCCATAACGGACGACTCTCCAAACTCCCCTGCACCCGATCCATGACATTCACAATATCCCGATTCTCGCTCTTGTATGAACCCCGATTCGACGACAGCAAGCGAGTCAACAACGGAAATGTCCGGCCACTATCCAAACAGCGTGCAACGACACTCAATAACGGATAACCATTCACAATATCTCCTTGGTCTCCATCCCGTACCCGGCATAACCCTTCGCTGGCGCGACTGCCCTCCCGGTTCAAATCTCCCGCATCAATCGCTATCACCATATCGTCCGTTACCCGACCCGACATCTGCTCCAGTAAACAATCTTCCGCAGCCCATGCAATCTCACCATGTTTCCCCAACATCCGCGATAACCGCTTCATCGTGTGATGCAGACGAGTCGGCTCTTTCAAACTCCGCCCAATCATCGATAACTGCAAACTCCCACTGCTTAATATACCCACCATAACCTCCGCCATCAGCTTGGCTACCGGCTGACTGATTACTTCACTCGATTGATTCACACAATCGGTAATTCGGACTTTCCATTTATTACGTTCCCGGCTATCATTCGTCATCAGAGTTCTCTTTTGGTTTCAGTAGTTTACGATAAAACCATTGTACCAAAAGCAGAACTCTGATCCCACACAATAGCCAACCTTTCTACAACCTTTTCAAACGCTTATATAGTACATAACTGAAAAATGGGGAGACTTTAGGGTTTTGTACGTGTGATGACGATTGTGTCCCCCCATCAAATCAGCCTGCGCTTCGCTTGTCTTCTTTGATTCCCCCTCAAGGGGGGAATGATTTGGTGGTTGTGTCATGTGGCTTGCTCTGGTTCGGTTTGGCGCTGGAGTGCCCATTGAACATGCTCGCGGACCAGGTCGCAGGGGTCGGATTGTCGCGCTTTCAGTGTCTCCTGAACCCGGTCAGAGCGTGGGGAATTGCCGAGCGCGACCGCCACGTTTCGCAACCATCGCCGGTATCCGATTCTGCGAATCGAGGAGCCTTCGGTAAGCTGGTTGAAATCCTGTTCACTCCAGTTGAACAACTCACACAACGAAGGTTCATCGAGAGTGTGCCGACTCCTGAAATCCGCCTCGGCGGAGAGTCTGGCGTAACGATTCCACGGACAGACCAGTTGACAATCATCACAGCCGTAAATCCGGTTGCCGATGGCCTTGCGAAACTTCACTGGAATCGAGCCTTTAAGCTCAATGGTCAGGTAGGAAATACAACGTCTGGCGTCCAGTTGCCAGGGCGCGACAATCGCCCGGGTCGGACAGATGTCGATACAGGCGGAGCAACTGCCACAGTGTGAACTGACCGGCGGGTCGATCGGTAACGGCAGGTCGGTATAGAGTTCACCCAGGAAAAACCATGAGCCCTGTTGCCGATTGATCAGGTTGGTGTGTTTGCCAATCCAGCCATGTCCTGATTTCTCCGCCAGTGCTTTTTCCATGACTGGCGCGCTGTCGCAGAACGCGCGGTAACCGAACGGCCCAACCAGATCACAAATCCGGTTCGCCAGTTTTTGTAACCGCTTGCGGATCACTTTATGGTAATCACGTCCAAGCGCGTAGCGGGAGATATACCCCTTGTTCGTGTCGTTCAGAGTCTTTTGAGCTTCTGTCGTCGGCTGGTTCAGGTAATTCAGCCGGACTGTAATGACCCGGACGGTGCCCGGAATCAATTGATCAGGTCGGGTTCTTTTCAGACCATGAGATTCCATATACGTCATTTCTCCATTAAATCCGTTCGCCAGCCATTGCTTCAGTCTCTGTTCGCACTGTTCCAGATTGATGTCCGCTATGGCGACTCCCGAGAACCCGAGTTCGGCGCCCAGGATTTTGATTTGTCCGGCAAGCCGTTGGAGAGTATGATCGTTCATTCATATATTATAGGATGAAATCCATCTGGCTGACTGTAGTGAGTGGCAATGCGTTGAGTGACAAGGTGAGCTATGGGATATAACTGGAACTCATGGTATTTTCTTACGTGAGCGCGATAAGAAAGATCATTCTGGTTGCCGCGCTCGGAGTCATCACAGGCGTTATCGCTGCCCTTGCTTCTATATTATTCGTGTCACTGCTGGATGTCGCCAGCAACCTGTTATCACTGCTTCGCGACAGCCTGAAAGAGGAAGACCGGACTCCCTGGTTGCTGCTGGTTGTTGTACTGACTCCGGCGCTTGGCGGGTTGATCGTTGGCCGGCTTCTGACAACCACTCGTGAAAGGCGTCCGCTGACTTTGGCCGACACAATACGCAGCGCTCAAACCGTCAGAGTTTACCATTCAACCAAAAGTGGTTTGACCACGGCCTTGTCCGCTCTCGTGGCACTGGTCAGTGGTGCGTCTGTGGGTCAATACGGGCCGCTTGCCGCTCTGGGTGCGACATTGGGGACCTGGGTCGCCCGCGTTACCCATTCGACCGGGTTCACGGCGACGACAGGCTTGGGCTGTGGCGCTGCCGCAGCCATTGCAGCTGCTTTCAATGCGCCCATAGCCGGTTTGATTTTCGCTCATGAGGTGATTATCAGACATTATTCGATCCGCTCGTTCGCTCCGGTCACGGTCGCTTCCGTCATCGGCTATCTGATGGCCAATTATATGTTCCATCGCCCTCCGCTATTGGCAGTGGAAGCACTGCCGCCGGTCCATGCCAGTGAATTTATTATCTTTATTTTTATCGGGATCATCGGCGCCTGGGTGGCCATTGCCCTGATGAAGTCGGTATTGATGGCCAGCGAGATTGCCGGGAAGTGGCGCATCCCCGATTATCTGAAGCCTGCGGCAGCGGGCCTGGTGGTCGGGGTTGTCGCAATCCGTATCCCGGAGGTGTTGCATACCGGCGATGCGGTCGTGTTCGATTCGATTCGGGGTGATGTGTTTTCCATTTGGCAAATGTTGGTCATTCTGATTGCCAAATTACTGCTGACCGCATTGTGTCTTGGTTTCGGGATGGCCGGGGGCATCTTCAGTCCGTCTCTGGTGATCGGTATTCTGCTGGGTTCGATCATCGGGGAAATGGCACCCTGGCTCTATGCGGATAATGTTTCCGGGCCTACCATTTATGCGATTTGCGGCATGGTTGCGGTGGCCAGTCCAGTTATGGGGGCACCCCTGACCGCGATACTGATCGTGTTTGAGTTGACCCGGAACTACGAGTTGGCGATTGCCTCCATGATCAGCGTGGTTTTTGCCAATCTGGTTTCGTGTCCGTTGTTTGGCCGCTCCCTGTTCGATGTTCAACTGCAAAAGTCGGGTTGCGACCTGAGCCTCGGGCGTGACAAGGTGATGATGCAGGACCACCAAATCCAGCCTTATATCGTGTATGATTTCGTCTGTGTTTCTGTCGATCAACCGGTTGTGCAACTTCATGATCATCTGTTGCAATGTGGTCACATGGAAGGCTATGTCGTGGATGATGAAATGACTTATTGCGGGACGATTAATCTGCTGAAAATACTCGAACTGCAACAGCAGGAGGATTTGTCCGCAATCCGGTGCGGTGCGGTGGCGCGGCGGGAGAGTGAAATTCTGCTGGAGGATACCTCTATCCAGGACGCGATGGAGAAGATGCGGAGTTTTGTCGGCGAGAGTATTCCTGTGGTACGGGATTACAATACCCATAAACTGATCGGCGTGGTTCATGAGTCATCCATCATACAGGCGTATATGGAAAAACTGGAAAGTGTGCGGAAAGAAGAGCATGAAAATTTTTAACGCGGCGGATGAATCCTCGATGATCAGGTTGGGTCGGGAAACCTGCCGACACATCCATGCCGGCAACGTGGTTTTCCTGAATGGAGAGCCCGGTGCCGGTAAAACCACATTTGTGCGAGGCATCCTCAATGGTTTCGGGTATGATGGCGCGGTCACCAGCCCGACCTACACTCTGGTGGAGGTTTACAATCCCGGCGACCGGGAAATTGTACATTTTGATTTGTATCGAATCCGTTCATCAGATGAACTGGAAATGATCGGTATACGTGACATGATGACTGAAACCGCGATCAGCCTGATCGAGTGGCCCGCTCACGGGAGTGGATTATTGCCGTGCCCCGATCTTGAAATTTCGATAGAATACGCGGGTGAAGGAAGAAGCGTCCGGATCAAGACTCATTCCGATCATCACCATTCTGCTCTGTAGTGAGCGTTTACACCCATCCATCGGTAAAGTAAAATGATTTTCTGCAAGAACGCTAACCCAATAGTAAACAGTAGTAAACGTCATAATTGGCTGGTTGGGTACTACCTTCATATTTGGGAGATAATTTCGGAGTGCGATTAATAAATTACATGAAGCCACAGTACTATAGTCGCCATGATGTTGCCTGGTTTCTGGAGGTGATGGGTTATACAGGGCAAGGTGTGGAGAGTCAAAAAAGTAATGATGAGGTGGCCGAATAATGCAGGAGATTACAGGTGATGACCGCAGTATTCAGGAGTTGCTATCAGGCACAAGCTACAGGATTGAATATTATCAGCGTGAATATAAATGGGAGAAAAAACACATTGATGAGTTGATTAACGATCTGTCTGGCCGTTTTCTGGATAATTTCCGAGACGGAGATGAACCAGCGGATGTTGCTGGTTACGGGCATTATTTCCTGGGTTCAATCGTCGTTAGCAAGCACAATGAATTTCGGCATATTGTAGATGGTCAACAACGCCTGACTACGCTGTTACTACTCCTGATTTTCTTGAACAACTTGCAAGACAATTCTGATAAGAAAGTAGATATTCAGTCGCTCATCTACTCTGAGAACTATGGTGAGAAGACCTTCAAGCTAAATGTGTCTGAGCGCAACAGCTGTATGGAAGCGTTATATAACAAGAAGGCATTTGATCCCGAAAGAGGATCTGAATCTGTACAGAATCTCTATTCGCGTTATAAGGACCTGGAGGAACTGTTTCCTGATGATCTTCTTCAATTATCTGGTCTCCCAAGCGATTGGAGAGTGATGGGATTGGCAATGATTAGCAGTGCCAGAAGGAGTAGTGGTTGCGTGTTTTGTCCGCAGGTTACTTGCGACCAGGTATCGGTATAAAACCAATGAGTGAACAAATCATGCTGTCGGCGCCCGTCAAACTAAAACGGAAAGACCCCTTTAATCGCATTGTGACGGGGGATGCGCGACAACGATTGTGTGACCTCCCACAAGCGTCTGTTGATCTCAGTTTCTGGTCGCCTCCGTACTACGTTGGGAAGCAGTACGAGAAAGATTTGTCGTTTGACGGCTGGCAGACACTGATTCGGGAAGTTATAGACCAGCATACACGGATCGTGAAACCTGGCGGCTTTCTCGTAGTAAATATAGGAGATATTCTGTGTTTTCCAGATTGTTCGATGCCACGGTTTCAAGCTGATAACGTGCGAGGGAAAACGAATCCTGTAACACGAGATCAAGTAATCGTAGCTCGCAGAATGTATCCTGATGCAAACCGCAAAGAGTTGGGGTCAATGCTTGGATGTAGTGAGCAAACCATTCAAAGAAGACTTGAGCATAATAATGTTAGAGGCGGTAAGCATCAGATTCCAACAAAAGTACTATTGACAGGGTGTCTGGTGGCCGAATGGGCCGAAGCGGCTGGATTTTATCTCTACGATCAGCGGGTATGGCATAAAGACCCATGCTGGGCTAATAGTCGATGGCATGCTAACAGTTATCGAGCAGTAGATGAATTTGAGCATATTTATGTGTTTTGGATGCCGGGAATCGTAGAATATGATCGGGGCCGTCTCACGGATTCTGAATGGTCCGAATGGGGGTCTCGCGGGGTATGGAGAATACGTTCAGTTAGACGCAATGACCGGCATGAAGCAGAGTTTCCACAGGAGCTTGCTGCGCGTATCATTCGCCTGTTCTCACCAGAAGGAGGAGTTGTGATTGACCCTTTTGTTGGTAGTGGAACTACCACGGCAGTGGCCAAAAAATTGGACAGGCAATGGTTTGGTATTGAGTCCGATGTGCAATATGCCAGGATAGCCCGGGAAAGAACCAATGTTGCCTGATGATCTGGAGCGCGTAGAACAAGCGGTCATGGAATTGGTGGTGCAAGCTATCACAGACTACCGCAGTGAAATCGTTACGATTTTTCAAGAAGAAACAGACCAGCCACAAGACATTGCGGAGGATGTTACCAGAGAGGCACTAGAGGCAATGGGGGTTTCTGGCATTAGCGAACGACTATATGGAAAGGTTGATTACAAGAAGGCGATTTATGCGTTTTTACCGAGCCCTCAGCCAGTTGCCTTGATGCTTGACGCGAAGGCCGAGAAACCCAATGGGAATAGAACAGCCACAATCCAGATGTCGCAAACGTCAATGACAGTGAAGATGCGACGTGCTGGTGTAGATTTAGAGGAATCGGGCCGACTCGACACGTTCATTAAGCGTGGGCACCGTAGATTGTGCGTAGTTACGGTTATTGCCAAGTATGTTTATGAAGAAACCGGCAGTGCCCGACGGCTGCGAAGAATCATTGTGGCTTGTATCCCGAACGGTGTTTTGCAAGAACGCTATAACCCAACGGTGATAGATACCATTTGGTTGGCCGGGCGCAATGCTCCTACATTAGGAGAGGATTTCAGGGTGCGATTAAGTTACGCGAAACTCCAGGAAAAGGCTCAATGGAGAGTTAGGGAAATTGATTTATGTTGAACGCGATGTCCCGGAGAAACCAATGAGCAAGGTTACTCTTCACGAAGAAATCGAGAACATAATCATTGCCAATGGGAATACATGGATGAAAACACACGAGATTGCTGGACAAGTGAATCTACGAGGTAGATATAAAAAGAAGGACAGGAGCGAGATAACCGACTTTCAGATACATGGTCGCACACGGAACTACCCTCAGTTGTTCGAGCGGAATGGTGGTTGGGTGCGATGCAAAGATTAGGGAAGATTTCTTCGGATGAAAATCGGACATCCTTAGTGACCCCGTTTATCCGGAATTTGCTGATTGTTGGCTTGCTGTTGGGTCAGTGGGGAGATGCCTTTGCCAGTGTGATTAACGATATTCGTATGTGGCATGCCCCCGATCGTACCCGAATCGTGCTGGACATGGACGAAGGGGTGGACTTCAGGGAGTTTACCCTGAAGTCTCCGCATCGCTTTGTGGTTGACCTGCCTCAGGGCAGGCTGGCGCATTCGCTGCCTGATTCTGACTCAATGGGGCAGTTTATTCACCGGATGCGTAAGGGTTATCCAGTAGCGGGAGTATTGCGGGTGGTTTTTGATCTCAAGAAAGCGGTTCGATATGAGATTCGATTATTGAAGCCGGTTGATCACTATCGGTATCGCCTGGTCATGGATTTTTATTCGCAGGAGCCGGTGTCGCCAACGACTCAGGCCAAGAGACAGGAGCCTGGTAATGGCCGGAGCACCCAGGATTTGCTGATCCTGATTGACCCCGGACATGGTGGAGAAGACCCGGGCGCGCTGGGTAAAAAGACTTATGAAAAGACGGTGGTGCTCCAGATTGCGAAGAAGCTGAAGGACAAAGTGGATCGGCAACCTGGAATGCGCGCGGAGCTCACCCGCAAGGGGGACTATTATGTCGGATTGCGTAAACGAACCGGGATTGCCCGCAGACTGAAGGCGGATCTGTTTGTTTCCATTCACGCGGACGCATTCAAGGACAGGAGTGTCCACGGTTCTTCCGTGTACGCGTTATCACAAAGAGGCGCGACCAGTGAATCCGCCAGATGGTTGGCGGACAAGGAGAATGCATCTGATCTGATAGGAGGAGCCATTCTGTCTGACAAGGAGGATATGCTGGCTAATGCGATGATCGACATGTCGATGACCCGAACGGTCAATGAGAGTCTGGTGCTCGGGAGGGCAGTGCTCAATGAGTTGAAAAAAATCGGGCCTGTGCACAGCAAGCGCGTGGAGCAGGCCGGGTTCGCGGTATTGAAGTCACCTGATATTCCTTCCATTCTGGTGGAAACGGCCTACATTACGAATTCGAAAGAGGAAAAGTTATTGCGGAGCGCGGAACATCAGCACCGTATCGGAGACGCAGTATTGGCAGGAATCCGGAAATACATCCGCAACAATCCGACTATCCATGCACAAAACTGAACCCGAAATCAGGACGAATAACCGTCCAATCAGGCAACTTGACGACAAACTGATCAACCAGATTGCGGCCGGGGAAGTGGTGGAACGTCCGGCGTCCCTGTTGAAGGAATTGCTGGAAAACTGTATTGATGCCAATGCCACGAAAATTGAAATCCAGGTTGATCGGGGTGGAATGAAACGGATTCAGGTGGCAGATAATGGTTGCGGGATTGCACAGGAGCAGTTGGCTCTCGCGCTCTCACGCCATGCAACCAGCAAGCTGGCCGCTGCGGAAGATCTGTTTCAGGTCGGGACCCTGGGGTTTCGTGGTGAGGCGTTGCCCAGTATCGCTGCGGTTTCCCGGTTGACGCTCACTTCCCGCCCTGCGGATCAGGATCGGGGGTATCAGGTGGCGGTGCATGGTGGCCACCGGGTTTCAGAGCCAGCACCGGTGGCGCACCCGGTTGGTACGACAGTGGAGGTGCAGGATCTGTTCTACAATACGCCAGCCCGGAGGAAATTCCTGCGTACCGAAAAAACCGAATTCAATCATTGTGATCAGGCTGTCAAAAAAATTGCGTTGAGTCAGCCAACACTGGAAGTGGTTTTTATGAGTGAAGGGAAAACGGTGTTTCACGTACTGCCAGCGCAAACGGACGAGGCCCGTAAGAAGAGGATTTCCAGTATTTGCGGAGCGCAGTTTTCCCGGCAATGCGTTTATCTGCAAAGCCAGGATGAAACTCTGGCTCTGTCCGGCTGGATCGGGTTGCCGACATTTTCGCGCGCCGGGCGGGATTTGCAGTATTTCTACGTGAACGGCCGGGCGGTGAAGGACAATCTGATTGCTCATGCCGTTCGCCGGGCTTATAACGATGTGCTGTATCATGGTCGGCATCCGGCGTTTATCCTGTTTCTGGACATCCAGCCGGATCTGGTTGATGTCAATGTCCATCCGGCAAAAAGCGAAGTCCGGTTCCGTGAAAGCCGTCTGGTTCACAATTATATTTACCGCACCCTGCATCATACGATTTCCGGCTTGACTCCAGGTGATGGCAACCCGGGCGATGGCAAAACGAATCCGGCAGCACTGGCTGATATTCCATTGGGCTCGGCAGGTTCAGGAGGCTACGGACGTTACCCGATACAGCAGAATCTCAAGGAGCGAGTCAGAGAGCAGTTGCAGGGGTTTGATGTGCTGCTCCAGAGTTATCGAAAGCACGAGGTTGAATCAGGTGACGTGTCCGGGCATCCACTGTCCGGGAATGACCCGGATGTTCCGCCGCTGGGATATGCTATTGCACAGTTGAAGGGGATCTATATCCTGGCCGAGAACAGTGAGGGACTGATCATGGTGGACATGCACGCCGCTCATGAAAGAATCACTTATGAGACGCTCAAGACCCAGGTCAGGGAGAATGGCCTGAACAGCCAGCCTCTGCTGGTTCCTGTGCAGTTCCATGTGAGTCAGACGGAAGCCCGGCTGGCGGTGGATTATGTGGAGGAATTTGAGAATCTCGGGGTCGAGATAGACCGGCTGGGTGAGGAAAAGCTGGTGATCCGGGCCATGCCTGATTTGCTGTCTCGATCAGATATTGAAAGCCTGATCCGGGATACACTGTCTGATTTGACCGAATTCGGAGTCAGCGAACGGATACAGGACGCACAGAATGAGATTCTGTCGTCTGTGGCATGTCACGGTTCTGTGCGGGCCAATCGAAAACTTGAACTGGCCGAGATGAACGCGCTGCTGCGGCAAATGGAAGAAGTCGAGCGCTCCGGACAATGTAATCATGGTCGGCCAACCTGGATGAGCGTGTCGCTGGCTGAAATCGACAAATGGTTCATGCGTGGCCGCTGACCGACAAGCGGTTGTATTCCTGATGGGGCCGACGGCGTCCGGGAAGACCGCAATAGCCGCACAGATACAGGATGAGTTCGCAAGTGAACTGGTCAGTGTGGACGCGGCCCAGGTGTATCGCGGAATGGACATCGGGACAGCAAAACCGGACTCCGGATTTCTGACCCGCCATCCTCATTATCTGATCGATATTCGCGCTCCCGACGAGTCTTATTCTTCTGCTGAGTTTTGCAGTGACGCGGGCGGCCTGATTGATTCGATCATCGGTCGAAATAATCTTCCTGTGCTGGTGGGAGGGACTCTGTTTTATTTCTCCGCCATCGAAAACGGGCTGTCGAGGCTGCCTTCGAGCGATGCGGAGACCCGGATGCGGGTCAGGGAAGAGATTGAGCGTCGGGGACTGAAATCGGTTTATGATCAACTGGCGCGGATTGATCCCGTCCTTGCTATCAGGCTGGCACCGACAGACTCACAAAGAATTCAACGGGCAGCGGAAATTTACAGGTTGACCGGAATCCCGCCATCCAGGCTTGCTGCCCAGACCCGAAGAGCCGGGTTAAATCGCCCGATCATGAAAATTGCCTTGTTTACAGGAAACCGCAAGGTGTTGCACAAACGGGTGGAAGCCCGCTTCGAGACCATGCTTGAACGAGGTCTGGTAGCGGAAGTCGAGTCCCTGATATCAAAACCGGGTTATTCTCCCCGCTTGCCGTCCATGCGATGTGCGGGATATCGACAGGTTATTGAATATCTGCGCGGGGATACGGGTTACAGTCAGATGATACAAAATGCCATTGCCGCAACCCGGCAACTCGCCAAGCGGCAGCTGACCTGGTTGAGGAATCAGTCGAATGTGGTCTGGTTCGATAGCGGGAAAGCCAACCTGTCCGATGCGATATTGAGTTATTTGAAAGCGCATCCGCAGACCATGAATCGCATAAAGACTACAGACCGCTATAGTACTTTGTGATAGTATGGGTATGAGACTTCGGTATCCGGCCCGATCACTGACCAACTGGTCCGGTAATAGGGCGGGAGCCGGGGTTTGCGGCTGGGAAACTCCAGTATAAAGCGATCAAAAAATAAAAAAGGTGATTATCATGACACAACAACGGGGAACAGCTTTGCAGGACCCATTCCTGAATATATTACGAAAAGAACGAATCCCGGTATCCATATTTCTGGTAAACGGGATCAAGTTACAGGGTCAAGTGGATTCGTTTGATCAGTTTGTTATTCTTCTACGTAATTCGGTAAATCAAATGATTTACAAGCATGCGATTTCCACCATCGTGCCCGCGCGAGCTGTTCGGGTTGCGCCGGAGGATTCTGAGCCCGAAAGCTGGGATGAGAACAGATAGAGTCGCATGTGACTTCTTCGGGGGTTTTTGACTCTGTTTCATTCAGTAGAAGATCAAATCGACCGGAAAGGGCTGGGAGAGCGGGCCATACTGGTGAGGCAGGAAGCCTTGCCTTGTATGGACACCGGGGAGTTGCTGGAAGAGTTATCACAGCTCGCAAGATCAGCGGGTGCCGAGGTCTGTCATTGCCTGATAACGGTCCGGCCAAAGCCGGTAGCCGCGACATTTATCGGTAAGGGCAAGGCTCAGGAACTGGCCGATCTGGTCCGGCTGGAGGGCGCGACCCTGGTCATTTTCGACCATGCGATCAGTCCGATACAGGGACGAAATATTGAAAGAATTATCCATTGCAGAGTACTGGATCGCCCGGGGCTGATCCTCGATATTTTTGCCCAGCGCGCGACCTCAAGTGAAGGCAAGTTGCAGGTTGAACTGGCTCAGCTCAGGCACCTGTCAACCCGGCTGGTACGCGGCTGGACTCATCTTGAACGACAGAAAGGGGGAATCGGGCTCAGGGGGCCAGGTGAATCCCAGCTGGAAACAGACCGTCGGCTGATCGGCAAGCGTATAAAAACGCTGACCCGCAGGCTCGACCGGGTAGAAGCGCAAAGGTCGCTTCGCAGAAGGGCGCGGCATAGAACGCCTGTGCCGACCATCTCTCTGGTGGGTTATACCAATGCCGGCAAGTCTTCGCTGTTCAAGGCTCTGACCGGCGAGCAGGTACTGGTTGAGGACAAATTATTTGCCACACTCGACCCGACCATGCGCCGCCTGGAAATTCCCGGTTTCGGGGATGTCGTGTTGTCCGATACGGTGGGATTCATCCGCGATTTACCGCACACACTGGTTGCCGCCTTTCACTCGACTCTGGAAGAAGTTGCGAGCGCCAGTTGTCTGTTGCTGGTGAATGATTTTTCTGATCCGGATCACGTTGAATTTCATCATCATGTTTTGCGCGTGCTGCGGGAAATCGGTGCCGATTCCATTCCCGTTATCACCGTTTTCAATAAAATTGACCTGACCTGTGACCGCCCCCGTATGAAAAACAATAAGGAAGGGGAGGTCGGCAGGGTCTGGCTATCGGCTGAATCGGGAGCCGGTCTTGATCTGTTGCTGGAGTGTATTCGTGCCCTGCTGTCGAAATCCCATCAGACATTCCGATTGACCCTGGCCCCGCAAGCGGGTGCTCTGCGCTCGCAGCTTTACCGGAAATGTCAGGTAATGGAAGAGAGTACGGATGATTCCGGCGGTATCTCCATGACTGTGAAAATGGAGCCAGCGGTGTGGGGATGGCTGGTATCACAGAAACAGCATCGCGGTTTATGGAGTCATGATCAGTCAGGCGCCGCTGTCGGTACAGATGGGGACGGTGTCAGAAATGATACGGATTGCGTTGTAATGTGATAAAATCGGACAGACGGAATGTGACCCGTACGTGATCATATGCCGTCTCAGCCCGGCATCTTGTGATTTTATATATAACTATTAAATCCAACATTTTATATGTATTTATTAAGGTGCATTCCAGCTATTGGCTTTTTAACTCCCGTATACACTGATGACTGAAACTTCTTTCGCGAAGGAAACGCTGCCGACAAATCTCGAGAAAGAGATGCGGCAATCCTATCTGGACTACGCCATGAGCGTCATCGTGGGCCGGGCCTTGCCGGATATTCGGGATGGATTGAAGCCGGTTCACCGCCGGGTGTTATATGCGATGTCTGTGCTGGGCAATGACTGGAACAAGGCATACAAGAAATCCGCCAGAGTAGTCGGTGACGTAATCGGTAAGTATCATCCGCATGGTGAGACTGCGGTATACGATACCATTGTCAGAATGGCACAGAGTTTTTCCATGCGTTGCATGCTGGTGGACGGGCAGGGCAATTTCGGCTCTGTGGATGGAGATTCTCCTGCGGCGATGCGGTATACCGAGATTCGCCTGTCCCGTATCGCTCACGAATTACTGGCCGACCTCGAGAAGGAAACCGTCGATTTCGGTCCGAACTATGACGAGACTGAGATTCAGCCGCTGGTATTGCCAACCCGGGTTCCCAATTTGCTGGTGAACGGCTCCACCGGCATTGCCGTGGGCATGGCGACCAACGTTCCGCCACATAATCTGGGTGAAACCATCGACGCCTGTTTTGCATTAATGGAAGATCCGGATATTTCGATACCGCAGTTGATGGAATATCTGCCGGGCCCGGATTTTCCTACTGCGGGAATCATCAATGGACGCAGTGGTATTCGCGATGCGTATGAAACCGGACGTGGGCGGATTTATGTTCGCGCCAGGGCTGAGATTGAAACGAACAGCAGCGGGCGTGAAATGATCGTGATTCATGAATTGCCCTATCAGGTCAACAAGGCGCGCCTGATCGAGAAAATAGCCCGGTTGGTCAAGCATCGTAACCTGGAAGGAATATCGGCGATTCGTGATGAATCCGACAAGTCGGGAATGCGTGTGGTGATTGAGATCAAGCGGGGTGAACAGGCTGATGTCATCCTTAATAATCTGTACAAGCAAACCAGCATGCAGACTGTGTTCGGGATCAATATTGTCGCCTTGAGTGACAATCAGCCCCGCGTTTTCAATCTGAAAGACGCTCTCAACGAGTTTATTAAACACCGCCGTGAAGTGGTCACCCGACGAACCGTTTTCGAGTTGGGCAAAGCGCGTGACCGGGCGCATATTCTGGAGGGTCTGGCGGTTGCGCTGGCTAACATTGACTCGGTTATCGCGTTGATTCGGGCGGCCAAAACCTCCGCTGAGGCAAAGGAGAATCTGTTAGGCAGGCACTGGCAGCCGGGGGCGGTAGCCGCGATGCTGTCGCGTTCCGACTCTGGTCTTTCCCGCCCCCGGTCCTTGAGCGCGGAATATGGTCTGTCTGAATCCGGCGGCGAGTCCGGCTATCGGCTTTCACCTGAACAGGCTCAAGCTATACTGGATTTGCGACTGCACAGGTTGACCGGCCTTGAGCAGGAGAAAATCCACAAGGAATATCAGGATATTGTCGAAGACATCCTGGCATTGATGGAAATTCTCAATGACCCGGACCGGCTGGTGGCGGTGATTCGTGGGGAGCTACAGGAAATCCGGGATCGATACAATGATGATCGGCGCACCGAAATCATTGAGAGTATGATTGATCTTTCCAGAGAAGACCTGATTCCGGAAGAAGACATGGTGGTTACCATTTCCCATGAAGGCTATGCCAAATCTCAACCAGTATCGGATTATTCGGCCCAGAAACGGGGTGGCAAGGGGCGGGTGGCGACACGAACCAAGGAGGAAGATTTCGTCAAGCAGATGTTCGTCGCTCATTCCCACGACATCATTTTATGTTTTTCTGATATGGGCAAGGTTTACTGGCTGAGAACGTTCGAGTTGACCCAGGCGGGACGTCAGGCCAGAGGCAAACCGCTGGTTAATCTGTTGCCGCTGGACAGTGGTGAACAGGTTACTGCCATGCTGCCGATCAAGAAGTATGCAGAAGGCGGAAATCTGCTGATGGCGACATCTCTGGGTGTTGTCAAGAAGTGTAAACTGAGTGACTTTTCGAAGCCCAGGAGTTC
The DNA here is from genome assembly GCA_965116335.1 of Arenicellales bacterium. Lineage (GTDB taxonomy): Bacteria > Pseudomonadota > Gammaproteobacteria > Arenicellales > Poriferihabitantaceae. The sequence goes on from OZ220677.1 coordinate 2,653,430, forward strand.
GGGATTGCGGGCGGTCAGTTTGCAGGAAGGTGATCATCTGGTCGGAGTGGCCGTGACCAATGGCCATGAAGATATTCTGCTGGTAAGCGATGTCGGCAAGGCCATGCGGTTTTCTGAGAGTGATGTTCGCGTGATGGGGCGAACGGCGAGGGGAGTGCGGGGTATTCGTATGAAGCCGGGGCAGCAGGTGATTGCGTTGATGGTATTACCTGCCGCCGGACAGGATGATGCTGCAAGCAACGAGGCCAACGAGCCGACCATACTGACGGCGACTGAGAATGGCTATGGCAAGCGTACACTGATCTCGGATTTCACGCGCAAGGGACGAGGTGGGCAGGGCGTGATTGCAATGAAGACCTCAGAGCGAAACGGCAAGGTAGTCAGCGCCCATATCGTGAGTGGAGCGGACGAGGTCATGTTGATTACCGATGGCGGTATTCTGATCCGGACCCGTGTCGGGGAAATTTCGACTCTGGGGCGGAATGTTCAGGGTGTTCGTTTGATTTCATTGGGAAATGATGACCGTCTTGTCAGTGTCAGCAATATCGTTGATCCAGATAATGGAGAGGATGGAGAGGATGGAGGGGTGAGTCATGAAAACGGATAAAGACCTGAAAGAAATCCGCGACCGGATTGACGCTATTGATGAGAATATCCTGCGTCTGATCAATGATCGGCTGAGCGCCGCAAAAAGCATAGCGCAAATAAAGGGTGGCCTGGATGAACCTGCGGTTTATCGGCCTGAAAGAGAGGCACAGGTGCTGAGTCGATTAAAAAGGCTGAACTCGGGTCTGCTTGGGAATAGCGAGCTGGACAGTCTGTTTCGGGAAATCATGTCGATCACCCGTCACATTCAGGCCCCGTTGACCGTTTCGTTGCTCGGTCCTTTGGGCACTTACAGCGAGGCTGCGGCGAGGCAGCATTTCGGCAGTGATATTGATATTGTGGATTTCCCGATTATTGATGAGATTTTCAAGGCAACAGAAAACGGACAGACTGACTTTTCCGTAGTGCCGATCGAAAACTCTACAGAGGGTGGGGTTGCCAGTACGCTGGATCGGTTGATCACGACTTCTCTGACCATTTGCGGGGAAATCAATTTCAACATCAATCATAATCTGATGAGCCGTGGAGACGACCCTTCCGCCATCGAGACGATTTACGCGCATACCCAGTCTCTGGGGCAGTGTAAACGCTGGATAGACACGCACTACCCGACCGCGAAACGGGTTCCTGTCAGCAGCAATGCTGATGCGGCAGTGCGTGCCTCTGCTGAACCCGGCACTGCGGCGATTGCCGGGGAAATGGCGGCAGTCCGGTATGGTCTGAACATTCTGTTTGAAAATATAGAGGATGAGTCAGGCAATACCACCCGCTTCCTGATCCTGTCCAATCGGGCGACCCCGCCGAGCGGACAGGATAAAACCAGTTTGTTGTTGTCATGTCGTAGCCAACCGGGAGCACTGGTTCACTTGTTGACCCCTTTGCTGGAAGAGCGGATCGATATGACCAGGATCGAGTCACGGCCGTCCAGGATCAGCTTGTGGGATTATGTTTTCTTCATTGATTTTCTCGGTCATGAGGAAGAGGAGCACGTTGCCAGAGCATTGAGCCGGATCAAAAGCGAAGCCGGCCTGTACAAAAGTTTCGGTTCATATCCTGCGCCCACTCAGGTTTCCAACTCCCGTACTGTCGGCGATTTTACGTGAAAGAACTCACTCCCCTGAGTATTTCGAGTGTCGCTGTTTTCGGGGTTGGCCTGATTGGCGGGTCGTTGGCCCGGTCATTGAAGGAATCCGGGACGGCAGAGCATATTATTGGCGTTGGCCGCTCCGTGGTAAATCTGCAAAAAGCGAAGGACACTGGCGCGATTGACGAAATACAGTCCGATCCGGTTCAGGCTGCCGGGGATGCGGACCTGATTGTGCTGGCGACTCCGGTCAATACCATCGCTGAACTGATTCGGGTCATTGCTCCGGCCATGTCAAAGGACAAGATTCTCACGGACGTGGGCAGTGTCAAGCAGGGTATTGTCTGCTCTGCAAGACAGTCGCTGGATAATCATATCGGTCAGTTCGTGCCGGGCCACCCGGTTGCCGGGAAAGAAAAAACAGGGATTGATGCCGCGTCGTCAGAGCTTTTCGAGAACCACAGGGTAATACTGACTCCATTGCCGGAAACCAGGACGGATGCAGTTGACCGGGTACGGAAAATGTGGGAGTCGACGGGCGCTCAGGTGAAAAACATGTCGGTGGAGGAGCATGATCGCGTGTTGTCCGTGACCAGTCATCTGCCGCACATACTGGCTTATGTGATGATGGATTTTCTCTCCCGATCACCGGACCGGCGCAGTTGTTATGAAATGACGGCGGGTGGGTTTTATGATTTCACCCGAACCGCGTCCAGTGACCCGGAAATGTGGCGTGACATATCGTTGATGAACAGCGAGTGCCTGACCAGGCACATTAAGGAATATCAGGAAAAGCTGGACGAGGTTGTCTGCATGATCCGGAATATGGATGGAGAAGGGATTGAAGCTCTGTTTGCTGCAGCCAGACAGGCCAGGGGCCTGGTCTCAGAGAGACGCCGACAGTCCTGATACTGCCACAGACCCGTCCAGGCTGATATTGATGAAATTCCGGGTTTCTCCAACCTCCTCTCTACAGGGCGGGGTTCAGGTGGCGGGGGATAAATCCATTTCCCACCGCTCTATCATTCTGGGCGCTATTGCCAATGGCATAACAACGGTGCGGGATATTCTGGAGGGGGAGGATGTCCTGGCGACCATCAGCGCGTTCCGCAAAATGGGCGTATCCATTACCCGTGAAAGCACGCATCCGGCAGACCACAACTACAGGATCGAGGGAGTCGGACTGTATGGCCTGGAAAGCCCCGGTGAGGCACTGGATATGGGTAATTCAGGTACTGCGCTTCGATTGTTAGGCGGTCTGCTGGCGGCGCAACCGTGGACTTCGGTATTGACCGGGGATGAGTATTTGCGTAATCGCCCGATGCGCCGGATTATCACGCCGTTGACTATGATGGGCGCTCAGATCGAGTCCCGTGATGGCAGGCCGCCGTTGACCACTCATCCGGTGGAGGGGCTGAACGCAATACAATACGTGGCACCGATGGCTTCAGCGCAAGTGAAGTCCGCTATTCTGCTCGCTGGACTCTATGCAGACGGGCAGACCACAGTGATTGAAAATTCCCGCACCCGGGATCACACAGAAAGAATGTTACAGGGGTTTGGTTACCCGATTCAGTCTGTTGACCATGGGGTCAGCCTGTCCGGCGGCGGGCAATTGCAGGGGCGCACGATCAGTGTGCCCGCAGACCTCTCCTCTGCCGCATTTTTCATCCTCGCCGGACTGATCACGGACGATAGTGAGCTGGTTTTGAAGAAAACCGGAATCAACACAAGCAGAAACGGGGCGTTGAAAGTCCTGGCCAGAATGGGTGGGCGGATTGAACTGGAGAATCAGCATGAGATCAGTGGAGAGCCGGTGGCGGATATCCGCGTGAAAAGCTCGGATCTGGAAGGAGTGGAAATAAAAGGAGACGATGTCGCATTGTCGATCGACGAAATCCCGGTCATTGCGGTCGCTGCGGCCTGTGCCGGGAACGGTAGCAAAACCAGGATTTCAAACGCTGAGGAGTTGCGAGTCAAGGAAAGCGACCGCATCCACAGTGTGGTCCAGGGGCTGTTGGCATTGGGCATAGAGGTCATTGAACATGCGGATGGAATGACGATTACCGGCGGGAAATTTCAAGGGGGTGTAGTGGACAGCTTCGGGGATCATCGTATCGCGATGGCTTTTGCCATCGCTGGAACTGTGGCAAAAGACCCGGTTATTGTTTCAAATTGTGAGAATGTGGCGACTTCTTTCCCGGATTTTTATCAACTTGCCCGACAAACAGGAGTGAACATTGCCATCTGCTGAACGCTTCGGCCAGGCTCCCGTAATCGCCATAGATGGTCCGAGCGGGGCGGGCAAGGGGACGGTCTCATTGGCTGTTGTCGATCAACTGGGCTATCACTATCTGGAAAGCGGCGCCGTGTATCGTGTAATCGCTCATCTGGCGCAGAAAAACCGGGTGGGTGTCGAACAGGTGGCCCGACTGGTTGAGCTCGCCAGAAACCTGGCGATTGAGTTCAGGAGCGGCGCTGTCTGGGTGGATGGGGTGATCGTGGACGATGTGATCCGTACTGAGGAGGCGGGGAGACGCGCTTCATTGATCGCAGCTGTACCCGCAGTTCGGGAAACGCTGTTGCTTTGGCAACAAAACCAGGCGCGGGCTCCGGGATTGGTTGCCGATGGAAGAGATATGGGAACGGTGGTATTTCCCCAGGCAGTCTGCAAATTCTATATCACAGCCAGTGTTGAAGTGAGAGCGCAGAGACGTTTTGATCAGTTGAAAGGTAAGGGTTTTGATGTTAGTATTGACCAACTCATCAAAGATATTTCGGAGCGGGACGCACGGGACGCGACCCGGCCCATATCTCCGTTGAGGCCAGCGGCGGATGCTGTGCTGGTGGATACGACTGATCTCGCGATACATGAGGTGGTATCCAGAGTTATGGAGAGTGTTAGAGACCGGCTGCCCGAAAGACGGTAGGCTCACCTTTTGTGCCGTGTGGCCTTATGCAGTCAGGCATTGTTGTAAACCGTGAATGATCCGGGTTTTGCCGGATTGTTTGAATAGTAACTTTATCAAAACTACCTGAATATCCCGTTATTTTCCGGTTCTTTACGACCAATTCCCATGTCGAATACGCAATGTCTGTCCGGGTTGACTTATTGTGCCCTGGGCAAATGGAGAGAGACGGGTACAGGAATCAATTTATTATGACTGAAAACTTTGCGGCTTTGCTGGAAGAAAGCATGGCCAATGTTGTTATGAACCCCGGAGAACTGATCATCGGGGATGTGGTTGAGGCAAATAACGATTATGTGATTGTCAGTGCCGGATTGAAGTCTGACGCGAAAATCAAGGCATCGGAATTCAAGAATGCGGCGGGTGAAATAACGGTAAAAATCGGAGACCAGGTTGAGGTTGCTCTGGAATCCGTAGAGGATGGAACCGGAAATACCAGAATGTCGCGTGAAAAAGCGATGCGTACCAGAGCCTGGGCTGGTCTGTCCAAAGCCTATGAGAATGGGGACGTGATCACAGGCACTATTACCGAGAAAGTCAAGGGCGGATTCACGGCGGATGTCGAAGGATTGCGCGCATTTTTGCCCGGTTCTCTGGTTGATGTCAGACAGGTCAAGGATGCGGATTACATGAAGGGCAAGGAACTGGATTTCAAGATTATCAAGCTGGATCAGCCACGTAACAATATTGTAGTTTCCCGACGCGCTATCGTGGAAAATGAATTGAATGAGGAAAGAGCGAAGCTGCTCGATACTCTGGAAGAGGGACAAATAATCAAGGGCGTTGTGAAAAACCTGACCGATTACGGCGCATTCGTCAATCTCGGCGGGCTGGATGGATTGTTACATATCACGGACCTGGCGTGGAAGCGTGTGAAGCATCCTTCGGAAGTATTGTCGGTTGGCGATGAGATTGAGACCAGAGTGCTCAAGTTCGACAAGGAGCAGAGCCGGGTCTCGCTCGGACTCAAGCAGCTGGGCGAGGACCCCTGGTTGGGGCTGGTGCGCCGCTATCCGGTGAATACCCGTATATTCGGCAAGGTAACCAACCTGACTGATTATGGTGCTTTTGTAGAGCTTGAAGAGGGCGTGGAGGGACTGGTGCATTTATCCGAAATGGATTGGACGAACAAGAATGTTCATCCCGGCAAGGTCTGCCATGTGGGCGATGAATGCGAAGTGATGATTCTCGATATTGATCCGGGACGCCGCCGTATATCGCTTGGAATGAAGCAATGTGTCGCTAATCCCTGGCAGGAGTTTGCGGCAACCCACAAGAAGGGTGACTCTCTGGTTGGAAGTATCCGCTCAATTACCGACTTCGGTATATTCATTGGTGTCGAAGGGGGCATTGACGGCTTGGTCCATCTTTCTGATCTTTCCTGGGATGAACCCGGCGAAGAAGTGGTTACCCGCTACAAGAAAGGGGATGAACTGACCGTTGCCGTACTGGCGGTGGACGCAGAGCGTGAACGCATTTCATTAGGACTCAAGCAAGCGACCGAAGATCCGTTCTCCGCCTTTGTCAATGCAAACGGGAAAGGCAGCACGGTTACTGGTGAGATCCGGGAAGTCACGATAAAAGGGGCTGTAATTGAGCTGGCTCACGGTGTGCATGGTTATCTACGGACTTCTGAGATATCGCGTGATCGGGTCGAGGACGCGCGCACGGTATTGAAAGAAGGAGAAAAAATCGAGGCCAAGATTACCAGCATAGAAAGGAAAGACCGTAAACTCTCATTGTCCATCAAGGCGCGGGAGCTCGAACTGGAAGATGAGGTGACTCAGGAATATTCGAGAGGTTCGAATGTCATCGGAGCGACCCTTGGTGATAAACTGAAAGAACAGCTGGGGAAACATTCCCTGTAGATACTCATTTTTATTTTACATTATGTCTGCCGATTCCAGGAAAGCCCGCGGGCGATCAGCCTTGACCAAGTCACAGCTGATTGCTCGCCTCGCCGATGATCATGGTCAATTGTCTGAAATTGATGTTGAGCTGGCCGTGAACAACATCCTCCAGCGAATGGTATCAGCCCTGGCAAATGGGGAGCGAATCGAGATTCGTGGATTTGGCAGTATGACTCTGCATTACAGACCGCCACGAGTGGGGAGGAATCCGAAAACCGGGAACAAGGTCCAGATAGCGGGGAAATACGTGCCCCATTTCAAACCCGGCCTCGGTCTGCGAAAACAGGTTAATAAGAGTAATACCGACAACTGACATGATGAAAGTTGTTTATGCCGTTGTTATTACTATTGTCCTTTTTGTCGGGCTCACTTTCACCTATATGAATAGACAGACTGTTGAGATACAATATCTCTCGTTCCATAAAGAAACCAGTCTGGCTGTCTTGTTGCTTTTTACACTGGTTACGGGTGTGGTTGCCGGATATGTCGTCCGTGTTGTGTCTTCCCTGAAATCCAGACGCAAGGCCAAACGCGGAGCATCAGACTCCGGGCAAATGTAGTTAAAAGGCCAGATACCACCGGCCAGGCAAGTCTGGCGGTCAGGCATAATCAAACCAGAGTTCTGAATTATCATTAGCGGTTATGGACCCAGTCTGGTTACTCCTCCTTTTGCCACTTGCCGCCGCTGGCGGCTGGTTGATGGCCGCCCACGATAAATCCAGCCCCGCCAAACCCCAGAGTGTTCCTGACGCATATTTCAAAGGATTGAGTTTTTTGTTGAATGAACAGCCTGACAAGGCACTGAAAGTGTTTCTTGAGGTGGCTGAGGTTGATGATGAAACGATTGAAATGCACATGGCTCTCGGCAATCTTTTCAGGCGTCGGGGGGAAATAGAGAAAGCCACACAGATCCATCAGAATCTGGTTGCCCGCTCAGACCTGGACGACGGCCTGCGCGCTATGGCACTGTTCGAGTTGGCACAGGACTATTTCAGGGCGGGGCTGTTTGATCGGGCCGAAGATCTGTTCCGGGAACTGCGCCTGCTGACTGAATACAAGGAACAGGCGAACCGGTTTCTGTTGCAGATTTATGATCAGGAAAAGGAGTGGCTTCTGGCGATTGACGTGGCCGAGGAACTGAATCAGTTTGCCGACTGCGATTATTCAGAAACCATTGCCCAGTTTTATTGCGAACTGGCTGAAATCTCGATTGCAGAAGGCAATAATTCCGGTGCCGAAAATTATATCGGAGCCGCGTTTCAGCATAACTCCCGTTGTTTGCGGGCGGTCATCCAGTCCGGCAGGCTGGCATCCATGCGAGGAAATCATGCCAATGCCATTGCCATCTGGCGCGGGGTTGAGTACTGGTCACCACGTTGTCTGGGTGAGGTGGTTGGCCATATTGTAAACGGTTATCTGGCACTCGGAGATAAAAGGTCGTTACAGGAGTTTCTGGAGAAGGCAATCGAGAAAAACTCGGACCCGAGAATCATGTCGGTGCTGGTTGATCTGACCAGTAACAACCAGGGAGAGGAGGCCGGAGAGATGAAACTGCTGGAGTTGGTACGGCAATACCCAAGCCTGCACGGAATGTATATTCTGATGAGGAACCGGGCGGAAAAAGGCAAACTGAGCCGACAGGATAAGGATTATTCGATCGTGGCAAGCCTGTTGCAGGAAGTCGTCGAGAGAAACCGGAATTATCATTGTACGCAGTGTGGATTCCAGAGTAATACGTTGCATTGGCAATGCCCCGGTTGCAAAGCCTGGGATACGGCCAGGAATCAGTTGATTCATCATGCAATCGGTGGAAAGTAACCTGAAGAAACTGGCAACCGCCAGGGTGTTGGTTGCTGGCGATGTCATGCTGGATCAATACTGGATGGGGAGTGTGGATAGAATCTCGCCCGAGGCTCCAGTGCCGATTGTGACCGTCAACGAATCGGAGGTGCGGCTGGGCGGGGCTGGGAATGTGGCAAGGAATATTGTTTCTCTGGATGGAAGCAGCACCCTGATCGGAATTATCGGACAGGATGATGCCGGAAGAGGCGTGACCGAGCTTACCGGACAAGCGGGCATTCATGCCATGTTGCAGTCCGATCCGGACTGCAAAACCACGGTCAAGCTAAGGGTCGTCTCCAGAAACCAGCAACTGTTGCGTGCAGATTTCGAGAGCAGGCCGGGGCAGCGCGTTCTGGCCGGGATGCTGGCCGATTTCAGGGATCAGATCGAGCGCCACGATGCCGTTGTTTTATCGGATTATGGCAAGGGCGGTCTGGCTGATGTAGAAGAAATGATCGCGATTGCCAGACAGCAGAACAAGCCGGTTCTGATAGACCCCAAGGGCGACGATTATTCGAGATACCGTGGCGCCACCCTGATCACTCCCAATCTGGCGGAGTTTGAGTCGGTCACCGGCAAGGTGGAAAGTACCGATGATCTGGCGGGTAAGGCAGTAGATGTCATCCAGGACTATGATCTGGAAGCCCTGCTGGTTACGTTGAGCGATAAGGGCATGGTGCTGTTCGAGCGGAATCAAAGTCCGTTGCATATTCCGGCGAGAAGTCGGGAGGTTTATGATGTCAGTGGCGCGGGGGACACGGTCATTGGCGTTATGGCGATGGTATTTGCCGCAAATCTGGATAAGTCGTCGGGTCTTGAGATCGCCAATAGCGCAGCCGGCATTGTGATTTCAAAATTCGGCACTACTACGGTGACCCGCGCCGAATTGCTGTCCGAGACCAGGAAAGGCTACCCGTTATGATTGTGGTTACAGGCGGTGCCGGCTTCATCGGCTCGAACATTGTCAAGGCACTCAACCGCGATGGCATCGTTGACATACTGGTTGTAGATAATTTGTCCAATGCCGAAAAGATATCCAACCTGTCGAATCTTGCGATCCGGGATTACATGGACAAGCACGAATTTCTGGAGGCCATCCAGTCAGACAGGACTTTTGACAGGATTGCTACCGTTTTTCATCAGGGCGCCTGTTCGGATACCATGGCGACGGACGGGAAATATGTAGTGCAGAACAACTTTACCTTCTCGAAAATACTTTTCCATTTCTGCCAGCGGCATCAAGCGCAATTTATCTATGCCTCCTCCGCTTCGGTTTATGGTGGAGGTGCCGACTTTTCCGAAGACCGGAGCAATGAATCGGCGTTGAACGTGTATGCCTGGTCGAAACTTCTGTTCGACAACTACATTCGTCAGTCGGCCAGTCTGCCTGACTCAGAAAAACCGGCAGTTCAGTGTGTTGGGCTGAGATATTTCAATGTCTATGGCCCCGGAGAATTCCATAAAGAGCGGATGGCCTCCGTTGCCTGGCATTTCAATAATCAATACCGGGACAACCGCACGGTTAAACTGTTTGCCGGAACGGATGGTTATCAGAACGGGGAGCAGCTCAGGGATTTTGTCTATGTGGATGACGTGGTCAATGTGAATCTGTATTTCATGAATCACCCGGAACTGTCCGGGATTTACAATGTCGGCACCGGACGCGCCCAGAGCTTTAATCAGGTGGCGCTGGCTGTGATTAACTTCCACAGGAATCAACAGGGACTGGCGACTATCGACCTTTCTGAAGCAGTCGACTCGGGCCAGATCCAATACGTCTCAATGCCGCAAGCACTGGTCGGTAAGTATCAGAGCTTTACCGAGGCTTCCCTGACTCGCTTGCGGTGTGCGGGATATGAAGAGGATTTTGATAATATCGAAACCGGCATAAACCGATATTTGTCATGAGAGGAATCGTGTTGGCGGGTGGGACGGGCTCCCGGTTGCGGCCCGCTACGGTCGCTGTATCGAAGCAGCTTGTCCCGGTCTATGACAAACCGATGGTTTACTATCCGTTGACTGTGTTGTTGCTGGCTGGCATAAAGGATATCCTGATCGTGTCCACTCCACAGGATACGCCAGCTTATCAGAGATTGCTGGCGGATGGTGGTCAGTGGGGAATCAACCTGTCATACGCAGTTCAGGCAACTCCTGATGGGATTGCGGACGCATTTTTATGCGGATCAGAGTTTATTGGCAACCAGGGCTGTGCGTTGGCACTGGGAGATAATATCTTTCATGGGGACAGCCTGGCAGAAAGTCTTCGCAAGGCATCCAACCTGAAAAAAGGCGCACAAGTATATGCCTGTCGAGTGGACGACTCCGGACGCTATGGCGTGGTCAGCCTGGACAGCAATGGCAAGGCCATTCGGCTTGAGGAGAAACCGGCGCGGCTAAAAGCCGGATACGCTGTGACCGGCTTGTATTTTTATGATAATACCGTGGTGGGGCGAGCGCGGTCGTTGACTCCATCTGGACGCAATGAACTGGAGATAACTGATTTGAACCGCACTTATCTCGATGATGACAGGTTACGGGTGGAAGTATTGGGGCAGGATGTTGTCTGGCTGGATATGGGTACTCCCGATTCATTAATAGCGGCTGCCGGAACGGTTGCGGCTATCACGAAGAATCAGGGAGTCAGGCCAGGTTGCCCGGAGGAGGCCTGTTGGAGAATGGGGCACATTGATGACCAACAACTTGCAAAACTGGCTCATGAATTGCATCATACCGGGTATGGTAGCTATCTGTCGGGTTTGTTGTCATGAGGTTGAACGGGACGGTTTTGGGTGTGATTGGCGGCAGTGGGTTTCATCAGCTCGCAGACTTTTCCACCAGTCAACGCCAGCGATTGGATACGCCTTACGGGGAACCGTCCGATGTCTATTCGATCGGGCTTTTTCATCGCAAGAAAATTGTTTTTCTGCCAAGACATGGTGAACACCATAGTATCCCCCCGCATGAAATCAACTATCGGGCGAACCTGTTCGGGTTCCGGGCGTTGGGGGTTCGGGAAATCGTTTCTCTGGCGGCGGTGGGAGGTATAGCGGAACATTGTCCCCCTTGCTCGATTGTGATCCCGGATCAGATCATCGACTATACCTGTAACCGGGCGCATACCTGTTATGACGGCTCAGGACGGACCAATGAGTTTATCGACGATGCGCTTCGGCATATTGATTTCACCTGGCCGTATAGCCGTTCGGTTCGCGAAAAATTGATCCATGCCGCAAGATTGGCTGGAGTGTCTTGTGTAGAGCAGGGGGTCTATGCGGTCACTGAGGGGCCCAGACTGGAAACGGCGGCAGAAATAAACCGGCTTGAACAAGACGGTGCCCATATTGTTGGAATGACGGCCATGCCGGAGGCGGGGTTGGCCAGGGAGTTGGGTATTGATTATGGCTCGATAGCTATGGTGGTGAATGCTGCCGCCGGACGCGACCCTGACGATTTGTCGATGGAAATGATAATGGATAATCTGTCAAAGGCGACTCCGGGCGCCCTGAAAATCCTGGAGCATTATCAAACCAATCAGGATTGAGCGAGGGCAGGTGCGTCAATTAGCACTCGGCCAGATACCCACTATCGCGCCGAATTTCGGATGGTCGAAGTAATGCACTTCCTTGAACTTCAGCCTTCTTTTCTCGGATAGAAAGTAGTGCTCCGGCAGGTTATCCGGGGAGGGCGACAAAGCAGACGACCAATCGGGTAACGTGGTAGACGAGGCACTTTCCGGTGAGAATTGCAGATCGATATCGGCGTAGATCAGCGAGGTCTTGTAAACCCGGATGAAGCCGGTCAGGGAAGAGTCGGCCAGACCTAAAGAGATCAGGGGTGCATACTGATAAACTGCGGACGGTTGTATCCAGCTCGCTGTTCGTATGATGCGGTGTCCTGCCTGTGACAACTGCTGTCGGGCTTGATCCAGACGGTCAAGTGCCGTTTCAATCAGGAAGTCATCCGAGCCAGATTCCAGTGCTGCGATATGTTGCAGAGCGTTCGCTATTTTCCTGTCGGAAAAATCCCATTTTTCTGCCTCGGCGCTATCCGCCTCCGCCTCCGTGCGGCTTCCGGCTTGTTCGAATACGATTACTTCAATCTCGTAATCCCGTGCCTGGGCAGTCTGTGAGAGGGTGAGGAGGATTGACAGAATCAATATACCGGGTAAGTATTTCCTCATAATCTGCGGGTCAGTAGTGTGGTAGATTCTGATAGTACTTGATATACGCCCTCAATCCAATGTCATTGGATGCGGGAATGCTGGTCGTCGGACAAAACGTTCAGTAGTTGCTCGACAAAATCCAGCCTTTCGGTCGGGTCGCTCAAATTCGTGGTAATTTTGAGTGCGTTTGGTCCGGCCAGTTGGTATTGATCGGGGTGGCGCTGGATCAAGGAGAAAATAACATCCGCATTGACCACCGGATCGTCATGAAATTCGACCAGTCCGTGATTCTTATGGATGTCGATCTTTTTAATATCGAGTTGTTCACAGCGCAGCCTGAGGGCGGTAATCCTGAACAGGTTTTTAGCCGGGACTGGCAACAGGCCAAAGCGGTCAATTGCTTCGATTTGCAATTCCTGTAATGCTTCCGGGCCCTCTGAATTCGCGATTCTTTTATAAAATATCAGGCGGGCATGGGTATCACCGAGATAATCATGCGGAAATAACGCCGGGAGATGCAATTCCACTTGCGATTGTTTGTCTGGCTCAAGTACATGGTCTGCGCTTGCCAGAACACCGTCCCGCACCGCGGTGACCGCATGAGTCAGATATTCGCTGTAGAGAGAAAATCCAATTTCATCAATCGTTCCACTCTGTGTTTCGCCCAGCAATTCCCCGGCACCCCGGATCTCAAGGTCATGCGATGCCAGCGCAAATCCAGCGCCCAGATCAACCATCGAAACAATAGCGTCCAGACGTTTCACTGCATCACTGGTGATCAGATTCCGGTCTGGAATCAGGAGGTAGGCGAATGCCTGGTGATGGGAGCGGCCCACTCTGCCGCGTAACTGATGGAGTTGCGCCAGGCCGAATCGGTCGGCCCGGTTTATGATGATGGTGTTGGCTGAGGGAATATCTATACCGCTTTCGATAATCGTTGAGCAGACCAGCAAATTGAAACGCTGGTGATAAAAATCCTGCATGACTCTCTCTATCTGTAGTTCCGGCATCTGTCCGTGGCCAATCCCGATTCTGGCTTCGGGAATCAGTTCCCGGAGTTCCTCGGCCATGTCTTCAATCGTACGCACCGTGTTGTGCAGGAAAAAAACCTGGCCGCCGCGGCGAATCTCTCTTAAAACCGCTTCCCGGATCAATACCAGGTCCCACTGTCGGACGAAAGTCTTGATCGACATTCTATTGGGCGGAGGCGTCGAAATGATTGAGATAGCCCTCATCCCGGACAGGGTCATGTTCAGGGTGCGCGGAATGGGGGTCGCAGTCAGAGTCAGTATATCAACCTGGTTTCTCAATCGTTTCAGTTGCTCCTTCTGGCGAACCCCGAACCGGTGTTCTTCATCAATGATCAACAGTCCCAGGTCGGAAAAGCGAATATCCTTCTGCAGCAGACGATGGGTGCCAATCACAATATCGAGAGTCCCGTTCTCCATGCGCGCCAGCGTGTCCACAGACTGTGTTCGGGTATTGAATCGGGATAGCATTGCGACATGGATCGGCCAGTCAGAGAAGCGGTCGGTGAATAATTGATAATGCTGTTGTGCGAGCAGGGTGGTCGGTGCTATCAACGCAACCTGTTTCTCGCAGCTCGCGACAATAAATGCGGCGCGCAGCGCAACTTCGGTTTTGCCGAAACCAACGTCACCGCATACCAGCCGATCCATCGGCTCAGCAGATTTCAAATCCGCTATGACCTCCTCGATCACTTGCCTTTGGTCCGGGGTCTCCTCAAATGGAAACTGACTGGAAAACCGCTCCATGTCCTCCGGTTCGATTTCATAGCTACTGCCTTTGCGGGCGCGTCTGATGGCTTCTGCTTCCAGTAATTCGGTAGCTACGTCGTAAGCCTTTTCTCTGGCGCGCGCTTTCGCTTTTTCCCACTGGTTGCCGCCGAGCCGATGCAATGGCGCATGTTCCGGTGAACCGCCGGTGAATCTGCTGATCGCATTCAGGGAAATAACCGGGACATATAATTTGTCATTGTTCTGGTATTCGAGCACCAGAAATTCAGTCTGCTCATCGGTGATGTCGAGAATCTGTAGTCCTGTGTAGCGTCCAACTCCGTGTTTGATGTGGACAACCGGGTCGCCAATGCTCAGCTGTGCCAGGGACTTGATGATTGTTTCCGGATCGCGGTATTTCTGGTCTCTTTGGCGACGCTGATAAACCCTTTCTCCGTATAGCTGGCTTTCACAGATAATTTCGATGCCGATAGCATCGGACAGGAATCCTCTTTGCAGTGAACCCACGGTAATGGACAGTTCAGCATGGCCGGTTGACAGGAAGGCCCGGAAATCACCGACTGGATTCGGAATAATCCGGTTTGTCCGTAACATACTATCCAGTGCCTCACGTCTGCCCGGAGTTTCCGCCATAACCAGCACCTTGTTGCTGGTATGATCCAGGTGCGAGAGGAATTCATGGTATGGGGACTTCTTTCGCGGCTCCGCCGGGAACTGCCGGTGGCAACCGACTGGCGCTTGCCAGTGCGTGCCCGAGCCCTCCTGAACCGCCATATCCCGCAGTCTGATGACTGGATATTGCGAGATTTGTGAGCGCATCTGGCTGTGGTCCAGCCAGAGCTGTTCGGGTGGCAATACTTTTCTGACTGCGTCATGATTGGCACTGATATGCCGGTTGTTGACTTCAGCCAGAAAGGTAGAGCAGGCATCGTCGAATTGCGCAGACAACACAAATACCGTATCGGCCCGTAGATATTCAAACAATGTGGCAGTTTGCTCAAAAAAGAGGGGAAAGAAAAAATCAGCGCCAGCCGGTATCTGTCCCTGGGAAACCTGGCTGTAGATGTGCTGGGATCTGGGGTCTCCTTCAAATTGCTTGCGAAAGGATGAGCGAAAGCGGGCAATACTTTGTTCAGTCATCGGGAACTCCCTGGCTGGCAGGAGTTCAATCCGGTTGACCTTGTCGATGGTTCTCTGGGTCTCGGGATCAAACCACCGAATCGAATCAACTATATCATCGAAGAAATCCAGGCGAAAAGGCGCTTCGACACCCATCGGGAAAACATCCAGCATTCCTCCTCGAACCGTATATTCTCCGGGCGAAACCACCTGGTGCACCG
Organism: Arenicellales bacterium; assembly: GCA_965116335.1. Taxonomy (GTDB): domain Bacteria; phylum Pseudomonadota; class Gammaproteobacteria; order Arenicellales; family Poriferihabitantaceae. The sequence goes on from OZ220677.1 coordinate 2,669,100, forward strand.
ATGTGTAGTTGGCATTGCTTAGCCGCTCCCGCAGTTCATCCATGCTGGCCTTCTGGCCGACTTCAAGTGAAAATGTATGACCGAAAACATAGTCCACCGGCGGCAATCTCTGCATCAGATTGGTGGTCTGTATCAGTACGATGCCGCGCCGTAATTCCGGTAGAGTGGCAAGCAGTTTCAGACGCTCGGAAATAATGTCCTGATGAGGAGAAAAGACATCATAAGGCAGGCATTCCCATCCCGGAAAAACCAGAATCGGTATTTCAGATGGATTGTCCTGAAAGTATCTGATTTCAGATTCAACGATCTCAAGCTGGCGCTGGTCCTCCATGACCACCACGAATACTCCGTCATATCGGCTCGCAGCTTCAGCCAACGCCATGCCGGTCGCGGAGCCGTGGAGTCCGGACCAGGTTACAATGCGCTCCTTTTCAGGAAGTGGGGGGTTGAGTAATCCAGAGTCGGACAAGAGGTCTCGCACGGTGTAAATTTATGATAGCCTTGCAAACTTGAGGGAGCGGATTGTACCCTATAGACAGGCTGTTCTTAATGAAAAATGCGGCAGACGAAATGACACGACAACACAAGGTATGGGCAATTATCCCGGCGGGCGGAGTGGGTCTGCGTATGCAGGCCGACCAGCCGAAACAATACCTGTTGGTGTGCGGGCAGCCGATTATCCACCACACTTTATCACGGATTTGCGCGAGCCCGTCCATCGACGGCGTGATTGTGGGTATTGCGGATACCGATCACTGGTGGCCACATCATTCATTTTCCCATTCCAGGATGCTGGGAGTTTATGCCGCCGGGGTGGAGCGGGCGGACACGGTTCGTAACGGCCTGGATTATCTTCTGGAGCATCAAGGCGCGGATGAGTCTGATTGGGCGCTGGTGCATGATGCGGTCCGACCCTGCATTTTGCAGCAGGATATCGAGAGTCTGGTCAATGCAGCGATTCACAACGGGAATGGCGCAGTTTTAGGGAGAGGGTTGGCCGATACCCTGAAGATTGTGGACGAAAATGACAGAATAACAGATACCGTCCCGCGTGATCGGTTTTGCAGGACGTATACCCCTCAGATATTCAGGATCAGGGACTTAATCCATGGTATTGACCAGAGTCGGTCGCAGGGAGTGAAGGTCACGGATGAATCCATGGCTATGGAAGCTGTCGGGATTCGACCGATGCTGGTGCGGGGGCATCCCGCTAACATCAAGGTGACGGTACGCAGTGATCTTGACTTGATGGAAGTTATTTTGGAGGCTTTTCAATGATCAGAATAGGCACAGGTTATGATGTTCACGCTCTGGCGGCGGGGCGAAAACTGATACTGGGCGGAGTCGAGATCAAGTGGCCGATGGGACTTGCAGGACATTCGGATGCGGATGTGGTGATCCACGCGATTTGTGATGCGTGTCTGGGTGCCGCCGGAGCCGGAGACATCGGTGTCCATTTCCCGCCGGAAGACCAGCAATACAAGGATATAGACAGCCGGGAACTGCTCCGGGAAGTGGCAGCCAGATTACGCAAGGAACGCTGGGTAATCAGCAACCTCGACTGCACTATTATTGCCGAGAAGCCAAAACTTCGTCCTTTCATACCGGCCATGGTCCGGCATATTTCAGAAGACTTACGAGTTGACCGTAGCCGCGTGAATGTCAAGGCCACCACAACCGAAGGGCTCGGTTATATTGGGCAACAAAAAGGCATTGCAACACAAGCCGTAGTCCTGATAGAGCGCTAGCGGGCTGTAATCCAGGCGCCGGAGTGTCCGCTCTGGCGGCGGCTCGCTCCGGGGACAGTCAGGATTTCGACAGCATTCTTCCCAGTGGTCGACCACCGAGCAGGTGCATGTGCAGATGGTAGACTTCCTGGCCGCCATGCCTGCCACAGTTGATCAATAACCGATAGCCGTCTTCTGCGATGCCTTCATCAGCAGCCAGTTGTCGTGCTACGACGAACAAATGTCCCAGCAGGGCTTCATCCTCGTCCGATACGTCATTGACTGAAGGAATCGGTTTGTTGGGGATAATCAGGACATGAGTGGGAGCCTGGGGGTGAATGTCACGAAATGCAGTGACCCGGTCATCCTGATACAGAATATCCGCATCGATTTCCTTGTTGATTATCCGGGTGAACAGGGTGTCTTCAGTCATGGTGGTTTTGTCTGTGTTTGAGGTTGAGAATCCGTCGAGCAGGTCGACGACAGTATATCGGCAATCCGGTGGAGGCCGGGGTCACGAATCCCCATCGAGTCCAGATGCGAGACAGTATTGATTATATAGTCGATGTTGGTTCCACTGGGGCCGCAGGCGTATTTTATGACTTTTATGGCTTGTTCTATCGGCATTTCAGGTGCGAACTGAGGGTGCTTCGTTTTGGAGACAAAGGTCAGAGCGGTAACGACCCGGTCGTCCTCAAGATGAACCGGCTTGACCACAGGCTGATAAGCGTCATTGATCATTTCCCGCTCATAGAGATAATTCAGGTGCGGGTTGCGGTTCTGATCATGCAGCCGAAAAGCCATTCCATTACAGGACCCTCCGGCTGCCAATCCCAGCACCAGTCCCGGTTTTTCCGGAGTGCCCCGGTATTGCTTCGACCACAGACAGAGCCTGCGATGAAACCCGAAAATACGGGCCGGTCGGGATTCTGTGTACGTGAATCCAGGATTCCACATCAACGAACCATAGCCGAACACCCACAAGTCATGCTCCGGCAGCGCGATATTGGCGTTGATGAAATGGTTGGTCATTGTCGGATCAATCAAGATGTGAAGAACAGCTGTCCTTGTACTCCGAATACTTGTCCATTTATCCGAAGCCTTAATCAACCTGCCAGGTTTTTGCCGCCTGATCGGCAAGCCAGGATTGATAATTATTCAGGTTTGCCATATCCCAATGCTCGTATTTGGCAATCTGGTTGGCCAGCTTGAAAGGAGTTTCAAGATAATGCAATTTCTTGGTAGCGAAATCAGCGCGCCCCAACGCATCATTATCCAGCAGTATCATATTGCCGAGCCGGTCTGTAATATCATGGGCGCCTTCGCCGAAATACCGATACCACTCCTGCTCCGGGTTGTATGGGAAAATGTGTTCAAGCGTCGTATCCAGATAATTGGTTTTGTGTCCTGCATGGCTTTCTATTTCCGATAACAAAAACCGGATTTTTTTAGATGAGCTTCTGCTTGGCAGACTGCGATATTGAAAGGCATTTTTGAATACCTCATCAGCCGGATAAAGCGCCTGAAAATCCGGGCTGCTCTTGATGTGGCTGGCACGCTGATACTGGCCATTGGATATCTGTATGGCCATGTTGTTATATCGCCTCTCCTGCTCATTGGGTGAGTAGCTGCAAATTACGTTATAACGAATCGACAGGCAATAGAGGTAGCGTAGTGTTTTGATGAATTCATCGGGAGAAAATTTCCCGAATGCTGCCATTAATATCGTATAGGGCTGTCGGATGCCAAACAGTTTCAAGCCTTCAAGGAAATGGACAGCATTCCGGTATTCACCATTTTGTTGTTGCCACCACTCATCATAAGGCTGGGACAAGGAAGCATAGACCGGGGCCGATTCTGTTAATGACTGTAGATAACTGTACGCTTGTTCGGGTGTGGTATACAGTCGGCGCACTGATTTAAACAATTCCTTCTTGCTAACCAGCGGCTTGTGGGAATTGTGCAGGTAGCGCACGAAATCAGTGAAATCGTTGTTGCCCAGCTGAGTCAGGATGTCGGACCAGGTTTCATCCAGATCGTCCAGCTTTTCGTCCGCTACATCGTCATTCTGGGTGACTACTGAAAAAATATAGTTTTTCAGCAAGTCAGGGGTAGAAAGCTGTACGCCTCTGGCATTTAATGTTTCAAATACCTTATAAGCATTCAAGCTGTCCTGTACCACAATTTTCGTGAAAATTAGTCGAGAGGAAAAGCGGGTGATGAATTCTGCAATTTCCGCACCATTATCTCCAAAATTCTTGTTACAGAAAAACTGGAATGCCTGCTTCAAGAGGTTGTTGGTTGTGGTTATACCCCTACTTTGGGGGGCACGCAGATTGGAGCAAATATCCTTGTAGAAACGTCCATTGTTGCGATTTAACGTTAGCCTGCTGCTGACTCTTAATGAGACGATATCCTTTGAGCCAATATAGCGTGCGACAATTTCCTGCAAGCGCTGCTGATTATTCTCTGCATCCTGATTCTCGTCGATCAAATTCTGGATTTTTTGCATTGTTGCCAGAATCAACAAGGAGAGTGTCACCATGCGCTGCTGGCCGTCTATTACCTCAAAATCATGCTGGTTTTTACGCTGTAACACGATATAACCCATATAGTGGAACCCTTCCTGATCCAGTCCTTCGATATCCGCCCACAAGTCTTCCCACTGCTCTTGTTCCCACGAGTAATCTCGCTGAAAATGCGGCACGGTGTATTTAACCCCATTACTCAACAATTCTGAGAATGTCTGGTTAGCAGGCTCCATCAACATAAAATCACTCATCTCATTATCTCCAGTGATAACTGGCTGATCTCCTCATCCAGCGTTCTTAAATCAGCCGTGATTTCTTCTACAGACCGTAACGGGGTGAATTGATAAAAGTATTTCGTGAAATTGATCTCGTAGCCAATCTTGTCTTTCGAGCGGTCCATCCATGAGTCTGGAAGATGAGGCCAGACTTCCCGTTGCCAGTATTCATCTACATTTTGATCCAGCGGAACTCGTTCATGATCACGCTTCTTCGTGTCCGGCTTCGGGTTTCCTTTTTTATCAGTTTGGGTCTCGCCGTCTTCAATTAACGGTTGATCCACCACGATCTTGGTGTACCCGAAGAATTCATTCGGGAAAATCTTGCAGAACTCGCCTTCTTCGTTTGATTGATAAATATCAGACAGCGTCTGGATTTGCTCATCAGAAAGGTATTTGCCCTTGTCGCCCAGGTTCTTTTTCATTTTTGTCGAGAATGAAGTCCCGTTAATCAGTTGAACTTGCCCTTTGCTTTCTTCCAGAACAAAACTTTGTTCACTCTTCCAACTCACTCCAAATGGTGGATTGGTGATCATGTAATCAAATTTTTGACCCTGCAAACGGTCATCGGAAAGGGAAGAACAGGGGCCATGGATATGTTCCGGGTTTTCATCCATCATGAGCAGGTCTGATTTACAGATTGAATAAGTTACGTCATTGAGTTCCTGACCATACAGGTTGATCACGAGGTCTTGATTAATGTTCTGGTGAACCCACTCCTTGCCAATGGTCAGCATCCCCCCGGTTCCACAACACGGGTCAAACACCGAGCGAATCTTCCCTTCGCCCTGCAAGTCTGCCTTGTTTCCCCCGAATACGAAAGATACCAGCAGCTTCACTACATCGCGAGGGGTAAAGTGATTGCCGCTTTCCTCGTTCGACATTTCCGAGAAACGCCGAAGGAGTTCCTCATATACCGACCCCATCTGGTGGTTGTCGACCACCGATGGATGGAGATCAACCCTCGTGAACTTGTCGATTAACAGATACAGTCGGTTATGTTTATGCAATTTCTCGACTAACGGATTGAGCGAGAAGTTCTCGATGATGTCCAGCACGTTCCTGGAGTAACCCTGGACATAATTGTTGAAATTCATCAAGATGTTATCCGGGTCGCTTTTTAACCGGGAAAGATCGTATCTGGAGCGGTTGAAGAACTTTAGCCCGGTCTGATTAAGGATGACGGGTGTGGGGTCAACCTGCCTCTTGTACTTCTCATAGAGATTGTAAACTTCGTCCTTCTTCGGTTCCAGAACACAATCCAGACGCCGCATGACGGCAAAAGGCAGAATGACCCGCCCGTATTCGCCGGGCTTGAACAGCCCGAGGAGCACATCATCAGCAGATGACCAGATAAGAGAAGAAAGACTGGTTGTATTGTTCATTTATTGAGAAGAAATTACCATATACGGAAGGACGATTTCTTTAGGGGAAAACGCTTGATATTGTTGCACTATATTACAGGCAGGCATCTGGAATCCGTAACTTGACAAGTTTATGATAGAGTCGGCTCGCTTCATCAAATTGCTGTTTGTTGATACCCAAGTGATCGAAGCTCTGACGAACTGACCTGTCTGATATGGAGTCAAACACAGACTTTTTTCTGGAAAACCGAACAAGGAAATCTGTGTAATCCGATTTTGAAAATTCAAGGTAAGGCAGTGGCAACATTCTGAATTCATTTGGTGTCATTTCCAACACCCCTCCTTCATAATGCCTGCCTTGTAGTTCAGCGAAACAAAGAGTCAATGGATTATAAAATGACTGAATGAATGACTTTACACATACCCCTTTTCTGGGGGAAATATTATAGGCACTGTCCGTGGTATAAAAGTTCTTGTTGATCAGTAGTTTCGGGTAAAGATGACAACGCTTGAAAATAATCGCTTCCCCTGGTTCGACTATGGGCACTTTGAACCAGTTTTTCCTTTTCAAGCATTTGTATCGGCTATGAATATTCCGGCCTTCGCCAAGCTCTAAATATTGGTCCGCGAGTTCATTCTGGCCCTTTTCATAGTTTGAGAAATCCAGGAAGAAGCAGGGCTTTTGTGCATCCAATATTTTCTGGTAACTTTCATCAGACATGAATGCCTCTCCGTTTATAAAACTGCTTTTTTGTATGATGGGCTTTGCGTATCGAGATAGATCAAATTTTTCAAGTGTTTCTTCATTCACGATAAAAAAACTGTTCGCCGCCGTCACCAGACCTGGTTTAGAGGTGATGTAATCTGATACCGGCTTGATGTTTTTTGCCAAACCATTAATAAATTGCAATTCATCGGATGACAAAATCATGGACCGCCATTTCATGTGTCCGTTAGCTGCTGCTGGAGGGGAAGGAATTACAGAGTCGAAATCATAGCTTGAGGAATTGATGTCTTTTGCTGTTACCTCATAGTAGAAAATTCCTTTTCTGTTACTATGTTTCGAGGCTATCAGCAAAACTGTATTTTGAGATGCCAGAAATATACGCCCTTTAATGTTATAAATTTCAATCTGGTCGAATTCCTTCTCTAACAGTCGTTGTACATCCTCTCCGTATTTCACCTGTAGCAGGTCAAACGGCAGAATGAAGCACATCTGCCCATTTTCTTTTAAGAGTTCAATCGACTTTACGACAAATGCTGGCCAGATATTCTTGTCCGCCCGAGAACTAATTCGAGCATCGGCCAATATTTTCTGGATTTGCTGTATTTGACCGCTGGACAATAGTTTCTTGTTGATATACGGAGGATTTCCGATGATCAAGTCAAATTTTTTATTTGCAGGGCTTTCATAGAACAGGAAATCCTGCTGAATAACATGGGTATGATTCAGGTTGGCAAGGTTGTTTTTCGCATCAGCGTAGGAGGCATCATCAATCTCTATCAAGGTGGAGCAGGGTTTGCTGACAATCCTCCTTGAGTGGATTTTATTGATAAATCGGCCATCGCCACAGCTAGGCTCTAGTATGTGTAACTTCGTATTGTCAAAAGATTCTTTAATCCTGCTGAGAGCAAAATCAATCAGAGGTTCTGGTGTGTAGTAAGAGCCTAGTTGTTTCTTCATTCAGGATTATCTACGTAAGGCGTGATTTGCTTTTTGTACGCTATCAGGTCACTAATATAATCTTGTATATCCCCCTTTTCTTTCTGGTCTGAAATTGTCCGCGCAACGTCATTTAATTTTTGTGTGGCAGAATCAAGATAGTCATAAACCCAGAATAACTCGTGGCGAAATAGATAAAACCTCAGCTGTCTGTGCATATATTCAGCAACTGATTCTCCTTCCTTATACCGAATTTTACCTTCGCTGGTTCTGTAAAAGTAATTTTCATAGTTTGGCCCTGAAGGATCGATAAATCCTTCACCATTCAATATCGGGACATCAATATCATTGCTCGGCCAGGCATTGCTTTTGGCGATATTACATACCGGGCAGGAATAGACCAGATTTGAGTAATCATTTACAACACGCGGTTGAGATTTGAATTTACTTAAAGGAGCGAAGTGGTCAATATGGAAGCCCTTCCCTTGCCAAAAATACCTATCTTTAACACCGCAATATCCACAACATTTATTGAAGTCCTGCCGAAGTGAAGACTTGTGCTTACGATAATTTGGGGTATATGGCTGATCGCTTTTTCGGGGTTGATTCTCCCGGACCGTGAACAATTTACTTGTCATCATACTTGTTCAGTAATTGGTCCGTTTTCTCTATCAGCTCGTGAAGTTGTCTGGTATGTGTTTTAGCCGCATAGTCTGCTGGAATCTGCGGTTTATCACCATATCCACAGTTGGCATCCAGGTAGTTGTCAACCTTCACTAGTTTTGCGATCTCTTGCTCAGACAGCTCACCTTTCTGTGATAGCATCTTGTGCTCTGTTTCGTAATCCTTGATTTTGTTCCGGTATTTTTCAGTTGCAAAATTTAATTTCTTTGCTAACAGCTTCAGGTCGTTCTCATCTCTCTCATCTCTTGGCTTATTAAAAATCACCGACTTATCATATATCTGTGTTGGCTCATGTGATTGTTCCACTGCATCATCCGGGTGGGATGTCAATATTATTACTGGAAAATCTCTTCGGGAACTGATAACGGCGTCATAAACTTCGGAGCCATTGAATCTGGTATTCAGTTTGTAATCAATAACCAGGCAATCAAGATCCTGTTGCCATATATATTCCGTCATTAATTCCATGTTTTCCTCGGGAGCTAACCCAACATACTCATACTCTGGGAAATGCTTATCTACGAAATCGCCAAACGTATCCCTGTCAAGTTCGTTTTCGTCCAAAAAACCTATCCTATATTCGCTCACAAGACCTCCTTGATAACATTTGGAAAATAGATATCTACCTTAAAACCGCTATGGTTCGTATCCAGCATAATGCTGGCATTATTATATTCCTCAATTGTTTTTTTGACCAGCCACATTCCCAGGCCGGTTCCGATTGCTTTGCCTGAACTATTTCTCTTTGTCGTAAAAGCTGGTTTGAAAATATCATCTGGGTCCGTTATATCCCGGCTCAGGCCGGGACCAAAATCCAGATAGCTGAGTGACAGGCCATTATTATCTCCTTTTTGTTCTTGGATAATAATCCGAATTTCCCGGCGTGTAGTTCGCTTGTTCTCAAAAAATTCGACGGAATTGATAATCAAATTATTGAATATGCAATCGAGATCAATTTCAAAGCACCGCATGGAATATTTTTCGTTCCGGTCAGTGAAATTTATTTCTATATTCTTGCTGGCTAACAAATTCGTCCATCGTCCCACGAATAACTGAAGGTATTTATTGAGGTAAACCTTTTTCCTTTGCCTCTTGTCTTTTCGAATAACGTCCAGCGCGTACATTAACCATTGCTTTAATTTTTTATCTTCCTCATCAATCAGTTTGAGCCGTTTTACTGGATTTTTCCTTTCTATTACGTTACTCAGTGCTTCTTCATCCACGAAAGGAGAGTATAGGTTTACTATTCTTTCAAATCTATTGCCAAGTTTGCTTTCCAGATTATGGAGTTCATGAGCAAATGAAGATATGGTTATCCCTGATGATGCGAATACTCTCATCAATGCGTTTTCTTCTTTCATTTCCTGCGCCTCTTCCTTTGCTTCATCGCTCTCATTCTTGAAATTCAAAAGGGCGAAGGCTATTTTCTCTTCCTTACTTTTTGCTCCGTCCATATCGTTTCTGTTTTTGAAGTCCTCGAAAATGTCTCTGGCTAGAGAGAGAGCATTTTCTTTGTCCTGCTTTGATATATCTTCCTCACTTGGTATTGCTTTTTGTTTTTCATGAAATTTATGAAATTCAGAATGAATCCTGCTTCTATCGTCTTCGAAACATTTAATCAGAATCCGGATAATTTCCTTGAAGGCACCCAGATATGGGGAATCTACAAAACCTTCTCTGCTGGATTTGTCTTTTAGTTCAAGGTTGGCAGTTCTGGAGATTTCGATCACTCCCGCGATATTTGTTGGTGAGACTTTCCAGCGTTCGGATCGGTGAGCCGGAGCCGGGTCTCTTGCCACCCGATCTCCGAGGCCAAGCCAATCCCAGGCGGGACCGTCAATTTCACCATAGGGTCTGACACGGAAATTGTCCCGAAAAACTTTTATTCCACTGTTGTGAGTCAACCACTCTTTTCTATTCCTGTAAAAGCCCTGCTCCCTGTCTTTATGAAAATATTTATCTCGATTGGCTTGCTGATCACTCATTTTGAGAAAATACAGGCTTATCCTGAAGGCTCCGATTTTCTTGATGTCTATATTCTCATTTCCTGATGTTCCCGGCACCAATTCCCCAAGCGATTTGCTGAATTTGAGTTTTTCGCGGGTGAGGTCTGTCTTTTCATCTTCCGTGTCTCCCGATTCAAAAAAATTGGAAGGTATTTTCTTGAAATCGTATTCATTTCTTTCTATTTCCATGCTGAAATCCATCTGCTCATCACATTCAGCTGTGAGTTTGTAGTCGAAATCCTCATATATTTTTGTTTGAACCAAGCTGTTTCGGGATGGGTCTTGTGCATCAAAAACATATATCTGAAACGATGTGTCTTCTTTCGGCGGAATCAGAGATTCCAGGTCGGTTGTCAGAGAGCGTATGCTTTCGGGTGTCCAATTGTCTCTTGGCTGCTCTATTTTCAGTATCGTGCCACTAGTGGCCGTATCGTAAAAATTACGTACCTTTATATCGGTCTCGTTTTCGGATAAATCAGTCTTTATAGATCCATGATTCTTCCCTGCTGTAACCAGGGTTTTTATAAGGTTTTTCAACGACGGAATGTCAGTCTGAAGTGTCGCATTTATCTCGGTAATATGCTTGCCTTCCTCAGAAAAGGATTCCCAGTCTACAGACCAGGATAAGCTTGAGTCGTCGCGAGACGTGAATAGTGTAGACCGCGATCCGAGTCGATCAAGAGCGAAGCGACCGATTCCCTTCTCACCTGATTTGACTCGGCCAGATGGAGATATGAAATTGGCCTGCTTGTCATTTGTTCCAATTGTCATCCAGTGGGATCTGATAATGTTTTCGGTCATACCGGTTCCGTTATCCAGTATGATAATGGATGAAAACGACCTGAAATATGAGTCGATCTTATCTTTTGTTTTTTTACGTTCTTTCTCTGTATGACCGCTTAAATCGAAAACTAATTTATCAAAGGCGAGTTGCCGCTTGAAATATCTTTCTATATCCATCCCCACGAAAGGTCGGACAGCTAATAGATCATGCAATTCTGACTCGGAAATTTCTTCGGGTGCTTGCAAGTAAGGCACATCAAAATAAATCAGACAACATTTGGCATCTGCATCGTAAGCATTTTTTACTAATTCAATAATCGCTCCCTCAGCACTTGCGACATTTTCCCTTCCAATCAGCCGTGCTGTGCGCGCAGAAACATTAAAAGGTATTTTTTGTTCTATCACTTGAACTGACCCAGTTCGCTGACCAGGACTGAAAGCATTGAGATGTCTATCTCGGTTTCTTTTTTCAGATCTTCTGTCATTGTTTTCAGTTTCTTGATCTCACTCCGGTTTTTCTCCTGCCAGTTGGACAGCGCAGTCTCCGGGTTATCGGTGGGGGATTGTCTACTGATGATGGAGGCGATATCTGATTGATGGTTACGCAGGTCGGTGGATAGACTGAATCTGGATCGCTCGTGCCAGATATTGTCGACTTTCAGGGTCGCGATACGATTCTGTAGCCAGGACAAGCCCAGACTGTGGATCATTCCAAAGTAGATTTTGCCGATGAATTCGACCGGCTGCCCGGATTCCAACGCGATCTGTATGATGTCGAGGCCATTACCCAGCGTCACGCGAGCAGAAATCTGGTGAGCCAGATTATCGGGTAGCCCTTTATCAATCAGATTGCCAAGGGTGATCCGGTATCGGTTGTCTTTGCTGCCGACCACCGCTGCGGTATTGTTTGTCAGTGTGTTGAATCCATTCTTGAAGCGATTGACCAGAGCATCAATATCAGTCGATGATGGCAGGTTCCTCAGCAACCAGATTACAGAAGACTCAATAGCATACGTTAAATAGTTAAAACACTGCATTTGTGTGTCTGCATCCACCTTGTTATCCAGCACCTGGATTTCTGCGAACAGTCTACGGCTGTCGGTGATGTCTCTGACTGCGATGTAACAGGCGGTAATCCGGTCGGTCGCGGCGCCGGTCAGGTTGGCCAGATTCAGATGGAATGTGATGCCCATGGAGCCGACCAGATCATTGGTGATTTGGGTGGAAATAATTTCCCGTTTGAGGCGGTGTTGCTGGATTTGACTGTGATATCTTTCGCTGAGCAGTGAGGGGAAGTACTGTATGATCTCACTCTCAAGATAAGCCGCGTCCGGCAAATCCGAATCAAGCAAGGTCTGGTAAAGATCCATCTTGCTGTAGGAAAGCAATACCGCGAGTTCGGGTCGGGTGAGGTAGCTTCCGGTTTCAAAGCGATTGCTCAGAGTGGCTTCATCGGGCAGAAACTCAAGCGTCCGATTCAATAGCCCCTTGTCTTCCAGCACCTGGATCGCCCGCATCTGTTCTGGCATGAGTCCCGCCCGGAAGGAGGTTTCCAGACTCAGAACCTGGGTTTGCAGATAGTTGTTGGCCAATACCAGATCAGCGACCTTATCTTCCATTTGTGCGAGCAGGGTATTGCGCTCGGATACGGTGAGATTGCCTTTTTGCATTTCCGCATTCAACAGGATTTTTATGTTTACCTCATGATCGGACGTGTCCACCCCGGCTGAGTTGTCGATTGCGTCGGTGTAGCACAAACCCCCATTGAGGCTGAATTCTATTCTGGCCAGCTGGGTCATACCCAGATTTCCACCTTCGCCAATGACTTTGCAGCGTAACTCGGATGCGTCGACACGCAGGCTGTCATTATTCCTGTCCTGGGCATCACTATGCGATTCAGCAGTGGATTTGATGTATGTACCGATACCCCCGTTCCATAACAACTCGACTTCGGCTTTTAGAATCAGGTTGATCAGGTCATCGGGCGCCCAGAAGTCCCGGGTTGCGCCCAGAGCCTTTTTTGCCTGATCGGACAGGGTGATTGACTTTTCACTTCTGGAAAATATCCCGCCTCCCGCCGAAATCAGGCTTTGGTCATAGTCAGCCCAGGATGATCGGGGCAAATCGAACAATCGTCTACGCTCCTGATAACTGGATTCAGGGTCAGGATCAGGGTCAATGAATATGTGTTGATGGTTAAATGCCGCGACCAGTCTGATCTGTGGCGAAAGCAGCATGCCATTGCCAAATACATCACCGGACATATCCCCGATACCGGCTACCGTAAATGGGTTGGACTGAATATCCTTGCCCAGTTCCCGAAAGTGTCTTTTTACCGATTCCCAGGCTCCTCTTGCGGTGATACCCATTTTTTTGTGGTCATATCCCGCTGACCCACCGGAAGCGAACGCATCGCCGAGCCAGAAACCGTATTGTTCAGCAATTCCGTTGGCAATGTCGGAAAATGTGGCGGTGCCCTTGTCGGCTGCGACTACCAGGTAGGGATCGTCTCCATCCAGCCGCACCACATTGTCAGGCGGAATAATTTCTGTTCCGGCCAGATTGTCTGTAACGTCAAGCAGGCTTTTGATATATATCTCGTAGCAACTAATCACTTCCTGCAGGGTTTTCCCGGGTTCTGTCTTGTGGAGTTGCTTGGCGACAAATCCGCCTTTGGAGCCGACCGGTACGATTACCGCGTTTTTCACCCGTTGCGCCTTCACCAGACCGAGAACTTCTGTTCTGAAATCTTCCGGCCGCTCGGACCAGCGCAGGCCGCCACGCGCCACCTTGCCACCACGCAGATGCACCCCTTCAACCTGTGGCGAGTATACGAATATCTCATATTCAGGAGCGGGTTCAGGGATACGGGGAATGGTGCGGGAACTCAGTTTGAATGAAATCCAGGTTTTCGGTTCGCCGTTCTCATTGAGCTGGAAGTAGTTGGTTCTACGGGTCGCCGCTACCACATCGAGTAGAGCGCGGATAATCCTCTCTTCGTCCAGTGTACTGACTCCTTCCAGCAGTTGCTTGATTTCAGCGTTCAGGCTGTCCAGGTCTCCGTTCCTGGAGCGGACGAGGTCGGGGCTGAATTTCTCTTTGAACAGCCGGGTTACGCAAATGGCCAATAGGGGATTATGGATCAGCGCGTCAATAATATATTGTTCGCTGTATCGTAATCTGATTTGTTTCAGATAGCGGTAATATGCGCGGATCATGCTGATTTCACGCCAGTTCAATCCCGCCAGCAGGGTTAAATGATTGAATCCATCGTTCTCGATACCCCCGTTCCAGCATTGAATGAATGTGGATTCGAAGCGCTCGGTATTGATTCCCGGATCAAATTCGACTCCATCCATTCTCGAAATGTCGAAATCCAGTATCCTGAACTCTTCTCCACTGGTTTTCCGGATTCGATAGGGTCGCCCACTGTGTATGATGACTCCCATGTTTTCAAGAATGGGCAAAATATCAGACAGGGCGGTAGAGCCATGGCGGGAGTACAGTTTGAAACTGGCCCGCTTGCGATCATTCGCATCCGTGTCTTGTCGTGTTACCGGAGTCAGGGTCGCCTGGATGCCCGCTTCGGGAATCTGATCCAGTATCTGTATATCAAGAACGGCCTGATCAACGGGGAAATCGTATTGATACGCGCTGGAGAATCCGTCACGATAATCTTCCAGACAGGCCGCCGCTCTGACCGGATCAAACCGGGGTTTCAGGCTTTCCAGCAGTTTGTCGTTCCAACTCCTGGCCAGGTGCTGAACTTGCTTTTCCAGAGCTTGCTGGTCGACAGGCAACCTGAGCACCGTCTGGTCTTCGGGGTCGGTATGCAGGATGAAATGAATCCGGGTAAGAATGGAGGTCGAGAAATAGACATCAAATTCGACCTCTTGCGCGTTCATCTGTTCGGCCAGGTAATTCTGTATGGTGACTCTTAATCCCGTATCGAATACATCCCTCGGCACATATACCAGACAGGAATAAAAGTGACCGCAGATGTTCTTGTGAATATATAACCGGGTTTTTCTCCTTTCCTGATTCAGTAACGTCATTCCCATTGAATAGAGCTGTTTGAATTCCATGTGAAACAGCTTGTCTCGCGGTAGTGTCTCAAGAATATTACGTAGCTCCTTGTAAGAATAACCGTTTTTACGCAATGTGCTGGTGGTCAGGACAGCACTCGCTTTTTTGCGTATATGAGGAATATCAGAGGTTGGCAGAACTGCGGTGGAGCCGGCAAGGAACCCCAGAAAACAGCTGATTCGCAGGCTCGACAGCGGGTTTTTGGAATCAGGGTCGCCTGGCTCCTGTTTGACCAGGATGCAATCCATGTGCCGGTCTCTGTGGATGTTCGCCCGTTCCCGTGTTTTTGTGAATACAACCGGAGAATCCTCGTGGAATGCGACGGGCGGCAGAGTGTCCCGCATCAGGTCGGCGCCATCCTCTCTGGCGGTGCGTAATACGCCGAGTGGTGAAGACGGATTCAGTTGAAAACTACCGGCTTCCCCTGAGGCTGTCTGCTCCAGTTCACAAAAGCCGAGAAACAGGAAGTGATCCTCGGTCATCCACTGGAAAAACTCTGGATATTCGGAGAAGTCCGGATTTGACCGGACTGCTTTCAGGGCCTCGGCTTCTTCAAGAGCTCGTGTGCTCATCGCCGGCCAGTCTTCTACTACCGTTTCTATATTGCACAGTGTCCGGCTCAGTAACCGTGTGATTTCCTCATGCTCATTCTCCGGGATATAATCAACCAGAAACTGGATAAACGATTCAATACGAACCTCATCGGATTCTGCATTCCTCTCCTTGTCCAGAATGTCCTGCCTGGAGCTGTACCTGCTGTATCCGGTTGCAATATTCTCTTTACAACGGCTCACCCGGAATACGGGATGTATGGTTCGGTGCGGTGTTTTTCCCAGTCTGTTCAAACAGATACACAAGGAATTGATAATGAATGGGAAGTCGTCCAATACGACATAGATAATCGTCTGTGCCGGTTCACTCTCGGTCTGGTTTCCATCGGCACTACTGAAATTCTGCAGCCGAACAATGGTTTCACCGGGCTTTCGGACTTCTCCCAGTTTCTGGTGTGTCAGCGCGAGACTTCTAAAATCCGAAGCCTTCTCTGTTCGGTAATCCTGACCGGAAAGGCGGTGATAATAGGCTCTCAGGTATTCAATCTCCAACGCAGTCGGTGGGCAACTGGATTCATTCAAGGTCGAAATCAAGGATTCGGTAACGGCATTTTCCATTTTGTCATCCTGAAGTGGTCGCTGACATATTAGCCAGATTGGAACAATTTGCCAATCATAACATCCGTTATATATGGATCACTGATTTTTGCTGTCCATTTGCTTTGTTACGCCGGGCGGCTCGATATCCTTGTTTTAAGTCTGGAATCATCGGACAATCAGTTGCCCGGCAGATGTCGGAAACATTCACTCCTTTAAGGAACCACTTTACTACTATGAACCTTCTGGTCTTTGATATAGAAACCGTTGCCGATGTTGAAACCGGGCGTCGGTTGCATCAACTGAAAGATTTATCCGATGACGACGTGGCCAAGGTCATGTCAAGCAAGCAGCTGCAAAAAACCGGCAGGTCGGATTTCCTGCCGCTTCATCTGCATCGGGTTGTGGCTATTTCGATTCTGTTATGTACTAAAGAATCCATCCAATGCTGGTCGTTGGGGTCGCCGGATTCGTCAGAGAAAGAAATTATCACCCGGTTTTTTAATGGTATCAAACGTTATTCCCCGACTCTGGTCAGCTGGAATGGTTCCGGGTTTGATTTGCCGGTATTACATTATCGCTCGTTGCTGCATGGAGTGGACGCAGGGCACTACTGGGAAACCGGAGAAAGCGAAGGTAAACGCGAATTTCGCTTTAATAATTATCTGAGCCGGTATCACTGGCGGCATATTGATCTGATGGATATTCTGGCAGGATTCAATTTGCGGGCAGCGGCTTCGCTGGAATCCATCGCGATCATGCTCGGTTTTCCGGGTAAGCTGGGGATGAGTGGTGAGCGGGTGTGGGAGACTTTTCAACAAGGCGGGATCGACAGGATACGCAACTACTGTGAGACGGATGTCCTGAATACGTTTCTGGTATATTTACGCTGGGAGCTGGTTCGTGGAAACTTGGACGCAGACCGCTATCACGCCGAATGTGATCGGGTGCGGGCACTTCTGAGAGAGTCGGATAAGGAGCATTTCAGTGAGTTCCTGTCTGCCTGGGAAGCCGGGTCGTCCGATATTGCCGTTTAATTCATGACGGCAGTAGAGGCGCGGGTCGAGGATCTGACGCATGATGGCAGCGGGGTAGTCCGGCTTGAGAACCGGGTTTACTTTGTAGACGGAGCATTACCCGGTGAATGGATTCGGTTCGAGCCGGGTAAAAAACGCCGAGGCAGGTTTTCAGGGGTGCTGCTGGAGGTGATTGAATCGTCTGCGGAGCGGGTGACTCCACAGTGTGAATATTTCGGCGTATGCGGCGGTTGTGCCATGCAGCACCTGAACGGGCAGGCTCAGGCGCATTATAAGGAGAAAATCCTGTTCGACAATCTTTCCCGAATCGGTCGGGTCTTTCCGCAATCCCGGATGCCGATGATTCAGGGGCCGACCAGCCATTACCGGCGTAAAGCCAGGCTGGGTGTCAAACTGGTCGCTAAAAAAGGAGGCATCCTGATCGGGTTTCGTGAACGAAAAAGCAGTTTTGTCACTCCACTGCAAAAATGCGTCACTCTGGATTCGAGGTTATCTGATCGGTTGCCGGACCTGCATGACCTGGTTTGCGGGTTGACTCACAATGACCAGATACCACAAATCGAAGTGGCTGTTGGAGACGACTCGGTAGCCATGATCGTTCGGCATTTGCAGCCACTTGAAGCGGATGACGAGGTGCTTCTGCAGCGATTTTCCAGTGAATTTTCAGTCAATGTATATGTGCAGTCAGGGGGATTGGACACGATCAGGCCGCTCTATCCGCCGGTTGCTGAACCCTTGAGCTATCGGTTG
Source organism: Arenicellales bacterium (assembly GCA_965116335.1). Classification (GTDB taxonomy): domain Bacteria; phylum Pseudomonadota; class Gammaproteobacteria; order Arenicellales; family Poriferihabitantaceae. Next base: position 2,687,154 of record OZ220677.1, read on the forward strand.
CATGGAACGGATGTTATCTTGAGGTTTTCCCCTTCGGACTTTATACAAGTCAATGCTTCCATCAACAATCAGATGGTTGATCGGGTGGTAGAATGGATGGACGCTGGTGCGGATGACTTCATTCTGGATTTGTTTTGTGGCCTGGGCAACTTCACGCTGCCAATAGCCCGATCCGGTGCCCCGACGCTCGGTATCGAGAGTGAACCGCGCCTGGTCAGCCAGGCTATCGAAAATGCGAAATCGAACGGCATCACGAATGCGGATTTTGTGGTCGGGGATTTATACGGTGGTAAGCCCGGTCGCCTGATTGAAGCAGGAGGGTATAATGTGCGGGGATTCAACAAGATGTTGCTCGATCCGCCCCGTTCCGGGGCGTTGCAGGTGATTACGGAGCTGGTTCCTGAAGTTCTCCCTGATAAAATCATTTATGTATCCTGTAATCCGGCCACACTGGCCCGAGACGCGAATGAACTGGTTAACCACCAGAATTATGTCCTGACCTCTGCCGGAGCCATCGACATGTTTCCGCACACCGCTCACGTAGAATCTATCGCCTTGTTTGAGAGCACTTGAATTTTCTGGTCAAACAGGGTAGATTCCGCAACCTTCTGACGGAAACTAAACAAATAATATGAAACGTACATTTCAACCCAGTGAAATCAAGCGCAAGAGAACCCACGGATTTCGTGAGCGTATGCGTACCCGGGGAGGGCGTGCGATTATCAATGCGCGCCGCGCCAGGGGCCGCGCTCGGTTAAGCGCCTGACAAGATTGACTCATGTCGCCGTTTGCGACTGGTTTTGGACGACATCAAAGATTATTGAAAGGCACTCAGTTCAAGGCGGTTTTTGATCGGAGGATTTCAGTTCGTGGCAGGTATTTCAGCTTGCATGTCGCCACCAGCGCACTTTCGTACGCCAGACTGGGGCTGGCTGTTTCCAGGCGGGTCAGTAAAAAAGCAGTTGAACGCAACCGGATCAAGAGACAGATCAGGGAATCATTTCGCGCCAATCAGTTGACGCTGTCGTCTGTGGATTGTTCGGTGGATTGCGTGGTTGTGTCCCGGGCAGGCGGCGCGGAACAACCGAACCGGATATTGAAGAGAGACCTGGACAGTTTGTGGGGTAAAGCGAGTCGAAAATGCGAAAATTACCGAAAAAAATCGTGATTGCCCTGATTCGGATTTACCAGATGGCGCTGAGTCCTTTTCTGAGGCAAAGCTGTCGGTTCCAACCGGCCTGTTCGAGGTATGCGATCGAAGCGGTCGAGCGGCATGGCGTGATTTACGGCGCATGGCTGACGGTAAGACGGATCGGACGTTGCCACCCCTGGCATGAAGGGGGAGATGATCCGGTCCCGGAAGGCAGATTGCGTTGACCCGGACCCGGATCGTCCACGATTGCAAGAACCCGGCTGAAAATTGAATAACATGCCATTTCAAAAAATGATGCTGTTCGTGGCGCTTGGCCTGGTGCTGGTCATGATCTGGCAATCCTGGGTCGAATTCCAGCACGAAAGATCGGTGGCCGGCGCTCCGACTACCGAGCGGGGCGTGGGGCAGTCTGGATCAGACGCGGACGTTCCCCGTGTCGATTTGACTGAGGATGTGCCGGAAGCTCCCGAGGTCACAGTCAATACGGAAAGCGTCGGGGCGGATGATGGGGTGGACGAGGTCGGCATGATACCAGGCACGGAGGGTAACGATGGCCGGATTATCCAGGTTACGACGGATCTGGTCAAAGCGCAAATAGATACCCGGGGCGGGGATCTGATACGGGTGGAATTGCTGAAGCATCCGGTTAGTGTGGATACGCCCGATATTCCGTTCGTACTGATGCACCGGGATAATCCGAACCTGTTTGTCGCACAAAGCGGGCTTATTGGAAAGGATCGGGAGTATCCCAATCATAATATCGAGTTTTCCGCATCGCAGTTCGAGTATCAGCTGGGTGACGACCAGAATCTGGATGTGATACTGACCTGGAGTGCCCCGGATGGAGTGGATTATGCCAAGATCTATCGTTTTCAGAGGGACAGCTACCGGATAGAGGTTGATTTTCAGGTCACCAACAATAGTGGTAAGCCGTGGACGGGGTTTGTCTATGGGCAGTTGAAGCAGACCGAAATTGAACAGGAGGGATCACTGGGTTTCCTGGGTCGGATACCCAGTTATAACGGAGCGGCGATTTATACCGAGGAAGACAAGTACGACAAAATCGACTACGGCGAGATTCAGGACGAGTCATTGAACAGGACCACGGTGGATGGATGGGTCGCGATGTTGCAACATTACTTTGTGGCCGCCTGGTTGCCGATGGAATCCGATCATTATCAGCTATATTCGGGCGTAAACAACAAGACGCCCAAACCGGAGTACCGCATCGGCTACAAGACAACCCGGCCAGTGACAGTCCAGCCCGGTCAGACCGGAGTCGTGCCGACCGCGCTGTTTGTCGGACCGAAAGAGCAGGTGCGTCTCGACCGACAGAACAAGAATGGACTGAAATTGACGGTGGACTACGGCTGGTTCACTCCGCTCGCCAACCCCCTGTTCTGGTTACTAAGCAAGATATACGGGATTACCCTGAACTGGGGGTGGGCCATTATCCTGCTGACGGTTCTGGTCAAGGCGGTTTTTTATCCTCTTTCCGCAGCCAGTTACAAGTCGATGGCGAAGATGAAGAAGTTGCAACCGAGAATGGCGACATTGAAAGAGCGGTACAGTGGTGACAAGCAGAAATTTCAACAGGAAATGATGAAACTCTACAAGCAGGAGAAAGTGAATCCGGCAGGCGGGTGTTTGCCTGTGCTGGTGCAGATTCCGGTGTTCATTGCATTGTACTGGACCTTGCTGGAGAGTGTGGAGCTGCGTCAGGCTGATTTCGTATGGTGGCTGAATGATCTTTCACTGCCCGACCCGTACTTTGTATTGCCGATCATCATGGGGTTGTCGATGCTGGCCCAGCACTTTCTGAATCCCGCCCCGGTTGACCCGATCCAGAAAAAGATCATGATGGCGCTGCCCTTCGTGTTCACTATCTTTTTCCTGTGGTTTCCGGCTGGCCTGGTTCTTTACTGGGTGGTCAATAACCTGCTTTCCATTGCACAGCAATACTATATCACCCGAAAGTTCCAGAGTGCCTGAGCAAGGAGTATGCCCTGAGCCGGAATCCGGGGATTCAACCGGCTTCACCAGTACCGATACCATTGTCGCTGTTGCCACTCCGCCGGGGCGCGGAGGGATCAGTGTTGTGCGGTTGTCCGGCCCGGATGTGAGACGTATCGCTAATCGGCTGATCGGCAGGTGTCCTGCTCCCCGCCATGCTTGCCATACCGATTTCCTGGACCGTAACGGTCAGGTTGTTGACAATGGAATCGCTCTGTATTTCCCCGCTCCACACAGTTTTACCGGGGAGCCCACGCTTGAGCTCCAGGCGCATGGCAGCCCCGTGGTGATGCAAATACTCGTGCAGAATTGTCTCGCAGCGGGCGCCAGACTGGCTCAGCCCGGTGAGTTTTCCAGTCGCGCTTTCCTGAACGGGAAGCTGGATTTGACCCAGGCGGAGGCGATTGCGGATTTGATCGACAGCAGTACGCAGGCGGCGGCCCGATCTGCGCTCCAGTCGCTTCAGGGTGGCTTTTCGAAGCGCATCCATGAATTGGTAGAGGAAGTAACCCGCCTGCGGATTTTTGTCGAAGCCGCCATTGATTTCCCGGATGAGGAAATAGATTTCCTCGCGGACGCAAAGGTGGTCAATCAACTGGAACATCTGTCTTCATTATTCACTTCGTTAAAAAGCTCGGTTAAACAGGGAATGTTGTTGCGGGAGGGGCTGAAGGTGGTGTTGACCGGGTTACCAAACGCGGGAAAATCCAGTCTGCTCAATTATTTGTGCAATGATCAACGGGCGATTGTCAGCGATATTCCCGGTACTACACGGGATGTGCTGGAACAGTTTATCGATCTGGATGGGCTACCTGTGGAAATTGTCGATACCGCCGGGATCAGACCAGCTACCAGCGAAATTGAAGCGGAAGGGGTGCGCCGGGCGATTGTGCAGCAGAATCGTGCCGGGCTTACGCTTTTACTGGTTGATGACTCTGTGACTTCTGATTCCGGGGCGGATTCGCTGTTGGAAAAACTGGATACACAGGCTCCGGTCCTGCTGGTGCGAAACAAAATCGACTTGACCGGCCGCAGTTTTGACTCCGGGACTGAAAACGAGGTGTGTGTGTCCGCCTTGACCGGACAGGGTATGGACATCCTGAAAGAAAAAATCAGATACATTGCCGGGTTTCGTGAGGTTGACGATAGCCACTTCCTCGCCAGGGAAAGACATATAGACGCGCTGGAGCGGGCGCAGGAATTCCTGCTCCGTGGCCTGGAACAGCAGAGAACATTCCGCGCCAGCGAATTGCTTGCTGACGATTTGAACTCTTGTCAGCGCGCTCTGTCGGAGATTACCGGAGAAGTCAGCAGTGATGATTTGCTGGGCATGATCTTCGGTACATTCTGTATCGGAAAATGACCATTTGCATGGTTGCGTTGCCAGCCGGGTATTAAATGTTTTCTCGTGTGGAAAATAATTATTTGTATAATCCTGTATAATATGGCGAAATTATGGACAGCCCGCCCATTGGATGGACCAGCTGAGTCCTATTATGAATGAACCGGGAAATAATAGAATGACTGACGTTACTCCACACAATTACACTCGAAATATTCTGTTACAGATACTGCTTGTTCTGGGAGTTCTGATGATCGCGGGGGTTTGGCAACGGGACCTCATCACACAGATTTATTTCCATAACCAGGTCAATGCGGTGGGTTGGCTGATCAACGGGGGTATCCTGCTTCTGTTTGTTTGTGGCCTGTTCGAACTGATCAAACGGTTTATGGAGTATCGGGTTCAGGAGCAGGCAATCAATCGGTTACAGTCCAACCTCGGTACGGGCGGTGAACCCTTGATTGGAATTCCCCGCAGACTGATGATCTCTGAGCGGTTTCTGACCCTCCAGGAGTTGAGCCGTCGACGTGAAGTCATCAATCAGAGTGCCCTGGCCGCCACCTTGCTGGCTTCTGAATCGAGCCGCAACAGTTTTTTGAAATTTGTCCACAATGTGCTGATCCTGACTGGCGTGTTCGGGACGATTGTTTCCCTGTCGATTTCACTGCTCGGAGCCTCTGATATTTTGCAGAGTAGCGGGCAGATCAATATCCTGCCGGGCGGTGATCAGGAGAGTGGAAAAGGATTGGGCACCATGATTTTCGGGATGTCTACTGCGTTATCCACCACTCTGACCGCAATTCTCGCATATCTGTTCTTTGGCTATTTTTATATCAAACTGACCGATACCCAGACTTTCCTGATCAGCAAGATTGAGGAAGTGAGCGCGACCACATTGATACCGCACTTCCAGAGTGGCCAGGGAGGGGCACTGGATTTCTCGGATATTCAGTCCGCTGGTGAACTGATTGAAAAGCTCGGGCAGTCCCAGGAACGGGTGACGCAGAAGCTGACGGAATTGCTGGAATCCCGGGCAGCGGAAGACCGGGGCAACCAGGAAATGCTGGCTCTGATTCGAGAAATGATTGAAGTCCAGATGTCTACGACCAATCAGAATAATGAGAACCTGAATGAAGTTGTAAGCCTGTTGCAACGCGGATTCCGGTTGCGACCCGGGGGACTGGAACCCTAAACCCGGACTACCTGATGCTGAAAACCAACGGCTTTGTCGATCTGCGGGTCGGTCACGGTGCCGCCGGTATCGGAGACGATAGCGTATGGCCGTCGTTTACCGACGTGATGACTGTGATCGTGATGATATTCCTGATGACGCTGGTCGTCATCATGGTACGCAATTTCGGGTTAAGTAGTGAGTTGTTGACCAACATCTCGGCCAGAGAGGCCGCTATGCTGGCCAATCAGGACCTGACGCAAAAAAATACGGAACTGGAAGCTTCTCTGCAAAGCGCAGAGGCTGAGCGCACCTCATTGGCGGCATCGCTGACGCAGGCGCTCGAACGGATTGCCTCACTTGCTGATGAACGGCTTGAGCTACAGGCCGATCTGGAGTCAATGACTGTGGCGCGACAGGAGCTTGAACAGGCCAGCGAGGAACTGCAACAGACTCAGGTCGCCACTTCGGTCAAGGTTGAGGGACTGATTGCTGACACGGAAGTCTTGATGCAACAAAAAGCGGATCTGGAAGCCGCATTACGAAGTGCCGAAGCGGATCGGGCTTCACTGAGTGAATCACTGGCACGGGCACAGGAGCGGATTGCTTTGCTGGGCGAGAGTGAGCGCGGGTTGCAGGATGAAGTGGCGTTACTGATTGCTGAGCGACAGGAGCTTGAACAGGCCAATGAGGAAATGCAGCAGGCCCAGCTTGAGGCTTCAGTGGAAATTGAGAATCTGATTGCTGACACAGAAGTTCTAAGGCAACAGAAGGCGGATCTGGAAGCCGCGTTGCAAAGTGCCGAGGCGGAAAGCTCCGCACTGGCTGAATCATTAGAACAGGCATTGGAACGGATTGCCTCGCTGACTGATAGTGAGCGTGGATTGCAGGATGAGGTGACAAGGCTTACTGCCAATGAACTGCTTTTAACCCGGAACATCGAAACTCTGGATGAGACATTGGCAGAACTGGAGGTACAGTCGGAGACTGAAATCGCCTCCCTGATTGACGAAAGAGCCACATTGGAAGACAGGCTCCATAATCTGTCCGGGCAACTCGAACATTTGAAACGATTGCTGTCTCGGTCAAATCTTGAGAATCAATTATTGACCGCAGAAATGGAGCAAGTGGAAAGAATCAATGAGAGCGCGGCTGCACGATACGCTCGCGTGACTGATGAGGTTTTATCACTAAAAGAATTGATTGAGCAGCGGGAAGTAGAGATTGCATCTCTGCGAGCGAGCGCAGATACCTCGGCTCAACAGTATAAATCCCTGCAGGAAGAGTACGAAAGCCTGGATGCACAGTATCGCAAGTTGATTCGGCCTGCGAGAAGCCCGGTTGGAAAAATAGTGGCTGAAGTCCATGTGGAGAAAACAGGCGGAGCCTTGTCGTACAGGATCAAGCAACCGGGAGACTCCGCTCTGGTTCCGGTTTCCCGGGGGCAACTGGATTCAATACTGCAAGATCTGAAAGACCGACTGGGCGAATCGTTGTATACCAGAATTGTGATCCCGGACGACAGTAATCTGACTTTCAACGAGGCCTGGGGATTTACCTGGGAGATTCTTCGGAAGTATGATTATTATTATCAGTAGCTATTGACTGCAAGTGATTTCAGCACCGGCCAATGAAGTATCCGGAAAAGTTCGAGATAGTGGTTATCGGCGGTGGTCATGCCGGCGTGGAGGCGGCGCTGGCGGCTGCCCGGATGAATTGCCGAACCCTGTTGATTACCCACAATATCGAAACGATTGGGCAAATGTCGTGCAATCCGGCAATAGGAGGAATCGGAAAAGGCCATATTGTCAAGGAGATTGACGCGCTCGGCGGCATCATGGCCAGGGCGATTGATCAATCAGGCATTCATTTTCGCAGGCTGAATTCCCGCAAAGGCCCGGCGGTACAGGCGACACGCGCCCAGGCCGACCGGGCATTGTATAAAATGGCGATTCGGCGGGCGATCGAGTATCAACCCGGCCTGACCGTATTCCAGCAATCTGTCGATGACCTGATCTTGCAGGGCGATCAGGTGACCGGGGTTAAAACCGGGTCGGGAATCAGGATTGAGGCGCCGGTAGTGATATTGACGGCTGGGACCTTCCTGAACGGTAAAATCCATATCGGAACGGATCATTCCAGGGGAGGACGAGCGGGCGACCCTCCGTCCGTGGCGCTGGCAAACCGGCTGCGGGAATTACCGTTTCGCGTGGATCGTCTGAAAACCGGGACTCCGCCACGGATTGACGGCAAAACTATCGACTATAGCGAACTGGAAAAGCAACCGGGCGACCGGCCTGTACCGGTATTCTCGTTTATCGGCAGTGCAGAACAGCATCCTGAGCAAGTCTCTTGCCACATTACACATACCAATGACCGGACTCACGAAATTATCCGAAAATCCCTGCACAGATCCCCCCTTTACGGCGGTGAAATTGAAGGAGTGGGGCCACGATATTGTCCCTCGGTAGAGGACAAGGTGGTGCGTTTCGGCGACCAGAACAGCCATCAGATATTTGTTGAACCCGAAGGATTGAATACAACGGAAGTCTATCCCAACGGCATTTCCACCAGCCTGCCGTTCGATGTGCAACATGACTTCGTAAGAACCATCAAAGGCTTTGAGCAAGCCCTGATTACCCGCCCCGGCTATGCCATAGAATATGATTTTTTTGATCCGCGCGGCTTGAACAGCTCACTGGAAACCCAATCAATCGGCGGATTGTTTTTTGCCGGACAGATCAATGGCACGACCGGATATGAAGAGGCGGCGGGTCAGGGATTGATTGCAGGAATCAATGCGGCGTTGAAGGTAAAACAAAAGGAACCCTGGAGTCCGGCCCGGAGTGAGGCATACATCGGCGTGATGATTGATGATCTGGTGACTCGCGGCACTGCTGAACCTTATCGAATGTTTACTTCCCGGGCAGAATATCGGCTACAGCTTCGTGAGGATAATGCGGACTTGCGGTTGACTGAAAAGGGGTTCGAGTTGGGGGTAGTGGATGATCAGCGTATCGGCTTCTTCAATCTGAAAAGGGATCGGATAGAAAAGGAGAAAGGGCGATTGGAAAAAACCTGGATTCATCCGGATAAAACCGATCCCGCACGGGTTGAAAAGCTTCTCGGTCAGCCATTGCAACGAGAGGCCAACTTGTTTGATTTACTCAGGAGACCGGAGGCAGACTATCGTAGCCTGGTTGATCTGGCTGGACTGGATGCGCCGCTTGATGACCCCCAAAGCATCCGGCAACTTGAGATTCAGGCTCGTTACAGTGGCTATATTGAGCGCCAGATGATCGAAATCGAGCGTCAAAAAAACAGTGACCGGATGGTGATTCCGCAATCAGTGGATTATGCCAGAGTGAGAGGATTGTCTACTGAAGTTCAACATAAATTGACCGAAACCCGCCCGCAGACAATCGGTCAGGCGGCCCGGATTCCAGGGGTGACCCCGGCTGCTGTTTCCCTGTTACTGGTCCATCTGAAGAAGCTCGGACGCGTCGTAAGCATGAGCGCCGGGTAGACTGCCGTCAGTCAATCATCCCCGCATTCTTTTTGCTCCGGGGTCATACATTGCGGACAAGCTGGCCTGGGCTGGAACAATACGGCCAGCCACCTCAATGGCAAACTTTCCAGAGGCGATATAGTCCGCATTCACCCCATCCTCATGAGAGACATACCCCAGGCCGACAGCCCCTCCCAGAGTATGGCCGTAGTTGCCTGAGGTCAGATGTCCGACCCGTTTGCCGTTTCGCAGAATGGGTTCATGGTGATACAGTACTTCTTCCGGGTCCTGGAGCAGGAATTGTAGCATACGCTTTTTCTTCCAGCTCCCGGTCTCTTTTTGCCGGAGCATGGCATCGCGGCCAATGAAAGGAATATCTTTCTCATAATCGCAGACAAATCCAAGACCACATTCCAACGGCGTATCTGTGTCGGCGACGTCATGACCGAAGTGCACGAATTTCTTCTCGATTCGGCCGCTGTCCAGTGCATGCAGCCCGGCCATGACCAGGCCGTGTTTTTCGCCAGCCTGCCATAGCGTATCGAACCCATGACGCGCCATGTCGACCGGGATATACAGCTCCCACCCCAGTTCCCCGACATAGGAGACCCGTGCCGCTCGCCCGACCGCGCATCCTATTTCGACGGGCCGAGACATACCGAACGGGAATGCTGGCGTACTCATGTCGATGTCAAGAACATCGCTGAGCAATGCTCGGCTGTTCGGCCCCATCACGCCCAGCACGGCCAGAGCGCTGGTAACATCGGTGACCGTGCAAAGAGCGTCTTCGGGGATATTGCGCGCCAGCCAATCCAGGTCCTTGCCGGTTACCGCGGCGGCACTCACCACCAGAAACTGATTCTCTTCAAGTCGGGTTACCGTCAGGTCAGCCTCGATGCCGCCCCGCTCATTAAGCCAATGGGTGTATACCATCCTGCCGGGTGAGACATCAACATTGGCGCTACAAATTCTTTGCAACGCGCGGCAACTGTCCTTGCCCTGTATCAGGTATTTTGAGAAACTGCTCTGGTCGAACAGGGCTACATTCTCACGAAAAGCCTTGTGTTCCCCAGCCGAATATCCGAACCAGTTCTGCTTTCCGAAGCAGTATTCATATTGCGGTTTGACGCCTTGCGGGGCAAACCAGTTCGGACGTTCCCACCCGGCTACTTCGCCAAAGCAGGCGTTACGTTCAACCAGTTTTTCATGGATCGGAGAGTGACGTACATTTCTGGCGGTTTCCATCTGTCGGTACGGCCAGTGGTTGCCATATAATAGTCCGAGCGTCTCGCTGACCCGGGTTTGCAGATACTGACTGGTCCCCTGAAATGAATACATCCGGCGAATATCGACATTCCACAAATCCAGCGGCGCATGACCGTAATGCATCCATTCCGACAGTGCTTTGCCCACACCGCCGGAACTCTGAATGCCAATTGAGTTCAAGCCCGCCGCTACGAAGAAATTCCGCACCTCCGGGGCTTCACCAATGTGAAACTGATCATCTGGAGTAAATGATTCAGGCCCACAGAAGAACTTTCGCCAACCGACCTCCTGCAATATCGGCACGCGCTCCATCGACTTTTCAAGCACGGGCATCATCTGTTCATCGAAATGACCGTCGATTTCATCGAAACTGAAATCCTCTGGAATTCCGTTCTGCCCCCACGGTATCGCATTCGGTTCGAACTGTCCGACCAGCAGGCTGCCGGCATCCTGTTTGTAATAGGCGCCCATGTCATGGTCCCGCATTACCGGCAGGTCCAGCGGCAGCGAGTCGAGCTTTTCAGTCACCGCATAATAGTGCTCCGCCGCATGGAGCGGGACGTTGACCCCGGCCATCCTGCCGACCTCCCGTGCCCACATCCCGGCGCAATTAACCACGAACTCAGCCTGAATATCGCCCTGATTGGTGTTGACCCCGCAAACCCGGCCATTCTCGACCACAACGCCGGTAACGACCACTCCTTCCAGGCACAACGCGCCCCGATTGCGAGCACTTTTGATAAATGCGGCGGTTACGTCCACCGGGCTTGCGTAACCATCCTGTGCGACCCAGGTTCCACCGAGCAGATCCCCTGTCTCCAGATAAGGATAAAGTGCCTTGATTTCCTGCGGCGTAATAACATCCACACGGGTTACCCCGAAAGCGTTGTTCATTGATGCCACCCGTTTCAACTCTTCGAATCGTCCCTCACTGTGTGCGATACTGAGTGAGCCCACCTGCTTGAATCCGGTTGACTGTCCACTCTCTTTCTCGATTTCGGACAGTACCGACATGGAGTATTGGGCCATTTTCGCATGGCTTTCATTAGCGCGCATAATGCCGATCAGTCCGGCCGCATGCCAGGTAGTGCCACAACTGAACTGGCTGCGTTCAAGCAGTACCACATCACTCCAGCCGATTTTAGCCAGATGGTAAGCTACACTGGAACCGATGACGCCGCCGCCTATAATGACCGCGCTTGCGGTTGTTGGAAGTTTCGGGGACATAATAAATTCTTCCTGTCAGTTAAAAAGATTAAGAGGGGTTGGATTGACCGGGCAAAAGCCGTTAATTCCGTTTCTTGATGTTGCGGGCGCGCACGGACTTCTTGCGCCGTCTGGTATTCAGCCGAGCCTGGGCGTATTCGATCAGTTGATGCTGGCAACCGACGGCTTCGGGTGACTTGCAGGTTCGCTTGATATATGAGCCATCTGACTGCATTTCCCAGGCATCTACATCGTCTTCGAGTAACGTGTCGAGAATCAGGCGCAGCTCGTTCTTCAATGACTTCCGGTTGATCGGGGTTACCACTTCGACCCGGCTTTCCAGGTTTCTTTTCATCAGGTCGGCAGAACCGATCAGATACTCGTCCGCTCCCTGGTTCTGGAAATAAAATACCCGGCTGTGTTCGAGGAACCGGCCCACTATGCTGATCACGGTCACATTCTCGGACAATCCTTTGATACCCGGACGTAACCGGCAGGTATCCCGGATAATCAGATCGACTTTGACTCCTGCGACTGAGGCGCGGTACAGGGCTTCCACAATGTCTCGATCCTCAAGCGCATTCGACTTGATCTGGATTAATCCCTCGCCGCCCTGGCTCACATGGGCGATTTCGCGGTTGATTTTGTCGATCAGCTCTTTTTTCAGTTGCTTCGGAGAAACCAGCAGCTGTTTGAAAGTCCGTTTTCTGGAATGGCCGGTAGTCAGGTAGTTGAACAGCTCGGTGGTGTCGTTGCCGATATGATGGTCACAGGTCAACAACCCGAGGTCCGTATATTGTCGTGCCGTGCCGCCATGATAATTGCCGGTGCCGATATGGACATAGCGCCTGAGTTTGTCCATATCCTGTCGCACTACCATCAGTACTTTGCAATGAGTCTTCAGACCGATTACGCCGTAAGTGACATGGATACCGGCTCGCTCCATTCGTTCAGCCCATTTGATATTGGCGGCCTCATCGAATTTCGCCTTCAGTTCAACCACCACCGCGACCTGTTTGCGGTTATTCGCGGCCTGGATCAGCAAATCGACAATGCGGGTCTCCTCATCCGTCCGGTACAGGGACATCTTGATCGCCCGCACCTGTTCGTCATTGGCCGCCTCCTTCAGGAAGCGGACGACCGAGGTATTGAACGATTCATAAGGGTGCTGCAGCAACATCGAATGGGCTTCGCGGATGGAGTAGAAAATACTGCGCTGCCCATCCTGCAGCCGGTGATGATTGATGGGCAGATGCGGGGGATAGTGAAGCTCCGGTCGTGGCAATGATACCAGCTCGAACAGATCCTTCTGGGCGAGCAGGCTGCCGGATTCGAATACGTCCATTTCTACATTCAGACCCAGCTGCTCCGCCAGTGTTTTCTTTCGGTCGTCTGACATACCCCGGTTGACCGCAATGCGGACGATCGGGGCGATTCGCCGGTCGCGCAGCTCGGATTCGATCATGGACAGCAGATCACTGACCCCGGACTCCTGTCTTTCCGCTGCCGCATTCCTGGAAATATAGAAATAGTCGAACTCGAAATCCTGTTCGCCGGGGAAAAGCAGGTCCAGATTGTGGGCAATGATTTGTTCCAACGGCACGAAATGACTGGCACCCGGAAGCTGGACAAAGCGCGGCACATCAGCACCAACCGGGACTTTCACTCTGGCCAGGAACGGGTCTTCATCCTGAATGACAGGCAGGGTTACCAATATATTCAGTGACAAATTGGAAATGAACGGGAAAGGATGAGCCGGATCGAAAATCTGTGGCGTGACCAGCGGAAAGATGTTCTCGAAATAGTGATGTCGCAGGGTATCACGTTGATCCTGAGTCAGCTCTTCATAGTCCAGGATGCGGATGTCCCTGGCATCCAGCTCGGCCAGAAGTTCGGGCAGAGCCTGGTCATTGATCACTTCAAGCTCCTTAACCAGCGCCCGGCATTCAGTCAGTTGGAGTGAAGGGGTACGTCCGTCAACCGTCAGTTTGACCACGCCGGTCATCTCCTGAAGTTTCAGGCCACCGATGCGTTTCATGAAAAACTCGTCGATGTTCGAGGCGAAGATGGCGAAGAATTTGAGGCGTTCAAGCAGGGGGTTATCGTGATCCATAGCCTCGCACAGTACCCGTCGATTGAATTGAAGCCAGGTAATCTCCCGGTTCAGATAAAGATCGCAGGCGGTCAGGTCATGGTCAATCCTGTCCGGTGATGCCGGTTCGCTGTCCGGTGTCCGGGTTCGCGGGCGCTTTTCGATAGCTGCATTCGATGACATGGGTCGTACCGTGGGTTGGTGTCACGCAGATTATACAATTTTAATTGAAATCAGAGTCATATTCAGTCATATTAACGGCAATCCAATCTTGAGGAGCATGCTTTTACATGTCCGAACACCCTCCCAGTCTGTTATTAACCGAAAATCTTGATGGAACCGTTTCTGCATACCATGAATCAGTACTGGCTGCCTGTGGTCGAATACTTCGCATTCGACTCAGGGGTGCTTACACAACCGGACATGATTGTCCGGCTGGGGGTGCAGCTTTGCCTGTTGGTTTGTTCGGCGTTTTTCTCAAGCTCTGAAATCGCATTATTCTCCCTTTCCCGACTGGATCTGCAACAGCTACGGCGCGAACAGAACCCTCAATCAAAAACCATCCATGAGTTGCTTGACCAGCCCCGACGGCTGATTATTTCTATCCTGAGTGGCAACGAACTCGTCAATATCGCCGCCACCGCCAACATGGCATTCATATTGATTGCGCTATACGAGGTGGAGCAGGTAGTGGTTATCAATCTGCTGGTTATGGTGCCGTTGATGTTATTGCTCGGTGAAGTCACGCCGAAAACCATTGCAGTTGGCAATCCGGTTCGTTACAGCACCCGGATTGTGGCCCAGCCGTTGGCCTTGTGGATCAAGGTCATTGCTCCGGTTCGATGGGCCATCCGGGGCATTGCAGACCGGATCACGACTCTCTTCGTCGGTGAGGTCAAGACCGCCGACAACATTTTGCATGTCGATGAATTCCTGACTCTGGTTGAACAGGTTTCCGAGGAAGGTACGCTGGATGATACCGAGCGCGCCCTGATCTACAATTTGCTGGAGGCTAATGAAACCGAGATCGTCGAGGTCATGACGCCACGGACGCGAATGGCATTCCTGAATGTCGCGATGAGTGTGCCGGAGATGGTGGAGAAGTTCATCTCTTACCGCCATCCCCGTGTGCCGGTATTCAAGGCTCACCGGGATAATCTGGTCGGTTTCGTTCATGCTGAAGACATTTTGCGTCTGGTGCTGGACGGTGAAGATCTGGAAGCGCTCCAGCCGAAAGACATCATGCACCCCCCGGTAGTCGTGCCACTGACCAAGAAAGTCGATGAAATGTTTGACTTTTTTCAGTCGAACCGGGTTCGGGCGGCGGCTTGTCTGAACGAGTTTGGCGGAGTCGAGGGCTTCATCACCATGCGCGGGGTATTGAACTTCATTTTTGGTGATGTCAGTGGAGGCTCGAAAGCGACCGCCGGACTCTATGCGGAAAAAGACTATAACATCTACGAAGTCCCGGGAGAAATGAAACTCAATGACTTCAATAATCTGACCAATTTCGGCATTGAAGACCCCCGCATGACCACGGTCGGAGGGTACGCCTTCCGCCTGCTGGATCGGTTGCCACGGGAAGGAGACCGAGTCGAGAGTGAAGACATCCTGATCCAGATCATTGAGATGGATGATCACCGTATTGCCAGGGTACGCGTCGCCAGGGGCATGGATGAAGATGAATTTGACGATTTGACGGAGAAGGGATCATGATCGGGGTTGCATGGTTACTCGCCATTCTTGTCCTGTTGCTGTTGAAGGGTTTTTTCTCCGGCTCTGAGATTGCTCTGGTCAACTCGGACAAGGTGAAACTGACGGCAAAGGCCAATCAGGGTAACCGGGGAGCGCGTGAGGCGCTGAAACTGTTCAAAACCCCCGATGTGATGCTCGGTACAACCCTGGTCGGCACCAATGTGGCGACAGTAGCCCTGACCACATTGGGCACTCTGTTGTTGGTCAACAAGTTTGGCAGCCAGGGGGACCTTTACGCCTTTCTAGTTCTGACCCCGGTTCTCTTGATTCTGGGTGAAATTGTGCCGAAAAGCATCTTCCAGCAGAAGTCGGACGAGATTGTTCCGGTCGCGATCTGGCCGATCAAGATATTTTCCCTGGTTTTTTATCCGGTGATATTCATTTTTTCGCGTATTGCCCGATTGATTGCCAGGCTGGTGGGCGGTGGCAAGGTCGAACAGAATCTGTTCATGACCCGTGAGCAGATTCGTCTGGTGGTCGATATGACCGAAAGAACCTCATCCGTAGATGCGTTTGATCGGGGACGGATTCGTCGAGTGATCCGGTTCGGGGAAACCACAGTAGGGGAGGCGATGATTCCGATTGCCGAAGTCACGGCGATCAGCGATACGCGCAATATCCTGCGTGCCATCGCCACCGTCCGGCGCAAGGGCTATAACCGGCTGCCTGTCTACAAGGGCAATACCAGCAATATCATCGGTATCGCGACCCTGACCACCTGGGACTTGATGGATGCAGCCACCCCTGAAAAGTCCCTGGACGATTTTATCAAACCCGCACAATATGTCTTGCAGTTTCAGACGATTGATCAATTATTACCTATCCTGCGGCAACGGCACGATCACATGGCCGTGGTCGTGGATGAGTTCGGCTCCGCAATCGGCATCATTACCATGGAGGACATTGTTGAGGAAGTGGTCGGAGACATTGATGTCGGCTATGATTTTGAAGAGTATCTACCCCGGCGAAAACGGTTTTTCCAGAAATTGCAGGAAAATCAATATCTGGTTGATTCCAGACAGTCGGTGTCCGAGGTCAACGAAACCCTGGAAATCAACCTGAATACCAAAGTGGCGCACACGATTGGCGGACTGATCATGTCGCAGTTAGGGCATATCCCGGAACAAGGTGAATACCTGGTTGAGCAGGGATACCGTTTCATCGTAGAAGAACGCACGGAAAAGGCGATTGTGAGTTTAAAAATCGAGCGATTGCAGTGAGGCTGCGAGAATAGCATGACCGTCAGCCCGACTCTTCCCCCGCTTGTGCATTGCTCCGATTCAGGACGGGTACAGGATGTCTGCTTTACTCCTTCCCCTAATTTTGATGAGCGTCCCGACAACGAAGAAGTCTCTGTTCTGGTTATTCACGCGATCAGTCTGCCTCCCGGCTGTTATCATAACCGTTACGTCGAAGACCTGTTCACCAACTGTCTTGCCCCCGGCGCACATCCGTATTTTGAACAGATAGCGGAGCTTGCCGTTTCCGCTCATTTCTATATCGAGAGAGAGGGCCGGTTGATCCAGTTCGTGCCGACCCACCGTCGTGCATGGCATGCCGGTCAATCCGTGTTCCGGGGGTGCCCGCGAGTGAATGATTTTTCGATAGGAGTTGAACTGGCGGGCAGTGATCATGACGAATTCGAGTCCGCCCAATACATAACCCTTGCGCGGCTGACTCGTTGCCTCCAATCGGCATACCCGAAAATCACGGTTGAAAACATCGTCGGGCACAGCGATATTGCCCCCGGACGCAAGACAGACCCCGGTCCAAACTTCAACTGGGAGCACTATCGGGAGCTGTTGGTTTAATGCGCGTTAGGGCGGTTGCGGGGTGCTTGGCGTCCGGCCGGCAAGCAAATATCGGCAGGAGTCGTCATTTCCCGGTAGACTATGGCGCGGTGTGGCGCATATAATCCAGCGTCAGACCCGTGTCCCGCCTTTGCCGGAATAGCTCAGTTGGTAGAGCAACTGATTCGTAATCAGTAGGTCGGAGGTTCGACTCCTCTTTCCGGCACCATCCTTTGTCGCAAGTTAGATGCCGCAACAACCAGCCGTCATTCCCGTGTAAACGGGAATCCACAACAATACAGAACCTGCAATTACCGATGCGTAGAGCTTGTCCTCGGCTCCGAACAACCGGCCCATGCCTTCGCCCGGCCCTTAAGGCCGGGCTAAAGGGAGTTGTCTGTAGAAACCCCTATAAACTGTCGTTGTCGTCTTTTATCTTAAACCTCCACGTTCCAGATACGCTGATAGGCTGCTCAATAAAGCCATCCCAAGCCCTTACTGCCGTAAACGTAGCCGTTTTAGTCCCGCTTGGACCAATCAGAGGCCATATCACTATACGGCACCAACCATGCTCAAACCAGCACCTTGCAAGATTTCCGCTCATATACCTCGGAGGAATGTAGTAATTGTGGGTAGCACTTCTCCTGATAGTGGATGGTGACCAGGTTTTACCGTCGGTTGACCCCTTGGCGGCCGCTCTGCTTGCACTCCCGCTGATAGTGAAGTCAATGTAAGTTTCGGTATTACTACTACCGAGACCTGTTGGGACGTACCACTTCAGATACCCGAAAGAAGCTCGCCGAGCTTCTTCTTCACCGCTCACTGTGAATATTTTTTCCTCTTGCTGTCCATGTGCGGGGGGAGGGGGGGTGAAAACCAAAAGCAATAAAGCAAAAGCAATAATAGATGACTTCATTAGAGATGACTCCTTAAAGTTAGATAACGTGACGGCTATGGCAGCCAGATTTTGACAGCATTTTACTTTATATTTACGGGCGGTTGTCAATTTTTTCCTGGTTGTGTGTAGCTCCTGACTCGCTCTGCGTGTTCCGACATTTGCGGGAGGGCACGGAGACCCTCCCCTACGATGACGGGTGGTTCGTGAGATGACGATTGTGTCCCCCATCATATCAGTCGTCATCTGCGGGCCGACTTGAAGACTCACCGGGTTTGGGGAGTGATTTTTGACGGTGATATTAGTAGAGACGCAGGTATTCGTTGACCTCCCAGTCGGTTACGGTTTGATGGTAGCGTTCCCACTCGTCTATCTTGTATTGTACAAATGAGTTCAGCATGACTGGCCCCATCACAGTTTTGGCGAGTTCGCTGCCAGCCAGCATTTCGGTCGCCTCCAGAAGATTGCGAGGCAACGGCGTCAGGTTGCGTTGTTGTTTTTCCTGATCATTCATTACATACAAATCCTCATCCAGGGACGTGCCCGGATCGACTTTATTCACCATGCCGTCAACCGAGGCGGCCAGTGTCATGCCCAGCCCGAGGTAGGGGTTCATGCACATGTCGGCAGCGCGGTTTTCGATAGCGAACCGGCTCTGTGGCAGCCGCAGCATGGCGGAACGGTTATTTTTCCCGTAGGCCATGTGGGTAGGCGCCCAGGTATAGGTGCCGCCTTCGAACCCGCCCACCTTGGGCACCAGTCCGTTGTATGAATTGACGGTGCAGCAGGCTACGGCTGTGATGGCTCCGCCGTGCTTGAGGATTCCGCCCACTGAATGCAGCGCGTCTTCGCTCCATTGCCCGTTTTCCCCTTCGTACACATTCACTCCGGGGTTGTCGATTCGCTGAATCGAGGTATTCATGTGCGCTCCGGAACGCCAGTCGCCGGTCGTGGGTTTTGGCATATAGGTGACAAAGTGGCCGTGTTTCTTGGCGATTTCCTTCAACAATACACGCAGGAAAACCAGGCGGTCGGCCATATTCAGCACGTCTGTATAGTGAAAATCCAGCTCGAATTGGGAATAGGCGCCCTCAGTTACCACATCGTGGAGATTCCATCCGAGTCCCTCAAGAATGTCGATCAATTCACCCAGGAATCCCATCGAATCCAGTGCGTATTCGACATCATAGCCAAATGCCTGACGCCGGGAACGGACTCCCTTGCCCGGCTGCGGGTCATCGTCATAGGCTTTTATCGGCTGGCCGTTCTCGTCCCATTTCATGACGATAAATTCAGGCTCGATACCGGCGTACATGGAGTAGCCCTGGGATGCTGCGTCCCGGATGGCACGTTTCAGCGCCTGCCTGGGACAGAGATTATACGGCTTGCCTTCCCACCATAGATCGGAGAATACCCATGCGATGGTCTGGTCCCAGGGGCAAATCTGGATCGTATCCATATCCGGCAGGGGCACCTGGTCAGAATCCGCTGGCCCCAGTTCCGGGACAAACGAAATCGAGTGCACCGCAAATTGCGGGCCTTTGCCCATAAACAGCAATTCAAAATCACTGATGGGTACGGGTTTGGTCTTGGGCAGGCCAAACATATCGATCCAGCAGGAGAGGATATATTTTACGCCAGCGGCTTCGAGTTCCATTTTTTTCGCGGTTACTGCCTGCGGGTCTGGCAGCGCATCTTCAAAGTGTTCGTGATAGTGGTTGCTCATGATTTTCTCTTAATCTGATGGGTGTGTTTGATGGAGTCGGATTGGTGGTGACGATTATTTGGATAGGGGTTCATTTAATTCGATCGGGTAGCCGTCCGGGTCCTTGATGAAAGCCAGAATGCGAGTGCCGTTTTTCATCGGGCTCGGTTCTTTGGTGAACTCGACGCCTTCTTGCTTGAGATATTCGCTGGCCGCGTAGACATCGGAAACCTTGAGCGCTATATGACCCCAGGCATTTCCCCGGTCGTATGGCTCAGTTTGATCCCAGTTGTAGGTTAATTCCAGGTTGGTGCTGTCATCTTCCCCGTGATAACCGACGAAAGTATTGGTAAACCGGCCTTGCGGGTATTCATTCTGGCGGAGAATTTTCATACCCAGAATACGGACATAGAAATCCAGGGATTTTTCCAGGTCACTGACTCGTAACATGGTGTGGTCAATACGAAAATCGGGGTTTGCTGTATTCATTTGACAGGGTGATAGGGTTTTGAAAGTTTATCGGTTATCGTGGCTGGCCGTTGGCAGTGGTCGATTCGACGACCAGCTGCTGGAATCGGTGCACACTGTTTTCCCAGTGAGGAGAAAGCCAGCCGCCACTGTCGGCAACCGGGGATTTTCGTCCGAGTTGCAGACGCTCACACATAGAGTGGTCCTCCTTGTGCACGTTGTACCACAGTTTCTTCAGATTTTCGATCTGATCTGTGGAAACCGGGCTGTCCTGATGCAGGTAGATCACCCGGAATTGTCGGGTCTGATCTACACTAATCGGGATATTCAGGTGGATGCCCAGCTGGTCCGGGGCGTAAGTGCCCATCACGAAATTAGGGAACAGGGTCAGGTATCGGGAGGTTACCGCCAGCGTGTTTGCGGTATCGGTTGCATCGTCCGGTTCGATATCGCAGGCGCTGCCCAAGCAATGCCGATCAATAATGGTATAGTGGTCGGTCAGGGGCTGGCTGGTGGTCGTCTTATGGACGAACTGAACATGATACGGCTCAATGAAGTTTTCCAGCAACAGCTTCCAGTTACAATGGACGATACCCATATCCAGTGTCGCCACCGGCCGGATATGCTCCAGAGGCAGGTCGCCGATCTGTCTTTTCAACGGTTCTAAAAACTGCTCGAAATCCTCTGCCTGACCATCCAGGTTGACAAAAACCCAGTCATGCCAGGTCTCACAACGTACCGGAAACAGGCCGTTTGATTGCAAGGAGAAGTCCGGCGGGGGCGTTCGTTCAGTACCACCGAACCAGGGGGCTGCCTTGAGTTCGCCCTGAAGATTGTAGGTCCAGGAATGATAGGGACAGCGGATCAGTTTGCCGAAATTTCCGGCCTGATCGACCAGTTTCAGGCAGCGATGGCGACAGACATTGTGAAATGCGGCGACCTCGTTTTTATCATTGCGTACCAGCAAGACCGGTTGGTCGCCGACTGTGATCGGTTGCAGGTCGCCAGGTTGCCTGAGTGGATGGGCAAAACCCGCAAATACCCAGCTATTTGCAAACAGGGTGCGGTTTTCAGTCTGGTGAAATTCGGCGCTGGTATAAGCGAACCCCGGCAGCCCTTTTTTTATGGCAGACTGATTGTTGCTGAATTTATTTAACAAGTCGGTCATGCTAAATTCTCGCTATTCAGTTCTTTTTTCCGGCTGGCATGTCCTCAGGGTCAATGCCGGGGACATGGGTTACACCGGAAAGCTCTTTCCAGTTTACCGGGTACGCAGCATAAAAGATAATACACTTACCGTCCGACTCGTAGACGACGTGACTGTCTTTCGGAATATACATCAAGTCACCGGGGCCAAGCTCATTACTTTCCCCGTCAACTATCATACGAAACGTGCCTTGAAAACAGTAGATCAGCTCGTCGCAGGTCAGGTCCCAGGGAATAGAAGCATCATTCAGGAAATTGATTCCTGCGGCCATGCTGGCGCCCGTTGCAGTGGTTACAAACGGCTTGATGTAGGTGCCTCCTTGTTCAAGATTCTCAAATCGATCAAAGATTTCGCTGATTCTGTATACGGATGGTTTAGGCATTGTCATTTATCGGGTTAATTGATACATTAATAGAGTGTAGGAATACAACTGATCCCATACAGTACCAATACTACTACTGGCAAGTCTATAGCCTGTGTGACTCAATTTGAATGTTCGCCATCAAGGTCGCCGGTTTCCTCTCCCTGTCTGGCCGACTTCCACCGTAGTTATTGCTCTCATTCTGTCCGGCGTGGCGGTCTGGTTTATGAGCGGGGTATCCGCTACAGGCTGCCAGGAAATGACGGCAGGAATGCGATCGATGCACACAGAAGAAGTGTCCTTGCTGAATGATCGGGGACAGGTGGTTGTTTTGCAAACCCGCATTGCGGATGATGAGGTCGAACGCGCCGCCGGTTATCAGCATATCTGTAAAAATATTATTGATTCTTCCTCCATATTATTTGCCTGGCCGGAACCGATCTTTACCCGTTTCCACATGAGGAATGTCAAGGCGCCTCTGGATATCGGGTTTTTCGATGCTCAGGGCAAACTGTTTTCGGTCCTGCGGATGCAACCTGCCGGGGATGACGGGGATTCACAGCTTTACGCTCCATCACAGCCATTTCAGTATGCGCTTGAAGCCGGTCAGGGGTTTTTTGCCGAACAGAATCTATCTACGCAGAGAACCCGACTGATCACCAGCAAGCTGTATGATTCCAGATAGCGCATTGTTGTGAAGAAACAGTCCAGTCAAACTATCGAGGCTCCCTACGGTTCGTGGCAGAGTCCCTGGACTCTGCAATCTGTTTTCGATGGCGGGTTCGAGCCAGCCTATCCGTTTGTCGTTGATGGACAACTGTACTGGCTGGAACACTTGGGTGAGGAAAACGGGCGAGTCGCTGTGATGACGGAAACCCTGTCCGGGGAGCGGCAATGTATCACTCCCGCGAAATACAATATCCGTAGCCGTGTGCATGAATATGGAGGCAAGTGTTTTTGTGTGCATGGCGATAGCATCCTGTTCAACAACCGGGGGGATGGTCGTTTGTACAGACAACAGTTGAACACGAATTCGCCTCCTCACCTGTTGCCTGCGTCTGCGATTGCAGGTTGTCGGGGTTTTACCGACCTTACCGTATCACGGGATGGTAGCTGGGTGATCGGTGTGATTGAACTGGAAGCGGACCCGAGTGAACATGAAAACAGCAACCGGATCATTGCGGTTTCGTTGTCGGGCACTGATTCCGGCCGACCCGACTTTGCAACGCTGGCCGAGGGCGCGGATTTTTATGCCAGTCCGGTGCTTGCCAATGATGGCGCACAGATTGCGTGGCTCGAATGGTCGCACCCGAACATGCCCTGGGATGAGACCCGACTGGTCAGAGCTTCGTTGCAGGTTACGGCAAGTCGTATTGCGGTTACCTCCAGCCAGACTGTAGTGGATGAACCCGGACGTTCCGTTTGTCAGCCGGGTTTCACCGATGAAGGGTTATTGCTTTTTGTCAGTGACCATGAGACCACCGACCGCTGGAATTTCCATAGTCACGATGGCAACCGGATTTGCCGGTTGACGGATTCGCAGTTCGAGTTTGGTGAACCGCACTGGGTGTTCGGCCAGTCTCGCTGGCAACAATCCGGCGACATGAAGATTTATGCGGTGGGATCCAGCCATACGGGTGACCGGATTTTCAGGATTGATACCCAAAGTGGTCAGTCAAACCCGGTCGGCATGGAGTTTGCGGCCTGTCGGCAACTTTTCCGCGATGATTCAGGGGCAGTCTGGTTTGTCGGCGGTTTTACCGACCGACAGCCACAGATTTTACGTCTGCAACCGGGTTCGGAGCGGATCGAATGCTGTCTGTCCTGTGCAACTGACCCAGACCCGGAGCAGTTATCCAGGCCACAGCCGGTCAGCTTCCCGGACGGTAATCAGGCCCCGGTTTACGGCTATTTCTATCCGCCTTGCAATCCGCACCATGTTGCGCCCGCCGGTACACTGCCGCCCTTGCTGGTGGTGACGCATGGCGGGCCGACCGGCAGGGCGACGCGTGAGTATTCCGCGATCAAGCAGTATTTCTGTTCGATTGGATTTGCGCTGCTGGACATCAATCATCGCGGCAGCAGTGGTTATGGCCGAGCCTACCGACAGCAGTTGCTGGGACAGTGGGGCGTGTTCGATGTAGATGACATTATCAGTGGTATTGATTTCGCTGCCGATCAGGGCTGGATAGACCGGGATCGGGTATTTATTCGGGGCAGCAGCGCGGGAGGGTTTGTGGTACTCTCATCGCTGACCCGGTATCCGCAAAGATTTGCCGGAGGAGCCTGCTATTATGGTATCGGCAATCTGATTACCCTGAGTGAAATCACGCATAAGTTCGAGTCGAAATACACCGATAATCTGGTCGGGGAGGCATTCGACCCGGTTAATGCCAGGTGTCCGGGTAGCCGCTATGTCTCGCGTTCGCCGCTGTTTCATCTGGATTCGCTGAATTGTCCACTCATCCTGTTTCAGGGGGAAGACGACAAAATCGTACCCCCGGAGGTTGCGCGTGAAGTGGTTGACAGCCTGCAAAGAAAAGGGCTGGAATATGAATATACCGAGTATCCCGGTGAGGGACACGGTTTCAGGGCGAAACCGAACCGGCTGGATGCCTTGAGACGAGAGATTGATTTTTTCGTCAGGATTATCCATTCTGAGTGATTGCGTGATTGGCCGATGTTTCCCAAACCCGATAGAAACCAGACCCTGGCCCTGGCTGGATTGATTCAATCCTGCGCCCTGGTCTATCAACTGACCACCCGCGACCGGCATGATGAATCGGCTTTGCGTGAATCCGCATTCAGTCTGCTTCGCCTGGATGCGGACAGCGTGGTCAAGGTTTACGGGTCACCGTCCGGCGTAGACCTGGGGTTACGCACCATGCACCGATTCCTGGCGTACCAGTCAGGCCCTTCAACCCGGTATATCTATCAATACGCCACAGGGCTTCATCAGTTGAGCGTCAAGCTGGCCAGACTGGCAAAAACCAGCGAAGTGATCCAGTCCGGGCTTGCACAGATCCGGGTGGAACTCATGGTGGACCCCGACCGGGATGCCCCGGACCCTCCACTGGATGATGACCTGTATGAAGCGATGGCCTCGTTGTATAGCCATACAATCAGTTATCTGACACCGAGAATCATCGTCCGGGGAGACGCGCACCGGCTACAGAATATGCAGGTTGTACATCGTGTCCGAACCGCATTATTCGCCGGTATCCGGTCGGCCTGGCTGTGGCATCAACTGGGTGGCAGGAAATGGCAGGTGATGATTCATCGTAAGGATTACATCGATCACGCGAAAACCATCATTAACCGCGTTTGATGAATAGCCGGATTGCGTGAATAAAGCGAATACAATCGCTAAGCGTAGCGTTTGACTTATCAAAGCCGTCCGGTGTACAGCATGGGTCCGATAACCGAAATAACAGGGTATAGCTATGTTTCACTGTGGTCCTCCCCTACAACATCATCCCCCCCCCCTTGAGGGGGAATCCAATCCGCAAACGGTCCCCACGCTCCAACCCTACTTCTGCTATAATCCACAATCGCTACCCGTAAGGAATGTCAAAATGACCACCGCCACCGCACCCACTCCAGACGAAATCTGGGCAATCCTGAGAGAAGTCTCCGCCAGCCTGGATAAAACCGCCGCTGCTCAGGATAAAACCGCCGCTGCTCAGGATAAAACCGCCGCTGCTCAGGAAAGAGCCGCTGTCATAGAGGATGCCAGGCATAAAAAAGCCATGCAGGAAATGGCAGAAATTCGCCAGAGCCAGCGAGAAACCGGCAAACAGATCAAAAAGACCGAAGCCCTGTTTAATACCCAATGGGGACGGTTAATGGAAAGTCTGGTAGATGGTGATTTGGTTCCGCTCTTGAATCGACGAGGCATTCCGGTTGATTATACGGTGACCAATGCGAAGAAAAGAGGGCGGGATGATAATTATGAATACGACATTATTGCAGTAAACGGCAAAGAAATAGTTGTAGTTGAAGTCAAGACCACCTTGCGCGTGCAGGATGTCAGGGACTTTCTGGAGAGTTTAGGTAAGGTTGCGACTCGGATGCCGCGTTTCAAGGATAACACCATCTACGGAGCGATGGCCTGGTTGCGTGTAGATTCGGAAGCGGATGTTTATGCAGAGCGGCAGGGATTATTCGTCATCAGAGCCACGGGTAGCAGCGCCAGCATCCTCAATCAGGAAGATTTCAAGCCACAGATTTTCTCTTGACTAGGCCACCCATCACTCCCTCCTTGAGGGGGAGTCCGCGATACAAGGGCGAAGCCCGCCGGAGAGCGGGTGGGGGGATACAATGTCATTCCACGCCCCAACCATCCGTCTTTCCCGCGCAGGCGGGAATCCACAACCGCCGGAACACGTCCCAACCCGATAATCATTCCCCCCTTGAGGGGGAGTCCAATCCGCTTGCGGATTGGGTGGGGGGACGCAACCGTCATCCTGCGCCCCAACCAGCCGTCTTTCCCGCGCAGGTGGGAATCCACAACTGCCGGAGGTTGCGGTTACCCGTCATCGTAGGGGCACTCCTTGTGGGTGCCCGCTATCGTTGATACCCGTCCCGATCATTCGCGGGAGGGTACAAGACCCTCCCCTACGATGATGGTTTCGACCACGCGCCAAAATCACGCCAAAATCACCACTTTAGAAAATCACCACTTGACAGGGGATGACTCCTTATAGCAGACTTACACCATCAATATCCGGTAAAAAGCAGGCTAACGCAATGAAAAAAATAGAAATAAATTCAATTAAGTCATTGATTTATGGTATAATTGACCGGATTACCGGATTACCGGATTACCGGATTACCGGATTACCGGATTACCGGATTACCGGATTACCGGATTACGCTTTTGCGCGTCGGCGTGACGGCCATGAGCGCGTTCGCGTGGTTGCGCCGTTGCCTGGGTCCGTCCTCCCGGCCTGAATCTTTACCATCTGTCATTCCCCCCACCCGCTCTCCGGCGGGCTCCGCCCTTGTATCGCGGACTCCCCCTCAAGGGGGGGGTGATACCAATCCGACAATCATTCCCCCCTTGAGGGGGAATCCAATCCGCAAGCGGATTGGATGGGGGGACAACAACCCGTCAACGTATGATCCACCCGTCTTTCCCGCGAAGGCGGGAATCCACAACGATATGGAGGTTGCGGCTACCCGTCATCGTAGGGGTGCCCCTTGTGGGTGCCCGGTATCGTTGGTTCCTGTTCCAACGGTTGCGGGAGGGTACAAGACCCTCCCCTACGATAACGGTCGGGAATCATTCCAACGACATCATGTCGAAGCGAGAATCCGCAACCGTCATCCTGCGCCCCAACCAGCCGTCTTTCCCGCGAAGGCGGGAATCCACAACGATATGGAGGTTGCGGTTACCCGTCATCGTAGGGGCGCCCCTCTGTGGGTGCCCGCTATCGTTGATACCTTTTCCGATCATTCGCGGGAGGGTACAAGACCCTCCCCTACGATAACGGTTCGATCACCACACAAAACTCACATCATCCGCCGTCTGCGGGCGGGGCTGTTCCGCTTCCTGCTCTGCTTGCCATTATTGCTGGGCCTCGCCGCCGGGGCGCAAGCACAAACCTTATCACTCAGCGGCCCTGCCGACGCTAACGAGGGCAACTCCGGCACCAGAGACCTCGACTACACGGTGAGTTTATCACAGGCGCTTACGGGGTCAGACTATGTTGGATTTCAAATCTGCTTCACCGGCACCGCTACGATAGATTTAACAGAAGCTGCGACCATTCCCGCGAGTGCCGATTATCAGACGGTTTCAAATACCAATCCCCTGAATACAAATTGCTCGCCACTTGGTAGTTTCCTCCCAAGCGCATCCCTTACAAAACGCGGTGCAATTATCCGTATCAAGGGCGACACCGACGCTGAATCCGATGAGACCGTGATCGCGACGTTGTCTATCACCGGCCAAAGCGGCGGTATCACCCTCGGCACCTCCACCCATACCCATACCATCCTCGACGATGATGATACGACTGCTCCCGGCGTCACCTCGATTACGCGCCACTCGCCGACCGCGCTACATACCAATGCCGACAGCCTGACTTGGCGGGTGACCTTCGATGAAGCGGTGCGTAATGTGGACACGACGGATTTCTCCCTGGTGGTCGCCACCACCTCCGTTGCGTACCCCGGAACCACCGCCCTGGCCGTCTCGCAGGTCTCGACCAGCGTCTACGACATCACCGCCTCCGGCAGTGGCATTGAGAATTCCGATAATCCGGTCCAACTGAAATTCGACAGCAGCCACGACATCGAGGACCTGTCCAGCAACGCGCTGCCCGCATCGCCCACGATCAGCGGTGTGAATCACGCCTTCTTACTCGACAACACCGCGCCGACCGTGACCTCAATCGAGCGCCAGTCACCGACCACATCCATGACCGATGAAGACACCCTCACCTGGCGGGTGACGTTCGCTGACAGCGGCGGAACGATAGCGAACGTGGACACGGCTGACTTCCAGGTCACCGGCACCACCGCCACGATTACCTCGGTATCGGAACACGCGACCAATGTCTTCGACGTCACCGCCACCGGCGGCGACCTGGACAGCCTCACCGGCACGGTAACGCTGAGCTTCGCCAACACCCACGACATCACGGACGAAGCCGGCAACGCGCTGCCCGCGTCTCCCACCCCCACCTCCGGCACCAATGACAACACCTTCGAGTTACAGAATGTCATTGACCCCGACGCCCCGAAAGTAGTCTCCATCCATCGCTATGAACAGCCGGTTCAGGGTCTGGGCACCAGTCTGGTCTGGCGGGTGCGTTTCAACAAACATCTGCCCAATGTGTACGCCTCGGACTTTACCCTGACCGGCACCACGGCCGGACTGGATGTACGCCATGATCTGAGTAATTATGATCCGACCACCTACAAAACGATTGTTCACGTGTACGCGCAAGGCGGCGATCTGGACACCGTATCCGGCGCTGTCACCCTGAACTTCGCCAGCAATCACAACATCCGGGATTACGAAGGCAGAAGACTGGCCTCCACCACGCCCTCCGGCGCCAACCAGAAGACGTTCACGCTAAATCCTGCCGAGACCCTGCTCTACTTCACCCAACCGGACTACTACGTCAACGAAGGCGATGAAGCGGTGCTGACGGTCAAACTCTCGCGCCTGCAGGAGAACGATACCGATATCCGTCTCTCCGCCACCCCGCTCTCCGCCACCGGCAATGGCGTCGACTATCATGGCCAGACCTTCACCGTCACCATCCCCGCCCGGCGCAGCAGTGGCACGTTCAGTATCCGCACGACAGATAAGGACGGAAGGGAAGAAGAAGAAACGTTCCGAGTAGACATTCACACGTTCAACCTGACCGGCTTTGCCACGGCCCCTGCCCGGGGCAGCTCTACGCTCAACGCCGGCACCTACATTCATATTCTCGACAAGGAAACCGCCGACTATCATGCCAACAGAAAGCCCGGTCTGCTATTTGATACTCCCTCCATGCAATGGAACGAAGCCGATGGCTGCACCAGCAAAAGCGATGGCACCGGACCCGGACCGAGCTATCAGGTCAAACTGGAGAAACAACCCTTAGGTCCGGTAGAAGTCTGGATCAAAGACCCCGATGACGACTATCGCAGTGACCCGGTCGCTACAGGTCGCCTGTATGTCGCCAACAGACGATTCCTGAGCCGATACATTAACGAGGAGAATGACCAAGTGCAAAAGTGGAAGGACGATACCCACACCGTCCTGCACTTCACCCCCGACAACTGGAATACCTGGCAACGGGTTCAGGTCAGGATTCGATGCGCCGACCATTACACCGCACAGATTCCCATTGTGCATCGTCTGTATACCAACTACACCGACGACAAGGGCAAACTCAGTCATGCCTATCCCGGCTATACCGGGGTGGTCAATCAGACCTGGAGCGTCCAGGTTCGGGTACACGACTCTGAGCCACCGATTGTAGTGAAAGGTCTGCCACCAGAAGGCCAGTCCATTGCCATAGACGAAGGTGGACATCAAGACTTTCAGATCACCTTGAGTCCATCGGCCTTTGCGCATGACAGTTCACTGACGGTCTATCTGTCCGCCCGGGGCGGCAAGGCCGCCGGAGTCAAACGCAGGGATGGCGATGCCCAATCCTGTGGGGGTCCACTGGATGACTGTTTGATCTTCACGCCGTCCAACCGCACACAATGGGTGCGGGTTTTTGCCATCAATCCCGGTCTGGATCAACTGAAAGTAGAGATTCCGCAACTGCAATGGGGAGACCTCTATCATGTACGCGACTGGGAGATGACCTGGCCGATACAGGTATTGGAAGGACAGAATGCGCCACAGAATGCGCCGGCAGAAAGTGAACAAGCCAGCTATCAGCCGGTGACTTGTGTATCAGATGCCCTGCTTACTGATGTTACGGACTATTCGAACGAGACCTGGCGAAGTTCGGTTGATCATGTCGAGCGCTGGAGCCGGGTACTGGCGGCCTTTGGCGTGGATAACGCCTACAGCAATAATCCGATGACCATTGCCGAGGCGCAGGCGCAGGCAGACCGTGGTCTTGGGCGTTGGCTGCCGATTGTTCCTGCCCTGCAATGTCTGGAGAACCCGCCACAGGAACAGCCACAAGTGGAAGAAGAAACCATACCACCCCCCACTGTACCTGAACTCAGTCTGTCGGCAGGTTCTGCCATAGATGAGGGGGGTACTGCCACCTTCACCGTCACCGCAGATAGCGCGCCTCAATCTGATCTGACGATTGGCTATACGGTGAGTCAAAGCGGAGACTATCTCGATGCACCGGGTAGTGGAGCAAGAGCCGTGACTCTGGTGGCCGGAGCGACCACTGTTTCGGTCGCTATCGGTACAGTAGACGATGCGGCGGATGAGGTCGATGGTGCAGTGAGTGTTACAGTAGACACCGGCAACGGCTATACCATAGCCACCAACCAGGACAGCGCATCGGTCCCGGTGCGTGACAATGACGAACCGGTCGTGCGGATTAGTGCAGGCAGTGGTATCACAGAAGGAGATTCTGCCACCTTTACCGTAACCGCCCATCCGGTGCCTGCCGTGCCACTCGATATGACCGTCACTGTGGCCCAGAACGGAGAGTTTGCGACCAGTGGAGAGACCGGAACCCGCAGCCTCACGATTCCCACCTCTGGCAGTATAGACATAGCCGTCGATACGATAGATGACGCGGTAGACGAACCGGATGGTTCCATTAGCGCTACGATAAATACCGGCGCTGGCTACATAGTGGCGGAAGCGCCGAACCACACGGCAAGCGTTACCGTATCTGATAACGATGTCACACTATCCTCCGGCCCCACCCTCTCAATCGGTGATGCCACTTTGCATGAGAACCAGCGTACCGGGTACTTCACCATCACCTTGAGTGAAGCCATGCAATGGCCGGTCACCTTCTACTATGCCACGCAGGATTCCAACCCGGTATCGGCAAGGGCAGGGGAAGACTATATCGCCTGGCAACGCGCCTGGAAGTTACGCAGTACCATCAATCCCGGTCAAACCGAAAAGAAAATCTATGTGCGGCTGTATAACGACAATCATGATGAAGACCCGGAAACCTTCCAGATGGTGATATACGATGCCGGAGTCAGTGGAGCGGATGCAACGGTAGCCATAGCCGACAGTACCGCAACCGGCACCATCATCAATGATGATCCGATGCCGCAAGCCTGGCTGACCCGATTCGGTCGCACGATAGCCCAACAAGCCATAGATGGACTGTCTGACCGCATCGCAGACAATCGTACTGCCGGAACACAAGGCACGGTAGCCGGACAAGCCTTTACGCTGGGCGCATCCAGCCAATCAGAATCCGTCCTGTCTCATTCCAGTATCCATTCGATGGATGATGACTTCGCTCACTCCACCGATGCGGTACATGACCGGCATTACTTCGGCGGCACACAGAGCCAGTCTTACGATATGACAGTACGGGAAGCCTTACTCAACAGTTCCTTTACCGCCACCGGTGAGAAAGATGCGACAGGCGGCAGTGTATCCTTCTGGGGACGGGCCACACAAGGTCACTTCGATGGACGGGAAGGCGCCTTCTCATTAGACGGAGAGACCACCACTGCCTTATTGGGTACAGACTATGCCAAAGACAACTGGCTGATTGGACTGACTCTGATACAAAGTGATGGAGAAGGCCGTTATACCGATACCGAACCTGACACCCGCACGCATTCACAACTGTGTACTCAGCAGATGTCCGCACAGACAAGACAAGTCCTGTGTGAAGGTGCGGTACGCGAAGGCGATGGCGAAGTAGAAGCCTCGCTGACTGCGATTACGCCGTATGCCTCCATTCAAGCCTCTGATTCAATCCGTCTGTGGGGTACGCTTGGACAGGGTAGTGGAGAAGTCACATTACAACCGGAATTGGGCGATTCACTGACTGCCGACATCTCCTGGGACATGGCCGCCATAGGCATGAGAGGAGATTTGTTACAAGCTCAAGAGAGTGGACTCTCTCTGGCGCTGACTGCCGATGCCTTATGGTCGCGTACCGAGTCAGACCAGACTCATGCACTGGCGGCTTCCGATGCCAGCACGACACGTATTCGGGCTGGACTGGAGAGTAGCTGGAAGAAGAATCTGGAACAGGGTTCGGTTACGCCCCGTCTGGAAGTCGGTATCAGGCAGGATGGCGGCGATGCAGAGACCGGAACGGGGTTAGAGGTCGGGGGTGGTATTGCATGGAATGATACAACTCTCGGGTTATCTCTTGATCTGTCGGGACGTACCTTAGTCTCGCATGATTCGGATGATCTTGAAGATCGGGGGTACGCTGCATCGTTTGTATTTGATCCAGAACCCCAAAGTCAACGGGGACTGTCCCTGACCGTCAATCAGGATTGGGGCGGACAGTCTACCGGCGGATTGGATGCCTTGTTTGCAGAGGAATCCATCAGTGAACGTACCGGCAGTGAATCCGAGAGTCGCTGGAATGCCCAGGCGGCGTATGGTTTCTCTATGTTATCGGGGCGATTCACGGGCAGTCCGTATATCGGTACGGGGATAACGGATAGTACGCAGGAATATACGCTGGGTTGGAGACTGACTCCGGTGTATACCACCGATAAGGCAGTAACCTTCACGCTGGATGTCAAGGCGACGCATCGGGAAACTGATGATGATGAACCTACGCAGTTTGTTGGGGTTGAGGTTGGGGTGCGGTGGTGAGTGCCTGATCCATCATTCGCGGGAGGGCACAGAGACCCTCCCGCAGATGTCGGAACAGGCATCCACGATAGCGGGCACCCACAGAGGGGCGCCCCTACGATGACATCAGGTGCGCATCCATATTATTGTGGATTCCCGTTTGCACGGGAATGACGGGTGGTTGGTGCGTGGGATGACGGTTGTGGATTCCCGCCTGCGCGGGAAAGACGGGTTGGGGCGTCGGATGGCGGTTGTGTCCCCCCATCCAATCCGTTTACGGATTGGATTCCCCCTCAAGGGGGAATGATGTTGATACATGGATCGAAATGATGTCGTAGGGGAGGGTCTTGTACCCTCCCGCAGATGTCGGAACAGGCATCCACGATAGCGGGCACCCACAGAGGGGCGCCCCTACGATGACATCAGGTGCGCATCCATATTATTGTGGATTCCCGTTTGCACGGGAATGACGGGTGGTTGGTGCGTGGGATGACGGTTGTGGATTCCCGCCTGCGCGGGAAAGACGGGTTGGGGCGTGGGATGGCGATTGTGTGTCCCCCCATCCAATCCGGTTGCGGATTGGATTCCCCCTCAAGAGCCTGTCCCCGGCTTGATCGGGGAGGGGAATGATATTCGTCTGGGCACCCATACGATGAACGCGATGTGATTCCCCGGTCTGCGGGGGGGAATGATGCGATGACGGGTTTGTCGGGGTCGGTGAACTTGCAGAGCTGTTATTTCTGTTCATGGATTCTAATAATAAAACTATCCTGTGTGAAAAAAGCATCCCGATTGTGGCATAATCGCAGCCGGAAAAATGCAAGGTCAGTTGCATTACCGGGCATTGCCGTTGGGTAGTGTCGATTGTTTAATTATCCTGCATAGAGCATAACCGGACTTTAATAGATGAATTTTTTGATTTCAGACGCCTGGGCGCAAGACGGCCTGGGAGGTGGAGGCGGTTTGGTTGGATTACTGCCGATGGTCCTGATCTTCGTGGTCTTTTATTTTTTGCTGATTCGCCCGCAACAGAAACGCGCCAAGGAACACCGCAACATGGTGGCGTCACTGGAACAAGGCAACGAAGTAGTAACCAACGGCGGGGTTCTCGGTAAAATCACGGAGGTTGATGACAGCTTCGTAACGGTGCAAATTGCGCCGGAGGTCTCGGTGAAGGTGCAGCGTCCCGCGATTTCACAGATGATGCCAAAGGGTACTGTCAAGTTCTGAAAGCCTGCCTGGCCAGCACCCTGTCCCCATTGTTGTCATGTTAAATCAAACCGTCTGGTGGAAGTATATTGTTGTTCTGGTGGTTGTGACTACCGGGCTTTTTTATGCGTTGCCGAATATCTACGGCAATGATCCGGGTATCCAGATTCGAGGCGCTCGCGGTTTGAGCATTCAATCCGGCGAGTTGGCTCGTGTTGAATCCATACTGGAGGCAGGCTCTATCGCGATTAAGTCACTTTCCCAGGATGAAAAGGGTATCCGGGTTCGAGTCAATGACGATGACAGCCAGTTACGCGCCAGGGAACTGCTGGAAACCGGATTGGGACAGAATTATTCCATTGCGTTGACGCTGCTATCCGGGGCGCCGCAATGGTTGACCGCTTCAGGTGCCTTGCCGATGTATCTGGGGCTTGATCTTCGGGGTGGAGTTCATTTTCTGTTGCAGGTAGATATGCAAAGTGCTATCAGTCGGGCAGAGGATCGGTATCAGGACAACGTCAAGGCAACCCTGCGGGAGAACAAGTTACGGTATC
The DNA here is from genome assembly GCA_965116335.1 of Arenicellales bacterium. GTDB lineage: Bacteria > Pseudomonadota > Gammaproteobacteria > Arenicellales > Poriferihabitantaceae. Next base: position 2,722,067 of record OZ220677.1, read on the forward strand.
GGAGTGTAACCAGGGGAGCATCCGGCGAGTTGGAGGCGGTAATCCGTAATCCGGGGCAACGAATACAGGCTCTGGAGGTATTGAACGAGGCTTATCCGGATCTGGACATACGGGAAGATGAAAATAACCCTGAGAGATTGCTGTTGCGAATGAGTGAGGATCAGATTCAGGAGATTCAGCAGTTTGCGCTTGAGCAAAACCTGACCGCATTGAGAAACCGGGTGGATCAACTGGGTGTAGCGGAGCCGGTGGTGCAGAGGCAGGGGGATGACCGCATCGTCATTCAATTACCGGGCGTGCAGGATACCGCTCGTGCCAAAGCCATACTGGGGCGGGCGGCAACGCTTGAAATGCACCTGGTGGACGAGAAGAACGATGCCGCAGCGGTTGAGTCCGGCCAGGCTCCGGCAGGTTCCAGATTGTACAGATACCGGGATGGGCGAGGTGTTCTGCTGTTCAGGAAGGTGATCTACTCCGGCGACAATATCGTGGATGCTGCCGCTAGTCTGGACACACAAACAGGCTCTCCGATTGTCAGTATCACTCTGGATGCCGAGGCTGCGGCTATCAACAGCCGGGTTACCGGGGAGAATATTGGTAACCGTATGGCGGTGGTCTATCTCGAACTGCTCTCAGAAAATAAAAAAGATGCCGACGGTAATCTGGTAACCGATGATCAGGGCAACCCGGTCCGTATCAGCAGACGGATTGAAGAAGTGCTGACCGCCCCGGTCATTCGTGACCAACTCGGCAAACGCTATCAGATTGAGGGTATTGATTCGGTTGATGAGGCCAGGGATCTGGCGCTCATGTTACGATCAGGCGCTCTGGCGGCTCCGGTTGAAATTATCGAGGAGCGCACGGTGGGGCCCAGTCTGGGGCAGGCTAATATCGATCAGGGTTTCCTTTCTGTCATTATGGGGTTTGTCCTGGTGCTGCTTTTCATGCTGGTCTATTATCGGGTGTTCGGGTTCTCGGCAATGATTGCGTTGACCATCAATCTGATCCTGATTGTCGCTGTATTATCCATGTTGCAGGCGACCCTGACCTTGCCGGGAGTAGCTGGAATCGTGTTGACAGTAGGTATGGCAGTGGATGCCAATGTTCTTGTTTTTGAGAGAATCCGGGAGGAAATCAGGAATGGCAATTCGCCTCAGGCCAGTATTCATACGGGTTATGATCGGGCGCTGTCGACCATTATCGACGCCAATATCACTACGCTGATCGCGGCCATTGTTCTGTTCAACTTCGGCACGGGTCCGATCAAGGGTTTTGCGGTTACTTTGAGTGTTGGCATCATAACCTCCCTGTTTACCGCGATCATCCTGACCCGCATGCTGGTCAACTGGTTCTATGGTGGGCGCAACGTCAAGAGACTTTCAATTTAGCTGATTCAAGTGCAAATCCTCATAAAAATCTTATGGAAATCCTGAAAAAACAAACCCGAATTGATTTTCTCGGCAGGAGAAAGCTGGCATTGATCCTGTCTGTGAGCCTGCTCCTGATCAGCGTCATCAGCCTGGCGACAAGAGGACTGAATCCGGGCATTGATTTTACTGGCGGGACACTGGTGGAGGTTGGCTATCAGTCTCCGGTTGAGGTTGAGTCGGTCCGGGTGACACTGGTTGAAAGCGGTTTCGACGATGCCATTGTGCAGAATTTCGGCACCACCCGGGATGTGTTGGTGCGGCTGCCGACTACTGCTTCCCGACAGGATACCAGCGCCGCTGAGTTAAGCAGCCGGGTTATGGAGGCATTGCGGACACCCTGGAACGAGATTCTGGTTGAGTCTGCCGTGCGTGATTCTCAGCAGTGTCTGTCGGACGGGGTGACGGCTGACTGTCAGGTGCAGATGCGCCGGGTTGAGTTTGTCGGGCCGCAGGTAGGCAGTGAACTGACCAATCAGGGCGGGCTGGCGATGATGTATGCCTTGCTGGGGATACTGATTTATGTGACCTGGCGGTTCGAGTGGCGGTTCGCGGTTGGCTCGGTGATCGCCCTGGTACATGATGTGTTGATCACGGTTGGAATGTTCTCCCTGCTTCGGTTCGAGTTTTCGCTCTCGGTACTGGCTGCGGTGCTTGCGGTGATCGGATACTCGCTCAATGACACGATTGTGGTGTACGACCGGATTCGTGAGAATTTCCGCAAAATGCGAAAGAGCGGCGTGCCGGAAGTTATGAACGTCGCGATCAACCAGACATTGCCGCGAACCCTGTTGACTTCATTGACCACCCTGCTGGTTGTATTGACTCTGATGATATTCGGTGGCGAGGTCATCCGCGGGTTTTCTGTAGCCCTGGCTATCGGCGTTGTGATCGGAACCTACTCTTCGATTTTCGTAGCCAGTCCGGCAGTGCTTGTTTTTGGCATCAGTCGAGAAGACATGTTGCCGGTTCAAAAAGAGGGGGTTGCAGACACGCAGCCCTGATCGGAGCCGGATGCCATGCACTGCCCGTTTTGTACAACCGCTGACACTCGGGTAATTGATTCGAGGTTGAGTGATAACGGCGATACCGTGCGCCGCCGCCGTGAGTGCCAGCAATGCTTGCGGCGCTTCACCACTGCCGAGAAGATGGTGTTTGACATGCCAGCTGTAATCAAGGCCGATGGTCGGCGTGAACGCTTTGAGGTCGACAAGCTACGCAGCGGAATCATGCGGTCGCTGGAAAAGCTGCCGATAGAAGACGAAGAGGTCGAGAGGCTGATAAATGGTATTATGAGACAGTTCGCACAGCGCACGGATCAAGAGATTGAAGCCAGACAGATTGGTGAGGCGGTCATGTATGCTCTGAAGAAACTGGATGAGGTGGCTTATGTTCGATTCGCTTCTGTTTATCGCCGGTTTCAGGACATGGAGGAATTCAGCGATGAAGTGGAACGGCTGAAGGCTTCACTGCCCGGACTACCGGATGAATCGCAATCATCCCTGTTTGCGGAGAACTCCGAGCCGTGAATCTGTTCGATGGTTTCAGACAGGATCGGCAATTATTTCGGGAGGCTCCCGAGCAGGATGATCTGGTTGCCATGAAATATCCGAAGACTCCGGGCCGTGCCACGCCAGATGATGAGAGAATCATGGCTCGTGCGCTGAAACTGGCCGACAAGGGTAGGTATACCACTCATCCCAATCCTGTGGTCGGATGCGTCATCGTCAAAGACGGCAATATCATCGGACAAGGCTGGCACCAGTATGCGGGCGGTGACCATGCAGAGGTCGTGGCATTGAAACAGGCTGGCAAAGCAGCCAAAGGGGCGACACTTTATGTCACTTTGGAGCCGTGCAGCCAGTATGGCAGAACCCCGCCTTGTACCAAATCCATTAAGAAGGCAGGCATCGCGCGGGTAGTTGTGGCCATGGAGGATCCGAGTTTGCCACCCGGTCAAACTGGAATCGCTGAATTACGGCGCGCCGGGATTGATGTGTTGACCGGAGTCGGACGCTCTCAGGCACAATCTCAGAACCGTGGTTTTTGCAAGAGAGTGACCACTGGCATCCCATGGGTCACCCTGAAAGTGGCGACCAGCCTGGATGGTAAAACCGCGATGTCCAGCGGCGAAAGCCAATGGATCACGGGCTCCTCTGCGAGGCTGGATGGGCATAGGCAGAGAGCGGCGTCTTCAGCCGTGTTGACCGGAGTGGGGACGGTTTTAAGAGATAACCCTTCAATGAACGTCAGACTGGAAAATGTGTCCCGGCAGCCCTTTCGGGTTGTTCTGGATACCAATCTGAGTATGCCTGTCAACTCGAAAATTGTCGGATCAGACGGGCAGGTGCTGATTATTACCGCAAGTAAGGATCAGGAAGTCATCGAAACATTTTCGTCGAGTGGAGCAGAGATTATTGATTGCGGGAGAAATCCCCGGAATCCCGGTCATGGCGGAATTGATCTGCAACAGGTCATGCAGGAGCTTGGCAGGCGCGAGATGAACACGGTTTTGCTGGAAGCGGGATCCAGGCTGAGCGGAAGTATGCTGAAGCAGGGGCTGGTCGATGAAATGATTGTCTATATGTCCCCGGACCTGCTCGGATCGCAAGCCAGAGACATGTTTCTGATTGCGGGACTTGACCAGCTCATTGATCGGGTAAAACTTGCGTATCGTGACGTGGTGATGATCGGGCGTGACCTCAAGATCACACTGGACGTGGTGTAGTGGATCCCTGCAGGTAAGGTTCCCTGAGTTCGAGCCGCCATCGTGTTTACCGGCATTATTCAAAATATCGGCGAGGTGGTCTCCAGACTGCCTGCTCGTGGCGGGATGGAGCTCGGAATCAGACCGCTGGATGGGTCCGACTCCTGGGGGGCGGAGCGAATTTCATCAGGTGACAGTATTGCGGTCAATGGAGCCTGCCTGACTGTGGTCGGCCTGAAAGATACAGTTCTGCGTTTTGATTTGTCGGAGGAGACCCTGTCAAAGTGTCTGGCGCTGACCTGGCAACCCGGCACTTGTGTCAATCTGGAGCAAGCCTTGACGCTGGAGACACCGATAGGCGGGCATCTGGTGTCCGGCCATGTCGATGGCATCGCCAGCTTGATAAAACGTAAGGCCGAGGCAGGATTTGCGACCTTTGTTTTTGCGGTTGAGCATGATCTCGGGCGATATATTGCGAGCAAGGGTTCGGTCGCGATTGACGGGGTGAGTTTGACCAGTAACCGGGTTCTGGATGGTAAGTCCCGCACCACATTCGAGGTTGCGCTGGTTCCGCATACGCTTGAGAATACGACTCTGGGTAATCTGGACGAAGGGGCTTGCGCGCACATTGAAGTGGATCAGATTGCGCGTTATATTGATCGGATGAGCCGGTTTGACAGCAGATTCGCAACCAGGCGAATGGACGGCGGTGATACGCGAGTGAAGAATAAAGAGGTAAACGAGTGATGAACAAAGAGCTGATTGCCGTAAACCGGATCGAAGATGTGCTGGAAGACTATCGTCAGGGCAGGATGGTGATTATGGTCGATGATCAGGACCGGGAGAATGAGGGGGACTTGCTGGTTGCGTCCCAATGTGTCACCGCCGAGCACATCAACTTCATGGCGTCGGAGGGACGGGGATTGATTTGTCTGGCACTGACCGAAGAGCGCTGCAACCAGCTGGAACTGCCGTTGATGGTCAGCAGGAACAATGCACGTTTCGCGACCAACTTCACGGTTTCGATAGAAGCCGCCAGAGGCGTGACCACGGGTATCTCCGCACAGGACCGCGCGGTGACTATCCGGGCTGCGGTTGATGTCCACGCGAAGCCCGATGACATTGTGACTCCCGGTCACATATTTCCGATCAAGGCCCAGGCTGGCGGGGTGTTGACCCGCGCGGGGCATACTGAGGCGAGTGTGGATATGGCCCGGTTATGTGGCTATGAACCTTCCAGCGTGATTTGTGAGATTCTGAAAGATGACGGTAGTATGGCGCGTTTGCCTGATCTGATTGAATATTCACGCAAGCATGGGCTGAAAATCGGCACGATCGCCGATTTGATCAGCTATCGGCTGAAAAATAACCCCACAATTCGCCGAGTGTCCGAGAACCAGCTCAACCTGAAGCAGGGGAAGTTTCGTTCATTCGTATATCAGGACGTGGAGAAGGGGGGCACTCACCTCGCACTGGTCAAGGGTAGAATAGAGCCAGACCAGGTCATTCCGGTGCGAGTGCATATCCATCGCGGGTTGCTGGATGTCGTATTGAGTCCTGGTTCACCCTGGAGCTGGACTCTGGAGAATGCGATAGAGGTCATATCCGGGCAGGAGGCTGGAGTGATTATCCTGCTGGTTTATAACGAGAATATAGACGATTTGGTGAGCCGTATTTCCCTGCATAGTGATATGATGGCCGTTCAATCGAGAGAAACTGAATCGCCGGAGACCACGCTGGATCATGAGAATCATCCAGAGAATATCAGAATGCTGGGCGCCGGTGGACAAATTCTGGCTGATCTGTGTGTTAAGCGGATTCTGGCGCTGGGCCGGAAAAAGAAAGCCCATGGCTTGTCCGGGTTTGGTCTGGAAGTCCTGGATTATGTTGAAACCCCTCAGCAATTGACAGACTGGAATGAACGATATGAAGTGGAGCAGGCGAATCGTGCCCAATGTGGAGGTTTTTAGGAGATGAATGAGATAGGCGGAAACTTTGTGGACTGCAAGGGTCGGTACGCGATTGTCGTGGCCCGATTTAATCAGTTCATAACCGACAAGCTGGTTGCAGGGGCACTGGATGCCTTGACCCGTCATGGCATAGTGGAATCAGATATAGATTGTATCCGGGTGCCCGGCGCATTTGAAATTCCGCTGGTGGCCACCAGGCTGGCTCGCACCAATCGTTATGCAGCCGTGATTACTCTGGGAGCGGTGATTCGCGGCGCCACTCCGCATTTCGATTACGTGTCCGGTGAATGCGCCAGGGGCATTGCTGCACTCGCCCGGGAGAGCGACGTGCCGGTCATATTTGGTGTGCTGACCACGGATACCATTGAACAGGCAATTGAGAGAGCCGGAACAAAAGCTGGAAACAAAGGTGCTGATGCCGCGCTGTCGGCACTGGAAATGGTCAGCCTGATGGACTCCATAGGAACCCTGACAGGGGACCGATAGTGAGAAACAGTCGGCATCTTGCCAGACGATGTGCGGTGCAGGCACTGTACCAATGGCAGGTAACCGGCCAATCCCCCTGCGAGATTGAGAGCAGTTTCATCAAGAATGAGAATCTGGCTGATCGTCATCTGGATTATTTTCAGGAACTGATCCAGTGTGTCCCCCGCCATGTTTCAGAAATCGACCGTTTATTGTCCTGTTTTCTGGATCGTGAGCTGGAGAAGGTGGATTTGATCGAGCGTGCGATTATGCGAGTGGGTGCTTATGAATTGAAGTATGAGGCCGACACGCCCGCTAGCGTCATTATTGATGAGGCCATCGGCCTGGCACGGGTTTTTGCCTCTGAACATGGATACAAATACGTCAACGGGGTGCTGGACAGAGTCGCGAAAGAGGTCCGGGGTCATACCTGAAATAACTCTTCACAAGCTGGTTCACCCTCCATCCAACCTGCTTGGGTTCGGTCTGGGTGCCGGGATGTTGCCCTTCGCTCCGGGCACCTGGGGTAGCCTGGTCGGGGTTGGCGTGGTTTGGGCCTTGTCCGGGTTTTCAGATTTTATTTACCTTGCAGTGACTCTGGTTTGTTTTCTGTCAGGGATTGTCATTTGTCGGATAGCGGCTGATTCTCTCGACACCCATGACCATCCAGCGATTGTCTGGGATGAGATTGTGGGGATGATGATTACAATGGCATTGATTGAGGTGAATGCCCTGAACCTGTTGCTGGGATTCGGTCTGTTTCGCCTGTTCGATATTCTGAAACCCTGGCCAATCCGTCATCTGGATCAGAAAATACAAGGGGGCACGGGTATTATGCTGGATGATGTGGCAGCCGGGATACTGGCGAATGTTTCTCTGCACGGTCTACTGTATTATCTGCAACTTTAATTACACAACTTTCATTACACAATTTTCATTGCTACTCGGAGTTTCCATAATGAATTCATTCAACGCATATCGAATTGACCAAGTCGACAAACAAATTACAGCTGGTTTCCAGGCACTGAAGCTGGATGATCTGACCGAGGGGGAGGTCATCATCCGGGTGCAGTGGTCGGGGATCAATTACAAGGATGTGCTGGCTGCCACCGGCAAGGGGAAAATTCTCAGGCAATACCCGTTGAATGGTGGCATTGATCTGTCCGGCGTGGTGATTGAGTCGTGTGATGACCGCTTTCGGGAAGGGGATTCGGTACTGGTTGCCGGATGCGGGTTGTCCGAAACGGCCGATGGCGGGTATTCGGAAGTAGCCAGAGTAAAAGGGGACTGTGTCGTGCCTTTGCCGGAAGGGTTGACCCTGAAGCAGGCGATGATACTGGGCACCGCCGGATTTACCGCCGCCATGGCGGTCATGCGTATGGAGCAAAATGGTCAGACCCCGGATCATGGGCCGGTCCTGGTTACCGGAGCGACCGGAGGGGTCGGCTCGATTGCGATTGATATTCTGTCTTCCAAGGGGTATTCGGTGACCGCATTCACCGGCAAGAAAGACCGGCATGAATTTCTGCGACAGCTCGGAGCAACCGGGTTTGTGGATCGGCATGAAATTGAAATGGGAAGCCGTCCTCTGGAAAAGGCGACCTGGGGTGGAGCCGTGGATAATGCGGGAGGGGAGACGCTGGCCTGGTTGACTCGTACCGTTAAGCCCTGGGGCAACATCGCCAGCATCGGGCTGGTGGATGATTTCCGCTTGAATACAACCGTGATGCCCTTTATCTTACGGGGGGTTTCCCTGTTGGGGATCAACTCGATTGAAATGCCGTCGAGAGTACGAAATGACTTGTGGAGTCGGCTGGGAGGGGATTTGAAGCCTGCCAATCTGGAGCGGATTGTGACTCGTGTGGTTGAGTTTGAGAACCTCCCTGAAACCTTCGGGAGTTATCTGGATGGAAGTAATATCGGTAGAACTATCATTAAGATACAGGATTAATTTAATACTATATTTTATATTCTTGAGGTATCAGAAACCATGATTATGAAACCAAGTGCCTTACGAAGAAGTTTTATGCGTAAACCGGACAATACGCCGGACCATAATGACCGCATTGAAATCGGGCCGAGCCAGTTGGCTTTTGACGAATGGGCGGCATTGGGAGTGGAATCGCCGGATATGGAGGCGCTCAGGGAATATCGTCTTGAGCGGGTTCGGGAGCAATTGCGGAAAAACGATTATGCCGGCGCCTTGCTGTTCGACCCGTTGAATATACGCTATGCGACCGACAGTACCAATATGCAGTTGTGGATTACCCACAATTCGGCCCGGTGCTGTTTCATAGCCACCGATGGCCCGGTTGTACTGTTTGACTTTCATAACTGCCAGCATTTGAGTGAGCACCTTTCCTTGATTGATGAAATCAGGGATCTGTCTGGATTCTTCTATTTTATCGGTGGCAGCCGTTGTGATGAGTTCGCCGATAAATTCGCGCTCGAAATAGCTGATCTGTTGCGACAGCACGGGGCTGGCAATCGCCGTCTTGCAGTGGATCGGCTGGAGGTGAACGGAGTGCGTGCATTTGACCAGGTTGGAATCGAGATCATGCCCGGAATGGCTCTGATGGAAACCGCCAGAGAGATCAAGAATGAAAATGAGCTAAAGGCCATGCGCTGTGCCATCGCTGCCTGTGATGCCACATTGCACGAGTTCGAGGCTGCGATTGAGCCGGGTATCAGTGAGATTGAATTGTGGGCCTGGTTGCACGCAGGCAATATCAAGCGGGGAGGGGACTGGATTGAAACCCGAATCCTGTCCTCCGGGCCGAGGACCAATCCGTGGATGGCTGAATGTGGGCCGCGTATCATCCAGCCGGGAGATATGGTTGCCCTGGACACCGATATGGTGGGTGTCTATGGGTATTGTGTGGACATATCCCGGTGCTGGATTGCTGGCGATGTTCAGGCCACCCGTGAACAGAAACAGCTTTTTGAGGTAGCCTTTGAGCATGTGATGGAAGACATGGAGGTATTAAAACCCGGTCTCACATTCAAGGAGATGACGTTCGGTGGCAATCAACTGCACCCGAAGTATCGCGAGTTACAGTACGGCGTGAAATATCACGGTGTCGGGCTGTGCGATGAATACCCGGCCATCTACTATCCCGAGGCATGGGAATCGAATGGTTATGACGGGGTTCTCAAGCCGGGCATGTGTCTGACCTCCGAAGCGTATATTGGCGAAGTCGGCGGTCGGGAAGGTGTGAAACTCGAGGAGCAGATCGTCATTACCGAAGACGGTTACGAATTACTGAGCCACTTCCCGCATGACCCGAAGCTAACAGGGTGATGCCGCAGAGCCTGCCCCCGGCTCCGAACGGCGATTGTATCCCCCCATCCAATCCGCTCGCGGATTGGATTCCCCCTCAAGGGGGGAATGATGTGATGGATGCCAACCCGTTATCGTAGGGGAGGGTCTCCGTGCCCTCCCGCAACCGACGGAACAGGTATCAACGATAGCGGGCACCCACAGAGGGGCGCCCTACGATGACAGTAAGCGCAGTATCTGAATGGTTGTGGATTCCCCCTCAAGGGGGGAATGATTTGGTGGCGGGTTGGGGATTCCCCCTCAAGGGGAGGGTGATTTCGGTGGGATCAGGACCAGTTTGCCGGGGTATTTCTTGGCGATGAAATCCTTTTGGGCATCTGTGATTTTGTCCAGAGGGTAGGTTTTTGATAGCAATGGCCGGACTTCTCCCGATTCGATGTAGGAAATCAGGTTCTCGAAAACCACGTCTTCCTGAAAGGTGCACCCGAACAGTGTAATGTCTTTCAGGTACAGTGTCCGCAGATCCATCTCAACGATGGGGCCTGCAATAGCTCCCGCCGTGACATAGCGTCCACCGCGGCGTAGCACATCGAGCAGTTGTCCCCATCCGGCGCCGCCCACCACATCGACAACCACATCCACTGACTCGGCTCCCAGCCGCTCAACCAGGTTGTCGCCGCGTTCAACCACCCAATCCGCTCCCGCCTCCCGGACGGCCTGCATCTTCGTGGCAGAGGCAATGCCGATGACACGCGCTCCACGGCGTTTGGCCAGTTGTATCGCGGCAGAGCCGACTCCTCCAGAGGCACCGGTAACCAGAATCGTTTGTGCGCCGACTGATGCGCGGTGCAACATTCCTTCTGCGGTTGACCAGGAGCAGGGCATGGAGGCCAGTTCCGCGTCACTCCAGTCACAGTGAACCGCCAGGGTTTCTCGCGACGGTGCCTGGGTGAATTGTGCAAATCCGCCATCGTATTCCGAGCCGATAGTGCGGCATTGCCAGGGGCGGGACTCGACTCGTTGCATACTCCGGACCAGTACGCGCTCGCCGATTCGCTGCTGCGGAACACGATCCCCGACCGCCACAATGTGGCCACAGACGTCGGCACCCTGGATGCGCGGGAAAATCAGCGGATCGCCCGTCCAGCTGCCGTCTTCACCTGGGTTACCCTCAGCGTCCCCCCCGGTATCGGCATCGGAATCGGCCAGATCATTGGTCTGTCCGGTCACTTGTTTCGAATACCAGGCGATGCGGGTATTGATGTCAGTATTGTTGACTCCGGCGGCGGCGACCCGGATCAATACTTCATCTGTACCCGGCGTCGGTAGCGGAATATCTTCCCGGTATTGCAGTTTGTCGAAACCGCCGTGCCCGGTCAGCAGTACTGCGGCCATTGTCGATGGAAGGGTCATGAATTTCAGTCTCCGGATTCTTTGATTGTTTTCAGGTGATATTTTCAGTCGGTATCCCGCAGGATGATGTCTGCGGCTTTTTCGGCAACCATGATCACCGGGCCATTGGTATTGCCGGAGATGACGGTGGGGAACACAGAGGCATCCACCACTCTCAGGTTCTGTATCCGATGGACTCGCAAATCCTGGTTGACGACCGATGATAGCGGATCAGGCCCCATCATACAGGTACTGGTCGGGTGGAAAACAGTCTCGCTGCGCTGCCGGATATCCTCGATAATCTGTGAGTCGGATTGGACGGACTCACCGGGGAGAATCTCGCTGTCGATGATTTCCCGGAAGGCAGGCTTTGCCGCCATGCTCCGCAAGAGATGGAATCCCTCGATCAGTTCCTGTATGTCATGCTCGGTAGACAGATAACCGGGATCAATGTCCGGGCGTTCCAGCGGGTCGTTCGATGTAATGCGGATGGAGCCGCGACTGGTCGGGCGGCATTGGCAAACCCCGTTCTGGATGGCGGACCAGGGGTCGGGATTCATCAATGGCCGTTCGCCTTTGGGCGAGGTCAGATAGGTCAGCGCGGAAAAATACAGTTGCAGGTTCGGGCGTACTCTCTGTGGATGGCTTTTGATGAAGCCGCCTGCCTGATTGACGCTCAAGGATAACGGACCTTTGCGGAACAGGACATATTTCAGCCCGGCATAGAGCTTGCCCCACCAGGGATAGAGTTGATTGTTCAGAGTCGGTACTCTCGACCGATAGAAATGAGTCAGTGCCAGGTGATCCTGCAGGTTGCGGCCGACCTGTGGATTATCCAGAACCACGTCAATCTCATGCTGGCGCAAAAGCTCTCCCGGCCCGATGCCGGACAGTTGCAGTAGTTGGGGTGAGTTGACGGCGCCAGCGCAGACAATGATCTCCCGGTTGGCGCGCGCCTGCCGGATTTCACCGTTTTGCAGATATTCCACTCCGACTGCTTTTTTGTTATCGAAAAGAATCCGGGTAACCTGTGCGTTCAGCTCGATATTGCAGTTTGGTTTGGCGAGTGCCGGGCGCAGGTACGCTCGGGCCGCAGACATACGGAAGCCGTTTTTGGTGGTGATCTGGTACATACCGACCCCCTCCTGGGTTGCGCCATTGAAATCCGGGTTCGGTTTCAGGCCGTATTGCCGGGCTGCCTCGATAAAAGTATGGCAGGTGGGGTGATAGGATGCGCTTGGGTCGTTGACATACAGGGGGCCGCTATCTCCGCGAAAGGTATCGCCACCGCGTGAATTGGTCTCGGATTTGATGAAATACGGCAACACGTTGTCCCAGCCCCATTCCGGGTTGCCCATATCGCGCCAGTCATTATAGTCCTCTTGCTGGCCGCGAATGTATACCATGGCGTTGATTGAGCTTGAACCGCCCATGATCCGGCCTCGCGGCCAGTAGCTGGTTCTGCCGTTCAACCGGGGTTGCGCGAGGGTGGTATAGCACCAGTTGACAGCCGGGTCGTAGAAAGTCTTGCCGTAGCCTATCGGTGTCTGCACCCAGAACTTTCGGTCGCTGCCACCGGCTTCCAGTACCAGGACGCTATGGCAGCCGTTGTCGGCAAGCCGCCTGGCCAGCACTGACCCGGCGGAGCCGGAGCCGATGATGATGAAGTCAACCGGTTCCACAGCCGTCAATCATGTCTGTCAGACTGTGACCTCATAGCGGCCAATCTGTTCGTGGCCAAACACCTTGAGATAACGTTCAATTTCGTCTTGCGGGCCGGTTGCCTTTTCCAGATTATCTGATATTTTCACGGTCGGGCATCCGTTGGCGCGGGTGACCTTGCAGACTACGGAAAACGGATTGAGCCGATCATTGGGAGTCGGTGAGCAATCCCGGAAATCGTTGGTCAGGTTGGTGCCCCAGCCAAAGCCGACCCGAACCCGTCCATCGAAGTGGTGATAAACGGTCTCAATTTCATCAATATCCAGGCCGTCTGAGAAAATCAGCAGCTTGTCTTTCGGATCCTGCTCCATGGAGTTCCACCACCGGATCAATTCCTCACCTCCGGCGATTGGTTTTTTGGAGTCGATACGAAATCCGCTCCAACTGGCAATCCATTGCGGCGCGTTCTTCAAAAAGGCGGTCGTGCCGAATGTGTCGGGCAGGGCAACCAGCAAATTTCCATCGTAAGTCCGTTGCCAGCTTTCCAGCACTTTATAAGGGGCGCACAATAGTTCGTCGTCACTGCCTGCGGTTGCGGCTATAACCATCGGCAATTCATGGGCATTGGTGCCAATCGCCTCGAGGTCGTGATTCATCGCCAGCAGCACATTGCTGGTGCCAATGAATTTGTCACCAAGCCCCTCTTTCAACGCTTCTACGCACCAGTTATGCCATAAGAAACCATGTCTCCTGCGAGTGCCGAAATCAGCCAGCCGCAGATTAGGCAAGCGGTTCAGGCGCATTACTTTCTCCCACAATCTGGTCTTGGCACGGGCATACGTGACATCCAGCTCGAACCGTCCGGTATCCTTCAACGCCGATCTGGAGCGCAATTCGCTGATGATGGTCAATACCGGCAATTCCCACAGGGTTACATCGGCCCAATTGCCATGAAAATCGATCCGGTACTGGCCATTTTTAATCTCAAGCTGATACTCCGGCAGACGAAACGCTTCCAGCCAGTCGATGAATTCCGGGCTGAACAGTCGTTCCTTGCCGTAGAACGTGTTGCCCGCCAGCCAGATTTTCTCCTTCTTGGAAAGGCCGATTGTGCGTGCGTGATCCAGTTGTTCTGTCAACTCGTCCCGATCGACTTCCTGTGCCAGCCGGACCTGTCGGGAACGGTTGAGCAGCGAAAAAGTGACCGGGATATGGGCAAACTCCTTCCAGATTGTTTGTAACATCAACAGCTTGTAGACATCCGTATCCAGCAGGCTCCTGACAATCGGATCCAGCTTGAAGGTATGGTCGTGTACGCGCTTTGCCAGGTCAGTTGGGGTCATGGGCGAACAAAAGGGATATTCATTACCGCAATGTTTATGCGTATCTTACGAGCGGTTTGCTTAAGTTATTATAGCCTGATTGCTCCGTCCGTGATATAAGCCGTAATTGAACCCTTCAAAAGAATCAGTATGGTACGAACATCAGGCCGTAGTCGCCGAGGCAAAACCCGGAATATTGAACCAGCCAACAAAGTCATTCCACAATTACCCCGTGGTCAGTTGGTGAATCGCCTGGCTCCGGTGCAGGTACTGGATGAGGAGCAGATTGAGCGGATTCATGACGCTTCGATGGATATTCTGGAGTGCCAGGGTATTGAGGTGCTCGGTGATCAGGCACTGGATGTCTTCAGAAAGGCCGGAGCCAGGGTGGATGACGATGGCAGGGTACGCATGGACCGGGGCCTGGTGATGGAGGCTATCTCGACCGCTCCGGCACAGTTTGATGTAGTTCCCCGAAACCCGGATAACGCCATTCGCTGTGGTGGCAATGCGATCAATTTCGGGATGGTATCGGGGCCGCCCAGCGTGCATGACCGGATCAATGGACGACGGTCGGGTAATCTTCTGGATTACCGGAAACTTGTCAAACTGGGGCAGTTCTTCAATGTGATCAGCTTCTTCGGCAATCAGGCTGTAGCACTCACGGACCTGCCGGTCAATACGCGCCATCTGGATGCGGCGTTTACCAGTCTTACATTGAGTGACAAGCCTTTTTTCACGCTCGGTATCGGCGCTGAACGGGGGCTGGATGCAGTCAGGATGTGCGCGATTGCGAAGGGGTTGGAGCTTGCGGATATGGTGGATCATCCAACGGTAATGACCAATATCAATATCAATTCGCCGAGAAAGCTGGATGATTCGATGGCTTACGGGGCGATGCAACTGGCCATGCTGGGGCAGCCGGTTGTAGTCACGCCGTTTACCCTGATGGGAGCGATGACTCCGGTGACCATGGCGGGTGCTCTGGCACAACAGAATGCGGAAGCATTGCTCGGTATCAGTTTATTGCAACTGACCCGACCGGGCTGCCCGGTGGGTTATGGCGGCTTTACCTCGAATGTCGATATGCGTTCCGGTTCCCCCGCCTTCGGCACGCCGGAGAACTCGCTCGCCAATCTGGCGGGTGGGCAGCTGGCGAGAAGGTATAATCTGCCCTATCGCACCAGTGCCTGCAACGCATCGAATGCGGCGGACTGCCAATCCACCTGGGAAACCCTTATGGCGTTGTGGGGCGCAGTCATGGGGCACGGCAATTTCATCTATCATGCTGCCGGATGGCTGGAAGGGGGATTGGTTGCTTCATTCGAGAAGGTTGTGATCGACTGTGAGATGCTTCAGCATATCGCGGTCTTGTTGCGCCCCGTGGCAGTGGATGATCAGACGCTGGCGCTCGAAGCGATGGATGAAGTGGGGCCGGGCGGACACTTTTTCGGGTGTGACCATACCATGCAGCGGTACAAGACTGCATTCTACGAGCCTTTCCTGAGTGACTGGCAGAACAATCAGAACTGGCAGGAAGCCGGAGCGAAGGATGCGACCATGCGGGCAACCGAAATATGGCAACGCGCTCTGGATGAATACGAGCAGCCGCCGATTGATCCGGCTGTACAGGAGGCGCTCGAAGCCTATATCACCCGGCGCAAGCAGGAATTGGGTCGGGAAGAACCACAGTTGGAACCGATCCGGGTCTGAAAGTGATATTCCCCAAAGTCTCCCTGTTTTTGGAGTGAGTTTCCCAACTAATTGAAAAGGTTGTAGAAAGCGGGAGAGCGTGAACGGTATCGCTGCTCGCTATCTGGTTTGTGAGATCAGGGATTTCAGGGTTGGCAGGTGCGGGTCAATGTCGGTTGATGATTCTTTCCTGTTCATCAGGTCGCCGATAAAGTCGGGTAATGAGACGGTCTGGCCGGTTACTTCCCGGATTGCGTCCGGGAACTTGGCCGGGTGGGCTGTGCCGATCACGACTGTGGGTATGGATGAGTCTTCTTCCATGCGCGCGGCACAAATTCCGACAATCGAATGTGGGTCGACAATTTCTCCGGTTGCGCGCCAGGTTTGCCTGATCTGCTGGCGAATCTGCTGGTCGTCGATGCTGTACGAACTAAAATCCTGTCTGGCGCGGTCCAGTAACATACGGTCAATCTGGAATTGCCCGGATTGGCTGAAAGACAGCATACAGTCATTCAGCCTGTCGCTGTCCCGGTCAAGCAACTCAAACAGATAGCGTTCAAAGTTGCTCGATATCTGGATATCCATGCTCGGGGTCAGGGTCGGCGTGACGGTTCTGGTCTGCATGACTCCGGTCTGAAAAAACCGGGTCAGGATGTCATTGCGGTTGGAGCCGACAATCAGCTTGCCGATCGGCAGCCCCATCTGTCGGGCGACATATCCAGCCAGGACATTGCCGAAATTTCCGGTCGGCACTGAAAAATTGACTGGCCGGTCCGGGGCGCCCAGGACCATGGCTGCCCGGAAGAAGTAGACGACCTGGGCGGCGATTCTCGCCCAGTTGATGGAGTTGACGGCGGAAAGGGAATGTTCTTGCTTGAACTCGAGGTCGTTGAACAGTGCCTTGACCAGATTCTGGCAATCGTCGAAAGTTCCGTCCACCGCCAGATTGTGAACATTGTCATCCAGCACGGTGGTCATTTGCCTGCGCTGTACGTCGGATACCCGGTCCTTCGGGTGCAGCATGAAAATCCGGACTGAATCAAGCCCCCGGATTCCGGCGATGGCGGCTGAGCCGGTGTCGCCGGAAGTGGCGCCGACCAGAGTGCAGGAAGCGTTGTGTCTGTGCAGAAAATGCTGGAACAGTCGGCCCAGCAGTTGCAGCGCGAAATCCTTGAACGCCAGTGTCGGGCCGTGAAACAGTTCCATCAGGAACAGTTGGTCGTCGAGTTGCTTGATCGGCGCAACGGCCTCATGATGAAAGTTGCGGCAGATGTCCGTTGCCAGCCGATGCAGGTCTGTTGGTGATATCGCGTTGCCGACAAACCGGCTGAGGATTGCGCTGGTCAGTGCCGGATAGTCCTTGCCGCGCAGGTTGCGAATCTCGTCGGCGTCCAGACGCGGCCATTTCGAAGGCAGGTACAGCCCCCCGTCACTCGCCAGACCGGTCAGTGTGGTCTGTTCAAAATCCAGGGCAGGGGCCTGTCCCCGGGTGCTGATATATTCCAAGCGGGGATTCTCGTCACTGTAAGGCACTGGATTTTAGCATCGGGCGGGTGAAGATTCAAAGACTGCCAGGGGATTGTGGGGCAGGAGTCGGGAGGCTACTGGATGTTTTTCGGGTTTGGGAATACAATCGCATTTTTATAGCAATTCAACACATAATGGCTATTCGGGAGATACTGGTTTATCCGGACCCGCGGTTGCGGCAGGTTTGTGATGCGGTTACTGATTTTGGTGCGGAGCTTGCGGCTCTGGTTACTGATATGGCGGATACCATGTATGCGGCTACAGGTATCGGTCTGGCGGCGGTGCAGATCAATGTGCCGAAGCGGGTGGTGGTGATGGACCTGTCTGAAGAACGCAATCAGCTCCAGGTTTTTGTTAATCCCCAAATCACGGTTCTGGACCCGGTTATGGTGGAAGGCGAGGAAGGCTGTCTGTCCGTTCCCGGATTCTGGTCGAGTGTGAAAAGAGCGAAACGGGTGCGGGTTGACGCATTCGATGTCGAGGGCAATCCAGTTCAGATTGAGGCGGATGAATTGCTGTCTGTCTGTATCCAGCATGAGGTGGATCATTTGGACGGCCGGGTTTTTGTCGATTATCTGTCCCGACTGAAACAGGGGCGGATCCGGCAAAAACTGAAGAAGAATCCCGGCTTGTCTGCTGCGATGGCTATTTAAGTATCGAGGTCTTATCCGGTTATGCGAGTGGGGTTTGCAGGCACCCCGGAGTTTTCGGTGCCCTGCCTGAAGGTTCTGATTGATTCGCCTCTTTGTGATGTGGTCGCCGTGTATTGCCAGCCTGACCGCCCGCTTGGGCGAGGCCGGAAAGTATTACCCGGTGCGGTCAGGCAATGCGGGCTGGATTATGGTCTGCCGGTATTTCAACCGCAATCATTCGGGCAGCCAGACGTGATTGAGCAAATAGCGGCACTTGAGCTGGATTTGCTGGTGGTGGTTGCCTACGGTCTGTTGTTGCCGGTCACGGTATTGGATTTGCCGGTCTTCGGCTGTGTCAATCTGCATGCCTCCCTGTTGCCCAGGTGGAGAGGAGCGGCACCGATTCAGCGGGCGATTGAGGCGGGAGACCGCCGTTCTGGCATCACTCTGATGCAAATGTCAGCCGGTCTGGATGCCGGTGATATTCTGTCTGCCCGCCAAAGCGAGATTCCACCTGACAGTACTGCCAGCTGGCTGCATGATCATCTGTCGGCGCTGGCAGCCGATGTGCTGGTTGAAAATCTGCAAGGGTTGCAAGATCGGACACTGATGCCGGTGGCTCAGGACCCGGGCCAGGTCACTTATGCCGATAAGGTGTTGAAGTCGGAAGGCCGGGTGGACTGGGCTTGTTCGGCGGTGACGCTGGAGCGAAAAATCCGTGCCTTCAATCCCTGGCCAATGGTTCATGCCCGGTTGGGGGACATGGATTTGAGGATACTGGAGGCCAGCGTCGATGATCCGGCGCGGACTGGCAGAGTCGGCGAAATTATCGAGGTTTCTGCCGCTGGCATTGTCGTTCAGACCGGCACCGGCACGCTGAATCTGGAGAGGGTTCAGAGAGCTGGCGGCAAGCCGGTCGCGGTGCGTGATTTCATCAATGGAACCCGTGTTGCGGCGGGCATGGCGCTGACCTGAGCGCTATCCGTGATTCCCGGCTCCCGGCCCGAAAACTATCATGTCACTTTCCCTGTCAGGCGCTCATGTGCTCCAGCGAGTGGTGGACGGCGGCCAGTCGCTGGAACGGGCGCTGGAGCCGGAAATCGCATCATTCCGGGGCAGTGTTCCTGCGCTGAAGGAACTGGCGTTCGGCGGCTGCCGTCATTACATTTTCCTGGATGGCATCCTGTCGAAGTTGCTGTCAGTTCCGCTCAGGCGCAAACAGCGTCTGCTTCATTTCCTGCTGATCGGAGCGCTTTATCAAAAGGAGTTCATGAAGATTCCGGATTACGCTGTGGTCAATGAGGCGGTCGCCTGTCTGGATGGCGCCCGCTTGGGGTGGGGCAGGAAGCTGGTCAATGGCGTGCTCAGAAACTTTATCCGAAACCGTGAAGAAGTGATTCGGTCTATCGGTTGCGGCCATGTTGCCGCCGGGTTCCCGAAGCATCTGTATGATCTGATCGGGAGCGATTGGCCGGATTATCTGGATCGGATCGTCTCCGGGTCGAACCGCAAACCGCCGTTGACCCTGCGTGTGAACCAACGTCTCTCGTCTCGCGCCGGGTATGAATCGCGCCTGGCACAGCGCGGGGTCGGGTTTGTATCTGCCGTGGATAGTCCGACCGGCCTGACTCTGGACAGTCCGTTGCCGGTGAATGAGATTCCCGGATTTGTCGATGGTCAGGTGTCAGTACAGGACGAATCTGCGCAACTGGTTGTGGCAGCGATGACGTTATCAGACGGTCAGCGCGTTCTGGATGGCTGCGCGGCTCCCGGAGGCAAGACCGGCCTGATCCTGGAGTCGGTTGCAGGCACCGTCGATCTGACGGCGGTGGATCTGCCGCAGAGGGTTACGGCCATCCGGGAGAATCTGGAGAGGTTGAAACTGGATGCCCGCGTTGTCAGCGCTGACCTGACCCGCACCGAGGCGTGGTGGGACGGCAAGCCGTTTGATCGAATCCTGCTGGATGTGCCCTGTTCAGGTAGCGGCGTGATACGCCGACGCCCGGATATCAAGCATCACAGGAGGTTGTCGGATATCGAGCAATTTGCCGGGTTGCAATGTGCGATGCTTGACTCGGTATGGCCGTTACTGGCACCGGGCGGCTTGATGCTGTATGTCACCTGTTCGATCTTTCGCGCCGAAAACGATCAGGTCATCGAAAAATTTGTCAATCGGAAGGACGATTATGAATTACAATCCTTAAGTGAGGAGTTCGGGATTGCCACACAGTTTGGTCGACAAAGATTACCCGGGGTGCAGGCCGGTGACGGATTTTACTATGCGAGTATCCGAAAAACAGCGAAAACACAGCACAGCCTGAGTGGGTGATCGGATATGAAGATCGTCATTCTGGGCGGCGGGCAGGTCGGTTCTTCCATTGCTGAGGTCCTGTCGGGGGAGATCAATGACGTGACTGTAGTGGATCATGATCGCAGTGTTCTTCAGACCATGCAGGACAGACTGGATATCCGCACAGTGACAGGGAAAGCCTCGTCTCCTGAAGTGTTAAGGCAGGCCGGGGTTGACGATGTTGATCTGGTGCTTGCGGTCACTAACTCGGATGAAGTCAATATGGTCGCCTGCCAGGTTGCCCATACGTTGTTCCATACGCCGACCCGGATTGCGCGGGTGCGCTCTGCCGATTTTCTGAATCACCCGGAAATCTTTTGCAAGGAAGCCATCCCGATTGACGTGATTATCAGTCCTGAACAGATTCTCAACAATCAGATCCAGCACCTGATCGAGTATCCCGGCGCTCTACAGGTGATTGATTTTGCCTCGGGCAAGATTCGTCTGGTTGGATTGAGAGCCTATTATGGCGGGGCACTGGTCGGGCATGAATTGAAGGACCTGAAGGATCATCTGCCCTCGGTGAAAACCCGGGTTGCGGCGATCTACCGGCAGGATCGGGCTATTATCCCGACCGGGGAGACCATTATCGAAGCGGATGATGAGGTCTTTTTCATTGCTACCCGGCAAGACATCAAACAGGTGATGCAGGAGTTGAGGAGCATCGAAGAAGTTGGCAGGCGGGTGTTCATCGCGGGTGCTGGTAATATCGGGTTTCGCCTGGCGCATTCACTGGAGGTCGCGGGCTATCAGGTAAAGTTGATTGAACACAATCATGAGCGTGCCCGCAGGGTATCGGAGGAGCTCGAAAATACGGTCGTATTGCAGGGGGATGCGGCAGATGAGGAACTGTTGCGCCAGGAGAACATCGGTAGCGCGGAGGTGTTCTGTTCCCTGACCAATGATGATGAGGCGAATATCCTGTCCTCCATGCTGGCCAAGCGGCTGGGTGCGCGGCGGGTCATGGCGATTGTCAATCGTACCGCCTATATCGACTTGATTGAGAGCAGCGTGCTTGATATTGCCATCTCGCCACGGTTGTCTACGGTCAGTGCCCTGTTGTCACATGTCCGGCGGGGGGATGTGGTGGCGGCTCATTCCTTGCGTCGCGGCGTGGCGGAAGCGATTGAGGCGGTGGCCCATGGTGACCGCAAGACATCCCGGATTGTTGGCCGCAGGCTGGCTGACATCAAGCTGCCGGACGGGGCTACCATCGGCGCCATCATGCGTAACGATGAGTTGCTCCAGTTGGAGCATGACGCGGTAATTGAAGATGGTGATCACATCATTATTTTTGTGATCGACAAACGCCGTATTCCCGATGTCGAGAAACTGTTCCAGGTTTCCGCCACTTTTTTCTAGATTGTTTCGGTAGCCGTTCCCCAGGACTGAATCGAAGCCATGCAATTTCTCGGCGCTGTCAGGATATTAGGGATATTGATCGCATTGTTCAGCAGCACGCTGATTCCACCGATTGCGGTCTCGATATGGTATGCGGATCAGGCGCATACCGCTTTTATCACGGCACTGGCAATCCTGTTCACAACCGGGTTGTTATGCTGGTGGCCGGTGCGCGGCTACAAACGGGAATTGCAGTTACGGGAAGGTTTCGTGGTTGTGGCGCTGATCTGGGTGACGCTTTCGATCATGGCCGCCGTGCCGTTGTTGCTGGTGGATAACCCCGAAATCAGGGTGGTTGATGCCTTGTTCGAGGCGACATCGGGGTTGACCACTACGGGAGCGACCATTCTGTTGTCGCTCGATACGTTACCACATTCGGTTTTGTACTACCGACAGCAACTGCAATGGCTGGGCGGGATGGGTATTATCGTTCTGGCAGTAGCGGTGCTGCCAGCACTGGGGGTCGGCGGGATGCAGTTGTATCGCGCGGAAACTCCGGGGCCGATGAAGGATACCCGATTAGCGCCCCGTATCACCGAAACCGCCAAAGCGGTCTGGTATATCTATCTGGGACTGACGATTGTTTGCGGAGTGTCCTACTATCTCGCCGGTATGAGTGCCTTTGATGCGGTTTGCCATGCCTTTTCCACTGTCGCGATTGGCGGGTTCTCCACTCATGATGCCAGCCTCGGCTATTTCCAGAACAACACGATCTATTTGCTGGCCTGTTTGTTCATGATACTGGCGGGACTGAATTTTGCACTGCACTTCACCGCAGTTCGCAGTATGCGGGTCGCTGTCTACTTGAGGGATACGGAAGCGAAAGTCTACTTCGGTATGATATTGATGGCGGTTATTGTCACTATATTCATGTTGACCAGCCATCGTACCTACGACACTCTGGAGCAGAATCTGATTCAGGCAACGGTTCAGGCCATATCCATCGTCACCACGACCGGGTTTACTACCGCGGAGTTTTCGTTATGGCCGACCTTCGTACCGTTATTGCTGATCCTGCTCAGTACGGCCGGTGGCTGTGCGGGCTCCACCGCGGGTGGCATGAAAATCGTCCGTATCACATTGCTATTCAAACAGGGGGTGAGGGAAATTTCCCGGCTGGTTCACCCGAGCGCCCTGATTCCGATTAAACTCGGTGGCAAACCGGTTTCCGATAATGTAATCAACGCAGTGTGGGGGTTTCTGTCGCTTTACATATTCAGCTTTACCGTATTGCTGATTTTGATGCTGGCAACCGGTTGTGACCTGTTGACGGCATGGACTGCGGTGGCGGCCTCGTTGAACAATCTGGGGCCGGGACTGGGTGAGGTCGCACATAACTACAGGAGCATTTCCGACAGTGGCAAGATTATCCTGACTTTCGCAATGCTGCTCGGACGTCTGGAGTTGTTTACCCTGCTGGTGCTGGTTTCCCCGGTATTCTGGAAGGGCTGAATAACCGATTCCGTTGACGGGACGGCGCGTCAGACTGTCTCTTACGCTACCCCCCGTACAGGGCGAGGTATTGTTTGTGCAGGCGGTGTACCTGATTTTCCAGTTCGGTGAGTGCCCCGTCATTGTCGATGAGGTCGTCGGCACATTGAATCCGGGTCTGTTCATCGGTCTGGGTTGCCAGTATCCGGTCAATCGCCGCGATACTCATTCCCCTGTCGGCGGACAGACGTGCTGTTTTTGTTTTGCGCTCACAGGTGACTACGATCACCCGGTCCATATCCTGATACTGGCCGGTTTCAATGAGTAACGGGATTTCCAGGATACAGTAGCCGTATACAGATGGCTCGATTTTCTGGTGCATTCTCTCCCTGACAGGCGGGTGCAGGATGGATTCGAGCACACCGCGTTTTTGTGAATCGGCAAACACGATTCGGCCAAGGCCGGCGCGGTCCAGGCTTCCATCCGGGGCGACCACCCCGTCTCCAAAGTGTTCGACAATGCGGTCAAATTCCCGGCAGCCGGGACGGGTCAACTCCCGGCTGACCTGGTCTGCGTCAATAATCTGGACACCGAGTTTCCCGAATATTCCAGCGACCGTTGATTTGCCGCTACCCAGTCCCCCGGTCAACCCGATTCTGGCGATTTTCACGGATTTACGAGTCATAGATGAATTCAAGGAGGTGGTTACCCCGGATCATCATGAGCCATGCGCCCAGGGCCAGCCAGGGGCCGAACGGGATTGGCCGATCCAGGTTGTGTTTGCGAATAATCATTGAGCTCCCGGCAGCCAGCAGTCCGCCAATAGAGGCGATCAAGATCACTGCGGGCAGCATTTGCCAGCCCAGCCAGGCACCGATGGCGGCGAGCAGCTTGAAATCCCCATAGCCCATGCCTCGCTTGCCGGTCAGGTAGTGGTGAGCGTGATAAGTGGACCATAAAACCAGATAGCCGGAGACGGCGCCCAATACGGCGGATTGCAAGTCGGTAAACAGGGCCGTGCAGTTGATCAACAACCCGCTCCAGAGCAACGGAAACACAATGCGGTCGGGCAGAATCCGGTGGTCAATGTCAATCAGGCTCAAGGCAATCAGGGTATAGCTGAATATCAGGGATGCGGCGAGATTCCAGCCGGAGCCAAAAACAAGGCCATTGGTTATGCAGACCAACAGTACCGCAAACCATGTTATTGGAGAGAGACTCAAGGCACGGGGACTGGTTGGGATATTACTTCAGGGATAATTGTATTGCAGATAATAACCTAGTAAAATACTCGGTTATTATCCATTGAAGGCCGAACGGCTCATAAATTCTGTTTGCCTGAACCGATATAACGATATTCGTCAAGATGCGACTGACTACAAAAGGAAGATATGCAGTTACCGCCATGGTTGACCTTTCAGTCAATCAGGTCAGGGGGCCTGTTACGCTGAAAAGTATATCAGATAATCAGGGAATCTCCCTGTCCTATCTTGAGCAGTTGTTTTCCAAGCTGCGGAAGTCTTCGCTGGTGACTGGAGCCCGCGGCCCCGGCGGGGGATATAGGCTGGCGAAGAATGTGGATGAAATCAATATCGCGGAAATTGTGCTTTCTGTGGATGAAGTGCTGGATATTACGGAATGTGAGGGCAAGCAGGATTGCAAGGGCGGCCAGCGATGTCTGACTCATGGGCTGTGGGATGAGTTGAGTATTCAATTGGTTGGATTTCTGTCCAATATCAAGCTGGGGCAGCTGATGCGCCAGAGTGGAATCAATAACCCCGGGGATTTAAGTAATCAGCAGTTGGTTGATTCACCGTCGGCTTTTGAAAACCGGATAACAGAGTAAACTTTATCATGTCCAGAATGGAAAAAGACCTGGCGACCCTGGTTCAACGGGAATATGTGGAAGGTTTCGTTACAGAAATTGAAGCCGACACGCTGCCTCCCGGCCTGAACGAAGAGGTCATTCGAACCATCTCGGCGAAGAAGGGGGAACCTGACTTCTTGCTGGAGTGGAGGCTGCAAGCCTGGCGCCGGTGGCTGGAAATGGAGGAGCCCAAGTGGCCCCATGTGCATTATCCACCGATTGATTTTCAACAGATCAGCTATTTTTCCGCACCGAAGCAAAAGGAGTTGCTGGATAGCCTGGATGAGGTTGACCCGAAGCTGCTGGAGACTTACCAGAAGCTCGGCATCCCGATAGATGAGCAGAAAGCGCTGGCCGGAGTGAAGGTCGCGGTTGATGCGGTTTTTGACAGTGTTTCTGTGGCTACGACCTTCAAAAAGACCCTGTCTGAGGCAGGGGTTATTTTTTGCCCGTTGTCCGAAGCATTGCAGGAACATCCCGATTTGGTGCGGCAGTATCTCGGTTCTGTGGTGCCCGCCGGTGATAATTTTTATGCGGCCCTGAACTCTGCTGTATTCAGTGAGGGATCATTCGTCTATATCCCGAAGGGTGTGCGCTGCCCGATGGAGCTGTCCACCTATTTCCGTATTAACGCGATGAACACGGGTCAATTTGAAAGGACTCTGATTATTGCGGATGAAGACAGTTATGTCAGCTATCTCGAGGGATGCACCGCGCCGCAACGGGATGAAAATCAATTACACGCCGCTGTGGTTGAGCTGGTTGCGATGAAGGGGGCGGAAATCAAGTATTCCACAGTACAGAACTGGTATCCTGGAGATGAGCAAGGCAAGGGCGGGATTTATAATTTCGTGACCAAACGCGGGGCCTGTCGGGGGGAGAGATCAAAAATATCCTGGACCCAGGTCGAGACCGGTTCAGCCATTACCTGGAAGTATCCCAGTGTATTGCTGGAAGGAGATCATTCCGTCGGGGAGTTCTATTCGGTTGCCCTGACCAATAATTACCAACAGGCGGATACCGGCACAAAAATGGTGCATATCGGCAAAAACTCCAGCAGTACTATCGTGTCCAAGGGGATTTCAGCCGGTCGCGGCCAGAATGCATATCGGGGGCTGGTGAAAGTCCTGAAAACGTCCGAGAATGCTCGTAACTACTCGCAGTGTGATTCGCTGTTGATGGGTGATCAATGTGGCGCCCATACCTTCCCCTATATCGAAGTCAAGAACCCCACCGCCGTGGTGGAGCATGAGGCTACGACCTCCCGCATCGGAGAAGATCAGCTATTTTATTGCCGCCAGCGCGGCGTGTCGGAGGAAGACGCGGTTTCTCTGATCGTCAACGGATTTTGCAAGGAGGTATTCAAGGAATTGCCGATGGAGTTTGCAGTGGAAGCGCAAAAATTGCTGGGCATCAGTCTCGAAGGAGCCGTTGGCTAACGGTTGAACAGTTACGTGATCAAATCGTACCCTGCCGCCAGGCGAGATTTGCTCACTCAAATTTATTGACAAATATATTGGAACGTCAAACTATGCTGGAAATTGAAAATCTGAATGTCGCCGTCGACGACAAGCCGATTCTCCGGGGAGTCAATCTGCAGGTGGGAACCGGAGAGGTGCATGTGATCATGGGGCCGAATGGTTCCGGGAAAAGTACGCTGGCCAATGTATTGGCTGGCCGGGACAATTATGAAGTGACTGCCGGCGAGGTCTCGTACCGGAGTCAGGACCTGTTGGAGATGGAACCGGAAATCCGCGCTCGGGAGGGTTTGTTTCTGGCGTTTCAGTATCCCGTGGAAATTCCTGGAGTGTCTAACCTGTATCTGATGAAGACCGCGATCAATGCCATCAGGAAACATCGTCAAGAGGAAGAACTGGACTCGGTGACTTTTCTCAAGCTGATCAAGGAAAAGGCGGCGATGGTGGAAATGAAACAGGAATTTTTATATCGGTCGGTCAATGAAGGATTTTCCGGCGGAGAGAAGAAACGTAATGAAGTACTGCAAATGGCGTTGCTGGAACCGCGTCTGTGTATTCTCGATGAAACCGATTCGGGTCTTGATGTCGATGCGCTGAAAATTGTCGCATCCGGTGTCAACGCATTGCGTAGCAGTGATCGGTCGATGATCGTAGTCACGCATTATCAGCGGTTGCTCGATTATATTGTTCCGGATTTTGTCCATGTTCTCGCAGGCGGCAGAATTATTCGTTCAGGCGACAAAAACCTGGCCCTTGAACTCGATAAAAAAGGTTATGGATGGATTGAAGAACATGCAGTCGCAGCCTGACTCCTTGATTGCGCCCGGCACTGAGAGCTATATCGATCAGTTTGATCGGTTGCGTGACCGCTTGCCCGGACACAACATCAACTGGATAAACGACCAGAGAGCAAAAAGCCTGGCCCGGTTTGGCCGGGTCGGATTTCCTACATTACGGGATGAGGATTGGAAGTACACATCGGTTCGGGAGATCACGGGCAAACGCTTTGAGCTTGAGGCTGAGTCGGACCATCTGGAGCAAACAGTTGATTTGTCGCCGTTTGCAGTCGAGGGGCTGGAAAGCCACAGACTGGTGTTTGTGGACGGAGTGTTTGATCCGCAGTTATCCAGTATCGGTGAACCTGGTGAATCTGGAGAATCGGGTCAAGGGAATGGTCCATTCAACGTGGAATCGTTTGCTTCGGCTCTGGAGCGTATGCCTGAAACTGTCGAATCCTTGCTCGGCAGCGTGATACAGGACAACGGTCACGGATTTACCGCCTTGAACAACGCCATGTACCGGGATGGCGTGATCATCACTTTTGCCGCTGGCGCGAAGTTTCCCCGCCCGATTGAAATTATTCATTATGGTCACGCCCAGCTATCCATTTCCCAGCCCCGAAACCTGATTGTTTGTGGCCCGCAAAGCCAGGCACAGATCATCGAACGCTATGTGTCCGGGAATGACCACAATACCTTGTCCAACAGTGTTACCGAGATATTGCTCGAGGACGGCGCTTCGCTTGACTATTATCTGGTACAGAGTCAGTCCAGCGCGGCTTATCAGGTTTGCGGAGTCTGGGTGAAACAGTCTTCCCGGAGTCGATTCAGTTGTCAGACGATCACACTCGGAGGCGCTCTGGTGCGTAATGATCTGCAAATCAATCTGGACGGGCCAGAAGCACACTGTGATATGCTCGGTGTCTATAGTCTGTCCGGTCGACAACATGTGGATAACCATACCAACGTGAAGCATGCCGCCGAAAATTGCAGCAGTCGGGAGATTTACAAGGGAGTTCTTGATCAGCGCGCGCGTGGAGTGTTTCATGGTCGTGTCCGGGTGGATGAAGGTGCTCAGAAAACCGATGCGGCGCAGTCTAACAATACTCTCCTGTTGTCCCGCAATGCGGAAATTGATACCAAACCCCAGCTTGAGATTTACGCAGACGATGTGAAATGTTCGCACGGAGTGACGGTCGGTCAAATTGATGAGAAATCCCTTTTCTATTTGCGTACCCGAGGTATAGGCGAGCAAGAGGCGCGTGCCTTGCTCACGTATGCTTTTGTCAATGACGTATTGAGTGAAGTGAAGATTGAACCGTTGCGCCGGTATCTGGAGTCAATTGTGAGGCGGCAGTTGGTCAGTGCGGAGAGTGAGGATAAAATCATTGCTCCCGCAGACCGAAAAGCCGACAGGAGTACCGGATAAAATATGATGAAACGAGTAAAGTTTGATCCCGGCCCCGGGCACCAACCTGCTGCAATCATGGAGCAATTCGATCAGGATAACGGCCCGCAGTCCGGTAATCACTCCCCCGCAGCCCCGGCCGTATCCGAGACCGGGGTATCGGAAGACGAATTGCGCGAGCGGGTGATTGAGGCATTGAAGACGGTTTATGATCCTGAAATCCCGGTCAATATCTACGATCTTGGCCTGATATACAATGTCTCCTTCCATGGCTCGTTTGTCCATGTCGATATGACTTTGACAGCGCCGGGCTGTCCTGTGGCGCACACGTTTCCGGGTATGGTCGAGCGTTCTGTCGAACTCGTTCCGGGTATCAGCGGCGCGGTTGTCGAACTGGTCTGGGAACCGCCCTGGACTCCCGACTTGATCAGTGAAGCTGCCCGGCTTGAACTGGGCCTGATTTAACCGCAACGTTTCAGGATTCGGGAGTGACGGATGGGTGACTGGGTAGAAGTATGTGGCGAGAGTGAGATCACCCCCGGCGGGCGTAAGGTGGTTGACGTTGAAGGTGCCATGGTTGTGGTATTCAATCTGGCTGGTGAACTGTACGCGATTGAGGATATTTGCACCCACGATGGCAGCGAGATTGCGGATGGTTGTATTATCGGCGATGACATTGAATGCCCTCGTCATGGCGCGCGTTTCTGTATTAAAACCGGCGCTGTTACGGCGCCGCCCGCTTATGAGCCGATTGACACGTTTCCGGTAATGGTTCGAGACCGGGTCGTGTATGTCCAGGACAATCGCTGGGATTAGTGTGGACAAACTGATTGCAACCGGTGGCATCCCCCTGAAGGGGGAAGTACGAATTTCAGGTGCTAAAAACGCGGCATTGCCTCTGATGATTGCGTCCCTGTTGACTGAGGAGTCACTGAGTATCAGCAATATCCCCCATCTGCAGGACATCACCACGACCATGGAGCTTCTGGGTCAGTTGGGAGTGAAACTCCGGGTGAACGAAAAGATGTCGATCGAAGCGGACGCATCCGGAG
This sequence comes from Arenicellales bacterium, assembly GCA_965116335.1. Taxonomy (GTDB): domain Bacteria; phylum Pseudomonadota; class Gammaproteobacteria; order Arenicellales; family Poriferihabitantaceae. Next base: position 2,751,909 of record OZ220677.1, read on the forward strand.
TCAGTAGCGTAGTCGCTCCCTATGAGCTGGTGCGAACCATGCGCGCCTCTATTCTGGCACTCGGGCCACTGATTGCACGGTTCGGCAAGGCAGAAGTATCATTGCCCGGTGGTTGTCTGATTGGCTCGAGGCCGGTCAATATGCACATCAAGGGACTTGAGGCTCTGGGGGCCAGAATCACAGTGGATGGCGGATATATCAAGGCCAGTGCCCCCCGGCTGAAAGGAGCCAGAATCTTCATGGATCTGATATCCGTTACCGGCACTGAAAATCTGATGATGGCGGCCACCCTGGCTGAGGGCGTAACCACGATCGAGAATGCCGCAAAGGAGCCGGAAGTAGTTGATCTGGCGGATTGCCTGAATGCGATGGGTGCAAGGATTGCAGGTGCAGGAACGGATGAAATCACTATTGAAGGCGTGGAAAAGCTGGGTTCTGCCCATCATCGGGCGATCCCGGATCGAATCGAAGCCGGGACATTTCTGGTTGCCGCTACCGTTTCAGGCGGGGAGATCACGGTCACGGACGTGATACCGAAGCAACTGGACGCGATACTGGAAAAATTGCGTGAAGCTGGCGCCGAAATTAAAACAGGGGATAGCTGGATTCATTTGAAAGCACCAAAGGGCAGGATCCAGTCGGTCAATATCCGTACCGCACCTTATCCCGCATTCCCAACCGACATGCAAGCCCAATTCGTATTACTTAATGCGGTTGCCGAGGGCACCGCCACCGTCGTCGAAACGGTGTTTGAAAATCGGTTTATGCACGTCCATGAACTTCAGCGAATGGGAGCCAACATCGACCTGGATGGCAACATTGCGGTCATACAGGGAGTGGATCAACTCTACGCTGCTCCGGTGATGGCGACCGACTTGCGCGCATCAGCCTGCTTGATTCTGGCGGGTTTGATTGCCCGCGGGGACACCGTCATTGACCGCATCTATCATATTGATCGGGGTTATCATTTTATTGAGGAAAAGCTCACCCTGCTGGGCGCTAATATTCGCAGGGTGCCCGGACATTATCCGCTTCGGTCGATAACCTGATTCACCGATATTATCATGTTACAGCGAATCGTTTATTCTGAGCCCGGCTCGGTAGATGAACTGGATAAACTGCTGCACCGGGAAAGCGGGCACAATGAGGCTGTCGAGCAGGCAGTCGGAGCAATCATCGCCGGAGTCAGGAGCCGTGGCGACCAGGCATTGATTGAGTATACGCGCCAGCATGATCAATACCCGGTCTCTTGCATGGAATCTCTCCAGTTGGACGCGCAAACCATTGCCGATAGCCATGCCAGGCTGGATGACGACCTGAGAGACTGCCTTGAGGTGGCTGCCGGACGTATCCGTGCTTTCCATCAACGGGAAATGCTGCATTCATGGAGCTACACCGAACCGGATGGCACAAAACTCGGTCAGATCGTCAGTGCCATGGAGCGCGTGGGGGTGTATGTGCCGGGCGGCAAGGCTGCCTATCCTTCATCGGTCCTGATGACGGTCATCCCCGCCAAAGTGGCTGGAGTGAATGAAATCATCATGACGGCACCTGCCCCCGGTGGAGAAATCAATGACACGGTGGTTGCTGCCGCACATATTGCGGGAGTGGATCGGATTTACACTATCGGCGGCGCCCAGGCGGTAGCGGCTCTGGCTTATGGTACTGAAACCGTGCCTCGTGTCGATAAAATTGTGGGGCCGGGAAACACCTGGGTAGCTACTGCGAAGAAGATGGTATTCGGAGATGTCGGCATCGACATGATCGCAGGGCCTTCTGAGGTCGTTGTCATTTGTGATGAATCTGCCAACCCGGATTGGGTGGCGATGGACCTGTTTGCCCAGGCGGAACATGACGAGTTGGCTCAGTCGATTGCGATTACTCCATCAAAATCCATGGCTGACCGTATCATACAATCCATTGACAAGCTGATTGCGCCATTGCAGCGCAAGGATATTATCAGGAATTCCCTGTCTGACAATGGCGGCCTTGTGTTGGTAGAGGACCTGGCACAGGCTGTGGAAGTTGCCAACCACATTGCGCCGGAGCATCTGGAGCTGATGGTGGAGAATGCGGCTGATCTGGTCGCCGGGATCAAGCACGCGGGTGCTATTTTTGTCGGTAAATACAGTGCCGAAGTACTCGGCGATTATTGCGCTGGACCGAACCACGTCCTGCCGACCTCCGGCACGGCCAGATTCAGTTCTCCTTTGGGAGTCTACGACTTCCAAAAGCGCAGTAGCCTGATTCAGGTATCCGGGCAGGGTGCCATCCAAATGGCGGCTACCGCCGCGAGGCTGGCGCACAGCGAAGGCTTGACTGCTCACGAACAATCGGCCAGATACCGGATCGAACCTTCGCACAAAAGCGGGAACGACGAATTACAATGACTGACTGGCTGATCCAGCGATGGGTAAAACCGGAGGTTCTGGGGTTACGAGCCTATTCAGTTACACCCGCCGATGGACTGATCAAACTGGATGCGATGGAAAGCCCCTGGCCCGCACCTGAATCCATCCGCAAAGAGTGGCTGTCGGTGCTCGCCGATGTCGAGGTCAACCGCTATCCGGACCCTGACAGTGCGGCGTTGAAATCCATGTTGCGCCAGTGTCTTCAGATTCCGCATCGGTGCGAGATTATGCTGGGTAATGGTTCAGATGAACTGATCCAGTTGATTGCGATGCTGGTCGGTGGTCCGGGTCGGGTATTCATCTCCCCGGAGCCTTCTTTCTCCATGTATCGCCAGATCAGCGTGATGACAGGAACCCGGTTTGTCGGAGTATCATTGAATGATGATTTCTCGCTGGATGCCGACAAACTCCTGGATGCGATAGAGAGACAGCAGCCAGCCTGTGTTTTTCTGGCGTACCCGAATAATCCGACCGGAAACTGCTTTGAGCCTGAGTCTGTTGAACGGGTGCTGGAGCAGGCTCCCGGACTGGTGGTTCTGGATGAGGCGTATTTCGCTTTTTGCAGCGGTCAAAGCTGGCTGGATGCGATTGCCAGGCACCCGAACCTGCTGGTACTGCGTACCCTGTCCAAGAGCGGATTCGCCGGGTTGAGGCTGGGACTCATGGCAGGTCATCGCGGATGGCTGGAGCAACTGGAGAAGCTGAGACTGCCCTATAACATCAATGCACTGACCCAGGCCAGCGCTCACTGTTTTCTGCGGCACTATCCGGCATTCGAGCATCAATCAGCACAAATCCTGCAAAACCGCGCCATACTGTTTGAGCAATTAACACAAATCCCCGGGGTAGAAGTTTTCCCCAGCGAGACTAATTTTTTACTGTTTCGGGTTTCATCGAATGGCAACCGGATATTCAGTGGCCTGATAGAACAGGGCGTGCTGATCAAGAATCTGCATGCAGAAGGCACCTTACTTGAGAATTGTCTGCGTGTGACCGTAGGAGACCGGGAGGAGAACGCCGAATTTGTCAAAGCGTTGAAATCACTCCCCACCTGAGGGGGAGTCCGCGATACAAGGGCGAAGCCCACCGGGGAGCGGGTGGGGGGGTTGGGTTGGACGAGGTTTTCAAGCCGGGATGACTTTCACTGCGGCCAGATTCCGGTCTTTGGCACTGAACGCTATGCCGATCAGATGGATGGGTTGGTTTTGGCTGCGGTACTTGTCGGCATAACCCTTCTCCTGTATCTGTTCAATCGCCTGTTGTGCCGTATCCTCACTGTTGCTGTCTGTATCTGACATCTTGAACTCAAATACGAATACCTGATCTCCATGCAATACCACCATATCTGCCCGACCCCGGCTGCTGGAATCCTCTACCCGAAGGGTAAGACCAATTGTACAAAAGCAGGCATATAACATCCCGGCATACCAGGCTTCATATCTTGCCGGACTCTGAGTACCCTGCCACTGATACGGAATCCCGGCGAAGAAGGATTGCAGATGCTCCGTGAATCCATCGAAGTCATTGGCAACCAGCAGACGCGCCAGTTCATCGCCCTGATCTGCTGTTTCGATTCTGCGTCCTGTGATATAACCGAGCAATCCATGGTTCAGACTCTGGCGTACCTCGAAGTTCGGGTAATCCAGCGTGTAGAGAGTCCGTGCACCATCCCATTCTCGTTCGACAAGGGTTAAGTAGCCGGTCTGGAACAACAGGGCATCAATGGTGATGTCATCTATATCAAAGGTGGAGAGCAAGTCTTCATCAGAGATACGATTCTCCAGTTCCAGTGGACTGATTTCCCGATCCATCATGACTCGAAACAGGAAAGTCGGGGAACCGGTCTCAAACCAATGAGACTTGAAATGATGACTGTTGAACAACAGCAACAGATCAAATGGATTGTACAGTTTCTCTTCTCCGAGCCAGTGATAGCCGTTATACCATTTACGGATTTGATCGCGGTCAAGTCCAGGTAACTCCGGGGCGAATACGGTATCGAGGTCTCTGTCGGTATAGCCGCAAATAGTGGCATATCTCGGATCCAGACTGATATTCAGGAGGTTGTTGAGACCGGAGAACAAGCTCACTTTCGAGAACATACTGATGCCGGTAACGAAGACGAAACGGACATCCCGTGCACTGCCCTTGATGATGCCGTAGAAGCCCCTCAGGTAATCCCGGTTGGCTCTGGCCATTTCCGGGTTATCCAGTACATCCAGTATGGGTTTGTCGTATTCGTCTACCAGTACGACAGCCCGTTGGCCAGTGGCATGATGCAGGCGATTCAGAAGGGTCCGCAAGCGTCTGGGTGCTGACACTGAGGATTGGGCAGGTTCAAGGCCAGCCTGGCGTTCGACGATATCCAACTGTTCGATAATATCGCCATCCAGTTCTCCCGGTTCGTTGTACTTGCCATCAAAGCTCAATCGCACCACCGGATGTTTGACCGACCAATCCCAGTGCTCATGAATAGCGAGCCCCTGAAACAGAGGCTCATTGCCCTCGAACAGTTCCTGTAATGTATCGATCAGCAGACTCTTGCCGAATCGACGTGGGCGAGACAGGAAATAGAAGCTGCCCATTTCGACCAGTCGCTGGATATGTGGCGTCTTGTCGACATAGTAGCAGTCCTGTTCCCGAATGGCGCGGAAGGACTGGATACCGATGGGGAGTTTATGGCGAATCATTATCCGTGTTCTTATGAGGAAGGTTTCAGGCATCATGCCACCCAATGCAGTCGGGTGCAAGTACGCATGGACGGCCGTCATGCTGATCAGGAGGGAATGATGTTGGATGGTGGTTGTGATGGATTGCCAGCCCGTTATCGTAGGGGAGGGTCTCCGTGCCCTCCCGCGAATGTTGGGACGGGTATCAACGATAGCGGGCACCCACAAGGGGCGCCCCTACGCATCGGTAATTACAGCATCCATATTGTTGTGGATTCCCGCTTATCAGGGAAAGACGGATGGTTGGGGCGAGGAAATCACTCCCCCTTGAGGGGGAGTCAAATCGTGCGAAGCGGATTTGGTGGGGGGTTGTTTTCAGGCCGGGATGACTTTCACTGTGGCCAGATTCCGGTCTTTGGCACTGAATGCTATACCCTCTTATAAAGAGTAGAGCGGCTCTGTTGTGTACTGTTATCACGGATGCTGCAATTTTTTCTCCTGCGTCAATTAAATCTTTGCTTGTCTGTGTCATTGTGGATTCTCACCCTTGCAGGGTGATGGATCGGGCAGTCCGTAGGCCTGGCAGATCGAGTGGGTCCGGGTTGGGAAATTCTTGAGAAGGCCGCTTCGTATTACTGCCCGTAGCCGGGCTTTGCCGTGTTTTTTTCCTTGTGGGGGTGCGAGTGACCTGCACTGTCGCCAGGGTTTTGCCTGAAGGATACGTTCAATCAGCAGGGTTGCGTCTATTTCTTCGAGGTCTTCGTCTGTGGTAAGCAGATACTGACAAAACCTGGACAGGGTGTTGGGCATATCGTCCATGTTGCGGTAGGCGAAACCAAACCCGACGAGGTCGGTCAGTTCATCCTGCGTGGGTGCGTAATGGTAGTCCTGATGAAACAACGAGTTGTAAATTTCGATAATCAGCTTTGGTTCCATGTCCCGATAGCGGGTTTTCAGATGGATCGGGAGGTTTTTCCGAAACTTGTCTTGTGCCCGGTATGCCAGCCGTTTCCCCTGTTCGGAAAGAGGGCACATCAACGCGCAGGACGGGGCGCCGGTGTTGGCGCTTTGGCTGAATCCAACGCGCACAGGCGAAAACCCGTTTTTGGCCCAGAACCGGATTAATGGCGCATCCGCTGCAAACGATGCGCTCAATGAGTCCAGGGCGTTGTATTGGTTCGCGATCTCATGGATCAAAGCGCTGCCGATGCCTCTGCGTTGATATTCTGGTTTAACGACAATCCGAACGATCCGGGCAGTGGTTTGCTGTGCGCCTTCATGGAATCCTGACTGTGCGGCAAGCAATTCGGCGAACAGGTGACCCACTGGCCGTGATCGGTTGCCCCAGATTTTCCGGGCATGGGTTTCCGACAGGCCACCTTCGACAGATACCAGCGCAACCCCGGATATTTGATCCTGGAAATCGGCGCAGTAAATATCCAGGTTGGGGGAATCCAGCAAATACCGGAGGTCGTTCGGGCAGGTACGGTAGTGCGCCTGAGTCAACAGCGCGAACACTTCCCGCAATCGGGGTTCACAGGCGGCCAGCTGGTTCTTGTCAACGGCTGTTATATGGATGTTTGACACCGAATGCTTTTCCCGCGTGGCGCAATCGGGCTCAGCGTCCAGAAGCAGGATGTCGAACAGGAACTTCTCCACCGGGTCCTGCTCTGCCCACCGCACCGGGTGACGCAGCACGCACTTTTTCCATCCTCTGGTGTATTGGTCCAGCAATTTCCCGAAATGGGTTGCGAAACCACGGCCTGTACCCTCGTAGCCATGCACGGTGCTGGCAAATGCGATTCGCGGGTAGATTTTCAGGATTTTCGTGAGCACAGGAATCGGCAGGGTCGCCGCTTCATCAACCAGCAGCATTTCGATATCCACCCTTTCCCGGATCAGCCGATCTGCCGGTATGAATTTCAGGGCGACATCCTTCGTGCTGGAATCAATCCGCGCGTGTTTGAACACATTTTGAACTGATTTCCGGTTCAGACCACAGACTCCGATACGACGCACCCGACCGCTATCCAGTAAAGCCCTTGCCGCTATCCCGAGGGCGGCGGATTTGCCCCGTCCACGGTCGGCAAGTAAAACCACAGGGCGTCGCCGTTGCCCGGTAACCACCTTTTTTACCGCATTGACCGCTTGCGCCTGATCGCTGTGATCCGGGTGAGCCTGCCTGGATTGACTGCGGGGAGGTTCTGGTAGTGGCGGAGGGCTACTGTCCTGTTCAATCAGGATGCAGTGTTCGCAAGACCGGATTTTGCGTATCAGGCGTTCAATATAGCGGCTGTGCCGGGGTGGTGAGAGGCCATGGGGTATGCACCTTGCAAACAGATAATCCCGGATTTTCGGCCAGTGAGCGAGCGCGGGAGCCATCAGAATCAGCAGCCCTCCCGCCTGGATGGTTCCGGCGAGAATGCCGAGTGCGTCCGGTTCAAATCCACTGTGGCAGTCAACGAGAACTACATCGTATTCGCTACCCAGGTGATTACGGCATTGACTGACTCCAATGGATTGCCGGGTTTTTGTCGAAGGCAGTGGCGAATGATCCGGGTCGGATATCAGGACGATATTCTGTTTGTCCGGTTTGGTAAAAGGCTCGCACAAATCCTGCGCCAAAGACCAGCCCCAGTTACTATCGCCACAAAGGACGATTGCGTGTCTGTGATGTTTCCGTTTGCCTATCTCGTGTAATCGGTGGCCCAGCTTAATGAACTGTGTTTTGTGTAACGGGCGAGTCATTGCCGGTTGGTCCTGCAGGCAGTCGGGAGATTCAGGCAGTCTCATCGGGGGGCTGGGTGAGACGCTGATATTTCAGTCGGAGTTGATCATCGGTTTCGATATGGTTGGGGTCAATCGGGATGCAATCAACCGGACAGACCTCGACACATTGGGGAGTCTGGAAATGGCCTACACATTCCGTGCACCGCTTCCAGTCAATCTGATAAATGATTTCGCCCTGATAAATCGCATCATTGGGGCACTCAGGCTCACAGACATCACAATTGATGCACTCGTCAGTGATGAGAAGAGCCATGGAATCCGGGACGTTCGGGAATCAAGTCGGGAAAGATTGACTGAATTTGTCAATCAGGGCGTCATAGACATCGGGATGCACGAATTTACTGATGTCGCCACCGTAGCGTGCAATTTCCTTGACCAGGCTTGCCGAGACGAAGGTCTGGTTTTCCGCAGGCGTCAGGAAAACCGTTTCGATGCTACTGTCGAGTTTTCGATTCATCAAGGCTAACTGGAATTCGTATTCGAAGTCCGATACTGCGCGTAAGCCACGCAGAATCACGGTCGCGTCCTGTTCTTTAGCGAAATTGATCAGCAACCCGGAAAATCCGGTGACCTCGATATTATCGGTTTTACCTACTACGCTGCGGGCCAGTTCGATTCGTTCTTCCATTGAAAACAAGGGAGATTTTTCAGGGTTATGTGCGATGGCTAATATGATGCGATCAAACATTTGGGCGGCGCGACGCAACAGGTCGCTGTGACCATTTGTTATCGGATCGAAAGTGCCTGGGTAGACCACGGTTTTTTTCATTTATCTTCAATCCTGAATGTGAATCAGTGTGGATCGTACCAATCCTCGCTCAACCTGACGGATAATATGCCAGGTTTCGGGAATGGGTAAGGGAATATTTGACTTCTTTGACTCGATATAGACCAGAGCCTCGCGTTGCAGGCAACCGCTTCCGAGCAGCCCCTGGCAGGTCATCTCAATCTGCCCCGGTTGAAAAGGGGGGTCCATGAATACCAGGTCAAATTTGTCATCGGCGCTTTTGAAGTAATCCTCAACCCGATTATGCTGTATTTCAATCCGGTTGTCGGCATCCAGCAGTTGGCTGGTTTCGTGGAGTTGGCGGACGGCGCGCCGGTTGCTTTCCACCAGTACGGCTTTACGGGCGCCTCGTGAAACCGCTTCAAAGCCGAATGCCCCGCTTCCTGCGAACAGATCCAGACAGACGCTGTCCGGGATATGTCCAGATAGCCAGTTGAACAATGTCTCTCTGACCGCATCCGGAGAAGGTCGTAAATTGTGAAGTTGAGGAAAGCGGATGACACGACTTCGCCATTGCCCACCTATAATTCTGAGTTGGCCCGGTTTTTGCAAGAAAATAATCCAGATAAACAATGAAATTCCAGGTGACAATGATACGATACAACCCCCGTTTTTACAGTACCAATGAGTAGACATCAGATTGGCCTGTGTGTTGATACATTTTCAGTTCAGTAAACCATGGCATTGAATCAGGGAATATTTTCACGGCTTGCGAAAACCCGGCAGGTCCTGTCCTCCGGCTTGATGGGTCTGTTCGCGTCGAAGCCGAAGCTGGACGATCAGTTGTTTGACGAGATTGAGGATCAATTGATTATGGCGGATCTGGGCGTGGCTACCAGCCGACTGATCGTTGACAGGTTGCGCGGTGAGGCCAGGTCCGGTCATTACGACTCTTCGGAGCAGGCGATGAGTGCCCTCAGGCAGATCATTCTGGCCATCCTGAACGAAAGTCAGCGAGAGGAGACTCCGTGCACTCCTCAAAACCCCCATGTCATATTGATGGTCGGCGTGAATGGGGTCGGCAAGACCACGACGCTGGCGAAAATGGCGAATCGGTTGAGGCAAGATGGTCAATCGGTCATGATGGCCGCTTGCGATACTTTTCGCGCCGCCGCGATTGAACAGCTTCAGACCTGGGGGGAGAGACTGGAGATACCGGTGATTTCCCAGGCGCATGGGTCTGATGCTGCAGCGGTTGCATTCGATGCGTACAGTGCCGCCAGAGCCAGGGGTGTTGATTATCTGTTGATTGATTCGGCGGGGCGACAGCATACTCACAGCGACCTGATGGCGCAACTGGCCAAGATCAAACGAGTACTGGGAAAAACAGAGGAAACCGCGCCGCATGACGTGTATCTTACTGTTGATGCGGGTAATGGTCAGAACGTGCTTTCCCAGGTTGAGAGCTTCAACCGTTCGATTCCACTGACCGGCCTGTGTGTTACAAAACTGGATGGTACGGCCCGTGGCGGCATTGTGATCGCGCTGGCGCACCGATTCGATTTACCTGTCAGGTATATCGGGGTTGGGGAAGGGCTACCGGATTTGAGGCCATTTGATGCGGATGAATTCGTTACGGCCTTGTTGCCGGACGTTGCGCCCCCTTGATTATTCTGTGCATTAGCGGACGCGAAAGACGATGCGGCCCTTGGTCAGATCATACGGGGTGAGTTGGACGGTTACCTTGTCGCCACGCAGTATCCGGATATAGTGCTTACGCATTTTCCCGGAGATATACGCAATGATCTCATGCCCGTTTTCAAGCTCCACTCGAAACAATGTGTTGGGCAAGGCTTCTATAATCGTGCCCTCCATTTCTATGCCTTCTTCTTTTGCCATCGGATTACCATGTATTAAACAGGGACGAAGTGTAAATTAAGACTATGTTCAGGGCAAATGAAAATGACAGTTCAGAAGTAGAAAACTGGTGCACGGGTTTGGAAATCTGTGAGACTTTCCTGATTCGTGCGGAAACGGCCATGAAACGAAATTGGTTTACGGGGCTGGATGCAGTATGATTGGCTGTATACACAGTCATTTTCTCATGCGATAACCGAAATGTCAGTTCAGTCCGGCGCTCAACATGCGGTCACGATCAATACCTTGAACCGGATCAAGCGGGAGGGTAATAAATTCGCTTGCCTGACTGCTTATGATTATTGCAGCGCCTGGGCGGCCAGTCATGCGGGCATGGAAGTGTTGCTGGTTGGAGATTCTCTGGGCATGGTGATACAGGGTCATGACAGCAGTCTGCCGGTCACGATCGAGGATATGGCTTATCATGTTCGCTGTGTGAAGCGTGGCAATCTGGGTGCTCTGATTATTGCCGACCTGCCTTTCATGAGTTATTACTCGGAATCGAAGAGTCTGGAAAATGCTGCGATACTGATGCGGGAGGGGGCGCATGCGGTCAAGCTCGAAGGTGGGGGCTGGTTGGGGGAAACCACGCGATTATTGACGGAAAGAGGCATTCCCGTGTGTGCACACATTGGTCTTACTCCACAATCCATTAATCATCTGGGTGGTTATCGGGTGCAGGGGCGGGACCCGGAACAGGGGCAGGCGATTATAGAAGAGGCGCAAATCCTGCAGCAGGCGGGAGCCAGCATCATTCTGATCGAGTGCGTCCCCAGGACTCTCGGCAAGAAACTGACTGAATCGGTCAAGGTGCCGGTTATCGGAATCGGTGCGGGTGCGGGCACTGATGGACAGGTCCTGGTCTGGCATGACCTGCTCGGGCTTTATCCGGGTAAAACCGCGAAATTTGTGAAGAATTTTCTGCAGGGGAATCCGGCCGGCATACAGGGGGCGCTTGAGGATTACGTAACCCAGGTCAGGCAGGGGACATTCCCGTGCGATCAGCATAGTTACGATTGAGTCGTCCGGCGCGGGCCACGTGCAACTATCTAAAATTCCGGCGCCGGGTCGCGCTGGAGCAGTTTCTCCACTGCGGTGCCCGGGTTGGCGTTGTGGCAGACAATGTTATAGACCTGTTCGGTGATTGGCATGTCGATCTTGTGTTGGCGGCTGAGTTTGAATAATTCGGTGACGGTGTGGATGCCTTCGATTTCCTGTCCGATTTCTCCAGCTATTTCATCCTGTGACCGTCCCGCACCCAGCCCCAAGCCAAATCGGCGATTGCGCGACTGATCATCTGTACAGGTCAGAATCAGGTCGCCTGCACCGGTCAATCCCATGAAGGTTTCAGGTTTTCCGCCCAGAGCGACACCGAGCCGGGACATTTCCGACAGTCCACGGGTAATCAATGCGGCTTTGGCGTTGGCACCGTAGCCCAGTCCATCGCTGATGCCGGCGGCAATCGCCATCACATTCTTGATAGCTCCGCCCAACTGTACGCCGGTCGGGTCATCGCTGAAATAAACCCGTGTAAAGGGGGTTCGGAACCATGTTGCCATGGATTGGGCATGCACGGCTGATTTTGATGCCAGTGTCAATGCGGTGGGAAGCAGTCTGGCGGTTTCCAGAGCAAAGCTGGGTCCGGATAGCACTCCCAGTTTTTCAGTTTCGGGGAATATCCGGGTTGCGCTATCACTCAACAGACCGCCACAGTGTGTGTCAAAGCCTTTGGTGCCCCAGACCAGGGTTGCGGATGCGGGGTTCCTGCCGAGGGTTTCGATTCGGGTTTTCAGGTTGCTCAGCGTCTGATGAAAAGCATGGCTGGGTACGACGACTACAAAACACAGTTCATCGTTGATTGCCTGGTCGCAGTCGGGTTCAACGGAGAGATTGTCAGGCAGGTTGATTCCCGGGAGATAACGGTCATTGCGCCTGTTGCGGATGATCGGATACAGGGCATCGGGATTGTGTCCCCATAGTGTGACGCGGTTGATGTTGCGGCACAGAAGGACGGCAAGAGAGGTTCCCCACGAGCCTGCTCCGATAACGGTGACCTGATCGGGGCGTGGCAATGGTCAATTCCGTGTCATCGCGTCGGTAGAGGATTCCTGTTCCTTTTTGGCACGGTAAAGGGATTCGAAATTGATCGGGTCGATCAAAAAAGGATTGAATCCTCCCTTGGTGATCAGGCTGTTCAGTTCTTCGCGAGCAAATGGCAGGAGAATCTGGGGGCAGGTCACTTCCACTATGATCTGCCAGGTTTCCTTGTCTGGATGTTCAATTTCAAATATTCCTGCCTGAAGGACTTCGGCGAGAAACAGGATGGTCTCTTCATGCCTGGAGGTGACGGTGGTTTTGAGGATTATTTCCGCCAGTCCCGCTTTTTCATTCAGGGAGCGATAATCAATTAACACCTGAAAATCGTATTCGGGCCTGATGTCGGTGCGGGTAAATATAGTGGGTGTGGAAGGGGATTCAAATGAAGCGTCTTTCAGGTAGATTTTTTTTACGGAAAATTTCATAGTGGTGGAGGTGTGCTGTGTTGTGTGTGCAATGTCAACTCTTTTCGAGAGGCAGGTTTTCTTTTTTCCAGGCGTTGAGTCCGCCTGAAAGCAGGTAGATGTCGGAAAATTCGTTCTTTTTGAGAAATGCCATGGCCTTTTTTGAGTTATTCCCGGTATCACAGGTCAGCACGACGGCTTTTTTCTGATATTTCTTCAGCTTGCTGAGGGAATTTTCCAGTACACTGAACGGGATGTTGACAGCCTGGGAAATATGTCCGCTTTTAAACTTTTCGGCCTCATTGAGATCGACGATTACCGCGTTTTCCCTGGCCTGGAGCTGGGGTAGTTGCGCCGGTGCAACCGTTCGAGGGTCGCCCACACTGTGCATACTCAACAAAAACACGATAACCAGCAACATGGCAAACAAATACCAGTACTCGGTTATGAATTCGATATACATTGGCTGACGGATGAGATTGGATCGTTGCCGGATTGTACACTAATAACATTCTCTGGTAATACTGAAGTCGGTCAATGGTTAGTGGTACACTGTCCGTCTAGAATCGAATCACCGCACAAGCGTTGGATTATTTTTCAGGAATATTTTCAGAAATGTTTTCAAGAGTTATACGATTGACAGGAATCAGGCTCTGTCTGCTTCTGGTTATCGGCTTGCCGGGTTCATCGTTTGCCCAGGATGAGGCGAACAAGGCTTTGCCGCTGGAAGATCTGCGGATTTTCTCGGAAGTATTCGGCAAAATCAAAAGCGAATATGTAGATCAGGTTGACGATTCGACTTTGCTCAAAGGCGCCATTCACGGTATGGTGAGAGAGTTGGACCCGCATTCGTCATTTCTGGAGCCGGAAGAGCTCAAGGAACTCAGAATTTCGACAGACGGGAAGTTCGGTGGATTGGGGGTTGAGGTGACCATAGAGGACGGGTTGATCAAGGTGATCAGCCCGATGGACAGTACGCCCGCATTTCATGCAGGGATTCAGCCGGGCGACCTGATTCTGATGCTGGATGGAGTGCCGGTTCGGGGTATGAGCCAGAAAGAGGCGGTGGATAAGATGCGCGGCCCGCCCGGCTCCGAGATCAGCCTGACTATTTCCCGTGAAGGCGAGCCTGATTCCATCGAAGTGACGCTGGTACGAGCCATTATCAAGGCGGCCAGCGTGAAGGCGCACCTTTTACAACCCGGTTTTGGGTATGCCAGGTTATCGAGCTTCCAGAGTGGCAGCGCTCAAAGTCTGCGCACCAGAATCGCCGAATTGAAAGACAGGAATGGTGCGGATCTTGAGGGTTTCGTGCTTGATCTTCGGAATAATTCAGGTGGTGTGCTGGCGGGTGCTGTGGCGGTCAGCGACCTGTTTCTGAGCGAGGGTGAAATCGTTTCCACCAGAGGCAGGACGGAGCTATCCGCACAAAGTTATAGCGCTTTGCCCGACGATGTTATTGATGGCGCTCCGATGGTCGTTCTGGTTAATGGCGGTTCTGCCTCGGCCTCAGAAATTGTGTCCGGCGCCCTGCAGGACCATCAACGCGCGATCATCATGGGCACCAAAACCTTCGGCAAGGGTTCGGTGCAAACTATCATCCCGATGGGTGATCGTGGCGCGCTGAAAATTACCACTGCACGCTATTACACGCCATTGAACCGATCCATTCAGGCGATAGGAATTACTCCCGATATTGTGACCGAGCAGACTCAAATCACAAGGACGGACAGTGCCCGGTCATCTGTTCGGGAATCTGATCTGGTGCATCATCTGGACAGTGAGGGCGAGAGCGATGAGGATGCCCCGACGCTTTTGTCAAACCTTGAGTTGATCGACAATGACAATCAACTCAAGGAGGCATTTAATTTGCTGAAGGGAATGGCGCTGATTCGGGAGCGGTCAAAGGCCAGTGGATAGTCTGGTTTGAAATCCCGTGGGTTCGGGTTGGCTACCCTGAATTGTTGCGGCTACGACGCTTTCGGAGCCAGACCTGAATCGACAGATGCCACTTTCTTGCCCACTGGAAATCCACTGAGAGAATCACCAGGCCCAATGGAATCATCCACAGCCCCAGTACTGGCAGAAACCAGAACATGCCACCTATGAGCAGCAGCATACCAAATATCTGGCGCGGCAAGGCAGGCATAGCCCGAACTTTCCCGAGAAATGATTTCAATGGGCGTCTCTTGTATGAACTGTTTGTGATGACTGACAAGTTGCCTTATCCTTCAGAAACCCTGTGCGCTGGCAGGATGTTGTTGGAAAGCAGGCCGGGTTGATTCAATGATAAACATGAATTTCACAAAAATGCACTCAATGGGTAATGATTTCGTCATGTTGAACGGAGTCGCCGAGAATATCAGAATTACCCCGCATATTGCCACATTTATTGCAGATCGGCATTTCGGTATCGGCTGTGACCAGATTATTGTGGCCGAGAAAGGGCGACCCGACAACCATTTCAGGATGCGGATATTCAATAGCGATGGCTCAGAGCCGGGACAATGCGGAAATGGTGCCCGGTGTTTCGCGCGGTTCCTGCACACTCAGGGTTTGACGGACGAGACGATTATTCATGTTGAAACCCGTACCACAGAAATGACGCTTGAGACCCATGCGGATGGCACGGTTACCGCACAACTGGAGCGGCCCGACTTTGCTCCCGGACAAATCCCGTTTCTGGCGCCGGAGGCGGCTTCGCATTATCGGGTGGATACGGCGTTGGGAGAAGTTGAGTTCAGTGCCCTGTCGATGGGTAATCCTCATTGTGTGATTGCGGTGGACGATGTGGATTGCGCGGATGTCGCGGGATTGGGGGCGTTGATGGAGTGTCATCCGGCCTTCCCTGACAGAGTCAATGTCGGGTTTTCTCAAACCGTGTCTGCGCGTCAGATCAAATTGCGGGTATATGAGCGAGGGGTCGGAGAAACTCTCGGATGCGGCAGCGGAGCCAGCGCCGCAGTGGTGGCCGGAATTCGGAACGGTCAACTTCAATCCGATGTGATGGTGACATTGCCCGGTGGTAGCGTTCAGGTTAGCTGGGAGAAGGAGGACGCCCCGGTTTTCCTGCGCGGGTCGGTGCATGAGGTGTTCGCCGGGAATGTGGTTTATAATCCTGCTGAGGAGAATGCCCACACTACTTTAGACAGATATGCAAAAACCTGATGAAGTCATAGACTATTTGAAAGCGAACCCGGATTTTTTTGAGCAGCGCGAAGGTTTGCTGGTTGAATTGGGCCTGGGTGATGCGGGCAGTCGCGCCCTTTTTTATGAAAGGCAGTTGCAGGTGCTGAGAGACAGACTGACTCACCATCAGGCTAAAATCGAATTGATTGTCGATGGAGTCAGAAATAACCAGAAACTCGAATCCGACTTTCTCCAGGTTGCAATCAGCCTGCTTGCGAGCAAGGAGCGTGACGACAGCGCTGTACAAACGGTGAACGAATTAATGGAACAGCAGTTCGATGTCGAGGAATCTGTGATTATTTTGAAATCCGACCCAAACGACCCGGATCAACGTCGCTATGACGCGATGCGCCAGAGAGTGGCGCATAAAGGTTCGGTTTGTGATGATCGGCTTGCGAGTGCCTTGCGCGAGTCAATTTTCGGGCAGGGCAGCCAATCTGTCCAGTCTTGTGCCTTTGTGCCATTATTGTTCGAGGGTGAATGGCTCGGTGTAATGGCGCTGGGGTCGCATTCCCGCACCCGGTTTGTGCCAGATGTCGGAGTGATGTTTCTGGATCGGCTCGGGCTATTGATTGGTGGTTACCTCCAGGGTCGACTGCATCCATAATGAGTCCATTACAGGAGAAAATAGAGAAGTTTCTGGAACTTAAGAAACGGCAGCGAAGATTGTCTGATCATTCCCTTGCGGCATACAGCAGGGATTTACAGAAACTGCACGACTACGCCAGTCAAAAGGCGGTGACCGACTGGGACAGATTGACTGTTCACGATGTCCGTTCCTTTCTGGCCGGATTGCACCAAAAGGGTTTGTCCGGTCGTAGTATCCGGCGTTTGTTGTCGGCCTGTCGCACCTTTTATCAATATCTCCTGAAAAATGAATACGCGCTGATCAATCCTTTCACCGGCGCCAGCGCTCCCAAGTCCCCGGGCAGGTTGCCGACGACACTGAGCGTGGATGAGTTGAGCGGATTGCTGGATCAGCATGACGACTCCGTTCTTTCGGTCCGGGATCATGCAATGCTGGAGCTTTTTTATTCGACCGGGCTGCGGCTGTCGGAGTTGGCCTCGCTGGATGCAGATTCAATTGATTTTGATCAGAACCGTATTCTGGTTACTGGCAAGGGTAACAAACAGCGGATCGCCCTGGTGGGAAGCAAGGCGGCACAAGCTCTTGCTAACTGGCTGGAGAAGCGTTGCCAGATCGCAACCGAAACCGAGCGAGCCCTGTTCGTCAATACGAGGGGTGGGCGACTGAGTGTCCGCAGCATCCAGTACCGGCTTAACCGATGGGCTAAAATCAAGGGGTTGGGACGACGATTACATCCCCACATGCTGAGGCATTCCTTTGCCAGTCATCTACTCGAATCGAGTGGTGACCTCAGAGCGGTTCAGGAGATGATGGGGCATGCAGACATCGCCACAACCCAGATCTATACGCACCTGGATTTCCAGCATCTCGCGCAGGTTTATGATAAAGCGCATCCGAGGGCCAGGAAAACAAGCGAATAAACCGACGTTTCAGGTGCAGTATTAAAGAGTAGGTGGGCCTTTGAGATGTACTGCTATTTGTCCAAAAACAACACTTCTCTATCGCGGGATTGGTGTTCATTGTTAGGGGAGAAGTGATTTCAAGCCAAAACTACTTTCACTGCGGCCAGATTCCGTTCTTTGGCACTGAACGCTATGCCGATCAGATGGATGGGTTGGTTTTGGCTGCGGTACTTGTCGGCATAACCCTTCTCCTGTATCTGTTCAATCGCCTGTTGTGCCGTATCCTCACTATTGCTGTCTGTATCCGACATCTTGAACTCAAATACGAATACCTGATCTCCATGCAATACCACCATATCTGCCCGACCCCGGCTGGTGGAATCCTCTACCCGAAGGGTAAGACCAATCGTACAAAAGCAGGCATATAACATCCCCGCATACCAGGCTTCATATCGAGCCGGACTCTGAGTGCCCTGCCACTGATACGGAATCCCGGCGAAGAAGGATTGCAGATGCTCCGTGAATCCATCGAAGTCATTGGCAACCAGCAGACGCGCCAATGCCTTGCCATTCTCCGATACTTCCCGTCCCTGCCTGCCCAGATAGCCCAATAGTCCCTGATTCAGACTCTGGCGTACCTCGAAGTTCGGATAATCCAGTGTATAGAAGGTCTGGGCACCATCCCATTCTCGTTCGACAAGGGTTAAGTAGCCGGTCTGGAACAGCAGGGCATCAATGGTGATGTCATCCACGTCGAATTTTGATAATTCGACAACGTTCGTCGTCCGATTCTCCAGTTCCATCGGGTTGACTTCCCGTTCTACCATTATACGGAACAAGAAGGTTGGAGAACCGGTCTCAAACCAATGCGCCTCGAACTGGCGTTTGCGGAACAACAGCAACAGATCAAATGGATTGTACAGTTTCTCCTCTCCGAGCCAGTGATAGCCGTTATACCATTTACGGATTTGATCCCGGTCCAGGCCGGGTAACTCCGGGGCGAATACGGTGTCGAGGTCTTTGTCGGTATAGCCGCAGATCGTAGCAAACTCTGAATCCAGGCTGATATTGTCCAGGTTGTTGAGGCCGGAGAACAAGCTCACTTTCGAGAACATACTGATTCCGGTGACGAAGACGAAACGGACATCGCGGGCACTGCCCTTGATAATGCCGTAGAAGCCCCTCAGGTAATCGCGGTTGGCTTTGGCCAGTTCCGGGTTATCCAGTACATCCAGGATGGGCTTGTCGTATTCGTCTACCAGAATGACGACCTTTCGCCCGGTCTGTGCATGCAGGCGATTCAGTATGTTTCTCAGACGGCGGGGGCCGGTGTGCGACTCAGTGGCTTGAGTGAGTCCGTAACGACGTTCTACACTTTCCAACTGCTCGATAATGTCGCCATCCAGTTCGCCAGGCTCGTTGTACTTGCCATCAAAGCTCAATCGCACCACGGGATGTTTGACCGACCAGTCCCAGTGCGGATGGATATGCAACCCCTGAAACAGGGCTTCATTGCCCTCGAACAGTTCCTGTAATGTATCGATCAGCAGACTCTTGCCGAAGCGGCGCGGACGAGACAGGAAATAGAAACTCCCCATTTCGAGCAGCCGCTGGATGTGTGGTGTCTTGTCGACGTAGTAGCAATCCTGTTCCCGGATGGTACGGAAATCCTGTATGCCGATGGGGAGTTTATGGCGAGTCATAGTCCATGTTCTATCGGAAAGGTTTCAGGCATCATGCCATCCAATAGGATTATGTGCAAGTTGTGCGTCTTTTTTGCCCGGATTGGCAATGTCCGGATTGGCAATTGAAATTTGAGGCCATCGGGGATATAGTTCGCATCCGTTTTTTTTCCAGATTTTATCTTCTTAATGGAGTCTTTTCATGATTAGCTACTCACCGGTAATTCTGGGTGTTGTCGGCTTGTTTGCCGCATTTGTCGTGTACAGAATGATTTTGAGGTATCCGGCGGGAGAGGGGAAGGTGGCTGAAATCGGCGACCAGATCCACCGGGGTGCGATGGTATTCATGCGTCGCGAGTATACCTATCTGTTGATTTTTGTAGCCGTTGTCGGGTTGTTGATTTTTATATCTGATCTCGGTATCAAAACCACGATTGCCTTTCTGCTTGGCGCCTTGTGTTCGGGCGTTGCCGGCTATATCGGTATGTATGCCGCAACTCACGCAAATAGCAGAACCACTTCAGCAGCTGCCACAGGAGGAGCGCAGAGCGCACTGGCTGTTGCGTTTTTCGGCGGTTCTGTGATGGGATTGTGTGTCGCCTCTACGGGATTGCTCGGTATTGGCATCTTGTATCTGTTGTTCGGTGGCGACCCGGAAACGGCACATGTTATTCATGGATTTGGCATGGGTGCTTCTTCGGTTGCCCTTTTTTCCAGAGTAGGGGGTGGCATATTCACCAAAAGCGCGGATGTGGGGGCGGATCTGGTCGGCAAGATTGAGGCCGGAATCCCGGAAGATGACCCGCGCAACCCCGGCGTTATCGCGGACAATGTAGGCGACAATGTGGGGGATGTGGCCGGTATGGGATCGGATATTTTCGAATCCTATTGCGGTTCGATTATCGCGACTATCGCTATTGCATCGACTCTGCCGGTTGCGATGCTGACCCTGCTCGGAGAGCGGCAGACCTTGATGTTCCTGCCGTTGGCGTTGGCGTCCGCCGGATTGCTTTGCTCGATTCTGGGGATCATAATCGTCAAGTTGAATTCAGCCCGGTCACCGGAACTTGCGCTTCGTATCGGTACTATCGGTGCCACTGTGATCTTCATGGCCGCAGCCTGGGGGGTGGTGAGTTACCTGGATGTGTCGATAAACGTGTGGGGCGCCGTTGTGGTGGGAGCCGCCGGGGGCATCGGCATCGGCCTGATTACCGAGTATTATACCGGTGGCAGTCCGGTTCGCAAGATCGCCAAAAGCGGTGAGACCGGCCCGGCAACGGTGATGATCACCGGTCTGTCTGTGGGTATGGAGTCCGTTGTGGTACCGCTGTTGATTATCAGCGCCATCATTCTTGTATCCAGCAGCCTGACCGGATTATATGGTGTCGGTATCGCCGCAGTCGGTATGCTCGCTACCGTGGGAATCACCATGGCTATTGATGCGTATGGCCCGGTTGCCGACAATGCAGGCGGGATTGCGGAGATGTCCGGGCTGGGTGAAGAGGTACGTGAAATTACGGACTCTCTCGATGAACTGGGCAATACCACTGCCGCGATTGGCAAGGGTTTTGCTATTGGCGCGGCTGCGCTGGCGGCACTCGCCATTATCTCCGCATTCATCGAAACCGTGTCTCTGCTCAAGCCTGATTTTTCACTGGAACTCAGTGACCCGTATGTGCTGTCGGGTATGTTTCTGGGTGGTATTTTCCCGTTTCTGGTCTCCAGTATTACCATGAACGCGGTTGGCGCAGCCGCTTTTGACATGATCCATGAGATTCGCCGCCAGTTCCGGGAGATTCCCGGCCTGATGGAGGGAACCGCGAAGCCGGACTCGGACCGATGTGTCGATATTGCTACTCGCGCCGCGCTCAAGCGAATGATCCTGCCCGGCGTGATTGCGGTCTCTGCTCCGCCATTGGTCGGTTTCGGTCTGGGTGCGACTGCGCTCGGTGGTATGCTGGGCGGAGCTTTGCTCGGTTGTGTGTTGATGGCCCTGACCATGGCGAATGCCGGCGGTGCCTGGGATAATGCGAAAAAGTATGTCGAGAAAGGTAATCTGGGAGGCAAAGGCTCAGATGTTCATGCTGCCACGGTTGTGGGTGACACTGTGGGCGACCCCTTCAAGGATACATCGGGGCCTTCGATGAATATTCTGATCAACGTGATGGCGATCGTCAGCCTGGTGATTGCTCCGTTGCTGTAGCTCATGGTTCCAGGGGGCGGTGCACCGACTTGCGGTCGCACTGCCCCTTTACCGATGATTTTCCATGTTCATATTGGCGGATTCAATCGCTTGAGAGCCGCATTGTGCAAATCGGGGTTCGCGGAGGCCAGAACGTCCCCTGCGGAATCCAGAGTCAGTGGATTGCCTCGCCAGTCACTGATGACACCGCCAGCGCCCGTGATGACCGGGACCAGCGCCAGAAAGTCATAAGGCTTCAGGTCTGCTTCACACATCAGGTCGTTGAACCCGGAAGCGATCAGGCCATATCCGTAACAGTCTCCGCCGAACACCCGGAACTTGCAAGCGCCGGTCAGGCGGGCGGCCTGTATTGCCGTGCGATCATCGAACATATCCATGGTCGTGGTATAGACGTAAGCGTCTTTTAGTTTCTGCGTGGCTCGGGTATGGCAGGTTTCCCCATTATGGGTCGTGGGTCGCCCACAAATGCCGACCCATCTTTCGTCCAGTATGCAATGGTCGATAATGCCAATTACCGGAGTCCCCTGATAAAGCAATGAGATGAGCGTGCCAAAAGTCGGCATGCCGGTCGCGAAGCACTTGGTGCCGTCAATCGGGTCGATTACCCACTGCCAGGCCGTATCACTGTGACGGGTTCCGGTTTCTTCACCCAAAAAAGCATGGTCGGGATGGCACTTGAGAATAATATCCCGAATAACCTGTTCTGTCCGTTGGTCCGCGATGGTCACCGGGCTGCGATCTTTTTTGTTTTGCACGGACATATCCGAGCGAAACCATGCCCGGGTAATGTCTCTTGCCTGATCGGCTGCCAGATGCGCGGTATCGAGAAATGGCTGTAACGGCTGGTCGGGGGGGCAAGTCATCAATTAATCTGCATGGATTGAACACAAAAACAGGATTTTAACCCATAATTTACGGTAGAATCCGTTCCCAATTTTGCCGCTAACCTTTTTCGAGGAGAGTCCAGACCATGAAAATACTGGTTCCAGTGAAACGCGTGATTGATGCCAATATCCGGGTCAGGGTGAAGTCTGACCACACCGGTGTTGAAACCGCTAATGTCAAAATGGCGATGAATCCATTTTGTGAAATCGCAGTGGAGGAAGCGTTGCGATTAAAGGAGGCAGGTCATGCCGAAGAGGTCATTCTGGTTTCCGCCGGGCCTGAAAAATGTCAGGAAACCATACGCGCCGGCCTGGCCATGGGGGGCGACCGGGGTATTTATATTGCAGCGCAGGACAATCTGGAGCCGTTGACCATCGCGAAGATGATCAAAGCAGTGGCGATACGTGAATCCACTGATCTGATTATTCTGGGCAAACAATCCATTGATGACGACAACAACCAGACCGGGCAGATGGTTGCGGCGTTGATGCAGCGTCCGCTCGGCAGCTATATCTCGAAAATCGAGAAAACCCCGGAAGGATTTTCGATCACCCGTGAAATAGACGCAGGGCTGGAAGTATTGCAGATCACTTCTCCCGCCGTGGTCACCACAGACCTGCGGTTGAATGAGCCGAGGTATGCCTCGCTACCAAACATCATGAAAGCCCGGAAGAAACCGATCGACACACTCACTCCGGAAGATCTGGGGGTCGATACACAGTGCCGGGTTGTCGTCCTCGAGGTGAATGAACCGCCTGCCCGTCAAGCCGGGGTATTGGTGTCCAATGCGGCCGAACTGGTGGACAAACTGAAAAATGAAGCGAAGGTGATTAAATGAAAACTCTGGTTATAGCGGAACACGACAAGTCAGCGCTGGCACCCGCCACGCAAAATACGATCACGGCTGCTGGCCTGGTTGGTGGCGATGTGGATGTGCTGGTTGCCGGTCAGGATTGTGGCGCAGTGGCGGCTGCCGTTGCCCGGACTGCGGGGGTGAGCCGGGTTCTGGTTTGTGATAACCCGGTCTATGCTCATGATATTACCGAGAACATGGCGTTCCTGATCCAGTCGATCATGGACGGGTATTCTCATGTTATGGCTCCGGCTACTACTTTTGGCAAGGCTCTGATCCCTTATACGGCGGCATTGTGTGACGTGCAGGCTATCTCGGATATTAGCGAAGTGGTGGATGGGGATACCTTCGTCCGGCCGATTTATGCGGGTAATGCGCTGGCCAGGGTTCAGTCAACCGATTCGGTCAAAATGATTACCGTCCGAACCACTGCATTTGAGCTGGCCGACGGGGAAAGTGGAGATGCTGAAATTCATTCTGTCGAGGTGGCCAGCGTAACCGACCACGTCTCGTTCGTTGATCAGATGTTAAGCTCCAGCGAGCGTCCCGAATTGACTTCCGCCAAAGTAGTCGTATCGGGAGGACGCGGCATGAAAAACGGCGAGAATTTCGGGATGCTGGAAAAACTGGCGGATCAACTCGGTGGCGCGGTCGGTGCTTCACGTGCGGCTGTGGATGCGGGTTTCGTACCCAATGATTACCAGGTGGGGCAGACCGGCAAGGTAGTGGCGCCGGATTTGTACGTAGCGGTCGGTATTTCCGGCGCGATTCAGCACCTGGCCGGAATGAAGGATTCCAGAGTCATTGTCGCTATCAATAACGACGAAGAGGCCCCGATCTTCCAGGTCGCGGATTATGGCTGGAACCAGGATCTGTTCGATGCGGTGCCACAGTTGCAGGCTGAACTGGAAAGTAACTGACTGTTCCGAACCCTGATCAGGAGTATGTAATCGTGAAATTCTGGCAACCTGTAACCGGGCGACCAAAGTCTCTGCCATGGGTTGAGCTCGGTCATTACCCGACTCCGATTGAACCGCTCGAAAGGCTGTCTGAGAAATTTCCGGGCTACCGCATTCGGGTAAAGCGGGATGATTGCACCGGGCTTGGGCTAGGCGGCAACAAGGTGCGGCAAATAGAATTTTATCTGGGTGATGCCATTAGCCAGGGTTGTGACACGATTTTGAGTACCGGGGCAATCCAGTCGAACTGTATGCGGACGATTGCGGCTGCAACCAGTAAACTGGGTATGGACTGTCATATCCAGCTGGAGAACCGGGTGAGTAACCGCACCGATGAATATCTGCATTCAGGCAACAAATTGCTGACCGGCCTGTTTGGCGCCCACATTTATTACTATCCCGAGGGGGAAGACGAGGAGGGCGCTGATCAGTCACTTGCTGACATTGCCGATCAGCTGAAAGAGCAAGGCAGGAAGCCCTATATTATTCCCTTACGAGTGGTGCGCGAGCCGAAAGGCGCTTTCGGTTACATGGCTGCGGCAAAGGAAATGCTGGATCAGTTCAGGGAACTGGACTGGCAACCGGATTTGATTGCGGTCGGTTCCGGTAGTGGATCGACTCATGCCGGATTACTGATGGGGTTGCGGCTTCTCGAATGTGGTATCCCGGTGCTCGGTGCCTGTGTCCGCAGGGATGCACAGGCACAATTCACCAGAATCAGGACTCACTGTAAAAACTTGGCGGATATGCTGGATATACCGCCTCTGGTCACGGATGAGGACATCTGGACCGACGACAGCGCGCTGGCGCCGGGTTATGGTCAGATATCCACAGGTGTGAAAGATACGATTCGTCTGGCCGCGACTACCGAGGGATTATTGCTTGATCCGGTGTATTCAGGTAAAGCCATGCGCTGTATGCTCCATTTAATTGAAAATAATTCCCTGACCGATTACAGGAATCCGCTCTTTATCCATACCGGCGGTGCTCCGGCGGTATTTGCCTATCGGCACGATTTTCAGGACTTGTAAAAACCATGCAGTCCTGTCGCACGGCTCCGCTTGAAGGCGTTACCGTTATTGATTTGACGCGAGTTCTGGCCGGTCCGTATCTGACCATGATACTGGCAGACCTCGGCGCCAACGTGATCAAGGTCGAACTGCCGGGACGTGGAGATGACGCGAGGCAATTCGGCCCTTTCCAGGATCAGGAATCCATTTATTTTGCCTCGATCAACCGCGGCAAGAAAAGTATCGCGTTGAATCTGAAGGATGCGGACGACCGGACAGTGTTTGAAAAACTGCTCGGAAAAGGGGATGTACTGGTAGAGAATTTTCGCGCTGGCGCCCTGCAAAAACTCGGCTATGGGTGGCCACAGTTGCATAGTATCAATCCGGCATTGATCTATGCCTGTGTTTCCGGTTTTGGCCATACCGGCCCGTACAAGGATCGTCCCGCTTATGATCTGGTTGTCCAGGGCATGGGAGGGGTGATGAGTCTGACCGGCGACAAGGATACCGCGCCCAATCGGGTGGGTACTTCTGTAGGTGATATTACCGCCGGTCTGTTCGGGGTATCGGGGGTTCTGGCTGCACTTTATGATCGCGAAAGAACCGGCAAGGGGCAACAGGTGGATGTGGCCATGCTGGATTGCCAGGTCGCCATCCTGGAGAATTCTATAGCGCGGTATTTCGCAGAGGACAGGATACCCGAACCGATTGGGATAAGGCACCCGTCCATCACGCCTTTTGCCGGATTTCGGGCGCAGGGAGGAGAACACATCATTATTGCAGTCGGTAATGATGCCATGTTCAGGAAATTCTGCGAAGTGATTGGACGGGAGGACCTGCTGCAGGACAGCCGCTTTTGCTCGAACAGTCTGCGAACCGAGAATTACCAGCCGTTGCATGATGAGATCGAACACAGCCTGGAAGCCAGGCCGGTCGCCCAATGGTTGACGCTCTTGCAGGAAGGCGGGATTCCGTGCGGTCCGATCAACAATATCGAGCAGGTTGTGAACGACCCGCATATACGACATAGAAACATGATCATATCGGTTGCTGCTGATGATGCACCCGACTCCGGGCGGAGTGTCCGGATGCCGGGCAACCCGATCAAATTTTCAGGCTACGATGACCCTGAAACCCGGCGACGGGCGCCGCGGCTGGACGAACACCGCCAGCAGATACTGGAATTCCTGCAAGAGGAATGATTCGGCAGGCCCATACCATCCCGACAGATTGCCGATTTTTCCCGGGATTAGAGGCAGATGCCCCGGCGCATCATCCGGCCTCTCTGTTGTCACGCCAGCGATAATAAAAGATCGAAGGAGCGAGGAACCAGGGTTTTCGCCGATAATACGGGCGGCTGGGGAATGTCAGATGATCAATGGCGGTTTTCCCTTCCGGGTCGCCAACCGCTTTCAGTCCAGCCTTCATACCAAAATAACTGGCCAGGGAAATGCCGGAACCACAATAACCCATGCTGTAATGAATGCCGTTTCGAGTGCCGATATGAGGCATCTGGTCAAATGTATATCCTACCAGCCCCATCCATGAATGGCTGATTTTCACGGATTCCAGTTCAGGGAAGCGCTGTAGCATCAACTTTCGTAATCTGGGTGCGCTGATTTGCGGATTGGTTTCGGCTATGGAAACACGACCGCCAAACAAAATGCGTTGACGTTGTGGGCAGAGACGGTAGTAAACGACGACTTTCAGGGTGTCGGTAATGACTCTGTTTTTCGGGATCAGTTTTTCCGGTAGCCCGTTCGGGAGAGGCTCGGTCGCAATGATATAAGAGCCGATCGGTATGATTCGACGCCGTTGCCAGGGCGTAAGTCCGGTAGTATAGCCACTGGTGGCAACGATTACCTGCTTGGCCAGGATTGTGCCTCTGGAGGTCTTGATTCTGTGGCCATCCCGGTCGGATGAAATATGGTTCGCCTTGCAATGACTGATGATTTGGGCACCGTGCGCTTTAGCGCTGTCCATCAATCCCTGATGGTATCGGCCTGGATCTATTGAAGCGTGGTGGGGGTGGACGACTCCTCCATGATAATAATCAGAACCGATTTCACTGGCTTGCTGGTCGCGCTCCACAACGTAAGGATCGTGGTTCAGTTGTTTCGGTGTGTTCTCGATTTTCCTGCGGAGCAAGTCCAGTGCCGCAGGTGAGTGAGCACCATAAAAACGGCCGGTACGGTGAAAGTCACAGTCGATCCGGTTTTCCTTCACCGCTGACTCCACCCAGTCCAGAGCATGATTGCCTTCGGTCAGAATAGCGAGAGCGGAATCTGCTCCGTATTTGCTTTTCAGTTGGTTGAAATCAGGTTTGATACTGGTGCTGATTTGTCCGCCGTTTCTGGAACTGCAACCCCAACCTGCATCCTCTGCATCAATTACCACGGTATGCCGGTCCCGTTTCGTGGTTTCAATCGCAGCGGACAGTCCGGTATAACCGGAGCCGATAATCAGTACGTCTGCACGCCCCGGCAGTCGATTTTGATCCGCCTCAGGCATTTTGGGCCGCGGCGTGCGTTCCCACCAGAACGGTGTGGTCTTGAAATCGGGAGTGAACAGATCGGTTGTCTTTCCAAGCATGGGTCAATGGTATAATCAAAACAGGTGCATTCGCAAGGATACAATAAAGACATTTCGTTCTATACTGAACTTCCACCTTATCGGGTATTATTGACCATTCCATAACCTATTGACATCAGGAAAACGCTCATGAACCTCCCTCTTACCAACGCAGCCTTGCTGGAACTCGATAGTCAACATATCATCCATCCCTTGCACCATAGCGAGACTCATGCAAGGGGGCGAGTCTGGGTTAAGGGGGAGGGCTCGTTCCTCTATGATGCCGATGGCAAAAAGTACATTGACGGCCTGTCCTGTCTATGGAATGTGAGCGCAGGTCATGGTCGTCAGGAATTGGCCGATGCTGCCTGGAAACAGATGAGTCAGCTGGCGTTTTCCTCAGGTTATACAGGCGGTTCCAATAAACCTGCCATCGAGCTGGCTGAACGTCTGTCTACTCTGGTTTATCCCGGTATCAATACTTTCTACTTCACCTCAGGCGGTGGAGAATCTACCGACAGCAACATCAAAGTGGCCCGCTTTTACTGGAAAACAAAAGGCCGACCGGAAAAAACCAAAGTGATTGGCCGTGAGTGGAGTTATCACGGGACTACCTTTGCCGCTATGTGTGCGACCGGCATCAAGACTTACTGGCCCATGTTCGAGCCGAGAATCCCCGGTTTCAGTCACATTCCTTCTCCCGACCCCTACCGTTATCCGGTTCCTGAAGATGGTTCATCCCAGGGTATCGCGGCAGCGAATGAATTGGAGAAGGAAATTCTCAGGCAGGGGCCGGAAACTGTCGCGATGTTTATCGCCGAACCTGTGCAGGGCGGCGGTGGAGTTATTCCGGTTCAGCCAGATTATTTCAAAAGGATACGCGAGATATGTGACCAGTATGATGTTCTGCTGGTTGCGGATGAAGTCATTACCGGCTTCGGCAGGACCGGAGCGATGTTCGGCCTGGAGCGTTATGGAATTGAGCCTGACCTGATGCAATTCGCAAAATCCATTACCTCGGGAGCGATCCCGCTGGGCGGAATCGGCATGAACGATGAAATTGCGGAAACCATCACTTCCAGCAAAACCCCGTGGATGCACTCCTATACCTACAGCGGTCATCCCGTCTCTTGCGCGGTGGCCCTCGCCACGTTGGATATTGTTGAAAATGAAGACCTGCCGGGTCAGGCTGCTACCAAGGGCGAAGCCATGCTGCAAAAGCTCCATGAGGCTCTGGACGACCATCCTCATGTCGGCAATGTTCGCGGCATAGGCATGATGCACGGCATAGAAATCGTCAAGGACAAGCAGACCAAAGAATGGTTTGACGCCGATTTTGGTCTGGGGGCGAAACTGACCCAGGCGATTATGGCTCGCGGCCTGTACACACGGGTACGCAACGAAATCATCTGCAATGCACCACCACTGAATACCGATGAGTCCGTGCTTGATCAGATGGTGGACATTTACAAGGATGCGATTATTGACGTTCTGGGGAGTTGAATCTGATTGCGGTAAGGTTCAGGCCAGTTGCGTGCGTTTTTTCTCGACAGCCTGATCGAACCTTTGTCTGTCGATAATGAATCGTTCGTGGGTGCCCTGGCAAATCAAATCAAGATCATCGTAGCCTTGTACCTCGAATTTCAGTCGCCGGCCATCCACCTCTACAAGCTCCACTTTGGCGGTCACCGTGAATCCGCTCGGCGTTGCGGCGAGATGGCTCATATTGACATGTGTCCCGACAGTCTGTTCCCTGGGCCAATCCAGATAAGGGATAATTGAGTTCAGGCAGGCCCACTCCATGAACCCGACCATGAACCCGGTCGCGAAAACTTGAGGCATGACCTGAAACTCAGGAGCCTCCGGGTATAATGCAGGCACCATCTTCGCTTCCGTAAGCTGGAAGCTGTGCTCGAATTGGATGCCGGGTTCAAGTGGTTTTTTCATTATTCAGTTCGTTCAAAAATGCCGTGATGCAAGCATCCGATTATGCAAAACACGCATAACCTTGATGCCGTAAGAGGTTTTACGATAATAAACCGTGTG
This sequence comes from Arenicellales bacterium, assembly GCA_965116335.1. Lineage (GTDB taxonomy): Bacteria > Pseudomonadota > Gammaproteobacteria > Arenicellales > Poriferihabitantaceae. Next base: position 2,781,813 of record OZ220677.1, read on the forward strand.
GCGCTTTACCGGATATCGCCTGTAGCCTTCACGGATATGGTCGCAGGCTGTGCCAACTCCAAAATTATCCGCCAGAAATACAAAAGCGTCTGTCAGGTTGTCAACATAACGTTCTGCTTGCTGTGCGCCCCACTCGGTCGATGAAAACAGCCATACGGTCTCCATATCGTCCCTTGCTTTCGGTGCAAGGCGATATTCAGCCATGTTTTGCTTTCATTTCCTGTTTAAACCGGTTGCCGTCAAAAGGCTGCGGTTCACCGGATTCCTCAGCTTCGATCAACGCCACACGGATTGCTTCGATTTCGGCGTTTACGGCTTGATCGCGGCGGATCAAATCACGGATATACTCACTGTCATTGGTGAATTTCCCCCCTGCAATTTGCGCTTTGATCCAGCCGTCTTGCTGGTCGGTCACGGTGATTGTCTTGCGTGTGGTGCTCATAAAATGGCCTCCAAACGGGTATGTGAAAAATCATATTATTGATGTAGTTTATCATACGCTATATTTTTTGAAAAGTGTGACAAACAGCAATGTCTGATACATGGATCGAAATGATGTCGTAGGGGAGGGTCTTGTACCCTCCCGCGAATGATCGGCACAGGTATCAGCGCTAACCAGATTTCTATGTGTCAAGTTCGAACACGAGCTCAGGCACTACTACCTCCCAGGAGTCGCATTTGACGTTTTCACGATATTCCAATGGCGTTGCGTCCCGGCTCCACCCGATGATGGCGAATACTTTAGCCGACCGATAGCGTGTTCCGGCGGGCGGCTTGAAGTTGTTGGCAAGATGCCCCACGACTGTACCCGTTCGATTCAGTAACTCCCAACGCCCATTATTGCCAATGCGAATATCCAGAGCTTCACCGGGCGATAGCGCCGCAATGGAGCGGTGGACTGGATGATGGTCACCTTGTCTCCCGGCAAAACCCAGGTCTACGTTCTTGAGATCGGCACGGATGTAACGGTAACCAAGTGCCTCCGGGTTAGGCGGAAGCTCGATCGGTTTGCGTTGTATCACTGAACGATTGTCGGACAACGCTTCCAGCAGTCCATGAGAGTCCTGAAGGCGCGCGAGTGTGAGAGTCTGTCGCGCCCGCGTCATCGCTACATAATAGAGTCGGCGCGCCGCATCCGGGTCTTCATCAGTGCCGATGCGACTCCAACCGCCGTCCAGCACTGCAACATGGTCGAATTCCAGCCCCTTGGCGCTGTGTCCGGTCAACAGCAGCAAGCCGCGCTGGCGACGGCGTATCTCTCGACCCCATTCTGCCAGCCACTCAATGAGATGGTTGACCGGTATTTCTGCTCCATCGGTTTCCAGTTCGTGTTCATCGATTGCCTGTTGCAGCAGGTCGTTCCACGAGCCGGATGGCAGTGCTTTTATCCAGTCACGCAGGGTCAGGCTGTCGATGATTGCGGGTTTGAGTCCGCGCAACCACTCCACCAGCGTCCGGGTTTCACGCAGTCTCCAGAAACCCGGAATTTCCTCGTTGCCCATCTGCGAGGGGATGTTGTGCAACTCGCAGAACGCGCGTACCGGATCCAGATATTTCCACTCGCGCGCGATGACCGCGCATCGAGACCAGTCCCATCCCGGATCAAGCCCGGCGAGACGCTGAAACTCTATCATGACGGATTGCGCTTGCGAGACCGGAGACTGCCCGGCAAGCAGGATTTGTACACGCCCCTGTGAGACCGGATCCAGCTTTTCCCACGACCCGCCCCAGGGTTCCCGGGCACGCGCATGATTGATGCGGTTCGGGTGACCGACCTTCATCCGTTCCCGCGCCGGTTCAATCATCGCGTTGGAAGTGGCTACGATGTGCCCGGTCGAGCGGTAGTTATCAGTAAGATAAGTTGGTTTCGACCGGTAATCGGTCTCGAATCGCCGGATAAATTCTACTGACGCTCCATTGAAGGCGTAAATATTCTGATCGTCATCGCCGACCGCGAATAATGTCAGTTTGCCGGACTCGTCTTTGAGTGTTCGACCGGCCAGGGCTGATATCAGTTCGTACTGATCCGGGCCAATGTCCTGATACTCATCTACCAGTATCCAGCGAAACCCGGTCAACAGACGTTCGCGCTGCTCATCCGCCTCCTCTGGCAGAAGGCCCTCGCCGCGCAGTAATCCGGCCGCATGACGGACCACTTCCCGGAACATTTGATTATCGGGGCTTTCCGAGCGATTGGCAAAGCTGAATCCGGTGAGACGCATTGCCAAAGCATGGCAAGTGAGTACGGTCACACCGCGAGCGTCATCACCGATCAACTCCACAAGCCGCCGCCGAATATCGACAGCGGAGTGACGATTGTACGCGAGAGCGAGTATTCCACGGGCATCCTGCCTTCTTGCGCGTATCAGACAGGCGATGCGATGTACCAGCACGCGCGTCTTGCCGGAACCGGGGCCAGCGAGTACCAGCACATTGGTCTGTTCCCGTTCGTCAGAGACGATTCTCTGTTGCACCGGGTTTTTCAGGCTCTCGACGATAGCTCGCCAGGATTCAGGTGTGGTCTGCCGACCGACCTCCTGGTCCTTTCCGGGCAGCCAGCGTGCAAGAAATTTATTCTCAGGCAGTGCGAAATAATCCATAGCCATACGCCGCGCTTCAGTTATGGTTTTGGCACCGCGTTCCGCGAATTCCACCATGACATGAATTTGCAGTACTTTCCCCTGATAGTGAAGCTCGAGAAGTTGGAAGTCTGCCTTCGAGAAACCGCGTCTTTTCGAATGTTCCTCCAGGCGGATTGTCATGGCCGGACGGAATACTGCCAGTCCCTTGTTGAGACGAATCACATCCAGTTCATGCAGCCACAGCAGGGCGCGATCCAGCAGTCTGGAGGTATCCTTGACACTGCTTTTCAAGACCAGATCCGACTCAATCGCCTGCAACAGGTTGCCCAGTGTAGTCTCAGCCAGCAGATCTGTCCCCCGTGTGCCGGGTGGGAGGCGGCTGATGAGGTGTTCCAGCAGGCATCTGGCTCCTTCCCGACGCAGACGAGCGGTCTTGTCCAGCGCCTGCCATTCGCGTCTCAGTGTTACCCGTACCGTCTCCGCGTCCCGCTTGCGTACAGTCAGGCTGCCCGCAGCGCCGTCCTCGCCGCGGCCGTCATTAGCGATACTCCGAATGATGCGCCAGAGGTGCTCCGGCAGAGGATCGGATAACCCCTGATCCCGCAGGACCTGGGCGGCAATACGCAAATGCAGGATCGAGGTGTCTCCCTTGCCCTGATCCGGCGCTATCTCTCGCATGTGGGCAATCAGGGCAGTTTCCAGCGCCTCCGCTTCTTGCAGGCGTTTGATGGAGGAGCGCTCCACACCGACATGGATGAACGCAGTCAGCGCCGTGTCATTGTTGGAAATACCGAGCCGTTCGAGATCGTACAGAGCTTTGCGAACACCCGCTGGCTCCAAACCGGATACCGCCATCAATTCATCCGTGCTGATACCTTCGTCCGCATCCGCTTCAATCAGCGTTTTGGCGATACGCAGTAACTGCTTGCGAGAAGATTCATGGAGTTTCGTTTTTTCGAGTTTTTTCTCGACTTCCTTGACCGAGCTTACCCGCAGAGAGGACGGGAATATCTGGACGAGGTTCTCCTCACGGGTCAGGAGTTCTGTTTCTTCCAGCCAGGAGACGGCGGTTCGCACACGGGTATCGTCGGTGGTCCCGTCCTGATTGAACGCCTTGTCCTCATCCTCGCCGAGGATTTCTCCCGCTGTGGCAACTACTTCACCAGCGAACCGCTTTTTCCGATCCAGATTACGCAACGCCCGCAGGATGCCGTGTATTTCTTCCCGGGTAAGTCGTGACCGGGCCGACATACCGAACTGACGTTCCACATCATCCGGTGTGTACAATAGTACGCAACGCGCCAGCCGACGGTCCCGTCCGGCTCTTCCGGCTTCCTGCAGATAGTTCTCCAGTGACCCCGGAATATTGGCGTGTATCACCAGCCGCACGTCCGGCTTGTCGATTCCCATACCGAAGGCGTTGGTTGCCGCAATGACGCGAATCTCTCCGTCTATGAAGCGGCCTTGTACATCTTTTTTGGTATCCGGTGGTAGCCCCGCATGGTAATGATCCGCCTCTACTTCCTTCAACTGGAGATATGCAGCAACTTCTTCACTGGTTTTTTGAGTCGCGCAGTAGACGATTACGCCGCCCGGTTCTGTCGGTGGCAGGCGTTCCATAAAAATCTTATAGATGTTGTGGAATTTCTTGTCTGATGAGGTTGGGATTACTTCGAACTCCAGATTATCTCTCTCCATGCCACCATCGAAAACGGTCAGGTTGGCCGCCAGCTTGTCCCGGAAATGCTGCTGGATGTCCTCTATGACATCTGGTTTGGCGGTAGCGGTCAGACACAGAATCGGCGGTATCGGTTGCGCTCTCGCCTTTTCCCGGATGAAGCGTCCTATATACCGATAATCGGGTCTGAAATCGTGCCCCCAACGTGACAGACAGTGTGCTTCGTCCAGTACCCAGGCGCCGATCTCGCGTTGATCAAGTACCCGACGCAATGAGCGGCCGCGAAGCTGTTCCGGCGAGATGATCAGGATACCTGCCTCTCCCAGACGCACCCGGTCCAGCGCATTAGTGCGCTCTGGCATCGACAACATCCCGTTTATGGTTACGCATGAGCCGATCCCGGTTTTCTCCATTCCTGCCACTTGATCCGCCATCAACGCGACCAGAGGGGAGATCACCACGGTTAGCGTCCCGGTCTTGTCGTAGCGCGACAGCGCCGGAATCTGGTAGCACAGTGACTTGCCAGTACCCGTGGGTAGAATTCCCAGCACGTGCTTCCCTGCCATCACTTCTTCAACGATAGCCCGTTGCAAGGGATAGCCGTTGTCATCCGAGGGTTCTGGTCGGAAGTCGTCGAAGCCGAACCAGCGTTTCAACTCTTTGCGTGCATCATGCCGTTCACGGCACCAGTCACAGTCGGAGTTGTCACATGCAATGTCTCTAAGGAGACGCACCAGATTTTTCGCTTGCGGGAACTGGTGGCGCACCCAAGGTGGCATAACCGAGTTGCCACCGGCAACGGACAGCCAGGCCAGCGTATAAGCCAGCGACCATCCGTACTTCTCCGCTTGTGCGGTAATCTCCCTATCCTGATCCACACAGACGATGCCTTTCAGTCGCCGGGCTATAGCTGAACGGGCTTCAACCTCAGAAGGGCGACGCGAGTGACGGATGCCGGAAAAGAAATCATCCAGAGCTCGGTCCGCTCCTGTGGGGTGCGGAGTGGTCAGCCAGTGCCAGGCTGCCAGCAGATCCGGCGAAGTTTCTTGAGCTTCCTGCAACGCTTTACGCTGCTCGTCAAAAACCTGCAACGTAAGGCGTGCGTCCAGTTCCGGGTCGTTCACCTGGATGCGCTTGAGCTTGCCATCCTGATAGTGCTTAACCAGATTGTGGTAGGGATTGCGGGGAAACGCGAGGGGGCTGAGTCTCAGAGTGTCCACCGCGGGTAGATTCAGGAGCCGCAAGTCGGGTTTTGCCGCAGTCAGATGGGGCAGGTCAAAGGCGATCAGATTGTGACCCAGAACGAAGGAAGCCCCATCCGCCAGATTGTCGAGCCGGGTTAGCGCAGATGCAAGACCTTTGCCCGAATGAACCAGATGCTCGCCGGTATCCCCGCGTACCGCTCCAAGGGCGTGAATGCGGCCATCGTTTTTGCTAACCTCAAGGTCAATTGAGATGCAACCGGGATGAAAAGGTTTTTCCACTGAACCTTCGGCAGAATTTTGTTTCAAGCTGTTGTATTTGCGGAAGATACCACATTTTCGGTGTTGTTTCTCGATAACGATTCAGGGGGTTGTGTTCGGGTTTGGTTTCGTCAAGAATCTGGCTTTCATGTTTCAAGACTGATACCCTGCTGACAGGTAAAACTGCAATGAAGAAAAAACCTCAGGAAAAAACCTTTAACGATGCTGATAGGTAATACAAAGGATCAAATACGATGAAACTGGAATGGCTAAGCAAACTACTCCATCGAGCCGGTGTTGAGAAGCCGGATGGCCGACCTCTTTATCAGTACCGCATAACGGATGAAGAGTTTGAGATGCTGAGATCTGCTCTTAGCGACATCACTGATCAGGCAGGTATCAATAATGCTTTGAAATATAGTTTATTTAGTTCCGCTTTCGTAATCTACGGCGCAGAGTGGTGGCGCCGCCATTATTCAGGAAACTGGAGATGGGAAGACATATTCAGATCATTTGGGGCAGATGTTTCTCAACTTGCACCTAACCAGAGAGGCTATCTTGTTGAAACTGGCCTGCGCCGGTGGAAACGCAAGGTAAGAACAACCAACAACTATCGAAACTTTCTGGGTTCGGTGGCCATTGAGGGTGGATTGCCACTTAAACAGATGGTGAAAGCCAGTGGTTGGCTTCATTCTACATTAGGCCAGATTACTAGACGTTTCGTAAAACTGGGTGAAGATGGATTTGAACCGGGTTACGTTGTGCGCCAATACGCGCATTATTTTCCGCAGACTTATAGGAGAGAGGAGGTTTATGAGATTCTCGGCGACATGGTATCGGCTGCCGTATCTCTCAAAAAGACATATGATCTCATTTCCAAAGATGATCCCATCTTGTGGTTGAATCGCAATGTTCCTGAATGGCGAGAGCAATTCCCGCTCCCTGTTGATGATGATGCAGGCAATGTCATTCTCACGGAAATGGTGAGGACGGCAGTCTCTTCCGAACAGGATATCAATGCTGTTTGTATTGAGGGTGTTCGATACTTGTCTGGTGTTTCAACGGGCGCACTCAAATTGAAGTATCTTTTAACAGCTCAGCGCTTTTACTTGTTGCAAGGGCTTTTTACAGAAACAGAACAAACAGATATTCCGTATCGCTTTCAGGTTGAATTTTTCAGTCAATCAGGAAAAACATGGCGTTTTGCAGATGCTTATCGCGTGCACTGGAAAGGGCAACCTGCTATCAGGATGAATAATACTGAACTAGAACTAAGTGATGAAGCGGCAGTGGATACCATCAGAATGCGCTTCAAGTATGTCGGAGATTCGTTTCTTGAAAGAGAAGTCGGCACAGAGGGTCTAAACAAAACAGTACCCTGGGTTTTTGTAACAGAAAAGATAATAGACAGATATCAAATCGAGGTTTTTTCGCAAACTGGAATGATCACCAGACTCGAATAAATGTCACTAGAACGTATTTATCAAAATTTAAGATTGCATCATCTGTTGTTGCCCGGAAGCCTACAGTGTTACCACACGGCAGGGTTCTTAAACTTATATGGCAATCAGGAACTACAATCACGCTCCGATTCGATCAGGGTGTCAGTTATTGGCGAGGTGAGCAACTAGGTAGTTTAGGATTTCTGAATCATCTTGATACACCTGAGAAACAAGCATCAGAGATGGTGCGAGCTCTACCGCACCTTGGAGTGGAGGGGCAAAGACATCCGACTCAGGTATTTATAAAAGCTATTCCAGCAACCTGATATTTAGTGTGAATGGTGGGGCAGGCTCTTTATGAGATCCGGTGAGCCAATATTGAGTCAATACAGTTGAGTCGGATTTAGCCACAGGTCGCTTGGTTCCAAGTCAAAATACCATGCTCATGGATACTCATCATAAACCAGATTCTTTCTGATGACGGAAGGCAAGTATATACACTACGTCAAGTTCGAGTTCATAGCGATACAGGGCGATATAGCCGGAGTCTCCGAAGCGAACAACCAGTTCTCGAAGTACTGTATGATCAGTCAGTGGTCTGCCGATGTCAGGATTTGTTTCCAGAAGCGTGAGTTGTCGCCCAATAGCCTGGGCGGCACGTCTGGCTGCCTGAGGGTTCTTTTTTGCCAGAAAACGCCTGCAACGTTCCAACCCTCTCGCTGCGTGTTCAGTAATAATTATTCGTGGCACGGGGGGGCTTCGGTTTCCTTATTGGTGCCCCATGTATTCAGCCAATCGTGCACCTCCTGTCCGGTCAAGTGTTTTCCAGTTTTCTGATAAACGGCCCAGGATGTCAACGCATCCTGTTTGAAACGCTCCTTTGCCTCTTCACGCTCAACATACTCGCAGATCGCTTCGCGTATGATCCAGTGTGCTGAACGCTGATATGTATCGGCGAGGTGCTGGATTCGATTTTTCAATTCATCGTCAAGTTTGACGGAAGTTTCCATCGTAAATTCTTTCAAGTGATGCGTGAATAATATAACACAATCTGGGAGGTTGTATTTGCGGAAGATACCACATTTTCGGTGTACGGCGATATTCAGCCATGCTTTGCTTTATTATTTTTAGTGCGTTGAAATTGACCTTGATTGCGTGAGGGCACGGAGACCCTCCCCTACGATAACGGGTTGGGTCATTCCAACATTGCGGGAATGATGGATGGTTGGCGTGGGCGGATCAGCAGAACGCCTGGAGTCCGGTTTGGGCGCGGCCCAGAATCAGTGCGTGGATGTCGTGGGTGCCTTCGTAGGTGTTTACAGATTCGAGATTGTTCATGTGCCGGATTACGTGGTATTCATCGGATATGCCATTGCCGCCGTGCATGTCGCGTGATTGTCGTGCGATATCGAGGGCCTTGCCGCAGTTGTTTCGTTTGATCAGGGATATGTTTTCGACCGGGCAGGCGTTTTCATCCATCATTCGACCTACCCGTAAACTGGCCTGAAGTCCCAGCGTGATTTCGGTCTGCATGTCGGCGAGCTTTTTCTGGATCAACTGGTTTTGCGCCAGTGGGCGACCAAACTGGGTGCGTTCCAGAGTATAGGAACGGGCTGCATGCCAGCAAAATTCGGCAGCGCCCATGGCTCCCCAGGCAATACCATAACGCGCTTTGTTCAGACATCCGAAGGGGCCTTGCAGTCCTTCGGCTCCGGGCAGCATATTCTGTTGGGGCACAAACACATCCTTCATCACGATTTCACCGGTGCTGGATGCCCGCAGGCTCATTTTGCCTTCAATTTTCGGAGTCGAGAATCCTGACATTCCCCGTTCCAGAATAAAGCCGCGGATCACTCCGTCGAGTTTGCCCCAGACCACGGCGATGTCGGCGACCGGAGCATTGCTGATCCACATTTTGGCGCCGTTCAGCAGATAGCCGTCTTGCACGGTTTGTGCACGGGTTTTCATGCTTCCAGGGTCGGAGCCATGGTCTGGTTCGGTCAGACCGAAGCAACCAATCCATTCGCCTTGCGCCAGTTTCGGCAGATATTCCAGTCTTTGTTGTTCGCTGCCATAGTGGTAAATAGGGTGCATGACCAGAGAGGACTGGACGCTCATCGCGGAGCGATAACCGCTGTCTACACGCTCCACTTCACGGGCAATCAGGCCATAGCAGACATGGTTCATCCCGGCGCATCCGTATTTCTGTGGAATCGTACAACCGAGCATTCCCAGCGCCCCGAAGCGAGTCATGATATGCGGGTCAAATTGCTCGTTGCGGTTCGCCTGTATGATTCCGGGCATCAATTCCTTGTCGCAAAATTCCCGGATACTGTCTCTTACCAGTCGTTCTTCTTCGGTTAGCTGATCGTTCAGGTCGAACGGGTCCTGCCATTGGAAGTGTGTCGGCACAGTCATGATAATACCTCTACAGAATGAAATTGGTTGACGAATACTCCCCCCCACCAAATCCGCTTTGCGGATTTGACTCCCCCTCAAGGGGGGAGTGATGCCACCACGTCCGCTTCGCGGATTTGACTTTCCCTCGAATGGGGAGTGATTCTATGGCCTGAGTGCCCCGATTAGCGCCAGTAACCCGGAAAACAACAGTATCCAGCTGTGTATCGGCACCAGATCAATACGTTGTCGATCCGGCATGAAGAATACCGACAGCAGCACAAGCCCCATACCCAAAACGGCGTATATAATCTTTTTGTTGTTGACGGTCATCTGGTTCTTCAGGCTTTTGATTTCCTGATCCCGGGTTTGCATGACCATGTCATCATTCTTCATTTTATGCAGTAGTTGATGCGTCAGTCCGGGCAACTCCGGTGCCAGTGTAAACAGGTTGGGTAGCTCCCGCCGAATGGTACGGATTGCGGCGCGAGGTCCGATTTGCTGATTCATCCATTTTTCCAGAAACGGCTTCGCTGTTTCCCACAAATCCAGTTGCGGGTATAGCTGACGGCCCATGCCTTCGATGTTGAGGATGGTTTTTTGCAGCAGTATCAGTTGCGGCTGGACCGGCATGTCGAATCTTCGGGCTACCCGGAACAATTCCACCAGAAAATTGCCGAAGGAGATTTCACTGATCGGACGGGAAAAAACAGGTTCGCACACGGTTCTGATGGCACCTTCGAATTCCTCGACCCGGGTGGTTGGCGGTACCCAGCCTGCCTGCACATGCAATTCCGCGACGCGATAATAATCCCGATTGAAAAAGGCCAGCAGGTTATCCGCCAGATAGCGTTTGTCGGCGGCGCTCAAGGTTCCCATGATGCCGAAATCCACTGCGCGGTACTGTCCGGTCTCGCTGACGAAGATATTTCCGGGGTGCATATCGGCATGGAAGAATCCGTCCCGAAAAGCCTGCGTGAAAAAAATCTCGACTCCGGTATGGGCCAGCTTTCGCATGTCGATACCGGCTTCCCTGAGCCGTTCTGTATCGCGAATCGGGATACCCCGGATTCGTTCCATCACCATGACGTTGCGGCGGGTATGTTCCCAGTAGACGGTGGGGACATGGATCAGGTCATAATTGCGGAAATTGCTTTTCAGTTTGCTGGCACTGGCCGCCTCGCGCATCAGATTTAGTTCGTCATGAATGGTTTTTTCGTAATCCGAAACAATTTCTTTGGGCTTTAATCGCTTGCTCTGCGGCCAGTAGCGATCCGCCATACTGGCCAGAGTGTGCAGCAGCGCCAGATCCCGATCGATCACTTCTTCGATACCGGGTCTGATGACCTTTACAACGACTTCTGCGCCATCATGAAGCTCGGCGTAGTGGACCTGAGCGACTGAGGCCGAAGCGGTGGATTCGGTTTCAAACAACCGGAAATGGTTTTCGAGCTTGTCTCCATAAGCCTGCTCGATAATACCGACTGCCGTCTCACCCGGAAAAGGCGGCACCTGATCCTGCAATCTGGTCAGGGAACGGGCGATATCGTCTGCCAGCAAATCCGGTCGGGTTGACAGAATCTGGCCGAACTTGACGAATACCGGGCCTAATTCTTCCAGTGCCATCCGTAACCGTTCGCCGCGGGGAACATCCCGATTTCGGGTAATCGGCCAGAATTTGAACAGGAATGTCCAGGGCCAGAGGTTTATCGCAGACAGGAATTCATCGAGCCCGTGCTTTTTCATCACTCGGGCAATGCGAAACAAGCGGAATATCTGCCGGTTCATGATGTTTCCGGGTCTCTTTCCGGGTTTTCTGACGATGAACTGTTTTTCAGCGCCAGCAGTCTGAGAACCCTCTGTTCGATGCGGTCCATATCCGCTCGCAAGTTATTGACATCATTACAGAATCTTTCGTGAGCTAGATTGGTTGCCAACAGCCGCTTTTCCTCCTGAAGATACTCGGCTACATTGGTTCTTGACAGGTCCACGGATTCAGCCGCCCAGTCATTCAAATCCCGCAGGATGTTCCCCATTTTCCGGGCCGGGGTATCGCCGACCAGTCTGGACAGTCCTTCTTCCCAGTCAATGTCGAGTCGGGACAGTATCTTGCCGAGAGCCTGCCCGGCCTCTGCGTCTCCCTGCATATTGATCTGGCTGTTGGCGGACAGATCAATCTGTGAGTCTGGTCGGGCCAGGCGGATGAATGCAGACAATGGCCCGGTCAGGGTGACATCCGGTTCGCCATCACACTGCTGGCGCAGTTCCAGTCCGTGGTCGGTTGGAATCAGGTACAGCGTGAGCTGTGGCACGGTCACTTCCAGACAAAAAATCCTGCCTTTGAGTCTGACCAGTTGCTCTCTGCCATCCGGATCAAGACTGAGCAGAAATCGGGTGACCCGGTCTGATAAGGTTGTCAATGGAGCCATAGGTACAACGGTTCGCGTCAGTATTTGAATCCGGTATGCAATGCCACGATGCCACCGCTCAGATTGTGGTATCGAACCTCATCGAAACCAGCTGAGCGCATCATGTCGCGCAATGTATTCTGGTCAGGGTGCCTGCGGATGGATTCAACCAGATAGGTATAACTGGTTTCGTCGTTGCTGATTATTTTCCCGAGCCAGGGGATTACCTTGAAGGAATAGGCGTCATAAACAGGTCGAAGCGCCGGTATCACCAGCCTGGAGAACTCCAGTACCAGCATCCGCCCGCCGGGTCTGGTCACCCGGAACATGGATTCGAGTGCCTTTTCCTTGCGGGTTACGTTACGCAGGCCGAAAGCGATGGCAACACAGTCGAACTGATCATCAGCAAAGGGCAGATCTTCGGCATCTGCAAGAGCGTATTCGACATTGCCGACCCAACCTGCGTTAATCATCTTCGCCCGGCCCTGATCCAGCATATTCTGATTGATGTCGGTCAGAATCACTTTCCCGGACTTACCGACCTGTCTGGCCAGTTTCCGGCTCAGGTCGCCGCTACCCGCGGCTACATCCAGGGCCTGTCCTCCGGGCCTCAATCCACTTTGAGACGCGGCAAAACATTTCCATAAACGGTGGGCACCCAGCGACATACAGTCATTCATCCGATCGTAATTGCTGGCAACGGAATTGAATATCGCGTCCACCATACCGGCTTTCTCCGATTCCGGGACTCTGCGATATCCAAAGTCAGTGGTCTGTTCAGAGTCCTGTTGGTCGTTTTCGTTCATTTCATTCGCCTGATGAAGATTTACCCGCGACAGTTTGATCCGGTGCCGCTGCCGTCAGCAATCGGGTTTTCTGGTTATGCCCGCATCAATCAGCCGCTGCAAATACCGCTCCCAGTTTTCCTCCTGGTTTACAGCCAGTTGGTAGAGTGTGTCCCAGGAGAAGATGCCAGTGTCATGACCATCATCAAAAACCGGCTTTATGCCATAGTTTCCGACTGCCTCCAACGAGTCGATATTGACATTTTCCTTGCCGGTTTGCAGCACATCCTGGCCTGGGCCATGCCCCTGAACCTCAGCCGATGGGGAGTGCACACGAAGGTACTCGCAACTCAGATCGTAGACCTCCTGATCGAATGAAACCGTCAATATTCGGGTTCTACGATTCAGGTTGATTTCTGTAGGAACTTTCTTACTCATAAAACATGACTCAACTATGACCTCGGAGTGAAGTCCGTATTGTACGCGAATTTGTCGAGGCTGCGGTGGGATGGGGAGGGTGAATCGGAGCGCAGGTTTACCTGTAAGGGGATCAGTCGCTCTGATGGAGCCAATGCGCCAGTTGTTGTGCATAGTAAGTCAGGACTCCGTCGCATCCGGCTCTCTTGAAACCCGTCATGGCCTCCATGACCACTGCTTTTTCATCAATCCAGCCATTCAGGCCGGCTGCCCGCAACATCGCGTATTCACCACTGACCTGATAGGCGAAAGTGGGCATCGCAAAATGTTGTTTGACTCGCCAGATGATATCCAGATAGGGTGTGCCCGGCTTGATCATGATCAGGTCCGCGCCTTCTTTAATATCCATAGCAACTTCTCGCAGCGCCTCATCTCCATTCGCCGGGTCTATCTGATAGCTGAGTTTGTCGCCACCAGCCAGATTGGAGGCGGAGCCCACTGCCTCACGGAACGGGCCGTAGTAGCTTGACGCATATTTCGCTGCATAAGAGAGGATTCTGGTGTTGATAAATCCTTCTTCTTCCAGAGCATCGCGGATAGCGCCAATCCTGCCGTCCATCATGTCCGAGGGCGCCACCACATCGGCGCCTGCCCTGGCATGGGATAACGCCTGTTTGACCAGCGCGTCAACGGTCGGGTCATTGGCCACATAACCGGAGCCGTCAATCAGTCCATCCTGGCCATGGCTGGTATAGGGGTCAAGCGCGACATCGGTGATCACTCCGAGCGCAGGAACCGCGTCCTTGATTGCAGCAATCGCCCGTTGCGCCAACCCGTCCGGATTCCATGCCTGCGCCGCATCGTCACTCTTGGCCTGTGGCGGAGTCACCGGGAAAAGTACGACTGCGGGAATGCCCAGTTCGTGGCATTGCCTGGATTTTTCGACCAGTAAATCAATCGACAGACGGTCTACCCCCGGCATGGACGGTACGGGCTCTCTTGTCGAGTGCCCCTCGTGCACGAATAACGGCTGAATCAGATCAGAAACTGTCAGTGTCGATTCTCTCATCAATCGACGACTGAAGTCGTCCCGGCGCATTCGCCGGGGTCGGGTTCGTGGCCAGGTGCCTGCTTGCTGTGACATATTGAGTCTGCCTGATTGCTGTCAGGATGATTACTGTTTTTTGCTGGTGGTCTTTTTTGTCGGAGGCTTTTTCGCTGGTGATTTTTTCGCAGGAGCCTTTTTAATCGGGGGCTTCACCGGGGTCTTTTTAGTCGGTGCTTTTTTAGCAGGGGTCTTTTTCGCTGCTGGTCGTCTGGATGTCTTTTTTGATGCGGTCTGCTTCGAGGCTGGTTTTTCACCGGAGGCGGTCTTTTTGGCCGGTGCCTTGATACGGTTCACCTTGCCACCGGCAATGATCGTGGTATCTTCTTCGACCATGGTATCGGTTGCCACTTCCAGTGTCTTGATTTGCAAGGGCCGGATTTCGAGGTCGATCATATCGCACAGTTTTTGGTAAATCTGGTTAATGTCACCGGCGCCCACCAGGGTTCGCAGCTTGTGTTGGGCCCGGTAATAAGTAATCAGGGGCGCTGTTTCCCGATGGTAGACCTCAATCCGCGCAGTCGCTGTTTCCACCGTATCATCATCGCGGGACTCGAACTTTGTGCTGTCGCATTTGTCACATTTGCCTTCGACTTTCGGCGGGAAGAAGTATTCATTGTAGATGGCGCCGCACTTTGCGCAGGAGCTTCTCCCGGCTATCCGTTTCACCAGAACATCCTCATCGACATCAATGTTAATCGCGATTTGCAGGGGTTTCCCCAGCATGCCAAGCAGGGTATCCAGTGTTTGCGCCTGAGGGATACTTCTGGGGTATCCGTCAACGATGAACCCGCGTCTGGTGTCCTTGCGGATCAGTCGCTCCTCAAGCAGCTTCGATACAATACTGTCACTGACCAGTTGACCTGAGTCCATTAACGCCTTGACCTGCGGCCCCAGATTCTTGTCACTCTTGACGGCATCCCGCAGCAGGTCTCCGGTGGATATCTGCGGAACACGATAACGCTCCGATAACAGTTTGGCCTGTGTGCCCTTGCCCGAACCCGGACCGCCTAGAATTGCTATACGCATGGTTGTAACTCGCAGTTGCTTGGATAGTGTCGATTCTGGGGGAAAAGCCTACTCGTTGTTGGCTTTTTTGTCCAGAAATTTTGTCCAGTCCACCGATTGATCGCCGCAGGCCAGAAACCAGGGGTTCAGAATATCGGGTTTGTTGTATCGGAGACGGTTGCCGCACGGGTCAATCAGGCTGCCTCCGGCCACATCCAGTATACAATGAGCCGCTGCCGTATCCCATTCAGAAGTGGGGCCGAGCCGGGGGTAAATATCCGCCGAGCCTTCGGCGACCATGCAGATCTTCAGTGAACTGCCCATGCTGATAACATTCACCTCACCGACCTGACGCTCCAGATTGCGCCGAAACCGGACAGTTTCCGGGCCTGCGTGAGAATGGCTCTTCAACAGGGTCGTTTTCTCCGCGCCGGTGCTTCGCGTGCGGATAGACTCACTGGCTGAAGTCCCGTAATTGCGGAAGGCGCCGACTCCAGATGCGGCGTAATGGCTGATATTTTGCACCGGAGTATGCACGACGCCGAGTATCGGGGCACCATTGTCAATCAAGGCGATGTTTACCGTGAAGTCTCCGCTTCCACGGACGAATTCCCGGGTGCCATCCAGTGGGTCAACCAGCCAGAAGCGAGCCCATTGTCTGCGCGCTGCAAATACTTCACGGTTCGACTCCTCAGACAGGACGGGAATATCCGGTGTCAGTGTGGTGAGTCCGGCCAGAATGGTCTCGTGCGCCCGCCGGTCAGCCGCTGTCAGTGGGGAACCGTCGTCCTTACGGTCCACTTCGAACGGATTTTGATACACTTCAAGAATTTCCCGCCCTGCGGCAACAGCGATATTCAATACATCATCCAGCAATGTTCTCATCAGCGAATGACTCCGTAAGGAATAAAATGGGCAGGGCGTGATCAGCGAATCGTGATCTTACATGAACCGGATTCCGGTTACCATAATTTGTTCAGGTTCAGCAGGGCGATTGCTCCAACCGATTGAAGATGTACCCCAGCGCGCGCTGTTAAGATTTTAATGATATTGTTTCGGTGGCAGTTTCAACCTTCCAATCTCGTCTGCACAACTAAATCTGCCAGGCATTGGCTTGATTTAGCGAGGTCTTCGATTGGCATTAGTTCTTGTTTAAAAGTATTTGCACGGCGTAGTGCGGCTCGCCGTAGCGCTATTCCCTGGGCGCGTTCACTATCGAGAAACTGCTTGTGGGGAATGATATTTTCAAGCGGTGAGTCAATGCGAATGGACTCAAAATAACCACCCTGAAGACCCATCACCCCAATTGCACATTGTGTTGTTTCCTGAGGGCAACTGCGACGGCAGAGATTGGCGATGGGACGCATATTATCAGAGGTCATGAACCATTCTTCTATGGCACCGTACCATCGACTTTCTGGACTGATAGTGGCAAAGGGTAGGCCAAGGCTCATATATTTTGCAGCATCTCGGGTATCGGTGTCGGTTGATACGAAGGTCTGCGGGGTGGGTGCTTCGGTCATTTCGGCGATCAGGCGCAGGGCGTATCTGCCTTCGGCCTGCATTTCAATTGGATGTATATAGCCCTGTAGTAGAGGTCGCCATTCAATTGGGTACGAACTACTGGCGAGTAGTTGATTGAGTTCTTTCTGGGTTCCATAGAAGCCTGCGGTTCTGATCAAATCGTTGCTGGCTTCGGGTTCGCCTAGTTCACCAAGTTTCTCTATTAAGGGTATATCGACTACCGTAAAACGCGCTTGAAACAATGCTTGGGCCAAGGGGTTGCCACGATCAGCCTCAAAGGCAAGCCATGAGGGGTAGAAATAACCATCATTCTTGCCTGAGCGATACAGATCATGGCGTGTCAGCGCAATTCTGTAATGTCCCCTTTTAGCAATTCTAAAATGTCCCCTTTTTTATTAGGGGGGATTGATGGACAAAGGGGTCATCACATTGAGTATTGGGGAGTTGGATCGAGTTTCGGTCATTCAAGATGTCATTAGCAAACGACTTCGTCAGCATCAGGCAGCCCGGCGTTTGGGTTTGAGTGTTCGGCAGGTCAAGCGTCTGGTGCGCCGCTATCGGGAGTTTGGGGCAGAGGGGTTGGTGTCGGGTCATCGGGGAAAGACTCCGGGCAATGCCCGGTCTTTGTCTGTGCGCCAGGCGGTGTTGTCTTTGGTTCGGGAACGTTACCGGGACTTTGGTCCGACTTTGGCGAGTGAGAAGTTGTTGGAGCTTCATGGGGAATCCATTTCCCGTGAGACTCTGCGCCGATGGATGATCGCGGATGGGTTGTGGCAACCCAAGTCACGTCGCAAGGCTCGCATTCATCCACGTCGGGCGCGTCGCCCCTGTTTCGGGGAGTTGGTGCAGATTGATGGTTCTCCGCATGACTGGTTTGAAGGCAGGGCAGAGGCGTGCACGCTGATCGTATTCATTGATGACGCCACCAGCCGTCTGTTGGCCTTGCGTTTTGTACAGGCTGAAACCACTCAAGCCTACCTGGAGACCCTGGCACAGTATCTGCAACAACATGGGCGTCCGGTCGCGCTGTACAGTGACAAACACAGTATCTTCCGGGTCAATCATCCCCAGCGCGAAGGAGAACGGACTCAATTCTCCCGTGCCTTAAGAACCCTGGACATCCAGGCCATACACGCCCATACCCCGCAAGCGAAAGGACGCGTGGAGCGAGCCAACCAGACGCTACAGGACCGACTGGTGAAAGAACTGCGACTTCGCAATATCTCGAACCAGGAAACCGCTAATGCCTTCCTGCCCGCCTTTATCGAAACGTACAACCAGCGCTTTGCCATCGCCCCCCACAGCACCCACGATACCCACCGACCCGTCCTGCACACCCCATCCGAACTCGCCCTGATCCTGTGCCCACAACATACCCGCACCTTGTCAAAGAACCTGACCTGCCAGTTCCAAAACCGCGAGTATCAGATACAGACCCAAGCCCCCGGCTATGCCTTGCGAAAGGCCACTATCACCGTGTGTGCGGCTTTCGATGGAACCATTACCCTACTGTACAAAGGACGCGCCCTACCGTACCGAATCCTCAAACAAGGAGAACCTCCCATCCCACTGGCCGATGAGAAAAGCGTCCAGTCAGTCGTCAACCAGGCCAAAGCCAGACAAGCTAGCCGACCCCGCCATAAACCTGCACCGGATCACCCCTGGCGTCGGTATCCGGTAACCGCCGGAGCGCATTCCAGATGAATCCAGGCGAAGAACAGAACTCGCCCGGTAGGTTGGACTCCATTCGCTACGCTCATTTCGTCCAACCTACCGGACATTCCTTTGAGTAAAAGGGGACATCTTAACTGTGCAGAAAAGGGGACATTTTAGAATTGCGTTGACAGATACAGATCATGGCGTTGCTCTCGACTCATGTTCCTGATATAGCGTGAAGATTTGGAGGCGACGTCGGTTTCTTCGATGCGGGCGAGTAAGAGTCGAGCGGCGATGTTTCCGTCTTTTGCCAGCCTGGATATCATTGGCAAACTTTGTTCATCGTCATCAGACAGCCACTGTTGGATGGCTGTTTGGAGTTTGGGGTCATCCGCGCCCTGTATATCGCCGGCTAACGTGACGTGCGAAATCAGCAGGCTGGCGATTGCTGTGCATAACATTTTAATTGAGGTATTGATCACGGAAAATTTCAATATCTTTGTGAATAACATATTATTTACTCCAGGCCGAAAGCTTTTTTGTCATGGTTTTTATTTGGGGGGATGACCACTAACTCCAACTGCTTCAAACGCATTATCGCGTATCAAACTGGCAGTGTCATTAACTTTCCAACTGCGGTATGATTTGGTTCGCAGGCTTTTGATCTGCATCGGGTAGCCCTCCAGTGTTCATTATTTAGTATCTAATTCACACTCAGACTACCCGATTTCTTTTTCTTAAAAAAGTCTCACTTGTTTCTCACTTGTTTCTGAACCTATATAGAATTTGAGCGGGTAATATTCAGGTGATGCAATCGACTTCTTCTTTAATACAGGTTTTGCAGGCCAGAGTGGAGCGTGGCGAACTCGAAATGGATCCAGCCCAATTCTCCGCAACACAAAAACTCGACGCTCTCCACCATCAATTGATTGCCCGGTCGCAGGTTTCCAGCCGGGTGCGGACATGGTATCGAAACCTGTTCGGGCACTCTGATCGGAGCATGATCAAGGGGTTGTATTTGTGGGGAGGGGTAGGTACTGGCAAGACACTGTTGATGGATATGTTTTACCAGTCATTGCCAGCCCGGTCAGCCCGGCGCATTCATTTTCATCGTTTCATGCAATCCGTGCACGATGAAAAAAACAGGATCGGGGACCGATCTGATCCACTTGGGGTTGTCGCCGGGAAATGGGCCTCGAAATGGCGCGTCCTTTGTCTGGATGAGTTTTCCGTTACCGACATTACCGATGCGATGATTCTGTCTGGCCTGCTCCGACACCTGTTCCGGCGCGGTGTTGTGCTGGTCACAACCTCGAATACCGAGCCGCAAAACCTGTATCAGGGCGGATTGCAACGGGAGCGCTTCCTGCCTGCTATCGAGTTACTCGAAAATCACACGACCTCGGTGGAGGTCGATAACGGCAATGATTACCGTATGGCCCATTTGCGTGACGAAGCCATTTATCATATTCACTGCGGAGACCAGACCCTATCAAAATTGCGTCATTGTTTTGATGTTCTTACTGGCGCCCGGAGTAGTGGCAGGCAATCGGTCACAATCAATGATCGGATGGTTGAGGTGTGTGCCGTTGGATGCGGAGTAATCTGGTTCGAGTTTGCCGGGTTATGCCAGACTCAGCGCTCAAGACTGGATTTCATCGAGATTGCTCGCCAGTACCATACGGTGATCTTGTCGGATATTCCACAGTTGACCGCGGCGATGGATGACGCGGCCAGACGGTTTATTGAACTGATAGATGAGTTATATGACCGCAATGTCAACCTGATTGCTTCTTCTACCCGGTTGCCGGACCAGATCTATGTGGGCAAAAGACTGGCGGAACCGTTCAAACGCACATCCAGCCGCCTGGTTGAAATGAGCTCGGACGAATATCTTTCCAGGCCGCATTTATCCTGATCGTATTTCCCCGCAACCCCGCATTCCCCCTCACTGGATCTCCGGCGGGCTGCCGCCCTTGTATCGCCGACTTCCCCGGTCTGCGGGGGGAGTGATTTCATCGAATGATAGCGTCAGATTTTACCTGAAGCGATCAATCCCAGTGGATCGTCCGGGTCTATTCCTTTCATGTAAGAAAATAAACCGCAATTTGTCATGAGGCAACTCATGTAAATATGGTCCTATTTGAAAAATAAACCCATATTTAAATAAATTCATATTTAATTGAAACAAAAAATATCAAAAATATCTGATTGAAAAGTGTTTTCTAATATTTTGATAGTGTATACTGTCGCGCTTTTTAATGCCCAGCGCAAGAGGTGAACTTAAAATGGGACTAGGAGTTTGCGCTGTAGGAACGGGTTTGAGATAATATTTTGGAATGAATGATTGAGGATATTTGAGATGCCGACGAGATTTCGCCCTTACCACCCGGATCAGAAACTGTTATTGCCGCCGGACTTGCGGGACTGGTTGCCGGAAGGACATTTGGCACACCATGTGAGTGATTTGGTGGACGGGTTGGATTTGACGGCATTTTACGCGCCCTACCTGGGAGATGGTCGGCGCAAGTCGCCTTACGAGCCTCGGATGATGCTGAAGGTACTGATTTACGGCTACGCGACGGGTGTATTTTCTTCGCGCAAGTTGTCGTGCAAGCTGGAGGAAGATGTGGCGTTTCGGTTGTTGGGTGCGGGCAATTTTCCGAGTCACCGGACGATCTGCGAGTTTCGGCGTCGTCATCTTGTAGATTTTGGAGGTTTGTTTGCCCAGGTGGTGCGTTTGGCGCGGGAGGTGGGTTTGGTTGAGTTTGGCAAGTTGTCGGTTGATGGCACCAAGGTTCGCGCGAATGCGAGCAAGCGCAAGGCGATGAGCTATGGTCGGATGGTTGAGAAAGCGGGTCAGTTGGAGGCGGAGATTGAGGGTTTGTTGGAACAGGCACGGAGGACGGATGCTGCGGAGGACGAATTGCTGGGTCATTCGGTTCGGGGAGACGAATTGCCGGAGGCGTTGCGTCGTCGGGAGGATCGGTTGGCGGCGATTCGGGCGGCGAAGGCGCGTCTGGAGGCACGGCAACGGGAATCGGACGATGCGCGGGGTCGGGAGCCGGGGAGCCGGTGTAATCCCAAGGGGGGGCGGCCCTACAAGCGTGAATACGGCAAGCCGGACGATCGGGCGCAGGATAATTTCACAGACTGCGAGAGCCGGATCATGAAGACCTCATCGGAAGGCTACCAACAGTGCTACAACGCGCAGGTAGTGGTGGATGGCAGTCACCAGTTGATTGTGGCGAGTGGGGTGACATCGAACGCCAGTGATCAAGGGCATCTGGTGGGGCTGCTGGACGAAGTGGAGACGGTCTATGGGGAACGTCCAGATACGGTGCTGGCGGATGCGGGCTACTGCAACGAGTCGGATCTTGCGACGCTGGAGGGTCGCGGCGTAGACGGCTATGTGGCCTTGGGTCGGGAGTCGCGGAGGGACATTGCGGTAGATGCCCGGAAGTGTCCGGCAAAAGCGCGCATGGCCGAGAAACTGTCGACCCCTGCGGGACGCAAACAATACGCGCAACGCAAGTGGTTGTCGGAAGCACCCAACGGGTGGATCAAGGAAGTACTGGGTTTTCGTCGTTTCAGCCTGCGGGGTCTCGACCCGGTGCGATGCGAGTGGGAGCTTGTGTGCCTGGCATTGAACATCAGACGGCTTCAGACGCTCGCGACCCCCTGAGAAGGCGGATTGCCGGTCGCAACCGCCCTTTGCAACGCCCCTTACGACACATTCCGGGGAGGGGCTGCCCGATCCTCGTTCACCCAACCGAAAGCCCGTCAGGATTCGCATAACTCTCAACCCATTCCACATCCCCATTCTACATCCTGTGCCAAATCATCGGCTTTTCTGTAAAATCGTCCTACAGCGCAGACTCCTAGAATTGTTTCTGAAGGATTTGGAAGGCTGCTCCAGTTTAAATGACTATCTGAATGTCAAGAACTCTACTGGCTTTTCAACTATAGATTTTAGTTCGTATATTCAATTTTGTGAGTATAAATACACACGGAATTTAATATCAAAAACGGACCGCTATGAATTACTACTCTTGTGTTGGGCGAGAGGGCAGCGTTCACCGATACATGACCACGGTGAGTCCGAGTGCGTCATGACATGTGTGGCGGGAAAGTTAATCGAAAACCGTTATCACGATAAAAAACAAGCATTGGGGTACTTTGAAAGAACAATAACTAAAAATTTAAGGCCTCTCGATGTTTCACACATTAACAATACGCATGGATTGCATGAAGTAGTTAATGTCAATGACGGTTACTCCATATCACTTCACCTATACATCCCGTGTATGCACACATATGTATTCTATGATATTGAAAACACTGTCATATCAGAAGTAGACGGATGCGCTCTTGATGCAGGAGCCCAACATGGATAACTTGCAAAGGCAGTTTGCCGATGAGGACCTCTGTAAAAATGAAGATATTCAGTATCTACGAATTCCAGACCAAATAAATTATGAGGTAACGCAATATATAGGGAATGAACTAAGTGGCGATAACCCGTATTTTTGCGAGAAAAAAGTCGTGTCCACTTTGGCTTATCGAGTGCTGAAATCGCTCATTGTTGATTACGATAAAAACCATTCATCAGATGCGGGCAAAATTCTGAGGATTATCGATAAGGCAGATACCGGGCACAATGTTCCAGCGTTTGTTATATCGAACACACCTCATGAACCAGATGGATCGTTTCTTCTTCCTCTTCCGCATAGAGGGTTTGATTATGGTGGAAACGAGAAAGACAGAATGAAGAAGTACTTTCATACCGAATGGTTTTCTTGGGTTGTTGCAACTTTGATGAACCATGATTGCACAGTTCATCCTTCTGAACATGGAGGAGGAAATAGATTCCATATGATCTCGCCTATCCCAAAAGATGATGACCGATTAAGAAATATCGGGGCCAGTACAGGCGGAGGTCAATTTTATCAACATAGCGATGCAACTGTTTTTAATGATTTCAGAACCCAGGGAAATTTCAAACAAAAACTTTCAAAATTAGGAACAACTGTAGAAATAGTAGCAGATAGATTATCAAAGACACCATCTCAAGTATTGGAGGAGGCTCTTTGTGACAAATATGTGCGTGTGGACGCAACTATACTTTCAGGTATATTAAATCTGTCAACGACTACACACGTAGGGACATCAACGCAGCTACAAGCACATCTAACAGAAAACGGATTCTCTAAAGATCAGATATGTACATTATCCAGAATTCCAGTAGCTCATATAGCTGGTCCAGCAGACGGACAAATTTCAGGATTTGTCGGAGAGATTGCGGGTCCGGTAGTGCTAGATAAGCATAATAATATTATCGGAACTCGCGTAAACGGAGCCGAAGGGCGTATGGTGTATGTTGGAGATAATGAATTGGAGGAGAAACTTTTTGAGGAGTTTTTATTCTTGCTGAGAACGATGCCTGTCCATGAAATTTTATTAGATTCTACTAAATTACTGTTTATGCCTAATGCTTTTTATTTGAACCAGAGTAATGTTACTCACGGGAGAGGAAAATTAGACCAATCCGAATACAACATTAAAATTGGAGGTGTGGCAGCCTACAGAAGAATGCATTGTCGACAATATGCTAAAAGCAGGAGTAGGGATAACAAGGAAGGTTTCATGACCCAAGCATTACATCAGATGGGGCAGTTGAATGGAATTTAGTATAGAAGTCTTATCATTCTTGATTTTTGCTGCTTTTGTTGCCGGATGGGTTGATGTAGTAGCAGGTGGTGGTGGATTGATTACCATACCCGCCATGTTGTTAGTGGGGATGCCACCAACAGTCGCTTTAGCAACTAATAAATTGCAGGGAAGCAGTGGTGTGTTAGTTGCGACGATCTATTTTATCAGGAAAGGAGCGATAAACCTTAAAGAGAACAAGGTCATGTTGCTTACAACATTTGCGGGTTCCGTCTTCGGGGGGTGGCTGCTGTTGAGAAGTGATACAAAAGTGCTTGGAGCGGTTCTCCCCATTCTGCTTATATCGATGGGGCTGTATTTTCTTCTCTCAAAAAAAGTGGGGGATGTGGATAGGAAGGGAAAAATAAGTATAGGACTATTTGCGGTTTCGGTTGCTCCATTTCTAGGTTTTTATGATGGATTCTTTGGTCCGGGTACAGGAACCTTCATGACATTGGGGTTTGTTGCCTTGTGTGGGTATAACATAGCCAGGGCTACGGCGAATGCAAAAATACTGAACTTGACGAGTAGCATGTCAGCATTAATTTATTTTACGGTATTCGGGGAAATCTATTGGGAAGCAGGGTTTCTGATGATGGGGGGGCAAATATTGGGAGCCTATATAGGGGCTAAAATGGTATTGGAGAAAGGTGCCACGTTGATTAGACCTGTAGTTTCTGCCGTATGCTTTTTGACATCAGCAAAATTGTTATATAACCAATTCAATCTGAGTGGATGAAGAATTGTGAGAGATGGTACTGGACTTCCATGTGAGTTGACCAATGACTATCTTTGTAGACTGCATTTGTTCTGATCAATACAGATCACAGGAAAACGGCGGAGCGCATCAGGTTTACAGGTTACGTCAGATTTTGCCGGAAGCGATCAATCCCAGCGGGTCGTCCGGGTCTATTCCATCCATGTATACCTTCCTTCTGTCCTGGTTGGCGACCTGATAGACAAGACCCAGCCAGTTATTGACGATGGCCTTGCCGGTATCTGCCCATGTGACGTCAACCAGGTGAGACAGTTCTTCTTCGGGAAAGGGTTTCAGGGTTTCCCGGCCTCCCTTGTGTTGCAGCACTTCGCGTTCGTAGGCGGTAATTACATCCATCGCCTGGTCGAAGAAATAGTGTTCAGGAGGCGGCGTGAAATCCGGGCGTACTCCATTGATATACCGGACGACTTCCCTTTTATACTCTTTCAGGAGGCTGACCGCGTCATACTCCGGGTGCCCCTGGAAGAAAACAAACCGCAACCCGTCTGGACTAACCCCCAGATGCAGGTCGGATTCCCGGCTCTCAGCCAATACCAGCAAACCCGCTTCCCGGAACTGGTTGGAATTGACCTCGTAGACATGGGAATGCGGGGCATCGAACCGGCTGTCAATGTTGATGGTCAGCGGATGATACTGATCGGTGAGGCGGTTGGAATAGACTCCCCATCGCTTGCGCGGCAACGGGTAGCGCTCAATTCCCCATAATTGCTGGACGATGGCGTGCGTCGCCAGGCAGGAACACATGACTGAACAAACATTGGTTTTTGCCCACTGGATCACTTCTTCAAGAGGCCGCCAGAAGGGTTCCCGGGAAATATCGCTTTGTGCCGGATTGGCGCCCGACAAAATCAAGGCATCCAGGCCGGATTCCTGCAACTCTTCAAAGCTGCGGTAAAATTCATCAATATGCCGCTTCGCGGATTCGTCTCTGGGAATCTCCGGGAAGGTGAACGGATGAACATAAAACTGCGCGATTCGGTTACACGACCCAACCAGTCTCAGGAATTGACGTTCAGTGGCCTGCAACGCCGCATCGGGCATCATATTCAACAGACCGATATGCATCTCCCGGATATCCTGTTTTTCCGCCCGGCCCGGAGGCAGCACTTCCTGGCCTTCCTGTCGGAGTCGGGCAAAACTGGGTAAATCGGAATGGGCAACCAGGGGCATATCGTACCTCAATCAACGGGTTGGTCGTGCAGGCTGCTGCAAATCAGTTCTATTATGTCTTTTTCGTCCCGCATTTCAAAAATTCTTTCCGCATGGATTGTATAACCGTATTGGCGCGCGATGGACTGATACTGGGATTTACGAAAACCCACCAGATGCGGAAATACCCACTGGAAAAACTCAGTCGGAATAATTTCACTGACCTGTTTCAAATTGTTTTGTTCAAGATACATTTGCAGGTGCCGGTCCAGAAATTCATTTTCGTAAAACAGCGGCTTGGGATTCTGCAAGGCCCGCTCCAGCAGCAACTGTTCCATCTCGTCGCTGGCTTCAAGATACAGGATTACCGTGGTTTCCGACAGGCGCTGCCAACATTCTTCTGCGTTCAGTCCGCAAACGCTGCCACCGGCATCATTGACAAAGTGGGGGTTTTGATAATCCTGCGTGGCCTTCTTCATGAACCGATCAACGTCGGCCATGGCCCTTACTTCCGCATCCCGGAACAGTGCCTGTCTGCGTTTGAACTCGCCGACATCCAGACCGCCGGCCTCCGGGTCGCCGATCATGCCGAGAAACTTTGAGATTGGATGCAGATGATTGGTGGTGATATTGTTGCGAATATGAATCGAATCACTCACCAATAAATCCCGAAGAAATGCGCATCGCATCGCATGAGCTTTTATGTTGTCCAGGATATGCTCATCCAGATACCTTGTGCCGATACGGTAATCGCCGGAATAGTGAAACCAGGTATCGGAGGGCAGTTTCGAGCTGAACGTGGTTTTGCCCACGCCGGACATACCCAGCAGGGTAATCGCCTTGTTCGGCCACTCCTGGAATTGTCTGGCAGTCAATCTCATCTCAACATGGAATCCATAGATTGCAAAAGCGTGATTCTACAGGAACAGGAGCAGTATAATCACGCCCAATATCAGCCGATAGATCACGAAAGGCATCAGGCTGAAGCGTTGTACGAATTGCAGGAAATAGTGCACACAGATAAATGCGACACTTGCTGAAACGAGGGTTGCAAAAGCCAGGATTCCCCATTGTGTCTGCCAATGCACTGGAGTCGAATCAACCAGGATATTCCTGGCTTGCCAGATTCCAGCCAGCGCAATAATCGGGATGCCCATAAGAAACGAGAACCGGGTGGCGGCTTCTCGCGTCAATCCCGCCATCATTCCGGCGGATAGGGTGATGCCGGAACGTGAAGTCCCCGGAATCAGAGCCAGTATCTGGGCGCAGCCAATCAGCAAGGCATCTTTCCAGCCGAGAGATTCCAGAGTTCTGGTTTTGCTTCCCAGTCGGTCAGCAAGGCCCAGAACAATCCCGAAAACAATGGTTGCAAGGGCAATCGGCAACGGTTCCCTCAATGCGCTGATGATGAGGTCCTCCAGTAGCAGGCCCGCGATGCCGGTAAGCGCCGTAGTAAACACAATCAACCAGCCCAGTTTGCTGTGAATGGTGGTCTGACCGGTATACAGAGAGCGTGTCCAGTCGCCCACAATCAAGATCAGGTCATTGCGAAAGTAGATCATGACCGCAGCCAGTGTGCCGACATGGATGGCGACATCAAAAGGCAATCCCTGATCCGGCCAGTCAAACAGGGCAGGCAGCAGCACCAGATGCCCGGAACTCGATATTGGCAGGAATTCGGTGATTCCCTGAATCAGCGCCAGCCAGAAAGCCTGAATCCACTCCGTCATAATCTGTGCCGGTAATTCTGCATCGTGAACCCGCTTAATGGTGCCTCGTGATTCCGGGTCACGGCGAGCACCTTGAACAACTCACCCATTTCATGCGGCAGAGTCAGCTTCCTGATTTCCTGATTTCGCGCCAGCGATTCCGGGCAGGGCTCGGCATGGTTGAAACCCTCCGATGAAAAATCCAGTAATTCCAGAGACAGCAGAAAAGCAGCCTGATTACAATAGCCTGCCAGATGCAGCCCCGCATCCAGCGCCGTTTCCGCCAGGGCGCTGAAATCGACATGAGCGGTAATATCCTGTAACCCCGGCCAGAGAAATGGATTGTCATGGGCAGTATGCCGGTAGTGGCACATCAGTGTCCCACCCGCCCGGTCGCGGTGATAAAACTCTCCCTGTGGGAAGCCGTAATCAATCACAAGGATTACGCCCCGGACCAATTGCTCTCCGACTGTTCGCAACCAGGCCTCTGCGGCCGCTCCAATCTCACTCTGGTATCCGGCTGGCAGGTCGAATCGGGACAGCCGCTCGGCCAGTCGAGGTTCCAGCGGACCGGACGACAGACGGTATCTGAACTCCTCATTTTCCAGACCCACTCCGAGCGGGCGTGGAGTTCCATCCGAGTCAATTTCGAATCGGGTAACCGGCAGCGCGTCCAGCAACTCATTAGCGATGACCACCCCATGCAGGCCGGATTCCGGGAAGTCAGTCAGCCAGCTGGTGGTCTGGAGAAATTCCGGGCAATGCCTGGCAATGGTTTGTGTTTGCCTGTGTTTCAATTCCGGGCTGGTTTCCATGATCAGATATTGATCAATGCGGTTATCACTCTGTTTGAAGTGATCCATTATATCGCGAGCAAGTTTCCCGGTGCCGGCGCCAAACTCGATAATGGTGCGCGAGGATTGGCTGTCGGGCGATATTTTATCCTGCTGATCAAAAATTTCCATGCACTGTCGGGCGAGACATCCGGCGAACTGGTTGCCAAGCTCTGGCGCGGTTACAAAATCGCCGCCGGCTCCCAGTTTAACCGATCCGGCACTGTAGTAACCGAGTCCTCGAGAGTATAATGCCAGATCCATGAACCTGTCGAAACCGATCCATCCCTGATTGCCCCGGATCTCATCCCGAATCAGCCGGGAGAGATTTTCACTGTGTTGCAGTTGAGTGGGATCAGGTGGATTTGGCACGGCGCAGGTGAGGTCAGTCCCTAACAGGCAGCCGAGTATACAGGCTTTGACAAATCGTGAAAATAAAATAGTATGCGGGCAACCATTGAAAACATGAGTGACTCATCTGACAGAGTAATACTGGTTACCGGCGCGGCGCGGCGAATTGGCGCCGGTATGGCTCGTTACCTGCATGCACAGGGTATGCGCGTCATCATCCACTACAACCAAAGCACAAGGCAGGCACAGTCATTGCAACAGGAGTTGTGCCGGATTCGTCCTGAATCGGCTGGCATAATCCAGGCCAATCTCAGAGAAGTTTCCAGTCTGGAAGAAATGCTCCGGGTAGCCGTCGACCAAGCCGGACGACTGGATGGCTTGATCAACAACGCCTCGGCCTTTTTCCCAACGCCGCTGGCTTCTGGTACTGAGCAGGAGTGGGATGAATTGATGGAAGTCAATCTCAAGGCACCCTGGTTCCTGTCCAGAGCCGCTGCGCCTTTCCTTGAGAAAACCAAAGGCACGATTATCAATATCATCGACATCTATGCACAATCTCCGCTCTCGCATTATGCGGCCTATTGCGCCTCAAAAGCTGGTCTGGCATCCATCACCCGATCACTGGCTCAGGAACTCGGGCCGGATGTGCGAGTCAATGCCATAGCACCGGGAGCGATTCTGTGGCCGGAAAATAATGACGACCCGGATGCCCGTCGGCAACTGATTGCCCGGACTCCGCTCAAACGCACTGGCGACCCGCAGGACATCGCGCGCACCGCACACTTCCTGATTTGTGGCTCGGACTTCATTACCGGGCAGATGATCAACGTGGACGGCGGTCGCACCAACGCATTTCTCGACCCCGGATCAATATGATTACCTACAGAACTCTCTCCCTGGCAGGCTTTTTAATCTGCGCCGCGCTGATTGCCATAGTGCTCTATTTTCAGTATGCCGAAGGACTTGCCCCCTGTCCGCTTTGTATCTTCCAGCGCGTCGCTTTCATCGCGCTGGGTGTTGTATTTCTGCTGGGTTTTCTGCATAATCCCGGTGGCTGGGGCAGAAAGGGCTACAGCGGGCTTGCCGCCCTGATCGGTCTGACCGGCGCCGGTATTGCGGCGCGCCATGTCTGGTTACAGAATCTCCCCGCCGACCAGGTGCCAGAGTGTGGCCCCGGACTCGACTTCATGCTGGAAGTGATGCCCCTCACAAAAATGCTCGAAACCGTATTCAAAGGGTCGGGAGAATGCGCCGAAGTACTGTGGACACTGTTCGGCATATCCATGCCCGGCTGGAGCCTGATCTGGCTGATCCTGCTAACCCTGCTGGCGTTGTCGATGATGTTCAGGCATCCGGGTTGACTGATCCATCACTCCTTTCATAATGACTATCGTGTTATTGTTGTTCTATATGCTGGCAACCCCCTGAAATGGAAAATAACTGGATATGGCAAAGACCGGATTGGCCGGTATGGGAATACGTTTTGTCCGAGCAAACCGTCAGACAGCTATTGAAGATTTATAAACTGGCGAAAAAACGCAATGGCAATACGATTCACACGGACCCACCAGAGTTACAAAGCGAAAAGGCGATACGTTCCCTCGCCATGGAGGCCCGCGCTACCAGCGCAATCGAGGGAGAGCATCTCTCATACGGTGACCTTCATTCCGTTGCCACTTCCCTGCTTAAATCTGATCATCCGGTAGACCCGAATATCGACCAACGTACTACAGGGGTTGTGCAAATGCTGGTCGCGTCTCGCAGGAATATCCATGAGCCACTGACCAGAAACCGATTACATCAGTTACATCAACAGTTACTGGGATATATGGAACGGGACAAGCGATATCAGGGACAAATCGGCCAGTACCGATCCGGGGGCGTAGTCATTGGAGACGGGCAGCGGATTCTGTATGAAGCGCCACCGCCGGAACAAGTCGAGTTCCTGATGGCTGCTTTTGTCGAATGGTACAACCTCCCCTTTCAATTACCCACCGGCAGTGCCCCGGCACTACCTGATCAGGATATGGATAATCCGATATTGCTGGCGCCGGTCAAGTCAGCTCTCGCGCATCTGTGGTTTGAGTGTATTCATCCATTCATTGACGGTAACGGTCGTATCGGTCGCGCATTGTCTGAGCAGATTCTATTGAAGGCGAGCCTTCCCGATATGCTGCTGTCCCAGACCATTGAGATACAACGTCCATCTTACTACCAGGAATTAAACCAGTATGGCAAGGATCATCAGGGAAACAATATCAGTGGTTGGATCAGTTGGTTTACGGCGCTGATTGACAGGGCCATAGTGAGAGCAAGAGTAGCAGAGCAGGAAGCGGAATATGGATGACACAGACTCTTCACCTGCTCAACTGGAACATGGCGCCCCAATTCCCATTGACTTATTACATTACCCGCTATTATTACATACATTATTAGCAGGTTCTCAAATGAAGGTTACGATGCTCGAAGTAAACAGGCAGGCTAACCATATCGTTAACCAGGTTTCTGAAAGTGGTGAATCAGCAATTATTTATAAACACGGCAGGCCCATTGCCGAAATTCGCGCCCTTGCGGACAACTCTGGCAACAAACGAGACAAAGCTCTTGAACGCCTGTTGAACCTGCAACCGACAGCGGTCAACGAACCTGTCTCTGGAGTCATTGCGAAAGGACGCCATCGTGGCGTTTAGAACGTTAAAACAATCCTGCCCTATTGCCACACTGGACAAGACCATCCGGAAAACGTCAGATAAGACAAAACACAGATTGTTCGAACTCTGGGCAACAAAAATCCTCTTGAATTAATAAATGTTTGAATGTTTTGTATGTATTGGTATCGGACAGCAAGACGTGAATGAATGGCTTTGATCTTGTCTTGAAAAAAGCCGTCATCGTAGAGATGCCCTGAGGTTGTCCGTATCAGGTCTGAGTCTTGTATTTGAGAGTCTGTCCAGTGCTTCGTCTATCAAGTCCACGGCTTCGTCAATATCCTGGTCACTTGTCCCGAAGCCAAGACTGAACCGTATGGATGCCTCCGCATCTTCGTGAGTCAAGCCGATGGCTTTGAGTACATGGGATGGCTCAGTGATTCCAGATGTACAGGCAGATCCGGTAGAAGCTGCAAGACGGGGTTGGAGTGCCAGCAAGATATCATCGGCTGAAAAACCGTTGAAACAGATATTCACATTGCCGGGATGGCAGCTTTCCGCGGCGCAACTATTCAAACGGGTCGGCCACGGCAAGCCAGTTAATTGTTTAACAAAATAATCTCTGCGGTTACGCAAGAGTGTCCGTTTCTGCCCAATTTCGTTACTGTTCAGAAGTTCCGCTGCGGCACCCATACCAACACATAAAGGCGTAGGAACCGTACCGGAACGCAAGGCTTTTTGTTGCCCACCGCCATAGATGAGAGGCTCTATGTGATTCTGCAACTCACGGCGTATATAGAGTGCGCCAATACCTTTTGGACCATGCATCTTGTGTGCGGAAAGACTCATAATATCCACATAATCAGCAAAATCCCGTAAATCTATCGAAACAGGAGCTTGTGCAGCATCGCAATGGAATATTGCGCCTGCTTTCCTGACAGATTCAGAAATTTGTTTGATGTTCTGTATCGTTCCAATTTCATTATTGACCGCCATAATGGATACGGCGAACACATCTTCATCCAAAACTTCATTGAGCTCCGACAGCAGAATACGGCCTTGTCTGTCAACAGGAAGTTGAGTCACCTGCAAGCCAAGTTGACCTGAAAGAATATGTCCGGCTGCAAGTACACATTTATGTTCGATTTCGCTAAGGATAAACCGTTTTTTCTTGCTGTCAGGATGTGCGCGTCTGGCAAGACCCAGCAGAGCCATGTTATTCGACTCGGTGGCTCCTGATGTAAAAACGATCTCATCGGGATCAGCCCCGATCAAACTGGCTATTTGTGATACTGCCCGCTCTACGGCAAGCGAACTTTCCCAACCAAGGTTATGGGTGGAGTGCGGATTCCCGAACAATTCTTTAAAATATGGCAGCATCCTGTCGAAAACACGCTGATCAATCGGGGTTGTTGCTTGATGATCGAGATAGATAGTGTCTGAAATTCTCATTAATTCAATTAGATAAGAGGTATGAGCTAAATGTGTTCTGCCTTATTGACTATAACATACACTGTACATTATGATTGAACTGGATGAACCGTCCAGTAAGGAAAGATAAACTGATATTACACAGGAAGCCCTGAGATGTCGCATAGGTCACTTGATGCCCCGGACTATTCCCCACATTTCTCTGGGCATGAGACATTTCCGCTACGCTATGGTTGGTTAAAAAAGGCATTTGACCGGGTCGCGGAAACTAAGGACGAGCCCAATAATAAATCCCTGTGTTGGGGAGAAGATGCCATCGCCCGATTCGGCGTCGGGAAAAATATGGTTGCATCCATACGATATTGGGCAAAAGCGGCAGGAATTATCCGGGAGTCTGCTGACAACAATACGGTTGAAACGACCGATCTTGGGCGGATGCTTTTCGATTCAAGCGGTCTTGACCCATGGATGGAATTCCCCTCCACTTTGTGGCTGCTTCATTGGCAATTTGCGGGATGCCCTGACCGAACGACATGGTTCTGGGCGTTCGGTCACTATCCTGCCATGACCTTTGAACGTGACGGCCTGCTCAGGAAACTTGCTCGCCTTGCCAACGAACGTGGATGGTCGCGCATCTCGCAAACCACACTCAAGAATGATGTCGCTTGTTTTATTCGCACCTATGTTTCACGGCAACCGTCCGGGAAAGTCGGGCACGATGATGCTCTGGAATCACCGTTGACCGAATTAGGGCTTATAAAGGGTATAGGGAAAAACGATGGCTTCCGTTTTGTGCGCGGGGCGAAGCCGACTCTGGAGAATGGCGTTTTTACTTACGCTCTCATTGATTTCTGGTCGCGTTTTTATCCTGATACCACCACATTATCGTTCGAGGCCATAGCCCATGCACCGGGAAGTCCGGGACGGGTGTTCCAATTCGACGAGAACGATGTGGTTGATCGCCTTACTGCGCTTGATGATGTTACGAGTGGCGCATTCCAATGGTCGGAAACTGCCGGGCTCAAACAGGTCATCCGCAATGTTGAGATTTGTGATGGGAAGGCATCTTCCTGGTTGCCTCTTGATTATGAATCGCAATTAAGGAAGGAAGCCGCCTGATGTTACTGAAAGATCGTGTCCGCATCGCTCGCCGTTTCCTGAGGTCAGTACGTATCGACACGGACCTTGGCAATGATTCTGCGCTGGAAGGATTCATTTGTCCAAAATCTTCTGCCGATGTACTGATGACTATGGCGCGCCATGTCTCTGAAACCGGACAGGGTGCGTTTACCTGGACCGGTCCTTATGGGAGCGGGAAATCAAGCCTTGTTGTTGCCTTAAGTGCACTATTGAAAGGTAGTGTTGCGTTGCGCGAACAAGCCAGGGATGTTTTTGGTCAAAATCTCTCGAATACAGTCGCCGAAGCATTGCCGACTGGCAAATACGGATGGCGTGTGGTTCCGGTAATTGGAGTGCGGGATGACCCGGTCCGGGTTATTGGAGAAGCGGTTTTACGAGAAAGACTCGTATCACGCCGACCTCGTGGTGGCTGGACCGAAAAAAATCTGATGAAGTCACTGACGAATGCTGCCGACTACAAGCCCGGAATGTATGGTGGTGTTGTGTTGTTTGTCGATGAGATGGGAAAGTTCCTGGAGGCTGCGGTACGGAATGGCTCTGATATTTATATCTTCCAGCAACTTGCCGAAGTAGCCTCAAGGAGCAACGGACGATTACTCATTATAGGAGTTCTACATCAGGCATTCGGGACCTATGCCCATCGTCTCTCCCATGAAATACGGGATGAATGGAGCAAGGTGCAGGGGCGCTTTGTTGATCTGGCTATCAATGCGGCGGGTGAAGAGCAGATTGACCTGATTTCCCGTGCCATAGAGGGTGACTATCGCCCTGAAACCCTGAACAAGTTATGTGCTGGCGTTGCTGCGGTTGTATATCGGAATAATACCCACAATGCCGGATGTCTGACTTCAATACTTGAGGCGTGTTGGCCTCTGCATCCAGTCGTCGCTTGTCTGCTTGGCCCCATATCGAGACGACGTTTCGGCCAGAACCAGCGTAGCATATTCGGGTTCCTGAACTCATCGGAATTGTATGGGTTTCAGGATTTTCTAAAGCATGCCAAAGAAGATGAATTGTACCGCCCGGACAGGCTATGGGACTATCTCCGCGCGAACCTTGAACCATCCATCCTGACATCACCAGACGGGCATCGCTGGGCTTTGGCGGCTGAGGCACTTGAACGATGTGAATCTATGGGTGGTGAAGAACTCCACGTAAAGCTGTTGAAAACCATTGCTGTGATGGATTTATTCAAGGAGCGGTCAGGGCTTGTTGCGAACTTTGAATTACTAAAAACCTGTTTCCCTGAAATATCCTCTGATGAACTTCAGACGGCCTTGTCCCAACTGGACAAATGGTCATTCACTATCTTCAAAAAATTCCTTGAAGCTCATTCCATTTTTGCCGGGAGTGATTTCGATATTGACCAGGCCACACGGTCAGCGCTTGAAGAAACAGGAGAGATCGATTTCAAGGCTCTTGAATCACTTGCTAGCATTCAACCCATTGTTGCCAAGCGGCATTATCACGAGACCGGGACGTTTCGATGGTTCGATGTGAATATTGTTCCGACTAATGCCCTTATAGATGCTGTCAAGCGTTTCAAGCCTGCAAATGGCGTACCCGGTCAGTTTTTGCTCACAATACCCACCGCAGGTGAAAGTGAGGAGAAAGTAACAGAACTCTGTGGTGAGGTGGTGAAGTACAACGGCTTCCGGGACAGCATGGTCGGCATATCGAAAGCGTCCTGGGCCATTATTCCGTTGGCCCGTGAGTTGTCAGCTTTGGAATGGGTAAGTGACGGATATCCTGAATTAGCCGGTGACTCTGTGGCGAGACGGGAAGTTTCTGCTCGTCTTGCGGATGTGCAGTCTTTGCTGGAAATTGAATTGCATAAAGCTTTGGATAATGCATTGTGGTTTGGCAAAAACCATACAGCCAAACCCCTACGGCAGGCCGACCTGAACAACATCGCATCCAGACTGGCAGACAGCCGTTTTAATCAATGCCCGCGTCTGCATAACGAATTGTTGAATCGGCAGAAACCATCGGGAAGCGCCATCGCGGCGCGAAATATTTTACTGCGACAGATGGTTTTGAGGGAAGGAGAGCCAAGGCTCGGAGTTACCGGATTCCCGGCAGAAGGAGGATTATTTGCTTCCATACTGGAGTGGCCCGGACTTTACAAGCAGAGCAAGAAAGGTTGGCAATTTGTGTCTCCCGAAATGGATTCTGATCCCTGCCGTTTGTTTCCTTTGTGGGAGGCTGCGCTCGAATTTGTAAAAGAAAAAGCCAGTCAGACGATTGCTGTCTCTGATATTTTTGATCTTTGGCGCAAACCACCTTTCGGCGTAAAGGATGGGTTGATGCCAATTCTCGTTGTGGCGTTTATATTGTCCCAACGTGACAGACTGGCTATCTACAGGGAAGGCGTGTTCAAAGCCAGATTTGACGATGTGGACGTTGACTATCTGGCGAAGGATGCAGGTTCCATTCAGTTACGGTGGATGGATTTAACCGACATATCGAGTCGACTTTTGTCGGATATGGCAGCAATCGTTCGTGACTTCGATGAAACTAACCAGCTTGTTGACCTTGAGCCCATCGACGTAGCTCGTGGTCTTGTAGCGATCCATGAACAATTATCCCCATGGACTAAACGGACCATGCGGCTGTCTACAAATGCAGTGCGAATCCGTGAGATGTTCAATCGCGCACGAGACCCGAATAAGTTTCTGTTTGACGACATACCCGATACTCTCGGCGAAAACATTGCTGTTATCAATGAGAATGATCTTCGTACTATTGTAAGAAACGTTCGCGAAGGACTAGCGGAGTTGGTGCATGCCTATCCTGCAATGCTCCATCGGTTACGCGATACCATGCTTGCAGAGTTGCAAGTGCCTAATACTTCTCCGCGATCCCTGGAGGAATTGCGTGACCGTGCCGAAAATGTTCGTGAGATTGCTGGAGACTTCAAGCTGGAGGCTTTTATCGGCAGACTTTCGCAGTTCGACGACAGCGACACCTGTTTTGAGGGTATTGCCAGCCTGGCGGCAAGCAAGCCGCCGCGTCACTGGATTGACCCTGATCTTGACCAGACAACGATCGAGATTGCCGATCTGGCGCAAAAATTCCTCCGTACTGAGGCATACGCACGTGTAAAAGGGCGGTCTGACAAGCGACACGCTATGGCTGTGGTGGTCGGTATGGATGGTCGACCGACTCCTGTTCATGATGAATTTACCATTACTGACCCGGAACGTATGGGGGTTGAGACTCTGATTGAAAAAGTAGATGCAGCACTCAACAATAGTGGTGAAAAGCGGCGTAATGTAATCCTTGCTGCGCTGGCTGAACTGAGTGCTCACTACCTCAACGAGGCTGCGGCGACTCATTCCATAAAGAGCGGGAGTAAGGAGCGGAAAGTATCATGAGTATCGCAATGGAACGACATGTACTCGGCTTATCAGGCGGGCGTGACAGCGCGGCTCTTGCCATCTATATGCGACAGCATCACCCGGAACTGAATATAGAATATTTTTTCACGGATACCGGGAAAGAATTGCCGGAGGTGTACGAATATCTCGGACGACTGGAGGGTTTTTTGGGTCAGCCAATACTACGACTGAATCCCGACCGGGATTTTGATTTTTGGCTTAAGCAGTACAATGACTTCCTGCCTTCTCCCCAAAGCCGATGGTGTACACGGCAGTTAAAACTTCGACCGTTTGAACACTGGCTTCGTCCCATGCTGGAAGCTGGGGAAACCATCTACAGTTATGTTGCCATTCGTTCAGATGAGGAATATCGTGAAGGCTATGCCTCCAGAAAGGACAGACTGATTGTGCGCCTACCTTTCAAGGAGGCTGGCATCGACAAGGCCGGTGTCCTAGAGGTTCTTGACAGCGCTGGCCTGGGTCTGCCTGCGTATTACTCATGGCGAACCCGTAGCGGCTGCACGTTCTGTTTCTTCCAGCAGAAAATCGAATGGGTCCGCCTGAAAGAACAACATCCTGAAGCATTCCAGGAAGCAAAGACTTACGAAAAAAACTCTGTTGAGCACGGCTCTCCATTCACATGGAGCCAGGGAGAATCACTGGATGAACTGGAAAGGCCGGAGCGGGTTGAACAAATCAGGAGAGATCACGAACAGCGCCTCTCACGCCTACGGTCGAAAATACAACCCAACCCCTTACGTTCCGATAATGAGCCTTTGGATATTGATGACCTGTACGGACAAGCCAAGGTTTGTCTGGCTTGTCATAAGTAACATATTGGGAAGATATCGAAAGGAAACAGGAGATGATGATACGTATCTGCCAAAAAAGGCCATGTGATAGGATTTGGGTAGCCTGCAAGACTGTTCAGGTCATGGTTCGCCTGCTAATGTAAAGATTGATGATGGAACTCTCATGACTACATTAGAATCGGCACCGGGTATCGCCCTGCAAACGCTTCTGCGTAACACCAAACCTGCGGTGTTGCGAGAGTTGATCGGCCCTCCGACTATGGATGTGCTCCAGAGTCTTGACCCTGACCTTGTGTCTGGCAATCGACTCGGAGAACTTGCGGCGCGTCTGATTGAGCCGTCGGAGGTGCTCGTAAATCTGGAGAAGCGTAAACATATTATTAAAATTCTGCCTTTACCGAAAGCCCGTGAATTAGCGAAGTGTTTAGGAATTGCTGATGGGCGGACTCTCTACGACGATCTTTATGAGAAAGCTGCGGAATCCTCTTCCTTGTCCGTATTGCGGTCTTTTTTTGGTGTTGTGCAGGCTCCTCGAGCGCCAGTAATTACCGCACCCGACTCAAAGAACATACCTGCCGGGTATGCACTTTTCGAGCATCAGCGCACAGTTGCCGACCGCGCAATACATGCACTTGGTGACGCACCTCGCAAGGTCATACTTCATATGCCGACCGGAGCGGGTAAGACTCGTACTGCTATGCACATTGTGGCTGAATACCTGCGACAGAGAAAACGGACTATTGTCTGTTGGCTCGCCCAGAATGCAGAACTTCTTGACCAAGCCGCGGATGAGTTTGAGAGGGCATGGGGATCTTTAGGCAACCGGGAAGTAAATCTTGTCCGTTTCTGGGGGAACCGAAACCCAGACGTTCTCGATTTGCACGATGGGGTTATCGTTGCGGGCTTTGCAAAGATGTCTGCTTTTGAAAAGCGCACCCCAGAAACTCTGTTGCAGTTGGCTGATCGTGTGTCTCTGACGATCATTGACGAAGCGCATCAAGCGATTGCCCCGACTTATTCATCAATTCTCAGTACCTTGTACAGCAAGCGTCCGCATAACGCGCTACTCGGGCTGACGGCGACGCCGGGGCGGAGTTGGTCGGATATTGGCGAGGACCGCAAACTTTCGAGCTACTTCGATGGCCGTAAGATCACTCTGGAGATTGAGAACTACGACGATCCGGTTAATTTCCTGATTGATCAAAAATATCTCGCCCGGCCTGTCTTTTGTACCCTGAATTCGGATTCGGGCATCATCCTGACAGAGAAGGATGTTGGTAAATTGTCTACAGCAATTGACGTTCCAGAGCAGATTTTGAACCGCC
Source organism: Arenicellales bacterium (assembly GCA_965116335.1). Taxonomy (GTDB): domain Bacteria; phylum Pseudomonadota; class Gammaproteobacteria; order Arenicellales; family Poriferihabitantaceae. Next base: position 2,821,543 of record OZ220677.1, read on the forward strand.
TGGGTATGGATACGCAGCGCAACCTCAAAATCTTGTCCGCTGTTGAAGACCTGATAACCCGACACCGGCGTATCATCGTATTCGCGCCTTCCGTGGAAAACGCACGAATGCTCACTGCAATACTTTCTTTACGTAGACATGAAGCATTTGTAGTTACAGGTCAAAGTAACTCCTCAGAGCGCGAAAGAACAATCAGGAGTTTTAAAAGTAACGCGGACCGTGCTATGATCCTTGTGAACTACGGTGTTCTGACCACCGGGTTTGATGCTCCCGCAACAAGTGCAGCCGTAATTGCGCGACCGACACGATCACTCGTTCTTTACAGCCAAATGGTTGGTAGGGCGACGCGAGGTACTCGGGCGGGTGGGAACGCTGAAGCTGAAATTGTAACGGTTGTCGATCCGCATTTGCCCGGCTTTGGTAGCATTGCTGATGCATTCAAGAATTGGGAGGATGTTTGGGATGAGCCAAGCAGAACATGTCGACCAGCAAAGGATTGACGGGGGAATAATCCCCCCGGAGTTGGCCGTGAAGGCCATGCGCGATAGTGGATACAAGAACACCGCCTATGCACTGGCAGAGTTGATCGATAACTCTGTTCAAGCCAACGCAAATAGTGTTGAGGTGATCTGCATTGAGGCATTTCGGCAGATCGACAAGCGTTCCAGTCGAAGGATTCAGGAGATCGGGGTTCTCGACAATGGCGATGGAATGCCACCGGATACATTGCGTCTTGCCTTACAATTTGGAAATGGAACCCACTTGGCGGACCGCAAGGGGATCGGACGCTTCGGCATGGGACTTCCAAATTCGTCTATTTCCCAATGCCGTCGTGTCGAAGTCTGGACGTGGCAAAATGGTCCTGACAATGCCATGTACACTTATCTTGATGTCGATGAAATCGAGAATCGTAAGATGTTTGTGGTTCCGCCCCCGGAGCACAAATTGTTACCTGATGAGTGGAGGGAACGATCACAGAGTCTTGATACCACTGGTACGCTTGTTCTCTGGACAAAATTTGACGATCATCGTCTGAGTTGGCGCGGTGCATCTGCAACTCTGCGTAATACGGAATCTTTGGTCGGGCGGATGTTTCGTAAGTTTGTTGACGACGGTCGCCTGAGTATCCGCTTGTTAGCACTACTTGATGGTGAGAACAATCCGACTTGTGACGAGTTTGTTCGTGTCAATGATCCGCTCTATCTGACCCCCGATTCGTCGACCCCGTTTCCGTACGATACCGAGCCGATGTTTCAGCAATGGGGCGAGGCGGATGAGGTTTTTGAGATCGACTACGATGGTAAGAGACACGAAGTCGTCGTGCGTATGAGTTGGGCACGTGAAGAGACCGTACCCGATGACAAAAGTGACCGCGGCGCTAAACCTTACGGTAAGCATGCTGCCAAAAATGTCGGGTTGTCGATTGTGCGCGAGAGCCGCGAGCTGGATCTTGATCCAGCCTGGACCAATAGCTATGATCCTGTCGAGCGATGGTGGGGTGTTGAGGTCGAGTTTCCATCAACACTTGATGAAGTGTTCGGAGTCACCAACACCAAGCAAAATGCCACGATATTCTCGCATATGGCGCAGTTCGATTGGCGTTCGGAAGCTGACCCTGGCGAGTCGATGCCCGAGTTTCGTGAGCGCATCAAAGGCGACGGTGATCCACGTGCGCTGCTGTTGCCTATCGTTGATCATATTCACCAGCAAATCCAGGAAGTACGCAAACGTCTAAAGAATCAAACGAAGGGTCGCCGGACGAAAGAAGACAGGCATGACAAGCCAGCCGTAGAAGACTTGGCGACAACAAAATTCCGGGAACGTGCTGAACAGGGATATTCAACCGATGCTGATGGTGAAGAATTCACCGAAGATGATCGCGAGAACTTCGTGCAAGACCTGATGAACGATAAGCACTATCGTGGGAGCGTTGCTGAAGAAATAGCCAACGCGACACTTAAGCGAAAACGCAAGGTTGTATTCCTGACTAAGGCAATGGAGGGCTATGCTTTTTTCAATGTTGAGAGTCAACAGGGCGGGCTAACAGCTATTACCTTTAACACTAATCACCCATTTTATGAGCAATTGATGGAGTCGCTTGACCCTAGTATCGGCGATGAAACTGATGCTGACTTACTCAATCGGATCCACAAGGCTGCGGATACGCTGGAATTGCTATTTGCGGCTTGGGCACGATATGAAATGGAAGAGGTGCGACAGAAAAACCAGTTGTTCGAGATGCGACAGGAATGGGGAAAGATGGCTCGCTTCTTCTTGGCAGATGCAGCAGACTAGCGGCATGGCGGTTGTCTGCCTTGGAGACGGTGTTCTTGAGCTTATGCGAAGTGCGACGAACAGGGTCATTATCGTCGCACCGTACATAAAGTCCTCAACTATAAGTCGATTGCTGGAAACTGTCTCCGACACTGTTTCGGAATGCATTTGCATTACCCGGTGGTTGCCGGAAGACATCGCGTCCGGGGTATGCGACCTGGAAATTTTTGATGATGTCACGAGGATGAAAGGTGCACGTCTCATGATCCACCCTTACCTGCATGCAAAATATTATTCGAATGGCCAGCAATGTCTCGTCGGTTCTGCTAATCTTACTGCACGTGGTCTTGGTTGGCATACGCCATCGAACATCGAATTACTCGTCTCGTTACCCACTAATTCACCGGGGCTGCCCGAATGGGAACAGATGTTATTGAACTCAGCGGTCACAGTAACCGAACAGTTGCGTGACCAAATTGGTGTGCAGGCGGAGAAATTAAGGCAGGCTGGAGCACTTCTTCCTGCACCTGAAGTGGGAGATACAACAGCAGAAGACGAAGAAGAGAAACTGTGGGTTCCCCGATGTCCGGTTCCAGAGCGGCTCTGGGAAGTCTATTGCGGACGCGGAGCGGATAGCATGGTAAGTAGTGCGTTCGAAGCTGCACAGAAAGACATAAGTGTACTTTCCCCGCCACCGGGATTAACACAGAATCTGTTTATGGCATACGTATCTGGCATTCTCCGGCAAATGCCGTTGCTTATCGAAATTGACAAGCTGGCAGAATCCGATTTGACAGATGCGAAGGCGTATGATTTCTTTTTTGATCGCCTGACTGGGGAAAATGACAACAAACAAGTTTGGGACATTGTTAAACAGTGGCTGGTTTTCTTCTTTCCCGATTCCTACAGGATTGAAGCCAGACAAGAGGTTCTGGTCAAAGGACATCAGATTTTGCCAAGATGACTGTGGCTATCTGCGTGTTTGCGATGCGGCTACCCTCGGTTGCCGTTTACCGTTCTGAACTTCTATGAATTGTAGAGGTCGGCATAATTCTGACAATTTCCCTTTTGCTACATGTTGGCTACGATGCTTTTGCGGTTTGGTATACAGTGTTTTTAATATCCTTTATGAGTAAGAATAGATGTAGCGGGTCGGTTGGGCTTTCCTCAAAACCAAGGGATTGATACCAGTTTTTCGCTGTTTCGTCCTTCGCGTGAACCAGTAATGCGCGGATTCCAGCAATATCTGCGGCTTGCACTGTTTTCAATAATGCGTTTTTCAGCAGGCCCTTGCCAATTCCCATTGATTGGTATTCCTTGTCTACCGCAAGACGTGCAAGCAACATGACTGGCACTGGATGTTTTGCCAACCCTTTGGCTACTCTTTCTGGAGTTCTGGTATGAATCACCGAGCCGACGGCTAAACTGTAATACCCGATCACTTTTTTGTCCTCGCAACCGACATAAGTTTTGGTGCTGTTTGCTCGCTGGTTAAGCAGTGCATAATTGACCAGAAAGTAATTTAGCTCAGGAACACCACAATCAAATGCCTCAATTTGGTGAGATTGGTCCAGTTTCTCAATACTTCGTTCAGGCAAAAGCATACTCAGTCAAAAACACTGCGCTCTGAAAGCAGCTTTTTGAGGGCAGGCTTGTCTTTTGGGTCCGTATCCAGGGCTTCCTGGAACCGATTCCATTGTTCATCATTGAGTGCGAAAACCCTTCGGTCTGTCAAGACTTCAGATGCAGCAGATAATCCGGTATCCAGCAGGAACTCGCTGACTGTTTTGTTTACAGAAGAAGCCGCTTGTTGCAATACCGCCTTGGCAGTGAGGCTGGTGCGTATATCAATGTGTTCTGTTTTTTGTTCCTGCATGACATTGTATAATTGTAGCATTGTATACAATTATACAATGCTACAATTATACAATGCTACAGGTATCCATGCCCGGCTTGAGCCTGAACAGGCGGCTTACGCCGAATCTCACTTGAAAAATATAACGCTTCTTCAACCATGAGAATACCTTTGTATGTATGACATCAGGCTGGGGATGCCGGGTTCGTAATTCGCTCCGCCGACTTTCCAGACATAACCGAGGTGGGAAAGCTGCTTCAGGTTCTCCATGACTCGACCGGTTGTATCCGGTCGATCCTCGGCCATTCCCTTTTTAATTGCTTCCTTCAGTACACTGCCATGCAGATGGGTCTGTATCTGTCCATTCTGGATGAAGGCATCGGCAACACTCTCGGCCACAGACAGCAACTCCATTTCTTCTATCTCATCGAAGCGAGTCTGGTACATCAGGTCGCGTTCGTTTATTACTTCTTTTTCCACTTCCCGTAACATCTCTGGAGTAACTTCGGTCTGTCCGGTTTGATCCAGGCTTCTAGCCAGGCAATCTCCCCAGATTTGCAGGAAGAAGGGATAACAATGGGTATGCTCCACAATTTCATCCAGAACGAAGGGAGAGAAGGATATGCCGGCTTTCTCCAATGGCACGGTAACTGCCTGCCCGGCTTCATCAGGTGACAGGCGTCCCAATGGGAGTATCTTGCTACGCCCCCAGAAAGAGGCATTGGTTTCTCCCAATGCTGCCATCAGGTTCGGCGTACCAGCTAGTACCAGCAGGAACGGGTGACCTTCCCTGCGAACGGTTTGGCTGGCGTTCAGGAGGGCACCTGCAATCGGCGGTTGTAATCGGTGCGCTTCGTCAATAATCAGGATAAAGGGTTTGCTCTGGCATCGTTCCTGCAATATCTTACGAATGGTTGCTGCCGGGCGAGACAGGTCTATTTCTACATTAGCCTGGGCAAACCCGACTCCACCAGAGACTCCGCCAGACTTGAATCGGTCTCGTAATTTCGGGTTATCCTCGGTCAGGCGAGCCGACAACTCGACCATGGTTCCCATCTCATCCGGGGTTTCCCACAGAATATCCAGATTCTCTTTTTCCTTTCGGCGAGTCTCTCGCTGCAGGTATCCGAGCAGGGCAGTCTTGCCATTGCCACGAGGACCGTAGATGATCATATTTTGACTGATCGGTCTACGGTTTTTCAGGGCTTTGACGCACCTTTGGAAGTATTCCTGCTCGCGTTTGCGTCCAGCCAGATAAGGCGGTATTCCACCATCTCCGGGTATAAACAGGTGTTCCAAGTCTATATTGCTCATTTTCGCTCTCTATCAGAGTGCACTATGCTGCCTGAATGATGGGGTGTTGTCAAAAATCGGGTGCTGTCCGGTAGCGGGCGGGAATCAACGGTAATTGCAGGTTCCATTGTATGGATGATGCCTTCGTCGACCGATATACATTGAATTATCATCATCCTGTACGGTAATCGTACAAAAGGCTATCGCATCGGCATCACTGCTGCTACCCTTGCCTCACTATGGCTCTTTCAGGGGGTTGCTGAGATATAGAACAACAATAACACGATGGCCAGCAGTGTCGCGGTAATTAATCCCATTCGCCGCACCGACCATGATATGAGCAGGTTGTAGGATTGTCTACGCGCTACCGGCGTCATGGCGACTACCATGCCCGAGAGCGTCGTCATGAATGCTTGATTCAGTCGGCTGGCAAGATCGGTGATGCAGCCATACAGTCCAGGCCAGAGTCTCCTGTATAGCCATTCACTGTCGAGATTGGTGGATTTCAGTTCGGGTGGGTACAGGCCTTTCAACTGTAACCAGACAAACGCCAGCGCTGAGAAAAACAGTAACTGGGTCTGCTTTACGACATCGGGAATATCGAACGGGTGGTAATCCACCGGAAATGGCAGATAGTTGTACAACATCCACGGATAACAGCCGATAAAGATACAAAGCAAAGCGGCTATCGACATCGCGATCAGCATGTGCAGGGGTGCTTCTTGAGGTCGTTTCCCGGAGTCATGGGCGAAGAAGGCAAAGTAGGGTATTTTGATACCGGCATGATGAAAAACTCCGGCAGACGCGAACAGCATAGCCAGCCATACTATCTCATGATGCTCGATCAGTAATGCGGCCATTACCATGGATTTACTGACGAAACCACTGAACAGGGGGAATGCGGATATCGAGGCTGCACCGATAATACACAGCCCGGTGGTTCTGGGCATCGACCGCGCCAGGCCGCCGAGTTCAGAGCCGCGCATTTCGCCGGTGCGAAACAGCACCGCCCCCATCGACATCATCAGCAAGCCCTTGAAAATGACATCGTTGAATGCGTGTGCCACCGCCCCGTTGACCGCGAGTTCGGTGCCGATACCGATACCGCAAACCATGAAGCCGATCTGGTTGATCATGCTGTATCCGAGCACGCGCCGCAGGTCGTTCTCAATCACTGCGAAGAAAATCGGGAAACAGGCCATGATGGCGCCGACATAGATCAGTATATCGAGGCCTGTGAATGAGCGCGCCAGTGCATAGACGGCTACCTTGGTTGTGAAAGCGCTCAAGAACACCGTGCCGGTCGCGGTTGCCTCCGGGTAGGCATCGGTCAGCCAGTTGTGCAGGAACGGAAAGGCGGCCTTGATCCCGAATGCCAGCAGCAACAATTTCGCGCCCGGATGATCGAGGTCCAGAGAACGCACCGAAATATCCCCGGTTTCATGCAGCATCACCAGAGTGCCGCTCAACAGCAGTACCCCGGACACAACCTGAAAAACCAGATAGCGGATGGCGGCCCGGGTTGCGGATGGCGTATGTCTTGCAGTGATAAAGAAAACCGAGGTGATGGCAAGACATTCCCAGAATATGAAAAGGGTCAGCCAGTCACCGGCAAATACCGCTCCGAGAGCACTGCCCGGATAGAGCAGCGCTGCTGCTTGCTGGGGTCGGTCGTTGACATGCCAGGCATAAATAATGGCGATGATTGCGGCAATGTGGAATAGTATGGCGAAAATGAAACTCAGTCGGTCCATCTGAAACAGGATCAGTTGCAGGCTCGACCATTGCACAGTCCAGGACATGGATGAGTCCAGCATGAGCAGATTAAACAGCCCGATGACTGGCGTCGCCAGCATAATAATCTTGCGTAAATTTCCATGAACCGACAGGCTAAAGGCCGCACCGATCAGGAGAATGAGAAATGGAGCGTTGATCATTTCGGTTTCATCTCTGTCTCTGTCTTTGAACTGCGGTCATAGTATTGTTCATCGCGCATCAGAGGCTTCCTCATCCAGCTGGCGATCAGTACCAGTATGACACAGGCGACGAAGCCGAACAGGCAGGTGAACCCGAAAAAGGTCCACCAGTAATCACCCTTTTTGGCCACGATCAGGTCAAGCAAAACCAGTCCACCGCACAACCCGAAAAACCCGATCAGGCCATTGCGTACTGATGCGGGCAGTTGCCTGAACCGTTGAATCACGCTATCTGTCTTTTGATCCGTCATGCTGCAACCTGCTGAATAAATGTCGCCAGATCATCGGCAATGAAAAATAATACGATGCTGATTGAGGCGGTTACCACCAGTGGGACAATCAATGCACGTCGGGTTTCCAGGGATTGCCCCGGGTTTTCTCCTTGCAGGAAAAACGCTTTTAATGGAATGGCGGTCAGGTAATATACATTCAATAATGAACTGACCATCAATACCGCCAGCAAGGCGATTTGTCCTTGTTGCAGAGTGCCCAGGGCCAGATACCACTTGCTCCATAAGCCACCTGCAGGTGGCAGTCCGGCCACGGATAGTGATGCCACGAAAAACGCAGCAAACGTCCATGGCATGACACGTCCCATTCCATCCAGCTGTGAGACTCTGGTCTTGCCGGAAAGCACGATGATGGCGCCGGCACAGAAGAACAGGGTGATTTTGCCGAATGCGTGCAGGGTGATATGTAATCCGCTGCCCATCATGGCCATCTGGTTAGCCATCAATGCCCCCAGCAGGATATAGGATAATTGACTGACAGTTGAATAGGCAAGGCGGGCTTTCAGATCATCCTGGCGCATGGCGATGGCTGATGCCAGTAGTATGGTCACTGCCGGAATCCAGAGAATCAGGTCGTGGAATGGCAGCGATTGCAGTGTGTCGAAGCCGAAAATGTAGACGCTGATCTTGAGTATGGAAAATACGCCAGCCTTGACCACTGCCACGGCATGCAGCAAGGCACTGACCGGAGCCGGTGCGACCATGGCATTGGGTAGCCAGCGGTGGAAGGGCATGACTGCGGCTTTGCCGATGCCGAACAGAAACAGGAAGATCAGAAGTCCGACCAGAGATGGTGGTGCCGTCGACAATACCCCTCCGGGTACGAACGAAAGTCCTTCGCCGTAATTGCCGACCAGTACAATCGCGAGCAGAAACATCAACAGTGAAGTGGTCAACAATACGCCCAGATAGACTCGCCCCGCAGAGATTGCAGCCGGAGTACGGCTGTGGGTGACCAGAGGCCAGGTGGAAAAAGTCAGTATCTCGTAAAACAGAAACAGGGTAAAAAGGTTCTCCGCGAAGGCTATCCCCATGACGCTGCCAATGGCGACACAAAACAGGGCATGGAAACGGGTTTGGTGTTTATCGTTTCCCGCATTCAGATAGCTGATGGCATAAACCGAGGTGATTGGCCACAACAACCCGGCGGTGAGCGCAAAGACAAGTCCCAGCGGCTCGACATGAAAAGCGAGACGCAGGCCGGGCAGTATCTGCAACAGAACCTGCGCCTGATGATATTGATCACGGTATAAAAACAGGATAACCAGCAGGGCCAGGGTGACCAGTCCGGTTATGATCAGCGCAGCGTCTCTGGTTGCCGGTGTTTTTCTGCCAGCGACTACCGCACAGGCGCCGAGCAATGGGGACAGGACGCACAGGCCGGGTAGTATCCCTTCCAACATTATTGGATCCCTCCGTTGCCAGAACCGGTCAGGCTGTGTGCTGCCATATCCGCGAGTTCCATAAGCCAGGTCGCATTGAGCCCAAACCAGAGCGCAACAGCAGCCATGATAACCATCGGCAACCACTCGGCGAACTGGATTGTGAACGGTTGTGCGTCAAGCTCTGGATGCGTTGGTTTCGCCCATAGTGTTTCCACTATCCGCCAGACATAGGCAGCACTGGCCAGCGAACCGGCTAATACCGGAATCGTCAGCCACCATGACCCACTGTCGATTATCGCAGTCACCAATACCCATTTGCTGATAAAGCCGGTTGTGCCGGGCAGTCCGATCAGGCTGAGACCACCGAACAACAGGATATAGCAGGCCATCCGATGATGGTGGGCAACACCGCCAAGATGCTTGATTCTGGCGGTGCCGGTCCTGACGATCAGAATGCCGACCGCCATGAAAATCATGGCTTTGATGATCGAGTGATTGAACAAGTGCAACAGTGCTGCGGTGACCCCTGCCGTTGTGCCGATGCCGATGCCGATCAAAATATAGGATATCTGTGCCACACTGGACCAGGCAAACATTCGCTTCAGGCTGGACTCGCGTAATGCGAGCAGGGGCGTGATGAGCATACCGAGAATGCCGCAGATGATTAAGGCCCAGTCCAGCGGCATGGATAGAATACTGAAATCGGCACTGAACAGATCATGCAGGAAACGCAGCAGTACATACAGCGCAACCTTGGTCGCAGTCCCGGACAATAAAACTGTGACTGAATCGGGGGCGTAGTTATAGGCATTCGGTAACCAGTCATGTAGCGGAAACATGGCGCATTTGATACCAATGCCTATAACGAAAAACGATAATGCCATGATGATTGTCCGATCGGCGCCCCTGTCGGCAATCCGGTCAGCCAGATCGGAGATATTCAATGTTCCGGTCTGCATATACAACAGTCCGATCGAAAGCAGTATGAAGGTCGCACCGATGGCACCCATGATCAGATAGCGGTATGCTGCAAGCAATGCTCTGTGGTCGCGGCCACAGCTGATCAACACATAGGTTGCAAGCGAACTTATCTCAAGGAAAACAAACAGATTGAAGGCATCGTTGGTGACCACCATGCCGTTCAATCCGGCAATACACAGTAGCCAAGAGGCGAAAAATGAGGGTCGATCGGTTACGGCGGAAGAGTCATTACCGCCGGAGAGGGGCGCGATACTGTTCCCGGAAAGACAAAAAACCGTAGCCAGCAAGTGCACCAGATTGATGGTTAAAAGTACGAATGCGGTGACCGGGTCAACTACATATTCGATGCCCCAGGGTGCTGCCCAGCCACCCAGATCATAGACATAGCGGTAGCCATCCAGCACGCCATCCAGCAGTGCCAGACTGATCCCGAACATAACGATGGCTGCGACCAGCATGAGACCGCGAGATATGGAGCGGTTGCCAATCACGACACAAAACGGTGCCAGCAGCATCGGTACAATCACCTGCAAAACAGGTAAATGACTGGAAGTGATCAGGCTCATGGGATGATTTCCGGCTCCACGTGCGGGTTGTGCTGGATTTCATCCTCATCAACGGTGCCGTAAGCCCGGCGAATCCGTACCACCAGAGCGAGTCCGAGTGCCGTGGTCGCTACACCGACGACGATGGCTGTCAGAATCAATACATGAGGCAATGGGTTGCTGTAGATTTCTATTGAAGGCTCCAGAATCGGAGGATGGCCGTCCGACACTTTGCCAACGGTGATAAACAGCAGGAATACCGCCGATTGAAACAGGTTCAGTCCGATCAGTTTCTTCACCATGTTGCGGCTGTCGATGACGATGATCAAACCCAGTACAAACAGGATGACTGCAACCCAATAGTTGAATAGCCCCGGTATCCAATGAGATAAATCGATATCCACGGTTAATCCTGGTTCCGGCTAAAGCAGATGAAAAGGGAGATCATGGTGAATGCAACGGTGATTCCAACACCGAGCTCGATCAGCACAATACCGATATGTTGTCCGGCGGTCGGCGTGCTTGCCAGAGCCGAATAATCCAGGAAATTGCCGCCACGCCACATCGCCACGATTCCGGTGCCTGCATACAGCAGCACGCCGGTCGTCATACCGATGGAAACCCATCGTTCACTGATAATGGCCAGCAACTTTTCCGAGCCGCGCAGCAGGCTATAGGTAATAATTCCGGCACCAAATATCGCACCTGCCTGGAATCCGCCGCCGGGACCATAATCGCCATGAAACTGTACGTACAGGGCGAATAGTAAAACCAGCGGGATGATACGTAGCAGAGCCGTTTTCAGTACCGGGTTGGTTATGAGCAGTCCCTCAGGTTGCTTGTTTCCGTGTTCCTTAACTGTGCCGGCACTCCCCGAGGGAAGTAACAACAGTACCGCAAGACCCGCAGTGAAAATAACGATTACCTCGCCCAGAGTATCGTAGCCGCGGTAGCTGGCCAGTACCGATGTCACGATATTGGGGATCCCGATTTCCATGCCGGACTGACCGATAAATCGTGGCGCAAGGTGCAAATGAACCGGTGTCAGTGGATTGCCATACATCGACATATCCAGTGTTCCGACTATCAGCAGCATTCCCAGCCCCAGCCCGATCAAAATCGAGACAGGAGAAGGCCAGCGGGGGGCATGTGATTCATCCTGGCTCCTGATCACTGCCAGAATCAGCACGGTGGAAATTCCAGCCCCCACTGCGGCTTCTGTAAGGGCGACGTCAACCGCATCCAGAATCACGAAAAGGGCACAGATGACCAGGCTGTAGACGGCGGATAGCAGGGTGACCGCGAGCAGGCTTCCACTTCTTGCAATCAACAGGGCACAGACCAGCAACAGTCCGAGCAGACCCAAGTCCATGCCAATGTTGATCATGTCAATCATTTTGACTGGTAAGTCTTGTCGGTAAAGGGCCGCAGACCGGATTTCAGGGCGGTTCGCGCCAATCCATGAGAGTTCACAGGGGAGATCAGGAATAACAGAATAATCAGCAGGAGAATCTTGAACGCGACTACCACTGAAGTTGACAAAACCAGAAGACCGAGTAACACAAGCCACGCTCCCAGAGTATCAATCACACCGACCGCATGGAGCCGACTGAAGCTGTCAGGCAAGCGTAACAGGCCCAGGCTGCCAACCAGTATTACTACTGAGCCCAGCATTAGAAGCACGCCTGCCAACAGGTCAATCATTCGTTGCTTGCCGGGTCGTTTGCCATCATCCTGCGATTCAGGCAATGGATCAGTGCCAGTGTTCCGACATAGTTGATCACGCCATAAAGCAGCGCGATGTCAATATATTGCGGGTGACCGACCGCAAACAGGTAAACAGAAATCACCAGGATAATTTTGGTGGTAAAGGCGTTTACCGAGATTGCCCGGTCGAACCAGGTGGGTCCCAGTGCGGCCCGGATCAACGAGCACAAGATCGACACGAAGATCACGAACAGGACGATAAAATACAATTTTTCCATCTATTGATTATAGCCTGTTCTAACTGGAAACCAGTTTTCGCACCTGAGTCAGCATCCGATTGTCGGCAAAGCTGCGCTCAGCCCCCTTGAGTATCCCGTGAACCTGGATTTTACCTTCGGTTACATCCATACTGACCGTGCCCGGCGTCAGGGTGATTGAGTTGGCATAGATGATCTGGCCGGTTTCATCCAGGCCCGGTGTTTCCAACTCGAATATTTGCGGAGAAATATTCTGGCCGGTGACAATGGCGCGGATTACCGCGAAATTGGATTTAACGATCTCGATCAACAGCCATCCGTTGTATCGAACCAATGACAACGGAGTCAGTGAAATATCGTTCAGGGTAGTTTCCGTGCGGACACGATGATAAATTACCTGACAAATCACACAGGACAGCAAGCCAAGCCCGAACAACAATCCGGAAGTATGGCTGTATCCTGATAGCAGAAACCACGTTGCCAACAAGACGGCAAACAGAATGATATGATGGCGAAAGCTCATTTTATATTTTATTGTACTAGTTAATGATATTGTGGTCAGGTCCATAGGGAAATCCGGTAATGTTGCGGTTCCCGTCTTCGGTCACCACAAGAATATCATGTTCCCGGTAGCCTCCTGCCCCCGGCAGTCCATCCGGTAACATAATCATCGGTTCCATTGACAATACCATGTTCGGTTCCAGTACCGTGTCGATGTCTTCGCGCAATTCGAGGCCGGCTTCACGACCATAATAATGGGAAAGTACACCAAAAGAATGTCCGTAGCCAAATGTGCGATATTTCAATAGATCGTATTCGGCATAAATTCCGTTTAATGCATTGGCGATGTCACAGCATCTGGCTCCCGGCTTTATCATCGCTTTGCCTGCGTCATGAACCTTGCAATTTACTTCCCACAAATGAATATGCTGATCGCTGGCAGACTGGCAAAACAGCGTGCGCTCCAGCGCAGTATAGTATCCTGCAACCATCGGAAAGCAATTCAGACTCAGAATATCCCCGCTTTCGATTTTTCTCGAAGTGACCGGGTTATGGGCGCCATCGGTGTTGATTCCGGATTGAAACCAGGTCCAGGTATCCATTAACTCTCCATCGGGCCAGATTCTGGCAATTTCCCGCACCATGGTTTGCGTTGAATGTAATGCCACCTCGTATTCGGGCACTCCTACATCGATGGCTTCTACACAGGCGGCCCCGCCTAGATCAGCAATCGCAGCCATTTTAGTGATGTGAGCAATCTCCTCACCGGATTTGATTATCCTCAAACGCATAACCGCAGTAGATTGGCAATGGTTAACAAGTCTGGCATGATCATTGATAATTCCTCTTTATGGAAAGTCTGATTAATACAGGTTTGTGATGGACTTTTTGTAAATTCGGGGTTTCAGCAGATCTTCTTACTGTATTTATCAAAACCAATCTCAGAAAATGTACTCTGGCAAATCATGAAAAATCTCCAGTCATAAAGAATTAAAAATCATTATACAATAGGGATTGAATTAATCAGAGATTCATTAGCAACATTCACCTGACCAACGCCGAAAAACGCACAGCCCGCGACCGGGCAGAGGCAAACAGTCATGACTAGTCACACTCACACACATCAGGATTGGCCCTACCCCGGGTCACGTTGGTGGAAGTTCGATTTCCACACGCACACACCGGCTTCTGCTGACACCTACTGGGCGAAACATCAGGTATCACTATCGTCAAAAGAGTGGTTGCAGCGTTACATGGATGCCGGGATTGATTGCGTAGCGATCACCGACCACAATAGCGGCGCTATGGTTGATGATCTCAAGGCAGCCTATGCCCGAATGAAAGAGCAGGCGGATGCAGGAACTCCGCCTGATGGTTTTCGTGAATTGACGTTATTTCCCGGTGTCGAGCTTTCAGTTCAAGGCGGGTTTCACCTGCTCGCGATTTTCGACCCGAATACCACGACCAGTACGATTGATACCCTGTTGGGACAGGTGAATTACGGTGGGACCAAGGGGGATAGTGATGGAGTAACACGTGAGGGCGCGGCCGAAGTGGTTCGTATTATCCTGAATAACGGAGGTATACCGATTCCCGCCCATGCCGACCGACCGGGTAACAATGGTAAGGGGTTGCTGGCTGTGCATCCGGGAACACAAGAGTGTCAACTTGATGCCAACACGGTTCGCCAGATACTCGATACCGATGGCCTGCTGGCTGTGGAATGGGAAGATATGAGTCATCCACTACCGGATTACGTCAGGAAGCAATCCGGTAAATTGGCGCGGGTACTGGGCAGTGACTGTCACAGCTTCCAAGGCAAATCGCCCCCTGGTTCCCGTTATACCTGGATCAAGATGGCGTGCCCTACGCTGGAGGGGCTGCGGCTGGCTCTGCTGGATGGCAACGGGATTTCGATCCGCCGGAGTGACGACAACGAAGAGTTCGAGCCGTTCCAAACGCCCGCACACTTCATTACAGGTATGGAGATTGAATCTGCACGTTTTATGGGTAATGGCACACCAGAGAAAATTGTCTTCACGCCTTACTACAACGCGCTGATCGGAGGACGTGGTACGGGTAAATCGACAGTTGTGCACTTACTTCGTCTCACCTGTCGGCGCGAGGATGAATTACGACATCTGGGAGAAAAGACAGAGCCCTATCGCCAGTTCAGGAGTTTTTCCGAGCCAGTTAGGGGGCGTGATGGCACTGGTGCGTTGCGTGAGGACACCGAAATCAGGGTTGAACTCATGCGCGAGAGAGTCGTACACCGGTTACGATGGCGACAAGACGGTAAGGGCCCGGTGGTTGAGGAGAAAGACGAAAATGGCGACTGGCAGGCTACGGACAGTCAGGCAATCAACGCCGAGCGCTTCCCGATCAGGCTTTATTCGCAGGGACAGATTGCGGCTATGGCTGGAGACAGCCGTCAGGCGTTGATAGACGTGATTGATGAAGCAGCCAATATCGGAGAACTGCATCGTGCCTTGTCAGAAGCCAGGAACACCTATTTTTCACAGAGGGCAAAGTTGCGCGAACTGGACGGGAAGTTGGCTGGGAAGCCGGAACTGAAACGCAGACTCACCGACCTGGATCGCAAATTCGAAGCTTTGGCCCAATCCGATCATGCCGAGATTCTCAAGACTCATCAGCAAGCTCTCCGTCAACGACGGGAGATTGATACAACTCTCAGTCAACTACAAACCACACTAACACAAATCAAGACCCTGCCCCAGGATTTATTGCTCGACGACTGGCCGGATGGCACTTTTGATGCTGTGCAAGATGGAGATGTTCTTGCATGGAGAGTCGATGCCGGGCGTCTAATAAGCGAGACCAGAGAAGAACTGGAACGAGTTGCAGGCACACTTGCCGTGAAGGTGCAGGCGCTTGCTACTGACGAAAGGTTGGACGGATGGCGCCAGTCCGCCGATCAGGTCCGTATCGCTTATGAAAAACTTCAAGCTGAGCTTGCAGAGCAAGGGGTCACCGGCCCGCAGGCTTTCGGAAACCTGATGCAGGAGCGACACCAACTCGAAGCAAAACTGAGACAATTTGATCAGCTACATGAAGAACGAGAACGCGTCCGGGCTGATAGTGAAGTCCAGTATCAACGTTTATCTGGTATTCGTCGGGATATTACGCAGGCACGTACCGAATTTGTGGTGAGTACATTAGCGAAAAATGACTTCGTGCGTATCAAAATAGTGGGTTTCGGGTTTGACGCCAGGAACATTGAGCGCAGTCTGCGCGATGTGCTTGATGTAGAGGATGGCCGATTCGAACACGATATTCTCCGGGACGATAGTGGAATGCCTGCCGGTGGGTTAGCGTTTGATCTGGCGCAGGCTGAAGGGGAGGCCAAATTGGCAGATATCAAGCAGCGGTTAATTGATGGTAGTGAACATTTCCACGGGCATTTCAACAACTACCTCGATCGTATGCACGAGAAACCCGAGTTTGCTGATCACATACGCTGTTGGTTCCCGGAAGATGACCTGCAGATTGAGTACAGCCGCAGTGGAGATGGGCAAGATTGGTCGGCTATCACGCAGGGTTCGCAAGGGCAGCGCTCGGCGGCATTGCTGGCATTTCTGCTCGCGTTCGGTGATGATCCTCTGGTGCTTGATCAGCCCGAGGATGACCTTGACAATCATCTGATCTATGAACTGATTGTGCGCCAGATTCGCGAAAACAAGCTGAGGCGTCAACTCATTATCGTCACACATAATCCCAATGTGGTGGTTAATGGGGATGCGGAAATGGTACATGCTTTTGATTTTGTGCGTGGTCAGTGCCAAGTCACCGAGCGTGGCGCATTGCAGGAAAAGAGTATACGTGACGAAGTTTGCGGAGTCATGGAGGGTGGCCGCGAAGCATTTGCACGCCGTTGGGCTCGATTGGGTCGGGAGGTCTGAGATGTTTGC
The DNA here is from genome assembly GCA_965116335.1 of Arenicellales bacterium. Taxonomy (GTDB): domain Bacteria; phylum Pseudomonadota; class Gammaproteobacteria; order Arenicellales; family Poriferihabitantaceae. Next base: position 2,838,536 of record OZ220677.1, read on the forward strand.
AACACGTGGTGAACTGCTGGACAAAATTCGCTTGGGAGAAGACAGTTTTCTGGAACTGAAAGAGGTTCGTTTTTCCGGTGACAAGATCCGCGGCCCTGAGCAAAACGATATTGCCAATGAATTGGCTGCCTTTGCTAACAGTGGCGGTGGCGTACTGGTGCTGGGGGTGCATGACATAACCCGCGAGGTAGTCGGTATTCCAGTTGAACGGCTTGACTCCGTAGAAGCGGTGATCCACCAGGCGTGTACAGATTCAATCGACCCGCCTATAGCACCGGTGATTGATCGGCTTACCTTGCCAGACAGTACGGGGGCAGAGCAACCGGTGATGCGCATCGAAGTGCCGGGCAGTTTGTTTGTCCATCAAAGTTCCGGCAGGTATTATCATCGAGTCGGGTCATCAAAGCGACCTATACCATCCGATCAACTGGCTCGACTGTTCCAACAGCGTAGCCAGTCCCGTCTGATTCGTTTTGATGAAACGCCAGTGCCCCAGGCGACGCTTGCCGACCTTGGTGAGACATTGTGGCGCCGCTTCGGGTCGCCGCGTTCGAGTGATGCCTCGGAGCAATTGCTCTCCAAGCTGGCAATGGCTTCACTGGATAATGCCGATGTGTGGAGACCAACGGTGGCCGGAGTGCTCATGGCTTGCCGGGAAGCCGAGCGGTTCCTTCCTGCCGCTTTCATTCAGGCCGTGGCTTACAGGGGGTCAGATATTGAAGTGCAAACCGAGTCAGCTTATCAGCGTGATGCACAGGACATTACAGGCCCATTGGACCAACAGATATTTGATGCGTGCAATTTTGTGCGGAAGAATATGCTGAATGCGGCTAGAAAGCGCGTGGAAGGCGGTCGCGAGGACTTGCCGCAGTACGATATGCTTGCTGTATTCGAGGCTGTGACTAATGCTGTCGCACATCGAGACTACTCAATGGCGGGCAGCAAAGTCCGCCTGAGGTTGTTTGACAACAGGCTGGAGTTGTACACGCCCGGATTGCTCCCCAACACTATGACGCCCGAAAGCCTGCCTTATCGGCAGGCCACCCGTAACGAAGCGATCACCAGTCTGCTCGCACGCTGTCCGGTTGTGGGAGCCGAGTTTACAGCCCATCGTTCCCGCATCATGGATAAACGTGGTGAAGGTGTGCCGATCATTTTGTCTCGCAGCGAAAAACTGTCAGGGGAAGTCCCCCAATATCGCCTGATTGACGATTCGGAACTCCTGCTGACGATTTACGCAGCCGATATAACGTGATTTTTTTCAGGATAGGGAAAGAGTAATACGAAAATGACCCAAACCGTAATAGATTTACGCAGTGACACCGTTACCCGTCCTTGTGAGGCCATGAGAAAGGCGATGCAGGAGGCACGAGTCGGAGATGATGTCTATGGTGAAGACCCGACCACGATTGCCCTACAGGAGCGCGTCGCTGAAATAACCGGGCACGAGTCGGCGCTGTTCTTCCCCTCAGGCACACAGAGCAACCTGGTCGCATTGCTGAGCCACTGTCAGCGAGGGGATGAATATATTGTTGGTCAGACCGCGCATACTTATAAATATGAAGGTGGCGGTGCCGCCGCACTGGGTGGAATCCAGCCGCAACCACTGGAAAGAGACCCGGCGGGGATGATTGAGTTGTCCCGGATTGAGGACGCGATCAAAGCCGATGATATTCACTTCGCCAAAACTCGATTGCTTGCGCTGGAAAACACCACCACCACAGGAGTTGCTGTGCCTCTGGATTACTTCAGGCAGGCCCGGCAGTTATGTGACCGCAAGGGTATCGCCATGCACCTGGACGGTGCCCGGGTTTTCAATGCGGCGGTTGCTCTGGATGTCGCTGTCCCGGAAATCACTTCCCTGTTTGATACGGTTTCAATCTGCCTGTCCAAGGGGTTGGGTGCGCCGGTCGGTTCGGTGCTGGCTGGCTCGCCCGGATTCATTGAAATGGCCCGGCGCTGGCGCAAGATGACCGGTGGCGGTATGAGGCAATCTGGAATACTGGCCGCCGCCGGATTGTTCGCGCTTGAAAACAATGTGGAGCGGTTGATCGAAGACCATCGACTCGCCAATCACCTGCATACCCGATTGGGTCGGATTGACGGTATTGAACCAGTCACCGAACAGGCTAATACCAACATGGTTTTCTTTAATCTGAAAGATGGAAATTATGACGGGTTTTATGAATTTGCAAAACAGCAAAACGTATTGTTCGGAGATCGCCACCCGATCAGAATGGTGACCCACAAGGATCTTTCGAGAGAGATGGTCGATACCGCGATAGAACGATTGTCGGGGTTTTTCGCCTGACCACCTCCTGATCAAGCCGGGAGCGGGCGGGGATTCGCCCTTACCGGTTTACCACCAGTGTGAGATCGGGCGCCTCGAATTTTTTGACCAGTTCGTTGCGGTTGTCCCGGTATTTTTCGATATTCCGGTTCTTGATATGTCCGAAGCCCTTGATCATTTCAGGCAATCCGGCAATCCGGGTTGCGGTATCCATATTCTGGTCCGTGAGCGAGCCCAGAATCAGGTTCATATCCTCTTCATACTCCCCGATCAGTTGTCTTTCCAGTTTGCGTTCGGCCGTCCTGCCGAAAATATCCAGGCGGCTGCCGCGCAGGAATTTCAGACGGGACAGGAGTGAGAAAACCCATAACGTGATTCCGGGGAATTCACGCTTGATCAAATGTCCGGTCAAGGGGTCCGATTTTGAAATCAGCGGCGGCGCCATGTGGAATTTGAACTGGATATCGCCCTCGAATTGCTGTTTGACGCTTTCAATGAAGCTTCCACCTGAAAACAGCCGGGCAATTTCATATTCATCCTTGTAAGCCAGTAGCTTGAAGTAATTTTTCGCAACCGCTTCCGTCAGTGAATGGTCATCCGTCGAATCCGCCTCGCGGACCCGGTTAACCAGATCCAGGTACCGGTCCGCATACCTCCTGTCCTGGTAATCAACCAGATATTGATAACGCCACTCTATGATGTCGTCAATCTCAACCAGCGTCTGGCCGGAGGTTGCGACCAGGCCAGCCCGACTTTCAACCGCCTCCGGATTATTGGCCGCATGTCGCCCCCAGAGGAAAGCCTGTTGATTGAACGACGCCGCGACCTGATTGAGTTCAATCGCTTTGAATATGGCTTGTTCGCTTAACGGGACCAGCCCGCGCTGGTAGGCGTAACCCAGCAGAAACAGGTTGCCGCCAATCGAATTGCCCAGCAGGTTTGTGGCCATGCGGGTGGCGTCGACGAAGTCCGTTCTGCCTTCCCCGGTTTCCTGCCGGATCAATGACTGCATTTGTTCCGCCGGAAAACGGTAGTGCTCGTTATGGATGAAGTCCGCGGTCGGATTTTCGTAACTGTTGATGATAGAGTGCGCCCTTTCCGGATCAAGTCTGGTCAGCGCTTCAGTACCCGCTGAAACAACCAGGTCGCAACCGAGCAACAGGTCGGCGTCGCCGTCCGCAATCCGCACCGTCAGAATATGATCCTGATGCCGGGCGATTCGGACGTGGCTGACTACCGCGCCGAACTTCTGCGCCAGCCCGGTCTGGTTCAGCGTCGAGCAGCCCTTGCCCTCAATATGGGCAGCCATCGCGACCAGCGAGGCGACGGTAATTACCCCGGTTCCGCCAATTCCGGTCACCAGGATATTCCAGGGTTTGTCGAGTGTCGGCTGTATCGGCTCCGGCAGGGTTTCATCGAGAACATCCCCGACTGTATGCTGTCGGCCCGCTGTCGTCCCGGACTTGAGTTTGCCGCCGGTCACGGTGACGAAGCTGGGGCAAAATCCCTGTATACAGCTCAAATCCTTGTTGCACGCGTTTTGATCAATCCGGCGCTTGACGCCGAGCTCGGTATTTTTCGGCAACACGGACAGACAGTTGGATTGTGTGCTGCAATCGCCGCAACCTTCGCAGACATCCGGATTGATGAACACCCGAACCGGGCTTTCCGGCATCAGTCCGCGCTTTCTGCGTCGTCTTTTTTCGGTCGCGCAGGTTTGGTCGTAGATGATCACGCTGGTTCCTTCCACTTCCCGCATTTCGAGTTGCAGCCGGTCGAATTCCGCTCTCGGGTGCAGGCTGACGCCGGCCATCCCGCGAAGCTGTGAGCGGGTCTGCTCGATATTTTCCGCTACCACCGCCAGGCGTTTCACTCCTTCTCCCTGAAGCTGGGTGATCATGTCTTTTACGGTAATGGAGCCATCGACCGGCTGACCGCCTGTCATCGCGACCGCATCGTTGTACAGTATTTTGTAAGTGATGTTGACCCCGGAGGCGACCGCGGCCCGAATCGCCAGGATTCCGCTATGAAAATAAGTGCCGTCTCCGATATTCTGGAATATGTGTCGGGTATCGGTAAACGGCGCCTGCCCGATCCAGGAAGCGCCTTCGCCGCCCATCTGGGTAAAGGTTTCTGTACGGCGGTCCATCCACCTCACCATGTAGTGGCAGCCGATTCCGGCAAGCCCGTGGCTGCCTTCAGGCACTTTCGTTGAAGTATTGTGTGGACAACCAGAACAGAAATAAGGGATCCGGGTCAGGGTATCGCCGGGATGCGACAGACGGTCTTCTTTCGCGTCCAGGAATTCGAGATAGCGGCGAATCGGCTGGCTTTCATAAAACCGGTTGACGCGGCTGCCTATGGCGCGAGCCACCATGGCTGGCGTGAGTTCACCCAGATTGGTTACCAGGTGATTGCCTTTTTCGTCAAATTCGCCGATGACAACCGGACGCTCATCAACCGGCCAGTTGTACAGCTGACCGGTAATCTGGTCCTCGATCACGCTGCGCTTTTCTTCAACCACCAGAATTTCTTTCAGTCCTTTGGCGAATTGATGAACTGAAATTGGTTCCAGCGGCCAGTTCATACCGACTTTCAATACCCGGAGGCCGATTTCGCTGGCGATAGTCTGATCAATTCCCAGATTGTCCAGCGCCTCCATCACATCCAGCCAGGACTTGCCACTCGTGACGATTCCAAGCCGCGGGTTGGGTGTATCGAGAGTGACCGCGTTCAGTCCATTGGCATAAGCGAACGCCCTGGCCGCGTAAATCCGGTATCGGTTCAGTAATCGTTCCTGCTCCAGCGGCGAGCTGGGCCACTGTGCGTTCAGTCCGCCTTCCGGTATCTCGACCGCCTGGGGAATCACGATGTTGATCCGGTTCGGGTTGAGGTCCGCCGAGATGGCGGAGTCCATGTTTTCTGTGATGGCTTTCAGTCCGACCCAGCAGCCGCTGAACCGCGACATGGCCCATCCGATCAGGCCATAGTCCAGCACATCCTGCACATTGGCCGGATTCAGTGTCGGCACCGAAGCCCCGACAAACATGTGTTCGCTTTGCTGGGGTACGGTCGAGGATTTGCAGGCGTGGTCGTCTCCGGCGATGGCCAGCACCCCGCCGTATCTGGTCGTGCCGAACAGATTGGCGTGTTTGATCGCATCCATGCTGCGGTCCACTCCGGGGCCCTTGCCGTACCACATCGAAAACACGCCGTCGTATCGCGCTCCGGGCAGGAGATGGGTCTGCTGGGTACCCCAGACGGCAGTGGCGGCGAGGTCCTCATTGACGCCGGGCTGGAAATGGATGTGATGTTTGTCCAGCCAGGGTTGCGCCTGCCACAGGGACTGGTCCAGCGTACCAAGCGGAGAGCCGCGGTACCCGGATATGAAACCGGCTGTATTCAGTCCCTGTTCCAGGTCCCGCTGATGCTGCAGCAGGGGCAGCCGAACCAGCGCCTCAATCCCGGTCATGAATGCGCGGGAGGGATTCAGATCATACTTGTCTTCCAGTGAAACCTGATTTAACATGGCGTCGGCTGTCTTTTTCAGCCATCATTATACTACTTTAAATTTTGGGGCGCTCCCGCTTTGCCGGTAACGGCTGATCAGCGGGATGCAAAGGAGTCAGGCATGAATACGAACGCGGAAACCGGACAGCGGGTTTCGTCCAGACGATCCGGGCGCGGCCAGAAAAGAGTGAGGCCGCAGGCTGCGGCGCCAGCCTACATCACCCGGAAAATCCCGTATTTCGAGTTTCTCGATGAGGAGGGGCTGGTTGCTCTGGAAGATCAGGCGGACTGGTTGATGCAGGAAATCGGACTGGAGTTCCGGGGTGACCCGGAGGCCCTGAGACTCTGGAAGGAAGCGGGAGCCGATGTCAAGGATACCCGGGTCAAGCTGCCCCGTGGCATGGCTCGTGAGCTATGCAAAACCATCCCATCCGAGTTCATCCAGGTTGCGCGTAATCCTGCCCGTAGCGTCCAAATCGGTGGTCGAGCGCAGGTTTTCGCTTGTGTTTTCGGGCCACCTTTTGTGCGTGACCTGGAAGGAGGGCGGCGCTACGGCACCATGCAGGACCTGGAAAACCTGGTGAAGATCGCCTGGCAACTACCCAGCATTCATCATACCGGACTGGTAATCTGCGAACCCTGTGATGTGGCCGTATCCTGGCGTCATCTGGACATGCTTTACCGGCACATGCGTTACAGCGACAAACCTTTTCTCGGCGCGATTACCGCGAAATCGAGGGCGCAGGACTCCGTGGATATGGCCAAAGTGCTGTTTGGCGAGGAATTCATGCAGGATCACTGTGTCATTATGGGTAACGTCAACACCAATTCGCCGTTGCTGATCGACAAGGTAGTTACCGAAGCGGCCCAGGTTTACTGCGGAGCGGGGCAGGGGCTGATTGCGGTTCCGTTCATTCTCGGCGGCGCGATGGGGCCGGTGACGACGGCGGCCTCTATTTCCCAGGCCCTGGCGGAAGCCATGATGGTCGGCGCTTTCACCCAGCTGGTGCGGCCGGGCGCGCCTTTTGTACTGGGGAATTTCCTGTCATCCATGAGCCTGAAAAGCGGCGCTCCTACTTTTGGTATGCCTGAGCCGGTCATGTCGAATTTCATTATCGGGCAGCTTGCCCGCAGGTTGGGCATTCCGTTGCGAAACGGGGGGTCGCTGACAGCATCCAAACTTCCCGATGCCCAGGCGGCTGCCGAAAGCGCGGATTCGATGCTGTCGACGGCTCTTGGCGGAGCGAACTTTGTGTTGCATGCGGCAGGGTGGCTGGAAGGGGGGCTGGCCACCGGCTATGAAAAACTGGTGCAGGATGCAGACCGGCTGGGTGCTTATCAGGTGATGTTGTCCGGCTTGCCGCTGGATGACAATACCCTGGCCAGGGATGCGTACCGCGAAGTCGAACCGGCGGGGCACTTTCTGGGCAGTGCGCATACCATGGCGAATTATCAAACCGCCTATTACGATGCCGTTCTGTCGGATAGCGAAAGTGTCGAGCAGTGGGAAGGCCAGGGCGCGAAGGACTCGGCCAAACGCGCCTTTGAACGCTGGAATCAATTATTGAGAGAATATCAGCCACCGCCGATGGATGAAGGCACGGACGAAGCGTTGAAGGAATTTGTAGAGAAAAGGAAAAGACAGGTTCCCGAAGCCTGGTACTGATTGTCGGGTAGTGAAAATCGAATTCATCAGGGTAAACCAATGCAGTCTCATGCGAAAGTAGTGATTATTGGCGGCGGTGTTGTCGGCTGCTCGATTTTGTTCCATCTGGCCCGGTTTGGCTGGAAGGATTGCGTTTTGCTGGAACGCGATGAACTCACCTCCGGTTCCTCCTGGCATGCTGCCGGTCAGATTCATACCATTTCCTCGGATCCCAATATCTCCCGCTTGCAGGGTTATACGATCAATCTGTACAAGGAGATCGAACAGACCTCCGGCCATTCGGTCGGTATGCACAGCACCGGCGGGTTTTATCTGGCATCCAATCAGGACTGGTACGATTATCTGAAGCGAGAGCGGTCGAAGGCGCGTTATATGGGGCTTGATCAGGAATTCATCTCTGTTGAGGAGGCAGCCCGTCGGCACCCGCTGATTGATCCGAAACACTATGTCGCTGCATTGTGGGATCCGCTGGATGGCGACATTGACCCTTCCGGGGTGACTTATGCCTACGCCAAATCAGCCAAAGTTCATGGCGCCGCATGGCATACCCATACGCCGGTTATCGAGACCCGGCAGAGAACCGATGGCAGTTGGGATGTGGTCACCGAAAAAGGCACGATCAATGCCGAGATGATCGTCAATGCCGGCGGATTGTGGGCCAGGGAGGTCGGTCATCTGGCCGGATTGAATTTGCCGGTTCAACCGATGGAGCACCACTATCTGTTGACCGAGGATATGCCAGAAATTGCCGAACATGTCGCCGCATCCGGGCAGCGTCTGCCAGCCGGGATTGATTATGAAGGCAATATCTATTTCCGGCAGGAACAGCAGGGCATGCTGCTCGGCACCTACGAAGCGGTTGCCACGCCGTGGTCGGTCAGTGGTACTCCGCAGGATTTCGGACATGATCTATTAGAGCCCAGACTGGAGAATATCGAGCAGAAACTGGCCATTGGCTTCGAGCGTATTCCTGCATTGGGGCGGGCAGGTATCCGCAAGATCATCAATGGCCCTTTCACCTTTGGCCCCGACGGTAATCCCATGATCGGCCCGGTGCCGGGCATGAAAAACTACTGGGTAGCGGTCGGTGTGATGGCTGGATTCTGCCAGGCCGGAGGGGTGGGTCTGTGTATGGCCGAGTGGATGATGGATGGTGAGCCTTCGATTGATGTCTGGGCTATGGATATTGCGCGATTCGGGGATTATGCCTCGCCCCATTACGGCACTGTGAAATCTACGGAGAACTACCAACGGCGGTTTATTCTGACCTTCCCTAATGAAACACTGCCAGCGGCCAGACGGCAACGTACCACCGGCATTTATGATCGTCTGATCAACAAGGGTGCGGTGATGGATGCCGGTTTCGGTCTGGAACATGCGCTGTGGTTTGCCGATGGTGCCGAGGACGCATGGGAAGAACCTTCTTTCAGACGCACGCGAGCGCATGATTATGTCGCGGCTGAGGTCAGGGCGGTTCGGCAAGCTGTGGGTGCAGTCGAGGTCGCAAACTTCGCCAAACATGAGTTCAGGGGGCAGGGGTGCCAGGAATTTCTAGATCATGTCCTGGCCGGATTCCTGCCTGCTCCGGGCCGGATCACACTGACTCCGATGTTGACCCCGAAAGGCAAATTGTATGGAGACCTGACGGTAGCCTGTCTGGCGGAGGAGCATTTTATCCTGTTCGGTTCCGGCGCGGTTCAGCAGATGCATCGCCGCTGGTTCGAAGGGTTACTTGAGAAACGCAGGGGTGCCAGTGGGGGGAGTGGGGCAAGCCATCCGATAATCTACCGCAATGTATCGAGTCACTATCATGGCATCGCGATTTCTGGCCCGGATTCACCAGAGTTGTTGCAACGGATCTGCCGGGATGATGTCGGTGGCATCCGATTCCGTGATGTGCGTACAACCTTTGTCGGCGGTGTGCCTGCCATCCTGATCCGCATGTCGTTTTCAGGTGAATCGGGTTATGAAATTTATGTAGAGCCGGAATATCAACTCAAGTTGTTCGAGGAAATCGAACAGGCCGGGGCAGACCTGGGATTGAAGTGGTACGGCGCGCGGGCGATGATGAGTATGCGGCTGGAAAAAGGCTGGGGTGCCTGGACGCTTGATTACCGTCCCGACTTTACCCCTGCATCGTCTGGCCTGGACATTTTCATCAACTGGAACAAAGACTTTGTCGGCAAGCAGGCTGCGCTGGCAGAACGGGAGACCGGTGCGGACAAAAAATTGGTGACTATGACCATTGAACCCACGGACGTCGATGTCTCCGGGGATGAAGCGATCCTGAAAGACGGGCAGTGTGTTGGCTATGTCACCTCAGGTGGTTATGCCCACCATGTCGGGCGATCCATGGCACTCGGTTATGTGCCGGTCGCTCTGGCACAGGACGACATGCCTCTCGAAGTGGAAATCAATGGCGCCTTTTACCCGGCCCGAGTCCACCTTGCCCCGCTTTATGATCCGGCCGGGAAGAAGGCCAGGTAAGGAAACTTCGTCATTTTATTCCGGTGTCAGCTCGAACAGGGTGATCTCATTGAGTGAGCCGAGTCTCATGAGTGGTCCCCAGGTGCCGGTGCCGGGTGATACATAAAGGTATTGATGATGCTTTCGGTAGAGTCCGCTGATATGCTTGAACTGCTGTTTGACGATCAGGTTGAACGGGAAAATCTGCCCGTTGTGAGTGTGTCCGCAAAGCATCAGATCGATGCCATGATCGAGTGCCGCCTCCCAACCGTGCGGACGGTGATATAACAGCAGACTGAACTGATCCGGGTTGTTTGCGATCCGCGGTAGATGAATATCGACCTGATCACTGCGGTCGGCGTCATCTATGCCGATAAAGTTAAGTTCCCCGGCGCTGAGCGAGTCCTGCCGCAATGTATTCATGCCGAGACGCTTTGCAATATCCAGAATCTTGTCGAGGTCGGCGTAACGTTCATGATTGCCAATCGTGAAAAACGTCCGTGCCTTGATCCGGGCTATGGATTCCAGCGCTTCATAATCAACCGAACTGCTGTCGATCAAATCCCCGGTGACGGCGACAAAATCGGGTTCAAGGGCATTGATTTTGTTGACGATGCGTTGCATGAACCCTCTTTGACGTGAACCGATATGGACATCGCTGATCTGGGCAATCCGGTATGTACGACTGATTTTCGGGCTTCTGATTCGCAGTCTTTTGATGGACAGGTGGTGAGAGGCCAGGATTGAGAACAGTACCAGTACAACGCCGGTGACGAGGACCACCTGGGCGACCAGCCGATCATCCAGGTCGGTCAGCGCAAGCCGCACCAGCTCGGCAATCAGCGCAAGGACCGCAAACACGAAACTTATTCCGAACCAGTGTACGACAAGGTAGCGAACTTTCATTTTTGGTCCGCTGAATGAATAGTACATACCAGCCAGACCCACTAGCCAGGCTGCGAGCGCAAGGAAAATTGTGATCTCGATTCCACCGCCATACCAATCGGTTAATCGGCTGACCGGCCAGGCGAATACGAAGCAGCAGGCAATGGGGAACAGAATATTGAAGCGGAGGCGGATGTTGGGTTGACTGGATGACATCACCGGAGGATATATCAGGATCAGCTGAAATGAAATTGAAAGGGCTGATTTTTATGCGTCATCCTGAATATCCGGGTATAATACGACTCTTGGAATCCAGGAGACAATGAAGCTGAAATCCGTACACAAATTACGCAAGACCAAGGTCATCGCCACCATTGGCCCTGCCTGCGACAATATCGCTACGCTGAAAGAGATGATTGCAGCGGGTATGAATGTGGCCCGCCTGAATTTTTCCCATGGGGATGTGGAATCCCACTCCCGGACACTCAATCGTGTGCGTCAGGCGGCGGTGGAAATGGATGTCGCAGTGGCTGTTATGGTAGATACCAGAGGGCGCGAAATCCGCACAGGACGACTGGCTGCCGACACTGTTTTGCTGGAACGCCACCAGTCGTTTTCAATTTATGCGGGGGATCGAATCGGGGATAAGACTGGTATCACCGTCTCCCATCCGACCCTGTACCGGCATATTCGCCCGGGTGACCGCATATTGATTGATGATGGTCATATAGAGTTGATTGTGACCGCTGTCAAGGGAGACGAAATCCAGTGCAGGATTGAATGCGGCGGTTTGCTCAAGGATTCAAGAGGAGTCAATCTGCCGGATAACAAGACCGCATTCAATGACATTCCATCCGATGATACGCTGGAAATTGAATTCGCGGCAGCCAATGATGCTCAGTACATTGCCGCGTCGTTTGTCCGCAATGCCAGCGAAGTCGTGGTCATGCGTAATGCGATCAGGAGTCGGGGGGCGCATATCCCGATCATTGCGAAGATAGAAAACCGCGAAGGGGTTGATAACATAAACAGCATCATCGCGGCGGCTGACGGTATTATGGTTGCGCGCGGTGACCTCGGTGTTGAACTGGAACTAGGTGAAGGGCCGACCGTTCAAAAGCGGATTATCCGGGCTACTGTAGCCCAGGGGAAACCCGTGATCACCGCTACCCAGATGCTGGATTCGATGGAGAGAAATCCGAGACCGACCCGGGCGGAGGTCAGTGATGTCGCCAATGCCATTTTCGATGGCACTTCCGCCGTGATGTTATCCGGTGAAACCGCAGTCGGAAGGCGTCCTGTCGAAGCCGTGAAAACCATGGTCAGTCTGGCCCGCGAAGCGGAGGCGGGGTTGCGGCGATTCGGGTATCTTCAGCAAATTCAACCACATCCCGCCAACGAGGTCACAGAAGCGGTGGCGCAGGCTTCAATCACGATGGCCAACCACCTGAACGTGGCCGCCATTATCGCATTGACTGAAACCGGGTTTACCTCCCGCCTGATTTCCAAATACCGCCCTGATTGTCCGATTCTCGCTATCACCACCTGTAAATCGGTAGTCAGCCGTCTGGCCATGAACTGGGGTGTATTGGCCATTCACTACGATGGAGATGGTAGCGACGACGAAAAAATTGTTTTCGCTATCAATCGCGCCAAAGAGCTTGGTTACGTCAATAACAATGACTTGCTGATTCTGACTGCGGGGAGTTCGAGACAGGCCGGCAGTACTGATTTGATTCGGGTTGTGCAGGCCAGGTAGATTCCGGCCAGCAGCTTTGGTCAAAGCATGAGTCTGGGCTGGCTGCATCAGGTTCGAGTGTTCGAAACCGTGATCAGGCCTGATCTTCGGTTTTCAGGTGCAGCGTAGTGGTCGGGAAAGCGCATTCGGCATTGTTGTCTTCAATAATTTTCAGGATATTGAGCATAACCTCCTGCTTGATTCTGAAATACTCCTTGCCGTTTTGTGTCCTGGTGAAGCAGTAAATGAAGAAATCCAGCGATGATGCGGCGAATGTGGTGAAGCTGACCATCAGGGTTTGATCCTGATCAATTTCTTCGTGAGATTCCAGATATGCTTTCACTTGTGCAACAATGTCATCCATGGCAACAGCGTCATCGTAGCGGATTCCAATGGTCTCGTAAATTCGCCGGTTCTTCATTCGAGTGATATTCTCAATCGAGATGGTCGAGAAAGTCGAGTTCGGCACATACAACGCACGGCTTTCCAGGGTTCGGATCAGGGTTATTCGCCATCCGATCTTTTCCACTATTCCTTCCAGTTGCTTGTCTGGAGAACGTATCCAGTCGCCGATGAAAAACGGACGATCCAGATAAATCATCAGCCCGCCGAAGAAATTGGAGAGCATTCCCTGAGCGGCAAATCCGACTGCGATACCGCCGATACCGCCGAATGTCAAAACGCCCGCAATGCTCAGCCCGAGGGTTTGCATTGCCACCAGAGATGCGATGATAAATACCGTCAGCCGCAATAATTTGCCAATGCTGGTGAGCGCGAAATGATCTACTTCTTCACCTTTCGCGGTCTTCCTGTGAATCAGGTTATGCTGGACATTATTGATGAATCGAATCAGAAACCAGGCGAGCACGATAACCGCGCCCAGATCCCGGGCTGGAACGATGACTCCGGAAATCGGAGTTTCCAGATCGGCCACTACGATTTCACAGGCCAGGCCAATACCGACCACCCAGATCATCAATCGCAAGGGAGGGGCAAGCGCATTCAGGAAGGCAACATTCCAGGATGACTCACTATCATCCAGACGTTTGCGTAAAAACGCCAGTATTCCCCGGGTCGCCAGACTCAAGACCAGAGTTACGGCCAGAATCACGACCACCTGCAAAGCCAGTGAATCCCGATTGAACAGATTGATTAATGAATCAGGCATTGTTCTGTATTGAGTCAGTCCGCTAATCCCAGGAGATTATTCCTGTTTGGCCCATTCGGCATAACCGCCGTTCAGACTGTAGCTCTTCCCGAATCCCTGGTTGCTGAAAAAGTCCGCCGCTCCCTTGCTCATATTGCCATGATAGCAACAGACGATCAGTGGCCGAGCCTTGTCCGCGCCTTCGATAAAAGACTGGACGTTGCTGTTGTCGATATGGATGGCGTTCTCAATATGTCCCGCTGACCAGGACGCAGCATCCCGAATATCAACAATAATCGGGTCCTCGCTATCAATCAGCACTCTGGCTTTTTCAATGTCTATGTTTTCGAATGGCATATCGGTTGCCCGTGAAATCTCCGATCATTTCAAGAGACCTGTATCATAACATCTTTCCAATCTTCCATATTCCTTTCTCACGGAAAGCGGGAATAGTCTGGCGCCGGGCGGCGTTAGTGACAGCGGGGGCGGAAAGGCCATGTTGTTTGATGTGGTCCGATAATCTGATAATTTCTTCTCCCCGTAAATAACTCGTTCTTTTGTGCAGGGATTCCATCAGAGCCAGTGCCATAATATTCTCCATAGCCCTGGTCTTCTTGCCGTCCCCATAGTCCCTGAATGCCTGATAATAGCGTTCCTTCTCCGAGTTGCGAATGATCAGTCGAGGCAGTCCGAGTTGCAGTAGTTGAAAGTTGACAAGAACCCGCCCCATGCGCCCGTTGCCATCGCAAAATGGATGAATAGTCTCAAAATCGAGATGAAAGCGGGCAATCTTATCGAGGAACCAGGAATCCAAATTACTGGAATATTCGATCAGAATGTTATCTATCATGCGTTCTACATGTTCAGGTGCCGGTGCGATATGAGTACCCACCCGTACATACTCTCCCTGCTTGCGAAAGCGTCCGGCGATGTTGTCATCAATGCCACCAATGAGCATCTGATGCAACAACAGCATCAGGTCTTTGTTCAGGTCGCTGTCTTTAGCTCTGGCGCGTTTGTATTCTGTGATGCGAGCCAGATTTTTCGCCTCAAATACTTCTCGCACTGATACATCGCGGGACAATATCTGTTCCATCAGGATTCTCTCTGTTTCTTCCAGAGTGAGCGTTGAGTTCTCGATTGCATTCGAGTTGTACACGCTCTCGGCTATCTCCACCTCATCAATCATCACCAGCAACGACTCCCTACCCTGACGTAAGGTATCGTACTCCCGTTTCAAGGTCTGGATACGGTCTCTTATTGGTTGAGTGGTTGGCATACCATCATTATACTAAATTCACGGTAAATTATGTAAATAACGTGAATATAGAGAAAATATGATAACTATTCACTATTTATGAGCGATAAGAAGTGAATGAGATTTTGATTTTAGGGTGCGATGGCTATTTTCGTCTAGTGGGTACTGACCAGTATATCGCCACCTAGTGAACGGATAAATCGTTCCAGAGTATCGACTTTGGTATTGTGTCGTGGATTGAGGATACGGCGTACTTCGCTTTCCTTGATGTCCAGAGTTTCGGCAATGGCTACTTTAGTCTGACCGGATTCGCGGAACTTGATATAGGCAGCTGCTTTCAGCGCAGTAGTCACTGGCACCGAAATCAGTTGTTCTCCGGCTTGTTCAGCCGAAGGTTCGGGAATTTCCCGACCTTGATTGATACAGCCACAAATAGCTTCATCCAGGGCATCAGCCGCATCAACAAGCGCTTCTTCAATCGTATCGCCCTGAGTGATTACTTCTGGCATATCCCGGCAGGTGACAACATATCCGCCATCACCGGGGGCTTCTGTGAGGATAACAGGGTAAATATATTTCATGGTGTTCCGACCAATTGCCGAAATTCCAGGGTATTCTTGGCTGGCGCATTGATTTTCAGCATACGTTCCGGCGTATCGTGTTGACCAGATTCTGGCGGTGTTCGCGTTGGTCGTTTCGGTATCCTGGTGCTGATACTTCTGACCCTGATAAAACGTTGTTGATAATCCTTTTCCTGAAGGAATTGTGGTTCTCGCCAGAACCCACGACCAATGGCGCGGCAATAGGCTACAAGGCATTGTGCTCCGAGTAATTGTTGTATGATCTCGTTTTTTGAACCTCCTTTGCCACTTTTCATTTCTATGTAAACAATCCAGTTCGCCTTGTCGGTATGCGCTATAACTATAAAATCAGCCCGTTTACATTCTCCTTTGCTGTTTTTGAAAATACTTTTTGGTGGTGGGAAAGCATCTGCCTTGAACGCGATAGTGTTATCTGGAGCATTACGTATCTGTAGAGAATATGCCGATTGTTGTTGGTTGCCGGGTTCCTTCAGAACAACAGTCTTTTTTTCCGTAATGCTCATGAATCGGGGCTAACATATTGTCGTGGATCAAATCTCGCAATACTTCAAAATCAGACATCATTCATCACCACCCCACACGATGGCATCCTGAATGGCATTCATTTTGTTGATGGTTTTGTCGAAACAGCGTACCTCAATCCCGAACTCAGGGTCTATCCTGGCTGGTATGAGTGTATGGTGGCTTCGCCTGTTTTTATTTTCCTCCAGTTTCATCAACGCTTTCTCTGCTATATAAACCCTGATCTTTTCTGCCGCTATCAGTTCATTGCTTTCGTAGCCTTCTTGTTGGGCAATTTTCTGCAGGCGAGGACTGTTCTGATTTAACATGATCAGGGTATTGAGCTCCTTGACAATATAGTCGCTGTGGGTAGTTATGAATACACGGATGCCCAGATTCACCAATCGGGCAAAGAGCCGGGCTATGCGGCGTTGATTTTCCGGGTGCAGATTCAGTTCCGGCTCGTCCACCATCAGCAGGTCACCGGGTTTTGCGACATGACGTAAATAGAAACCAATGTCCAGCAGGGAACGCACCGCGCTGGAACTTTCGTCCATGGCAAGTTTTAGTTGCTTGCGTTCAGGCTTGAAATAAATCGTGTCATCACTTCCCGCGATGTATTCTCCACCGATGATGTCGGCGAAATCATTCAGTATGTGTGGATGGTTTTCGACCAGAAAGCTGTCTTCTCTGGAAACGTTTTCAAGTTTCCGAATAAAGTCCACATTCATTTGGACTGGTACGGAGTAATCTTGATAGGACTTGAATAGCAGTTTCATCGGATCAAAGTCTTTATCTGCCCTACTCATTTCCTCCAGTAGGCGGTTCCGGGCAAAATTCAGTTCTTTACGGAAAATTACCGCGCCGGTGCGCTCTGCGCTGGAAATAAATGGCCGGGTGAGATATTTGTCGAAGAGTAATTCAGTGATCCCGTCTGATATTATGTCCTTGATCATTTCAATAGACGCTGCTTTTCTCGCATCATCCATTAGCAGCGAGACCACCAGGTCCTTTTCCCCTTCAACTTTGGACAGGGAGAGAAAATCGTCTTCAGCGGACCGTATTCTACGCTCAAAGGAACGATTCCTTATCGGTGACATGGTTTCCGATTCAAGGGATATTTGAAATTCCGCGCCTTTAAACCGACTCGCTTGCGAAGCAAATACTTTCGGGAGTTCCTGAGTATATTTTTGGCATCCTTCTGCAAGGATGCTGTTCACATCCAGAGTTTCAACATCAATCCGGGCTACGCCGTCCTTCAGCAGAGTTTCAATTGTTTGACCAGGGATTTTGAATTCCAGCAAATGTTTCCAACCCCATAAAAATCCGAACAGGGCGTATGTTGCATAGGTTTTCCCCGTATTATTTCCGCCACAAATAAGAGTCAACTCGCCCAGTTCAAATTCCGCCTGTTTGAGGATACCGAGGTTTTTTATACTGATTTTCATATCATTACTGTTATTGGCACTGATTTCGCCATCAGGCTGGGGCAGTCCGGTTATTCTATCAGTCCCGGACGGGGAATTCTCTTCCAATCTTCCATACTCCTTTCTCACGGAAAGCAGGAATAGTCTGGCGCCGGGCGGCGTTAGTGACGGCGGGAGCTGGGAGCGGACAACTCTGCACTTTGCCTGATGCTGAAATTTTGACTATACTGGTCTTTGTGCTATAACCAAACAAGTCATTTTATGGCGACTGCAACCGTATCAGAACTGAAAAGGTCAATCAGTGCTTGCCTGCGTCAGGTTAAGGCTGGTGAAGAATTGTTAATTACCGAGCATGGCCGTCCCGTTGCGCGCCTGTTGTCGGTCAAGGATATTGCGTCTTTGCCCGAGAGCCTGCTGGACATGGAGAAACGCGGCCTATTGAAACGCCCTGAAAAAACCCTGTCGGCAGATTTCTGGAGCCTGCCGCGCCCTGCAGATCCAAAGGCGACCGTGCGTTCGGTAGTCTTGCAGGAACGACGGGAAGGCTGGTGAAATTTTGGGATACACCGACAATCTTTAAGAGTCATCGCCCTTCGTTTTTCCCTTGGTTGCGGTGCGTTCAGCAAACCAATAGGTCAATATCCCGGTTGCAATTGGAAGTATCAACATGAACACATCCTTGGCGTTGGTAAAACTTGTACCGTTTAGCCCCCCGACACCAGCTGCCACCATCAACAGGAATCCACCGACAAACACGAATGCACCAGCGGCGTAGGTGACGAGAATCCGCACATAACTCCGCATTATTTTTCTTTTTGCATCGTAATCATTTGATGAAGTTTGTTCTGTTTCGGTTCCTTCAAACATGATCTTCCTCGGCACGTAAATCCCACAACTGATCAACATCAGCGGAAATATTGTCTATTTTCTCCGTAAATCCTCTGATGTACACATATCCCACAATCGCGATCAAGGCAGGTAGCGCAACAGCAACAATCGCCATGAATATGGAGATGATTTGCAGATAGAGTGAAATGCTTATCTGATCACACATTGTGATCAGATCGCTCTTCTGGTGGGGTTTCCCCTGTTCGTCTGCTCTCTTTCCCAACTCAAGGCTGCATCGCGGGTTGTGGCTCGGCCAACCTGCTTGATGTGACCACCATCTCCATACTTTTGTTTATGTTCCCGTTCGCGCCTGTCCAAATCGTTGGTTATTCCCGCGTGAACGACTTTATGGCCTTGTTTGAAGTGATATTTGTAAGTATCTCTTGACATTTTTCAGTCCTCTGAAAGGTATAAGTTCCGAGTATATATGTTTCGGTAACTGAGAGGTGAGATTTTAGGATACATTGACCATATTTCATCCAACTCCGGGCAGTCACACAGAATTATTTCGGGGTTTTATTGGTAAGTTCCTTCGCTCTTGCGAAATCTTCCTGGGCACCCACCTCGTTTCCTAAAGCTTGTAGGACAATTCCCCGACCGTGGTACGCTTCGGCGAGTCGAGGATCGAGTTCAATGGCCTTGTCGAAGTCAGCGATGGCTCCCTGATAGTCTTTTGAGAGCCGCTTGGCAACTCCCCGATTGCTGTACATCACGGCATTTTGGGGATTGAGTTCAATAGCCTTATTGTAGTCAGTGATGGCTTCCTGATAGTGGCCTGAATCCCGCTTGACCTCCCCTCGGTTGTTGTACGCTCCGGCGTATTGAGGGTTGAGTTCAATAGCCTTGTCGTAGTCGGCGATGGCTCCTTGATGGTCGCCTGAAAAATACTTGGAAATTCCACGATTACTGTACGCCTGAGCGAATTGAGGATTGAGTGCAATGGCCTTATTGTAGTCGGTGATGGCTTCTTGGTGGTCTCCTGAACCCTGCTTGCCTTTCCCTCGGTTGTTGTACGCTTCGGCATCTTTAGGATTGAGTTCAATAGCCTTGTTGAAATCGGCGATGGCTCCCTGATAGTCACCTGAATTACTCTTGGCAATTCCTCGATTGTTATACGCGGCATATTGGGGATTTTGGGGATTGAATTCAGTGAGCATATTGTAGTCAGTGATGGCTTCCTGATAGTGACCTGAGGCTTGCTTGGTATTTCCTCGGTTGATGTACGCTTTAGCATCTCGGGGATTGAGTTCAATGGCCTTGTTGTAGTCAGTGATGGCTTCCTGATAGTGACCTGAGGCTTGCTTGGTATTTCCTCGGTTGATGTACGCTTTAGCATCTCGGGGATTGAGTTCAATGGCCTTGTTGTAGTCAGTGATGGCTTCCTGATAGTGACCTGAGGCTTGCTTGGTATTTCCTCGGTTGATGTACGCTTTAGCATCTCGGGGATTGAGTTCAATGGCCATATTGTAGTCAGTGATGGCTCCCTGATGGTCACCTGAAGCTTGCTTGGCAACTCCTCGATTGTTATACACCACGGCATATTGGGGAGCATATTGGGGAGCATATTGGGGATTGAGTTCAATGGCCATATTGTAGTCAGTGATGGCTTCCTGATAGTGACCTGAGGCTTGTTTGGCAATCCCTCGATTATTGTATGCTTCGCCATATTGGGGGTTGAGTTCAATGGCCATATTGTAGTCAGTGATGGCTCCCTGATGGTCACCTGAAGCTTGCTTGGCAACTCCTCGATTGTTATACACCACGGCATATTGTGGATTGAGCTCAACCGATTTATTGTAGTCGGTGATGGCTTCCTGATAGTGACCTGAAGCCTGCTTGGCCCTCCCTCGGTTGTTGTACGCTTCGGCATCTCGGGGGTTGAGTTCAATAGCCATATTGTAGTCAGTGATGGCTTCCTGATAGTGGCCTGAGGTTTGCTTGGTATTTCCTCGGTTGTTGTACGCTCCGGCATCTTTAGGATTGAGTTCAATGGCTTTGTCGTAATGATCTATTGCCTTTTCGATGTGTCCTTGCTGTCGGAGCCTCAGCCCCAGGTAGAAGTGATCTTCTGCTGTATAATCGCTGTAGAGCCTGTCGTGCGCGTTGGAGAGAGCAAAACCGGTGAAATCGCTGAAAAGATACTGTTCTGTGATGCCGAATTTCTTTTCTAATTCATCAAGGATGCCCTTCTTGCTGTCCCCCTCTATCTTGATAGATTCGTAGTCTTTTTCGTCTATTTTACCTTCCCCGAGTACAAAAACCGATTGCTGGGCAACAATACGATTGCTTAAGTGGCTGGGAACCCATTTCCATAATTTGTTCTGATTCAGGAATCCTGTAATGGGGTTATCCAGGTCTTCATAGGTTATTTCTCGAAAACGTTCCGGGTCGCCCGTCGGCATGGCGATTACCTTTCCATTTTGTTTTGAATTTCCCCAACAGGCAAACCAGAGCGCGACCAGGGCATTGGTGGTAAAGTCAATCAGGCAGGTCGCCGCGCTATTATGTTGTAATTCGGCAAGTAATTCGAGATCCGAATGCTTTTTTCCCTGCCGTTCCCGAAATCCGCGTAATTTTGCGCTCTCCAATAACTGCTTTATGTAATTTTGAAATACTATTGGCGGCGGTGCCCCTGATGATGTTTCTATTCTTCGATAGGCGGATGCCGATACTTTCCAAGATGCGTTGGCTATGCCGCGATAGACCAAAAGCCTGCCTTCTAACTTTTGCGTCCAGACATGAAATTCTTCAACGCTTTTTATCGGTTCATTCATCTGCTTTAGTCTATCGCTGCTTTGCCCCATACCCGCTCCACCGCTGACTGAATTTTCTTCTCGAAGCGGTTGATCAGTTCATGGTTGGCGGCTACCAGCACTTCTTCGGTTTCAATTTCGGCAACGATGGATTGCTGCACTTCCATGGACGGTAGGGGGGTTTCGATTTCTGCTAATTGGCTCTTGGTAACACCTTGTATAGTCGATCCCTGACTGATTTTCTTGAAATTTGTTACCTTGTCTTTGAGCACATATACCAGATACTTTGAGTTGACTATATTTTTCACAATTAGTCCTTGGGAATCCTGGCTTATGCAAACGTCAAAATCATTTCTGAATAGCTTCCCCAATCCAACTCTTGTTACTACAATAAGGTTGTCTTTCGGAATCAGGTTGGTAGCTGATTTTTTGATAGCTTCTTTTGTGATGTGTTTCCGAGGTTTTGCGGTCTTGATATTTACAATGTCCGCGCTGGTAATCCATGGAATGTCTCCTTTCCAGTATTCTTCATTTTTTGTTGAGGGAGTGCCGCCACTTAAAATATTCTCGCAACATTCCTCCAACTTCACTATCGGCCATTCAGGATCAATCACAATTTGTGGCTGGTAGTTATCAATCACCGCTCGCGCTCCGTCTATTACTCGTTGATAGCCTTCAATCTCCGCCACGATTTTCTGTTGTATCTCCGGGGGTGGGAGGGGGATTTCAAAAGCTGCCAAATCTTTTGGATAAACATGAGGTTGCCCCATCCCCACCTGAAGATCATATATAGCAGATTGTCTGGCTTTGAGGATGTGAAATACAAACTTGCTTAGCAGGGATTCTTGAACGGGTTTGATTGTGGAGCAATCGGATGCAAATATTGGCACGTCAAAGTAGTTGACAAATCCTGCATAGGCCCCTGACGCACTGACCGTGATTGTCTCACCTGTGCGGTTTGCCTTATTGTGAAAAGTGGAAGGGCTTTGACCGCCAGCTATTACCGGAATTGACCCTGGCACAACCTCCTTTCGTGTGATCGCGGTTCCCTTTCTGATTTCGCAAATTTCTCCGAGAGCTACCATCCCAAATTTGGAGTTTATTACCCTACGTTCCCGATACCTCTCCCCACTCAAATTATATTCGCCATCCTCCGCAATCTTCTCCTTTCCGGCTATCAGTCCAAGTGTGGGCGTGTAATCTGCTCCAGATTCCGATACCTGATCGGTCGGCGCTGGCTCGGAACCGCCGACCGGCTCTCCTGCCCGCAGTCGTTCCAGATATTCGGCAATTTCAGCTTTCACTTTCGGCAGGTCGTTGTTCGTGATCTTCCGGCGTTGATCGCCCAGATCAAAACCGTCGTTCTCTACCTTGAAAAAAGCGACGTGGTTCGATTTTCTCGCCAATGCTCTGTCCAGAATCAGAATGGAGGTCTTGACTCCGGAATAGGGCTTGAATACGCCTGCCGGTAGCGAGATGACGGCGACCAGATAATTCTCCACCAGCATTTTTCGTAATTGCCGGTGGGCGTTCTGGCTCTGGAAGATGATGCCTTCCGGTACGATGATTGCGGCGCGTCCACGAGGTGTCAGGTGCTCGGCCATGTAATCGACAAACAGCACTTCGCTGCGTTTGGATTGTACTGAAAATCGGTTGTGCGGACGGATGCCGCCTTTGGGTGACATGAACGGTGGATTAAGCCAGAATCACATCAACGCACTGCCCCCATCTCTCCTCGCTGGTCAGTGTGTCGTATTCATAGATTCTCGGTGCCAGGAAGCCGTGCAGATACAGGTTTACCAGCGACAGGCGCACCATATCGGGCGAGATGTCATAGCCTGTGAAATTACCTGCCAGTCTGCCCTTTTCGTCCGGTGTCAAACGGGACTGGTTGGCAGGGTTTTGTGAATCCCGGTTGCTTTTCAGAATGTGTTTGTAAGCTGAAGTCAGGAACCCGGCAGTGCCGCAGGCCGGGTCCAGTACAGTCTCGTCTTTTTTCGGATCGATAATAGAGACCATGAAATCAATGATATGGCGCGGGGTACGGAACTGTCCGGCATCCCCCTGGGAGCCGAGTATCGACAACAGGTATTCAAAGGCATCACCGAGCCGCTCGCTATGATCATAATTGAACTCGTCGATAATCTTGAGAAAAGCGCGCAGGGTCTCCGGGTCGCGGTAGGGCAGGTAGGCGTTGTTGAAGATGTCTCGGAATAGTGGCGGAATGGCTGGATTTTCCGGCATCCGGGTGATCGCTTCGGCGTACAGGTTCAGAGTTTCGTGCCCGCCCAGCCCGGAACGCACCAGCCGCGGCCAGCCATAGCGGGCGAAGTCGCCTGAGAAATACTTGCGCTGGCCGCCCAATTCCTCGCTCATGGAGTCAATATCATCCATGAATTTATAAATCAGCGCGATGGTGATTTGCTCGACCTGACTCTTCGGGTCGGGCACCTTACCGACGAGAATGTCACGTGCGGTATCAATACGGTGTTTGGTGGCGGTGTCGAGCATATACAGACTCTACATCGTAAACTGGTTCAATGACACGTAATCCTTGACGTATTCGGGAACCAGACCACGGTATTTCTCTGGTACTGCCTTGAAGTCGCGGGTGGAGAAGGTCGGGTTGGTGGCGAGCTCGGTATAGTCCCGATTCTCGATGATGTGCCGTATATAATCACTGGTGACATAGGCTTTGAAATAATTGCGGATGGCCGGGATGGATTTGGCTTCCTGCGGTTTGTAGTCGGTGACAAACTTGGTAAATTCTTCTTCCAGCAGTTCGTCCCTGGATTTGAAGCGCGGGATGAGGTCGAAGACCTTTTCCAGAATTTCGCGCAGGGTCAGCCGCCGGTCCGTTGCGGCGGCTTTTCTCAGTTTATCCAGACTGTAGTATTCTTCGGGCTGATCGAACACCTCGCGGTTGACATAGTCAATGACACGGTCCCATTGTCCGGCTTTGACCGCTTCGACAATAGTCTGATCTTCCCGCACTGCATCGGCGAACTGATCGAAGAACATCCGATCAATTTTCATGCCTTCGTGGCCGACCTTTTCCTCCTGTATCGAGTTGAGAATATCAGACCCCAGATGTTCATAAGAACCATCAGGCTTGACCGTTCCGATGGGCGCTTCGTCTTTCCCGGCGCCTGTTTTTGGCCGAGGTAGCCGGATCACCTCGTCATAATTGAATTCGGTCTCGAAGTATTCGCAGTTGCCGAAAAAATCAAACAGCTTGAATGCGGTTTTTTCCGGCTGATCAACGTGACTTTTCCGTTCATCGTCGAATAGCAGGTCAAGAAAGTTATGGCAGCGGGTGCCGCGCCCCTTGATCTGGATAAAATCGGTGGGTGAGAAGATCGGTCGGAACAGACCGAGATTGAGAATATCGGTACAGTCGTAGCCGGTGGTCATCATGCCGACCGTAACGCAGACGCGAGCCTTGCTGGTCTTGTAGTCGGGCAGGAAGTTGGCTGAACCCAACAGGTTGTTATTGGCGAAGTTGATCGTGAATTTCTGCGCCTCCTGGATTTGCGAGGTTACCTGCACTGCGAAATCTGACTGATATTTGCCCGGAAACATCCGGTCGGCCATCTGATTGAGTATCTGCGTCAATCTGGCCGCATGGTTCTGGCTGACGGCGAAGATAATGGACTTGCCGACCTCGCGGCTGATGGGATCACGCAGTGCATGCTCAAGGAAGGTCTTGCAAAAAAGCTGGTTGGTGGACTCGGAGAAAAAGCGTTGCTCGAACTGGCGCTGTTTGTAGGTTTCTTTCAGATCGTCACCCGTATCGTCCGTGATGGAGACGACGAATCCGTCCTTGGAGAGAAGCCGGGTTGTCACATCGGTACGCGCATCAATCACGGTCGGGTTAACCAGGAATTTGTCCTTGACACCATCCAGCAATGAATAGCGAGAGGTTGGTTGTCCACTCTCGCAACCAAAAGTACGGTAGGTATCGAGCAATAACCGGCGTTCGCTTTCACGCGGGTCGCGGACTCCGCTCCCGCTTTCGGTGACAGCGCCTTTCAGGTAGTCACGGGGCGTTGCAGTCAGGCCGAGCTTATAGCCGACAAAGTAGTCGAACACGGCGCGGGCGTTGCCACCTATCGAGCGATGCGCTTCATCGGATATGACCAGATCGAAGTCCGTTGGCGAGAACAGTCTCTGGTATTTGTTATTGAACAGTAGTGACTGTACGGTACTCACTACGATCTCGGCTCTGCGCCAGTCATCCCGCTTTTCCTTGTAAATGATTGTCTGGAAGTCTGCCGTCAGCAGTCCGGTAAACGCTTTGCGGGCCTGTTCTTCCAGTTCCAGTCGGTCCACCAGAAACAGTACTCGGCGAGCGTTGCCGGAGCGCAGAAACAGCTTGATGACCGCTGCCGCAGTCAGGGTTTTGCCGGTTCCTGTTGCCATCTCGAAAAGAAAACGGTCGTTGCCTGCTCGCACCGAACGTTGTAATGCGTGAATCGCCTTGCGCTGGTAGGCTCTCAGGAAACGCAGGTTGTTGGCTTGAATGAAGCCGGGCCGTTCGGTCGGGTTCTTCCAGGCCGCCTCGGAGGCATAGCCGGGTCGCTGAGTCAGGACGATGTAATCATCGTCAACCGGCTCGTCAATCAGGCGTTTCGGGTCGGGGGTAACCTGTTTGTAGCTGGTGACTGAATCCGGGGTTGGGAAGGTGGTGATGATATGAGGATTGCCGCGTTCCAGATCCCAGAAATAGTGTAGATTGCCGTTGGAAAGTATGACGAAACGGCAGTTCTGGGAACGGGCGTATTTGCGGGCTTGTTCCTTGCCGACCAGGGGATTTTTGCTTTCGGCCTTGGCTTCCAGCACGATCAACGGGAAGCCTTTGGCATCCAGCAACAGGAAATCAATCCGGCCTTTGCGGGTGCTTTCGAAGTCATTGCCCAACGCTTCCAGATCAGACTCCTGGATCGTGACATCGTGCTCAAGGCGGATATTACCCGGTCTGCCTTCTTCGTCGAAAAAACGCCAGCCGGATTCCTCAAGCAGCTTGTTGATCTTGATTCGGGCAGTGGGTTCGTTCATTCGTTCATGTATAGATAAGGCCAATCTGTCATCCCGGACAATACATCCGCTCGCGGTAAGCCGCAACCGGTTTTTTAGCTTGTCGGGCGGTGCTTCAGATCTGCCTCTGAGGTCATTCCCTTGATAAGCACAATCCATAGCCTTTTTGGATGTATAATTCATGGCAACCACCTGTCCGGTATATGTCATGCAATGGATTTTACTGTTAGTTATCGTAGCTTCTCTGTTTTACTTGTCGCGCTATTTCCCGAAAACTGCTTTCAGCGTTCTTGGCGTTCTGGTCGTCGCTGCCGGAGTCATGATTTTGAGCACTACGGAGATGGCTCAACTCAATCGGGGGAAAATATCCAATGAGGATATCCTGATCGAAAACCCGGTATTGATGCCGACTTATGCCGGGGGCTATCGGTTCAATGCCAGATTGCTTAATTCCAATTCGTCCCATTCGCTACGGGAACTGGCTATCAGCATTACCATGCTGGATTGTGTCAGCGAGGAAGCGGAAAGTTGCCGTGTTATCGGCCAGGAAGACGAAAGAATCAATATTCAGATACCACCGGAGCAGGCGCGGGATATTTCCAGGACGTTATCTTTTGACAACGCCTCCGCCGCAGGTATCCTGAAATGGGAATTCAAAGTAACTTCGACTCGCAGTTGAGGAGCCATAACCATTGATACAGCATGGCGAGCGCAGCGTAGCTTTTCCTGCCCTGAAATACGCCAATCCGGAGGCTTTCGACCCACGCGATTTTGCCGAATCCGGTCGATAGTCTGGCGGGTCTGTTGGCGGTCGGTGGAGACCTTTCTCCTCGACGTCTGTTGTCCGCATACAGCAAGGGAATGTTCCCCTGGTATAACGAAGATCAGCCGATTCTGTGGTGGTCTCCAGATCCCCGGTGCGTACTTGTGCCTGACCAGTTCCATTGTTCCCGGAGCCTGGCAAAGTCAATGCGGTCGCAGGGGTTTGGTTTTACTCTGGACTTGGCGTTTGAACAGGTGATCCGGGCTTGCGCGGCACCGGCCAGAGGGCGTCTGGAAACCTGGATTGGTGAGGATATGATCGCCGCCTATACTCGCTTGCACCACCTCGGTTTTGCCCATTCGGTGGAGACCTGGAAGGAAGGTCGTCTGGTCGGAGGTCTATATGGCATTGCTATCGGCAGGATATTTTTCGGTGAGAGTATGTTCAGTACTGTCACCGATGCCTCCAAGGCGGCATTGAAATTTCTGGCAGAGACGCTGGATGAAGCGGGTTATCATCTGATCGACTGTCAGGTCACTTCCGATCATCTGCTGAGCCTGGGCGCATCAATCATCCCGCGCAGCGAGTTTATGGCAAGGCTTGAGCAGGCGTGCGGACACTCTATCCATACGGGGAAGTGGCCGACTTGACTGGATCAATCGCCCTCGCCGATGAAGTCCTGGCCGGTTGAAAAGTCGAATATCCGGTCCAGTTCAAACTCGCTGATTAAACCATCCACGGCTTTTTGGCCGTGTTCTCTGGCTACCTCAGTCAGTATCAGTTGGGCCGAGTGGCGATTGTAGGAGCCGCCGAAGTCGGCTTGTACCTTGAGCAGTTGTCGTGCCTTGTCCAGAGTCATTTTGTTGGGCCGTTATGGGTTGAAGTCGGATCGCAGTTTCCTGGCGACCGGCAGGTTTTGTAATCGGACATAGTCGGGCAGGCCGTTCCGGTAGGGGGGGTAGTCCTCTCCATGCAAGAGTGGGAGCAGGTAATCACGGCATTTCCGGGTGATGCCGAAGCCGTCTGTGCTGATAAAGTCCGGGGGCATCTTTTTTTCCACGTTGGCGACTTGAGACAGATCTGTTTTACCGATTTCCCAGCGATAGGGGAGGTTGCTCACTCGCACGATGGTCGGCATCACCGCATTTTCTCCATTCAGCGCCAGTTCAACTGCGGCTTTGCCCAGCGCGTAAGCCTGATCGACATCGGTTTTTGATGCGATGTGCCGGGCAGAGCGTTGCAGGTAATCCGCAACCGCCCAATGGAATTTGTAGCCCAGATCCTGCTTGATCATGTTGGCGATTACCGGAGCGACACCACCAAGCTGGGCATGACCGAAAGCGTCCACCAGCCCCTGATCCGACAGGAACCGGCCAGAAGCATCCATGACTCCTTCTGATACGACGATGGACACATATCCATGTTTTTCAACCCGGTTTTTGACCTGGGCGATAAACTTCTCGCGGTCAAAGGGAATTTCCGGGAACAGGATGACGACCGGTATCGGAGTTTCGTTATCGTCTGCCAGGGCACCGGCAGCCGCAATCCAGCCAGCATGGCGGCCCATCACTTCCAGTACAAAAACCCGGGTTGAAGTCTTTGCCATCGAAGCCACGTCGAAGCTGGCCTCGCGGGTGGAGGTGGCGATATATTTTGCCACCGAGCCGAAGCCCGGGCAATTGTCGGTGACTGGCAGATCGTTATCCACGGTCTTGGGGATGTGAATGGCCTGGATTGGATAATCCATGCTTCTGGACAGATCGGAGATCTTCAGGCAGGTATCGGCGGAGTCTCCACCGCCGTTATAGAAGAAGTATCCGATCTGGTGCGCTTCGAAAACCTCGATCAGGCGTTCGTAATGTTGCCGGTGGTCAGACAGGCTCCCCAGCTTATAACGGCACGAACCAAATGCCCCGGACGGGGTGTGACGCAGTCTGGCGATCGATTCATCAGATTCTTGCGAGGTGTCGATCAGGTCCTCGGTCAACGCTCCGATAATGCCGTTGCGACCGGCATAGACATTACCGATCCGGGTCCTGTTTTTGCGTGCGGTTTCTATCACGCCGGCTGCCGATGCGTTGATTACAGCGGTGACGCCGCCGGATTGTGCATAAAATGCGTTATTGGCCTTTTTCATTTTGTGTCGACGCCTTCGCGCTCGCGCTCGTGGTCCGACTGGGTTTGCAGGACTGCGGCCACACACTCATCAAGCTCACTGAACTCTTCGATGCCGGTGCCGTACTGTTCGTGCGGTGTATAGAAAAACTGGGAACGGAAGCGGAAAAAACCGGTCTTGAACACGACAAAACTGGCCCCGCGCTCATGCCAGAAAACCGTCGGGCAGGCTGTGGTTTGTTCAGGATCGTCCTTATCCAGACTGAGGTCGCAGTCAGCCAACTGTATTTCCACGTCTTTCTTGTAGCGTTGAGTCAGCATCTCGCGGATGCCATGCAGTTCGGCATCGGTAAATTCAGGTATGTGTGGCATGGGGTTGTGCAAATCTTTGTGTTCGTAAATTCATTATATTCTGGCTGTCTGCGATGGGCCACGAATTCTTGCGCCGTCAACCCGATATCGCGAGCAATACGGCGCAGCAGAATTGGTGACAGGTCACGACCGCCATGCACTGGAACTGTCGTTGCCCGGCCATCAATATGGCGAAAGCGTTTGTGCGAACCGCGCTGACGAACTTCTTCGAAGCCCAGGATTGAGAGGATGGCAATGACCTCTCGTGGTTTGAGAACAGGAGTGCGAGTCACACCCGGTCTCAGTCTACCACGACAACCTGCGTACCGACGAACTCCCCGACCATCATTGCAGGTATGTCGTCATCGAAAATCATAGCAATCACTTCTTTAAGATTGTTGTTGAGTTCTTCAAGCGTCTCGCCCTGACTTTGGGCACCGGGAAGTCCGGGGATGTAGCCGACATAGAATTTTGTGTCTGGACAGCGTTCGACAATAGCGGTGTGGATTTGGGGATTCGAGCAGTTTGAGGTATTCGGTTCCCGTTTGCCTGAATGAGGGATTGTCCAGCGAGAATATTTCCCGTCAGATTGATAAGCATGCGACAGCTTTCCTGTACGCAATAAATTACGAAGTGGCAAACCTGGTCTGTGGATGTCATCGCGAAGAAGTCCCTTTTCCTCGAGAAGCGTGTTTGCTTCACGGGGGGCAATGTCTCGCTTTCCTGTTTCTGTCAGAAAGTTGTCCAGACATTCAATAATCGCTTCAATATCAACACTCTCTCTCATTGTTTTCGTTCGTTCAGTATGCAGATAATTTTATGTGTTATGCTATGCGCGCACTCACTAAAGCGCATCCAATCGTATCAGCCATCCTGTGCTATGTCCATCAAAAGAGTTGTCCAATGGAAGATGAGCCTGAAGGATGATCTGTATTTCCATCGGGAGATGAGCCTTTCGGCGTTGATTTTGGGATCATCGGAGGATGATCGTGAAATTACACAGCCAGCGTTTACAGACGGTGGAGGAGATTCGTTCCTTTCTGGACGGAGCCACCACTTTTGATTTTGAACCCCAATCCCGCAAACAAACCTACCGATGGCTCTGTGACAGCTTGCGGCAGGTACGGTATTCCTTGCTCAACAAGACCGACCGGGGGATCGTCAAGACCTATCTGGAAAAGGTCAGTGGCTTGTCCCGCGCACAGGTCACCCGGTTGATCCGACAGTATCGCGACAGTGGATGTATCCAGGATCGTCGGGGAAGACCCGCTAACGCTTTCTCCCAGCGCTATACGTCAGCAGATGTCGCTTTGTTGGTTCAAACCGATACCCTGCACGGCAACCTGTCCGGACCCGCTACCCGAAAACTGTGCGAACGCGCCTTTCTGGTATTCGGCGATACCCGATACGCGCGACTGGCTACAATCTCCAACGGCCACCTCTATAACCTGCGACACTCGGATGCCTACCAGCGCAAACGACGACACTTCCAGAAAACCCGACCTACTCCAGCAAAAATCGGAGTCAGACGAATACCCAGACCCAATGGCCGACCCGGCTTCTTGCGCGTCGATACCGTACATCAGGGCGACCAGGACGGCATCAAGGGGTTATATCACATCAATGCCGTCGATGAAGTCACCCAGATGCAAGCCATCGTCAGTGTACAGAGAATCTCCGAAAGTTATCTCATCCCAGCCCTGCATGAATTACTCCAAGCCTTCCCCTTCACTCTCCTGGGATTCCATTCCGATAACGGTTCAGAGTATATCAATCACACAGTCGCCAAACTATTGCAAAAACTCCATATCGAACAAACCAAATCACGACCCAGACAGAGTAATGACAATGCGCTGGTCGAAGGCAAAAATGGTTCCGTCATACGTAAGCATTTGGGATACGAACACATCTCACAGCACTTCGCTCAACCCGTCAATGACTTCCTGGTTCATGTGCTCACTCCCTACCTCAACTACCACAGACCCTGCCTGTTCGCAAAGGAAGAAATCAACCAAAAAGGAAAACGAATCCGTAAATACCCGCACTCACTCATTCAGACTCCTTACGAAAAACTCCGATCCTTACCCAATGCACAACAATATCTCAAACCAGGAGTAACCTTCAAAAAACTGGATGACTTCGCACATCAATACAGCGATAATGAAGCCGCAAAAAGACTCAACGAAGCACGCAATACACTATTCCAATCTTTTAACAATTCCCAAAATTACGCCGCCTGAAAAACTCTCTCAATGTCTAGAAATATAATCACAATAGACAACACGCTCAGGCTCATCTCTGGATTGGAAAACGCTTCAAAATCAACATCAAAATCAACATCAAAATCAAACCAGAATTGCACTTGCACTAAAAACCAGAGTCAATAAAACGACTCTTCTCCGTCAGGCCGGGTTTTGAATCGTTTGTGTGACCAGAAGTACTGGGCTGGTGCATTGGCGATCAGGTCTTCGATAGCACGGTTCATGGTATTGGCATCTGCGAGTGCCTGTCCGCAGGGATAATCCTGTAGCGGGGCATGGAAAATGACTTCTATGCCCGCTCCGAAACCCTTGATTCTGGCCATGCAGGGGATTACTTTTGCCTGGGTTGTGGCGGCAATCTTGTTCAGGGATGGAAGGGTAGCCGTGCGGATGCCATAGAAGGATGCGAATACGCCCCTTTCTTCGCCAGGGTCCTGGTCTGGCAGGTAATAAAACGGGGCGCCATTGCGGATGGATTTGATCAGGCTGCTGGAAATCCCCTTGGAGCTGTACATGGTATCACCGAAGCGGGTACGGCGTTTCAGTATAAACTGCTCCATGAACGGGTTTTTGTGTTTCTGATAAATGCTGACCATGTCCAGTTGGCTGAACAGCAGCCCGCCGAGGAATTCAAGGCAGCAAAAATGCGGAACCAGCAGGATCACGTTCTCACCCTTTGCCAGGTGATCATCAAGAATCGCCCGGTTTCTGAATGTGGTAACAGCGGCCAGCCGCTTGGCCGGTGCCCACCAGGCCCAGGATATCAACAGGAATCCGGTTGCCATGGCATGAAAGTGGGTTCTCGCAAGGTGGTTGATCTGCTTGTCGGGAAGATCGGGAAAACAACGTCCGAGATTGATTACGGTGATGCGGCGTCTTGATCGGTACAGCCGAAAGGCGAGCTCACCGATCAGTATACCGACTGTATGCACCACCCTGAACGGGGTCAGACTGAAAAGCCAGAGTGCCCTCAGGGCTATTCGAATCGGCAAATTGCGGATGGATGGGTGCACGGGAAACGGCTGTTATGGAATATTATGCAGCAAACCTGAGTTTTACCTTAAATAACGCGGGATTAAATGTTAGAATCCGGCGGCCTGTCACCATACAGGCAACTCCGGCATTTTACATAAATTATTCCAGGGTTCATCCTATCGTTTATGAATGGTTTATGCGTACATTGTTCACAGATAATGGTTGTATTCGCTAAATGATTGAGCCGATTCAACTCACCTTCGAGATGGGTGTGGTGATGGCCATTCTGTTGCTGACTGTCTATCTGTTCGCGTTTGAGGTGGTGCGGGTGGATGTTGCCGCTATATCCATCATGGTGCTGATCGGCCTGACTTCGCTTGTTCCCGGCTACAGCGGATTGGTCGAAATGGATCAGCTGTTCAGCGGATATTCCAGTAACGCGGTGATTTCAATTATGGCGGTGATGATTATCGGGGCTGGATTGGACCGCACCGGCATCATGAGTCAACTCGCGTCCAAAATCCTGAAGATCGGTGGCAGTACGGAAGGTCGGGTGATCCTGATTATTTCCAGTGTGGTCGGAGTCGTTTCCAGCTTTCTGCAGAATATCGGCGCCGCCGCACTGTTTTTGCCGGTGGTCAACCGGATCGCCAGACGGGGTAACCTGCCGATTTCACGGTTGCTGATGCCGATGGGTTTTTGCGCCATCCTGGGTGGAACTATTACCATGGTGGGGTCGAGTCCGTTGATCCTGCTCAATGATCTGATTGCCAACTCGGCCACGAAATCGGGTCGTGATGGAGATATGTACACGTTCGGCCTTTTTGCAGTCGCACCGATCGGTATCGTACTGCTCTTGTGCGGCGTTTGCTATTTTATGTTTCTGGGGCGATTTGTTCTTCCGGTGATCAAGGACAAGCCCGGTGAGTCCGGCAATATGCTGAAATACTTTCGGGACGTGTACGGCATAGAGGGGGAGGTTTACGAATGTGTGGTCACGAAAGACAGCCCGCTGGTCGCCACCACGTTGTCAGAAATAGATGCCGCCGGACGGGCCGGATGGATCATTGCGATCAAAACCGAAAACGAGGTCGTGGTGGCACCGAGGGGGGATTCCGAGATATGGGCTGACAGCGAAATTGCAATCATGGGGCGCAGGGATGCGGTTTATCGGTTCGCGGAGGAGAACCGTCTTGAAATCAAACATCAGATGGATGTGTTCGCTGAGTTGCTGAGCCCCGGCAGCTCGGGCATTGCTGAGGTGGTTATCCCGCCGGACTCTTCGATCATCGGCAAAACCGCCCGGGAGATTTCTCTCCGAAGACGCTATGATGCTACCATATTGACGGTTTTCCGGGTCGATGACGTGATTGATACCGGCATAGCCGAGTTGGTCTTGCAGGCCGGAGACACGCTGGTTCTGCATATCAAGTGGGAAAACCTGGGGGCGATTTCCGACAATAATGACTATGTGGTGGTCACCGACTTCCCGCGTGAAAATCTGCGCCCGGAAAAGCTGAAGTATGCCTGCGGGTTTTTCGCGCTCACTCTGTTTCTGGTTATTTTCACCGATATACGTTTGTCGGCGGCGTTGATGACCGGCGCGGTCGGCATGATTCTGTGTGGAGTGATCAATATCGAGGAGGCTTATCGGTCGATAGGCTGGCAGAGTGTGTTTCTGCTCGCCAGCCTGATTCCGCTCGGTATCGCGGTGGAAAACAGTGGTACTGCCGCCTGGGTTGCCCAGCAGGTGCTCTATTATCTGGGAGATGTGCCGATCTGGGTATTGCAGACCGTACTGGCGGTGTTGGCAACCATATTTACGCTGGTGATGTCCAATGTCGGGGCAACGGTACTATTGGTGCCGCTGGCCATCAATATCGCCATTGGAGTAGGCGCGAATCCGTCCGTGTTCGCATTGACGGTAGCCCTTGCTACCTCGAATTCCTTTCTCATCCCTACTCACCAGGTCAATGCACTGATCATGGGGCCGGGTGGTTATCAGGTCATGGACTTCATCAAGGCCGGGGGCATCATGACTGTGATGTTTATCGCCGTCATGATCTTGATGCTCAACTGGCTCTATATGTGAGATCGGTCAGCCGGTCAGTGACGGCGCTTGTACATTCAGCTTTTGCTTCCAGATTGCGGGGGCGGTATGGTGAACGGATTGTCCGTTGCTGTCGACGGCGACGGTGACTGGCATTTCATCGACCTCAAATTCATAAATCGCTTCCATGCCGAGGTCTTCAAATGCTACTACGCGGGCAGATTTGATCGCTTTTGAAACTAGGTAGGCGGCACCACCGACTGCGATCAGATAGACCGATTGGTGCTCCTTGATCATGCGAATCGTGTCCAATCCTCTTTCCGCTTTACCGATCATGCCCAATATGCCCATTTTGTCCAGCATCAGATCAGTAAACTTGTCCATTCGGGTCGCGGTGGTCGGGCCAGCCGGACCGACCGCTTCATCACCTGTCGCATCGACCGGGCCGACGTAATAGATGAACTTGCCGGAGAAATCGACATTATTCGGCAGGGGTTCGCCGCGTTTATGGTATTCGGCGATTCTTTTGTGGGCCGCGTCCCGGCCGGTCAGGATTTTCCCGGACAACAGCAGGGTCTGCCCCGGTTTCCATTTGCGGATGTCCTGCCGTGTGATCTGGTCGAGGTTGACTGCAATCGTGTCGTCACTTTTTTCCAGGGCGATGTCTGGCCAGTCAGACAGTCTGGGTGGTGTAAGGGTGGCGGGGCCTGAACCGTCGAGCGTGAAATGAGCATGACGGGTGGCGGCGCAGTTCGGAATCATCGCCACCGGCAGTGAGGCGGCATGAGTCGGGTATTCCTTCACTTTCACATCCAGCACTGTGGTTACTCCGCCGAGGCCCTGAGCACCGATGCCGAGCCGGTTGACCTTGTCGAACAGATCAAGCCGCAGCTCTTCAGCCGGATTCGATGGTCCGCGGTCGATCAACTGCTGGATATCAATATGTTCCATCAATGATTCCTTGGCCATCAGCATGGCTTTTTCGGCGCTGCCGCCGACTCCGATTCCGAGAACCCCCGGTGGGCACCATCCGGCACCGATTTTCGGGACGGTTTCCAGCACCCAGTCGACGATGCTGTCGCTTGGATTCAGGATGGTGAATCTGGATTTATTTTCTGACCCGCCGCCTTTGGCGGAAACGGTGACTTGCAGAGTATCGCCCGGAACTATTTGGGTGTGAATCACGGCAGGCGTATTATCCTGTGTGTTTTTACGTATGCCAAAAGGCGGAGAAACAATGGAGGAGCGCAATGGATTGTCGGGGTTCTGCCAGGCCTGACGCACTCCTTCATTGATCATGTCATGCAGCGATAATTGCGCGTCCCAGCGAATATCCATACCCACCTTCAGGAATATTACGACAATCCCGGTATCCTGACAGATCGGTCGCCTGCCTTCGGCGCATAGCCTGGAATTGACCAGAATCTGGGAAATCGCGTTTTTGGCTGCTTGCGATTGCTCGCGCAACCAGGCCTGATGCATCGCTTCCACGAAATCATGAGAATGGTAAAAGGAAATATATTGCAGCGCGTCCGCCACACTCTGGATAAGGTGGTCTTGTCTGATTACGGTCATTGTGAGTTTTCGGATTTGAATTGTGGATTAAAAAGGTAACTCAATTCCATTATCGCGTACAATACGCACGGATTAACATTCTGCCATCGAGTTCCTGAATCTTTACTGTGTAGTGAAACCCTGCTCTGTCATTGCGGTCTTTTTAGTTTTTTGTGTGACCAGTGTATCATTTTATCCGGATACTGCCGCTGGACACCATCTGGTCGGGCGTTATCAGCTGGATTGTAGCGAAGATTTTCCCTGTCCTGACTCCTTGCATCGGCGGATTGATTTCTGGATACAGGTATTCAAGGATTGGGGCAAGGAGAGCGCCATTTTCCATAATCCGGACCACCCGGAGCGAGTTTATTCTGTCGTGCATACCGGCAAAGGATGCAGCAGGAGTGTTCGCAAGCAAGTCACAAGGGAGAGGAAACGGTTAAAGACTGCACTCTATAACACCGCGCATAAAATCGAGAGTGGCGGGAAACTGAATGCTGAGGAGCAACATCTTGCCGGGTTGTTCCCGGACAAGAAACCCCGCAATATGCGGCGAGCCGGAGAGAATATCCGTTGTCAAAGTGGAGTCCGGGACAGTTATATCGAGGGCTTGAAGCGATTCCAGGTCTACCGCCAGATGGTCGATACGACGCTGGCGCAATACGATTTACCCTACGACATCCGCTATCTGCCTTTTGTCGAGTCCTCATACAATCCGGCAACCTATTCGCGGGCGGGGGCGGCAGGGATGTGGCAGATCATGCCAGCAACGGCGAGAAATCTGGGGTTGGAATTGAATGCAGCGATTGACGAACGCCTCGACCCGGAAGCATCGACCCATGCGGCAGCTCGCTATCTGGTGGATTCCCGGAAGGTGCTGACCGGAGTGGCACGCTCCATTGACCCGAGCATCAAGAGTCAGGAAATCAATCCGTTCATCATTACTTCCTACAATTATGGCGTGAACGGAATGCGCCGGGCGCTGCTGAAGGTGAAACCGGATTACATGACGGTGCTGGAGAAGTATAAATCGCCGAGTTTCCAGATTGCAGTCAAGAATTTTTATTCGAGTTTCCTGGCAGCCAGACATATCGAGAAAAATTCAGATGTCTGGTTTGGCGAGATCAGCCCGGAAGAGGTATCCCGTTACCAGACTCTGGTGCTAAAGCGTGCGACTTCGATTGAGCGAGTGCAGTCTGTTTTTAATCTCAGCGAGCGTAAATTGAGGCCATTGAATCCGGCTTTGACCCGGTTTGTCTGGAATGGATGGCGATTGATTCCGGCAGGTTACCGGCTCAAGCTGCCGTATCGGGCTGACCGTTATCAGTCCGCTCTCGCCCGACTGGAGACCCTGCCGGCAGAGGCATTCGCCCCCGGCACGGATAGTTATGTCGTGCGTAAGGGAGATACCGCCTGCGGAGTGGCGCGAGCCCTGCAAGTCAATTGTCGGCAATTGATCGACATTAATCGTCTGGGTAAAAAAGCGTTGATCAGAATCGGGCAGAAACTCGTGATTCCTCGCAAACTGGCAGTAATCAGTGAAACCGGCGCCAGCAATCCGATTACCCGGGTTGCCAATACGTCCGCTCAGGCTGTTCATAAGGTGCGGCGGGGTGACACGGCCTGCGGGATCGCGGAGCAGTACGGCGTTACATGCCGGTTGCTGATCAGTGCCAATAATCTGGACAGGAGGGCGACGATTCGGATTGGTCAAAAACTGACCCTCCCCGGCGTTGCGGCAAAACCGGAAGTGGTGGTTCTGAATGAAGATAACCAGTTTATCGTTCGCCGGGGCGATAGTGCCTGCTCCATCGCTCAACTGCTGTCGGTCAGTTGTCGGGAACTGCGGAAAATCAATAATCTGGACGGCAGGGCTGTCATTTATCCCGGACAGAAACTGAAGGTGCCGGGGCTGGTCGTTCCCGATACCACACAAACGGCTGCACAGTTGGCTCAGGTGGACCAGGTCATTACAGAAGCCAGGCAAGCTCCACCAGACAATGGCCAGACAGAGAAAGTGTTCGAGAGTTCGTCATTGACCAACCTGCTCGATACCTTGCCGGACCTGTCTGTTTCGGTCAGTGAATCATCAGGAGAGCCGGTGTACAGAATCCGGGTGGAGGCGGATGAAACCCTGGGGCATTATGCGGACTGGCTGGGTCTGGGTTCGACCCGGAGGTTACGCGATATGAATAATACGACCGCTAAACGACTGCGTATCGGGCAATCCCTGAAATTACCGATCCGCTCCGGTGATGAGGTGCAGCCCTTTGAGCGCAAGCGGATCGAATATCATCAGGTTTTGAGCGAATCTCTCAAATCGCACTATACTCTGGTCGGAGTCGTGCAGCACAAGGTCAAACCCGGTGAAACCCTGTGGCATCTTTCCAATGAACACAGCTTCCCGTTATGGTTGTTCAATCGCTTGAATCCGGGAGTGGATATTCGCCAGCTACAGACCAGCCAGACGATTGTTTTGCCGGAACTACAGAGGAAATAACGTTGTGAGTTTTTACCGGAAACTATCGACAAGCTGGCATGAACAGCACTCGCTGCTCTGTGTCGGACTCGATCCGGACCTTTCCATCTTGCCGCGAGACTTAACAACCGGCGACAATCCCCTGTTTGAATTCAATCGTGCGATCATTGATGCGACCGCCGGTTTTTGCTGTGCGTTCAAGCTACAGATTGCCTGTTATTCCGCTCACCGGGCAGAGCGTCAACTGGAGAAAACCATTGATTACATCCAGACCCGTTATCCCCGGACCCCGGTCATTCTCGACGCCAAGCGCGGTGATATAGACGCTACGGCCAGCCTGTATGCCCGGGAAGCCTTTGTGCGTTACAATGCTGATGCCGTTACCGTCAATCCTTATATGGGGGGAGACACGCTGGCTCCGTTCCTGTGTTATGCCGAGCGGGGAGTGATCGTGCTTTGCAAGACCTCGAATCCCGGCAGCGGGGACATTCAGGATCTGACGGTCGATGGTGAGGAGGTTTATAGCCGAGTCGCCAGGCTGGCTGTCAACAGCTGGAACACGAACAACAATGTCGCTCTGGTGGTCGGCGCCACCTACCCGAAAATCATTGGCCGGGTTCGACAGATCGTTGGCGACATGCCATTACTGGTTCCCGGTATCGGGACACAGGGCGGCGATATTGAGTCTGTGCTGGCCCATGGGTTGAGTGCAGACAAGACCGGGTTGGTGATCAATGTTTCCAGAGCCATTATTTATGCGGACGACAGCGGCCGGGATTTTGCCGCAGCCGCAGCGGATAAGGCGGAACAGGTAAATCGGCAAATCAATCAGTTGCGGGACTGATGGATACCCGGCAGACAACCCGTTCCAGCGGCATCCGTGTCGGTCTGTTCGTCACCTGTCTGGTCGACTTGCTGCGCCCGCAGATCGGCTTTGCCGCGGCGCGGTTGATCCAGTCCTGCCAATGCCGGGTTTTCGTTCCGACCCAAAGCTGTTGCGGCCAGCCGGTTTACAATGCCGGGGATGAGGCGAAAGCCTGTGCGCTGGCCAGGCAGAATATCGAAATTTTTGAATCATTTGATTATGTGGTGGTTCCGTCCGGGTCGTGCGCGGCGATGATTCGGGAACATTACCCGAAGTTGCTGCGGGATGACGCCGACTGGTATCCGAGGGCGCGGGACATGGCGGAGAAGACTTTTGAATTGTCCCAGTTTCTGGTCGATGTCATGCGGGTTGAGGCAGACGCAGACGCGAACCTCATCCATAAGTGGCGCGATGCCAGAGTCACCTACCATGATTCCTGTTCCGGGTTGCGGGAGCTCGGTATCCGTAGTCAGCCCCGAACCCTGTTGCGGCAACGGACCGGAATCCGGGTGGATGAAATGACCAATTCCGAAATCTGTTGCGGGTTCGGCGGTACTTTTTGCGTCAAGTTCCCGGAAGTCTCGACGGCCATGGTGGATGACAAGATAACCGGAGTCGGTCAAACCGCGGCGAATCTGTTGCTCGGTGGAGACTTGGGTTGTCTGATGAATATTGCCGGAAGACTGAAAAGAACCGGCAGCCCGATTCAGGTGCGCCATTATGTCGAGTTACTGGTCGGGGACGATGCCATGCCTGATGGAGCCGGACTCGCTCAACCGATTGCCGGTGAGTAGCATGGAAGTCCGGTCGCATCACTTCAAAAACGCCTCCCGCGCCGCATTGCTGGATACGCAATTGCAGGCGGCGCTGGCCCGTGCCGAAGGCGGATTCGTTGATACCCGGAAAAAAGTGGTTGATGACCTGATAAATTTTGAGTCTTTCCGCGAGTATGGCGAACAGGTCAAGAACCATACGCTGGAACATCTGGATTACTACCTGGAACTGTTCGAGCAGAATGTAGAAAAGGCCGGGGGGCAGGTTCACTGGGCGCAAAATGGTGAACAGGCGAATCAGATCATACTCGACATCTGTGAGCGGGCGAATGCTCGCAAGATTACCAAGGGCAAGTCGATGGTTTCAGAGGAGGTGTCAACCAATTCAGCGCTGATCGGGGCTGGCTACGAAGTACTGGAAACCGATCTCGGGGAATATATCATTCAGCTTGCCAACGAAACGCCGAGCCATATCATCGCACCTGCTATTCACAAGTCAAAAGACGGGGTGACGGAATTATTTCATCAACATCACGCCAAATTGGGATTTGACAACCGGGTCACGGTCCATGAGGAGATTGTCGATCAGGCACGTCAGGTTCTGCGCGGGCATTTTTGCAGCGCCGATGTTGGCATAACCGGGGGCAACTTCCTGATCGCCGAAACCGGCTCCGTCGCGATTGTCACCAACGAAGGGAACGGGGATCTGACCGCGACCCTGCCCAGAGTGCATATCGTCACGGCGAGTATCGAAAAGGTCATTCCCGACCTGACCGCGCTCGGTGGTTTCCTGAGATTGCTGGGGCGCAGCGCGACCGGCCAGATCATGAGTGTCTATACCACCTTGTTCAACGGCCCCAGACGCGAACATGACCTCGACGGGCCGGAGGAATTCCACGTGGTTCTGCTGGATAACGGCCGCAGCGAGATTCTGAACGGCAGTTTCCGGGATATATTGCGTTGTATTCGCTGTGGTGCCTGCCTGAATCACTGCCCGGTCTATACCCGCATCGGCGGGCATGCGTATGGATGGGTATATCCCGGACCGATGGGTTCGGTTCTGACGCCGATTCTGGTCGGGCAGAAAAACGCGCCGGACCTGCCCCACGCCTGCACGCTCAACGGTCGCTGCCAGACGGTGTGTCCGGTGAAAATCCCGTTGCCGGATTTGATTCGGACGCACCGTATGCAGTTGAACCAGATGAAGGCGGACAGCGCCATCGGTAGAACCGGATTTTCAGTATGGTATCGACTGGCGAGAAGCCCGGCCTGCTATGTCCTGATGACCCGCGCTGCAGCGTTGCTCCTGAATGTCGTGGACCGGTTCAAACCCGGCGGGTCCAGGGGGCGGTTCCGGTGGCTGCCTCTGCTCCGGCCATGGACTAAAAGCCGTGACTTCCCGGCACCCGGTGCATCCACCTTCCAGAAAATGTGGAAAAAACACGGCGGTGATCAGTGATGAGCGCCCGGGAGACCATTCTGAAAACCATCCGGCGTCAGAAGTCGGAATGCGGTTCCCGCAAACCGGACTTCCGGGTGCCGTTGCCGGTTCCTGATTTTGCTCCCGACTTGCCGCAAGACCCTGTCGATCGGTTTATTCACAGACTCTCGCAGGTACACGGGAGCTGCTGTACCGTGCCCGACTGGAGCCAGATACCGGACGCGGTCAGCCGGTATCTGGCGGATGTCCGGCAGCCCGCGCAAGTGGTTGCTGCACCGGATGAGAATTTCTATGCTTTGGATTGGGGGGGTATCGGAATTGAATATCGGGCTGCGCTGGAGACTGATCGGGTTTCTGTCACCCGCGCTTGCGCGGGGATTGCAGAAACCGGCACAGTCGCGATGGTTTCGTCTCCGGCCTCTCCGGTCACACTCAATTTCCTGCCCGAAACCCATATCGTTGTACTGGAGCGGGACCGGCTGGTATCGTCGATGGAACAATTCTGGTCAATGCTGGAATCCCCGCCAAGAGCCATCAATTTCATCACCGGCCCCTCAAAAACCGCGGATATTGAACAAACCATTGTTTACGGCGCCCATGGCCCGCGCCGTTTCCATGTGTTGTTGGTGATGAGTGGCTAATCCAGATCGACCGTCACTTTAAATCCGCCTTTGCCATTCATCGTCAAGTCCCCATCGGCTACTGCGTAACTCCATCTGGCGCTTTTCTTTAGCCCGCCGAGCGGATAGACATGTACCCCGCTGATGCCGGAGGCGCGGTCATTAGCCGCATAATCCGCCAGGTCGGCAACCAGTTTATCCGGGGCGTTGACAGTCATCAGCCGGGTTACATTTCTGGTCTGGCGAGTCAGGAATTTGATGGAATTGCCGATGCCGCAGTTTCTGGCATGCATCAGCAGGGTTTTCAGGGTTGCCAGTCCCGGTATGCCAATGTGAATGGGCAGGCGGTTGCCGTCGGCCTGCAACATCCGGTCCCAGGCGATGATCGGCTCGCTTTCGAAGGCGAACTGCGTGACCAGGTGCATTCTGGCGTCGGTTCGCTGGCTGAATTCATTTTTCCATTTCAGAGCGGACCGGATTGCTTGATCGGACATATCCGGGCTGCCTTCGGGGTGGCCAGCCAGGCCAATCGTCGTGATGCCGTGTTTATCGAACAGTCCCGTATCGAGCAGTTGCATGGAGTCGTGGAAGTCGCCAACCGGATGCTCAACCGCTCCGGCGATACATAACGCCCGATCTACACCCGCCTCGCCCACCACCCGGCTCAAGTACTGATCCAGTGTTCTGCGGTTGGTAATACTACGGGCCGCGAAATGCGGCACCGGGATAAAGCCTTCGTCCCGAAGTCGCTTTGCCACGCTGACAGTGTCGTTGAAATCAGAGCCTGGCAGGAAAGTGATATACACGACCGTGCCGGGGCGCAGGTGCTCCCTGAAATCAGCGATCCTGGCGGCAGAAGCCGGTGTGGTTTCAGCAGTAAACCCGCTCATGAATTGCCGGATTTGCCGAATCTGTTGATCTGTGTTTGTCATAAGTTATGGACTGGCGAAAACAAACCCGCCATTATATATCCCGGCCAACCTGCCCGAACAAAAATTTCCGCTCATGCAGGAAATATCGTTGATACCTGTTCCAACAGCTACGGGAGGGCACAAGACCCTCCCCTACGATGATGGTTTCGACCATGCACCAAATCATTCCCCCCTTGAGGGGGAATCCAATCCGCTTGCGGATTGGATGGGGGGACACAACCGTCATCGCATGAACCATTCCGTCATTCCCGTGCAAACGGGAATCCACGACAATATGGAGGTTGGGTTACCGATGCCAGGGGACGCTTGCCATTGTCGCGAGGGTGGTAGAGAATCCTGGTTTCGGTGGACGGCTTGAACACATATCCGGGGAGGCAACATGACTGTACTGAATCCGCAACGGGTTAATTTGATTACGCTGGGCGTTACTGATTTGGCTCGCTCCCGGGAGTTCTATCAGGCTCTTGGTTGGCAGGCTGCCGAAGATTTGCCGGAAGTGACGTTTTTCCAGATGCGTGGCTGTATGCTGGGTCTGTTCGGACGGGATGCGCTGGCCAGAGATCAGGGACGTCCAGGCACTACACTCGGTACGGGCGCCATGACGCTGGCGCAGAATTTCCCGTCCAGAGCGGAGGTCGATACCGCATTCGCGCAGGCCCTGTCAGCGGGCGCCAGTTCGTTAAAACCGCCGCAAGAAGTTTTCTGGGGTGGATACTCAGGCTACTTCGAGGACCCGGATGGCCATGTCTGGGAACTCGCCCACAACCCGTTCTGGTCGCTGGATGCGGAAGGCTATCTGGATATTTAAGTCGTGATGTTAAGGAATCTCTGATTAATTCGATCTCTATTGTTAGAGAGACCTGATGTGGGTTGACCTTG
This sequence comes from Arenicellales bacterium, assembly GCA_965116335.1. Lineage (GTDB taxonomy): Bacteria > Pseudomonadota > Gammaproteobacteria > Arenicellales > Poriferihabitantaceae. The sequence goes on from OZ220677.1 coordinate 2,882,762, forward strand.
CGAAGCAAGACGGGCACACTGTATAATCAGAAACCGACATCAGGAAACAGACATGACCATTACCACTGCGTTAATCTTGCTGGTTGTTACCATTATTGGCGTAGGGGTGGCATTGGCCGGAGTTCTCATCCCGGCAATCAACGGACTACGGCAACAGGTGAATCATGAGATTGCCGGATTGCGACAAGAGATCAATCAGCAGGGGCAACAGATCACACAGATTGCCCAACAGGTGGGGCACTTGTCCGGTTTGCTGGAAGGCTTGCGAGGCCGACCAATATCGACAGAGCATCCGGAAGAAATCCGGGTTTAATAGCGGGTTATATCGCGTGAAGCGGGTGTGATGGGGGATACAACCGTCATCGCACGCATCAAAACCACGAGCGTTTGACAATGCGTATCGGTGTGGTAGCATCGGGGGGCATTGCTAATTTGGGCAGTGAACTGTGCGGGAGGAGTGCCTACCGGGAAGGAATGGTAGTGATTGCACTGATACCGATAAACCAATAATCTGGAGTCTTAAAGTGACGAGTAATCTGGGTAAAGAGACAAACAAGGCGAGTTCTTTTGCTTCGCTTTTTGCTGCAATGGGCTTGGGCCTGTTGCTGACCGCCTGTGGCGGGGGGGGGGGGGGGCAAGTATAGCTCCTGATACCGGAGATAGTGGTGGTTCCGGGGACGGCGGCACTGATACTCCCGACAACGAACCGAAAATACTGCATAGCCTCGGCAGCGGATTATTCACAGCCGACGGCGCATCATCTACAGGCGATTCAGGCAATCCTTCTTCCGGCAGTTTCGCCGATTCATCAACAAATAATACTGAATATTCGCCATTGACGGCAGCCATATCCAGGGACTATGACGAAAATATATCAGCGATTGCAACAGATTTCTTCGTAACCTCCATCAGCAAGACCAGCGCTGGACTGGAAATCAACTACAAGGTCGGGGACGAGGCTATGTCGGTCACCATGACCCGCGCCGACTGTTTCCCGGATCCGGCTCCCTATATCTCCTGCGACAAGGAGGGCGCCTACCTCTGGTCCATGACTTCCATGGACCTAACGGAATTTGATCAGAACGATGAGTTCCAGCACATGGAAGTTCAGCAGTTGCTGGCACATGGCTATCGCACGAATTACCTGTTCGGGGTTAATCCACAGACACTGCCAGACGGCAGCGCAAAATACGCTGGACGGTTCCGTGCCGATGCCTACAAGATGACCAGTACCAGCAATGATCAACGAGTGCGATACCAAGGCGCCTTTCTGCTCAGCGCCAATTTCGACATGAGTGAGCTAGAGGGAAGGATACACAATATTCGTGGAAGCCAGCCCGGACAATCGTCCGGCAGTGACCGCGTATCGTGGCCTGACTCGTATTTCACGATTACTGACGGCAGAATTGTGAACGGGCAGTTCACTGCCGTTCTGACTGCTGGCGACAGCGACCCGAACACGCCGTTCAACGAAAGTGTGCGTGGCTACATGGGGCATATTCTGGGTGAGTTCTTCGGCCCCAATGCCGAAGAGGCCGGCGCCGTGGTTTCTGCCAGTCGGGACATTGCCGGGGAGGAGCATGATTACGTGATGTATGGCTTTGTTGGCGGAACCAGATTTGTCCCTGCCCCTGTGGAACTGGAGAGCGCCGCCATGACCTCCGGCATTCTGAGGACGTTTGCCACAGACACCACGGAACTTCTGGAAGATGACGGCATGGCGACGGTGGAACGGATCACCGATGGCTGGCGCATCCATGTGGATGGCAGGACGGTGGAACTGCGTGACTCGGACTATGCTTCTTTGTGGAACAGCTACTACAGTCGGGAGGTAGAAGGTGGACAAGCCTGGTTGTGGTCGGAAACGGATTGGCAGTTCACGGGCATGCATGAGTTTAATCACTTCGATGTCAAGGGCTGGTCTTTCGAGGAGAAAGAGAATCCAGAAGATGACTGGGTGACCGAAGCCGACCGCTATCTGGTGCACGGCAACCGGACGGCAGAGTCTGCTATACCGACCTCTGGAAGTGCGGTCTATGAAGGGCGCCTGCGTGCCTGGGAGGTTCCCTCTAACGATGCTCTGGAGTCGCTCACCACCTCTGGCACATTCATCGACGGCGATGTGAGTCTGAATGCGGACTTCTCCGCTTCCACTCTGACTGGCACGTTCAGCGATATGACAAGGCGGACGGGTTCTTCCGGGACCCGCACGCCAGCGGGCGGCGCTACCTTCAACGCTACGGTCAGCGCGGGCGGTTTCACGGCCAGTGATCTGTCTGGCAGCGGGGCGATGGCCGGATACAGCGGGGGGAACGTAAGCGGAGCGTTCTTCGGCCCTGCCGCCGAGGAGGCTGCCGGAGTGTTTGACGCAACCGACTCATCGGCGAACCGGATCATGAACGGCTGGTTCGGAGCCAGTAAGGAGCAATAGATAGGCCGGCACTTCCGGCAACGCCTGCCACAGGATGGCGCGTCTGTGGGCCAGGACTGCGGCGACTCGCAGCGGAGTCATCGCAGTCCTGATAAGTCTTGCGTTCTCTGTGTTTCCGGCACCTTCCGGGCTGGCGGAAGAAACCGGGTTGACGGACGGAGTTACCGACTTGCAGACGTTTCGCATCCCGGCGATGCAGGTTGCGAGGACGCTGATGCACGCTGGCAAATGGGACGAGGCGCGGGAAATCCTCAAGCAGCTTTCGCCTGAGGATGAGCAGGGAATAATCGAGCGTCTTTTCCTGCTCGGCATTGCCGAGTCTCGTCTGGCTATGCACGAGTCGGCGGCGCAACGGTTCGAGGCTATCCTCGCCCTGCAGCCGGACCTGACTCGGGTGCGGTTGGAGTTGGCCCGGGTCTATCATGCGCTGGGGCGCGACAGCAAGGCCCGATTTCATTTCAGAGCCTCGCTGGACGACCCGCTTCCGGCATCCGTGGAGGATGCGGTGGAGTCCTGGCTGGATCGCATTGATGGCCGCAAACGTTGGTCTGCATCGCTTTCGTTCTCTCTCCTGCCGGAAAGTAATCCGTCAAAACGCACGCAACAAAGGGAAATCCGGATCGGGGGCATCCCGTTCCAGCTTGAGGACGATTCACGGGCTGCATCGGGCACGGGGTTTCTTGCCAATGTCGGTATCCAGTTCTCTCCGGTTATTACGGGTGATCTGCGTGCTGTGATGGCCGGTTCTGTCGCGGGCAAGTTCTACCGTAACAGCGACTGGAACGATCTGGCGGCGCAGACAGACATCGGTATCTCTCAACTGTACGATCAGGGTAGTCTGTCCGGTGGAGTGCGGCTTGGCCGCAGGTGGTTGGGCGGTGATCGCTACAGTGACGGGGCCGGGCCATATATACGTGGGCGCAGATATGTTTCACCGTCAGTCAGGCTCGATTTCTCGTTGTCGGCTGAACATCTTGACCACCGGATACAGACGCATCTGGATGGACGGGGTTTGCGTTTTGGCGCCGGGCTTGACTGGTCTTCGAAACCGCGCACGGCATGGCGGCTCTCTCTGGACCTGGAGAAAACCGGCGCCCGGCGGCAGCATCTCCGCAACCGGCTTCGGGGTTTCGGTGTCACACTTACCCATGCGTTCCGGGGCGGAATTTCCGTTGCACCGGGGATTACTGTGCACCGCCGCCAGTACCGGGGAGTGGATCCCTTGTTCCAGAACACTCGCCGCGACCGGCTGGTGCGGCTGTCACTCAACCTGCTCCACCGCAGGTTGCAGTTGCATGGATTCGCGCCTTATATCGGCCTGGCACGGGAACAGAATCGTTCCACCATTGTTATCAACGAATACGTCAACAACAGCGCCGTGATCGGAATATCCCGAACCTTCTGAACAGGACGGCTGCGGGAGGGCACGGAGACCCTCCCCTACGACATCATTTCGCCTCATGTATCAACATCATTCCCCCCACCCAATCAGTCTGCGCTTCACTTGCCTGATTGGACTCCCCCTCAAGGGGGGAGTGATGTGATGACGTGTTGAGAATCATTCCAATATTCGCGGGAGGGCACGGAGACCCTCCCCTACGATGTCGGAGCCGGGGGCAGGCTCTACGACATCATTCCCCCCTTGAGGGGGAATCACATCCCGCGCAGCGGGTGTGATGGGGGGACACAACCATCATTCCACGCCCCAACCCGTCATTCCCGTGCAAACGGGAATCCACAACCATACGGAACCTGCAATTACCGATGCGTTTTACTTCCTTTGCCGGTATAGCTGGATGGTGAATATCACCAGCGCCAGTATGCCTGCGGCGAACACGATATCTCCCGGAACCCGCGCCCAGACCAGTCCTTCCATCAGTTCACTGTGCACGAACTCAGCTGAGCGGGCGTACCAGTAGCCGTGCTTGTAGGCGTTGATGGCCTGCCATGCCCCTTGCGGCAGCAATGACAGGAATACCATCATTGCGAGGCCGATATTGAAGCACCAGAACGAGATTTTCAGCCATTTTCCGTTCCATGCGTCTGAGTCGGTCAGTCCGCGCAGACAGAACAGCATCAGGCCGATTCCGAGCATTCCGTATACTCCGAACAATGCGGCGTGCCCGTGAGTCGCCGTGGTATTCAGCCCCTGCATATAGTACAGCGCCAGAGGAGGGTTGATCAGGAATCCGAGTAGCCCGGCACCGACGAAATTCCAGAACAGTACCGCTGAGAAAAACATCAGTGGCCATTTGTAATAGTCTATCCACGGGGCTTCGCGTTCTATTTTCGAGTGGTTGTACGCTTCAAATCCGATCACTACCAGCGGAATGACTTCGAGCGCGGAGAACACGCCACCGAGCGCCAGTACTCCGATCGGCGTACCGCTCCAGTAGAGATGGTGAAAGGTGCCGAGCACTCCACCGCACAGGAATATGATGGTTGCGAACAGTACCGAGATAATGGCGGTGGACTGTCGCAGCAGCCCCATTTTGACGAACAGCAGGGCGATGATCGTGGTTGCAAATACCTCAAATACGCCCTCAACCCACAGGTGCACGACCCACCAGCGCCAGTATTCCATGATGCTGATATGGGTGTTCTGTCCCCACATCAGACCGGCGCCATAGAGCAGGCCGATGGAGGTCGAAGCGACCACCAGCAGCCAGATCAGGGAGGTGTTGCCGCCGCTTTTGAAGGCTGGCAACAGGGCGCGAAGCATCAGCGCCAGCCATACCAGCAGCCCGATGAACAGGAACAGTTGCCAGAACCGGCCCAGATCCACGTATTCATAGCCCTGATGCCCAAACCAGAAGTTGGCGGTCAGGCTCTCAAAATACTGGTTGATACCCAGCCATTCCCCGGTAAGCGAACCGACCACGATAATCAACAGGCAGACATACAGGAAATTGACTCCGAATCGCTGAAATCGGGGTTCATAACCGGAAATCAGGGGGGCTACATACAGGCCGGTTGCCAGCCATGCGGTGGCAATCCAGAATACAGCCAACTGGGTATGCCAGGTTCTGGTCACCGAGTAGGGCAGATATTCCGCGAGTGGGATGCCGTAAAAATCCTGTCCTTCTACGGCATAATGGGCAGTTATGGTGCCGAGGAGTATCTGTACGGCGATCAATGCCACAACAGTCCAGAAGTATTTGCCGGTAGCGCGCATGGACGGAGTAATCGGAGTGGTGGCCAGCAGGTTGGTGGGCGAGGTTCCACCCTCCGGCACCATGTCGTCCCGCCATATATCGTATTGTTTCGCATAAAACCAGACCAGAGCACCGATTCCCGCCAGCAGCAAGAAGATGCTGACGAAAGTCCATACGAACAATTCCACGCTCGGCGTATTGCCAACCAGTGGTTCATAAGGCCAGTTACTGGTATAGGAAATCGAGGCGCCGGGCCGGGTTGCGGTTGCGCTCCAGGCGGTCCAGAAGACAAAGGCGGACAGTGAGTGCATATCGCCATCCGACAGGGTGGTGGATGGCGAAAAGGCGTATTGCTCTCGCAGCCGTTGCGAGGTCTCGGTGCCAGTGTTCTGGAATATATCTGAGTAATGGGCGGCTACCTGCGCGATTGCCAGCGCCCGGTTTCTTGAGACTGTGATTGCGCCAGTTGTGGAGTTCCAGGTGTTTTCCTTCATTTCAAGCCGCGCCTGCACTTTCAGCACTTCTTGTTGCGCGATGTCCAGTGCCGCATAGTGGGTATTCCAGGATTCCTGCGCCAGCAGTTCCAGTAATGCCATGACTTCCCGGTGCAGCCAGTCGGCGCTCCAGTCAGGCGCCAGGTAGCTGCCATGCCCCCAGATTGACCCTTTCTGCATTCCGCCGAGTGACTGCCATATATTCTGTCCGCGGTGTATGTCGCTGTCGGCAAACAGCGATTCACCGTCTGTGGACTGGACCATGGTCGGAATGGGTGGAACCTTCTGGTAAATCTGGCCACCGAAATAGAGCAGTATTGAAAACATCACGATCATGGATACAGCAAAAATCAACCATAATCGGCGAATCGTAAATGTGATGTTGTAATCAGTCATGGGATACGGGCCTTGTGCGGGTTTTACCACCCGGACAGCTTAAGTCACCCGTAACGCGGTTTGCCTTGACTTATATCAACTTGAATCACAATCGGGGTCACATTTTGCCCCGGATTGAAACCTAATTGCCGAGATAGCTCCTGAGTCGGGTCAGGTCATGGACTTCAATGGTTTTGCCGGAAACTGAAACAATGCCTTCATCCGTCAGTTCGTGCAGGATTCGCGATAGTGTTTCCGGAGTAATGGATAATCGGGATGCGATGGTTTTTTTGTCGGCTCGAAGAATAATCTGTCTGCTGCCGCTGTCTTTTAACTCGTGGTTGAGGTATTCCACCAGGCGGTATCTGGCATGGTGGAATGATAACAGGTCCATTTCATGGAGTAGCTGATGCAGGCGCTTGCACAGGTCAGCGAATAATGCGAAACACAATTCCTGTGAGCCGGACAAAAGCTCGAGGTAGACCGGGTTGCTGAAACGGTACAGCAGGCAGTCGTCGATTGCGGCGGCACTGACCGGATATCTGGGCTGCTCCATGAACATCACCGCTTCTGCGAAAACGTTGCCCTTGCCAGAAATTTCGATAATCTTTTCATGGCCCTGTCGGGAGGTGCGAAACAATTTGACATGACCATCCACGATCAGATAAAAATGTTCTGCCGGTTGACCGTTGGTAAACAGGGTTTCGCCTGCGGCCAGACGCACCGGGCAGGTTGAATGGACGATCTGTTGCAACTGGTCTTCATTCAACACTCGGAACAAATGGTTCTCGAGCAGGATTGAGCGGTTTACATAAGTGCCTGGCTGATGGATGGGCATGGGGCTTTCCCCGGTTGTCTTTTGCCAAGTATAATGGATCGCTTGATACAAACCACAGATAAAAACTCTCACACGGAACTTGCCTTGATTACCCGGATTCTACTTGTTGCGCTGCTTTTCTGGCCAGGCTTTACGGCTCTGGCCAAAACCTGCCCGCTTGTGCCGGTCAGCAGTCCCGCTGACCATAAGGACTATTGTTATATTGAGCTGGATAATCGGCTGAAGGTTTTGCTGGTTTCGGACTCGACTACGGACTTGTCGGCGGCGGCACTGGATGTTTATGCGGGCAGTGGCTCCGACCCCGATGACTGGCAGGGGCTGGCGCATTTTCTCGAACACATGCTGTTTCTGGGTACACAGAAATATCCGCAAGTGGACGGCTATCAGGAATTTCTCAAGAATCATGGCGGCTTCGGCAACGCCTGGACCTCGTTCAGCCATACCAATTATCATTTCAGTATCGGCACGGATTATCTGCAACCGGCGCTGGATCGGTTTGCACAGTTCTTCATCGCGCCGACATTCGACAGTACTTATGTAGACCGCGAGAGGGCGGTGGTTCACTCCGAATATCAGGCCAGGAAAAAAAACGAGAACAGACGCCTTTGGGAGGCGCGCAAGCAATGGTTGAATCCGGCTCATCCGGGGTCACGCTTTTCCGTCGGTTCGCTGGATACGTTGCGCGACCGGGACGGGATTTCGGCTCGCGACCGGCTGATCGAGTTTTATGAACAGCATTATTCAGCCAATATCATGACGCTGGTCATACTCGGAAAAGAGCCGATTGACCAGCTCGAACAGATGGCCAGACAGTATTTTTCCGCGATACCGGATCGAGATATTGCGCCACAGAAATTCACGCAACCCTACATGAACCCTGATCTGGTCGGGTCGCGCCTGAACAGTATCCCGGAAGAGGAGAAAAACAGTGTCAGCTTCGTGTTTCCGATGCCGTCCATATTGAATGAGTATCCGGCGAAGCCGCTCGATTATCTGGCCAATTTGCTGGGGCATGAGGGTGACGGTTCCCTGTATGCCGTGCTCAAGGAGGCTGGCTGGGTGGAGGGATTGAGTGCGGGCCGGGGTTACATGGACCAAGTGCAGGGGCAGTTTGAAATTCACCTCCAGTTGACCGAACAAGGCTTGCAGCAGATTGACCGGATCGGAGAGGCTCTGTTCCGCGCAGTTGCGCTGATCCGGGATGCCGGCATCCAGAAATGGCGGTTCGAGGAGCAGGGGCAACTGGCGCAGATCGATTTTCGTTTTGTGCAGCAACATGATCCGGCGCGAGTCGCGCAATCCCTGGCTTCGCGTCTGCATCTTTACCCGCCGCTGGATGTCGTGCAGGGGGCGTATCTTTTTGACTCTTTTGACGAGGCGCGTATCCGGCAGTTGCTGGCCCGGTTGAATCCGGCCAATGTCTATGTCAATGTGGTTTCACAGACTCTTGAGGCCGACCGGGTTGGAGAATATTACGATGTCCGCTACGGTATAGAAAAAATCCCCGATCAATGGATCGCGCTCTGGGTCGCGGCGCTGACCGGCAACGCCACGGATGGAAGTGCCAGAGAGGTGAGTGAATTGAGCCTGCCCGCCGCCAACCCGTATATCCCGCAACGACTGGACCTTAACGGGTTTGAGAACCCTCCGCCCATCCCGCAATCCGTGCCAACCGATTCCGGTATCACACTGTGGTATCAGCCGGATGATGAGTTTGCTACGCCGCGAGCTAATTTCTACTGTGGCATTCTGTCACCGGCGGCTAACAACAGTGCGGATCATGCGGTGCGGACCGAATTACTAGTGCGCCTGGTTGCCAGTCAACTGGACAAGGTGGCCTATCCGGCTTTGCTGGCAGGTCTGAGCTACGATCTGTATCGCCATGGCAAGGGCATTTCGATCAAACTGAGCGGTTACGAGGATCGGCAATCGGAGCTTCTCCGGCTGATCGTAGACGCATTGGCGCAGCCGCAATTCGATCAGCAGAGTTTCGATGTGGTCAGGGCCCGATTGCAGCGTGAACTGAATAATGTCGGCAACCGGACACCATCCAACCAGTCGGTGCATGAGTTGTACCGATTGTTGCTGATGCCATACTGGACTGAGGCGGAAAGGTTGCAGGCGCTTGCGGATATGACGCTGCAAGACGTTGAGCAACATCGTGCACGGTTGTTCCGGTCGGTTGCGGTGAATTGTCTGTCGCATGGCGATGTCAGCCTCGACCACTCACTGGCACGAGTGCATATTCTGGATACTCTGTTCACCGACAGCGAATTCGTTGAAGAGGATTTCGCGCCGCAGGTACGCATTCTGGATCGGTCAAAACGGTATCTGAGAACACTCGAGACGGAACATACTGATACGGCCTTGTCCTGGTATTATCAGGGCTGGCAGCCCACGATTCGGGAAAGAGCGCAGGTGGCATTGTTGGCGAATCTGATCGAATCACCTTTTTTTACCCGATTGCGTACCGACAGTCAGGTGGGATACCTGGTTTACAGCACTGCCCTCAACATCAGGAGAATGCCAGCCCTGATGTTTTCCGTACAAAGTCCGAGCCATTCCCCGGTGCAGATCAAGGCGTTGTTTGACGAGTTTATAACAGACTTTGCCCGGCAACTGGAGCAGATGAGCGAGGCACAGTTCGAGAAAGCCCGGGCTGGATTGTTGATTGAGGTACGACAGAGAGACAATAATCTGGCCGAGCGTAGCGACCGCTACTGGACAGAAATTGACCGCGGGGAATTCGGTTTCGACAGCCGCGAGCGGTTTGCGGATGCGTTGTCGGCGTTGACTCTGGCTGAAATGCGGCAATATTTTCAGGACCTGGTTGCCTCTGCGGGAGGAGAACTGGCCGTACAGGTGGTTGACAGCGCGGATCATTCCGGTGAGGGGCTGATTCGGGGGCAAACATGGCAGATAACTGGAGACGCGACCCTGTTTCGGGAGGAATACCGGAACGGCGAGCAGATGGATGATGGCTGAGCCAAGAGAGGCGTTGATTGCAGAACTCGCCGACCGCTTGACCGCCGCTTGTGCGAAGGTGACCACGGTGGAGTCATGTACCGGCGGTGGCATCGCCTTTGCATTGACCGCAATGGCCGGTAGCTCGATCTGGTTTGAGCGTGGTCTGGTCACCTACAGCAACCAGGCAAAATCTGATTTAGCCGCCGTGCCGATGGCTCTGATTCTTACCCAGGGCGCGGTCAGTGAGGCAGTTGCGGCAGCGATGGCTGCAGGCGGACAGGTCGCAGCAGGTACGGATTATTGTATGTCTGTCACCGGCATTGCCGGGCCGGGCGGTGGCTCAGTCAGCAAGCCGGTAGGAACCGTGTGTTTTGGCTGGATGGGTCAACGCCGCGTTGTGCAGACGGATACGGTACTGTTCGATGGTGACCGCAGCCATATCCGGCAACAGTCAATTGACTTTGCTCTGAACGGATTGCTGGATCGCTGGCAAACCCTTTAGATACCGGTTTCTGGACCTAACCCACCTTTCTCAGTACAGTTCAGTTCAGATTGTAGGTAATTGCAGATAACGGATGGTTGTGGATTCCCGCCTGCCGGGAAAGACGGCGGGTTGTGGGTTCCTACGGTTGTGTCCCCCCATCCAATCCGTTTGCGGATTGGATTCCCCCTCAAGGGGGGAATGATGCGATGACGGTTGGTTGTGGGGGAATGATTGGATTATGGGTGGTGGTATGGGCAGGCTACCTGGTGGTTGGGGGCGATGTTCTCAAGCGGTGGCTGGTGGTGGGTACAGTCTTCCTGCGCCTGTGGGCATCGGCTGGCGAATACACAGCCTGCGGGTGAGTGGAACGGGGACGGGAGGTTGCCCGAAAGGATGGTTGGGCGGCGCATTCGCTGGGCTGTCGGGTCGGCAACCGGCACCGATGAGATCAGTGCCCGGGTATAGGGATGACGGGGTTCGGCGATCAGTTTCCGGGTGTCTGCGAGCTCCATCATTTGACCGAGATACATGACCAGAGTACGGTTGGAAATAGCCTTGACTACACTCAGGTCATGGCTGATCACAATGAGCGCCAGAGCGAAGTCGCGTTGCAGGCTCCGTAACAGATTGATCACCTGTGCCCGCACCGATACATCCAGCGCCGCGACCGGCTCATCGCAGATGACGAGCTGCGGTTTCAGGACAAGGGCACGGGCGATTCCGATACGCTGGCACTGGCCGCCTGAGAACTCGTGCGGGTATCGGTTTATCCGATCGGGGCGGAGTCCGACTCGTTGCATGATTTCCTGGACACGGCAACGGCTCTCGTCTTTCGTAATATCCGGGCAGTGTGTACGTAGTGGTTCGGCTATGATTTGACCCACAGTCATGCGTGGGTTGAGCGCCGCCAGAGGGTCCTGGAAGATCATCGGCATATCCTTGCGGATAGTACGTCGTACCCGACGTTTCATACCTGTAAGGTCGGCGCCGTTCCATAACACTCGCCCGCGATCAGGTGGAGCTGTGCCAACAATAGCGCGGGCCAGTGTGGTTTTGCCAGAGCCACTTTCGCCGACGATGCCGAGCGTTTCCTGTTTGTCGAGAGCAAAAGAAATTCCGTTGACAGCGGTCAGGGTGCGTGACGGAGTCCACGGCCATTGATTGCGGGCTGGCACATCGAAGCTCACGGTCAGGTTTTCGACTGTCAACAGCGCGCTCATGGGGGACTCGCAGGTAAATCCAGATGACAGGCCCGTTGCCGATTTCCGGTTGTTCGCAGGGGTGGCCGCTGGTCGGCGCATTTCCCCAAACGGGCAGGGCAGCGCGGCTGAAACGGACAACCGACTGGCAGGCAGCGCATATCGGGAGGCTCGCCGTCGATCACGGGCAGGTCCGTGTGCCAGCGGCAATCATCATCCAGCCGTAAAATGGTATCGAGCAGGGCGGAGGTATACGGGTGGGTGGGAGTTTTCATAACCGTATCGGTCGGCCCACATTCCATGACTTGTCCACCGTACATCACCAGTATACGGTCGCTCATGCCAGCGACCAGTCCAGGATCATGGGTGATCAGGATGATGGTTGTGCCGAACCGATCACGGATGTCCTTCAGTAAATCAACGATTCGGGATTGTACGGTAACATCAAGCGCAGTAGTCGGTTCGTCGGCAATCAGGATGCGGGGGCGGCATAGCAGGGACATGGCGATCATGATTCGCTGGCGCATACCGCCGGAAAATTCGTGCGGGAATCCATTGATTCGTTGCCGGGCATCCGCTATCTGCACCGCGTCCAGCATCTCGATGGACTGTTCAAGAGCAGCGCGTCTGGACAGGTTTTGATGCAGCATCAACACTTCGCTCATTTGTTCACAGATACGCATATAAGGATTCAGGGAGGTCATCGGGTTCTGGAAGACAATCGAGATTTCGGCAGCGCGGATGCCGGACAATTCCGGTTCGCTCATTGTCAGGATTTCCTGACCGTCAAATTCAATTGAGCCGCTCACCGTTGCCTGCCCGGAAATCAGTCCCATGATCGAGAGTGCGGTCTGGCTCTTGCCGGAACCGCTTTCCCCGGTAATTGCCAGAATCTCGCCGCGATTGACCTCGAAACTGACTCCGTTGACAGCGTATACCGGACCCTCTCCGGTTGCAAAGGTCACTGCCAGGTCGCGCACCCGGAGCAGGCTCACCGGCTGCTATCCTTCGGATCGAGCGCGTCACGCAAGCCATCGCCCAGAAAGAAAAACCCGGCGAGTGTGACGACGAAGAAAAACAGTGGGAACGAGAGTTGCCAAAGCGTGCCGTACTGCATTTGTGATGCGCCACTGCTTAACAATGCGCCGAGTGAGGTATCAGGTTCCTGTACGCCGAGCCCCAGAAAGCTGATGAAACTTTCGTAGATGATCATGTTTGGAACCAGCAGGGTGGCATAAACAATCGCGACTCCAAGAAGGTTCGGCACGATATGTCGCAGGATGATGGCGGTGGCTGAAACCCCGGTGACGACCGCATTTTCGACGAACTCCAGATTCTTGATATTGAGCGTCTGACCACGCACGATGCGAGCCATGTCCAGCCAGGAAACCAGCCCGATGGCAACGAATAAAAGAATGATGGAACGCCCGAATACCACCAGCATCAAGATCAGCACAAACATATAGGGAATCGACATCATAATATCGACGGCACGCATCATAACGCTATCGATCCGGCCACCAAAATAGCCTGCCACCGTACCGTACAGTGTACCGACTACGACTGCGATCAAGGCACCGATAATGCCTACCATCAGCGATATACGGGCACCCATGGCGGTACGGACGAACAGGTCGCGTCCCAGCTCATCGGTGCCGAACCAGTGGCCGGTCGTCAACGAAGGATTGCCGACTGTCTGCACGTTGCCGAGAACATTCCAGTCAATCGCTTCATACGACCAGATCGACAGCCAGGGAGCGATGATGGCAAACAATCCGACCAGCAGCAGGGCCAGAAGGCTGAGCATGGCGGCGCGATTGCGCGAAAACCGGGTAATGGCGTCTTGCCACAGTGATCGCCCGGCTACGCGGGTCGACAGATCGGGCGCATGGATGCGTATCGATGCGTTCAATAGCGGATCCTCGGATCGATCAGCGCGTAGGCTATATCCGCCAGCAGGTTGAACAGCACCGTCAACGTGCCGGCGAGAATCGTGATGCCCATGATCAGCGAATAATCCCGATTGATGGCGGCATTGACGAAGTACTGCCCGATGCCGCCGGTGGAGAAATACATATCGATCACCACCGAGCCGGTGATCATGCCGACAAAAGTCGGGCTGAGATAGGAGATAACCGGCAGCATGGCCGGTTTCAGGGCATGTTTCAGGATGACCTGCCGTTGCGGCAGTCCCTTGGCGCGCGCCGTCAGAATAAAATCGGAATTCAGGGTTTCCAGCATGGATGACCGGGTGATTCGTGCGATAGAAGCCATGAAACTGGTCGAGAGGGCGATCACCGGCATGATCAGGTAAGGTAGCTGCCCGCCTTGCCAGCCGCCACCCGGCAGCCAGCCAAGCCAGAGGGTGAATATCAGTACCAGGATCGGTGCCATGACGAAATTGGGCAATACCTGTGCGCCGATGGATAGTCCGACCGCCAGATAATCGAGCCAGGAATTCTGGTTGACAGCCGCAGTTACGCCAAGCAGTGTTCCGGCAACAACGCTGACCACAAAAGCGATCAAGCCGTAGGTTAGCGTCACCGGAAAGCCCTGCGCGATGATGTCATTGACTGAGCGGTCCTTGTAGATAAAGGAGGGGCCGAAGTCGAAGTTAATCACGATGCCGCAGATGTAGTTGAAAACCTGATGGAGAAACGGACGGTCAAGGCCGTATCTGGCCTCAATGTTGGCAAGGACTTCCGGTGGTAACGGGCGTTCACCGACGAAAGGACTGCCGGGGGCGGCATACATTAACAGGAATGAAAGAACGATCAGAACCAGGATAGTCGGCACCGCGATCAGGAGCCGCCGTACAATCCAGAAGGTCATGGGTTTCCCGATTCCGGTTTCAATTCGCGGAGCGCCAGAGATCTTTGGAATACCAGTTCTGCTGGACGTTGTCGTAGGGCCAACCCCTGATATCGGGCTTTAGCATAAAGACGCTGGTATAGTGGTAGATCGGGATAATGGCCATGTCCTCGGCGATGATCGTTTCTACGCGATAATAATTAGGCCCGGGGTCGGTCAGTGTCCTGGATTCCTGCATCAGCGAATCGACTTGTGCATTGATGTAGCGTCCGTCGTTGGCGCCGGAGTTGCTGGTTAGCAGATCGAGGAAGGTTGATGCTTCGTTGTAATCACCGCACCAGCCAGCTCGCGCCAGGTCGAACTGCTGGTTGTCGCGGATGGACAGGTAGGTTTTCCACTCGTAGTTGATCAATTCGATCTCAACGCCGAGTTTCTGCTTCCACATTTGCGCGGCGACAGTAGCCAGCTGTTTGTGTGATTCGGAAGTGTTATAGATCAATTTCAGCTTCAACGGAGTGTCCGCGCCATAGCCGGCTTCTGTGATCAGTTTCCTGGCCTGTTCATCCCGTTGTGCCTGAGTCAGGGTGGCATACGCGATGACCGGCGTTTCAAATCCGGCAGTGGCCCTGTGGGTAAAGTTATAGGCGGGATATTGCCCACCCTTGAGCACGGAATGAACCAGAATATTCCGGTCCAGCGCCCAGGATAACGCTTTGCGAACGCGCACATCGGCAAGTGCCGGGTTTGCGCTGTCGGTGTGATTGATAATGTAATAATAGGTGCACAGAAGCGGTGTGGAGGTGGCTTCATCCGGGTATTGCCGCTTGAGGTTCGGGTATTGGCCAGCGGGTACAGCGGTGCGGTCGAGTTCACCGGCCAGATAGCGTGTCAATGCCTGGTTTTCGTCATTGATTACCTGTCCGGTTACTTGCTCGATAATGGTCGCCTGATTATTCCAGTACATCGGATTGCGCGCGCGTGAATGATATTCATTGGGCACATGTTCGGTCAGTATGTATGCGCCATTTGAAACCAGGTTACCGGGCCGGGTCCAGCTCGCTCCGTGCGTCTCGATGGTTGCTCGATGCACCGGGAAAAAGGTCGCATAAGTCGTCATTGCCGGGAAATAGGGCAGTGATTTCTCCAGACGCACTTGCAGTGTATGGTCATCCAGTGCCTTGATGCCGAGTTCAGATGGAGGTTTTTCTCCGGCAATAATCGCCGCCGCATTGACGATTGCGCTCAACTCGACATACCACGCATAAGGGGAGGCGGTAGCCGGGTCCACCGCCCGCTGCCAGGCATAGACAAAGTCAGCGGCGGTTACCGGGTCTCCGTTCGACCATTTCGCGTTCTCTCTGAGATGGAAAGTCCAGGTGCGATTCAGGTCCGAGCCGATGAATTGTTCGGCGACTCCGGGAGCCAGCTTGCCTTCTGCATTCTGAGTCAACAGTCCTTCAAACAGATCACGCAACACATCAAACCCTGCTGAGTCCTGGTTCAACTGTGGGTCAAAAGTCGGAATCTCATCCAGCAGGCGGTAGGTGAAAGTCTGATTATCCGGGAGGGGTTCGCCGGTAACCGGGCGGAGGGAGGTCGCATGCACCCGGTTATACCCGCACAGGAGGCAAACTGACAGTATCAGAATCGTTGCTATTTGCAGCCTTGCGGGTTCTTCATGATGCCGGTTACCCGGTTTTTCGATCATAGCTTGTGTAACGGGATTGCGGTGGTATATTTGATCTGCTCCATCGCGAAATTTGATCGGACATCGTGGATGTCGATTTGCTCGATCAGCCGTTGATAAAATCGGTCGTAGGCCCTCATGTCGGTGACCACCACGCGCATCAGGTAATCTACTTCTCCACTCATACGATAGAATTCAACCACTTCCGGCATATTACCCACCACCTTTGAGAACTTTCTGAACCAGGAGGAGTTATGCTGGTTGGTCCGAATGGACACGAACACATCCATATTGCGGTCCAGTTTTTCCCTGTTGAGCAAGGCCACCCGCTTGTCGAGAATACCGCAGCTTTCCAGCATCTGTATGCGCCGCCAGCAAGATGTCTTGCTCAAATTCACCGTTTTGGAAATTTCTTCCATTGTGGTTCTTGAGTCATGCTGCAAGCATTCCAGAATTTTTATGTCTATTTGATCCACGCTCTGAAACCTCATTCCCGGTGGTTATGTAACCTGTTGATAGTAACATCGAATTGTACGAAAGTTTAGAACATTGTCAAAATACGGGGCTGAAATACTGCTATACTTCGGGTTGACGCCTTCGTAGCTCAGGGGATAGAGCGATCGCCTCCTGATTGTTGAAAATTGGGCACCGGAGCGGGTAACCCTCCGTGTGAATCTGCTCAAATTCGGTGGAACCTGCCCGACTTTGTTGGTGGCAATACCGAGCCAAGCCCGCTGAACCCGGGAATGTGTAGAGACTTGACGGGCAGCATCCTGTACTCAAGCAGGGTGAAGATAAAGTCCAGACCACAAACTCCATGATCTCGCCACGATGTCATGGGGGTAGCGAAAGTTATAGTGGTATGAAGCGATAGGTCGCAGGTTCGAATCCTGCCGAGGGCGCCAGTCATTTTGCAGTCAATCTTTACATCAAATCAATTGACTGTATGTTGCGGGACGGATACAATCCGGCGTCCTTGAGAAAGCAGAGCCAGATATAACCATGTACGCAGTCATTGAAACCGGCGGTAAACAATACAAGGTTGCCGTAGGGGATAAACTTAAAGTAGAGAAAATTCCGTTAGCTGAAGGGGATTCAGTGAGCATCGACCGGGTTTTGATGGTGTCTGATGGAGACGAGATCACGGTGGGTTCTCCACTGGTCGACCGTCCGGTTCATGCGACCGTCCTGTCTCATGGCAAGAGACGCAAGATCAAGGTGTTCAAAATGAAGCGGCGCAAAAATTATCGCCGTACCCAGGGGCACCGGCAGTCCTATACAGAAATAGAAATCACCGGGATCGGCAACGGCGCTGTAGCGTCAGCCGAACCTGAAAAACAACCGCAGTCATCAGAGCCGCCCGCAGACGCGGTGAACGAGGCATCTGCGAATTAACCACAGCATCTATCGGTCCTATACGGTTCAGGAGAAGTCTAATGGCACACAAAAAAGCGGGCGGCAGTTCGAGAAATGGCCGCGATTCGGTTTCCAAAAGGCTGGGAGTCAAGAAGTTTGGCGGAGAACAGGTGCTTGCCGGCAACATCATCGTGAGACAAAGAGGCAGCCGCTTTCATCCAGGTAGAAATACCCGGCTTGGCAAGGATTACACGCTGTTTGCCACCGCTCCGGGTAAGGTATTGTTTGAGGTAAAGGGGCCGCACAAGCGCAAGACAATCAGCGTTATTTGAACCAGGCCGGAATAATATGAAATAATAAACCCCGCTTTGTTATCAGGGCGGGGTTTTTTTCTGTTCTGGGCTGAAAATTTGTCGATGCGGATGGGCACAGTACTCCCCGATCCATGCTCGCCCCCGGCTCGATCGGGGCCGGGTGCAGGTTCAGGTTTTGTCCCAGGGCTCGGCAGTAGCGATCATGAAATTTGTAGATGAGGCGACAATTCGGGTTATTGCGGGCAGAGGCGGAGACGGCTGTTTGAGTTTTCTGAGGGAGAAATATCGCCCGAAAGGCGGGCCGGATGGAGGCGACGGGGGAGACGGAGGGAGTATATTCCTGATCGCCAAAGGGGGTTTGAACACGCTTTCCGATTTCAGATTCGCACGGTTGCATCGGGCAAAGAACGGACAGGGCGGTGCTGGTCGGGATCGGTTCGGAAAGGCCGGGGAAGATCTGGAGATTGATGTTCCTCCGGGCACCATCGTAAGTGACGCGCAAACCTGCGAGTTGATCGGTGAATTGACCCGTGACGGTGAACGTTTGCTGATCGCGCAGGGTGGCCGACGCGGCCTCGGCAATGCGAACTTCAAATCCAGTGTTAATCGCGCCCCGCGTAAAATTACCCGTGGCAAACCGGGCGATGAGAGGCAGATCAGGCTGGAGCTTCGGGTGCTGGCGGA
Organism: Arenicellales bacterium; assembly: GCA_965116335.1. Lineage (GTDB taxonomy): Bacteria > Pseudomonadota > Gammaproteobacteria > Arenicellales > Poriferihabitantaceae. The sequence goes on from OZ220677.1 coordinate 2,901,557, forward strand.
TGTAGGCTTGCTGGGAGCGCCCAATGCCGGGAAATCGACATTACTGAGCGCCGTATCCCATGCCAGGCCAAAGATAGCCGACTATCCCTTTACGACCCTGCATCCACAACTGGGGGTAGTTGACGTGGGAGATTCCAACAGCTTCGTCATCGCCGATATTCCCGGATTGATAGAGGGCGCGTCTCGCGGCGCGGGTCTGGGTATCGAGTTTCTCAAGCACCTGAACCGGACACTGGTCCTGTTGCATCTGGTCGATATTGCACCGATTGATGGAACCGACCTGATACAGGATATCCGCAAGATCGAAAAGGAACTGAGCGAATATGATACGGAACTCAAGAATAAGGAGAGATGGTTGGTGTTGAACAAAATTGACGCGATTGATTCAGGCGACTCCCGTGAAATTGAAGAACAGTTGAAGAAACAACTGGACCTGGATGTCCCGATTTATAGAATATCGGCGGTATCCGGGCAGGGATGCGACCAACTGATTCACGATGTGATGCAGCGTTTGATAGAGCTCAGCGAAGAAAACGAGGTTCGGCAGGTGCAGTCGGTCAGGCCCGCGCGGCAGGTGCTTCAGTAGCATGGTCTCAAGAACAGTACTGACCGATTCGGCGCGCTGGATCGTTAAAATTGGCACTTCACTGCTTACCGATTCCGAGTCCGGGCTCAATCAGGAGGCGATCCACTCCTGGGTTAGACAAATTGTGGAACTGAAGCGGCAGAATGTCGATGTTGTGCTGGTTTCTTCCGGTTCCATCGGTGAGGGTATGCGGCGTCTGGGGTGGGACAGGCGGCCCGGAGAGGTGCACCGGGTACAGACCGCGGCTGCGGTCGGCCAGATGACTCTGGTACAGAGCTACGAGACTGCGTTTCGTAATCATGGCATACTGACGGCGCAGATCCTGCTCACCCACGCTGATCTGGCTAACCGGCAGCGATACCTGAATGCGCGTAATACATTACGTGAGTTGTTGAGTCTGGGTGTGGTGCCGACCGTCAACGAAAATGACGCGGTCGTGAATGAGGAAATCCGATTCGGGGATAATGATACGCTGGCGGCGCTTACGGCGAATCTGGTGGAGGCCGAATGTCTGATTTTGCTGACCGACCAGCAGGGGTTATATGACGGAGACCCCAGAGAATCCGGGTCGGTCAATCTGATTCATTATGGCCGGGCGGATGACTCCGCATTGCAGGAAATGGCGGGTTGTGCAGGCGAATTCGGACGAGGTGGCATGGTTACCAAACTGACCGCCGCGCAAAAAGCGGCTCGATCAGGCTCAACCACCGTAATTACTTCCGGGCTTGAACCGGATATTCTCCTGAGACTCCGCAGAGGTGAAGAACTGGGAACCATGCTGATCCCCGGCAAGGGCCGGATTGCGGCGCGAAAGCAATGGCTGGCCGGGCAGCTCAGGGGAAATGGCAAGCTGGTACTGGATCACGGCGCCGTCAATGTATTGAAGGAGCAGGGGCGCAGTTTGTTGCCGATTGGCGTGACCGCGGCGGAAGGAACCTTTACTCGCGGTGAGATCGTGATTTGTTTCGATCAGGCTGGCAATGAAGTCGCCCGCGGCCTGGTCAACTACAATGCGGATGAAGTACGCAGAATTATGGGTATCGCCAGTGACCAGGTGGAGAATGTGTTAGGTTATCAGGGTGAAACAGAATTGATCCATCGTGATAATATCGCGATCACGGTATGAACATCCTCGCCGTTTCAAAATTCGACGAACCGCCTCATTTTCATGCGCTGGCTGATTCCAGGGATTTCAGACGGTTGTTCAGGCGACTTTTCAGGCGGGCCGCACGGTTACTGTGGAGCAGGTTCTTCACAGCGGCGCGATCAATCCTGGAGACAGCCTCGCGGTATGCTGTTCGGGCACCTTCCCGGTCATTTGCCGAAATAAGCTTCAGCAGCTTTTTTATGGATGAGCGAAGCGAAGAGCGTTGGCTCATGTTGTGGAGTCGACGTCTGGTATTTTGTCGCGCTCTTTTTCTTGCCTGGGGTGAATTAGCCAAGGATCTTCCTCTTGCAATGTCAAGTCAAAATAAAGGGATAAATAACGGCGTTTGCGCCGGAGGCGGAATATGGTCAATTTTGGCCTGAAAGTCAAGCCCCGAAGCACCCGAAATATCCGAAGTACATTTTCCGTTCAATCATAACCGATCAGACAGATATGTCTTCCATGCTATTCAAGTCGATGTCGGTGGTGGGATCGATGACATTGCTGTCGAGAATATCGGGCTTGATACGCGATATTCTGTTCGCCAATGTGCTGGGCGACAAGGCTGCCGCCGATGTGTTTATCGTCGCTTTCCGGTTACCCAATTTTTTCCGCCGGTTGTTCGGAGAAGGCGCTTTCTCGGCTGCCTTCATTCCGGTTTTTACCGAGTACCGGCTGCATAAGACGGAAGACGAGAACAATCGCTTCCTGCAGCTGATGATCGGACGGTTCGGGTTGATTCTGCTTCTGGTCTGTCTGGCCGGCGTACTATTTGCCCCGGCCCTGGTTACCGCGCTGGCTACCGGATTTACCCGGGACCCGGAAAAGTTCGCGCTCACGGTTCAGGCTTCCAGACTTACTTTCCCGTACCTGTTTTTCATATCGCTGGTTGCCATGTCAGCCGGCATGCTCAATTCCTGCAACCGATTTGCGGCGCCTGCGGCGACCCCGATTCTGCTCAATATCTGTTTGATTCTGGCGACACTCTATCTGGTGCCGCTGGTCGATGATTCGCCGATGGCTCTCGCTATAGGGGTGCTGGTCGCCGGTGTCGTGCAGCTGCTTTTCCAGATTCCATTTTTGCGCAAGGAGAAGCTGTCGGTCCGGCCACGGGTGATCAAGCGGCAGGGCGATGAGGTCGGAATCCAGGGTGCCCGGCGCGTGCTGGCGTTGACCATACCGGCTGTGCTCGGGGTATCGGTGGCTCAGGTCAACATTCTGGTCAATACCATCCTGGCCTCGTTTCTGGTGACTGGCAGCGTCTCGTGGCTGTACTACTCCGACCGTCTGATGGAGTTTCCTCTGGGAGTATTCGGTCTGGCATTGAGCACCGCGATTCTTCCTCATTTGTCACGAAAACACACGCAAACCGAGTCGGGAGATTTCTCCAGAACCCTGGAATGGGGGGCCAGATGGGCTTTGCTGGTCAGTATTCCATCTACCGTCGGACTGATTATGCTGGCGCATCCAATGATCAGCGCTATTTATTTTCACGGGGATTTCACTGAAAACGGAGTCAATATGACTGTGTTGAGCCTGGTTGCGTATTCGCTGGGATTGACCCCGTTTGTACTGGTAAAAGTGTTGTCAGCCGGATTTTTTGCCAGGCAGAATACCCGTACTCCGGTGCGCATTGCGATGATTGCGGTTGCGGTGAATATCGTATTCAGCCTGATTCTGGTTCTGCCTTACCAACATGTCGGGCTGGCGTTGGCTACCTCGATTTCGGCGTTGACCAATGCGCTGATGTTATGGGTCGTCCTGGTGCGACAGGGGGTTTTCGTGGTCGAGCATAACTGGGTCGGTTTTTTGGCGCGGATTCTGATTGCCACCGCAGCGATGGGACTGTCGATAGGGTGGCTGGTCGGAGAACAAGGTTGGTGGCTGGAAGTATCGGTATGGGCAAAAGCCATGCGGCTCGGATTGTTGGTGGGGCTGGGCGCCATCACCTATTTTGCCGCATTGCTTGTTTTGGGTATCAATCCCCGGTCACTCTGGAAAATCAGGGAAATCAGCGAATCATGAAACTGGCCAGACGCATAGATTCAAAATGGATACCGGATGGAGGGTGCGCTCTGACTATCGGCAATTTCGATGGCATCCATCTGGGGCATCAGAGGATACTGGGGCAGCTGGTCGAGAAGGGCGAGGAATTGTCACTACCCACGGTAGTGATGACATTTCTGCCCACTCCCAACGAGTATTTTCAAAAACGCAAATCATCTCCTCGTCTATTCGGGTTGAGTGCCCGGTATCTATCTGTGCGGGAGTACGGTATTGACGTCATGCTGGCATTGCCGTTCAATTCCAGACTGGCCAGCACCGGTGCCGAAGAATTTATCAGGCGAATTCTGGTCGACGGGTTGGGTATCCGATATATACTTACCGGAGACGACTTCAGATTTGGCGAAGGCAGAACGGGCGATCATGGATTACTGGAGCGGTTGGGCGCCGAATACGGGTTTGTGGCGGAGCAATTTCACACCGTATCGGATGAAAGCGCCCGCATCAGCAGCACCCGCATCAGGCAAGCACTGGCACAGGGTGACCTGGATGCAGCCAGACAGATGCTGGGGAAGCGCTATTCGATGATGGGGCGTGTCATTCATGGTGACAAACGTGGCAGACAGTGGGGCTTTCCCACTGCCAATATCGCAGTCAGCAAGCCCCCGTTCACCGGGGTTTTCGCGGTTCGTGTCAAAAGGGTTGATGGGGATGACGGTGAGTATTTCGGAGTCGCCAATCTGGGCACACGGCCTACGGTGGACGGACTGAAAACATTGCTGGAAGTCCATTTGTTTGATTTCGACAGCAATATTTATGGCAGACGGATTTGTGTGGAATTTATAGGGAAAATTCGCGATGAACAGAAGTTCGATTCATTCGAGCAATTGAAAACGCAGATTCTGGCGGATTGCGAAGCCGGCAAACGGCTCTTCGCCGGTAAGTCGGGAACCCGCTAACCCGTTAAAACAAGATCAGGTGAAAAAAGGACATAAGGCCAGGCCCACGCTCGAATTTACGGGATATATGGGTATCTCAGCACTGATCGTTGTGGCTGATCAGGTTACCAAGAAGGCGGCGAATGACTATCTGTGGGGGCAACCTGCCATTGAAGTATTGCCGATATTACAATGGGCATGGGTGGCGAATCGGGGCGCGGCATTCGGTTTTCTGAGTGATGCGGGTGGGCTTCAACATTATTTGTTCTCGACTCTGGCCGCATTAGCTTCTGTTTTCATCGTTGCCTGGTTATGGAAATGCTGTACCACCAACCGGCGATTGGCCTGGGGGCTGGCACTGATTCTGGCGGGCGCAATGGGCAACTTGATTGATCGCCTTCAGTATCGCTATGTAATTGATTTTATTTCCCTGCATTATCAGGAACTGTATTTTCCGGCGTTTAACATTGCGGATATGGCGATTACCTGCGGAGCGGTCTTATTGATTATCGACCATTTCTGGCGACCTGGCAGACAGCCATGATGCTTACCATGGATAATCTTCTTACCGTGATTAAATTGTTGTTTAATGTCACTGGAAACAGTAAGATCACGGCTTCCTGAACCCCGACCCGCTGGGAGAGAAAATGCTGAAAGGCAGTCTGGTGGCGTTGATTACGCCGATGCTCGATGAGGGTGCCATTGATTACCCCGGTCTCCAGAAACTGGTGGACTTTCATGTTGAAAATGGCACCGACGGGATTGTTTCGGTGGGCACCACGGGAGAATCGGCGACCCTGACCATTGATGAGCAGCTGGAGGTAATTGCCCGCACTGTCGAATTTGCCAATGGCCGCTTGCCGATCATTGCAGGAACCGGCGGCAACTCGACTTTCGAGGCGGTGGAATTGACTCGCGGAGCCGCAGCGCTGGGCGCTCATGCCTGTCTGCTGGTTGTTCCCTACTACAACAAACCGACTCAACAGGGTCTGTATCAGCATTTCAGGCATATTGCTGAAGCGGTTGACATTCCTCAAATCCTGTACAATGTTCCGTCTCGAACCGCGCTCGATATGTCGAACGATACAGTCGTTGAACTGGCCGCCATTCCCAATATCGTGGGTATCAAGGACGCCACATCGGATATTCCCCGGGTGGCGGACTTTACTCGGCGTTGCGGCCCGGATTTTGCGGTTTATTCGGGTAATGACGACACGGCCCTGGAGCTGGTCAAGGCCGGTGGGCATGGCTGTATTTCGGTCACGGCCAATGTTGCGCCGAGACAGATGCACGAGATGATGACGGCGGCGGTACAGGGTGATTTCACCACTGCCACAGAGATCAATCGGCAGCTTGAGCCTTTGCATGAAGTGCTGTTTCTGGAATCCAATCCGATTCCGGCTAAATGGGCGGTGCATGAAATGGGCCATGTTGAACAAGGCATTCGCTTGCCGTTGACTGTGTTTTCCGGGCAGTATCATGACCGCCTGCGGGAAGCGATGGCGTTTGCAGGGATTGTGTGCTGATTGTCCCAGGCGCTGACGCGCTATCTCAATTTCGCAAGCAAAAAATTCTTGCGCGGATCCGGGAATTCGCGCCTTCCTGTGTCCGTATCGACGCAACCCGTTATTATTTCATTGATGAAAGTGAAACGCTGCGGCCCAGCCAATGTGCCAGGGTCGCGCAGTTGCTTGATGTCGATATCGCCGGAGTCAATGCCACCGATAACCAGCCAGCCGCGACAACCCGGTCTAAAGACTACCAACCACTGACGCGGTATGTGGTTCCCCGGCTGGGGACGATTTCTCCATGGTCGAGCAAGGCGACCGATATTTTTCATCTGTGTGGGCTGGGTTCGGTCCGGCGGGTTGAGCGGGGGGTTCGATGGCAGTTTGTCGGGCTCGACCCGCTGCCTCATGAATACATGGCTGGAGTAATTTATGACCCGATGACCGAGTCCCTGCTCGACAGTGAGGACGCTACCGATGCGCTGTTCGTCCAGTCGATCCCCACCCCCCTGACGGTGATTGATCTGCTGGCAGGCGGCAGGCCGGCTCTCGAAGCGGCTGATCGGGAATTCGGTTTCGCGTTGAACCGGGAGGAGGAGGATTACCTGCTGAAACGGTTTGCTGAATTGGGCAGAAACCCTACGGATGTTGAATTGATGATGTTTGCCCAGGTCAACTCTGAACATTGCCGGCACAAGATTTTCAATGCCGACTGGAATGTAGACGGCATCAGTCAGGACGCGACTCTGTTTTCTATGATTCGCACCACTCATGAGCAAAACAGCAGTGGGACGTTGTCGGCCTATCGGGATAACGCAGCCGTATTGGAAGGCTTCGAGTCGGAGCGGTTTGCCGCGCACTCCGATTCGAGGCTGTATTCGTTCGTCAAGGAGCCTGTGCATTTCGTTGCCAAGGTGGAAACTCATAACCATCCGACTGCAATTTCTCCTTTTGCCGGTGCCGCCACCGGATCAGGCGGAGAAATCAGGGACGAGGGCGCCACTGGCCGGGGAGGAAAGCCAAAAGCGGGACTGGTTGGCTATTCAGTATCGCATCTGCGGCTGCCCGGTCTCGCGCAACCCTGGGAGCCGCCGCAGAGAGCACCACGGCGTATTGCCGGGCCACTGCAAATCATGCTGGAGGCTCCGGTCGGAGCGGCTGCCTTCAATAATGAGTTTGGTCGCCCCAATATATGCGGCTATTTTCGTACTTTCGAGCAAGCGACAGAGCAGCCGGGGCTGCGCCACGGTTACCACAAACCGATCATGCTCGCGGGTGGGCTGGGCAATATACGTCCCGCGCATGTCGTCAAAAAATCAATACCGGACAATACGCCCATTGTCGTTTTGGGCGGGCCTGCCATGCTGATTGGTCTCGGCGGTGGAGCGGCTTCCAGTATTGCTGCCGGGGACAGTTCCGAGTCACTTGATTTCGCTTCTGTGCAACGCGGCAACCCGGAAATGCAGAGACGTTGTCAGGAGGTGATTGACACATGCTGTGCAATGGGCGAACACAATCCGATTATTTCCATCCACGATGTCGGAGCAGGTGGCTTGTGCAATGCCTTGCCTGAGCTGGTGCACGATTGTGGATCAGGCGGAAGGTTTGAGCTACGCGATGTATTGAATGCGGAGCCGGGTATGTCGCCGATGCAGGTCTGGTGCAATGAATCCCAGGAGCGTTATGTGCTCGCGATTGACCGCAACCGCTATCGGGAATTTGAGCGGATTTGTCAGCGTGAGCGGTGTCTGTACGCCAGAGTGGGTGTGGCTACCGCCGAATCCCGGCTTCAGGTAACGGATTCATACTTCGATACGCAGGATACCCGGCAACCGCAACCGGAGGTTGCCGGGGGTTCGGTTTGCCCGATTGATCTGCCGATGGAAGTATTATTCGGGTTGCCGCCGAAAATGTTTCGCAATGCGGTTACCGAAACCCAGCCTGATATGAAACTCGACTTCTCTGGTTTCACCATCGCCGATGCGGTCCATTGGGTTCTGGCATTTCCCACGGTAGCGGACAAGACTTTCCTGGTGACTATTGGTGACCGCAGTGTCACCGGCCTGGTTGCCCGTGACCAGATGGTAGGCCCCTGGCAGGTGCCGGTAGCGGATGTTGCGGTCACTTGCACAGGTTATCGAGGATTCACCGGTGAAGCCTTCTCTATCGGGGAGCGAACCCCTCTCGCGGTGATTGACGGGCCAGCCAGCGGTCGTATGGCGATTGGCGAATCCATTACTAATCTGGCCGCAGCCGGTATTGCTGACATCGGGCAGATCCGGTTGTCGGCAAACTGGATGGTGGCGGCTGGAGAGAAAGGCCATGACGCCCGGCTTTATCAAACCGTGCAGGCCGTGGCACTGGAACTCTGTTCGCAGTTGGGGATTTCCATTCCGGTGGGCAAGGATTCGATGTCGATGAAAACAGTGTGGCGGGATGAGCGCGGTCAACAGCAGAAAGTGGTCTCTCCGTTATCCTTGATCATCAGCGCTTTTGCAGCCGTGTCCGATGTTCGTAAAACATTGACTCCGGTTCTTCGGACAGGCCATGAGCCGACCGATTTGTGGCTGATTGACCTGGGACGCGGCAAACATCGGCTGGCAGGGAGCGTCCTTGCCCAGACCCTGAATCAGCTTGGGTCGGATGTGCCGGATCTGGATGATGCCGACGACCTGAAACGTTTTTTCGCGCTGGTTCAGGGACTCAACCGGGATTGCTGTCTGCTGGCGTACCATGATCGGTCAGATGGCGGCCTGGTTACCACTCTGTGTGAAATGGCGTTTGCTGGACGTTGCGGGTTGTCGATTGATTTAAGCCCGATAAACGGAGAGCCTTTGGCGGTACTGTTCAATGAGGAGTTGGGTGCAGTGATTCAGACTCCACGCCAGCGTCGCGCTGAAATTCTGGAGCAAGCCCGGTCGGCAGGGTTGGCTGATTGCCTGCATCGAATCGGCCAGCCCGTTGTCGGTGATTCTATACGGATTGTCAGTCAGGGTGAGGTTTTGTTCTCGCACAGCCGCATCCAGTGTCACCAAATCTGGTCGCAGACTTCCTGGCAGATGCAGCGCATCCGGGATAATCCGCAATGCGCCGATCAGGAATACCAGCGTCTGGCTGATGAAACCGACTCCGGCCTGTTTTGCAGTTTGAGTTTCTGTCTGGCAGAGAGCGTCCCGGAGCGGCCCTCCATACCGGCGGAGTCTGCCCCGAACCTCGTTCTGGCCCGGCCAAGAGTAGCCATCCTGCGAGAGCAGGGGGTCAATGGACAATTGGAAATGGCGGCGGCGTTTCACAGTGTCGGGTTTGATGCAGTCGATATGACTACCACGGACCTGCTTCATGGAGCGGAGTTGGATGATTGCAGGGGACTGGTTGCCTGTGGTGGATTTTCATTCGGTGATGTGCTGGGTGCCGGGGAAGGGTGGGCGAAATCGATCCTGTTCAATCCGGAGCTGAAGGAGCGTTTCGAGCGATTTTTCGCACGTCCAGATGTTTTCGCGCTGGGCGTGTGCAATGGTTGTCAGATGATGTCGGCAATCGGCAGTATGATCCCCGGCGCTTCTGATTGGCCCAGGTTTGTCCGCAATCAGTCGGAGCAGTTCGAGGCCCGTTTTGTCATGGTGGAAGTCTGTTCGGAAAAATCAATCCTGTTGCGAGACATGGCCGGGTCAAAAATCCCCGTCTCTTCGGCTCACGGAGAAGGCCGGGCGGTATTTGCGGAGCCGTCCGCTATGCACAGGACGCAGGAGCAGGGTCAGACGTGTTTGCGATATATCGACCATCGCGGCAACCCGACCACTGCCTACCCGTACAATCCGAATGGCTCCGCCAATGGATGGACCGGATTCACCAATGACGATGGCCGGGTTACCATCATGATGCCCCACCCGGAGCGAGTCTTCCGAACCGTTTCAAATTCCTGGCATGCCGATGACTGGGGGGAATACAGCCCGTGGATCAAAATGTTCCAGAATGCCCGCGACTGGGTCGAGTAGGGTGCATTACATGGCGGAGTAATTGGGCCCGCCGGTGCCTTCGGGCGTGACCCAGGTGATGTTCCCGGTCGGGTCCTTGATGTCACAGGTCTTGCAGTGTACGCAATTCTGGGCGTTGATTTGCAGTTCAGGCCGGGATTCAGTGTGAATGAACTCATACACGCCGGCAGGGCAAAAGCGTTGTTCCGGCCCGCCGTAAATCCGGTAATTGGTTTCTACCGCCAGTTCGGGCTGCTTTAGCCGCAAATGTCCCGGCTGATCTTCCTCATGATTGGTGCTGGACAGATAGACCGAGGAAGTTTTGTCGAAACTCAATACGCCATCCGGTTTCGGATATTCAATGGGCGAGCAGTCACTGGCTGGTTTCAATGATTCATGGTCAGCGACCGGGTCGGTGAGCCGCACCGGCAATCTGCCAGCGAACAGGTTCTGGTCGATAAAATTGTAAGCCCCGCCGAACCAGGCGCCAAGCCGGTGCAATGCCGCGCCGAAGTTGCGCGACCGATAAAGCTCCTGATGAAGCCAGGAATCCCTGAAACGAGTTTGATATTCTTCGAGACTGCCTCCACCATGCAGGGCGTGGTACACCGACTCTGCCGCGATCATGCCGGATTTCATGGCGGTGTGAGAACCCTTGATTTTAGAGAAATTCAACGTACCGGCATCGCAGCCAATCAGCAAGGCATTGGGCATGTGCATTCTGGGCAGTGCGTTGAAGCCTCCCTTGGTAATTGCCCGGGCGCCATAAGCGATGCGCTCGCCGCCCTCCAGATACTGTCTGATTCGAGGGTGGTGCTTGAAGCGCTGGAACTCATCAAACGGACTGAGCCAGGGGTTGTTGTATGACAGGTCGGTAATCAATCCCATCGAAACCAGGTTATCGCCCAGATGGTAAAGAAAGGAGCCGCCGGATGCCCCATGCTCGGACAATGGCCAGCCCGCGCCGTGTACCACCAGCCCCGGCTGATGGTTATCGGGATTGATCTGCCACAGTTCCTTGATGCCAATACCGTAGTGCTGGGTCTGCGCGTCCGCCGCCAGGTCAAACCGTTCGATCAGTTGTTTACCCAGATGCCCCCGACAGCCTTCCGCAAACAGGGTCACCCTGGCGTGCAGTTCCATGCCGGGTTCATAAGATGCTTTGGCTTCTCCGGTCGCGTTTCGCCCCATTTCTCCGGTAGCCACTCCCTTGATGCCGCCATCTTCATGAAACAGGATTTGTGAGGCGGGAAAACCCGGGAATATCTCCACCCCCAATCCCTCGGCCCGTTCGGCCAGCCAGCGGCAGAGTTCTCCCAGGCTGATAATGTAGTTGCCGTCATTGTGCATGGGAGCAGGCACCATCCAGAGCGGCAGGTTCCATGCTTTTTCACTGTTCCTGAACATCAGTACCCGGTCTTTCGTCACCTCGGTATGAAGCGGCGCACCGTGCTCTTTCCAGTCCGGGAACAATTCGTTCAGAGCGCGTGGTTCGAACAACGCGCCGGACAGGATATGGGCGCCGACTTCGGAGCCTTTTTCAAGCACAACGACCGACAATTCCTTGCCCTGTTGTTCGGCCAGTTGCATGAGTCGGCATGCGGCGGATAAACCGGCAGGGCCAGCTCCCACAATCACCACATCCACTTCCATTGATTCACGTTCAGGTATTTGTTCAGTCATGCCTGTACTCCCGGTATGGGTTAATCGGTAAAAATAATCTGATATTCTGTCGTCAGCAGGGTTAAAATTCCAGTCCCGCAAGAGGTAATCATGAAATAACCAGGACAATCAGGAAATATGGCTACGATACAACCAAAAACCGAAACTGTAAATGATACGCCTGAGCGAAGATCATCCGTGCGCTCGGCTTTTGATGCAGTGATGACGCCGAACTATGCGCCTATGGAGATCATGCCGGCTTATGGCAGGGGGTCACGTCTGTGGGATACCGAAGGCAATGAATATGTCGATTTTGCCGCCGGTATTGCGGTTTCTGCGTTGGGTCACGCACATCCTGAGCTGATTGAGACTCTGGTCGAACAGGCTCACAAATTCTGGCATGTCAGCAACGTCCTGACCAACCAGCCCGCTCTGGATCTGGCCAATGCACTGTGTGCGGCGACCTTTGCTGAACGTGTTTTCCTGGCAAATTCCGGGGCCGAGGTGAACGAGGCGGCCCTGAAGTTGGCGAGACGGTATGCAGTCGATCACTTCACGCCGGAGAAACACGAGATTCTGGCGTTCGACCAGGCTTTCCACGGGCGCACGTTGTTTACTGTGTGCGCTGGCGGTCAACCGCAATACAGCAGTGGTTTTGGCCCGAAGCCAGCCGGTATCTCGCATTGCCGGTTTAATGATGTTGAGGCTGTACGGGAATATTTCGACCGTAATCAGGGACGGGTTTGCGCGGTCATTGTCGAACCCTGTCAGGGTGAGGGCGGGATAGTGCCCGCTACCGTGGAATTTCTCGAGACACTGCGCTCATGCTGTGACCGGGAAAACGCGCTTTTGATTTTCGATGAGATACAGTGCGGGTTGGGCCGCTCCGGGAGTCTGTATGTCTATCAGAAACTGGGAGTAACGCCGGATATATTGACTACAGCCAAGGCTTTGGGCGGTGGTTTCCCGATTAGCGCCATGCTGACCACAGCCGGTATTGCGAACAGTCTGGTGGTGGGTACGCACGGTAGTACCTTTGGGGGAAACCCGATGGCCTGCGCCGTTGCCGGCAAGGTTCTCGAGCGGGTCAATACACCGGAAATGCTACGAAACGTAGAGATAACCAGTCAACGATTAACAACCGGCCTTACGGAAATCAACGAGCAGTATCATGTCTTTCGGGAAATTCGCGGTCTCGGATTGCTGATGGGTTGCGAGCTTGCGCCCCGCTATGCAGGTCGAGCGCGGGATGTGCTGGCGACCTGTACACAAAAGGGCTTGCTGGTACTGAATGCGGGGCCGGATGTGGTTCGGATTGCGCCCGCTCTGAACATCAGCGAGTCTGACATTGATCAGGGACTGCAAATCATGCGTGAAGCCATTGCGGACCTGATCGCGAATGCCGGGTAAGGTCTATCCCTGTGATTGTTCTGGAGCCGTTAGCCGTGCACCGCGCCGACTTTGTGCCGGGGCTGTTTTAACAAAGCCTTGACGGATGAGGAGGCGCGTATTATGCCCTGTCCGATGTAGGCTTCATGATTTTTCTCAATATCGGGCAGCTTGTACAGATAGTTCACCATCAGCCCGAAGGCGTGTTGCAACCCCTGTTCTGATTGGTCACCCAGCCAGTTGATCTGCTCAATCCGGGCGCCGTTATTCAGGTGGAAGTTGGCGACTGAATCGCGTGCCCCGACATCCCGTTTCTGGTTCAGCAGATAATCCGCGCAGACTCGCATCAACAGGGGTTTTACCGTGTTCGAGATTTCCTCGTTGTTGACCCACTCGTTGCGGCTGTCGAGAATCAGCGCGTTCAGGAGAGCGGCTTCGCTGTCACTGAAAACCGGCGTCTGATCCTCTTCCAGTTGCTGCCTGACAAAATCCACAAACCCCGGAATCGGTGATAATGTCGAAAAGGTTTTCAGATTCGGGAAACTTTTCGTCAGGTCGTCCACCACTCGTTTGATCAGGAAATCCCCAAGGCTGACCCCTCTCAGGCCGGGTTGCGTATTGCTGATCGAATAAAAGATCGCGGTATTGGCATGATCCGGGTTTTCCACTGGCGCAGCATCGTCGAGCAGTTCATTCACGTTTGTCGATAATCCGTTGACCAGCGCGACCTGTACAAAAATCAGCGGTTCGTCAGGCATGCCCGGATGAAAAAATGCGTAGCAACAGCGGTCGATATCCAGCCGGTTCTTCAGATCAGACCAGGATTGAATCTCGTGTACGGCTTCGTATTGAATCAGTTTCTCCAATAATGAAGCCGGTTCGTCCCAGGTAATCCTTTTCAGATCAAGGAATCCGATGTCAAACCAGGATATCAGCAGGTTCTTCAGGTCCTGGCTCAGGGCTTCGAGCTCGCTATGTTGACTGGAAAGCCGCAGTATGTCGGCCCGAATATCAACCAGAAAGCGGATGCCGCTGGGCAGGGCATTGAATTGTGTGAACAGTTTGAGCCAGGGCGGGCGCAGTACGGTTCTCATTTTTTTCGGTATTTCCGGATCGTCCGGGTTTTCGAGGCATTGCCTGGCAGTGGCTGCCAACGCAGTGCGATCAATCCCGAACTCTTCGAGCAGTAGCCGGAAAAAGCGGTATCGCCCCTGATCACTGAGCTTGAGATAGGCTTGTCCCAGACTGGCTGCGCGGGCACGGGCGGATGCTTCCCCGCCCTTGCTTTCCAGGCAGTCCTGCATCTGTGTTCTTAACTGTTTCAGGTCACGGTCGGGCAGGTCCGGATGGGGTCTGAAAATACCGGCATTGCCGGAATGTGAAATCCGTTTCCAGCCGGATACCAGATTATCCAGTGTCCGGTCCAGTACGGATTGTGTGGTGCTTGATCTGATCTGCATGAGGTGGATTATGACATACCGGGATTTTTTAGCGAGTTTTGTGTATAATGACTTTTCATCATATAAATTGGAGTAGTAAAACATGAAAAAAACGATAACCCCTGAGAGTGTCCCGGGAAAGCTAAACTATAGTGACCTGTCCGCCTATGACAAGGGACTGGTCGACAAGGCTGTAAAAAGCCGTTATTCCCGGCGCGATGTATTGAAGCTGATGGCAGTGACCGGCGTTACAATGGCTACCGCACAGAATCTGTTGCATACCGGCGGAGCGGCGATGGCCATGACTCCGAAGAAGGGCGGCAGCGTTCGATTCGCTTCCAATCTTCACGGCCCGGACGATCAACTGGATCCGCCACTGTTCACCTCTACCATTGACTACACTCGTGGACGTGCGACCTATAACAGCCTGATCCAGCATTCCAATGAGCTGGTTCCCCAGCCTGAACTGGCTGAAACATTCGAGCCGAACGCTGATGCCACCGAGTGGAACTTCAAAATCCGCAAAGGCGTAGAATTTCATGATGGTACGCCATTGACTGCGGACGATGTGGTCTACAGCATGAGCCGCCATCTGGGTGATGATTCCACCTCGGTTATCAAGTCGGTACTGTCCTCGGTTTCAGAGTGGAAGAAAATGGGCTCCCATGAGGTTCGGGCAGTCATGAATTCACCGAACGCCGACTTGCCCACCCTGCTCGGACTATTCCAGACCAAGATTGTCAAGAATGGCACCACCGGGGATGGTATCGGCACCGGCCCGTTTACTATGGAATCCTTTGAGCCGGGCGTAAAATCAGTACACAAGCGTAACGAAAACTACTGGCGTGAAGGTGCTAATCTGGACGCTTGTGAAATCACTGCAATCACCGATCCGGTCGCTCGTGTCAATGCGTTGCTGTCCGGCGATATGCAGATGATTTCAACTATTGAACCGAAAGCGTTCCGTCAGATTGAGGAAGCCGACGGGGTTACCCTGCTGTCAACTCCGGCCGCTTTACAGGTGGGTATCTGCATCCTGAAAAACACCGCACCGGGTGAAAACGATGATTTCGTCAAGGGTATGCAGTACATTATGGATCGTGAGCGTATCGTCAAGAAAATCCTGAAGGGCAAGGGTTCGCTCGGTAATGACACGCCGATCATGTATGCGCACGGGCCAGACTTCTGTTCGGAGCTGCCACAGCGTGAGTTTGATCCGGAAAGGGCGAAGGATCACTTCAAGAAATCCGGCATCAGCGGAGCCGAGCTGTATGTCGCTCCGGTAGCACCCGGTATTGAGGAGACCTGCCTGCTGGCTCAGGCCAACTGCGCGAAGATTGGCTTCGATCTGCAAATCAAGAAAGTGCCTACCGATGGATACTGGGGTTCTGTATGGATGCAGGAGCCGCTGAATGTGGTCACCTGGAATATGCGTCCGACGGCTAACTCGCAAATGGCGATCCAGTTCGGCCCCGGCGCAGCCTGGAATGATACCTACTGGAATAACGAGCGCATGGGTGAGTTGCTGACGCTCTCACTGTCAGAGACCGATCCGGTCAAGCGCCATGCGATGTATTGCGAGATGCAAACCCTGATCCACAATGGCAGTGGCATGGTTATTCCCGCCTTCTCCAACATCAACGATGGAGTGGCCGATAACATTATGGGTATCCCGACTGTTCCACTCGGTCAATTAGGTGCATGTGAATGGCCTGAGTTCTGCTGGCTGACCTGAACCGTGCAATAATTTACGAGATACTACAGATCTACGTTTTAATGCTGTTCAACGCCTGCATAAGAGATTCTCTTATGCAGGCGTTTTCTTTTACACAGCCTGTTTACCAGAATATCCGCTACGGAGGGACATAGCTTATGATGACGCAAATGGTTTTGCGCCGAATTGTGATTGGTTTTGGCACCTTGCTGGTGGTGTCCATAATTGTTTTCCTGGCGACCAGTATCCTGCCCGGAGATGTTGCCCAGATTTTACTGGGGCAGAGTGCAACTCCTGAGACTCTGGCCGCCATGCGTAGGGAACTGGGTCTTGATCAACCGGGCTATGTCCGGTATTTCTCCTGGCTCGGCGATATGATGACCGGCGACCTGGGCACCTCCAAGGCGGGTGGAGCGACCATCGCCAGCTTGATCGGTGGGCGCCTCGGCAATACCATGGTCATGTCGGGTCTGGTGGCGGCGATCTCAATACCGTTGTCGATCGCGCTCGGGCTGTGGGCGGCCATGCATCCGGGCACCTGGCTGGATCGTCTGGTTACTTTTGGTACGTTGAGCACGATCTCTGTACCGGAATTCTTCATTGCCACTATCCTGGTTCTGATTCTGGCGGTCGAGTTGCATTGGCTGCCTTCAACCGCCTATATGACCGGTAATGAAACCTTCCTTGAATTGCTGGGGGCGTTGGCGATGCCGCTGATTACTCTGGTAATCGTGGTCTCGGCGCAGATGATACGGATGACTCGCGCGGGCATCCTCAATGTGATGAGTTCACCCTACATTGAAATGGCGATATTGAAAGGAGTGCCCCGACGGCGCATCATACTCCGGCATGCCTTCTATAATGCGATTGGCCCGATTGTCAACGTGATTGCCCTGAATCTGGCTTACCTGGTTAGCGGCGTGGTGATTGTCGAAACCATATTTGCCTATCCCGGCCTTGCCAAACTGATGGTGGACGGGGTACAGACCCGTGACCTGCCTCTGGTGCAGGCATGTGCGATGATATTTTGCGCGACTTATGTGATGTTGATACTGGTGGCGGACGTGGCATCCATTCTATCCAATCCCCGCCTCAGAAATCCGAAGTAAAGGGAGGTAACCATGACTGATAAAATTGATATGAAGACAAAAGAAGAAGAGGTTATCGAGAAACCGGGTACTTCCGATGAACCGTCCGATGCTCCGCAGAAAGTGAAAGGAGAGGAGATTATCGCGAAGCTGGATACTTACGATGAACTGCCCGATGCCCCGCCGAAAAGACGGATCAAACTATCCTGGGTGGGCAAGGTCTCTGTTGCTGTGGTCGCTTTCTGGCTGGTGATCTGTGTCATCGGCCCATCCATTGCGCCCTGGCATGAGATGGATATGGAGGGTGAGGACAGTTTCCTGGATGCTTACGATAATTTCTATCTGGGCACAGACTATCTGGGCAGGGATACCCTGTCCAGAGTCATTTTTGGTGCCAGGAACACCATCGGGATTTCGCTTGCGTCCACATTGCTCGCGTATGTGATGGGGATTACGCTCGGTATTTTGGCCGCAGTCAAGGGCGGATGGATAGACATGGCGATCAGCCGGGTCAACGACGCCATACTCTCCTTGCCGACCATCATGCTCGGCCTGATCGTGATTGCCGCGCTGGGGTCTTCGATTCCTATACTGATCGGGACTGCGGCGGTGATCTATGCCACCAGTGTGTACCGCATAGCGCGCGCCCTGGGTCAGGACATTATGGTGCAGGATTTCGTGGAAGCGGCGAAAGCGCGAGGAGAGGGAGTCTGGTGGATCATAAAGGCAGAGGTGCTGCCCAATGCGGCCATGCCGTTAGCGACCGACTTCGGCTTGCGGCTGGTGTTTGTCGTATTGTTTATTTCCAGTCTGAGCTTCCTCGGATTGGGTGTGCAACCTCCGGCGTCTGATTGGGGCAGCATGGTGCGTGAAAACCTGGGTGGTTTGACCTACGGTTCTTATGCGGCCATCTGGCCAGCTTTCGCAATCGCGACGTTCACTATCGCGATCAATTTGATCGTCGATGATGTTTCCGCCAAATCCGGCGGCAGCCTCGCTAAGAAAATGGTGTAGAACAATGGGCAATAAAGAAAAACTGCTTGAAGTCAAAGACCTCAGGATCAGCGCAACCAATGATGACGGGCTGGAAATACCGATCGTCAAGGGGGTTGATTTTGACATTCATAAAGGTGAGGTGGTAGCCCTGATTGGTGAATCGGGCTCCGGCAAAACCACGATCTCACTGGCTTCCCTGGCTTACACAAAGCCCGGCCTGCATTTTGCCGGTGGTGAAGTCCTGTTGAATGGCGAAGATGTGCTGACCATGTCACCGTTGCGTACCCGTGAAATTCGCGGCGCCAATGTCGCTTATCTGGCGCAGAGTGCGGCGGCTACATTCAATCCCGCCATCACCATCGGGGAACAGGTTACGGAGTCTGCTGTGCTGCACGGTATATTCAATCAGGAGGAGGCGACCCGGCGGGCAGTCGAGTTGTACCATGCGCTGGAATTGCCGGATGCGGATCGTATCGGTTTCCGCTATCCCCATCAGGTCTCCGGCGGTCAGTTACAGCGGCTGATGGCCGCCATGGCATTGTGCGGCAAACCGGACCTGATGGTGCTCGATGAGCCGACCACGGCACTGGATGTGACCACCCAGATTGAAGTTCTTAAAGCCTTCAAGAAGGTCATCAATGAGGAAAACTCGGCGGCGATTTATGTCACTCACGACCTTGCGGTGGTCGCGCAGGTGGCCGACCATATCGTGGTGCTTTATGGCGGTGAGGTGATGGAGCAGGGTTCGGCTGACCAGATTATCAATAACTCGCAGCATGCTTATACCAAACGGTTGATGGCGGCGGTGCGACCGACTCCGGCGGCGGGCATGGGGGTTGAGGTCGGCAGTGAACATGACCGCGAACATGCGGCAATCGAAGCCCGGAACATGACTGCCGGGTATGGCGGCATCGTCAACGGGGAACCCAAGGTGCCGGTCTTGAGAGATGTAAATGTGGAAGTCAAGAACGGCCATGTGGTCGGTGTTATTGGTGAGTCAGGTTGTGGTAAATCAACCCTGGCCCGAGTCATGGCTGGATTGTTGCCACAGGCGAAAGGCGAAATCATACTGGAGGGCAAGAAGCTGGAAGGCGCATTGTTGGACCGCAAGCTGGAAGAATTACAGAAAGTCCAGTTTGTGTTCCAGATGGCCGATACTGCATTGAATCCGAAGCAGGTGATCGGGGACATTATTGGTCGGCCATTGGAGTTTTATCATGGCCTCAAGGGTAAGGAAAAACATGCCAAAGTGTCGGAAATCCTGGAGATGGTCGAATTACCCGCCGAGTTTGCCAGCCGTTACCCGATGGAATTATCCGGTGGCCAGAAACAGCGCGTCAATATGGCGCGCTCACTGGCGGCAAACCCTGAAGTGATGTTGTGTGATGAAGTCACCTCCGCGCTCGATTCGATAGTCGGTGCCAATGTCATCAAGCTGCTGACGGCGCTGCGTGACCGCACCGGCGTCTCATTCGTATTTATCAGCCATGATTTATCCACAGTCGCCTCGTTTGCGGATGAAATTGTCGTACTGTACGCTGGCAGGGTGGTTGAACAGGGGCCGACCGATGAAGTGCTGACCCCTCCTTTCCATCCTTATACCCGGTTGTTGATCAGTTCGGTCCCGGAAATGAGGCTGGGTTGGCTGGAAGATACGATGAAGAAGCGTGAAATGGCGGTGGGCATTGCCAAGGGGGTAGAAATCACCTCTGTGGGTTGCCCGTTTTACAACCGTTGTCCATGCGGAATGGAAGGCACTTGCGACCAGAAAAACCCTCCCGTGCTGGAGTTGGAGGACGGTCATCAGATCTCCTGTCATTTAAGTATAGATCAACTCCACGCCGAGGAAGTGGAGACGCAGAAAATCCTGAAAGGCTTCGAGAAACTGGGTCAGGATAAACCTGCCGAACCTCCGACAGCCAGAGCATAGCTATCCATGCTGACCATTGATTAACTTCGAGAGAAAACCATCATGAGCAAATATCCTGCCCTGGATGCCATGGGCATTCGCAACCCGGAGGAAATCGAACGGTTTGCAACTTTTATGTCTGACAAAACAGATATTCTGCGTATAACCTACAATCGCAAGAGAGGCTCCATGCTGCCGGTAAGTCGTAAATATCGGTTTCCGCAGCTCAAGAAATCGACCATGGTTGACAGTGGCACCCGCAAAACGGAGGTGATTTTCCAGAGTTCGGCGGAATTTCGCAATGCGGTGGCGGAACTGGAACATTTGATGGATGCTCACAAAAGTACAGAAGAAATTCGCAAGCTGATTCTGGCGGAAGTCGCGATTCTGGAAGAGGACGTTGCGTCTCATATCGGGTACATCAAGTCGCTGATTGACCGGATATAACGGTACGATTGTGATTGCAGATGCTTACCTCCCCTGACTTCATTTTCATCTGCACCGATCAGCAACGCTCAGACAGTCTGGGCTGCTATGGCAACACGATAGCGAATACGCCGAATATTGACGCTATTGCCGCCGCAGGGATGCGGTTCGATCGGCATATAACGCCGATGCAGATTTGCTCACCGAGCAGGGCCACTATGGCTACCGGGCTATATCCCAGACATCATAAGCTGATCGTCAACGGCATGGCTCTGCCAGACAATGTGCCAACGCTGGCCGGTTTTCTGGCCAGTGCCGGTTATACGACTCACAGTGTTGGCAAGCAACATCTGCAACCCTTGCTTGCCCCCGCGGATAGAAACATGCCGGATTCCAGGGCATTCTGGGAAAAACCGCAATCAACCGGCTGGCGTGGCCCGTATTATGGTTATCAGACCATTGATCTGCTACTCGGTGAATCGGATACTGCTCACCTGGCGGGACATTACGCCAACTGGCTGAATAAAAACCATCCGCAGGCGGCAAAATGGTTGATGCCGGAAAGTGCCGATCAACCACCGCCCGCAGACCTGGACGAGATATGGGTGAGCCAGATGCCCACCGAGTTGCATTACAATACCTGGATTACGGATTGCGCCGTCCGATTCCTGGATCAAGCGCGCCCCCCGGATGCTCCGTTTTTCCTGTTTGTTTCCTACCCGGACCCTCATCATCCGTTTGATCCGGTACAGCCTTACGCGAGCCAGTATCAGCCGGATGATATGCCGTTGCCACGGGTCGAGGGGGATGAATTGTCCAGAATGCCGCCTTATTATGGTCAGCTATATCCTGAGGGGCAGGGGTTCCGTGAGTTGTACTGGGCAGCGCATGAGGATATGGAGGCTGGTTCGATGATTACTACCCGGAGCATCAGTGGGAAGTCCATGCGTCAGGCCATCGCATATACCCATGCCATGACACAAATGATTGACGACGGTGTCGGTGCTATCCTGGCTGCGCTTGCGAGAAGTGGTCGGTCTGACAATACATTTATCGTATTTACCTCGGATCATGGTGAGCTTCTCGGTGATCATGGGCTGTTGCATAAGGGGCCGCCTCCCTATCGCCAGTTGACCGAGGTATCGTTGATCATGAGCGGGCCGGGTATTCGACCCGGACGGACCACCCGTGCCCTGACCAATCATATTGATCTGACTCCGACACTGCTGGATGTCTCCGGCGTGCCGTTTGAGCGTGACTCATTCGATGGCAAGAGCCTGGCACCGTTATTTTCTGATCCCTGTCATTCGATCCGCACATACAATTTCGGTGAATACCATCCGACCGTAAAGCCTGAACTGTATAACCAGACTGTCTCGACTGATCAATGGAGATTCACGATCTATCCGCATCGTCCACAATGGGGCGAGTTGTTCAATCTGGAGCGCGACCCCGGCGAACACTTTAATCTGTTCAATCAAGCGGACTGCAAGAATATCCAGGCCGAACTATCCGCCGTCCTCGCCAACCATTTCCCCCCACAACCCACGGTAGACAACGAGGCGCTTTGTAAGTGGTGAGGAGTAGTGCTATAGTCAAGGCATGAATACTGGATATGTAGGGAAGAAAAAAACCATCCGATTTATCGACTTGTTTGCTGGTATTGGAGGGTTTCGTTATGCCATGCAAAATGCTGGTGCCGACCTTGGCGCAGATGTCGAGTGTGTTTTCAGTAGTGAGATAGACCAGGAGTGCCAGAGAGCCTACGCAGCGAACTTTGGCGAAACCCCGCACGGGGATATTACGGAGATAGCCGCGCAGGACATCCCTGACCATGACGTTCTGTTGGCTGGTTTCCCGTGCCAGCCGTTCAGTATCATTGGACATAGACGCGGTTTTGATGATACCAGAGGGACATTATTTTTTGACATAGCGCGCATATTGGCAGAAAAGAAACCGACGGCATTTGTGCTGGAAAATGTAAAACTGCTGGTTGGGCACAGCAAAGGACAAACGTTGAACCGGATTTTAGAAACTCTGGATGAGCTCGGATACTACGCAACTTATAAAGTATTGAACGCTCTGGATTTTGGTCTGCCACAGAAAAGGGAGCGTGTCTTCATTGTTGGTTTCCGCTCTCCGCGCTATTTCAACTGGCCGTCTGGAAATATACCGATGCGCCCATTGAGTGAAATCCTGGAAGATGAAGTTCCCGAAGAATATTTTGCATCCGGCTACATCAGGAAGAAAAGACTGAGCAAGCAAAAGCCAACGAAAGAACCGACCATCTGGCATGAGAACAAGGCTGGACACATAAGTGCTTATCCGTTTTCGTGTGCTTTACGTGCAGGTGCTTCTTACAACTACCTGCTGGTGAATGGCGAAAGAAGGCTGACTTTGCGGGAAATGCTGCGTCTTCAAGGGTTCCCCGAAGAAGCCAGGATTGTTTGCAACTATTCGCAAAGCAGAAAGCAGGCTGGCAATAGCCTTCCTGTTCCCGTGGCGCAGGCGGTTATCAAGAACCTGATACAAGCCACAGATTGGGTTTCAACATTTTCTCAAGAGGAAACCGATAAGCTGGTAGTTGATGATCAACTGCGAATATTTGAGAACACATCGGAATATGACCAAATCTCCGAAACTGCGAACAGTCCAAAAATACAAGCCACCGTATCCGCTCAATAACTTTCCCGGGAACTTTGCGCTTGATTTGGGGCGGGAGGTTGTTTATTTGCTCGCTTCCAGAGGAAAACAGGCGAGGCTGGAAGGCTCAGACTGGGAAGAGATTTTTGCTCGCCTGGTTGGTGCCAAGTGGAAGCCCTCAAATGTTGGGTTGGATGATATCGTCTTGCAGCAGACAGCATGGGGAGCTAAAACCGTAAAGAATCGTCAACCCTCCACCGTTTCAAAAATCCGTCTCATTTCCGGGCGCAATTCACCCATTTATTCTTTTGGCGACAGCGAAATAAGTGACGTTGATCCTAATCAGCTGGGAGAAAAGGTTTTGGCAATCTGGAATGAGCGCGTCACTGGAATAAGGAAGCTATACCGTCATGTGAGAACAGTTGTTCTGATCAAGTCCAATGACCTTCTTGAGTTGGCTGCCTTCGAGTTTGATACCATCATATACCCGGCTGAGCAATTTTGGTGGCAGTGGAATGAGCGCAATAATCTTGAAGGGTTCAGTAAATCAACTGACCAGCATATATTTACATGGCAGCCACACGGTTCCCAATTCACCATTATCGAAAGCGTACCTGAAGAACGCCTGGCAATTAAAATCAAGCAACCGCCACAACTGGATAGAAATGCAGTCCTGGAATCAATCAGATTTGATGAGTCCTGGGTTCAGATTTTGAAATAATCCTTCGGGTCAGGTGTTGAAACACCAGTCGAGTGCGATTTTTCGGTATAACTCAACGGATTGTTCGAGTCGGTTGATTGAGCAATACTCGTCGGTCTGGTGAGCCAGGGTGGCCTCGCCGGGGCCCAGTATGATGGTGGGCGGGTTGCCCGATGCGCGGGACAATATCGGGCCGTCGGTGAAGTAGGTGGCGCCGCGGCCTTCGGGCCGGACTCCGGTCACTTCCTCAACAAAACCGTAAGTTTTCCGCACCCATTCTCCCTGCGGGTCTGACCAGATACCCTCGACTGCGATCATCTCGTCAAAGCTGATTTCATCTCCCAGCAGTTCGGCAAGGTCGGCGCGTATTTGAGCATGGGATTGCCCCGGTATCGTGCGGATGTCCACCCCGACTATCGCCTGATCCGGAACCGAGTTCAGATTCATGCCTCCCGTGATGGTTCCGACATTGAGAGTAGGGGCACCCAGCACATCATGTTGACACCCTTTCCAGTCAAAATTCTCGAGTTTACTGACGGCTCTGGCCGCCTTGTAAATGGCGTTTTCACCTTGTTCGGGCATGGAGCCATGGGCGGTAATTCCAGTGGCGACCAGATTTCCCCAGTACGCGCCCTTGTGACCGACCAGAGGATAATTTGATGTGGGTTCACCCACCACAATAGCACCACAATGAGCCAGCGCGTTTTGTTCCGCCAGAAAGAGGGCACCCTCACAGCCGGTTTCTTCTCCGGCGGTTATGATCAGTTCAATACCAGCGACCGGGCGTTTGTGTCGGGTTGCTTCTCCGGCAGCCATGACAAATGCGGCTACGCCCGCTTTCATGTCGGTGGCACCGCGTCCCATTATGCGGTCGCCGTCGAGGTCGGCGGCAAACGGGTCGCAGCTCCAGTCGGCAGCACCCAGCGGAACGGTGTCGATATGGCCAGTAAAGCAGAGTGGCAGACCGTTCCCGGAACCCTCCATCCGTGCGATCAGGCTGGTTCTGTTTTCCGCGAACTCGAAATACTGCACATCAAATCCACAGCCTTCCAGTCGCTTCCCGAGGTAGCGGGCGCACTCGGACTCATGACTTTCCGGGTTTACCGTGTTGAACCGAATCAGTTCCTGTGTGAGTTGAACAGGTTTCATATCAGTATCGGTAATGATCAGCCTTGTAGGGACCTTCGAGCGGAACATTGATGTAGTCGGCCTGATCAGGTCTTAGCTCGGTCAGGTTGGCGCCGATTTTCTCAAGGTGCAGGCGCGCGACTTCCTCATCCAGATGCTTGGGTAATACATAAACTTCATTCTGATATTTATCGCCATCGCTCCAGATTTCGATCTGCGCCAGTACCTGATTGGTGAAACTGTTGGACATCACGAAACTCGGATGGCCGGTGCCACAACCGAGGTTGACCAGGCGACCCTCTGCCAGCAGAGTGATTCGGCGACCATCGGGGAGAATAATCTGGTCTACCTGGGGTTTGACATTTTCCCATTGGTATTGCTTCATCGAGGCGATGTCAATTTCGTTGTCAAAGTGACCGATATTGCAGACAATCGCCTGATTTTTCATGCGGGTCATGTGGTCATGGGTAATTACATGGAAATTACCGGTGGCGGTGACGAATATGTCGGCCTGTGAGCAGACATCGTCCATATTGACTACGCGATACCCTTCCATGGCCGCCTGTAGTGCACAGATCGGGTCAATTTCAGTGATCCATACGGTGGCGCCGAGACCGCGCAGGGATTGTGCACAGCCTTTGCCGACATCGCCATAACCGAGTACAACTGCCACTTTACCGGCAATCATCGTGTCGGTGGCTCTCTTGATACCATCTACCAGGGATTCGCGGCAACCATACAGATTATCGAATTTGGACTTGGTCACGGAGTCGTTCACATTGATGGCGGGGAAGGGCAGTTCATTGTTACTGGCCATTTGATATAACCGATGCACGCCGGTCGTGGTTTCCTCAGTGACTCCCTGAATCTCCGCCAGGCGACGGCTGTACCAGGTGTTATCTCTGCTCAGAGTAGTCCGGATGCTGGAAAACAGGGCCACTTCCTCTTCGCTTGAAGGATTGTCGAGAACCGACAAGTCCTTTTCCGCCTTGCTGCCCAGAATCAGCAGCAGGGTCGCGTCGCCGCCATCATCCAGGATCAGGTTCGGGCCGGCGCCATCTGGCCAGTCCATGATTTTGTGGCTGTATTCCCAATACTGATCCAGCGATTCCCCCTTGAATGCGAACACCGGGATGCCCTGATCCGCAATAGCCGCCGCCGCATGATCCTGGGTTGAAAAAATGTTGCAGGAGGCCCAACGCACTTGTGCGCCGAGTGAGACCAGTGATTCGATCAGTACGGCGGTCTGAATGGTCATGTGCAATGAGCCGGCGATGCGAGCACCTTTCAGGGGCTGGCTGTCGGCGTACTTGCTGCGGATTGAGATGAGTCCGGGCATTTCTGTTTCAGCGATACGAATTTCCTTCCGGCCCCAATCGGCCAGGGTCAGGTCAGCGACATGGAAATCAGCCTGGACGGCTTGGACAACTTGTGTAGACATAATGGATTCTCTTTCAGGAATGATAGTGGGTGTTGGTTACCGGATTCCGGCATCCGCTTTCAATGCGTCTGCCTTGTCGATTCTTTCCCATGAAAATTCGGGTTCCGAACGACCAAAGTGACCATACGCCGCGGTATTGCGGTAGATCGGGCGAAGCAGTCCCAGGCTCTGGACAATGGCCTTGGGTCGCAGGTCGAAATGCCGGTTGACCAGTGCTTCGATTTTGTCATCTTCGATTTTCCCGGTGCCGAAGGTTTCGACCATGACCGAAACCGGCCGGGCGACACCGATAGCGTAGGCCACCTGAACCTCGCATTTATCGGCCAGGCCAGCCGCCACGATGTTTTTCGCCACGTAACGTGTAGCATAAGCGGCGGAACGATCCACTTTCGAGGGATCCTTGCCGGAGAATGCGCCGCCGCCGTGGTGCGCGGAGCCGCCATACGTGTCGACGATGATTTTCCGCCCGGTCAGGCCACAGTCAGCGACCGGTCCGCCAATCACGAACCGGCCAGTCGGGTTGACCAGAAAACGAGTATTCGCATCCAGCATGCTGGCGGGCAATACCGGCTTGATGATTTCTTCGATCACCGCTTCTGATAATTCGGTATCACCAACATCCGGTGTATGCTGGGTGGACAGTACCACAGTGTCTATCGCAACCGGAGTGTCCCCCTCATATTTCACGGTAACCTGGGATTTCGCGTCCGGCCGCAGCCAGGGTAGTTTGCCCGACTTGCGAACCTCTGACTGCCGGGCAACCAGACGATGGGCATAAGTAATCGGGAAGGGCATCAGCACATCGGTTTCATTACAGGCATAGCCGAACATCAGGCCCTGGTCACCGGCCCCCTGATCGAGGTCCACTCCTTCGCCTTCATTGACCCCCTGGGCGATGTCGGTGGATTGCTTGTCGAGTGAAACCAGCACGGCACAACTTTTGTGATCGAATCCCATGTCGGACGAGTTGTAGCCGATTTCCCCAATCGTATGGCGTACCACTTCCTGAAAGTCCACCACAGCGTCGGTAGTGATCTCCCCGGCGACAATCGCCATGCCCGTGGTAACCATGGTTTCGCACGCGACTCTGGATTTCGGGTCATCGGTCAGCAGCGAGTCGAGTATCGAATCTGAAACCTGATCCGCGACCTTGTCCGGGTGACCCTCCGACACCGATTCCGATGTAAATAAATAAGACTTTGACATTATTTCATGACCTCAATCAAGCAGTGCGCTGCCGACACAGTACCGTTAGCTTGGCGTCGCCAGGCGCGAAAAAGTAAATGACCTGATATAAAGAAATCTTTATATGGTTCGATTGTAACACTTCCAGGAGCACATAAACAGCCTGACAGAACAAAATAGTTTTGATGCAAAGGATGACGTGTGTGTCCCCCCATCCAATCCGTTTCGCGGATTGGATTCCCCCTCAAGGGGGGAATGATACCGTTATCACATTACTCCCCCCTTGAGGGGGAGTCCGCGATACAAGGGCGAAGCCCGCCGGGGAGCGGGTGGGGGGAATGATGTTGATACATGAGGCGAAACGATGCCGTAGGGGAGGGTCTCCGTGCCCTCCCGCGAATGTTGCCCCAATCCCCTGATAAGGGAGATATTGAGTGATTGAAAGGTGTTTATTATCAAGGGATTATATGGAAAAATAGGGTATCTGAAAACTCACTTTCTGGGTGACTATGAAAAAGCATCGAAAATCGGGGAAGATTGGCAAGGGTCGTGCGAGGAAGATTCGGAAGGTTCGACCGCCGAAGGTAACCTATGAGTTCACGGATTTGGATTTGACGGCCTTTGGAGGTTCCTCGATACTGGCACAGACAGCTCATCAGTTTGGTTTGTTTGATCTTCTGGACGGAGCGGTTTCGGTAAAGGTGAGGAACCGGGGCGCATCGGATATGGATACCCTGTGGTCGATCATTGCATCTTTGGCGCGTGGACAGGGTTCGTTATCGGACCTGGATGATTTGCGGTCAGACCGTGCGGCGAGTGTTCTTTTGGGTTTGCGTTGGGTTCCTGAGTCGCGCCGTGCGGGGGAATGGTTATCGCGGTTGGCTGTGACAGACATCCGGGGGCTATGGCATGCGGCGGTAGCCTTTGCGGGTCGGGTTGCGCCGTCCATCATCGCCCATGAGGTAGAGACGAAGGGGTATGTTCCGTTATTCATGGACGCTACGGGGATTGAGGTAGACGGACGCTTGTTTGAGCGGACGGGGAAGGACTACAACGGCAACCGGGGGTACTGGTTGCACGGGACGTTTGTAGGCGGTTTGTGGTCGGCGGGTCAGTTGCAACCGGGGGGTGGACGTGTGACGCTGAACTGGCGCAAGCTGCTGCATTGGACTGCGGGGATGCTTCCCAAGGACGCGCCGGTCTGGTTTCGGGCGGACAATGCCTATTATAAGGGTGCTCTGGTTCGTGAATGCGCGAAGCGGGGCTGGGACTATTCGATCAGTCTGACGAATGACAACTGGAGAAGGCCGGTACTTGCACAACTGGAAGGTCTTCCTGATTCGGTGTGGACGGATATAGGGATGGAGGAGGAAGCCATTTTTGCAACGCACCGTCCGAGCGGTTGGGAGCGGGAGCAGGATTACGTAGTGGTTCGATGCCGAAGTCAGAACGGCCAGGCTCTTTTGGCGCCGCGTCATACGGTCATTCTGGTGTCTCGGAGTGACCTGCCGCTGAAGGAGTTAGTGCTTCGTCACCGGGGCAAGCAGGGTCAGGAGAACGCCTTCAAGGGT
Source organism: Arenicellales bacterium (assembly GCA_965116335.1). Taxonomy (GTDB): domain Bacteria; phylum Pseudomonadota; class Gammaproteobacteria; order Arenicellales; family Poriferihabitantaceae. The sequence continues at coordinate 2,931,005 of OZ220677.1, forward strand.
CCGTTGCGGGACATGGACCTGCATCATCCGCCGTGCCGGAGCTACCGGGCTAACCAGGCCTTCTACGCGCTGGGCCAGATTGCACAGGTTCTGCTGCGGGCGGTACAGTACACGGCATTACCGAAGAAGGCGCGCCGTCATGGCATCCGACCGATTATCCGCTATGTGATGCAAACGGCGGCGTATCTGGTTCGCAAGGCTCGCCAACTGTGTGTGCGTTTTGCCAAGAACAACTTCCGACTGGACTGGTTATACCAAGCCATGGTCACGCTGGAAGCCACAAACTTTTGTGCTCCCCGCTCTCCTCCTTAAAGGACTTCTCGGCCACCATCCACTCTGGATCGACGAACGTCGCCTGGCGGCGGGGGGGCACTGGCCTGCACCAGAAAATCCGGCGTTTCCAAGAGGGCGACCGTACGGTTCAAAGAAGATTTTGCACCTCTATTCGACCCGCCTGATGGCTGATGACCCGACCCAACTCACCCATAACACAACCAACCATCCAAAAATCACTCTCAAGATAGTTATCAGGGGATTGAGAAATGTTGGAATGATTCCCAACCCTGCATCGTATTGCGGTAGAATATCGCCTCCTGTCAACCTGATGAAAACACTAGATTCGATGACTCTGACTGACCCGCCCGATCAATCCATAGCCAGGATTCTGATTGAAGCCCTGCCTTATATCCGGCGTTATCAGGGTAAAACGATTGTCATAAAGTATGGTGGCAACGCTATGGTCGATCAGGAGTTAAAGCATGGTTTCGCGCGCGATGTCATCCTGATGAAGCTGGTCGGGATGAATCCGGTGATTGTGCACGGCGGCGGCCCCCAGATCAGCGAGTTGCTCAGGAAGGTCGGCAAGGAATCCATCTTTATTGGCGGCCTGCGAGTCACCGACAGTGAAACCATGGATATTGTGGAGATGGTATTGGGCGGACTGGTCAACAAGGAAATCGTCAATCTGATCAATTCCCTTGGCGGCAAGGCGGTTGGATTGACCGGCAAGGACGGCAATCTGATTCGCGCCCGTAAAATGGTGGTCAGTCAGGATGATCCGGTGTTGGAAAGGTCCGAGATTATTGACTATGGTCATGTCGGGGAAGTCGAACATATCGAGCCGCAAATCGTCCAGTTACTGGAATCCCGCGCTTTCATTCCTGTGGTCGCCCCGATTGGAGTAGGCGAGGATGGTCAAACTTACAATATCAATTCGGATACGGTCGCTGGTCGGCTGGCGATCACCCTGGCTGCGGAAAAACTGATGTTGTTGACCAATACTCCGGGGGTTCTGGATAGAAATGGAGACCTCATCCGGGAATTGAAACTTGACCAGATTCAGAAATTGCGTAATGATGGGACGATTACAGACGGTATGATACCGAAACTTGAGTGTGCTGTGGACGCGATACGAAACGGCGTACCTTCATCGCTGGTTCTCGATGGACGTGTCCGGCATGCGTTGTTGCTTGAATTGTTTACCGATTCGGGTGTTGGCACACAGATTATAGCGTAGAGACATAAGACAAAGCTGAAATATCATGGCGGAATCCCACTCAGAAACGGTGATTGAAGTCCACCACTGGTCGGGCAAGTTATTCACGATAAAAACCACCCGTTCCCCCGGCTTGCGTTTCCGCAACGGCGAGTTCGCGATGATGGGGATGGAGGTCGATGGCAAGCCTCTGATGCGCGCCTATAGCATGGCCAGCTCGAACTACGAGGATTATCTGGAGTTTTACAGCATCAAGGTACAGGATGGACCGTTGACCTCCAGACTACAGCATGTGAAGGTAGGGGACAAACTGCTGGTCAGCAAAAAACCCACTGGTACTTTGTTATGGGATCGTTTGCGTCCCGGCAAGCGCCTTTACCTGTTGGGCACCGGTACGGGTCTTGCGCCCTACCTTTCGATCATCAAGAGCCCGGATGTCTATGACAATTTTGAAAAGGTCATTCTGGTGCATGGTTGCCGTTATGTAAACGAGTTGACCTATCAACGGCTGATTGAGCATGAACTCAGGGACAATGAATACTTCGGCGACAGTGTCAAGGACAAACTGATCTACTATCCCGCCGTCACGCGGGAGAAATACAAGAATTTCGGTCGGCTCTCGACATTGCTTGAAAGCGGGCAGCTGATGAAGGATATCAATATGCCGGCCCTGAACGTCGACGATGATCGGTTCATGTTGTGTGGTGGCCCGGGTATGCTGAAAAGTTTATCCGGCATTCTCGACAACATGGGTTTCCAGGAAACCCGCCGCAACGACTACAGGGAGTATGTGGTGGAACGTGCTTTCGTGGAGAAGTAATTTCAGAGTGAGTCAGCCCCATAATAAAAAACGCGCATCTGTTGTTGCAGGAGACTCGTACAATAACACATTCCGAATGGTTGTGTCCCCCCATCCAATCCGTTTGCGGATTGGATTCCCCCTCAAGGGGGGAATGATTGGACGGTATCACTCCCCCCTTGAGGGGGAGTCCGCGATACAAGGGCGAAGCCCGCCGGGGAGCGGGTGGGGGGATTGGGCTGGACGAGGTTTTCAGGCCGGGATGACCTTCACTGCCGCCAGGTTCCGGTCTTTGGCGCTGAACGCTATGCCAATCAGGTGGATGGGTTGGTTTCGGCTGCGATATTTGTCGGCATAACCCTTCTCCTGCATCTGTTCAATCGCCTGTTGCGCCGTATCCTCACTATTGCTGTCTGTATCCGACATCTTGAACTCAAATACAAATACCTGATCTCCATGCAATACCACCATATCTGCCCGACCCCGGCTACTGGAATCCTCTACCCGAAGGGTAAGACCAATCGTACAAAAGCAGGCATATAACATCCCCGCATACCAGGCTTCATATCGAGCCGGACTCTGAGTACCCTGCCACTGATACGGAATCCCGGCGAAGAAGGATTGCAGATGCTCCGTGAATCCATCGAAGTCATTGGCAACCAGCAGACGCGCCAGTGCCTTGCCATTCTCCGATACTTCCCGACCCCGCTTGCCCAGATAACTCAATAACCCCTGATTCAGACTCTGGCGTACCTCGAAGTTCGGATAATCCAGTGTATAGAAGGTCTGGGCACCATCCCATTCTCGTTCGGTAATCGTCAAATAACCGGTCTGGAATAACAGGGCATCAATGGTGATGTCATCTATATCGAAGGTGGAGAGCAAATCTTCATCAGAGATACGATTTTCCAGTTCCAGTGGACTGATTTCCCGATCCATCATGACTCGAAACAAGAAGGTAGGGGAACCGGTCTCAAACCAATGCGACTTGAACTGGCGTTTGCGGAACAACAGCAATAGATCAAATGGATTGTACAGTTTCTCCTCTCCGAGCCAGTGATAGCCGTTATACCATTTACGGATTTGATCCCGGTCAAGGCCGGGTAACTCCGGGGCGAATACAGTATCAAGGTCTTTGTCGGTATAGCCGCAGATCGTAGCAAACTCTGAATCCAGGCTGATATTGTCCAGGTTGTTGAGACCGGAGAACAAGCTCACTTTCGAGAACATACTGATGCCGGTGACGAAGACGAAGCGGACATCCCGGGCACTGTCCTTGATGATGCCGTAGAAGCCCCTCAGGTAATCCCGGTTGGCTCTGGCCATTTCCGGGTTATCCAGTACATCCAGAATCGGTTTGTCGTATTCGTCTACCAGAATGACGACCTTTCGCCCGGTCTGTGCATGCAGGCGATTCAGTATGTTTCTCAGACGGCGGGGGCCGGTGTGCGACTCAGTGGCTTGAGTAAGTCCGTAACGACGTTCTACACTTTCCAACTGCTCGATAATGTCGCCATCCAGTTCGCCAGGCTCGTTGTACTTGCCACCAAAGCTCAATCGCACCACGGGATGTTTGACCGACCAATCCCAGTGCGGATGGATATGCAACCCCTGAAACAGGGCTTCATTGCCCTCGAACAGTTCCTGTAGCGTATCGATCAGCAGACTCTTGCCGAAGCGGCGCGGGCGAGAAAGGAAATAGAAACTGCCCATTTCGACCAGTCGCTGGATATGTGGCGTCTTATCGACGTAGTAGCAGTCCTGTTCCCGAATGGTGCGGAAATCCTGGATACCGATGGGGAGTCTATGGCGAGTCATGGCCCATGTTCTATCAGTACGCTCACTGTCCGGGTAATTCCTCCTGGCGACGCGGCACATCCACAATATCGGGCATTGTGCCACCCAAAGCGTCAAGGCGTTTCGCGGCCTGTACACGCACGAATGTTTTCACAGCCTCCCGAAAGAGGTCAGATTTATTCATACCGGGGTCAGCCAATTCCAGAGCTTTCTCATAAAGTGAATCATCAAGCGAAATAGTTGTACGCACGAAATACCTCCTGAATCTGTAATTGCCATAATCATACATCAAATGGACAACTCTTTCATTGCCCTCCCGCTATCGGTCATTTTGCAGCATGGATAACTGGTCCCGGTTAATGTGGCAGAACAGGGTGTGGCCGTTGACGGTTTGGGCTGGCGGGGTGGTTTCATCACAGATCTTTCCGACCTTGCGCGGGCATCTGAGTTGGAATGGGCATCCCGTTTCGGGTGGGGCGGTTTCGACAGGTTCGCTGATCTCGACATGGGATTGCGCGTCCGGGTCTGGTTCGAGCGCGGCTTCCATCAAGGCTTCGGTATAAGGATGAAAAACCGGTTGGTAAACCGCTTCGACCGCACCGATTTCACAAATCCGTCCCTGATACAGTACCAGCACACGATCAGCGACCGCACGTACTGTGGCCAGGTCATGCGAGACGAACAGATAGGCGACCCCGTTTTCCTGTTGCAGTTTCGATAACAGTTCAAGCACTGCGGCCTGAACCGAGACATCCAGCGCTGAAGTGACCTCGTCACAGAGTGCCAGTATCGGTTCTGCGGCAAAGGCGCGAGCAATACCGACCCGTTGTTTTTCTCCCCCGGACAGTTGATCCGGGGTGCGCCCCAGATAGTCTCTGGTCAGGCGGACGCTCTCAAGCAGGTCGGATGCCCGGTCGAGGGCGGTAGTCTGGTCCATGTCAAAGTAGAGTTGCAGCGGAGCAGACAGGATTTGTGCAACGGTTTTCCTCGGATTGAGCGATGAATCCGGGTTCTGGAAAATCATCTGTATATCTTTCCTGCACTGTAACGACCGGGCAGTAGCGCTGTCCAGAGATTCCCCGCCTGCTATCCGCATGGTTCCGTTGCAGGGCCGGATGAGACCCGCGATCGCACGTAGTATGGTTGATTTCCCGCTGCCGGACTCCCCGACCACGGCAATGGTTTCTCCTTTGTGCAGGACCAGGTTGACATTGTCCACGGTTCGTGTTCGCTGTCGGTTTGCAGGTTTTGTGAGACGGCTGAACAGCCGCGGACGGTCGTAGGATATTGCCAGATTCCGAAGTTCAAGTAAGGGCTGGTTCTTGTCATCTGCCGCTATTGCCCCGGCTCCTTCCTGAAAGCTGCTTTGCGGGAAATTGCCGCAATCGAAGTGACAACGTACCAGTCGGTTATCCGCCGTTGCGGTCAACGGCGGTGATTCATTGAGGCATATCTCCTGCTGATACGCGCATCTGGGCGCAAAGGCGCACGCGCTTCGGGTGGCTGACAGTTTCGGCGGGTAGCCGGGCAGGGCTTGTGCAATCCGTCCTGCGCTGATTTTCGGGATCGAGGACAATAATCCACGGGTATAAGGGTGGCTCGGTTGTTTGAGGATTTCGAGACTGGTTCCGAGCTCCACCAGCTCTCCGGAATACAGTACCGCAGCCCGGTCGCTGATCCGGGCAATCGCTCCCAGATCATGGCTGACAAACACCATGGCTACCTGCTGGCTGTGGCAGAGTTCTCTGAGCAGTTCGAGAATATGCACCTGAGTGGTGACATCCAGGCCGGTGGTCGGCTCGTCCAGCAGCAAGACACGAGGACGACCAGCCAGCGCCATGGCAATGGCGCAGCGTTGTTGCTGACCGCCGGACAACTCATGCGGATGACGCTCCCGGATCTGTTCGGGGGAGGGCAGTCGGACTTTCGCCAGCAGCTTGATTACCTCCGCCCGGTGGTCTGCGGGCACCAGGTCGGTATGCAGCATCAGGGATTCTTCTATCTGCTGGCCAATCGTCATCGTGGGAGTCAGGGATTGCCCGGCGTTTTGCGGAACCAGGCAGATTTCCCCGCCCCGGATCGCCTCGAGCTCAGTACGGGTCATATCAAACATCGGGAGGTTGTCAAAAATAGCGGCGCCGCCCAGCAATTCCAGTCCCTGCTCCAGATAGCCCATCATGGACAGCGCGACTGTGCTTTTCCCGGAACCGGACTCGCCGACCAGCCCCAGGATTTCGTTTGGCCGGACCTCCAGTGTAATCCCCCGCAGAACCGGGATCGGAGCCGCGTTCCCGGCCCGGACTCCGACAGACAGATTATCCAGCTGAATCAGTGGATTCATTCAGACCACCCCCTGCACCCGATCAACCTGTAACGCCTTGCCCAGCGCGTCTGCAAACAGGTTGATACCGATAATCAGCGTAGACAGGAAGATGGCTGGCCAGACACCGGCCCAGGGGGCCACAGTCAGGAACTCTCTGGAATCAGAGATCATCAATCCCCAGTCCGGTGTTGGCGGCGTGGCGCCGAAGCCGAGGAAACTCAAGGAACTGAACGCCAGCATCATCCACGACCAGCGCATCGCCCATTCCACCAGCAGGATGTCCTGCAGATTCGGCAACATCTCCTGAAAGACAATGTACCGCGAACCATGACCGCGTACGCGAGCGGCGGTAATATAGTCCTTGACGGCGATACCCTGCGCCGCGCCCCGGCCAATACGAATAACAGAAATACCGTTGAAGAAGGACAGGGTCGGAATCAGGGCATAGACTCCACCGCCGGTAAAACTGACAATCAACAACAGGAACAGCAGTCCGGGGATGGCGAGAAAGGCATCGACCAGCCGCATGCACACTTCGTCGATGCGCCCGCCCACCAGACCGAGCGAGACACCGGCGATTCCACCCCACAGCGCTGCAATAATGGCGGAGACCAGAGTGATGATAATTGAAACCCTGCCGCCGCTAATGGTTCTGCTGAAGACATCCCGGCCCAGGCTGTCTGTGCCCATCGGGTGCGTCCACGAGGGCGCCTGCAGGATGCGGTCGGCGTTCTGCAGGGCAACATCGTAAGGAGTGATGAAAGAGGCAACCACTGCCAGCAGCAGGTGAAACACGACCAGAAACAGGCCGATTGCGCCGACTGGCCTTGCCATGATGTCACGCAGGACGGTCATCAGAAACCTGAGTCCGAAGCCGCGGATTGAGTAAGATAACCAGAAAATCCGCGATCAGATTGACCACCAGATACATGACCGCGAACATCAGCGCGATAGCCTGAACCAGCGGCAGGTCGCGGTCGAAGATACTCTGGATGATCAGCGTGCCCAACCCCGGATAGTTGAAAACCTTTTCGATCACGACCACTCCGCTGAGCAGCCAGGCCATGGTCAGGGCGACGATATTGATGGTCGGCAGCAAAGCGCTCGGCAACATGTGGCGAAATACAATACGCCTGAACGGTACCCCTTTCAGGGTTGCCATTTTCACGAATTCACTGGACAGGGTATCGATCACACTTGCTCGGGTGATACGCAGGATATGTGCAGTCATGACAAAAGCCAGAGTAATCATCGGCAATATGATATTGGGTAGTATCCGGGCGACCGAAGCCTCGGTCGGTAGTATGGTTACGGCGGGAAACCATTGCAGGTTGATGGCGAAAATAAAGATCAATACGGTGGCAATGACGAATTCCGGGATAGTCATTGCCAGCAACGCGATGCCGGACACGATATGGTCTGGAAAGCGCTCCCGGTAAACCCCGGCAATCACTCCCAGCAGGATGGCCAGTGGAATACCGATCAGGGCGGCGGATGTCCCCAATATGACCGTATTGCGGAATCGCGGAGCAATGATCTCGCTGATCGGTCGGTTGCGTTTCAGCGAATCTCCGAAGTCACCCTGTATAGCCTGGCCGGACCAGTCCAGAAAGCGCTTGACAGCAGACTGGTCAAGCCCGAGTCCAGACTGGCAGTTGGATAATCGTTCACCCTGAGCGAGCTTGCCGAGATAAGCGGTACAGGCATCGCCCGGCAGCGCTTCGGTCACGCTGAATACCACGATGGCGACAAATATCAGCGTCAATACCGCCATCACCAATCGCCGCAGGAGAATTTTCAACAAAATGATCTTCCTCTATTGCGTGGCGATCCGGTGCCACTCGACAAACAGCGTTTTTTCAGAAGGAAGACTGGAAATCCGGGCGCTGAATACCCGATTTATATTCAGGTAGAACGGAATGATCGCGCCGCCCTCGTCAAACAGTATTTGCTGGGTTCTGGCATACATCGAACGGCGTTTGACCGGGTCGATTTCCTTACGGGCCCTGTCCAGGCTGTGATCAAATTCCGGGTTATTCCAGTAGGTCTCATTCCAGCTGGCGCCTGAGCGAAATGCCTCATTCAGAATCTGGTCTGCCGGACGCTGGTTCCAGCGAGTCGATACGAATGATTCCCGCATCCAGGTATCGGTCCAGTAGCCATCCGCCGGAACCTGATGGATATGCACCCGTATACCGGCTTCAATCGCCTGGCTCTGGTAGACCTCGGCCATCGAAATAAACAGTTTATCGACCGACGAGGTATATAAATCCACGTCAATCCCGTCGCGGTAGCCAGCCTCTTTCAGTAATGCCTTCGCGGTTGGAATATCCCGCTGGCAGCCCATGTCCGCATAATACGGGTCACCGGGCCAGACCGGCGTATCACAGGCAGGTTGCCCGCCGCCATCACCCAGCGCCAGCCGGATCATATCGGGTCGGTCAACCACCAGACGCATCGCCTTGCGTACCCGCACATCATCGAATGGCGGTTGGTCGGTTCGCATGACCATTCCGGGCCAATGCCCGGTGCGGACGGTCTGTACGATGAAATCAGGATTATTCTCGAATAGCCTCAACTGTCTTCGGTTGATCGAAGGCAGATAGTCGATTTGCCCGGATAGCATGGCCTGGATTTGCGCCACCTGATCGGGAATGGCGACCACCTCAATGCGTTCGACTTGAGGAGGCCCCTGCCAGTATTCCGGGTTGGCGACCAGCAGGGTGATGCCCTCAGGATCATTCCTCAATAATTTATACGGCCCGGTTCCATCACCCGTTTTCTCCAGCGTGCCGGCGCTGTCCTCGGCGATGATGCCACAGCGCGGATCAATCAGTAGCAGAGGCAGGTCGGCATGAGCGGATTTCAGGTGAAACCGTACCGTCCGGTCATCCAGCGCTTCGGCCCGGTCTATGACAGCCAGCGTGGACGCGACCGGGGAGCCTCTCTGTGGGTCCAGCGCGTGCTCGATAGAGTAGACTACATCGGCGGCCACCAGTGGCTTGCCGCTGTGGAACCGGACGCCCGATCTTAGCCGGAATGTCCAGGTGCGGGCATCATCGGACACATCCCAGGAAGTGGCCAGCCCCGGCTGGATTGTGCCATCATGATTCTGGTTAACCAGCCGGTCGAACAGGGTCAGCGTAGTGAAATAAAAGCGGGTGGGGGAGTAGGGGTCCAGGGATTCAGCGCCACCGAAACCGGCATCATAAGCCAGGCGCAACAGACCCGCATGAGTAACGGAGGCGGACAGCAACAGCAGCAACACAATCGCCAGACTCGACCGGACAGGCCGAAAATACCGCGCTCCGGGAATCTTAACGGGTTTGGAAGGCACCTTGTATCATTGAGGATATTTTTGAGTTTTTCCGACAGGCGAACAGATTGTACCCTTTATTCGGATTTGTTTTTATGGAGTTGACATCCTTGACATCGGCAACCGGGGTATAGTTCCCGTGTTCGAGATGAAATACCAGAAATCCGCAATCAAGTACATACCGGCTGGCCGCGCTGGATGAGTCAGTGCCGTGGTCTTCGTAGATCAGCAGAAACTCAAGTTGCAGAGTCTGCGCTGCGCCTTTCAGTGCTTCGATTTCCAGTCCCTCGACATCCAGCTTGATCACCACTGGCTGATGTGGTGCGCCAAACCGCGCAACCAGCTGGTCAATGGATAACGAATCGACCGTTTCACTTGCCGTCAGGGCATGACCGGGTTTCACGACTACCGAGGCGGCTTCATTGGCCAGCGAATCCGGGTTGACGTTTATCTGTACCTGCTTGCCACCCTGTTCACAAACCGCGCCCCGGATTGCAGTAAATCTGTACTCATTCAGTTCATTGTTCCGGCAAAGATTGTCGAAGTTCGATTGTACCGGCTCGACTGCAATCACCGTTTTACCGGAGCAGGCGCCGGATGAGACCAGCACACTCCAATAACCATGATTGGCACCCAGATCCAGAAACAGGTAGCCAAGCGACTGGACTGCTGTTAGCACCCTTTCGATTTCCGGTTCGTAAGAGAATCCCCGACAAACCAGCTTGCTCCAGTAGGAGTCCGCCAGATAAAAACGGAACCGTGTATCCGGGTTCAGACGGACGATACAGACTGCATCGCGGGAGACCCATGTTGCGACTCCGATACCTGCCCATGCCAGCCACTTGTAGCCGAACGGGCGACTCAGCACGCCATACAGTTTGAGCAGGCAAACCGCCAGAATATTTGCCGGATTCCTGTCAAACGCAAGCCTCCGTTCCTGCAACGAAGTCAACCCTCTGGCCGCCCGGTCAGGCCGGTTCCGGTGTGAGCTTGTTCGCCATCCATCGTGCAAAATGATGAGACGGTTCATCCATCAAGGGAGTAAAGACTCCGCCCTCAAACGCTGGAGAATGCCTTCCCCGCTGCATCCCTTCAATCACCCCGACATCCTCATTGAATACTTTTGTCCAGAATTTCAGGCGAACTTCACGTTCTTCACGATATTCTCCCGATTCGGCGGCATCTCCAAGATAATAGATTTGCAGATGATCCAGTGTCCGATCCACTCCGACCGGCTCCAGAATACGAGTCCAGAAGTGGTCACAATGAAGTCCCAGAAAGACATTGGGATAAAGCGATGGATACTCCGCCTCCTGTTGCGGCCAGCCGTCGAATAGCGGGAAGGGTTTGTGGTTTATCTGATTGTGGTCATATTGGGTACTGCCCTGCCCGGCGAACAGGTCGCCACCGTAGTAATGGTAATGATCTTCCAGCCTGGAAACCGTGTTCAAATCGGGATGCACCCACGGCAGATGGTAACTTTCCAGATTGTTTTCCATATCCAGCTTCCAATTGCCGGCAAAATCCATAGTCAGGCTGCCATGATCTCCGGCTGGCCTGAGCTTTGCAAATTGCGAGCGGGTGGCGAGCCGGTCAATGCGGCGTTGCAGGGGAGCGATGAATTCTTCAAAAGGGGGCGCAGTCCCCGATAAATTGACGAACACCAGATCCAGCCAGACATGAGAGCGAACCTCGCGCAGGCCGTGTTCCGACCGATCGAATCCTTCCACATCTTTCTTGCCGGTGCCACCCACGTGAGGGGTTGCGAGCAGTTTTCCTTCCAGATCATAAGTCCAGGAGTGATAGGGACATTGAATCAGCTTGTCAACATGGCAGGGCTGCCAGACCAGTTCATTGCCACGGTGGCTGCATACATTATGAAATACCTTGACCTGATCCTGCTGGTTACGCAACATCAGCAACGGTGCACCGAGGAATCCAACCGGCTTCAAGTCTCCCGGTAGCGAGACATTGCAACCGTGACCGACACAGGTCCAGGTATTGGCGAACACGGCCTCCCGCTCCCACTGGAAAAAATCGGGGCAGGTATAAGCCTGATTCGGCAGTCCGGTGGTACAGCCACCATGGGCTGTAATCGCTTCAATTTGAGCTGTAGTCAGAAAAGGTTTGTTCATTCGAGTTCAATTTCCACAAGATTCATAGGGTTAAAAGACAGGCAGATGTTTCGCTCTTTGGTCAAGCCTTACAGACAGATTCTGTCCCTCAATTTGCGGATCCGGCAATCTGTTTATAACGTGCCTCCAGGATGGCTTGCTGCCGGATGCCGTCATCAGTCAAATCAGACCTTGCCGGTGTATCGTCCTGAAAATGGTGGTATCGGTCTGTGCCTCGAACCAGCAAGGCAGAGTCCCCATCATGTTTGGTTTGCCGGACATGGGGGGCGATGTATTGGACATTCAGACCAATACGGCGGTCATCGCTCTGGTTAGGCATGGATGAGTGTAACAACCAGCCATGGTGAAACGATGCCTGACCGGGTTGCAGACTGGCATCCACCGCCTGGTCTTCTTCTACGTCATACACAGTCTGCCCACTGTACAGGACATTATTCTCATCCTCGGTAGAAACATGGGTTCTCTTGCCGGTTTTGTGTGTGCCGGGGACTACACGCATACATCCGCTGGCAGGCGTGGCAGCGGAAAGGGCCAGCCACATGGACACTTGATCGTCGCAGTCAAAGCCCCAGTAAGTCAGGTCCTGATGCCAACTGACCAGGCTGGGTGTATGGGGTTCCTTGATGATGAAAGTCGTGTTATAGAGCAGAATATCAGGGCCGAGAATAGACTCAACCACATCCAGCACCTGTGGCAGGGTGGCCAGCTGATAGGGGGAGGTCAGCATCGTGTGGATTTTCTGCTTGTAATGAATCGGGCCTGTCTTTGACTCGACCTGCTCAAGTCTTTGTCGATGCGCCCACGCCGTTTCCGCATCAAGGATGTCTACCGGAGAGACAAATCCCTCACGGTCATAGCGCTCGCGTAATATCTGTAATGTATCTGATGACATAATCCCACCCATGCAATACTTCGGGCAAATGCTATATCATGGAATGGTTATCAGGCAAGCATTATTTTTGGGCAGACCCTACGATGACAGTAAGCGCAGTATCTGAATGGTTGTGGGTTCCCGCTCAAGGGGGAATGATTTGGATACATGGATCGAGATGATGTTGTAGGGGAGGGTCCTGTGCCCTCCCGCGAATGGATGAAACAGGTATCAACGATAGCGGACAGGCACAGAGGCCTGTCCCTACGATGACAGTAAGTACACCATCTGAATGGTTGTGGGTTCCCGCTCAAGGGGGGAATGATTTGGATACATGGATCGAAATGATGTTGTAGGGGAGGGTCTCTGTGCCCTCCCGCGAATGGATGAAACAGGTATCAACGATAGCGGACAGGCACAGAGGCCTGTCCCTACGATGGCAGTAAGAACGGCATCCGTATGGTTGGGGCTTGGGATGGAGGTTTTCAGGCCGGGATGACTTTCACTGCGGCCAGATTCCGGTCTTTGGCACTGAATGCTATGCCGATCAGATGGATGGGTTGGTTTTGGCTGCGGTACTTGTCGGCATAACCCTTCTCCTGTATCTGTTCAATCGCCTGTTGTGCCGTATCCTCACTATTGCTGTCTGTATCTGACATCTTGAACTCAAATACAAATACCTGATCTCCATGCAATACCACCATATCTGCCCGACCCCGGCTGCTGGAATCCTCTACCCGAAGGGTAAGACCAATTGTACAAAAGCAGGCATATAGCATCCCGGCATACCAGGCTTCATATCGAGCCGGACTCCGGGTGGACTGCCACTGATACGGAATCCCGGCGAAGAAGGATTGCAGATGCTCTGTGAATCCATCGAAGTCATTGGCAACCAGCAGACGCGCCAGTTCATCGCCCTGATCTGCTGTTTCGATTCTGCGTCCCGTGATATAACCGAGTAATCCATGGTTCAGACTCTGGCGTACCTCGAAGTTCGGATAATCCAGCGTATAGAGAGTCCGTGCACCATCCCATTCTCGTTCGACAAGGGTCAGATAACCGGTCTGGAACAACAGGGCATCAATGGTGATGTCATCTATATCAAAGGTGGAGAGCAAGTCTTCATCAGAGATACGATTTTCCAGTTCCAGTGGACTGATTTCCCGATCCATCATGACTCGAAACAAGAAAGTCGGGGAACCGGTCTCAAACCAATGCGACTTGAAATGATGACTGTTGAACAACAGCAACAGATCAAATGGATTGTACAGTTTCTCTTCTCCGAGCCAGTGATAGCCGTTATACCATTTACGGATTTGATCCCGGTCCAGGCCGGGTAACTCCGGGGCGAATACAGTATCGAGGTCTTTGTCGGTATAGCCACAAATAGTGGCATATCTCGGATCCAGGCTGATATTCAGGAGATTGTTGAGACCGGAGAACAAACTTACTTTCGAGAACATACTGATGCCGGTGACGAAGACGAAGCGGACATCCCGGGCACTGCCCTTGATAATGCCGTAGAAGCCGCGCAGATAGTCTCGGTTGGCTTTAGCCAGTTCCGGGTTATCCAGTACATCCAGGATGGGCTTGTCGTATTCGTCTACCAGTACTACAGCCCGTTGGCCGGTGGCCCGGTGCAGGCGGTGCAGAAGTGAGCGCAGGCGTTCCGGGGCTGAGTCGGGTTGCACTGACTCCAGACCGGCATCCTGCTCAATCATCGTCAGTTGGTTTTCGATGCTGATGGCGAGGTCGCCCGGTTCGTTGTGTTTGCCATCAAAGCTCAATCGCACCACCGGATGTTTGACCGACCAATCCCAGTGCTCATGGATATGCAAACCCTGAAACAGGGCTTCATTGCCCTCGAACAGTTCCTGTAATGTATCGATCAGCAGACTCTTGCCGAAGCGGCGTGGGCGAGAAAGGAAATAGAAACTGCCCATTTCGATCAGCCGCTGGATATGTGGCGTCTTGTCGACATAGTAGCAGTCCTGTTCCCGAATGGCGCGGAAATCCTGAATACCGATGGGGAGTTTACGACGAGTCATAGTCCATGTTCTTTGAGGAAGGTTTCAGCCATCATGCCAGCCAATGCAGTCGGATGCAAGGGCGAAGACAGGATTTGGGGATCAGGTGGTCAGTTTCCGATAAATGTCTGCCACCTTGAGGGGGAGTTTGCGGACTTCGTCAATTACGGTGAAACTGGCGTGTCCGTACATGTGGGGCAGGTAATCGCCCGCTTCAGTGTCGATGGTGATGCAAAAGGGATGAATACCGCTATGACGTGCTTCAAGCAGTGCCTGTCGGGTATCCTCGATGCCATATTCGCCTCGATAGCCATCGTAATCATCCGGTTTGCCATCCGACAATGTAATCAGAATCCGGGTGCGCGCTTCCACGTTGTTGAGGATACGGGTGAGGTGGCGAATCACGACTCCCATTCGTGTGTAATCCTGGGGCCGCAAGCCACTGATCCGGGCGCGTACTTCCCGGTCATAGTCCTGCTCGAAAGTCTTGATTTTATAGACTTCACACCGATTGCGGGTCATCCCGGAAAATCCGTAAATGGCGTACTGATCTCCCAGAATCTCAAGTGCCTGGCAGAGCAGGATCAGGCTTTCTCTTTCCGCATCGTTGATCCATCCCTTGGTTGAGCCGCTGACATCGACCATGAATATGACCGCCAGGTCCCTTTCCTGTTTTTTCATCTGGACATAGACCCGATCCGTCATTTCAACCCCGGTGAGCCGGTCCGCGTGTGCGGTGACCAATGCGTCCAGGTCGATATTATCCCCGGCGGGTTGCGCCCTGAGAATCCGGTCTTGCTGGCGCAGGGCTTCAAAATGTTTTCGGATGTCGGCAACCAGATGAATGTAGCGTTCCAGGGTTCTTTGCGCGAAATCATCGTAGTGAGGATGGGTGCTCACTTCACGCAATACACACCAGTTCTTGCGATAGGATTGCCGTCGAAAATCCCACTCGTCGTACAGGAATGCCCCTTCCTTGTGCCAGGTGCCCTTCCACACATCTTCGGCAGGATTATCCGGCTGGTTGCGGTCGTCATAGCTGCCGTCTCCGGCTGGAACCAGCCAGTCATCCGGGATGTCGTCAAAATCCTGGAACATGGAGGTCAACAGATTGTCGAGCTCCGGCGGGGCGTTGAGCGGTTCCCCATCCAGAGTAACCTGGGGATTGCCCTGCTCATCAACCTCGGTCTCGAACTGCGCTCCCTCGATCGGTAACGGGTCTGAATCAGATTTTTGTTCATTGAGGATGGATTCCAGTAGCTCATTCAGGCTTGCCTGCAATGCACTCTTGTCCGCCTGTATGCGCTGCTCGATGGTTATCTCTGCGGCGTCAAGGTTCAACTCGCCCTGATAGATGAAGGCTTCCGGCCAGGGCAGTTGCCGTTCATACAGTAAAGAGGTGGCCTCCAGGGTCTGATATACGGTTGCGCCGGGTTGCGACAGCCCGTCCAGGATTTTCTGCCATGTGGCATCCTGCGGAGCGGCTACCGGTTGCAGTTGACCAATTTCCCTGGAGAGTCCCGGCAACTCCCGTTCTATACAGGCGTTGAGCCGCCAGGTTTCGAGCAGGTTGAACAGTTGGAGGGCACGTCGTTTGTCGGCAAACCCGCTCAGTATGCTGCCGAGATGGGGCGAGTCGGGGGTTGGTCTCCTGAACGTGCCGAACCAGGTTTGCGCCCACAGGTGAACCGCCATGATTTTATACAATCGGTAATTCTCTTCGCGCTGGTTGAAGCGGTTGATTGCCGCCGGAAGCCAGAGGGTCTCGGTATCGGTAAAGACACGGTTGCCGGACTCGATTTTGAGCGTTCGCCCGGACAGGCCGCATACAATAGTTTCGAGAACTCCCCGTACCTGTTCCAGAGTGACGGTGACATGGCTCAGCCGAAACTCGCGGGCGAAGGATTCCACTTTCTCGAATGCCGCGCTGCCGGGATACAGACCCTCCTTGTCATAGACATCCATGGCATGCAGGAGCCATTGGCGCGTTCCCTGAGTATCCATCAGTTTCAGTGCCAATGGAGCCCTGTGTACGAACTGCCAGGCCATTTCGGCATTGGACTTGCGGATCACATCGGTCCAGTGCAGCGCAAAATCCTGATGATGCCGCGCCAGCGGGAGCAGGCCGCGCACCAACTCTTCCGAGGTTCGGCGGGATGAAAGCACCGGATCAAGATACTCATCCAGCAGAGCTTCCAGCTTTTCGTGGCCCAGCTGACTCATACGTTAAAACGAAAGTGCATGACATCGCCATCGCGGACGATATAATTTCTCCCCTCCAGTCTGAGCTTGCCTGCGCCGGCCGCTCCCTGTACGCCGCCATATCGGATGTAGTCATCCCAGGCGACCGTTTCCGCACAGATAAAACCGCGCTCGAAATCGCTGTGTATGGTGCCTGCCGACTGTGCGGCGGTGGCACCCGTGGCAATGGTCCAGGCGCGTACCTCTTTCGGCCCGGCGGTAAAGAAAGTCTGCAATCCCAGCAGTGAGTACGCAGAGCGGATGACGCGGTTCAGCCCGGCTTCCTGCAACCCCATTTCCTCGAGAAACGGTGCGACATCCTGTTCCGCCAATTCGGTCAGTTCCTGTTCCAGCGCAGCGCATACCACGACCACTTGCGCCGATTCGCTTGTCGCCAACTGTTGGATGACAGGCAGGTGAGGGTTGCAGTCCTGGCCGATGTCCTCGACGTTGGCTATATACAGCACCGGTTTGTCAGTCAGGAAACAGCAGGGTTTCAGGTTTTTTCGCTCCGCGCGGGACAGGTTCATTGAACTGATCCTGGAGCCGTCATCCAGCTGTGCCCGCACCGTGTTCAGTAACCCGGCGAGCGCGACTTGCTTCTTGTCACCCGATTTTCCGGCTTTCTCGGCGCGTCCGATGGCCTTGTCTGCGGTCTGAATATCGGCCAGTATCAGCTCGGTATTGATGGTCTCGATATCGGATTGTGGATCCACCCGATTCGATACATGGGTGATATTGTCGTCTTCAAAGGCGCGGACGACATGAACGATTGCGTCCACTTCCCGGATATGGGCCAAAAAGCGGTTGCCCAGCCCTTCCCCCTGTGAGGCGCCTGCCACCAGTCCGGCGATATCGACAAATTCCACGGTGGTCGGGATGACCTTGTCAGGTCGAACGATTTTGGCCAGTTGATCCAGCCGGTCATCGGGCACTTCAACGATGCCAACATTGGGGTCGATCGTGCAAAAGGCGTAATTTTCGGCCGATGCCTGGCTGGAGCCGGTCAGTGCATTGAATAATGTAGACTTGCCCACATTCGGCAACCCGACAATGCCGCATTGGATACTCATGTCATAGTGCCGGGTCTGTGGGATTGCTATGCAGCGTATTCATTGCCTGCTGGTAGTTTCCACAAAGAATGTCCGGCAGGACTGTGATGGTCCGGTCGATGGCATCTTCAATCCTGTGGAGTTCATCCAGCGCTGGCCTGGACAGTACGAAATTCGATACATCGCGATGGCTACCCGGATGGCCGATGCCGATACGAATTCTGGGAAAGTCGCCGCAACCGAGTCTGGCGATGATATTACGCAGGCCGTTGTGCCCGCCATGACCGCCACCTGCCTTGAATCGCGCCACGCCCGGCTCGAAATCGACTTCATCATGGATGACCAGTATCTGTTGTGGTTCGATTCGATAAAACGCCGCCATGGACGCAATGGACTGACCGCTCAGGTTCATGAATGTGCCCGGCATGACGACGCGCACTACCTGATCCCGATGCTGGAACTGGCCGGTGTGCGCCTTGAATTTCTTTTCCGTGGAAAAGGTGATCCGGTATCCGGGTTGCAGACGTTGCATAAACCAGAACCCGACATTATGCCGGGTTGCAGCGTACTGTTGTCCCGGGTTTCCCAGCCCGGCTATCAGGGCTATTTTAGCGGGTTTCACATTGATTCAGGAGCGGACAGGGTCGCGTGACTGCCCGCTCCGGGTTTAATCTGCGCTTCCCGCGTCATCTTCCGTGGCGGCTTCATCCGCCGTATCCTCTGCGGTGGCATCGGCTCCAACCCGTCTCATGGTTACAGAAACCACCGCGTGGTCGTGTTCTTGACCCGAGTCGTGCATCAGGGCGGTAATCTGTACGCCTTCCGGCAGTTGAATATCCGAAAGATGCAGCGATTCGTTCAGGTCAAGACCGGTCAGGTCGAGCTCAATGTGTCCCGGCAAATCCTTTGGCAGGCAGGAAACTTCCACATCGTTAATCAGGTGACTGATTGCGCCTCCGGCCTTGACCCCGGCGCACTCCTCTTCACCGATGAAGTGAATGGGCAGTGACATGGTCAGTATTCTGTCTTCGTCAACGCGCTGGAAGTCCGCATGCAGGATATTGATCTTGTGCGGATGGCGTTGCACGTCACGAAGAATCACCTGTTCTTTCTTACCGTCCGTGTTGATCACGATAACAGCCGAGTGAAACTCTTCCTTCTCCAGGCTATGGTACAGCACATCGTGGTTGACCGCGATGCTCAGGTTCGGTTTTCCACCGCCATAGAGTACCGCCGGAACATCGCCTTCACGGCGCAGTCGTCGCACCAGATTGGTGCCGGAACGCGCCCGCAGTCTTGCGGTAAGCTCAAATTGATCTGCCATTTTTCTACTCTTGATTTTAAGTGGGTTAATCTATAAACAGGTTACTGATTGTTTGCGGGAGGGTACAAGACCCTCCCCTACGATATATTTCAGTGGGTTAATCTATAAACAGGTTGCTGATCGAGTCTCCGGTAGCAATGCGCCGAATCGACTCGGCCAGTAGCTCGGCCACACTCAACTGAGTGATTTTCTCACATTGCCGTGCCCGCTCGCTCAACGGTATCGAATTGGTTACCAGTAGCTCGTTGATTTGCGAATCCTCGATCCGGTCAATCGCCTCACCGGATAACACCGGATGAGTACAACTCGCGAGCACCTTGACCGCACCGTGTTCCTTCAATGCGCGGGCCGCCTCGCACAGGGTATTCGCGGTATCGACCATGTCATCTATCAGGATACAGGAACGCTCCTCCACGTCCCCGATAATGTGCATGATCTTGGCTTCGTTGGCCTTGGGCCGTCGTTTGTCAATAATGGCGAGTCCGGTTTCCAGTTGCTTGGCCATTGCCCGGGCGCGTACAACGCCGCCGACATCCGGAGAGACAATAACCGGATTGGGCAGTTGTTTACGCCACAACTCACTCATCAGAACCGGCGAACCATAAATATTGTCGGTGGGAATGTCGAAATACCCCTGAATCTGATCGGCATGCAAGTCCATGGTCAGCACCCGGTCCGCTCCCGCAACGCCGATCATTTCAGCCACCAGCTTGGCGGAAATGGCGACCCGCGCCGTGCGTGGCCTGCGGTCCTGTCGGGCATAGCCGAAATAGGGGATGACTGCGGTAATTCTGCCGGCGGAAGAACGCTTGATCGCATCGATCATCACCAGTAATTCCATCAGATTGTCATTACTTGGCGCACAGGTCGGTTGAACAATAAACACATCCCGGCCACGGACGTTTTCCATCACCTCGACATTGATTTCTCCATCACTGAAACGTCCGACCATGGACTTGCCGAGAGGCACGCCGAGGGTGCGGGCAACCTCGGTCGCAAGAGCCGGATTGGCATTGCCGGTAAAGAGCGTCAGATTCTCAGGTGATACCATGGTTTGACTTGGAGATTTTCACTGTTTGGCTGGGGTGGGAGGATTCGAACCTCCGAATGCCAGGATCAAAACCTGGTGCCTTGGGCCACTTGGCTACACCCCAATATCAGTTAATCGTTGAATATTCAGACTCGAAGAAGCGGATATATTCCCGGTGGATACGATTATAACCGGGTTCGCCCTGAAAAAAACGCCGTATTTTGATTGTCAGGTCGGCGTCTGTCAATCAGAATCTCAATAATTGTCAGCGCAATTCTGTAATGTCCCCTTTTAGCAATTCTAAAATGTCCCCTTTTTTATTAGGGGGGATTGATGGACAAAGGGGTCATCACATTGAGTATTGGGGAGTTGGATCGAGTTTCGGTCATTCAAGATGTCATTAGCAAACGACTTCGTCAGCATCAGGCAGCCCGGCGTTTGGGTTTGAGTGTTCGGCAGGTCAAGCGTCTGGTGCGCCGCTATCGGGAGTTTGGGGCAGAGGGGTTGGTGTCGGGTCATCGGGGAAAGACTCCGGGCAATGCCCGGTCTTTGTCTGTGCGCCAGGCGGTGTTGTCTTTGGTTCGGGAACGTTACCGGGACTTTGGTCCGACTTTGGCGAGTGAGAAGTTGTTGGAGCTTCATGGGGAATCCATTTCCCGTGAGACTCTGCGCCGATGGATGATCGCGGATGGGTTGTGGCAACCCAAGTCACGTCGCAAGGCTCGCATTCATCCACGTCGGGCGCGTCGCCCCTGTTTCGGGGAGTTGGTGCAGATTGATGGTTCTCCGCATGACTGGTTTGAAGGCAGGGCAGAGGCGTGCACGCTGATCGTATTCATTGATGACGCCACCAGCCGTCTGTTGGCCTTGCGTTTTGTACAGGCTGAAACCACTCAAGCCTACCTGGAGACCCTGGCACAGTATCTGCAACAACATGGGCGTCCGGTCGCGCTGTACAGTGACAAACACAGTATCTTCCGGGTCAATCATCCCCAGCGCGAAGGAGAACGGACTCAATTCTCC
The DNA here is from genome assembly GCA_965116335.1 of Arenicellales bacterium. Taxonomy (GTDB): domain Bacteria; phylum Pseudomonadota; class Gammaproteobacteria; order Arenicellales; family Poriferihabitantaceae. The sequence continues at coordinate 2,952,438 of OZ220677.1, forward strand.
CGTGCCTTAAGAACCCTGGACATCCAGGCCATACACGCCCATACCCCGCAAGCGAAAGGACGCGTGGAGCGAGCCAACCAGACGCTACAGGACCGACTGGTGAAAGAACTGCGACTTCGCAATATCTCGAACCAGGAAACCGCTAATGCCTTCCTGCCCGCCTTTATCGAAACGTACAACCAGCGCTTTGCCATCGCCCCCCACAGCACCCACGATACCCACCGACCCGTCCTGCACACCCCATCCGAACTCGCCCTGATCCTGTGCCCACAACATACCCGCACCTTGTCAAAGAACCTGACCTGCCAGTTCCAAAACCGCGAGTATCAGATACAGACCCAAGCCCCCGGCTATGCCTTGCGAAAGGCCACTATCACCGTGTGTGCGGCTTTCGATGGAACCATTACCCTACTGTACAAAGGACGCGCCCTACCGTACCGAATCCTCAAACAAGGAGAACCTCCCATCCCACTGGCCGATGAGAAAAGCGTCCAGTCAGTCGTCAACCAGGCCAAAGCCAGACAAGCTAGCCGACCCCGCCATAAACCTGCACCGGATCACCCCTGGCGTCGGTATCCGGTAACCGCCGGAGCGCATTCCAGATGAATCCAGGCGAAGAACAGAACTCGCCCGGTAGGTTGGACTCCATTCGCTACGCTCATTTCGTCCAACCTACCGGACATTCCTTTGAGTAAAAGGGGACATCTTAACTGTGCAGAAAAGGGGACATTTTAGAATTGCGTTGACATCAGAATCTCAATAATTAAGCGAAAAAATCAAGGGACAAGACTCGATTTGACCGATTCGCCTTGATAAACTGCAAGCCCCTGTTACCAGCTATAGACAAGATGCCAGAATCTATCGACCATGCGCTTACTGCTGATTCCATGAGCGGAGTCAACCCGGAACCCACTTATTCCGGGGTATTGAGTTTTGCCCGGCGCAAGTACTCGAAAGACTTGACCGATGCAGAGCTTACGATAACCGGGGTTCCGTTCGATACCGCAACCACCAGTCGTCCCGGTACGCGATTCGGCCCCAGGGGTATTCGGGCGGCTTCTGTGGAGATCGCCTGGCAACGCAACTGGCCCTGGGAATTTGACGCTCTTGAGTTGCTGAAAGTTGCGGATTATGGGGATTGCCTGTTTGATCATGGTCGTCCTGAGGCCGTTCCCGACCGCATTCAGGCTCATATCGAGTCGATACTGAATACCGATACGGCGGTGCTGACTCTGGGCGGCGATCATTTCATTACGCTGCCGATATTACGCGCCCATGTCAGGAAACATGGCCCGGTATCGTTGTTGCATTTTGATGCACATACGGATACCTGGAATGATGAAGAGGGACGGATTGATCATGGCACGATGTTCTTCCACGCCGTGAAGGAAGGGCTGGTGATCCCGGAAGAGTCTGTTCAGGCAGGAATACGAACGACCAATGACGCGACTCTTGGCTTCAATATCTTTCCCGCCGACTGGATTCATGCCAACGGCGTCGACGCTCTGCTCCGGCACATCAGGAAAATCCTCAACAACCGGAAAACCTATCTGACGTTTGACATTGATTGTGTGGACCCGGCTTTTGCTCCCGGCACCGGTACTCCGGTTTGCGGCGGATTGAGCTCAGCCCAGGCGTTACAGATCATTCGCGGCCTGAGAGGCATTAATCTGGTGGGGATGGATCTGGTGGAGGTTTCTCCGCCTTATGATCATGCCGAGATCACTTCGTTACTCGGTGCCTCCATCGTCTATGACTTCATCGCATTGTACGCTACCAGACAGAAACTGGGAGAAAAGTTCTGAGTGATTCGATTCAGTGACCGCGGATATCGTTCAGGCCGCGAGCCACCAGACCATGGAGGCGGTCGGGTAACTGGTCGCGAATGTGCCGTGCGGCTGCTTCGGATTCGCATGGCAGAAAAACCGAGGCGCCACTGCCGTTCATTCCGGGTTTGCCGTATTGACTGAGTATCGCAAAGGCTTCTTCAATTTCGCGGTACAAGTCTCTGGACACGGTTTCCAGATCATTACAGACCCGGCCCTTAAAAAAGTCGAGCCTGGAAACAGGCGGGTGGTTGCGTACCAGGTCGGGGTGCTGAAAAACGGCCTGGGTGGAAGCGGCCACTTCAGGAATGCAGATACAGTACCATTGCGGTTGCGGCTCGAATCGTTCAAACACATCACCGACTCCGCGCGCCCAGCAGGAATGTCCGTGAATGAAGACCGGCACATCGGCGCCCAGCTGTCTCGCCAATGACTGTAGTTCAGGCCGTGTCAGATGCAGCCCCCATAGCCTGTTCAGTGCGAGCAGCGTAGTGGCGGCATTGGAGCTGCCTCCCCCCATGCCGGAACCGGGTGGTATGACCTTGCTCAGGGTTATGCGGACTCCGCTCGGCTTTTTCAGCCCGCAGTTCGCAGCCAGCAACTCCGCCGCCCGGATGGTAAGGTCGGTTGGGGGCAGATCGTAGGGGTGATCATCTATACGCACGATGCCCGGCTGATCGGTTAATTCAACCCTCAATACATCGTGGAAGTCCAGGAACTGGAAAACCGTTTCCAGATCATGGTAACCGTCATCACGTTTCCCGGTCACATGCAGAAACAGGTTGATTTTCGCCGGTGACCGCAAGACCAGGGAATCGGGCAATTGTTCAGGCATCATGATGGAGTCGACTGAAGTTCACGCCAGCTTTGCAGGACTACCTGAACGCGCAATTTATCGCCCAGATAATTGCCGTCCTGGTCAAACATCTCAAGCTCCCCCGGCAGCGAGGTGATCGTGAATTTGCGCGGCAGTGAGAACTGCATGACCGATTGATATTGTGTATATTCGATGTGCCAGATGCCCTGATTGAAGCTCATCAGGTGCCCGGATGCGTTGATTTTCAGGTCGCTCGCGCCTGCTCCCGGCAGCCCGCGCGACCACATCACCAGCTCATCAAAAGGGATATGCCAACCCAGCCGCTCATGAAGAACCTGTTCGGCGGATTCGCCACGTATCACTCGCCCCTTGACATCCCTCAACACGGCAGAATCCGGGGACGATTCTATCAGCATCCGGCCACCGCCGAACGGGCCGTATAACTCGATGTTCTGCCCGGTCGGCGTATAGGACCAGTTGACTGTCACAGAGCTTCCTTTAGAGCCAGCCCGAACGCCCAGTTTGCCTTTTAACGACCAACCCGATATTTGGCTATGGATGGATTGATGCTGGCTCCACAGTTGCCGGCGCTGGCCCTCGGACACCGCGACCGGCTCCGGCATCGTAGCACAGCCGGACAACAGGGCAATCAAAACGATTGCGAATGTTCCGGCACGGATGATGTTATTGCGAGAGCCGTTCAATGGTTTGTTGCAGAGTTCCGTTGCCGGGTTCCCATTCGATTCCCCTTTGCCAGATTTTGCGCGCTTCCTCGCGGTTTCCGGTGACCCACAATACCTCACCCAGATGCGCGGCGATTTCCGCGTCCTGACGCGCGTCCAGGGCGAGCTTCAGATATTCGATGGCCTTGCGGGTATCGCCCAGCCGGAAATGAACCCAGCCCATGCTGTCGAGAATGAACGGGTTGTCCGGCAGCAGGGCATTGGCTTTTTTAATCAGTGCCATCGCTTCTTCCAGCCGGTCGGTCTTGTCGGCCAGAACATAACCAAAAGCGTTATAAGCATGGGCGTTGTCCGGCTCAATTTCGATCAACTTTCGCATGTCTCGCTCGTGCAGGTCAAGCCGGTTCATTTTGGCGGTCACCAGCCCCCGACTGTAAAGCAGGTCAGGCTGATCCGGGAACTGCTCCAGCCCCTCATCCAGTACCCGCTTTGCTTCCGTATAGTGGTCATGTTCCTGGAACAACAAATCCTGTTGCAGTATCAGACGGATATGGTCTTCCTCAGAGACTGCGTCAATTTGTTTCAGGTGTTGAATCCCCATGTCCACGTCATAACGTTTCGCCAGAATATTCGCCAGTCTGATCTGTGCATCCAGATAGTATTGCCGCGAGACCACGCCATACAGGTAGTTCGAAGCAGCCACGTAATCGTCCTGTTTGTATGCAATGTCAGAGAGGTAGAGCCGGGCTTGATCATTATCCGGGTCCAGTCGCAGATAGCGGACGAAATAATCCCGTGACTGAGTCATATCACCCTTTTCAAACCAGATGGCACCCATTGTAAACAGTGCCTCTGGCGCATCGGGATTCATCTCCAGAGCGATGTTGAGCTGTACCAGCGCCGCTGCTATGTCGCCGGTCTCGATCAGATGACGTACAAACTGCAAGCGGAAGCGAAGATGTCCGGGATGCACTTCCAGATGCTCCATCGCAAATCGCTTGGCCTGCAAACCTGCCTCGTTGCGCGCCTCTTCGGTGGCGTGCTCCTCATTGCCATAGCGCAGTTGCACCAGCAGCAGGGTAGCGGGGAACTCCCAGTCAGGCGCAACAGTCAGCGTCTGCTTCAGCTGTTCGACATACCGCTCCGGCTGATTCGCTCTTGCAGCGACAAAAGCAGCGGTCAGCTGTAAGGCCGCGTTGTCAGGCCGGGATTCGACCGCCTCACGCAATAGCCCGGGCAAGTCGGGATTTTTGGTGGCGGCGAGCGATTCCGCGATAGTCTGGAAAATGTAACCATGATCCCGGCCACATTTCTCTATCAGGTCAGCCAGCAGGTCAAGGCCCGGCCCCGTTTCACCCAGCCGGAAATGCGCCCTGGCAACCAGAATGGCAGTCAGATAGTCGTCCGGCTCGAATGGCTCCAGTGATCGGGCCAGCTCAATCGCCTGTCCGAATTCCTGATTATTGACGGCCATGCGGATGGATTCCCTGAGCAGGCTGTGGTTGCCGGATTGCAAGGCGGCCCGGGAGATGTGTTCAAGCGCGGCTTCAGGCTGGCTTCGTTGCGCCGCGATGAATGCCGTCATCACGTTATGCAACAGTTCCGTATCAATCGGTGGCTCCGGGGGCTGGCTCTGCTGGCCGGTCGCTGGATCAGGCGGCGGCGTATTCTCATTGACAGAACGTTCGACTACTACAATTTCGTCTTCCTGTATGACTTGCGCCCCCATCTGGCACCCGCCAAGCGTGATCAACAGTCCGGCAAGGATTATGTTTCTGACTGCTCTGGTCGAAGGAGACGCTGGAGTATGAGGCACCATTACTATCTGATGAATCGCAAGATCAAGGATTTATTTATCGAACCGCATTATAATATGCGACTGTGTCGATTCATTTGCAACTGTTTTTATGTCTGGATTTTGCTGGAATCTGATAAAACCTGCCTCTTTCGCTTAATCTGAACCATGCACCTGTTGGCATTAGGCCTGAATCACAACACGGCCCCCATCGAATTACGGGAGCGAGCCGCTTTCGCCCCGGATCGGATCGGACAGGCACTCACTGAACTGACCGGGGAAGTGGGTGCCAGTGAAGCCACCATATTGTCCACCTGTAACCGCACCGAGATCTACTGCCGACAGGAACGGCATGATCAGGGAGAGATTCTGGCCTGGTTATCCGGCTACAGCGGACTTGCGCCCCCCGTCCTGGCAGAAATCATCTATCAATTCCCGGACGAGGAAGCCGTCAAGCATGCTTTCCGGGTGGCGTCCGGCCTGGATTCGATGGTGCTGGGGGAACCGCAGATTCTGGGGCAGATGAAAGATGCGTTCCAGACGGCAGTCAGTGCAGGAACCACCGGCAAGATTCTGAACCGATTATTCCAGCATACTTTCCGTGTCGCCAAGCGAGTCAGAACCGATACCGATATTGGCGCGAACGCGGTTTCCGTGGCTTATTCCGGAGTCAGTCTGGCGAAACGGATATTTACCCGACTGGAAGATCAAACGGCGCTGTTGATCGGCGCCGGAGAAATGATTGAGTTGGTTGCCCGCCATCTGAAACAGAATCGGGTACAGCATATTATTATTGCCAATCGCTCGATCAAAAGAGCGCAGAACCTGGTGCGGGAGGTCGGCAGCGAGGCGATCTCCCTGGCGCAAATCCCCGCTCGATTGCCGGAGGCGGATATCGTGGTGACTTCCACCGCCAGCACATTGCCGATTCTCGGCAAAGGCGCGATTGAAGCCGCGCTCAAGAAAAGGAAACACGCTCCGATGTTCATTCTCGACCTGGCTGTGCCGCGCGATGTCGAGGCGGAGGTGACGCGGTTGAAGGATGCGTACCTGTATACCGTGGATGATTTGCGCTCGATTGTCGATGAGAACCGCATGATGCGTTTGCAGGCTTCCTCAATGGCCGAAAATATTATCGACTTCCAGGTGGTCAAATTCATGCGCTGGATGCGTTCGCTGGATTCGGTTCCAGCCATTGTCTCTTTCCGGCAGGGGCTGGACGACCTGAGGCGGGCCGAACTGGAGCGCGCGCTCAAAAGGCTGGGAAACGGCACCGACCCGGTGCAGGTGGTCGAGCAGCTTGCGCGTGACCTGACCAACAAGATCGCCCATCATCCCAGCCAGGTCATCAATCAGGCCGATGTGGATGAAGACGCGAATGTGATTGCAGCCGCCAGGAAGTTATTTAATCTGTGACCGCTTGCCGGTTGCCTCTTGCGCCATGCACACTTCTACCCGACAAAAGCTGCTTCAGGTTGTGGAACGCCATGAAGAGATCAACGCGCTATTGTCTGATCCTGACATCATCTGCGACCAGGATCGGTTCCGCAAATTGTCGATTGAGTTGTCGGAAATCCTGCCGGTTGTCGAAGCCTTTGAAAGCTGGCGGAAACTGGATGATGAAATGGCGGGAACCCGCGCCATGATGGAAGATTCAGACAGCCTGATGCGGGAGTTGGCGAGAGAAGAATTACCCGGTCTGGAGCAGGCCATGCAGGGCTGTGAAAACACGCTGCAACAGCTTTTGCTGACCAGAAACCCGAATGATTCCAGGAATGTCTTTCTGGAGATCAGAGCCGGAACCGGCGGTGATGAGGCGGCGTTGTTCGCCGGTGACCTTTTCAAGATGTACTATTCATACTCGGAAAGCCTGCAATGGAAAGTGGAAGTGATCAGCAGTAGCGAGGGAGAACACGGCGGATACAAGGAAATCATCGCCAAAATAGAAGGGGCAGGCGCTTATTCCAGGCTGAAGTTCGAGTCGGGCGCCCATCGCGTGCAGCGGGTGCCGGAAACCGAGTCCCAGGGGCGTATTCATACTTCCGCCTGTACCGTCGCAGTCATGCCGGAAGCGGATGAAATGGATGAAATCGAGATTGAGCCGTCGGATGTTCGGGTCGATACATTCCGGGCTTCGGGGGCAGGCGGGCAGCATGTGAACAAAACGGATTCCGCCATACGCCTCACCCATTTACCGAGCGGGGTTGTGGTCGAATGTCAGGATGAACGCTCCCAGCACAAGAACCGGGCGCGGGCGATGGCCGTATTGAAATCCCGCCTGCTGGAAGCGCAAATCCAACAGCGACAGCGTGAACAGGCCAGCACCCGGAAATCACTGGTCGGCAGTGGGGATCGGTCTGAACGTATCCGAACCTACAATTTCCCGCAGGGCAGAATCACCGACCACCGCATCAATCTGACATTGTACAAGCTCGATGAAGTGCTCAAAGGGCGTATTGATCCGATTATTGTGCCGTTGATGGCCGCGCATCAGGCACAACTTCTGGCAGATTTGAACCAGGCCTGAGAGCCTGTCTGTCATCATCCAGCCTGCCATGATGACGGTCAATGAGTCGCTCGGCTGGGCCGCTCGGCAGTTGTCTGCGTGCAACAGCAGTGACCGGGATGCCCGCATCATCCTGTGCCACCTGCTTAAAACGAATCTGGCCTCCCTGATCGCGAACAATGACCGCACCCTGTCTGCTGAACAGGAAAAAGAATTCAAATCACAGATTCGGGCGCGTGCGAGTGGGGTCCCGGTAGCCTATATTACGCATTGCCGCGAATTCTGGTCGCTGCATCTTACCGTGGATGAACGGGTTTTGATCCCCAGGCACGAAACGGAACTGCTGGTTGAAAGAGCCTTATCCGCCATAGCCGGGCTGGACAAACCGAAAATTCTGGAGCCGGGCACAGGCAGTGGCGCGCTGGCACTGGCGCTGGCCTCAGAATTGCCCGCAGCCAGCATACTGGCAACCGATGTCAGCCAATCCGCACTGGAGGTCGCAGAAATCAATCAGAAAAACCTCGGATTGGACAATATCCGGTGGCTAAAAAGCGACTGGTTCGATAGTATTGAAGCAGGCCGGTTTGATCTGATTTGCTCCAACCCGCCGTATATTGCGCCGCAGGATATTCACCTGACTCAGGGCGACTTGCGTTTTGAACCGACCGGCGCATTGGTCGCAAAGTCCGGCGGATTTGCCGCATTGGACGAAATGATTGAATCTGCCCCCGGATTCCTTGAGTCACGCGGTTGGCTGGTACTGGAACACGGTTATCAGCAGGCCGCATCCGTGAGGAAAAAAATGATCGACAGAGGATTTTCCAGAGTAGTTACCCACCCGGACCCCGGCGGCCATGATCGGGTTACGGAAGGATGCTGGTTGTCTGATTGCGCGACCCGGCAGGCAGGCGACTAAGCAAATGGTCTCGTCCATGAACCTGCGTAATCTGGTTGCAGCCTGCGCCGCCATTTGTGTGTTCGGCCTGGCATTCGGCATGACCTATCCCCTGTTGTCCCTGATCCTGGAATCAAGAGGGGTTTCCTCTCGAATGATCGGCATTAATTCCGCCATGATGCCGATAGGAATTCTGCTGTTCTCGCCGGTGATTCCGCTGGTAGCCAGAAAGTTCGGGTCGCGCAATGTCGCCATTGCAGCGGCTCTTGCCACCAGTGTCCTGCTGATAAGCTACAAGGTTTTCGATACGCTGGAATCCTGGTTCATCCTGCGCGTCCTTCAGGGTATGTCAATCTCCACGCTGTTTGTGTTAAGCGAAATGTGGATCGTCAAGTTCGCGGGCAGTGCCCATCGCGGCAAAGTGGTGGCAATCTACAGCAGCGTCCTGTCGGCCAGCTTCGGCGCCGGCCCCGCCATAATCAGCTGGATCGGGATACAGGGCTGGACACCGTTCGTTGCCGGCGCGATTGTGATATTGATGGGCGTGTTTCCGCTCTGCCTGTTGCGGGAAGGCAAGTTCACGCCAGAAGAAAAATCCCGCAAGACCGGCATTATAGACTTTGCGCCGATGGCTCCGATGTTGCTGGCCTGTGTTTTTGCGTTCGCTATTTTCGACTCGGCAACCCTGTCATTGTTGCCTGTGTACGGCATTCAATCCGGTTTATCCCTGTCCGCCTCGGCTTTGGCGCTGACGGCACTGATCGTCGGTAACACGGTATTACAATTCCCGGTTGGATGGCTGGCCGACAAATTCCCTCATCGGCTCGTGTTGTCGGGTTGCGCGCTGATCACCGCAGTGATGCTGCTGCTCCTGCCAATGGTGATGGCAACTCCGTGGATGTGGCCTGTACTGATTGTGGCGGGGACATCCGGCTATGGAGTCTATACCGTAGCGCTGACCTCGCTGGGAGACCGCTTCGACGGCGCCGACCTGATCAACGGTTCTGCCGCGTTCGCGTTGATGTGGGGCGTGGGCGCGTTGTTAGGCTCCGTGTCCGGCGGGCTGGCGATGGAGGAACTGGGCCGACATGGACTGCCCCTGCATCTGGCAGTAGTCTATGTGATCCTGGCGGCAGGGCTGGTGTGGCGCGGCATGCGTCTGGGCAGACGCCCGCAATAGACACAGGAGCCGGGCGAATGAATGGTTAGTGAGACCGGTCGTAACGAACGGTATAGTGACCGTTTTCGGTTTTCTCGAATATATCATCCACCTGAGGGTGACTGACCGGCAGGCCACTATCATCATTTTGCAGGTTTTGCTCAGACACGTATGCGATATATTGCGTGTCCTGATTCTCCGCCAGTAAATGATAAAAAGGCTGCTCCTTATGCGGTCTCATCTGCTCCGGTATGGATTGATACCATTCCTCGGTATTACTATATTCCGGGTCCACATCAAATATGACACCGCGGAAATCATAAACCTGGTGGCGCACCACCTGCCCAATCTGGAATTTTGTGTTCTTGATCAATGTACCCGGCTTTTCCCCGATCAATTATTCATGATATGGTTTTAATCATACCACAAACGCTGTCCCACGGCGCAATTTTTGACCCAACAAAACAGACAAAGAAATGAAAAATATGAAAGCATTACTGGAAAGCCGCAAGTTCGAGATTTTTATTATCGTACTGATTGTGATTAACGGGATTATCCTGGGGTTGGAAACCGATGCCCGTGTGATGCAGTCAATCGGGCCGGTGCTCATGACTCTGGACAAGATCGTTCTGGGGATATTCACCATCGAAGTGCTGGCGAAAATGTTTGTTTATCGACTTCGATTCTTTCATGAACCATGGCGGATTTTCGACTTCCTGGTGGTTGCCATTGCGCTGATTCCGGTGAGTGGCAATCTTTCCATACTGCGGGCCTTGCGGATTTTGCGAGTGTTGCGTCTGATCAGTGTAGTGCCGTCACTTCGACGGGTGGTCGGAGGACTGGTCGCGGCCCTGCCGGGGATGGGGTCGATAACCTGTCTGTTGCTGCTGGTTTTTTATGTGTTTTCCGTAATGGCGACCAAGTTATATGGTGGTGAATTCCCGGACTGGTTCGGCTCGGTTGGCGCGTCCGCCTACTCACTGTTCCAGATCATGACCCTGGAGAGTTGGTCGATGGGCATTGTCCGGCCGGTGATGGAAGTATTCCCGATGGCCTGGTTCTTTTTTGTCGTATTCATATTGTGCACATCGTTTACCGTGTTGAATCTGTTTATCGGGATCATCGTATCCGCGATGCAGTCCGAGCACGAAGGCGACCAAAACGCCGACCTGGCCGACCTCAAGACCCGACAAGACGAGATAGTGACCAAACTGAACACGATCAGCAAACAGCTGGAAAACATTTCCAGATAATTGCATCCATCACATCATTCCCCCCTTGAGGGGGAATCCAATCCGCATGCGGATTGGATGGGGGGACACAACCGCCATCCAACGCCCCAACCATCCGTCTTTCCCGCGCAGGCGGGAATCCACAACCATAAGGAATCTGCAATTACCGATGCGTAGGGACAGGCCTCTGTGCCTGTCCGCTACCGTTGATACCTGTTCCGATCATTTGCGGGAGGGCACGGAGACCCTCCCCTACGATAACGGGTTGGTAATCATTCCGACATCCAATCATTCCCCCCGCAGACCGGGGAATCCAATCCGCATGCGGATTGGATGGGGGGACACAACCGTCATCCCACGCCCCAACCATCCGTCTTTCCCGCGCAGGCGGGAATCCACAATAATACGGAATCTGTAATTACCGATGCGTAGGGACAGGCCTCTGTGCCTGTCCGCTATCGTTGATACCTGTTCCGATCATTTGCGGGAGGGCACGGAGACCCTCCCCTACGATAACGGGTTGGTAATCATTCCGACATCCAATCATTCCCCCTTGAGGGGGAATCCAATCCGCAAACGGATTGGATGGGGGGACACAACCGCCATCCCTTGTATCAAAACCACTGCAAAAAAAATCGCTTGTTTTGGGAATTATATAGATTAGTTGACAAAGACTCTGGAGAACTATTGGTCAAGTGAGTCCTTACCCTTGCCGTGCAAAGCGAGCAAACGGTCTCTTAATTCCACTCCGAGAACTTTTCTTATGCCGTCAAGATCAATGCCTTCTTGAAACGCTGAGTCACGCATCTTTTTGTGCATGTCTTCGTCTGGTGTGAATTCTTGCGCTTTTTCAAATGACATATTTTGAATTTCCAGGGAGTCTAACTCTTTTGTCTCATCAACCATTTCATTGGCAATTTTCTCAGCCCAAGACCTGGCGTTTATATTTTCAGATATGCGTTCTCCGATTACTGTGAGTTGAATCGGACTTGCACTTGCCGTTGGCGAGGGTTGTAGTCTGCTAAGAATATCCTTTATATCCCTACGAATTTCTTCTATAAATTTACCGAACTGGATGCGGTCACTGTTTACTTCGCCCTGCCATTTCCCATATCTATATGCGAATGCAGTGATCGCCAATACCAATGTAACTGAAATGCCCAAAGCCAACAAAGCCAAGTACGCCGGGGTCATATTGCATACTCCGTAGCCGTGATTCTTTGCGTGGTTCTCATGGTCAATCTCCGAATAGACAGGAACATTAGCTGACAAATGATATTGCGTTTTTTGGTAATATCTATGTATTACAAAACTGATCATATCACAGTAAATGAACAAATACCGTTGATACCTGTTCCGATCATTTGCGGGAGGGCACGGAGACCCTCCCCTACGATAACGGGCTGGCGCAGGCTCTACAACATCATTCCCCCCGCGGACCGGGGAATCCAATCCGCAAACGGATTGGATGGGGGGACACAACCGCCATCCAACGCCCCAACCATCCGTCTTTCCCGTGAAAACGGGAATCCACAACCATAAGGAATCTGTAATTACCGATGCGTAGGGACAGGCCTCTGTGCCTGTCCGCTACCGTTGATACCCGTTCCATCATTTGCGGGAGGGCACGGAGACCCTCCCCTACGATAACGGGCTGGCTCCATCACATCATTCCCCCCGCAGACCGGGGAATCCAATCCGCTCGCGGATTGGATGGGGGGACACAACCCTCATCCCTTGTATCAAAACCACTGCAAAAAAAATCGCAAAAAAAATCGCTTGTTTTCACTGGCAAACAACCTTATAATCCGCGAGCAATTCAAAAGCCGGTATCTTGCCGATCATCTGTATCATAAAATCAATGTTCGTCCGATACTTGCCCCCCCCCCCCCCCGCAATGCGGATAGGGTTTAACTTCATCAAGACTCCGAGTGCCAGAGGCGGGAGGCGGAGGCCTGCTGGCACTCTGGCCTGCGTCCTGGCGCTGCTTATGGCGCTTTTCGCTACTGCCGCCAGCGCACAAACAGCATTGACCACCACGCACCTGAGAGGTGGCGACCTGTACGAAGGCGACAGGAACGTCCCGGTTACCATTACCGGCTTCACTATTACCGGAGAATGCAGCAAGATAGGCCTGAGATTTGTGCCCGGTGATAGTAGCGCTAATGCCACTGCGAGTGACTATACCGTATCCGATGAATCGGAGGGATCAGCCTGCGATAGCACCCGTACCGAGGCGGAATTTCAGTTCACGTTCAAGCTCGACTTCGATCTCAGCAACAAGATATTCGGGTACGAGCTGTACTCAGTAAGTAAGGACGGCAGCCAGGAAGCCACACTCGGCAAGTTCACACTCACCATCCTGAATGGTTTGAGAGGTACGGGCGTTTTTCTTAATGTGAAACCCTCCAACAAAGACCCGCGGAGTGTGAGTGGACTTACTCTACGGGAAAACGAATCCGCCGGTGTCAAAATTGAGGTGTCGCTGAAGTTGCCGCCACCCGAAAGCACCACACTAATTCTTCGGGACCCGCACGGGGGTGGGGATGTCGAGTGGAGTGGAGCAGGTAAAAGAGTCAGCAGCATCCCCATTACCTTCACTAATAAAAACCACGACATCCCTCAAACCAGAACCCTTCGCCCCAAGACAGACAATGACGGGAACGACTGGAAAGGAGAAGTAATCGTAGAAGCGGAGTACTGGTACAGCAGACACATTGAAAGGATAAAGGTCAACGTCATCGACAGCACCGCCGCTCCGGTCTTTGACACCAACCTTCTGACGCTGGTCGAGACCGGCCCGGCCCAGAGCTATACCGTCAAGCTCGACCGCGAGCCGGCTGCGGATGTGACTCTGGTCACCCAGGCGCACCCTCATCTGCGTTTCAAAGCCCCCGGCGACTCCGCGTTCGGCGAACAGGCTACTCTGACCTTTACCAAAGGCGCCAATGGCAGTTGGAAGACCCCGCAAACCATTGAGGTCAAGCACATTGCGGACAGCGACTCCAGCGACCAGAGCGCACTGCCGATTGTCCACGCGCACGGCGCTGGCATCCCGGCCTGGCATCTGAGCGCAGGGAATTTGCCGGTCACGCTCATGGACGCAGGCAACGCACCGATTTTCAGTCGCGATGCGGTGCCGGTTATCGAAGGCGGGCCAGCCGAAACCTATACAGTGAAACTGGAGCGCGACCCCGGCAGGACCGTCACCCTCACAGCCGAAGTGCCACAGGGGCATCGGGAATCCGTGCAGGTGCAGGCGCCGGGTGGGCAGGCTGGCGCCCGTGCCGAACTGACTTTCACCGGCGGTGCCAGTGGCAGCTGGAAGACCCCGCAGACCATCACCGTCACCGCGCCAGCCGACGACGGTAATTTCATCGACGAAACCGTCACTCTCACGCACAGCGTCAGCCCCAGCCTGAACTGGCGGAGCCTGAAACCCTCAGTCGAGGTACAGGTATCGGATCGCGGTGGCGGCGAGGTCGAGCTCTCGACAAGCACGGCAGTGGAAGTCTGGGAAGGCCAGGAAGCGTTCACCTATACCGTCAAACTGAGTCATCCGCCTACGGACGAGGCGACCGTAACCATCGCCTCGAGTGACACCACGAAACTGGTCGTCAGCCCGACTGTTCTCACGTTCACTGCCAGCAACTATAACCAGGCACAGACAGTGAGCCTTCGCTCTCCGGCTGGTTCTGTGGGTGCGGGTCAGGCAGCGATCATCACCCATGCAGTGAGCGGCTACGGCACGACCACCACCGGGCCAGACATCACCGCCATCCTTATCGACACCACACTCACCGAGACCTTGAAGCTGCAATTCAGCGACTCGATGTTCAGCGGCAAGGAGCCTGAGGAGCTTGAGCATGGTACTCCTCTCCCGAATTCGGCCAATGTTGAGGTTACGCTGCAAGGAGACGGCTACCAAGGTTTCCTGCCAGCGGTCAGCTTCCGTGTCTGCTTCCAGGATGGCGAGGCTACGTTGGCGAAACGCGACATTGCGCTGCTTCCCTCCGGCGAGAAATGCGTGGACGCCAGTCTCGACCGGAGCAGAAGCGGGGCTTCTCAGGAAACCACAGTCCACGTCTTCAATCTGCTCAGCGACTCCGTCGATGAGAAGTTCGAGAAGCTCACCGTCACTCTGCAAGCCGACCCCGACAACCACTTGCCTGCGATGGTTGAAATCCCCACGGCTGGAGCAACCGCCGACTTCTTCGTCGAGGATGCCCAACTCACGGAAATCCAGTTCACGCGTACCGATTCCGGTACGATTCAGGAGGGCGGGTCGGACAAGGCCACCTTCGAGTTCGCCACCACCAGCCGCTCGCTCTACGCCGGTGAAGAATTGCGCGTACCGCTCAAAATCGGCGGTACGGGCATCACCGCTACCGATTATGCGGTCAGTGTCGTTTCCGGCGGTACGGTCATCACCAATGCACCCTACAGCGCCAGCGCCCCGGCCCTGGTACTCACGGGCACCGGCAAGATCGACAGCGATGTACGCGGCAACTCACAGAAGATAGTCTTCGAGGTCGCCGCGCTGGCCGATGGAGAGGCCGAGGGCGGCTCGGAAACCATGACTGTTGGCTATGATACGCCGGTCTCCAACCTGAATACAGACGGCGTCCGCTTCGACCCCGGCGCCACGGAAACCGCATCCGGCTCACAGAACGATATTGAAGTCGAGATTATCGAGCACCCGACGGTTAGCATTGCCTCTGACGGCAATGTCACCGAGGGCGTCGATGCCGTCTTCAACCTGACTGTCTCACCTGCGCCGGGTACGGGCCAGACTCTGGATGTCAGCTATGATCTGGCGCAGACCGGCGAGTTTGTCGCGGCGACGGATGTCGGCGCCGGCAAGACTATCTCCATCAACGATACCGGCACCGCCAGCATCACCATCGCCACTGTGGACGACGAGACAGACGAGGTGGACGGCAGTCTCAGCGCTACGCTCGCTACCGGCGCTGGTTACGTGGTCGCCACCGCACCGGGCAATGCGGCTACCGTCCGGATCAGCGATAACGAGGATACGCTGGTCACGCTGAGCGCCGATGCCAACGTCACGGAGGGCGACAAGGCCACCATCACCGCTACCATCAACGGCCTCGCCCCGGTTGCCGATGTGACCATCCCCATCAACGCCACCACCGGCAGCACGGACGGCACCGCAGAAACCACCGACTACGATGCCCCGGCCAGTATCACCATACTCAAAGGTGAGCAGACCGGCACCACCGAGTTCATCACCCATCTCGACGCCGACAAGGATGATGACACGGTCAAGCTCGCCCTCGGTACGTTGCCAGATGGTCTCGCCGCCGGGGACCCGTCCGCAGTGACGGTCAGCATCGACGATGACGGCAAGGGCGTGGAAGCCACCCTCAAGAGCAGCGCAACCGCGGTCGACAACGGTGACTCCGTTACCATCACCATCAGCCTGGATCGCGCCTTCGCCGCCAGGACCGCCATCCCCATCGCGGTGGCTGGTTCAGGAAGCAATCCGGCGGAAGCGACCGAATGGCAGGCGCCCGCCAGCATCGAGGTGGCGGCAGGCGCGACCTCGGCGACCGCCGACGCGACCTCGGCGACCGCCGACATTGCCACGATTCGTGATCAGGATACAGCCAGTGAGGAATTTACCGTCAGCTTCGGCTCGCCGTTGCCGACCAACCTGTCCACCGGCACCCCGGACTCGGCCAAAGTCACCATCACCGATGACGGCCTCGGTCACAGCATCACCTTCACCGCCAGCCCCAATCCGGTCGATGAAGACACCACCACCACCCTCACCGCCACCGCCAACGGTATCTTCGATGCCGATGTCATCGTGCCACTGGCGCTGACCAACGGCACGGCAGAGAACGGCGACTATGCAACCCCCACCACCGGCATCACCATCGCCAAAGGCGCGACCAGCGGCACCGGCACTCTCACCACCATCGGCGATGCCGATACGGATGATGATACCTTCACAGTGAGAGTCGGCACGCCACTGCCCACCGGCGTAGTTGCGAGTAGCGCGGGCTATACTATTACCATCAAGGACACCAAAGCGTTTGCGGTGGTCAAGCCGGAGTTGACGGTGACCGCTACGCCAGAGGCGGGTGCGGACAACTATAATGCCGATGTCTCGGTGGACGAAGGCGAATCGATCACCGTCACGGCGACACTTGATCGGGCGCATAGCGCGGATATTGTTTTGCCGGTGACGATGACTCCTGGCAGGAGTTATTATGACCCCGACTCCGACCCCGATCCCAACGCTGCCGAAGCAGGCGACTACGGCAGCCTGGCCAACATCACCATCAAGGCCGGACAGAAAACCGGCACCGGCTCCATCACCACCAATCAGGATGATGATGAGGATGACGAATACTTCTATACCGAGGTAGATCTTAGCGGTCTCGGAGGCGCAGTCGGATACGGTGGTTCTTCCTGCTATGATGGACTCTGTACCTTCACCGTTGAGATCGTCGATGACGACAAGCCGCCGCCGACTGTGGGGTTTGCGTTTTTTAATCAGTTTGTTTTGCGCGATCTCGGAGAATCACGACCTAGTGTCGGAATACAGATCGAAGCGGAGCTTGAAACCTTTCCTTCTACTCCCGATTATGCCGTCGATGTGTACGTTGATGTGACGCAGGAAGGGCGTTATCTGAAATCGGAGAGTCTCGGCAGACAAAAGCTGACCATCCCCGCGGGAAACGGGTACGCGGACCTCTTTCTCGATCTGGATGATGATGCCATCGACGAACCCAATGGCTCGATCACACTGACCCTGGTCGAGGATGCCAGCTACAAATTCGATCCGGCGAGCAAAGCGTTCAGCTTCACCATGGAAGATGACGACCTGACCCTGGTCACCATGACGGCGCCGGATGGCGATATTGTCGAAGCGGGTGGCAGCAAGACCTTCACCATTACTTTGAACCGCGCTCTGGTGGATGGGGAAGTGCTGCCGATCAACCTTGCATTCACAACCGCCACCAAATATGCCGATCTGGGTACGGACTTTACCCTGTCGCCTCCATCGCCACTTCCATCCGGCGTTTCCTATAAGCACTTCGACAGTACGGATGCATCAGTCAATCGGCCCGCCATTGTCTTTACCGGCGGTAGAAATGCGGACAAGCGTGCCACCTTTACGCTCACTGCCAAACAGGATACGGTAGTCGAGCAGCCGGGATTAGCTCCCACAAGGAAACCTTATGAGGAAGTCCAGGTGAAGATTCATAATTTTTACGGGCAGTCGGGGCTTAGCGGCGGTGCCGAAGGCAGGCCAAAGCCGGAACCGAACATACAATTTCGTATCCTCGACGATGATAAACAAAACGGTGATACTGCCAGTCTCAACCCGGGATTTTTGTTTTCGCACAACCATGCGATGGATATTAGCGAGGGCACGAGCAAGACCCTCAAGGTCAAGCTCGCTACCAATCCGGGAGCAACGGCCAATGTGGCGCTCTCTCTGAGCCCCCAAACACGGGGAGACGATGTTTCCACAAATCTCACCGTAAACCCTGCATCCTTGTCGTTCAAGGCATCGAACTGGAGCAATGAACAAACGGTCACCATCAACGCACTGAACGACACGGATGCAGAAACTAAAACTGCTTTCCTGTGGTTCACACCGACCGGATATACGGGGGTGGACCCCGTTTCTCTGAACGTGACTGCCGTAGACGCTGGCGCCGGACTCACGCTCACTTCACCCTCTCCATCCCGTCTGACTGTCAACAATACCGGCACCTATACCGTCAAACTGAAGAGCAAACCCTCGGATAATGTCGTCGTCACGCCGGTCAGCAGCGATGAACGCATCGCTACGGTCAGCGGCGACCTGACTTTTACTCCTGCGAACTGGAATACGCCGCAGACCGTTACGGTGACCGGCCAGGGCGCGGGCAGTGTCCAGATCGCGCATACCTGGGAATCCAATAACGACTACGACTACTACCAGATCATGGCGACCTCGCCGGTCGAGTTCACCGTCACCGATACCGGCAACCGCACGCTGACTCTGGAAGCGCTGACGACAACGGTGGAGGAGGGCAAGAGCATCACCGTCAAAGCCAAACTCGACCGCGCTCACACGGTGGACACGACAGGAAACCTGAGCTTCACCTTTGGTGGAAGGGTGACTAGCGGAGGTCAGAGAGTACGCACGACTGCGGAAAGCGACGACTTCACCCCGACTACCAGAACAACAGTCACCATCCCGGCAGGTTCCACCTCTGCATCCGTCACCCTGTCCGCTGTCAACGAGGCCGAGGGCAGCGCGATCTACGAGGGCAATGAGACCTTCGGAGTCGATCTCTTTAGCGGTGGCACACGCGGTGTCAGCACGGACAGGAATAACAACAGCGCCATTATCACCATCACCGACGAGGCCGACCGGCCGGTATTCGAGCTGGTGCCGCCGGACCCGTTGCATGGCGCCGAGGGCGACCAGAACAAGAACCGGGTATTCAAGGTCACCAAGACCGGCGCTACTGAACTGCCCGCGACCGTGGATATCGCCTCCGCCGATGGCACGGCGACCGCGCCCGGTGATTACACGTCCATCGCGGCCAATACAACTCTCAATTTCGCCACAGGCGCCACCGAGAAACCCGTCACCGTGACCTTCAAGGACGATGATATTGACGAACTGAAAGAAGACTTTACCGTCACTCTCAGCAACCCGACCGCCGCCCGGCTCGGCGTCACCCCCTCCGCCACGGTCGAGCTTACCGATGACGACCCGACTGTGGTCTCGCTTGGCGTGAATCCAGCGCCCATCGTCGAGAATGCTGGAACCCGGGAACTTGTCGTCACCCTCGCCCGCCCCCTGACCACCGGCGAAGTACTGCCAGTGACACTCGACTTCACCGGCGATGCCGATTTCGGCGAGGACTACACATTGAGCGCCCCGCAAACGCCACCCACCGGCGTCGCCTTTGCCAATCTCGCCAGTACCGACCTGAAAACCAATCCGCCCACGGTCACCTTCACTGGCGGTGACAGCGCATCCAGGACCGCAATCCTCACGCTGACCGCGACTCCGGACTCGGCTGATGAAGGCGACCATGAAACGGTCACCGTCAGCCTCGGTACGCTCGATGCCAACTCCGGTACGGGCCTGGACGGGGGAGCGAAAGTTCATGCGACCGCTAACACGGGCAGCTTCAAAATCACAGACGATGACGCTACGCCGACCGGCATTACCCTGACGGTGGATACCGATACCGCTACAGACGGGGCGCAGGATGAAGTGTCCGAGAATATCGCCAGCCCGCCGTCTGTCGAGGTCACTGCCACCATTGACGGCAGCAGCGTGTTCACCGATGACAAGACCCTGAGTGTCTCGGTGGTCGGCGGTACTGCCACCGTGGTCGACGACTTTAAGGCTGTCACCGCGTTCGACCTCAAGATTCCGGCGGGCGAAAGCAGTGTCAAGGGCAGCTTCACCCTGGCGCCGGTCTATGATGGCGCAAAGGAGGACGACGAGACGATTTCCGTCACCGGCACGCTCACGCCCGCAGTGCAGGGTCTCACCGTCAATTCCGCGACCATCACCCTGCTCGATCACAGCGTCATCCCGGAGATCAGCGTAGCGGTGGACAAGAGCGGCCAGAAAATCACCGAGGGCAGCCAGGCGACTTATACAGTCACCAGCAGCGTCTCTATCCCGGTAGACATTACGGTCAATGTCACGCTCACCCGGCAAGGCAGTTTCGTCCCTGCCCAGACGCTCACCAATACGACCACGGTAACCATCCCGAAGAATACCACTAGCGCGACTCAGACCATCGCCACGCAAGCCGATAATACCGATGAAGCGGACGGCTCGCTGACCCTGACTCTGGATGCGGCGGATAACGGCGAATACAACGTGTCCACAGCCAAAGGTAACGCGGTAGTGACCGTCACTGATGACGATGCCACTACCATCGCGCTGGTCGCCGGTGCATCCAGCACACTGACCGAAGGCGATACCAGTACCAGCGCCACGCTCACCCTGCGCCTCGGTCGCGCTCTGGTCGCCGGTGAGGTCGTCGAGGTTCCGCTCGCCATTACCAGCAGCACCGGCGCGGTCATCGCCGAATTGACCGATGCTGACCGTGACTATATTCTCTCAGCCACCGGCACAGGCGTCAGCAGCACGTTGGTACGCACCGTCAATCCCCGCATCAAGTTCACCGGCGGCGCTGGCGTGCGCGAGGCGACCCTTACCCTCACTGCTACCGCCCGCGATGACGGGGAGGAGGATCATGAGGTGCTCAACATCACTCTCGGCGACCTCCAGGCGAACGGCCTCGCTACCCGCATCAGTGGCGGAGTGGTGGCCCATGACGCCGACAACGACCCGCAAACGTCCGAGAACAGTGTGGGCATCACCATCCAGGATGACGAGGGACTGAAGCCGGAACTGATAGTCGCCTGGGCAACCGGTGAAACGTTTAACAATTCACCGACCGAAGGCGGCACGGTCAAGATGGTGATCAAGGCCGACCCGGCGCCGCAGGCCGATATGACGGTGCACTTCGCTGTCAGTGAAAGAGCGGGTTCCAACTATGTTGCCACAGGTGAGGAAGGCAAGAAGACGGTGACGCTGAAGAGTGGCGCAAAGCAGGTCGCTGTCAATGTGCCCACCGTCAATGATGAAAAGGATGAAATCGGGGGGCTGGTGTATGTCACTCTGATCGCTGATGATGCCTATCGTCTGGGGTGGCGCGAATCGTACTCCAGACTGGTGAAAGACGACGATGAGACTGCCGTCAGCATCGAGCGGGATTGCGGCCATAATGCCTGCTATCCGATCTCCGAGGACGGCGCCACCGCCGAGTTCGAGATTAGTCTCGGCATCGCGCTTAATCGCTCAAGCCAGACTGTGACTGTGCCACTCAATGTAGCCGGTGCAACAGTCGGTACGCATTACACGCTGGGCCTCAAGCCCGGCACCCAGACTGGCGTTACCTGGCTGGACTCCGGCTCCTACAGCACCCAGAACCCGGCGGTGCGTTTCAGTGGCGAGGGCGCGAAAAAGGCGGTACTCACCCTGACTACTATCGACAACAACGATAACAATACCCGCACGCTGGATATAAGCCTCGGCACACTCACAGCGCACCAGACTGTCTACGGCGGCGTCGAGAAGGGCGCCGCCGACACGGCCCGCGTCAAGATCGTCAATGATGACGGTACGCCGGTAGTGCGTGTGGAGGCCCAGGTCGCGGAACTCCGCGAAGGCGAGGACGCGGGCGGTAGCCGGGACCCACATCCCAAAATGTATATCTATGCCGAGCCGGTGCCACAGACCGATATTACGGTCAGCGCCACACTGAGTCAGACAGGAGACGTGATTGATTCCAATGGCGCCCAGCCCGGCAAGAGAAACTATGTCATCCAGGCCGGGCAGGCGGCCCCTGAGGTGGTTGAGTTCCGTATTGAAAACGATCAGATTGACGAACCCACCGGCTCCGTCACCCTGCAAGCCCATGCGGGCACAGGTTATACCCTGGTGCCGGACAAGAGCAGCGCGACCACACGCATCATTGATACCGATGGCGGGCCTACCGTCAGTCTGTCAGCGGCCAGCGCCAGCGTCTCCGAAGGCGGCAATGCGGTATTTACCGTGAACCGTAGCACAGAAGGCGCACATCCTAGCTGGAAAGAAAAAGGCCGCACCGTGGTGCGGGTACGGATTTCGCAGCGCGGCGACCTCGTGAAGCCTGAACATCTGGGTATCCAGACCGTCGAGCTGTTGAAGGGCTGGACCGAGAGAACTCACAATGTGCCCACCATCGACGATTCCAAAGGCGAGAAGGACGGCACGATTACTGTAGAGTTGTTGCCCAACGACAGTAGTGTCAGCAACCTCGATTTAGAATACGCCATCGATCCGACCGGCAACCAGGCCATGGTCACCGTGCTGGATGATGAGGGCGGCGCCGGCGTATCCATCTATAACGAGAAGACCACGGTCAGTGAGAACAATCTTGCCAGGACCGGCAGCTACATGGTGGAACTCGCCACCGATCCGGTACAGACCGCCACCCTCACGGTTAATGTGCCCACTGCCCATCAGGATTCGCTCACCGTCCAGGGACCTGGCGGTACGGCCGGTTCGAGTGCTACGGTTGATTTCACTCCCGGCGCCAGCGGCACATGGAAGGATCCACAGATGATCACCATTGCGCCAGTGATCGATGACGACGGCGAAGCCGATACTTTCGCGCTCACGCACAGCATCACCAACTACACGGATTATACCGGCTCGATTGAGGATGTCAGCGTCACCGTTAATGACATCGGCTATGACCTGATGCTCAGCCATGACAACGGCAGCAACAAGCTCAAAGTGGCGGAACCGGCCGGTCAGGAAATCTATCATCTCCGGCTCACCAGCCAGCCTGCCAGTAATACCACCGTCACGGTCACGCCGACCATCGGCGACGAGACGCTCGCCACAGTCGGCGGCGCGGTGACCTTTACCGACACCGACTGGAAAGAACCGAAGTCCATCGCGGTCTCCGGCCTGGAACAGGGTACGCTCACCATTACCCACGCGGTCACCAGCACAGACCCCAATTATGCGCTCAGCGGTAACTTCCCGGTCGGTGTCATGGTCATTGCCGACAACCGCCGCCCGGTGGAACTCTCCGCCGCGCCGGACCCGGTGGCCGAGGGCGCCGAAGTCACGCTGACTGCGACTATTCCACAGGCGGTCTATCCAGAGAAAGCGGTCACCATCCCGCTCACCTACACTGAAGGTACTGCCGTCACCGCCGACTACACGGCAGTCAACAGCATCACGATTGCTGCGGGGCAGACCAGCGGCACCGCTACGCTCGCCACGGTCGATGATACCGCTTATGAGACGCCGAATGAGACTTTCACCGTAGCTTTCGATACGAATGCGTTGCCGCGGGAATTGATCGCCGGTACGACAACCTCGGCGCTAATCGCCATCGACGATGCGGCAGATATAGCGCGCAAGGTCAGCCTGTCGGTGGCGAAAAACCCGGTGCAGGAGGGTCCTGACAGCGTACAACTGACCGCGACTCTCGACTCCGCGCTGACCGCCCCGGCGCGCGCCATCACCATCCCGCTCAATTACACCCTCGGCACTGCCCAGGCCGAAGACTTTACCGAAGTCGCCAATGTCACCATCGAAGCAGGTAAACGCAGCGCTACGGTGAGCATTCCGATTGTTGATGACACCGAACATGAGATGCCGGACGAGACCTTCACCATCGCGCTCGGTACGCTGCCTGCCGGTCTCGAAGCGGGAGATACGACATCCATCGACGTCGGGATTGATGACTTCTTTGATGGCCCGACCACGTTGAGGTTCACCGAAGCGAGCGCACAGATCCCGAGAGGCTCGCCGGGTGTACTCATCCCACTGGTGACTGACAAGGCCGTGTCGAATAAACTGACTATTCCGTTGCTGTATACCTACGATACGGCCAAACCGGCGGACATCAATCCAGTCACAAAAATCGTTGTACCGGGCGGAAGGAAGTTGAATAATTCAACGGAAAAGATCACGGTGAATATTCCCGCCGATGGCATCTACCAGGGTCTCCGGACTTTCACGGTGAAGATGGGCGAATTGTCATTTTCGGAGCCGGATGTTGTCAATAAGGGCACTCCGAAAGAAATAGAATTCAGTATCGTAGACGATGTAGGTGCCCCGTCTTTCAAATATACGGACACAAAGGTTGTTGTGGAGGTGAATGAAGGCAACCCGGAGTTCCCCCTTGTCCGCACAGGGAAGACCGCAGTCTCCTCATTTCTTGTCTATACAGCCAGACCCCGTTTCGGCGTAACCGCGGGCACTGATATCACAGTACCAGCCAATGGTAAGCACGAAGGCGAGGTGACCCCGGATGACCCCCCATCCATACTGTTGCCAGTCATTGACGATGATGAGGATGAGGCTGGCGCCGAGTACTTTGGTCTTCTATTTGAACGCACAGGCCACCGGGATGTGAAAACTCCCCCTAAAGGCGGCACCAAATATATTCGGATTATTGACGACGACCCGACGCCGGTTACCCTGTCGCCATCGACCGATGTTGAAATTAATGAGGGGGATGACCAGACTACGGCTGAGTTGACGCTGACGCTGGAGCGGCCACTCGAAAATACCGCATTTCGTTTCGGCGAAGATTCACTTGTCGAAACCGCCGAGATTCCGCTGCTGATTACCACCAGCACCGGGGCCGCGCTACCCGGCGCCGCGAGCGCTGATTTCACCCTGACGGCGAGCGGTAACGGGGTCACGGTTAGCGACCAGAACAGCGCCACGCCAAAAATCAAGTTCAGCAAGGCCGGAGAATCGAACAAGGTACAGACCGCCACCATCACCCTCACCGCCACCAACCGCGATGACGGCGACTTCCAGGACGAGACTATCCAGATCGCCCTCGGCGACCTGACCGCGAGCACGCTCGCCACCAATCTCGAGGGCGGTATCAGCGCCAGCGACGATGGTGACGCGACCACGACCGATAACACGGTCGCCATCACGATTGTAGACGATGAGGAAGGCCCGGACGGTTTCGACCTGTCGGTGAGTCCGGGCTCCGTTGCCGAGAACGCCCAGGCCGCGACTACCATTACGGTTACCGCTACCGGCAAGGACGGCGGTTCATTCACAGAAGATCAGGACATCGAGATCACCGTGGGCGGCGGCGCGGACGATACCGCTATCTCCGGCACCGACTACACAGCCGTGGAGAAGTTTACCTTCATCGTCCCCGCGAACCAGAGTAGCGCTACTGGCAGCTTCAGCCTTGATCCCACCGATGATGAGATCGATGAGATCGATGAGACCCTGAGTGTCACCGGCAAATCCGGCTCGCTGGTCATCACGCCAGCCAGCATCACCATCACCGATGACGACCTGGGGCCAACTGTATCCGTGGCTGATGCAACGGCAGTGACCGAAGGAGACGACACGGCGGCGACCACTGACATGACCTTCACGGTGAGCCTGTCGGCAGTCAGTGGCCGGGACGTGACCGTGCCTTACACACTGACCGGCACCGCCACCGATGGCAGCGACTACGATGCCCCCGCCACCCAATCCCTGACTATCGAGGCGGGGGATAGCAGTGGTGAGATCGTGATTCCGGTCCAGGGCGATGCCATTGAGGAGCCGAATGAAACCATCATCGTCACCCTCGACGCGCCGACTAATGCCACAATTTCCTCTGAGGCGGGCGCAGGCGTTGGAACCGGCACTATTACCAATGACGATGTGCGGGGCGTGACGGTGGTGGGTGGTCCCTTGAGTCTGGCGGAGGTGGACGATGCGGATACTCAGGAAACCAAAGAGAATGAGGGCACTTACACGGTCGTACTCACCAGCGAGCCGACCGATGATGTGCGGATTGATCTGACCGCGCCGGAGATGGTGACCTTGAGCGCATCCAGCCTGACCTTTACGCCGTCGAACTGGAATGTGGCACAGACGGTTACTGTCACTGCCGTGAGCGACGACAAGGACAATGCCGGGGATCAGCGCACCGGCGATATTAGCCACACGGTGGTAGCAGGTTCATCAGACTATGGCAGTGTCACGGTGGATAGTGTAGCGGTCACGGTCAACGATGATGACGATGCCCCTACCGTGTCGGTAGCCGATGCGACCGCAGTCACCGAAGGCGACAACTCCAATACGACAGTGAACATGAGCTTCACGGTGAGTTTGTCTGCCATGAGCGGCAAGGTGGTCACGGTGCCCTATACACTGACCGGAACCGCTACGGCCACCGATGACTATATCGAGCCCAATCTCAAATCAGTCACCATTGCCGCCGGTTCGGCAAGAGCTGACATTATTATCTCGATCAAGGGCGACACACTGGACGAGCCGGATGAGACCGTGATGGTTACGCTGGGCACTCCGGCTAACGCCACAGTCTCCACGGTAGCGGGTGAGGGCAGCGCAAGTGGCGCCATCACCGATGACGATGTTACTACGGTCACGCTGGCGCGGGCTGGTTCGGGTGGTATTGCCGAGGATGGGGGGACAGAGGATATTACCGTTACGCTGGGCCGGGCATTGGTAGCGGGTGAGAGTGTCACCGTACCGTTGACTGTGACCGGAGCGACTGAGACCACGCACTATACGCTGGGACTCAAGAGTGGTGGCGGTACAGGGGTCACGCTGGATACAACCTCACCGCACAGCGCCCAGCACCCGGCGGTAAAACTTGAGGGCGCCGGAGCGAAAACCGCGACCCTGACGCTGACTGCTGTTGCCAATACCGACCGTATCAGCCGCACGGTAGCGATTGCTTTTGGTACGAGTACCCGTGCCCCGTCATCCAGTGACTTATCCGGTGGTATCAGTACCAGTGGCACGGCTTCTGTACTGATACTGGATGATGATGCCCAGATCAGTGTCACGGCTGCCAGCGCCGCCGAGGGTAGCGCCGTAGTATTCACCGTGACCCTGCCCGACCCGGCGCCATCAGGTGGCGTAACGATTGACTACTCAACGGCTGACGGTCGCGGCACTAATACAGATACTTACCAGGTCGCCACCAGTGCTGATTACACGGCGGCTGCGGATAATGCCACGCTCACCATCGCCGAAGGCGATTCCAGTGGCACGATCAGCATAGCCACCACCGATGATAATACTTATGAGGGCGACCACTACTTCACACTGACTCTGAATAGTACCAATACCTTCAATATCAGCACTACAGCCGGTTCCGCTACTGGCACGATTACCGATGCGGAAGATACGCCGACCTTCGCCTTCTCTGTCGCATCGACCGATGCCGCCGAGAATGCCGGGAATTTGACCCTGACGATTGAGAAGACCGGCACGACCCTGGTTGCCTCAACCGTGAGCTACGCCACGACCAATGGCACCGCTACCGGCGGCAGTGACTTCACGGCGATTGCCAGCACAGACCTGACCTTTGCCCACGATGATACCAGCCAGGCCATTACGGTCACCATCACCGATGACACTACAGATGAAGCGACCGAAGCCTTCACCGTAGACCTGACTGCCGGTTCTCATGCCAAACTCGGTAGTACAAAGAGTCACAGCATCAGCATTACCGATAATGATGCGACTACGGTAACGCTGGGTGTCCCAACCACTGCTATTGACGAGAATGCGGGCACCAAAACCATCACGGTTACGCTCGGTCGCGCCCTGACTGGCGATGAGACGCTGGATGTACCGCTTACCTTCGGGGGTACGGCTACATTCGGTGACGACTACACACTGGCGGAGCCGAACTCGACTCCGACCGGCGTTAGCTACTCGAATCTTGCCAGTAGCAATCTCACGGACAGCCCGCCGACGATTGCCTTCTCCGGCGTAAGCGGTGCTGCGAGTAGCGCTACGGTCATTCTCACGGCTACGGCGGATACGACAGATGAAGGCGCAACTGAATCGGTCACGGTAGGACTCGGTACGCTCAATGCCAATTCCGGCGCGAACCTGCATGGTGGTGCCTCCGGTTCGGGTACAGCGACCTTCAATATCACGGATGATGATGCCAAGCCAACCGTCACGCTGGCCTTGTCGTCTGCATCCATTGACGAGGACGGCGGAGTGACCACGGTGACTGCGACCCTGTCTCACCCATCGAGCCAGGATGTCACACTGACGGTAGCCGCCGCGGCGGTATCTCCTGCAGTTGCGGGCGACTACACACTCAGTGGCACGACTCTGACCATTGCTGCCGAAGCCACCACCAGCACCGGCACGGTGACGATTACGGCGGTAGATAATGATATAGACACAGCCAACAAGACGGTCACGGTCTCGGCGACCGCGACCGGCGGTAATGGCGTTTCCTCTCCAGAAAGTGTGACCCTGACCATTACCGATGACGACACGCGCGGCGTAACCATAGCGGGCGACCCCTTGAGCATGGAAGAGGTGGACAATACCGAAACGGAGAATACGACCGAGAATCAGGACAGCTATACAGTAGAGCTCACCAGCAAGCCGACAGATGATGTACAAATCAACCTGACTGCGCCGGGTATGGTGACCTTGAGCCCGACTTCGCTGACCTTCACGCCATCGAACTGGGATGTGGCACAGACGGTTACCGCCACGGCCGTGGACGACGACACGGACAATGCCGGGGATGCCCGCACCGGTAATATCACCCATGCGGTGGTTGCGGGTTCATCGGACTACACCGGAGTCACGGCGGACAATGTAGCGGTCACGGTCAACGATGAAGATGGCGAACCGACCCTGTCGATTGATGCGCCAACCGTTACCGAAGGCGACAGTGGCAGCAAGACCCTGACCTTCAAGGTCACCCTCACACCGGCCAGTGGCAAGGCGGTCAGTGTAGGTTACGCTGATACAACTGATGGCACCGCCACCTCTGCCACCGACTATGCCGCGATCTCATCGGGCACATTGAACTTCACCGCCAGAGATACCGAGAAGACGGTAGCAGTCACAGTCAACGGTGATGAAATAGACGAACCGAATGAAACCATCATCCTGCGTCTGTCCTCACCGAGCAATGCCATGTTCACTGGCAGCGCAACCACTCTCGATGGCACGGGCACCATCAACGATGATGACACCAAAGGCGTAACCATAGCGGGTGATCCATTGAGCATGGATGAGGCAGACAATACCGAAACGGAGAGTACGACCGAGAACCAGGACAGCTATACCGTAGTACTGGATAGTAAGCCAACCAACAATGTACAAATCAACCTCACTGCGCCGGACCTGGTGACCTTGAGCACATCCAGCCTGACCTTCACGCCATCGAACTGGAACCAGGCACAAACGGTCACGGCCACTGCGGTGGATGACCCCATCGACAATGCGGGTAATGAACGCACGGGACATATTACCCATGCGGTAGTAGCGGGTTCATCAGACTATGGCGGTGTCACGGTAGATCGTGTAGCAGTCACCGTAACCGATGACGATGAAGCCCCCACCGGCATTACCCTGTCGGTAAACCCGAAAGAAATTGCAGAAGACGCAGACGAGACGAGTATTACTGTAACCGCTACGGTGAATGGCAGTACCCGCTATTCAGATGCCCAGACGGTGACCGTGACCATAGGTAAATCGACTGACAGCGCCGTATCCGGCACCGACTATACGCCAGTATCTACCTTGGAACTGGAGATTCCTGCTGGCGATGCGAGTGTTTCCAAGTCCTTTGATCTGACTCCCACGGATGACAACCTGGACGAATTGGATGAAACGATCAGTGTCACTGGTTCATCCAGCAGTCTGACCGTAGATGGAACCCACATCACGATTACTGATGACGATATACCGGAGATCAGCATGAGCGCAGGTACAGCCGTTACCGAAGGCACGGCGGCGAGCTTTACAGTCAATGCGGATATTGCGCCGGTTGCTGCTCTGACCGTCAATGTTGAGGTAGACACTACGGCAGGCTTCGCCGTAAACGGCACAACCGGCGCACAAACCTTGACCTTCCGTGCCGGAAGGACCGATGAGACCTACACAGTCAATACCCAGGCTGATACGACTGATGAGGCAGATGGATCCGTTACCGTAACCGTACAGGCGGGTACGAATTACACGGTATCATCCAGCGATGACTCAGATAGTGTAGGCGTAAACGATGATGATGCCACCACAGTCACGCTGGCGCGGGCTAGTTCGGGTGGTATTGCCGAGAACTCCGGTACAGAGGATATTACCATTACGCTCGGCAGAGCATTGGTAGCGGGTGAGAGTGTCACGGTGCCGCTTGCGGTAACCGGCGCGACCGTATCGACCCACTATACGCTCGGTCTCAAGAGTGGTGGCGGTACAGGTGTATCGCTGGATACGACCTCACCGCACAGTGCCCAGGATCCGGCGGTAAAACTTGAGGGTGCCGGAGCACGGACGGCGACCCTGACACTGACCGCAGTTGCCAATACGGACCGCATCAGCCGCACGGTGGCGATTGCTTATGGTGCGAGTACTCGCGCCCCGTCATCGAGTGGCTTGTCCGGTGGTATCAGTACCAGTGGCACGGCCTCTATAGCGATACTGGATGATGATGCCCGGATCAGTGTTGCCAATGCCAGCGCTGCCGAGGGTAGCGCCGTAGTATTCACGGTGACTCTGCCCGACCCGGCGCCGAGTGGTGGTGTAACGATTGACTATTCAACGGCTAACGGGCGCGGCACTAATACAGATACTTACCAGGTCGCCACCAGCGCTGATTACACGGCGGCGGCAGATAATGCCACGCTCACGATTGCCGAAGGCGATTCCAGTGGCACGATCAGTATACCGACCACACAGGACAGCACTTATGAAGGCGACCACTACTTCACGCTGACCCTGAATAGTACCAATACCTTCAATATCAGCACTACAGCCGGTTCCGCTACTGGCACGATTACCGATGCGGATGACACGCCGACCTTTGCCTTCTCCGCAGCCTCGACTATGCTTGACGAGGATGACGGTACTGCAACCCTGACCATAGAGAAGACCGGCACGACCCTGGTTGCCTCAACCGTGAGCTATGCAACTAAAGATGGCACGGCCACGGGTGGCAGCGACTTCACCGCTATTACCAGTACAGACCTGACCTTTGCCGCCGGTGATGACAGCAAGGACATTACGGTCACGATCACCGATGACAATACAGATGAAACTACCGAAGCCTTCACCGTAGACCTGACTGCCGGCGCTCATGCAGCACTGGATGGTACAACCAGTCACAGCATCAGCATCACCGATAATGATGCGACTACGGTAACGCTGGGTGTCCCAACCGCTGCCATTGACGAGAATGCTGACACCAAAACCATCACCGTCACACTCGGTCGCGCCCTGACCGGCGATGAGACGCTGGATGTACCGTTTACCTTCGGGGGTACTGCTGCATTTGGTGACGATTACACACTGGCAGCGCCGAACTCGACCCCGACTGGCGTTAGCTACTCGAACCTTGCCAGTAGCAATCTCGCAACCAGTCCGCCGACCATTGCCTTCTCCGGCGTAAGCGGTGCTGCGAGCAGCGCTACGGTCATCCTCACTGCCACCAGCGATGATATAGACGAAGGCGCAACTGAATCGGTCACGGTGGGACTCGGTACGCTCGACGAAGACTCTGGCGCGAACCTGCATGGCGGCGCATCCGGTTCTGGCACTTCAACCTTCAATATCACGGATGATGATGCCACGCCGACCGCAACACTTGCCTTGTCGCCTGCCTCCATTGACGAGGACGGTGGGGCGACCAGTGGACGGAGTACGGTGACTGCCACCTTGAGCGGTGCATCGAGCCAGGCGGTGACGCTGACGGTAGCTGGCGCGGCGGTATCTCCTGCGGTTGCGGGTGACTTCACACTCAGTGGCACGACTCTGACCATTGCAGCCGGAGCCACCACCAGCACCGGCACGGTGACGATTACGGCGGTAGACAATACGGTAGATGCACTGGACAAGACGGTGACTGTTTCGGCTACTGCGAGCGGTGGTGGGGTAGCCAACCCGGACAGTGTGACGTTGACGATTACGGATGACGATGTACCTGAATTGAGCATTAGCGCAGGTTCGGCAGTGACCGAGGGCACGGCGGCGAGCTTTACAGTCAATGCGAATATTGCGCCGGTTGCTGATCTGACCGTGAATGTGGATGTGGTAGATGCTACGGCTGGTTTCGTCGCAAGCGGTACAACCGGCGCACAAACCTTGACCTTCCGCGCCGAACGAAGAAGTGAGACCTATACAGTCAACACTCAGACTGATACGACTGATGAGGCAGATGGATCCGTTACCGTAACGGTCAAGGCGGGTACGAATTACACGGTGGATTCGAGCAACGATGAAGCGAGTGTAGCGGTCAACGATAATGATCCCACTACCGTCACGCTGGCACGCGCCGATTCTGGCGGTATTGCCGAGAACGCCGGTACAGAAGACATTACTATCACGCTCGGCAGGGCATTGGTAGCGGGTGAGAGTGTGACGGTGCCGCTTGCGGTAACCGGCGCGACCGTATCGGACCATTACAGTCTTGCGCTCAAGGGCGATGGTGGCACCGGGGTTACGCTGGATACAACCTCACCGCACAGCGCCCAGCACCCGGCGGTTAAACTATCTGGTGCCGAAGCGAAAACCGCGACCCTGACGCTGACCGCTGTTGCCAATAGCGACCGTATCAGTCGCACGGTGGCGATTGCTTATGGTACGAGTACCCGTGCCCCGTCATCGAGTGGCTTGTCCGGTGGTATCAGTACCAGTGGCACGGCTTCTGTACTGATACTGGATGATGATGCCCAGATTAGTGTCACGGCTGCCAGTGCTGCCGAGGGTAGCGATGTGGACTTCACCGTGACCCTGCCCGACCCGGCACCGAGTGGTGGCGTGACCATTGACTACTCGACTTCTGACGGTCGCGGCAACAATGCAGATACCTACCAGGTTGCCACCAGCGCTGATTACACGGCGGCTGCGGATAATGCCACGCTCACCATCGCCGAAGGCGATTCCAGTGGCACGATCAGCATACCCACTACACAAGACACGACTTACGAGGGCGACCACTACTTCACGCTGACGCTGGACGATACCAATACCTTCAATATCAGCACTACAGCCGGTTCCGCTACTGGCACGATTACCGATGCGGCAGATACGCCGACCTTCGCCTTCTCCGCAGCCTCCACTGATGCTGATGAAAACATTGGAACGGTAACCCTGACCGTACGCAAGACCGGCACGACCCTGGTTGCCTCAACGGTGAGCTATGCAACTAAAGATGGCACCGCCACCGGTGGCAGTGACTTCACGGCGATTGCCAGTACAGAACTTGACTTTGCCCACGATGATACCAGCCAGGCCATTACGGTCACGATCACCGATGACACTACAGACGAAGCCACCGAAGCGTTTACCGTAGACCTGACTGCCGGTTCTCATGCCAAACTGGGTAGTACAAACAGGCACAGCATCAGCATCACCGATAATGATGCAACTACGGTAACGCTGGGTGTCCCAACCACTGCTATTGACGAGAATGCGGGCACTAAAACCATCACGGTCACGCTCGGTCGCACCCTGACCGGCGATGAGACGCTGGATGTACCGCTTACCTTTGCGGGTACGGCTGCATTTGGCACAGATTACACACTGGCGGAGCCGAACTCGACTCCGACCGGCGTTAGCTACTCGAATCTTGCCAGTAGCAATCTCACGGACAGCCCGCCGACGATTGCCTTCTCCGGCGTAAGCGGTGCTGCGAGTAGCGCTACGGTCATTCTCACGGCTACGGCGGATACGACAGATGAAGGCGCAACTGAATCGGTCACGGTAGGACTCGGTACGCTCAATGCCAATTCCGGCGCGAACCTGCATGGTGGTGCCTCCGGTTCGGGTACAGCGACCTTCAATATCACGGATGATGATGCCAAGCCAACCGTCACGCTGGCCTTGTCGTCTGCATCCATTGACGAGGACGGCGGAGTGACCACGGTGACTGCGACCCTGTCTCACCCATCGAGCCAGGCGGTGACGCTGGCGGTAGCTGGCGCGGCGGTATCTCCTGCGGTTTCGGGTGACTTCACACTCAGTGGCACGACTCTGACCATTGCTGCCGGAGCCACCGATAGCACGGGCACGGTCACTATCACGGCGGAAGACAATGAGGTAGACACAGCCAACAAGACGGTCACGGTCTCGGCGACCGCGACCGGCGGTAATGGCGTTTCCTCTCCAGAAAGTGTGACCCTGACCATTACCGATGACGACACGCGCGGCGTAACCATAGCGGGCGACCCCTTGAGCATGGAAGAGGTGGACAATACCGAAACGGAGAATACGACCGAGAATCAGGACAGCTATACAGTAGAGCTCACCAGCAAGCCGACAGATGATGTACAAATCAACCTGACTGCGCCGGGTATGGTGACCTTGAGCCCGACTTCGCTGACCTTCACGCCATCGAACTGGGATGTGGCACAGACGGTTACCGCCACGGCCGTGGACGACGACACGGACAATGCCGGGGATGCCCGCACCGGTAATATCACCCATGCGGTGGTTGCGGGTTCATCGGACTACACCGGAGTCACGGCGGACAATGTAGCGGTCACGGTCAACGATGACGATGGCGCACCCACCCTCTCCATTGATGCGCCAACCGTTACCGAAGGCGACAGTGGCAGCAAGACCCTGACCTTCAAGGTCACCCTCACACCGGCCAGTGGCAAGGCGGTCAGTGTAGGTTACGCTGATACAACTGATGGCACCGCCACCTCTGCCACCGACTATGCCGCGATCTCATCGGGCACATTGAACTTCACCGCCAGAGATACCGAGAAGACGGTAG